>CAWKAJ010000001.1:0-836467 GCA_963847595.1 uncultured Chloroflexia bacterium
TGAGACCGATGCCGGCGTCGTGCTGGCAGACGTTGGTCCCGGCACTACAGGCATCTCTGCCTATAAGAATCGCAACCTGCTGCTCACCGCTGTCCTTCCCGTAGGCGGCAATCAGATCACCAGAGACCTATCCGTTGGCTTAGGGATACCATTCGAGATGGCGGAGGAGCTTAAGAAAGAGCACTGCAACCTGGCAGAAAAGGAAAACCCAGACGAGAAGGAGGAACCGGCGGTACAGGTCAACTTCGATGGTGTCGGGAGGATATACAAGAAAGACATCGGCGATATCGTCAAGGCACGTGTAGAGGAGATCATGAAACTGATCGTTTCTCAACTGGTGCAGCAGGTGCAATCTCAAAGCTACCTTGCCTACGTATCCGAATTTCCCGCGGGCCTGGTATTGACCGGAGGCACCGCTAATCTGGGTGGGATAAGGACTGTCGCCCAGGATATCACTGGGCTCCCCACCCGCGTAGGAATCCCCCCGGCTATGTCCGGACTGGCTGACCAGCTTCACAACGCAGCCTATGCCAGCAGTGTCGGCATCTTGCTCTGTGGCGGGAAAAATTGGCGGCAGGAACAAAGCTGGATAAGAAATGAAGCAGGACTAAGGGACAAGGTCGTCGACAGAGTAAAGTCTGTCAAGCAGCTTGTTCCTTGGGGCAAGCCCTAGACACCCGGACTAGCGTCTCAAAAGATTAAGAGAAAAGACAGAGATTAAAGGAGGTTAGAAAGATGGCAGACAGCAATATGGTAAGTACTCCTCCGGCTAAGATCAAGGTCTTTGGCATGGGCGGAGGCGGTTGTAATGCGGTGCGCCGCATGGCGAGAGGAAAGTTAACCGGAGTAGATCTCTATGCGATAAATACCGACGCCGTGGCTTTGGCTTACACCACGACGTCCGAGGATAAAATAACCTCAGTCCAAATCGGCCAAAAGGTAACCAAAGGCATGGGGGCAGGCGGTGACCCCAAGCTCGGCACCAGGGCTGCCGAGGAGAGCCGGGAGGAACTGCGCAAAGTTGTGCGCGACGCTGATATGGTCTTCATTGCGGCTGGGATGGGTGGAGGGACTGGTACAGGCGCCGCCCCGGTTATGGCAGACGTTGCCAGAGAGGCCGGGGCTCTCACGATCGCCATAGTCACCCGCCCGTTCACATTTGAGGGACAACATCGGCGCGACCAGGCCGAGGAAGGTATCGAGAGATTGGTGCCGGTCTGCGACACCCTCATTACTATTCCCAACGACCGCATACTAAATCTCTGCGACCGCAGGACAGCCGCAGATAACGCTTTCAAGCTGGCAGACGACATCCTGTACCAGGGCGTCTCGGCTATCTCCTCGGTTATCACCACCCCTGGTGAGATTAACCTGGACTTCGCCGACATAAAAGCAGTGATGAAGGGCATGGGACAAGCGTGGCTGTCTATAGGGACCGCCACTGGTCAAAATCGGGCTGTAGAGGCCGCAAAAGCCTGTATCACCAGTCCCTTGCTCGATGCCTCGGTAGAAGGTGCGACCGCCATACTGTTCACTGTCACGGCGGGCATGGACCTGACCCTGGCCGAGATACAAGAGGCTGCTGAGGTAATTCGCAAGGCAGCCGACCCCTCTGCCAACATCATCTTCGGCATGAACTACGCTCCTGAGATGTCCAACGAAGTCAGGATAACGTTAATTGCGACTGGCTTCAATTCCAAGCCGGGGAAGCTTAACAAGGAAGCCATGGAAAAGGAAATGAAGGAGCTACGCAAGTACTTGCTGGATGAGGATCAGATGGATATACCCGCCTTCCTGCGCAATCCCATTCAGAATCGCAGGCAGCAACTCGTATCTCGCGCTCAGAACCAGGACTCCCGAGCAGCGACTCCGAACAAGTTCAAGACTGCGCCCAGGCCTTAACAAAATTAGCATAATGGGGGGAGGGTACCTTCTCTCTGGGCCCTCCCCCTCGGAGGATAGAGAAAATGCAAAGCATAATTTCAGGGCGATCTAGCCGGCCTTGAAGAGACCAAGGTCAGCATCCAACTCCGCACTGGCGAAATTAAAATATACCCCCGGAAAGACCTCAGTATCTCTCTGCAATGGGTTTTCGATAATATGGGTCAGCCTGTAGTGTGCATGTTACAGGATGGTTTCGTGACAGACATTAAGCCCGGAGGACAAAGAATAGCAGTCTAGTGTTCTAATGTTGTAAATGGAGCACTTCTTAATAGATAAGTGTTCTGAACCAAAATCTTTAAGTAAGAAGGGGGACTCATGGCTGAGATAAAACTTCAAACAGGGAGCCGCGTGTTCGAGGTTTTGGCATACCTTTGCCACAGTCCGATGGAAGCACTGAAACAGTTCGTGGAGAACGGGGCTGACGCCATAGAACAGGCAGACAAAAGCGATGGCTGCATCCGCGTTCGCCTCGACCATTCCTCAGACCAGCAAAACAGGGCGGCACAGATAGTAGTCGAAGACAACGGCATCGGCATCGGCTCTGAAAAGATGAGCCACATACTTCAAAACATCGGCAACTCTGAGAAATTACAGCATGTGCTCCGCGGTGAGAAGGGTGTAGGCATTCTGGCTTTTGCACTTATAGCAGACGAGCTGCACCTGTCTTCGCTCAACGGGGGCCACACGCCGAGTTGCCTCGTTCTAAAGAGAGAGTGGCTGAGAGAGGGCAGAGCCCAGATAATCGAACAATGCCCGCAGCACCATCTGAGCAAACCTGGCACCAGGGCTCACCTTATGGGTATCCTGCCTGAGATCGCCCCCCAGCTTACCAAAGCGCGGCTCAAGCAGTACCTGAGCCGCGAATTTGCCAATGACTTGAGACGAAATGTCTACACCATGCAGATTAGCGATGGTCACGGCTATGAGGCCGTTGAGCCCCGCATCTTCAGCGGCGTCCCAACGCTGAGCAGCAATATCAGCCTCGGTTCCTTGGGACATGCTTCGATACAGCTATATACACTTCCTTTCGATGCCGAAGGGACAAATATTGACCTCTGTGGCCGGGCTGGTATCCGACTCTGTGCCCTGACCGACCTTGAGGAATTCAAGAAGGAGCCGTGGCAAGGACAGAGGCTGGAAGGCTATGTGCGTTGCGACAAGTTCCGCGGCACTGCAGACAAAGCTGCTGTAGTCCAGGACGAAGTCTACAAGGCACTGGCTGAGGCTCTGCATAGATTAGAGCCCGAGATAACAGAGAAAATCGGACAGGTTACTCAAGAATATCGCCAGAACCGGCTCGCTGAGATTATGAGCAGGGTAGATAGATTCATCGGCTACTTCCTGCGTTACAAAGAGACAGGCGAGCTCCCCAGAAGGAAAATCATGGCCGGTGACCAGATAACTCCCGACCTTGTGCAGAGAATGGATTTGCCGCCTGTACGACCGAGCGCCAGAGTTCCCGTTAGCAGCCGCCCCCCAAGGACCAGCCAACCGTCTTTCCTGCTGGCCGACCTTTGTATGCCTCCGGAGGGCAGGTCACAATCAAGGGCATGGAGTGATAACGGGGGCAATGGTGTCAAGATCAACGTCTTGCACACCGACTTCTTATCATCGGAAAAAGATGACAAGCGTTGTGCTTGGTACCTGTTCAGCGTTTGGGCTAAACAACAACTGCTCAAAGAATATGGAACCGACGCCGAAGCGCTGGCCGACGAGATGGTGGGACTGTTCAGCCGGGCGGGACCACTCTTGAACCAGTTTGCAATTCACCCTCGCAGCTCTAGCCGCAATGTCGAAGCAGTAAAAAGCTAGAATCGGGACAGACCACCATGGGTAAGCAACAAAATGTGCCGAATGAGCACGTTAATGAAGAGTTAGAAAAAAAGAAAAGCCTCAAATACTTCCATGGCGAGGTAGCCGCAGAAGCAGCAGGGCAAGCAGGCAATGACTATGCACCTGCTTCTATGGTGGCCGCTGGTGCAGGTGACGCAACTATCGCGCTGATGAGTACCCTGAACAACGTCGTGGCAGGATTGTTGTATATAAAAGTGCCTACCGTCATTCAGAAGATAGGCTCACGGAAAAAAGCTATTCTGGTTCTGGCTTTCCTTGATGCCATTGGCTGGCTGCCACTTATCGCGATATTGCTATTCTTCAGACCTGTTAACCCACTCTGGCTCATACCTTGCTGGATATTCAACCTGATACCCGGAATGTTACTCACCCCTGCCCGCAGTAGCTGGCTGGCTGACTTGGTTCCCGCCAACATCAGAGGCAAATACTTCGGCATGAGGGCTGCCATATCAGGCGCTGCCTATCTTGGGACATTCTATGTCTTCAGCTATGTGCTGCAAATATTTAATAATCAAGCACTCAATGGTTTTGCCCTCCTCTTTTTCGTAGCTTTGGCGGCTAGTTTCGTCTGCTTCTTTATTTTCACTAAAATACACAATACCCCGGTCGCACCGGAGAAGGATGCAAACTTCGGCTTCTTCGACTTCCTCGGCGAGACCAGACAGAGAAACCTGGGGAAATTCATACTATTTGTCGCTTTCTTCCAGTTCGCTGTATACTTGGCCTATCCATTTTTCACTCCGTACCTGCTGAGCGATTTGCATTTCACTTACATATTTTTCGCTCTGGTGTTCTCCGCTCAATTTGCAGCAAGAGTTCTTGTCGTGACACTCTGGGGTAAATACGCTGACAAGGCCGGCAATCTCAAAGTCATGAGAATCGTTTCCTTCGCGATTCCCTTTGTCCCGCTCCTCTGGCTCGCGTCGCCCAATGTACTTTGCCTTGTATTGGTTCAGTTATTCTCCGGAGCCTGCTGGGCAGGATTCGACCTGTGTAGTGGTAACTTCATCTACGAAGCTGCACCCGCGGGGAAACGGCTGAAGTATATCGCTTATTACAAAGCCCTGTCCACCCTATTTATGGCCCTGGGAGCTTTAGTAGGCGCTTATCTTCTCGGCGTTGTCAGACCTGTACTGGGTTATAACATACTGGCTCTCTTCGTGCTCTCCGGTGTACTCAATCTTGCTGTGACAATGGTCATGTTCCCCAAGCTAAAGGAAGTGCGAGGCACAATGCGCTCTTACCTGAACGAGCCTGCCATGGTCACATCAGTGGCGCCGACCGTAATGCACAGGGAAGCCCTATTACATCGGCCAAACGAGTGGATTCGCTTCGGCAGGCCGCTGGTACCGGAAGCGGTCACCATGCAAGAGCAGACCGAGCCTGTTGCAGACAGTCGAGGGTTGTTCTACAGACAGCGCGAATGGCCCATGTTCGTTAAGTCGCAGGGCTTTGAAACATCGCCCTTGGAGAGCCATAGTGAGCCTGCAGCAGCCAGTCGGGGGCTGTTCTATCAACCCAGAAAATGGATGCCATCCGATAGGCCTCTGGCTGTTGAAGCAACCACTCCTGAGCCCCAGATCCGAAGCGAGAAAGTAGCAGCTAACTGGGGCCTGTTCTATCGCCCTGGTGAATGGAGCATGTTCGGCAGGCCCCAAGCTCCGGAAGCATCGTATGCTCATACTCAATCAGAGACAGAAACTGTTGCAGCCAAGCGCGGCCTCTTTTATAGAGCGCAGGGATGGTTCGGCTCAGACAAGCCGGCTACTACGGAGAAAAACGTCAGGCAGTTAGGGCGACTTCAACCTGCCACAGTCTTAGCTTGATAATGAGCCGATTGTCGAAACGAGGAGATCGTTTATTAACGGGGAGTTCAGAGGGGCAAAGCCCCTTTGACGAAGGATTTGGGGGTGTCCCCCAAATCTTAAAATTCCCCCAAGATTGGGGGATATAGGGGGTTGAAAAAGGATTAATAAACGACCTCAAACGAATGGCATTGACAAAGAATATGACAGAGCGGAGGGAAGCCAATATGAAAGGCACGAAGTTAGCAGGAGTAATCATACTGATAGCAATCGCAGCCGTTATGACTTCCGCTTGCGGTGGTGGCAGCAGCGCTAGCACAAACCCTAAACCTACCGCTGTTGCATCATCTGATATCAGCAAGCCAAACCCAACCGTGTTGTTAGTAAATGCCACCACTGCTGGCATAGAGGATAACTACTACGCTATACTCAACATCACTGCAAAAAATGATGGCGCTGATGGTATCATAATCGTGGTCGGAACCATCACTCAAGCTGGACAGACCCAGAGTAATGAAATACCTGTCTACCTCACGTCAGGATCAGCACAGACTGTGAAGCTGGTGTTCCCGCTCAAGTGGAAGGGCGGAGAATGGACACCGACTGTGCAAACAGAGATTCCTTGATCTGGATATAAGCACGAAACGCGCGGCTGATGCCATTGCACCACTAGCTTAGCTACCGCCCAGTGCGAAGGAAGCGAGACAGCTATATAATGCACCTTCCCTGGTCAACCTGCTCCTCATCAAGCTGAGTGACTCAACCTTAAAAGATGACTTTGCCCCTGTCTTCAGCGCAGCAACATTTTCACCCAGACGTCGTCTCTCTCCGGGTAAAGCCTCTTCCCGAACCCTCCCCAAAGTGAGATGAGGCGAGAAATCCCGCTTTTCCGGGGGAAACCCCAGAGGAGCAAGCACTCGGTCTATGTTGTTATGTAAAGTACGAAGCGGCTCTATCTCTCCCCCTACCCCAACCCAGACCACCCTTGGCACTTGAGAATTAGGAAAGGCCCCAGGCTCTCCGAGTTCCAGATAGAAAGGCGCAACTCCTCTCACAGCTTCTGAGAGCGCCTTATTCAGCGCCGGTATCTCAGCCTCATCGACGTTGCCCAGAAACTTGAGGGTAAGATGAATGCCCTCAGAGCCAACCCATTTCACTGAGACACTTTTGCCTGTTTTCAGGTTATCCTGCATCTGAGAAAGCGCTGCCTTAATCTGACTCGGCAGTTCGATGGCAATGAAAGCGCGTATAGGTTCCATGACAAAGCTCAACTTAAAGACAGGAGCCTTTGAGCATTTCCTCCTAAAATCATGTTTTGGGCTTCCTCGGAGATGTCGAGGTTCCGGATAGCCTTAACAAGCTTGCTTTGTTTCATAAGTGGGTAGTCGCTGCCGTAAAGCACCTTATCCGGCCCTAAAATACCCGTAACGTGCTTGAATATCTCGTCTCGGTAGAGCCATGGTGAGGCAGCCGTATCAAAATAGACATTAGATAATGCTTTAGCGACCTCTGGCATCAAAGCATAAAAGGGCAATCCACCACCCCAGTGAGCACACACCAAAGTCAAATCAGGGAAATTAGTTATGAAGCGATATAGAAGGCCGGGAGTTATATTTCCCTTGCCAGGATAGGAATGCCCCACCGGCTCAGAGGCATGGGTGAGTATAATCAGTCGATGCTTCCTCGCAACCTCAGCTATTGGTCCCATAATATCCTTATCAGCCAAATCAAACCCCTGCGTATCGCATCTCAGTTCTCCGACCCCCTTGACCCCGCCTTTGATGCAACGCTCAAGCTCGACTACCGCCTCCTCACTAGCGAGGGGCTGCACGGCGCAGAAGCCTACCAGCCTTCTCGGATAACGGGCTATCGCTTCCATAATATAGTCATTGGTTTCCCGACAAAGCTTGTGGCTCGACCAGCCGATGTTGAGCACTACCGATACATTAATACCATCTCTATCCATGTTGGAGATGAGTTCCTCGGCAGTAGCAATTTTGGCCTTAGGGTCGTTGTATAGAAGGTCAAAACAGGCGTCACGCCCTAGATAGCGATCACGATTTGCCCGCAAACCGGGTGGCAAGATATGGGTGTGAAAATCAATAATCATCAGCAAAATTATAACAAGGTATAGACGAAGGGACAAGGATAATATATAATTGCCTCCCGGGGGTATGAATGTCTTCGTCCGGCAAAGGGGCTAAAAAAGAACCGGTGAATCCCGAAGCCTCGGCTGATACCAAAGCCGAGGCTATTGCTTCTACGCACAAGAATCCGTCGTTAGCTCCCTCATTGTCTCTAGACGAAATGTCGTCAATGGCAAAAAAGCTGCGCCGTCATGTTATCACCATGATTGGCAAAGCAGGCAGTGGACATCCGGGTGGCTCGCTTTCCGCTGCTGAGATTGTCACCGTGATTTTCTTCAAGGTTCTACGACATGACCCGGCCAACCCCCGTTGGGTGGAGCGCGACAGATTCATCCTGAGTAAAGGTCACGCCGCTCCCATCCTGTACGCAGCGCTTGCTGAAAGGGGCTATTTCCGGCTAGAGGAGCTTAATACTCTGAGGATTCTGGGTAGCTGCCTGCAGGGGCATTGCGACATGACCGCCACGCCAGGGGTAGAGATGTCCTCGGGTTCGCTGGGGCAAGGCCTCTCCTTCAGCATTGGCATAGCGCTTGCCGGGCGCCTCGATGACCGAGACTATCGAGTCTACGT
Organism: uncultured Chloroflexia bacterium; assembly: GCA_963847595.1. Classification (GTDB taxonomy): domain Bacteria; phylum Chloroflexota; class Dehalococcoidia; order SZUA-161; family SZUA-161; genus JACWAE01. The sequence goes on from CAWKAJ010000001.1 coordinate 8,321, forward strand.
TCTTATGGGTGATGGGGAATGCGACGAGGGGCAGGTCTGGGAAGCAGCGATGGCATCAGCCCATTTCAAACTCGACAACCTTGTCGCAATCGTTGACCACAATGAACTGCAGATTGATGGCTGGAACCGCGACGTGATGAACCTTGAGCCATTGGCCGAGAAGTGGAAGGCATTCGGCTGGCACGCTATAGAGGTCAACGGACATGAACTATCACAGCTAATATCCGCATTCGATGAGGCAAAGCGGGTTAAGGGAAAGCCCACTGTCATCATCGCCCACACCATCAAGGGCAAAGGGGTCAGCTTCATGGAAAACAATGTAGATTTTCATGGCAAAGCTCCCACTCCTGCCGAAATGGAAAAGGCTCTTGAGGAACTGAAGTAGTCATGGAGCAGAGCACCAGAGAAGCCTACGGAAAAACCCTCGTTGAACTGGGCAAACAAAACCCTGATATAGTTGTACTTGATGCTGACCTGTCGAAGTCCACAATGACCAGCCTCTTCGCCAGAGAATTCCCCCGGAGATTCTTCGATTGCGGCATCGCTGAACAGAATATGATGGGAATTGCTGCTGGCTTGGCTGCCTCAGGCAAAACCGTGTTTGTCAGCACTTTTGCGGTGTTTGCTCCCGGACGCTGCTTCGACCAAATTCGAATGAGCATTGCACAGCCTGGCCTGAATGTTAAAATCGTGGCTACCCATGGCGGGATCACCGTGGGAGAGGATGGCACTTCTCACCATGCCATCGAAGACCTGGCTTTGATTTGCTCCCTCCCTGGTTTCACAGTGGTCGTCCCTGCCGATGCCACAGAGACAACCCAGGCTGTGAAAATAGCAGCTCAAACCTACGGCCCGTTCTACATAAGGCTTAGCCGTCCCAAGACGCCTTTGGTCTATGCCCCGGACTACAAGTTTACTGTGGGGAGAGCAGCAACTTTGCGAGAAGGTAAAGACATCACTATCATTGCCACTGGGATTATGGTGGCTTCCGCAGTGGGAGCAGCCCAAAACCTGGCACTGGATGGAATCGACTGCCGGGTGCTTAGTATGCCTACCATCAAGCCCTTGGACAGGGACGCTATAGTGAAGGCAGCCACGGAGACAGGAGCCATTGTCACTGCGGAGGAGCACTTGCGCCGGGGCGGACTGGGCAGCGCTGTGGCTCAAATTGTAGCTGAACAGCGGCCAGTACCCATGTCCTTCATCGCCATAAACGACACCTTTGCCAAATCAGGAAAACCTGAGGAGTTGCTAAGGAGATACCGACTGACCGCAGCCGATATAGAGAGCGCCGCTCGATCTCTGATCCTCAAGAAACGGGCATGACCACATCTAAGACTTATTCTTCTTCCTCTTCCTCGAACTCCTCGTCACTGAAGACGCCAACTTCTCGCCCCTGATACACAGTCACAATAAAATCATCTCGGGCAACGTCAGCCGACATAATCAAATCTTCGTCAATAGTATCGATAAGGTCTTGAATCTCATCCTGAGTCATTTTCTCACCGATACACAGGGTGGCATAGACTATCGAAGGGGTGAAATGGATGTCCACCTTGCCTACCTGCTCCTCGCTGGCAACTATAAGATAAGCCTCAGAATGTGCGGTGCGACATTCTCTTTCAAACCGGTACTCCGCCATTATCGTTCCTCCTTTATCGACGAACCTGACCGCTGCCCAGCACTATCCACTTATAGGTAGTGAGTTCCTTAAGGCCCATTGGGCCGCGGGCATGGAATTTCTGCGTGCTTATTCCCACCTCTGCGCCCAGCCCAAACTGGCCGCCATCGGTGAAACGAGTGCTGGCATTCACATAGACGCAAGCTGCGTCTACTTCATCCAGGAACTTCATTGCTGCCGAATAATCCTCGGTCACGATAGCCTCGGAATGCCCTGAGCCATAACGCTCGATATGCTCTAATGCCTCCTCCAGCGAATCTACTACTTTCACGGCGGCAATCAGAGCCAGGAACTCTTTGCCCCAGTCCTTCTCAGTAGCGGGAACCGCCTTGATTAAGGTCAACGGTTTAAGGATTTTCAGAGCTCGCTTGTCGCAACGCAGCTCCACATCGGCTCCGCCCAATTCCTTGGCAACCATCGGCAGGTAACTCTTCGCCACGTCAACGTGAACCAGTATGGCATCCAATGCATTACAAACCGTCGGTCTCTGCACCTTGGCGTTATAGACAATGGCGACCGCTTTTTCGAGATTAGCGCTCCTATCAACGTAAGTGTGACAGACGCCGATTCCCCCTGTAACTACAGGCATGGCAGCGTTTCGGGCCACATAATTGATCAAATCAGCTCCACCGCGGGGAATCACCAGGTCGATGTAATCCCTCATTTTCAGCATTTGTCCTACCAGGGCGCGGTCGGTTGATTCAATGAACTGCACCGCTCCCTCAGGAACACCGGCACGATAAGCTGCGCTCTGTATTATCTTTGCTAGCGCCAAATTGGAGTGCACAGCCTCCTTGCCGCCGCGGAGTATGATAGCATTCCCCGACTTTAGGCAAAGTACAGAGATATCTACTGTGACATTAGGTCGGCTCTCATAGACAGCCCCGATCACCCCCAGAGGAACACGCTTCTTGCCGACCTGAAGCCCATTGGGCAAGCTGCGCATCTCGAAAGTCTCGCCTACAGGGTCAGGTAGCGCAGCGACAGTGCGCACATCGCCTGCTATCCCTTTGATCCGCTCTGTGTTCAGCAGCAGGCGGTCGAGCATGGCCGCACTCATGCCTGACTTCTCGCCTTCCACATAATCCCGGTGGTTAGCAGACAAGATGTCGCTTTGCTTGGCAATAAGCTCATCGGCGATGGCAAGCAAGGCTTTGTTCTTGACCTCAGTGCTCAGATACGCAAGTTTCCTGGAGGCAGCTTTGGCTGCCTTAGCTTTAGCTTCGACCTCACTAATCCGGGACTGCATAGTCTCTCCTTTTACCACTAAAGCGCCACCATATTGTCGCGGTGCACCAACTCAGCGCCGTATTCGCGACCCAAAAGCTCAGTTATTCTGTCCGAACGAGCCCCTTTAATAACGGCGATATCGCCTGAGCTGTAGTTAGAAATGCCGCAGGCTATTTTCTCACCGGTCTTACTATCGAATATATTTACCACATCCCCTCTCTCAAACTCACCGCCAACCTTAGTAACACCGGCAGGCAGCAGACTCTTGTTCTGCTCTCTTAAAGCAGTCGCTGCACCCGCATCAACGTAAATCTTCCCTTTGGAAAGTTGGCTCAGCAGCCAGCGTTTGCGACTCTCCAATCTGGACGCAACCGGCTGGAAGAAAGTGCCGATAGCCTCACCCCTCGACAATCTGGCAATGACATCACGCTCTCGCCCGTCAGCAATGACCACAGCCACCCCCGAGGCAGTAGCCAGCTTCGCCGCTTCTATCTTCGTCGCCATGCCGCCAGTGCCACGCTCGCTCGAGCTTCCGCCTGCAAGGCTCTCGATACGAGCGTCTATCTTATCAACACGTTCGATAAGCTTGGCATTGGAATCCCGATGAGGATCGGCAGTATAAAGGCCAGCGGTATCCGTAAGCAACATCAAAAGGTCGGCATCGACAAGATTGGCCACCATAGCAGATAAATTGTCATTGTCGCCGAATATTGTTTCCTGGATTTCCTCCACTGCAACAACATCATTCTCATTAATTATGGGTATGACACGAAGTTCCAGAAGCGCCGTTAAAGTGTTGCGGGCATTGAGGTATCTGATACGGTCTGAGAGGTCAGCCCTTGTGAGCAGTGTCTGGGCGATAGTTATCTCATGCCAACCGAAGAGCTGGTCATAAGCATCCATAAGTCGGCTCTGCCCCACTGCGGCGAGCACTTGCCTGGAGATGATTTCCTTGCGCTCTTCGGCAACCCTCAAGCGATGTCTGCCGGCGGCGATGGCTCCTGAGGTAACAACGACTACAGCCAGGCCTTCCTTATGCAGCCCGGCTATCTGCCCCGCCAGGGAAGCCATCGTCTCAAGGTTAAGATGATCGCTCCCCGCAGTAAGCAAATTCGTACCTAATTTGACCACGATGCGATGATAATTCATAGCAAATCGCTCCTATTATAGCAGCGAAGTAAAGAGGGTAACAACGATGAGGCTGGCCTTACACTTACAAGGGAGATTTAGAACTCTTTAGAAAGAGTAACGAGAAACTCCGCGTTAGAAGAGGTCTTGGACAATCTCTCCAGCACACGCTCGGTAGCCTCTGTGGCATTAGGTGAGTTGCTGTTCATGAGAGTAATCATTCTGCGTACTACCCAGACCTGCTTCAAGGTATTCTCATCGAGAAGCAATTCCTCACGCCTGGTGCCGCTGCGCTGAATGTCTATAGATGGGAAAATCCTGCGCTCAGCGAGTTTGCGGTCGAGGTGAAGCTCCATATTTCCGGTACCTTTGAATTCCTCATATATCACGTCATCCATCCTGCTGCCAGTATCGATAAGGCAGGTAGCTATGACAGTCAGGCTGCCCCCCTCCTCCGTGTTCCTGGCTGCACCGAAGAACCTCTTGGGTGAATAGAGAGCGGCAGGATCAACGCCCCCTGAGAGAGTACGTCCGCTGGACGGCATCTCCAGGTTATAGGCACGAGTTAGTCGAGTGATACTATCAAGCAGGATGACTACATCCATACCCAGCTCCACTAACCTCTTGGCGCGGTCCAACGCTACCTCAGCCACCCTGGTATGCTCCTCAACAGGTTCGTCGAAGGTGGAAGCAATTACTTCCGCCTTAACTGACTTCTTCCAGTCCGTTACTTCCTCAGGGCGCTCACCTATAAGGCAGACCATAAGATGTATATCAGTGTAATTAGCAATGATTCCATTCGCTATATGCTTCAACAACATGGTCTTTCCCGCTTTCGGCGGAGAGACAATCAGCCCTCTCTGACCACGGCCGATGGGAGCTATGAGATTGATCAGTCTTGTGGATAGATTGTTAGGAGTAGTCTCCAGGTTAATCAGCTTATTGGGAAAGATAGGCGTCTTATGCTCAAATAATGGGCGATCTTTAGTAGACTCAGGGTCCATATTGTTGACTGTCTCGACACGAAGCAGGCTATGGTATTTTTCACCATCCTTGGGAGCCCGCACCTGGCCGTTGACGATGTCCCCGGTCCGCAGGGAAAAGCGACGAATCTGCGACTGGGATACGTAGATGTCATTGGCATTGGGATGTAGGTCTGCTTGGCGCAGAAACCCGTAGCCATCATTCATAACCTCGAGAATGCCGCCTCTGAAGGAGTAACCGTGCTGCTCGGCATTTGCCTGAAGTAGCCGCAGTACGATGTCCTCCTTCTTCAGGGCGCTTACGCCGGTGATGCCAAGTTCCTTGGCCATAGTCACAAGTTCCTCTTTGGTCTTGACTTCCAGTTCGGTGATATTCATAGTCCTACTCCATAATTAAATTGAACAGAATCTATAAAAGGTGCCTGCCTCGGTGCCATAGTTGTGGATTGTAACCCTATGTCTTTGAGATGCGTTGCCAGTCCTCAGCAAAGCGGCATATCCCGATATCAGTTAGCGGGTGTTTGACCATCTGCATGAGTACACTATAAGGTACAGTTGCTATATGAGCCTTTGCTTTTGCCGCAGCAACAACATGCAGCGGATGACGTATACTGGCAGCGATCACCTGAGTCTTAAATCTATCCTTATAATTATCGAATATCTCCACTATCTCAGCAACAAGCTGCATTCCATCATGTCCGGCATCGTCAAGCCTTCCCACAAATGCACTGACGTAGGTTGCCCCCACAATCGCGCCTAATATCGCCTGATTCAGGGAAAAGCAAAGCGTTAAGTTAGTCCGTATCCCCTCTTTGGAAAGAACTGAGACAGCTTCCAGACCGCTCGCCGACACAGGGATCTTAACGACCACGTTGGGCGACCACGAGGAGACTTCTCTTGCTTCCCGGATCATAGCCTGTGGCTCCAGGCTGAGCACCTCAGCACTGATGGGGCCATCGACTATGGAGGAGATCTCCCGGATAACCGCCTTCATATCCGGCCGCTTTTCCTTGGCCACCAGAGAAGGATTAGTGGTAACTCCGCTGATTATGCCTAGTTTTGCTGCCTGGCGAATTTCATCGATATTGGCAGTATCCAAGAAAATTCGCATCTAGTCCTCTTGACTATAGCATAAGTCAACCATTTTGTCTATATGGCAGGTCAATTGTTCACCGTGGGTTCCAGTGGTAAAGGACGCTGATCGCCCACCTTTAGAGTCTTCTTAGCTGCCCCAATGAAATCGCGAAACAGAGGGTGAGCGCGATTGGGGCGGGAGGTGAATTCCGGATGAAACTGCGTCCCCACCATCCAGGGGTGTTCCGCAAGCTCGACTATCTCGACTAACTTGCCGTCAGGGGAAACGCCGCTGGCAATGAGGCCAGCCTTGCCCAGGACCTCTCTGTACTTGTTATTGAACTCAAAGCGGTGACGGTGCCGTTCGTAGACCAGGGACGAGTTATAGGCAGCAGCAGCATGAGTGCCAGGCACCAACTGACAGGGATAAAGCCCCAGGCGCATCGTGCCTCCCTTTTCTTTTACGTCCCGCTGATTGAGCAGGAGGTCGATAACGGGATAAGGGGTATCCTTATCGAATTCTGTCGAATTAGGCTTAGCTGACTTCAGCACGTGCCGCGCTAACTCAATTACCATCATATGCAAGCCCAGACACAGGCCAAGATATGGAATATTGTTCTCGCGAGCATATCTCGCCGCCTTGATCTTACCCTCGATGCCTCGATAGCCAAAGCCTCCCGGCACCACTATCCCGTTTGCCGTATACAGCAGCGCCTCACCGCCATCCTTCTCAATCTCCTCGGACTCTATCCAGAGGATTTCCACATCACGGTCGTGGTATAAAGCAGCATGGCGCAGAGCCTCTCTTACCGACAGATAAGCGTCCCGCAACTTCACATATTTGCCGACAAGGGCGATAGAGACCGTGGTCTTCGGCTTTTTCATTTTTTCCACCATGCTCCGCCACTCGCTGAGGTCTCGTGACGCTGCCGACAACCGCAGCTTATCGACCACGATTTCTCCCAATCCCGCCTCATCTAGAATCAGAGGCACCTCGTAAATAACGGACGCTGTGGTAAGACCCACAACAGCGCGTTTCTCCACATCGCAGAACAGGGCGATTTTGTCTTTGAACTCCTCGGCCACCGGATAGTCGCTGCGGCATACTATAATATCGGGTTGAATTCCTATGCTGCGCAGTTCTTTGACGCTGTGCTGGGTTGGTTTGGTCTTGAGTTCACCTGTAGACGAGATATACGGTAGAAGGGTGACATGGATATAGAGAACATTATCCCGCCCCACGTCGTTCCGCATCTGCCGGATAGCCTCCAGAAACGGCTGGCCCTCGATGTCACCGACTGTGCCCCCCACCTCCACAAGCACCACATCGGCCCCGCTCTTCTCGGCTACCTCGCGAATCCGTTTCTTAATCTCGCTGGTAACATGGGGCACTACCTGAATAGTACCGCCCAGGAAATCGCCCCGCCTCTCCTTGGCAATCACCGAGCTATATATCTGCCCCGTGGTAACGCTGGAAGCAGTGGTCAGATTGGTATCGATAAAACGCTCGTAGTGCCCCAGGTCAAGGTCTGTCTCTGCGCCGTCCTCGGTAACGAAGACCTCCCCATGCTGATAGGGGGACATAGTGCCGGGGTCGACGTTAAGGTAAGGGTCTAACTTCTGGGCCGTTACACTAATCTGGTAGCTTTTAAGCAGTCTTCCGACAGAAGCGGCGACGATTCCTTTTCCTACCGAACTGACTACGCCACCCGTAACAAATATATATTTCGCCATGAACCGCTTCGCCTACTTTTTTATCATAAAAAAAACCTTTTGTCAAAGCTCTAAAAAGAGGTCGCTTTGATGCTGGCAGATGCCCTTTTGCAGGTTTTTTGGTATAGCACAGCCTTAGTTTTCAGGATTCCCATTTTTTGATTTCCGGGTTACCTAGCTGTCCCATTTTCGGGGACCAAATTCTTCGCACAAGACAAAACGGCAGAAATGTGGTATTCTTTTTTCGCTTACTGCATATCAAGCAAGAGGTGGGAAGTGAATATGTATAGATTCTGGCCATACGCTCTCGCTGCCCTATTCGTTATCATCTCTCTTACATCATGTACACAGCAGAATTCTCAGACGCAAGTGACCCCCGGTAGTAGCAGTACAGCATCTCAAGGAACACCGACGGCTACACCAACAGCTACACCACCAACGGCCGTTTGGGAAACTTTATCTTTTACTGTGGTAGACACCGAGTGGCAAGGTGATATGCTGAGACTGAGGCTCAAGGCCGAAAACGTAGGGAATGAGACAACCACATTCAGCCAAGTATTCTATGCCTACGAAGACAGTGGAAATAGCACGAGAATGTGCCAATCAACTCTACAGAATCTGTGGGCGACGTACGAAGCCGGAGACGTAAGGAGCGAGAGCATATATTTTGTTCTCCCGCCATCATCTTCTGACATATGGCTTGCGGTTGGAGCAGCCAAAATAATCAAAATACCCCATGAGTTAGTATCTCAAGTTCTACCCGCAACGCAGACATATGGCGGTTTCGTTTTTACACTGAAAAATGTTCAGTGGTCAGGCAATACGGTAGCCCTCAGTCTATCAATCGAAAACACTAATAATTCACAGGGATATATTGAGGACCTGGGCAAGTCTTCACCTTCTGCCCCGGGAAACGCCCTTTGTATTATTAGCACTTCATCAATGCAATATGGGATACCGCCGACAAGTGCGACCAGTGACTGGTATACCGGGGCATACGAAGCTGGTGATATTAGAAGTGGAACAATATATTACGATGTTCCACCATGCGCCGTAGACCTCTATTTGCAGCTTGGTAACGCCGGTGATACGTTGTTCGAGATATACCGATAATTGTTTGAGTTGGTAGTTTGGGCCGGGTTTGCTGTGAAAAACCCTCTGCATGGGCAGGCTCTATGAACGAGAATGAGGCAAAGAAAAGGGTCGACGAGCTCAGGAAGCTGATAAACTACCATAACCACCGCTACTACGTGCTCGACAGCCCTGAGATAAGCGATGCCGAATATGACGGGCTCATGAAGGAGCTCCAGCGCCTCGAGGAGGAATACCCTCAGTTCCTCACGCCCGACTCGCCGACGCAGCGGGTCGGGGCAGCTCCCGTAGAAGCCTTCGGCGTTGTGGAGCACCAGATACCCATGCTAAGTCTGGGCAAGGCATTCTCTCACGAAGAGCTCCTCGCCTGGCACAAGCGAGTCTCAGGCCTCCTGGGTGAGCCAGAATTCGACCTTGTCGCTGAGCATAAGATGGACGGCCTTGCCGTGACCTTGATTTACCAGGAGGGAAAGTATGTCACAGGTGCTACCCGCGGCGACGGGTTCCGCGGCGAGGACATTACCCAGAACCTGAAAACGATCAAAAGCGTGCCTTTGAGTTTGCCCAGGGGCATTCCCAGAAGGTTCGAGGTCAGAGGGGAAGTCTTCCTTTCCAAGAAGGGTTTCAAAAAGCTGAACGAGGACAGGGCTAAAGCGGAGCAACCCTTGTTCGCCAACCCCAGAAATGCCGCTGCCGGCTCTGTACGGCAGCTAGACCCCCGTATTACCGCTAAGAGGCCTCTGGATATCTATATTTACGGCGTGGGCCTGGTTGAGGGCGGGAAAACATTTTCCACTCACTGGGAGACGCTGGAGTACCTGAAGTCACTGGGCTTTAAACTAAATCCCCAAAATGAGCGCCTAGACAATCTCCAGCAGGCCGAAAGCTACTATCAGCACTGGCTCGAAGAAATAGAGCACCTTCCCTACGAAGCCGACGGCATTGTGTTCAAGGTTGACCGTTACGACCTTCAGGAGCGGTTGGGCAACGTGGGCGGCGAGCCCCGCTGGGCCATAGCTTACAAGTTCCCCGCCACCCAGGCAACCACCGTTCTTGAAAACATTGGCATCAGCGTAGGACGTACAGGTACGCTTAACCCTTACGCCATTTTAAGGGAGGTCAATGTCGGCGGAGTCACTGTAAAGCGCGCTGCCCTGCACAACGAGGACGACATCAGGCGCAAGGACATCCGCATTGGAGACATGGTCGTCGTGCAAAGAGCGGGCGAGGTCATACCCGAAATCGTAAAGCCAGTAGACAGTCTACCAAACAGGCCGAACAAAGAGTTTTCGCTCAAAGAAAAAGCATGGCAGATTTACAGCGAAAAACACGGCCTCACAGAAGAGCAAGCGCCCAACTATGTCGTTTGCCCCGAGTGCGGAGCCGAGGCGACAAAGCCAGAGGGCGAGGCCATGTATCGCTGCACGAACATGTCCTGCCCTGCCCAGGTCTACGAGCTGGTCAAGCATTTCGTCTCCCGCGGGGCTATGGATATAGAAGGAATTGGCGAGAAGCTGGCAGAGGCCTTGCTCAAAGCAGGCCTGATAAAAGATATCGGCGATATATATACGCTGAAGGACAGGAAAGAGGAGTTCATCGGGCTGGAAAGAATGGGAGAGAAGAGCGCCGCCAATGTGCTCAAAGCAATCGAGGACAGCAAGAACAGGCCCCTTCCCCGGGTTATCTTCGCTCTGGGGATTCGCCATGTAGGGTCGGAGACCGCTGAAATCCTGGTCAAACACTTCGGCAGTATAGACAAGCTATCGCAGTCAACCGCAGAGGAGCTGATGACAGCTCCCACCATAGGCCCTACGATAGCTGAGAGCATAGTCGCCTTTTTCAGGCAGGATTCCAATCTCAAGGTCATCGACAAGCTGAGGCAAGCCGGCGTGAGGATGCAGGAGGAAGCAGCGAAGCCGCGGGAACTGCCCCTGGCGGGCAAGGAGTTCGTGGTCACAGGCAAGCTCGATTCCTTCTCCAGGACCGAGGCTGAGGCCAGGATCAGAGAGCTCGGCGGCCTGGTGGGCAGCTCCGTGAGCAAGAAGACCGATTTCCTGGTAGTGGGCGCCGACGCTGGCTCCAAGCTCGACCGCGCCCGTGAGCTGGGCACTGCCCTGCTCGATGAAAAGCAATTCCTGGAGATGCTGGAAGAAAAGAAATAGGTCTCGCCGCCCTATCCCTCTCCCTTGACGGGAGAGGCTAGAGCCTGTCCTGAGCTTGTCGAAGGATGAGGGTGAAACAAGTGTCCGCCGTAGGCGGATGTGGAGGTGTCCCAGCAAGGTTTTAGTGTCATTGCGAGCCCGCCAGAGGCGGGCGTGGCAATCTCACCGTATCTATTTGTACTTGCAGGCACGAGGGGATTGCGGAGCCTGCTCCAAGCGCAAGAGAGGAGTCGTCCTTCCTTCAAGAAGGACTCCTCGCAACGACATTGAAGTCCCCCAAGAATGGGGGATTCAGGGGGTTGCTGAGCCTACGCTCCCCCTTTTGTAAAGGGGGATACAGGGGGATTAGGCGCTCAAATTCCTCTCTCCCCTTGAGGGAGAGATAAGGGATGCAATCGACGGTGACGAGCCGCCTTTCAGGTTGACAATGATTCTTCATGCATCTTTGCCCCAAAGGCATAAGCACATGAAACAAGACTGAGACTATCGGGACTGCTATGTCCCCTTGCTTGGCACCAATTATGAAAGGCTAAGCAGGTTTTTCAAGTCATGGATAGCTCGTCGGATTGTCTCCTGGTCAAGGTTGAGGTCACGTTCTCCCCAATCCACAGGTACCTTTCGAAAGATTTCCCTCTCCTGCACATTTTCCAGCACAATCCTGCGATACAAAGGCAGCGCCTTTTTTAGTCGCACAACGTCCACTGTGCGCCGTCCCTGCGGGCGCATCCCTCGCTGCTGCCAAATGCTGTCCTGTCGCCCCCTGATGTAGTGGTTCCAAACGCGGTCCCAATCTGCCTTTGTCATGAACTCGTCTATCCCCTTTACGGTGACGGTGAATGCCGCAGGGTCAGTATCGCTTTCCCCATAAGTTACGTCCACCTCTACCGCCGGCAGATCTGTTATCCAGGATGGGTCAAGCGTAAGAATATAGAAGGTCAGAGACGTAGTGACGCGCAAAGGAAGATGGTGGCGAACCGCCAACTTGCTTGCCGCCAAGTCAAGAGGTGCCATAGGTTGCTGCTGCAATTCAGGTGTTGGGGGAGGGAGCCGGAGCCAATCAGGGGCTCGGGTGTCCTGTAAACTGACTCTGGCACTCTTCTCTGCTGACTCCCGCACTGGCACTGATAATATGGTGTAATTATCTTTCTCTGTGTTTGATAGCTGTCCGCTGGCTGCTTGCCTATGGAGATAAAGCCACCATCCGGCAATATTCCCCTCGACCACATGCCTCACTGCCTGTGGTTTGACGAAAGATATCAAATCTTTCCATATCGGGTCGTCTTCTACCGCGTGGATTTGATTCTGAGGGATGCCCAAGACTTCCCGGATTTCTCGTACATCTAATTCGACATGAGGGTTACTCGGCAGCAGAGCCAGCCGCGCGCGTGTCCCTTCGGAGGTCTCATACCATCGCCTGCCTCTTCGGGGGAAAAAGCGCACACTAAGGACATTACTGAGCATGCGCTCGACCCCGCGGGCTTTGCTTGGGTCAACTTTGCGCAGGTTTCGCATCGCTTCGTTGTATCCTTCCGCAGTCAGGTCGCGGACCCCACCGCCGTAGAGAACCTGAAAGGCTTTCTCAACGCTAATTGTTTTCTTCTGGCTAATCCTTGTCATAGCACACCCCCATGACTCCGTGAATAAAGGCTACACCAAGATTAATCTAAGGGCAGCCTTGTGGCAAGGGGCATGAAGAGAAAACAATGGCGCAGCGTCAATCTTCCCGTCAGTCCAATCTTAGACGACCCAGAGCACGGCCAGGCATCCTTGAGGTTACCTTCGAAGAGGTCTCCGACCAGGCCGCTGGGGAGCGCTTGCGCCGCGCCTATGAGTTGATCCTGCTTGCAGGGGAAAGGTCTACGAAGGAAGCCTGCACTGGGTCAGCTTATGCCCAGGAAGAACCGCAGGAAGGCTGAACATGAGACTGGTAAAACATCCACTGCGTCTAACTCGTTGCTCAGCTCACAAAAGCCGTTTCATCGCTGAGCAAGGATTTTGGGTGTCATGACTAAAGCTTATTTGGAACCCCATGAGGTAGAAAATCTGGAGAATGCCTCAACAAATCTCAGGGATCGGCTCCTGATCCGTCTGCTTTTCCATTTGGGCTGCCGTATCTCAGAAGCTTTGGCTCTTACGGTGGAGGACATAGATTTCCAGCAGGGCACGGTGACCATCCAGCATTTGAAGGTTCGCCTGAAGCTCGCCTGCCCTTGCTGCAAAGCCACACTAGGCAGGAGTCATGTCTTCTGTCCCGGGTGCGGTGCCAGGGTGGAAGAAGCGGTGACTCAATCAAAGCAACACCGCAAAGTGAGGACGTTGCCAGTTGATAGCGATACCCTGGAGATGCTCAGAGACTACGTTAAGAGGGGTGGGCCGCTCTTGAAGAAGGGCGGGATGTTTATCTTCGGGATTAACAGGCATCGGGCATGGCAGATAGTTAGGGATTGCGCAGAGAGGGCTGGATTATCAGGTCTGGCAAACCCGGAAAGCGGAAGAGTTTATGGAGTAAGTCCCCATCGGCTCCGAGACGCCTTTGCCGTACACGCGGTGAAGCTAGATGACTCTGGCGATGGGCTGAGATTGCTCCAGGAGCACCTGGGCCACGCCAGTTTCAACACCACGGCGAAGTACAGAAAGGTAGCCGGAGAAGAACAACGGGAATGGTATGATAGACTCTGGGACCAAAAGCAGAAAAGGGCGTAACTCGGGAGGCGGAACGGGACGCTCTCTGCCTCTGAGACCATCCCGGGGTGGATTTGTCCGACCTTTCGGGTGCGGCTGGTTTATCAGGCAGGTCCTTTCAGGAAACGCAGTTTACGGATCGCTTGGACTGACAAACAACCGAACGATAAACATGACTTCCTCAGGCGAGGATACGGAAGTGCTTCAAAATTTCTACTTTCGCTTCAAGCTGTAATTCAACATCTTAGATCTTCGCTCTGATTGCACAAACCAAGCAATTGTGCAGCATGCGTCATCGGGGTTTCGAGAGCGCTGAGGCCGTGTTTCTCAAGCAGAGAGTCGAGGGTTCGAATGCCTTTACCCCCTCCAGCTTGGAAAACCGGGGATGTCTTGAGGGAAATCCCCTTTTTTCACCAAGTCAAAGAGTCATCGGCTGTGCGCCGGAGCAGGTTCAACTAGCGGGCAAGTGGGTTTTGTAGCGCATCCCTCAGCGCACTGAGATTGGGTTATATCCGTCTGGGCATTGTTCTGCTATGGAGTCTAATATCAAGCGTGAGAAAAATAACAGAAAAGGCCAATAGAGCAAGCAGGTCAATGGCCATAGGAATGTGGCCTTGGCCAGCGATACAGTGGCGGGCGATGTCGGTGAAATAGGTCAGCGGCGAAATGTAAGCTATTGCCTGTCCCCACGCAGGCAATTGGTCCAACGATATAAAGATGCCGCTGATGAACACCACGGGGAATTTTACCACTGAGGCAATCATGTTAGCTGTGGCTGGCAGATTAGTAGGAGGGATAGAGAATAAGTTGCCCAAAGAAGCAAAACAAAAAGCCCCTAGAATAATGGCTAGAGCAAGAATGGCCGGGCTTGATATGGCAACGCCCAGGGCAACGGTAATGATAATGGGCACAAGTGAGATAACAAGGCCAAAGATAAAGGAAGCCAGGATATCGCCCAGAATAATAGTCCCATTCGCCACGGGGCAGGACATCAGCCGCTCTAGGGTCCTTCCCATCGTTTCCCAGGGCACTACAATCGGTGATATCGCGGTGGCAGTGAAGAAGAGAATCATCCCCAATAATCCGGGCATTATGAAGTCAACAGTCAGGTGCCTGCCAATAAGGAAGGAAAGAAACAGAAAAACTGGGAATAGCAAACCGAAGATCACCACTGGTCCCTTGGAGTAGTAGATGCGGATGTCCTTGCGGGCTATAGCCAGGGAACGTCGGAACTGCTGGAGCGCTGTTGCACCAGATGGCATCATTTCATCTCCCTCTCGGTAAGTGCTACAAAGGCATCTTCCAGTGTGGGAGCGAGTGTGTTAAGGGAGACAATCCTCAAGCCACTAGAAGAGGAATAGTTGACTAGCGAGGCCGCTAATACTCCAGGCTCGGCAGTGTACAGCCTATACTTGTCGCCCAGAGTCTTTGCGGCATTCACGCCGGGAAGCTTTGCCAGGGCCTCGAGACTCACAGCTTCATTGAAGCTGACCTCAACCGAATGCATGCCACTCGTGGCCAGCCTGAGTTTCTCAGGGGCATCCATGGCTACTATCTTTCCCTGGTTTATGATGGCAACCCTCTGGCACAACTGGTTCGCCTCGTCCATGTCGTGAGTAGTGAGGAATATGGTTTTGCCGCTGACATTGAGATTGCGGAGCATGTCATTGATGAGGCGTGCGCTCTGCACATCGAGACCGGAGGTCGGTTCGTCCAAGAATAGCACCTGGGGCTCGCTTATGAGCGCCATGCACAGGATGAGTCGCTGTTTCATTCCCTTGGAGTATGCGCTTACCAGGTCGTCTTTTCGGGAGGAAAGCCCTACTGCTTGCAGAAGTTCAGCACCTTTCTCTCGTGCTTTCCTGACAGGGACTCCGTATAGCTCAGCCGTAAACATCAGGTTATTCCAGCCCGACAGGTCCGAGTAAGCATTTGCCATCTCGGGCAGTACTCCAGTTGCCTGCTTGGCTTTCAAGCTACCAGCCTTGTATCCCAGTATTGAAGCGGTTCCTTCATCTGAACCTATGACACCGGTGAGCATCCTGATGGTAGTGGTCTTGCCTGCGCCATTTGGGCCAAGAAAGCCAAACAGCTCCCCTTTATTCACTGCAAAGCTAATGTGGTCGACTGCAATAACCTGTCTGTAACGCTTGGTTAGGTCATTCACCTCTATAGCGAGGTTGCTGTTTGATTTCATGCCAAGCACAGGCTATGCTTCTCCATTAAAACCAGCGATGTGGTATTCGACGATTTTAGCTTACCGTGGAGTCCACTGAAGTACACTTCGAGTTCGCTAATGGCCTCTTCTCCGGTAGAGAGTATAATGTCGCGCCTTGTCTACGGTCTCTCCAGATTTGGCTGGCCAGATTATCCCTTCTTGGCGCACAGTCCCTTATATTTCCCGGTGCATACAATCTTGTCACCACACTTGGGACAAAACTTCCAGTCCGTCCTCGTTTCAGAGCCACACTTCTTGCATTTTACTACCGCTGCTATTACTGGCATCTTCTACCTCCTATCTTTTTATGGAATAAATCTGCAGGTCTGTTTTCTCTTCTAACTCGCTCTATGTTCTAGATTCGCCCTCTTGCTTCGCCCTCAGGGGGCAATGTTTATTACAGGATTCTTCCTCGGGGTTTTGTTCTTCTATCGTTAAAGCTTCCAGGATTTGTTCCCGCCAGCGCTCCAGAGTCTCCTGGTTAATGAAGTAGTGAATGTGGTAGCCACGTCTTTGTCCCTTGACCAGACCGGCAGATTTAAGCACCCGTATGTGCTGGGAAACAGCAGGCTGGGTAACTCCCAGAAAAGCAGCCAGGGCATTCACGCAGAGGGCATCAGGATCACGCTGGCGGCAGAGTAATCTCACCAATCTCAGGCGTGTTGGGTCAGCAAGAGCGGTGAAAACCGCAGCCTGTGCTTCGATATCGTCTCGAGCCATTTCTTTCAATTCCTTTACTTTATAAGTATAAGCTAATATACTTATTTATATACTTGGGGTATAGGTTTTGTCAAGTCATCTTTGCCCAGGCAATTGGGAGATTGATTATTGTTTGTAGCATGCATCAAATGGTGTTGAACCCTGGTAACTTGAAGAGGAAATGTGGCATTGAACTTTTCGCTACTTTGTTCACATACATCGCTGCCTCGGCATCAAATCGTCGGTCCCAGACATCCGCTTGCCTCTTGATCATTGCCTGCGTGCACGGCAGAGCGAACCATCGGATTTCACGACTGATATTGTCACAATGCCTCTGGCCCAACTTGGTAGTTTTGTATCTCTTCGACATATAGCTTCAAAAAACTCTTCGCTTTCTCCCTTGAAAATAAAGCAGGCCTATAAGTCAGAGAGATACTTAGATTCCTATTGTAGATACCCACGCAGATGCTCAGTCCCATAGGAGTTACCACAGGCGCGGAGCCAATCACGTTGATAATTTTGGCGCTCCCCATGCTGGTCACTGCAGGTTCATCGGCGCCTATTTTAGGCCAGAGCACCCCCAAGTTGGTAATAAGAATACTATCGACATAAGTTCTAGTAATCATCAAGAACCTGCATATCATCCTCATGAATGCTAGAGGGAAACAAGAGCAGAAGTAGAAGAAGTAAACCAGCGAAAAAGCTATCCTATTTTTGGTCGCATATATATTGTCTGCCCTTACCTTCCTTAACAGCTTCACGGGATCAACCCTGTCCTTGGGGTATGTTACCGGAGAAATCCAGGAGGCCTGATTTGCCACAATGTTTCGAAATCCTTTAGGGCTGATGTTCACTGGAGCCATTATGCGTATCTTATTACTGGTCTTTCCGTGCATGCTATTCCATTTCTCTATAACTCTGTAACATGCTGCCAAAAGGATATCATGTATCTCAACACCGACTGAACTTGCTTTAGACTCCATAGACCTCATCCCTTCCGAGTTTATAATCTCAGAACACAGGTGCACTTCTTTAGAGCGTCCGGATTTATCATGAAAAACCCTTGTCGGGGGAGGATAGGTGGCCAAAACGAACCGATGGAACAGGCTAAAAAACATCTTCATATAAAAGTGTTCTACCCTGGCTCTCTCCCCATTAGCGAATTTCAGCAACTCATCGCCTTTAAGGGCCATCCGTATGCCCTGCGTCGATTTGGAATTCTCGGAAGAAAGAGCGTTATTGTAGTTGTCGAAAACTTTCCTCATGAAAACAACGGCTCGGATTCCATCTGTTGAGGAGTGGTGAAAAGCGAAGGCTAGACAGGATTCAACCGCATTCTTCTTCAATAGAAGAGCCCTAACAGGGAATGCTTTCCTTAAATCCATCGGCTGATTCATCCACTGCCAGAGACATTCTTCGTAGCCTATATCTTGAAGTTGGGACAGGTCCTGGACACTCAATACACCCTTTCCCAGATTGTCCTGTGCTTCGCGGAAATGTCTGAAGTATTTACTTCGTAGGAGTGTTCTCATTACGGGATACGTTTCTTGGGCACACATAATTGACTGATTTAATTTAACATGATCGATTTCACCCTCCAGATCTATAAACGCGTGGATGAGCGCGCGTTCACCTATGCTGTCAAGGGCTAACTCGCATTTGTCAACGCAGTTCAGGGGTATTATCTTGCTAGGTCTTCTTTCTTTTGTTCCCATAGCTTTAATAGACCTCAGTATTCATAGTGGTGCTTCTTCTATGTAGCGTAAAAATCCAGCCGAAGTATAGCATAAGAGAAACTGCAAAAAAACAAGCCGTAAAACTGAGGATTGTGAACATACTGGGGCTACACAATTGTCAGTTATGTTCAATTGAATGCTCTCGGTTGGGAAACCGTGATGCGCCTTCAAATACACTATGCTACAATACAATATGCCCGTTAGCTTCTACTTCTTGGGTGGCGAGTCTTGACCATTTTGGTCGTTATTTAGACAGAATGTGCTCCGAAAACCTGACAATCTCCGCTGACGAAGCATTTTATGGGAGGACAATTACATGCCAGGCCTTTTCGAACCAATCAATATAAAGGGACTCTCGCTTAAAAACCGATTAGTGATGCCGCCCATGGCCACCAGTATGGCCACCAAAGATGGCGAGGTTACCGACAGACACATTAGACATTATACAACTCGGGCCAGAGGCGGTGTGGGACTGATAATCGTCGAGCACACCTATGTTTCGAAAGACGGTAAGTTGTCTCAAGGACAAATGGGCCTGTACGATGACAGACTAATACCCAGCCTCAAGCGGCTAGTAAAGGCTATTCACGCTGAAGAGACTAAAGTGGCTATACAGCTAACCCATGCAGGTGCTAAAGCTTCTCGTAACATTACCGGGGAGCAACCTATTGGCCCGTGGAACGTTATGCTTCCTAATGGTAGCGAGGTCCCCAGGCCGCTGACCATTGCTGAAATTAAAGCGATTGTCGCAAGATTTGGTGAGGCAGCTTGTCGGGCGATAGAAGCAGGCTTCGACTCTATTGAGTTACATGGTGCGCACGGCTTTCTTCTTTGCCAATTCTTAT
Organism: uncultured Chloroflexia bacterium; assembly: GCA_963847595.1. Taxonomy (GTDB): domain Bacteria; phylum Chloroflexota; class Dehalococcoidia; order SZUA-161; family SZUA-161; genus JACWAE01. The sequence continues at coordinate 27,564 of CAWKAJ010000001.1, forward strand.
CGCCGTACACCAACCGGCGCGACGACGCATACGGTGGCGATTTGACAGGAAGGCTCCTCTTCCCCCTGGAGGTCATCAAAGAGGTAAAAACCAGGTTGGGAGAAGATACACCCCTGTTTTACCGTTTTGGCGCTGACGACATGTTCGAGGGGGGGCTAACCAGTCAAGAGGCAAAACTTGCTGCACGACATCTGGAGCAAGCTGGTGTGGATGTTTTAGATATCTCCGGAGGACTGGGTGGTAGCGGTCATGAGCGCTTTACCGAACAGGGCTACTTTGTCCCTTTGGCAGAGGGAATTAAGAAAATGGTGAAAGTCCCAGTCATCGGGGTGGGGAACATTACAGAGCCCGAATATGCCGACAGGATCATTCGGGAACAAAGGGTAGATATGGTGGCTTTGGGTCATATGTTACTTTCCAACCCTGAGTTCCCTAAACAGGCGGCGAAGAAACTGGGCGTGAAACTATAAGGTAAAAAGGGACCTTTTTATCTCCAGGTAACATAAAAAGCTCCTTTTGTTGTTTCCGATATCCTACGGCTTCGTACTCATTTCCCCTTTCACTAACACATTCACCCGATTGGACTCTCCTTAATCAAAGTGGCTCCCCTATATTAACTACCACTTAACTCGGCGATTTCTTCTACGTTGGCTCTTTTGCCTACAATCTCAACTCTATTACAGGTTACCTTGATTAAATAGGCAAATGTTGTTGAAGGACAGTTGCGCATGGGCATTTTGGACTCACCCATTAGGGGTAATCATTTTGAGCACTGTTAGAAGCATGAATCAGTGTTCTACTATCTAGGCCGCCCCCCCCAAATTACCTGAGTGGGGGTTGCCGACCTGAGACTAGCCTAGAATATACTAATTGCAGACCCATGTAGAATCGTGGCGCAAAGGGAAGCGGACAGGTTACAGTGGCTAGAAGAGCACGGCAGATAACGAGCCGCGGCTGCCTGGGGCAGATGGCCCAGAAATACTGCAAATATTGCAGCGAGAGATGCCCCATCACGGCGCTATGCGTGCTCATATTGATGGGCGAATACCTGCGCCGTGACCACAAGCCATCTCAGGAATCAACCGATGCCACTCAGTTCCTGACTGTCCCACCTGATGAGCCATAGCAAAGAGAAAGCACGCGAAGGAATCGAGATGAATAGGACGATAAGCTGGACAACCTACATTTGGCTGCTCACCATGGAGGCTGCCGAAGACCTGCTCGAATCAGTCAGGAGACTTCTCTTCGAGCACAGCAATCCTTCCGCCGAGAGTAGAAGTTCTTATCTGAACGATAGATTTCAGATTCTGCCGCCAACAGCCGTCCACTGACATCTGCCTGGCTACTGGTGAGCCTTGGTGTTCAATCGACAGAACTTTTACCTTGGCATTTAGCTTGGTCCACATAGACTCACGTTCTTCAGATAGCACAACTGTAACAGCAAAGTGTTCATTGGGCAATGGGGAGAGACTATGATTCAAGAGAGCGCGAGTCCCAAGGCGACAATTCGATGAATTGTTTGACAAAATGTGTGTGAACCGGATAATCTTGGTAGAAAAGGAGACTACTATGGAAGGCAAGTCTCAACGGAGTACAATCGTTTGAGTGGGATAGATATAACTAAGCTGCTAGTCAGTATAGTGGCCTGCCAAGGCGCCGGTGCCATTGGTGCAATCTTCACGACATCCGCAATCCCGACCTGGTATGCAGGCTTAAAGAAACCAGCCTTTACTCCTCCTAACTCTGCCTTCGGACCCGTCTGGATCACTCTTTACCTTTTGATGGGTATAGCCGTTTTCTTGGTGTGGCGGGAAGGATTAAGTCAAGCAGGCGTGACAGCAGCTTTCATTGTATTCTGGGTTCAACTGGTGCTGAATATCCTGTGGTCGGTAATCTTCTTTAGGCTCAAGTCCATTCTGGGCGGAATGGTTATGATTCTTCTTTTGTGGATAGCCATACTAGTCAACATCATTATGTTCTTTGGTGTGTCGCCCATCGCGGGCGGACTTCTCATTCCATATATAATCTGGGTTACTATTGCAGCCAATTTGAACGCGCAGGTCTGGATACTAAACCGATAGCGAACTCAGAAGTCTCGGTTTGACACAGAAGCCCGGGACTAGGGAATCCTCTGGTTGCTTCTCAAGGTAACAAAATGGCTTTTTGTTCAGTCAGATGACCACTTTAAGGTTCGGATATCCAACTTCTTTCATCCTATTATCTTGAAAAATATGAATAGATGTCAATGTCTTTGATCCTAAGAAGCTGTTACTCATTGGCTATCCACCCATTCCTGAACCCTCTTTCTAATCTGGTCACGGATTTCCCGGAATTTGTTTAGCTTCTCTCCTTCTGTTCCGACAAACTTAGCGGGGTCTTCGAAGCCCCAACGTAATCTTTGCCCCATTCCGGGAAATGTAGTGGGACACTTCTCGTCGGCCTCGGAACATACTGCGATTAGATACCCGAAATGTACTTTGCCCATGTAATCCTTTAGAGCTTTGGGGTATTGGCCGCTGATGTCAATTCCAATCTCATCCATTACCTTTTTAGTCAAAGGATGAATCTCTTTAGGTTCAAGCCCAGCACTGTAAGCTTCATATCTATCCCCGGCATAAGACCTGAGGAAAGCTTCAGCCATCTGGCTTCTGGCTGAGTTTGACGTGCACAGAAATAGAACCCGAGTCTTGTTCATAGATTCCTCCAAGTTACTTTTGGCCTTAACTGACTGGGTTTAATTCCCTCCAGCCCCTGTCACTCATACGACGCATCATCAAATCGTGACTTCGGTGTTGAATTCACGTGCTATGCTGTGGTCTGTTTCTGGAATTCTGGCTTTACCATTGTGGCCTGCCCCCGGAAATGACACCACTTGCAGAGTTAGAGTTACAAGCATTTTAGCTTCGGAAGCAGGTCAAACCCCACACTGTCCTTACTCTAATAGTCAACTACCCCCCCAAAGCACTATAATTCAAAATATTTGTATTTACAATACATGTGTATGGGTTTATACGGGTTACGAAACTAAGGGGCTTTGCTTTGAATTTTAGAGCTTGGTACTGGTGTTGGACAGGTGGATAGTGTGGAGGCTGGGCTTTACCAGTTTGTATGATTGCACTTTATGACGTTCTGTTAATCTTCTCATTTTCCTTCGTGGGTCCACTGCTCCAAAAAGTGGATGGCCTGCACCGAAGTGCATATTCATCCAAAACCGAGAGCTAGAAAAGTACTCAGTTTTAAGACCACTTAGTCCAGGATGTACATGTTACCTTGATTCCTTTGGGAGTGTAGCCTATAATCTCGATAAGCCAAAAGGATTCATGCAAAATGAATGAATGGGAATTCACCGCAGAAGTTGCAAGCTGGATAAACGAGATTATTTTTAAAAGTCCCAATTTGCCTTTCTCGCGAGCAAGGTGTGAGCAGGTTGGTGAAGGCTCGTTCAAACGCAGAGACCTCACTTTGCTCGATAGAGACCAGCGCATCGTCCTAACTGGCGAAGTGAAGCTCCCGTATCGCAAGGATGGCGGCAGCCCCTACAACGCAGCAGTTGTCACCGATGCCAGAGCCAAGGCGCAACGTGCCGGGACGCGCTTCTTCTTCACCTGGAACGTCAACGAATTCGTGCTTTGGGAGACAACGCCCTCAAAAACATCGTGGCAAGAGCAAAACTATAAGTCATGGGAAGTAACCACCATCCACCGCGAAAGTCATCTTGAGCTCCCTATGACTGCACAAGCCATAAAAACCTGGCTTGCGTTGTTTCTGAATGAGTTTGCCCAGATTATTCGCGGCACAGCTTCTATAGGCTTTAAGGCTCCAGACGAGAAATTCATAGAGGCTTTGGAGTCATCCCTCCGAATGCCAATCGTGCTCAACCTCGAAAAACTAGATGAACTTTACAAGAAGCCCAGATTCAGGTCTGAACTTGACAAGTGGATGAGGGAGGAACAAGGCTGGATCATTCTTACTGACCCTGAAGGTATTCAGGATAACCTTGAACGTGCCTCCAAGTTCGCCTGTTATGCGCTAATCAATAAACTTGTGTTTCACGAGGCGCTACTAAAACGCTATGCCGCAAGCATGGGCAAGCTCAGCGTACCGGAGCATATTGACACAGGTGAAGCGTTGCGTCTCCATCTCGAAGGATATTTTGCTGAGGCTAAATCGGTTACTGAAGATTACGAAACTGTTTTCGGTGAAGACCATGCTTCGATAGGCAATCGAATACCCTTCTATTCGGATAGCGCTGTCCCCCACTTGCGGGAGCTTATAAACAAGATACATGAGTTCGACTTTTCTAAACTTGACTACGAAATCATCGGGAGTATGTTCGAACGCCTCATTGCTCCTGAGGAACGAAGCAAGTTTGGTCAGTTCTACACGCGTGTTGAAGTCGTTGACCTCATTAACAGCTTTTGCATCCGAAATGGTCTGGAAAAAGTAATGGACCCTGCCTGCGGCGGGGGGACATTCCTCGTCCGTGCCTACGCTCGAAAGCGAGAGCTGAAGCCTGCCCGCAAGCATGGAGAGCTCCTCTCCGATATCTTCGGCGTGGATAAGTCGCATTTCGCCACACATCTAACCACCATTAATCTGGCTACTCGTGACCTAATCGACGCAGAGAATTACCCGCAGATTGCCCGTAGTGACTTCTTTGACATCGAGGCGAGCAGGACATTTCTTACGCTGCCAAGCCACGTAAAAGCCGAGGGCTTGGGCAAAACACAGCGGAGGGATTTGAAAATCCCGCCCCTCGATGCGGTGGTCGGCAATCCGCCCTATTTGCGTCAGGAGGATATACCTAAAGCTAAGAAGAAAGGTAAACATGGTCCGGAGCGCGGAACGAAAGACTATTACAAGATGCTTGTTCTTAAAGAGAGTGGCGCCAAGCTTTCCGGTCGCAGCGACATACACTGCTACTTCTGGCCCCATGCTACCAGCTTTCTCAAGGACAATGGCTATCTCTCCCTCCTCACCTCAAGCCAGTGGCTCGATGTGGAATATGGCTTCCGTTTGCAGGAGTGGATACTGAACAACTTTGAGATGGTAGCTATACTCGAAAGCATAGATGAACCCTGGTTTGTGGGCGCAAGAGTGGTAACAGCCATAACCATCCTTCATCGCCAATCTGACGAAAAGAAACGTATGAGCAACAAGGTCCGTTTTGTGCAGCTTCGCCGCCCCCTCCGCGAGATTCTAGCCCATGATGGCACAACCGCCGGAGCCGTTCGCGCCGCAGACCAGTTCCGCGCTGAAATCCTTTCCCTCAAAAATAGCACAGCCAACGAACGCTATCGAGCGCGCTTAGTTAACCAAAAAGAGCTCTGGGAGCAAGGTGTCCAGCTTGGCATTATCATGGGCAAGTCGAAGGAAGTTGATACCGAAGGCGAGGAAGTACAAGATGAAGAAGCACAACAGGGCAAATACTACGGCGGCAAGTGGGGTGTCCACCTTAGAGCGCCTGACTTATGGTTCAAGCTACTGGATAAGTATGGAGAGAGACTCGCTCCGTTGGGCGAGATTGCAGATATAAGTCGTGGAATTACAAGTGGCATTGATGATTTTTTCTTCCCCAAGGACTGCAGCGCCAGCTGCCTCGAAACCCACAAAGACCCGACCAAATTTAGGAATACATATGGGGTGCAGCGTAAGGATGTGGAGTCCGGAAAGGTCAAGCTGGTCCTATGTGGCAAAGGGCGCGGTGAAATAAGACCAATCGAAGCAAAATTCTTGGAGCCGGAGGTTCATAGCCTCATGGAAATAGCCGGCTTTACTGTGGCTCCTGAAGATTGCTCAAGGCTAATACTCCTGGTTGGCAAGAAGAAGTCTGAGCTAAAAGACACATATGTATTGGAATACGTCAAATGGGGCGAAAAACAGGGCTTTCATACCGGAGCCACATGTGCGGCCCGTGTAACCAACGATAGAGAATGGTACGATCTTACTGGCCATAGTCGTGCTCTGGCTTTATGGCCTAAAGAACGTCAGTATCGTCATATTGCTCCTGCAAACACAGATCTATTGATCGCTAACTGTCGCTTGTACGAGATATACCCACAACGAGGGAATAACGATCCTCTTCTTTGGGGTGGGATCCTTAACTCGACCTGGGTTTTATTTTCCTCACTGCAATTTGGACGACCAGTGGGTAATGAAGGGAACTGGAGCACCATGGTAGTCGATGTAAACACAATGCTTGTTCCCAATCCCATCAAAGCAACCAAGACGGCGCAAAAACGTGTTGCCAAAGCATTCGAGAAACTGAAACAGCGCAAGGCGCTCCAGTTCCTCTCTGAGAGGCGGATGCGCCAAATGGCGTATACAAAGGGCGGCAAGGAAGCCAAACTCGAAAAACTCTCTGATGAGAGCGAACTCGATATGCCAGACCGCCGTGAACTGGACGACGCTGTTATGGAAATGGTGGGTGTCCGGTCGAAGGTGCGCCGTCAAGAATTGATTGACGAGCTTTACGATTACCTTCGCCAATTCTTCGAGTGGACTCGCCAGAAGGAAGAGAAGGCTATCATCAACAAGGGCATCGCCAAGCGGAGAGGTCCCGCGCACCCGGGCGAGATTGCGTCGCAAATCTTCCAGTGGATAACAGAAAATGAAGGACAGCTTCTGCGCCAGTACGATAGCGATTTCCTGGATACATCAAAGCCCTTCGATACTTTCGATCTCCCCGCAGAGGGAATCCCTGAAGCATACTCTGACATGTTTACCGCAAATAGCGTCAAATTCTTCAAAGGGCGGAACAGCCAAATTGCCTTAATCGAGACCAGGAACCCCGCGCAAAGCGACCTGATTGTACTTGTAGCTGGGTCAGGCATGCGCGGCCTGGTGCGCATCCCTCACGATGAAAACGAGTGCCAAAGCGTATTCCAGAAATTTGAGAGATTTATCAGAGAACGCGAGAGGCGCATCCGTGAGCTTATTGCGGAGCGCACTACGGATGAGGATATGCAAGAGAAAATCTACGAATCACTCATGTACCTGGTCCTACATGGAAACCGCTAATTGCTCCAGGCTACCCTATTTGAACACGGAGGCTGGACAATGAACACACTTGCTACGCCACAAGGAATATATAAGCTACATCGGTTTGATACAGAAAAGGAATTTGAGGAGTGCGTACTTGGCCAACTCGAAACAATACTTGGTAAGAAGTGCGTCTATCTCGATTGCAAGCGAAAGATAGGCAAGCATGGAATCAAGAGGAGCATACCTGATGGATACCTGATTGATTTCAGCAGCAGCCATGCCCCCAAGCTGTTTGTAGTAGAGACTGAGATAGCCTCTCATGATTTATTCCAGCACATCGGCGTACAGCTTCTGCAATTTGCCCACTCGTTTGCTGGCGCACCTCGTCAAGTGAAGCAGATGCTATTTGAGGAAGTTTCTGCTGATGTTAAAGCTTTACAGCTATGCAAGCGTTACGCTAAACAGTATGGAATGCGCAATGTAGACAATATGTTAGACCATCTTGTCCACGATACTTTTCGCGCTCTGATAATTATAGATGAGGATACAGATGAGTTGCATAAAGTTGTGAAAAATTTCAGATTCCCCGTAGAGGTTATCGAAGTTGCGACGTATAAAGGGAAAAAGGGAGATCATATTTACCGCTTTGCGCCACTATTTCAGGACATTGCTGGTGCTGGTGAGTCCAACGAGGAGCGAGAGGAGGGGTCTGTTGATGTAGCCGAATATGATACTATCGTGGTGCCGGCACACGAAGATGGTTTTCAGGAGACTTTTATAGACGAAGACCGGTGGTATGCGATTCGCATACATGTGAGCATGATTCCCCAGATTAAATATATAGCGGCTTATCGAGTGGCGCCGATCTCAGCCATTTCTCATTGGGCGCAGGTCAAAAATATTGAGCCGTGGGAAAACACCGGAAAATTCGTGGTTAATTTTGTCGAGTCTGCACGAGAAATAGGCCCTATTCCATTGATTCCCAAGGGTAAAGTAAAGGCGTTGCAGAATCTTAGGTACACCTCCTTTGATAGATTGCGAAAGGCCAAAACCTTAGACGAAGTTTTTTGAAGCGCCGAGTGGGTGAAGCGACACTATTGAACGACGCCTAATAGCGGATTGTGAAACGGCCTAATTATCGTTCTAGCGACTCAATGGCCAGTTGTAAACAAAACTCGCTTTTGTTACCTCTGGCCAACAACAAGCGGAATGTTCACTTCTCAAAGTTGAGGCTCACGAGCAAGTCCTTTGGTCATCGGTGTCAACAGTAGAACAATGATACCAGGGGCAAGCAAACCGACAAATGCTGACAATGCTGACGATAATGCCGACAATGCGGATAGATGCGGAAGCCCATGCCGAAATCAAAGCTGTCAATGTGGACGTCCATGTGCAAAACTTCAGTGCCGAAAAATCGACATGAGTTTCCACACAAAATCTACACTGTAGCCGCGTGAAAGCCCATGTCGATAATGTCGACGCTATGTCGTCATGTCGTCATGTGGATAATGCCGGCATGACGACGTGACGACGTGAGCTGACGACGTGACGACGTGAGCTGATGACATGGCTCTAATGTGGACTTTGGCGTCGTTGTCCATTTGGAGAACCCGAGCGTTGAAAAGACGACAAGACAAAATAAGACAGCGCTCCAGAAGGACTTGATTTTGGATGCTTCAACTTCTAAGAATTGAACACTGCGCTAGATTGTGTGATCGATCAGGGCCAAGCTAAAGGGTAGCTCGACCTTCCTTTCTTAGTTAGACTGCAGTATCCCCTTTTGCACCCCAATCCAGAATCCTGCAATAGCATTGTCAATCCTTTTCGGAACAGAGATGTTCCACCAATTTCCATCTGCGTTACTTACTTTCAAACCAAGATGCCGAGTCAAGTCCCTATACCTTTGAAACACTTCCTTGAACCTCTCAAATTGTGCATCCAAACTAGCAGGCACATACCTTGAACCATAACAGAATCTTAAGACAATTTCCCCATCCACGGGCATAACCAGATTTGGCAACATGAAGTGCAACGCTTTGGAAACACCCACGAGTTTTGGGCCTGATGCCATCACGTTCAATTGTCCAAATAACACTCCGAACTCGGGGAATAGACCAGAGAATAGCATCTCATCTGACGTTAGTTCTTCCAGCTTGTACCTATTAAGATCATGTAGCCTTAGCTTTTGACTAACAACGGATGACTCGAATTGTGAATATGGGACCAATCTCGCACGTCGCTCGTCCATCTTGAATTCCTTCAAAGCATCGTAGGCCAAGCTAACATATGCGCCGCTCTCAAACAACCTAAGATAGTCAGGGGAGTTATCATACGTCTCTATTAGACTCCCATAGCTTTGTTCTTTGTACACTCCGAGTTTTGTGTATGCTTCATTGAAAATTGTTAAGAACTTTTGAAAGTTTCCCGGCACATATAGCAACCCGAACAGCGAGTCTTTTTTCATTTTCCTCCATCCTGTGCCTAAAGAATACTATTCATGTGAGAAAAGTGCCAAATCGTCTTTTGAGATAGGTCAAAGCTCTGTCCCATGTTCAACTTCCGTTATCGTGCTGCTGAGCCACTCGCTCGCTTTGGAAGCCAGGGGTTAAGCACTTTGAGTTTTTGTGCACAGAACCGAGAATTGTTGATGGCTTGCTTCGGGAAGGTAGCCCACCAGAGCAAGCTAGGGTTGTTGAATCAATGCCAACCCCCTTGGGCCTCCATGACAGCCACAATGTCTGAGAGTTGAAACTATCCGGAAGGGGTGAAGCTTTCTATCAGATCTCGCATCTGGCGCGTGAATTCAAGATCAGATTGGTTAAGGGCACCGATAAGGACGCCCCGGGTTGGGTGCATTACCATATTCCGTATTTCGTTAAGACGAACCAGCCTGTGCAAAAAGGCCTTCTTTGACTCAATTGTTCCCTTTATCTGTTGAAATGCTGGCTCAAAGAGCTTCCAGTTCTTATCTAATATGTCCTCTAAGTCTATCAGGTAGACATAATCATAGAGGGGCTGCCTCCTCGGGTCCCTTTCCCGCCTCTGTGCGCACTCTATCCTTACCTTTTCAGGAATACCCTGGATCCACCACCCTGACTCCTCTTGGCCAAAAACTTGTTGCAGCCTTTGGCGGATAAAAAGGTGAAGCCTTCCTTCAATGGCGGTCACCAGTTTAAAGAGTTCCTCATGGAGTTCGGGGGGCCGGCGAGTCTTAAGCCATTCGTCTAGGTGATCTAGGGCCTTGAGTTTTCCAGCCAATGCACCGGGAAAATCCTCGATCTCAAGTGTTTTCTCATAGCTTTCCACCGCCTCTTGGTAACGCCCTAACTTTACCAGGGCTTCAGCGCGGTAGTACCAATTCTCTATCATAATGGAAGGCTGCTTCAGACCTCTGTCAAAACTTTTCACCGCTGCTTTATATTTGCCCGCCTCAAGCAGAACCAGCCCCAGCCCCAACCAAGTCATGCTCTCCATGGGGTCATCAGGCTCACACTTTAGCGCCTTGCGAAAGCACCTTGCCGCGTCTTCGAGTTGGCCTTGTTCCCATAGAATGTCCGCTTGCTCTCTCCACGCCTCAGCCGACTCAGGCTTGAGTTTTTCATCAGCATCCATACTACCGATGAGTATATCATAGCAGTCTTGGATTTCAAAGCCGAGTTTGCCGGCTGAAAGAACATTCCTGAACAACAAACGTCAGGAATGTTCAATAGCCTCAGTAGCCTCAGGCAAGCGCTATTACTTCTTGGTAGAGCTTCCTCAAATGCTCGTCGGACATATCCAAGATCGGCTCATACATGAACGCATTCAGGTGAATGTTCTCTGGTGTCATAAGGATCACTTTCTGAATGGTCTCTATGGCCCTAGCTTCACTGCTGAATAGCTCCTTGAACCTTGCCAATAATTTGGGTGTTTGATTGGTATCGATACCATCTACAAACGTGGCGTCGTCAATTTTCTTTACCATGAAGTGTTCCGCATCTAATCGTATTGCGATCGAGAGAACAATCTTATTCTCAAAGTTGACGCTATCCCCAGCTACGAGGCATTTCATGGCCTCGTCGTGAATGATATCAATCATCAATGCCTCTCCGTCGCCTGATGTTCCAGCCTCACTAAATACTGACCTAAAAATGGCGTCTAGAGCATCTTGGGTAATATCAGCGGAGTCGCTTTTCCAATGTAGCAGGGATGTGAGCTTTATGAACTTCGGGTCCTCTTCCCCCTTGGTATATTCGATGATGTTCCTAATGAACGGGATAGAAGCGATCTTTTTCGTAGGGTCCGTAAAGAAATTGGGCTTCCAATCTTTCACAAAAATGTTCTGGATGCCTGCCGCTTGCTTCATGGCGATCCCGTTACTATCCTTGGAAGCCATTAGGCAGTGTGAATATGGCACGAACCTGCTGTTTATGGTTCGAAAGAAATCGAAGTTGTGTGTCAACATTATTTCTTTGAAGTACTGCTCTTCCGCGATATCTTTGAGGTACTGAATGATTGCGTACTTGTTTTTGTAGTCGAATGAGTCAGCGATGTCATCGAATACGAATAGGGTTTCCTGGTTCGCCTTCTTTCGGGCTTCTACTTCAAAAATAATGTTTAGGATGTAGAGAGCCTTTCTCTCGCCAGTGCTTAGAACCTGCATCAGTGCATCCTTCTCTACCGGCGCCGTATCCGGTCCGTCCTCGAAGGTAAATCCGAGACTAAGCATCGGCTCCTGTCCAAGAATGACTGATACTCTGTTCTTGGGGATCAGCTTGAAAGGGACGAAAAAGCGCTCGTTGAAGATATCGATTACTGATTCCCACTGCGTCCGCTGCTTTCCTGCTTCCTCCTCGATCTCCTTCTTTCTCTTCTCGACTTCCTGGTATTTATTGATCAAATCTTTGTAGAGTTCAATCCTTGCCTTGAAGTATGATTTCCAAATCTCTTCCCTGAACTCCTCAATGTCTGCTAGTTTTGGAAGAATCTCCTCGTGTTCTGACAGGTAAGCACCAAAATCCCGGACAACCGCGTTCTTCGTGAGTATCTTTTCGATCTCCGCGAACTTCTTCCTGAGGTCATTATCTTTCGAGATGCCCTCCTTCTCCTTAGCAATTAGCTCCTCAAGCTGCTTCTGGCTAGTTATCTCCAGCTTTTTGTCGGCATTCAAACTAACTGTGTGTTTGGCATCGAAAAAACCGTTGTCAGCGAGGCTTTTCGCAATTGTGGCGGCATTGTAGTAATTGAATGTGCCCTTCTTGAAATACGTAGAGGCCGCTAAAAGTTCGTTGTATCTCTTGATATAGACCTCAATGGCTGTCCTGAAATCTTTGGTTCCAAGGATGCTCAAAACCTTATCGTCAAAAATCGTGTCGTAGCGAATTTTGGCAAACGGAGCGTCTTGCTGGGCCAGCAGTTCATCTCTGACGCGGAACAGGGCACGGTAGAACGCGTCATCACTCTTGGTGAATGTGGAGGAAATCTCTTTCTCCAAGTCCTTCTTCGAACCGGATTGCTCCTTTAAAGCCTTCAGAAATATCTCCTTAGCTTTGTCAATTTCTATATGAAGTTGCTCATACTCTTTTCGCAACGTGCTGTCCACAAGCAGGGTCGAGGTCTTCTCCGTGTGGCCGAAAAACTCGTCATAGGGACGAACGACAAGAACACTTTCCGTGGGCAAATCAAAACCGTTCTCATCGGTGATTATTCTATTGCAAGCTCGTGCCGTGAACACCCGATCCTTGGATTTAATTGCGTCAGCTACATCTCTGAAGGTCTGTGCAAGAGAAGACTTCATAGAGCCATTGGGTGCATAAATGGCGTAAGTATTATTCTCGGAAAAATCGAAGTGTGTTTGGAGCTTTTTGATACCATAGCAATTCTCTAGGTCAACATTTAACTCGTTCATCTCAACCCCCATTCATCCTGAACATAATTGAGAATTATAGACTAGACTCGCACAGGAATCAATGGTGAGTCTAGTCCCTGAATAAGGGTGCTCGAAAACCTGGTTTTGGAGCGCGGTCAGATCAGGAGGATGTCTGATGGCAGCAGGCTTTGCACAAAATGAGTAAGTGTTCAGCTGTTCGAGTGGCGAAAGGCCCCCATAGATAATATCATTACCCTACTCTAGACACGGATACTTGATTCTTTAGGGTTTTGTAATTGCATCTCAGCCTCAAACTCTGGTATCAAAATTACCTCAGCCACCGATATTTCTCCTGGAACAACAGGGGCAAATGATGCTCTCCCCGACGACTTCCCAAAGGTTTCTTCAAAAGCAACGTGCGGCCAGGTCATGATAGTTCAGAGCCAAGCCCTGATTAACCAGGTTGCTTCATGCCGTGGATTTGCGTTGCCGTTTAGATAACACAAGGAAAATAGCCAGGGCCACTACTATTACTCCCATAGCAGTTAACTGGGCCTGTTTCAGACCAAGGAATAAGACCACATTGTCTCGCCATATGAACACGATTATTTGACTCAGGGAGTAGCCGAGGATGTAGACGAAGCACAACATGCCTGGTTTAAGTCTGTTCCGGAGCCACCAAAGAACACCGAACAGTATTACGTCTGCTAGAGCCTCATACGCAGCCGCAGGTTGGTAGGCTATATCGTGTCGAGGGGCGAGTGAGTTGGGGTTAGCGTATACCACTCCCCACGGCAGGTTGGTAGGGTAACCAATGATGTCTCCGTTGATAAAGTTACCAATACGTCCGAAGAACTGGCCTACGACAGCAAAGAGCGCGGCAACATCCAAAAGTTTCAAAATGGAGATTTTGAGACGCCACCCCGCTATCAGCAGTACAATGACTACGCCGAAGATGGCTCCATAGAAAGCCATACCGCCTTCCCAAAATGCCAGGATACGCCATGGCTGAGAGAGGTAAGGGCCCAAAGGCTGCTGGACGACATAGTATAGCCTGCCACCGACAAGACCGGCCACGATGGCCCAAGGAAGGACTTCCTCAATCTGAGTCCAAGTGAAGCCTTTGGACCTGGCGTAAGGCCAGGCTACAAGTAAGCCGACCGTAATGCCCGCAACGTACATTAATCCGTACCAACGTACTGCCAGGGCTCCGATATGAAACGCTACAGGGTTCACATTGATAACTATCATCGGTGTCTGTGACCTCTTTTGCCTATCTTCTTGGCTAGTCCTGATTAAGCCACCTGCTCACTTTCAATGTTAGTATAGTATGCAACGATACAGGTCACAATACCGAGTTTTGTGTAGCGAGAGTGTCGCATTGCATATGAATGCTGTTAGCTCATCTCACATTTCGGAGTTCTGCTGACAGCCGGGGCCCTTGCAGCTTACTCCTTCTTTCTCAATTCTTGGCTTCTAGTGAATGCTTTTGCTATGGCTTTGCCAAAATCCAAGTATTGACGAGCTGGCTCTCTGGCGTAGATAAGAGGCTTAATCTTATTGACATCTGGTTTCCCATCTGTGAGACAATTATCGGAGACGTGGGTCTCCTCAATCAGGCCGATGACCAGCAAATGACTCCCTAAATCCAAGGTATGCACCACCGTACATTCCAGATTGACAGGACATTGTTCAATAAGAGGAGCACTTCCTAATTTGCCGTAGAAGACTTTGAATTGACAGACCTGTGCCTTGTTAACTTTAGAGCCGGATATAGAGCCACAATAATCGGTTTCCTTTACCAGGTCAGTAGAAGGTATATTCACGGAAAAAGTCAAGTTTTGCCTTATGCCCTTGAGGGTGTATCGCTGATGCCGTATGGCTACAGAAATCATTGGGGGCTCACCGTTGGCGATACCACCCCAGGCCAGCGTCATGAAATTTGGCTTACCATCAACATTTGCCCCGATTAGCAGTACGGGCATGGGGTAAATTAACGTTTGGGGCCCCATTGGGGTCTTACCCATAGATTTCCTCCTTTTCGTAGATATACCAATTTCTGAATGGCAGGATGCTATTTAAGGACTAAGACCAATGCGCTTTCACAGGAATTGTAAGCCTTCTCATCACAAGTCGCAAACAGGAAAGAACGTGGCGGAGACTTGCTCTGTGCGCCTTGTCCGATGAGCCTGCTGCTCGAAAAAGGGAATGCAGCGCCCAGGTAGCATTTTCACTGAGAAATAAGATACCATACAAGGGTTTGTTAAGGCAGCCCCGACACTAGAATAGCCCGAGACGCCGGAGTGACACAACTAAAACACTGGTGAGTTTCGCTGTCAACCCAACAACTGTTCGTTTAGAGCGGCATGATCAGAAACCCTTGAGGTGCACGACGTCCGAAAGTGAGCGGCGCGGGCTGCGGAACTTATTTCCAGGATCGTTTGGGTCATTGTAACCGAGCGCTATCCCAATGATGATCGACAGATCGTCAGGTATTTCCAGATGAGCCCGGATCAGATCGGGATAGGCCGCCAGCATAACCGCCACTGCTGTATCCAGGCCATGATCTTTGGCTGCCAGCATGATGCTCTGAGACAACGACCCGAGATCGAATACCGACCATGGAGTGAGGCCGCGATCCATGCACAGATAAATCACCATGGGAGCACCGAAGAATTTGTAGTTGGCCTGCATCATGGTCTTTCGCCCAGCACGGTCATCGCGAGCAATGCCAAGGAGCTGTAAACGTCTGGCCATCAGATCCTCTGTATGCCTTTGTAAGGCGAGAGGCCACGATTGTGGTCGAGGAAGATCCGGATGGGCAGCTACTTCTTCTTGGAAATTCTTCAGATACGCTTGACGCAATCGTTCCAGAACCTGACCGGTGGCAACATAAATTTCCCAAGGCTGCGTGTTAGCCCACGAAGGGGATCGCGTGGCGCCTTCGATAATCTTCAGCACTGTCTCTTTTCTTACTGGGTCAGGTTTGAAGGCTCGGCAGCAGTATCGGGAATTGAGCGCATCAATAGTATTCATGGACAGCCTCCTAATCGCCTTGATTCATTACGGATCAGGTTTAGCGCCATTCTAATATGACTGTGGCTCTGAAGCAAGTGTGGTGTCGAAATCCTATTCATAGAGTTGCCGCAGATTCGAAAGGTTGACACTGACTCGGGTTCACGGTGTCAGGCAGACTAGTTCGGGTAACATTCGTCAGGAATGTTCAACTCTGAACACTAAGCTTTAACTACAAATGTTTCCTACCATCACCGATCCGGCTACTCCAAAATGGTGATGCTGGTAAGCAGATGCGATTACGGCTCCCCATGCACTTGAAATGGAGCACTGTTAGGGCACTCTATAGTGAACTATGCTGGTAGTTTTTAAGCTTCAACTTAGCGGTAAGTCAAACATAGTAGCGTCCTCATAGACCCAAATACTTCAGGCAAAGTGGTCCGAAATCGACTTGGTATCGAAGCATGGCCTACAATCAGGTCAGTAAACAACTGTTGAGGGAAAATGTCAGTATGAGGAGACTGACATGTTATAATGCAAACACAAACTGTATGTTAAATGGAGGACAATACGCATAATCCAAAAGTATACCCCCAAATAGCATAAGGATAGAAATGGAAAAGCGACATTATGGTTGGCAGAAAAGCCAAAAGGAACTGCCGAATAAGCATAAGTTCGGTGCAGTTAAATTGCCGGACATTATTGACTTGTCACAATACAAGCCCGCAGTTATCAATCAGCTTGAGGTTGACCGATGTACTGGCTGTGGAATAGGCGGGGCCATGTCCGGCAAAATGAGCCAGCTCGGGCTAAATCCTGGTAACCGGTTTTACTGGAGCCCTGATGACCTCTACAACGGTGCCCGGGTACTAGAGGGCACTTTGAATAAAGATGTCGGGGCAGAGCCAGTTGATGTCTACAAATGGGTACAGGAGCATGGCGCAATTCCTTATGCTGATATGCCCATACTTCCGGCGCTGTCAGTAGTAAATCCCCTGGTATTGCAATTTGAAGCAATTATGCTTCCGGCGTTCACGCCCGTCCAGATTGATACGAGGGTGGATACTGTCGTTGCTCATATTTTGGATGCTATGGCCGCCGGGAACTTCGTAACTCAAGGAGCAGCCTTCTTCGCTGCATGGGAAGATTACAAGAGTGGTGTCCTTCCACTTCAACGATCTACTGACCCAATAGGCGGCTACCACGAAACCTTCTATTATAAGGCAAACACGATAACACAAATCTTCTATCTTCAGAACTCATGGGGACCCCTTTGGGGAGAACAAGGGCTGTATGAAGTGCCGTTTGCTCAAGTGCCAATCCTTGCAAAGATGGGCATGGACTTACACTATGCAACTTTCACTGCACCTCCGGTACCAACGCCTACGCCAAAACCGTCGCATAAGTACTGGCAAACTCCGGCCGCGCCAGTGGCTCGGGTTGCGCCATTAGCTCGGGTTGCGCCCGTGGCACCAGTAGCTCCTGTTGCCCGTGTCAAACCAGTGCTGCCCGTTGGGCCGGTTGCGCCAGTGGCTCCCGCGGGACCTATCAATAAAGCGCAGGTTGCGCGAGTTGCGCCAGTAGCTCCGGTTAATCCTGTCAGACCAGTTGCCCCTGTTGAACCCGTTGCCCCAGTAGCCCCTGTCGGAGCTATCAATTAAGCACGATGCGATTGCGGTAGGTGCGGTGCTATGGTCAAATCTATTCGAATTCAAACCGTATTTCGTTGAAGTGGATTGTCGCGGCGGTCTAACAAAGGGGATGACTGTAATAGACTGTTGTCCCCGAGGACGGAAGCAGCCCAATGTGTTGACCATATTCAGTAATAATCGGAAAAAGCATCTTGAAAACTGGCACTTTGGGACCTTTACCTAAACACGTCACTTTTCATCTTATCGTTTCACGGGGGGTGCCTTCCCCCTCCCTATTTCTACCCGGTTACAGGCGATACTTGGTACTCGCAGGTAATCATCCTCGTGCTTGATGGAGGTGTTTTGTGGTGCCTGAGCTGAACTCCCGGGATGCTGTGTGTTGTCTGGGTGTCCTGATCAGGCTTTACAACCGGATGCGCTTCCTATATCATTGGGGCCGAGACCAAAGAGGAACGGGGTCGGCTCGCTACAAGTTGATATAGGAAATCCCGGACTAAATGAGGAGGAACAAAAATGGCTGTTGGGGCAATTGTCGGCATCATCCTCGGTATCATTGTCATTATCATTTTACTCGCGTTTTCAGTGCGCACAGTTAGACCAACTACCCGTGGTCTAATCGAACGTTTCGGCAGATATAAACGGTTTGCCAATCCAGGTATTGTCTTTCTCGTCCCTTTCATCGAGCGCCTAATTAACATCAACATCACTGAAAATATGATAGATGCTGGCTTACAGGAAATTATCACCAGCGACAGTCTGAATGCCCAGGTTGATGCTCAGGTGTATTTTAAGGTGCGCTCAGATGAAGAGAGTGTCAAGGCCTCCCAGTATAATGTGTTTAACTATATGGTCCAGATAGTTGCTCTGGCGAGAACAACATTAAGGAATATCATCGGTACAATGACATTAAAAGATGCCAACAGCGAACGAGGTAAAATCAATAGCGCACTGTATGGCAACCTCGCCAATGAGACCAAGAATTGGGGACTTGAGATTGTCCGCACCGAGCTTAAGGAAATCAATCCTCCGCCCGATGTCCAGGAGACAATGAATAAAGTAGTCAAGGCAAGTAATGAAAGGGTTGCAGCAATAGACTTTGCTACAGCCCGGGAAACGCAGGCGGATGGAGAGAGGCGGGCCGCCATCAAGGTAGCCGAAGGGCAAAAACAGTCCGAAATCCTCAAGGCTGAGGGACAGAGACAAGCCCAAATACTAGTAGCTGAAGGTGAAGCGCAGGCCATTAAGCTGGTGAATGAAGCGGCAGATCAATACTTCAAGGGTAATGCACAATTACTTCGCAGATTACAGGCGGTGGAACAATCTCTCACCAACAATGCCAAAATAGTCGTACCCACCGATTCACCACTAGTAAATGTTATCGGAGGTCTGGCCGGTATAGATGGTCAGCCGCCAAAGAAGTAAAACTGGTTGCCAGTGGAGTCCTCATCGCTAGAGAAAGGCCGGATTATTGGGTGTAGGTAACGCCCTGGGTTTCTATGTTTCTACAGACATTGCGTTGCCGAGGTGGAGTACCGTTTCAATGGTGCAGTTAATTACCACACGGACACACGTGCAGAAAACTGTTCAAACTATTGAAAGGGAAGTAATTTGGGCTAAACATTAGTCTGTGTCTTCTTTACTTATGCAAAAGCCGGCTTTGAGAGTATCGGCGGGATTTTTTGTTGTATTCATTAATGTCTCGTTTCTCAGGTTAGATCGTCACCCATTCTCAAGTTAATGTTCCACCGCGGGTGACGCCTATCGCCCCCTACGTCCCTTGCTTAATCTTCTCCCACAGGCAGATATTCAATTCCCAGCGAGGTCAACAGCTTCTCCATTCTATCTGGATGCCCTCCTCTTGTCACAGCGTCTAGGCTCATGAGGTTTGTGTTGTTGCCAGCAATGTTAGGCAGCTCTCCTGTGCTAGTGACGGATATTATCCCGAATTGCGGAGCTTCTACAAAGATGGCATGGAACTGGTCAGGGCTAGGGCTTTCTATTATGTAGTAATAGTGATAAGTCATAAAGGTGGGAATTACGACGGCGAGCACTATGGCGATAATCACGACCAAAATGATGAGTAAGTGCATCGTGTCCTCCTTTTATACTCCGTGCTTCTCATATTCCTCTTGTACTCTACTAGTGTTCGATGGTTTTGTAAATCTGCAAAATGCTACCAAGTAAGAAATAAATTGCTACTCTCCCTACACATATACTCGCCATGCATTCGATTATGGGTGGCCACCCAGGATGCAAGCCAAGGGCGGGCTTTTTTGTGGTATTCATCAATCTGTCGTTTCTGGGGTCAAAACAGTCGCCATCCTCAAATTAATGTTCCATCTCAGTCAGCATTAGACAGGGAGACCGAGCAGGACTGATCTTCACCTAACTAGGTGCGGGGCCACTCTCCTATTCATCATGCAGATAGCCACAGAAAGTGGGATAGGGTTACGGCTACCACCTTTTTCGGTCCACAAAACGAGACGAGAATTGGGACTTCCGAGACGATGCCACCGCTGGTCAGTTAGAGATGTGTTTCGAGTTCCTTGGGATGAGCTAGGCTGTTCATTCCAATACCGCCCCATGGCCACTCGACTAGCCTAGCAAACAGGGTGCAGCATCGCCTTGAGACTTAGTGATAATCTAACCTCACAAAGGACAGGCAAGAAAATCCTTTGGCTAGTCCGGGTTAGAAAATTAGCCAACGAAAGAGTCTATCTTCTTCGCTATCTTGTTTTCAATCTCAAAGTTCCACAGGGTCTCCGGGACATCAACTACCAGGAACAGGTCTGTAAGCAGCAGAGCTTCTGCAGCGGTAATCCCCAGGTGCTTCAGCCACCTCCCGATTCCCACCCTGACGGTAAAGTTGTTGGGTTCGCCATCAAGCATGATGGTAAGTGCTCGGTCGGCGGCAATAATGGAACTCAGCCATCCGCCCTTCTGTGCCTGAATTACTGTCCCATGCGGGCTGGGCACTGAAGACTGCACTTTGAAACCATCCTTCTTGAGATAGTCTTCTATCTTACTTTTGAGACCAGCCAAATCAGTGTTCATATTCAGATAGTGCTTAACCTTTTCGCCGACCATGTTCGCCTCCTGGTTGTGTTAATTAGTTGGGGAGAGGGTTCACCCCATGACTTGAGTATTTCTTCCAGAATGCCTCCCAGTCAGTTTGATTGTACCACAACATCCTTACATTGAGAAGATTGTTCGCGCCTTGTGTCGATGCAGCTTACCTAGCCAAAAAGCTGGCGCAACATACCCAATCCTTTAGGGGGGATGCGGAGGACGAAGGGGAAGTTATGTCCTACCCTTCGGGGTTTACACCACTGGGCTGCACTAAACGTCATGTTGTGCAAATTGCGCCACCATCGCGCAGCAGCTCTCTCCAAATCACATAACAATCCTAGTATCCATAAACAGCCTTATAATGTTGCGGCATGGATCTTATCAGCGCCGAGAGCATTCGACATGTCTTTCCCACTTGCGAGCGAATCCAGCAGGGGCGTTCAATTGAATTCCTCTACCCCCACTATTTGACTCCCTCGTTTCTCATACGCGTTGACAGGGGTAGGCGGTTAACGCTAGAATTCAAGCAGCGGTTACCTAAGGATAGCACAAACGTCCCAGAGGTGCTTTTTTTATGCAGTTCACCGGCTTCACCATCGACATCGACACTGGCGGCACCTTCACCGACGGGTTTATGACCGCAGGCGAGAGGGTTGAGCTCGTCAAGGTAGATACTACCCCCCATGATTTGACCGTGTGCTTCATCAACTGCATCGAGGAGGGCGCCAAAAGGTTCGGACTCAGTACCGAAGACCTGCTATCCCGCACAGCGGTGATAAGATACTCCACCACTGTGGGCACCAACAGCCTCCTTCAGAAAAAGGGCCCCAAGCTGGGCGTCATAGTAACCGAAGGCTTCACCGATACGCTGTATGCAAACCTGGACAAAGCTTCCGAAGTATTGACTGACATAGTCCAAGCCAACATGAGAGTGGGCCTCAAAGAGAAGATAGATAACTCGGGGAAAATCGTGCAGCCTCTCGACCGGGAGAGCGTAAGGCAGGCTGTGGAATACCTCCTGGACTCGGGTGCCCGCAGCGTGGTAATCAGCCTGAAGAATTCAGCAATCAACGCCGCCCACGAACAGAAGGCCAAAGCAATCATTGATAGCGAGTATCCTCGTCACTATCTCGGCTCAGTGCCTGTGCTCACCGCCAGCGCCATTACCTCTCATCACGATGACCATGTACGCACCAACACCGCCGTATTGAATGCGTATATTCATCGAGACATGGTGCGCTACCTGTACCGCGCCGATGAGCTTCTGCGGCAGCACGGATATTGCAAGCCCCTGCTGGTGGTCCATTCCAACGGCGGGGCTGCCCGGGTGGCCAAGTCCACCGCGTTAAACACCTACAACTCGGGCCCGGCGGCGGGATTCATCGGCTGCAGTAAGATAGCGCACGACCTATATGCCATCAGGGACTTCATCTCAGTTGACGTCGGTGGCACCAGCGTAGACATCGGCGTAGGTACTGGAGGCAAGGTGACTGCCGACAGAGAGCCCCTCGTCGAAGGTGTGCGCATCGGCATGCCTGTGGTAACCCTGGGTACAGCGGGTGGCGGAGGCGGCTCCATAGCCAGAGTAGACCCCGAGTCAGGCGCAATCAAAGTGGGACCCGAGAGCGCAGGTGCACTGCCCGGGCCGGTGGCCTACGACCTAGGCGGAATCGAGCCCACGGTTACCGATGCCGACCTGGTTCTGGGCTACCTCGACCCCGATTACTACCTGGGCGGCAAGAAAAAGTTGAACAAGGATAAGTCAGCAGCTGCCATAAGGGACTTAATCGCCAGCGGCCTACATATCTCAGTAGAGGAGGCCGCCTGGAGGGTAATCCAGTCCTCAGAGGACGATGTCTCCCGTCAAATCAGGGAGAATATCGAGGGCAAAGGCCTGAAGCCGGAGAGGCTGACCATATTTGCCTTCGGCGGAGGAGGCGGTGTGCGCTGCTGCGGATATGCTTCCCGTCTAGGTATTCCAAAAGTTATCGTCTTCCCCTTTAATGCAGCGGGGAGCGCCTTCGGCGCCTCCACCATGGATATAATGCATACTTACGAACGTACTGCTCATATCACGTTGAGGTCTCGTTCCGGCTCCTATCCTGTTTCTGAATGGAAGCCGTTCGGGAAAGCAGTCGCTGACATGATGGACAGCGCGAAGCGAGATATGAGAGGCGAGGGCTTTGCACCTGAGCAGCTATCCTTCGCCCTGGAGCTGGGGCTGCGTGGTGCAGGGGGATTCCATTTTGTAGAATCGCCTCTCATCTACATGGAGCAAGAAGACGAAGCAAAGAAACTCTGCTCAATCTATTCCTCGCTTGCAGGCACAGACTCGGGCGAGCTCATAATCGAGAGCATCACCCTGAAGGCTGTGTGCCCCACCCATCATTATCAGTTGCCTGAATTCATCGAGCAAGGGGCCGACCCCAAGAAAGCACAAAAAGGTGTCAGGAATGTGTACTGGGGCAAAAGTTTCGTTAGCACCGATATTTACGAGCGCGACCTGCTCAAGTGCGGCAACCGCATAAAGGGGCCAGCTATAATCGAGTCGCCCGATACCACCTATGTTGTCCCTCCCAACTGGAGCTACGCGGTGGACAAATACCTCAACGGGATACTGGAGGTAAGCCGTGAAGGTTAGGATCACGGAGTATCTTGATATAGACCTGGACAAGGAGCTGTGGTGCTGTCATAACTGCGGCGTGGAACTGGGGGCAGTGCGGGAGAACTACAAGCACTTCACGCTGGTCTACGAACGAGACCCGCGCCAGATTCACAAACCATATGTGGCTCCAGAGTCTAGCCCCGTGGGGCATAACACCAGCCCTGACCCTGAGTGGTGCCACATACTGGAGTTCTACTGCCCCAACTGCGCCACCATGTTCGAGGTCGAATACCTGCCTCCAGGCCATCCGCCCACGCATGATATCGAATTGGACTTTGATGCCCTGAAGGCTAAACATCTGTCGAAGAAGAAAGCTTGAAAATGGAAGCAACCATAGACATAGATGTAGGAGGCACTTTCACCGACTGTCTGGTGGTATATGGCGAGCGGATAGCCAGGGCTAAGTCGCCTACCACAGGCTATAACCTCAGCGTGGGCTTCAGAAAAGCCATCGATGAAGCCGCCAGACAACTGGGAATACCCCTGACCGACCTTCTGGAGAAAACCGCAGTGGTGCGCTACTCCACGACCATAGCCATGAACACCCTCATTCAGCGCAGCGGCCCCAAGCTGGGTCTTATCACCACCGCAGGACAGGAGCACATGCTGCTGGTGGGCAGGTCGAGGTCGTGGGCCGACGGCCTGCATCCTCGTGAGAGGCGCTACATGTATCTAGCCAAGAAGCCGGAGCCCCTCATCCCGTTCGACATGACCATGGGCGTTAGAGAGAGGATAGACTGCTTCGGCAACGTAGTCATCCCCCTGCAGAGGGAAGAGGTGCGCCGGAAGATACAGAACTTGGTGGATAAGGGAGCACGTGGCTTCGTGGTATCACTTTTGTGGTCTTTCATTAACCCGGCCCACGAGCGGTTAATACGCGAGGTGATACAGGAAGAGTACCCCGACCGCTACCTGGGGAACATGCCTGTGCTGCTCTCCAGCGAGGTGCAGCCCAAGTGGCACGAGTACCCACGGACCAACGTAGTGATTCTATCGGCATATCTCCATACCGAGATGACGGAACAATTGTCAGCGCTGGGCGAGGAGCTTCGCGACTATGGCTATAAGAAACCACTGAGCATCATCAACAACCTGGGAGGCGTGGCCAAGCTTTCCCGAACCAGGGCTGTGGACACCTTCGGTGCCGGTCCCGTGGCAGGTCTGCTAGGTGCGAACTGGATAAGCAAGCTCTACGGCTTCCCCAACGTGGTGGTCTCCGATATGGGCGGCACCAGCTTCGACTACGGACTGATTATCGACGGCAGTTGCCGTTTCTATCAGGACTGGCCGGTGATAGACCGCTGGGCCACCGAGAACTCTATGGTGGAAGTGAACACCATTGGCGCCGGCGGTGGCTCCATAGCCTGGCTCAACGAATTGATGGGCAATAAGCTGGAGGTAGGACCCAAGAGCGCAGGCTCCAATCCCGGCCCTGCCTGCTACGATTTGGGAGGAACCGAGCCTACCGTGACCGACGCCGATGTGGTACTCGGCTATATCAACCCGGACTATTTTCTCGCCGGCAAGATAAAGCTGTCCCGGGAGAAGGCTCTCAAGTCTATGGAGAAGATAGCCAGACCTTTGGGCTTGACCCCG
Source organism: uncultured Chloroflexia bacterium (assembly GCA_963847595.1). GTDB lineage: Bacteria > Chloroflexota > Dehalococcoidia > SZUA-161 > SZUA-161 > JACWAE01. The sequence goes on from CAWKAJ010000001.1 coordinate 52,393, forward strand.
CTGGAAGCTGCTTCGCATATCCGCACTATAGTGGATGCTAACATGGGCAACACCATTCTCAAGGAGGTAGTGTTCCGAGGCTTCGCGCCTGACCAGTTCGTACTCTTTGCCTACGGCGGCGCTGGCCCCACCCACTGCGTGGACTATAACAGCTATCTCAAAGCGCCCAAGGTGGTCACCTTCCCCTTCTCCAGCGTCTTCTGCGCCCTAGGCGGAGCGACCCTTGACCTCAAGCAGTGCTACGAAGCCTCCAAACATGTCATTCTGTATCATCCCATGAAATCACCACCTTACCTTGAGGAATACGACCAGTTCAACAAAGTGATTGACAGCCTCAAAGAGACAGCCTTCCGCGACATCGGGAGTGAAGGCTTCCGTCCCGATGATGTTATATTGAGCCTGGAACTCGATATGAGATACGGCGACCACCTGAGGTTGACGCGCGTGGCCTCGCCTAGGCTCTACCTCAAATCAGAGGACGATGTGAAAGCTATTTGCGAAGCCTTCACTGCTATCCACCTGGCACGTTACGGAGAGCTTGCAGCCATACCGGTAACAGGCATCAACGTCGAGAACTTCTACCTGTTTGCCACCGTGCCGCTACACAAACCTGATCTGCCCTCCTTCACATTAGAAGGAGAGAGCCCCGGGAAGGCTCTCAGAGGAAAACGACCTGTCTATTGGAAACAGTACAACGATTTCAAGGACACCATTATCTATGATGCCGACCTGCTCCGCCCGGGAAATGTTATCCCGGGTCCGGCGGTCATCGAAGCCAGTGACACCACTGTGGTGCTCCCTCCGGGGATGAAATATAGCATAGACCGTTACTTGAGCGGGATTATCGAAAGCATGTAGGAGACAGCCATGCCTGTGGATGAAGATGTCTTAAATCGAGTCTATCCCGAGAAGCCCACTAGGCTCGAAAAACAGTGGATGGGCAAGATAGGTGTGGATGAGTTCTCCGTCTATCTTATGAAGCTTGAGCTTATCTGTGAGGAAGCCAAGCAGAATATGATTATGACCGGCCTCTCCCCCGCTATCCAGGGCATGGACTGCGGCGTGGGTGTGTATACAGCTTCCGGCGACCTGGTGGCAGCCTCGGTAGGCACCTATCTCCACATCTGCAGCGGGCAGGTCCCCATCAAGTATATCCTAAAGTATTACAAAGATGACCCCAGCGTGGGCATTCACGATGGCGATGTCTTCTTCGTCAATGACGTCCTCTACGGCGGCCTCCACAACCAGGATATGCTCAACATAGTGCCCGTCTTTCATAAGAAAAAGCTCATCGCCTGGGTGGTCGCTGCCGCTCACGAGCCGGAGACAGGCGCCTCGGAGCCTGCGGGCTATGTACCCGCTGCCAGGAGCCGTTACGAGGAAGGGGTCAAGGCGTCCCCGGTTAAGGTAGGGGAGAACTTTCAAATCAGGGGCGACTTCTTCGACTTCTTCTCCAACATGCTGCGTGACAAGGTGACCCCATACGATATGAAGGCTAAGACCGCCTGCTGCTTCAAGATGAGGGAAAGGCTGCTGGAGATTGCAGAGCAGAAAGGAGTGGGGTTCCTCGTTGGGCTGATGCGCAAGTCGGTGGAGGTGGTCGCCGATGCCGCGAAAAAGCGCATCGCCAGTCTCAACGACGGCACGTATCGCCATGTCATCTTCTTCGACCTGCAAGGAAATGAAGAAGCGCTCGGTTGCGTTCACATAGCCGTCATCAAGAAAGGCGAGACGTTGACTGTTGACCTCTCCGGCAGTTCTCCGCCAACCACGTCATTCCTCAACGCCAAGCCTCATGTGATCAGAGGTCTGCTGGCCGGCCTGCTCATGCAGTACCTTTTCGCCGATTTCCCCGTGAGCACAGGGGTACTGGCTCCCTTCAGCTTTGTGGCGCCCGAGGGAACCATCGTCAATGCCCCCAACGACCAGGCTATGTCCGGCTCCATGAGGATAGCTGCGCCGGTAGTTAACGGCGTCATGGTGTGCCTGGCCAAGCTTATCTTCGACAGCGATATGAGAGAGCGCATAACCTCGCCCCCAGCCATGAGCGGCGTTGGTTTGGCTGCCGGAGGCGGCGTCGACCAGTACGGCGGAATAGTTATCGGCGCCTTCGGCACCATCATCATCAACGGCTGCGGCGCACCCGCCACACCAACACGAGATGGCATGGATGCAGGGCAGTTCTGGTTCTCCGGCCTGGCCGACTGCCTTGATGTGGAGCACGGCGAGGTGCAGACGCCGGTATTGCACCTTTTCCACAACATCATGATGGACCAGGGGGGCGCAGGCAAGTTCCGTGGCGGCTCCACCGTCTGCCAGGGCTACGTATTCCACAATTCCCTCGGCGGAGCCAAGCTGATTTTCAATACCTCCACCTCCAGAATGCCCCACACTCCAGGCCTTATGGGAGGCTACGCCGGAGGGCTCAACCCGTTTCTTGAGATAAGGAACACCGACTGGCAGCCCATTTTCCAGAAGGCAGGCGAGGACATACCCACAAGCTACACTGAGCTGGCAGCAAGCAAGCAGATTAATTTTAAGGCGACCCAATTTGTACCACAGGATTTCTTCATGAACGGCGACGGCGTAGCCTGCGGCTCAGGCTCGTCCGGAGGCTATGGCGATGTGCTGGAACGAGACCCCAGGCTGGTGATAGATGATTTGAGAAAGAAAATAGTGTCGCCCTGGGCAGCCCGGAATGTCTATCGCGTTGCCTTCAACGAGGAGACTCTCGAAGTGGATTACGCCGAGACCAAAAAGCTTCATGAGCAGGAGCGCCAGCGCAGGAAGCGAGAAGGCAAACCCTACCACGAGTTTATGAAAGATTGGTCGCAGAAACAGCCGCGTGAGGACATCATCCGCTCCTATGGCCCCTGGCCCGAAGGGATAACATAAGCCATGCCGGCAAATTCGAAAGAGCTGGTGCGTGCCCTATTCGCAGGCAAACCGGTAAGCCGGCCACCGTTCATCCCCTATATGGCCACTGCCGCCGCACAGTTCATGCAGGTGCCCGCTCAAAAACTGTTCTCCGACCCCACCACGCTCGCCAACTCCTTGCAAGCCTGCCAACGTCTTTTCAAATACGACGGGATTGCCATCTTGCTCGACACCACATTGGAGGCTGAAGCCTGCGGCTGCCGGATAGCATGGCGGGAAGGCGAGCCGCCCGAGGTAATTTCACATGTATTGCAGGGGAAAGACCCTCAGAGCCTGGATGTTGCGACGCTCGAGACTAGGGGCAGGATTCCCATGGTGCTTGAAGCGGCTAAGCGGTTAGCGCAGACCGCCGGAAAAGACGTGACGTTACTCGGGGTCGTTACAGGCCCGATAACCTTGGGCAAGCACTTCATTGGAGATGACTTTATCGCCGCTTTAGATATAAACACTCAGCTCAGCCAAAAAGTGCTCGAGCTCGCTGGCAAGATCGCCCTGGCGCTGGCCAAAGCCTATGGCGAGCTCAAATTCGATGCTGTTATCTTGGCTGACAGGGCCCTGGCCTCAACATATCCGGCACACTATCCCAAGATTCAGCCCATGCTGAAGACCCTGCGCAACCTGGTGAACTTCTACAATATGCCTCTCATATTGCTAACCGGGCGTGTTCCTCCGGTTCCCGTAGACAGATTTCTAGCATTTTTGAGATCAGAGGCAGACGGCTTTTCGCTGGCGAACCCTATATCAGAACTCAAAACAGTCTCGCAACTCGATGGCAAGCTTTTCGGCAGAGGCATACCCAAATCTGCACTCCTGGGTCACGCAGACGGAGTCGAGAAAGCGGTATTGGAACTGGTGGACAGAAGCATAAGCAGCCGCTTCTTCATCACCTCCGACTGGGAGGTGCCGCCGGGTACGCCAGCAACGAACTTGCACAAAGTGATGCAGATACTGACAGAAGTCCCAGCCCGATAGCATTCTCCACACAGCTAAGAACTTCCTCATTTTGGTTCTCTCGAATCGAAAACCTGTAGAGGATACAACTTAGCTAACGGAACTCAAGCTTCAGTCCGTTTCGTGGGCAAAAAGCCAGATTGTGTGATCATCTTGACATAGTAGCCCAGCCCCTTGCCGTGAAACTAAACACAGAGGCTTTTGAAGCTATTCTAGTATAGGTTGCGCTTGTTGGCACCCTTTGAGACGCGAAATTCAGAGTAAATAGATTAGAATGTCATATAATGGCAGGTATGGGAACCAAACGTACTCGCTGGCTAAAGCTGGGCCTTGCTTTTCTGGGCTTTATTGCCCTAAGCATCGGGGTGGGCTATCTCACTCAGTATCTCCTTGCCAATTACAGCATTCCTTCAAATATTTCGACGTGGACAGCCCTTCTAATAATATTTGGAATACTGGCAGTAGTTAACCTTTCCGTACTGCCCTTACTATTCGGTGTTTCCATAATGGTGGTTGCCGCAGCACACTGGAACCCGGTCCTGGTAGCGCTCTTTGGCAGTCTGGGGGCGAGCCTGGGAGAGTTCAGTAGCTATTTCTTCGGCTATCTGGGCGAAAGGATATCCATAAATGAGAATATGACCGGATACAAGCTGGTGCAGACATGGATTCGCAAATATGGCATATGGGCTATCGCGCTTCTTTCATTCCAACCTGTTTTGCCTTTCGAGGTAGGAGGCTTCATCGCAGGGCTAGCCAAAATGCCAATTCGCCTATTTCTTCCCGCCATCTGGATAGGCAAGTTTCCCAAATACCTTATCCTTATCTACGTGGGAAGTGCAATACTGCACTTTTTTCATTTCTTCCACGTCAGCTAAGTCTCTTGCTTTGATTGGCATCCAGGTGGGCTAATCACTAATCATGAGGGTAGAATCTAACAAGACCCAGATTTCTTCTAGTGAGATTTTCATGTCAAGTCGTCATTGTCCTGTAAAATCTACCTAACGTAAGCACTTTCGTTGCTGGACATTCCAGACAGCCACAGCGCATTTAGCTAGCGCAAGTAGGACGGTGAAGTCTTGAGAAATAGTGATGCCCTAAAGCGCCTATTTCCTTGTTGTCCCAAGAATTTCACATGTACGCTGATGATTTACACACCGAAACACATTTGACGTTAAATACACCCTTTTGTTACACTGTCCTCCTGCAGGTCACGACTTGGACCAGAGGAACAACAATGCTCGACTTTATACGCCACGTTGCTCAGTCTTTGGGCTGGCCTGGCGTGGTGCTCTTGATGGCGATTGAGAGCGCCTGCATCCCCTTGCCCAGCGAAATCATCATGCCCCTTGCCGGCTGGATGTTGATAGCAGATAAAGGGTTAGGTCCTGAATATATCGTTCTGGCCGGATTCTGCGGCGCTGTGGGTAATGTCATCGGCTCTTTGGTTGCCTACGGGGTCGGGGCCTGGGGCGGCCGCCCCTTCCTTTACCGCTGGGGAAAATACATCCTCATTACGCCCCACGATATTGAGCGTGCTGATCGCTGGTTCGACAAATATGGTGACCGAATAACCTTCCTCTCAAGGCTGCTCCCCGTGGTGCGCACCTTCATCAGCCTCCCGGCAGGGATTGCGAGGATGAATAAGGGGAAGTTCGTGCTGTACTGCTTCCTCGGCGCCTTCCCCTGGTCTACCGGACTGGCATATGGTGGTTACCTCTTAGGGCAACACTGGGACAAGATCAGAGAGGCGATACGCCCCTTCGATTACCCCATCGTGGCGGTGTTTCTAGTCATCGTGGCTTTCTTTGTCTGGCGCCGGCTCAGGGCACTCCGCTCCAGCCCCAAGATCTGAGCTTCGTATCGTCTCCATTTAATCCTAACACCGCCCTGTAGTGCTTCATGCTGTCTAGGCAGGGTATGTGTGTAAGTATGTCCCTGAACCTTTATCACCCTACAAAATAATGTGCGTCTCAGATGCTTTTTACCACTCTAGGTGTATAGGCTTTCCTATCACGCCTTCACCTGGTGACCCTGCCACCAGGTGCAACTTATCAAGCGCTTTGTCTCTAAGCTCTCGGTGCCACGCCTGACATTCTTTCTGCTTCCGCAGTGGTAAGTCTCCTAGTAAATCTGAGACTGTGGACTTAAATACAGGAAGTGCAGCCTCTAGTAGCTTTTTGCCCTTAGCAGTCAACTTGACCTCAGTGAATGGATGTCCTTTGCGTTTAGGCACACGTTGAACAAGGCCCTCCACTTCCATCCTGTTGAGTAATCCCGCAATTGTCTGATTCTCTCGGTGTGTGATACGAGCTATCTCGGCAGGGATCAGTGGGCTCGGATAGTCTCTACATATCCAGAGCACCATTAATTTCTCGGGTGTCACGCCCACCTTAGCCAGTCTAGCCTCGGCATATCTGTTGATGGCGAGCCACGCTTGGCGAACCAGGACGTAAGTGGTGAGAGCTTGGTCAGCAAACTCCAAGTCATATACGTCAGGCATTGGCATTGCTAACATCCTTTCTTCAACACTGCTGCCTTAGCAGTTGCTTGACATTGACTTCTTGCGCCATTGTACCTTTCGCGCTAGAATGCCGCAAGAGCTTCGTGTTTTGGTAGGCGTACTTTGACTTGTGTCGTGCAAGACAATATAATGCCCACAAAGTAGCAGCCTATGGAGGGAGGTGTAGAGTGTCGGACAAAGATTGGGCCAAGGCAGGCAATTTTGGAGATGAATCAGGCGCGAAGGCTAAAGGAAGCACTACGGTTGTATTGCTGGACAAACTAGAGACATACTTGACTCAAAAGGGCTACGCCATATCTTCAGAGAAGCATGGATTCGACCTTGTTGGCATGAAGCAGAGCGCTTTTAGCATAAACCGTCATGTTGTGGTCGCGGTCAACGATGAGCAAGTAGTGGCTGGTGATTATGTTGTCGAGTTTAAGAAAAAGGTTAGCGCATATTATAAGATGATTTGTGAACGATATGCTTTCTTCACCCCTCACCTAGAGGGTCTCATAGCCTACACGGGCATTTTATCGAATGATGCGCATGAAGTTGTCAATGCTTACAATCTTGCAATCGAGTTTAAGAAGTTCTGACCCTCTCTATGAAGCTTTGCGGTTTGAACAAAACAGACTCAGCTGAGGGGTTCCTGCGCCGTTGGTGAGAAATCCTCACCAACTTTACGTTCAATCCTAATTTTGTAATTGCATCCTGCACGCACAATGGTTCATAACGTAACAATCTGACGTTTTAGTTACTGCGCCCACTCCACCCAGGTTCGTGGTAGACAGCACCAAAAATGTCACAACTTTTTAAGTTTTTGCCTTCCTCTTTTATGACTTCTTAAGGTTTCGCGGGTAACATCTTGACCATACCTTCAGCGTCTAACTTTCGAGATGCTGGAGGGAACAGCCGTGAAACGGCAATAAGGAAGAGGAAATCGTGAACAGACAACAGGTCTACAAGGAGATCGAAAAGATGATGGGCGGTCCAGATGCCCAGAATATCATGCATTGAATCCTAATCCGCAAGCTAATGTGTGTTGGAGGAGAAATTGCGAAACGCTGAGGTGAAAACAGGCGACAAAGCCCCAGACTTCACACTGCCAGCAGTGAACGGTGAGATGATATCTCTGGCAGATACGCTAAGTGCTGGGCATAATATACTGCTGCTGTTTGGGCGCCATTTGGGCTGACCAGCCTCGCGGGAGCATGTGGCGCAGTTGTGCCACCAGGAGGATGAGTTGAATTAGCTGAATGCTGCAATACTTGTCGTTTCTTTCAGTAGCAGAACTGAGGCAGCTCGTGCCTGGCTTAAAGAGACCTGCCCTTCGTTTACCATGCTGTTGGATCCGGAGCGGAAGGTCTACCGCGCTTATGGTCTAATAAGTTCATGGCTCCGCACAGTAAACCCTACTGCCGGATGGGACTACCTAAAGTTGTTAGTTTCAGGTCAGCGCGTGCGTGGCATTGAGGCCGACCCTTATCAACTGGGCGGGGACTTCATCGTGGACACCAAGGGTATCCTCCGCCTGGCCTACCGCAGCCGAGTCGCTACAGACTTTCCACCTGTAGCTGACCTGCTCGCCATTTTAAGTAATCTCCATCAAGCGGCTGAGGGAAGTTAGCATGGCTAGAGATTTCAGGATAAAGAAGGATATAACTTCGTTTCAGTCGTTTGCCGCACATATGTGGCCACAGCCCAATCAGCCGTTGATACTTGGTTCCGTGAAAGTCGATATGAGCAACTCGCTTGAGTTCATCAAAAGATACTCTGAGCATCACAAGGTAAAGGTGACAGTTACACACCTCATGATAGCTGCTGCCGCCCGCTATTTGAAAATGCATCCCGAAGTGAACGTGAAGTGCCAAGGCAGGAAGTTCTATCAGAGACGATCTATCGACATATTCAATCTGTGTTCATACCCGGCGGAAGAGACCTTTCAGGGGTGATTCTGCGGAACGCCGACCGAATGTCATTGGCTGAGATCGCTGAAACTATACGAAGGCGTGCCACAGAAGTCAGGCGCGGTAAGAACGACACATACGGAGATGGTATCAATCTATTCAAGGGATACCCGGTATGGTTGACACAATTGCTGTTGAAGTTAGCTGACTTCTATGTCAATGTACTTAACGGCGACCTTTCCCGATTCGGCATGCCCAGAGATCCTTTCGGTTCGCTGATTGTCACTTCGGTGGGCATGTTTGGTGTCGAGGAAGCATATGCGCCGTTTCCTACATTCGCGAGAACCCCGATTTTTCTACTAGTGCCCAAAGTCATCGATAAGCCCTGGGTTGTAGAAGGCAAAATACAAATCAGGCCAGTGATAAAGATTTGTGCCACGGCTGATCACAGAACGATGGACGGTTATAAGGGTGCTCAGTTGGCCGCTGAACTGAGAGAGTTCCTCACCAACCCTGAAGACGCCTTCGGCCTATCCGAGAGAATACCTGTAGGTCATGACATCGAAATCCCAACTTCTAATTGAGCAGTTCGTAAGGCAAGTTTTCAGAGTGAAAACTATCACTGTGGGGAGGTAAGAGATGGCAAAACACCCACCTGGGCATTGGGAAGCAATGTTCAGGGATTACCTCGATTACTACTATTGCGAGTGTGAAGAGCCAGACCTCGAGGGTATCACAATCGAGCAAGTAATAGGGGAGCTGTCGAATTGCACTGACATATTGCCCGCGGAGTACCGCTTGGTTCTCGATTTACCGCAAGGCTCAACCTACGCTAAAGCGGTTCGCAAGTTCAAGCAAGAAATAGCGGATTAGCTTCAGGATGACGGGCAAGGCATGAGTGAATCCTCCCCGCCCAAACCACGCTTAGATAGTGGGGCGCAGTTAGTGGAAACAAACCAACCTCCACATAATGCATGCCATCCCGACCCCCATCGTATTCACCCCTTTTACCGTGACACTCCCATGCACTTAAAATGAAGTGTCGATAGCGCACTCTATTGTAAACTATGCTGGTAGTCTTTAGCTTCTACTTAGCGGTACGTTAAACGTAATAGCGTCCTTGCGGGGCTCAAATACTTCAGGCAAAGTGCTCCGAAACCACTTGCTTGCAGAACATGCCACTACTATCCTGAGTATTGCTCCACAGGGGGCATGGTCAGCACTCTTTGGAGCCTCCTCAGTCAGGAAAAACAAAATGTCTCATTTTATTAACAGGGTCGATAATGAGTAAAAAATGACATACCACTAAGACAATGGTAAAATCGATTTACAGTGAACTAGAATAGTCTTAAGCCATTCTCACCCCAATTTCGTTGAACCAAGAGTAAAACCTAAGGTTGAGAATGATCACTGGTTCGAGACTAATGTTAAGGGTGGTGGGAGGCAGACCATGAGCAGAATTAGAGAACTGCGCAAAAGGATGTCTCTTAATTGGCGGGGTTATCTTATAGCTATTGGATCGGTAGCCTTAGCCACCTGGTTAAAATATTTGGCCCAACCGACCATCATCCCTGCCGAGGTACCCATTCTCTATTTGCTGGCGATTGTTCCCACGGCTATTTTCTTCGGATTCGGTCCCTCTATCTTAGTCTGTATTCTCAGTTTACTGGCCTATAATTTCTTTTTTATTCCTCCAATTCACCAATTTATTAACTTATCCCATATTCAGAATGCGCCGATAGTAGTGGTATTCCTTGTGGTGGGAGTATTATTCAGCTATTTAGCATCCAACCTGCGTCACAAAAACGAGGAAGCAGTCAAAGAAATCACTGCCCGGAAGCAAAGTGAAGCAGAACTTGCGAAGTACCGGGTTCACCTTGAAGACGTGGTAAAGCAACGAACCACCGAATTGGAAAAGGTCAATCTAGATTTAAAGCAAGGTATCACCGAGCGTCAGCGGGCTGAAGTCGAACTCTTTCGAGTGAACCGGGCACTGCGGGCCATCAGTGAGTGCAACGATGCAATGGTTCGGGCAACTGACGAACAGGCGCTTCTCACAGATGTTTGTCGTATCATTTGTGACTCTGCCGATTACCGCATGGCATGGGTCGGCACGGCTGAGCACGATGATACTAAGTCCGTACGGTCGGTGGCCTGGGGTGGTGCGGAGGACGGATACCTGGCAAACGCCGCCATCACATGGGCCGACGTGGAACGCGGGCGCGGCCCCACAGGATTAGCTGCGCGCACAGGCAAGACCCACTTCATTCAGGATTTTGCCACTGAACCTGCTGCAGCTCCTTGGCGTGAGGCAGCACTCGCACGCGGCTATTGTTCGAGTATCGCTATACCGCTCTTTGATAATGCTGCGAACGTCTTAGGGGTGTTCACATTGTATGCTGACCGGCCCAATGGCTTCACTCCGGCTGAAGTCGAACTACTGGAAAAGCTGGCCGGAGACCTGGGGTTCGGCATCAGCGCACTGCGCGAAAGGGTGAAACGTAAGAAGGCTGAAGAAGCTCTTAAGGAGAGCGAAGAGCGATTCCGTGTCATGGCAGACAGCTCTCCCTTGATGATCTGGGTACGCGATCCAAGTGGCAAGATCCAATTTGTCAACAAAGCCTATCGTGAGTTTTTCGGTATCACGCTTGATCAATTGCAGGAATCTGGTTGGCAATCCCTCGTCCATCCCCAGGATTCAGAGAGATATGTCAGTCAGTTCCTTACATCACTCAGGGAACAGAAATCATTCCACGCCGAAGCGCGTGTCCGGCGTGCCGATGGTGAATGGCGCTGGGTAGAATCATTCGGCGTGCCTCGTTTCTCCGATTTGGGAGAGTTTCTTGGTATGGTGGGCAGCAACCCCGATATCACCGAGCGCAAGAAAGCTGAGCAACTGAAGGACGAGTTCATTGGTCTGGTCTCGCATGAGATACGCACACCTTTGGCTGTCCTGATGGGTGCAATCGGCGTGGCAATGAGTGAAGGAATAACACCCGAGGATGCCCGGAGCATGCTCGGTGATGCCATGGATGGCGCCGAATTACTTAATAATATTGTGGATAATCTAATCGAGCTGTCCCGTTACCAATCCGACCGACTGTCACTGAAAAAGGAACAGATTGATATGGCTACAGTCGTACGGGGCCTTGCGGAAAGTAGAAGGGTTCACACCAGCAATCATCGCTTGCTGGTGGATATTCCAGAAGGACTTCCATTAGTGTATGGAGACAAGGTCAGGGTGGAACTGATACTGGTGAACCTCTTGAGTAACGCTTTCAAGTACTCTGCCGAAGACACGAAAATACAGGTCTCTGCCCGGCGAGAGAATGAGCATTTGACCATAAGTGTGAGTGATAACGGCATGGGCATACCTATGGATAAGCAGGCCAGTCTTTTCCAGCCGTTCGAAAGGCTGGAGAATGCGTCAAAGCCAACCACGGGATTAGGACTGGGACTGGTGGTCTGCAAACGCCTGGTGGAAGCTCACGGCGGTAAGATCTGGGTTGAGTCCGAGCCCGGCAAAGGTTCTACTTTCAGCTTTACGCTGCCGCTCTAGCATGTCAGATTGCCATATCCGCCAGGTGGATTATCCAACTGTGTCAGCCTGCAGCCAGGGGAGCTACGCTTTGCTGGTTGTCTCGCCCAGAATAGCTTTGATTTTCTCGATCAAGTGGTCAGGGTTGATTGGTTTTGAGATGTAATCATTAGCACCGCAGCGTTTCGCAATCTCAAAAATGTCGGCTCTGGCGGTGAAGAGGATTATCGGAATTTGCGAAAATGCCCGTACTCTATCAAGCACGTCCATGCCGGTTACGTCGGGCATCAGAACGTCGAGGAGCATAACATCGAACTTCTGCGTTCTGACAAGCTCAATCGCCTCTGCACCACGGGTCGTTGACACCACGTCGTATCCGGCAAGCTTCAGCTTTAAGCCAAATATCTTCCCGATTTTGGGTTCGTCATCAACTATCAGTACGCTCTTCTTTGTATCCATCTGGGGTTCATTATACACTAAGTGAGGCTCGTTCTTAAACTGGTCAGGTGGAGTCACGATTACTCAATTTGTGCAGGAGCCACCGAAGACTCTCCTCTTGGCATGAAGGCGATCGGTTATGCCAATAGGATGTGCTTAGTCTGCCTTGGCATAGTTCCGGCCTGTTCAAGCAATTGTCAGTTCCGCTGATGGCCGAAGCAAATAAACTGCCGCTACCCCGCCTAGAGCGACAATTCCTTTGTCTATCGATAATTTCGCCTCTGCAAGCAGTGGTGCTAGACCTCCTCCTTTTTGATAGTCACGATAGTTCGCGTAATGCTCCCGCCCGACGCCCATCTCCACAATCCTTCTTAGAATTCTTAATAGAGAACCAAGAACGAACGAGTAAGACCCAAAATGATAATCTATCACAAGGATACGACCATCTGCTTTCAGCACGCGCTTGCATTGCGTCAATACAGCCATTCGGGATAATGCAGGCACTTCATGCAGCACTAATACCAGGGTCACAAGGTCGAACATTCGGTCGGGAAAGGTCATGTGTGTGATGTCCTGTAGGGATAATTCAGCAGCATTACCGAGTTTGCGGCGTGCAGCATCCAACATGACAGGTGAGGCATCGACCCCGTATAATTTGCCACCGAATTTACTCAATAGTTTCAGTTGTGTCCCGGTTCCACATCCTGCATCAAGAATGTACATATTCTCCCTAGGAGGATATAACTTTAAGCCAATTCTTCGTAATATACCTGCCGGGGGCTCTGCCACCAGGTCGTACATCTTGACAATATGCCGGTATGGGTCTTTTTTCATAACCAGGCCTCCTAGGTATTTTCTTCACAGAAACCATCCTGGGGTAACCTGAAAAAATAGGTGCTTGTCAGCAAAAACAGGATGAGTCATTGGGCGCGACGATTATATATATCTGTTCCCCTGGCTGTCAACCAACTCGCAGGCTGGCAATCAATAACCCAGTGACACGATAAGTTCCCTAACCATACAAAAGCTTGTTTTGGCTACCTTGATGGGTAGTCTTGGGGTCCCAATAACAATAGAAGAAACTTGTGGAAGCAAAAAGTCTATAAAGAAGGCTTTAGCGCCTTCTGCCCCGAGACTTCAGGGGTTACTATGACAGATGGTCAAAACTGGAGAAACCATCATTCTTGTGCTATAGTAGGGCTAAAGCGTATGCACTCACAACTACCATCAATGATAGTGGATAGTACTACTATTGCAGTACAGGCAGTGGTAGTTCCAGTGGTAGTACTGCTATGGTAGCGCTGACATAGGGTTAGTGGTACTACCACGGTGATAGTACCACTGAAGTGGACCGAGGTGGACGACTCCGTGAACAAAAAGGAGCAGGCTTTCCAGTTATTTAGCCAGGGGAAACGCCCGAGCGACTCGGAGCTCAAGGCTCTGGGCGTAAAAAATAAGACTCTCTACGCCTACTTCCAAGAGTTTAAGAAGAATGGCGGCACTAAGCCGCGCGGTACGCAAACTAAAGAGCTTGGCAGCACAAAAGAACAGCCTCTGCACACCTTCGTCCTGGGCGATGAGAGGATAATGCTGTACCGGGCGGACATCGATGACGCCTATGACCAGTACCGCGATCTCAGGACTATGGGGGCAGAAGGGGACTTCTCCTCATTCATAAGAGTGGCCTGTCGCTACATGAGAGCAGTATATCAGGCGGGGATCAGGGGTAGTCCTTCACCAGAGTGAAAAGGGAGCGGAAATAAGAGCCTTGCAGAGGGTCAGAGAACTCAAAAATCAGGTGGTTTCATGCAAACATCGAGCCACGGAGATCGCTGAACTTGAAGCAAAGGTGAATGATAATACCCTCGTGCTCATAGAGGGACCGTGGAGACTTCCCGGTGAACGGGGCGTCACTAGCTTTGGTCTGGAAGTTACAGCTGAATCGATTGAACAGCTACTGAGCAGCGGTCGGGTCACGGTGGCCTGGCCAACCCAGAATGTGAACACCGCTCCTTATTTCTCACCCGAAGGCACACCTTCCAAGTGTCCTTGCATGACCTCATAGAGACCCGTATCGGGGGACTATCGTAGACCTGGGCAGACGCGCGATAATATGCCTATCCAGTTATAAGATGCACTGTAGGGATTTTGGATTGAGTCAAGTAAGTTCCCCAAGAGGTAAACCATTTTAAATATCCCTCTTTTTACCTTCATAAGCCCTTGACAAACACCCGCCGTTGTGCCCATAATAGGGGTTGAGATGGCATTTATCAGAGTTAAGCGACACGGGAACCGCGAATACTACTACCTTGTCGAGGGCAAGCGAGACGGTAACAAGGTGAGGCAAAAGGTTATTAAATACCTTGGCACCGAGCCGCCCACAAAAGAGCAAATACAAACTATGAGGAGGCAGCGATGAGAGCAGCCCTTTATGAAAGAGTCAGCACGGATCAGCAGGCGGAGCGCTATGGCATTGCGTCACAGGATTGGGCGTTAAAGAAAAGGGCCAAGGAGCGTGGCTACAGCCTTGTCTGTGATGGAGAGAAGGACGCCTTCGTGGACGATGGCTACTCCGGGGGCGACCTTGAACGCCCGGCTCTGAGCCGCTTGCGGCAGGCCATTCACGAAGGCCGCATTGATGTGATGCTTTGCTATGACCCTGACCGCCTTTCCCGCAGCCTTTCTGACCTGCTGCTCCTCACTGACGAATTCGAGCAGGCAAAGACCCGCCTTGAATTCATCACCCAGGAATTAGATGCATCACCGGAAGGAAAGATGTTCTTCGCCATCCGGGGAGCAGTGGCTGAGTATGAACGAGCCAAGATTCGTGAACGCACTATTCGCGGAAGGCTTGAGAAGGCTCGTCAGGGGAGGGTCATCAGCAGTGCGGCAGCGCCTTTTGGCTACAGGTTCGATTCCGCTACATCCAGCTTGGTCGTCGATGAGAAAGAGGTGAAGGTTGTTCGCTTAGTGTTCTACCTCTATACGAACGAGCGCCTATCATTAGTGCAACTCGCAGACCGCCTGAATCGAATGGGGATGGCTAGACCCCGCGGCGGACAGCGCTGGCGCTGCAGTCACCTGGGGAGGATGTTGCGCAACGAAACCTACTCTGGCAAGCTGTGGCAGAATCGCTGGCAGATAGAGAAGACAGTGGGCAATCCAAATCAAAGGTCGCACACTAAGACGAGCCAGCGTCCCAAAGAGGAACAGATTCCGGTCGATGTGCCTCCCATTGTAACCCGGGAGCTATTCGAGGCTGCCCAGAAGCGACTGGAAGAGAACCTTCGTCTGGCACGGCGCAACTCCAAGCGGGAATATCTCTTGTCAGGATTGCTCAAGCATGTTTGTGGCAGCAGGATGCGCGGCCGCACTCTGCGGGGTTGCAGCTACTATTTTTGTTACAAGAATCAGAAATTTAGTGCTCCTATCAATGACAAAGGTGACCCACAGACCTGTGATTGCCGATGGGTAAAAGGCACAGACCTGGAAGCAGTGGTGTGGCACAAGGTTACAGGGCTGCTGCGACGACCTGATCTACTGCAACACGAGCTTGAGAATCTAATGCGGCCGGATTCCGACACGAGAGAGGCACTACAAAGCGAGTTGGTTGCGGTGTGTAAGCGGCTGGAAGAATTTCCCAAAGAGGAACGGCGGCTGGTAGAGGGATACCGCAAGGGGTTTTATGCCGATTTCATGATGCGGGAAGAGACGGAGAGGCTGCGAAATGAACAAACTAAACTTCAAAGTCGCCGCCGAGAGCTGGAACTTAGGATCGCTCATATGGACAAGGTTATTGATTATAAAGGTCAAATACAGAGGTTGGCCGAGATCCTCTCGCAGGGGCTGGATTCCATGAACTTTGAGCAGCGTAGAGAACTGCTGCGCTTACTGGTGGATGAGGTGATCTATGATGATGGCAATATCACCATCAAAACCATAATCCCTCCGTCCAACCGTCAATTGTATCCCACATCCCGAGAGATAAGAGTGAGGGGTAAAACCCTCCTTACGTGCACCTAGGGGGTTAAAAGCTCTTATGAAGCTAATTGTAGGACTGGGTAATCCGGGCCGAGATTATGTCAACAATAGGCATAATGTAGGTTTCAAATGCCTTGACCTCTTTGCCCGCGAGCACGGCATCTTGCTGACACAGCGCGGAGCGCGCAGCAAACTGGGTACCGGAGCGGTAGCAAGGACAAAGGTGGTTCTGGCCAAGCCTCAGACCTTCATGAACCTGAGCGGCGAGGCGGTATCAGCGCTGATGCGCCGCTACCACCTTTCTTCTAAAGACATCCTAGTTATCTACGACGACCTCGACCTTCCGTTGGGCAAGATTCGCATCCGCGAGAAAGGAAGCTCCGGGGGGCACAATGGCTTGAAGTCCATCATCTCCCATCTGGGCACCCAGGACTTTCCCCGGATCCGGGTAGGTATCTCACCTGCCGAAGATAGTAGCGGTAGCGCTGCGCCTGAAGTCGATGCTATAGAACACGTCCTCAGCGACTTCACTGATGAAGAGAAGGCCGTGATGCGAGAGGTCTACCCCAGGGTGGCTGCTGCCATCGAATGCGTGCTCACTGAAGGCATCGCGGCCGCGATGAACAAATACAACTGAGGGCCTGATTTATCCATCTCCCTTGACGGGTAGGTTGGAGCATCTTTCTCTGATGGACTGTGCCCTAAACCGTAGGGGCGGTTCGCGAACCGCCCTATGTCATTGCGAGCCCGCCAGAGGCGGGCGTGGCAATCTCACCGCCATCATTCCCCGTAGGGGCAGACCCATGTGTCTGCCCGAATCTGAACATAGGGTCGGTGTTCCGCCACCGACTGGGCAAGGTCATTTCTTCACGACCAGTTTTTTCACAGATTGCCCCAGACCATCGAGGGTAAGTTCAAACATGGGGAAGAGCTTCCCGATCATCTGCACAGTGGGATGATTCCAGTAGCTTGGTACTTCCGGGTTTAGCCAGATACAGTGAGTAAAATGTTCTGCGATTCGCTTGAGCCATAGTATCCCTGGGCTGTCATTACGCTCGTAGTAATAGATTGCCCCCCACCTGTCTGTTAGCTCCTGGACAGCCATTCTGGCATCCCCTACCAATACCACCTTGTAGTCACGTTCCAGGGTACGCAGAAGATGCTCAGTACTTATTGAATCTCGCCTCTCCATATCCCGGTAAAGGTTATCGTAAACGCAATTATGAAAATAGTAGTATTGAAAATCCTTGAAATGACTGCTGGAGTGAGCGGCGGAGAAAAGTAGACTGCATAGCTCGGCAAACGGTTCCATAGACCCGCCCACATCCATTAACAGCAGCAATTTGACCGCATTTTTCCTGCTTCGCGTCCACACTAACTCAATATCGCCGGCATTCTTGCACGTAGCCTGAATGGTTTTATCCAGGTCCAGCTCATCCTCGGGACCGATTCGGTTGAGTTCCCGCAGCCCTCTTAGCGCCATCTTAATCTGGCGGACATCGAGGGTCAGGTCGCTGCGATAGTTTCGGAATCTCCTCTCCTGAGCAATTTGTATGGCGCCTCTGCCTCCCGATTGACCGCCGATTCTGATGCCGGCGGGATTAGACCCGGAATGTCCGAAGGGAGCGGTGCCCCCTCGACCGATCCAGTAATCGCCGCCGTCATGCTGCTCAGTCTGTTCCTTAAGCCTCTTCTCCAGCTCCTTAATCAACTCGTCAAGGTCCATATTATCGAATAGAGCTCGCTCTGCCTCAGTAAGGGTCGTCCTGTTAACGGGGTCTTTGAGCCACTGCATTATCTGCTCTGAGATATCTGCCGGGCCTTCTATTCCCTTAAAATACTCCTGAAAGGCAACATCGTAATGGTCGTAATGGGCTTCAGTTTTAACCAGTATCGCTCTTGCCAGATAATAGAATTCATCCAGGTTAGTGATGCAATTCCCGTTAAGAGCTTCCATAAGGGTCATCCACTCGGTAACGGAGACGGGCACCTTTCTTTTCCTGAGGGCATAGAAGAAATCAGTGAACATGTTTATCTATCGCCGAGTATCATAAGTATCGCCGGACCTGGACATGCGGGTTTTCACAAAGTAATTGTAATCCGGCTCTTTCTTCAGTAGAGTGCCGATGAACGGAATCTCCGCAGATATTTTCTCGTCGGATAGACCACCGGCAATAAGAGCCCGAATCCAATCTATCAATTCGCTGGTTGACGGCTTCTTTCTGAACTGATCAATCTGCCTCAGTGAGTAAAAGGTTCTCAGGGCTTCTTGAAGGAGGTTATTCTTAATATCAGGGAAGTGCACCCTGACTATTTCCTCCATCAGCTTAGCGTCAGGGAATTCAATGTAGTGGAATATGCAGCGCCGCAGGAAAGCATCGGGGAGCTCTTTCTCAGCATTGCTCGTGATGACTGCTATAGGCCGGTGGATGGCACTAATGGTCTCATTAGTCTCCGGAATATAGAAGCTCATTTCATCCAGTTCATTGAGCAGGTCATTGGGAAACTCAATGTCAGCCTTATCTACCTCGTCGATGAGAAGCACTACCTGTTCCGGAGCAGCGAAGGCTTGTCCCAATTTGCCCAACTTTATATACTGCTTGATGTCAGAAACGTCCCTGTCGCCAAAGCGACTATCGTTAAGCCGCTGCACAGTATCATAGACATACAGTCCCTCTTGAGCCTTGGTGGTTGATTTTATGTTCCAGATGATCAGCTTTTTCTTCAGCCCCTTAGCGATACTGTGAGCAAGCAGGGTTTTCCCTGTCCCGGGCTCTCCCCGGATTAACAAAGGCCTTCCCAGAGTAATGCTTACATTAACAGCGTTTCTCAAAGGCCTGGAAGTAACATAATCGGACGAGCCTTTAAATTTATCGAAACCATCGTTACTCACTATGCCATTGCCTCCCCAAAAATTACTTTACTGTGGGTGACTCATTCGCCTTTAGCCTGGGGAAAGGGACTTTCGAGGACATGTGACTCTGCCACGCAATAGTAAATTATACAGACACTGAGAGCTTGAATCAAGCAGACGAGTAGATAGGAGCCGATACATCTAAGTTGTATGATGGCAACCCTGGTGCCTCCGCGGATGAAAATGGTACGCTTCAGGACTCTCCACCGCCGGGGGGCTTCTTTCGAGAGTACCAGTCGCGCCAGATCAGCTTGTAGACGCCTAGCCAGCGTGGCAAACGGTTGAAAATCGGCACAACGGGCAGAAACAGCAGGAACAGGAAAATCATCGATATTATGAATATCGCCTGGATGTCAGCGTTGCTAGAGTTATTCATAGGCGGAACATGGTACAGGAAAGCAAAGGGAAAAAGCCACCAGGCGCCGGGGTAGTTGCCAGTCTCGTGGAGGATGCCCCATTGGTCACTTGTCAGATCCAGTTTCTGTGCTACACTGGCGTACACATCATCCTGGAAGAACAGAAGTGATTGAGTGAAGTCGTACTCAAACGGTTGTCTGGCGCTATTTTCGAGTGCGCCTTCCAGCAGGCCAGCTCGGCCCAGCGCTAGCATGGAGTCCATCAGCGTAGAAACCGGTCCGTAGTCGCCGGAAGGAATCTGCACCTGCCCGTCGACTGCTGTCGCGTTATCAAGTGCGGCCAGGTAAGCTGACAACCACGCCTGCTGTTGGTCAGTCGATGCCGACTGGTAGGTCTCCAGGGCGCTGGTCACATTGCCATCGAGGATTGACACGCGAGCCAGTGGTTTCAGAATGAAGTCCTGGGCCGGGTCGATTGGGATGCTCACTCCGAACCAGTTCGCAGGAGCCTGGCGAAACAGGTGCTGGGCGTTGTCACGGTCCGCCGTATAAGGGGGGCCATAGTTCTGAATGCTGCTGTTGCCTGCCAGGATGGTGGCACTGGTCTGCAGGTAAGCGATGGGCTGAAGATTGGCTACATCTTGGGCGCTCACTGTGGGATAATCAGGAGAGCCTAACACTGAGGCTAGCACGATTACTATGACGGCAATAACTGCCAGGACGATCAGGATTTCTTTCAGCAGGTCGTATCGCTTCATGGGGACGCCTGATAAATATTTCTCAGTGCGCTTGCTCATCTTGCCCTCCTAATTGAGCTTTGCGCTCTCCTATGGGCAGGACTGGACCGTCGCGACGCACAAAGAACAGGTGCAGGCCCACCAGTAAAACGATAATCGCTGGCAAGACAGCCACGTGCAAAGTGATGACCTGCCCTAGATTCATCGCGTTGAAGAATCTACCCAGGCCTACTGAGTTCATGGCGTCCTTGGCTTGCACGCTGGCCCACTGAGAATCGAAATTGGTCTGCGAAAGATAGCCGGTCAGGCCAGCGAATACGGCGAAGCCGAAGGTCAGCAGCCCCAAGACCCAGGTCTTCCAGCGGTGGTCTCGCCAGGCGCCTGTAAAGAATTTCGTGGCCATGTGGGCCGCGAGTGAGGCAAAAAAGGCCTGAGCGCTCCAGAAGTGAAGCGCATCCACAAAACGTCCTACATCTGACACATGATGCCAGCCAAGCCCGAAAAGGGTGAGTATCCCACCAGTAACTATCAGCATGGCCAGGGCTGCGAGGGTCGCAGCCCCGAAGAGATAGGCAACGGAGTTTACGTAGGTGGGCATCTTTGTCGGCAAGGCATCTTCAAGCGGCAAATTCCTTGCCAGCATTTGCCGTGCTTTTTCTGTCAGATTCATCTCCGCCTCCTTCCCGTCGGGGATTCGATTAGAATATCCTGGGCAGCCGTGCCCAGGCAGCCAGAAAGAAGACACCGATCACTGTGGCAACAGCTATGATATTGGGAATAGCCATGTTGAAAATCGAGAACGTGATGTGGGGCACGGTCGGTAAAAGTTGTGGTGGCAGCGGTTCCATTGAGCACCCCCTTTCCTGAGAAGACTCGCAGCTTCCTGCCTGATAAGGCTGCCCAGATGATAGGCATTATCTGATAAAGAAGTCATAAAAATTAGGGCGCAAAGATTACAAATTCGTGACATCTGAGGTAAGCATAATCTACCACAGAGCCACAGTTTGCCCTGTCTAGAGTGTTTCTGATACAATTCAGATAGGGCTAGTCCGCTCGGCTAGCCCTTTAGGCGTTGAGTATGAATCTGTCCGGTCTTCTACCCTTAATCGAAAACATGCCCGGCTACCGGAAGCTCATTAGCGACCTGCAGGCAGCCCGGGGCGAGTTAAAGGTGGCAGTGCTCGATGCAGCTAAGCCATATCTCCTGGCTTGCCTGTACCGCCAACTCGGCTTACCCGCGCTGGTCATCACCTCCAAACCGGAAAGGGCCAGGCAGCTTTACGACGAGATACCGGTATGGTGCGGCAGCAATGACTCAATCCTTCTGTTCCCCGAGCCCGATGCCCTGCCCTACGAACGCATCTCGTCCGACCCTTATACGGTCAAGCAAAGATTGAAGGTGCTCTCCCGTTTAAATGAGGCTGGCAAAGCGCCTCTGGTTATCGCTTCCGCTCATGCTGTGGTGCGAAAAATCATGCCCCCTCCCGTCCTCATCTCCTCCTGCCACACCCTGAGTAAGGGCATGAAGCTCGACCTGGAGCAGATGCTCCATAAATGGATAGGCATGGGCTACAAGGTAGATACCAAGGTAGAGCTTCCGGGCACTGTGAGCAGGCGGGGCGGCATCATCGATATTTACCCGCCGCACAGCGATTCCCCCGCCCGGATCGAGCTCGTTGGAGACACAATAGAAAGCATTCGCCTCTTCGACGCTATAAGCCAGCGCTCTATCGAGGTTGTGCCGCAGATAACCATCATCCCCGCCAGGGAGATGGTCATACCCCCTAACGAGCTGGGAGACATGCTGCGCCGTCTCGACCTCTCCACGCTGAACCCGGAGGCCAGGAACAGGATGGAAGAGGAGATAGAGAGCCTGGCCTCAGGCAAGTGGCCTGATAGCATCGACCTGTACTCTTCCCTGGTTAACGACAGCGCTCTCCCCGATTACCTGCCGTCTCGGGCAGTGGTTATCATCGACCAGCCTGACCTTATCGAAGCAGCGGTTGCAGACCTCGACACTCAGGCTATCGAGCTGAGACGGTCCCAATCCGAACGGGGCGAGCTGCCAGGCAACTTCCCCGTGCCTTACTTCACCTGGCCCGATTTGATGAACAGGCTCGATAGATTCGACCAGCGCCTCACCCTGGAGCAATGGGGAGACGACAGCCAGGACTACAGAATGAGCCTGGGGCCTGCTCCCAGCTACGGCGGACGCCTGCCCGTCTTCCTCAAAGAAGCCAAATCAATGATAGAAAGCAAGCGCAGGGTTATCATCGTCTCCCAGCAGTCAACCAGGCTCGCCGAGCTGCTCGAGGGACAGGATATACTCGCCTACCCAGTCACGGATATAGCATCCGCCTCTGGCGGACCGCCTCCCGGCTCTGTGACGCTGGTTCAGGGGTCTTTGAGCGAAGGCTGGACGATGGATGGCCCCGGTGGAGACATCCTGCTCACAGATGTCGAACTTTTCGGCTTCGCCAAGAAGAGGCGCATGGTGCCAAAGCGACCCGTGCGCAGCGAGGCGTTTCTCTCCGACCTTGCCGTGGGAGACTATGTAGTGCACATAGACCACGGCGTCGCCAGGTTCGCCGGGCTTACCAGGCTCTCCCTCGCTAATGATACCGGTCAGCACGAGTACCTGGTCCTGGAATATGCCGCAGGCGACAGGCTGTACGTGCCCAGCGAGCAGGTCGACCGCGTTACCCGCTATATCGGGCCCGGAGGATACAGTCCGGCGCTGAGCCGCCTGGGAACTCAGGAATGGAACCGGGCCAAGCAGAGAGTAAAAGAGGCAGCAGACGTTTTGGCTAAGGAACTCCTCGAACTCTACTCGGTGCGCGAGGTGCTGCCTGGCTTCGCTTTCTCCCCCGACGCGGTATGGCAGCAGGAGTTCGAAGCATCTTTTCCATACGTCGAGACCCCCGACCAGCTTGAGGCGGTGCAAGAGGTCAAACGGGATATGGAAAGGGCGCGCCCTATGGACAGACTGGTATGCGGCGACGTTGGCTACGGCAAGACCGAAGTCGCCCTGCGCGCTGCCTTCAAAGCGGTGATGGACGGGATGCAGGTAGCGGTGTTGGTGCCGACAACTGTCTTAGCTCAGCAGCATTTCACCACCTTCAGCCAGCGTCTGAGCGCGTTCCCGGTCAAGGTCGAATTACTGAGCCGCTTTCGCTCGCCCAAGGAGCAGCAGGAGGTCGTTCAGGGACTGGCCAAGGGCAGCATAGATATTTGCATCGGCACTCACCGGCTTCTACAGAAGGACGTATCCTTCAAGAACCTGGGGCTGGTCATCATAGACGAGGAGCAGCGTTTCGGCGTGGCTCACAAGGAACGTCTCAAGCAGTTGAGGAAAGAGGTGGATGTCCTGACTTTGAGTGCAACACCCATCCCGCGCACCATGCACATGGCACTGGTGGGTGTGCGCGACATGAGCACTATGGAGACCCCGCCAGAGGAGCGCCTGCCCATAAAGAGCTACGTTGCCCCTTACAGCGAGAGGATGATACGCGAAGCAATACTGAGAGAGCTGGAACGCAATGGACAGGTGTTCTTCGTTCATAACCGCGTGCAAAGCATCAACTGGGTAGCGAAAGAGCTGGAGAAGCTGGTGCCCGAGGCCAGAATAGGCATCGGCCACGGCCAGATGCCGGAGGAAGTACTGGAGTCAGTGATGTTCGACTTCACGCAGGGCAAGATAGATGTTCTGGTGTGCACCACCATCATCGAATCCGGCCTGGATATACCCAACGTCAACACCCTCATTGTTGATGACGCTGACAGACTGGGGCTGACGCAACTATACCAGCTTCGAGGCAGGGTGGGACGAGGGACAAACCGCGCTTACGCATACTTCTTCTATGACAAAGGCAAGCAGCTTACCGATGCCGCAGAGAAGCGGCTCAAGACTATATTCGAGGCCAGCGAACTGGGGGCCGGCTTCCGCGTCGCTATGAAAGACCTCGAGATTAGAGGCGCAGGCAACCTGCTGGGGCCGGAGCAGAGCGGACACATAGGCGCTGTCGGTTTCGAACTGTACAGCCAGTTGCTAGCGGAAGCTGTGGAAGAACGCAGAGCAGGCGGCAAAGCGAAAACAACGTTACCACCTATATCCACCACCGTTGACCTGCCCCTGCCTGCACTTATCCCGGAGGAATACGTGCCTGACCTAAACACACGCCTCTCCCTGTATCTGCGCCTGGCCAAAGTAAGCTTACCGGGAGAACTCGATGAACTGGAGAGCGAGCTTGAGGACAGGTTCGGGCCTCTTCCTGCGGAAGTCAAAGACTTGCTCTACATGGTAAGGATAAAGTTGCTGGGCAGCAGGGCTGGTATCGAGTCTATCTCCACAGAAGATGGGCAGGTAGTGCTGACTCTGGGTGCAGCAGTCACGATAGACAGGCAACTGCTGCAACATGCCTTCGGCGGCAGATTGAAGATAGGTACGAATCGACTGAGACTGGACATGAACAGAGCCGATAAGGAATGGAAAGACGAATTAGAGCAGGGATTGAAGAAGGTGGCCCAATCTAGAGATGGTTCACAATCTCCCCAAGGCTCCGAATCCGGGGGCAGTCATTGACACCTTCCCAGAAGCCATCGCGGTCGAGTAGCAGAGGATTGATGCCGACGCCTTTGGCCCCGACCACGTCCGAATGATACTGGTCGCCTACATGGATAGCTTCTGAGGCACTCACCCCGGCACGCTCCAGAGCGGCGAGAAATATGGGAGGGTGGGGCTTTTCCGCTCCAATCTCCGATGAGGTTAGGGCAAAATCTATGTAAGGGGTAAGGCCGAGTTCGTTACAGTCTCCATCAAGAGCTCTGCTCAAATTCGAGACCAGGCCCAGAATCTTGCCTCTACCCCTGAGGGCACGTATTATGGGGAGCGCATCATCGAACAGGACGAGCCTGCGGTCAAGCTGGCGCGCTCTGGTAAATATGCGCAGGGCCAGGTCTTTGCTGACGTCCACCCCCGCTTTCTTCAGGATTATGGCCTCGTAATCAGACCAGAAGGCCAGCTCGTCTGCTGGAGAACGCTTGTGAATCGGGGAACGGGCATTCTCCCGGCTCATGAAATCATCGGCGAACCAGTAGCCGCGCGGGATGGCCTTACGGTTGACCTCTATGCCGAACTCACGGCACGCGGTAACCTGTAGCTCCTCACGGGGAGGGTCGAAAGAGATGAGCGTGTTATAGAAATCAAAGAAAACTGCTTTAATCATCGCGTCATGTGCATTCTGCCGAATTGTGGTAAAATGTCGACAGATTCAGTTTATCACAGTCGATTCAAAAGTTGCAAAAAGATGGCCGCAAAAGTAATTCGCATCTCCGTGCTTTTGCTCTGTGTGCTGGCGGCAGCTTTAGTCATCACTGGCTCTGTCTCGGCATCCCCTTCCCCAGAGGTTGATATACTGCACGTGAATGGGGATATTGTCCCAGCAGTTGCCAGCTACATCGACCGTGGGATCAGCCAAGCAGAGGATCACCAGGCGGCAGCCGTCATAATAGAACTAAGCACCCCCGGCGGCCTGCTGGACACGACAGAAAAAATCGTAGACCGCATCCTGGACGCTAAAGTGCCGGTGGTGGTATATGTTGACCGGTGGGCAGGCTCAGCGGGCACTTTCATCACTCTGGCTGCTAATGTGGCAGCCATGGCTCCGGGAAGCCGCATCGGCGCCGCCAGCCCGGTATCAACAGAGGGAGAACTATCTGCGACTTTGCAGAAGAAATTAACAGAGGATACGGCCGCCAGGATTAGAAGTCTGGCCGATTTACGCGGCCGAAATCAGGCGGCAGCAGAGGCCACAGTAGTCGAGGCTCTATCCTTCACTGACCAGGAGGCGCTGGGGCTTGCGCCTATCCCTGTGAATGACCAGGAATTGCTGGGACTCAGTTCTCCTTACCTTAGTCCTCCACTGGTTGACCTGGGGGCTAAGGACGTCGATTCACTGATTACCCAGCTCAACGGCAGGACAGTTAATGTGGCTGGCGAGCAGGTCACCATCAACACCGAAGGCTATGTTAAGAACGATGTGGGGATGAGCGCCATTGAGAAGTTCCTTCAGGCAATCAGCAACCCCAATATCGCATATATTCTGCTTTCTCTGGCTGTAATCGCATTAATCCTTGAATTTATCCACCCCGGCGCCATACTGCCCGGAGTGGTCGGAGCTATTTCCCTCATCCTCGCTTTCTATTCCTTAGCTGTGCTCGAAGCCTCGTGGGCAGGTGTATTTTTCATCATACTCGCCTTCATCTTGTTTATACTTGAGGCATTTGTCACCAGCTTCGGGATACTGACTATAGGCGGGATAGCTTCGCTGATTATGGGCTCTATAATCTTATTCGGTGGAGGTCCAGAATTGTTCCAGCTTCATATAAACTGGTGGGTTGTTGCAGCAGTGGTAATCGTGGTTACCGCAGTCTTCGCCTTCGTTATCGGAGCCATTATTCGTTCTCAGCGTCGCCGACCTGCTACAGGCAAAGAGGGACTGGTTGGAAAAGTGGCGGTTGCTCACACGGTGCTCGATCCTACAGGGATGGTTTATGTTGAAGGCGAGCTATGGACAGCGACATCGGAAGCGGGTAGAATCGAAACCGGCGATGAGGTGGTGGTAACCAAGATCGAAGGGCTGAAACTCAGGGTCACTAAAAAACAGCAAGGAGGTTAGACATGACAGGGGCTATCATAGGGATCGTCGTTTTTGTATTCGTGATACTTGTAGTAGCCACGGCGGCAATCAAGATTGCTCAGGAATATGAACGAGGTGTTGTCTTCCGCCTGGGCAGGTTTACGGGCGTGCGAGGGCCTGGGCTATTCATGATTATCCCATTCATCGAGCGCAGCGTGAAGGTAGACCTGCGTGTTGTGACCCTGGATGTCCCCTCACAAGAGGCGATTACAAAGGATAACGTGACAGTTAAGGTCAATGCCGTGGTTTATTTCAGGGTAGTCAAGCCCGAGGATTCAGTGATCAAGGTGTTCGACCATCGTTACGCTACCTCACAGATTTCCCAGACAACCCTGCGCAGCGTTATCGGCCAATCTGAACTCGACGAGGTGCTCGCCCACCGGGAGAAAATTAACCAGACGCTACAAAGGATAATCGACGAACAAACCGATCCCTGGGGAGTGAAAGTCAGCATAGTGGAGATAAAAGAGGTCGAACTTCCTCAAGCAATGCAGCGGGCGATTTCGGCCCAGGCAGAGGCAGAGCGAGAGAGAAGAGCCAAAGTCGTCCATGCCGAAGGCGAGCGTCAGGCAGCGGAGCAGCTGGCCGAGGCTGCTAAAGTTATGGCTACGCAGCCCATAGCACTACAACTGCGCTACTTGCAGACCCTGACAGTAATAGCTACTGAAAAAACGAATACGATAGTGTTCCCTCTGCCGGTAGACATGATTGCCTCACTGATAAAGCCAAAATAAACTTAGGCTATCGCGTCCTCTGAAATTATGGTGTAGGGGCGTTCAATTGAACGCCCCTACTTTCTTTAAGGGTGCTATTCCGAAATGCCTTTTCTAAGGTCGCAGTGTGACCTCTCCTGCTACAATGCGTACAAGTGTGCCATCAGGGCGTCTCAGCAGCAAAGCGCCGTCCTCGTCCACTGACTCGGCGCAGCCCTTTTCCACATCTGTGCCTGTTTTCACCTGTACCACCTTGCCCAGCGTCTCCAGCTTGTCCCGCCACTCCTGGTAAATAGGCTCGCCTCTGCGCAATGCCGAGTAAAAGTACTCTAGCTCATTAAGCAGGTGCAGGAGGACTTCCAACTGCGAGACCTTTTTACCTAGCTCAACCGAGAGGCTGGTGGCAATATCAGCTATCTCGGGATAAGCCTTGGGGTCGAAATTGACGTTTATCCCGATGCCGATGACTGCCCAATCGACGGATTGCCCGCGGAGAGCGCTCTCCGTCAAGATACCGCTTACTTTTTTGCTTCCAATCAAGACATCATTGGGCCATTTAATAACCGTCTTAAGTCCCGTGGCTTTCTCAATGCAGCGGCTGGTAGCCAGAGCAGCTACCATGGTGAGACGGAGGAGCTGGCTCATCTCGGGGCGAAGGATGATGGAAACTGCCACCACGCCTGGAGGGTTAATCCAGGTCCGTCCCAGGCGAGCTCTGCCGGTAGTCTGCTCCTCAGCGACAACGACGGTACCTTCAGTCGCACCCTCTTTTGCCGCTTTCCTGGCTACATCCATGGTCGTGGTAACGGTGGGATAATAAAGGAAATTTTGCCCGACAAACTTGGTGGTTAATCTTCGGCTTACTGCTTCAGGGGAGATGTCACTTTTTGACTTCAATCCCTTTTCCTTATTTATGGCAGATGGGACGAAGCGGACAGTTCAGGCTAAACTGTCCGCTTCACGATAACCAAGTAAACCTATAAGCCGGGTCCTGTACTTGCTGGGAATCAGTTTACGACCGCAGCCTTCTTCCTGATTCCTAACAAGCGGTGACCATCTGTCTAGCCCTTTCGTTACCGGAAGGGTCAAGCGACCAACCCGAGGACAGGCCGGGCATCCTTCTCGTCCTCCTATTCGGTCTTGCTCCGGATGGGGTTTACCCAGCCGATCGGTCACCCGACCGCTGGTGAGCTCTTGCCCCACCATTTCACCCTTGCCCGCCTGTGGCGGGCGGTATGTTTCTGTGGCACTTTCCGTAGGGTCGCCCCTCCTGGGTGTTACCCAGCATCCTGCCCGGCGGAGCCCGGACTTTCCTCCCCTTCCCGCTTGACGCAAGAAGGGGCAGCCACCCGGTTTACTTGGCAATATTCAATGTTTCAGTTTACTACAACTGTCTACTGGGAACAATTTAAACCCGAGTCGCTAGCTCAGGTACAGGATGCGGCCACAGTTGCTGCATTGCGCCAGTTCCTGCCCCATCCTGGCTTTCTGCTGGTCGGACACGGAGAGGCTGATGCGGCACCCCTGACACCTCCCCTGCACTACCTTAGCCACCGCCTGCCCCTGTTTCGCCCGTCGCATTTCTTCATAAAGTTCGAGGCTGGCAGAATCTATTTGACTCGCTAGCATGTCCCTATTTTGCTTTAGCCGGGCCACCTCTGTCTCCAACTCTGCTTGCTGGTTCGACAGCTTCCGCTGGTTCTCCCGCCATTCCCGTTCTATCTTTTCAAAGTCACTTTTCTTAAGGCCGATATCCTGCTGTAAGGAGTCCACGTCCATCATTAAGGCCAGCAGTTTATCCTCCCGCTCAGCGCGCTGCGCCTTGAGAATCTCCATATCCTGCTGAAAAGGAGTGAGCTCTCTGGGATTCTTGACCGAGCCACCGTATAGCTTTTTCTCCACAACGGAAATCTTGGAACCCAGCTCGTTGAGCTCCCATTCCGACGTTTTCTGCTGGTGTTCCAGATCGGCAAGGCGCTTCTTCTCCGAATCGAGGGCGGCGCGTGCCACCACCAGGTCATCATCTTTCCCCAGCTGGCTTTTCACCTGTGTCAAAGCCTGGGTCTTATGCTCGATATCGAGGTCTACCTCTTGAAGCTCGTAAAGCTGTTTTGCCTTGTTCATCGCACCCTAGTTAGGATAGCGTAGACAGGCAAATTAAGCAAGCCTGGGTTGGCCTTCAGCTTTCCAATTTCAGCAATCGGAGATTTTAGGTATAGCACGGCCCGAGATTTGGGGTTTGCGAATTATTCAATTTTGGGGCCGCCGGACGCCGGGATTTCGCAGGCCGCGGTCAGCTTCAGCCGAACGCAGCGGGGACCGTCTGAGTAAAAAGCATCCCTATGTTAAGGGGCACTATCCCCAAAACGAATTCCCACGAACGAAACCCCACATATTCAATTTTCCAGGGGATGCCAAGAGCTTTGCGCAACCAGCAATCGGCTTAAAGCTATCAGCCCACAAAAGTGAGGCTCAGTAGATGCCGGCTGCTGCTCTTGAATTGGGTCGGGAGCTGTGTACATTCAGTCCCAATGTTATGAAGCCATTATAGAACATTAGTTCTTAATCTGTCAAGAGGAGGATGTCGCGGGGGGCAGGGCAGTGGCTAGTAGAGAGTCACCGACTCATTTCCCTTGCTCACGTTGTCGAGCTCGCAGAAAATGGTGAGTGTGGTGTTTCCGGCAACAGTTGAGGCTGTGGGCTTGACTATAACGTTCGGGCCACCGATAACGGTAACGGAATGACTGCCGTCCGCCACTATCGCAAAGATGGAGACCTCTCCCGAAACTGGAGACGAGAAACGGGCGACAATATCTGCCGCGCTGGGAGTTGTCAGGGTGTGCTCCGAAGCATCAGTGTCGAAGCGGAACAGGAGGTATTGACCAAACTGGGCACCGGTCATGATGAGATCGCTGGTCCCTGAGTCATAGAAGGCACTTTGCGGTGTGCTCTGCGACCCGAGGCAGGATGACAAAGGGAACAAGCCGAGCACCAGGAGGATAAGAAGAGCGGGGAGATACCAGCGAGGAGACTTTCGTTTCATGTGTTTCTCCTATTGTTGGTGTAATCTTAGTGAATTGTGCCAGCGAAGTCAAGCATTTTCAGGATGAGATACGCATGGGCGTTAATACATAGAAAGGGGCACGGCATGCCATGCCCCTACGACTCTATACTGTGCTCGCTTTGGTAAAGTAGGAAGATGGCGAAAAAATGACGGGGAAAGTATTTGCTTTTTGTTTTCTGATATGTTATAAATACAAGCAGAAAATTTAATAGCGAAAGTAGAGGTGCCTGGGCGCGAGTTCAGGCTCAAACGGAAAGCAAGTTCGGTGAGAATCCGACGCAGTCGCGCTGCTGTGACTCGCTAACAGCGAGAAGTCAGAACGCCGGCCTCTAGTTGAGCCACAATGCCTCCGCGAGAGAGGGGTTGCTCTTTTTTGTGCCCAATTTCGGAACGCCCCTCGTTCTGCAGAGCGAGGGGATTTTTGTTTCCCCTCCTAGATAAGGAGATCCATGTCTAAGGAAGGCTGAGAGGCATATCATGCCAATGAAGTAACGATAGCAAAATATAAACGATGAGAGATACAGGAGGGTTAATGAAAAAACTGAGCATCGCATTGACGGCATTGCTATTGCTTGCATGCGTTACCGCATGCATTAGTTGTGATGCCAATACTAATGTAGTTACACCTACACCTATACCGACTCTTGCTCCTACACCTACGATAACAGCAGCGCCAACACCAACTCCTACTCCTACGCCTACGCCTATTCCTACACCTACACCCACGCCCACTCCCACACCAACACCCGCTCCTACGCCTACTCCCACTCCCACTCCCACACCTGTGTTTGTTCCAGTATACATCCCGCCACCACCTACTCCTACGCCCACGCCTACTCCTATCAGTGGGGTCGATGACATGGGAAGACCATTTATGTTCGCGACTCCACCACAAAGAATCGTCTCACCTGCACCCAGCATCACCGAGACATTATTCGCCCTGGGTTTGGATGACACGATCGTGGGAGTAAGCGATCAATGCGACTATCCGGCGGCAGCCACAACCAAACCCTCAGTAGGTGGGTATTGGAATCCTAGTCTCGAAGCAATCACGGCACTAAACCCGGACCTAGTTCTAACTGACGGTTACCAAGAAGACCCATATGCTAAACTGGTAAGCTTAGGAATTCCTGTCGTCGTTCTGCAGCCTGCGGATATCAATGGCATATTCCGGGACATTAGAATACTCGGGAATATCACTGCAACACAGCAAATAGCGGAGCAACTCATCAGCAGTATGCAGGCAAGCATTGACGCCGTTGTTAGCACTGTGGGAAATGCCACCACCCAACCCCGGGTATTCTACGTCTATGATGCCACAGATCCTACAATGCCCTGGACAGCGGGGCCAGGCTCCTTTATCGATAACCTCATTAACCTGGCAGGCGGAGAGAACGTGGCCGGCAATGCTTCAGGACCATACATACAGTTCAATATGGAGGATTTGGTCAACTCCGACCCTGAAGTAATTCTCTTAGACTCTACCATGGGGACAACGATATCGCCTGAAACGTTAGGGACACTGCCAGGATGGGAGGATTTGACTGCGGTAAAGGAAGGACGGGTTTACACAATCAATGGAGATTTGGTCGACCGCTCCGGCCCGCGCATAGTGCAGGGCCTCGAGGCTATCGCACAAGCAATCCATCCGGAGCTGTTCGGGCAATAGATACAAGAGAGGCTTAGTGGTAGATAAGCTATACCTTGTTTGTACAACTTTTAGGCATATATAGAAGGGGGCGACCCGTTGGGTCGCCCCTACGATTCAGGGCACGATCCACCAGAGGCGGATGCCCCTAAGCTCTGTACTCTGCTCGCTTTGGTAAAGGGGAAGATAGGCGGAGAAAATGTTGGGGAAAATATTTGCTTTTTGTGACACGATATGTTATAAATACAGGCAGAAAATTTAATAGCGAAAGTAGAGGTGCCTGGGCGCGAGTTCAGGCTCAAACGGAAAGCAAGTTCGGTGAGAATCCGACGCAGTCCCGCTACTGTGAATCGCTAAGGCGAGAAGTCAGAACGCCGACCTCTAGTTGAGCTACGATGCCTCCGCGGAGAGGGGTTGCTCTTTTTTGTGGCTACTTATATCTTGGGAACGTCCCCTCGTTCTGCAGAGCGAGGGGATTTTCATTTCACCTAAGGACGAAGGGGGAACGTTGAAAAGGACTTATCTGGCGCTGCTACTCATCATAGTAATCGCTGCTGCTACCGCCTGCGCAGGCGCCCAGTCCGGGCCGGGCACGATAACAGATGACGCGGGAAGGCAGGTACACATCGACAGCACACCTACCAGAATTATCTCCCATGTACCGAGCATCACGGAGACTCTTTTCGCTCTCGGCCTGGGCGACAAAGTAGTAGCGGACAGTGACTATTGCGACTATCCCGAGGCGGCCAAAACCAAACCCAAAATAGGCGGCTATTACACTCCCAACATAGAGGAGATAGTAGCGATGAAGCCAGACCTAGTTCTGACAGACGGCCATGTCCCCGAACTCATTACCAAGCTCGATAGCTTGGGGATTCCCCTTGCAGTCATAGACCCCAAAGATATCAATGGCGTCCTAAGCGACATCGAGCTACTGGGGAACATCACCGGCAGCCAAAAAGAGGCTCAGGAGATCACCAGCGACATGAAAAATCGCATCGACGCTGTCGTCAATACGGTGGGCAACGCTTCACGCCCCAGCGTGTTTTATGTGTTCGATGCCACCGACACCACCAAACCCTGGACAGCTGGTCCAGGCTCATTCGTAGATGCCCTGATTAGCCTGGCCGGTGGAGTGAACGTGGCTGGGAACTCCTCAGGCCCCTGGATACAATTCAACATGGAGGAGTTAGTCCGCGCCGACCCCGAGATAATCCTCCTGGATTCCAGTATGGGGACAGCAACGATGTCGCCGGATCAAATAAAGGAGCTCCCAGGATGGCAGGATTTGACAGCAGTGAAACAGAACCGGATTTATACTATTAACGGCGACCTGGTGAACCGCACCGGCCCACGCATAGTGCAAGGGCTGGAGGAGATGGCAAAGATTCTCCATCCCGACCTGTTCAAAGACTAGGCATAAACAAATATAAGGAGCATTAAGTTGAGAGCACTAGAGCAGGCACTGCGTGAGATCAAGCCTCTGGATGAGAAGGCCATGGCTGCTGCCCGAGCCCGGCAGGACACCCTGACCAAACCGCTGGGGAGCCTGGGACGGTTGGAGGAGCTATCTATTAAGCTGGCAGGCATCACGGGCAAGCCGATACCCAGGATAAATCGCACGGCGATTGTGACGATAGCAGCAGACCACGGAGTAGTAGCAGAGGGCGTAAGCGCTTATCCTCAAGCGGTGACTCCTCAGATGGTACTGAACTTCCTGCACGGGGGCGCCGGCATCAATGTTTTGGCAAGGCACGTAGGAGCCCAGGTCATCGTTGTAGACATGGGCGTAGCATCAGATATAGCGCCTCATCCAGCCCTGCTCTCAAAAAAAATAGCCTACGGGACCAGTGACATGGCCCGCGGTCCTGCTATGAGCGGAGAGCAGGCAATGAAGTCTATCGAGGTGGGGCTGGAAATAACAGAGAAGGAAGTCCAGAAAGGGCTGGATATCGTGGGCACCGGCGATATGGGCATCGGCAATACCACGCCGAGCAGCGCCATCACCGCCGCCATAACCGGGGAACCAGTGGCCAAGGTGACAGGTCGAGGCACCGGCCTTGACGACAGGCAACTGGTGCACAAGGTAGAGGTCATCGAAAGAGCGCTGGAAGTAAATAAACCAAAAGCCGATGACGCCATGGACGTGCTTGCCAAAGTGGGCGGATTCGAAATAGGTGGAATATGCGGGGTCATCGTCGGAGCGGCAGCACACCGCATCCCAATCGTCATAGACGGGTTTATCTCCGGGGCAGCGGCTCTTATCGCTGTGGGACTGTCACCCAGGATAAAGGACTACCTCATCGCCTCACATTGCTCGGTGGAGATCGGGCACAAAGCAATACTCAAATATCTGGGATTAAGACCGATACTGGACCTCGAGCTTCGGCTGGGCGAGGGCACAGGGGCGGCGCTGGGCATATTCATGGTCGAGGCCGCAGCCAAGATACTGGCCGAGATGGCTACCTTTGCCGAGGCGGGTGTATCGGAACGTGACGGCGAGGTTTGAGGATATATGTACCACCTTGAGTAGAGGGAAGAGTCTTGAGATTCTTCGCTTCGCTCAGAATGACATTGAATTAAGGGGACGATTTTGGGCCTAGTAGCAGCGTTACAGTTCTTGACGATATTCCCTGTTCGGGTGAAGGTCAGCGCCAATGCTCTGCGCCGTTCTATAGCCTATTTCCCGTTAATAGGAATGCTCATAGGAGGGATCCTGTATGGGCTGGACCGGCTTTTCACACTGGCTTTTCCCATAAGCCTGGTAAACATTTTACTTATCGTCGCTCTAGCCGCAATGACCAGGGCGCTGCACCTGGACGGTTTCATCGACACCTGCGACGGGCTGGCAGGCGGACACTCGCCTGAAGAGAGATTGACTATTATGCGCGACAGCAGGGTGGGGGGCTTCGGGGTGGTCGGAGGCTGTTTGCTGATTCTGCTCCAATATGTTGCGCTGACTGTTGTGCCCAATGAGCACAGGATGGCAGCCCTTCTTTTGATGCCAACGATAGCGCGATGGACGATGGTTTGCGCAATTTTCGCCTACCCCTATGCCAGAGAACAAGGGATGGGGAAGATATTCCACGAAGGCACGAATTGGCCCTGGCTGGCTATAGCGACCGCGATAACACTGGCTTCATGCTTGGGCTTGATGTGGCTAAACGGCCTGGCTGTGATGGCTGCGGCCATGCTGGTCGCTCTATTGATGGCGTACTGGCTCAGCGGAAAGCTGGGAGGGCTTACCGGCGACACCTACGGCGCCATCAACGAATTGGTCGGGGTTTCAGTGCTGATTCTTATACCGCTGATAACCTGGAGCTATGGCGTATGAGTATGACATTTATCCTCGGGGGAGCGCGAAGCGGCAAAAGCCGCTTCGCGCAGAAACTCGCCCCCAAGCTGGGGAAGAAAGTGCTTTTCGTGGCCACGGGTGAGGCGCTCGACGAGGAGATGCATGCCCGCATCGAGACCCACAAGAGGTCACGGGCTCCCACCTGGAAAACCCTGGAGGCCCCGACCAATGTCGCTAAAGCCTTGAGGAACAAGATGGGTGATGCCGAGGTGGTCATTGTAGACTGCATGACACTCCTGGTATCCAATCTCATGGGAACAGAAGATATAGATGCGGAGACGTTGGAGAAGAAGGTAACCGCCGAACTGAAGGAACTAGTAGCCTTTACAAGAACCAGAGAGGCACATTTCATAATCGTCTCTAACGAAGTGGGACTGGGGGTTGTGCCGGCATATCCTGCGGGCCGGGTCTACCGTGATGCCCTGGGCATGGCTAATCAGATGCTCGCCAGGAATGCCGATGAGGTCTATTTCATGGTCGCCGGCATCCCGATTCCGCTGAAAGGAGCACATTCAAAGTGAAAGTAGCCTGTTGTTGGAGCAGTGGGAAGGATAGCTGTTATGCCTGCTGGAGGGCTCTATCCGAGGGATTTGACGTTCGCTACCTGGTCAGTTTCGTGTCAACAGCCGGATTCGGGAGGAACGCATTTCACGGGGTAAGGGGCGAGCTAATACACATGCAGTCGGAGGCAACAGGAATACCGATGATTTTGCGTGAGACCTCCTGGGAAGGCTACGAACAGGCATTTAGAGAAGTTTTGGGCAAGCTTCGCGAGAGGGGAATCGAGGGCTTAGTAACCGGAGATATAGACATGATTGAACACCGGACGTGGACAGAAAATATCTGCGGTGAGTTCGGCATCAAAGCCCTGTTGCCCTTGTGGAAGCTCGACCGCGAAGAGATACTCAAGGGGTTCATAGATGATGGCTTTGAATCAGTTGTAGTATGTCTCAAGGCAGATGCCGCTGACGCCAGATGGCTGGGTCGCAAGATAGACCGAGGATTCATGGCTGAGTTACAAGATTACCGGCGAAGCCACAATTTCGACATCTGCGGCGAGAATGGGGAATACCACACCTTTGTAGTGGATGGCCCTTCTTTCAAGAAGCGTATCTCAATAACACCGGGTGAAAAGGTATTCAGCGAGGGTTACTGGTTTCAGGACATCATCAAAGCGAAGTTAACCGGGAAGGCTGTTTGAGTGAGGAAACGTAGCCGAGCTGCCGTAGTCCTGGTCTCGTTAGCGCTGGCCCTGATAGCGGCAGTGTTGCTTGCCTGCGCTTTGGGGGCGGTATCCATACCGCCGCTGGACATTATCAAGATGACCCTGAACAAAATCCATTTCGCCAATTTCCAGGCTACCTGGCAGCAGAGCGACGAGACCATCATCTTCCAAATCAGATTGCTTCGGGTGATCGGCGCAGCTCTGGTGGGCGCGGCCCTGGCCACCGCCGGTGTTTTGTTCCAGGGGCTGCTGCGCAACCCTATGGCTGACCCATATATTACAGGAACATCGGGCGGGGCTGCACTCGGGGCCACCATAGCTATGATGTTGCCCTTCGGGCTGGCCTTCGCAGGGCTCGGGGTAATTCCCGTTGCGGCTTTCTGCGGGGCGCTCCTCACAATTTTACTGGTGTATAACATGGCCAGGGTAGGAGGCAAGACTCCTATCGTCAGCATGCTGCTCGCTGGCTTCGTGGTAAGCGCCATGCTCACAGCAGTGATGAGCCTGCTTATCATGATAAACAATACGCTGCTACTCAAGCTCCACTCCATCTTTTCCTTCCTCATGGGCAGCATCTCAGTGCAGTACTGGAGCCAGATAGCAGTCATCGCCCCTCTAGTCATAGGAGGAATCATCATAGCGCGATTTTTTGCCTTCCACCTCAATGCCTTCTCCCTGGGAGAGGAGCAGGCGGCTTATCTGGGAATTAACGTGGAGCGAGAGAAGATACTCATACTGGCTTTAGGCTCGCTTCTAACCGCTTGCGCCGTTTCCCTGAGCGGCCTTATCGGCTTTGTGGGCCTGGTGATGCCCCATGCTGTAAGGTTAGTCCTGGGCCCGGACCACCGCCTGCTCATCCCAGCATCAGCGCTGGCAGGGGCTACTTTCCTGATAGTCACCGATACCCTCGCCCGAACGGTGCTTGCACCCACGGAGCTGCCGGTGGGCATCATCACCGCTCTCATCGGCGCACCTGTTTTTATCTACCTGCTCAGACGCACAAGGAGGGAATATGCTTTCTAATTCAAACAGCCTGTTTATGCAAAAAGTATCCTTCTCTTATTTCAACGGGCTTGTGCTGAAAGACATAGAATTGAGTATAACGGATGGCGAGATGGTAGGGCTGATAGGGCCCAACGGCTGCGGCAAGACAACTCTGCTGAAGCTGGCCAGCGGGGTATTGTCTCCAGTCAGGGGAGAGATATCACTGGGCGGGGTAAGCCTGAAGAAGCTATCCCGCAAGAAAGTGGCGCAGCATGTGGCAGTAGTGCCGCAGTATTTCAATATCCCGTTCGCCTTTACTGTAGACGAGGTGGTGCTGCTGGGCCGCACGCCATTCGTGAGCGCCATCTCAGGTGAGACCAGGCGAGACCACGAAATGAGCGCCATGGCATTGGGACTAGCCGGAATCGATCACTTAAGAAATCGCTACTTCAACGATCTCAGCGGCGGCGAACGCCAGAAGGTGATACTGGCCATGGCCCTGGCTCAAGAGCCTAAACTCCTGCTTCTCGATGAGCCTACGACGCATCTCGATATAAGCCACCAGGTCGAGATACTGGAACTGGTCAAGAGGCTGAACCGGGAACAAGGGGTTACCATTATCGCCGCCATGCATGACCTGAACCTGGCGTCGCTGTTCTTCGACCGCCTGGTCTTGCTTAAAGAGGGAATCATCGTTGCGGATGGCTCGCCGCGAGAAGTGCTGACCGAAAGCAGCATACAGGATGTCTTCTCTGCTTCGGTGAAAGTCAGCCAACACCCTGTGACCTTTACACCACATATAATCGTCCTGCCCCGAGAGACTTCCCAGAATTGAGGCTAATGTCAACCAATCTTTGACAAGCTCAAGCGAGAGCGTTTACAAACGCGTTTTCAACCCCCTTGATTCCCCAATGGGGGAATTCTGGGATTAGAGGACACCCCAAAACCCCTGGCAGAGGGACGAATCACCTCTGCACTCCCCCGCTAGTAAATGGCCTTAAGCAGACTTACTTGCCAGGCGATGCCACCGAGATTATAATCATTCAGCAAGATTTTGAATCTTACCCTTGAGCCAAATCGAGAATTCAATCATGAAGAGAATCCATCTCACCCAGGAGCTGACTCCTAAAGGGCTGACTGTGGAGAAAGCCATCGCAAATCGGAGGTCGCAGCGAGACTTCACAGGTAAGGCGATGTCCCTGGCAGAACTCTCCCATCTTCTCCACTACTCCAGCGGCATCACCGACGAGCACCAGGGATTGAGGGCTGCCCCTTCGGCGGGTGCTACATACCCGATCGAGGCCTATGCAATAGTGAATAATGTCGAGGGCTTAGCCAAAGGCACCTATCATTACCTAATAGAATCGCACGAACTGGAACTGCTCCGCGAGGGCGATTTCCGCAATGAGATGTCGCAGGCTGCTCTACAGGAAAGGATGTTCAAACAAGCTAATGCGATAGTGGCGCTCTCGGCCGTGTTTCAGCGCACCAGGCAGCGATACAGGGAGCGCGCTGAACGCTACATTTGCCTGGAGGCAGGACATATCGCGCAGAACACCTACCTGATAGCCACCTCATTAGGACTGGGAGCCTGTGCTATCGGCGCTTTCTACGATGGTGAGTTCAACCGCTTGCTGGGGCTGGATGGCAGCAATGAGAGCGTGCTCTACCTCTTAGCAGTTGGCAAAATCTGAGTCAGGGGGAAGTTTTGGACAAGACCAAGGTAATCATCACCAGAGAAGAGATCGCTAAAAGGATAGACGAACTGGCCGCCGAGATAAGGAGAGACTATAAAGATAAGAACCCTCTCCTCATCGGCGTTCTGAAGGGCAGCTTCGTTTTCCTGTCAGACTTGGTCCGTGCTATGAACATACCTGTCGAGGTCGACTTCATCAGGGTATCGAGCTATGGTGCGTGTAAGGAGCCCTCAGGTAAAATCAAGCTGGTACAAGGGCTCAAGATACCGATAAAAGGCAGACATGTGCTGGTAGTCGAGGACATTGTGGACGGCGGACTCACGGTGAGCTTTCTACTGGATTATGTAAAGCGCAGAAAGCCTGCTTCGCTTAAGTTGTGCGCTCTGTTCGACAAACCATCAAGGCGGAAAGTGGAGGTACCTATCGACTACCGAGGTTTCACTATACCCAATGCCTTCGTTGTCGGCTACGGCTTGGACTACAGTGAACAGTACCGCTATCTGCCCGACCTCTGCGTCCTGGAGGAGTAGAATTGAGCCTGGAGAAACTGATAGCTGTAGCCAGAGGCGAGGCTGCAGCAGACCTCTTGCTGACCAATGCCGGGATTATTAACACGTTCACTGCTGAGATAGAGAAAGGCAATATTGCTATCTCCCAGGGACGCATCGCCGGCATCGGCGACTATAGTCAGGCCAAACATAAGATAGACCTCAAGGGTAAATATCTAGCCCCAGGGCTGATCAACGGGCATATCCATATCGAAAGCTCCCTATTACATATCGCTGAGTACGCCAGGGCTGTGGTGCCCAGAGGGACTTCGGCCATAGTTACCGACCTCCACGAGATAGCCAATGTTGCTGGACTGAAGGGCATTAGATACCTGATGGACTGCGCCCGGACGCTCCCCATGGACTGCTACTTCATGGCTCCGTCCTGCGTACCGGCCACGCATCTCGAGACTTCCGGTGCTGAGCTTGGCGCTAAAGAGCTTAAGATTGCTTTGCGATGGAAGAATGTTATCGGGCTGGGCGAACTGATGAACTTCCCC
Source organism: uncultured Chloroflexia bacterium (assembly GCA_963847595.1). Lineage (GTDB taxonomy): Bacteria > Chloroflexota > Dehalococcoidia > SZUA-161 > SZUA-161 > JACWAE01. Next base: position 93,087 of record CAWKAJ010000001.1, read on the forward strand.
GGCGTACTGATGCGGGATAAAGAGGTGTTGAAGAAGGTCAGACTGGCTAAAGGCAAAGTGATAGATGGACATGCCCCCGGAGTCAGCGGAAAGGATTTGAACGCCTATCTAACGGCAGGCACCAGCTCGGACCACGAGTCCACCACGTTTGAGGAAGGCCGAGAGAAACTGAGGCGCGGCATGTATCTCATGATACGGGAGGGCTCATCGGAGAAGAACCTCGACGACCTGCTGCCGCTAGTCACGGACAAGACCTATAAGAGATGCCTGTTTGTGACCGATGACCGCACCTGCGCCGACCTGCTCCGAGAAGGCGATATTGATGCTGTGGTGAGGAAGGCGATAGCCAAAAAGCTAGACCCCATCCGCGCTATACAGATGGCGACCATAAATACCGCTGAGCACTTCAGGCTGAGACAGGTGGGAGCAGTAGCGCCGGGCTACGTAGCCAATCTCATCGCAATTGACGACCTATCGAAGCTGAGTACGGACATGGTATTTCACAGGGGGAAGCTGGTGGCTCAGAGAGGCAAGGCGCTTTTCTCTACATCCTGGCGCTCTGACCCCGGGATCACCCACTCTGTCAACATCAAGCCTTTCACGATTGAAGCATTGAAAATACCAGCTTCCAGGAAGAACCTACCCATTATCGAGATTGTGCCCGGTCAGGTAACCACCAAGAGCATTAAGGCAGAGGCGAAGGTCGAGAATGGCTTCGTAGTGCCCGACATCGAACGAGATATTTTAAAGCTGGTGGTAATGGAAAGGCACAAGGCCAGCGGCAATATAGGGCTGGGGCTAGTGAAAGGCTTCAGGCTCAAAAACGGGGCGCTGGGCTCATCTATAGCGCACGACTCACATAATATCGTTGTCGTGGGTACAAACGACAACGATATTTTCGCCGCAGTTAAGGAGATCGAGAGTCTAGAAGGCGGGCTGGTCGCTATGGCTGGAGGCAAAATCAAAGGGTCTTTGGCACTGCCCATCGCGGGCCTGCTATCAGAAGAGCCGCTTGAAGCTGTAGTATCCAGGCTGGAAGAACTGCAAAAAATTGCCGCCGGCTTGGGCTGCGTGCTGCCGTCTCCTTTCGCCACACTGTCCTTCCTGGCCCTGGCCGTCATACCCGAGCTGAGGCTGACAGACAAAGGACTGGTGGATGTAGTAGCATTCAAGCTACTGGGCTAATCTAGAGGAGACGTATGAACTCTGAAAGAACTAAACCACTGCCAAACATCACGTTCAGGCTGATGGCATTTTTCCTTGCGTTACACCGCAGGTTTGTGGACATCAGAAAGCCATTGCAAAAGGCTGGCATAAAAGAAGGACAAACAATACTGGACTTCGGCTGCGGCCCTGGCTTCTATACTATCGCAGCCGCCAAAATGGTGGGAGCAAAGGGAAAAGTATACGCTCTGGATATTCACCCTCTGGCTGCACAATCGGTCGAGAAAAAGGCCAAGAAGGAGGGCCTGACCAATATCACCACAATCCTATCAGATAGAGACACAAGGCTGCCCGACCAGAGCATAGATGTAGCGCTGGCATACGACATGATTCACATGGTAAAAGATAAACAGGCATTGGCGAGGGAACTGCACAGGATTCTGAAGCCGAACGGCCTTCTCTCGGTTATCGTAGGGCACATACAGGTTGAGGACGTCCTGAAAATTCTGGAACAGGATGGCCTCTTCTCTCTTAGAGACCGGCATGGCAGGCTCATAAACCTCAATAAAGGCAAAGCGAGTTAGATGAAAGACCTCAAGATCATTGAGTGGCTGGGCGACAGGATAAAGATAATAGACCAGGTTGAGTTGCCTCACAAAGAGGTATTCCTGGAAATGCGCGACTACCGTGAGGTGGCCGATGCTATAAAGAAGCTGCGCATCCGGGGAGCGCCCGACATCGGCGTAGCCGCTGCCTACGGCTTCGCGCTGGGAGCGCAGGCAATAAAGGCAAGCTCCAAGAATGAGTTTCTGACCAAGCTGCGCCCCATAACCAAGACCCTGGCCTCATCCCGTCCCACGGCAGTAAACCTGTTCTGGGCTCTGGAGAGGATGAACAAGACAGCCCAAGCGGGCAAGAATGTAACAGCGATTAAAAACACACTAATCACCGAGGCGAAGCGGATAGATGCTGAAAACGATGAGGCAAACCGGCGTCTCAGCGAGCTCGGGGCCGAGCTGATTGAGGACGGTTTCACCATTCTGACACACTGCAATACGGGGTCGCTGGCCACAGCAGCATACGGCACCGCGCTGGGCGTAATCAAGATGGCACATGAGCAAGGCAAGAAGGTGAAGGTATATGCCACTGAGACGCGTCCTCTGCTGCAGGGGGCCAGGCTCACCACCTGGGAACTGCTCAAGGAAAACATACCAGTGACGCTGATCACCGACAGCATGGCTGGCTATTTCATGAACAAGGGCGCAATCGACTGCGTGATCGTTGGCGCTGACCGGATAGCAGCCAACGGCGATGTAGCCAACAAGATCGGCACCTATACGCTGGCGGTGCTGGCTGCGGAGAATGGCATACCCTTCTATGTAGCCGCGCCCATGAGCACCGTAGACTTCTCCCTGTCTTCAGGCGCGGATATACCCATCGAGGAGCGAAATCCTGAGGAGGTCACGCATATCCAGGGCGTGAGAATTGCGCCGGAGAAGGTAAAAGCAGCCAACCCGGCATTCGATGTGACACCTCATTGTTACATCTCAGCCATAATCACCGAGAAAGGTGTAGCGAGAGAGCCATATGTGGAGAAATTAAAAAGATTGGCTAGTGAGGAGTAAAGATGCCAGAAGCGAAGCTTGGTGTGATCGGCGGCAGCGGGCTTTACGAGATAGAGGGTCTAAGCAACGTAAAAGAAGTGAAGGTGAAAACGCCCTTCGGCGACCCCAGCGATGCCATAGTATTGGGCAACCTGGGAAAGACAAGGCTCGCCTTCCTCCCCAGACATGGCCGCGGACATCGCATAATGCCGACCGAGCTGCCGGTACGAGCCAATATCTGGGCTCTGAAGTCGTTGGGGGTAGAATGGATTATCTCGGTGAACGCTGTGGGCAGCTTACAGGAAGATATACGGCCACTCGACCTCGTTATTCCGGACCAGATCATTGACCGCACCAAGAGCAGGGTAAGCACGTTCTTCGGAGGAGGCATCGTGGGGCATGTTACATTCGCCGAGCCGTTTTGCCCGGTGCTGAGCCGTATCCTTTACCGAATGGCGTCACACCGAGATTTAAAAGGCAAGATACGCAAGGTACATCCTCAGGGCACCTACCTGGTAATGGAGGGGCCTCATTTCTCCACAAGAGCAGAATCCAACCTCTATCGCTCCTGGGGAGCGAGCGTGGTGGGCATGACCGCCATACCTGAAGCCAAGCTGGCCAGAGAGGCTGAGATATGCTATGCCGCCATCGCCTGCGTCACTGACTACGATTGCTGGCATGAGGTACACGAGTCGGTCAGCATAGAGATGGTCATCTCAAACCTGCGGAAAACTCTGGAGGCAGCCAGGGAGGTAATCAAAAAAGCCAGCGCTCAGCTTCCCAAACAGAGGGACTGCGGTTGCGCTACAGCACTCAAAGATGCTATCATTACATCGAGAGAGTTAATTCCACCGAAAAGGAAGGAGGAGCTTTCTCTGCTGATAGGGAAATATCTCAAATGACCAAAGGGGGATTTGAGCTAAACGGGCTGGCTACCGCAATAGGCAGCATGCCACATGTTGAGCCTCGGGAAGCCTGCTCTTTAGTTTTAAAGTATCTCCTTGAGATACCCGCCTGGCCGCAGTTGCCCAAGAAGTCCTTTCTGGAGAACATGTATGTCCAGTTCAGCGAGGACTTCCCCGGGGTGATAGTGGAAGGAGACCGCATCTGGGTAGACCGCTCCCGAGACCTGAGCAAGCCTCTGGAGAAGCTCTACTCCGCTTATCTGGAGAACAGGATGGAACACGGCGAGACAAGCGCTAAGTACGCTGCAGGCCTCCATGCTTTTCTTGAACAGGGAAAGGGGAAAGGGCAAAAAGCCGTTAAGGGCCAGGTGACCGGGCCGATAAGTTTCGGGCTATCGGTCACAGACCAGAACAGGCGCCCGCTGCTCTACGACGAGGTGCTTGCCGACGCCATAGCCAAGCATCTGAGGCTGAAGGCTCTCTGGCAGGAGAAAGCGCTCAGAAGCGTGTGCCCCAAGACCATTATTTCCATAGATGAGCCTTACCTGGCTTCGATGGGCTCAGCGTTCGTCTCCTTACCCCGAGAGCAGGTGGTTGCCCTGCTGGAGGAAGTCCTGGGCGGCGTCAGCGGGCTCAAAGCTATCCACTGCTGCGGCAATACCGACTGGTCGGTTGTGCTCCAGACCTCGCTGGACATCTTGAGCTTCGATGCCTATAACTATGCCGAAACCCTAGCACTATATCCAGACGAGGTGAAGAGCTTCCTGAACCGTGGAGGAGTCATCGCCTGGGGCATTGTGCCCAACGAGGAGCAAGCTCTGAATAAAGAGACCAAAACCAGCATTGTAGACCGTCTGGAGGAGGCAATGAGGCTGCTCTCAAAGAAGGGCATCAGCTTCGAGACGATTAAATCACAGTGCCTGATAACTCCCTCCTGCGGTCTGGGCTCTGTCTCCATAAAAGCAGCTACAAGGGCCTTAGACTTGACTGCTGCGGTCTCAGCAAACTTCAGGAAGAGGCACAATATACAGAACTGATGAGCAATAGACAATTGGCAAATAACTGGAAGACAGTCTGAAGGAGGTACTATGAGCCAAAAGGCAAAAAAACTGGGGAGAGGTGTGGCTGTTGTGGGGGCGGGGATGTCGAAATTTGGCGCATTCGCCGATAAAACAAGCCGCGATTTGTTTGTCGAGGCTTTCCAGGCGATGGCCAAGTCGGTGGACAAAGGAATAGAAACCAAAGACATCGAATCCCTCTATGTAGGGAACTTCTCAAGCGACCTTTTCGAGAACCAGGGACATGTCGCTCCCATTATGGCTGATTGGGTTGGACTGGTACCAAAGCCAGCCACCAGAGTAGAAGCAGCCTGCGCCAGCGGCGGGCTTGCTTTGAGGACAGCATTCATAGCTGTAGCCTCCGGTCTCTTCGACATTGTGGTAGCCAGCGGCGTTGAGAAAATGAGCAACCTTCCTACTGAGAGGGTGACCGATACTCTGGCTGCAGCCAGCGACGCACTCTATGAGGCGGTTTGTGGTTTCACCTTTCCTGGTCTGTACGCTGCCATCGCCACCGCTTATATGGCAAAATATGGTGCTACTCCTGAAGATTTCATGAGGGTAGGCATCAAGAACCATAAAAACGGGGCCCTGAATCCCAAGGCGCAATTCAACAAGTCGATAAGAGACCTCATGAACTCCAGGATTGAGAAAGCAAAACAGAAAGGTGAGCCTACTCCTACCTGGCATGACGAGTTGGAATTCCTCAAAGACCCTGCGGCCAATCCCGTGGTAGCCTGGCCGATGAGATTGTTCGACTGCTCGCCTATCACCGATGGAGCCGCCTGCCTCCTGCTGGTTGCCGAAGACCTGGCAAAGGATTTCTCCAATACGCCTTTGTACATAATAGGCAGTGGTCACGCCACAGACCATGCTCTGCCTGAAAGAGAGGACATGACCACCATATCTGCCGCAAGAGTCGCAGCTAAACAGGCTTACGATATGGCAGGAGTAACCCCCAAGGATATTCAGATTGCTGAGGTCCACGACTGCTTCACCATAGCCGAGCTTGTAGCTATCGAAGACCTAGGTTTTTTCAAGCCCGGCGGGGCTTACATGGCAACAAGGGAAGGGGTTACCGCTCGCGATGGTGCTAAACCTATCAACACTTCCGGTGGTCTCAAATCCAAGGGGCATCCCGTAGGAGCTTCAGGGATAGGACAAGTCGTGGAAAGCTGGGCTCAGATGAGAGGGGAGGCAGGGCCCAGACAGGTTCCTGGAAAAGACATCCGCCTAGCTTTAGCCCATAATGTTGGTGCCACTGGCGGCACCTGCGTAGTTCATATTTTTGAGAGGAGATAGAACCTTGACAGAGGAAAGAAAATTCGACAGCGCTTCCTTCTACCAGTTTCTAGCTGAAAAGAAGCTCATGGGTTCCCGATGTAAAAAGTGTCAGGCGCTATATCTGCCTCCTCACCCTATATGTATCAAATGCCATGGGAGCGATATGGAATGGGTGGAACTGAAAGGCGACGGCAAGCTCGCCGCCTTCACAGCCATCTCTGTTGGCCCAACCTGCACCATCGCGGAAGGGCACGACAGGAATAATCCCTACCTGGCCGGTATAGTCAAAATGGACGAGGGGCCTAAAATCTGCGGCCGAATCCATGGCATCGACCCCAAAAATCCAGATAGAATCAAGGTGGGGACTGCAGTCAAAGTGGAGTTTCCTGAGCAAGGGCAAGGCACCAGACGTTATGTGGCGTTCAAAGCCACGTAGGGCCAAGAGCAAAACCGGTTTCGTATCAGGTGCATGGTTAGCAGTGCTTGCGGTGACGAAGCTGAATTACGGAACCTGCAGGCGTCTGGCACGTTCTGCGCAGCCTTGACAATCAGATGCGGCGGGTATATCATAAAACGTGCTGTGCAAGCTGCAAAAAATGGCCTCACCGTGAGTTAAAAACGCGAAACCCCGACTGACCCACAAATTGCCCAGGGGTTTCTTGTGGCCGGAGTAAAAAAGGAGGTTAGAAATGAGCTTACCCAGTTTCTCATTGGAAGGCAAGGTGTCGCTAATTACCGGAGCCCGGAGGGGCATAGGTGCGGCCTTTGCTGTAGCTTTCGCTGAGGCTGGGTCTGATGTCGTTATTTGCGACGTCGTGGTCGATGATGGGCTGATCGCGGGTGTGGCTAAAGAAATCGAGAAGTTCGGTCGGCGTGCCCTGGTCGTCAAGACCGATGTCACCCGGGAGGATGACGTCGAAAATCTGGTGAAGAAAACAGTGGACGAATTCGGCAGAATCGATATTCTGGTTAATAATGCGGGAATTGCACCGCTGAATAAAACCCTCGACGTAACTGTCGAGGAGTGGGATAGGGTCATAGATATCGACCTGAAATCGGTTTTCCTGATGTCCAAGGCTGTTGGGAAAGTGATGATCAAACAGAAGAAGGGCAAGATAATCAATATGGGGTCTATATATGGACAGATGGCCACGGCTTTTTCCATACATTACTGTGCTGCAAAAGCAGGGATCGCGCAGATGACTAAGGCTCTTGCGTTGGACTGGGCGCGTTTCAATATTAATGTCAATTGCATCGTGGCCGGACAGATCGCCACCGAACTGACCAGGAGACAACAAGACGAGGAGGCACAGAGAAAGTTTCTAGAGTTTAAGATACCTTTCAAAAGATTCGGCCAGCCGGAAGAACTGGTGGGGCCGGCCTTACTTCTTGCCTCACAAGCTTCCGACTATATGACCGGCGCAATAGTAGTTGTCGATGGCGGCTATTCTATCTGGTAAGGAGGGTAAATTGGAAATCAAAAAGGTAGCAGTAATCGGTGCGGGAACCATGGGACACGGGATAGCTCAGGTTGCAGCCACGGCACGTTACGATGTTAGCTTAAACGACATAAAGGATGAGTTTCTAGCGCGGGCAAAATCAGGGATAGATGGGTCTCTGGACCGAATGCTAAAGAAAGAGAAGATAACAGCGCAAGAGAAGGAAGCTATCCTGTCAAGGATAACTTTCACTACTGACATTCCGAAAGCTGTCAAAGACGCAGACCTAATTATAGAAGCCATACCCGAGATTCTGGAACTGAAAAAGGAAATGTTCAAGAAGCTTGACACTCTCAGCAAACCCGAGGCTATATTAGGCACCAATACTTCGCAGAACAGCATCACGGAAATCGCTTCGGTAGTAGCGAATCCTTCGAGAGTAGCCGGTACGCACTTCTTCAATCCACCCGTCATGATGAGGTTGGTAGAGGTTGTTAAGGGACTGGAGACCGCAGACAGCGTTGTCGAGCAGATCAGGGCTTTCGCCACAAAGCTGGGTAAGGAGATAGTAGTATGTAAGGACTCTCAGGGATTCATCAGCACAAGAGTGCTTATTGCCCTGAGGTTGGAATGCTACAGGGTATTGGAAGAAGGCATTGCCACAAAAGAGGATATAGATAAGACACTCAAGCTGGCTCTTGGTCATCCCATGGGTCAGTTTGAGCTAGCTGATTTCTCGGGTCTGGATATTGAAGTGCCAATATGTGAAGGTTTGGCCAAGGTTTACGGGGAACGGTTCAGACCGCCCCAAAGTCTGGTGCACCTGGTCAAAGCGGGAAGGCTAGGGAAAAAGTCAGGCAAAGGGTGGTATAACTACAAATAACTCACCTCCGAGACATTGGAATTCTAATAAAAGGAAACGTATAAGATGACAAAAAAAGATGATGTCGTAGTTGTGAGTGCACTAAGAACGCCATTCAGCAAGTTTGGCTCTGTATTAAGAGAAGTGCACAGCTCGGAACTCGGGGCTAAGGTAATCAAGGAATCCTTGAACCGCGTAGGCATGAAGGGTAGCGACATAGATGAGCTTTACTACGGGATGTGCATACAGTCGGAAGCTGCCCTTTTGTACAATGTACTGGGGAGACAGGCTCTGTTAAAGGCAGGCCTACCAAATGATCTGGTTTCTCTCACTGTAGATAGAGCCTGCTGCTCATCTCTGGTTTGCGTCCAGTTGGGATACAGGTCTATCTTGCTGGGCGAAGCTCAGACCTGCATGGCCGTGGGGGCAGAGAATATGAGCAATACCCCCGTGGTGGTCAACGGACACCGCTGGGGACTGGGGTTAACGCCACTTACGATGGTAGACCATCTTAATCCCATAATGTACGTAGGATATAATTCCCTGGCGAAGGATGCGGGCGAGGGTGCGGCATCGTACGGTATCGGACGAGAAATGCTGGACCAGTGGGCCCTGGGTTCTCAACAGAAGTACCAGGCAGCCGAGAAAGCTGGAAAATTCAAGGATGAATTAGTACCTGTAGAAGTGCCGCAAAAAAGAGGACCTCCTGTAGTTTTCAGCAAGGATGATTTCCCCAAGCCGGATACAACGCTGGAAGGTCTGGCAAAACTCAAGCCGATATATGGCAGTCCGTCTGTTACTGCCGGAAATTCTCCGGGATTGGATGCGGGGGCATCGGCGATAATAATAATGAAAAGGTCCAAGGCAGAGGAGATGGGTATAAAGCCGCTGGCTACCATTCTCTCGGCGTGCAGCGTCGCCAGGGAACCTGCCAAGCTGTCGGCAGTCCCTGGAATTGCAATACAGAAAGCTTTGGCCAAGGCTAAGGTCAGTCTGGACGAGATAGCTGTCATCGAAGTGAACGAAGCATTTGCCGCAATGCCACTGGTCTCGACCAAAATACTGGCAGATGGAAATGAAGCTAAATGGCAAGAACTGATGAAAAAGACTAACCCCAACGGGGGTGCGATAGCGATTGGCCATCCAGTCGGAGCAAGCGGGGCTCGTATCCTAATGACAATGATGTATGAATTGCGGAGAAGAGGTGGCGGCTTAGGTGCATGCGGCATTTGTGGAGGTTTAGCGCAGGGTGATGCCGCTGTAATTAGGGTCGACTAGAGCGATTTCATGCAGAGCAAATAAGAGCAAAACCAACGTCATAAATGGTGAGTCCCCCATGAACCTCGATGGGGGACTCACCAGCTTCGGGCAGTCACACGACTTGGGCAGGGAATATGAATAAGAGAAAAAGGGTAGCAGAGCTGAAGCACCGCCGCAAGAGCAAGAAGCTGGAAGAGAAGAGAAAAGCTCTGAAGCCCGCAAAATAAAAGAAAACTAATTCCGCTTCGGTAGGGGGCAGGCAATAATGCCAGAGCTAGAAGCGCTGGTAAAAGCGCTGTCGAACCCCAAAGCATATCCTCACAGCCCGAAGTCAGTCGAGTTGGTGCAGACTCAAATATCCTTTGTCTTTCTTGCCGGAGATTATGTCTACAAGATAAAGAAGCCCGTCGACTTCGGGTTTCTCGATTTTACTACTCTGGAGAAACGACGCTTTTACTGCAATCAAGAGGTCGCGCTAAACAGGCGCCTTTGTCCCAATATCTACCTCGGGGTAGCAGCTATAACAAGGAGAGGGAGGAGCTTCACGGTCGAGGGTAGCGGCAAGGAGGTCGAATGCGCAGTGAAAATGCGCCCACTTCCCTATCAGAGGATGATGGATAGGATGCTGCAAAGCGACCAAGTAACCCCACAAATGGTAGAGATGGTTGCTAAAAGGCTGGTAGAATTTCACCGCCAGGCAGAGCTCAGCAAGGAACAGGCTAAAATCGGCGGGCTTGATGTCGTAACTCAAAACGCTGAGGAGAACTTTTCTCAGGTCAGTAGTTATGTCAACCAAACCATCACCAAGGTGCAATACGAACGGATAAAGGATTACACGCATTCCTTTCTCAAAAGGAATGCTGCGCTATTCGCCAAAAGGGTTAAAGAGGGCAGGATAAGGGACTGCCATGGAGACCTGCATGCAGCGCATATCTGCTTCATAGACGGGCTATGTATCTTCGACTGTATCGAATTCAATGATAGATTCAGATATATCGATGTTGCCAGCGAGATCGCTTTCCTGGCTATGGACCTGGATTTTCACAGACGACCCGAGCTGTCGGAGCACTTCGCCGGCGCGTATGTAAAAGCGTCCGGAGACAAAGAACTGCTCAAGCTGCTGGACTTCTATAAGTGCTACCGGGCCTATGTTCGGGGAAAGGTGGAAGGCTTCCAGTTGGATGACCCTCATATCTCGGGTGACCAGAAGTCTAAAACGCTAGGCAAAGCCAGAAGGTATTTCGAGCTGGCGGAATCGTATATATCGTAGCTTCCCGATTTATAGGAGGAGTGCACAGGGGTGGCAAAATGAAAGAGCCGTTCGCTAAGTTCGTAAAGGCCAATCTCGGGCCTAACATATTGCTCATCACCGTCGGGCTTCCCGCCTCCTGGAAGACTGAGACAAGCGAGGAAATAGCGAAGATAAAGGGCTATACTATAGTTCGAACAGACCTTATCAGGAAAGAAGTGCTGAAGGGCGAAGACATTTTCGACGAAAAGGTCGCCTCGAATATGGATAAGAGGATGCTGGTCTACGATGAGACCTTCAGGCAGACAGAGCAGCTTCTGCAGAAGGGCGGGGGTGCTATAATAGATGCCACCTTTATCACACAATCGCTGAGGAGGCGTGCCGCTGCCCTTGCCGCCAAATACAGGCGAACTTTTGTCATACTGCAAACGCAGTGTCCGAGGGAGGTATCACTGGCACGGATAGCGAGACGCACCAAAGAGAAGTACGAATCGAACGCGCTTACCGAACAAGCTTATATCAATAACGAGAAGAAGTTCGAGAAGGTGGACCTGGCTGACCTGAAGCGGTTAAACCCCAAGCTTGACATCCTTCACCTGATAGTCGATACCCAATACGATCCGCCTGAAGACTGGTATATTATCGGTATGGAGAAGAGATAAAATACAGGGAGCCGTTCACCGCGGAGAGCGCTGAGAACGCAGAGATGAAAATAGATTTGCAGATACATACTAAAACCGGCTCGGATGGCATCTGGCCAGTCGAAGAGGTCTTCAAAGAGGCTAAGAGAAGGAATATAGAATTTCTCTCTATCACTGACCACGACTCCGTAGAAGCCCAGGCAAGAGCAATAGTCCTGGCCCGAGACTATGGGATTTCTTATATAACTGGCATAGAATTGAATGTTACATTTGAATATCCTCCCAACGAGGGCAAATCTGCCAAGTCGTACTCTCTGGATTTCCTCGGATATCAGTACGATATAGAAAACCAGGAGTTGAAGAACAAGCTCCAAACGATGAGACAGCACAGGGAGGCCAGAGCACGTAAGATTTTGGAGAACTTAAATGCTGAGTTCGACAAAGAGGGCCTCGAAAGATTCACAGAGAAAGACCTGGAAAACATACAGGCTACTGTAGATGGCGCGTTCGGCAGACCTCATATAGCCAATTACATGGTGAAGAAAGGAATCGTTAAAAACAGGCAAGAGGCATTCGACAAGTATCTGGTGAAATGCGATGTGCCCAAGTATCCGCTTTCTCTTGCCGAAGCATCCAGGTTGATCAGAAATGCTGGAGGAGTACTTGTATTTGCCCACCCCAATGACCCTGGCGGAACGTCTTTGGTAACTATAACGCGCGATCTGGTCAAGCAGACGAAGATAATCGAGGAATACATGCTTGAGTGTGTCGACGGAATCGAGTGCTGGCATACCAAACATGATGCTAAGACTACGGCTCACTACATCGAGTTCTGCAGGAGCCACAATCTGATCATGACCGGCGGCAGCGATTGCCACCAAAATCCCGTTCTGATGGGCACCCTGAATATACCTGACTGGGTTGCGGAGCAGTTCAAGTCGAAGTCAACTAGGAAAGTCAACAAATTCAAAGGAGTATTATCGTGAGACGAAGAATAACAGGCAATAGCGATATCAAAGACCCATCCCTGTCCTCAGCAGGAGAACTCCGGGTGCAGTGGGCGTCTCGCGAGATGCCAGTGTTACAGTTGATCAGGAAAAGGTTTGCTAAAAGTAAACCCCTTAAAGGGGTCCGCATTTCTGCCTGTCTTCACATCACCACCGAGACAGCCAACCTGGCATTAACCCTAAAGGCAGGTGGCGCTGATTTAGCCCTCTGCGCCTCTAATCCTCTATCAACTCAGGATGATGCGGCTGCCTACTTAGTTATGGAAGAGGGCATCCCTGTCTTTGCCATCAAAGGTGAAGACAACAAGACCTACTATAAACACATCAATGCCGCCCTGGACCACAAACCTAATATCACGATGGACGATGGCGCTGACCTTGTGGCATCGATTCACAAGGAACGTAAAGAGCTTGTCGCCAATATAATCGGGGGGACCGAAGAAACAACTACAGGAGTGATCAGGCTGAGGAGCCTGGAGCAGGAGAAAAGGCTGAAATACCCCATTATTGCAGTGAACGATGCCCAGACAAAGCATTTCTTTGACAACCGCTATGGGACAGGGCAAAGCACCATGGACGGCATCACGCGGGCGACCAATATTCTCTGGGCAGGCAAGAAAGTAGTGATTTGCGGTTACGGCTGGTGCGGTCGAGGGGTTGCCCTGAGGGCAAAGGGATTCGGTGCTCACGTCATCGTGTGTGAAGTTGACCCTATCCGCGCTCTGGAAGCAGTTATGGACGGCTACCCGGTGATGCCGCTCCTCGAAGTAGCCAAAATAGGTGATATCTTTATCACAGTCACCGGGGGGCTGCATATAATTGACAGTGAACATATGCGGGCGATGAAAGACGGGGCAATCATGGCAAACAGCGGCCATTTCAACGTGGAGATTAACATCCCCGCCTTAGAGAAACTGGCGGTGGACAAAAAGCAGATACGGGGGTCGGTGGAGCAATACACACTCGCTGATAAGAAACATCTTTACCTTCTCGGAGAAGGCAGGCTAATCAATCTGGCTGCTGCCGAAGGGCACCCCGCAAGCGTTATGGATATGAGCTTCGCCAATCAGGCCCTTTGCGCCGAGTATATGGTCAAAAGAGGCAAGGAACTCAAGCCCAAGGTCTACCCTGTTCCCGAGGAAGTGGACAAAGAAGTGGGCAGGCTCAAGCTGAAGGCCATGGGGATTAAAATTGACACCTTGACTCCGGAACAAAGAAAATATCTGGAGAGTTGGGAAGCAGGAACTTAAAGGAAAGGAAAGGCCAATGACTACTACTTTCATGAAATCACCATGCATGCTGGTAACCTCGGAATCGGTCACAGAGGGTCACCCGGATAAGCTCTGCGACCTGATTTCAGACTCTGTATTAGACGCGATTATGGCTCAGGACCCAAGGGCGAGGGTAGCCTGCGAAAGCATGGCGACCACCGGTCTGGTGATCGTGATGGGGGAGATCACCACCAAATGTTATGTGGAAATACCGCAGATTGTTCGTGAAACGGTACGCGGGGTAGGCTACACTCGCGCCAAGTACGGGTTCGATTGCGATACCTGCGGCGTCATCGTCTCGATTAAGGAGCAATCTCCTGACATCGCGATGGGAGTGGACCATTCCATGGAGACAAGGCAGAAAGAGGACAACTCAAATGAGAAAGAGAAGTTGGGGGCCGGCGACCAGGGAATGATGATAGGATTTGCCTGCAACGAAACCCCTGAACTCATGCCACTACCAATTACCCTGGCCCACAAGCTCTGCCAACGCCTGGCTCAAGTGAGAAAGGATGGAACCCTACCCTACCTGCGACCCGATGGCAAATCGCAGGTAACCGTTGAATATGACTGCGGAGTGCCTAAACGGATTGAGGCGGTAGTCATCGGTGCCCAGCACAATGAGGCAACCAGCAACGAGGTCATCCACCGGGATATTCAGGAGTTGGTGATAAAAAATGTAATTCCTCGTGATCTCCTGGACAAAAAGACCAAGTATTATATCAACGCCACCGGACGCTTTGTGGTCGGCGGGCCGATGGGAGACACCGGGCTTACCGGGCGCAAGATACTGGTTGACACCTACGGAGGCATTGCCCGGCATGGGGGCGGGTCTTTCTCGGGGAAAGACCCTACCAAAGTAGACCGTTCCGCTGCTTATTACGCCCGCTATGCCGCCAAGAACATCGTTGCTGCCGGGCTAGCTGAGCGCCTGGAGATTCAAGTCTCCTATGCCATAGGGATAGCCCACCCGCTCTCTATCTCCATCGAGACATTTGGCACTGCCAAGGTGGATGAAGAACTAATTGAGAAGCTGCTCAAAAAGCACTTCGATTTTCGCCCCGGAGCCATCATCGAGTCGCTGGAGCTGCGCCGCCCCATATTTAAACAAGTGGCCGCCTATGGCCACTTCGGGCGCAACGACCTTGACCTGTCCTGGGAGCGCACCGACAAGGCAGCGAAGCTGAGGGCAGATGCCGGACTCAAGCCGAGCGAGGAGTGTAAGTGAAAGCGATCATCCTTGTAGGTGGGGAGGGACTGCGGCTGCGTCCTCTCACCTGCAACCTGCCCAAGCCTATGGTCCCGATTGTGAACAGACCATTTCTGGAGCATATGGTGGAACACCTCAAGAAACACCATATCGACGAGATTGTACTCGCCATTTGCTATCTGCCAGACCGTATCCAGCGCCATTTTGGGGATGGCAGCAGCTTCGGAGTTGAGTTGAGCTACGCAGTTGAGCAGACACCGCTGGGGACCGGCGGGGCAGTGAAGAACTCGGAACGGTTTCTGGACAATACCTTCCTGGTATTCAACGGGGATATATTCAGCGACTTAGACCTTACCGAGATGATAAAATTTCACCGAGCCCACAAGGCAAAGGCTACCATCGCGCTTACTCCTGTAGATGACCCCACAGCATACGGAGTAGTCGAGCTGGATAGCCGGAACAGGGTTAAAGGGTTCGTCGAGAAGCCGAGCCGGGACAAGGTGACCTCCAACCTGATCAACGCCGGCATCTACGTCCTGGAACCGGAGATGTTGGAACTTATACCAGCCGGCGTTCGTTCCATGCTGGAGAGAGGGCTTTTCCCTGACCTGGTGAAACGCGGCATCCCTTTTTACGGCTATCAGTCCCATGCCTACTGGCTCGACACCGGCAAACCAGACGACTACTTGAAGCTAAATCACGACCTCCTGATGGGCAAGGCCGTCTCCAATCTTCCGGGCAAAGCGATAGCTGACGACATCTGGGCAGAGGCAGGCTGCAAAATACATCCTTCAGTCAAGCTCACTGGGCCGATAGTGATGGGCAGAGGTTGCATCATCAAGCAAAACGCTAAGATTTCAGGGCCGACTGTCCTGGGCAACAGGAGTATTATTGGACAAGGCTGCATCTTAGATGAGGCGATACTCTGGCAGAATGTTAAGCTGGGCAAGAATGTAACTGTAAGAAACAGCGTGATAGGCAATGACACTACCGTAAAAGACAATACCTGGGTTACCGATGGCTCCATTATCGGCGATGATGTTACTATAGGCAGCGGCAACAAGCTGGAGCACGGCATCAAGGTCTGGGCAAGCAAGACCATCGAGGATAATGCTATTTCATTTTAGAGAAGGTTAAAATGCCACCAATTATCAAGTTCGGCACTGATGGCTGGCGAGGCGTAACCGCCGAGGACTTCACTTTCGACAACGTCCGCGCCTGCGCCCAGGGGGTAGCAGACTATCTGATGGATAGAGGCATCGCCAAACAGGGCTTGATGATTGGCTACGACACCAGGTTCGCCTCGGAGGATTTCGCCGCTGCGGTAGCCGAGGTGATAGCTGGCAATGGGATCAAGGCATACCTCAATCCCAAGCCAGCGCCAACTCCTGTGATCAGCTACGCCATTGTGGCCCAAAAAGCAGCGGGGGCAGTTATCATCACCGCCAGCCACAACCCTGCTATATGGAACGGGTTCAAATATAAACCGGAGTACGGCGGAAGCGCTTCGCCTGAGGTGACCGCCGAACTGGAGAGGCGCATCCATCAAATCGTGAGCAGCGGCAAGGTAAAGCGACTTGCACTATCGGATGGCCTGAAACAGGGGCTGATCGAATATCACGATCCGGCACCGGTCTATCTGAGCCAGATCGCTAAACTGGTCGACCTGGAAGGGATACGCAAAGCGAGATTGAATATTGCCGTAGATTCCATGTATGGCGCCGGTGCCGGCTACTTCAGGAGATTATTGACAGGCGGCAACATCAAGATAATCGAGCTCAATGCTAAACGCAATCCCCTCTTCCCTGGAATACAGCCGGAGCCCATTGCCTCGCACCTGACCAAGCTTTCCAAGAGAGTGAAGGCGAGCGGTGCAGATGTGGGACTGGCAACGGACGGCGATTCTGACCGCATCGGCGTCCTCGACGAAAACGGCGTGTTCGTGACGCAACTTCAGGTATTTGCCTTGCTCACCCTGTATCTCCTGGAGATTCGTGGAGAGCGGGGAGCAATCGTCAAGTCCGTAACCACCACAGACATGGTCTACAAGCTGGGTGAACTTTACTCGGTCCCTGTATTTGAGACACCAGTTGGCTTCAAATACCTCGGCCCCAAGATGATGGCCGAAAACGCCCTTATCGGGGGCGAGGAGAGCGGCGGCTTCGGCTACCGTGGGCATATCCCGGAGCGCGATGGTATACTATCAGGATTGTACATACTCGATTTTATGGTAAAAACGGGCAAGAAGCCCTCAGAACTGATAGAATATCTTTACAGCAAGGTAGGGCCTCATCACTACAACCGAATCGATTTCCATTTCTCTGAGGAGAAACGAGAAGCTGTGATAAATCGCTTGAGCCAGCTCAAGCCCAGCGAGATCGATAATACAAAGGTAACCAAGAGGGACACAGTGGATGGTTTTCGCTTCCGGCTCAGCGATGGAAGCTGGCTTCTGATCCGCCTCTCCGGGACAGAGCCAGTCCTGCGTATATATGCCGAAAGCGACTCTCCGGAACATGTGGAAAGATTACTTAAGGCAGGAGAGGAATTGGCGGGTATTTAGATGATGATAGACCTTGATAATCCAGAAGTCTATAAAACACTAGACCCGGCGGGGATGCGAGAGCGTATCCGGGAGCTGCCTCAACAGTGCCTCAAGGCATGGCAGCAGGCTTTGAGCTTCAAATTGCCGAGGTCATATTCCAATATAGACAGAGTTGTCATCCTGGGCATGGGCGGCTCGGCTATCGGCGGCGACCTTTTAAACAGCCTGGCCTCGCTGGAGAGTAAAACGCCCATCTCTGTATCCAGGGACTATAATCTGCCCCAATTTGTTGATTCTAAGACTTTGGTCATTGCCTCAAGCTACTCGGGAATGACAGAGGAGACACTATCGACATTTGATCAAGCGCTGGCAACGCCAGCCAAGAAGCTGGTCATCACCACCGGCGGCAAGTTAAAGGAGATTGCCGAACAAAATAAAATCCCCGTTCTTATCATCGACTACAAAGCACCACCCCGCGCCGCGCTGGCCCATAGCTTCGTCCCACTCCTCGGAATCTGCCAGAACCTGGGCATCGTGAGCGACAAATCGAAGGATGTAGCGGAGATGGCGCAGGTGCTTCAGGATTTACAGACCACAATAGATGAGAAAGGCCCGCTGAAGAGCAACCCGGCCAAGCAACTGGCGACCAAATTGCATAGCCATCTAGCCATCATCTATGGTGCAGGCTTTGTTTCCACGGCAGCGCAACGCTGGAAAACGCAGATAAACGAGAATAGCAAGGCCTGGGCTTTTTACGAGATATTCCCCGAGCTGAACCACAATGCTGTGGTGGGCTATGAGTTCCCGGCCGACTTAGCGCAGAAGCTATTCGTGGTCTTCCTGCGTTCCCCGCGCCTGCATCCGCGAACTCTAATTCGGTACAAGCTCACTGCCGAGATGCTGAGCAACGCAAAGGTCAGCCACGAGACAGTCGAGGCCCGAGGGGAAAGCGCCCTGAGCCAGATGATGAGTCTAGTTTTCTTCGGGGACTGGGTCAGCTACTACCTGGCGCTGCTTAATGAGACCGACCCCTACCCGGTCAAAATCATCGATTTCCTCAAGAAGCGCCTGGCCGAATCCTAAAAGAGCGAATTATATAGCCCATCCATTGGAAACTCTTGACAAAATCGGTTAGAATCTAGTCCTAAATCGCACAGCAAATAATTCCACAATTTGTCATGGCTGCACAATCCCAGATTATGGAGGTCGAAATGGCGAAGATAAAAGGAAGCACTCTGGTAGGCAAGGCTTTGAAGAATGAGAAAGTTAAGACAATCTTCACCTTGAGCGGAGAGCTGAGCGAAATATACGATTCATGCCTGGATGAGGGAATAGAGCTTCTGGACATGAGGCACGAGCAGGCTGTGGCTAATGCTGCTACAGGCTACTCCATGGCTACCGGCGAGCCGGGGGTGACTATGGTTACGGCAGGCCCGGGCGCCATCAATATGGCGGCGGGTATCGCTGCCGCCTGGTATGCCTGCGCGCCTGTTGTCGCCATCTGCACTTCCACGCCATTCTGCTATACCGGCAAAGGCGCTGTCCAGGAATTCGACTCCAGGGATGCATATCACCCCATCACGAAGTGGAGAGGTTACCCTACATCCACGGTACGCTTGCCGGAGTATGTAGCCACAGCTTTCAGATATGCCACCACGGGTCGCAAAGGGCCTGTGCTGTTAGATATTCCCTATGATTTGCTGCTGCTCGAAGTAGATAAGAAAGATGCGCCGATTGTTCCGTCACAGAAGTATAGAACAGACGCCCGTCCTTATGGAGACCCTCAACTGGTGAAGAAAGCAGTCAAATGGCTGCTGGACGCTGAGAGGCCCGGCATTTTAATCGGGAGCGGCATTCTGTGGTCCGGTGCTTCAAAAGAGCTGGTGAAATTCGCCGAGTCCCTTAAGATTCCTGTTTGTTACGCCATAGGCGGCAAGGGTGGCATACCGGATGACCACCCGCTCTGCGGAGGGCCTGTAGGCTACGATTTCGGGAGCATAGCAGGAGCCGATGTACTCTTAGCCATCGGGGTCAGGTTCGAGGAGATACTGAACTATGGCAAAGGTGCTCTTTATGCGCCTGATGTAAAGGTAATCGCGGTGGACATCGAACCTCTGGAAATCGGCAGGAACAGGCCGGTTGACATCGGGATATGGGGAGATGCCAGGGCGGTACTGACCCAATTCACGGAAGCAGCTCAGGATTCACTAGGAGCATCCGGCAAAAGGCGCAGGGAGACGGAGTGGGTGAAGACAGTGAAGAGCATCGCCAAATCGATACAGGATACGCTAACCTCAGGCGCAACTAGCGCGAGCAAGCCTATCGACCCCAGGAGGCTGGGGAAAGAGGTCTGCGACTACCTGGGCGACGACTCGGTTATTGTGATGGACGGCGGCGACATTCATGCCCATGTTACGCCTCTGTATCACGCCAATTCGCCACGAAGCTACATAAATGCCCTGGGCGGCTCGCTGGGACACCTGGGAGGTGGCATCCCATTCGGGATAGGCATCAAAACGGCAAAACCTAATAAAAAAGTCGTCGTGATAACAGGCGACGGCTCATTCCTGCTTAATGCCAGTGAGATAGATAGCGCCGTGCGACACAAGAAGCAAATCGTAGTGGTGGTAAGCAACGACTGCCAGTGGGGCATGGTGAGACACGACCAGCAGCTCAACCAATGTATGGAGACTTGCTCTATATTGAGCGAGGATGTGAGATACGACAAGTATGCGGAGAGCCTCGGGGCTTACGGGGAGCGCGTGACCGAACCCGAGCAAATCAAACCCGCCCTGAAGAGGGCCTTCAAGTCAGGGCTGCCTGCGGTGCTCGATGTGAGGACAGACCCCTCGGTGTTGAGCTTTGCAGACTACAGAGGGGCAGAGGCAAGGAGCACGCTCGTGGAGGCCCACAAGAAGTAAACTTGAAGGGGCTGTCCGCCTCTGGCGGAGAGCCCCTTACGGCTTTATCAGAATCTTGCCGCCCTCGCCTCTCAAGGCCAATTCGAATGCCTCGTTGATTTTTGCCAGTGGCATCTTGCGTCTCAGCAAAGGCGCCACGTCGATTTTCTTACTCCTGATGAGCTTCAATGCAGCAGCATACTCACCCGGAGAAAAGCACAT
Organism: uncultured Chloroflexia bacterium; assembly: GCA_963847595.1. Lineage (GTDB taxonomy): Bacteria > Chloroflexota > Dehalococcoidia > SZUA-161 > SZUA-161 > JACWAE01. The sequence goes on from CAWKAJ010000001.1 coordinate 113,708, forward strand.
GGACCCTTTCACCGTAAGCCCTCTCAGGTTGATGTTGCTGACCGGCAATTCGACTGTCTCGAAGCATATTGCTACGATAACGACAGTCCCGCCTTTCCTCACCAGGGCAATTGACTGCTGAGTCGTCTCGACTGCCCCAGCACATTCGAAGACAATATCAGGGCCTCTCCCATCCGTCAGCTCAAGAACGCGGTCAACCGGGTTTGTCACTTTCGCGTCTATGACTTCGTCTACCGCGTCTCCGGCCATTTCGAGCCTTAGCCGGCTGAGTTCTGAGGCGTACACTGCTTTAGCACCTGAGGCTTTTGCTACTCGCGCCACAAGTTGTCCGATGGGGCCCAGACCCAGAACTGCAACAACATCGCCTTTCTGCATTCCGGCCACTTTGATGGCGTGCAGAGCGCAAGTCGTGGGCTCGATTATGGCCCCTTCCTCATAACTCAGCCCTCTGGGGAGTTTATGAAGGTAATAATACTTGGCCTTGGCGTAGGTGGCGAAAGCGCCTTTGTATTCTACCAACGCAATAAAGTATTGTTCGCAGAGACCTAATTCACCACGCTGGCACCAGAAGCACTCGCCGCAGGAGATAACAGGTTCAACTGCAACTCGCTCTCCTATCCTCCACCCCTCCACCTCCGACCCCATTGCGACGATGTCTCCCGAGAACTCATGGCCGAACCCCACACCAGCGCCTTCCTTGAAAACGTGCAAATCAGAGCCGCATACCCCGCAATACCGCACCTTTATCAGGACTTCATCCTTTTCCAGAACAGGTTCGGGAACCTCTTCTATCACAAACTTCCTCTTGCCTTCCAATACGGCTGCTTTCATCTCGTCCCCTCCTCAAGTTCTGAGCAACTCTCCCGCGGATGACTCATTATGCACAGCCGCTAAAGAAATTTCAACATTTGTTGTGAGAAATGGAAACAAATAAGGGCACGGCAATGCGGTACCCCTAATCTTCGAATTAACGAAATGGCATCTAATTCATGCTAAACCGCATCCCAGGGGAAAGCGATAACCTCATCGATGGACGCAGAATCGCAGAATAACATGACCAGACGGTCGATACCCAGAGCAATCCCTCCACACTCAGGGAGGCTAGACAGAGACTTCAGGAATTTCTCTGGCATGACAATGTTGCGTTTGCCTTCTCGCTTCAAAGTCTCAATTTCCTGTTTGAAGCGCTTCTCCTGCTCGGCGGCATCGTTCAACTCGCTGTAGGCATTGGCCAGCTCGAGCCCCCCGATAAAGACCTCGGCACGTTCGGCTACAGGCTGGCTCCCTGGCCTTAACCTGGCCAGAGAGGCCATCGCCACGGGATAGTCCAGGAGCACGGTGGGACGGCCAGTGTCAAAGCTCGGTATGACCTTCTCAACCAAATCAACTTCGAACCGCTCTTCGTCAAGGCGATTGAATGGGTCCCAGCCAGCCGAACGAAGAAAAGCATCCTGAACTGTTACCCTAGTCCAGGGATGTGCAAGGTCTATTTCGTTGCCCTGGTAACGAACGGTTGAGCGATGGTTAAGCTTGTGTGCCAGGGTTGACACCAGCCGCTCAGTATCTTGGATAATCCCCTTGTAGTCAACGCCGACACGATACCATTCCATCATGGTAAATTCGGGGTTATGCAATTGGCCTCGCTCACTTTTACGGAAGCTGTGGCAAATCTGGAAGATTTTAGTGTAGCCAGCAGAGAGGAGTCGCTTCATGTGCAACTCGGGAGATGTGGAGAGGAACCAACCGTTGACAGCAAAGGGGGCGATGTACTTTTCGGGAGCAACTGTGGGAACCAGGAGAGGCGTCTCTACTTCGAGGAAGCCTTCGCTACGAAAGAAGGCTCGAATTAGGTCATAGATAAGAGCCCGGCGCTCGAGATTGGCCTTGATCCGGGAGAGGCGCAAGGATTCGTCCTCGGCCATAGTCGATGCACTTCACCTTTTGGTGCTTACCCGTTCTACGTAGCTGCTGGTGCGTGTGTCCACCTTGAGAATGTCCCCTTCCTTGACAAAGGCGGGGACTGCCAGGGTAACCCCGGTTTCAAGCTCGACCATCTTAGATTGAGCGGTTATGGTATCGGTCTTGGTGCTGGCGGCACCCTTCACCACCGCCAACTCGACGAACTTCGGTATGATTACCTCAAGGATTCTGCCTTCCATCACTGAGACGGTTGCCACCAGGCCTTCCTTAAGGAACTGGCTCTTCGCGCCGAGCATCTCTTTGGGCACGTGGTGCTGCTCAAAGTTCTCATTATCCATGAATACGTAGTCATCACCCTCTTTATAGAGATACTGCATCTCGTTGCTGCTGACCTGGACCTCTTCAACCTTATCGCTGGAATGATAGGTCTGGTCTCGGGTAGTGCCGTCGAAGAGGTTGCGCAGTTTGAGGTAATACATTGCGCGGCCTTTGCCAGGCTTAACGAACTTGACGTCCTCTACAGCATAGGGAACGCCATTAATCGAAATCTTGGTGTTTCTGTTTACTTCGGCGATATCCAATACCGGCGTACTCCTTGCAGGATTATATGAAGGCTATCTCTTTCGATACTGGCGCGCCTTGCGAGCCTTTCTCAGGCCGTACTTCTTTCGTTCCTTCACTCGTGAATCCCTGGTAAGCAACCCATAACTACGAAGCTGGGTCTTGAGGCTTTCATCCGTCCTGACCAGGGCACGGCTGATGCCATGACTGATGGCCCCTGCCTGCGCTACGATACCACCGCCCGTAACCTTGATTACGGCACTGAATTTATTCGAGGTATCGGTGACCCTGAGCGGCTCGAGGATGGTAGACTGCAGCCGCTCCATCCCGAATACCTCTTCCAAAGGCTTGCCGTTGACGATGATAGCGCCCTTGCCTGTCATCAGCTTCACCTGAGCTACTGCTGTTTTACGTCGTCCTGTGCCGCGAAAATAGGCTTGTTCGCTCAACCTAATTCTCCTTCTCAGCCGCTTTAACCTGTGCCTTATGTGGATGCTCTGCTCCGGCGTATACTTTGAGCTTCTTAAACATAGCAGCACCCAAACGATTGTGCGGCAACATTCCTTTTACCGCATGCTCGACGGCACGGGTGGGATGAGTCTCAAGCATCTTTTCCAGGCTGACGCTCTTCAGCCCTCCCGGATAGTTGGAATGGCGATAGTAAATCTTCTGGGTGAGCTTCTTGCCTGTCACCTCTATCTTATCCGCATTCACTACAACAACAAAATCGCCAACGTCAAGATGCGGCGTATACATCGGCTTGTGCTTGCCTTTTAGCAGCACCGCTGCCTCAGTAGCAAGTCTGCCCAGAGTTTTACCAGAGGCATCAATAACATGCCATTTCCGCTCGATATCGGACACCTTGGTACTATAAGTCCTCATAAATTTGCCCCTTGCCGAACTTGTGCTCGGGATAGTTTACCTTCATCAAACAGAGGCCGTTAGCAGGCGCCACCGGCGCCGCGAGCCCGGGCCTTTTCGCTTGAATTATCTCCTTGAACTTCTCCAGCTTTAGCTTGCCTAATCCTACCCTCACCAGAGAGCCTGCTGTGCACCGTACCTGCTTCGGGAGAAAAGAGTCAGCCACCATGTCGAAAAACACCGATTCTCCCTCTCTTGAGACCTCAGCCTTAGATACATTACGCACTGTTCCTTTCCCCTTCATGGGGCCAGTGAACGAGGCGAAATCCTGTCTTCCCAGGAGCTCCTGAGAGGACTCATTCATAGCGCTGGTATCCAATGGCACGGGCACGAAATAAGCATAATCTCGCTGCAAAGGAGAGGGCGTCGGGCTATTCAAGATTGTATACCGATATTCCCGACTGATGGCATCTCTCCTGGCGTTAAAGCTGCCCTCCACTAGACTCCCAGCCTTAACAGCGATATCCGGCAACAGATAAAAATTTAGAGCCCTGATCAGGGTCCGGAGAGACAGTCTTGAGACACATTTGAAGCTGATAACCTGTCCTCTGGCGTGGACTCCGGCATCTGTACGACCGGCTCCAACGATCCTGATCCTCTCCCCTGTTATTTTCTTCAGAGCGCTTTCGATAGTGTCTTGAATTGTTGCCACGCCAACCTGAGCCTGGAATCCGTGATACCTTGTACCATCATATTCCACAATGAGAGCCAGTTTCCCAGTGGGCGGCGACTCCATCTACACCAGTTCTAACTGGGCCATAGGCGCGCCATCTCCCAGCCTCGGGCCCAGTTTGACCACTCGAGTATAGCCTCCGGGCCTATCAGCATACCTCGGGCCAAGCTCGGTAAACAGCTTGTCTACCACATCCTTGTCATAAACGAAAGCGAGCGCCTGGCGACGAGCGTGCAAGTTCTTTTGCTTGCTCAAGGTAATCATTTTATCGGCAAAGGACCGCGCTTCTTTAGCCTTGGCCTCAGTGGTAACAATCTTCTCATAGCGCAAAAGGTCGCTAACCAAATTCCGGTAAAGCGCCATCCTGTGGTCAGTTGCTCTCGAAAGCTTGCGGCCTGCTACCTTATGTCTCATTGTCTCCTCACCAGATAGAAACCATGCCTAGATAAAGCTAGGCCTCTTCTTTCTCTGTATTCTCTGTATCCTCTTCATCCTGTTTCTCGTCGGATGCGCGTCGACGTGACTTTTTATCTTCCTCCTCAGTTTTGGGCTTCAAGTCAAGTGTCTCAATACGCTCCCGCACCTCCTCCAGAGACTTCTGACCAAAGCTCCTCAAAGCAAGCAAATCATCGTCATTCTTTTCCAGAAGTTCGCCAACCTTGGTTATGCCACTGCGGCGCAAAGAGTTAAAGGTACGAGCCGAGAGCCCAAGCTGCTCCAGCGGCATCTCATATTTCTCGGGAGGTATGGCAGGCGCAATCGTTTTTTCGCCCTCTATATGAACTTTGCCCAATTCAGAGAACAGGGAGAAGTGCTTAGTCAGTATCTCAGCGCTCTGGGCTAGTGCTTCTTTGGGCGAGATAGTGCCGTCGGTCCATATCTCCAGAGTCAGCTTGTCATAGTTGCTCACCTGACCGACACGGGTTTTCCCTACGGCGTAGTTTACCCTGCGCACGGGGGTAAAAACCGCATCCACGGGAATCACCCCCAGGGGCAGGCCATCGCCGCGGCCGGCAGGCACATACCCTTTGCCCTGCTCAACATAGAATGTAATGTTTAGCAGAGCGTCTGCAGAATCCAATGTGGCCAGATGAAGTTCGGGATTCACTATTTCAAACTCAGCGGATGGCTTAATATCGCCGGCGCAAACTGCCCCTTCACCACTAGCCTCAAGGAATAGCCTGCCGGGTACATCTGAGAGAGCCCTGAGCCGCAATCCTTTTACATTGAGCAGCAATTCTATTACATCCTCTTTAACATGAGGGATACTAGTGAACTCATGCTGCACTCCCTCAATCTTGACTGCAACGACTGCCGCTCCCGGGAGTGAACTAAGCAAAACACGGCGCAAACTATTGCCCAATGTGATGCCAAAACCGGGATCCAAAGGCTCGACAGCAAACCTTCCATAAGTCTCAGAGCTACTCTCGGATTCTACTTTAGGATTCAAAACCTGCAGCAACGCACCGCCTCCTCAGGAAAAATTGAAGCTCTACCTGGAATAGAATGCCACAATGAGCCTCTCATCAATGGTAGATTCGATATCACCGCGTGACGGTTTGGCAAGCACACGGCCGGACATTGTATCTCGTTCTAAGCTCAGCCAAGATGGTATAGTCTTGCTCTCTATATTCTTCACTGCCACCTGGTGTGGCGCCAGTTTGGTGCTGCTTTCCTTCCAGGAAATGACATTGCCTACCTTTACCTGATATGATGAGATATCGGTCACGTGCCCGTTAACAGTTATATGACCATGCAGCACAAGTTGCCTTGCCTGTCGGCGGGAATCAGCAAAACCAAGGCGATAGACTACATTATCAAGTCTCATCTCGAGTATCTGTAACAGGTTCTCTCCGCTCATACCGGGTATCCGCTCAGCCTCAGCGAAATGCTTCTTGAACTGGCGCTCAAGTACACCGTAAATGTAACGAGCTCTTTGCTTCTCCCTCAGTTGCAAACTGTATTCAGAGACCTTGCGGCGGGAACTAGTGTGCTGGCCCGGGGGAGTATGCCGCTTTTCCACAGGGCACTTAGGGGTGAAACATTTGTCCCCTTTGAGCATCAGTTTATCGCCTTGACGCCGGCAAATCCGGCAAGCCGGCCCCGTATAACGGGCCATATCAAACCTCCTCTATATCCTTCTCCTCTTGGGGGGTCGGCAGCCATTATGTGGAATTGGAGTTACGTCCCTGATGCTAGTGATGTTGAGACCTGCAGCTTGAAGGGAACGAATTGCCGCTTCCCGCCCGCTCCCGGGCCCCTTGACGTACACATCAATCTGGCGCAAGCCATGTTCCATGCCCTTCTTCGCCGCAGCCTCGGCTGCCCTCTGCGCAGCATAGGCTGTGCCTTTGCGCGAGCCCTTAAATCCGGCGGTCCCCGAGCTACCCCAGGCGATAACATTGCCCTGGGGATCAGTGAGCGTTATTATAGTATTGTTAAAAGTTGACTGTATATATGCTCGCCCACGCGGAATCGCTTTTCTTTCTCTCCTGCTAACCCGGGACGACTTCTTATTAACCATTTGGTCACCTCCACCTACTTCTTAGACATGCCACGGCGTCTGCCTCTGCCGGCCACTGTCTTACGAGGTCCTCGCTTCGTTCGAGCATTGGTCTTAGTCCGCTGACCACGAACGGGCAAGCCTCGACGATGCCGAAGGCCGCGGTAGCTGCCGATTTCGATAAGGCGCTTGATGTTGAAGTTGACCTCCTTACGGAGGTCACCCTCCACCTTGAATCCTTTGTCGATAACCTCACGGATACGGTTTACCTCATCATCAGTGAGGTCTTTAACCCTTGTATCGGGGTTAACGTCGGTTTGCTCCAGTATCTTCTTGCTCAAGGCAGGCCCAACGCCATATAGATAGGTCAGCGCAACTTCTATGCGCTTATCTTTTGGTATATCAACGCCTGCAATTCTCGCCATTGCCCCTCCTGAGAAAGCTAACCTTGCCTTTGCTTATGTCTCGGGTTAGTGCAAATGACCCTGACCACGCCTTTGCGCTTTACGATCTTGCACTTCTCACAACGGACTTTAACCGAAGCTCTTACCTTCATTGCATCTACCCCTGGAATTGCTCAACCATGTTACTTAACCTGCTACTTAAACCGATAAGTGATCCTTCCCCGTGTCAGGTCATAGGGGGAGAGTTCCACCAAGACCTTGTCACCACGGAGTATCCTTATAAAATGAAGCCTCATCTTGCCGGAGGCATGAGCCAAAACTTGATGCCCATTGGCCAATTCAACGCGAAACATAGCATTAGGCAGGGGTTCTACCACTGTTCCTTCTACCTCAATGACTTCCTTTTTGGGCATAGGCTTATCAGCTCACCCTTTCCAACCCGGCTCTAAAGCATAGTCATTATCTCCGGCACATTATCCGCAACAGCGATGGTATGCTCGAAATGAGCGGAAAGCTTGCCATCGGCTGTAACAACCGTCCATTTATTATCAGTCACTCTGGTACGCCATACTCCGGCGTTGAGCATAGGCTCCAATGCCATAGTCATGCCCTTTTTCAACAAGATTCCTTCGCCAGCGATGCCAAAATTGGGGACCTGGGGGTCCTCGTGTAAATCCCTGCCAATGCCGTGCCCCACGTATTCCCTCACCACGGAGAAATTCCTCGATTCGGCATAAGACTGGATCGCTGCAGAGACATCTCCCAACCTGGCTCCATTCCTGGCAGCAGCGATACCGGCCTCTAGAGCTCCTTTTGTAGTATCGATAAGCACCTGAGCATCTGAGCTTATCTTCCCCACACCCAGCGTAACTGCCGCATCAGCATGAAAACCGTTTATCATCGCACCGACATCGAGGGAGATTATGTCACCCGCCTTCAGCACCCGGGCTCCAGGTATGCCATGAACTACCTCTTCATTTACCGAAGTGCAGATAGAGGCTGGGTAACCCCTGTATCCCTTGAACGATGCAACAGCCCCTCGTTTCTTAAACTCGCGAACAGCCACATCGTCAAGCTCGCGTGTTGTTACTCCTGGCCTGACCTCTCTGTTCAACACATCTATGACCGCAGCCACAATTCGGCCTGCCTCCCGCATTATAGCGATCTCCTGGGAGGACTTTATAATTACGCCTATCTCGTGCCTTATCTGCTGCATCTTCTACTTCTTTGCCTTTGACTGAATAGCGGCAATTAGAGCACTGCCTACTTTGTCGACACTATTCTCGCCATCTATCTCCACCAGCTTGCCAGCCTCAGTGTAATATTTTATGAGAGGCGCAGTCTGAGCGAAATAGACGTCAAGCCGCTTTTTAGCCGTCTCCTCAGTATCGTCCGCGCGCTGGTAAAGCTCACCTCCGCAACGGTCACACTTGCCTGCCACCTTCGGCGGCAGCTCAACAATATTATACGGCGTCTGACAATTGCGACAGATCCAGCGCCCGCTAAGCCGTCTCAGAAGCTCCTTGTTAGAGACCTTGATATACAGCACCTTATCGATACTTTTCCCCTCGACTGCCAATGCTTTGTCCAAAGCCCTCGCCTGCTCCAATGTTCTGGGAAAACCATCCAAAATAACGCCCTTGGCACAATCGGGAGCAGAGATCCTGCCCAAAACCATTTTTACGGTTATCTCGTCAGGGACAAGCTGTCCCTTCTCCATATACGACTTCGCGATTTTCCCCAGTTCGCTCCCGCTCTCCTGTTCCTTGCGAAAGAGGTCTCCGGAGGCGATATGAACCAGCCCCAGTTTCTTAGAAATGGTTACCGCTTGAGTACCTTTGCCCGCCCCCGGTGCACCTAAAAGAACCAAATTCAACTGTTTCTGTTTGCTCACTTAATGAACCCTTCATAGTGACGCATCAAGAGTTGCGCCTCAATCTGCCTCATAGTATCCAAGACTACGCCCACGACAATCAAAAGACCGGCAGCCGAGATCAGCATAAGGTTAGTGCTGGTACTAGACGCGCTACTAACTAACCAACGCGACAGTATCGGAGCCACGGCTACCAGGGCCAGGAACAACGCTCCACCCCAGGTAATACGAACAATCACCTTGTTCAGGTAATCGGATGTAGGGCGCCCTGGACGTATTCCAGGTATGAACCCCCCTTGTTTCTGCAGTGTTTCAGCGAGGTTCTGCTGCTGGAAAATCACCATAGTATAAAAGAAAGTGAACCCCACTACGAGAAAAAACAGAAGAATCCAGTAAACATTTCCACTCACTCCGAATATATTCTGAATATGGTTAGCTAAGTTGGCAGGTTGCCCTGAAGGGCGTGCAAAATAAGAGGCTACCGTTGATGGGAGCACCAGGATTGAGTAAGCAAAAATAAGAGGTATCATTCCCGCCGAGTTCACCCTGAGCGGAATATGGGTACCCCCTGACTGCCGGTACATTTTACCCCCGCGAAACAGGCTGCGCGAATATTGAACAGGGATGCGGCGCACCGCCTCAGTAACATAGACTATGAAGCCAGCAATCGCCAGCAAGAGTATGATGGTCTTAATCAGACCCCACACATGTGATGTCACCAGGGTCTGTCCCATATTGGTTGGCATAGCGGCTACGATTCCGCCAAAGATGATGATGGATATTCCGTTACCGATACCATTCTCAGTGATGCGCTCGCCCAGCCAGACAAGGAAGACTGTACCCGCAGTCATCGAAAACACCATCGCTGCTGTAGGCAACAAAGCGTTTCCGCTCAAGCCAATTACACCTGCCTGGAAGACGCCTTCCCTCTGGAAAAGAATCAGTTGTCCATAGCCCTGCATCATGGCCAGAGGTACCATTAGCCAGTGAGTCCACTGGTTCAGCTTTCTGCGCCCAGCCTCTCCTTCCTTCTGAAGCGCCTGTAGTTGAGGGATAATGGGCACAAGAAGCTGCATTATGATTGATGCGGTGATATAAGGATAAACACCCATCGCAGCTATGCTCAAATTTTTCATAGCGCCGCCGCTGAACAGGTTGAGGAAGCCCAAGAGCGCATTGCTCTGGAAAAGATTGGCCAGGGCTGTGCGGTCGACACCGGGAACCGGAACCTGGGCCATAAAACGAAAGACAATCAGTATGGCCAAGGTGAAAAGTAACTTCCACCTCAGGTCAGGGAGGCTGAATGCATCAACCATGGCCTGGACCAGTCGTGGCATTGAACTCTTCTGTGTCTGTCGCATTTTACAGTTCTTTCCCTAAATCTCCTCTGCCCTACCACCTGCGGCTTCTATCTTTCTCTTGGCAGACTCAGAAAATTTATTGGCCTTCACTACCAGAGGACGCTGAAGTTCACCATCACCCAGAATTTTAACGGGCTTTTTGAGAGAACGTATCAGGCCGGCATCAAGCAGCGTTTGCGGCGTTATCTCTGTGTTCTCGTCGAATACTTCCAGACGCTGCAGTTTAACAAGAGCATAATCGGTCTTGAAAATATTAGTGAAACCACGTTTATGCGGCAGTCGCTTAACTAGGGGAGTTTGCCCACCCTCGAATCGCAGAGCGATCCCCGGACCGGAGCGCGATTTTTGACCCTTTAGTCCACGGCACGAATAAGTGCCATGTCCGCTGCCATCGCCTCGAGCAACCCGCTTTCTTTTATGTTTCGAGCCCGGACTGGGGCTGAGCTCGTTCTGCTTCATATTCTACTCCTCGGGTGCCTCTTCTACCCGAACTAAGTGTCTAACCTTGTTTATCATACCGCGGATTTCCGGAGAGTCGTTGTGCACAACGGTCTGGTTAAGGCAATGGAAACCCAGGGTCCTCAGGGTTATTCTCTGCTCCTTAGCATATCCGATAGCGCTCTTCTTCCAGGTAATGCTCAGCTTAGCCACCGGACCCCTCACTGGTTGCAGTTCCAACCCTCCTCTTAGCCAGTTCCTGCTTCGGATCCTTCAATTGACTCAGTGCCAGCATGGTAGCTTTAACCACGTTTACAGGGTTCGGACTGCCCATCGATTTGGTCAAAATATCCTTAATCCCCGCAGCTTCCACTGTAGCTCGCACGCCGCCTCCAGCGATGACACCGGTCCCCGGCGCTGCGGGCTTCAGCATAACCTTGGCTGCCCCAAACTTGGTTACAATCTCATAAGGAATGGTGGTGCCATCCATCGGCACACGAATCAGGTTCTTTCTAGCAACAGCGCCAGCTTTGCGAATCGCTGCCGGCACTTCCCTGGCCTTGCCCAGCCCGGCCCCGACATGCCCTTCCCCATCACCAACCACCACCAAGGCGCTGAAGCTGAAACGCCGTCCCCTCTTTACCACTTTGGCCACACGATTGACACTGACCAGCTTCTCGGTCAGGTTCAAGTCATTGGGATTTATTCTCTCTATCTGTTCCATAATGCTCAAAACCTCAATCCTGCGCCGCGGGCGGCATCAGCCAATGCTTTGACCCGCCCCTGATATTTGTAACCCCCACGGTCGAATACGACCTGCTTTATCCCCTTGTCCTGGGCACGTTTGGCAACCAGAGCCCCTACCAGCTCAGCCATCTGCTTCTTGTTCTTTTCGCCCGATCCGTTCTTTATGTCACCATCTAAGGTCGATGCACAGGCGATGGTGTGCCCAGAACCATCATCTATCACCTGAGCGTAAATATGGCTCAGGCTGCGAAAGACACATAGGCGAGGTCGAGAGGCAGTGCCGGATACACGCTTCCTCACCCGCTCATGTCTTCTTTGTCGTGCTTCCCTGGAATTTCTATCGCCAGTCATGATATTCTATTTCTTTCTACCCACCTTGCCCGCTTTTCCGGCCTTGCGCCTGACCCGCTCACCGGCATACTTTATGCCCTTACCCAAATAGGAATCAGGTGGTTTCACAGCGCGAATCTTTGCTGCTACTCCACCCACCAGTTCCTTGTCAATACCCAAGACGCTAACCACCGTAGGACCTTCAGTAACCAGCGATATCCCCGGCGGAGGAGTAACCTCGACGGGCTTGGTATAGCCCACCTGGAGCACAAGTTTCTCTCCAGACTTGGCAGCACGGTAGCCCACGCCATATAGCTCCAGGCTCTTCTTGAAACCCTGGCTTACCCCCTCAACCATGTTGGCCAGTATGCTCCTGGTGAAACCGTGCAATGAGCGATGACGCCTGTTATCAGTAGGCCTGGATACAGTAAGTACGCCATCCTTTAACGAGATGCTCATCTCCTCAGAGAACAAGTGAGAAAGCTGTCCCTTGGGCCCCTTGACCGTGACTTCATTGCCCTTGATGGACACTTCCACACCCTTGGGCACAGTTATCGGCCTATTACCTACTCTGGACATAGTTATCTCCCGCCTGCTTTACCACACATAACACAGGACTTCGCCTCCCAGCCCCTTTTTCCACGCCTGCTGTCCTGTCATCACTCCCTGAGAGGTGGAAACGATTGCGATACCCAGACCTCCGTAAATCCGAGGAATCTCACCCTTCTGGCAATAGACCCTCAGACCCGGCTTACTCACCCGCTGCAATCCAGTCAACACAGGTTGTTTCTTTCCTGCATAGCTGAGATGAACCTTGATTACCCTCTGAGGAGTATTACCCTTCAGCACCTCGTAGTCTTTAATGAAACCTTCTTCCTTGAGCACTTTGGCAATTGAGATCTTGGTCCTGGAAGCAGGAACTAGAACGAATTCATGCCTGGATACGATTGCATTTCGGATCCGAGTCAACATATCAGCGATAGGATCAGTAAGACTCATGTCAACCCCTCAAAGATAATCACCAACTCGATTTCCTGACTCCGGGAAGGTTCCCCTCCAGCGCAAGCTTCCTGAAGCAAATCCTGCACAACCCAAACTGGCGGATATATGCGCGGGGACGACCACACAGCTGGCAACGGTTGTGCTGTTGCACCCTGTACTTAGGAGGGCGTTTTGATTTTACAATCTTCGATACTTTAGCCATCTTCTCTCACTGTCTACTGAACGGGATGCCCATCAGTTCCAGGAACTTTTTGGCCTCCTCATTAGTACGCGCTGTAGTAACAATGCAGACCTGAAGTCCGCGAACCTTATCCACCTTGTCATAGTCGATCTCGGGGAATACAATCTGCTCCTTCACGCCGAAGGTATAATTACCCTGACCATCGAATGCATTTCGGGGCACACCTTGAAAATCGCGAACACGGGGCAAGACAGCGCTTACGAACCGGTCGAAGAATTCGTACATGCGCTCACCCCGCAGCGTTACTTTAACTCCGATAGGCATGCCAGCTCGCAATCTGAAAGCGGCAATAGACTTCTTGGCCCTGGTAATTACAGGATGTTGCCCCGAGATCAAAGACAAGTCGTTGGTGGCGCCATCCAAGGCTTTTGCATTTTGAATAGCCTCCCCCAGGCCGATGTTTAACACGATCATCTTCAACCGCGGCACCTGCATGGGATTCTTGTACCCCAGCTCTTTCATCATAGCCGGGACAATCTCTTTCTGATACCTGTCCTTCATCCTGGACACTAGTCAATCACCTCGTGACACTTTTTGCATACACGAACTCTGGTCTTGTCATCCAAGGTTAGAAACCCAACGCGGGTTGGCTTGTCACACTTGGTGCATATGAGCATAACATCCGAGACATGGATTGGCGCTTCACGCTCAATTATGCCTGCCTGTCTGATGTTGGCACGGGGTTTCATATGGCGCTTGACCATATTCACCCCTTCTACCACAAGCCTGTCCTCGCGAGGATAATAACGGCGAACCTTTCCCTTTTTCCCCCGGTCATCTCCTGTGATCACCAGCACCTCATCGTCTCTGCGAATCTTCATCACAACACCTCGGGCGCAAGAGAGACAATCTTCATAAAGTTTCTCTCTCTGAGTTCCCGCGCCACTGGCCCAAAGATGCGACTGCCCTTGGGATTGCCCTTCTCATCGAGAATCACGGCGGCATTCTCGTCAAACCTGATATAAGAGCCATCAGGGCGACTATGCACTTTAACTGTGCGAACCACAACAGCACGGACGACATCGCCCTTCTTGACCGCCGCCCCTGGGATCGACTCTTTTACCGATGCCACGATGACATCGCCCAGATGGGCATAACGCCTTCTGGAACCGCCAAGAACATTGATACACATAATCTTCTTAGCGCCAGAGTTATCTGCTACCTTAAGCCTGGTAAATGTCTGAATCATCGCCTACTCTATCTCTTCCGGTTTGACCTCAATTGTCTCTGCTTTGGTCAAGATTTCCGTCACCCGCCACCTTTTCTCCTTAGACAGGGGACGATTCTCGACAATCTTCACCAAATCGCCGACCCCACATGCATTGTTCTCATCGTGAGCTTTGAATTTAGCTCTATAACTGACAACTCGCTTGAAGCGAGGATGACGACGGCGAGTCTCCACCTCCACCAACACTGTCTTATCCATCTTATGGCTCAGCACCCGGGCGAAACGAGTCTTCTGCTTCTTTTCCATCGTTACTCCCCGCTGAGCTCCCGTTCATGCATTATTGTCTTCATCACAGCTATCTTCTTCCTCACTTTGGGTATCTCACTATAATTCGCCAGTTGCCTGGTGGCATGGCGAAACCTGAGATTAAACAGCTCCTGATAAGCATCATCGAGCTGCTTAGCCAGTTCCTGGGTACTCAACGCTCTTATCTTGTCTGCTCTCATTGCCATCACCGATTATGCAGCCACTCCAGCAAATGTTTCCCTGATAACAAACTTGGTTTCGATCGGGAGTTTATTCGAAGCCAAACGCATTGCTTCCCGTGCCAAATCCTCATTAACGCCAGAAATCTCGAACAACATCCTGCCGGGCTTAACGACCGCTACCCAATGGTCAAGAGAGCCCTTGCCGCTGCCCATTCTTGTCTCGGCAGGCTTGGAGGTCACTGGCTTGTCGGGGAAAACGCGAATCCATACCTTACCACCCCGTTTGACACTATGCACAATTGCACGACGCGCTGCCTCAATCTGGCGAGCGGTGAGCCATGCCGCTCCCTGTGCCTGCAACCCAAAATCACCGAAGAGCACAGCGTAGCCTGCCTGAGCATTGCCCCGACGGCGACCCTTATGTGTTTTACGATACTTTACCCGCTTTGGCTGTAACATTTTACTTTGTCCTACTCTATGCTGCTTCGGTAGCTGCAGCAGCCCGCTCGGGGAGAACCTCACCCGTCCCTGCTTCCTCAGCCGGCTTAGCTTCAGGAAGAACCTCACCCTTGTATATCCACACCTTAACGCCGATAAGACCCATAGCAGTGAACGACTCGGCAAAGCCATAATCGATATCTGCTCTCAAAGTGTGCAGAGGAACACTGCCCTCGCGTCCGGTCTCATGGCGGGCGATCTCTGCCCCTCCAAGTCTACCCGAGCAGGTAATCTTTACCCCTTTAGCCCCGCGCAGCATAGTGCGAGAAATAGACTGCTTCACAGCCCTGCGATAAGACACGCGCCTCCTGAGCTGTTCCGCAATGTTCTCGGCCACCAGTTGCGCATCTAATTCCGGCTCCCGTATCTCATGAATATTAAGACGAACCTTTTTCCCTGTTCTTTTCTCCAGCAGAACCCGCAACTCGTCCACCCGCTGACCACCACGGCCAATTACAATGCCCGGCCTCGAGGTATGAATAGTGACTGTAATTTCGTTAGCCTTGCGCTCGATTTCAATCAGAGATATGCCAGCTTCGTCGTAGGCGGACCGAATCATACGGCGAATATTTACATCTTCCTGCACCAGCTCGGTATAATGTTTCTCGTCATACCATCGAGAACGCCAGTCCTTAATTATGCCGAGCCTGAATCCATAGGGATGAACCTTCTGCCCCAATCATTCCTCCTCAACAATGATAGTTATATGACTAAAATGTCGCTTATAAGGGCTCGCCCTCCCGCGGGCATTGGCATGGTATCTTCTCAAGGTCTGTCCCTTATCAGCAAAGGCTTTAACAATCTTGAGCTGCGCCGGTGCCATCTGATAATTGTTTTCGGCATTGGCAGCAGCGGACTTAACCACCTTAGCCACAGTCCGAGCCGCAGGCGTCGGCAGGAAACTGAGTATAGTTAAGGCTTCACTGACCTTCTTGCCCCGCACTGTGTCTAACACTAGCCCTACTTTTCGCGGCGACACTCTTATTTGTCTTGCGCTTGCTGTTACTTCCACTTCAGGAACCTACCCACTTTATTGCGCCGGGGCTGCCGGTGTAGCCGTGGCAGCCGGCTTTCTTATAGCAGTTACCCTCTCCGCCCTGCCAGTATGTCCTCTAAAAGTCCTGGTAGGAGCGAATTCCCCCAACTTATGGCCCACCATATTCTCAGTTATGAAGATAGGCACATGCCGCCTGCCATCGTGCACCCCTATAGTGAGCCCGATCATTTGAGGGACAATAGTTGATGACCTCGACCAGGTCTTAATTACCGCTTTCTGATCGTTCCTAATGAGAGCGTCTATCCTCTTAAGCAACCTGGGATCAACGAAAGGCCCTTTCTTAGTCGACCTCGACATTAGAGTATTAGCCCTCCCTAGATACTACTTCCTTCTCTTGACAATCAGCTTGTTGCTGCGTTTATTGCGTCTTGTCTTAAAGCCCAGCGCCGGCTTGCCCCAAGGTGTCTTCGGGCCTGGCATCCCAATAGGAGACCTGCCCTCGCCACCGCCATGAGGATGGTCGCGTGGCGTCATTGCCGAACCGCGTACCGATGGGCGCAAGCCCCTGTGCCTATTGGCGCCAGCTTTGGCCAAGTTGACATTGCTATGGTCAATATTCCCTACCTGGCCTATGGTAGCCATGCATCTCTCATCAAAGCGACGAAGCTCCCCGGAAGGCAATCTCACCAAAATGTAACCTGCCTCTTTGGCCATGATTTGAGCGGAACCACCGGCACTGCGCACTATCTGCCCGCCCTTACCGAGGTGCAGCTCAATATTATGGACTGCGGAGCCCATCGGGATCAACTTTAACGGAAGAGTGTTACCAGGCTTTATCTCCGCTCCTTCCCCAGAGGAGATAACGTCACCTACTTTGAGCCCGAGAGGAGCCAGGATATAGCGCTTCTCACCGTCAACATAATTGATCAAGGCGATATTTGCCGAGCGATTGGGGTCGTATTCGATAGAGGCCACTTTACCCGGGATACCCAACTTATCTCGCTTGAAATCAATGATCCGAAGCTTCCGTTTGGCGCCGCCACCACGATGACGCACAGTTATCTTGCCTTGATTGCTTCTCCCCGCCTTCCTCTTGAGAGGCAAAAGCAGCGATCTCTCCGGCTCCTTCTTGGTTATCTCGGAGAAGTCGGAGCCAACTTTACCTCTTTGCCCTGGTGAAGTGGGGCGATATGCTTTTAGTCCCAAAATGGTCTCCTTTTCCTTTAGCCTGGCTCAGGACTATACTCCCTCAAAAAGCTCGATCTTCTGCCCGGGTTCCAGGGTGACTACAGCTTTTTTCCACTCTGGAGTCATCCCCCGCCGCCTGCCAGCACGCCGCATCTTGCCCGGGACGCAGATGACATTTACCGATGTCACCTTGACCTTGAACGCCTTTTCCACCGCCTCCTTTATCAGAGGCTTGTTGGCATCCCGAGAAACCTCGAAGGTATACTTGCTCTGAGCCGAGAGCATCGAATTCTTCTCGGTTATAATAGGCCGACGCAACACTTCGTAAACGTGCATCTCACTCCCTAGGAGGTCTTTGCCTCAGCGACCGCGCGTCCCTCACTCAACATTGACTCCACTCGCCGCACCGCATCGACGGTCATAAGCAAAGTATCGCATGACATGAGATCGCCAACATTCAACATATTAGCTGGCAGCGTCTTGACCATCGCGATATTGCGAGCCGACATGACCACGGTCGTATCAAGCTCAGCGGTAACCAGCAAAGCCGAGGACTCAATGCCCAGCGCCTGCAAGACCTGAGCCATCAGCTTGGTCTTAGGCTCCTCCAAACCAAATGAATCAATCACCTTGAGTTCTTCACCGGCTACCTTAGCCGAGAGAATACTCCTTATAGCCAGGCGTCGCATCTTCTTAGGCATGGCCTGCCGGTAACTCCTGGGGTGAGGCCCAAAAATTACGCCACCGCCGCGGCGCAGCGGCGATCTCTTGTTGCCAGCGCGTGCCATGCCGGTGTGCTTCTGCTTATACAGCTTACGGCTGCTTCCCGAGACCTCACGGCGGGTCTTAGTGTCGGCGGTTCCCTGACGTAAGTTCGCCAACTGCCTCACCAGAGCCTGATGAACCAGGGCCTCGTTCGGTTTCACACCAAAGACAGCTTCGTCAACCTCGATCTTCTCGATCTCCTGGCCCGCATTGTTATAAACTGAAATCTGCACAGCGTCTCCCAACTACTTGCCTTGCTTCTTTGCCTCGGGCTTCACAGCCTCTACCTTCTTGACAACCTGTTTCTTGGATTTTCTTATCTCCAGCAACCCATTCTTAGCTCCGGGTACAGCCCCTTTGAGCAAAAGTAGGTTGCGATCGGGATCAGCTTTGACTACCTCGAGACATTTAACAGTAACCCTTTCGTTACCCATATGACCCGCCATCCTCAGCCCCTTGACTATATGGCCCGGTGAAGTGCCGGAGCCGATTGCACCAGGTGCACGGTGGCGATCAGACTGGCCGTGGGTCTTGGGCCCACCTGCAAAATGATGGCGCTTGACCACGCCGGCGAAGCCCCTGCCCTTCGATACCCCGCTCACATCCACGAGATCCCCTGGCTGGAACAGGGTAACATCGACTCTATGTCCCACCTCGACATTCGGAGCCTCGTCAATCCTGAACTCTCTCAAGTGCTTGAACAATCCCAGCTTACCCAGATGCCCCTTTTCCGGCGCATTGAGGCGCTTCGCCGCTTCAAAGCCTAGCTGGACGGCGTTGTAACCGCCTTTGGCAACCGTCTTAATCTGGGTCACAGTGCATGGCCCGGCCTCGATAGCCGTCACCGCTTCCACAGTGCCGTCTTTAGTGAACAACTGTGTCACGCCTATTTTCCGACCGAGAAGTCCCTTAATCATTATCTACAACCTGAAACCTATAGTTTTATCTCGATGTCGACCCCTGCAGGAAGATTCAACGTGGTCAGGGCATCAATGGTCTTCGGGGTAGGATCGACAATATCGATCAATCTCTTATGAGTCCTGATCTCGAACTGCTCACGCGAATCCTTGTCCACATGGGGGGAGCGAATGACGCAGAATTTCTTTATATGGGTAGGAAGGGGCACCGGACCTATTACCGCTGCTCCGGTGCGCTCCGCTGCCTCGACAATCTGCACCGCAGACTGGTCTAGAATCCTGTGATCGTACGACTTCAGCTTGATGCGTATTTTCTGTTTCGGCATCTAGCTCCTCATCCTGTTAATTATCTCGCGTGCCATATCTTTAGGCACTTCTTGATAACAGTAGAATTCCATGGAATAAGTTGCCCTTCCCTGGCTTATCGACCTGAGATCGGTGGCATAGCCGAAGGTCTCAGCCAATGGTACGTAGCAACGAACTATGTGGGTCCATGCCCGCAACTCGATAGCTTCAACCCTGGCCCTTCTGGAATTGAGGTCACCCATGATGTCTCCCAAGAACTCTTTCGGCGTCGCCGCCTCAAGCTTCATTATCGGCTCAAGAAGGATAGGGCCGGCCTCTTTTACTCCCTCTCTCACCGCCAGGGATCCTGCCATCTTGAAGGCTATTTCTGAGGAGTCCACCTCATGATAGCTGCCATCGACTGCAGTTGCCTTTATGTCTATTATGGGATAGCCGGCGAGGACACCGTTTTCCAGCGCCTCTCTGACACCCTGCTGCACAGCGGAGATATACTGCCGGGGTACCGCTCCGCCCTGTATTTTGTTTACGAACTCATAACCTTTGCCCCGTTCCAGCGGCTCAAACTCGATCCAAACATGCCCATACTGCCCATGCCCGCCAGTCTGCTTGACAAACCTGCCCTCAGCGCGCACAGGAATAGTAATCGTCTCCTTATAAGCAACCTGCGGCCTGCCCACCTTAGCGTCAACCCCAAACTCGCGCATCATCCTATCTACAATTATGTCAAGATGAAGCTCGCCCATACCGGAGATTATGGTCTGCCCGGTCTCCTGGTCATAGCGGGTTTTGAAGGTTGGGTCCTCGTCGGCAAGTTTAGCTAACGATTCGCCCAACTTGTCCTGGTCTGCTTTTGTCTTGGGCTCTATGGCTACAGATATAACGGGCTCGGGGAATTTGATAGATTCCAGGATGACAGGCTTGGTGGGATCGCAGAGCGTATCTCCAGTGAAAGTGTCCTTGAGACCGACAGCGGCGATAATTTGACCGCACCCTACCTCGCTTATCTCCTCTCGCCGGTTGGCATGCATCCGCAGAACTCGGCCCAGTCGTTCCTTATGCTCCCTGGTGGAGTTATATATCTGGGAGCCTGTCCGTGCCCTTCCCGAATACACCCGAAGATATACCAGGCGGCCAATAAAGGGGTCAGAGACAATCTTGAATGCCAGAGCGGAGAATGGGGCACTGTCGCTGGCCTCACGAGTTACCTCTTTGCCGGTACGCGGGTCAGTTCCCCGCACCGGAGGCATATCCAGAGGTGAAGGTAGATAATCGACTGCAGCATCCAGTACAAACTGCACACCCTTATCGCGCAAGGCGCTGCCACAGAGCACGGGAACCAGCCTGGTAGACAGAGTTGCTCTGCGCAGGGCTGCCTTCAGCTCCGGGACAGTAACAGCTTTACCTTCGACATAGGCGCTCATAAGCGTTTCATCGCTATCAGCCACTTTCTCGATCAACTTTTCGCGATGGCGGGCAACAGCTTCCTTGTACTCTTCAGGAATGGGCATCTCGGTGGGAGCTTGGTCTCTGTCATCAGAGAAAAGCCATGCCTTGACTTCAATGAGATCAATAACACCTTTGAAATCTACTTCAGCACCGATAGGTAGCTGTATCGCTACCGGGTTAGCCCCGAGTCGATTCACGATTGACTGCACCGTTGCCGGAAAGTCAGCGCCAACGCGGTCCATCTTGTTGACGAAGCATATCCTGGGGACATTATATTTATCCGCCTGCCGCCAAACGGTCTCCGACTGCGGCTCAACGCCGCTCAAGGCATCGAATACAACTATACCGCCATCGAGAACCCTGAGGCTGCGCTCGACCTCAGCGGTGAAGTCAACATGACCAGGTGTGTCAATGATATTGATCTGATGGTCCAGCCACTCACAACTGGTGGCGGCAGCAGTGATAGTGATCCCACGCTCACGCTCTTGCTCCATCCAATCCATCACCGCCGTCCCATCATCCACCTGACCCACCTTGTAGGTCCTGCCGGTGTGATACAGGATAATCTCGGTGACGGTCGTCTTGCCGGCATCAATGTGAGCGATTATTCCGATGTTCCTCACCCGCTCCAGGGCCAACCCCTGCGCCATGACCCCTTCCTTCTCAGCTAAACAAACTTTGCTATTACCCACAATACTTATTACCCTCGTCTACCACCTGTAATGGACAAAGGCCTTGTTCGCCTCAGCCATACGGTGTGTGTCTTCTCTCTTCTTAATGGCAGCACCCTGATTTCGAGAAGCATCAATCAGCTCCTCCGCCAGCCTATTCGCCATTGGCTTGCCCTTGCGCGCCCTCGCTGAAATCACTATCCAGCGCATCCCCAGAGCCATACGGCGTTCTCCTTTAATATCGACTGGCACCTGATAGGTTGCGCCACCAACCCTGCGTGGCTTGACCTCAATAACCGGTGTCACATTCTTCAATGCCTGTTCGAATACATCCACAGGGTTCTTTTTCAACTCTTTTTCTACGATTGCCATAGCTCCGTAGACAATACCTTCAGCCGTGCTCTTCTTGCCCCGGCCCATCATCTTGTTAATGAACCGCGCCAGATTCACGCTCTGGTATTTACCATCAGGTGACATCTTTCTCTTAATTGCTCGTGCTCGCCGCGGCATTTTCTTCTCCTCAAACCATCCTTTCAATCAAAGAGCTTCTATAAAGTAGAAGCTCCTACAGACCCCGTATCTAAAAACCAGGGCTTGTCCGCTTAAGCGGCAGCCTTGGGCTTTTTGGTTCCGTATCGGCTGCGACCCTGGCGACGATTTTCCACACCTGTAGCATCCAGAGCACCACGGATGATATGATAGCGCACACCCGGAAGGTCCGGTACCCTCCCGCCGCGGATCAGCACCACGGAGTGCTCCTGCAGACTATGACCCTCGCCAGGGATATAGGCTGTTACTTCCATGCCATTGGTTAACCGCACCCGCGCGACCTTGCGCAGGGCAGAGTTCGGTTTCTTAGGCGTGACCGTCTTTACCTGAAGACAGACCCCTCTCTTTTGAGGAGAGCCCTTAGCGCCCCGCTCGCTCTTACCCTTCAGAGTATTATACGTATAGCGAAGTGCCGGCGCTTTGGCCTTCTTCTTCAGTTTCTTGCGCCCTTTCCTGACCAACTGGTTTATTGTAGGCAATACCCCTCCTTAACACTTTGAGAACGCTTTAGGCGCTAAATTGAAAGTATAATGGAACTCAAGTTATATGTCAAGGGTACGCTTAATTCTACTTTAATATCCGACAGTCTCCCTCCCTGTTAGATAATGGAGGTGTCATTCCTCGTCCCATATGTGGCCTGTGGTAATGATACCGCCTCAGAAAAATTTCTGCCATATCCCGGCATTCTGATAATTGCGATACTCTGTACTTAACCCATCCCAAGCATTCTTTTCTTACGGTTCGGTTAAAACTCTCGATGTAGGATTGCTCATTCTTCCGGTAAGGTCGAGCGACACGGTGTCTATCACAGAACAATGGCGCATTACTTTCAAATGCCGCTTTAAACTCAGGCCCGCCGTCTGTTTGAAGCAGCTTAACGTGACCGTCAAACCGGCGTCTCATACTCTGATGCAAGAACTGACATCCCAGATCAGCAGTCAATTCAGTTGCGATGAGTATATCTGCTTCTCTAGTAAAAATGTCGATCGCGGTAAAGGCATAAAGCTCACCAAAGTCGATAGTATCCATCTGAACTACTTCTCTCGGCATTGATGCTTGGGGTACTTCTCCTCTTACTTTGTTTTTCTTCCACCTGGGACGGATAATGTACTTCTCTGATAGTATTTCATAGATTTTAGGGACAGACAGGTGAATGCCATGCTCAAGGTTGAGGAAATACTGAATCTTTTGCCCGCAACAATCGTATTCCCTTTCACGTATCTCCCAAATCCATCTTTTGACTATGGGGTCAGCCTTCCTTTTCGCTCTTTCTCCTTTCTTAGCCTGGCGGTATCTGTCGAGAAATTCAATGAGACCATACTGTTCTATCCCCTTAATCCAGATATGAATCGTTTCTCGATTCTTTCCCAACCTCTGGGCAATGTGTGATTTGGGCAATCCCTGTTGGTGGAGTTCCTCGCATAAAGCTATCAGTGTCTCATTAAGCATGTCCATATTTTATATGGACTGTCGGATTTTTAACTGAACAATGCGGGGTAATTTGAGATGAATCTAAATATTCTGTGGTTTTGAGGAACCAGAGGTCAGGCTGACCGCGGGGAAACTAGTCGTTCTTGCTCACATCCATGTCCATTTCCGATACGTCCCAGGCTTTTGTCTCGTGGCAAGGGCTAACCATGCACTCTTCTTCGTCCTATTCCTCGCTTACTCGCAGCACCGGCTTGATAGTATCGCCGCGCTTGGCATCAGCGATGGCCTGGTTGATCTCGCTGAAGCCATAGAACTTCACGAGGCGGTCAAAGGGGAAAAGGCCTTCCTGGTACAGTGAGATTAGTTTGGGAATAAAGAGCTGGGGTACGGCGTCGCCCTCGATTATGCTGATGGCTTTCCGGCCACCTGGCAGAGAATCCGGGCCGCTCTCACCGGTGAAGAGCGCCACGGTGCCATGCGGATTCAGCACATTAATGGCCAGTTGGAGCATGCTCGAGTCGCCGGTGATTTCCAGCACGTAATCAACACCATTGCCCGTAATATCGGAGATGCCGGAGACGACGGGGGCATGACGGTTGTCAATCACATGGGTAGCGCCCAGCTCCAAAGCCAGTTCTAGCCGCATGGGGTTATGGTCGACACCTATAATCGGGTTGGCACCCACAATGCGAGCAGCCATGACTGCCGCCAGGCCTACAGCTCCCGTACCGAAAATGGCGATGCTTGCCCCTTTCGAGACCTGCAAAGAGTTCATCACAGTGCCGGCTCCGGTCTGAATGCCGCAGCCCAGCGGAGATAGAATATCCAGAGGCAGGTCTCTGGAGACCTTGACCAGATTGCGTTCGGTCGCCAGGGAGTGAGTGGCGAATGAAGACTGGCCAAAGAAGTGCCCGTGTACACCGCTGCGCTGCAATGCGTTGCTGCCATCCAGACGCTTGAAACCGAAGTTCGCTTCGTATAAGCGCCGACAAGCCGCAGGTCGTCCGCTCAGGCATTGCCGGCACCGACCGCAGGACTGATAGGAAAGCACAACGTGATCGCCGCGCTTGACACTCTTCACCATCTTGCCGACCTGTTCTACCACGCCCGCACCCTCATGACCCAGCACTACGGGTTTGGCTGCCCCATCCCAGTCATCGCAGTAGTCTATATCGGTATGGCAGATACCCGTGGCAACGATGCGCACCAGCACTTCGTCCTCGCGTGGGCCTTCCAGCTCAAGAGACTCGATTTTCAAGGGGCCGCCCTTATTGCGCAGAACGGCTGCCCGAATTTTCTGCACTCGCACGCCGGAGTGTTGAGTCAATGTTCAGTTCCTTTCTTGCTATAATCGCCCGGCTCAGCCACCAGACTACAGCCCTTGCGCTTTGTATTGCCTTGCCAGCTCAGACAAGCTCGGCTCGGGCCCCTCCTCCGACGTCGGCCTGTAGTACTTGTCTACCATCTCCCGGTGAAGGTTCTCGATTTCGTCCGCCGAGAACTCCGCCTTGATTTTTGCGGGAACACCCACAACAAAGGACCTGTCCGGGATCTTCTGGGCTGCTCTCACCATTGAGTTAGCGCCGATGATACAGAAATCGCCGATCTCGGTATCATCCAAGACAGTGGCATTGTTACCCACAAGCACATTGTCTCCGATTCTCTGGCAGTGGACAACAGCGCTATGCCCTACCGTCACGTTATCGCCGATTGTCAGAGACTTCCAGGCATGCAGTACGGCGTTGTCCTCGATGTGGGAGTTCTGTCCAATCCGAATCGAGCCGAAATCACCTCTAATCACAGCGCCTGGCCATACTCCCGACTTTTCGCCGATCTCAACATCGCCGATTACATAAGCGAATTCGCTGACAAAGGCAGTATCGGCTATCTTAGGCGTCTTCCCGTTGAATGATCTGATCACTTAATTACCTCCATTCTTTCCAGCCAAAGTGATGATTGCAACACCTGGTACCTATTATACATGTGGACGAAAGGTTCAAAATTTATGATAATCGGAATAACAGAGGGAGGATCACAAGACTTATGAAGTATTTGAATGGTGGGCGATGGAGGTCTCGAACCTCCGACCTTCTGTGTGTAAATGTGTTTGAGGCAATGATACCTTGTGTTCCCTGAGGTTTCCGTAGCTTCAAAAGCCAGCATGAGCATCCCATTTTGGGTTATAAAATGATGTGTCCTGTTTTAGAATATGTTTGACAAATGTTTGACAAAAATCTATCCTCAGCGACACATCAAGCGAAGCAAGAGAATGCGTTCAAAAGCGAGATTCCATTGGGTGGCTTTGGTTGGCCCCTATTAATGGAGTGCTCCAGAACCACTTGTATGGTGACGCGCGACGCCCGTATTGATTGCCGACTGGAGAGGGGAATATAATCGGTTTTGGCTGCATAGTTCGTTGCGTTACAAGCCATCAGCTCGTGAAGCTAAAATGCTCGTAACTCTAACTCTGTAAGTAAGTGGTACCATTTCGCGGGAAGGCCAGAGTCTTAAGTCAGCTAGCGAGATTCACGTCAAGCAAGCTGGAATAATATGGGCAAAAGAGATGAGCAAAAATAAAGCCAGCATCGTCGTTGTTCTGATAGCGGTAATTCTTGCAATTAGCCTCCCTGGGGTTACATCAATAGCACCTCAAGCTGCAAACGATTGGTCAGCGCATACAACGTTTCATGTTCGTAGTGATGCAACAACTACCAGTCCAACAGGTCTTTCTCCAGCGCAGATTCAAGAGGCATATAATCTTCCTTCAACAGGCGGTAGTGGAACAATTGCTATCGTCGATGCCTACGATGATTCAACCATCCAAAATGACTTAGGCAATTTCAGCAGCCAGTTCGGTTTGCCTGTTGCGAATTTCGAAAAACACATGATGAGCCCAGGAATCCCTACGAACGGTAATTGGGCGCTTGAGATATCGCTTGACGTTGAGTGGGCTCATGCTATAGCCCCAAATGCAAAAATACTATTGGTTGAGGCGGCGTCAGCTAGCTTAACCGATCTTCTTGCTGCCGTGGATTATGCGCGAAACCGCTCGGATGTAGTAGCTGTATCGATGAGCTGGGGGCAATCCGAGTTCGCCAACGAATCGGCCTACGATTCCCATTTCAACAGCGCCTATGGAGCAACCTTTTTCGCCGCCGCCGGGGATACTGCCTCAGCGGTGATGTGGCCTGCAGCTTCACCCAATGTAGTCGGGGTGGGCGGAACAACCCTCAGTTTTTCAGGCGGTTCGTTTGTTTCAGAGACTGCGTGGAGTGGAGGTGGCGGTGGTCTGAGCAGGTATGAAAGTGAGCCATCATACCAAGTATCGTACGGCATACCGGGCGCAAATGGGAAACGTGGTGTTCCGGATGTTTCGTACGACGCGGATCCGACGAATTCAGGCGTATCAGTATATGACAGCACTCGTT
This sequence comes from uncultured Chloroflexia bacterium, assembly GCA_963847595.1. GTDB lineage: Bacteria > Chloroflexota > Dehalococcoidia > SZUA-161 > SZUA-161 > JACWAE01. The sequence goes on from CAWKAJ010000001.1 coordinate 140,534, forward strand.
ACTCTGGTGCGACGGGATGGTGGCAGGTCGGTGGAACAAGCGTGGGTGCACCACAATGGGCAGCGATCCAATCTCTAGGACTTTCGGCATCGAACAACAACTTCTATCAAGATGCAAAGTCAGCAAGCTATTCTTCTTACTTCCGAGATATAACGACAGGATCCAATGGACACCCTGCAACTACAGGTTACGATTATGTTACGGGTTTAGGTAGCCCTCTCACCACCAATTATACGCCAACACCGACGCCGACGCCAACACCGACGCCGACGCCTACACCAACGCCGACGCCTACACCAACACCAACGCCAACACCAACGCCGACTCCTACACCTACGCCTACGCCGACACCGACTCCTACACCTACGCCAACGCCTACTCCAACACCAACACCAACTCCAACGCCCACGCCGACGCCTACACCAACACCTACGCCTACACCTACGCCTACACCTACGCCAACACCAACACCAACTCCAACGCCAACACCAACGCCTACACCAACGCCGACGCCTACTCCAACGCCTACACCTACTCCTACGCCAACTCCAACACCATCACCAACGCCTACGCCGACGCCTACACCTACACCTACGCCAACACCTACACCAACTCCAACGCCTACTCCGACGCCTACACCTACACCTACGCCTACGCCGACTCCAACGCCTACACCAACACAGACGCCTACACCAACACCGACGCCTACTCCTACGCCAACACCGACACCAACTCCAACGCCAACACCAACGCCTACTCCGACACCTACGCCAACACCGACGCCAACACCTACACTGACTCCGACGCCTACGCCGACACCGACGCCTACTCCGACACCGACGCCAACACCGACACCGACGCCTACTCCGACACCGACGCCTACGCCTACGCCGACACCAACGCCTACACCGACGCCTACTCCGACACCAACACCAACGCCGACACCGACGCCTACTCCGACGCCAACACCGACACCTACGCCGACACCGACGCCTACGCCAACACCAACGCCTACACCGACGCCTACTCCGACACCAACACCAACGCCGACACCGACGCCTACTCCGACGCCAACACCGACACCTACTCCTACACCGACGCCGACTCCTACACCGACGCCGGTCCTGGCCCCGACCATAACAGGGGTAGCCACCAACACCGATGGAACGACCATCGCCATCACCTTTAGCAAGGTGATGACTGCCCTCCCGAGCGATGCCGCAACGGAGTTCACCTTTAATGATAATGATGGGATAACTGTTGTAGCTGGAACTTTCAGTGCTGCGACTCTGGAGTCAAATACAGCCATGCTCGCCCTGACAATCGGTAGCCCTGACATTGCCAATGGTGATATCGCGACTGTCAACTATAGTGGCACCGATGTCACGGCAACTGATGGGGGCGTACTAGCAAGCTTCAGCAGCTATCCAGTGACCAACAACGTTTACAGTCCTGGCCCAACTCCGACCCCTACACCCACTCTGATGCCGACACCTACCCCCACACCGGCACCCACTTCTACTCCTCCGCCCGCTGGCGGTGGGGGCGGAGGGGGAGGTGCAGTAATACCAACGATGACGCCCAAGCCAACACAGCCGCCATTGGCAACGTCTACACCATTGCCAATAGCAACACCAACACCCACGCCTACATCTACACCTATACCTAGGCCATCGCCACTTGATTTGTCGGGCAACATAAGCGCTAGTGGCGTAGTACAGCAAACGATGCACTACGCTATTTTAGGTGGGCAGTGTGTTCTTGATATTGGGAATGGCACCACTGCGCTGCTGAGCGGAGAGCCATTGCAATCTATAAGGGTGGATGAGGTATCTGTGGGATTCCCGGCTCCTCCGGCAGGAGCTTACATCATAGGTTATGCCTATGACTATGGGCCAACTGGCACAACTTTCAATCCGCCGATTACCCTGACGCTGAAGTATGACCCTGGTGAAGTTCCAACAGGGTTCGATGCCAGTAAGCTGGTTATAGCCTACTACGATACCACGGCCAAAATGTGGCGTGTGCTTCCGTCTACCGTGGACACGGAGAATCATACCGTTACTGCACAGATAGGCCACTTCACCATGTTTGCTGTATATGCTCCTGCTCCCAGTGTGATGCCAACCCCGACCATGACATTGGCCCCAACGCCGACGCCGACAACAACTCCAGTGGTACCTAGCAAGACTAACACAGGGGTGATCGTTGGCCCCATCATTGCTGTGATAGTAATAGGGCTGGTGGTATACTGGTTCTTGCGTAGAAGAAGGAAACCATAGACTCCGACCGCAGGCTAAACGACTTCAAGAACCCGATCTGAAGTCTGAAGATTGGTTATAGGTGGTTTCAGAATACCCTGAAAACCCCCTGCTTGTTACTGGGCTCATAGAGGGCGGGTTTTATTAGGGAAGCGGCGATCTCGGTTGGCGGTATCAAAGGTTCGAGATGTCGTTGTCCAGGGAAAATGTTTGACACTGGCACAAAAAAACGCCCCTGGTTGTGTCAAGGGGCTTAATTTTACGTTCAGCTAATGGTGGGCGATGGAGGTCTCGAACCTCCGACCTTCTGTGTGTAAAACAGACGCTCTAACCGCTGAGCTAATCGCCCACTGGCGCGCTTGGCGGGACTCGAACCCGCGACCTTAGCCTCCGCAGGGCTACGCTCTATCCAATTGAGCTACAAGCGCAAATTTTCTTGAATTCTATGGTGCCGAGGGTGAGATTTGAACTCACATGCCCTTTCGGACACTACGCCCTGAACGTAGCGCGTCTGCCATTCCGCCACCTCGGCTTCCACATGGCAATTATAGCGTGTCGATAAAGGAGGGTCAAACCACAAAAGGGAATGTGGAGTCTCCCTGAGCTAGCCTCCGGGATACCCTCGCTGCTAACTGTGTCTTTCTACAAAGCGGCCCATGCGACGCAGCGCTTCCTCTATATCCGAAAGCGCCGTAGCATAGCAGCAGCGCACGTATCCCTCACCACTCTCCCCAAAGGCCTGCCCCGGAACCACAGCTACCTTCTCCTCGACAAGAAGTTTCTCAGCGAACTCCTCCGAAGACAGCGCAGTCACCTTCACTGAGGGGAAGCAATAGAAGGCGCCCTTCGGCTCGAAGCAGGCAAGTCCGATATCATTTAAACCCTTCAGCATCACCCTCCGGCGGCGGTCATAGTCGGCTACCATCTCCTTCACCGCAGTCTCGCCAGCCCTCAAGGCCTCGATAGCCGCCATCTGAGCTGTTATGGGTGCGCAGAGCATGGTATACTGATGCACCTTGGTCATCGCCTCGATGATCTCCGGTTTGGCTGCAGCGTAGCCTACCCGCCAGCCGGTCATGGCATAGGCCTTGGAGAAACCTCCCATGAGGATGGTGCGCTCCTTCATGCCGGGGAGGCTGGCAAAGCATGTATGCTCGACCCCATAAACTAACCGATCATAAATCTCGTCCGAGACCACCAGCAAGTCATGATTTCGAACTGTCTTGGCTATCTCACCCAGTTCGTCTTTCCCCATGACCGCTCCGGTGGGATTATTAGGATAACCTATAAGAATAGCTTTAGTACGGTCAGTAACACGCTTCTCGATATCAGAAGCTTTGACTTTGAAGTCGTTCTCAACCGTGGTGGGCACCGGCACAAATGTGCCCCCCGCAAGGACAGTGCAGGGCCCATAGGAGACATATGTAGGGTCTGGTGAGAGAACCTCGTCTTTGGGATCGATAATAGACCTCATCGCCAGGTCAAGCGCTTCGCTCACGCCCACTGTAATAAGCAACTCGGTATCGGGGTCATATTCCAGATCGTAGCGCGAGCGCAGATGTCGTACCAGCTCCTGCCTCAGCTCCAGCAGCCCTTTGTTCGAGGTATACATCGTATAGCCCTTCTCGAGGCTATAGATGCCCGCCTCGCTGACATTCCAGGGTGTGGTAAAGTCAGGCTCACCGACACCTAGCGATATGGCACCTTCCATCGTGGACAGAATGTCGAAAAACTTCCTGATGCCCGACGGGGAAAGGCTATCGACCCGCCGCGAGATGATGCCGCGGGCACGCTTAGAGCGAACCACAGGCCTGGGCGACATGGTATAACCTCCTCTCCTACAAGGTCAGCGGCTGCCGCCGCCCCTTCTCACCACCACTATCCAAAATCTCTCCATCCTCCTTATACCTTTTGAGCAGGAAATGGGTCACAGTACCCTGCACCGACTCCAGCGTTGCCAGCTTCTGCCAGACAAAGGCCGCCGCCTCGTGCATGGTCTTGCCCACCACAACCACCGCGAGGTCATAGGTCCCCGAGACCAGATACACCGACCTCACCTCAGGGAAACGATAGATGCGCTCGGCGATAGCATCGAAGCCCACATTCCTCTGGGGCTGAATCTTGACCTCGATGAGGGCCTGTACCCACTCCTCACCCAGCCTCTCCCAGTTGATTATGGTCTTGTATTTGAGGATAACCTTGTCTCTTTCCGCCTTATCTATGGTTTTTTCAACCTCGTCCACAGATAGGCCTGTCATGTTAGCTATCTGCTCCGGGGTCGCTCTGGCATCCTTCTCCATGACTTTGAGAACTTCTTTATTCATGGTACTCACCTCACCCCTTATAGTCCCCTCTCCTTGAAGGAGAGGGGGGATTAAAGCACCTCAGGGCAGTTCATAAATTGCCCCTACATTTTGCATTTGGTCAGCCTTTTGTCAACTCGAACGCTGACCATTCATCGCCACGCTCATTGTAACTGAGAATGAAAAACCTGCTATCCTCAGTGACTACCTTAAACAGCCTAGCCCCTGGCTCCTGCCACTCCTTTTCAATCTGCTTCACTTTGTGTTCGATGCCTTCCCACACAATGGATTCTGGCCGCTCGGCGTAGGTATGGCCCGAATAACAAGTGACCTGGACAGGCTTAACTGCCATCTATATCTTTGGCCTCTGCTTTTGCCAGCCTGTCGCCTGCTCATAGGTGTAGGCGACCCGAAACAGCGTTTCTTCGGAGAAAGGCTTGCCCAGAATCTGCATGCCCACGGGAAGACCGTTCGCAAACCCTGCCGGCACGGACATCCCGGGGATGCCGGCGATGTTTATAGGCAAGGTGCACACATCGCTCAGATACATCTGTAGCGGGTCATCAGTCTTCTCCCCGATACGGAATGGCACCGTAGGAGAGGTAGGAGTAATCAGCGCATCGTATTTCGTGAAAGCCTGAGCGAACTCCCTGCTGATGAGAGTACGCACCTTCTGCGCCTTGAGATAGTAAGCCTCATAATAGCCAGCGGAGAGAGCGTAGGTACCCAGCATGATGCGCCGCTTCACCTCCGGGCCAAAACCGTACTGGCGGGTCTTCTCCATGGCATCCCACATATTCTCAGCTTCCCTGGCAGAGAAGCCATACTTAACACCATCGTAACGCGCCAGGTTAGCCATAGCCTCTGACGGCGCGATGATATAGTAGCAGGCAAGCGCAAAGGAAGTATGAGGCAGCGATACCTCCCACTCAACCTTTGCTCCCAAATCCTCCAGCTTGGCGATAGCCTGCCGCATAACCTGCTCCACGCCGCTCTCCATGCCTTTGACGAAGTACTCCTTGGGCACGCCGATGCGCAACCCTTTAAGGTCTGGCACGAGCGACTTCGTATAATCTGGCACAGGCTGGTCTACGGATGTAGAATCCCTGGGGTCGTGGCCAGCGATAACATTCATCACTAAGGCGCAGTCTGTCACGTCTTTGGTCAGTGGCCCTATCTGGTCGAGGGAACTGGCGAAGGCGACCAGCCCATACCTGGAGACAAGCCCGTATGTAGGCTTGAGCCCGACGACGCTGCAAAAGCCCGCAGGCTGACGGATGCTGCCTCCGGTATCCGAGCCCAAGGCATAAACAGCTTCCCCCGCAGCTACCGATGCCGCCGAGCCACCGCTACTCCCGCCGGGGACACGGTTCAAATCCCAGGGGTTGTGGGTAGCGAAGAAGGCTGAGTTCTCTGTAGAAGAGCCCATAGCGAACTCGTCCATATTCCCCTTGCCCAGCATGACCATCCCTGCAGCCTTCAACCTCTCCACCACAGTAGCATCGTAGGGCGGCACGAAGTTCTGCAACATCTTCGAGGAGCAGGTGGTCTTCACCCCCCTGGTGCACATATTGTCCTTGATCAGCGCCGGGATGCCGGTCAAAGGAGACAACTTGCCGGCTTTTATCAGCTCATCAGCCTTCCGAGCCTGGGCCAGGGCTGCTTCCTCGGTTATGGTCACGAAGCAACGCACCTTGTCCTCAACATGGTGTATGCGCTCGAGCACCCCTTTAGTCAACTCGACCGATGATAGCTCACGCTTCTTAAGCAGCTGGTGTGCTTCGTGAATTGTAAGGTCGTATTTAGAAATCATCAATTTTCCTTCAAAATCCCCATATACTCGCTGTACCTCACCAGGTGAGCCAGCACCTTTGCCGACATCTCCGGAGTGGCACAGGGAGTGAGATAGTTCTGCTCCAGCTTATCGTATACCGCTCCCCTGCTCACGGCATCGCTGACCATAGTGGTGAAAACCACTGGCTTTTGATATTTCTTCATAAGCTCTATCGTTGTGTCCAGATTCTTAAGCTCCTCTCCCTGCGCAGCTTGCAACATCCTATCCACCTCATCAGTGGCCATATTCACTGCACCAACCAGGTCATCGATAAGGCCCACCATGCCGAAGCCACCGATAATCATGGTGATATCTATTTCCTTGTCCTCCATCAGCGGCCAGAGGCTATGATAGCTCACCATATCGCCTGCAGGATCGACAGGGTTGCCATGGGACCACCTTGACGACATCCTTGCATTCAACTTCTCCATAGTACTCGGTGACAGCGGGGGCAAATCCAGGCCCTGCCTCTTTATGGCATCTGCAGCGACAACTCCCAGGCCGCCGCCCATTGATACCACCCCGACCTTTTTGCCTCGGGGCAGAGGCTGGCCCAGCAAAGCCAGCGCAACAGTGATCAGCTCGCTGATCTCCTCAACTCTGATGACACCACACTGCTTAAATGCGGCATCAACCACCAAATCAGACCCCGCCAGAGCAGCAGTGTGTGACCGCGCTGCCCTGGCCCCCAAATCCGTACGCCCTGCCTTCATGATAACTATAGGTTTCTTCCTGGTAACCTCCCTGGCAAGCTCAAAAAAGCGTCTGCCGTCCCGGAACCCCTCGATATAGCCCAGGATTACCTTAGTTTCATCATCCTGTGCAAGATACTCCAGATAGTCCTCAAAATGCAGGTCGGCCTCGTTACCGGCGCTGACGAACTTGCTGAATCCCAGACCTACTTTCCATCCCGAGTGCACGATTGAAGCGCCCGAATTTCCACTCTGGGAGATAAGAGCTACAGGGCCTTTTTTCACCGAAGGCACGAAGGGTGTGGTGTAAAAGTCAACGTGGGCGTTGAAGTGTCCCATACAGTTCGGCCCCACGAAACGAATCCCTCCCCGTCTGGCGATCTCAACCACTTCACGCTGGATTTTCGCACCTTCATCTCCGGTCTCAGCGAAACCGCCGGAGATAAGTACAACAGTCTTGACTCCCTTTCGAACGCAGTCCTCCATAGCAGCAGGGGTCTCCTGAAATGGAATAATTATCACAGCGCAATCTATGGGAGCAGGTATCTCAGTTATGCTGCTATAAGCCTTCACACCGAGGACCTCGGATTCGTGCCGGTTCACAGGATAGACCTCCCGCCCCCCCTTGGTTATCAAGAGGCGGAAAATGCCAAAGCCCCATTTGCCGAAGGCGTTAGAAGCCCCGATTACAGCTACAGACCTGGGATTGAATAGATAATCCAAATGTTGTTTAAGATTCATGTCGCCGCTCTCGCTTTAAGAGGTAATTACTCCAGAACTGCCCGCACCCGGAAGCAGCTGTCCTCTTCCTGGGGTGCGTTAGCCAGGATTTCTTTGGGGGGTAAAGACGGCACCACCTCGTCGTCTCGAAGCACGTTCTTCAAAGCAATAGGGTGAGAGGTGGGGGGAACTCCTGAAGTATCCACCTGCTTCAATATCTCAAAGTTCTCCAGTATATTGGAGAGTTGCTCCCTGAACTTTTCCACGTCGGCCTCAGTAAGCCCCAGGCGGGCAAGCAGAGCGATATGTTTGACTTCTTCACGACCCAGTTTCAATCCGGCACCCCTAAAGTGAAATCTATAACAATATAGTTATGGGGAATTATAGCACTTGGTTTGAATATGGGCAACAGTTTGCTTTGATAAAGTGGGCGCACTATAATGATTAGTTGTGGTTTTTGACTTTCCCTTAAAAAGCGAACTGAAAAAGACACGCCGATGGAAGAATTACAAACTAATGCCAAGACTCAAAAAACAGAGACCGCCGACCACGTCGAAGGCTTTCAAAAACAGCGGTTCTCGTCCCCAACACCCTCGCCACAATCTTGGGCAACTCTGCTTTCTCAATGGGGCCCCAGGATGTGGGTTGGTATTGGGCTTTGCTCGGGGGCTCCACTGTCGTATCCACGGCATTGGCCTACTGGTGGGTGAAGAGCCGGGGCTGGCTTCCGAAAAAGGTGGTGTGAACAGAAGATAGGTTCCTCAGAGAAGGGCTAAAGATAGCGTCATGCCCACGCGGAGGTGGCGGTTGGGTCAAACTCATCGCGATGACATAAGAAATATAGCCATAGTCGCCCATGTTGACCACGGCAAGACCAGCCTGGTGGATGCCATGCTCAAGCAGAGCAAGGTATTCCGCGATAACCAGCAGGTGGGCCAGTTCATCATGGACCAGAACGTGCTGGAGCGGGAAAAGGGCATCACCATCCTGGCTAAGAATACAGCCGTGATCTACAAGAATGTCAAAATCAATATCATAGATACCCCCGGGCACGCCGATTTCAGCGGAGAGGTGGAGCGGGTGGTAAATATGGCCGATGGCTGCCTGCTGCTGGTGGACTCTGTGGAGGGGCCTATGCCCCAGACCAAGTTCGTGCTGCGCCAGGCCCTGATGAAAGGCTTAAAACCCATCGTGGTTATCAACAAGATAGACAGGAGTAGTTCCCGCATTGACGAGGTAGTCAGGGCAACGCAGGACCTTTTCCTGGAACTGGTAACCAACGCCGACCAACTCGATTTCCCTGTGCTCTACGCCAGCGCCAAGGACGGCACAGCCGTAACCGTGCCCGGCGCTGAGGGCAAAGACCTGGTTCCCCTCTTCGAATGCATCCTGCAACAGGTGCCGCCGCCGACAATCGAGGAAGGGCCGTTTCAGATGCTGGTGTGCAGTCTGGACTATGACAGCTACAAAGGCAAGATTGCCATCGGCAGGATTTCCCGGGGCAAGGTGGCACCGCACGACATCGTAGTCACCATTGATAAAGATGGCAACACCATGCAGCACGAGGTCGGCCAGGTGTTCACCTATCTGGGGCTCAACCGTCTGGAGACGGAAGAGGCGCAGGCAGGCGACATCGTAGCTATCACGGGCCTGAAGAAGGTCAGCATAGGTGAGACACTCGCCAGCCCGGAGCGACCTGAGGCTCTACCGGGCATAGATATCAGCGAGCCCACGGTGAAGATGACCCTGGGGGTGAACAACTCGCCGTTCGCCGGACGTGAAGGACGATTCTGTACCTCCCGCCAGCTAAGAGAGAGGCTCTACCATGAGCTGGAGACCAATATCGCCTTACAGGTGCATGATACAGACAGCGCCGATGTCTTCCTGGTAGCAGGCAGAGGTGAGCTGCACCTGGCCATCCTGATTGAGACTATGCGCCGCGAGGGCTACGAATTCCAGGTCTCCAAGCCAGAGGCCATCACCAAGGTGGTGGATGGTAAACTCCTGGAACCAGTGGAAGCCCTTACCATCGATACCCGCGAGGAGTACATAGGGGCGTTATCGGAGATCCTGAGCAAGCGGCAAGCCCAACTCACCAACATGCACAACGATGGACAGGGCAACGTGCGCATGGAGTTCCGCATCCCTACCCGAGGGCTCATCGGCTTCACCAACGCCTTTCTCACCGCCACCAGGGGTGAAAGCATCATGAACACCCTGTTCCTGGGCTATGAACCCTGGCGTGGGGAAATAGCCTCAGACCGCAACGGGGCGCTGGTATCAGCCGCACTCGGCGTAGCCGTAACTTACGGACTTAACCATGCCCAGGGGCGGGGTATCACCTTTATCGAGCCGGGTACGCATGTCTATGAAGGCATGATAGTGGGGCTGAACTCGCGCACCCAGGATATGGCTGTCAACGTATGTAAGGAAAAGAAGCAGACCAACGTCCGTTCCTCCACTTCCGACATCGCCATAAAGCTGACCCCTGCTGTGAAGCTGAGTCTTGAGCAGGCGCTGGACTTCATCAAAGAGGATGAACTGGTCGAGGTAACCCCCCAGAGCATCAGGCTGCGCAAGAAGCTCCTCACCCAGGCTGGGCGACTGAAAGCCCGCCACCTGGCGCAGGTAGCAGAAGAAGATTAACGGTCGGGGCAAACAGTTGGAGTTGCGCAACTTCTGGATTCCCGCTTGCGCCGGAATGGCATACGAATATCCACCAAATGTGATAACTTCTTAACCTTTTCTCAACTCATTTTATGACTTCTTCATCAACCAGGATTATCATGTAGACCACACCTTTGAAGATGTGGTTTATAATATAGAACCAGTATTGAAGGAGATGGCGAATGGCTGGCAAACGACCTGGCACCGCAGAAAAGGACATTAAACTACGCGTGGCGCTGGGGGCAGACCACGGCGGCTACTCGCTCAAAAACGAGCTGCTGGCACGCTTGCAGGGACAATACGATATATTAGACGTAGGCGCTCACAAGTACGACCCGGACGACGACTACCCGGATTTTGCAGAAGCCGTCGCCAAAGCTGTAGCTTCGGGCAAGGCACAGCGCGGCATACTGGTCTGCGGCAGCGGTGTGGGAGCCTGCATCGCAGCCAACAAGGTGCCTGGCGTGCGCGCCTGCCTTTGCCATGATACTTACTCGGCTCACCAGGGCGTAGAGCACGACGATATGAACGTCCTGTGCCTGGGAGCGCGCGTCATCGGGATAGAGCTCGCTACAGAGCTGGCGATAGCTTTCCTCAAGGCACGCTTTTCTAATGAGAAACGGCATCGCCGCCGCCTCAAGAAGGTGCTCGCCATCGAGAAGCGGGCTATTAGAGAGTAATTAAGTAAGGCTTATAGATTTATGAAAATCGGAACAATTTAAGAGGTGTCCTTGAACAAACATGCATCTGAGAAGATAGTGGATCCTAATACAGTTGCTTATTTCTCCATGGAGGTTGGCCTCGACCCGGCCATGCCCACCTACAGCGGCGGATTGGGAATGCTGGCTGGAGATACCCTGCGCGCTGCCGCCGACTTGGCCATACCTATGGTGGGCGTAACGCTTCTATATCGAAAGGGTTATTTCCGCCAGCACCTGGACGCTTCGGGAAACCAGACTGAAAGCTCCGCTGTCTGGTCTCCCGAGAAATTCCTGGAACCGATGCAGCCCCGCGTTTCAGTGACTCTGGAAGGCCGAAAAGTGCAAATCAGAGCCTGGCGCTATGTTATTCATGGCGTGACAGGACATGACGTGCCGGTATTTCTTTTGGATACAGCGCTGCCTGAAAACAGCGCCTGGGACCAGACTCTCACCGATTATCTCTATGGTGGAGACGACCATTACCGCTTGTGCCAGGAAGTGGTGCTTGGTTTGGGCGGAGCATCGATGCTGCTTGCCCTGGGGTACAAAAGGGTGCAGACATATCACATGAACGAGGGACATTCTGCGCTGCTCACCCTGGCCCTGCTAGAGGAGCGGCACGAAAAGAAGGGCCTCCACGGTGTAACCAACGCGGACAGGGAGGCAGTACATCACCGGTGCGTGTTCACCACCCACACACCAGTGCCCGCAGGTATGGATAAATTCCCGATGGACATGGTCAGGCAAGCGCTTGGAGATGAGCCGACTAACGCCCTGCAGGCAGTGGGGGCTTTCCAGGACGGGATATTGAATATGACCCATCTCGCCTTGATATTCTCACGCTATATAAACGGGGTATCTATGCGACATGAGGAAATATCCCGGGGTATGTTTCCTAACTATCCTATCAATTCCATCACCAACGGAGTGCACGCTGTAACCTGGACCTCGATGCCTTTTCAACGACTCTACGACCACCACTTTCCTGAGTGGCGTCACGACAGCCTCTACCTGCGCTACGTCATAAGCTGCTCGCTCGACCTTATACGGGAGGCACATGTCGACGCCAAGCGAGACCTGCTCGCAGAGGTAGAAAAGCGTACCGGTGTACAACTTGACCCCAGGGTGATGACCATCGGCTTCGCCAGGCGCGCCACCGCCTATAAGCGGGCGGACCTGCTGTTCTCCGACCTGGAACGTCTGAAGAGGATAGCGCGCCAGGCTGGCCCTCTTCAGGTCATTTACGGGGGCAAGGCCCATCCCAGGGATGAAGGCGGCAAGGCCTTAATCAGGCGCATCTTCCAGGCAGCAAATGCCCTGCGCGACACCATCCGTGTCGTCTATCTGGAGGAGTACGACATGGCGTTGGCCAAGAATCTCTGCGCAGGTGTGGACTTATGGTTGAACACTCCTCAGAAACCTGACGAGGCTTCGGGCACCAGCGGCATGAAGGCCGCTCTTAACGGCGTGCCCAGCCTGAGCATACTTGACGGCTGGTGGGTTGAAGGACATGTCGAGGGCATCACTGGCTGGTCCATCGGCGAGTCCGACGAACCAGAGAGCGACCCCTCCAAGGATATAGCTTCACTTTACGATAAACTTGAGAACGTCATTGTGCCTATGTTCTATAAACAGCCGGATGCATATACCAGCGTCATGCGCTCGGCTATCGCCCTCAACGGCTCGTTTTACAACGCGCAACGCATGACGTTCCAGTACATGGAAAACGCCTACCTTCACACAGATTAGACCACTCTGTATAGCCTATAGGCCGTACCTCACTTGCATAATCCCGCCGCATAAAGTTAAATAGAATAGAACGAGGTCTACAGCATGAACCAACCGACCAGGACGGGCGTAGCCAACCTCCCCCTACACTATGGCAAGGCGCCGCGCTGGCTCTTCGAGCGCATGACCAGGCTCTCCCGTGAGATATCCATAGCTGTTGTGGAGGAGTTCGGGACTGAGGAGATGCTGCGTCGTTTGTCTGACCCCTTCTGGTTCCAGGCGCTGGGCTGTGTGCTGGGCTGGGACTGGCATTCCAGCGGCGTTACGACCACGGTCTGCGGCGCTCTCAAAGAGGGAACGAAGGGACTGGAGAAAGACCTCGGCTTTTATATGGCTGGCGGCAAGGGCAAAACCTCCAGGCAAACCCCGGCGCAGATCACACAGCACTGTGAACTGATCTCACAAAACCCCGAGCCTCTGGTCTATGCCAGCAGGATGACGGCGAAAGTAGACTCAGTTGCGCTGCAGGATGGCTACCAGCTCTACCATCATACATTCATATTTACTATTAAGGGCGACTGGGCTGTTATTCAGCAGGGGATGAACGAGAAGAACCGCTATGCCCGCAGGTATCACTGGCTCAGCGAAGGCGTTAAGGACTACGTCTGCGAGCCGCACGCCGCTATCTGCTCACAGGGTTTCGGTGCCGCACTGAACTTGGTGGCCGCGGAAAGCGAGGGGGCGCGCAATGTGGTGACACAGGTGGCCGGAGAGGAGAAGCCTGAGAAGCTGGTCGATGAACTAAAGAGATTGAAATCGCTGACGCTTCCCGCCCATCACTACCTCAGCGTGGCAGACCTGCATCCGGAGCGGCTGGAGAAGATATTTCTGCATACTTACGAACGCAAGCCTGAAAATTTCGAGAATTTGCTGGGACTGGAGGGGGTAGGACCTGCTACTGTACGTGCCCTGAGCCTGATCTCAGAGCTGGTCTACGGCGTACCTCCCAGCTTCCGCGACCCTGCACGTTACAGCTTTGCCCACGGCGGCAAGGATGGCATTCCCTATCCCGTAGACCGCAAGACCTATGACAAGAGCATCGAAGTGTTGGCCCGCGCAGTGCGCAAAGCCAAACTAGGCTCTAGAGAGGAGATGGAGGCTCTGAAGCGCCTCCACAGCGTATTTCCCTGATATGAAGAAAGTCCTTTTCATAGACTACGATGGCACGCTTCACGACTCCGACGCCAAATATGCAGCCAGGCTCGACGGCATACTGGGACTGGATGGCATGCAGATTTGGAAAGCGTATTTACACGTGCACCGGGGCATAGTCCACGTGCGATATCCCGAGAAGCACGATGACTTTTTCTTCCACCAGAAGCTTCTCTTTGACTACCTGAAAAAGCCTTACGACAATAAAGTGGCCCGCACGCTGGCCGGAAGGTTCAGGCAGGCGCAGCAGGAGACCTGGAGAAACCCCTTGTTCTACCTGGACACCCTCCCCTTCCTGAACGCGGTCAAGCAGAACCATATCCTCTGCCTAACCACCGGCGATTACGCCCCGGAGAAGGCCAAGGCTCTGGAGAAGGCCGGAGGCGTGAGTTATTTCCGCTACGCCTTCGACAAAGACCACCTCGGCTTGAAGGGACACAGCAGCAGCTATTATGGCAATGCTGTTATGTCAATTAAGTCCCGCCCCGAGGATGTCCTTGTCATTGGCGACAGCCCGGAGCACGATATATCCGCCGCAAAAGGCGCCGGCCTGGCTACAGTGTGGGTCAACCGTAGAGGCATCACTTTGACGGAAGACTTACCGAGACCCGATTTCCAGGCCAAAGACCTGCTGGAAGTGCTGACCTATATCCAGAACTTGTAGGGGCACAGTGCGCTGTGCCCCATAATCGTCCCTTCCCTTGAGTGAGGAATTTTAACCAACCACCGAACACTTACAAAAAGGAGACAGCAATGGAAATAAATCCTTCAGGTTTTTACGAGATACTTTCGCCGCGATGCGCTGTGCTCATCTCCACTACGGACAAAGAGGGCAAGAGCAATGCTGCTCCGTTCAGCTTTGTAACGCCCGTATCGTCAAACCCGCCGCTGGTCCTTTACGCCTCCGCGCCCCAGAGGCACACTCTAGCGAACACCAGGGAGACGGGCGATTTCGTGCTTAACATCGTGCCCGAAGGGCTTCTGGACAAGCTCTGGGTCTGTTCCAAGGCATTCCCCAGGGGCGTGAGCGAGATCGAGAAGGCCGGCCTGACCGAGAGGAAGTCGAAGAAGGTCAAAGCGCCCTCCATCGAAGAATGCTTGGGCTGGATCGAGTGCCGGCTTGAGTTCGAAAAGGAAGCCGGCGACCACATCCTGGTCGTGGGCAGAGTGGTTCATGCCGAGTGCAAAGACGAGTTCATAGCGAAGGGCGAGTTCGACGTCTCCAAGGCCCAGCCGGTGATGCACATCAGGGGCAAGAGATTTGTCGTAGCCGAAAGGGTTGTGACAGCGAAGGGCGACTAGGTTCCAGCAGTTACTGAGGCGCCAAGTTAGCGCCCGGGCAGCTCGCGTCCGCAGCTTGAACAGAATCTTCCGCCTTTGGGGTTTTCTTTGCCGCAGTTAACACAAATCGAGCTTGCGGAAGCAGGTTGAAACTCGCTACGGGACATGGCGATCAATATTAGTGCTGGTATCCCCAGTAACCAAAATGCCAACACAGAGCAAATACCTCCTATAACCGACAAGGTAAGATTCCTTCGTGTAACAGCGAAGCTTGAGCCCGCTATAGCTGCAATTCCGAAGACAACCAAGGCTATTCCGAGCCCCGCTTCTGACCAGTCAACTGGCTGCCAGGGGAACTCCGGTGTAGCTCCACCTGCAATCAAAATAATGCCTACAACTGAGCCCAGAACCCCGGCGATTATGCCCAAAATCCCGCCTGCAATCGGCTTTGCAGTGGGTTTTCTTTTCACTACATCGGAAACGCTGGTGGCGCATGCAGGACAATAGGTCTTTCCGCCTAACACGGTACGGCATGTTGAGCAAACAGCCCTGCCGCAATTAACACAGACCCCCACAGCGTCAACATCGGGGTGAGTTGCGCACTTCATAATACCTCCTGATAACCAGGCACCCCGATTCCAGAAATCGTCTCGTTGCGCGGATTCTCGGATTACGGGGATTCAATACCATCGCCGAGCATTGTATACCAGACAACGATGGCAGTCAAACCACTCAATGAGTATAAGGGAAGACTGCAGGGCTAGTGACTGCGTTCGGGTACCCGGAAGCTATCTCCCTAAGGTTTGACACCACTGACTTTTATGCTCAGGACAGAGCTTGCCGTGTCTCTCACCTGGTCAAGCGATATCCCAGCGCCTTTGGCGATAGCCACTGCGGTCGGGTCATTGGCTATGCAATCGATGGGGAAGGCAGTCTCCTGCAGTATCTTGACCTCGCGGAAGCCTGCGGCTTTCACAGCCTTCAGGTAATCTTCTTTTAGCATCGCTCCGGAGACGCAGCCCACATAGGCCGTAACAGAGTCCTTTATGGCATCAGGCAGCTCTTTTAGCAAGACTATGTCCGAGATCATCAGCCTGCCGCCCGGCTTGAGCGCTCTGAACCCTTCCTGAAACACCCTTGTTTTATCAGTAGATAGGTTGATGACGCAGTTCGAGATAATCACATCGACGGAGCTATCGGCCACGGGAAGGTTTTCAATCTCGCCCAGCCGGAACTCTACATTCTTATAATCGCCCTTCCTGGCGTTCCCCCGTGCCTTCTCCAGCATCTCCGGCGTCATGTCTACGCCGATGACCTTGCCCTTCTTGCCCACCTTGTTGGCGACAAGGAAGCAATCGAATCCCGCGCCCGAGCCAAGGTCAAGTACGGTCTCGCCCTTTTTCAAAGAGGCCAGAGCCACAGGGTTGCCGCAGCCGAGTCCCAGATTGGCGCCATCGGGTACGGAGCCAAGTTCTTCTTCCGAGTAGCCTATCGCCCTGCTTATAGCCTGGGCTGAAGCAGCGCCGCTGCAGCAGGGGCCGGCTGAAGCGTTACAACATGTACCGGATTGTATATCGTTACTGACAAGGGCACCATACGGACTGGATTGTTTGGCGACCCTGGCATATCTCTCTCGAACTACTTTCTTTATCTCTTCCTTCTTCATTTGAATACCTCCGTTAATCCTTAATCATTTCTTTCATCATGGGACCAAGCATATCTTTTACCATCTCAGTGATACCCTCAACCTTGACCAAAGAGATACAGCAGACCTCGCCATCTCTTTCCCAAGCCACCACAGCTAACTTATCGCCGGCGCGGATCTTTGCCTTATCTCTTATCTCCTTAGGCAGCACCATCTGCCCTCGCTCATCCACACTTATCAGAGATTCAACTTTACAGCAGCCCATCCCGCCCTCCATCGGTGCGCAACAGAATTCATCCTTGCCTTTTTTGACCATCTCCGTCCCCTCCTTCGTGAACATAAGTTTTTCAGTCTGTTTGATTATTCAGAAAAATCAGATTACACTGAAATTATACATGACAAAATTAAGCTTGTCAAGAGGTTTCTCAACAATAAGACAGCAGTTGAGGTTGGAAAAAGATACTACAGCACTGTGACTGATTATACTCACAGATGGCAGAGGCGAGCCAATCTACTTTTCCAGCATCTCTTTCATCGGTTTCCAATAGTAATCGCGCCAGCCTTGGCCTATGGACTCGTACTGGTCTTCGGGCACTCCAGTCTGAGTGAAGGCGAGCGATGTGCCGCCCTCGACTTTTTTCAGAGCGAATGTAGCTTTGGAGTAATGGCCTTCGGGCCAATCGCTGCCGCGCCATGACTGGACGATCTTCTGGTCCTGCACCAGCTCCAGATTGACCCCCTCAATATAGCCATCATAAGCAGTGAACTTACCCCCAATTTTGCGACTGATGCTGGCTTTGGCATCTGTGAACTTGGAATGTTTGCGTGAATCCATCAGCGCTTCATAGACCTCATGGGGACTGGCCTTGAACGTTGCAGATTGCCGGATTGTCTTGGTCTTCACTTCCTCACCCTCCCTTATTCTGAAGACTGCCAAAATTTGTCGTTCGCTGAATCGCAAACGAGACAAAAGTCACATTAAAACCGGATTCGTTAATCTAAAATTAGATTGTACAAAAACGAGAACGTGTTGCGCATTGAACTGAACAGGAAGCCGGTACATTCCCGCAAGGCTGAAAACCCGTTGGAGGCACAGTGTATACACAACGAACAAGAAATGGCATGCCAAAGGGCGCCAGGACGCCGAGCATTATGCTCAGAACCGGAGAGGCATGCCGAATTCTCTGCATACATGCGAACACGCTGAGAAGATGGAACGAGCAGGGAATAATAAAATCGTATCGCGTTGGTCCTCGGGGGGACCGGAGGTTCAGACGTGAGGACATAGCTGCTTTACTCATAGCACAGACCACAGATAGCAGCGCAGATACGATCAAACTGAGCCACCAATAGTCACGGGCCCGTTCGTGGACCAGGACTGCTTCACACAAAGCAATGGGAAACCCCTACTCATCTAGCCGGAACGGCGGATAGCGGTCCGTCATCAGCCCCGAATACGCAGCCACCCGGTACATCCAGCGGTCAATGCCTATAATGAAGTCGAAGATGCCCCGGGGATACTTACCCGTAAATAGCAGTGCCACTGCCGCGAAGAAAACCAGCACCCAGTTCAAGCCAGGCCACCATAACCAGCCGCATCCAACGAAGAGTGCGATGATGATATAGTGAGGGATGGCCAATAGCCACCACTTCACCAACGCCAGCCCCGGAGTGAGCATAGCCGGGTACGCCACCTCTAAATCAGCAGGGTAACCGCCAGCTTCAAGCGTAAATGGGGGATACTTATCAGTGCCCAGCGCTTGATAGCTGTAAAAGCCCACACGCCATGTCCAGCGCAACACACCCACGTTGAACTCGAAAAAGCTGCGAGGATATTTAGCCGTAAACAAGATGGCAATGAGAGACATGACCCATACTATCACGGCTGCCGCCCACAGGAACAGAAGTACAATGACGTGTGGAATGATCAGGAGCCACTTGACCAGCCACAACCACTGTGATAGCGGCTCGGTTAGCTCACCCTTGAAAGAGAACGGGTAAGGTGGCTGTCCTTCAGATACGACAGTGCCTCCGGTCCCCGCGCCTGCCACGGGGACCACCTTCTGTCTGCGAGTTGCCAGAAGGACTAAGCCAACACCTATTATCAATAGAAGTATACCCCCGATGAGAAGCCCCAGGCCCACCCAAAATACCCAGGGAGTCTTCACGCCGATAGACCCATTCACATCAACACCGGCTGAGCCATCGGCGTTCATCATCACCAGCACCCAGTTACCGCTCTCCACTTCCCACTCCAGAGTTTGAGTTCCGGACCCGTGCTCCGAGACCACCCAGAAGGTCTGGGAAGTTGGTGCTGCCGGTGAGGAATTACCCGGGTGATTCGTATAGTAAACCCTGAAGGGGAGAACCCTGAATTCTTTGATTTCATCGTAATTGACGCCACTAAGGTAAGTGTTCACATCTGCCTCATCGGCTATGCCAATGAATATCTGCTTAGAGCTATTTTCACTTGAGGCCTGCACTTTGATGGTGCCTATGTCATGTCTGTCCACAAACCACCCTGACTCTAACTCTATATCAGCAGGTTGGGTGGTTATGGCATCAGAAGTCCTCTCAAGGTGGATGGTATCTGTGGTGATGAACCCTTCGCTGTCCGAGTGAGCTTTGTCCAGCCAGACCAAGGTCCCGCCAGCTGCAAGCAGAGCAAGCGATACCAGCAGAATTATGGCTCCAAAAACCAGAAGCACAATCCTACCTGCATGCATGGCTGCACCTCCACTTCTTGGCGGCATTCTACCATCACATACAGGGCAGGTCAATGTCCGGCAGTTATGCTGCTTCCAGGTTATCAAACGCCCTAACTATCAATTCAGTCGTGGCCGGATGTATGTGCATGCCGTCGTTGATGCTGTGTACGCCTCCGCCAGTTGCCATAGCATTGATAACCTCCTGGATAAGCTCGGGGGCATAGGGGCCTATGATGTGAAAGCCCAGTATGCTTCCGCTGTGTGCATCAACTATGGCCTTGGCAAAGCCTTCCTCTTCCATCATAGCCTCACCTTTTGCAGTATCAGAGTACTTCGCCCTTCCCACCAGTATGTGGTAATCCTTCTTAGCATTCTCCTCGGTCAGTCCCACAGAGGCAATCTGAGGATGAGCGTAAACCGCGTGAGGCGCTGCACTGTAGTCCATCGGTATTCTCTTCTTATGAGTCGCGTTATGCCAGGCCACCGCTGCCTCCCGGTTTGCCACATGTGTGAACATCTGCTGCCCATCGGCATCGCCCACAGCGAATATGTCTTTCTTAGTCGTCTCCAGATATTCATCGACCTTGATGAAATTTCTCTTATCCAATTCAACACCTGTGTTCTCAACCTTAAGCAAATCAGCATTTGACCTTCTGCCTACAGCGACCATGATTCTCTGGGCTGGGAACTCCATTTGCTTGCCGGTAGCCTTATCCTTGGCTACGGCGATGATCCCTTTTACATCCTTCTTGACCTCCTCCACCTGCGTATTGGTATAGATATCCATACGCCTCTTCATCTCTTTTTCCAGCAATTCCGATATCTCAGGCTCCTCCGACTGAGCAATCCTGCTGAGCATCTCCACAATCGTGACTTTAGTGCCCATCGCTGCAAAGAAATGAGCAAATTCAACTGCGACATATCCGCCTCCGATTATGAGGAGGCTATCGGGACGCTGCGTAAGTTCCAATGCATTTTCATTAGTTAAATAGTCTACGCTATCCAAACCCTTAATCGGAGGGATCACAGGCCGTGACCCGGAAGCGATGAAAATCTTCTTACCTTTTATCTTCTCCCTATCGATTTCCAGAGTATAGTCTTCCACAAAATGCGCTTCGCGCTCATAAAAGTTCAGCTTTTCAGATTCAGTCATCCCTTTCCTTATATAGGTCTGGCTCTCCATTCTGCTTTTCCTCATCCTCTCCACGATCGAAGCGAAATCTACGCTCTTTATCTCCGCAACTATGCCCAGCTTCTTAGCCTCCTGTATTTCAACTATCCTGTCCGCCGGATAAATCAACATTTTCGAAGGTACACACCCCAAATTCAAACAGGTGCCCCCGATAGGGCCCCTATCTATCAAAGCAACCTTAAGACCCTTTGCCAAAGCCTCATCTACAATGATCGTCCCGGCGCCAGAGCCAATCACAACGACATCGTACTGCTTCATCATTAACCCCCTCATCAATATATCGATGCATATAATAAAACATGTGTGATGAACAAGTCATAAAATGGGAAAGAAAAAAGTTAAAAAGTTATCACATTTTAGCGTGACTTTAAAGGTTATCAGAGACATAATCTGGTAAACGGGGACTTTCTCAACGGAACCTTGAGGCAAGATTACGAGACCGGGGGCAAATTGAAGCTATGCTTATTCAGTTTTTCAGAGGTCAGCTTATCCTTAATACAGGCCACAAACCGATCCACGATCCACCAATAATAATCAGGGGGCATGCGGCTCTTCGGCATATCGGGTACCTCATTGAACGCATCAATGACCCAAGGCTGGCCCTGCTCATCTATACACCATTCCACAACATTTGTGTCCATGTCCAGACATGAATTCATGCGCACAGTCTGTTCTGCCAGTTTATCTTTTATGTCAGCGATTTCCTGCAAATCAGTATAGAGGTATTCCCCCATGCCCAGCGGTTTGGGTATCCATCTGATGAACAGCACATCCTTCTGGTCGATACAAAAGACCCTATAGTAGTGCTTATAGTTTATTTTCCGCTGCACCAGCCAGACTTTCCCTGCAGCATGGGAGGCATAGCACTCCTTTAACTCCTCCACCGTGTTCAACATATAGACATCATCCCAGCCATATCCTTCCACAGGCTTGAAAACGCAGGGCAGTCCAACCTCTTCGACGATCCGGCTCCATGATGGTTCGGCGACCAAGCTTCCCAACTCCTCCTTAAGCTCCGGGCCAGGCAGAACGATAGACTTGGGAGAAGGTATCCCCAGGAGATGAAATACTAATTCATCCACCAGTTTGTTGCTGGCCGAAGCGGCGAAGGGATTATTGATCACATACGTTCCCCCCAGGGACATGCTCTTGACCACTTCTTTCAAGAAAGGAAAACGAAAGCTGAGCCGGTCCACGATAACGCCGTAATCGCCGGTTATGGGAGCGGGCAGCTCGGCAAGAGAGAGGAACTCTACCGGGAAATCAGCCAATTTGGACACAACATCAATAATAAAGGGGTCGTCTTTCAGCTCGAGTATCCCTATCTTGTTTCCCTTCATATCCGGTCACAACCACACTTGAATTTTCTCAAGTATAGCATAACAGCTAGCATTTGGACACCACTACGAGCCGATAGGGATAGTCCTTTTAGCCTATTACCATCAACTAACCAAATTAACCCTTTCGGGTTATTGTGTGGCTAAATGAAGTAGGCTTATAGTAATAACAGAATAGCTTTGATGTGAACGAGGACAGACATGATGAAAAGCAACTTAACAGACAACATGCTTACAGTAAGAGAAGTCAGCCAAATCCTCCACGTCCACAGCAATACGCTGCGAAGGTGGAGTGACCAGGGGATAATAAAAGCATACCGCATTGGGCCCCGAGGTGACCGGAGATTCAAGCAGGAGGACATAGATCTGCTATTACTGGAGGAAAGCAAAGGCTTCCCAACAAATGCCAATGAATCAACGGAAATAGATAAAGTAACCCAGTACGTGATGTCGAGGTAACCTATGCACAAAACAATCGTGATGATAATAGATCGTGAGCCGTTCTTCCGGGCTGGGTTGCGCCAGGCGCTATCTCAACAAGATGGTTTGGAGATACTGGAATGTGACCCGGAAGAAGGGAAAGCAGCAACGGAAAAGATTGCTGCAAGTGCGCCCGATGTGGCGTTAGTAGACATCGGCTATCCTACCCTGATGGGGCTCGATCTGGGCAAAAAGATAGCTCGCAGCTTTCCAGCCACCAAGGTAGTGATGCTGAGCGCCAACCCGAACGATGATGACGAGGAACTCTTCGAGGTCATCAAGAGCGGGGCGGTAGCCTATCTGAGAAGCAAGGATTGCACCCCGACCAAGTTAATGGAGATTATTAAAAAGGCCTCGCACGGCGAATATCCCATAAACGACAGCGTAAGCAGCCGGCCTAAGGTCGCCTGGCGCGTGTTAAGGCAATTTCAGGACATAGCAGCCATAGGGATGACGATAGAGGACATCACCACCCCACTCACCTCTAAAGAGGTGCAGATTCTCAACTATATTGCGGAAGGCAATACAAACAAAAGAATCGCCTCTGTCCTCGGTATCAGCGAGCAAACGATTAAGAACCATGTCAGCGCCATCCTGCGCAAGTTGAATGCTAACGATAGAGCACACGCCGTTTTTCTCGCATTACGCAACGGCTGGATATCTATCGAGGTTGACAACAACGGGAAACATCAGGCGGAGCGCATTTCACTGGGGCCAAATCCTGACCATCCTCTTTAGGATAGGCATCTAACTACCGTCAGTTTTCAAGCCACTGCCAATTATAGCCAGAGTATTTCAATCAAAAAACGAGCGGCCCATATCCCATTTCCGCCTTGAGGTTCCATTTGCCTAGCGGACATTCCATAAGTTGTTCCTGCCTTACTTTTAACACCCACTCACCATCGGGCAGGTGACAGTATTCAACAATACTCTCCTCGCCGGTTTCCACTTGAAAGTATTGGCAGGACCTGGGGCAAAGGTTTGTTCTCGGCAGAATCAGAATCATCGGTCTCTCCTCCGCAACCATGATACCATATCATGAAGATTACTGAAACAACCTTAAACTACATTGAGTCCCCAGCGCCTGAGGATGGCTCCGACTGCGAGGCAAAAAACGAAGAGGAGATTCAAGGCCTTTCCAGAATGGCAAGGGATATGCTTAACGTCCGGACACAGGATGCTCCGAGCAAATATAAATTAGGTTAAAGAGGCCTCCTGAATTATTCGCTCTATTTGGCGACAAATGCGTCGCACGCCTGCGAATCCACCCTCACCTGCATCCCATATTTAAGTCCGCCATGTTTGGCATTAAGGCAATTGAAGAATTTCTTGTCTTTTTCCAGCTTGAAGCTCTGGCAATTACCGCATACACTCGCCTTCACCTGTTTCGTCATCTATCACCCCTTGTTGAAAATAGAAGCTTATCGCCCTTTTGTCCTGAGAGCAACAAGTGCAAATATTATATCATCAAATTTCGAACCCGACCAGTGTTCAGCCTCGAATCTAAACAGTGAAATTTGACAAGGATACAGAGACGGAAGATAATGGATTTTTAGGGGGATTCCAGACATACAGGGGGTAACAAACAAATGTGGTTACAAATTAGATTATACCTTTTGGTCGCTTTGATGTTCGGCCTTCTATATGGGCTCATCATTGGAGTGTCTGCGGCGCTCGGCTACTCCAACTTCATCTTGTACGCCGCCCTATCATTCGTCATGGTAGGTATTCAATACCTGCTCGGCCCTACGATAGTAGGCTGGGCCATGAAGGTAAGATATGTGTCCGAACAAGAAGAACCTGAGTTACACCGACTGGTTGCCGAGCTCGCCCGGGCTGCGGGGATTCCCAAGCCCAGGGTCGGCATATCCAAATTATCCATACCCAACGCCTTCGCTTTCGGCAGATGGCAGGGAGACGGCAGGGTTTGTGTTACCGAGGGCATAGTCAGGCTGCTCAACAAAGATGAATTGAGAGCAGTCCTGGGCCACGAGATATCGCATCTCAAGCATCGGGATATGGCCTTGATCACACTCTTGAGCGTTATCCCCATGATTTGCTGGTATATAGCCTGGGGTCTGATGTGGGCCAGGGGTGGCCGAAGCCGCAGCGGAGGATATACGGTGCTCATCGGGATCGGTGCTTTCCTGCTCTACTTCATAACCAATCTCCTCGTCCTTTACGGTTCCCGGATCAGGGAGTACTACGCAGATTTTGGGAGCGTCCAGGTCGGAAACCCACCAAATCAGCTTGCCACCGCCTTATACAAGCTGGTCTACAGCAACGCTAGAGCACCCAAAGAAGCGGTAAAGGAGGCGGGAGGGCTCAAGGCATTCTTCGTTAACGACCCGTCCAATGCGTGGAACGAGATCAAAGATCTCAGACAAATAGACCAGGATAAGAACGGCATTATAGACAGCGCCGAGCTCATGGCGCTCCGGTCTAAGAAAATCCATGTAGGTCTGGGAGACAGGCTGAAGGAGATATTCAGCACGCATCCTAATATGCTGAAGCGGATCAAGCAGCTTTCAACACTAACGGCTGGATAACGAGAGAAACCGAGGAGAACAGAGAGTAGGGGCATCCTAGGAAGGACGCCCCTACTGATCATTTGCCGAACAAATGAAAGAACCTATCTTGGTATTCCTCAAATAGGCCCCATCTGTCAAGTTCCGTTTTCAAAGCAGAGGGGTCAAGCTCGCCATTTTTGACCTCGTCGAATAGCTGCTCGATGGATTGTCTGGCCTCCATGGGGACTCCTTTACGGTCTACATCTAGGAGACCCCTCCTTCCCAATTCCGTTATATTGCTGCCTGCAGAATACCTGGTCATGTCGAAGATGAATTTCAGCAGGGAGACATCCCAAAGCTCATCAACTCCCTTGATGATAGTAGCGAGCCGGTTCCCCTCTTTGTCTATTCTTTCATCAATATTACGCACCACAGAATCCATGCCTGAGGATACGATGTTCAATTCCTTGGGTTCATTCTTATAGCCATAGAAGAGGCCGGGGGTGTTTGTCCCATATTCTCTGGCTATCATCTCAAGGTATCTCTTAGCATGTTCGCTGAATCCCTCGACATTAATCAGATACGATGGCGTCACCACCTTAGGCCTCTCAGCCCGCACCCTGCCCTCCCTCACCACTGTCTCCTCTTCGCCCTCCACAAGCTCTTTATACGATGGCTCGGTAAGCAGGTAATAGTAGATGTTGGTAGTGCCGAAGGTAGACAGGGTTTGCTTTGGAGGGCGCAGAACCTCGGTGTGGCTTATAGCATATTCGATTCGTTCGTCGTCGGTACTCATCTCAGTTAAATTATATGCCAATCCTCTTAGATATGAAACTCGATTACATCGCCGTCCTCAAGGACATAGCCCCTGCTGACTCTCTGCCCGCCGAATTTCCCTGAGCCCCACACCTGAGCATACTTCAGGTTTCTAAGGAAGTCCTTGTGTACGGAAGCTGCTGCTTCTTCAACCGTGCTCCCTGTCTTGAGTACGACGGGCTCATCGAGGTCAGCTTTCGCCCCCGGGGACTTGGTATATACACGAATTATGTCAAGCAAATTGTAGATAGTCCGCTTCATCTCCTCCAAACCAATCCCCCTCTGCGCAGAGATAGAAACCACCGGCAACTTATCGCCATAGCGCGATTTCAACATGTTGTAGTTCTCGGCGGCATTGCTCAAATCGCTCTTGTTACCTACGAGCAGTGCCTTCTTTTGAGCTACGCCAATCAAAAGCTCGTCTGTCATTTCCATCCCAATGATTCTAACCTTCATCCCCTCCAACTCAGCCAATATAGCGTCCGTCTGTATCAATGGGTCTTCGCCAAGGTCAATCATAATCAGTAACACGTCCGAATTCCGCAGCAAATGAGAAAGCCACGGCTTCGCTTCGCGGTCGGTCAGCGGCGGCATATCCACAAGTTGTATCTGGATATTCTCGAATCTCATCATGCCCGGCGTAGGAACTTTGGTAGCAAAGGGATAGTCTGCTACCTCGATGGCTGCGTCGGTGAGAGCAGATACCAGTTGAGATTTGCCTGCATTGGGAAGGCCTACCAATACAATCTGCCCGGCCCCTTCCCTCCTGACGTTGTAGGAGCTTCCTTTCCTGCCGGCGGAGGGCCTCCTCTGCGCTTCCTCCTCATGCTTGGCTATCCTCCTTCTCAACTCTGCGCGCAGATGGTCCGTCCCTTTGTGCTTGGGCATAATGGCGAGCATGGCCTCCAGGGCTTCCACCTTCTCCTCGGGAGTCTTGGCAGACCTGTAGATTTTCTCAGCTTCGTGGTATTGCGGCGGCAGGTTTGCCGGCATCTCGCCACCTCCCAAGCCACTTCTATGCCCGCGCTAACGTATGCTCAGTATCTCCTTCTTATAATCATCGAGCAACCTGAGGTACTGCGAGTCAAGTTGAGCCAGAATCCGGCGCCATTCCTGCTGAAATTGCGGATGGCTTTCAACATTTATCTTGGGCGGAGGAGGAGCCCCAATCTGCTGTTGGGCTGCCTGCATGAGTTTGGCTTCGAAATCCCTCTTCACGCTCTCGTAGGTCTGCCTCCTCTGCTGCTCGCCCTCTTTCTCATAGTGGTTGAAAACTCGTCTCATCTTGGTATAAACGTTCTCGATGCCGACTTTATCGCGTTTCAACTCCTTGATCGCTTCCATGACCTTTTTGTCTCTCTTTTTGGCGATGTCGTTTCTGGGCAGGTCTATGTTCCTGATAAAGACCCCTTGAGCACCTTCGGCCACGTATTTTCGCACCTTTTCATCATACTTGCCGAGCTCGGTTGAGATGTCATATTCCTCTTTAAGATACCTGGCGGCCAGCTTCTCCCCTTCAGGGATATACTTCCATTTTGTCAGGTCTTCGTCCGAGGCTTTACCCAGGCCCTCGGCCCGTTCCATCGCCCGCTCAAAAGCGCTTTTCATCTCATCCATGTGGGACCCTCCATCCTTATCACCTGTCTCAAATACATACTTTTATTGTAGTGAATCTACTGGAGCAATTTTATCACCTTCGCTGGAGTTAATCCATATTAACCGCAGGGGCAGACCTAAGTGTCTGCCCTTTTATCTAGGTTCAGGGCGAACACACAGGTTCGCCCCTACGATTGTATCATCCACAGCCGTGTTGGAGCAGGTGCTCCAACCTACCAACGTCATTCCTACACTCCTCACCTAGTACCCAACCTCAACCTGCACAGGTTGACAGCGCATATTGGGGCATGGTAGGCTAAAACAAATGTGTGATGTTCGACCGTTCTGCGGCCTGCGTTACAACTTGCAGCGAGTCTCAGACCCCTCCTCGACTATCACTCCACCATACGATGTGATTTCCTTCACCGAGCGCCTTTCATACTACCGCAAAAGCCCTTATAACATCATCAGGCTGGAGTACGGTGAGGAGCAGCCCGGTGATTCTGCCGATAATAATAAGTACACACGGGCTGCCGCTATATTAGATGCCTGGATCAAAGACGGGATACTGATTCGGGAAGAACAACCCGCCTTGTATGTCATCGAACACAACTTCCCCTATAAGGATACAATCAAGAGCAGGCTCGGCCTTATGGCCAGGGTGCGTCTGGAGGAACTGGATAATCAGGGACACATTCGTCCTCATGAGAAAACAACGAAAGAGCCCGCCATCGACCGCCTCAACCTGCTCAGGGCCTGCCGCGCCAACCTGAGCCCGATAATGGGATTGGTACGCACCAAAAAAGGTGAGATGGTGAAGCTGCTGCGGGGGCTGACCAGGGGAGAGCCCGATTTCAGCGCCACCGATAGCTACGGTGTAAACTACATCGTACGGGTCATATCCGACGGTACAGCTATTCAGAAGGTCTCACAGCTCTTTGCTGACAAGGTTATCTATATAGCAGACGGACACCACAGATACGAGACAGCCCTGCGCTATCGAGACGAGCAGCGCGCAGCTCTCAGCTCCTACACTGGAGAAGAACCCTTCAACTTCGTGATGATGAGCCTGATGGACTCGCACGACCCGGGCCTTGTTATGCTGCCCACTCATCGTCTGATAAAAGGCCTGGAACCCGCAAAGCTGGTGCAGCTTGAATGGACGCTATCCCCTTACTTCAGTGCGGACAGCTTGCTTCCCTCCCTGCCCACCCTCTCTGAGACTATTCAGAGCTGGCTAGGCACGCTCGAGACGGAGGGAAAACGGGGTAATGTCCTGGGACTCTACGGTCTCCACGAAAAAAAGCTATGCCTGCTGAGGCTGAAACGAGACGCCGACCTGCAGAAGGCCATACCATCGGAGGAGCTCAGTCTTTGGAGGAAGCTGGATGTAGCTTTGCTGCAGCAAATCGTTCTGAGAGACGCACTGGGTATAGACACCCTGGAGAAAGAGGCTAAGCACATGGAATTTACCCGAGATGCGCTTGAGGCCATATCAAAGGTTGATTCAGGAGCATATCAGATGGCTTTCCTCCTCAACCCTACCCGCGTCTCCACGGTGCTTGAGGCAGCCGACTATGGCAAGAGACTGCCCCAGAAATCCACTTACTTCTACCCCAAGACACCCGCCGGACTGGTGATTAACCCTGTATGAGATAGCAACCGAATCTGCAAATCAGGCCTTCTTGGTCCACCCGGGCAAATCAAAAAACCTCAACGCATTCTCTGTGGTTTTATCGGCGACAACGTTTTCTGACACATCCTTTATTTGTGCCACAGCCTTGAGAGACCTGATAACATCTGAGGGCCGCGCCTGATATTTAGTCTCCCTGCCATAAGTGACAGGACAATCTGTTTCCAGTAGAAGGTTTTGCAGCAGTGTTTCTTTAATAGCGCGCCGGTGCTCGTCATGGTACTCCGAAGCTGGGGTAGCGGAGATAAAATAGCCTTCGTTGATTATCTCGTGCAGCACGCTGGAGAACCCGGTGTACCAGTGAAAAACGGCCCTTTTCACGCCGGAGGCTTTGACCAAATCGAAGCTGTCTTTCCAGGAGTACCTGGCATGAACGCTGACAGGCTTATCATATCTTCCCGCCATTTCCAACACAGCCTTGAAGGCTTCTTTCTGACGCTCCTTATCTGCCGCAGCTATCACCCTCTTATCATAATCGAGGCCGATCTCACCGATGCCAACCGTTTTCTTAATATTATCCTCAATCTGTCGCAAAGTGAGGTCTATTTTCGGAGCATCCATTTTGCCCAGGCTCCAGGGATGCAAGCCCAGCGCAGGGAAGACGAAATGCTTATATTTTTCAGCGATGTCCAATATCTTCAGGTTAGACTCATAATCCTGGCCCACAGCGATGATGGCGACAAGACCCGCCTGCTTCCCTTCCTCGATAGCTTTATCCAGGTCTTCAATCTCATCGAGGTGGGCGTGGGTGTCAATAAGTTTGTAAATTTCCGTACTCATTCTCCAGGCTCAATTGGGTAGACACGTGGGTCTGCCCCTACAGACGTAGGGGCGTCCGTTTGAACGCCCCTACAATAGAGAAGACCATTATCCTCAATATCTGAGCATCTATTTGGCGATAAGGTCATACACCTCGATATTCCTATCGGCCATCTTCTGGATTTCCGCAATCTCTTCTTTCCTGCCCGTCCCTTCGAGAAGATGCCTGAACCTCACCTGCCCTTTCAAGTATTCCTCTACCGGAACCCTCGCGGGAATCTTTATCGCGGTCGTCACGCCATCCTCTATCTCAATCAACGGACAAAGCGCAGTATTCACCGCCAGCCTGGCGTAATCGATAGTTTTCGATGGCTCAGTGCCCCAGCCCAGAGGGCAGGGGACATGAATCTGTACATACTTGGGCCCACGTATCGAAAGCGCTTTCCTGATTTTTCTGTCCAGGTCCATGGGATAGCCCACTGAAGCAACAGCCACATAAGGTATGCCGTGGGCGGCGGCAATTCGCGGCAAGTCCTTCTTTGGCCTCAAGTTTCCCAGAGAGACCTTGCCCGGAGGGCTGGTGGTAGTACGGGCATACCTGGGAGTCGAGCCGCTGCGCTGTATGCCGGTATTCATATAAGCTTCGTTGTCGTAGCAAACATATAATATGTCGTGGCCACGCTCAAACATGCCTGAGATAGCGCCAAACCCAATGTCGAAAGTGGAACCGTCGCCGCCCTGAGCGATTACCCTCACTTTGTCCAGTCGCCCCAAGGTTTTCAATGCTGCTTCCACACCAGACGCCACTGCTGCCGTGTTCTGGAACAAGGAATGGAGCCAGGGCACCTCCCAGGCCGATTCGGGGTATTTGGAGGTGAATATTTCCAGACATCCGGTGGAGTTAACTATTATCACACTGCGCCCGGCTGCTCTGACCACCAGGCGAGCTGCCAACGATTGGCCACAACCGGGGCAGGCCGTATGTCCCGAACATAATAGATGGTCAACGAGTTTATCACGCTCTTTTACTAACTCAGGCATTTACACCCTCCAGTTCCAGGTCCGTCCTTAAGCCGATGAACTCCATATTTATAAGCTGCTGCTGAGCCTTCTCTATGGCATATTTCAAATCGTCCGTGGTGACATCTCTGCCGCCTAAGCCAATGACAAAGCCGCTGATCTTGGGAGAGGCAGGACGGCCATGGAACGCAGACCTTAACTCAACAGCTAGCGGGGCGCTGCCACCCAGTGAGAGCGCCTTCTCGATTACGACGATATTTTGAGCGCCTTTCAGCGCTTCATACAGAGCCTCTTCGGGGAAAGGACGATAAGTTATGAGACGCAGCACCCCAACCTTCTGCCCCTTATTCCGCAGGTCATCAACTACATCCTTAATAGTACCCGCCATCGAACCCAAAGCCACCACAATGGTCGAAGCATCGTCGACGCGATACCTCTCAAAAAGCCCGCCGGCTGCACGACCAAAGGTACGCTTGAACTCCCGGGACACCTCCTCGATTATGGGAATGGATGCTTCCATAGTGTGCTGAATCATATATCGAGCTTCCATGTATTTGTCCGGCTCGGCGAAAGCACCCATGGTATAGGGGTTGTCCGGATCAAGCTTGTACAAAGGCTGATAAGGAGGCAAATAGGCATCGACCTCTTTCTGGCTGGGGAGGTCCACCACCTCGAAGGCATGGGGCAATACAAAACCATCCACACAAACCATCACCGGCAACATCACCCGGTGGTCCTCAGCGATTCGATAAGCCTGCAAAATAAGGTCACAGGCATCTTGATTGTTCTCGGCGTATAATTGCATCCAGCCACAGTCCCTCATGCTAATCGAGTCCTGCTGGTCGTTCCAGATATTGAGCGGCGCCGATACCGAGCGATTGGCGTTGACCATCACCACAGGGAGCCGCATGCCCGCGATATTGAAGACCACCTCAGCCATGTATAGAAGACCTTGAGACGAAGTGGCAGTGAAAACTCTAACTCCGGTAGCGCTGGCACCCAGAACCAGCGATGCCGCCGAATGCTCTCCCTCCACATTGATAAACTCTGTATCCAGCTCGCCTTCAGCCACCATCGAGGCTAGCTCCTCCACAATCAACGTCTGCGGCGTTATGGGATAGGCCGAGATCACTCTGGGACGGCAAAGGGTAACAGCCTCAGCTATTGCCCGGCAACCCTGAACCATTTTCCCTTTAAGCATCTTCTCCCCCCTCCGGTATCATTTCTATATCGTGAACAGGACAGACATTGGCACAGATGCCACATCCTTTGCAGAAATCTTCGTTAGCATAATAAGTCTTCTGTCCTGTGCCGAAGATACATCCTTCGGGACAGCTTAAGGCGCACACGTCGCAGCCTATGCAGTTCTTTTGCAAGAAGTGCGGCTTGACTGACGTGCGCCAGGCTCCTGTTTTATTGACACGGCTTCCCCCCGGCTTAGTCACCGTTCCCAGTGTTATCTTCATGCAACATTCCCCCTGTTCTTTATCTCATCGTAAGCCTCAAGGAACGCTTTCCAGTTGCTCTCCGCTGCCTTCCCGGAGAAACGAGAGTTAATCGCCCTCTGAACCGACTCCACGCTCAACTCACCTGTAATTGCTATGAAGGCACCAATAAGAACAGTATTGACCCGGTCGGCTCGACCCATAATCTGCTTGGCAATCCGCGCTGCGTTGAGTGTCACGACCCTGGCCTGGGTCTTGAGACCCAGTTCTGAGGATTTCTTGCTGGTGTTAATCACAGCAAGTCCATCGGGTTTTAACCCGGCGACCACATCATATCCCCTCATCAGAGTAGGGTCCTGCACCAGCACATAGTCCGGCTTGTAAATCTGGCTGCGCACGCGAATCGGAGCGTCGCCAATGCGCACAAACGCATTCATAGGCGCTCCCATCCTTGCCGCCCCGAAGGTAGGAAAGGATAAGGCATACTTACCATCCTCGAAGGCGGCATTAGCCAGGATAGTAGCGGTAGTGATCGCCCCCTGCCCCGCCCTTGCATGAACTCGAATCTCTTTCATCATAAGACATATCTCCAGTTTTATTACAATTCCAGTGACGATGGCAGAGTCTATTTTACAACTATGTTCACCAATCGCCCCGGCACATAAATGATATCGCTTATCTCCTTACTGCCAGTATGAACCTTAACCCGCTCTCGGCCCAGCGCTAGTTCGCGAGCTTCAGACTCTGCGATAGAAACCGGTACCTCCACCCTGTCGCGAAGCCTGCCGTTGACTTGAATTACTAGAGTGAACTGCTCCTCGACCACCAACTTCTCATCCCAGGATGGGAACGATTGATTGTGAACGCTATAGGGATGGCCCACCCGTTCCCATAGCTCCTCCGCCAGATGAGGAACCGAAGGAGCGAGGAGAAGCAGCAAAGTATCTATTGTCTCCTTCCAGGCACTATTGGCAACCGAGCGCTCCTCTTTTACCTTGGCCAGATAGTTGGTGAACTCCATGAGGGCAGCAATCATGGTATTGAATCGAAATTTCTCGTAGTCTTCGCCAACCTTCTTTATCGTTTTGTGGGTTCGGCGTCGCAGTTCGTTCTCAGTTGCCTGATCGATGGGTGGCAAATGCGCATCTTTCTGTTCTTCCAGAACCAGGTTCCACACACGGTTGAGCCAGCGCCATATCCCGCTGATGCCGCTGTCATCCCAGCCACCGCCCTGGTCCCAGGGGCCGACAAACATGAGATAGGCGCGAACCGTATCCGCGCCCATCTTTTCTACATACTCGTCCGGTGTAACCACATTGCCCCGTGACTTGCTCATCTTGGCCCCGCCCAAAACGACGGTCCCCTGATTGAAGAGACGAGTGAAAGGCTCGCCGAATTTCACAAGCCCCAGGTCTCTAATTGCCTTGGTAAAGAAACGGGCATAAAACAGATGCATGGTGGCATGCTCTGCGCCGCCTGTGTACTGGTCTACAGGCATCCAATAGGCTAATTTTTGAGGCTCGAAGGGCCCTTTATCATACCCCGGGCTGGTGTAACGCAGGAAGTACCAGTTGGAGCACATAAAGGTGTCCATGGTATCGGTCTCGCGTTGAGCATGGCCGCCACACTTGGGACAAGTGGTATTGACAAACGAAGCGCAGTATTTGAGTGGTGATTCACCGGTGGGCTTGAACTCAGCATCCTCGGGCAGTAGCACGGGCAGGTCTTTCTCAGGAACAGCCACCGCACCGCACTTCGGGCAATAGACTATAGGTATAGGCGCTCCCCAATACCTCTGGCGGGAGATGAGCCAGTCGCGAAGGCGGTAGGTTGTAGTACGTTTGCCGTAGCCTTTCGCTTCCATGAAATCGGAGACAGCCTCTTTACCCTGCTCATTGGGCAGCCCGTTGAACTGAGCTGAGTTCACCATAGTGCCAGACTCGACATACGCCTCTTTCAGAGGCTCGCCAGACCAGCCCTGGGGAGCGATAACTACCTTTATGGGCAGGCCGAAATCCTGAGCAAACTCGAAATCGCGCTGGTCATGCGCAGGCACTCCCATCACCGCCCCCGTGCCATAGCTCAGGAGCACATAGTCGGCGATCCATATCGGCACCTTCTCGCCATTGAGTTTATTGATAACATGGGTGCCGATAAAAACCCCTGTCTTCTCCTTCTCCGTGGACAGCCTTTCGATCTCCGTCTGGCCTCGAGTCCACTCAATATACTCGCGAACCTCGTCTTTGTGTGCACTGGTGGTGAGCTTAGCAACCAGGGGGTGCTCGGGAGCAAGGACCATGAATGTGACACCGAATATAGTGTCAGGGCGAGTGGTGAAGACTTTGATTTCTTTTTCACTGACGCCCTTCAC
Organism: uncultured Chloroflexia bacterium; assembly: GCA_963847595.1. GTDB lineage: Bacteria > Chloroflexota > Dehalococcoidia > SZUA-161 > SZUA-161 > JACWAE01. The sequence goes on from CAWKAJ010000001.1 coordinate 175,505, forward strand.
ATCAAGCCCAAAGCATATCTCCACGCCAACGCTTTTGCCAATCCAGTTGCGCTGCATTATTTTCACGCGCTCCGGCCATTCAATTCCAGCGAACTCAAGCAACTCCTCGGCATACTTGGTTATCCTGAAGAACCACTGCTCTAAGTCCTTCCGTATCACCGGTGTGCCGCAGCGTTCGCATACTCCCTCACCTACAACCTGCTCATTGGCCAGCACAGTCTTGCATTGAGGGCACCAATTGGCCGGCGCCTTGGCCCGATAAGCCAACCCGGCCTCGTAGAGCTTGAGGAAGAACCATTGCGTCCACTTGTAGTATTCAGGCAGACAGGTGATAACCTCCCTGCTCCAATCATACATCGCGCCGATGCTCTTCAACTGGCGGCGCATGTTCTCGACATTGCGCATAGTCCAGGTATGGGGATGGATGCCATGTTTGATAGCGGCGTTCTCCGCCGGAAGCCCGAAGGCATCGAAACCTATGGGATGGAGAACGTTATAACCTTGCATCCGCTTAAAGCGAGCGTGGACATCGGAGGGAGCCATTGCATACCAGTGGCCGATATGAAGGTCGCCGGAGGTGTAGGGGAACATGGTCAGGGCGTACCACTTGGGGCGCTCAGATTTCTCACGCACCTCGTAAATATGGTCGCCTTCCCACCTTGTCTGCCACTTCTTTTCAATCTCTTGGGGGTTATATTTGGGCACCATTGCTTCAATCCTGTTTAATGATAACACAAAAAATTTGCATCTGCTACTACTGAAGCAGCCGGGGGCATTCACCTGATGCCCGCCGAAGCTGCTATTTCCAACAAGGCTCGGGTATGATATTATAGATGAACGTCGTTTTTGCGGAATTGGGGGCGATGTTCACCATAAGCATACTCACTGTAAGCGATAAGGGTTCGCAGGGAAAACGCGAGGACAAGAGCGGCGAGGCCATCCGGGAAGTGTTCGCTCAAATAGACGCTCGAGTGGTGGACTACGCTATTGTCCCCGATGAAAGGAATATCATCGCAAAGAAGCTGGCAGGATGGGCTGATAGCGGCAAGGTGGATATGATTATCACCACAGGAGGCACTGGCCTTGCTCCGCGCGACGTAACGCCTGAGGCCACGCTCGACGTGGTAGACAGGATAGCCCCAGGATTCGCCGAGGTGATGAGAGCGGAAAGCCTCAAGAAAACGCCCCGCGCCATGCTGAGCCGGGCGGTAGCTGGCATCCGTAAGAAGACACTTATCATCAATCTCCCCGGCAGCCCGAAAGCAGTGCGAGAATGCCTGGAGGCAATAATGCCCGCCTTGCCTCACGCTGTTGAGACGCTCAGGGGTGAAGCATCGGAATGCGCCGAGACCCCAAAGGTGGTTGAGGGGAAGATGGGAAGGGGAGACAAATGCGCATAGACATTCTGACCCTGTTTCCCAACATGTTCAGCGGGCCCTTCGACGAAAGCATCGTCAAACGAGCGATAGACAATAACATCGTTAGCATCGTGCTTCACAATCTGAGGGATTGGGGGCTGGGCAAACATAAGATGGTCGACGACTATCCCTTCGGCGGCGGCTCTGGTATGGTGATGAAACCGGAGCCTATATTCGAGGCCGTAGAAGCAATAAAAGCCCAGGGCGGCGATTCCTCTGCGCCAGTCATTTTGCTCACCCCTCAGGGAAGGGTCTTCAACCAGAAAATTGCCGCAGAGCTGGCGAATTTTGGCCGACTGATTTTCATCTGCGGGCACTATGAAGGAGTCGATGAGAGGATTAGAGAACACCTGGCCACTGACGAGATCAGCATTGGGGACTATGTGTTGACAGGCGGCGAGCTGGCAGCTATGGTAGTCATCGATGCCGTAGTGAGGCAGCTGCCTGGGGTGTTGGGTTCCGAGGAATCAGCCAGCGATGAGTCTCACACAACAGGTCTGTTGGAATACCCGCAATACACTCGACCTCAAACATATCGCAATTGGGAGGTGCCGCAGGTTTTGATTTCAGGAAACCATGCCCAGATTGCCAAGTGGCGCAGGGAGCAATCGATTCTGCACACCTTCGTAAGGCGCCCCGACCTTTTGGAAAAGGCAAACCTCTCTGCCGAAGAGAGAAAGCTAGTAGCAAATAAAGCGGTTACCCGCTTTGATTAGATTCTGCCTTGAGTGAGGCTAAATTTAGGAGAGTAGCGATGGATATCAAGACTGCAGTCGAGACTAAAGTAAATGAGAGTATCCCCAAGATCAATCTCGGCGATACCGTTAGAGTAAAGATGAAGATCATAGAGGGAGAACAAGAGCGAAGCCAGACCTTTGAAGGCGTGGCAATTCGAGTACGCAAGAGCGGTGCAGGGGCCAACTTTACTTTGAGGAAGGTATTCCATGGGGTGGGTGTGGAACGTACATTCCCCTTCAATTCGCCTCGTTTGGAAAAGGTCGAGGTAATGCGGTTTGGCAAAGTCCGCCGGGCAAAGCTTTACTACCTGCGCCAACTCAGCGGTAAGATGGCCCGGCAAAAGGTAAAGTCAAAATCAAAGGATGAGCTACGCTGAGGTCGCCGTCGATTTCCCTCTGGCACAACCGAGAACCTTCAGCTACTCTATACCGCCGAATATCTCCTTGAGCGTGGGGCATGCGGTCTGGGTACCTTTTGGACCTCGGCTGGTTCAAGGCATTGTCCTCGCGCTGAGCGAACAGGCACAGGTTGAAGAGACAAGGGAAATAGCCGAGGCCATCGATGCTCACCCCATACTTTTCCCACGTCAGGTCAAGCTTGCTCAATGGATAGCTGAGCGCTATCTATCCTCCTATTTCGATGCGGCGGCGTTGATGCTGCCACCCGGATTTGAGCGCAGGGTGCTCACCTATATTCAGCCTGCTCCCAACCTTTCGGAGCTTGCGGTCTCCTCACTGACAGCGCAGCAACAGAATCTGCTTAACATTATCCAGAAGAAGGGGAAAATAGAATCAGTAAATCTTAAAAAGCTAGCCGGAAAAGCTGAGACAGATGCTATCCTGGGGCAGCTTCTGCGAAAGGGTCTCATCCTTAGAACCCAGGAGCTGGAGAGAGTTAAGATAAGCCCCCGGTTGGAGTCCCGCTTAAAGCTGGCGGTAGCCCCTGATAAAGCCCGCGAAACGATGCCCAATCTCGAGAAGAAGCAGGCTAACCTGCTCAGTCTCATAGTCACAGAACCCGAGCCCTTAACTCTCGCTGAAGCTAGGCGAAGGCTCAGCTTCGCACCGACCACGCTTCAGGCTTTGATGAAGCAGAATTTGGTCGTGGTTGAGAAAACCAGAATACAACGCGACCCGCTGGCCCATCGTACTTTCACCGCAACCACACCATTATCTCTAACCGCCGCCCAGGAGGAGGCCTGGTCCCAAATCAGAGCTGAGCTAAGGAAGAACACGCCGAAGGTATTCCTCCTCCATGGTGTCACTGGCAGCGGCAAGACCGAGATATACATGAGGGCATTGACGGAAGCTATCTCCCTGGGCAAACGGGCTATCGTCCTTGTGCCCGAGATAGCGCTCACCCCTCAGACCATCGATCGTTTCGCGTCACGCTTCCCCCATAGAGTAGCCATACTTCACAGCAAGCTGTCCCCGGGGGAGCAGTTCGATGAGTGGCAGCGAATCAAAGACGGCGAGTTCGACGTCGTCATCGGCTCCAGGGGCGCTCTCTTCGCTCCGCAGCCTGACCTTGGTCTCATCGCCATTGATGAAGAGCACGAATGGACTTACAAACAAGAGGAGCAGCAGCCGCGGTACCATGCCCGAGATGTCGCCATAAAGCTAGCAGAGCTAACCAACTCAGTGGTAATCCTGGGAAGCGCCACCCCGGATTTAACCACCTACTACCGAGCACAGAGAGGAGAATTTCAACTGCTCGAGCTTTTCGAAAGGATAAGCTCAGGAGAGCCATCTCCCTTACCAAAGGTCGAGGTCGTAGACCTGCGCCGTGAGCTGAAGGAGGGGAACAGGAGCATCTTCAGCCGCTCTTTGGCCAAAGCCATTGCCCTTGCTCTACAAGCACACGAGCAGGTCATCCTGTTCCTCAACCGCAGGGGAACAGCGACCTTTGTACAATGCCGCGACTGCGGCTTCGTAATGCGCTGCAAGCGCTGCGATGTAACGCTTACCTATCATGCTGCGGAGGATGAATTGGTCTGCCATCAGTGCAACTACAGGACTAAGCCGCCGGAAACTTGCCCCAACTGCCTGAGCAGGCGCATCAAGTTCCTGGGCATAGGCACGCAAAAGGTGGAAGAGGAGGTGGCCAAGACTTTTCCCGGGGCACGGGTGCTGCGCTGGGACCGCGACGTCACCAAAGGAAAACATTCTCACGAAAAAATCATGGATAGATTTATGGCGCACGAAGCGGACATTCTCATCGGGACCCAGATGATTGCCAAAGGGCTCGATTTGCCTTTGGTTACCCTGGTGGGTGTAATCAACGCCGATATCGGGCTGCACTTCCCCGATTTCCACTCCAGCGAGCGAACCTTCCAGATTCTGGCGCAGGTGGCGGGCAGGTCAGGAAGAGGGAAAATGGGGGGCAAAGTCGTCGTCCAGAGCTATACGCCAGACCATTACGCTATAGTCGCTGCGGCGAAACATGACTACGCCAGTTTCTATGAGCAAGAGATAGCCTTCCGCCGTCAGCAGGGCAACCCCCCATTCAGCAGGTTAGCGCGCCTCACCTATATTCACACCAATGCCGCACGCTGCCAGAAGGAGGCACAGAGGGTATACAGGCTTCTCGAACAGGAGAGAGACTCTCAGGGATTGCCCAATACCACTTTGATTGGCCCTTCCCCTGCCTTTACCCAGCGTATACGGGGCAGATATCGCTACCAGATAATCATCCGCAGCCCCGACCCACTCCCCCTCCTCTCCAAGCTGACTTTACCTCAGGGATGGGCAATCGATATTGACCCTGTGAGCCTGATTTAGGCCGCATTGTTCAGTTAAAAATCCGACAGTCCATATAAAATATGGACATGCTTAATGAGACACTGATAGCTTTATGCGAGGAACTCCACCAACAGGGATTGCCCAAATCACACATTGCCCAGAGGTTGGGAAAGAATCGAGAAACGATTCATATCTGGATTAAGGGGATAGAACAGTATGGTCTCATTGAATTTCTCGACAGATACCGCCAGGCTAAGAAAGGAGAAAGAGCGAAAAGGAAGGCTGACCCCATAGTCAAAAGATGGATTTAGGAGATACGTGAAAGGGAATACGATTGTTGCGGGCAAAAGATTCAGTATTTCCTCAACCTTGAGCATGGCATTCACCTGTCTGTCCCTAAAATCTATGAAATACTATCAGAGAAGTACATTATCCGTCCCAGGTGGAAGAAAAACAAAGTAAGAGGAGAAGTACCCCAAGCATCAATGCCGAGAGAAGTAGTTCAGATGGATACTATCGACTTTGGTGAGCTTTATGCCTTTACCGCGATCGACATTTTTACTAGAGAAGCAGATATACTCATCGCAACTGAATTGACTGCTGATCTGGGATGTCAGTTCTTGCATCAGAGTATGAGACGCCGGTTTGACGGTCACGTTAAGCTGCTTCAAACAGACGGCGGGCCTGAGTTTAAAGCGGCATTTGAAAGTAATGCGCCATTGTTCTGTGATAGACACCGTGTCGCTCGACCTTACCGGAAGAATGAGCAATCCTACATCGAGAGTTTTAACCGAACCGTAAGAAAAGAATGCTTGGGATGGGTTAAGTACAGAGTATCGCAATTATCAGAATGCCGGGATATGGCAGAAATTTTTCTGAGGCGGTATCATTACCACAGGCCACATATGGGACGAGGAATGACACCTCCATTATCTAACAGGGAGGGAGACTGTCGGATATTAAAGTAGAATTAAGCGTAGGCTTTACAACCCGTCCGGGTTAGACTATAATCTCCCTAATTGCAAAAAATCTGCCATATCATATTGAGAGTCAGGGTTCAAGCATGGCGATTATGCCCGTAATCAAAATGGATAACCCCGTGCTCCATCAGAAGGCGAAAAGGGTAAGGAAAATAGACGATTCCATTCAGAAACTCATCGATAATATGATTGAAACTATGTACGAAATTGAAGGAATAGGGCTGGCTGCTCCTCAGGTCGGAGTCCCGCTTCAGGTAGTTGTAATCCAACTGCCGGATGAAGAAGACGCAATCACGCTCATCAACCCCGAGATTGTTAAAATCTCAGAGGAAACTGAAATGATGACAGAGGGCTGCCTCAGCCTGCCTGGTTACAACGGGGAGGTAAAGCGTTCTACCTCAATCACAGTGAAAGCACGCGACCGTCAGGGGAAGACGATTCGCATAAAAGGGGAAGGGCTCCTGGCCCAGGTGCTACAGCACGAGACAGACCACATAAACGGCATAGTTTTCGTTGACCATCTGGAGAGCATCGACGAGCTGCGTAAAAACGAAGAGGACGAGGAAGAGAAGGGCGGAATCTAGAAAAAGAAATCTTTAATGACAAATCTTACCCAAGAGAGGCTGAAAATTTACGTCCCGAGGGAGGCAGCTTCACTCCTGGAGAAGCTGGGAGAGTTATTTCAGAAGCGCAACATCGACTGCTATGTTGTTGGCGGCTTTGTACGCGACGGGCTTATGGGTCGCACCAACAGCGACATCGACCTCGCAGTAGATGGTGACGCCATAGCCATCGCTTCCGAAGTAGCTAAAGCCTTCGATGCCAGGATGGTGCCTCTGGACGAGGTAAATCAAGTAGCCAGAGTGGTTTTCCCCCAGACTGGCTACCAGTGGCACCTCGACTTCGCCACTATTCGAGGCAGCATTGAGGAAGACCTCAGGCTTCGCGATTTCACTGTAAACGCTATAGCTGTAAGGCTGTGCGGAGCTAAAGGCGACTGGTCTCGAGTCGAAATTATCGACCCCCTCAATGGAGGCCGCGACCTGAGCCGAAGGATAGTTCGGGCGGTTAGCGATGCAAGTTTCCGGGAAGACCCGGCACGTCTCCTCAGAGCGGTGCGCCTTGCGGCTACACTCGACTTCTCCATTGAGCATAGTACTGAAGCCCTGATACAGCGCGATAGTGGACTGCTTAGCACCGTTGCCGGTGAACGGCTGCGCGACGAACTGTGCTACATTCTTGAAACACATAGAGCGTATCAATCATTATGCTCTCTTGACCTACTGGGCCTGCTCGCTGCTTTGATGCCCGAGCTAACAGGTTCCAAAGGGGTGACACAGCCCAAGGAGCATTACTGGGACGTCTTCGACCACTCTCTGGAAACAGTTGCCTGTGTAGAACGTCTGCTCAGAGAGCAAGACAATGATAAGCAGGCAGAGCTTATTGCTCTGGTTCCCTGGTCACCCGAAATGGCCCGGCACTTTGCCCAGGAGAGCGCCGGGGGACGAACCAGAAACGCTCTACTGAAGCTGGCAGCGCTGCTCCACGATATCGGTAAGCCGGCGACCAAAACTATAGAGCAAAACGGGCGGATGCGCTTTTTGGGCCACGCCAAAGAAGGCTCTGCCATGGCGGTCCAAATCATGGAACGGCTAAAGTTCAGTAACCGTGAGATAAAAATGGTGCAATTGATGATCGAGCACCACCTGCGACCCGGATTTCTGCTGTCCGAAGACATGCCCTCAAGCCGTGCAATCTATAAATACTTCCGCGACACCGGAGATGTAGGCATAGATACCCTATTCCTTGGCCTGGCAGACCATCTGGCAGCCCGGGGGCCTATGCTCGACCTCGACCAGTGGCGCAAACATGCGGAGGTAACGCAATACATCCTCTCCAAGTGGTTTGAGGAAAAAGCTACCGTTATGCCACCCAAGCTGATAGATGGGCACATCTTGATTGAGAAGTTGGGATTGAGCCCGGGCCCTCAAATCGGCCAACTGCTGGAGATGGTGCGGGAAGCCCAGGCGGCAGGTGAAATACAGACTGCTGAGGAAGCCCTTAACTTCGTAACAAGGCAATTGGGGAGGAATAGGTGAACCGCCGGAACCTTATTATTCTTGCTTTTATCGTTCTCCTGCTTGTGCTGGGGCTAGCTGAAGTGCTGGTCAAGAATTCACCCAGCGTAACGGGTGGTAACCCTGGGAACAACACCCTGGGAATGAGGCTGGGCTTGGATTTGAGCGGCGGCACTCGCCTTGTCTATCAGGGCAACCTATCCCAGATCGGCAACGAGTCCGCTGCATCAGCCATGCAGGGCGCTATAGCCATCATCACCAAGAGAGTCGATGCCTACGGCGTTTCCGAGGCGACTATTCAAAAACTGGGCTCGGATGAAATCGTGGTGCAACTCCCCGGGGTCAGGGATGTCGAGGCAGCAATCAACCTTATCGGTACAACTGCACAGCTTGAGTTCAAAGAAATGGTGTACGACAACAGTACTGGCAATCCCGTTTTGGATAACAGCGGCAATCCCGAATGGATACCAGCCACAGCAGTTGACAACAGCGGCCAAGAGGTGGCTTTGACCGGCAAATATCTCAAAAACAATGCCCAGGTCGTGTTCGCAGCAAATACTAATGCGCCCGAGGTAGCCTTTAATTTCGACAGCGAGGGGGCGACATTATTCTCACAGATCACGGGGCGTCTCATCGGCAAGCCGCTGGGCATTTTCCTTGACAATAACCTAATCTCGAACCCGACGGTCAAAGCCCAGATAGGTGCCAGCGGGGTTATTGACAATATTCCGCTGAATGAGGCGCAGACCCTGGTTATACAGCTCAACGCAGGTGCTCTGCCCGTTCCTCTTATAGGGCCCATTGAGCGGACAACCGTAGACCCTACCCTGGGCGCTGATTCAATACATAAAAGCCTTATCGCCGGAATGGTAGGGCTTATCCTGGTCATAGTATTTATGGTGATTTATTACCGTCTACCCGGTGCACTGGCCAGCGCGGCCTTAATTATTTACGGCATACTCATGCTGGCATTGTTCAAACTGATACCGGTCACCCTAACGCTGCCTGGCATCGCAGGTTTCATCCTGTCCATCGGCATGGCGGTAGACGCCAATGTGCTTATTTTCGAGAGGTTGAAGGAGGAACTCAGGTCAGGACGAACCCTGGGCGTGGCAGTGGAAACCGGCTTCAACCGTGCCTGGCCCGCTATTCGTGACAGCAATATAACCACTATTATTGCCTGCGTCATCCTCTACTGGATAGGAAGTGCGTTAGTGGAGCCCACGATGCAGGGGTTTGCGCTCACCCTCGGCATTGGCGTGGCGCTCAGCATGTTCAGCGCCATAATAATCACCAGAACCTTTATACGCCTTCTGGTCGGGACCAACGTAGCGGATAATCTCCCTCTTTTTGGGATTTCGAAGCCTGCACCGACATCGAATGCCAAGGAGCAAGAATAGTTGTTAGACTTCGTAAGCCGAAGGAAATGGTTCTTTCTGCTATCAGGGCTGATCATTATCGCTGGTATCATCGCTCTGGCAGTATCCGGACTTAATCTGGGTATCGAGTTCAGCAGCGGCACCACCATGACCATGCTCTTCGAAAATAATGTTGCACAGGCAGACATCAGGACTTCTATGGCTGACCTGGGATATCCTAACGCTATAATCCAGCGTAGTGCCCAAAATGCCTTCCTGGTTCAAGGTTTAGCGCTGTCCACCGACCAAAGCGAAAGAGACCAGCAAGAAGGGCAGTTAGTCGACAACCTCCAGACAACATTCAATACGACGATCATGATAGCCGAATTCGGCTCAGCGGGTAATACAACCTCAGGTAATACAACCTCAGGTAATACAACCTCAGGTAATACAACCTCAGGTAATACAACCTCAGGTAATACAACCTCAGGTAATACAACCTCAGGTAATACAACCTCAGGTAATGCGACCCTGGGCAATGAGACCCTGGGTAACGAGACCTTGGGCAATGAGACGCAGGGTAATGCAACGTCGGGCAACACGACACTCGCCCTTATATTCGGGAAGCCAGTAGCGCCCAGCGATTTAGGCAGTGAACTAGGAACTCTAGGATACACAGGAGCTACCGTTAATCAAACAACCCTCGACTCCTACCTTGTAAGGACGAGCTCAGTATCTACACAGCAGAAGACACAGATACAGCAAGCTCTGGAGCAGAAGTTAGGGCCCATGAACTATCTTGACTTCAACACTATTTCTCCGGAGGTCTCTGCCCAGCGCGTTAAATATAACATCTACGCTATAATAGCGGCTGCTGTGGCGATTATGCTGTACATGGCCTGGGCCTTCCGCAAACTGGCCAGTCCTTTCCGCTATGGAACATGTGCTATCGTGGCTCTATTACACGACGTCCTCATAATGCTGGCGGTTTTCGCCATCTTCAGGATATCAGTTGACTCCATGTTCATTATCGCAGTATTGACCATAATCGGATTTGGCGTGAACAATGTCATCGTGGTGTTCGACCGCCTCCGAGAGAGTAAGGTCGTGGAAAGCCGCTTCGATCTCGCCACCAGGGTAAATATGGGCATCACTGAGACCATAACCAGGTCGGTAAATACCAGCTTGACCGTATTGATTACTCTCTTTGCCCTGTATGCCTTCGGCGGGTCTACCATCCATAACTTCATGCTGGCGTTGATCGTCGGCGTTATTGCCAGCACCTACAGCTCGCTGTTCATTGCGGGCCAACTGCTGGTATCGTGGGAGCGCGGCGATTTCGGGAAGCTCTTTAGCTGGTTACCGATACGGCGTCAGCAAAGTTAAGCAAGCCTTTTGCAGGCCGAAAGTACCCCGGGAAAACCTCGCAAAACCCCTTGACAACATCTACATGTTGTGTTACCTTTGGTTCGCACCACAATATGTTGGGTAGGTGAGCTATCTCTATGCAGTGTCCTTTCTGTGGCTATACAGATTCCAAGGTAATTGACTCGCGCGACGTGAATGAGACTGTACGCCGACGCCGCGAATGCTTGAGTTGCGGGTTCAGGTTCACCACACACGAAAGGATACAGACCAGCAACTTGGTTATCATCAAAAAAGACAAGCGCCGTGAGGAGTTCAATCGGGAGAAGCTGACATCTGGTATTCGTAAGGCCTGTGAGAAGCGCCCACTGCCTACAGGAGCCGTGGAGAAGCTGGTAGACGAGGTGGAAAACGAGCTGCATCGCCTGGGCAAGGCTGAGATACCCAGCTCGGCGGTGGGCGAGATAGTGATGGAGAAGCTGAAGAAGCTGGACCATATCGCTTATATCCGCTTCGCCAGCGTCTACCGCGATTTCGCCGACATCACCAGCCTCAAGCAAGAAGTGGACACCCTCATCGCCGCCAAAGACGTCGCCAGCCAGCTTCCCCTCCTACCTGGAGAGGAAGTCAGCGTCCCGGGCAAAAAGAAAAGGCCTGCCTCCTCCAGACATCCCCGGTGAATCTCTCCCGAAGGCGATATAGAAAAACGGGGTAATAGTTATGAGCAGCGATAATGGTAAGAACAGCAAGGCAGAGCGTCTGTTACGAAACAGGATCGCTCGCACTGTCTTTACTTATGCGGAAGCAATGGGCATCTCCGACAGGGATGTCATTGAGCAACTGACCGACCAGGTTATCGAACGTCTGGAGCCAGTCCCGTCCCTACCGGGTTGGGAGAACCTGACTCCCGTAACGAAAAGGCCAGTTCAAGATACGGAGATTCAATCCATGATAAGAAGTATACTCGACGAGAAAAAACCGGAAGAGGTTCTTCCTCCAGAAAAGGAGAAAAAGAAGCCCGCTAAGGCAGCGCGGAAAATTCCGGCGGTGAGCGCAGAGGCCCGGAAAGAGAGAACGACAATATCGTCGAATGCCAGGGCAGTCCTGGAGAGAAGGTACTTAATCAAGGACGACAAAGGGAACGTCGTCGAGACCGCTGAGGATATGTTCCGCCGCGTGGCCCATCATATCGCAACAGCGGATTTGCTGTACAACCCTCAAGCCAATATCAAGGATGAGGAGGAACAGTTCTATCAGTCGATGCTGAACATGGAGTTCCTGCCCAACTCGCCCACCCTGATGAACGCCGGACGCGAGTTGGGACAGCTTTCGGCGTGTTTTGTGCTGCCCATTGACGACTCTATGAGCTCCATCTTCGACACGCTGAAATATACTGCGCTCATCCACAAGAGTGGAGGCGGCACCGGCTTCTCTTTCTCCCGCCTGCGCCCCGAAGGAGACCTGGTAGGCTCCACCGGAGGAGTCGCCAGCGGACCCGTATCCTTCATGAAAGCATTCGACGCCGCCACCGATGTCATCAAACAGGGAGGCAAGAGGCGGGGGGCCAATATGGCTATCCTGAACGTCGACCACCCTGACATATTGAAGTTCATCAGAGCCAAGGAAGACAACACCTCCCTTACCAACTTCAACATCTCGGTGGCTATAAGCGAAAAGTTCATGAAAGCGGTGGAGAGCGGCAGCGACTACGAGTTGGTAAATCCCCGCACCCAGAAGGTAGTGGACAAGCTGAACGCCAAAGAGGTTTTCGACCGCATAGTTGAGATGGCGTGGAAGAACGGAGACCCGGGCATTGTGTTCCTGGACCGTGTGAACAGGGACAACCCTACCCCCAAACTGGGAATGGTGGAAAGCACCAACCCCTGCGGCGAACAGCCGCTGCTGCCCTACGAGTCATGCAACCTGGGGTCTATCAACGTCTCCAGGATGGCGAATAAAAAGGACGGCGTTACCACTGTTGATTATGTAAAGTTAGAGAAGACCGTGAAGATGACTGTCAGGTTCCTGGACAATGTGATAGATGTCAACAAATTCCCCCTGCCCAAGATCGGGGAAATGACCAAGCTCACCAGGAAGATCGGCCTGGGTGTGATGGGATTCGCTGATCTCCTTATCATGTTGGGAACACCCTATGATTCTGAGGATGCGCTGGAGACCGCTGAGCGCCTGATGAAGTTCATCAGCGATAAGGCCACCGAGACCTCCGTGGAGCTGGCGAAGGAGAGAGGCGTATTCCCCGCCTTTGAGGGAAGCACGTACGATAAGCACAGCGGGCCGCGGGTGAGAAATGCCACCAGGACCACTATCGCTCCTACCGGCACTCTCAGCATAATCGCCGGCTGCTCCAGCGGCATAGAGCCGCTGTTTGCCCTGAGCTACACTCGCACTATACTCGAAGGCACCCAGCTTACAGAGGTAAACCCGCTATTCGAAGAGGTAGCGAAGAGAGAAGGTTTCTATTCGAAAGAGATAATGCAAGAGGTAGCGCAGAAAGGTAAGCTGAGCGATATTGAGGGCGTCGCCAAGAAGATGAAAAGGCTGTTCGTCACCGCTCATGACATCACGCCTGAGTGGCATGTCAGGATGCAGGCAGCGTTTCAGAGGCATACCGATAATGCTGTCTCCAAGACCGTCAACTTCCCTCACGATGCTACCAAGGAGGATGTAGCCCGGGTTTACATGCTGGCTTATAAAGAGGGCTGCAAGGGGATAACTATATACAGGGACAGGAGCCGCGAGAGTCAGGTCTTGAGCATCAGCAAGGCCAAACCTGACGACAAAGCAAAATCAGTCGAGGAGGCCAAGCTAGTCCCCAGGGAGCGGCCAACCATCACCAGGGGTTTCACCGAGAAGGTGGCAACCGGATGCGGCAACCTCTACGTCACAGTGAACACAGATGATAGAGGTGCGTTATACGAGCTATTCTGCACCCTGGGTAAGACAGGTGGCTGTGCTTCGGCCCAGCTTGAGGCTATCGGCAGGCTGATTTCCACAGCGTTGAGGTCCGGTGTGGACATAGAATCCATTATCAAGCAGTTGAAAGGTATAAGGTGCCCCTCCCTCGCCTGGGACAAAGGCCATGCCACCCTCTCCTGTGCCGATGCTATTGCCGGCGTGCTGGAGAGACACAAGAATAACAGCTTGGGTATGGCCGAGGCCAAGTCCAGAGCTGCTACTAAAGACAATCCCAAATTATCGGTGGTATCAGCCATAAAGAACCTCGCAGGGCAATGCCCCGAGTGCGCCAGCCTGCTGATATACCAGGAGGGCTGCTTAATCTGTCCTGCCTGCGGCTATACCAAATGCTAGAAGGAGTGCAGAGGGGCAACGCCCCTTTGCAAGGGGTTCTGGGGGACACCCCCAGCCTTTAAAGTCCCCCAAGACTGGGGGATTTAGGGGGTTGTAAGGGTTTTAATAAAGCCCTTGCGAATGATTCATGACATGGCAAGCAGTCAAAGAGGCCAGGCAGAGGCTCAACGAAGAGCGCGGCGCTATCTGCAAGGACTGGGGCGGGAAAATACCCATCGCGCTTATCTACCCCAATTCCTACTATGTAGGTATGTCCAGCCTGGGATTCCAGACTATCTACGGCATCCTGAATAGCTACGACAACATAGTCTGCGAGCGCGTCTTCTGGGAACCCAAAAGAGTTAAAACGGAAACACCCATCAGCCTGGAATCGCAGCGCCCTCTACCCGACTTCGATGTGCTCGCCTTCTCTATATCCTACGAGCTGGACTATTTCAATGTGGTTCAGATACTCAAAGCCAGCGGCATCCCTATCTTAGCCGCTGACCGGGATGAAAGCCATCCTCTGGTTATTGCCGGCGGCCCCTGCATCACCGCTAACCCTATACCACTGTCGCCCTTCTTCGACTGCTTCACTATAGGAGAGGGAGAGCCTATCCTGCCCGATTTTATTGATACCTTGGCCGAGGGCATCGCAGGCAAGAAGGACGAACTGCTCAAAACGCTGGCCGGAGTGCCCGGGGTGTACGTGCCCTCACACTGCGATGGCAAATCCGTGAAGCGGCAATGGCTCAGAGACCTCGACTCTGTAGCCACGACCTCTATGATTCTAACGCCGGATACAGAGTTCGCCAATATGCACCTCATCGAGATAGCTCGCGGCTGCGGCTGGGGCTGCCGCTTCTGCCTCGCCGGTTTCCAGTTTCGTCCCTTCCGCTTCAGGCCTCTGGACAGCTTGCTGGCTCAAGCTGAGAAGGGCCTGGAGTATACCAATCGCATAGGGCTGCTGGCTGCCGCCGTTTCAGACCATCCTGAGATAGGTGAGCTGGCCTACCGGCTGCATCGCATGGATGCCGAGATTTCGGTCAGCTCGCTGAGGGTTCGCCCCTTCTCTCAAGCGCTGCTCAAGGCGCTTTCCAAAGGCGGAGCGCAGACCGTAACTCTGGCGCCCGAGGCGGGCTCAGAGAGACTTCGCCGCATCATCAACAAGTGCGTGATGGAAAGCGACATCATCGAAGCGGTTGACAAGATTGCCAGACAGGGCATAAGGCAGGTCAAGCTCTACTTTATGATAGGCCTGCCCACCGAGACCGACGCCGATATAGATGAGATAATCAAATTGACGCTCGATTTGAGGGAGCGCGTACAGGAGACAGTGACCCGTATCGCCATCACAGTGGAGCCTTTCGTGCCCAAAGCAGGCACGCCGTTCCAATGGCTGGCGATGGCGCCCGAGGATGCGCTCAACGAGCGTGTGAATAGAATTAAGAGCGGCCTTGCCAGGAGCGGCATTGAGGTCAGGGCTGAGAGCGTGGGTTGGAGCCTGGTTCAGGGCGTGCTTGCGCGCGGCGATGCTAAGCTCGGTAGCATGTTGGCTCAAATGGAGCGTAATTCTCTGGCAGCCTGGCGCAGGGCACTGGAGGAAAGTAATCTGAGCGCCGACTATTACGCACACCGCGAGCTTCCCTTAGACGAACCGTTGCCCTGGGCTGTGCTGGATGCAGGCGTTACCCCTGACTATTTCAAAAATGAATTAGGCAAAGCGCGTCACAGCATCGAATCCCCACCCTGCCCCATGGAGGAATGCCACAAGTGCGGGGTGTGCTAAAGTGACCATCGAACAAAACGTCCGAAATTTACAGGAGCGCATTGCCAGGTCCTGCCAGAGGGCAGGACGCTCGCCTGATGAGGTGACGCTGGTTGCGGTGAGCAAGACTGCGCAGACTTCAGCTATTGAGGCTGCGTTCGAGGCAGGAATCAGGGATTTCGGCGAGAGCAGGGTCCAGGAAGCCAAAACAAAGATAGAGCAGCTTCAAAAATTGACGCCCCGCATCATCTGGCACATGGTCGGTCACCTTCAAACCAACAAAGCCAAGACAGCAGCAGCCTTTTTTGATATAATCCATAGCGTTGATTCGCTCAATCTAGCCAAAACCCTGAACAATTGCAGCCCGAAGAGGCTGCCTATTCTTATACAGGTCAATGTCTCCGCCGAGGCAACTAAGGGCGGCTTCACACTATCTGAGGTCGAGGGAGCGGTGAAACAAATAAGAAGTTTGTCCAATCTCGAAGTCCAGGGTCTGATGACCATCGCGCCCTGGGTTGATAATGCGGAGGAGGTGCGACCCGTTTTCCGCCAGCTCAGGCAACTGAGGGATGCTCTAAGACTGAAGCACCTCTCCATGGGGATGAGCGATGACTTCGAGGTCGCTATCGAGGAGGGGGCGACATTGGTAAGGATCGGGCGAGCTATCTTCGGTGAGAGAAGCGGGGCTTAAGGAGAAAACGATGAAAGTCGCATTTATCGGCGTCGGGGTCATGGGCGAGGCTATGATTTCTGCCCTCATTAAGCAAAAGACAATAGGAAGGGACGCTATCCTTGCCTGCGATGTCGACCAAGCGCGCCTTGCCGCCGTAGGTAAAAAATATAAAGTCAGCCACACTGCGGATTGCCGCAGCGCCGCTAAGGTCTGCGATGTCATCGTTCTATCTATCAAGCCCCAGACCCTGCCTAACGTGATGAATGACCTGATGGGTACATTGAAAGAGGAGCAACTGGTGCTTTCCATAGTTGCGGGCGCAAGACTGGAAACACTCACCAAAGGGCTGAAACACGACGCCGTTGTCCGCGTTATGCCCAACACTCCGGCTCAGGTCGGCCAGGGGATTAGCGTATGGACTACCACCAGTGCGGTGAGCCAGCCTCAAAAAGAGATAGCGCAGAATATACTGAAGGCGACGGGCAGAGAGATATACGTCCAGGATGAGAAGTACATTGACATGGCAACAGCGATAAGCGGCAGCGGCCCCGCCTATATCTTCCTGATAATGGAGGCGCTTATCGATGCGGCAGTGCACATCGGTCTGCCACGTAAGCTGGCAGAGGAACTGGTCACACAAACGGTTCTCGGCTCTGCCTACATGAGCCGCGAAACCGGAAAACACCCTGCTGAGCTGAAGAACATGGTTACCTCGCCGGGGGGCACTACCGCGGAGGGCCTGCTCCGTCTGGAGGAGGGTGGAGCGCGTGCCATCCTTGCCCAAGCAGTGATCGCTGCTTATGAGAAGGCGCAACGTCTGGGAGGACAGAGCAGCAAATGAGTACTTTTATTTATGCCATCTGGGTAATTTGTCAGGCGCTTACCTTTGCGGTTTTTTTCAACGCCATAATGTCGTGGTTAGTCATGATTTATCCCAGAAACAATCTCGTCATAAGCTTATATCATGTCCTCCGTCAGATAACCGACCCCATCCTGGCCCCCCTGCGTAGAATTATCCCCTTGATAGGGATGGTGGATATAACGCCGATAATAGCCATCATTATCCTGCAGATAATCAGCCAGGTAATCGCTACCTACCGGTAGAAAAGGTCATTGCTCCCAGACAACCTCGCCACCCATAATGGTTTTCTCCACCTGGATACCTTTTATCTCCTCCAGAGCTACAGCAGTGGGGTCACCGCTCAAAAGCACCATGTCAGCCAGCTTACCGGCTTCAATGCTCCCCTTGAGCTGTTCCTCGAACGAGGCATAAGCTCCGGCCAGCGTATACATCCGTAGCGCATCCTCGGGTGATATGGCCTGTCCCGGGGAGAGGACCCGGCCGCTTTCAGCCTTCCGGGTGACCGCAGCATAAACTCCCACCAGCGGATTACAGGGCACCACCGGGCAATCAGAGCTGGCTGCCGGTTTGAGCCCGCTTTTCACAAAAGAGCCCGTTCGATACAGCCAGGGAAGCTGAGCCTCCGGGACATCGCTCAAGTATCTCTCCCCACTGTAATAAATGAAGGCAGGCTGAGTCACAACCAGGGCTTTTACAGCCTTCAGACGCCGCAGCAGCCTCGGCGGACATACAGAGCAGTGCTCCAGCCGATGACGCCGTTCGCCTTTATGAGAGCGACGCAGGCAGTTTTCCAGGGCAATGGCAGCCGCCTCCACTGTGCTTTCCTCCACGGCATGTATAGCGACCTGAAAGCCAGCCCGGTGCGCCCGCAGGACACCCTCATTCAACTCTTCTTGAGAGGGGTTGAGCCTCCCCCTTGTTTCATCGAGAGCAAACTTAACTGCTGCCAGCCTCAGGCCATTATCGCCATAGCCGTAATGAAGGCCACGCTCTTTGAAGCCACCCAGGGCATGCAGTCCCAGCATCATGGAAATCCTGGGCGCGAGTTCTCCGCCTTCCTTGAATTTTCGAAATGCTTCCCATTGTTCGAAACTGTTTCTTACAGAAGCATCCTGCACCGAGGTTATGCCCGAGGAGAGAAGGCTTCGGTTTACGAGCTTGATGCCCCGTCTCAGTTCTTTCTCGCTCAAGGGAGGTATCACCTTCTCGTTCAGGTACGAGTTCATGCCAAAGAGGAGGCCGCTGGGCTCGCCTGTCCCCAATTCGCGGTCGATAAGCCCGCCCTGCGGGTCGGGCGTCTCCACGGAGATGCCAGCCAGAGCGAGGCCACAGCTGTTCAGCACGCAGGCATGCAAAGAACGATGGGTGAGTTTCACCGGATGATACGGCGCTACCTGGTCCAAGTCGTGGCGATTGGGATGGCAGCGTTCAGCCAGATAGAACTCATTGTAGCCTATGCCCTTAATCCATGTCCCTCGCGGAGTGCGCTGAACCACTTGCCTGAGCTTCTCCTGAATATCGGGAATAGATGTCGCTGAGGCAGGGCTGCAATCGAGGCCGAGCAGGTTCGAGGCATAGGCCATGATGTGGATATGGGCATCGTTGAAGCCGGGGATAACGGTCTTGCCCTCACAGTTGATTAGTTTGCTACGCCCTTTAAAAAGTTCTAGGTCGTCATTAGTGCCGACCCAGACTATTTCGCCATGTTTAGCTGCGACCAACTCGGCCCTGGGCCTGCGGCGGTTCATAGTCAAAACATTGGCATTATGGAGCACAAGGTCTGCTGCTTGCATACCCAATTATGAACCCCCGCAATACAAGTACCGGGATGCCATTAAGATTGTAAAGGCTTTGCCGCATCTCATCAACTTTCGGTCAAAGGATTACCCCCATGGAGAGTGACTGTCGGATATTAAAGTAGAATTAAGCGGGGCTTGACTTATGTACCTTTCTTTAGTTAACATGTCAATATCACATACCTCAAAACAATAATCAGAAAGGAGAAACACTAATGCATAAGTCCCGAGTAGTTCTTGTATGTATGGCCCTGGCGTTGATTCTGGCATTGCTTATCCCGCTCGTTGGTTGCAGCAAAACAAGTGTGACCACTGCTACACCCACGCCTGCCGGTACAACTACGGGAGCCACGACAACACCAACCAAAACGCCAACTCCAACGAAAACACCAACTGCGACGAAGACTCCGACTCCAACGAAGACCCCCACAGCAACGAACACCCCGGCTCCGACTTCAACCTCTACATCCGGCAAGACATTGAGTGACATTTATGGTGGGGGTAAGAACCTAGGCGATGTCAAATTTGATATGGTAATGACTTCGCCCTCGCTGCCGCAAGGAATGAATGCAACGCTGTATTACCAGAACTTCGGCACGACTGGGTGGAAATCCAGGACGGAGACGAGCCTGATGGGGAGCACCCAAATCGAACTGGTGGACTACGGCGCTCAAACTGCGTACACGTGGACCCAAGGGCAGAACATAGCCTATGAGATGAACTGGAGCCAAGTTAGTAACCCCACGGCAAATGCCACCCAGATTCACCCCACAGATCTAGGCCCCCAGACCGTTAATGGATATCCCTGCGAGGAGTGGCAATGGACGACTACAGTCGCAGGGACTACAGAGACTGTAGATGCGTGGATCTGGACAGCCAAATCCCTCCCCGTCAAAATGGAGATGACGACATCCGGCGTCACCACGACAATAGAATATACGAACATAGTGTTTGGCTCGTTAGATCCTTCTCTGTTCCAGCTTCCGGCGGGGGTGACGGTAACAACATTCCCGTCTTATTCGCCTTAATTCGAGTATCTGTGTCCTGATATTAGGCAAGCGAAGAATTTAGCAGGGGGCATCCGCCAGTGGCGGATGCCCCTATGTTACCATGGCAGGCCTTCAAATTTCTGCAAAGTGATTACCCCCATCAAGGGTATGCTCCAAGGGCTTGACCTGTGCCCCTTCCTGAAGTTTAATCAGCATATCAATCAAAGATGCACTGCGATAACAGGCAGAAAGGAGAGCGGCTAATGCGTAAGTCCCGAGTAGTTCTTGTGTTTATGGCCCTAGCATTAATTCTGGCATTGCTCATCCCGCTAGTTGGTTGCGGAGGAGGCGGCCCGGCCGTGCCCTGCAAAATATCATCCGTTACGGGAGCGGTGCAGGTATTGAAAAATGGTTCAACGAACCCGGTAAATGCCACTAACGGCATGGAGCTTGGCGTGGGCGACACCATCACCACAGGGAACAATGGAAGCGCTAATCTTACCTTTTTCGATGGCAGCGTGATGGAGATCAAGGCTAATTCCGAGATACTGGTTAACGAACTGAGCACTGCAAGCACCGGCTCAACAGCGGTGAGCTTGAAGGAGACCGTCGGCAGCACTATCAACCGGATAGGGAAATTGGTAGATTCTTCCTCTAAGTATGAAGTGGACACACCTGCCGCCGTAGCAGTGGTTAGAGGCACAGTCTTCGACTTGCTGGTACAGCAGAACGGCACCACCACCGTTAAGGCCGAGCAGGATTCGGTATCATTCACCGCCTCCGGGGTGACAGTAACAGTGAACCAGGGATTTCAGTCCACCGCAGTTAAAAACGGCACACCATCGACGCCATCAGCGATCATCACGACAACACCAACGGCAACGCCAACATCTACATCTACATCAGGCGAGACATTGGGCGACATCTATGGCGTGGGTAGAAACATAGGCGATGTCAAATTCGACCAGGTAATGACGACATCAGGACAGACGCAACCGATGACATGGCATGTCTACATGAAAAATGCATGGCTGATAAATAGTATGAAAATCAGGTACGAAATTACCGGACTTGACCAGACCACAGTTCAGACAGTCGAGCTTATAGATTACAATGCACGAACGATGTACACGTACATGCCAGCACAGAACATAGCTTACTTGACGAACTTCGGCCAGGCTCCCAGTAACCCCGCGGAGAATTCCAACCAGATTATGCCCACATATCTGGGCACTGACACTGTGGATGGCAAACTTTGTGACGTCTATCAATATACACTCGAGGGCGCAACTGCAAAGGTGTGGGTCTGGAAGGAGAAATCGTTCCCCATCAAAATGGAAACTACGACATCTGGCACCACCACAACAATAGAATATCAGAACATAGTATTTGGCACGCTATCGGATTCGCTGTTCCAGCTTCCGGCAGGGGTGCAAATAATGCAATTACCCGGATCAACATAGGAAGCGAGTTCATTAGGAGAGGAACCGATAATACGAAAGGATAGGGGCATCCACCAGAGGCGGATGCCCCTCACTTATTATTTAGCGCACTTTGCCTTCTCCAGATGCACCAGGAGGATGGCGACATCAGCAGGGGTAACCCCGCTGATGCGGGAAGCCTGGCCCAGAGTGGCAGGCTGGAAGCGCTTCAGCTTCTCCCGTGCCTCTTTGCGGAAACTGGTGATGTTGTCGTAGTCAAACCCCTGAGGGATAGCCTTTTCCTCCAGCCGGCGCACCCTTTCCACCTCAGCCATCTGCCTCTCGATATATCCCTCGTACTTTGTCTCAATCTCCACCTGCTCCACACACTCAGGCTCGAGGTCAGGCTGGCCGAAGCCGATGTCGGTCATCAGCTGGTAATTCACCTCAGGACGGCGCAGGAACTCCAGAGCGCTTATGCTGCGCTCCTGCGGAGGCAGATGATATTTGTATAACAGGGAATCTAGCTTCTCCCCTGGAGAGAAATAGGTCTTACCCAGGCGTTTCAACTCCGCGGCGATAGCCTTGCGCTTCTTTTCTACTTCTTGGTGGCGCCCCTCTGAGATAAGGCCCAACTCATAGCCAATGGGCGTCAATCTCAAATCAGCGTTGTCCTGCCTGAGCAGGAGACGGTACTCAGCCCGCGAGGTCATCAGCCTATAGGGCTCGGTAAGCTCCGTGGTCACCAGGTCATCTATCATGACGCCGATATAGGCCTGGTCGCGGCGCAGTATGAGCGGAGTCTTGCCTTTCACCTTGAGCGCAGCGTTGATTCCGGCAATGAGCCCCTGTGCCGCCGCTTCCTCATAGCCTGAGGTGCCATTAATCTGGCCGGCGAAGAACAGCCCGGGCACGAGCTTCGACTCGAGGGTAGCCGTGGTCTGGCTGGGCGGGACATAGTCGTATTCAATGGCATAGCCCACCCGCATCATCTCCACCCTTTCCAGAGCGGGGATGGTGCGCAGCATGGCCAGTTGCACATCCTCGGGCAAGCTGGTGTTAGCACCCTGCACATAGACCTCATTCGTCTGCCAGCCCTCAGGCTCCAAAAAGAGGCCATGAGTCTCCTTATCAGCGAAGCGGACTACCTTGTCCTCTATAGAGGGGCAGTAGCGGGGCCCCACACCTTTGATGAGCCCGGTGTACAAAGGGGCGCGGTGAAGATTGGCGCGTATTATCTGGTGCGTCCTCTCACTGGTATAGACCAGATAGCAGGGAAGCTGCTGCCGCCAATGAATGGGCTTAGCCGTAGGATAGACAGGATTCGGTGGAGAAGAGAAAGGATGCTCCTGAGATAGTGTAAAGCTGAAGTAAAGAGGAACATCGCTCCCCGGGTGGGGTATGGTCTTGGTGAAATCTATACTCCTGGCATTAACACGTGGAGGTGTGCCTGTCTTCAGCCGCCCCAGAGTGAAGCCCAGGTTACGCAGGCTCTGGGACAGGCCATAGGCGGCGAACTCACCCGCCCTCCCCGCCGGATAAGCGGTATCTCCCACGATAACCCTTCCCGCCAGCGAAGTACCCGTAGTGACAACTACAGTCTTGCCTTCATGTACCCAGCCGATGTTGGTTTTCACCTTCAGTGTTGAGTCAGAAACGATTAGCTCCTCGACCAGAGCCTGCTTGAGGTCGAGGTTGAGCTGTGCTTCCAGGGTATGCTTCATAGCGAGTCCGTAGAGCTTCTTATCCGCCTGGGCGCGCAGAGCCTGAACGGCGGGCCCCTTGCCCGTGTTGAGCATACGTATCTGGATAAAGGTCTTATCGGTGTTGCGAGCCATCTCGCCGCCGAGGGCATCTATCTCCCTGACCAAATGACCCTTGGCCGGCCCGCCAATGGAGGGATTACAGGGCATGAGCGCCACATTATCCAGATTCATGCTGAGCAGCAGCGTGCGGCAACCCATCCTGGCTGCCACCAGTGCGGCCTCGCACCCCGCATGTCCCGCGCCGACAACTATAACATCGTACATTTTGCTTATCACAACTTCTCTGCTTTTAGAATTTTATCATGTCACAGTTGACAAAGCCAACATTATATGTTAAATTCTTCTGTAATTAAATAAGGAAAGGCTGCGAACAAGAGTAGTAAGCTTACTGCAAGGCTCAGAGAGTCGGGTTAAGGTGTGAGCCGACGCCAGCGCAGAAGCGGAATGGGCTTGGGAGCTGCAAAGCTGAACTCCTCCCCAGAAGGACAGTAAGCCTTGCCGGAGTGGGCACCGTTATCAGAGCCTAGGGTATCGTCCTCATGGAGCAGGGCCGTACCTGAAATGAGTGATTCTTCACCCATTTAAATTAAAGGTGAAGGATAATTAGGGTGGCACCGCGGATTAAACCCCGTCCCTTGGACGGGGTTTTTATTTTGCCTTTTGAGGACAGAGACATGGCAGTTGAATACTTACCAAACCTGGAGACATTCAGAGGGTTGGCGAAAGAGGGCAACCTGGTTCCGGTTTTCCGGGAACTCTCCGCTGACCTGGATACGCCCGTTTCTGTGTTTTTAAAGCTGAAACAGGAGCCTCCCACTTTCCTGCTGGAAAGCGTCGAGGGCGGAGAGAAGCTGGGTCGCTACTCTTTTATTGGAGTGGGGCACAACTTGGTGCTCAAGGCATCAGGCGATAAAGCGATTGTTTACAGGAATGGCGAAAGACAGAGGATTCGCCTCGATGCAGGACGGGACTGCCTGCATCTGGTGCAGGAGATTCTGGCACAGCGCCAGGTGGTAAAGGTCGCTGGATTGCCTCGGTTCTTCGGCGGCGCGGTGGGCTACATCTCCTACGATATGGTGCGGCATTTCGAAAAGCTGCCCGAGTGCTCTCTCGATGAGCTTGGCCTGCCCGAATGTGTTTTCGTTTTCACCGACACCATAATTATCTTCGACCATGTGCAGCACAAGATGAAGATAGTAGCCAACAATTATATAGACGGCCCTATCGAGAGCGTGTACAAGCAGGCTGTGAACAAGATAGAGTCTATCGTTGCCAGACTGTCCAGGCAGCCGCTGGAATCTAACGGAGCAGTGGGCAGAACAACTTCAACCCAAAACAAAGAGATTGAGTCCAATTTCACTCAAGAAGAGTACGAGAAAGCAGTGAAAGACTGCAAAGAATACATTGCTGCCGGCGACGCCTTCCAGGTAGTATTATCGCAACGACTGAGGTGCAAGACAAATGCCAGGCCATTCGATATCTATCGAGCGCTGCGCATGCTTAACCCCTCCCCTTACCTGTTCTACCTCGACCTCGGCGGCTTCCAGCTTATCGGTTCCAGTCCGGAGATGCTGGTGAAGGTCGAGGATGGTATTGCCGATAGCTGTCCCCTCGCCGGCACCAGACCGAGGGGGACGAGCATCAAAGAGGACGAGTCTTTAAGCTCAGAGTTGCTCAAAGACCCCAAGGAGAAAGCGGAGCACGCCATGCTGGTGGACCTCGCCAGAAACGATTTAGGACGGGTCTGCGAGCACGGTTCGGTTAAAGTAACCGAGCTGATGAGTGTAGAAAAATATTCACATGTCATGCACATAGTTTCCACCGTGCAGGGCAAACTCAGGTCTGGCGAGAACGCCTTCAGCCTGCTCAGGGCTGCCTTCCCCGCAGGCACACTCAGCGGCGCGCCCAAAATCAGGGCTATGGAGATAATCACCGAGCTCGAAGGCATGAAACGCGGTCCGTATGGCGGGGCGGTAGGTTACTTCAGCTACACCGGGAATATGGATACCTGCATCACGATTCGTACCATAGTCATGGTGCGGGACACCGTTTATCTGCAGGCTGGCGCCGGCATAGTATACGATTCCGACCCGACACGGGAATATCAAGAGACACTGAATAAGCTCAAGGCGTTGGAGAGCGCGGTGGAAATGGCTGAGGAAGAAACGGCTTACCGCGAATCTGTGCCGAGCACAGGCAAGGAAAAAACAGGATGATTAAGGAAGCCTTGTCCAAAATCGTCTCGAGAAGCGACCTCACTTTGGCTGAAGCCAGGGAGGTTATGAGAGAGATTATGAGAGGCGAAGCCTCACAGGCGCAGATAGGCGCCTTCCTCACCGCTTTGAGGATGAAAGGTGAGACTGTTGACGAGATAGCTGGCTGCGCCCAGGCGATGCGGGAAAGCGCCATAGCAGTTAAACCGAAACGAAGGCAGTTGGTAGATACCTGCGGTACCGGAGGCGATGGCAGCGGCACTTTCAATATCTCAACAACGGTGGCCTTTATCGCGGCTGGTGCCGGCCTCGCCGTGGCTAAGCACGGGAACCGCTCGGTCTCCAGCCGCTGCGGCAGCGCCGACCTCTTACAGGCCCTGGGCGTCAATCTGGAACTGACTCCGGAACAGGTCGCCCGGTGTATTGACGAGGTAGGAATCGGTTTCCTGTTCGCCCCTAAGCTGCACCCGGCAATGAGATATGCCTTGGCCCCCCGTCAGGAGATCGGGCTGCGCACTATCTTCAACATATTAGGCCCGTTGAGCAATCCCGCCCAAGCCAAAAGGCAGCTCCTGGGCGTTTACCATAGCGACCTCACAGAGCTGATGGCAGAAGTGCTTCTTGTCCTTGGCGCTGAGCATGCCGTTGTGGTTCATGGCGCCGATGGGCTTGACGAATTATCAGTCACCGGGCAGAACAAAATCTCCAGACTCCATAACAGCGATATTGAGACCTATTACCTCGACCCTCAAGATTTAGGTTTGCCACAAGCTAAACTCAGTGACCTCGCAGGAGGCAGCGTCGAGGACAACGCAGCGATAACCAGGGTCCTGCTCGCAGGAGGTAACGGGCCTAAAAGAGACGTTATCCTGCTTAATGCCGCCGCTGCGCTCATAGCCGGAGGCAAGGCAAGCAGCTTCAGCGATGGGCTGAAGCTAGCGGCAGAAGCTATCGATAACGGCAGCGCACAGCGTAAATTGCATCAGCTTGTTGAGTTCAGCCGAAGTTTTAACTGAAGGGCAAGAAATGATACTGGAGCAGATTGTAAACTTAACTCGAAAGTCGGTGGTAATGCGCAAATCGCAGACGCCGCTGTCTGAAATTGAGAAAACTGCGAGCCGTCAGACCCCGCCACGGCACTTTGTCGGTGCCTTGCAGGGAGATGGTATTCGCTTGATAGCTGAGATAAAGCGTGCCTCGCCGTCGAAAGGCTTGCTGTGCCCAAAACTGGATGCTGCGTCATTAGCCCGCACCTATGCTCAAGGTGGCGCCGCAGCCATATCGGTGCTGACGGAATCAGAATACTTCCTGGGTAGCTTTGCTGACCTTGAGGCAGTGCGCATGCATGTTGATTTGCCTTTGCTATGCAAGGATTTCTTTGTAGACCGCTATCAAATACACGAGGCGCGAGCCCACGGCGCCGATGCTATTTTGCTTATCGCTGCCATCTTGACGCAAGTTGAGCTAAAGGCTCTCTCGGAGACTGCTCACTCCCTGGGAATGGCAGCGCTGGTCGAGGTGCATAATCATGATGAGCTTAGGAAAGCTCTCAGAGTATCTCCCGGAATTATTGGCATAAATAACCGCAATCTCGAAGATTTCAGCGTCGACCTGGAGACGACCACTAAACTGCGCCATCTTATACCTTCAGGCATTGTTGTGGTAAGCGAGAGCGGCATACATAGCCGTGACGATCTCCTCAGGCTCCAGGGGGCAGGCGTCAATGCCATTCTTGTCGGCGAGGCTCTGGTCACCAGCCCCGACCCGGCAGCGAAGATGGCCGAGCTTCTGGGCAAGGTAAAACAAATAAAGAAAGAGCAAAAAACAGTAGTGTGAGACCATGGTCAAAGTCAAAATCTGCGGCATAACGAACCTGGACGATGCGCTGGCGGCGGTAGAATGCGGTGCCGACGCGCTGGGGTTCGTCTTTGCCGCCAGCCCGCGCCAGGTGACTGCTGGGGCAGCCCGGGAAATAGTGGACAGGCTGCCGCCATTTATTTGCAAGGTCGGCGTGTTCGTCAACAGCGACTTGAAGAAGGTAAAAGACACAATGGCATCTTGCCACCTCGATCTAGCACAGCTTCACGGAGATGAAGACACTGACTACTGCGCCGCCCTTTTCCCAAGGGCAATAAAGGTGTTCACCACCAGGAACATGCCATCCGAGAGAGAACTAAGACAATATATGGTGGCTGCGTACATGCTCGATATAGAGAAAGGGACTGCTCTCAAGGGCAGCGAGCAAACAGAGCTCTGGCAGCTCGCTCATAGGCTAGGAGACTACGGGCCAGTGATATTGGCTGGAGGTCTCACACCGAGCAATGTAAGTGAGGCCATAAGGATAGCATGCCCCTATGCCGTAGATGTGTCCAGCGGGGTTGAGTCAAATACAGGCAAGAAAGACCATGCCAAGATGCAGGATTTCGTAATGGCGGCAAAAGGTGAGGTGACAGGACAGCGTATAAGCTATTAGGAAACAAACGATGAAAAACAAATTGAAACTACCAGACAAACAGGGCCATTACGGCCCTTACGGCGGCAAGTTTGTGCCCGAGACGCTGATGCCCGCCTTGAGCGAGCTGGAATCTGCTTATATTCAGGCTTGCGCAGACCCGAATTTTCAACGCCAGTTCCACGCGCTTTGCTGCGATTATGCTGGCCGCCCCACCCCGCTCTACCCTGCCCAAAGACTGTCGGAAAAGCTAGGCGGGGCGCAAATCCTCTTGAAAAGGGAGGACTTACTGCATACAGGCGCCCACAAAATCAACAATGCCCTGGGTCAGGGCCTGCTGGCTCTGCGCATGGGTAAACGCCGCATTATAGCGGAGACAGGCGCCGGTCAGCATGGCGTGGCGGCTGCCACCGTATGCGCCATGTTGAAACTGGAATGCGTAGTTTACATGGGTGAAGAGGATATCCAGCGTCAATCTTTGAATGTTTTCAGAATGAAATTGCTCGGTGCCGATGTGCGCCCCGTTTCATCAGGAAGCCGCACCCTTAAGGATGCTATCAATGAAGCCATACGTGACTGGGTAACCAATGTGCGCACTACCCATTACCTGCTGGGCTCGGTCGTAGGTCCCCATCCCTACCCTATGATAGTGCGCGATTTCCAATCGGTAATCGGTAAGGAGACCAGAGAGCAGATTATGGCGGCTCAGGGCAGGCTCCCCGACTATATAGTTGCCTGCGTGGGCGGTGGCAGCAACGCCATCGGCATCTTCCACCCATTTGTGAATGACCTGAGCGTAAAGCTCATCGGAGTGGAGGCAGCCGGCCGGGGTATGAAAAATGGTAACCATGCTGCTACCCTGGTGGCTGGCAGACCGGGTGTACTCCACGGGGCCAAATCATATCTGTTACAGGACAAACACGGCCAGATAAGCGATACGAAAAGTATTGCACCAGGCCTGGACTATCCCGGTGTTGGCCCTGAGCACAGCTATTACAAGGACATAGGGCGAGCGACATATGTAGCGGTTACAGACAAAGAGGCGTTGGAGGGATTCCAGCTTCTCTCTACCACCGAGGGCATAATCCCGGCTCTGGAGCCAGCCCACGCTGTATATTACGCCGCCAAGATTGCGCCGGAACTTAGCCAAGACAAGCTCCTGGTAGTCAACATTTCAGGCAGAGGTGACAAGGATATCCCTATTGTAGCCGAGGCATTGGGGGTGGGTTTGTGAGCGAAATCGGGGCTATTTTCAATAAGTCGGGGCACAAGGCGCTCATTACCTACGTCACCGTAGGCTATCCCTCTGTAGACGCTACGCAGAAAATAGTCCCTCTGTTGGCATCTTCAGGATGCGACCTCGTGGAGTTGGGGATACCATTCTCCGACCCCCTGGCGGATGGGACTACGATACAGAAGGCGAGCTATCAGGCGCTGAAGCAAGGAGTTACGCCGGAGCTTTGTCTCCAAGTGGCCAGCAGGCTGAGGACAAAGACCGACGTGCCGTTGGTGTTTATGACCTATTTCAATCCCGTGCTCAGCTATGGGCTAAACGGCTTCTGCCGTGATTGCGCCGAGGCTGGTATCAGCGGGCTGATAATCCCGGACTTGCCCCCCGAGGAAGGAACTGGACTGGAGCGCGCCTCACTGAAGCACGGCCTCGATCTCATTTATCTGCTTGCGCCCACGAGTACCGAGGAGCGCATTGACATAGTAGCAGCGAGGTCGCGGGGTTTTATCTACCTGGTTTCAATGACCGGTGTTACAGGGTCTCGCGACAAGTTACCGCAGGGACTGGAAAGCTTTGTCTCAAGGGTACGACAGAGAACAAGTCTGCCGCTCTGCGTCGGCTTCGGCATATCCAATGTAGCGCAGGCGCGGCGAGTGGCAAAAGTGGCCGATGGTGTTATCGTGGGCAGCCGTCTGATACAACTTCTCGAAGAGGATGACGCTCCATCGAAGGTACGCTCTTTTGTCCGCAGCTTGAGGGACGCTTTATCAAACCACGTCAAAAACAATACCAGCAGTTGAAATGCAAAAGGAGGCCTATTATGTTATGGTGACCATTAAGCAAGAAGCTTTAAAATTAAGTCCACAAAACAAAAGGAGGAAGACATGGACACCAAGGTTATCTTGACTGAGAAAGAGATGCCGACTTCGTGGTACAACATTCAGGCTGACCTGCCGGAGCCTCTGCCGCCGCTGCGACACCCTGGCACCAAGGAGATAACGCGGCTGCCGCCTCCCCTATTCCCCGAGGCGCTCAACGAGCAGGAGTTCAGCAAGGAGCGCTACATCGAGATACCCGAGGAGGTGCAGGAGATCCTTAAGATGTGGAGACCTACACCTATGATTCGGGCATTGAGGTTAGAGAAAGCACTGGATACCCCGGCCCACATCTACTACAAGTATGAAGGGGTAAGCCCCGCAGGCAGCCACAAGCTCAACACCGCCGTGGCCCAGGCATACTACAACAAGAAAGAGGGAATCAAGCGCCTGGCTACGGAGACTGGCGCTGGCCAGTGGGGCAGCGCCCTTTCCATGGCCTGCCAGTTCTTCGGGCTGGAGTGCAAGGTCTATATGGTGAAGGTCAGCTATCATCAGAAGCCCTATCGTCGGATACTAATGGAGACCTTCGGGGCCAAGGTTGTGCCCAGCCCCAGCCAGGACACCCAGATAGGGCGCAAGATTCTGGAAGAGGACCCGAACTCATCGGGCAGTCTAGGCATCGCCATCAGCGAGGCGTGCGAAGATGCCTTCGGCCGCGACGACACCCACTATTCCCTGGGAAGCGTGGTAAATCACGTGCTGCTTCACCAGACTGTAATAGGCCTGGAGTCCAAGAAGCAGCTCGAGAAGATAGGTGTCTACCCCGACATGATAGTAGGCTGCATCGGCGGTGGCTCGAACTTTGCGGGCATGTTCCTGCCCTTTGTCAAGGATAAAATTGAAAAGAAGAAGCCAAAGACGCAAATCATCTGCGTCGAGCCCACGGCCTGCCCCAGCGTCACCAAGGGCGTCTATGCCTGGGACTTCGGCGACGTATGCGGGATGGCGCCGATTGCGCTGATGTACACCCTGGGACATTCCTTCGTGCCTCCTCCGGTGCATGCCGGAGGCCTGCGCTACCATGGCATGGCACCCATCATCAGCCACCTGCATAAGCTGGGGTTCATTGAGGCCCGTGCTGTGAACCAGATCCCCACCTTCCAGGCGGCAATACAATTCGCCCATGCGGAGGGCATCATACCAGCGCCGGAGCCAGCGCACGCCATCAAGGTAGTGATAGACGAAGCCCTCAAGTGCAAGGAGTCGGGCCAGAAGAAGAATATACTGCTTGCCCTGAGCGGACACGGCCACTTCGACCTGGGAGCTTACGAAAAGTACCTCACAGGACAGCTAGAGGACTTCGAGTATCCCAAGGAGAAGGTTGAGGAAGCGCTCAAGCAACTGCCCAAGATACCGGCGTAGTTGCTTCGCTGACTCGACTTGAGAACAGGCGATTCCAGGGGGCGTCCGCCAGTAGCGGACGCCCCTTATTTAAAGCTCATCTAAAAATGGGGTGTACCCCAATCTCTAAAGTCCCCCCAAGACTGGGATAAAGGGGGTTGAAAATCGGTAATAAACGAACCTCAAAAACTGAGATTATTTACTAATGGGGAGTGCAGAGGGGCTCACCCCTCTGCCAGGGATTTGGGGGTGTCCCCCAAACCTAAAATCCCCCAAGATTGGGGGATAAAGGGGGTTGAAAAGACATTTATAAACGCTCTCTAAGTTTATGCATTGCACTCAAGGGGCAAAGGGTGCTAATATAGACTCTGGTTCAGAGTACTTGAGATGGCACGCAATGAGGAGACCGACGTCATGGAATTAGTTGAGAATATGCTTTGTGGCGCCGAGCAGTCACTGTCTCGATTAATTACCTTAGTGGAAATGGATACCCCGGATGTGCCTCAGATAATGAAAAGTATACTGCCCAGAACGGGCAGGGCATATTGCATCGGCGTCACCGGCCCCCCGGGCAGTGGTAAGAGCACTCTCGTCGACAAGTTGACCGCTATAGCCAGATGCAAAGGGCTATCGGTGGGCATAATAGCAGTTGACCCCACCAGTCCTTTCTCTGGGGGCGCAGTGCTCGGCGACCGCATAAGGATGCAGCAGCACTATCTGGATGAGGGCGTCTTCATCCGCAGTATGGCGACACGAGGCAGCCTCGGCGGGCTTCCTAAAGCCGCCCGCGCGGTGATAAAGCTTCTGGATGCCTTCGGCAAGAACCTCATCATAGTTGAGACAGTTGGTGTGGGACAGACCGAGCTGGACATCATGAAGATGGTGGATACCACCGTAGTGGTGCTGTTTCCCGGAGGCGGAGATGCTATCCAAACCATGAAGGCCGGCCTGATGGAGATCGCCAATATCTTCGTGGTCAATAAAGCGGACCGACCGGGAGCAGACCAACTGGTCGTGGAGCTTGAGGCAATGCTCTCGCTGAACCCCAGAAACTCCTACTGGCAGGTGCCTGTTTTATGCACCCAGGCAATCAACACCGTGGGCATCGAGGAACTCTATCTAGAGATCGAAAGACATCGCAACGTCCTGGAGTCCACAGGACGGCTCTCCGAGCAGCGCCAGAAGCAGAGGAGAGAAGAGCTAATCAAGGCAATCGAGCAAGGGGTCAGCGAAAGGCTCACCAGGTTAATGCAGAAGGACGAGAACCTGATTGCGCTTTCGGAGAAGGTGGAAAAGGGCGAGCTAGACCCCTATTCTGCAGCCAGAGATATACTGAGCAACAGAGCCATGCTCAGAGGCTGGTTCGCCAAGCTCGAAAGCGAAGGCAACGGGAAGGGTAAGAAGAAGTAGTCTCGTTTTCGGGCTCATGCAGTCCAGTCTCATTGGACAACTACTACTCTGAACAGTCAAATAACGAAAATGTCACTAGAGAAATACGCCCTGCCGGCACAATCACCTTACTATCTGGAATACCCTGTGAAACTGGAGCCCAGATACGGATACGGGAAAGCGCCTCACGCCAAACTCTATAAGATAATCAATAGAAACAGAGCTGCTTACAGGCGCACCCTGGAAAGTTGCCTTAGTCTCAAAGATGACTTTCGGCGTATCGCTCTGGAAACGCCGCCTGAATCCGTTGAACCCTGCTGGTTCAACAATTGGCTATCAGCATTGGACTCGGTGGCCCTGTTCTCGCTCCTCTGTCTGCACAATCCCAAAATGTATTTCGAAATAGGTTCAGGTTGGTCCACAAAATTCGCCCGGAAGGCCATATCCGACCATAAGCTTCGGACAAAGATATTGTCCTTGGACCCGTATCCCAGAGCGGAAATAGATTTGATTTGCGACAGCGTTATCCGTGAGCCTCTGGAAGATGTAGACTTGAGCATCTTCGATGCACTGGAACCGGGAGACATGCTTTTCGTAGATGGTTCACACCACTGCTGTATGAACTCCGATGTCGCCGTTTTTTTCCTGGACGTTTTGCCCCGATTGAAGCCGGGCATATTCGTGGAATTTCATGATGTCTTCCTGCCTTATGATTACCCTGCAGGGTGGAAAAGCTATTACTCCGAACAATATCTGCTGGCGGTTTACATACTGGCGGAAAGCAGTAAGTTCGACATCGTACTGCCCAACGCCTTTATCACCAATGACGCAGAGTTGAGCAGCATATTGAATCCTGTCTGGGATGCAACAAACACGCGCGAGCTTACCGAGGGGCTGTCCTTTTGGATTCAGACGAAATAGCTCAGTCTAATTGATATAATCTAATGAAAACCGGCAGAAATAGAGCTTAGAGGAAAGACGCTATGGGCAAATGGGCAATGTTGATAGGAACAGTTGGCGGCATGGGTTTGGTTATGCTGTTTGCAGGCAGAGCAGGGCATTGGATCGAGGGCAAGCTCAAAGCACGGCAGCTTCGCCGAAAAAATGAGGGCCAGAAGTTTAAAGAAGCCCCTTGACCGTCAATCCACACCAGAATTTTTTTAACATCCCCTACCGACCGCAACCGAGGAGAATCGGCCTATTGGATTTCTTGCGCTGGTATACCTTTCGCAGTAGAATATCGCAAGAAGTATAATTTCCTCTGATGGTGTAGGCGGGTGAGGGGAAGACAAAGTGGGTAGAACAATACTGGAAGTCATAGTTACTGGTAGAAGACTCGAAGAAGTACAGAATTTTTTAAACGGTTGGTTTTCGAAAAATGGGTTTGAGGTTAAGGAGTGGTACTCGGATAGCACTCCATTTACTGTACGCGCCTCATGGTCAGTATTCGGCTTCAAAATTTCGCCGCACATTGGCAGCATTGTTGCAGTGCGGTTTATATCAGTGCCTTTATTGCTAAGGTTTTTTGTGCCAGGCGGTATTGTTTTAGAAATTAGTCTACAAAAAGAATGGAACAATACTCTGCTTCATGGCGAATTTTATGTTGCAGGAGTGCAATTAGGTGTAGCTGTGGAGTGGGGTCTCAGCCCTGCCCCCGGTGTGACTATATTTCCTGCAAACGCAAGACACGGATATGAAGCCATGACCAGGTTGTTACAGCAATTGGAGGATTTTTCCGGGCAACCTCTTGTCGAGAGATGAACCTATTCTCAGAAATGGACTACCCCCCTGTAGTGCTTTATGCTGTTTTTAATCCATCTTCAATAAATAAGCACTCAAATTGACCCACTATCCGATTTCTGCAAAATTGGACTTTTGTTTAATGACATTGTATAATTCCGAACGCAATGCCAGCGTAGCTCAGTGGCAGAGCAGCGGTTTCGTAAACCGCCGGTCGTCGGTTCAAGTCCGACCGCTGGCTTTGTCTTTACGTAGGAAGGGCACCAGTGAAAAAAGTAGCTGTTATCACAGATAGCACCTGTTGCCTGTCGACTGAGCTCCTAAAGAAATACGATATCAGCGTGGTCCCCATTTACATAGTCTACAGGGGCAAAAGCCTGCGCGATGGAGTTGATATAAGCCCCGGCGAAGTCTACAAGATCATGCGCAAAAGGAAAGACCTCCCCACCACCTCAACCCCACCTGTAGGAGATTTCCTCGATGCCTATCGTGCGGCAAGCCAGAAGGCAGAAAGCATACTCTGCATAACCCTCACAAGTTTGCAAAGCAAGGTCTTCGAAGCTGCCATGGTAGCCAAAGAACAGGCCAAGGAGTTAATGCCGAATACTGCCATTGAGGTCATAGACAGCCGTGCCGTGGCTGGTGCCCTGGGGTTTATCGTGCTTGAGGCTGCCCACGCTGCCAGCCAGGGAGCTGAGCTACCTAAGATGGCCGATGTGGCGCGTAATATGATCGGCAAAGTAGACCACTTAGCAATGTTAGACACGCTCTACTTCCTTGCCCGAACCGGCCGCATCGCCAAAGCAGCAGCCTGGGCGGGGTCGCTATTGGATATGAAGCCTGTCGTCGAGCATTCTCCCGCAGTGGGAGAGACAACCCCTGTGGCACGCCCCAGGACAAGAGCTAAAGCTGTAGAGCTCATGCTGAAGCTTATGGCAGAAAAGGTGGGGAACCGTACTGCTCACGTGATGTGCCATCACGCCGATGAACTGGAGGATGGAGAAAAGCTGAAAGTTGAAATCGGAAAAAGGTTCAAATGCGCCGAACTTTATCTTACGGAATTTACTCCAGCCATGGGAATTCATGCGGGGCCTGGCGTACTTGCTATATCCTTTTGGGCTGACTAGAAGGCCCACTTACTGCAGCAAGGGGAGTAAGCGTCCTGCTGACTCGGGCGGAGAATCTTTGAACAAATGAGACAAAGGTCAAAAGAAGGACGCTGATAGCAGAAATAGTTACGACGATATCGTAAGGAAGCAAGGTTATCAGGGCTCGATGTTCCTCAGTCAAGATTTCCTCCTATCCGTGGCCCGGGGCGTAAGAAGCAGTAGCTATAACGATTAACGTCCGTACTTGATTTCCTGGGCAAGCTGTTT
The DNA here is from genome assembly GCA_963847595.1 of uncultured Chloroflexia bacterium. Lineage (GTDB taxonomy): Bacteria > Chloroflexota > Dehalococcoidia > SZUA-161 > SZUA-161 > JACWAE01. Next base: position 211,387 of record CAWKAJ010000001.1, read on the forward strand.
GGTTTGCTCAAGCAGCGTATAAACACTCACGTCGCCCAAATCTTTAGACAACTTGCTGATGGGGCTCTCTACAAGTTCCTCACTGGTGAAAACATCGAGTAAGCTATCCGTACTCTTATCATCTTTTTTAGCGCTCTTCGCCTGAGCCGGATCTGCTACTACGACTTTATCGGCACTGCCTTTAGGAGCCTGAGGGTTATTTTCTGCCATTGCCAATGCCTCCTTCAATGCATCCTTGGCTCTTACAAAGTCCTCATCACAATTAAGGGTATAATGAGATTGTCTCTCGCACGAAGTTTCGCTCGTGTTCTAATCACAGAGAATAGTCTATAGCAGCAGTCAGGGGAATAGCCCATCGGTTCAAATATGGTTAGGAAATCGTACCTGAGACAACCGTACTTGCCCTAAATACTCTTTAAACCACCCCAGTGCCAACATTCACGCAGAGCAACATCTCAATGCCACACCTGCACATATAACTCATCGCTTGACACCAGATTAGACAGGACGTTATGCTATTCACAGTGTGACTCGGGATATGGCAAAAAGGGGGAACGATGAGCAAGCTTCTGGAGAAGCTGGAGCGGATTTCTAACGATAGCGGCCAGCCCATGGGTTTCGGGGCTGTGGTGTCCCGGACAAAGACTTCACCGATGTTGACCATTGCCAGTGTGCCCACAGGAAATGCGCAGTTGATAAGCATCGCCGCAAAGGAAGGCGCTGATGCTTTGTTACTCACCGTGGAGAATTTGGAGAAGGATAGCAAAACGCTAGCTAAAATGAACCGCGCTAAGGCTGAAATTCCCTGGGGCGTATTTCTGGAGAAAGTGAGTAAGGAGGACATTGGACAACTCATTGAACTTGGCTGCGATTTTGTTGTGTTCGACCCGGCCCAGACCCAGGCAGCGGTCCTGATGGAGGAGAAGCTCGGTAAGGTGCTCAGGATTGATACCTCATTGCCCGAAAACCTGGCAAAGTCAATAAATCGCCTTCAAGTGGACGCAGTGCTCCTCAATCCGGTTGGGGGAGGAGAGACTGCCTTTACCATCCATCAGCTAATGGTCTTGGAGCGTCTGGCTGGCAGCACAGGGAAGTATGTCTTAATGACAATGCCCCTCGGCTTATCAACCAGCGATATCGAGATTTTATGGGGGCTGGGAGCGCGCGGGTTAGTCGTGGACATGACTTTGGAGCAGCCCGAGCAGAGGCTATCCCAGGTGAAGGAAGCTATCCGGCAGCTACCTGCAACACATAAGAAGTCCAGGGAGAAATTCAGAGCAACGCTTCCTGCATCGATAACCCCGTCGGAGAAGGCAGCGCCCGAAGAAGATGAAGATGAGGAGCCTTAACCCAACACAAAAGCCAGGATTATAATTATCACAATAATCGCCCCGGTTAGTATCCCCACCCTCTTCAGGTCATCTCTTACGTATTTATAGTCAGGAATGGTGAGCCTTAGCCCGGGTGTCTTGGGCCCCCTTTGTGTAGTCGGGCTCTTGGGAGGAGGGGAGCTCTTTTTTGTGCTGGTTGTTGCAACTGCCTCCTGAGGCTTGGGAGTAGAGACTGCCTGTGGTTGAGGGCCAGGTCTAGCTAACTGCCGTTTCCTTCTCGATTTACTGAGTTCCGAATATTTTGCTGCTCTCTTGCGCGATTTCTTGGCCATATTCTCAAGTCCTCTTTTTGCCTGCTGGCTCAACCATCTATGCTAATTTACGCCTAATTCTAGCCCTTTGAGGATGCTTTGGCAAGTGGCAAGAATGGAGGTCGTTTAGCAACTGGGGAGTGCAGAGGGGCTTTGCCCCTCTGCCAGGGGTTTGGGGATATCCCCCAAAGCTTGGGGGATATAGGGGGTTGAAAAGACGTTTATGAACACTCTCAAGAATATAGAGGTCGTTTAACAACTGGGGAGTGCAGAGGGGCAAAGCCCCTTTGCCAGGGGTTTGGGGATGTCCCCCCAAATCTTAAAAGTCCCCCAAGATTGGGGGATATAGGGGGTTGAAAAGACGTTTATGAACGCTCTCAAGAATGTAGAGCGCACCTGATAGACACAAACCCCGCCGTGTGATAGACTCTGGCGTGATGGGGGCTTTTCGTGAATACCAATGTACGCGAGGCAATGCTGTATGAGAAGCTAGGTGACTCCGTAGTTCGCTGCCACGTTTGCCAGTGGCGCTGCGTCATCCGGCCACAGAAATTTGGACTGTGCCAGGTGCGCCAGAATAGGGACGGCATCCTCCATGTCCTGAACTACAGCGAGGTATCCTCCGCGGCAGTCGACCCCATCGAAAAGAAACCCCTGTTCCACTTCTATCCCACAAGCCTGGCTTTCTCCCTCGGCGGCTGGGGCTGCAACTTCCATTGCAAGCACTGTCAGAACTGGCAAATCTCGTGTCAGGCCCCCTGGGAAGAAAAACGGGACTCTCAGCATATATCGCCAGAGAGCTCAATTGAACTCGCTAAACGCTATGATTGTCAGGGCATCGCCTGGACGTATAACGAGCCTGCCATTTGGTTGGAGTACACTCTGGATTCGGCCAAGCTCGCCAAAGCGGCGGGGCTGTATACCGTATATGTGACCAACGGTTACTCTACGCCCGAGGCACTGGATACCATGGGCCCTTATCTCGATGCCTGGAGAGTCGATGTCAAAGGTTTTTCAGACGACTTTTACATGAAACTCGCCAAGGTATCCAAGTGGCGCGGTATCCTTGAGGTCGCGGAGAGAGCACAGCAGAAGTGGAAGATGCATGTCGAGGTAATCACCAACATCATCCCCACCCTGAACGACGATGACGCCCAGCTAGAGGGCATCGCCACCTGGATCAAAGACCGCCTGGGTGAACTGACCCCCTGGCATGTGACGCGATTCTACCCACAATACCAACTGCAGAATCTGCCGCCTACGCCGGTGGCGACAATCGAGAGAGCTTACAGCATCGGGCAAAAGGCTGGCCTTCGTTTCATCTATGTGGGCAACCTGCACGGACACAAAGGAGAGAATACCACTTGTTACTCCTGCGGCAGGGTGGTAGTGCAGCGAGTAGGCTATCAGACCAAGATAGTGGGTCTCAATGGCTCTAAGTGCCGCTTCTGCGGGGCGGAGCTCAATTTTAGGACGTAATCCTAAAAAATAAGGGGGCTACGATGATTAGAGAGCCGATTGTAGCCGGACAATTCTATCCCGGCTCGCCTTCCTCACTGGAAGCTCAAATCAGCAAATTCATCGATAAAAAGGCACAAAAGGAAGATGTTATCGGCCTGGTCTCGCCGCACGCCGGATATATTTACTCAGGCGCTGTGGCCGGTGCTGCTATATCGCGAATCAAGCTCAAAGATACCTTCGTAATCATGGGGCCCAACCACACAGGTTACGGCAAACCTTTCAGCATCATGACAGAAGGCTCCTGGCTAACACCTTTGGGCAAAGTGGAGATAGACTCGCAACTCGGCAAAAAAATTCTGGCAGAATCGAAAAACCTGGAAGAAGACCAGGTAGCGCATCTTTACGAACACTCAGTTGAGGTTCAAATACCTTTTTTACAATATCTCAAGAAGGACTTCAAGATAGTTCCCATCGTGCTCTCACATGGCCCCAGAGCCGCTTATAAGGAGATCGGCAGGGCTATAGCGAAAGCGATCAAAGATACAAAGATTGAGGCAGTGATAATTGCCAGCAGCGACATGACTCACTATGAGTCGCAGGAATCCGCAAAAAGGAAGGATACCCAGGCCATAAACGCCATACTGGAACTGAATGAAGACGAGCTGCTGAATCGCATCGACAAGCTGAACATCTCGATGTGCGGCTATGCGCCGGCAGTGAGTCTCATTTCGGCTGCGAAGGAACTCGGGGCCACGAAAGCGGAACTGGTCAAATATCAAACCAGCGGCGATGTAACCGGCGATTATTCCGGCGTGGTAGGCTATGCCGGGATAATAGTGAAGAGGTAATGGGGGTGAAGCTATGAAATCCGAGAAAACACACCCGTTGACAAAGCTGGCCAAGGAAACGGTAGAGAGCTATGTCCGGAAAAAGGAGCTTCCCCAGCCCAAGGAACTGTCACCGGAGATGAAGGAGCAGGCCGGGGTTTTCGTATGCATCAAGAAGCACGGCAGACTGAGAGGCTGCATCGGAACATTCGAGCCGACGAAGTCCAATGTGGCTCAGGAGACAATGGCCAACGCCATATCATCAGCGACCCGAGACCCGCGTTTTCCCCCAGTGGCTACGGCAGAGCTTTCTGACCTTACCTACAGCGTGGATGTGCTCACCAAACCGGTGCCGGTGAAAAGCAAGGACGAGCTTGACCCCAAAAAGTATGGGGTCATCGTGGAGAGCGGAGGACGGCGGGGTCTGCTGCTTCCCGACCTCGAAGGTGTTGATACCGTGGAGCAGCAGATAGACATTTGCCGCCAGAAAGCCGGTATATACTCCGACGAGCCGGTAAAGCTCTACAAGTTCGAGGTGAAAAGGTACGGGGAATAAGAACTTCTCTGCCAGGGTTGAGTACACTTTTAAAATAACGTAGGGGCGAAGCGCTGCTTCGCCCTCCGCCAAACTAGGGATTAAAAATTCAAGCTGCCACTTTGGCTTTAGTATTCGGGATGACATAATGGTATATATATGTTATAATAGTGTCAGAGTGTTTTGCTGGAGTTTGCGATGAAAAAGACCATGATTTATCTTCCCGAGGAAATCCACGAAGGACTCAGAAGGTTGGCTTTTGAAGAGAAAACGTCGATTGCCGAGCTAATCCGACGTGCTGTAGAGCAAGCCTACCATGAGGATTTAGAAGATGTCCGAGATATGGAGAATGAACTAGCCCATTATCGTGCCCACCCAGAGACAGCGATTAGTTTTGAGGAATATCGTCGGAAACGGCTAGGCAATGCACAGGATTGAGCTAACTCGTAGAGCAAAGAAAGAACTAGATAAGCTCCCGCTCAAAGACTTCAAACAAATTGATGCAGTTATTTGGGCATTGACGAAAGAACCTAGGCCACAGGGCGTTAAGAAGCTGAAAGGCGCTATCCACAGAGTCCGCGCTGGCGATTGGCGCATTATCTACGCTGTTTTCGATAAGGACAAATTAGTAATCGTGGGCAAGGTAGCCAAGCGATCTAAGCGAACCTACGACAAGTTGGAGGAGCTTTTCTAGGCTTGTCGCAAGAGATAAGCATCAAGACCTCTAAGGCAAAAGAGTAGAAACAATGAAACAGACTAGAAAAGAAAAAGGCCCGGACCTGTTCCAATACTCCGGCGAAAGTCAATTGGGGCGTGAAGCCCCTCTTGCTGCACGCATGAGGCCTGGGAATTTTGACGAGTTTGTGGGGCAGGAGCACATTTTGGGTGAAGGCCATGTGCTGAGAAAGAGCATCGAGGCCGACCAGCTTCCCTCCATCATCTTCTGGGGCCCTCCTGGCAGCGGCAAGACTACCCTGGCTAACATCATCGCCAGCGTCACCAAGTCGCACTTCAGCCCCATATCTGCGGTAGCTTCCGGCGTCGCCGACCTGCGCCGCATCGTGGAAGAGGCTAAGGAGCGCCGCGCCTTGCAGCAGCAGAGAACCATCCTTTTCATCGACGAGATACACCGCTTTAACAAAGCACAACAGGACGCCATACTCCCCTATGTGGAGAACGGCACCATCACCCTCATCGGCGCTACCACCGAAAACCCGTCCTTCGAGGTCATCTCTCCCCTGCTCTCCCGCTGCCGCGTGTTCACCCTGAACGCGCTGACCGAAGAACAGGTCAAACTCATCGTGCAGCGGGCTATCGGAGATGAGGAACGGGGGCTGGGCAAGATGAAGCTGGAACTCGACGATGAGGCTCTCAAGTTCTTATTAGTTATGTCAAATGGCGACGGAAGGGTTGCGCTCAATGCTCTGGAGCTTGCCGCCTCGACGACCGCACCTTCGGAAGACGGCAAGAGGCATATCAAACTCAGCGCCATCGAAGATGCTATCCAGCACCGCGCCCTGCTCTACGATAGGGCTGGCGAGGAACACTACAACATTATCTCCGCCTTGCATAAATCGCTGCGTGGCTCAGACCCCGATGCTGCCCTCTACTGGCTGGGTAGAATGCTGGAAGCCGGGGAAGACCCGCTCTACATCGTCCGGAGACTGATACGATTCGCCTCGGAAGACATAGGCATGGCCGATCCCCAGGCGCTGGTCATCGCCACCTCAGCCCAGCAGGCAGTCCACTTTGTGGGCATGCCCGAAGGCAACCTGGCTTTAGCTCAGGCGGTGGTCTATCTGGCGACCGCACCCAAGAGCAACTCTTTGTACACAGCCTACTCCCAGGTGCAGCAGGATGTGGAAAGGACTAGAAACGACCCTGTCCCGCTCCATCTGCGCAATCCGGTCACCAGGCTGATGCGCGATGTAGGCTACGGCAAAGGCTATAAATACGCCCACAACTTCCCCGGACATTTCGTGGAGCAGCAGAACCTGCCCGATTCCCTCCAGGGTAAAAAATACTATGAGCCGGGCGAGCAGGGCTTTGAGAAAGAAATAGATAGCAGGCTCAAGAAATGGCACGGAAGAGGGAAGAGTGAGGAACAAACTAAAAAAGAGGACAAACCATGATAGAGAGCAGAGTGAAGTTCCCCTGCGGCGACCTCATTCTTGAGGGCATGACCACCGTGCCTGAAAGCAAAGGCCCTTTCGCTGGCGTGGTAGTCTGTCATCCGCACCCTCAGTATGGTGGCGACATGAACAATAACGTGGTCGTACCGGTCTGCCAGGCTCTGGCGCAGGCATCGATCGCTTCCCTGAGATTCAACTTTCGCGGTGTGGGCGCAAGCCAGGGCAAGTTCGGTGATGGCATCGGGGAAAAGGAAGACGTCGTAGCAGCAATCTCCTGCCTGTCGAAGCTGGAGGCAGTTGATAAAGAGAGAATCGGGCTTTGCGGTTATTCCTTCGGAGGTGCAGTATCTTTGGAGGTCGCCCCTGCCGACGAGAGAGTGAAGGCCCTGGCTCTGGTATCGCCGGCTATATCCACATACGTCCCACTGACGCAATACACCAAACCCAAACTAATCATCTGCGGCGGCGCCGACCAGTTCGTGAGCATTATTTCCCTGCAGCGCCTTGCCGAGGAGCTGCCCCCACCAAATGACTTCGAGCTAATATCCGGGGCTGACCACTTCTGGGGAGGCTATGAAGACAAGGTGGCTGCCAGGATCGCTGCCTTCTTCGTAGACACACTCAAGTTACCAATACCGAGCTAGCTGGCTCCCCTACAAACCTTCCTGCCGAGATGCATTGTGAAGTTGTGCGCCTTTCCCGGATATGCTAAACTCGAATTCTATCATGGTAAATCGCTGCAACGTATCACGATGACAAATTCGAACCACTCCACACGTAAAGCGACCAGAGGGCTGCTCCTGCTCATAATAGCATTGGCTGTGGTTGGCCTCGACCAGCTCACCAAATACCTTGTCAGAGCGAATATGGAGCTGGGGCAGTCGATACCGAGAGAAGGCATATTCAGGTTAACTTACGTCACCAATACCGGTGGCGCCTTCGGGATCCTCGCCAACCAGGCATTTCTCCTGGCCGTTGCTGCTATTATCGGCGTCTCGGTGTTCCTCTTCTATCTTCGCTACATACCGTTAGAGAGCACACTGCTGAAAGTAGGACTGGGGCTCGCCTTCGGAGGCGCTGTTGGCAATCTCGTCGACCGCCTCCGTTTCGGAGGGAAGGTCACCGATTTCATCGACATTGGTGCCTGGCCTGTGTTCAATGTGGCTGACATGTCCTTAGTCGTGGGCACCATCATCATCGCGTGTTATCTGTTATTCTTTGCACCGAAGAAAGCCTCCAAAAGCGCGCAAAGATGAATAGAAGGCTTGAGTTTACCGCCTCTTGTTCTGGCGAACGCCTCGATAAGTACATAGCGGAGCAGTGCCGGATTTCGCGCTCTTACTCTCAGAAGCTGATAGACGAAGGTCAGGTCGCAGTCAATGGCCATGCCGCCAAACCGAGTCAGAAGCTCAACACAGGCGATAAGATAGTTGTATCCATACCCCCGCCATCGCCTATTGCACTGACAGCCGAGGATATACCGCTTAAGGTTGTCTACGAGGATAACGACCTCATAGTTGTAGATAAGCCAGCAGGATTACTGGTTCACCCCGCCGCCGGTCAACATACAGGTACGCTGGTGAACGCCATACTGGCCCGCTGCCCCGACCTCGGCGAGATTAACGGCTCGGTGCGACCCGGTATTGTGCACCGACTGGACAAAGACACATCCGGCCTGATGATGGTAGCCAAGAATGATGCTGCCCAGAAGAGCCTCTCTCGCCAGATAAAACAGCGCTCCATCAAGAAGGGATACCTTGCCCTGGTTTCAGGGCATCTAACACCGAAGCGGGGAGCTATCGATGCCCCCATAGGCCGACATCCACAGGACAGGAAGAGAATGGCGGTGGTCTCAGGAGGCAGGGAGGCAAGAACAGAGTATAGAGTGCTCAAATATTTCGATGATTACACATTGGTCGAGGCAATGCCTGAGACCGGGCGTACTCATCAGATAAGGGTGCATTTCGCCGCCATAGGCCACCCCATCTTCGGCGACCACATTTACGGGAGAAGGTCAGCGATACTGGGGCGGCAATTTCTCCACGCCCACCGACTGGGCTTCAGGCTGCCTTCAAGCGGGGATGTGGTCGAATTCAAGTCAGAGCTGCCCCCGGACCTGAAGGAAGTACTGGAGCAGCTTACTGCTGATACTAGTCCAAAAGTAGCATTGCGAACCAGTGCCAACGTGTTAGAATGACAGGCATGAAAGAGGCTAAATGAGCGATTCGGTGCGGGTACGCTATGCGCCCAGTCCCACAGGTTTGCCCCATGTCGGTAACATAAGAACCGCCCTGTTTAACTGGCTCTTCGCCAGGCACAGCGGCGGCAGCTTCATTGTGCGCATCGAGGACACCGATGTCAACCGCAAGGTTGAGGGCGCTGTCGAAGCTATCCTTGACGGCCTGCGCTGGTTAGGAATAGATTGGGACGAAGGCCCGGAGGTGGGCGGTGACTATGGTCCCTATTTTCAATCGCAGCGGCTGGACATCTACCAGAAGGCTGCGCAGCTCCTGGTAACAGAAGGACACGCCTACCCCTGCTATTGCTCCTCGCAAAGGCTTGAACAGATGAGAGCGGAGCAGGCACGCAGAAAGCAGCCACCCGGATATGACCGCCGCTGCCGCGACCTGAGCCAGGAGGAGCGAGCTAAATACAAGGCACAAGGCATCGTCCCGGTAATCAGATTCAAGATACCTCTCGAAGGTCAGACCAGGTTTAACGACCTGATTAAGGGAGAGGTAGTTTTCGACAACAGCACTCTGGACGACTTTGTGCTCCTGAAGTCGGATGGCTATCCCACCTATCATCTCGCTAATGTGACTGACGATCACTTAATGAAGATAACGCATGTCCTTAGAGCCGATGAGTGGCTGTCGAGCACACCGCGCCACATGCTGCTCTACAATGCCCTGGGTTACCAGCCGCCCCTGTTCGCACACCTGCCCATGATACTGGGAACCGACCGCAGCAAGTTGAGCAAGAGGCACGGTGCCACCGCGATCACCGAATACCGCGACCTGGGATACCTGCCGCAGGCGATGATGAACTTCCTGGCCCTGCTCGGGTGGGCGCTCGACGACCGCACCGAGCTCTTCACCAGAGAGGAACTGATAAGCCATTTCTCCATCGAGCGCATCAGCAAGACCAGCGCCATCTTCAATCTCGATAAGCTCAGATGGATGAGCGGGGTCTACATACGAAAATTGAGCACCGATGAGCTGACAGACCTGCTAATGCCATTTCTGGATAGAGACCTGCCTCAATCGGTGAAGCGTCCGCTTTCCCGGGAATATGTGAAGCAACTCGCGCCTCTTATTCAGGAGCGCTTGACCGCCCTCGGGGAAGCAGCGGCGCTTTATGATTTCTTCTTCGTCGATAAGCTCGCTTATAACGTTGACCTGCTTCTGGGCAAGAAGCTGACCAGAGAAGATGCGGCGAGAGGGCTTGAAGCCGCTTTAGAGCGGCTTCAAGCCCCGAACTTCGACGCCCCATCGCTAGAGGGCGCGCTGCGTCCCCTCGCCACTGAGCTGGGATTCAAGACTGGCGATTTCTTCGGCCTGCTGCGGGTAGCAGTCACCGGGCGCACTGCTGCTCCGCCACTATTCCAGACCATGGCATCATTGGGCAAAGAGAGGTGCCTTAAACGCATCGAAGCCGCACTCAGCGAACTGCGGAAGTGAGACCCGATGAAGGTGTTGATGCTATTAATAGCCGCAGCAATTCTGGTAGTAGCTGCGGCTGTGTTAGCCGCAGCCCCGCTTAAGAGTGTGACCTATTATGAGTCAGAGCCCTATGTCACAACAGAAACCTACTATGTCACCGAAACCCAGAGCGAAGAGACCCCGTTAGACTATAAGGTAATTGGCACCAAAATCTCCAACTGGTACTGGAGAATCTCCTCGGATTGCTCCGTCACCATCAAAAATATCGATTCAGAGAGCGGGTACTTCCGTGTAGCTTTCGATATGGTGACTATAACCACTCCCGAAGCTCCCAGCAAGACGGTCACCAAAGCCGCCTGGCAACTTCTCGCCCCGGGAGAGCAAGAGACCGTCACCGTGCGGCACGAGGGAGACTACATAGGAAATCTCACCTACGCGATTACGCCGCCGACAAAGGAAGTCACAACATCCCAGCAAGTGCCGAAAACGAGGGAAGTGACAAACTACAGAGAAGTGGAGAAAACCAAGAAGGAAGCTCTTCTGGAGTATTGGACGAGATGAGCAAGTCAACCGCTCTGCTAACCCTGTTGTTGGTGCTTGCGCTCACGGTTACCATTTTTGGTTGCAGCGCTGAGAAGGAGACGCCCATAGCCAGTCCGACCCCAACACTCACACCGACCCCCATACCTACCCCGACACCCACGCCTGAGCCTGTGACCAAAGTATTCAATATCACCCGCACGCTCTCAGGACTCAACATCACCCTCGTCATGGCCACCTGGGTTGCTGATGAAGTCGAGGTGCAGTGGAGAATAGATAATCCCACCGCTCAAAGCTTCGAGGCCAGCCGCCTCTACAGTATCTTTCAACCAGGTGCCTATGCCACAGACCAGGCCGGCAGGGAAGCAGAATACTTCATACCGCCACCCATCATCAAAGACCTTGAAGCTGGCAAGTCGCTGGTCTACAAAACCAAGCTGCTCTTCTATCCCGAATCCACACGCATCACAATCCGCCTCCCCGACGTCTGGGCAGAGGGCGGCAACTTTGTCGATGTCAGCGTAGAATTCAGCTTCCCCCGCTAGATATAGAAAGGTCGTTTAGCAACTAGGTGTAGTCCAGAGGGGCAAAGCCCCTCTGGTGGGGGTCTGGGGGCATCCCTGTAGGGGCACAGTGCACTGTGCCCCAAGAGTCCCCCAAGACTGGGGGATTTAGGGGGTTGAAAAGTGTTGCTAAACACTCTCCTATAGAAAGCGTTGACAAGGTTTCACAAGTCCTCTACACTATAAACGTAAAGCTGAGTATTGAGATATCGCAGTAGATATCTCAGCTCAGGTTCGTTGGGGATTAGTCTAGCGGTAGGACAGCGGACTCTGGATCCGTTGGCCCAGGTTCGAATCCTGGATCCCCAGCTTTCTAGTCTTTAGAATACGGCGCATTCGTCTAGCGGCCAAGGACATCGCCCTCTCAAGGCGAAGATCAGGGGTTCGAATCCCCTATGCGCTACCAATATCCACCTAACCCCACTTTTTGAAGCTAAAATGGCACTCCATGACGTAGATGTTGGGGGAAATGCTAACCCTTTTGCTAACCCGAATAGCTAGCACGACTTCTTAACACAGGATAGATCGCCTTCGGGTCGCTCCACAATGGGGACTCTACCAGCATATTGATATAAATGGAGGATTTTGCTAGCTCCGAAAAGACTTGTATATTGAGCGATGGGTAACGGGCCCGCTGCAATAAGTCTTTAGACTTTACCTTAACCTTTTGGGCCTTCCGTCGGGCCTGTCGTTGGCTTGCTCCTTTCTCTTCAAGAACCAGTACATCGCCTGCCATACGACTATCATCGCGATGATGGGGCCAATAATCACCCCTGTCTTGGTCCTGGCCGCCAGAGTTGGTGTAGGCGTGGGCGTTGGTGTGGGGCTGACTGTTATATAGACCGTCTTAGTACATGATATTACAGAAAATGGCTAAAGCCAAAAAAGGAACATCAGTTACTGGGGGAAAGTTCAGTTATGACCCACTGCTGCGATATTGTCTACCTAACATTCGCTCGAAGACCTCGGCCCTATCTCTAAGTGCGGATTCCACTGTGTAGCTCCTGGCAGTATCTACTCCATTACGAATTATATGGCTCCACAACTTCCTGTCAATATACAGCTTCTTGGCTGCAACTGTAATTTGGGTTGGGTCCCCCGGTGTCACCAGAAGCGCATTGATGCCTTCTGAGACAACGCCCGTGATTGCTTCAATATTGGAAGCTATAACAGCTGTGCCATTTGCTAGCGCGTCAAATAGAATCCTTGGCAATTCCCCAGTTAGATTTGGGATGAGGATACAATCATGTGCTCGAAGGCATGCATAGAATGGATCACCGTAAGGAACCACTCCTTTGAAATGGACGGCGTCTGACAATCCATATAATTCAACCATATCCTCTAGGGGTTTTCGCATGGGCCCTTCACCATATATATCCAGACTCGTTGGAATTTCCATTTCCTTTATGAGAGTTCGGGCAGCCTCGATGGCATATTCCACCCCCTTTTGAGGAATGAGCCTTGATGCTACCATCACCTTGAGATCATTCCGCGGCATTGCGCTAATCTTTTCTTCCAACTGAGCAGCGGAAATAAGATCCTTCTCGCGTACGCAAGACGCGTGCGTCTTGAAGATGTTTCCCCAGTTAGCATATCTCACAAAGATAGAATCACCTAAGACCACTGTCGATTGGCTCGTGCGGACGCAAAAACGAACTGTGGCTGCGTAGATATACTTCGCAAATTTGAGAGGTACGGCTCTTGCCTTTGAACTAGCTTTGATCTTTAGTTCTAGGATGCCTTCCCCATCAGATTCAATTATGAATACTCTTCTTTTCCTTCTCAAATAGCCAATGATGTTTGCCATGATACCTACAGCAGGATACAAGATTGGATTGGATGACACGACATCACATTTTCCTATTTGCTTCCATAGTCTCAGAGTAATCACAGGGAGCTGCTTGCCAAATGCTACGCGCTGTCCTAAGCGAGCGACTAGCCCAGTATGTACAGAAGAAACTGTGTTACTCCAATTGTATAATGTGCAGAAAGAGATTCTACTGCCTTTGCCAAAAACGAAAGGGTACTTATCCAGCGAATAGCTGAAGTCCCGCGGGGCCAAAATTGTAGTGCCGTCAAATAGCTCACCGGGGGATGATGGTTCTATAACCCAGCCCCAAAGCGTCTCCACCGCAAAGCATCCATCGCACGTTATGGCAAAAGGAACGTCGGTGACTATGAGCAATCTGTACTTTGCGTGTTCTAATGTCTCAGCCATTTTCTTATCTCTTTGCCTCCATTGACCTGCCCCCGTAGATGTTACCACTCAAGGAGACTTCTTTTCTATCAGACCGGAATAATGGTTCATTTACTTCTGATCATTAGTATCCTCAGTCTTTCTGTGACTGACAACCCCACGTGTTCAACACCGACCATCTTCCACACTCCCGTACCTACCTGCGGGTGCAATCTTCAAAATGGTACACTACCAAGAACTGGAACAGCTCGTTTTGCAGGTTCACTCTTTTGCTGGGGAAACAAACCCTCGTCAAACCGAGCTGCCGCCTCTTTTAGTCCTGGGGCTACGTGGCTATAGGTATCAAGGGTAATCTAGATACTTGAGTGGCCTAGGCGCTCCTGAACTATCTTGGGATGTATGTCTTGCTATAACATCACAATTGAATTAGTATACGTATCGCTTTAGAATATCGCAAGTGGAATAATTTCGAGCTAGGACAGCCAGGAGATGACTATTATTCTATTATTAACGACAGGATGTTGCATATATTCTGAGGGACACATAGTTGCTAACATTTTGCTAAACGCACTAGGCCACACAGGACATCACAAAATGGTATAATATGTTCAGGACTACTTTTTTAGTGGCTGACACAACAGTTCCAAATTGAAAGCAAAATTACCATTGGGGACGTGTAGGGGCATCTTACCCTATGCGCTACCATAAATCTAAAGAAGGTGGTTATATGGGTGACATACTGGATGAGGCAGCCGCTGTGGTGCAATGCAAGGAGTGCCCCTGGTATAAGTCCTGCGTGATGCCTATGAGAATCACCATGGAGGACATTAAGAGGCAGTTGCCAGACTCTTCCTTCGCCTCTGAGGATACTACCATGTCCCGGTACTTTGCGGAACTCGCCTCGGCGACACAGAACTTCCTCCTCGAGAGCTGCCCCATTTTCATCGAAAGGCTCAGGGCCAGCCCCAAGCTGGCCGAGCGCATCAAAAAGATGATGCAGAGTTGGGGAACAGAAGATAAATCCGGCTCGTAAGCTCAAGGCTATCCGCCTCCCGATTGCGCTGCTGTCTTCCCCATGCAGACTTGAGAACACTCAATAATTTCTGCTACGTTGTGATATAATCTGTCCCAGCGTCCGAAAGCTGAGAAACTCATGATAGAACTGCGAGACGTCTGGAGGCTCTACCACATGGGCGAAGAGACAATCAACGCCCTGGCTGGCGTCACCCTGGAAATCAGCCAGGGTGAATTCGTATCCATCGCCGGACCCTCAGGCTCAGGGAAGAGCACACTCCTCCACATCATCGGCGGGCTGGACTCCCCTACAAAGGGAAACATCGTTGTCGATGGGCAGGACCTGAGCAAAGCCAGCGACAGCGAGCTTTCCTCCTATCGAAATAAGAAGGTGGGCTTCGTTTTTCAAACTTTCAATCTGCAACCTACATACAATGCACTGGAAAATGTGGCTCTGCCTCTGGTCTTCGCCAAAGTGCCTTTGGGGAAACGCAACCAGATAGCAAAAGAAGCTCTGGACACAGTGGGGCTCGGCGACCGCGTTCGTCATAAGCCAAGCGAGCTTTCAGGCGGAGAAAGGCAGCGAGTCGGCATCGCCAGGGCTCTGGTAAACAATCCCAGGATATTGCTCGCCGATGAGCCTACGGGTAACCTCGACAGCAAGGCGAGAGAACGAATAATGGAGTTTTTGACCAGGTTGAATAAGGAACGGGGCTTAACCTTGGTGCTGGTGACCCATGATCTGGAAAGCGCCAGGAATGCCAACCGTATGCTTCAGATGCACGACGGCAAATTAACCGAATCGGTTGATAAAAGGTAGTATCGTGAGCTTGGTTGACCTTCTGCGCACCGCATTGTCCAACCTGCGGCGCAGAAAGCTGCGCAGTTCTCTGACTATTCTGGCTGTAGTCATCGGAGCCGGCCTGGTAACTTTGCTGGTCTCAATAGGGATCGGCGCCCAGGGATTCCTTACAGCCCAGGTCGGGTCCGTGTTGCCTTCGGACGTGGTCATGGTCGCCTCGAACCCGGACGTATTCCAGATAGGGCTTGGAGGCCTGGGCATTGCGGGCAAGCCCCAGCAAATAGTAGGTAACCAGACTGGCGGTTTAACCCTGGAGCCGCTGACTCTTCAGCAGATTCAAGAGGTGCAAGGGCTTAAACATGTGGCACGAACCGACCCTTTCATAATACTCCAGGCAGATTCAGTGAGATTGCAGGATTCACAGGCAAAATTTCGTACCGATGTTAGCCCCCAACCAGCCTACCAGATAGAAATGGTTCCACTGGTCGCCGGAAAATACATTACCGACCAGACGCAGGGTGAATGCATCATCGCGAACCAGTACCTTGACGTTTTCGGTTTCAGTAGTCCTGAGGAGGCCCTAGGTAAAGAAGTCATAATACACGTGACGCAGGCTGCCAGCTTGATCGGGCTGCCCGCGGAGACCAAGGAATATAGCTTTACTATTGCGGGTGTGACTGAGAAAACCCTGAGCTCAACCGAGATCATAGTCTCATTGACAGATGGAGAGGATATGTCACGGTTTTGGGCAAATACCCCCGACCTGTATACGGACAAGATACCCGCAGCCATTCTGCAGGTAAGAGTCGACGGCAGCCAGTACACTGACCAGGTAGCCCTGGAAGTCAAGGGCCTCGGGTTAGGCACGATTACATCGGCCGATGTGCTCGGCATTATTGGCACCATCTTTGGCATTGTCCAGGCGATACTCAGCGCCTTCGGGCTGATCGCACTTGGGGTAGCCTCATTGAGCATCGTAAACACCCTGATTATGTCAGTATATGAGCGAACAAGGGAGATCGGAGTAATGAAAGCGGTAGGCGCTTCAAAGGGCACTATACGAATTTTGTTTACCGCAGAGGGGGCTGCCATCGGCTTGCTCGGAGGAGCTATAGGCGTGGCTATCGCCTATGTGCTCGGGTTTGCCCTTGACCGCATTGCCCGCGCTACGTTCCTCAAAGACTTCCAGAACTTTAACATTTCCGTGTTTCCCTGGTGGCTCATCGTGGGCGTCATCGCCCTGACCACGGCCATCGCCGTTCTAGCCGCGCTTTACCCGGCACATCGCGCTGCAGGCCTCGACCCCATCGAATCTTTGAGATATGAGTAGAGTTAGGAGGAACAGTGAACCAAGTTGAAAAGAACCAAACTGCAATGACACTGGAACCCATCGCCATGGTCAAAAACGACGTCAAGGAGATGGGAAGGCGTGATTGGGATAAAGTAATATCCCAGCTTATATTCAGGCCGGACTTCGAAGACGCACTGGAAGGCCTGAAGGAATTCTCACATCTCATAGTACTTTTTTGGTTTCATCTCAGTCCTGCAGGCGCAAGCGCTCCTCATAAGACTTACCCGCAGATGAGGCAAGACCTGCCGCTAGTCGGAGTGTTTGCCACACGGAGTCCGATCAGGCCCAACCCTCTGGGCATGGCAGTGGTAAAGCTCGAGGGGCACATAAAAAATGTCCTCATAGTTACAGGCCTCGATGCTTTGAACGGCACACCGATACTGGATATAAAACCGTATCTCCCCGGCGACTCTATTGCCAAAATCAAGGTGCCGGATTGGGTACACAAATTACGTCAGCCCGACTGAAAGCGCCATCAGAAGTCGGCATAGCTATGGCCAAGCTCAAACAACACACAAAATCAGAGGGCACTGCGCACAATGCCCCTTCTCTAAATCGCCAGCTAACCGAAATTTATCGCCTGCTGCTCGCCCGCTACGGCCCTCAGCACTGGTGGCCGGCGGATACTGCTTTCGAGGTTATCGTAGGGGCTATCCTCACACAGTCTGCAGCGTGGGGAAATGTAGAGAAGGCTATCTCGAATCTTAAGCAGGCGCGAGTGATGAACCCCGCGTCTCTTCGCAAGCTTCCCTTGAGCAAACTTGCGAAGCTCATCTATCCTTCCGGTTACTACAATGCCAAGGCGCTGAAGCTCAAATCTTTCGTGGAGCATCTGGAAGAGGCCCACGAAGATTCCCTGGAAAGGTTATTCGCTCTCGACATCCACCGACTTCGCAGCGAGCTTCTCAATATTCACGGCATCGGTCCTGAAACAGCAGACTCGATAATACTGTACGCTGCGCACAAGCCTATATTCGTCATCGATGCCTATACTCGCCGTATTCTCAGCAGACTCGGCCTTAATCCATCGAAAGACACCTATCCCGACTTCCAGGCAATATTCATGGGTAATCTGCCTGCCGATGAGAAGCTATTCAACGAGTACCACGCCCTGCTCGTCCGCCACGGCAAGGATGTCTGCAAGAAAACACCTCTCTGTGACAACTGCTGTCTGAGACAGCTTTGCCCTTACCCGACCAAATAACGTCATGGATTCTAGGGCGCACAATCTTTCATTGAGGGTATGAGATTATGGACATGTTCATGAAAGCAGCTATTGACGAGGCCAGGAAAGGGCTCAGCGAGGGAGGGATTCCCATAGGCTCTGTCCTGGTAAAGAAGAGGGAAATTATCGGCAGAGGACACAATAAGCGCGTGCAGGAAAATGACCCTATCCTCCATGCCGAGATAGACTGTCTGCGCAACGCGGGTAGAGTGGGCACATATAAAGATACCGTGCTTTACTCCACACTCATGCCGTGTTACCTTTGCGCGGGCGCTATTGTTCAGTTCGGCATCAAGAAGGTCATAGCAGGAGAATCAGAGACATTTGCAGGGGCGAAGGAATTTATGGAATCGCACGGTGTCGAAGTCACCGATTTGAATTTGGCTGAATGTAAGCGATTGATGAAAGATTTTATAAAGGCCAATCCCGACTTATGGAACGAGGATATCGGGGAATTATGAGATTGAATGAGGTCGTTTAGCAACTGGGGAGTCCAGAGGGGCGAAGCCCTTCCGGTGGGGGTCTGGGGCATCCCTGTAGGGGCACAGTGCACTGTGCCCTAAGAGTCCCCCAATACTGGGGGATTCAGGGGGCTGAAAAAGTGTTTCTAAACGCTCTCAATTGAATTGGACTTGTATTCTGGCTGAATTTGTTGTATACTTATAAGAAAGTGAATATGGGACCGCTAGGGGTGCTCACAAGCTGAGAAGTGGCGTTGCCGCTAACCCTTAGAACCTGATCTCGATAATTCGAGCGGAGGAAAATGCGGTTTTGAGACCAAGAACTACCGCAAATTCAGGTTCTTGGTTTTTCATTTTCAAGGGGGATAACAGTGACCCAATTGGAACTGGCGCGAGATGGAACTATATCCCGAGCGATGAAAGCCGTAGCCAAAAAAGAAGGGCTTGATGCCGAGATGGTCCGTCAGGGTATAGCCGAAGGCTTGATCGTAATTACAGCCAATATCAACCACCGTGGAGTCGAGCCCTGTGGCATTGGAAAAGGGCTGCGCACCAAGGTCAACGCCAACTTTGGCACTTCTTCGGATTTCGCCGATGTCAATACCGAGCTGGAGAAGCTGCGAGCTGCCATAGACGCTCAGACAGATACAGTCATGGACCTGAGCACCGGCGGCGACATTACCGCTATCCGCCGGGCCATTTTAGCCGCTACGTCGCTGCCCCTGGGCACCGTCCCCATCTATCAAGCCGGTATTGAGGCCATCAATAGATGGGGCTCGATTGTGGCCCTGCCAGTTGACCACCTTTTCGCCGCTATTCAGGAGCAAGCGGAGGATGGGGTCGATTTCATGACCGTGCACTGTGGCATAACCCTGAAATCAATAGACCGTCTGCGGCAAGCCAAGAGAGTGACCGATGTCGTCTCCCGGGGAGGCGCCTTCACCATTGGCTGGATGCTGCATAACGGCAAGGAGAACCCGCTTTATGAGCACTTCGACCGCCTGCTCGAGATTGCGCGTAAGTATGATATCACGCTCAGCCTGGGCGACGGCCTCCGACCAGGGAGCTTAGCCGATGCCTCAGACCGTGCCCAGATAGAGGAATTGCTCACCATAGGGGAATTAGTGGAACACAGCCGCGCAGCAGGAGTACAGGTGATGGTGGAAGGACCCGGGCATATGCCGCTCGACCAGATTGCAGCTAATGTCCAGATGGAGAAGCTGGTCTGCAAAGGAGCGCCATTCTATGTCCTAGGGCCCCTGGTGACAGATATTGCCGCCGGGTACGACCATATCACCGCCGCCATCGGAGGCGCTATCGCCGCAGCCGCAGGCGCAGATTACCTCTGTTACGTCACACCTTCGGAGCATCTATCACTGCCCGACCCGGATGATGTCAGAGAGGGCGTGATCGGAGCCCGCATCGCCGCCCACGCTGGAGACATTATCAAGGGCGTGAAGGGTGCGTTTGATTGGGACAGGAAAATGTCAGTAGCCCGCAAGAACCTCAACTGGGAAGAGCAAGTGAAGCTCTCGATAGACCCGCCCAGAGCCAGGAAGGCTCGCGGCCAGCATGGTACCACAGGCGCAGGATGCAGCATGTGTGGCCAGTACTGCGCCATGGACCTGGTCGCTAAATACCTCGGTACCCGCCCGGTTCGCTGCTAGCAAACAGAACTCCTAGACATTCAAAGCCTAATGTTCGAAGTTATTCAGCAATAGGGTGTCTAGAGGGGCGAAGCCCCTTTGACAGGGGTTTGGGGGCCTGTCCTGAGCCTGTCGAAGGATGTCCCCCAACATCACCACTCCCCCAAGTGTGGGGGAGCAAGAGGGGGCTGAAATAGAATGGTAGACAAAACGAGAGTCCACTTAAACCGAAAGAGAGAATATCTGTGAAAATAGACGAGATAACCATATCAAGAGCAATAGTCGAGAGCTTCACCAAGGAATTTCTGGGGGCGCTGGACGTAGATGTGGCTATAGCGGGAGCCGGCCCATCGGGAATGACGGCTGCCTATTATCTCGCAAAAGAAGGGGTAAAAACAGTCATATTCGAGAAGAATCTGAGGGTCGGCGGCGGCATGCCCGGCGGCGGGATGATGTTCAACCGTATAGTGGTACAAGAAGAAGGCAAAAGGATATTGGACGAGTTTGAAGTCAGGACGGCGAAATATCAAAAAGGCTACTATGTTGCTGATTCTTTAGAGACGATAGCCACGATTTGCTCCAAATCGATAAAGGCCGGAGCAAAGATATTCAATTTGATTAGCGTTGAAGATGTAATGATAGACGAGGCTGACAGAGTAACAGGCCTGGTGCTGAATTGGACTGCCACTTCAATGGCGAAGTTGCATGTTGACCCCCTGGCTATTAGAGCTAAGATGGTGATAGATGCTACCGGCCATGAAACAGAGATCTGCCGTATAGTGGTAAGGAAAATCGGACCGAAGTTGAAGACAAAGACCGGGGAAGTGATAGGCGAGAAATCGATGCTGGCAGATGTAGGAGAAAAGAAACTGATAGAGAATACCAGAGAGGTCTATCCAGGTTTGATGGTAACCGGCATGGCAGCTAATGCTGTTTTTGGCTCCCCGAGGATGGGCGCCATCTTCGGCGGCATGCTGCTATCAGGTAAGAAGGCTGCTGAAGTGACGTTAAAGATACTTCAGAAGTAAAGGCTTCCTGGCTACACTGAAATTGATTCGGAAAGAAACATACTAGCGGCTAAGCATGAAAGCTGAGATTATCTCTACCGGCACCGAGCTCCTCCTGGGGCAGATAACCGACACCAATTCCCCGTATCTTGCTGCGGAGCTGCCGCCACTGGGCATCGACCTCTACTGGATCACCCAGGTGGGTGACAACCAATCACGCATCGTGGAGGCCTTGAGGCGCGCCTGGGAACGTTCCGACATTATCATCCTCACGGGGGGACTAGGCCCCACCGAAGGGGACATAACCCGTGAGGCTATAGCACAATTCCTGGGCGAGGAGATGAAGCTTGACCCCCAAATTGTAGACGGACTCAAGACCATGTTCTGCAAGCTCGGCGTCGAGATGCCGCAGCGCAATATCAAGCAGGCTAACATCATACCTTCAGCTTGCGCCATTCCCAATGCGGTAGGAACAGCCCCGGGTTGGTGGGTAGAGCGTGAGGGTAAAATAATTCTGGCACTTCCGGGCCCACCCTGGGAGATGCAGCGCATGTGGTCTAATGAGATGAAGCCCAGACTCGAACAGAAGCTGAGCGGCGAAGTGATTATCTCGCGCATCATCAAGACCTCCGGCATACCTGAAGCCAAGCTGGATGAGATGGTGAGCCCTCTTCTCTCCTCCACCAACCCCACCTTGGCGCTCTACGCCAAGATGGACGGCATACAGCTCCGTCTCACTGCCAAGTCGCGCCAACGCGCCAGAGCTGAGGAGATGATTGCCCGGGCCGAATCCAGACTAAAAGACATCCTGGGCCAGGCTATCTGGGGCTTCGACG
Source organism: uncultured Chloroflexia bacterium (assembly GCA_963847595.1). Classification (GTDB taxonomy): domain Bacteria; phylum Chloroflexota; class Dehalococcoidia; order SZUA-161; family SZUA-161; genus JACWAE01. Next base: position 233,288 of record CAWKAJ010000001.1, read on the forward strand.
ATGACATCCTGGAGGTGCTAATAGGCAACATGCTCCGGGAACGAAACCTGACCCTGGCTACAATGGAGTCCTGCACCGGAGGGCTTCTGGCCAGCACTATAACTGACGTCCCGGGGAGCTCGGACTACTTCAAGGGAGGACTGGTGGCCTACTCAGCCCAGACCAAGGCTGCCTTTGGAGTAGATGCCAAGCTGTTGGCGCAAAAGGGTACCGTAGACCCAGACGTGGCTGCGGCAATGGCTAAAGCGGCGCGTCTCAAGCTGGAAGCTGACATCGGAATCGGCATCACCGGGGTAGCCGGACCATCTGAGCTCGAAGGAAAGCCTGTAGGCACTGTCTACATCGCCATCGATGCCGGCAAGAAGAAAAGCTCGTTCTCCGCTCTCTACTGGCCCCGCCGCACCGAAGTCAAGCGCCGCGCGGTAGTGTCCGCTTTGTTCAAATTGCGGCAACTCTTGCTCAACTTGTGAAAACCGAGTCTAGAAGCTGCTTCAATATTCTGGCAGTGATCCCGGTGATTTTGTGATTGCCGTAAATATAATGTCCCCAGGGATAAGTTTTGCCCTCCTCATCCTGCGTTTCAGGACTGAAGCAGCCCAGCTTCAAAAGCGCTGATACGGGAACCTCAATCAATTCCTCGACCTCTTTCCTGCTCACCTTGAACTTGTAGGGGTAGGGAATAGCGCCCACAAAAGGGGTGATTACAAATTTACTGGTGTAAGTCGACTGGTCATCTAGACTGCCCAGTATCTCAACGTCCTCAGGTCGGACCCCGATCTCCTCGAAGGCTTCCCTGAGGGCCGTGGCGGCCAAGTCGTCGTCCTCTCTATCCTGAGCTCCCCCGGGGAAGGATATCTGCCCCTTATGATACATTACATCCTGCGTCCGCTTTGTGAGCACAATGTAATGCTCATTCCTATTCTCATAAACAGGGATAAGCACGGCAGACGGCCTGTACCCTTCTTTGGTGACAACTTGCCGTTGTCGCGCAGCTAGTGCCTTTTTGACCTCTTGTTTCCAGTCTATTCCCTCAGCCAACAGAGTGCGCACACAATCATTCTTTGTCGATTGAAGCTTTCGCCATAGCTCTTCGACCCTCTTCCTGAGCGTATCCATGTCAAAATCGTTCCTTATCACCACATCAGCCTGCTTTGCTCTCAGTGCTATGGGGGTTTGGGAGTTGATTCGAGCCTTCGCTTGCTCCTCTGTAAACCCTTTTTGGCTAACCAGTCGGTTTATTACAGTATCTCCCGGCGTAATAGTGACCCAAACCTGGTCCACAAGGTCAGTCCACTTGGCCTCGACAAGTAATGTGGCCTCCAGAACCACTACTTCGATGCCTTGACGGCGCAGCTCTTCGATTCTTTTCTTCACTATGCGATGCATCAAGGGATGCATTGTCCGGTTGAGCCTCTTCAGCGCCTTGGGGTCATTGAATACAAGTTGAGCCAGCTTGCTTCGGTCTATCTCCTCGTTCTGACCCAGTATGTCTTTGCCGAAAGCAGCCACTACCTTCCGCCATGCCTCGGTTAGAGGGCGAAATGCCTCGTGCCCCACCTTGTCGGCGTCAATCACCACCGCTCCCAATTCCGAGAGCATCTTTGCCACAGTGCTCTTGCCGCTAGCGATTCCGCCGGTAAGGCCGATGACTATCATAGCTCTGACCTGAAGAAGAGCCCAAGCCTGCGGGCTTGGGCTCTTCTTGAAGTTTCCTTTCTATGCCTCTTTAGCAACACAAAACAGCCTGCTATCCCTCAGAAAATATGCAGGTAAGGTCTCCGTCGAACTCCTTCAGGAAATTATGCATATCCAGCACATCATCTACCCCCACCATCACGCTTCGGGAGAATCTTTCGTACTCCGCTTCCGTGAGGTCTGTGACTATTCCAGCGACCTTCCCTTCTTTGACCACTATGGCTACCAGCCCCTGATTCTGGCAGTGACCACAGGAAGCACTGAAAAGCCAAAGATTATCTTCGTGGCCAAGAATCTCGATGCCCGCCGCTTCATAATTATGGCCGCAGGACTCACACTTAATCATGGAAAACAATCGCTTCAGGAATGCTTCACGCATCGCCTGTATCTCCCCAATGGTCGTTATAGGAACGTATCGGGCTAAGACCCTGGCTTGTTGCCTTTGTCGAAGTCCGAAAGGTCGAGACTCTCTATAAATTCGCGGAACGCAGACATCCTCTCCAACTCCTCGGGAGGGATCTCCTGCGCCGGGGCTGGCTTGCCTGTCTCGGGGTCAATAATGATCCCGGCCTTGTTGAGCACAGCCTCATCGGCAAAGATAGGTGCCTTCACCCGCACCGCCAGGGCTATGGCATCGCTGGGACGAGAATCAACCTCTATATTCTTGCCATTGACTGAGAGTATGATCTTGGCAAAGAAGGTATCGTTGCGCAGGTCACAAACAATAATGGAGTGCACACTGGCGCCAAGAGAGTTGATAACCGAGCTCAGCAGGTCATGAGTCAAGGGTCGAGGCACCGTCACTTCCTGGAGTTTGACGGCTATGGCATCCGCCTCAGCGGGACCGATCCAGATCGGGAGATAGCGTTCCGCCGCTTTCTCCTTCAGAATCACCACCCGCTGATAGTTGAGCATGCTTACGCGAATGCTCTCGATGGTCATCTCAACCATATACAACCCCCTCGATTAGAATCATTGTAAACCTGTCTATCACCTCTGTCAATCTAACCTCGTGTTGACAATCGCAACCCTTTGGGCTATATTTTAAAGCTGTCGGCAACGGGCGGTTAGCTCAGCGGTTAGAGCGCTGCGTTGACATCGCAGAGGTCACTGGTTCAAATCCAGTATCGCCCACCATAATGAGGACGACACAATCGTAGTGCCAGTATACGGAATGTAGATTTTAGCAAGAACCTCTCGTTCTGCACGGGCGGGAGGTTCTACTTTCGAATTCGAGTTGAGGATTAGTACCAGTGGACAAAGAGACTAAGGATACCCAGAAACTGGAACGGTTAGAAATCATGCGCCACTCGGCCTCTCACATAATGGCCGAAGCTGTGTCATCGCTTTTCCCCGATGTCAAGTTCGGCATCGGCCCTGCTATTGCTGATGGCTTCTATTATGACTTCGAGCTGCCTCGCACACTAATTCCCGAAGACCTGGGCGCTATCGAGGCGAAGATGCAAAAGATCATAGCTGAGGGGCTTCCCTTCCTTCGAGAAGAAGTCGATAAGAAGGCAGCCCGAAACATGTTCAGTGCTCAGCCATACAAGCTCGAGCTCATTGATGAACTGCCTGATAAAACGGTGACAATTTACCGTCAAGGTTCTTTCACAGACCTGTGCCGCGGCCCCCATGTGGCTTCAAGCAAGGAAATCAAAGCGGTCAAGCTTCTCAGTATCGCCGGCGCTTATTGGAGGGGCGACGAGCACCGTCCCATGCTGCAGCGAATCTACGGCACCGCTTTTGAAACCAAAGAGGAACTGGATGACTACCTGAACAAGCTCACGGAGGCGGCAAAGCGAGACCACAGGAAGCTGGGAAAAGCCCTCGACCTGTTCAGCCTTCATGAAGAGGCTGGCGCAGGGCTCGTTTACTGGCACCCGAAGGGTGCCCTGGTACGCCACGTAATCGAGGATTTCTGGAAAAAAGAACACTTTAAGCGAGGCTACGATATCGTATACACCCCGCACATTGCCAGGGTCGAACTCTGGAAGACAAGCGGGCACTGGGAATACTACAGGGACAGTATGTATACGCCTATGGAAATGGAGGAGCAAGAGTTTTTAATTAAACCCATGAATTGCCCCGGCCATATACTCATTTATAAGACTCAGCTTCGCAGCTATCGCCAACTTCCGCTGCGTTGGGCAGAGTTAGGCACCGTGTATCGGTGGGAGAGGTCGGGGGTGCTTCATGGCCTGACCCGGGTGCGCGGCTTCACGCAGGACGATGCACATATCTTTTGCCGTCCCGACCAACTGGAGGACGAGGTGGTCGGAGTAGTGGACTTCGCCCGTTTCATGCTCAAGACTTTCGGCTTCGAAGAATACGAGGTTAAATTATCGACGCGCCCCGACAAATATGCAGGCACCGTCGAGGTTTGGGAGCACGCAACTCAGATGCTGAAGGGGGCGCTCAAGCGACTCGGGATACCCTACGAAGTAGACCCCGGCGAGGGCACGTTCTACGGTCCCAAAATAGACATAGCGCTCAAGGATTCTCTGGGACGAACCTGGCAAGGCCCTACCACACAGGTGGATTTCAATCTTCCGGAGCGCTTCGATGTCAACTATATCGGAGAAGACGGACTTGAGCATCGCGTCGTCATGATACATCGCACCGTACTGGGCAGCATGGAGCGATTCTTCGGCTGCCTTATTGAGCACTACGGCGGGGCATTTCCGGTATGGCTGGCGCCGGTTCAAGCTATGATAATACCTATCGCCGACCAGCACCTCGACTATGCCCGTAAAGTAGCCGCAGAGCTTAAAAGCGAGGAGATAAGGGTTGAAGTTGATGAGCGAAGCGAGCGGATGAACTTGAAGATCCGCGAGGCTCAACTCCAGAAAATCCCTTACATGTTGATAGTTGGCGACGAAGAAATAGGGAGTTCCACAGTCTCGGTCAGGCTGCGCAGCGGCAAAACCCTGAAGGCTCAGCCGCTGCCGCAGTTCAAGGACAGAATAAAGAGGGAAGTAGAGACAAAGACTGAGGTCGTTTAGCAACTGGGGAGTCCAGAGGGGCAAAGCCCTTCTGGTGGTCCTTCCACGGAAGGATGGGGTATCCCCCAGCCTCAAGAGTCCCCCAAGACTGAGATTGTTTACTAACGGGGAGTCCAGAGGGGCAAAGCCCCTGTGGCGGGAGTCTGGGGGTGTCCCCCACTTCTAAAATCCCCCAAGACTGGGGGACAAAGGGGGCTGAAAAGAGATTAATAAACAACCTCCAAAGGCCATTGTTTGATTTATTCCGATGATTATGTTATAAGAGATAGAAGCTTATCGCGGGGAGGTAGCAGGTATAGCCAGAGAATATAGAGTTAACGAGAGAATCAAGGGTAAAGAGGTCAGGGTCATCGGGGAGAACGGCGAGCAGCTCGGTGTAATGACGGTAAGAGATGCCCTCCAACTCGCCCGAGACAGAAATACAGACTTGGTAGAAGTAGCCCCGACCGCACAACCTCCCGTTTGCCGTATGCTCGATTTCGGCAAGTTTAAATACGAGCAAGCTAAAAAGGAACGCGAGGCACATAAGCGACAGAAGGTAGTTTCACTTAGACAGGTTCGGCTGCGGCCAAAGACCGGTGAGCACGATGTCAAGTCCAAGATAGCTGTAGCGAGCAAGCTCCTGGATAAGGGCAACAAGGTTAAGGTTCTGGTGCTCTTTCGAGGCCGCGAAATGACTCACCCCCAGTTGGGAAAGGAACTATTGGACAATATAGCCAGGGCCCTGGCAGAGAAAGCCAGCGTGGAAAGGCCACCAGCTATGGAAGGGAATTCCATGAGCTTGATCCTTTTCCCTCACCCCACGAAACAACCTAAGAAGGAAAAGGAGCAAGAGGTGAAAGAAAAGGCAGGGGAAACTGTAGATGCCTAAAATAAAGACTCATAAGGGAGCTAAGGCCCGTTTGGACATAACCGGCACCGGCAAGATTATGCGCGTTAAGATTGGCAAGAGCCACCTTCGCCGCAGGAAGCCCAAACGAGTGACGCGACTATTCGATGAAAAAATACCCCTGAACCCTACAGCAAGAAAACGGGTAAGAAGGATGCTTGGGGTCTGAGGGAAAAGAAGCTAACCGCACCCGTTAAATTCTGATTCTTAGAGGAGGAGGATTTCTTTGCCCCGAGTAAAGGGTGGAACAACAAAGCGCCATCGTCATAAGAAGGTACTGGAGCTAACCAAGGGCCATCTGGGCACCAAGCATCGCCTTTATAGGCGAGCCCATGAGTCTATGATGCACTCCCTGTCTTATTCCTATGCCCATCGCAAGGATCGCAAGGGAGATATGCGCCGATTGTGGATAACTCGAATCAATGCGGCGACAAGGCTCAATGGACTCTCCTACAGCAGATTCATACAAGGCCTGAGCAAAGCAGGGATAGAACTAGATCGCAAGATTCTAGCCGACCTGGCAGTAAACGACCCCGCTGCTTTCGCCCAACTGGTGGCAACGGCCAAGGAGAATATCCCCCAAGCCCATGATAAGTCAGCTTGAAGAGCTCCGAGCGAAAGCTATCAGCGAGCTTGACAGCATCAGTGACCCGAAAAGCCTCGAAGCCTGGCGTATAAGCTACTTGGGCAGAAAAAGCCCCCTTACCCAGATCTTGCGAGGTCTGGCTGCGCTGCCTCTCGAAGAGAGACGCGCCGTAGGGGCTGCCGCCAACGTTCTCAGAGAGTTTCTGGAAAAGAGCCTGGCTCAGCGGGAAGAAATCGTCAAGGAAGCTGAGATAGCCAGGGCTATCGAGAGAGGTCGCATCGATGTAACCCTGCCCGGCCGCCCCGCTACGCTTGGCCGGCTGCACCCCTCAACCCAGATGATGCGCCAGATGTGCAGCATTTTCACAGCCATGGGTTTTGAGGTAGTAGAAGGGCCTGAGGTGGAGTGGGATTACTACAATTTCGAGGCTCTCAACATTCCCCTGGACCACCCCGCCCGCGATATGTGGGCCACCATGTGGATGGATTATCAGAACGAAAAAGGCGAGCGGTCCATGTTGCTCCGCACTCACACTTCTCCGATGCAGATTCGTGTGATGGAGAACAGGCGTCCTCCGGTGCGCGTGGTTGTCCCCGGCAAGGTCTATCGCTACGAAGCCACCGATGCCACTCACGAGTCCATGTTCCACCAGGTCGAAGGCTTCGCCGTGGACAAGAACATCACCATGGCAGACCTGAAGGGGACGCTTTTCGAGTTCGCCAGAAGGCTTTTCGGCAAAGAGCGCAAGGCCAGATTCAGATGCGACTACTTCCCCTTCGTCGAGCCTGGCGTGGAAATGGCCATCGATTGCTTCGTTTGCAACGGCGCAGGATGTCAGCTCTGCTCAAATAGCGGCTGGATCGAGATACTGGGTGCAGGCATGATTCACCCCGAAGTGCTGCGCAGGGTGAACTACGACCCCGATATTTACACTGGCTTCGCCTTCGGCATGGGTGTGGAACGCATGCCCATACTCAAATATGGCATAGACGACATCCGTCTCTTCTATTCTAACGACCTGAGATTTCTGCGGCAGTTTTAGCTATGAAAGTCTCTCTCAATTGGCTCAAGGATTATGTCAACATCTCGCTCTCCTCCAAGGAGCTAGCCGAGAGGTTGACCATGTCCGGCAACGAGGTCGGCAGAATCGATGTCGTTGGCGGAACTTGGGAGCACGTCTTCGTAGGTCAGGTCACAGCCCTGGATAAGCACCCCAATGCCGACCGCCTCAAGCTGGCAACTATCGACCTCGGTACGGAGAGCATCACTGTGGTCACCGGCGCGCCTAACCTCGAAGTGGGACAGAAAGTGCCCTTCGCCAAGGTGGGCGCACGGCTCATCGACGGCCATACCGGAGAGGTCGCCGAGCTCAAGCCCGCCAAGATTCGCGGTGTGAGGTCGGAGGGAATGGCCTGCTCCGAAAAAGAGTTGGGCATCTCCGACAGCCACGAAGGGATAATGATTCTGCCTCCCGATGCGCCCGTGGGCGTTCCGCTATCTCAGTATCTGGGCGACATCATCTACGACATCAAGGTGACGCCCAACCGCGCCGACTGCCTCTCGGTGATAGGCATTGCCCGCGAGGTCGCCGCCCTCACCAACCAGCCCACGCACATACCGGACCCGGGCTACGCTGAAGAAGGAGAGCCCATACACGACTCTATTTCCATCGAGATAGCCGACGCCGACCTCTGTTCCAGATACTGCGCCAGCCTGGTCACAGGCGTCAAGATAGGCCCGTCTCCGCAGTGGATGCAGCAGAGAGTAATAGCCGGAGGTATGCGCCCCATCAGCAACGTCGTGGACATCACCAACTACGTCATGCTGGAGTACGGACAGCCTCTCCACTCCTTCGACTACAGTCAGATTAAAGGCAAGAAGATAATAGTGCGCCGTGCCAGAAATGAGGAGTTACTGTACACACTCGACGGTATGAAGAGAGACCTGAATCCTAATATGCTCGTCATCTCCGACGAAAAATACCCTATCGCCCTCGCCGGAGTTATGGGCGGAGCAGACAGTGAGGTTATAGACCCCACAACCTCCATTCTTCTGGAGTCGGCGAATTTCAACACTATCAGCATACGCCGCACCTCCATCAAGCTCAATTTGCGCAGCGAGGCTTCTTCCCGCTTTGAGAGGGGCATCAGCCCTGAGCTTGCGCCCATAGCGTTGCGCCGCGCCACCCAGCTTTTGCTGGAGCTGGCGGGTGGCAAAGCAGCCAGAGGCATCGCAGATGTCTACCCCGGCAAGAGAGAGCAAAAGCCTGTCCTGCTCCCCAAAGAGCGCGTCGGCCGGGTTTTGGGGCTGGAACTCAGCACAGAGCGGATACAGAAAGTGCTCGAATCGCTGGGCTTCGGTTGCAGGTCAGCAGGTACATCCGGCGACCTGATGGTGACGATCCCCTACTGGCGCACAGATGTACGGATGGCTGACGACCTCGTCGAGGAAATAGCGCGCATCATCGGCTATGATGAAATCCCCACCACTCTGCTCAGCAGCCAGATACCCCAGCAGGTGCCCGCGCCTATGCTCGCCCTGAAGGAGCATATCCGCGACCTCCTCGTGGGATGCGGTATGCAGGAAGTGATAACCTACTCCCTGGTCAGCCAGGCGACTTTGGACAAGGTAGACCCTCACAAAAAGCTGGGACCCGCGCTGCGAGTTGCCAACCCGATGAGCTCGGAGCAGGAATACCTGCGCACCAGCCTGCGTCCCGGGCTGCTGGCTGCCTTTGCCTCAAACGAGAAGCACGAAAAGGATGGCATCAAGTTATTCGAGGTAGGCAGGGCTTATCTTACCAGGACGAATGACCTGCCCGAGGAGCGCGAGATGCTGGCGGGGATACTGGGTGGCCCCCGGCTTGAGCGCTCGTGGCTTTCGGGAGAGGATACGCTCGATTTCTTCGACGCCAAAGGCATCCTGGAGACAGTTTTCAACCGATTAAAAGTGAAGGCCGGTTTCAAGCCAGCCGAAGACCAGACACTTCTCGCCGGCAAAACCGCCGAGGTAATTGTGGGAGGAGAAAGAGTAGGCGTAACAGGAGAGCTCCATCCTAAAACGGCCGCGCTATTCGACATCTCCACTCAGCCCATCATCCTCTTTGAGATAGACCTGGTGAAGCTCTTGTCGTCCACCAGCGCAGTTTACAGATACCGGCCCACCCCGCGTTTCCCGGGGAATACCCGCGACATAGCCCTGATAGTAGATAACAGCCTCGCTGCAAATAGAGTGCAGGAGGTTATAGAGAGCTTCCCGCTGGTAGAGCAAGTCACTTTGTTCGATGTCTACAGCGGCGAGCAGGTACCGCAGGGCAAGAAGTCATTGGCCCTCTCAGTACGCTTCCAATCGGCGGAGCGTACCCTCACCGACGAAGAGGTCAACCAGGCGCAGCAGCAGATTGTAGAGCGCCTGCAGCGTGATTTTGGCGCTACCCTGCGAAGCTAGCGTCGCTATCCTCAGTCCGATAGTGTATCATATTGAGTAGCGGGCAAAGCTTGACATTCAAGTAGGCGAGTGTAATACTTAGGGCATCGTACTTCGGTAATCCCAAAAGAGGCATCGCAAAATGAAGCTAGTCCACGTTGATGTTATCGTGATTTTCGCGAGGAGAAAGCGGGAAGAGTCGGCCCCAGTAAGAGTATTTAAGGCGCTGGGTGGTAGGGGACGTCAGCCTGAACTTGAAGAAGCAGAGGTAACCATCCGCACGATACAAGATAGAACTAATATATATTGGACACGTGAAGGGTTTTCAATCCTTTGTGAGAAAGTATCCAGTCTAGACAGTTGCACTGATAAGATTATGGATTTTGTGGCTCGGTCAAATAAAGCAGTTCCCATAAATCAAATGAAAGTTATAGAGTTCACTACATATTGGATTATGGAAGCAAATGAATATGGTTTTTCGGAACTTGAGAAAAGATATAGAAAAGCGATGTTAATTACTCCAACAGCCGTGGATGGTACTATTATTGACTGTAGCGCTATTTTTGACATCCAGTTAAATACTAATAACATTTTACATCATCAGAGTGGAGCGATGCGCTTACAACAGCTCGAAGAAGATTTCGTATTTTTTAAACCGGAGGAACTGCCTGAGAGATTCCTGTTCTTGGAGGCTCAGGTTGCAAGACGAGAGCGAATGCGATACACTGATAAAGGGATGAGGAACGCACTCTCGGTTTTGAGCTCCTATTGTGAATCACACGCCGCTAAAATTGAAAAAATCTGGAGAAAGGCCATTTTATGAGCGTTAACGTTTTTAATATAGAGAGAATGGGCAAACGGAGGAGGATTCCAAGTAGGGAACGAATGCGACACGGCAAGCAGTATCGGCAAACTCCAATCCGTCAATATTTACTATTCAGTAGCCCAGTTTTGTGGGAGATGGCTACGTCGGAGAGGTTCGCCGAGACCACAATTTCCTTACGAGAAATTGAAAAAACATGGGTGGAGTCGCATATTGAAGAATTGACTGCGTTTGCAGACGAATGGTTGGTGATTGAGGGAAAGGAACTTGTTGCCCACAATGTGAACTTTGTCGAAGCCGTGAGAGAGGCTAGGTCACGCGGTATTCAGGTTCCATACGTCACCAGGTTATCGCTTGAGAAAGTGAGTCCGTTCATCGGATAATGGCTGAAATTCAATTAGTTTTCGACCATGCGTACAATTTGACCAGTTATCGCACTACGCTTGGCGATGTTCTTAGGCCAATGGTGTCAATAAGACTGACCTACAACGGCACGTCATTAGATGTCGATGCAATGGTTGACACAGGGGCGGATTTTTCCATGTTCCACAAGGACGTAGCTACTAGCTTGTGTATTCCCGATAAGCAGATGAAACTTGACGGAGCGACAACGCTTAGAGGTAAAGTACCGGTTTGGTATTGCCCAATAGGTATCGATGTTCTGGGAAAGCATTTCGATTGTCTTGCTGCCTTTGTCGATAATCCTGAGTGGATACCAACCATCGGTAGGGCAACAATCTTTTCTATGTTGAAGTTTGGGTTTCGTCAATCAGAAGGGCAGTTCTATATTTCGTCTTCGCCATAAGTCCAGATCCTCCTTCGGCCCACTCACGTTTCTAGTTTTGCTAACAATCACTCAGAATATGCAATGCCGAGGCAATCCACTTGGCACTAGCGTCAGTGATGCTTGGGCATATGACAAAATGTGTAAGCGAAGCGAAATAAATATTCAACAGATGGGTAAAGCAAGCGGACCCCTACCTAAGACGGCGACAAGTTTCAAAATGAGCCCCTATCCTCAGTTCTTTTCCCTTCTCGTATCTTCATTCTTATGTTAGAATGAACCAATCATGGAGATAATCCCAGCTATAGACCTCAGAAACGGTAAATGCGTACGCCTCTTCCAGGGCGATTACGGGAAGGAGACCATATTCTCCGACGACCCTGTGTCGGTTGCACTGCGCTGGCAATCTGAAGGGGCCCGAAGGCTGCACATAGTTGACCTCGATGGCGCGGCCCAGGGAAAGCTGGTCAATTTAGAAACCATCGAGGATATAGTAGCTGCCATTGACATCCCCGTTCAGGTCGGCGGCGGCATACGCAGCATGGAGACTATCGAGCAGCTTTTCGCCACAGGCGTGGAGAGAGCGATTATGGGCACCATAGCAGTGGAAAAGCCAGACCTGATAAAGGAAGCTTGCCAAAGGTTCGAGGACCGGATTATCATCAGCATAGATGCCCGCGACCGCTTAGTAGCGACAAGAGGCTGGCTTCAGAAATCAGAGGTTACGGCCAGCGAGCTGGCGAGTAAAATGATTGAGCTTGGCGTAATGCGCTTTATTTATACAGACATTAGCCGCGACGGTACGCTCACCAGCCCCAATTTCGAAGCGATTGCTGAGTTTTTATCCCAGGTCAGCGCGCCTGTCATCGCCGCTGGCGGGATAAGCTCGGTTTACCATCTGACCAGGCTCGCCGAGCTGGGGGTGGAGGGAGCCATCGTAGGTAAAGCCATGTATACAGGCGATGTTAAATTAGCTGACGCATTCAAAGCCATTAGAGGACTCAAATCGCAATGACCGTAGGGGCGGTTCGCGAACCGCCCAAAGGCACGGTTGGAGCAGGTGCTCCAACCCACCCACAAAGAGGTGCAGGATTCCTCCTGCCGGGGGATTGGGGGTGTCCCCCAATTCTTTTTAAAGTCCCCCAAGAATGGGGGATTTAGGGGGTTGAAATGGTCAAATTTGACGACAAAGGATTAATCCCAGCCATAGCCCAGGATTCTAAAACCGGCGAGGTGCTCATGGTGGCCTACATGAACCAGGAGTCCCTGGAGAAGACCCTGGCCACAGGACAGGCATGGTTCTTCAGCAGGAGACGAAAGGAGCTGTGGCACAAAGGGGCAACCTCAGGCAACTACCTGAATGTGAAGAAAGTGTTCATAGACTGCGACGAGGACACCGTGCTGCTACAGGTGGACGCTGCCGGGCCCGTCTGCCACACCGGTAACAGAAGTTGTTTCTTCCGCGAGCTTGGGCAGGGGCTCAGCATCAAGGGCAAGGACCCGCTGCAGCGCTGAGATAGCCACCTCAATCTGTCTATCATCGGGCTGTCGGGTGGTCATCGCCTGAAGGGCGAGGCCGGGCTTCAAAGCAACGCGCACCGCAATGTTCTCGATGTGCGCAGCACCAAACTTTATTATCTCGTAGCTAACCGCAGCGATCGCAGGCAGAATCAGAATTCGCTCCACATAGCGCAGCCATAACGGGGGGCGTCCCAGGAAAACAAAGGCGATGATAGCGATCACCATCACAATGAGGAGGAAGTTCGTGCCGCAGCGGGAATGTGCGGTACTGTATTTTCGAACTTTCTCCACCTCCAGAGGTTCCCCCGCTTCATAGGCATTTATTGTCTTGTGTTCTGCCCCGTGATAGGCGAACACGCGTCGAATATCGGGTATCAGGGCTATGGACCACAGGTAAATAATGAAGATAACGAGGCGGATAACTCCATCTACAAGGTTGCTTTCCGTTGCGGAAACGTAGGGATCGACAAAGTGAGTTGCCAGCAGCGGCAGTGCCAGGAATAGCCCCAGCGCCACGATAAAGCCCACAGCGACACTGCCCCAGAGCAGCCAGGGGCTGATCTCAATCTCCTCGTCCACCGACACTGAGGCTGAGTAAAAAAGGGTCCGTACTCCCAAAACGAGGGTCTCCACCAGAACGACTATGCCGCGTACCAGGGGAATCTCCCTGACCCGGCTTGTAGACATCCCGCTCAGAGACTCGCTGCTCAAAGCGATCTCGCCGTTGGGGCGGCGAACAGCGACCGCTATGCTCTTGCGGCCGCGCATCATCACACCTTCGATGACCGCCTGCCCGCCGTAATAGAATTTCTTACTCAATGTTGCTCCCAAACAAAAGGGGCGAGAGTAACTCGCCCCGGCTACTTTCCTGGCATTTGTAATGCTATTCCTTGGTTTCTGTTTCCTTGACTTCTTTAGCTCCCTTGGCCCTGTATCTACGCTTGAAGCGTTCCACCTGACCCGCGGTATCCACAATTCTGCGCTCTCCTCCGCTGAAGAAGGGATGGCACTTGTTACAGAGCTCGATTTTGAGGAGCGGTTTGGTGGAACGGGTAATAAAAGTATTGCCGCAGGCGCAGACCACCTTAGTCTCTTTATACTCAGGATGGATTTTCGGTTTCATTGCGCTTTCTCTCCCTCAACGGTGTAAACGCTCACCTGTCTCCTCTCCTTCGAGGCTGGCTCATACTTCACGATGCCATCCACCAGGGCAAACAGCGTATGGTCTCGGCCCAGACCTACGTTATTTCCCTTATGAATACGTGTGCCCCGCTGTCGCACCAATATCGTTCCGGCACTAACAAGCTGCCCATCGTAGCGTTTGACACCCAGCATCTTGGGTTTGCTATCGCGCCCCAACCGCGTGCTGCCGCCGCCCTTCTTATGTGCCATTTCCTCTAAGTCTCCTTCCCCTAGCCGACAACTATCTCTTTGATAGCAAGTTTGGTATAAGGCTGGCGGTGCCCTCTCTTCCTGCGATACCTCACCTTGGCCTTAAACTTGTACACAATCACCTTATCGCCCTTGCCATTTCCCACCACATTAGCTATGACCTTAGCTCCGGGCACAGTAGGATTGCCCACAGTCACCTTGTCGCCATCGGCAACAAGGTAAACCTTGTCCAACTCAACGGTATCGCCGCTGGCAGTGAGCTTTTCTACTTCAATGGTCTGCCCCGGGGACACCTTATACTGTTTGCCACCAGTCTCGACTACAGCGTAAATCGTCTTCCTCCCCAAAATAGCGTACCTGGAAATTGTACCAATTCCAACTCGGACTGTCAAGCAGAAGTGGATAGTCCTTGACACAGAGCTGTTCTTTGTCTAAACTTGCGATAATACCTTTGAGGGTTCATCTTAATGAAATGTCCTGTCTGTAGAAATATTATGATAGTGGTCGAGCACGACAAGGTTGAAGTCGACCATTGCGTACACTGCGGTGGAACTTGGTTCGACGCCGGAGAGCTGGAGCTTTTCCTGGACACCAAGAAACTGGAAGACCCTCATTTATACCCGGCTTACTTCACCACCGCACCTGAAGCTAAGACATCGGAGAAAAAGAGAAAGTGCCCCATCTGCGGCAAGAAGATGAGAAAGGTAACCATAGGTGAGAAACCGAAGGTGCTCATCGATGCCTGCCCCAGGGGGGACGGGCTATGGTTCGATGGTGGTGAGGTCGACCAGTTGGTATCGCAGCTAACGGAGAAGCCCGTTCATGCCACAGACCATCATGGCCACGTCATGGGTTTCCTCGGGAAGGCATTCAAATCACGTAAGTAAACAAAAAATGTAGTGGAGGTGTATCATGCCAGTGTGGGCCTGGGTTATCATCGGAATCGTAGTGGTGCTCATTTTGTGGTTCGTCTTCATATACAACGGACTGGTGAGGCTGCGCAACCAGGTGAAGAATGCCTGGGCGCAGATCGACGTCCAGCTCAAACGAAGGCACGACCTCATCCCGAACTTAGTACAGACAGTTCAGGGCTATATGCAGTACGAGCGGGCTACCCTGGAAGCGGTCACCAAAGCCCGCAACACCGCTCAGCAGGCCATAGGCCAGGGCCCGGCCGCTCAGGCCAAGGCTGAAGGCGAGCTCAGTGGTGCCCTGAGCAGGCTGATGGCTGTAGTCGAGCGTTATCCTGACCTGAAAGCTAATCAGAACTTTCTATCCCTTCAGGAGCAGTTGACCTCGACTGAGAACAAGATAAGTTTTTCCCGCCAGTTCTACAACGATTCGGTCTTGAATTACAATAATAAGACTCAAATGTTCCCTTCCAATATAGTAGCAGGCATGACCGGCTTCAAACAGGGTGAGTTCTTTAAGGTTGAGGAAGCTGAAGAGAGGGAAGTGCCCAAGGTTAGCTTCGAGCAGCCGAAAAGTTAGCTATGTGGCAACAAATCAGGTCCAATCAGACCAGGTCGGTGATACTGGTAGCAGCCATGGGGATTCTGCTGCTCCTCATCGGCTTTGGCTTGGGCTATGCCTTCGGTAACGGCATCGCGGGCCTGGTCGTTGCTCTCGTAATATGGGCGATAATGAACCTCATCGCCTATTTCCAGGGTGACAATATCTTGCTATCTATGTCTGGGGCGATAAAGGTAGGCCCCGATGACCATCCCCGCCTCTATAACGTGGTCGAGGAGATGAAGATTGCCTCGGGGCTGCCGAAGATGCCCGACGTCTACATCATCGACGACCCCGCGTTGAATGCTTTCTCCACCGGCCGCGACCCCAGCAAAGCCTCCGTCTCCATAACCTCCGGGCTATTGGAAAAGCTCAACCGCGATGAACTCGAAGGCGTCATCGGCCACGAGGTATCCCACATCAAGAACCGCGATGTGCTGCTGATGTCGCTGTGCAGTGTGCTTCTGGGTACCATAGTCATCCTCGCCTGGTACGGCTCACGAGCCCTTATCTTCAGCGGCGGCGGTACTAGGAGGTCCTCCAAAGGAGGCGGCCAGGGGCAGATAATAATCCTCGCCGTAGCCATAATCCTGATGATACTGGCGCCCATCATGGCTCAACTCATCTACTTCGCCATCTCCAGAAAGAGGGAATACCTGGCAGACGCTTCGTCCGCTCTATACACCAGATACCCTGAAGGGCTGGCTTCGGCGCTGGAAAAACTCGGCGCTTCCACAGGCCAGTTAAAATCGGCTAACCAGGCTACAGCCCCCATGTATATCGTTAACCCTTTTCGAGCGCAGGGGAGAGCGGTAAGCGACCTCACTGCCACTCACCCGCCTCTGTCGGAGAGGATACGCATCCTCCGCGCCATGGCCGGGGGTGCATCATATGGTGATTACGATAAGGCTTACCAGCAAGTACACAAAGGCGGCGCAAGCATTATGCCAGCCGCTGCTCTTGCCGGAGCCGGTGCCGTCGGGCTGCGGACGGCAGCACCGGAAGCAGCGCTTAAAGAGCCCGAGCCCACTAGAGTGGAGCGCACTCGGGAGGTCGGAGACCTGCTGTGGCAGAAGAGCGGTTACAAGATTATAGACTGCGAATGCGGCACCAGGTTGAAGGTACCTTCCAACCTCGGCAAAGCTACTGTTAAATGCCCGCACTGCGGCAGAACCCACAACGTCTAAATGTTGCATTGCCACGAGCTTATTTCCCCAAAGCTGCCACATTCTAACGGCGTGAGAGGTGCAGGACACTTCCTGCCAGGGGTTTGGGGGCCTGTCCTGAGCTTGTCGAAGGGTGCCCCCCAATTCTCTTCAAGTCCCCCAAGACTGGGGGACTCAGGGGGTTGATTACAACATCGTAGAGAGGTGCAGGATTCCTCCTGCCGGGGGATTGGGGGCGTCCCCCAATTTTTAAAGTCCCCCAAGACTGGGGGACTCAGGGGGTTGATTACAACATCGAAGAATTGAGGAACTAGTGGTCAAGGGAAAACAAACACTCAAAATCAAGAGATTACGCCCCAACGCCAGGCTGCCCAAGAGAGCAACACCCGGCTCCACCGGGTTCGACATCTTCGCCTGCATCGAAGGTGAGGGCAAAATAATGCTCGTGGGAACGCAGCCCAGGCTCATCCCCAGCGGCATCGCCATCGAAGTACCCAGGGGATATGACGTCCAGATACGCCCCAGGTCAGGCTTATCTGCGAAAGGCGTTGGAGTCACCTTCGGGACGATAGATAGCGACTACAGGGGTGAGATATTGATTACGATGTACCTGTTCGACCCGAATGCTACCTTTGAAATAAAGCACGGCGACAGGATAGCCCAGATGGTCGTGGGCACGATTGCAGACCTGCCCCTGGTCGAGGTGGGGGAACTTTCCTCAACTGAGCGCGGCTATGGAGGCCACGGCTCAACCGGGAAGTAGGGGCAGCCACTATTTCTTTTTCTTCAGCCCCACACTCTTGAACTCCTCGACCGCGCTCTGAACTGCTCTTTCGATGGGTATGCGTTCGATGCTGGAGGCCCCAACAAAACCTACTGCTTCCGTATGTTCATAGATGTACCTGGTATCTTCGGGAAATACGATGGGGCCGCCGTGGGCCAGACAGATGACATCCGGGTTCACCTTCTTGGTTGCCCTTATCATCTTCTGCACCAGGGCCGCTGCCGCTTTCATGGGTGCCGCTATGGAATCGAATCCGACCAGGCCGCCGGCAGTTCCACCCACATGGGCTACCATGCAGTCAACGCCCACCTGCGCCATCACCCTGGCATCGGCAGGGTAGAAAACGTAGGCCATGGTGAACACATTCATATCATGGGCTGCGCGGATAAGCTCGATCTCGCGGGAAAATCCTGTGCCCTGGGCCTCTCTTTCCTTGCGCCAGTTCTTGTCATCGAAGAAGCCAAAGGTGGGGAAATTGATTATCCCTGAGAACCCTGTATCTACAAACCTTTTCACCATTTTCGCCAAATCGCTGCCCGGCGACTCGGTGGCATGTATACCGCCGATGATGGGTGTATCCTGCACCACATTCTGTATTTCCTGGAACATCTTCAGAGTTTCCTCATTGGAGTTCTCCACGATGTTGGTCTGCAGCCCTCTCAGCCTCTCTCTCCCTGAGCTGTAGACCATTATCAAATCCGCGCCGCCAAGCTCGGCGCATTTGGCTATGATGCCTGCGCTGCTGCCGGCAGCTACGATCGGCTTCCCTTCTTCAATCGTCCTGTTGAGCCTTCTCAGGATTTCCTTCCTGGTGAATCTCTTCCCCATACTAAGAGCCTCCCTTTTTGAGCAGCTTATCGAAGGTATCCACTACTTTTCTGGCAAACTTAACGTCGTTGATATGTGCGTTTACCTCTATTATGTCAACTTCACTTTTTACAGCATCCTTGATCACCCGGGCAAATGCAGCGTCGGCCTCTGGATCGTAGAAATGCTGTCCTTGCTTGTCCACCGCCGAAAAACCTTGCCCAGGAATCACTATAGCGACAGGCCCTTTTGCGCTGTTCGCCCTCTTGGACAAAACTCTGGCTGCGGTCGCCACCTCTTCCCTGGTAGTCCGTACCAGAACCGTGTCAGGGCCATGCACGTGTAGCGACCGTTCAGCGTATTCGGGAGGAACACTCTCCTTTGTCCCGGGGAAGATGAACATGTCCAGGCCGCCTGGGATAATGATTTGAGGCAGTCCCTTTTCTCCGGCGATCTTTAGTCTGTCCTCTGCCATCTCCTCCGGCAGATGGAAAGATATGGGTATCATAATCTCAAAAGTTGTCAGGTCTATGATCCCGCAGATTCTGTCATCCGCAATCAACTCATCCAGTATCTTCGTTTTTGAGTGGAAAACGATTGCCTCATATCCCCTCTTTTCCAGAAAGGGCTTCATATTCATAACCGCCGGCGTGGTAACGCCGAGAGCAGTCATACCGATTAGAGGCATGGCTTTCTCTCTGACCTTAGCTTCGGCCATGCCTACGATGGCCCCGGCTGCGCTGGCCAGCGTCTGCCTCATGACTGAATTGAGTCCCAGTATGTCAGCCGGCGTCTGCATTATCGTTATATCCTTGGCGCCGACGAATTGCAGCTCGAACCCCGTGCTCACCATAAGCTTGGGCACACCTATAGGCAGTATACTCATTACGGAGGTCCCGATGGCAGAGCCCGTAGAGCCGCCCAGCGATATGATGCCATCGAGCTTTCCTTGAGCGTGAAGCTTCCGCACTATCTCCTTCACGCCTTCTATCATCACATTTGTGGCTTCTGTCCTATCGGCTCCCTTCTTCGCTGCCTCTACCAGTTCAACAAGGCTTCTACCTCCGGCACGCGCCACCTTACCTCTCGAGACCTCAGCTTTAAATGCGGGCTTGCCCAAAACGCCAGCATCTATGACTATCGTCTTGTGGCCTTTTCTCTCTATTTGCTCCTTGAGATATTTAGTCTCCTCACCCTTGGTGTCCAGGGTCACCGGGATCACAATAGTCTTAGTCATATAGCTACCCCTTTTCATATCTGGCGGGCAATGCGTGAGGCACTTTCGATTGCTCCCCATATCTTGCCTGGCTTCACACAATCTCCGACGGTGTATACCTCTGAGATCGCGCCTTTCAGCTTATATTCCAGCTCATTATCTGGCCTGAAGCCAGTGGCGAGGATTACGGTATCTGCCTCTATGACCTGCTTGTTCCCCTCCATATCTACGGCGACCACTCCCTTAGCTGTGATCTCCTGGGCTGTGGTGTTAATCAGCATCTCTATGCCAAGCTCAGCCAGCTTATCCATGAGATAGAAACGACTGAACATGTTCATATCCATCGCCATGCCGCCCAGCATCTCGACCATGGTTACCTTCTTACCCTTCTCCGCCAGGAACCAGGCAAGCTCGCTGCCCACCTCGCCGCCGCCGATGATGACCACTTTTTTGCCTGCCTTTTTTCTCCCCAGCAATATGTCAATAGCCGTGGCGACTTTGTTTGCCCGCGCCCCGGGAATGCCCGGGATGCCAGGTGTTGCGCCAGTTGCCAGGATCACTACGTCAGGCTTCAATCCCTTAATTAACGCAGGGGTAGCTTTTGTACCAAGCTCGACCTTCACCCCCAGCTTCGCGATTTGGTTCTTGAGATATTCCGCCAGCTCTCCGATAGGCTCCTTGAATTGAGGGACTGAAGCTGCTATCAGTTGGCCTCCCAGGGTTTTCTCTTTCTCGTAGAGCGTCACCTTGTGGCCTCTGAGCGAGGCAATCCTTGCCGCCTCCATGCCCGCCGGCCCGCCGCCGACAACGAGCACCCGCTTTTTTTTCTTCGCTGGCTCAATCTGATATTCTCTTTCCCTGCCCAGGGCTGGGTTCACCACACAGCTTATGCGCCAGAAGCGGGAGATATTGCCAATACAGGCCTCATTGCAGTAAATGCAGGGTCGAATATCCTCCAATCTCCCTTCGTGCGCCTTGTTGGGTAACTCAGGGTCAGCCAGCAAGGGCCTGCCCATAGCGATTAAATCTGCCTTCCCCTCTTTTAAAACCTTTTCGGCAAACACTGGATTTCCCAGCTTGCCAGCGACGATAACTGGTATCTTGACGACTTTCTTGATTGCCTGCGCCAGAGGCACGTTGCATCCCATGGGCATGCCTGCTGTGGGGAAAATCTTGCTGTACCAGGGTGGTGACTCATAGATGCCCGCTGATACATTTATGGCATCCACTCCAGCGGCTTCCAGCCTCCGGGCGATAAGTTTGTTATCCTCCAGAGTGAGCCCGCCTTCTACATATTCGTCTGCGCTGAGTCTGAAAATGATGGGGAAATCTGGCCCCACCACCATGCGTATCCCTTCTACAATGCCAAGGGGGAATTTCATCCTGCCCTCGAAATCTCTGCCATACTCGTCTTCGCGTTTGTTGCTGTAGGGAGACATAAACTCGGTGATTAAATATCCGTGGCCGCCCTGAATCTCTACAGCATCGAAACCGGCCGCTTTGGTGATGGTTGCGCCCATGATGAATTTACCTATCAGCACCTCGATTTCCTCTACTGTTAGAACATGGGGCATCTCTGCCCCTGTGGGCAGACAGGGAATTTCCGAGGGCGCTACGAGTTGTTGCCCCTCGGCAGCAGTCAGCGATGAACCCTGCCTTCCGGGATGCTGTAATTGGGTAGCGATCTTAGTCCCGTAGAGCTGGACCGCTTCTGCCAGGTCGTGCAGACCCTGGACAAACTTCCACTCGTCCGCCCTTATCGGGTTCGTGCCTGCTTTCCCTGCGGGCCAGTCTATGCAGGTGTTCTCGATTATTATCAGACCAACGCCGCCTTTTGCCCTTTCCACGAAATAGTCAATCAAGCGGTCATTGACTGCGCCCCATTCCGTGCCGAACTTCGTGTTCAGGGCAGGCATCGCTATCCTGTTCTTGAGCTCCAGCTTGCCTATCTTGATCGGTTCGAAGAGTCTGGCTAGCTTAGCCATCGCTGCTACCTCCTATGCTAGTCAACCACTCCCCTCCCACAAGCCCTTCTGCATCGGTGTATTGGTAACCCCGGGATTATGGCATCGACACGCGAGAGCTTCAATCTTTGCCCTTTTCCTCGGTCCAGCCATCCAGCCTAACGCAGCTTCCTGTTGATAAACTTGACCACAGAAGAAACTACGTAGTGGTAAGGATACTTGAGAAAGTAGTCACGGTCCATGTAGAGGTTGGGTAATTTGCAGTAGAAGGGTCCGAAGGCAGAAAAGTACGGGATGCCCACCGGGCAGCCTTTGATACGTTTGGTCTTCCCGGTGACTTTACCCTTGATCTTTGTGCAGTTGCCGACCAGAAGGATGGTATGACCATGGCCATCGACATCGCCTTCGTACTCACCTATTACAATGGCATTATCCTGAGCCTGCTTAATCCCGCCCGGTTTATAGGCCTCGAAGGTAGCGAGCGCTCCCTTGAGCATGTTCACACAGCCGCCATGGCAGATGTCATTGCCTCCCGGATAGTTACCCAAATAAATTCGGAGAGGGGTGTCCAACTCAAGCAGGTTGGAAAACTTACGATCGAGGTTCTTAGTCTTCTCCCGGAGCTCATCCAGGGGGACTTCACTCTTGATTTCGATATCGTCATCGCTTACCGGTTCCCACCCCCGCGACCTCGCTATCCTGAGATGGTCGATTTCGTTCGGGTCGAATCCGATAAGCCTGGCAGCTACAGAATCAACAGCCACTCCTGATGTTCCCATCATTATGACCCCCAAGGAGAGTGGCTTTGCCACCATTTCGCACTGCTGGCCGATTATCACAGCATCCACTACCACGAGGTTGGGATAGCCCACCTCATACAAGTCTGCGATCTTGTCCTCAAGATGGTAATCATGGCCGTCCAGACGCTCCTTCTGATCACAAACGCCGATGTTCAGCTTGATGGAGCATGTCAGTTTGCTGGTCATGTGGTGCTTGAGCTTGGGAGCATATAACTTGTAGTCGGCCTCGACGAATGTGCGCGGCAGCCGCAGTGACTTATGGTAGCTGCCCTTTTTGAAGGCGACTTCCACCAGAGCATCCTCGTCAAAGAAGCAGAACTTAACCTTGGGTTTCCTACCCAGTCGGCTGTATCCAGCCACGGCAAAACTGTATCTCGTGGGCATGTAGATAGCTGTTCTCTCGCCTATGATGATTCTTTCTACTTCTGGCCGGGACGCCAGTTCATCTAGAAGTGCTTCTAAAACCGCGGGATGAGTGTAGGAAAAACGGGAATATCTCCTGTGGGCAAAGACCACGTTGGGCTTCAACAACACCTTACCGTAGGGTTTAGCGCCCAGTTCCTCCATGCCCTCGGCCACTATGCTCCTGATACGACTTGGGTTCTCATAATCAGGGCACTTGCGGATGATAACCTTGTGCTTGCCAGCCGTGGTTGCTTTGCCCGCGATATCGGACTGCTCAGAGACCTTCCTCGACTCCATCTAACACCCCTATCCCTATTTCTGAACGACGCCCTCTCTTTATAGGTTTTATCTCCTTCTGAGTTAAGGTTCAGATGACATATATGCCATGGGGAACATAACACCCTTTTGATTCCGGTTTGGGGATTTCTAAGCGTTTACTCAACTTTCTTACCTGATTTGCAAAGGTTTGTCAAATGACTCTCACAAGGCCATTTACTAATAGGGAGTACAGAGGGGCGAAGCCCTTAACAACCCTCACCGATAGGTTCTCTGGGCCGATCCATATCACTTGTTCCCGGCCCTTAAGTGTGCTAATATTGACCCACTCCTCGCAGAAGACTTCCTCTGGAATTGGGTTAGGGCGTGGGGCTCAGATTCTAATATAGGGGAGGTGTGGTATGGGACTATACGTGATGCTCACAACCCTTACTGACGAGGGCCGGAAGACCATCAAGGAGCACCCGGGGCGCATCAAGGAGGTAAACAAAGAGGTGGAGGCGATGGGCGTAAAAATTCTCGCCCAGTATGCCCTCCTGGGGCGCTACGACTTCGTGAATATCCTGGAGGCCCCCAGCAACGAGGCAATATCCAAGGTAGCGGTGGAGTTGGGCTCGCGGGGCACCCTCCAGACCATGACCATGGCTGCCATGAAGGTGGACGATTTCATCAAGAGCATTAAGTAACGAAGACCCAGGTATACCCTACGCCCTGGCCCTTTATAACGTGAACCCCCGTGGCTTTGAACGACACATAGATGCGGTCCTCGGTTCGCAGGTTCATTTCCTCCGCCAAGAGTCTAGCATAGACGATAGCCCGGTTACCAGCTTCTAACGTTCAAAACACATTCACCGCAGAGGCCTTGAAGGTCACATAAACCTTGCTACCCCTTCTCAATTCCATCTCTTCAAAAGAACGCCTCGTGATTAAACAAACAAAGTCAGGCGGAACGTTGACAGTGAGACAGACAGTCGAACCTTTACTGACCACATCTGTAATCGTGCCCATAAATGAATTTCGAGCGCTGGAAATGAACGGTTGAGTGGAGATGAGAATATCCTCCGGGCGAACGGAAGCGTGGCGATGCCCCCGCAGACTGGTTACCGCTTGAATCGAGGTCCCTCCGATATCGACGATTGCACCTTCGTCGTCGCCGTCTAGGACCTCACCGGCAAAGATATTTCGTGTCATAGCAAATCGAGCCACGAACTCCGATTTCGGCTGACAGAATATCTCCTCGCCTGTTCCCACTTGCATTATGCACCCGTTACCCAGCACAGCGATCCGCTCTCCTAGAGAGACAGCTTCCTCAAAGTCATGCGTTACATGGATAATAGTCTGATTCAGTTTGTTCCGTATCTCTCGAAGCTCTTGCTGCACTTTCTCCCTGGTCTCCGGGTCAAGCGCACTCAGAGGCTCATCGAGCAGCAAAACCTTCGGCTTTATCGCCAGCGCTCGAGCCAGAGCCACCTTCTGCTTCTCCCCGCCGCTCAAGGTGTCGATCTTTCGCTTAAGCAGAGATGACAAGCCCAGGAGCTCTATCGTCCAACCCGCTTCAGCCTCAGCCTCCTTCCTTGATCTCCCTCGCTGCCTCAGCCCGAAGGCAATATTCTTGATTACCGAGAGATGGGGAAATAATACATAGTCTTGATATACTATGCCTATTCCCCTCTTCTCCGGCTCCGTTTTCGTCACTTCTAGCCCGTTCAGCAGTATCATACCGCTCTTAACAGAATGAAGTCCGGCGATGGTTTCCAGCAGAACTGTCTTGCCTGAGCCTGTTGGGCCCAAAACGATGAAATACTCCCCATCTCGTATATTAAGCGTTAAATCACGAAGATGGAACCCACCCAGGTCTATGCAAAGACTCTTTAGCTCGATCAAGACTTTTCGCCTCGCTGGGCAATATACCGCAGGGCGACAAATACGACGAGACAGAGCAAAATGAGCAATGCAGCGAACGGTAAGGCATACTTGACCCCCCACTCCACCCACAGGTCATAGAGTAATACAGGGGCCACCTTGGGATTGTAGGTGAGAATGAGCACCGCACCGAATTCGCTCACACCCCGTGCCCACATCATCACACTGCCCGATAGGATGCTCCTCCAGACCAGAGGCAAAGAGACGCCGAAAAAAGCCTTTCTAGGCGAAGCCCCCAGGGTTCGTGCCACCTTTTCCAGCCGTGGGTCTACACCCTTGAAGCCCTCTTTCACAGAATCCACAAGAAAGGGCACACTCACAAACATCATGGCGATTATTATTCCTGCAACCGTCCCTACAAAATCAATGCCCACAGCATGAAAGGCCCTGCCTGCGAAGAAGTTCTTGCCGAAAACGAACAGCAGAGCGATGCCCGCCGCAGTATGGGGTACTACAATCGGGACATCTATGATTCCCTCAATGATTTTCTTGCCTGGGAAATTGTGGCGCGCCAGAATGTAAGCCAGGGGGATTCCCAAAATAAGCCCTACGGCTGTGGAGATTAACGCCGTATAGACTGTCAGCCAGATGGACTCCCTCACCTGCCTGGCTATATCAGGGTCTTGGAAGAGGACGCTGGGGTTAGACGTAAGGACCGTCTTGAGCAAGGGCACCACAATGAATAGCAGCAGCACAAGCCCGAGCAGGATAAATATCAGAGTAAATCTGTCTTTGAAGATCCGTAACACAGTTAAATCGCCTCTTAATGCCGGCCTCGGCTTGAGTTTAGCCCCTGGTTGATAGACTTATTCTACAAGCAGTCTCAGGTCTGAAGGCAGTCTACTTGGCTCATCAGCCGACGGCGGAACGATCATCGGCTGTTTGCAATCCTGAAATATCTTTTGTCCGGTATCACTAAAAATGAACTTTATAAAATCCACTGCCAGGTCAGGATGAGGCGCGTTATTAGGTATTGTTATGCCGTACGAAATCGGCTGGCATTCAAACACAGGGGTCACCGAAGCGAAGCGCTGAAATTCTATCTCGACGCTAAGCCCCGAGGTCAGTTTCGTATAAGCATCGGAGGACAAATCTATCTCAGGCGGCAACTGGATGAATCGCAAGCCCTGCTGCTCGGCAA
The DNA here is from genome assembly GCA_963847595.1 of uncultured Chloroflexia bacterium. Lineage (GTDB taxonomy): Bacteria > Chloroflexota > Dehalococcoidia > SZUA-161 > SZUA-161 > JACWAE01. The sequence goes on from CAWKAJ010000001.1 coordinate 259,403, forward strand.
CGCTCTGATACATGAAGGCGTAATCTATATCCCCCGACTCAACAGTAGCGATTAGCGCTATCTCTGAACCCTGGACGTCCGCCTTCAAAGGCTCGATTATCTCAGGTATTTTAATGGTATACGTGCCATTGCCTTCACTGACTGTGAGCGGCGGTGAGAAACTTCCCAGTACGTTTTCAAAGATAGACTCATTGCCATAGTACAGCCCGGCAAGCTCACAGGTCATAAGAGCCCTGTACCCGCTTGAATCAAGCCGCGGGTCAGCTATGCCGACATTGACATCAGGCATCGATAGGATCTTGTACCAGTTCGTGCTATCGATTTGGTCAGCGTATTTGCTCTGTGAAGTGTAAGCAATGACCATATGATTGGTAGCAAAAGTCATGTACCAGTCAGCGTAGTTTTCGGAAGTGCCTGGAATCTGAAGATTGTACATCATCATGGGTATCAGCGAACAGTCGGCTACAGCCAGCACATCGGCTTCAGTGCCCAGCTCAGTTACCTGTCTGATAACCTGGATGCTGCCATGACCCTCTATCTCTACATCAACGCCCGGGTGTTCAGCCTCAAAAGCCTTGGCCAGCTCCTGGAAAGGCACCATCAGGCTATCGGCATTGATTACCCTTAACTCAGTCCCCTTCTGTCCCTGGGGGATACAGGCAGTCAAAGAGAAAATCGCGGTCAGTGTCACTATCAGAGTGAGCACATGTTCTAATTTTGCGTTCATGAAGTTACCATTATGGTCTACGAGGCCCCGGTCTCATCGATGTTTATGACTTCGATCTTATTTACCCACTTAACCCAGAAATGCCCTTCAACCAGTAGCTTATCCGTGCCCGCTGTAGCGATACGCAGTGGTTTTCCATCATCATGGGACAATGGTTTCCCATCCTCCCTGTACATCAAGATCAATTTCAACTCGCCATGCGGGGTGGGCTTCATAGTCTGGGGGTCATAGGTATCGAATTTGCCGGAAATCTGGTCATAGTCGAATACCATGGAGTACCCATCTACACCAGACACAAGCACAGCTTGCGAAGGATTTACACCCCCGACCTGTTCGCAAAGGCTCTCCAAAGGAACGCCCTTAACCTTGAATGGCCCGCTCACTACACCGGCCGTCGAGAAAAACCCGCCCCATCCTTCGTAGGATGGCATCGCCTTGATTTCATCGTAACTCAATGTCTTCTGTTCCCCTCCGGCCCCAACCAGAGTCACATTCCATTCAACCCTATCCTGATTATTCTCTCGCTCCACGGCATATACGGCCACCGCCCCAACCACGCAAAGTATGCCAACTACCACTAAAACGATAGGTATTATTCTGCGCATTTTCATCGCTAAGCCTTGTTCACAGTCCTGCTCTTTATGAAATACATGACCCCGGCCGTTCCTACCAACACCAGCCCTACACAGCCCAGGGCGAGGGGAATCACCGGAAAGGCTCCAGTGGACCCCGATGTTGCCTGCGGCGTTGTAACGACTGGTGCAGAAACTGGTGCCCCAGCCGGATATATCCTTATCTCGCTAACCCATTTGGCCGAAAGGCCATCTGTACTCGGCAGGCCTTCATAGAAATGCTGGTATTTCTCCTCTGGAAGGCAGGCAAGCATATCTGAATTGCCGAAAACATGCTGCCCATCCACATTCGTGGTTTTGGGGAAGAATACTATCTGCATCGCATCGCTGTATGCATTGTTAGCAGGATATCCGTATCCTGCGCTGGACTCCGGGTCCTTGGCCTTGTACCAGCACAGCACAATCGGTCCCTGCCTGTCCTGAGGCTCGTAGACATTCTCATAGGGGAACTCCAGATAGTAACCATCGACAGCCACAAGCATTACCTCATCGCCGGGAGACATACCGCCCACTAAATCACACAGGTCTTTGATATCGGTACCTTTCACAGCGCCCTTGTCCTTTAGATTTGTCGTCTCGTTCGGGTCCCACATATCTCCCTGGAACACTGGACCCTGGTGATAGTAATGCGTTACCCCATCGCCCTGAACAGGAAGATTCTCCTCCATCCATTCATAGTCCACCGTTCTCGCTGAGAGCACAGTGGTTCCATCTGTGGCGTATTTCACTATATGTACGGATGTTGTCGCCCCAACTTGTACGCCCGACTGAGCAGATGAGGTTGTCGGAGCAGCAGTCTGAGTCGACATCGGGGTCTCACTTGTTTTCACTGGTGTTGGCGTAGGTGTAGGAGTGGGCGTTGGTGTAGGCATCGGTGTTGGCATAGGCGTAGGAGTCGGGGTTGGTGTAGCTGTAGGCGTTGGTATTGATGTGGGTGTCGGAGTAGGTGTGAATGTCAGGACAGGAGGCAAATAACTACCGCCTCCACCTCCGGGTGGTGCCGTAGACACAGGCGTCGGTGTTGGCGTCGGTGTTGGCGTGGGTGTGGGTGTCGGCGTTGGCGTAGGCGGAGGAGTGGTGGAGTATATATCCACTTCGCTGATGTACTTGCCCGAAAGCCCATCTACAGAAGGATAGCCGACAGGGGGATTGCCCTGATAGTAGTAATGCCAGCATGAGGAGGGCAGACACTGCTGCATGTCATAGTCACCAAACACATACAGCCCAGCACCATTCGGCACTGTGGGCATGAACGCCAGCCGTATCCCTTCCGCAAAATCCGGCACATATGCCCCATCCGCGTAACTTGTTCCATCCAAGCCTATCCCCTTGGTATACCAGCAGAGCACTACCGGTCCCTGCGCGTCCACAGGGTTATACACATTGCTGTACGGTAAAGCACCATCAAGTTGCCAGTCATCAGAAGCCTTGACTTGCACTGTATCCCCAGGTGACATCCCGCCCACCAGATTGCACAGGTCTTTGAGGTCTGTGCCCATCACAGCTCCCCTGTCTTTCAGGTTCCCCGTCTCATTAGCGTCCCACATGTCACCGGTGAAGTTGGGCCCTTCCATATAGTAATGGGTTATGCCATCACCATGAACTGGCAATGTCGACTGCATAGTTGTCCAATCGATGGTCGTCTGGTTCAGTATCGTGGTTCCATCGGAGGCATACTTTATGACGTGTATAGAAGTTGTCGGCTCCGACGCCATCGCCTGATGCGTGGAAAATGCCAGCGCCATTGGCACCAACAAAGCCAGAATACACAGTGCTATTAATAACACTCGTCTTTTCACTTCTCTTCACCCAACCGAGGCCTCAAATGTGAATCCCCCAGCAGAAGGGGCTAGCGGGAAACTTGCGCTCCCACTAGCCCCTTTCTATTACTTCATTCCATGGTGCCCAATCCTCATAATCCTTCCCCCTCGTCCCTGGTTCTCCCGGGAATCAAGACCTAAAAAAGAAACCTATGTCACCTTCATATTTCACATTATAGATTTACCTGATATCGCTCATGCTTTTGAACGGCCTCTGACTCGGATTAATATGAATGATAATAACGCTCCAGCCAAAAAGCCACCAATTGTCCCGCCTATCAACGGCGCATTGCCTGTAGATGTCGATATAGGCGTTAATACTGGTGTAGCTGTCGGCACAGGTGATGGTGTTGGAACAGGACTAGGTATAGCTGTCGGCACAGGTGTGGGTGTTGGCGTGGGACTAGGTATAGCTGTCAGCACAGGTGTGGGTGTTGATGTAATCACGGCAAACAGAGTGAAGTGACCTACCGGTACCGTAATGGTATGAGCCACTGGGTCGACTACGCAACTCGCAAGCACTACCCACTGACCAACAGTAGTATCATAAAAAGCAACAACCATGCTTGTTTCGGAAACTCCGGCAGGAATGCTGGCTGGATTATAGTGTAATGTCATGGTTATCGGCGGGTTAAAGGTGGCCCCGTTCGGGCCGAAATCATAAGCGACCCCAACAATGTTGGAGCCAGTGGGAGGTGCGGGTGCCGTAGACTGCGGCGTCACAGTTATTGTGCTCAGAGGCAAACCATCCACAGTCCTGCCCGTAGTACCAGCGGCAATGCTAACAGTGGCGCTGCTGAAGACTGTCATCAAAGTTGCTGACCCAGCAAATACACCAGTGCTACTGACGATGCTCCCCACGGAGACTGAACCAACGCCAGTAACTGCTGTAGGTGTCGGTGGCACAATCGTCGGGGTGATGGCGGGGGCCGGAGGATAGGTATATACCAGCGAGAAGTTGGCCGTGACCGTTTCGTTCCCATTCATAGTCACGGTGGTATTAGCATCGGTGGAGTTACCCACGGCTCCTGTCCAGCCAGCAAACTGCCAGCCACTTGCAGCAGTGGCACTGATATTGACCGTCCAATTCGCCGGATAGGCAGAGTTGCCTACCGCGGGCGTAGTATTGCCATTGCCACTTACTCCCATCGTCAACGTCGGCCAGGAAGTACCAGGAAGCAGTTGTATCTCCGTAACCTGGCTTACCGACTGACTTTTGGCCGTTAAACCGGCCCCGACAAGCCTGAGCGGGTACTCACTACTGGGCAATGCCGCCCCGTTCTTCAGATTCGCAATAATGTAGTTATTACTGCCAGCCTCATCCGTAGCGACATCCTGGCTTGCGAAGCTTTTGGAATAATTACCATCTATCACCTTAACGTTGTACCCTGCGGCAGCCAGGGCATCATTGAAAGCGCCAGCTCCGTGTTCCACTTGATCGTCAACCCAACCGCAGAGCAGCCACAGTGGCATGCCGCTATAGGTATCATTACTGCCCGTAAACAAGGCACTGTCATTCCAAGTCGCAGCGCCATGGTGAGCTACACCTTCCTCGAAAAAGGCCTCAGTCATGGTATAGTTAAGTCCGCCAATAGCGGTGCCATCCAATTGCAGAGTCCAGGGCACTTCAGTGGTGATCGGCGAGAAGTTGGCCGTGACCGTTTCGTTCCCATTCATAGTCACGGTGGTATTAGCATTGGTGGAGTTACCCACGGCTCCTGTCCAGCCAGCAAACTGCCAGCCACTTGCAGCAGTGGCACTGATATTGACCGTCCAATTCCCAGGATAGGCAGAGTTGCCTACCGCGGGCGTAGTATTGCCACTGCCACTTACTCCCATCGTCAACGTCGGCCAGGAAGTACCAGGAAGCAGTTGTATCTCCGTAACCTGGCTTACCGACTGACTTTTGGCCGTTAAACCGGCCCCGACAAGTCTGAGCGGGCCCTCACTACTGGGCAATGCCGCCCCGTTCTTCAGATTCGCAATAATGAAGTTATTACTGGTACTGTTAGCCTCATCCGTAGCGACTTGCTGGCTTGTGAAAGTCTTGGAATAATTCCCCCCACCTATCACCTTAACGATGTATCCTGCGTTAGCCAGGGCATCATTGAAACCCATTTCCGTTTGATCGTCAACCCAACCGCAGAGCAGCTGTAGTTGCATGCCGCTGTAGGTATCGTTACTACCAGTAAACAACGCGCTGTCATTCCATTGTACAGCACCATGACAATCTAAACCCTCCTCGAAATACTGCTGAGTCATGGTATAGTTAAGTCCGCCAATAGCGGTGCCATCCAACTGCAGAGTCCAGGGCACTTCAGTGGTGATCGGCGAGAAGTTGGCCGTGACCGTTTGGTTGCCATCCATAGTCACGGTGGTATTAGCATTGGTGGAGTTACCCACGGCTCCTGTCCAGCCAGCAAACTGCCAGCCACTTGCAGCAGTGGCACTGATATTGACCGTCCAATTCGCCGGATAGGCAGAGTTGCCTACCGCGGGCGTAGTATTGCCACTGCCACTTACTCCCATCGTCAACGTGGGCCAGGAAGTACCAGGAAGCAGTTGTATCTCCGTAACCTGGCTTACCGACTGACCTTTGGTCGATAAACCGGCCCCGACAAGTCTGAGCGGGCCCTCACTACTGGGCAATGCCGCCCCGTTCTTCAGATTCGCAATAATGTAGTTATTGCTGCCATTGCCAGCCTCATCCGTAGCGACATCCTGGCTTGTGAAGCTCTTGGAATAATTACCATCTATCACCTTAACGTTGTACCCTGCGGCAGCCAGGGCATCATTGAAAGCGCCAGCTCCGTGTTCCACTTGATCGTCAACCCAACCGCAGAGCAGCCACAGTGGCATGCCGCTATAGGTATCGTTACTGCCCGTAAACAAGGCACTGTCATTCCAAGTCGCAGCGCCATGGTGAGCTACACCTTCCTCGAAAAAGGCCTCAGTCATAGTATAGCTAACTCCGCCAATAGCGGTGCCATCCAACTGCAGAGTCCATGAGGGCACTGCAGTGGTGTATATATCTATGTTACTAATCCATTTCGCCGAAAGCCCATCGGTGGAGGGCAGGTAGAGGATGGTGCCGTTACCCAGAGCATCTTGATAGTAATACTGGTAAGCCGCGGGCATCGTCTGTGCCATGTCGTAGTCGCCGTATACATGCTGACCAGCCGCGTTCGTGGTCTGAGCAAAGAAAACAAGCTGCATGCCATCTGAGTAGGTCGGCACATACTGCCCGTTTTGCCACCAGCAAATTACCGCCGGCCCTTGCACAGCGGGAGGATTGTACACATTAGCGTAAGGTAAAGTCGTAGTGAATCCGTCATCGGCTGTGAGCTTTATCGTATCTGTGGAGTTCCCCAGCGCGTCCGGCTCTCCCGCCCACATGCACAGGTCTTTGAGGTCTGTGCCCATTAGAGCGCCCTTGTCTTTCAGGTTCCCTGTTTCATTAGCGTCCAGGGGATCATCGGGAGGAAAGTTAGGCCCCTCCATATAGTAATGGGTTGTGCCATCGCCCTGTACGGTAAAGTTGCCTTGCATAGCCGTATAATCTATGGTCTCTTGAAACAGAATCGTGCTATTAGCTCCCCATCTTGTGATTGTTATTGATGTTGTGGGAGTTTGTGGGGCGGGAGTTTGTGCGGCTGCCGGGGTTGCGACCATTATAGCGGTAATCGTCGAAACCACCAAAGCCAGACAAAGCACTAGTCCTAGTATTCTAATTTTCACCCTGGTCTCCTTTCCAATAGTCTCTTAGCTTCAAATCATGCATGATGCCAAAGAGATATAAGCTTTATGGTGGATACAATTGGTCGTAAGACAGGGCATCGAGAAGCGCACATAGATATAGCTCACCTAATTCCATTTGCTCTCCTTTCCAAACATGGGAGGCACCGCCGTTTCCCGCGATACCCATCGGCCAGTCCCCATAGGCTTACGCCTTTAGGAGAGAAGGCTCGGAGATTCGTATTCAGTTTCGTATATTGCTATTCAGTTTGTCACCGAGGCCAAAACAAAAAGCGCCTCGAAAGGAGGCGCTATGCGACACAGATGTCAGCATCAGCAAGCTCTCCTTTCCAAACAGGGAGGCATCGCCGTTTCCCGCGATACCCTATCGTCCACCTGCCCTGCCCCGAATTATCGGGGGTTAGGCACAATAGATCGGAGAGTGTATTAAGTTCTGACCAAGTATATCACAGCCTAAAGCTTAGGTGCAAGTTAGCTGTTTTTACGGTAGTGTATCATTTTGAAATGAGGCAAAATTTGAGGTTGAAAATGAGAAATATATACAAAATGGTGGAGGCCGTGCTACTATAATGCGGTAGGCCAAACAGAGTAAGTTGCTCATGGGTTTAATGTTACAGAGGCTCAACAAGTTATTGCATGGTCGTTATACTATTGGCGACCTAATGCTTTGGACTCATTGTCCGCTTATTAAAGTAGTCATTTTTCTACAGAGCAAAGTCCTTTGCCTGCTTAGCGAAAGGAGAATAGAGGGAGTAAGAATCAAATATAGAAAGTGGACAACAGACGAGAACGCAATAAAGGAAGTTTTCACAGATGACCAGTATCAGCTTCATCTATTTTCTCTGAAAACAGATTCGGTAATAATAGATGCAGGTGCTAACATAGGATGCTTTACGATAAGAGTAGCGAATATGGTAAAGGGTGTGAAGGTTCTAAGTTACGAGCCAGAGGACTACAATTTTCTCATTCTACAAAGGAATATGAAGATTAACAGGCTCAATAATGTTTATTTATTTAAGAAGGGATTGTCTGGAAAAGAGGGGGAAAGAAAACTCTTTTTAAGCTCCTCGAATGTGGGCGCACACAGCATTTCAGACAAAATTTCGGATAAATACGTGACTATAGATTGTGTGACCCTAAAGGACGTTTTGACCGAAAATGCAATTGACAGAGTTGCCTTGTTGAAGCTTGATTGCGAAGGGGCAGAATATGAAATACTCTATGGCGCATCAAACGACTATCTAGGCAGGATTGATAACATAGTCCTCAAATACCATAAAACTGAGGGCACCCTCAATGATATTGAACATCTTACCACATTCCTAGCAGAAAGCGGATTCAAGGTTGAGGTGTTGCAACCACTCGCCTCGCACCAAGGCATAGCGTATTTCTCAAGAATGTCCTAGAATGATGATTAAATCTCAGCTAGTCTTACAATCTCTTCTATTGTCCATACATGGTCTGTCAATCCTGCTGCCATCGCTGGAGTCCTCGGATAAGGATTAGCTAACGATTTGTGAGACCGAGCGAAGTTGTAGTGCATGAAGTAGAGTGCAAGGGCAAGTATATAGTTATCTACCGAATCGCTCAATCTACACCAATCATCACGTTGGAGGCTTTAATGACGGCATAGACGGCCCTGCCCTTTTTCAGTTTCAGGTTCTGGGCTGATTCTTTGGTGATTATCGACACTATTTCAGCCCCGCCCGGCAATTCTACAATTACCTCTGCATTGACTGCACCGAGCTTGACCTGTTTGACCTTGCCTTTCAGAATGTTGCGAGCGCTTATCTTCATTATCTCCCCCCTTACCCAATATGTGGCAATCTTATACAACCAAGCGAAAGGACTTGTCAAGTTCCTTTTACACGCTCGAACTCCAGGCAGAGCACGCGCTTGGTCGAGAGCGTGACCCTGGCGCGGTGGTCAAGACGCCAGCCCACTACCCAGAGTATGTGCTGCGGCGAACAGACCAGCGGCACGTTGTCACGCCAGGCACGTGGAATCTTGGCATCCACCATGAAGTCCTGAAGCTTCTTGGGAGATTCCATCCCCAGCGGTTGGAACCTGTCACCACGCCGCCGCGCACGAACTGTGAGCTCACGCCCCACGACATCGAGGTCAAAACAAGCCTTCATTTTCTCCTCGCCGCTCTCCTCAGGTCTACGTTTAAGGATACGGCTTCTCACCCTCCAGTCGCACAACTCAGTCTCACCAGGTATCTTGAGGCGATGCTCACCTTCCAGGACAGGGAGGGGAGACAGCAATGACTTCTTTGCCGTTATCAGGCCATAGTCATAATCTCCGTGGAAAGCCAGTCCCTTGGGCAACGACAGCCTTTTGCCCGCTGGTTTGTCCAGAGCTTCTACCAGGCTCTCGACGTGGACGGACTCGATGTCCCGGAGTTCTCCCAACAAACGCTGAAGTGCGGAGCGGACAAGATGCCGCTTCAGGGCAGGCTGAAGCCTGGAGAACTCTGCCCTGTCGATAGCTACCCCCTCCGCTTGCTCCCGCGCCACCGGGCCCCAAAGCCTCGACATCTCTGCTTCGATATATGTCAGGTCAGCATCAGCAGCGCTAGCCATGCGGAGTAAAGCCTTGTCTATATCAGGGTTATATTCCCGAAGCAAGGGAATGAGTTGAGAACGAATCCTGTTGCGCAAATAGTCGGGCAAGCGGTTGGAGGAATCGCTTCGCGGCGACAGGCCCCGGCCAGCACAATAGGCCTCAGTCTCTGCTCTACCGACCTCCAGCAGAGGCCTCACTATCTTAAGGCTGTTTCCGCCAGGGGAACGTAATGTGCTGAGAGGCTGCATGCCGCGAAGACCGGCTAGTCCTGTTCCACGCACCAGATGCATCAGGATAGTCTCAATCTGGTCATCGGCAGTATGCCCCACCGCGACCGCGTCCGCGCCCAGAGAACAGCCAACCTCCGAGAAGAAGGCATATCTTACCTCCCGCGCCGCTTCCTCCGCAGAGAGACGATTCTTCTTTTGATAAGCCTTCACACCTCGCCTCTCGATGGTCGCCGGGATACCGAGTTTGTGTGCCAGCGCAGAGACGTAATCGGCATCTCCGTCCGATTCAGCGCCCCGAAGCATATGGTTGAGGTGAGCGATATGAAGTTCTATGCCCAATGTGCTCTTTAGGCTAGCTAATACGTCCAGCAGACATACCGAGTCCGGCCCTCCGGAGACACCTACCAGCAGGAACTCATTTCCCTTGACCAGATTGTGTCCCCGGATAAACCGTAAGACCCTTTGAGGCAAAGGCAGTTGGCGACTCATCTAATTCCTTATCTCAAGTGGCAGGTATCGTTGAAGGAGACCAGCACCGTTCTCTCCGGATGAAAGTCCAGAGTGCACATCGAGGCCACGTCTAACCTCAACCTTCTACAATACGAGAGGTCCATTCCGAGTGAATCGCAGATAATGCACATAATCGGGAAAAAGTGAGTGACTGCAACCACCACCTTGTCTTCGTCACCGCACTTCTCACCCCCTACCGTCTGTTGTTTCTCGCGAATATCCTTGACAGCAGCACAACATTGGTCACGCAGTTCCGGCACAGTTCCCCCGCCGGGCAACCTCACAGACGTGAAATCCGCCATCCATTTGGTGAAAAATTCGCTGTGGTAAATCTTCATATCATCATAGGTCATGCCATCGACTTCGCCGACATCCAACTCCTTCAGGCCATCCAGGGTCACCACCTCGACCTGATGAAAACGGCTTATGGCATGGGCCGTCTCCTGTGCTCGCCTCAAGGGGCTGGTGTAGATAGCATCTACCCTCTCATTCTTGAGAGCCTGAGCCAGGGCTTCCGCCTGCCTTTTACCGGTCTCATTCAACCCGAGGTTGCTCAGCCCCTGCACCCGGCGCTGCTGGTTCCAGTCAGTCGTCCCATGTCTCACCAGGATAAGCCTCATCGTTTGCCTTCTTTTCGATAGCGGTTAGCCAATTCCACGCGCTTGGAATAAGGAGGATGGTCATAGAACAAAAGCTCCGACCATCTGCTGGGCTCTGACTCAGACAGGTTTTGGTCGGTGAGCTTGGTGAGCATGGCAGCAAACGCCTCGGGATTTTCTGTAACGGCCAGAGAGTATCGGTCTGCGGATTCCTCCAGGCTTCGACTGTAGGCATTAGATAGGGGCATGAGCACGAGGGCAAAAGCGAACCCGACCAGCGCCAGCAGAGGAAGTGCTGCCACATCGGAGATACCGCTCATATCTAATCTGGGCACAGCCCAATCCAGTGTCAGGTTCATTAAATAGAATCCCAGAAGCATCAGCGCTGATTGCGCTACCATGAGTCTGATGATATCGCCATGACGGTGATGGCCGAGCTCATGGGCCATGACCACCTCGATCTCCTCAGGTGTATAGCGCTGCAGCATGGTATCGCCGATAACGATGCGCCTGGTATTCCCCCAACCCATAAGCATAGCATTTCCGGCGCTGGTCTTGCTGCTGAGCCTGATCTGGAATATATTCCTGATTTTAACATGAGAACGCTCCGCCAGGCTGAGCAATCTTTTGCGCAGCTCTTGGTCTGCGAGCGGCTCCGTCTTAAAGAAAAGGGGCAAAATGAGCACAGGCGCCAGGTTGGCCAGCACCACGGTGACCAAGACCATAAAAGCAAAGGCTAACAGCCACCATGTCTGGGGGAATGTCCCAAGTAACAGGTAAATGACTACCACCAGTGCCGCGCCCATCGTTAATGCTAGAATCCCACCCTTCGCCTCATCGGCCAGCCAAGACTTAAAACTTTGATGAGATAGGCCATAGCGATGGGGCAGGATGAAACCCTGATAGAAATTCAGCGGGGCAGAGATGATGCCATAGCTCACCACCACAATCAAAAAGTATAGTGCAACCCTGGCCGATTGGGGGAAATCCAAAAAGTTCCTCAGCCCGGTGGAGAGTTCGCCGAACAAGAGCACGAGCAGGAAGACAGCCCCCAGGGCCAAGTCGATGAAGAAAAGACGGCGCGTTATCCTGGCATACTCCCGCGCCTTCTTTTGCCTCAGCTCATCCAGGGTTTGCTCTGACATCTCTTCACGACTACCGTTGCGGAACAGGCCTGGCCTGCTTCTCTAAAATCAGCTTGGTACGATGAATCGATTTGGGGTGAATTGTAAGACCAAGGGCTGAAAGCACCTGCTCGGGCCTGCCTGTGCCAGAGCTGTCACAGCGTAGCTTCATTCCCATGGTATACTCAGGCGGATGACTTTCGATAATCCAGATGTCCTCGACTAAAGTTCGAAGGTCATACCTGCGAACCTCTTTATCCCGGGCGTGCTGCCAGGGCAATTCAGCGCTGGAAAGCAGGGAATCGATAGCAGTCTGCACCTCATTCGGCTTCTTGTCAGTATCAGCGATGACCTTGTATTCAGCATAGCGCACTTGAGATTGCAGCGAAGGCAGCCCCAGCCCCATCTCCGCTACCTCGGATATATCGATGCCGCGAGGTAACTGCTCCCTGACAGCTTTGATAAAAAAGTGTGGTGAGACCCGTCGCTCCAGGAAAATATCTATAAGCTCCCCGCCACTGGTCACCCCGACAGCCAGGGGCGCTGCGAGGGATAGATGCGGATGAGGGCTGAAGCCCTGAGAATAGACTAGCGGAATGTCAGCACGACGTAGTACTCTTTGCCACAGCCTCATCAGGTCTAGGTGAGAGGTATACTTTAGCTCCTCACTTCTGCTGAACGTCAGACGTAGTCGCTGCATCTTTCTCCTTGGTCACCAGGATTTTCTCGACCTTCAGCCCCTTCATCGCAGTTACCGCCATCTTCAACTTCTCGTATCTCAACTGCTCCCCCTCTTTGGGGATATGGCCAAGTAAACTCAAGACAAAGCCGGCAACTGTCTCATAAGGCCCCTCGGGAACCCCCAATTCCAGCTTCTCGTTAGCATCTTCGATCTTCATCCCGCCATCGATCTGAAAACTGTTTTCACCGACTGTCTCAAAGCTTTTCCTCGCTTTCGTCAGTTCATCCTCCATCTCCCCCACGATTTCCTCCAGTAGCTGCTCCACAGTTATCATACCGGCAACGCCACCGAACTCATCTGCAACTATAGCCAGATGGTCACCGGACTTCTGTAGTTCGGCAAAAAGTTCAGCCACCAATTTATTCTCTGGAACAAAGTGGACCGGACGCAGCAGTTCATCAATCGAGTTATCTTCTTGACACGAGCCTTTTGCTTGAGCCATTAGCAGATCTTTTATCCAGAGGATTCCCACTACCTTATCCCTGCTATCTTCATATACAGGGAATCGCGAATGTGGAGTCTGGGCATAGATAGAGAGAAAATCACGTATCGTGGTGCCTTTCTCCACCCAGGTAACGCTGGGACGAGGAGTCAGCACCTCGGAGACCCGACGGTCGCCGAAGCGAAACACCGCCTCCACCATCTCAGCCTCAGACTCTTCGAGGGTCCCCTCTTCCACGCCAACTGAGACAGCAGTGCGGATCTCCGCCTCACTTGTCAGCACCTTGGGTACAGGAGATGCCCCTACTAGTCGAGCTAATTTATCGCCGATCCAGACGAGTACCATCGCTATCGGGGATAGTATCCATATCAATATCCGCATCGGCGTGATGTATAAGAAGGCTAACCGCTCACCATATCTGGTAGCTACAACCTTGGGAAATACCTCCGCGAAGATAAGCAACAGCATGCTCACACCCAACGTAGTCACCAGCACTGACTGCCCTTCAGTCAACGCAGTAGCAATGAGAATTGTAGCCAAAGCTGCAGCAGCGGTGTTAGCCAGATTATTTCCCAGAAGCACAGTGGTCAACAGGCGCTCAGGCTTTTCTGTCATTGTAGCAACCCGCCTGGCAGCATCAGTATCAGCATTGTCGGTACGGGCCAGATGTCTCAGCCGCAGCTTCTGCAACGAGATGAATGCTGTCTCTGAGCTGGAGAAAAAGGCGGAAAACAACAGGCACATAAAAAACAGTACCACGTATATCACATCGGTATTGTTCATAATCTCAACCCCCTTACCCCATTAAAGCCAAAACCTTGGGGTTATACCAATTCCCCCACAAGGATACCATCTCGCTGCCCAACTACTTTTGTCGCCAGTACCCGATTACCCAGGTACTCCTGGCTGGGTAGAAAAACCCTCAAATAGTTTTCGGTGAGCCCGAACCAGATGCCGTCTTTCTTACCCTCCCACAACACATTCACGCTCCGGCCCGCGAACCGTTCCCTGAAGCTGCAGGTGCTTCTATGAGCCAGCTCAAGCATGAGCTGGCATCGCCGCTTCTTTTCACCGTCTCCCACCTTACCTGCCATCCGCGCTGCTTTGGTGCCCGGACGAGCCGAATAGGGAAAAACGTGCGTGGCAGCGAATCCCATACGTTCGCAGAATCGGTAGCTCTCGCTGAACTCTTCCTCGCTCTCCCCGGGGAAGCCAACCATCAGGTCAGTGGTCAAAGATAAGTCCGGTATAGCCTCACGGGCCATCGCTGCCGCGCGCTCATAATCGGCAATAGAATAAGCTCGCCCCATCCTCTGCAGCACCGCGTCGCTGCCGCTCTGCAGCGGGAGGTGAATATGAGGGCAGAGCCGGCTATCTTTCCAGAGACTCAGAAATTCCGGAGTTAGGTCGCTGGGCTCCAGCGACGAGAGCCGTAATCGCTGTACTTCGCTCTCACTGAGCATACGCTCGACTAACCCCTGAAGTCCACCTTCATGCTCATAGCTCCCGATCCGCGTACCGGTCAGCACCACCTCTTTATATCCTTCGGCTGCCCTCGTTTTGACCTCGGCGATGACATCATCCTGAGAGCGGCTTCTCTCCCGCCCCCGGACCCGGGGCACCACGCAAAACGAACAGGGCTGGCTGCACCCCTCCTGAATCTTTACCAGCGCCCGAGTGCGAAATGTCGAGCTTTTAAGAACATCCTCCGACCCGCAACTCTCATGCCCATTGGTCTTGGCCTGGACTATCTCTGCCAGCCTCTCCTTATCGCGGTTGCCCACAACCAGTCCCACCCCCTCGATGCCCCCGACTTCCACAGCGGCCCTCTCCACATAGCAGCCCGTAGCTACAATTAGTGCTTTCGGGTTACGTCGCTGGGCTAGCCTCAGCAGATTACGACACTTGCGATCGGCGATATGGGTTACCGTGCATGTGTTCAGCAGGTAGATATCAGCCGCTTGGTCAGGGGCAACGACTTGATAGCCAGCTTCGAGGAACTGGCGGGCTAAGGACTCCGTTTCTGCCTGATTGAGCTTACAACCCAGTGTCTGGAGAGCTATTGTCCCCAGGCCTGACCTCCCCTCCTCAACTGTCACCTTCATTTCCTCCAGGTGCTGCCTCCGCCTTATTATATGTTGCCCTATCTCGCTCCGTCAAGTTCAGCGCAATGCGACGAAGCCTTCATATTCCTGACCCTTTGCCAGGCTATTATCAGGGGGACCTTATAATTTGTAATAGCTATGTTATTAATTTTACTTGACAATGTCGTTGTCACTAATTATAATACAACTCAGGAGGCTTAGCTATGGCGGCCAAGGATTATTATGCGATTCTGGGACTAAGCAAAAACGCTACCGACAAGGATATAAAGCAGGCTTACAGGAAGCTGGCCCGTCAGTATCACCCTGACGTTAACCCCGGCAACAAGTCAGCCGAGGCCAGGTTCAAGGAGATAAACGAGGCCCACGAGGTGCTCTCCGACCCTGAGAAACGCAAGAAATACGACCAGTTCGGCGAGCAGTGGCAGTACGCCGACCAGTTCGCCAGGGCAGGAGGGCAGCAACAGCAGCCAGCCTGGGAGTTCCGGAGAGGCGGCACTCAATACGACTTCGGCGACACGGGCGAAGCTGAAGGTTTTGGAGATATCTTCGATTCCCTCCTCCGCGGCTCCAGAGGCAGGACAACGCGCCGCCCTCTGAGAGGTCAGGACTTCGAACAGCCTGTCGAGGTATCTCTGGAGGAGGCTTATCGGGGCACAGCGCGGGTGCTCGAGATGCAGGTCGAGGAACCGTGCCCCACCTGCAAGGGTAGGGGCTGTCGCACCTGCGGCGGCGCAGGGGCCGTGCTCAGGCCCAGGCGTCTCGAGGTCAAGATCCCGCCCGGTGTCAGGGAAGGCTCCCGCGTCAGGATCGCCGGCAAGGGCGGGCCGGGCCAGACGGGAGGCGAAGCCGGTGACCTTTACCTGCTCATTTCGGTGAAGCCGGACAACCGATTCCAGAGAACAGAGGACGACCTTCATGTGGATGTGCCCGTCCTTTTGACTGATGCTATTCTGGGCGGCGAGGTTGAGGTGCCCACGCTGGAGGGCAAGAAGCTGGCCCTCAAGATACCGCCCGAGACCCAGAACAGCAAGGTGTTTCGCCTTGCGGGGCAGGGCATGCCCCGTCTCGGCAACAATACCAAAGGCGACCTCTTTGCCAGGGTCAACGTTGTCCTGCCCGCCAGTCTCTCCCCAAGGGAGAAGGAGCTTTTCCAACAGCTAAAATCGCTTCGTGCTAAAGGATAATGTCAAATGCGTCAACCACGGAGGTCAAAGACTATGGAAGCTGAATATTCTGAGCCCCGTTATATCATAAGTATTGCAGCCAACATGCTCGGCGTGCATGTCCAGACACTGAGATACTACGAGCGGGCAGGCATGATCGAGCCCTCGCGTTCCCGGGGCAACAGGCGTCTCTATTCCGCGAGTGACATCGAACGCCTCCGCCGCATCAAGACCCTCATTGATGACCTGGGAGTCAATCTGGCCGGCGTAGAGGTCATCATCAGGATGAGCCAGCGCATGATCGAGATGGAGAGGGAGATACAGGAGTTGGAACAGAGAATACAGCGCCTCACCGAGGCCGGAGCATGATTTCAGCAAACTATGCGATGATGAGACCCCTGCAAAAGAGGTGCAGGAAACTTCCTGCCGGGGGTTTGGGGGCCTGTCCTGAGCCCTGTCCTGAGTTCATCGAAGGATTGTCGAAGGATGTCCCCCAAATCCTAAAATCCCCCAAGATTGGGGGATAAGGGGGTTGATGTAGATTATTTTAGCACTCTCTATGATGAGAGTTTGCCAGAGGGAGAATAGACCATGATGAAGCCCGAAAAGCTTACCGAACAGGCCCAGGAAATGCTCGCTGCTTCACAGGAGCTGGTGCTCCAATACCGTCACAACCAGTGGGACGTGGAGCACGTCCTGCTAGCCCTGTTGCAGAAAGAGGATAGCGTCGCCGCTGATGTACTTAGAGAGCTCCGTGTTGATATTGACCGGGTGAGAGAAAGGGTAGAACAGGCCCTGCAACGCAGCCCCAAGGTAGCTGGTGAGATCACACAGGTATACCCCACCCCTCGTGTTGCCAGCATGCTCCAGAGAGCCTCCAACGAGGCCGCCAGGCTCAAGGACGAGTTTGTGAGCACAGAACACCTGCTCATCGCCATCGCCGGAGAGCAGCAGGGGGAAGCAGCCCGTATTCTTAAGGAATTCGGTATCGACCAGGAGAAGATATACCGTGCCCTTCAGGGCATCCGCGGCGGGCAGCGCGTCACCGACCCTAAGGCAGAGAGCAAATATCGCGCCCTGGAGAAATACAGCCGCGACCTGACCGAACTCGCCAGAGCAGGCAAGCTTGACCCCGTCATCGGGCGCGATGAAGAGATAAGGCGGGTGATGCAGATACTTACCCGCCGCACCAAGAATAACCCCGTCATCATCGGCGAGGTCGGCGTGGGCAAGACAGCCATCGCCGAAGGGCTGGCACAGAAAATCGTGGCCGGCGACGTCCCCGATTCTCTGAAGGGGCGCCGTGTCCTCGCTCTGGATATGGGAGCGCTGGTCGCCGGAAGTAAGTTCCGCGGCGAGTTCGAGGAGCGGCTCAAGGCCGTCATGGACGAAATCCGCCGCGCTCAGGGAGAGATAGTGCTCTTCATCGACGAGTTGCATACCGTAGTCGGGGCCGGGGCCGCCGAAGGGGCCATAGATGCCTCCAACATGCTGAAGCCGGCGCTGTCCCGTGGTGAGCTCCAGGCACTGGGCGCTACCACGCTCGATGAATATAAGAAGTATGTCGAAAAAGACCGCGCCCTGGAGAGAAGATTCCAGCAGGTGTACATAGATGAGCCCAGTGCGGAGGATACCATCGAGATGCTGAAGGGGCTGAGGCCTCGATACGAAGCCCATCACAAGATCAAGATAGATGATTCTGCGCTGGAAGCTGCGGCCAAGCTCAGCCAGCGTTATATCTCGGACCGGCACCTTCCCGACAAGGCCATAGACCTCATTGACGAAGCCGCATCCAAGCTGAGGATCGACGCCGAGAGTCCTCCGCAGGAGGTCAAGAGCCTGGAGCAGAGAATTCAGCAGATGACCAACGAGGAGGAGGCAGCCTCGCAGCGCGGCGACTACAAGCAATCCGCCACGCTCAAGGCGCAGCGTCTGAGCCTGGAGAAAGAGTACGAGAAGGCCCGGAACAAATGGCTTAAGGATAAGAAAATAAAACAGGTAGTTACCGAGGAGGACATCGCCGAGCTCATCTCCAAGTGGACCGGCATCCCGGTAAGGCGCATGCTCGAAGGGGAGACCGGAAAGCTCCTCCATATGGAGGAAAGCCTGCACCTCAGGATCGTGGGACAGGACGAGGCCATCAACGCAGTCTCCGATGCCATCAGGAGGGCGCGTGCCGGGTTGAAAGACCCCAAGAGGCCCATCGGCAGCTTCATCTTCCTGGGACCCACCGGCGTGGGCAAGACCGAGCTCGCCCGGGCCCTGGCTGAGTTCCTCTTCGATGACGAGGATGCCATGGTCAGGCTCGACATGTCGGAGTACATGGAGAAGCACACCGTGTCCCGCCTCATCGGCGCTCCACCGGGGTACATCGGCTATGAAGAGGGCGGCCAGCTCACTGAGGCTGTGCGTCGCCGACCCTACAAGGTCATCCTGTTCGACGAGATAGAGAAGGCGCATGAAGACGTGTTCAACATCCTGCTCCAGATACTGGAGGACGGACGTCTTACCGATGGCCACGGCAGGACTGTTGACTTCAAAAACACCGTGCTCATCATGACCTCGAACCTGGGCGGCGAGGAATTTCAGCGCGGATCTCTCGGCTTCCTCCATGAGATGCAGACCGAGAGCGAGCAGAAGAGGCTCAGGGGTACCATCGAGACCGCTCTGAAGAAGAAATTCCGTCCTGAGTTCCTCAACCGCATCGATGAGGTCATCATATTCAAGCCGCTCACCGAGGAGCAGATAAGGCAGATTGTTGACCTCCAGATAAAAGAGGTACAGAAACGGCTTGCCGACCGCAAGATAACCGTGACGCTCACTGATAAGGCCAAGGACTGGCTGGCCAAGGCCGGCTTCGACCCCACATTTGGCGCACGTCCTTTGAAGAGGGCCATCCAGCGTGAAGTGGAGACCCCGCTGTCCAAGAAGATACTGCAGGGCGAGTTCAAAGAAGGCGACGAAGTCAAAGTTGACCTCAGCACCGAAGGACTGGTCTTCAGCGCCAACGGCAGACTGTAGGGGCACGGGGACATGCTCACAGGGTAGATTGGAGCACCCGCTCCAACCCCGGCTGTAGGGGCACAAAATTTTGTGCCCTAAACCGTAGGGGCGGTTCACGAACCGCCCTTCATGTCATTGCTTTGAAAATGGAATGCTGAGGGCTCAATGTCATTCTGACCCTGAACGGAGTGAAGGGGAAGAATCTCAGTGCTTAGCACTGCGCTACTATTTTCATTCTTGGTGGTGACGATGACAATCGCCATGACCGATCCCCCCTGAGCAGGAATCCAGGCACGCCGCGAACCAATCTCCCCCTTAGGAAAGGGGGCTAGGGGGATTAGGAGCCCTTAGGGTTGTAGGGGCGTTCAACTGAACGCCCTGACAGGTAGATTGGAGCATCCGCTCCAACCCCTGCTGTAGGGGCACGGCATGCCGTGCCCAAAAACGTAGGGGCGGTTCGTGAACCGCCCCTCATGTCATTGCGAGAAGTCCTTCCCAAGGAAGGATGACGAAGCAATCTCCTCGCCCCAAATCCTCTCGCCCCTTGCGGGAGAGAGTTAGAGTGAGGGGGATTAGAGTCCGTTGGCCCTGAGCCTGTCGAAGGGCCCAATCGCATAATGTAGGGGCGACCCAATGGGTCGCCCTTTGCTTGTCATTGTCCGCCTCAGTCGAATTGGAGCCACGATGGACTTGAAAGCCTGCTTTTACTCATTATGATGTAGAGGCTTTTTCAATGGAGTTTAATGGAACTGAGTTTGTCCAGTCGTCCGAAGTCGTGCCAGGCATCGATCCAGCGGATGGTGCCGGAACGGGAGCGCATAGCTAGAGACTGCGTTTGTGCTCCGCCACTGGTATAACGTACCCCCTTCAGTAATTCGCTGCTGCTAACCCCAGTGGCAGCAAAAAAAACATCATCACTGTCTATCAGGTCCTCCGTTTTATACACTTTGTCAAGATCGAGTCCAGCGGCTATGGCTGCTTCTCTTTCCTTTTCATCTCGAGGCCAGCCCTTACATTGTATAGCGCCTCCGATACAAACTATGGCTGCAGCGGAGAGGACTCCCTCAGGCGTGCCCCCGATGCCCATGAGCACATCGACCCCCGTTTCGGGCAGGGCGGCCTGTAAACTCGCCGCTATGTCACCATCGGAAATCAGTTTGACCCGGGCGCCTGCACTCCTGATCTCTGACAGTAACTGTTCGTGGCGCGGTCTGTCCAGAACCACCACCGTAATTTCTGATACCTTTCTTTTTTTGGCTTTGGCGATATTCTTCAGGTTTTCTGCCACCGATGCCTCAATATCTATAGCGTCCTTTGCCTCACGGTCGGTGACAATCTTATTCATATACACCAGTTCCCTGGGGCAATTCATCGTCCCTCTAGCCGAGAGCGCCACGGCAGATATGGCCCCGGGAAGCCCCTTCGCAGTCAGCGTGGTGCCGTCAATCGGATCAACTGCAATGTCAACCTTTAAATCCGAGCCGCCACCGATCCGCTCCCCGATATATAGCATGGGAGCCTCGTCTTTCTCTCCCTCTCCGATGACCACGATTCCATCCATCCTGACCGAGCCCAGAACCCACCGCATGGCTTCCACCGCTGCATGGTCCACCAGGTTTTTGTCACCCATACCGAAAAAACGGGCTGCCGACAGGGCTGCCGCTTCGGTAACACGCACCAGCTCCATGGCTACATTACGTTCAATAAAGCGACTGGATTTTAAATCTTTCATGAGTAACCCTCCACTATCAATAATGTAAAGAGGAAACCGGGAATCGTAACGCTGCCATGATAATTCAAATACATGGTGCGGTCAACAAATCATCAGCTCACTGGCAAAATGCGCAAGACAGCGGAACGTTCAATGAGGACCGGGGGTGACTCTACACAAAAGCGAACACTGCCTTGAAAATGGGGCTTTGAGTTTTATCTATTGAACTGTATGTGGGCATAAAGGGCCTAGACTTCAGCCAGAGGTCGACCCAGGCCGACGTTGGTCTTCCCGTTAATTGAAACCTGAACATTGGCCTGGCGAGCTACCTCTACCGTAGGTATGGAACCGTCCTTCTCTACCACTGAGATGAGGTCCACAGCAAAGACTGTATCGACCTCTTTCGCTATCTCTTTTAGCTTCTCTAGTACAGTGGTCACCATCTGTAACGGGATATCGAACTCCAAAATGCAGGAGAGAACCTTCTCGTTAAGGATGTCATCTCGAAAGGTGCCTGTAGATTTATCGGTCATTAAGTCGGTAACGGGGTTCCGCTCCTCAAACCTGACCCCCAAAGCGGCCAGAGCACGAGCCATCTTCTGTACGTCTCTAAAGCGTGTTCCCCCGCCCGGACGGCCCATTTCTACCAATATCCCCGCCTGACCACGTCGATAACGGCCAGTTACATCGTTGGTCTTCATCTCCGCAGTGCCACGTCCGCCCAGTGCGGTAAGGTCCTCGTCTTTACTAGCTGGCGCAGCACCGCGATTCGTTTCATTGCTTGTTGCCAGCCAAGGGCGACGAGAAAAAACCGGGGACATAAAGGGCACACTGGGGTCGCTGAACTCGGCACGTAGGCTTCGTGGCCAGCTTAATTCTGGACGTACCAGCGCCCCAGGCGCACAGACCTCAGCCCGGTAGCAGACCCCGCATTCAACGCACTCGTCTTGGTCGATCCTGACCAATCCCCTCGTAACCGTTATGGCCGCCATGGGGCAGTAAGGAATGCACTCCAAGCAAGCTGTGCACCTCGCGTCATCTATGATCACGTTTTGCCCCCTTGATAGCGGTACCAGAACCGCCTACGGTAGTCCTGGCAGATTGAGGTCAGTCTCCGACAATGTGCCCGCCTCCAGATCAGCAACGAACTTGCGTAGCAGTTCCTCCGCTCGAACAGGGTTGAAAATATTGCACAAGCAGGGCCGCCCCATCTCCTGGGCAGCATCGCCTATATTCATGGCGTGGCGCTGAACTTTCTTGGCCAGGTGGTAGGCCAAACTGGAAGATATCATCCCGTGACCACACATGGTAGTGAATTCCAAAATCCTCTCGTGAGGTAACTTGTCCTCTTTCCCCCAGAAACCCAGGGAGTGGTTCACAGTGTGTGGAAAAGTACCAGCGGCGCAGCAGCACTCCTTGACCTCATGGAACAATCCTGAGACAACCACTGAAAGCCCTAAATCTGCATGGACAAGGTCCTTTAGTACCCCGGTTACCTTCTCCTTGCTGTCATAGACGTAGGCATACCAGCCCATGGGGTAGTCCTGATTTACTGGCTGGTGCCGACGGCAGATGTTCACGAACTGCTCTACCCTGACTCCTAGGTCTTCCGTTATTCGCCCGGGCACGAACATGACAACATAATCGTCGCTGAGGTTGGCATACGTTCCTCGTCTGTGGTTGGAATGAGTCACTGCACCCTCCCCACGGCTAAAACAACACCACTCAGTTCCTCTTTCGCAGAATTGTAGATTCTATCTCACTCGAAGCCGGCAGCCGAAATGCTGGGTCTTTTCCACAGTAGAATCTATTGTATCATAGGGCCTCTGCAGCTAGCAAGCAGACCAGGAGTCTCAAGAATGTTCTGAGGCAGTGGGCTGCAATTCTATCTCTATATCAGCATCGCCATTTCGGTGAAGCTGGATCAGGGATGATGGGGAACACTTGCAGGTGAAGCTTTGGGTTCACGGTTGCACCTTCTCAACAAGTGTTCGGTTAGGCTTAATAGGGGCAACAATGTAGCGGAATATTCAATTCTAAAAGTCAGCGTGCTCCAAACCAGGTCCTTTCAGAGCGCTTTCGTACCTCTAATCATAATCTTATCAAACAGGCATCCCCGTTTCAAACCGCCTCCACTTTGCATTTTACATTTTCCACCCCATCCTTTCTTCTGCGCCCTCCGCGCCCTCTGCGGTGAGCCGCCCTGCGACATTTCCCCCTTGACAGCATGAGAACTTATGTTCTACAATGACCCCATTACATCGGGACTGCATGTACACAGCTCCCGACCAAATTCAAGAGCAGCAAACAGCATCTACCGAGCCGCACAATCGTGGGCTGATAGCTTTGAGCTGATTGCTGGTTGCGCAAAGCTCTTGGCATCCCCTGGAAAATTGAATATGTGGGGTTTCGTTCGTGGGAATTCGTTTTGGGGAAATTACTCCTCGACATAGGGACGTTTTTTACCCAAGCGGTCCCCGCTGCGTTCGGCTGAAGCTGATCACGGCCTGCGAAATCCCGGCGTCCAGCGACCCCAAAATTGAATAATTCATGCGCCCTAAAAGCCGGGCCGCGCTATACCCGAAACCAGGCAAACCCTGGTCACCATCGCAGGCGTCGTTGTCTCGCCTCTAAACCCGATGTATACTAGTCTCATCTTGAACAAGAGGTTGAAAATGGGTCCGTTAGAGGGAATAAAGGTTCTCGACCTGTCATTGTACGGGCCGGGCAGGTACTGCTCCATGATCCTGGCTGACCTCGGCGCCGAGGTGATAACCGTCGAGATACCGCGCAGCACCGGCAAGATGTTCGGCATGATGACCAGCGACACGGAGGCGCATTACGTCGGACTCAACCGCAATAAGAAGTCCATCGCTCTCAATATCAAGAAGGATGAGGGCAAGGAGATTTTCTACCGCCTGGTGGAGAAGGTGGATGTTATCCTGGAGACCAACCGCCCGGGGACGCTCAAACGCAGGGGCATGGACTACAATACGGTGAGCAAGCTCAATCCCCTCATCATCTGCTGCTCCATCACAGGCTACGGACAGACCGGACCCTACGCTCGCAGGCCGGGACATGACATCAACTTCGTCGCTATGGCGGGCATCCTGGGGCTCAGCGGCAGCAAGAACGGCCCGCCTTCGTACATCGTCTCGCCCATGATCGCCGATGTCCTCGGAGGCACTAACCAGGCTGTCATCGCTATCATCGCCGCCCTCTTCGCCCGGGACAGGACAGGCAGAGGTCAGTATATCGACGTCTCCAGCACCGATGGCGCTGTGTTCTACCACTGGGTGCACGCGCCCCAGTTCTTCCGCGATGGGATATCGCCGGAGCGGGCGGAGTCGCCCACAGGCAGCGACGTGGCCTGGATGAACATATATAAAGCTAAGGACGATAAGTATTTCACCATCGGCTGCTTCGAGCCCTGGCTCTGGGGCAACCTGTGCAAGCTGGTGGGCAGGGAAGACCTGATACCGAAGCACTTCGGCTCTCTCGAGGAGCAGCAGGAGTCGTACCAGGCGCTCTCCGAGGTCTTCGCCACCAAGAACAGGGACGAATGGTTGAAATCGCTGGACGAGGCCGATGTCTGCGTCGCCCCGGTGTACAACTTCGAGGAGATGTTCGCTGACCCTCACTACAGGGACCACAAAGTCGTGGTGGAGATGGAGCATCCCAAGCTGGGCAAGGTGAAGCTGCTGAATACTCCGTTCAAGCTCTCCGACACGCCGGCTGCGGTGAGGACCAGGCCGCCGCTCTGGGCGGAGCATACACGGGAGGTGTTGAGCGAGCTTCTGGGCTACAGCAAGAGTAAGATAGACCGCCTTCTCAAGGAAGAGGTCATCGAATAGAAAAAGGAGCGAAAATATGGGGCCGCTGGAAGGAATAAAGGTTTTGGATTTGGCGCGGCACAGCCCGGGCAGATACACTTCTATGATGTTGGCTGATTTCGGCGCCGAGGTCATTACCATAGAAACACCGCGTACGGCCGACGCGCCGGCGCTCTCCTTCATGTTCACCAACGATACCTGGTTCCGCTACGTGGGCATGAACTGCAACAAGAAGAGCATGGCGATCAACCTCAAGCACGATAAAGGGAGAGATATCGTTTATCGCCTGGTGGACAAAGCGGATATCCTCATCGAGGGGTTCCGTCCCGGCGCATCAAAGCGCATGGGCATGGACTACGAGATACTGAGCCAGCGCAATCCGCGGCTGATCTACTGCTCTATCACGGGCTACGGGCTGGACAGCCCCTATCTGAACCGCGCCTCGCACGACATCAATGTGGTCGCCCTCACCGGAATCCTGGGAGCTACCGGCACCAAAAATGGGCCGCCGATACATGTCATCTCCCCCCAGATATCGGACCTCTCCGCTAACTGCCATGCCATCAGCTCCATACTGGCCGCCCTTTATGCCCGGGAGAAGACCGGCAAGGGGCAGTTCATCGAGGTAGCCATAGCAGACGGCATGCTCTTCTTCAACTGGGTGATGACCCTGCGGTATCTGCTAAGCGGGGAGAAGGCGGAGCGGAGCGTACTGCCCACGGGCAGCGACCAGGCCTGGCTGAATGTGTACAAGACGAAGGACGATAAATACGTCGCCCTGTCCTGCCTGGAG
Organism: uncultured Chloroflexia bacterium; assembly: GCA_963847595.1. Taxonomy (GTDB): domain Bacteria; phylum Chloroflexota; class Dehalococcoidia; order SZUA-161; family SZUA-161; genus JACWAE01. The sequence continues at coordinate 285,161 of CAWKAJ010000001.1, forward strand.
CCGCCTCTCTGGCACAACCTCTGCCGCCTCATCGGCAGAGAGGACTTCATCCCCAACCACTTCGCCACCATCGAGAAGCAGGAGGAGATGTATAAAGAGCTCTGCAAAATCTTCGTCACCAAGACCAGGGACGAGTGGCTCAAGCTCTTCGATGAGGCTGATGTGGCAGGGGCGCCGGTGAACACCATAGAGGAGACTGTTTCCGACCCGCATGTGGTACACCGCGGGCTTATCGTAGAGGTGGACCATCCCAAGCTGGGGAAGGTGAAGCTCATTAAGAGTCCTTTCAGGCTCTCGGATACACCGGTGAAGGCGAGGCAGCGCCCGCCGCTTTACGGCGAGAACACCGAGGAGATACTGAAGGGCGTGATGGGCTTGAAGAAGAAGGAGATCGCCGAGCTGCGCAAGGAGGGCGTGATAGAGTAGGTAAGTTAACTGGGAGTTCAGAGGGGCGAAGCCCCTTTGACAGGGGATTGGGGGGTCCCCCAAATTAAATTCCCCCAAGAGTGGGGGATACAGGGGGTTGAAAAGAGCATTGCCCTGGCCTATTCCCCCATAATCTGGAGCACGATGTCGCGGGAACGGGGCCTGTTATCGAAATCGGCGAGGATGATCTGCTGCCAAGTACCCAGGGTCAGCCTCTTGTTGACGAGAGGCACCACCAGGGAAGCTCCCAGCAGCGAGGCGCGCACATGGGAGTAGCCATTGCCATCGCCCCAGGTGGCATCGTGACGGTAGGCCATGTTCTTAGGTACTAATCTTTCCCACATGCTCTCGAGGTCGCTGAGCACGCCGCGTTCGAACTCTATAGTGGTGAGTCCGGCTGTCGAGCCTGCCACAAAGATAGTCACAGTACCGTTGCTGACGCCGGATTGCTCCACCTTCTGAGCCACCTCGTCAGTTAGGTCAATAAAGTCGCAGTTGCCCCTTGTTTGAACATGGATATGAGTATTAGTCACCATCTTATTCCCCCTATTGCGGAAAGCTCGCTGAGATTATAGCAGAAGTCAATGATGAGTACTTCCTTCAACCCCCTTTATCCCCCAGTCTTGGGAAGGTTGAAATTGGAGATACCCCCATCCACCTAAGGCGGACTGTCCCTCTGCACTCCCATCGAAAAAGGGCAGGTTTGAAACCCGCCCCTACTCGGGGGATTTAATGATATAATGGAGGCTGCTAAAAAAGGATTGCAGATGGACTTTTTCGAGACTGTAAAGAAGAGGCGCAGCGTCTGCCGGTTCAGCGACCGGCCGGTGGCGCATAAGGACATCATGGCCATGCTCGAGGCAGCCATACTGGCCCCCAGCGCTACCAACGAGCAGCCCTGGTATTTCATCGTGATCCGAGATCAGAACCTCAAGGAGAGTATGCGGGATGTAGTCAACGCGATGGTCGAGGCCGTGATAGCAGCCACAGAGGACAAATCGCGCAAGAAACGGCTGGCCTGGATGCAGTCCTACAGCACCCATTTCGCCGATGCGCCGGTAGCCATTGCAGCCCTGGCACGCCCCTGGGTGGGGGGAGGCTACAGCGAACCGACGGACCCGGCGCGCCGCGACCTGGCAATGCTCAGCGTGGCTATGGCGGTAGCGCATCTCCAACTGGCAGCCACCGCGCTGGGTTACAGCAGCTGTTTCGCCAGCAGCCCCGCCGAGTTCGCTCGAGAGGAGCTTGAGGCAATGCTACACGTAGAGAAGCCCTGGTTCCTGGTAGGCATAATATCGCTGGGGGTAGCTGCGAAACGGCCTGGGAAAAGGCCGTCGCGTAAATCTGTGGCAGAGGTCTGCACCTTTATCGGGTAGAAAATGGGAGGCATTTGGTAACTGGGGAGTGCAGAGGGGCAAAGCCCTTCTGCTGGGGGTTTGGGGGTATCCCCCAATTTTTCTTTGTCCCCCAAGAGTGGGGGACTACAGGGGGTTGAAAAGGGTTCAAGACAACCACATTGTTACAGAGTAAACATGAAAATACTGGGTATAGAGACTTCGTGCGATGAGACCGCCGCCGCCGTGGTCGAAGATGGCACCGAGATATTATCTAACGTAATCTCCTCTCAGGTCGAGATACACAGCCGCTACGGCGGCATCGTACCGGAGGTCGCCTCGCGCCAGCACCTGCTTTCCATCATGCCCATAGTGGAAAAGGCACTGGATGATGCGACCGTAAACGCCAAAGACCTATCAGCCATCGCAGTCACCAACGGCCCGGGTCTGGCAGGCTCGCTGCTGGTGGGGGTGAACTTCGCCAAGGCTGTGGCGCTGGCCTGGGGTCTGCCTCTGGTCAGCGTGAACCACCTGGAAGCACATATCTACGCCAACTGGCTGGGAACCGATAAACCCGAATTCCCTGCGATCTCGCTCATCGTATCCGGCGGGCACACCGAACTCGTCTTAGTCAAAGGCCACGGGGAAATCTCTAGGCTGGGCAGAACCAGGGACGACGCAGCCGGAGAGGCCTTCGATAAAGTGGCCCGCGCCCTGGGACTGGGCTACCCGGGCGGGCCGGTTATCGAGAAAGCCACCCAGGGCATAACCCCCACCCGCCGATTGCCCCGTGCCTGGCTCAGGGGCAGCGATGATTTCAGCTTCAGCGGAATCAAGACGGCGGCGGTGCGGCTGGCTGAGGAGTTGAAAATCTCTGTTTCGGCCAATCCCAATTCACTGGCGCTGGACATCGCTGCCAGCTTCCAAGAGGCGGTGGTGGACGTGCTGGTGACCAAAACGGTGGCCGCAGCCAGCAGGCACGGGGTGAGCCAGATACTGCTAGCGGGCGGTGTGGCCGCCAACAAGCTGCTGCGCCAGACCATGGCACGCCGTTCGCCGATACCTGTATTAATCCCACCGATTATCCTGTGCACAGACAACGCGGCCATGGTCGCCTCATGCGGGTATTTCCGCTTCCTCCAAGGGAAGGTCGCGGGATGGGACCTGGATGTGGTGCCAGGGCTCAGCCTGGGGGCAAAATCCTAAATTCTGAGCACTGAATCCTAATTGAGCGTTCAGCAGGGTTAGTACAGCGTTAAATGGTTGCGGTTGCGCCGCTCGAAACGGAATTCGTGGATAGGTTAATGGGCTACGCAGCCCAACGACGATAGACGAAACGAGCAGCGCAACCGGATTACGAATGGCAAGAACGTTGAAGAATAGCATGGTTGGAGCAGGTGCTCCAACCTACCCAATGTAGGGGCAATTCATGAATTGCCCCTACACCCTTCGCGGAGGACAATTCCTCGTTCACGGGACAAATATCGCACCTGCGCTGGCGGCAGAAGGTCTTGTCCAGATGGAGCAGGCCCTGTTGACGCCGTGCCGAATCCACAATGGCGGAGGCCTTTGAGCCCAGCAGCCTGGTCAGGCCACGGGTTATCTCGTTCTCCCCTGACTTAGGGTAGATTCTATAAAGCCACAGGGCTGCCTCAGCTAGACCTGCCCCCGAATTGGCCTCGGCCCAGGCAAAGGCAAAAGGCAAGGCGATGTTGACCACGATCTCCCGGGCCCTGACCTGACCGATGAGAGCGCGTCCTCCAGGGGAACGATAGTCCTCGCCAGCCACCATGAAGCCAGCCTCGAGACGCCCGATATCGGAGCGGGACTCGCCCACCAGCCGAAGCACTCCCTCGAGAAGCCCTTCATCCCTGAAGCGGGCGAGCAGATGGGCAGCACCCGTGAGACGGCGGGCAGGGTGGTTCTCGGGGCGCACTCGGAACAGATGCCAGCGGGAGAGGCTCAGGGGCTCCCTGTCGCCCAGGCAGCGCCAGACTCTCTCCACTTTGGCATTACCTCGCGGCAGCAGCCCCGCCATGACCAGGAGCAGCGCTCTGAGCAGCGCAACCCGCTCCGGATAACCCTTGTCCCAACAAACGCTTTCCAGGAACGCCAGCGGCAGGCGGCGGGCCAACTCCCGGAACGGCTCCTTGTTCCTGGTATATCCCAGCGCTTCCATGACACCCTGATACAGCACCTGAGACGGCAGCTCCTCGGCCATTCCAGCGGCAAAACTGGATACCTTCAGCCTGAAGCGCTCCTCACCGGCCTCATCCAGCAGCCTGCCCATCTCGTCATCGCCGAGCCGGCACAGGGCATCGTGGCAGGGCTCGGCAGGGGCCGTATCGAGACTAGCCCAACAGCGCACTTCCTCCAGCGAGCCCATAAGGCAACGGCGCAGGCTCAATGTGGGCACTGTCCTGCCGTTCTGGAGAACTGCTGGTGACTCCCCATCCCAGACCACCTGAAGTATCAGCCCGTTATAGGCGGGGTCACAGCCATGGCCGTGGCTCTTCCAGTCCGAAGCCTTCAAGTGAAGCTCTATATCCCCGACCAGCAGTCCGCTGCTCTCGGTGGCGATGACAGCGCCCAGGAAATCGGGGCCGCTATCCCTGTTCTCCTTCCCCGAGTAGATAACCTGGACTTTTTCACCGGAGCCAGTGACTAGGCTCTCCGCTGATATCAGTTGCCTAGCCCAGATGCGGACTAAAAGGCGCTCATCGACTTTATCTATAACAACCCCCTTCTACAAATTTTATGCACTCGATAAGGGACTTCTCAGGCCCAGTCAATAGCTGCACCTCAAAGGGCACCAGGCTATATGCCGTAGCATATGAAGGCCCAGGATTCGATTTGAAGGGCTCTGCCCCTGGTGCCTGACTCAAACATCGTCTACGGCGGGTTCCTTCTCAGCATACGCTCTGTATACGAAACCGGCGCGCTCGGCGACCAGGGAGAGCAGGGTGGCCGAGGTTCCCCGCGGACTGTACATGCCGATCTCCCACTCGCTGATGGTCTGCTGGCGAGTGCCTAGCTCACCGGCCAGCTCCTGCTGGGTCAGCCCCAGGTGAGCCCTGAGCGCCTTGATGCCCTCGCTGTCCCACTGGACTTTTCCCTTCTTGCGCTGTTTCATGGGCAGATTTTACACGCAACCGTGTAAAATGTCAAGACCTACTCAACGGTCTGGGTGGAAAACGGTGGACTGACATCGGCAGTTCCGGGACTAAATAGCGACACTATGGGGACTAAACCATCTCCAGCGGTCTACCAACCGACCAGGCTGCGAAAAACGCTATAGGTCAGGACTGACCGACCCTCACAGTCCACCCTTATCCAGAGCGAACTACGTATGACATAAGCCGATAAGATGTTAAACAGACTGCTTAAGTACGGACTGTTGACAGTCCGCCTTATTTCTGGTATAATACTGCGCACGGACTGAACTGTATAGTCCTCAAAATATGAAGTCCCGAGGAAGGCAATGGCAACTATCAAAGACTACGAACTGGAGGGGCGCGGACTTATCCCGCCCTACGGACCCGCGCGGGGGATGCTCCAGGCGCTGAACCTGCTGCGCAGGACGACGCCTTCCCGGATAGATAGCGACTTCCTGCGCATCAATAAGATCGCTCCGGGCAACGAATACAAGGTGGTGGGCGCATTGAGGTTCCTGGGGCTCATCGATGAGGACGGCAAGCCCACAGAGGGCAGCCGCGTTCTGAAAACCAAAGGGACTACATATACCCAAGCCCTGCAGGAGATAGTCCGCAGAGCCTATTCGGGTGTATTTCACGGACTGCGGGACAACGGAGTGACCCGGGAGGGAATATACAACTACTTCGTCACCGAAGGCGGGATGGGGGCTGAGATGGCAAGCAAAGCCACCCGCTTTCTGATCAAGCTGTGCCGGCTGGCTGAAATCGAGCTGGCCCCAGAATCGCCCAGAGGGGCCTCCCGAGGAAAAAGAAAGGCAAAAGCCCAGCCGCAGCACTATATCAAGTCCCAGGCCGAGCCTGGGGGCAGGGACTTCGACCTCCAGTCCCCTACCCAGGTGGCATCCGCCCAATTCCCTGTGGTGCTGGCCCTGACGCCGGAAACAGCGGCCATGAGCCAGGAGCAACTGACCGAGCTGTTTCGCAAAATGAGGATTGCCCTGGAGCAGTCCGCTGCCAGCAAAAATTAGCCCACCCCGGCGTTTCCGAAGCTAAAGCCGCCAGAAGCCCCAGAATCGGCGCAGGCCGTTTCGACATACCATGATACCAGTCCCGTTCGGTCTTTCGCTAAGCCTTTCCTCTTTATTGAACCATTGGCTTGTGCTGTTGTGGTATAATAATCACATGTCGTACTGGAGTTTCGTCAGGGCATTCATTCTTTGTGTTGCCCTGCTGGCACTGCTGACCCCCGCCTGTGGTCAAAAAGACGGCCTCCGCAGCGAGATAACCAACGCAATAGACAAGATGTCAGGAGTGGATCACTTCCGGTCGACGGTTAACAAGATCACAGTTACAAACGGTTATGTCCAATCACTTTCGGCCACGGTGGAGTACTCGGGCAGGTGCTCTAATCACTGGTACGAAATCACAGTAGAAAACCGTGCCGGCAACGGTACCACCGAGCCTTTCGGCAAAAACTGGTATTTAGAACCGGGCTCCTCTACTGAATGGCAGGAATCCATACTGATAAGCGGTAACGGTTACTGGTGGAGTTCGACCCAACCCCAATGGCGCCTCTCTTCTGTGGACTGCGTGGTGAATTCAGGACCACTGGATAGCGAATTTCATCTCTACTCTTTTCTGGGCAGCATTGAGGAGCTACCGGCCGAAAACATAGGTAACATGAGTTGCAAGCGCTACAAGGTCGATGTGGACTACGAACAAGCAAATTGAAGAAATGAGGAAACTCCAAGAGACACCTATAATCTTAGTAGAAGGCGGAGGAAATATATCCTTGATAGATTGGATGGAGATGACACGCCAGAATGAGGCTGTTGCTGAATTCTGGATTGATGAAGAAGGCTATATCAGACAGTTAAAGACAGAAAAGCGGTCCCTAGCTGGACCTAACGGTGGGCAGGACGAGTGGACTACAGAGATCACGGTCATCAGATACTCCGATTTCAACCAGCCGATCACCATAGAGCCACCCCCAGCACCCCCGTCCACTTCTCCCACGCCTACTCCCACACCATCACCCCATTAACATATGCCCCTCCATTAGTCATCATATAGGCAGGTGTGGGTCCCATTTCATTTCACACGCCCTACTGCCTTTTCCCCCATGTCATTGCGAGCGTAGCGAAGCAATCTCATCGCACCCCTTCATACCCACGAGCACGCGGAGATTGCTTCGTCGTCCGCCAGAGGCGAACTCCTCGCAATGACATAATATATAGGACCCACCCCCGTTTGCCCCTCCACCCCAGATGTGCTACAATCTCTCGGCTATAAGGCTATAATAGGAATGAGATGTCGGACTTAAAATACTGGGTGGGGTTTAACCGCATACAGGGACTGGGCCGAGCCAAGTTCTCCCTGCTGGAGGGATATTTCAGCGACCTGGAGCACGCCTGGAAGGCCGGCGCTGCGGAGTTGAAGGCGGCGGGACTGGATGGCAAGTCCATCGAGGCCATTGTCACCGCGCGGCCAGATATATCGCCGGAGGCCGAGCTGCAGAAGCTGGAACGCCTTAATGTCAGGGCGCTCACCTGGAACGACCCCGCCTTCCCCGCCAGGCTCAAGGAGATTTACGATGTGCCGCCGGTGCTCTACGTTCGAGGTGATATCACCCCGGAGGACGAGTGGACTATCGCCGTGGTGGGCACCAGGCGGGCTACGATATACGGGCGGGAGGTGACCGAGCGCTTGGTTGCCGAGCTGGTGCGCAACCGCATCACCGTGGTCAGCGGGCTAGCGCGCGGCATAGACTCCATAGCACACCGCACAGCGCTCGAGTCAGGAGGGCGCACCATCGCGGTGTTCGCCTGCGGGCTGGACACGGTCTACCCACCGGAGAACGTGAAGCTGGCGCAGGCCATTATGGAGCACGGCGCGCTGGTGAGCGAGTACCCGCTGGGCACCAGGCCCAAGGCAGAGCACTTCCCCCGCCGCAACCGCATCATGTCGGGCATAAGCCTGGGGGTGCTGGTTGCCGAGGCCGGCGAGGGCAGCGGAGCTATGATCACGGCAACCCTGGCCCTGGAGCAGAACCGCGAGGTGTTCGCGGTGCCCGGGAGCATACTCTCACCGGCGAGCCGCGGCGTCAACCGCTTAATTAAGGAAGGGGCCAAGCTGGTGAGCGAGGTACAGGATATCCTGGAGGAGTTGAATTTGACGATGATACCGCGACAGATGGAGATGAGGGAGTTGGTGCCGGAGAACGAGACAGAGTCGCTGATCATGAAATACCTGTCCCACGAGCCCACCCATATTGACGAGGTCTGTCGCAGCTCGAGTTTGCCTATCGCCACCGTCTCCAGCACCCTGGCGATGATGGAGCTTAAGGGAATAGTACGCCAGATGGGCGGGATGAATTACATCCTGGCCCGCGAGGCGAGAGCCAGCTATCAGTTAGGAGCTAATTAACGATGTCCAAGAATCTGGTTATTGTAGAGTCACCTGCCAAGGCGAAAACACTGGGCCAGTTCCTGGGGAAGGACTACTCGGTCAAGGCATCCCTGGGCCATGTGCGCGACCTCCCCGAGAAAGAACTCGGGATAGATTTAGATAACGATTTCTCCCCGAAGTATGTTGTCTCCCGGGGCAAGACGAAGGTGCTGAAGGAGATAAAGGAGGAGGCGAAATCGGCCAAAGCAGTCTACCTGGCCACAGACCCCGACCGCGAGGGCGAGGCTATATCGTGGCACCTGGTGGCAGCAGCGGGACTGGGTAAGAAGCCCCTCAAGCGCGTGGTGTTTCACGAGATAACCAAGGAAGCTATCACGGATGCCTTCAAACACCCCCGAGCCATCGATTTGAAGCTGGTCAATGCCCAACAGGCGCGGCGCATCCTGGACAGGCTGGTAGGGTACAAGCTGAGCCCGCTGCTGTGGAAAAGAGTAAGGCGGGGGCTCTCGGCAGGGAGGGTGCAGTCGGTCGCAGTGAAGCTAATCGTTGACCGCGAGGCCGAGATACTGGCGTTCGTACCCGCAGAGTACTGGTCGATCGAAGCCGAGCTGGCCAAGGAGGGCAAGAAGTCGGCGAGCTTCAGGGCGGGGCTGGTAGGACTGGCCAACGGCGACAAGATAGAGCTTAAGGACAAAGAGCAGACCGATAAGCTGCTAGCCAGGCTGGAAAAGTCCAGCTACGCCGTTGCCGCAGTGCGCCAGAAGAGGACAGCCCGGCAGCCGGCGCCGCCGTTCATCACCAGCACGCTGCAGCAGGAGGCCTGGCGCAAGTTCAAGTTCAGCGGCAAGCAGACCATGGCCATCGCCCAGCAGCTTTACGAGGGCCTGCCTCTGGGCAAATCAGGCCATGTGGGACTCATCACCTACATGCGCACCGATTCGACCAACGTTGCAGCGTCCGCCCTGGCGGAGGCGCGAGATTATATCTCCCAGAAATATGGCAATGATTTCCTGCCACCGACGCCGCGCCAGTTCACCAAGAAGGTGAAGGGTGCCCAGGAGGCGCACGAGGCGATACGCCCTACCTCGGTGCGCAGGGAGCCAGAACAGGTCAAACCCTATCTAAATTCCGCGCAGTTAAAGCTTTACACCCTGATCTGGCAACGCATGGTGTCCAGCCAGATGGCAGCAGCCCAGATAGATACCACCACCGTGGACATAGAGGCGACGGCCGCCAGGGAGAAGTATCTATTCCGCGCTGCAATTTCGGTGATAGCCTTCCCGGGGTTCTTAACCCTGTATCAGGAAGGGAAGGACGAGGACGAGAACGGGGAGAAGAAGAGCAAGCTGCCCGAGCTGGCCAAGGGGGAAAAGCTCAGGCTGCTGCAGCTTTTACCCGAGCAGCACTTCACCCAGCCGCCGCCGCGCTACACCGAAGCCACGCTGATCAAGGCGCTGGAGGAGAAGGGCATCGGGCGGCCCAGCACGTATGCACCGATACTGTCGCTGATACAGGAGCGGGGCTACGTAGAGCGGAGCAACGGGAAGCTGGGACCCACCGAGCTGGGCACAATTGTATCGAACCTGCTCAGCGAGCATTTCGCCGATATCGTCAACGTGGGCTTCACGGCGCAGATGGAGGAGAAGCTGGACCAGATCGCCAGCGGTGAACTGGAGTGGGTGCCCATGCTGCACGAGTTCTATAGCCCGTTCCAGGAGACCATTGCCAAAGCAACCAAGGCCATCCCCAAGGTCAGCGAGCCGACTAATGAGATATGTGAGAAATGCGGACGCCCCATGGTCATCAAGTGGGGGCGCCGGGGCAAGTTCATATCCTGCAGCGGCTTCCCCGAGTGCAAGAACGCCCGGTCAATCGTAGTCAACATTGGCGTGAAGTGCCCCCAATGCAAGGGCGAGATGGTGGAGAGGAAGAGCAAGAAAGGGCGCACCTTCTACGGCTGCGGCAACTACCCCAAGTGCAAATTCGCGGTGTGGGACAAGCCGCTACCGAAACCCTGCCCGCAATGCGGAGGGCTATTGACACTGTCGAAAAAAGGGCTGGCGAAGTGCAGCCAATGCACGTATGAAGGGGAAGCGGGCGAAGAGGGGTAAGAGGTGGAAGAACTATTCCAGAAGTATATTAAACACCTGCAAGTGGAGCGAGGCATCTCCGCATATACGGTGAGGAACTACAGCACGGATATCCGGGGCTTCCTGGATTTCCTAGGCAGCAATGGAGTGTCCTCGCTCGATAAGGTTGACCGCGCCATGATGCGCCGGTATCTGGGCTGGCTCCAGGAGCAGGGCATAACCCGAAACAGCATCAGTCGCAAGCTCAGCGCATTGAGGTCATTTTACCGGTATCTAATGCGAGAGAATTTGGTCAATACCGAGCCGGTGTCGTCTCTGTCGGCACCCAAGCTGGAGCAGAGACTGCCCACGTTCCTTGCCACCGATGAGGTAGTACGGCTGGTCGAGGCACCTGATACCTCGACACCGAACGGCATGCGGGACAGGGCGATACTGGAGATGCTCTACGCCTCCGGGCTGCGCCTCAGCGAGATTGTGGATTTGAACTTGAACGATGTCGACCTGAACTCACGCCAGATCAGGGCCTGGGGCAAAGGCTCGAAGGAGCGGATAGTGCTCATGGGCAAGCCCGCAGCTGAAGCGCTGAGGCGTTATGTCAAGCATGGCCGCCCCAAGCTTCAGGGCAAGAAGAGGAGCCAGGCGCTTTTCCTGAACCGCTTCGGAGACAGGATTGCCCGGCGCCGCATCGAGTACATAATCGAGAAATGCGCCCGCCAGGCAGGGCTCGATATGAGGGTTTACACCCACATGCTGCGCCACACCTTCGCCACTCACATGCTCGACGGCGGGGCTGACCTGAGGGCGGTGCAGGAGCTTCTGGGACACGCCCGGCTGGCCACCACCCAGGTCTACACCCATGTGAGCCAGAACCAGATACGCCGTACCTACCTCGCCGCCCATCCCAGGAGCGCCAAGAAGGAAAGAGGGCGATGAAGATACTTGTTATCCACGGGCCCAACCTGAATATGCTCGGCTCCCGAAAGCCCGAAATCTATGGCACCAAGACCCTTGCCGAGATAAACTCCCTGCTCCAGAAAAGGGCCGGCGATCTCGGCGTGGAGCTGGAGTCGTACCAGTCCAATCACGAGGGCTATTTGATAGATTTCATCCAGAAGAAGGCAAAAAAGGCAGCAGGCATTATCATTAACCCGGGAGCGCTTACCCATTACGGGCTCTCCCTGCGCGACGCCCTGGAAGATACCTCCCTCCCCGTAATCGAGGTCCATCTCTCCGATATCCAGCACCGCGAGGAGTTTAGAAAGGTGTCTGTGATCGCGCCCATAGCGCGAAAGCAGATATCAGGTCAGGGATGGCAAGGGTACATCATAGCCCTGGAGACCGTGACGGCTCTGCTAACAGAAGGTAAACATGACCAACCGTCTCGGTAAACTCCGCAGCCAGCTCGACCCAAAGGGGCTCGACGCCATTATTATCTCTCAGGCTGAGAACCGCCGTTACCTCTCGGGATTCACAGGCTCAGCTGGATTTCTACTCATCTCGCAACAAAGGGCTATTTTAGCCACAGATTTTCGTTATGTCGAGCAGGCGCAGTCTCAAGCGCCGGGGTTCGAGGTGGTTCAAATACAGGGCGAGATAGCGAAATGGTTTCCCCAATTGGTCTCAGAGTTGGGCTCCCAGAAATTAGGATTCGAAGGTAAGTCTATTTCCTTCTCCACCTATAAGGAATTGACGGATGCCCTAAGCAATGCAAAGAGAAAAATCAGCCTTACCTCCAGCGATGGGCTGGTGGAATCCCTGCGCGCGGTGAAGGATAAGGATGAATTGGGGCTTGTGGAAAACGCTGCAACGCTGGCCGATGCGGCATTGGAATATATAATACCTCGAATCAAGCCGGGTGCCTCGGAGAAGGAGATTGCCTGGGAGATAGAGAGCTTCCTGCGCCGAAACGGCAGCGAGTCCGTGCCCTTCGAGTTAATCGTGGCCTCCGGCCCTAACTCAGCAATGCCCCATGCCAGGCCCACAGACAGGGCTATTCGTCAGGGCGAGCCGGTGGTCATAGACATTGGAGCGACAGTCAGGGGGTACACCAGCGATATCACGCGCACCGTGTGCTCAGGCGATGGTGACAGCACCTTTAATCGGATTTATGATATAGTCTTAGGCGCGCAGCTCACAGCCATGGCGACTCTGCAGATAGGCATGACCGGAGAGCAGGCTGACCGTCTCGCCCGCACGGTGATAGAGCAGGCTGGCTATAAGGACGCCTTCGGCCACGGCCTGGGACATGGCGTGGGTTTGGCTACTCACGAGGAGCCCCGTCTGGGCACGAACTCCAGCGATATCCTTGCCGAGGGCATGGTGTTCACCATAGAGCCCGGCATCTATGTCAGCGGCTGGGGCGGGATCAGGATAGAGGACATGGTAGTTCTGGAGGAAGGCAAAGCCCGACCACTTACCAAAACAAGAAAGGCGCGGAGGCCTTGAAATGATTGCCGCCACCGACCTGAAGAAAGGCATGGTCATTGAACTGGATGGGCAGCTCTATGCCATCCTCGACTTTCAACACATCAAGATGGGACGGGGCAGCGCTCAAGTCAGGCTCAAGATGAAGGACATCCAAGCAGGGCATACCACCGAGCGCACCTTCCAGTCCGGGGAGAAATTTAATCAGGTGCAGATTGAACTGAGTGACGCCCAGTACTTGTACCGGGATGGCGATTTCTATTACTTCATGGATACCAAGACCTTCGAGCAAATACCGTTGACCTCAGAGCAACTGGGCGATCTCAAGAAATACCTCAAGGAAGGGATGACGCTCATTATCTCCCGCCACGGCGACAAAGCGGTGGGGGTCGAGATGCCGCTGATCGTGGAACTGAAGGTCACCGAGACCGGACCCAGCTTCAAAGGGAACACAGCGCAATCCGGGACAAAGCCAGCCAAAGTGGAGACCGGCATTAATGTTCAGGTACCGTTCTTCATCAGCGCTGGCGATGTTATACGCGTCGACACCCGCAGCGGGAGCTATATAGAAAGAGCATAGCTTTTAGTGAGCAACCTGTTAAAAGCCGACCTCCACGTACACACTCGCTACTCGGAAGACTCCATATCCCCTCCGGAAAATATTGTGCAGCACTGCCTCAAGGTGGGAATCAATTGCGTGGCAATCACCGACCACAACGAGATCTCAGGAGCTTTCGAGGTTAAACGCATTGCACCATTTAAGGTCATCATCGGGGAGGAGGTATTGACCAACCAGGGCGAAATCATCGGTTACTTCCTCACGGAGAAGATACCAGACCGCCTCTCTCCCGAGGAGACGGTGGCGCGGATAAAGGCACAGGGAGGGCTTGCCTGCGTTCCCCACCCCTACGACCGCTTCCGGAGCGGGGCAAAGCTTCGTCCCCAGGCCCTGAAGAAAATACTGCCAGACATAGACTTGATAGAGGTCTTCAATTCCCGGGCCATGCTGCTGCGGGACTCGGCACGCGCCCTCGAGCTTGCCCAGAAGCACGGGCTTCCAGGCACAGCCGGCAGCGATGCCCATATCGCTCGGGAAATAGGCAGCACCTACATGGAGATACCGGAGTTCAACGATGTCGAGCAGTTTCGACAGGCATTGAGGCAGGGAAAGGTTTTCGGGCACAGGACCAGTTTCTTCATTCATTTCTACGGTATCAGGAACAGATTGGTCAAACAGTTTCAAAGGAGCTAGCACCCATGTATAAACTGGGTTGGTTCTCCACAGGCCGGGGCGGGGGCTCACGCGCCCTCTTGACGAGGATGCGCGATGAGATAGAGAAAGGCAATGTAAAGGCAGAGATAGAGTTCGTATTCTGCAGCCGCGAGCCCAGAGATGCCGAGGGAAGCGATACATTTATTAAACTGGTTGAATCCTACCGCATCCCCCTTGTTTGCCTATCCTCGAAAAGGTTCAAGACAAGCGCTGGAGGATACCTCTCTCCACAATGGAGGCTGGAGTACGATAAAGAGGCGATGAAACGTCTCAAGGGCTATAACCCCGACCTCTGCGTGCTCGCCGGTTACATGCTCATCGTCGGCCCCGAGATGTGCCAGCACTATAAGATGGTCAATTTACATCCCGCTGCCCCCGGCGGCCCCAAAGGCACCTGGCAGGAGGTAATCTGGCAGCTCATCGAGAGCAAAGCCGCCGAGACCGGTGTGATGATGCACCTGGTCACCCCCGAGCTGGATGAGGGGCCTCCGGTGACTTATTGCAGGTTCTCTATCAGGGGCGAGCTTTTCAATAAGCACTGGGAGGAGATAAAGGGATTATCCGCAGACGAAGTGAAGGCCAAGCAAGGGGAGAATAACTCGCTGTTCAAGCTGATACGTCAGGAGGGCTTTAAGAGGGAACAGCCGCTAATCGTAGCCACAGTGAAGGCTTTCGCCGAGGGCAAGGTCCGCATAGCAAAAGGCAAGATAGTTGACAGCAAAGGGAAACCTATCAAAGCCTACTCTCTGACCAAAGAGATAGATGAGATAGTGAAAGGCAAATAAGCTAAATGAGATTTGGATAAATGAAAGGGCGCGGTAACCGCGCCCTTTCATTTATGGTCTGCTTTCCCCAACCTATTTAGGCTTCTTTTTGTCCTTGGCCCCGGTGAGGATCTCGTCAATTATCCCGTACTCTATCGCAGAAGGAGCACTCATAAAGTAGTCGCGGTCGGTATCACGGGCGATCTTTTCCAGAGACTGACCGGTGTGTTTGACCAGAATGGAGCGGATTACATCTTGCTCCCTCAATATCTCCTTGGCGGCGATAGCTATATCTGACGCCGGACCTCTGGCACCGCCCATCGCCTGATGCATGTGAATGGTGGAATTGGGCAGTGCGTAGCGCTTGCCCTTGGTGCCTGCAGCAAGCAATACAGTGGCCATGCTGGCTGCCAGCCCCACGCAGATGGTGGAGACATCGCAGCGGCTTAGCTGGATGGTATCATAGATGGCCAGTCCCGCATTTATCTCACCGCCAGGACTATGTACATAGAGGCTGATGTCTTTATCGGGGTCTTCACGCTCCAGAAAGAGAAATTGAGCGATTATCAGGTTGGCTATCTGGTCATTGATGGGTGTGCCCAGAAAGACGATGCGCTCCTTGAGCAACAGCGAGTAAATATCGAAGGCACGCTCCCCCCGCGCACTGCTTTCGATTACGAACGGGATGACGTTACTTGGTTGGTTCTCCATTCTCTTTTCCCCCTTCCGTTTCCATTGATACTTTGGGTTCCCCCTCCTTAGTGGCCATATCAATCAAACTATCGATCGTTTTCCTGATATACAAGTTCCTTTTCAGCGATTCCCGCCCCGATGGCGAAGAGAAAAGCTGCCGCACCCTTTCATCATTATTAGCACCCTGGATCACACGCTCGACCTCAGCATCCACCTCAGAATCGCCGACCTCAGTCTTCTCCAACTCGCCAAGCTTTTCGAGGACGAGTGAACGCTTGATAATATCCTCCGCCGCAGGCTTGAGCTCGTTTCTGAACTCCTCCTCCGTCTTCTTCGCATTCTTTAGATAATTCTCCAGGCTATCTTTCTCCCCGAGATACTGCTTGCGCTCCTCAATAAGATGGTTGATCTCATCTTGCACCAGAATATCCGGGTATTCCAGACGCGAAATAGCTACCAGAGCCTCGATTGCCTTGTCCTCCAGCTTCCTCCTCTCTATCCGTTCCTTCTCCCCTCTAATATCGGCTAGAATCTTCTCCTTGAGAGCATCCACGGTCTCTAGGCCACGGCCAAGGCTCTTGGCGAATTCATCGTCCATGTCGGGTAGATTCTTCTGCTTGATATCGTTGACCAGAACCTTGAAATTGCATTCCTGCCCGGCGAGCTCCTTAAAATCCTGGGACAATTTCAAGACGAACACTCTCTCCTCACCTTTTTTAGCCCCCACAAGCTGCTCGGAGAAGCCGGGGAGAGACGAAGATGGTCCAGGAGATAGGGGATACCACCCGCCTTTTTCGCTGACAACGACCTTGCCTTCTACAGTGCCCTCTACGTCGATATTCAGCAAATCCTCGGGTTTAGCCTCTCGTTCCACAGGCTCCCAGGTCGCCCGCATATTGCGAAGCCTTTCCAGTGCTTCATTAACATCATCATCGGTAACCACTACCGGCTCGGGGATAAACTTGATCTCGTGATAGTCGCCCAATTCTACAGTGGGCCGCACCGGCACGGTAGCCTTAAATGACAGCGGCTCGACCTGGATGACCTCCACCTGAGGCCGGGCAATAGCGTCTATCTTGTGCTCTTCGATGGCCTTATCATAGGTCTCCGCCAGCAAAAGGTTAGCGGCTTCCTCAACCAGTGCTTCTCTTCCCAGATACCTCTCCAGCATAGGGCGGGGGGACTTACCCTTGCGGAAGCCAGGCACTGCCGTCTTCGCCGCAAGGCGGCGATAGGCCTTTTCCATGGACTTATCCATCTCATCCTTATCGGTTTCGACGTTGAGAACTACTCTGCTTCCTTCAATTCTTTCCGTTGTTACCTTCATCTTATCTCCATTATACTATGAACCAGCCTCACAGTGAATAAGTGAAGCCAGCTAGACTGCCTCATCAAGCTTCAGATGCAACTCTTTGAGCTGCGCCGGCGGGACAGGAGATGGCGAATCGAACATGAGGTCAACGGCGTTTTGATTCTTAGGGAAGGCGATGACCTCCCTGATATTGCTCTCCCCGGTGAGCAGCATCATCAGTCGGTCGATCCCCGGCGCTATGCCACCATGTGGCGGGGCTCCGCACTCCAGCGCTTCCAGAAAACCTCCGAACTTAGCTTGGACCTCCTCATTGCTATGGCCTAGAATATGGAAAACCTTCTCCTGTAGCTCCCGATTGTGAATCCTGATTGAGCCGCTGGAGACCTCGGAGCCGTTGCACACAAAGTCATAGTGCCTCGCCCTCACTTTCCCCGGCTCGGTATCGAGCAGCGGTATATCCTCAGGATGCGGGGACGTAAAGGGATGGTGCATCGAGTCCCAGCGCTTCTCCTCCTCGATCCACTCAAAAAGCGGGAAGTCCAGGACAAAAGCGAATGCCAGCAGTTTGGGGTCTGCCAGCTTTAGACGCTGCGCCATCTCCGTGCGCAACGCGCTCAGGACAATGTCCACCACTTTAGGCTTATCGGCGACGACAAGCAAAAGGTCTCCCATATTAGCTTTCAGACGTCTGGCAATCTCTGTCAACTGCTCTGCTTTAAGGAACTTCGAGACAACAGAGCGAACTTTGTCCGGGGTCAAGCTGGCGATTGGCTCACCGGCCTTGCCATCGAGCGCCATGGTGATCAGCCCTTTGGCACCTCGACTGCGCACGAATTCAGTTAGCTCCCCCAGTTGGCTGCGTGTGTATGTGGCGCAGCCCGGGGCGGCAAAGCCCTTAATCCTGCCTCCCTCGGCTAAGACTGTACGAAAAACAGAAAACTCGCTTCCCGCGAAGAGGTCGGAGAGGTCGGCCATCTCCAGACCAAACCTCAAATCGGGCTTGTCGCTGCCGTACTTCTCCATGACCTCATCCCAAGAGAGGCGAGGGAAGGGCTTAATCAACCTGAACTGAGGGGTTACGGTCTCCACCAGGGAGGTGAAAAGTTCCTCCATCAGGCTCAGCACATCTTCTTCATCTATGAAGCTCATCTCGAGGTCAAGCTGGGTGAACTCTGGCTGGCGGTCAGCCCTCAAGTCCTCATCGCGGAAGCAGCGAGCTATCTGGAAGTACTTATCGTATCCCGCCACCATGAGCAACTGCTTCAGTTGCTGCGGCGATTGAGGCAGGGCGTAGAACTTGCCGGGATATATCCGGCTGGGCACCAGGTAGTCCCGTGCTCCCTCGGGGGTGCTCTTGATCATGATGGGCGTCTCTATCTCAAGAAAGCCCTTGGCATCAAGGAAGTCGCGCATGAACTTGACCACCTTATGCCGCAGGATTAGATTGCGCTGCATCCTCTCGCGCCTGAGGTCGAGGTAGCGGTACTTGAGACGAAGCGTCTCATCCACCTCCACCTCTTCATTTATGTAAAATGGGGGCGTCTTCGCCCTGTTGAGTAGCTCGGCCTGCTCAACGATAAGCTCGACCTCGCCTGTTGCCAGCTTGGGGTTTTCCGTGCCTTTGGGACGCAGGGATACCTTGCCCTGCACTCTTACTACATATTCACTTCGCAACTCAGAGGCAATCGAGTGTGCCTTGGCCGACACCTCGGGGTTGAACACTGTCTGTGCTATACCTTCTCGGTCGCGGAGGTCTATGAAAATGAGTTTCCCGTGGTCGCGCCGCCGGTGGACCCAGCCAGCTATGGTCACTGTCTGGCCAACCTGCTCCTTGCGCAGCTCCCCGCAATAATGGGTCCTTACGGCAGTCCTGGATTTAGTCATAGGCAAGATTATATAGGAAAGGGATAGCAGTTTCAATCTGCCTTTATCGTAGGGGCACGAAATGCCGTGCCCCTACACAGTTCGCTAAGTTGACTTCGTTAGCCTCCAAATGATACCCTTAATCTAAATTACAAATGTTTGGGGAAAGAGGAATCCGTTATGTTCAAGACCAGGCTAACTGAGCTATTGGGCGTGAAATATCCCATAATCGGCGGCGCAATGGCTTATCTGAGCGGAGGAAGGCTGGCTGCAGCGGTCTCCAATGCCGGAGGATTCGGGCTTATCTCTGCGGTTACCTTCTCGCGGGAGGAGTTGCAGAATGAAATCCGGCTCTGCCGCAAACTTACAAAAAAGCCTTTCGGGGTAAATATCGCACTCATACACCGTGACCCGAGAAAGATAGAGCAGGACATGGACGTGGTTATCGAAGAGGGTGTCAGAGTTATCGAGACCGCTGCGCTTAACCCCGAGCAATTTGTGGGGCGACTCAAGAAGAGAGGGGTGACAGTGCTGCACAAGTGCGCCGCCGTAAGACATGCTCAGACGGCGGAGCGAATCGGAGTCGATGCCATTACTCTGGTAGGTTATGACGCTGCAGGTCACACCGGTCTAGACGACCTGCCCCTTTCCATCATGATTCCTCTGGCAGTGGACTCACTGAAGATACCCGTGGTAGCTGCCGGAGGCGTTGGCGATGGGCGGGGCTTCGTGGCCGCTCTGGCCCTGGGAGCTAGCGGCGTGCAGATAGGCACCCGACTCATGGCATCCCAGGAGTGCCCTGCCTGCGACAAATTCAAAGACTGGTTGGTTGAGACCGAGGCAACCGACACAGTCCATGTGGAACGCTCTATGAACAGGGCTTACAGGGTGCGCAGAAACGCGGCTGCGGAAAAGGTGCTGGAGATGGAAAAGAAGGGCTGCGACATTTTCGAACTCCTGCCCTATATAGGCGGCGAAGCTCTGCAAAAGGTGCTCTTCGAAGGCGATGTAGACGCAGGTGTTGTCGCCTGCGGGCCGGTGGCAGGCTTGATCAACGACGTGCCGTCCGTCAAGCAGATTATCAACCGCATGGTAAAACAGGGCCAGGACATTGTAAAACGGCTGAACGCTAGTT
This sequence comes from uncultured Chloroflexia bacterium, assembly GCA_963847595.1. Lineage (GTDB taxonomy): Bacteria > Chloroflexota > Dehalococcoidia > SZUA-161 > SZUA-161 > JACWAE01. Next base: position 305,038 of record CAWKAJ010000001.1, read on the forward strand.
AAGCAACCGTAGGGGCATCCTTCCTATGGAGGATGCCCCTACGGTATATTCTCCTCCCGGCCAAAGTTGCTAACTTCTGAAAATTCGCTAAAATGTAGTCTATTATCTCTAAAGAGTGTTCATAAATGTAGTTGCCCAATTCATTGGGCTTCTTCGCTTGATAAATCAGGCAACTACGAAAAACCACCCGAAGGAGAGCTACCTTGGAGTACTTCTTAACCGAACAGCAGAAGCTCATTAAAAGCATAGCTCGCAGAATCGCCGAGGAAAGGATTCTCCCAGTCCGTGCCGAGCTGGACGAGAAAGAGCAGTTCCCCTGGGAGCTAATCAAAGATATCGCTAACGCCGACCTGTTTAGAATCTTCATTCCCGAACAATACGAGGGTATGGGCGAGGGTTCCTTTGCCCTCTGCATCGCAGTTGAGGAACTAAGTCGCGCTTGCGCCGGCGTAGCGCTCACTTATGCCGCCGACGCTCTGGGGGCTTTCCCCATACTACTTTATGCCAGCGAAAAACAGAAGCAGCAGTATCTCCCAGCTATAGCCAGCGGAACGAGGCTCACCGCCTTCGGGCTCACAGAGTCCGGGGCCGGCAGCGACGCCGGAGCTATCAAGACAACCGCCAAGCGCGACGGCGACAGCTATGTGCTCAACGGCACCAAGCAGTTTATCACCAACGGCGGCGAGGCCGAGATATATACCGTCATCGCGCTCACCGACCCCACAAAAGGAGCCCGCGGCGCCAGCGCCTTCATCGTGGAGAAGGGGACGTCCGGCTTCACCTTCGGCAAGAAGGAAAAGAAAATGGGCATACGCTGCTCCGCCACCCGTGAGCTTGTTTTCCACAACTGCCGCATCCCCAGAGAGAACCTGCTCTCCAGAGAGGGTATGGGATTCATCGTAACCATGAAGACTCTGGACTCCTCTCGCCCCGGCGTTGGCGCCCTGGCAATAGGCCTAGCACAAGGTGCGCTGGAGGCAGCGGTGGCTTATGCCAGGCAGCGCGTCCAGTTCGGGCATCCGGTCTCGTCCATCCAGGCCGTGCAGCACATACTGGCGAATATGGCCATGGAATTGGAGGCAGCCCGAGCGCTGGTCTATGCCACGGCCAAGACCATAGACAGCGGGGCCAAGGACTTCACCGAGGAAGGCGCGATGGCGAAGGTCTTCGCCACGGATATGGCGATGAAGGTGACCACCGACGCCGTTCAGGTGTTCGGCGGCGCGGGCTATATGCGTGACTACCCGGTGGAGAAAATGATGCGCGACGCCAAGATAAATCAGATTTATGAGGGCACCAACCAGGTGCTGAGAAACGTCATCGCCCTTGAGCTGTTGCGGAGGAAGGGGCTGAGAGATTGAACATCATCGTCTGTATCAAGCAGGTGCCGGGCACTACGGAGATTAAGATAGACCCCAAGACCAACACGCTGGTCAGAGAGGGCGTGAAAAGCATCGTCAATCCCTTCGACGCCTACGCCCTGGAGGAGGGCGTTCGTCTCAAAGAAAGCTACGGCGGCAAGGTCACGGTTATCACTATGGGGCCTCCCCAGGCGGAGGAGGCGTTGAGGGAGACTATATCCCTAGGCGCTGACGAGGCTATCCTGCTCAGCGACCGCGCCTTCGCCGGCTCGGATACCTGGGCTACTTCGTACGTACTCTCCAAGGCAGTCGCCAAGATAGCGAATCACGATATCATAATCTGCGGAAGACAGACGCTGGATGGGGACACGGGACAGGTGGGCCCTGAGCTTTCCGAGATGTTGAAGATACCGTTCGTGTCATACGTGAGCAAGGTCGAGGAGATAAAGGATAAATATATAAGGGTGCAGCGGATGATTGAGGAGGGACACGAGATAATAGAGACGACTCTTCCCGCCGTAATCACCGTGGTCAAGGAGATAAATGTGCCCCGTCTGCCCTCGCTGCGCGGCTCGATGAAGGCGAAGACCGCCAAGATACCCGTCTGGAACGCAGTGGAGATAGGCGCGGAAACGGACAAGGCCGGTATCCCCGGCTCCCCCACCCGCGTGGTCAAGATATTCTTCCCCAAGAGAGAGCACCAGAGCGAGATGCTACAGGGAACAGTAGAAGAGCAAATAGAGAAGCTGGTGGAGAGGCTGGACAAGATAATCTGAGTCTGGAGCCAAACAAAAAATGACAATTCAGATAGACCTTGAGAAATGTACCGGCTGCGGCTCATGTGTGCCGCTATGCCCCTTCGGGGTTATGGAGCTGGTCGATGACAAGGTGCGTATCAAAGAAGGCTGCAATCTCTGCGGCGCCTGCGTGGATGCCTGTACCTTCGACGCCATAAAAATAGAGAAGGCAGAGCAGAAGGTCAGCGAAGGCTACAAAGGCGTATGGGTCTTCGCCGAGCAGCGTGACGGCAAGCTCAAGAGCGTGGCCTACGAACTGGTCTCCGAGGGCAGGAAGCTGGCAGATAAGCTGGGCACCGAACTCGGCGCGGTATGCCTGGGACACAATATCAAGGATGTGGAACAGCTCGTCTGCTATGGCGCCGACAAGGTCTACCTGGCGGACGACCCTGCGCTGGCAGACCATCAGGAGGACCTATATACTGAATTGCTCCTGGACCTCATCAAAAAGCACAGGCCCGAGATACTTATCGCAGGCGCCACCTCGATGGGGCGCTCTTTTGTCCCCAGGGTGGCCGCTTTGCTCTATACGGGGCTCACCGCCGACTGCACAGGCCTCGACATAGACACTGAGACCAAGCTGCTGCTTCAGACTCGTCCCACCTTCGGCGGCAATGTCATGGCCACCATAATGTGCCAGGCGAAGAGGCCTCAGATGGCAACTGTGCGTCCCCACGTGTTCAAAAAGGGAACTCACCACAAGGAGCGCAAGGGGCAGATAATAAAGGTGGACTTCAAAAAAGAGGCCGTTACAGCCAGAACCAGGCTGGTTAAATTCATCGAAGACCTGAGTGAGAAGATCAAGCTGGACGAAGCGGAGATAATCGTCTCAGGCGGTCGCGGGCTGGGCAAGCCGGAAAACTTCCAGATTATAAAGGAATTGGCTGAGGTGCTGGGAGCTGCGGTGGGCTCCTCACGTCCCCCTGTAGACGAGGGCTGGATACCTTACTCACACCAAGTAGGCCAGACAGGAAAGACCGTGTGCCCCAAGCTATATATCGCCTGCGGCATCTCGGGGTCGGTACAACATCTGGCCGGCATGCAGACATCGGAGTGCATCATCGCTATAAATGAGGACCCCAATGCGCCTATCTTTCAGGTGGCTACTTACGGCGTAGTGGGGGACCTGTTTAAGGTAATACCAATGCTGACCGAGAAGTTGAAGAGGTCCAGGGGACTCGTATAGAGTTTTCCCCTAGCTACGGAAAAGAGAAGCAGAAACCCTCTGTTCCCTGGTCAAGGCGGTCTACTCTCCCGGCTTACAGAGATAAGTCAACTACTCTGAAGACGCTCTTTACTTTCGCAGGCATCCACTGGCGGAGATAATCGATTCTCTCCTGGGGGGGCAAATCCCATTTGGGATTCACCTCAAATTCTACTGCCACCCTGGACTTTTCCACCTTGGCATTAGATACAGTGCCTCTGAAGCCCAGGACTCTGATAATCTCCTCCCGGGCTCGATCAACGTCCGGGCGACCATTTCCGCCAATTGCCTCGAGAACAATCTTCATATTCTGCCTCCTCTTCCTCTCGGATAGTCAAGCCAACCTCAAAAGTCTGCTGCTATATTCTTTGTGCTCTGACTTTCCTCGTCAGCCGGTCTCCAACCTGGACAGTACAGATAACTCCTATAGGTCTATATTAGACTTATACGATTACAATTTCGTTAAGAATACACGGGTAAGATTACAAACACATTACAAAAATATTACATTACAGAATTTTTCGTCCATCTTCGTATAAGTATATTATTACAAAACCACATTAAACAAACCGCTTTCGGGTAATTTTGCTAAGAATGTGAGGAGACTATCGGGAAGGCATGGCCTGATGGGATTAGTCCGAAGAGGTTACCCTGATGGGGGAAGTATTAGTTCTGGTGCTCGGGCGAGACAGGCCCAGAAACCGCTGCGCTGGGCCGGGGCTGTTCAAGTCAGATATTGTCCGGTTTGGCCAAAAAATATCCTATACCGGCTTTAGTGAGAATAAGCTGAGGTTGGCTGGCGTCTGCTTCAACCTTCCCCCTTAAACGTCTGATATGAACCCTGAGGCTATCAATGGAGCCGGGGTAATCTTCACCCCACACTTCCTCGGCAAGGCTGGAGTAGGTCGCAACATAACCTGCGTTTTTCATCAGATGGTGAATGATGTGGGCTTCGATAGTCGTGAGCCCTATCTCTTTTTTCCCGATCAGTAGCTGGTGCGTCGAGGGATTAAATCGCAGAGACCCATAGGACAGCGGAGCCTCTTTAACCAATCCGCCTTTGTCACGTATCCTGGCTTTTACCCGGGCCAGAAGCTCTAGCTGGCCACATGGTTTCACGATGTAATCGTCTGCTCCCCACTCGAGGCCCTTGACTATGTCAGACTCATCTGCCTTCACGGTGAGGATAATAATAGGTGCAGATGAAAAAGAGCGAACCCGTTTCAGGACATCGAAACCGCTTATATCAGGAAGCCCTAAATCGAGAATGATGATATCAGGGGCTTCGCTTTCCGCCAGATCAACGCCTTTCTTCCCCAGGTGAGTGAACACAATGTGAGTCTCCGGCCAGCGTATCTGCAGCGCCAGGGAAATAGACTCTACAATCTCCGGGTCATCTTCGATAATCAGCGCTTTCACAGCCCCCTCCGATTTCAAGGCGCGACTTATTGGTCAGCAGCTTCCAAGGGCAGTGAGAAACTAAAGGTGGAACCTTCTCCCGCACGGCTTTTGACCCATATCCGCCCGCCATGAAGGTTCACAAGTGTCTTGCAGAGCGCAAGTCCCAACCCCAGTCCGCTCAATCGCTCGCCGGCAACCTCCATGCGGTGATAAGGTTCAAAGAGGTGCTGGTGCTCTTCCTCAGCTATACCCGGGCCATTATCCTCGACCTCCACCACCAGACTGGCATCCTTCTGCCACGCTCTCAAAGTAATCCTTCCCCCTTCAGGGGTGAAGTTTAATGCATTGTTGAGCAAATTCAACACAATCTGCCGTAACCTGACTTTATCAGCCTTGACCAGGGGCAACGAATCAGGCAACTCCAGAATCAGTGATTGTCCACGACTCGAAGCTACTGGAGACACATACTCAGCCACTTCCCGAAGCAGTGGTGAGGCATCCAATGGCTCGTCTTTCAGCTGGAGCATACCTATCTCACCTTTTGCCAAATCGAGCAGTTCATCTATCCTACTATTGAGATTGGAGGCACCGCGGCTAATGTTTCTAGCCAGACTCAACAAAGGCTCTTCCTTGAGTTCAGAAGCTAGCACTTGACTCGAAATCAACATCGGGGTAAGTGGAGTTTTCAACTCGTGCGCCAAGGCTCTGGTGAACTCTACTCTCCTCTTCATCTCCGTCTCGAGCTGCTGGCGCAAATCTCTCTCCTGCCGATAAAGCTCCTGCAATTTCTCCGCCGACTGTCTGCGTTCGGTGACGTCTTGGTAGTGGACGATGATCCCGGCAACAATGGGATCATCGAGAAGGTTTCTGGCTATGACGTCAATAACGCGCCATGAGCCGTCTTTGTGTCGAACGCGAAACTCTGTTCTTATTAAACTACCAGGTTTCTGCACTAATTCATCGTACACGCTAATAGCTTTTTGCAGGTCTTCCGGGTGGACGCCCAAAAAGCCGTCTATGCCGATTACATCCTCCGGTTTATATCCGCGTGGAGGTTCAACAGAAGGAGTCGAGTATTTTACGATCCCACCCCTCCCGACTACAACCATAGTATCAAGTGTATTTTCGGTTAGGGACCTAAAATATCTTTCACTGTTCTGCAACTTCTCTTCTGCTTGCTTGCGCTCAGTAATGTCACGATAGTTGATAACTATGCCTGCAACTACAGGATCATGCAACAGATTTCGACCGGACCCTTCGACATAATGCCACAAGCCATCATTCCAAAGGCCACGGAACTCCGAGTGTACCGTAGCACCGGGACTCGCTTTCATCTCTTCGAACTGACGTGCCAGGCGCGGCAAATCGTCAGGATGGACAAACTCGAAAATGCTGCTCCCTTGCCTGACTTTCGGAGAGTATTTTGTCACATGTTGTGCTGAGGGGCTTTGGTACCGTATTGTGCCATCACTATTAAGAACGACGATGACTTCCTGTGAATTCTCGATAAGCGACCGAAAGTATTTTTCGCTTTCCCGCAGAGCCAGCTCAACCTGCTTGCGTTCGGTGATCTCGTGTTGAAGTTGTTCGTTTGCTTTTCTCAGCTCGGCAGTGCGTTCCGATACCAGTTTCTCCAGATGCCGACGGTGTCCGTCCAATTCCTGTTGCATCTCGATATGCTCAGTAATATCCTTCCAAAAAAGCACGGTTGCTACGTTGCCATGGTAGGTCATAGTGCTTGCGCTAACTTCGATGGGGATGGAAGTGCCGTCTTTGCGCTGTAAAGTAGTCTCGTAAAAATTGGGGGCTTGCTCCCCACTCTGCCTTTGTCTATATCGTTCCTGCAGCTTAGCAAGTTCAGATGACTCAAAGAAATCCCAGGCAGACTTGTCAAGTACTTCGGCGGGCGAATAGCCCACCATCTTACAAGCCTCGTCATTAGCAAAAACAATAGCTGCTTCCCGCTCCGGCGTATTCTGCAGGATAACGATCCCATAGCCGGCTTTGCCCACGGTCTCAACCAGAGCCCTATGCCATTCCTCCGAGTCTGCCAACACTTCGGCGCTGGTCAAATCGGGTATATTCCTCGCAACTCTGCTTTTGCCTGCCATGCCCCCCCTCCTCTATTTGAAGAAAAAGTTAAGATAACTGGCTGCTTATAGCATTTAATATATTTCGTAAACCGCTGCCCCCCTTCAATTCTCTCTTACCCGAATTCTCACCCGTGCCTTCTGGTCTTTACTGGCGCCGAAGCGACAGCCTTTCCCCTGGCCAATTCCACACCTTTCCTGAAGGCCTGGAGATTCAAATCTAAATCCTTGGGAGCCACAATCTCTCTCAGCGACTCCTCATAATATTTCACAGCGATGGGGAGCATACCTGAGCCTGCCAAAGCACCTACGATTACGACATTGGCAGCCAGACCTGTCTCACCCTCCTGGATGGCTTTGACCACTCTGACTTCGGCTACCAATTCCCCGAGCTTTTGCAGGACTTCTTCCACGGGCGGATACTTGGCCTGCCCGGAGAGAACCCAGATAGGATAGATAGGCCTGGGACTGACTATAACCCTGGTCTTAGGATTGCCAAAGTCACCGATGATGCGCAACGCTTCTATAGGCTCCAGCCCCACGATGACATCCGCCTCGCCCTCGGGTATCAAAGGACCACATTGCGCCCGGGCGGAGAAGCGAATGTGGCTCATCACCGGCCCCCCCCTCTGGGAAGCGCCGTAGGTCTCCCCCACCGTCACGTAGAGTCCTTCCTTTATCCCGGCGGTAGCCACTATCTGGGAAGCGAGGATATTACCCTGGCCGCCCACGCCTGCTATGATTAGGTTTAGCGGGTCTTTCTCTAAAGTCATGACGCAGCCCCCCGAACGATAATTGCCCCTCTGGGGCAAAGCGTGGCGCAAACTCCGCAGCCGGTGCAGACCACCTCGTCTATCTTGGCCCTCTGGGCATCCTGGTCCCAGATTATGCCAGGGCAGTTGAACACCCTGCTGCAGAATCGAGCGCAGCCACAGTCATCCCCAATACATTTCGTCTGGTCAACATAGTATTTTTTCTGCAGTTTCTCCTTGGCCTCGATGCGGAAGCACCTTCTGCGGAAGACCATCACCCTGGGGCCATTCTCCTGAAGCATGTCATAAATGTCCTGTACAGCCTGGCTTATCTCAAAGGGGTCCCTTACCCTGACCTCCACACCGATGGCCTTGCATATATTCTCGATTTCCACTGTGGGCGCCGGGCGACCACACGCGTCAAACCCAGAGCCCGGATGTGGTTGAAAGCCAGTCATGGCCGTACCGCCGTTGTCCAGCACTATCATCAGGACATTGCTGTTGTTAACCCGGGCATTGATGAGGGCCGGAATAGAAGCATGGTAAAAGGTAGAGTCGCCGCAGACGGCGATCACGGGCTGATTGAAAGCAAACTTCTCGAGCTTGCCGAATCCGTTGGCCAGCCCAATGCCGCCGCCCATACAATGAATGGTCTTTAGTTGGAAGAACCCGGCAGGCCCCGCCCCGATGCTGTAGCAACCTATATCGCCGGTGACAAACCCATCGCGTCCATCCAATTTGAGAGCAGACTTTATAGCCCAAAGGGATGCTCTGTGCGGGCAGCCGGTGCAGAATGTAGGCATCCTGGGCGGTATGTAGGTTAGCGCTTCTTTTGCTTTTTCAATGTATTTTTCATCCCTGGTCTTGGGCTGCAGACCCTTGATACTCGCCAGAGCAGTGGTGACCTTGTCTTGATTTAGCTCCCCAAACGGCGGGCGATGTCCGGATTTAGCGCCATACGCCTCAATCGGTCCCAGGGTCTTGGCCTGCTCCGCCAGAAGGATTTTCAGGTTTTGCTCCAGAAAGGGGTCAACCTCCTCGACTACAAATACCTCAGTGACATTTTTCAGGTGGTCAATGATAAATTTCTCGGGGAGAGGCCAGGTGGTGCCTATTTTCAGAATCCCCACCTTGCCTTCAAGTCCCAGCGCTGCTACCGCCTCCCGGGAATAGAGCCAGCCGCTGCCGCAGGTGACTATGACGAGTTTTGCCTTCTTGGGGCCGACATAGAAATTGAACCGGGAGGCCTCGAATTCCTCTCGCGCCTGCTCCAGCTTCAGGTGAAGTGCAGCGTGCTGCGCAGCCGCGAAGGCCCCGGAGATGTAAACGCCTTCGAACCTAGCCGTCCTCTTCTTTTCGGGAAGCTCGCCGAGCTTAACATTTCCCCTGCTGTGGGATAGCCTGGTGACACTCCTCATTATGCAGGGCAATCCGAGCTTCTCCGATAACTCGAATGCCCACTTGGTCATATCCTTGGCCTCCTGGAAGTCGGCTGGCTCCAATAGAGGCAGGTCAGCATACCTGGCGTAGTTCCGGCTGTCCTGTTCGTTGCTGCTGGATATCGCCGAGGGGTCATCGGCAGCCACCAGGACAAGCCCGCCATTCGTGCCGGCGAGATTGACCGTCATCAGGAAATCCGAGCACACGTTGACACCGTTCTGCTTCATGGCCACCAACGCCCTCAGGCCAGCGAGGGAAGCAGCAGTTGCCGCTTCAAAGGCCACAATCTCGTTGGTGGACCATTCGACATAGATGTTGAAACGGTCAGCCACGCGCGCCAAAGACTCGGGGATCTCTGTGGCAGGGGTGCCCGGATAGGAGGCGCAGAAGTCAACGCCAGCCTCTATAGCCCCCCGGGCGATAGCTTCATCCCCCATCATGAGCACGGTTTTGCCGGGCTGGTTTAGCTCTAATGTAACCATAGCGAACTCCTAAAGGAACTTTTTCTTCTCCTGAGCGCTGAGACGCAAGTAAAGTAGATTCTTCTTATCGTTCGTCCTCTTTTGGATTGCGTCTACAGCCCTCTTCTTCTTGATGGATGACGCCTGTTTCAGATGTTCCAGCCTTGTCTGCTCCAGAGGCCTGGTATTGATGACACCTGCCTTTTTCGCCTTCTCGATGAACTTCTTGCCCGCCGGTGTCCTGACTATCAGCGTGTTCCAGTCTTCGATTCCTTCCACCATGCCCACCGAAATGTCGGCAAACTCGGAGGTCATATCATAGCAGACGCCGCATGTGGGCTTGATGAATTTTCTGACCTCATCCAGAGAGAACCTCACTTCGCCTGCCGCTGTCTCCACGACCATGACGTTGGCCGGAGGCGGTGGAATATCGATTCGCTTGACTTTGGAGAGGTCTATCTTCCCTTTGAGGAACTCGGAGAAGCCTTTATAGGACAACGCCCAGGTGCAGAAAAGCCCGATGACGAGCTTCACTCCCCTGGCTCCGGTATCGTGCTTCGAAGCCTGCATCTTTCTCAGGGCTATGACCTGACACGGTATGCCGACCAGGCCGAGAGAGTCTTTGCCCTGCCTGGTTGCCTCGTTCATCTTTGCCAGTGTAGCGGAGGAAATGTAATTCGACCCCGCGCATCCCTGCGCCTGGTTGCTCTCCTCAACCAGCAACGATGCGGGCATCATGGCACCATCGAAGGGCCTGGTGAGCACAGCGGAGCTTATCTCGCCCTTGTCCAGGGCGTATTTCATCAGGGCGGAGACCACCCCGCCGTACTGGGCGCGGCAGCGTATCTCGCTATCCTTTGCCTGCGCCATCTCGATAGAGATGTAAGGCCCCAGGGAGTAGTCGCTGCGCGTCTTGCCGAATACGCTCTTGTCCAGAGCAGCGATATCAGTAAGCGTCCGAGGGCAGAAGTCGTAGCACTTCCCTTCGGTGAGACCGCAGGGCTCGATTACAGCAACTTTGTCCCTGACCACTTTGATATAGGGGCAGATGTTGACACAGGCGCCGCAGCTTGTACACAGGTCCTGACTGAAGACTTCTTGCTCCAGGTCCGAGGAACTTTTACCCGCTTCCATAGGAACCCCCTTGGACAACTTCTTATATGACTATTTTAGCGCAAAAACTAAAAAATGTCGCCTTCCTGAATGGATTCCAAACTTTGCTCAAAGTTTTGGGGGCTTGATTATAGGATAAGTGTGCAGGAAATGCAAGGATTTGGCCCCTTCTCTTGCGCGAATATACATATCCAGTTAGAATGTCTCAAGAAGTTGTGACAAAGGCAGCGTATCAGTAGGGGCGAATTGGTTCGAACAACGCAAACTTCCATAGAAGGAGGCAAGCCTACATGTTAGGAGACTTTAACATAGCGAAATTCAACATCCCTGTGAGCATTCGTAAAGCATTCAACAAGGGCGAGATTGCGAAATCCTATCGGCAAATGTATAAGGAGGCCAAGCGAGCATCCTCATCCGATGCAGCCGAGTACCAGACACAAAAACTGGCTGAGGTTTGGGACTCCGCGATAAAGGGTAAGCAAAAGTCACCACTCACTTTTGTTGAGGAAGTTCGTAAATATAAAGAGGATAAATTCAAAGAGCACATGGACAGGATGATTCACATGCTAGAGCTTAATGCAAAATCAAAGAAACAGGGTGCGAAGGAAAAATAGGCAAAGCTTCAAGCAGCTTCCAGGCGGAGTAATCTTTTCTCAGCGAGTCGGCGTCCGTGCCATAAAATTCAGAATGTGTTTAGCGATCAGCTCGCCTTTCTCTTCCTGAAGAAAATGACCTGCATTTTTTATGACAATGTGGGGCTGCTTCCTTGCCGTAGGGATCAGTGCACGGAAAAACTTGTCTCCGCCCCGCGTAATGGGGTCCCCATCAGAGAACATTATCAACGCAGGTTTCTGCCATTTAGAGAGAGCACTCTTGGCGAACCTCATCTCGGCCGCGCCTGGGGCGTCAGGGTGAATGGGAACAAGCAGCGGCCATACCGATGCTCCTGCCTTGTAGGTTATATCTGGGAAAGGTGCTTCATATCCTGCAATTACCTCAGGTGGGATTAAGTCGCCGTGTGCAGTACCCATGCGCATGACCTGTCCGATAGGCAAGTCTGGTGTGGTTTCGGCAAACCGCCGCCACGCCAGAAACGCATTGGCCCTCTCCTCGCTGACATTGTCCTCGGCAGTGGGCAGGCCGGTATTCATGATGACCAGTCTGTCGAATACCTCTGACTTTCGGCATGCCAGCGGCAAGCCGATAAGTCCGCCCCAATCGTGCACCACCAGGGTGACATCCTTCAGGTTGAGGGCGTTTATAAAACCTGCCAGTATCTCAGTGTGCATTTGGAAGGAATAATCCTTCTTATCAGTAAATTTGTCCGAGCGGCCAAACCCGACGAAATCCATGGCGATGACCCGGTACTTAGCCGATAGGACCGGAATCATCTTGCGGTACAGGAATGACCAGGTAGGGTCTCCGTGCAGACAAAGGATGATTTCGCCACTGCCCTCGTCGATATAATGAATACGCAAACCGCTGACCTGTAGGTAGTGGGGTATGAACGGGAAATCCGGCAAATTGTTGAAACGTTCGTCAGGTGTGCGAAGTACTGACATCGCTTCCTCTACTTGTCTTAATTAGTAAATATGGTATAGCTGTGAATGAAGAGGGTTCCTGACTGACTTATATCACGAACAGGTTCAGGTGTCAAAGTAATGACTTCCGGGTGACTTTTCGGTCACATTCAGCTAAAAAATCAGGAGCAGGGGCGTAAACAAGGGGACAAGAAGCGACTCGGCTAATGTGTGTCTGGTGTTTCCCCGATTTCGGGGGGGGGTGATTATAGGTCAAGTAACGAGGAAATGCGAGGATTAGTACAGACTGAGTAGTTAACTTGGCATTTCTACAAGGGAAAGGAGAAGACTTTGACGTAAACCAGCTTATGTGTATGTGGACATCCCTATGTTCATGAATTGGTTACCCAGCCGTGGTTTTGTTGATCTACTGACAGGTGTTTATTAATTATGGCCCTACCCCACCACCGCCCTGTATTGCTTCATGCTATCCTCATTCTCTTGGCGCACTTTCCATGGGCTTCTTGCACTCTATCATATGCTGCGATAGAATATCGCAAGCAGCACGACATTTTCCAGTCGGAGCCAACAGTGGAGGTCTGCAGAGATGGCAAACGGCAACGCCCGAACCGTGCGGGTAGCAGCAGTACAGATGGAGTCTAAGAACGGCCTTGTGGAGGCGAACCTAAATCACGCTACGCCATTGGTCGAACAAGCTGTGCGAGCGGGTGCTCAGCTTATTCTGCTTCCTGAGTTCATGCCTACCGGATACATATTCAGCACGGCCATATGGGATTGGGCAGAACCTAAGAGGGGAGCAACTGTCCAGTGGCTTTGTGAGAATTCCAAAAGGCTTAATGTGTGGGTGGGCACCAGCTTTCTCGAAGCCGATGGAGAGGATTTCTTCAACACATTTGTCTTAGCGACCCCCGATGGAAAAGAAGCTGGCCGAGTTAGAAAACAACCTCCAGCTGCATTTGAGGCCTTTTTCACCAAGAGCGGCTCTGGTCCGCACGTGATAGACACTGAATTGGGCAAGATAGGAGTAGGTATTTGCTACGAGAACGAACTCTCTTATCTCTTGCAGATGGTGCACAGTCAGTCAGTAGATTTGATGCTAATGCCGCACGCCACCCCAGCAATAGCAGGGATGGTCTTCTCGCTCGGAGAATTAGCCCCCGCCTATGCACGTTTACTTGGCGTGCCTTCAATTCTATGCAACCAATGCGGCCAATGGCAATCCCCTTATCCGGGGATACCATTTTACAAGTCGGATTCAAGTTTCGTGGGATTGTCAACTGTAGCTGATTCTGATGGAGCCATCAAGGCCCAACTGGGAAATGAGGAGAGAGTCATAGTTGAGGAAGTCACATTGGACCCAGCTCGCAAAATCCGTAAACCGCCACGATGCTATGGGAGGTGGGCCCTAGAAGGCCCTTGGTTCAGGAATGGAAGTAGGGCGGTAGAGGCTGTGGGAAGGCTGTGGTACACATTAAGCTTACAAAGGAAAAGAAAAGCGAGACTAATCTCATCCACCACGAAGTAGCTCCCCTCACCAATGCCCTGCAGTGCTTCATGCCGTCGTCGGTGTCCTCGGGGCGATCAGTAGCTAATCACAAGGAAACAAGCCTGTTCAATCGTTAGCATATCCGATTGTCTGTCCGAAAAGCGCCCGCTGATGTGGCTTCAACCTGAGCTTCTTCGCGAGTGCAGCCTTGTTGCAGTTGTGAAACCACGAAGCCAGTCCCAACGAAGATGACGCCAGATAGACATTTTGTGCGATAAGGCCGGTGTCGACAAAGTAATATGATTTCTGAATCTCCGGATCATAGAGTCCAGGTTCCTGAAATCCTGCATTCTTAAACCTGTCGGTATCGACGACGTAGATGAAGCGGACAGGAGCGTTTGCGCCAACCCTGCCCTGTCCCCGGCCGATTGCCAGAGCGCGGCTGTCACCGGCTGCAACCGGAGTCAGCCTATGAGAATCAGGCTCATACAGATACGTCCCTTCCTCCTTGGCAACATAGACACAGATCTCCTGTGAATTACTCGCCGATCCCGCAGTCCGGCCCGGGCCTTCAAAAGGTCCTTGGATGCGGTTGACTCCCTGTGCAGCCCATAGGATATCCGAGAGAATCTGCAGTGAGATCTTTCTATTGCTGATGCATCGGGAAGTTCTTCTCATTTTCAGAGCTTCGAATAGTGTCCCGCGCCGGTCAAAAACCGGTTCAGGAAGTTGGATGAGCTGCAGATCTCCCATCGTGCTGTTTTTCATGGTATTCCTCCGCAACCTTCATTGTTGCCTTTTTCAATCAGTCGCCTCACTATCACCAGCTGTTGAGTCGCTGAAAGGCTTTTCTGAAATCAGTTCTTGCCCCTTGAACAAGCCCCTTAGCTTCGCCAATGACTACTTCGTATTCATTTTTCTTAAGGGCTTCTAGTACTGCGTTAGCGACTTCATTTGGCGGGATGCCCCTATATTCCTGTTCCGATTCGCCTGTAGTACTTTTACCCAGCTCCGTATCAACAGCAGGCGGTACTACTTCAAAGACTTTTACTGAAGTCTCTTTCAATTGATATCTCAAGGAGACGCTGAACATATGGATACCCGCTTTAGTAGCACAGTAGACCGGCATTACGGCCATCGGGACGAAACCCAGTCCCGAGGACACGTTGATTATGGCGGCTTCTTTCTTCTTCATCAACATCGGAGCGAAGTAAGCCGATAAGTGTATTGGAGCGGCAAAGTTAATCTGAACTTCGTCTTCGCCGCTGAACAGCTCTGCTGTCCCTTCTTTGATATTTATAGCCCTTTGAATTCCAGCATTGTTCACGAGGATGTTCAAATCCTGGTAATTCTGTTTAACCCACTCGCAAAATGACTCACGGTCTTCTTTTTTCGAGAGGTCGCATTGTCGCGCCTGTATCTGAGGTAATTTCCTCTTTGCCTCTCCAAGTTTAGCTATCCGCCTGCCGCAAATAAGCACGTTATTACCAGCTCTAATGAAGGCCTCGGCTAGGGCAAAACCGATTCCCGTCGCTCCTCCGGTAATTAAGACAGCATTGCCGTTAGTTTTCATTGCTCACCCCTCTACTAAATATCTATTCTTCTTAATCATATCACGTCCGTAGGCAGAGGTGACAAACGGAACTACCTTTATATCCCGTAACATTCCGCCAAGTCGTTCTAGGTTGTAGATGCTTTTGTGGCAGAATACTTAATGACTCCTTGCGGGATGCGTGGTCATAGTACAAAACAATCGGACATGCCCTTGTTCGTTCAGTGGTGACCTAGATGGCCGAAAGCCAAAAATGAACCACTTTTGAGAGAAAGCCTTACTGATTTTTGGCTGCTAGGGTACTCTAAGGATAGCCCCTGTGCTGGCTGAGGTCACCTGAGCTGAGTACCTCCTCAGATAGCTCTTGACCTCCCTCTTCAGAGGCGGCGGCGACCACTTTGCGAGCCTTCTCTTTATTTCCTTCTGGGGCAATCTGACGTTCAGCGTCTTCTTGGGGATATCTAACTCGATGATGTCCCCTTCCTCTACGATGGCCAGGGGACCGCCCTCCATAGCCTCGGGTGAGATATGTCCTATGGCAGCCCCGCTGGTGGCTCCGGAGAACCTGCCGTCGGTAATCAGGGCTACGTCGCTTTCCAGTCTCATGCCCACTATGCTCGCCGTTGCCATGAGCATCTCCCGGAACCCGGGGCCGCCCCTGGGGCCTTCGTACCTGATAACCACCACATCGCCTTTGTTTATCCTGCCATTCTGGATGGCGTCCACTGCCTCTTCCTCGATATCGAAAACACGGGCCGGACCCGAGTGCCTGAGCATCTCAGGCCGCACCGCTGCCTGCTTCACCACCGCTCCCTCCGGAGCAAGGTTTCCGTAGAGGATAGCCAGGCCACCCTGAGAGTCGTAGGGATTGTCTATGCTCCGGATGACCTCCGGCCTGGTAATCTGGGCATCCGCGATGGCCTCGCCCAGTGTCTGCCCGCTTGCAGTGAGGGCATCGAGATGCAGCATATCTTTCTTAGAGAGCTCCTTCATCACCGCGACCAGCCCCCCAGCCTGAAACAGGTCATCCATAAAATAAGGGCCGGCAGGGCTTAAGTTGCAGAGACGGGGCGTGGTACGGCTCATCTTGTCGAAGAGGTCGAGGTCTATATCTACCTTGGCCTCATGGGCCAGAGCCATGAGGTGCAGGATGGTGTTGGAGCTGCCCCCTATGGCCATATCCACCCTGATGGCGTTCTCGAAGGCTTTCCTGGTGAGGATCTGCGAGGGCGTTATCTGCTTATCCCATAGCTTCATCAGCGCTACCCCGGACTCCTTGGCTAATACTCGACGTTGCCCGTAGGCAGCAGGGATGCAGCTATTCCAGGCCAGGGCGATACCCAGGGCCTCGGCCATGCAGGCCATGCTGTTGGCAGTGAAGAGACCGGGACAGGCCCCACAGCCCGTAAGCTCGAACTCTAGAGCGCCCGGCCTCGCCTCCTCCCCGAATCTGCGACCAAGCATAGGCCCGCCGTTGATTATGATTGAAGGTATATCGAGCCTCGCTGCCGCCATCATCATGCCCGGGGTAATCTTGTCACAGCCGGTGACCAGCACCATGGCATCCAGGGTGTGGGCTTCCATCATAGCCTCGATGGAGTCGGCGATCAGCTCACGGCTGGGCAGGGGATAGCACATGCCGGCATGTCCCATAGTCAGCCCATCGCAGATGGCGATGGCAGGGAACTCGAAGGGTGTCCCTCCTGCCGAGATGACTCCCTCCCTTGCCGAGTTCGCAATCTCGTTAAGATGGATGTGCCCGGGCACCAGCTCATTCTGGGAATTGACTATGGCTACCATGGGCTTCTCCATCTCCTCCATGGTGCGGCCCATAGCCTGAAAGAACATGTATCTGCATCTCACCAGGTCGCTTCTCATGCCTCAAACCTCCTATCACCTCGAATTACGCAACCGAATAAAAAGCATGCAGTCATCTATTATGCTTACATATCAGATAATGTCAAACAGATGCTTCAGTAGTAGGGATGAGGTTAAAAGAGAACGTATTGCGAGGCCACTTGCTTAGTCAACTTTCAGCGCGTTAACCAGCTTAGTTGCCAGTTTCTCCAAGCGCTTTCCTACGTCTTTATCTCTCGATGCTTGCTTTGGAGTCTTTGCCAGCGCAGTAACCTGCCCAATCCATCGCATACCACATATAGAGGCATAGGTCCTCAGGTTATCTACCGCCTTGCCAATGCCTTCTTCTGCAACAGCTATGCCTACAACCGACTTGGCCTCCAGCTTGGTCCAGATAGGGCAAGTCCTATCCATGAAGTTCTTGAGCATGCCGGAAAGCAATTCGAAGTACACGGGGGTGCCCAGAGCCCAGCCATCTGCCGCGAGCAGCCTGGGGTAAACCTGCTGCATGTCATCCTTAATGTGGCAAGTCCCCTTGCGCTCCTTGCCCCCGAGCTCACAGCCCAGGCAGCCGTCGCAACCCTTAATATTTAGCTCCCTTAGCAGGACCAACTCGGTTTCAACCCCGCTTTTGGCGGTCTCTTCCAGCAGCCTCCCCAGCATCCACTCCGTGTTGCCCTTCCTGGGAGAACCGCAGATGCCAATCACTTTCATGCAGAAAGCTCCTCTATATCCCGTCTTCAGCTATCACAACTCTATCTCTTTGACATTTCTAGGTATGATAAGTCTGGCCTCGGTTAGAGCCTGAATCTCTTTGGGTGTCCAGCCTGGCGCCACCTCCTGCAGTCGAAGCCCTTTCTTGGGTACGACTTCGATGACAGCCAGGTCGGTTATTATTAAGTCAACGCATTCCTTAGCAGTGAGCGGATAGGTGCATTTCTTCACAATCTTCGGCTTTCCATCCTTGGTAGTATGCTGCATCATAATAATCACACGTTTTGCACCCACTGCCAGGTCCATGGCGCCCCCTATTGTGCCTCCGAGCATTCCACTGCCTGTGTTCCAATTTGCCAGGTCTCCCTTCTCCGAGACT
The DNA here is from genome assembly GCA_963847595.1 of uncultured Chloroflexia bacterium. Classification (GTDB taxonomy): domain Bacteria; phylum Chloroflexota; class Dehalococcoidia; order SZUA-161; family SZUA-161; genus JACWAE01. The sequence goes on from CAWKAJ010000001.1 coordinate 323,186, forward strand.
TGAAACCCGCCCATGATGCTTGTCAGGCGGCCGCTTCTTATCATAATGAAGGAATCGATGACATCAAAGCACGCCATGCCGGGTGCGGGCCTGGTGAATCTGCCGCTGGCATCTATATAGTGCCAATCCGCCTTCTCGACCTCGTCCGCCTGCACCAGAGGCCCGTAGCCCAGGATGCCAGCCTCCGCTTCGAACCTGATCCCTTCGGGCACGTATAGAGCACAGAGGGTGGGAAGCCCGAACCCCAGGTTGGCGCAGTCACCGTCCTTGAGCTCCTTGGCTGCTCTCATCGCCATGGTATCTTCGTCAAGCCTCTGTTTCATTTCACCACCTCCTAAGAACGACCGATTCTCGTCGCCACAGGAGTTGCGACGCTACAGGGCGGGTTTGAAACCCGCCCCTACAAATTGCTATTTCTGGGCAACCTTGCCAAACAGGAGATCGCGCACACTGCCTATTTGAGTCAGCAGCTCTATCAACTTCGCGCCTTTTTCGGGGGTGCCATAGCCATCTTTGGGAATCTCTACGATGCGGTCAACGAACGCCCCGGGCGTAACCACACGCTCAGGGTCTATCTCGCCGACTTCCACTATTTTATCAGCCTCGACGATGGTGGTTCCGGCTGCCATCGCCATCATGGGCTGGTCTCCTCTGTAGCCGCCTTTGAACACCAGATTGCCCAGCTTGTCGGCCCTATGGGCTGCGATGAAGGCATAATCCGGCTTTATCGGCTCCTGGAAAAGGTATTCCTTGCCCTTGATTATCCTTTTCTCTTTCCCTTCCTCGAGCAGAGTACCCACCCCGATAGGGTCGTAGATACCGCCCAGGCCAGCGGCGCCGGCATAGAGTCTCGAGGCCAATGTGCCGTGTCCGACAATCTCTACCTCTAACCCTTTTTCTATATATTCCTGTAAAAAAGCGCCGGCACCAAGGTTCATGATGCCTGCGATGGATGTTATCAACTTCTTCATCTGGGGAAGCAGGAGCGAGGGCAGTACAGCGTCCTCCTCGGGCCAGACCATGGGGATGAAGGTGTGGGTGATAATGGTAAGGTCTTTTGCACCCTTTCTTTTGAGAGCGGCAATAAGGTTCTGGGGAGTAGCCGGATAGCCCCAACACTCAATGGCGATAGAAGCGCCATCGGGGATGTCGGCCACCGCTTCATCGAAACTGGCAAAGACTTTATTAATCATCAGCACCCCTCCTGCGCGTAAGCTCCAGTCGGAGCTAGGTCTTGAGTCGCACCCTATAGTGGCAAACTGATGCGCCCGTTCTCGCCGGGCTGTCGATTACCTCAGTTTTAGCAACTATTCTCTTGGTAGCAGCCGCTATCATCTTGGCGGCCAGACGTGCGCCGCTGTCGCAACACTCGGGCAGCGGTTCCCTTATCCCCAGCAGGACGAAAGGGCAGTGGCACAGAGGCTTGCCATCCTCTCCGATGGTAGCATCATAAGTAAGGTCGAAAACATTGCCCCTTTGCTTGATAGTCCAGGGCCCTATCGGCGGAGGCGCTGCTTTCACAAATTTCAGGTATTCATCCCAGCTCATGCCGGGCTGAATTCCCAGAGCGCCTGCCATAGCCATATCCTCACAGGTAACACACAGACTCTTTAGAATGGCTTTCCTGTGCTTCGGGGGGAGACCCTTGACCGCTTCAAACATCGCAGCCATAAGGGCAGGAAGCCACGTCCGGTATATTAAGTCCCTGATGTCTTCGGGTATCTCCAGTGCCACTCTTCACCACCCCACTAGAAGTCTCCGGGATACTTGGGCTGTTTGTTAAACCATTGCTTCGGAGATAGAAGGAACTTGAGAATCGCGATCTTCATGCAGGCTCCTACAACGGTTGCCAGGTCTCTGAAGCTCATAGCTGCCCGGATCCTCCATTTGACAGGCTCTGTGGTATCTACATGCATAACCAGGAAATCTCCCTGACGCTTCATTTCTACCACTTTACCCGCCAACTGGGTTTTGCCCAGACCTGTCGATCTGAAGTACATCGCTGCTTCCCTCTCTATGCCTCAATATGTGATTACACCACGCATAATCTTTCCATCTATGGTGTCTTTAATAGCCTTATTGATTTGTCCAAGTGGATAGCGGGCTGAAATCAGCTTGTCCAAAGGCAGCTTGCCCGCCATATATAAATCTATATAGTGGGGGATATCTATCTGCGGCCGTATGCTGCCTACGGTGCAACCTGTGATTGTTATCTCTCTCAAGAAACGCCAAGCCTCGATAGAAAACGTTGCTCCTATGGGGGCTAGACCTAGAATCACTGCCATACCGCCGGGTCGAGAGTAAACTGAATGAACAGCCTGGGTCATGGCCATGGTACTGCCGATAGCTTCAAAAGCGTAGTCCACACCACCGACGCTGAGCTCTGCAATCTTAGCTATCGGGTCATCTTTGGAGGCGTTGACCAGGTCGGTTGCTCCCATCTCCTGGGCGAACCTGAGCTTCTTATCGAGCATATCCACAGCTATGATTTGGCGTGCGCCCACCAGTTTCGCTGCCATGACTGCTGCCAACCCTACACCGCCACAGCCGAAGACAGCGACGCTGCTCCCAGCTTTCACTCTCGCCCTGTTTATCACCGCGCCAATTCCTGTAGAAGCCCCACAGCCCAAGAGACAGACAACATCCAGAGGTGCATCGTCTCTGACCTTGATTGCTGCCGATTCATCCACCACAGCGTATTCGGCGAATGATGACTGCGCCATGAAGTGGCTCAGTTCCTCGCCGTTCTTTCTTTTCAACCGCTTTGTGCCATCCGGCATGCTGCCCATGAGCATCGCTGTCTGTGGATAATTCTCGCAACTGGTAGGAACACCCATCATGCAGGCAGGGCATTTCCCGCAGTAAGGGGCAACGGTGAGTATCACCTTATCCCCTGACTGCAGCGTTGTTACACTGCTTCCCACCTTCTCCACGATCCCGGCTCCCTCGTGACCCAGCACCACCGGCGGAGGCGTTGCTAGGTCGCCCTTTATGCAGTGGATATCACTGTGACACACGCCGGTTGCCACCATTTTGACCAGTACTTCTCTATCCTTAGGGTCGTCAAGCTCGACCTGTTCAATCTTCAAGGGTGTATTGAGCTCTTCCAGTACCGCTGCTTTAATCTTCATACTAGCCTCTCCTTCTGGCACCTACGCTCGGGCACAGCATGCTGTGCCCCTACAATTCTTAATCTCCGAAATAGCCTTTCTTGCGTGCTTTAACAATGTACTCAGGCTCTGTCCACCACTTTTTGATACTGTAGTCCTCTGCTATGGTGTTTGCCGCAATGTAGCCCGGCCCAAAGGTGACCAGGCCACCGGGATTTACGCTGGCCCCGCAGATATAGAGGTTCTTCACAGGCGTCCTGTTGGTGGAGCATTCGTCATTAGGCCGGTTAAACGCCATCTGGAATATCTCATATGCGCCCTGCTTGAACGAGCCTTGAACCATGTTCAGGTATTTTGTGGAGAAATCCATAGGAGCTACGAAATAGGTCCAGAGCACCTTGTCCTTCGTCAGGTTGGGGACATATTTGCGCAAGGTAGCCAAGAACTGCTCTTCATGCTCGGCCCTGAGTTTGCGGTCCCACCACTTCTCTGCGCCTCCCTTCAGGTTAAAGGGAGCCATCTCGAACATGGACGCTGTATGTCTTCCTTTGGGTGCTTGGCTCGGGTCATGAAGTGTGGGGAAGGCACAGTTGAAGGCCACTTTCGATGTCAGCTCGCCTTTCTCTATAGCCTTAAAATGATGAATCACGTCGTCCGGGGTTTCATAGCCCATCACGTACATGAGCCCTTTGTTAATATCCGGGTTATGAGCGGCAGCAGCGAAGTTGGGCGCTTCCTCCAGCGCCGCATGCAAGGAACACAGGCTCCACTTTTCCCAATGCCAGTTCTTGACCTTTTCCACGAAGTCTTTGGATAGGTTCTTTTCACCTACATACTGCAGAAAGGTCTGGTGAGTGTCTATACTGCTAACTACAGCCTTCTCGGCCTCATACACAGTGCCATCCTCGAGCTCCACGCCCTTTGCCGCACCGTTCTCGACTATGATTCTCTTGATCCGCATACTCCCCCTGAGATGACCAGCGCCCGGCTCCTGGATGACCCTGCAGATGGAGTTGCTCAGTCTATGTGAGCCTCCAAGGCAAAGCCTGGTGTTAACCGCGCGATTCAGCATCAGTGGAACGAGGAAACCAAGTCCACCGTTATCGTATTCCAGCCCCCAGTGACTGGAGAGATAGAGCATCAAGGTCCTAACCCGTTCATTCTCGAAGTGTTCATATACAATATCTTGGGGACTCTTGTGTTGATATTCGGACAACTCTCTGCCAATCTCTGTTTTCTCCATGCCTACCACCGCTTCAAGGGTCGGCAGAGGTTTCACATAGGTGCCGGGTGCGAGAAACTCATCCATGAAGAGCTTGAACTTATGGAAGACCTCGCGGTATGATTTGGCATCCTTGGCGGAGAATTTCGCTATGGAATCGCAAGACCTCTCCACATCAGAGTAGAGGCAAAGACATTTCCCATCGGAGAAAGGCATCGCTACCTGCAAATCTGGGTAAACATATCTACAGCGATATTTCTCAAGCTCCAGGTCTTTATAGACAGGTGCATAGTCCACCATCATGTGGTAGATGCAATGAGTATTATGATAGAAGCCACCTAGCGTTACCTCTTCGGTAGCAAGTCCGCCGCCTACCTCGAAATACCTTTCCAGCACCACTACTTTCTGCCCTGCTTTGCTCAAGTAGGCGGCCACGCAGAGCCCGTTGGGACCGCCACCTATGATGATGAAGTCATACTTGTACTTTGCCATCTCAATCTCCTTTAATATAGACGCCCTTCCCAGGGCTTCCACAGGTCGTGTTTCTGGGCAATTCTCTTGTAGCAGTTGTAACCAGCCCAGCCTGTCAATCCCAGTGAGTAATGGCAAGAGCCCGCGGCCATCCAGAAGTCCTCTATTCCAGGGATTTGGTACTGGGCAAATTCCGGTATGGGCCTCATGGCGCCCCACTGGCTGGGAGTGCCTGAGATAAGGCCCCAGTTACCATCCACGAAGTTGTCGCTTCTTTTCATAATATCCCAGGGAGTATCTATGTTGGCAGCTATGACATTATCCCAGGTCATGTTCGGGGCGTATCTCTGCCACTCTTTCAGGAAATGGTCAGGCGCCTCTTTCTTGATTTGCAGCCACTCCTTCTCAGTCCTCCAACTGGCCGGGAAGGCCATCTCCTCCAGGAGGGCAACGTGTTTCCCCGGAGGCGCATAGCTGGGGTCCCATTTGCTGTCAGTGCCCTCCCAGAGATACAGCCGTTCCGGCCAATGCCCTGGCCTGATATGCTGGTTATTAAAGCGATACTCCCGGTCAAGATATTCGATATCAGCATCGCCCATGAATATCCAGCGGCCTTGACCGCAATCGGGGTTCCAGGCCTCCGCTTTATACTTCGGGAGCTCGTGGAAGGCGAAATGCCCCCAGAAGATGTTACCCCTGTCTGTCCTCAGCTTCGCAATCTTCCTCCGCCATTCGGCGCCCTTTGGGCCTAAATCCCGGTTACGAAGATGTCTGGCGAGGGTCTGGGTGATGACTATAGAGGTGATCACCATCTTCTTGGCCTCTATTTCGGTACCGTCGGCCAGCTTGATGCCACAGGCTCTGCCATTTTTAATCAGTATCTCGTCCACGTCGGCACCCACAAAGAACTTCCCTCCCTGTTCGCTCAGAGCCCTCTGCAGGGCATGAGTGACATTGTGCGTGCCCCCTTCGTAGACGCCGCCGCCGAAACCGAGTACCTGCATGGGAACGTTGAACATCATTACAGGCAGTGGCGCAATATCGTCAGGATATATGCCTGCGGAACCAAGCATTCTCAAAGAATGCGCCCTCAATTCATTGCTCTCGAAGAAATCGGAGACGTATTCGGTGGCACTCATGAACTGGTGCCTGCGTTCGAGACCTGAGGTCGGGTCGTTAAGCAAAAGTTCAACCGGGTCGATCTCGCCAGGGAGGGGAGGAGGATTCCACAGAACCTGCATGGCGGCAAAACCCCATTGCCATACTGTGCCTTCCCCGAACCTCGCCAGCACCTCGGCATCCCTTTTCGATATCCTCTCCACCTCTTTCACGTTTTTCTCGACTACATCCTGCAGTGGGGTAATCATCCCCGTTTCCTTATCCCAGGCTATCGAGCGATAAGAGACTATGCATCTTCCGTCCGGAAATACCATAGAGCTATGGACCGGGGGGAAAATGTAGTTGAGCCCCTTCTCGTGAAGCTTAAAGTCCTGGTTCACCGGGCTGGCAAAGAACCCCGCTACGTGAGCGCAGGGGTTGCCACGGAAACCAGACGCCGGACGCGGCTCAGTGCAGGCCCCGCCGCCCAGCTCGCGTCTCTGCTCAAATAGCCCCACCGTATACCCGTTTCTGGCCATATAATTGGCGGCTATCAGGCCTTGGTGTCCTCCTCCAATAACCACCACATCGAAACTCGCGTCAGCCACTGGTACCTCCTTTATCTAAAGCCCACAGCTATCAGAGGTCAGCAATTTCCTGGGGACCGACCACTTACCGCTGAGGGCTCACCAATTTCAATGTCGGAACTTTGCGATATCCTTGTTAACTTCGGCCAGCCCGAATTTCTTGAGAGTTTCCTGGGAAGGTATGCCGTTCTTATCCCAGCCTCTGGCTTCATAGTATTCGTCTATTATGACATCAGGCTTTCTTATGATCTCGCCGTCTCGCATTCCGCCAATCAGGGGCTCGGTGTACATTCTCTTGGGCAGGGTATCGTCCTTACGCGAGAAACCATCCCTGATGTTGAAGCATCGCTCCAGGTTGTAGACCTTCTCACCCACATGCCACAGATAGTCAGCGCTGCCAAACTTGGTCTCACCCACAGCAGCTACGAGCATACTGCCGATAAGCTCCAGGCCATAAAGATCCAGGTTACTGGCAGGGAACGTGCAGGCGTTCACCAACTCAACGGCGGCTACATAGTCCTGGTTGTATTTAATGACATCGCCTTTGCCATCGTCCGCAGCAGCATCAAGCACGCGCGGCCTCGGGAATCCTATCTCCTGTTGAGCATATCCATAGCAGTGGTTGGCCCCTACGTTGCTCAAAGCATAATGCATGCCCAGAGCCTTTAGCGCACGCGGCTCATATCCCGGCATCTCGAGTCCTTTGACATGCATGGCGAATTCCTCAGACCCCTTGCCGATGCGTTCCGCTGCTTTCTTCACCCCCTCGGCAAGGATGTCGCCTATGCCCTTGCGGTTGCCTATCATGTCGATAAGCTTGAGCATAGGCTCCGGGTCGCCGTATTTGAGAACCAGGCCATCCGTATCCCTGGTAGTGAGGATGCCCTTCTCGAACAGCTCGTAGGCGAAGCCGATGGAATTGCCTGTGCTGATAGTATCCAGGCCCAGTTCACAGCACAGATGGTCCGCAAATACCGTAGCCCCAAGGTCGGTGCATCCTGTGGAACCGGTGAAAGCAAATATCGTCTCATAATGAGGGCCTTCGCTGTTTACCCCTGCATACGGGCCATCGGGCACCGTTCGAGTTTTCCCGCACTTAAGCATGCACGAATAGCAGCCGGAATGCTTTTGCGTGATTGCGGCATATTGCAGGAACGAAAGCTTTTCCCATCCCTCCAGTTCATTCGAACGAAAGTTACGCACCGGGAAGGACCCCATCGAGAAACCGGGAAGGTCAACGCCCATGGGCGTGCCATAATCACGGAACGGCTCGAAGCCCAGCCCCTCTTTGTAGCCTTTTACCTGCTGCTGCACCAGCTTCTTAAACCCATTAGGATCCACCAACTCTTCCTTGCGCTCTGACTCTATGACTACAGCCTTAAGGTTCTTGGAGGCCATGACAGTTCCCACGCCATTACGGCCAGCGGTGCGCCGGCCGCAGAAGATGCCTGCGTAGCGCACCATTTTCTCCGCGGCAGGGCCAACGCAAATCATGCGCGCTTTTGCGCCATGTTTCTTTTTCAAATATTCCTGGGTCTGGCTGACGGTCTTTCCCCAAATATCTTTGGCATCGAGTATTTCATAAGTACCGTCTTTGATGTACATGTAGGCCGGCTTCGCAGCCTTGTCTTCAAAGATTATGAGTTCGAATCCCGCCCACTTGAGCCAGGCCCCGAAATCGCCGCCGCCGCAGTTGCGGGTAAAGGTGCTGGTAAGAGGACTCTTGGTGTAGACCATCCATTTGGAAAGCGATTGAGCGCCTGTCCCCGCCAGCAGCCCTGTGCCAATCAGCAGCTTGTTTTGCTTGCCTAGAGGGTCTATGCCGGCGGGAACTTCGTCATAAAGGTACTTACTGCCTAAGCCCCGCCCTCCTACATAATCTATGGCTAGCTTTTTAGGGATATCCTCATCTTTTGCTACGCCCTGGGACAGATTTACTCTTAGAAGTTTGCGCATGTCTTCCTCCTTTCCCTGCCGCACTTTTTATCGTGTGTTTCTTTAGTTGGGTGCCCCTGGATATATCGCCAAGCTGCTTCAGAAAGCGAAACTGCTTTACAATCCTTTCGGAAAGTGGAAAAGCTATCTGAAAAACCTTCTCGGAAGCGGGCTGTCCCACATTCCAAACCGAGTCCCCAGCGAAGTACAGTCCCTGAATATTGGGCGACTGTATATTGACCTCTACCGGTACCGGACCATAGGCGTATCTGCCATGGCTGAGCTGCACATTAAGCCCCTCGTATTCGATAGCTTTTTTGAAGCCAGGGAAAGCCTTCTCCATGGCGTCCTTAAACATCTTGTTCGCCTGCCGCACTTTCTCCATGGGAGCGGTAAGGCCGAAATGGGTGAGTTCTGAAGAGCCGGAAATATAGGAGCAGACAAGCTGTTTCCCCTTCGGCTCCGTGGCATTGATGAACGAGCCCAGGCACCAATCTCCTACGTAGGTGGGAAGACCGTAATCAACATCGAAAATATGTATCCAGCCATGACCCTTTCTGGGCAAAACATCCTTGCGCAGAAGGTAGAATCCCGATAAGTCCTGGACAGCGCGACTCCCTATTAGCCTGATAGCCTCAAGCCAGTCATCCGTGAGGAGATCGCTCCCGAGAATATGCTGCGCTACCGCTTCGAAGATAGGCATGGCACATACGACCACCGGAGCACTATACTCCTCCAGCATGAAGCGCATGTGGTCGTCGTGAACAACGACTCCTTTTACCTTCCCATCTTCGACGACGATGCTTCTGGCTGTACTGTGGGTAATGAGCTTCCCGCCGTGCTCGGTGATATAGGTTGCCAGAGGCACTATTATCGCATCTTCCAGAGTTCCGTGCTTGGGATAATAGGTTACGACGCCGCCGACGCGGGGAAAGGCGCTCCAGGCATTGGCGATAAACCCGAAGCTCATGTCCTTGATGGGTGCACCGACAACCGGTTCCATGCCATAGAGGACTGCCTTTGCCATAGGGTCTTCGATATTCTTATCGATCCAGTCAGCAAAACATACATTTGTCACCTGGCGACACTCGTCCTCAGACATATCCGATGTGATGGTGGCGAGCTTCATAAGCTCCTTCTTCACCGAATCGTCCATTTGCATACCGGTGGCGAAGGCGAAGAACTCGTAGAAGTTATCCACGCCGAGCTTGAGGTCCATAGCGAAAGTGCTGAGTTGGCCAGGTGTCTCCTTGCTGACTAACGCAATAGGCCACTGCACTAACTTATATTCGAAGGGCAGTCCCAGATGCGTGAAAAGTTTATAGGTGTAGGACTTTTCCGGAGAGCCAAACAGCGTTACCAGGAAATGGACAGCACAATCCACACGGCAACCGTGGAAATCGATGGAGCGATAGCGTCCGCCTACAACGGGGTCTTTTTCGATGATAGCTGTCTTTACGCCTTCCTTGGCCAGCATAGCTCCTACGGCCAGACCGCCAGGCCCACCCCCTACGATGATGACATCGAAATCTTTCCCCTTAGCCATAGTTGCACCCCCTCAGATATTGCTACTGCTCTGGACACGACAATGTGTTAGGCCGCATAATCACAGACGCGTTGTCGCAAATCGGGGTAGGTGTAGCCTCTGCCTTGCCTCCCCTCCATCCTCGTCACACGGGTCTGCTCCTCCCGCAGGAGCAGAGCAAAAAAGGAAAAACCGATTGTTGTACTTGTCCGGTGATCTTCCTGTCGGACTTTCAGTATGAGGTTAACGTACTACATAGTTATGTCTTTTGCAACTAACTTTCGTTTAGTTTTTTGCCCAAATCTATTCGCGTTTTCAACTGCTAGATATAGAAGGGAAATAACCTGTAGTTCTTCGGGATACGGTCAAATTCTCATCTGCAATTTGCCGATTATGAGAATCTGTCGGATGAAACTGCATGGCGAAAAAGGAGTACTCAACGATGTTAGGTCAGCTTGGCGCCTGATTGGGCTCGACGCCCTCGAGCTTTTCTTTTAGCAACTGGGCTATTGTCTCTATCGCCTCCGGCCCCAGAGAGGCGAGTAAATCCGCTACCTCCTCCAGAGAGTAGGCATCCTGCGCGTCTACAGCTCTTTTCTTGAAGGCAAAGATAACTGCCTGTGCCCGGTTCCGTGCCCCCAATTTGACGCATGCCTGGTGAAGAGATATCTTCACGGCATAGGTAGATATGAAAAGCTGTTGGGCAATCTCCCGATTAGTAAGACCACGGGCAACCAGGGCAAGAACTTCACGCTCCCTTTGGGTCAGCTTGGTATCCTCTGAGCTTATCATGACAATTCATACCGCGAGCTAGCGAACTCTGGTAACTGAGACTTTAATTCTCAGGCTCGTTTTTGTCAAGCAAGCGCTTGATTGGGTATCACTACGGTGAAAACGAGAAACTATGCTGAACCCATAAACCATTCGGCTTTGAAGTTTACCCCAGTTCTTGATATAGTGGACGTATCGAAGAACTGTGACTGTATCGGATAGAAGATGAATTGTTCAGACAGGCTGGAAACTCTGGTTGCCGGCGCCCAGTTCGACGTTTGCAGCTACAATGCGGGCATGACCAGCAGCCACTCCGGTCGCTCCCCACTGCGTTTCATATACAACGCAGCATTGCCCGGTGGTGGTACCACTCCCCTATTCAAAGTCCTGCTGACCAACGTCTGCGTCAATGACTGCGCTTATTGCGCCAATCAGATTGGTAGAGATTGCCCCAGATTCGCCTTCCAGCCCGACGAGCTAGCCAAGTTGTTCATGGAACTCCACAGAAAAAGGCTGGTGAAAGGGCTGTTCCTTTCTTCCGGCGTGGCGGGCAATGCTTCGAGAACCCAGGAAAAAATGATAAACGTGGTGGAGATATTGCGCCAACGCTATGAGTTCAAAGGATATATTCATCTCAAGATTTTGCCCGGGGCTCCCTTCGACTGCGTTGAGGCCGGCTGCAGGCTGGCAGACAGGGTATCGCTCAACGTGGAGGCACCGACCGCACACCATCTGCACAGGTTGAGCTCAAAGAAGAATCTGCATCAGGATATCGTGGAACGCATGCGCTGGATAAAGCAGGTTATGTCAAATAATGAGGGGCTGGTGCCTTCGGGACAGACGACCCAGTTTGTGGTTGGGGCCGCCGGCGAAACAGACCGTGACATCCTACATACCACCAGCGCATTATACAACGAGCTGGAGTTGAGGAGAGTATATTTCAGTGCCTTCTCCCCGGTATGGCGCTCACCGCTGGAAGACCTTAGTCCCGCCCCTCCACTCAGAGAACACCGACTTTACCAGGCAGACTGGCTGCTCAGGGTCTACAGGTTCTCTCCTCAAGAGGTCGAGCTAGCATTAGGAGAAAAAGGTGACCTTCCGCTGACGAAAGACCCTAAAGTCCTTATTGCACAGAGACAGCCCTGGCTTTTCCCTGTAGACTTAAACAAGGCTGGCTACGATGAGCTTCTCCGCGTTCCGGGCATCGGCCCAGTATCAGCCGCCAGAATACTTGAAGCGCGCAAAGACCACAGCATCGGCTCGGTGGAGCAGTTGCAGAAGATGCGAGTGGTGACCAAGCGGGCGACTCCCTTCATCTGGTTTCAGGGAATGCTTCCTTCGGAGAGACAGGCAACTTTCCTTCCGGAACTGGATGAAGAGATTGCTCCGAAAACCCCATCATTAGCCGGATGCCTCAGATAATCAGCATCGCGTCGCCGAAGCTATAAAAGCGGTAGCCCAGCCTCATCGCTTCACTGTAGGCCCGAAGGACAAGCTCCCTGCCCGCAAACGCGGACACCAGCATCAGCAGCGTGGAGCGGGGCAGATGGAAGTTGGTGATTAAGGCATCCACCATCTTGAAGCGATATCCAGGCCAAATAAAAAGGTCTACCCAGCCTGTGAAAGGCTTTACACTGCCTTCGCTATCTCGTGCTGCATGCTCAAGCATCCTTACCGAGCTCGTACCCACACAAATAATCCGCCTGCCCTCGGCTTTGGCCTGATTGAGTTCCCCGGCTACCTCAGGGGTAAGCTCGCCATATTCCTTGTGTATCACATGCGCAGCCGGGTCATCGACCTGCACCGGCCGGAAAGAATCCAAACTCAGATGAAGTGTGACAAAGACAAAACGAATGCCCTTGCTCTGAAGGCTGTTCATCAGCTCAGGGGTGAAATGCAGCCCCGCTGTGGGAGCAGCTACACTGCCCTTCTCCTGGGCGTATACTGTCTGGTATCTCTCGGGGTTGGTTAGGGGGGTATGTATATAGGGAGGCAAGGGAACAGCTCCCGCCTTTTCCAGCGCCTCTTCATCTGGGAAGCTGACAATAACAGTGCCAGTCTCTCTCTTTTCAATTATCTGCGCCTCAATAGTAGACCCCGCACCCAACTCCACCCTTGTCCCCACCTTGAGCCTTCGCCCCGGCCTGGCCAGCGTCTCCCAGACACCGCGCTCCAACCTCCTCAATAAAAGAAGCTCCACTTTAGCCCCGCCATCTACCTTGCGCCCCAAAAGCCTCGCCGGGATTACGCGGCTGTCGTTGCACACCAATACGTCGCCAGCCCGAAGATAATCGCCCACATCATAGAAATAGCGATGCTCCATATTACCGTCTTTCCGAGAGAGCACCAGAAGCCGCGAATGGTCCCGAGGCTCGGCGGCAGTCTGGGCAATGCGCTCCGGAGGCAGTTCGTAATCGAAATCGCTGGTTTTCATTCCAATTCAAGATTATAAGCCCCTTTAGAGAGCGATGTCGAGCGGAGATACTATGAGGCGGAGGTTGATTTTACTTTAGAGTCCTGTTATAGTATTAAACTGGTTGCCAAAATGGACAATATCGAACTGACAGCTCACAAGCGCGACTTACTGGGCAAGAAGGTCAGATTCTTGCGCCGTAAAGGAATCACACCCGTCAGCCTCTACGGCCACGGCGTCGAATCATCTGCCCTGCAAATCGAAACCCCAGCGCTCAAGAAAGCTCTAGCTCAGGCAGGTAAGACCAGCCTTGTCCATCTGAAGATAGATAGCGCAAAACGTCCCCACATGACCATAGTCAGGGGAATCCAACGCGACCCCGTTAAGGGCGAATTGCTTCACGTCGACTTCTACCAGGTGAGGATGGATCAAAAGCTGAAGATCGAGGTCCCGCTGGTGCTCACGGGCAAGGCCCCGGCAGTGAAGGAGCAGGGCGGGATACTGGTGCAGGAGATGAACTCAGTCGAGGTGGAATGCCTTCCCGCCAATATGTGCCATAGCATAGAACTGGATATATCGAATCTGGTAGATCTCGACCAGGCTCTTCACGTCAAGGACCTCAAAGTCGGCGAGGGCATCGCCATCGTTAGCAGCCCTGAGAAAGTGGTAGCGAAAATCGCCCGCCTCCGCGTAGAGGTGGTAGAGGCCGTTGCAGCGCCTGCGGCTGAAGCCGAGGCCGAGGCTGAGGAAAAGGGTGAGGAAGAAGAAGCCAAGGCTGAGGAAAAAGCCCCTGCGGAATCGGAGAAGAAACCGGCTGCCTCAGGAAAGAAACCGGCAGCTTAGCATCAGCGTTTGCTGCCTAAAGTGCTCCCCATGAAAGTCCTCTGTCCCAATAGGAACTCTGCTGCCGTTAGAGCACGCTTCCCCTCGAGTTGAACGCGCAACAGGCCCAAGATGCCGTCTCCAGTCTCAACACCGACAACGGCAGGCTGGCCCGAGGCTAGAGCTACCACCTTCCCTGGCAGCAAATCCTTATTTTTATGCAAAGGAACTGCTTCCAGCAGCTTCAGCAGCTTACCTTGCCACCAGGTGTAGCACCCCGGCCAGGGATAAAAGGCACGCACGCGCCTCGAGATTTCCTCGGCAGACATCTGCCAGTTTACGATGCCGTCCTCCTTGGTGATAGGGGTTGTACAAGTGGCTTTGCTCACGTCCTGCGGCTGAGGCGTCAGAGATCGGTCGAACCACAAGGGCAGCACCTCACCCAGCAGACGTACGCCGGCCTGAGCCAGCCTTTTGGTGAGGGATCCAGTGGTATCCTGAGGCTCTATCCCAACTATTATTTGGGAGACGATGTGCCCGGTGTCCATCCCTGCATCCATGAGCATGATGGTGACCCCGGTCTCACTTTCTCCGCCGAGGATAGCAGAAGGTATAGGAGTAGCGCCTCTGTACTTCGGCAGAAGAGAAGGATGGATATTCAGGCAGCTGAAAGGCGGTATATCAAGCACGTTCTGAGGCAGGATTTGGCCGAAGGCAGCCACAAGTATCAAGTCAGGGCTGAGCAAAGCCACGCGCAGCACTTCGTCGGGATTTCGCAGCCTGACCGGCTGAAAAACCTCCAAACCGTGTGCCAGCGCCACTTTTTTCACGGGAGATTGCTCCAGCGTCCGCCCTCTGCCTGTCGGTTTATCGGGCTGGGTGTAGACCCCGACCACCTGGTACTCGTTCTTCATGAGGTACTCCAGCGGAGGTACGCTGAACTCGGGAGTTCCCATAAATACGATGCGCATATCAAATACCCTCAATGTCCGTGGGTATTGTATCATAAATAAAATATAGGGGGCATCCTTCCTCGGAAGGATGCCCCCAAAAAATGATTACCAATTACCACGGTTACATGCTAACGGACTATGATGCCGATAGCCATCAGTAGGGGGAAGAAAAGCGTGAGCATCACATTGCGCCCCATAATCGGCACCAGGCGCTCTATCTGATTGTGGTATTTGCGCACTCCCATTACCACCAGCAGCCCCAGGGGCAGCGTCACCAGCCCCAGCAGTGCCAGATCGGGCAACTTGCCGACTTCCACAGAGATTATCAGCACCAGATACGCAGCCAGAACCAATGCTGTGTAAATCAGTGAACTCTTTTCAAGCCCTATCGATATGGGGAAGTGCCTGCGAGATACCGAGGCATCAGCCTCGACATCGGGAAATTGATTCAGCAGAAGCAGGTTGCTGACCAGGAAACCGGGTACAAGCGAAGCCAGCCCTGCTGCCAGGCTGTAGGTCCCCGTCAAAGCGAAATACGTGCCCATGACCATCAAAGGACCGAAACCAAGCCCCGGCGCGATCGCGCACAGCAACGGTGACCTGGTGATATAAGTGGTATAAAAGTACACGGTGATTATTCCCGCCACTCCCACCGGGATTATGAGCGGGCCATGAACGTATATGAAATAGCCGCCGATGGCAATAATCGCGGCGATGCAGGAAATGCCTAATACATAAACGCTCCGTGGATTGAGCAGCCCTGCGGGAAGCACTCCGCTGCCGCCGCTGAACGGCGTCTTCATAGTCTTAAAGTCCACCCCGCTTTTGTAGTCAAAATACTCGTTGAACACGTTGACAGCTACATGTGACAAAAGCGCGCCTAAGAAAGCCAGCCCGAGATATAAAGCGTTTATGTGATATGATTGATAAACTGCTACGGACACCGCCACCAACACCGAAACAAGCGTCACCAAAAGAAACGGCGCCCTTATCTCCATGAGCCAGGTTTTCATGCGCGACATCGCAATTTCCTCCGATATTGTGATTGCGACAGAGTTGGAGCAGATGCTCCAGGCTACCCTGTTTCGTTATGAGACCCTGACGCTGAGTATGCAGAGAACCACGAACACCACAGCGAGCACAATAGTGAAACGGAACAGTGTCCTCTCGAATCCGCGTCTGGTTCTGAACGCAGACTCGCCTGACCCACCGAATATCCCACCCAAACCGCCCCCGCGCACCTGGGCCAGGACAGTAGCAACCAGCGCCACAGCAATGATTATCAGAGCAACTTGTACTGGTGTCATGTTACTATTTTTTACTGGCTACCCTTCGCCAGCATCCTCCTCAGCAATTCATTCACCATCTGGGGATTTGCCTGCCCCTTGGTCGCCTTCATCACTTGCCCCACCAAAAACTTCAGAGCAGTTTCCTTACCCTGCTTATAGTCCGCCACCGCCTGGGAGTTCGCCGCAATCACCTGGCCCACAACGGTCTCCAACTCAGTGGCGGTGCTGATTTGAGCCAGCCCCTTCTCCTGCACGACCTGCGACGCCTTCTTTCCGCTGTGGAACATCTCCTCGAAGACTTCCTTCGCCATCTTGGTGCTGAGAGTGCCCTTGTCTATAAGGTCAAGCATCTCAACCAGATTCCGCGGCTTGACCTTGGCATCCTTTATCTCGATATTCGTGGCGTTGAGCAGTCTGGTAAACTCACCCAGAAGCCAGTTAGCCACTGTCTTTGCTTTTTTGTCCGCCCCGGTGCCTGCGGGCAAGAGCTTCAGGCAGGCCTCGAAATAATCCGCCATCGCCCTGGAAACAGTGAGGAGATTGGCATCATACCTGGACAGATTATACTGCGACATGAACCTGTCGCGTACGGCATCGGGCAACTCGGGGAGGCGAGACCTTATCTCTTCTACCAACGCCCGGCTGAATTCCATAGGTGGCAGGTCCGGCTCGGGGAAATAGCGGTAGTCGTGGGCATACTCCTTGCTTCTCTGGGAGACAGTAGCCCCTTTCTCCTCCACCCAGCCCCTGGTCTCCTGCACCAATCTCCCGCCCTCCTCGGCCAACTTCTTCTGCCTCTCCACCTCGTAGGCAAGAGCACGGTAGACCGCCCTGAAGCTGTTCATATTCTTGACTTCGACTTTGGGCATGAACTTTGTGGTGCCGACAGGCCTGATGCTGACGTTGGCGTCGCAGCGGAAGCTGCCCTCCTCCATATTGCCTGTGGATACGCCGAGATACTGAAGGATGCTGCGCAGCTTCATAAGGTACTCACGCGCCTCCTCGGGAGAGCGTATGTCGGGCTCGCTCACAACCTCCATCAGAGGCACACCGGAGCGGTTGACATCCACCAGACTATAGGTCTCGCCGTCGGGGTCGCTGCGATGGAACAGCTTGGCCACATCCTCTTCCTGGTGCACCCTGGTGATGCCGATGCGCTTGCTCTTGCCGTCTACTTCTATGGTGAGCCAGCCGTTGCGGGATAGCGGGTTATCGTACTGGGAAATCTGATACCCCTTCATCAAATCGGGGTAGGGATAGTTCTTGCGGTCGAACCTGGTATGCTCAGGGATGGAGCAGTTCAGTGCCAGGGCAGTCATGATGGCGTATTCAATAGCGCGCTTATTGATGGTAGGCAGCACGCCGGGCATGCCCAGACACACAGGGCAGACATGGGTATTGGGCGGAGCGCTGGCATAGTCAGCGCTGCAGCGGCAGAACATCTTGCTCTTAGTCAGGAGCTGAACGTGTACTTCCAGCCCTATGATAGTCTCGTATTCCATCTGCCTTTCTCTTTAACGCACTTTCCGATAGTATATCAACCCCAGCGCTCAGTGGCAAGTATTTCTGACTGCCACCATCCTCCTGGTCGCACAGGCATAAATACCTTACCAGGAGTCTGCGAGATGCAAGGTTTCGGCAATCTGAAACAGGCATTAACGCGGAAGCAGGCTTGACCGGGTTGTGATAAGATAATAGTGAGCGGGAAATCTACCAGGGCAACGGAAAGGGGGCTATGAAAATGGCAGGCAGAATAAAGCAGGCGGTAATAGAGACTCCGGGCGAGAAGGAAGAGCCCGCCGCGGAGAGCGGCGCTGACTTCTGGGCAGGGAAGACGATATGCTGGCAGATGTGCAACTGCCCGCCAGCAATAAGAGATGATTGTCCTGCTTCCAGGTGCACCTCTCTCCCCTGCTGGGAAATCGAAGGAACTTACGGTAAGCTGCGGAAGAAGGGCAACGTCGTCACCGGCACCGACACCAGCGTCTGCGAAACGTGCCGCGTCTACAAGAAGTACGGCGGCAACAAACCCATTAAGCTGAAGCTACGCGGCAAAGGCATCGACGCCGATATCATGAAGAAGACCTAAGCAGAAGCCATGAGCAAACGATGAAGTAGAGGGTAAAAGAGTCCTTCTCGGAAGGCTCCTTTGCCTATATCACCAGTGAGGTCATCTAGCAACGCTGTTCAACCCCCTGAACCACCTCCGCACTTCCCTATGTAATCCCCCTCTATCCCCCTTTAGAAAAGGGGGAATTTAATGCTCAAGGGGCTTTGCCCCTCTGCACTCCCCTGTCGTTAAACGATCTCTCACCAGTGTACATCGACACGTGTGACGTTGCCCAGCGGCTCCCAACGATAATCGCCGAGTATGGCGCTCAGCGCCTCTATCTGACTCCTCAGAACCTGCCGCTCGTTGTAGCTAAGCGAGCCCCCGTTATATAAGCTGACTTTCGCCTCGTAATCCTGCCACTGCTGCGTCCACTGTTCATAGAACCCGTAATCGAAAGAAGTGGCTTTATCCAGCGATATGAGGCCGTAAGCCTGGCCCACTTCTATATAAGCCACCTTGTCGTACTCTGCATAAATATCCTGACCGTCTAAACTGTCGCCGAAGGTGGGAGACTGGAACCCAGGCCCCGTGCAGTCTATGTAGACCAGCCCTCTGTCTGTGGTATTGAAAGCGTCCAAAGCGTGTGCAGGGCCTTCGGCAAACTCAACGCTGACGTACGCTGTTTTTATCCCGGCTGCCTCTGCTCTGTTATGCAGCAGAGCAGCGAAGTCCGCGCAAACGAAGGAGCCAGGGATATAGGTGTGCGAATTGGTATCATCATTCATGACAAACTCTTTGACCTGCTCCCACGAAACGTCGACGGCTTGAGGATTCTCCTGGAGTCGGATAGGACTACCGTTACCGCTGGCGGCATTCAGGACATCGAAGACCTGGGTGTAATAGACCTTGCTGCCTACAACAGCCACCCCCACACCCGTCGCCCTTGCCTCGCTTCTAAGCATAGCGTCTCTGAGGTCATTGTTCTTGAAACAATATTCTACCTGCTCTTGAGCAGTATCCCCGACAAGCCGGGGAGAACCACTTGTATAGGAGACCCACCACGAATTATGCAGCAGATAATGAAGCTCGGTGGCATTTTCCACGTCCTGGGAAAGCTCGCTCGCAGAGAACTGCGTGGCCAGTACATCTAAAGCAGGGTCTCTGGCAAGCGCGGTAAGGCCGTTATCCTGCCTGAGCTTATTGACCTGAGTGTATATCCCATCCTCCACCTCCGCCGCTGTGACCGCAGGGGCAATGCAGGAGGTCAGAGTTACCAGGACAAATACGATGATTAAGAGGGATGAGATAAGTAATAGTGCTCGTTTATTCATTAGCTTTTATGTCAACCCCCTTGATCCCCCAGCAGAGGGGCGAGCCCCCTCTGCACTCCCCTATGTAATCCCCCTGCACCCATCTTCAGGATTCCGGGCAATTTGTGAAGGGGCACGGCATGCCGTGCCCCTTCGATTACAGCTATGTCCTATGACTAATTCTACTATCAGGCGATTCGTACGTCAATGGAATAGCCTCTTTCTATAGACCAAGGCGACGGTTTGTGGTATATTCCTGAAAGCAGACGAGGCTGTGACCATGGACATGGAGACCGCCCGGCTTAGACTGATGCATCAACTGTCCCAGGAGATACGGGACAAGAGGGTGCTTGATGTAATGAGCCATGTACCCCGCGAGCTTTTTGTGCCCCCCAGCAGCCAGCATGCAGCCTATGAGAATATCCCACTGCCCATCGAGATGGGGCAGACTATATCGCAGCCATATATCGTAGCCCTGATGACCGAAGCTATGGAGCTTGCCGGCCAAGAGAAGGTGCTGGAGGTCGGTACCGGCAGCGGCTACCAGACCGCCATCCTCTGCGAGCTGGCGAACCGGGTAGTTACCGTGGAACGGCATCAGAGGCTGCTCGATAGAGCGAAAGATGTTTTGACCATGCTGGGCTACACCAATGTGGAGTTCCACCCCACCGAAAAGACCCTGGGCTGGCCCCAGGGAGCGCCCTACGATGCCATAATCGTCACTGCCGGCGCGCCGAAGGTGCCCCAGGTGCTACTGGACCAACTGGCAATAGACGGACGGCTGGTGATACCGGTTGGCTCGCGCTTCGAACAAGATTTGATGCAGGTGATAAAGCGCAAAGAGGGAACGGTTACCACAAACCTGGGTGCCTGCCGCTTCGTCCCCCTTATCGGAGAAGGCGCCTGGGATGAGGAATAACCCATGTCATTCTGAGCGGAGCGAAGAATCTCAGAGACCCTTCGCCCTGCTCAGGGTGACATAGAACACACTCATCCTTCCCAATAGAAGAATGACCCTAAAAGGTGCACGACGCTTCTATTTTCGTATCTACGGAGTCTTACCTGAGGTTGACTGAGGTGATACAATGAATTGGGACATTTTTTGTCTTGGGGAGCGGGCAGCTTCGATTTGACTATAACATCTAACATCCTCGCCGGTGGCCGCAGTTCCCGCCTGGGAAGAGAAAAACTCGCGGAGGTGATTGCCGGGAAAAGCCTGATAGAGCGGGCCATCAGCAGGCTCAGTTCGCTGAGCCAAGAGATACTGATAGTGATTTCGCAGAAGCAGGCAAGGTCATCCCTACCCTCATACACATATCCAGAAGCGAAAACAGTGGTTGACCTTTACCCGGAGACAGGCTCTCTTATCGGCATCTATACAGGGCTGGTGCATTCGAGCAACTTCCTCAATCTGGTTGTTGCCTGCGATATGCCATTTTTGAATCTGGAGTTACTGCGCTATATGGTCAAGATGGCACCCGGTTTCGATGTCGTAATACCGAGGATAGGAGACCAGATGGAGCCGCTCCACGCCGTGTACTCTAAGAATTGCATGAAGCCAATGGAGGACCTGATCAAACAGGGCAATCTCAAGATCAGGGATTTCTTCGACTCGGTGAAGGTAAGGTATGTGGGAGAAGAGGAGCTAGACAGATTCGATCCGGAGCGTTTGAGCTTCTTCAATATCAATACCGAGGCCGATCTGAAGAGGGCCAGAATGCTGGCAGCCAGAGAGACAACCCAAAGAAAGAGCAGGAAATGATAGCGATGAGCCGTCGGTTCAGACCGGGAGCCGCCTTAACCTCAATGGCAACAGCGATCCCATCGGGCATCTCGAGGCTCATGGTACGTTCTCTGACCAAGGCAAAGCGAGTGCAGATTAAGGACAATCCCTCCAGGCTGGGTTTGAGTTACGAGGATGTCTCATTTCCAGCAGCGCGAGATGGAGTGACGCTGCGGGGCTGGTATGTCAAGGCTGGCAACAGCGACCGCTGCGTCATCATGGTACACGGTGACGGGTATCACCGCGCTGACCCCACTATCGGCTTGCTGGAGATTGCCAAGGGACTAACGGAACATGGCTACAATGTGCTGATGTTCGACCTGCGCGGCCACGGCGAATCAGGGGAAGGCAGATTGACCGGCGGTTATTACGAGAGGAGAGATGTGCTGGGCGCTATTGCCTACGTCAGGGGTCGAGGGGTACTGCCCCAACATATCGGAGTTCTCGGTTTCTCGATGGGCGCTGCCGCTTCCCTGCTGGCAGCAGCCGAGGATAAGGAGCTACCAGCGCTGGTGACTGATAGCTGCTGGGCCGACATTATGGACTTGATAAAAAGCGAGGTGGCCAGGCGTCCGTATATGCCGAGATTCCTGACCCCCGTTATACCGGGAATAGCCAAGATAGTTTACGGAGTTAACGTTGAGGAGGCTCAACCACTTCAGGCAGTAACCAAGATCGCTCCTCGCCCCATCTTCTTCATCCACGGTGAGGCCGACCGCAAGATCCCTGTCGACAATGCGCGGAGGTTATACCAGGCCAACAATAACCACAACAATGCGCTGTGGATAGTTCCCAAGGCCAAGCATGCCAGGGCCTACAAGGCCCAACCCGAGGAATATATCACTAAGGTCACAGCTTTCTTTGACCGGACGCTGAACTAACCGACTACCTGAGGACACAGAGGGATGCAGAGAGATGATATCTGTTGAGGAAGCCCTGGAGAAGATCCTGAGCTATGTCGATGTGCTCGAACCAGAAGACAAGCCGCTCCTGGATAGCCTGGGACTTGTGCTGGCAGAGGATGTCTACTCCGAGATAGACATACCACCGCTGGATAATTCCGCCATGGACGGCTATGCAGTGCAGGCCGAGAGCACCAAGGGTGCTGGCTCCTCCTCTCCACGCACGCTTCGCATCATCGGGGAAGTAGCCGCAGGTTATATAGCCAGGGAGGAGGTAACGCCCGGCACTGCTATTCGCATTATGACCGGTGCACCCATTCCCAAAGGCGCCGACGCCGTGGTCCAGTTCGAAGACACCGATGAGGAAAAACGCAAGGCAGCCAAGAAACCCTTAACCGATATCGGGATACTACGGCAGGCGGCGAAGGGACTGAACATCCGAAAGGCCGGGGAAGATATCTCTAAAGGCAGCCTGGTTTTGCAGGCAGGGACGGTGCTCCGGCCCCAGGAGATAGGCGTCCTAGCTTCCTTAGGAAAAGATGTCGTCCGCGTTATCCGTCGTCCTGTGGTAGCTGTGCTGGCAACAGGAGATGAGCTGGTAGACATTAAAGAGCCACTGCCGCCGGGCAAGATATACAACAGCAACACCTATAGCCTTGCGTCACAGGTGAGTCGCTATGGCGGCATCCCCAAGATTCTGGGCATCGCCAAAGATAATATCAAGGCTCTGGAGGCCAAGATAAAACAGGCAAGCGATGCCGACCTGCTGATAACCTCCGCAGGGGTATCTGTGGGAGAATACGATGTAGTCAAAGATGTCCTGGCACGACTAGGAGAGGTGACATTCTGGACAGTGCGTATGAAGCCGGGCAAGCCTCTAGCCTTCGGAGTGCTGCGACTGGGCAAGAAAAAGATACCCCACCTGGGGCTTCCCGGAAATCCGGTAAGCTCTATGATTGCCTTCGAGCAATTCGCCCGTCCGGCCATCCTGAAGATGCTGGGGAGAAAGAGCTGCGCCAAGCCTACTATCCAGGCCACCAGTGAAGGCCGTTTAGAGAACAGAGATAGACGACGTGTCTTCGCCAGAGTCATGGTAAGCAAGCGCGATGGCCGGTACTTCGCCAGCCTCGCCGGCGCCCAGGGCTCGGGCATACTGACCTCCATGGCGCAGGCCAACGGGCTAATGATTGTCCCCGAAGACAAGCCGGCCATCGAGGCAGGTGAGGAAGTCCAGGTACAGATGCTTGACTGGAACGAGGAGATGTAGATGGTTCCCATAGTATGCGTGGTCGGTAAGAGCGGAGTAGGAAAGACCTACGTCATAGAGCGGCTGGTGGCTGAGCTCAAGCGCCGACGCTATCGGGTAGCGACTATCAAACACAGTGCCAGCGGCTTTGACATAGACCATGAGGGCAAGGACACCTGGAGGTACGCGCAGGCGGACAGCGACGCTGTTGCCATAAGCTCATCACAGAAGCTCGCTATAATCAGGAAAGTTGACCACGACCATACCCTGGCCGAGTTGCAGCGATTCATCGGCCCCGATTTCGACATCATTTTGGCTGAAGGATTCAAACAGGACAAAGCACCCAAGATAGAGGTGCACCGTAAAGAATTTGGCCCTGATTTGCTGTCCGCGAAAGAGGAACTGCTGGCAATTGCCACGGATGAGAAACTGAAAATAGATGCGCCCCAGTACGCTCCGGAAGATGCGCCGGGGCTGGTCGACTTCATAGAAAAGAGGTTCTTCGACAGGGAGAAGGAGGACACAGTCACGCTCTTTGTCAACGAGGAGACGATTCCGGTCAATCCCTTTGTCCGAAGCATTATCACTAAAACGCTGGTCGGCATGGTCTCCGCGCTGAAGAAGGTTCCGCAGGCTACAAGCATCGACATCTCAATCAGAAGGAAAAGCGAAGAATGATCTTCGAGGCAGCCAATTTCGTCTTCGAGCCACCGGTAGAGGTTGCATTCGCGCACCGAATCTTGATAAAGCCGAGCGCCGGTTGCTCCAAGCCTCACCCCATAACTACAAGCCGGGAGACGCTGGGCGCAGTGATCGCCGGTATAAGGAAGGTCAGCGCTGCCGACATTCTGCTCCTTGAGGCAAGCGCCAGCGATGAAATAGTGCACTCAATATATAAAGAATTGGGCTACGATTTTCCGCATACAATGCTGCTGGATGTCGACCAAGGTGTCCCCGTGGCAGTGGAAAATCCTCTGGCCAAACCCTTCGTACTGACTACTTTCTGGCTACCCAACGTCATATTGTCCTGCGATTTCCTGATAACTATTGCTCCCTTCAAAGTTGTGGCAGGACAGGGCAGTTTCTGCATCAGGAACCTGCTGGGGCTGCTTCCGGCATCGAAGTATCCGCAAGAGGTGAAGGGCTTTCGAGGGATGGAGCAGTCTTTGGGCATCGACAATATCATTGCTGACTTGTACTTCACCTTGCCCTTCGACCTGGGTATAATAGACGGCCGTAAGAGATTCACCGGCGCCAAAGACCATTTCCATGGAGAGGTCGAGGACTATGGTAAAATATTCGTTGGCCCACCTTACGAGGTAGACTCTGAGGCTGCGAATGCCGCGGGGGTAACAACAGATTATCTTCGCCCGATCGAAGAGGTTAAAACCAAACAAGGGGGTTAGCCCATGGTTACAGAGCAGGATATGGAAACCGGTGAGAAACAGCTTCGCTACTTCATAGATTTGGAGTGGTACCAACGGCAGGAGCGATCCCTTGCCACACTGGCTACAAGCCGCCTGTGCCCGATATCCCGCAAGAAGGAGAAAACGAAGTCAGAAGCCGCTTTGCTGCGAGTCATAAGGCAGTGCTGCTCTAAACGCGATGGTTTTATCACACCTAATATGCCATTAATGGAGATGGTTTTTCGTCTTTTCCTGGCTAACGGGAACCAGCCTCTCAACCTGGAGCAAATTCAGGAACAACTTCAGAAGTGGCTGGGTGATAGCAGCAACGCTCGAGACTTATCGGTCCCCAAGCTAAAACGCATCCTCGACAACGACCGGTACTACGGATTGAGGGCAATTCCTTTGGAGGAAGAGGCGAAGCCCTAATACCTTAGCTGAAAGTCCTTGAAGTGTCCTGTGTACTCTGACCACTTCGTCTCGACATGTTCCACCTTAGCTCGAGACGGCCCAGTATTCAGGTGGTGAAGCAGCTCGTCCAGCTTCGTTTTCTCTCCTTCCGCTCTAACCTCAATGGCCCTGCCGCCGGACAAATTTCTTACATAGCCTTTCAATTCCAGCGCTTCAGCATGATTCCGAACAAAGGCACGGAAATACACACCCTGAACACGCCCCTGCACTATAGCCAACAAAGATGCTTGTTCCAACACTATTCTCTACCTCACAAATGCCCTACAAAGTTCAGAGCACGCCCGCAAAGTGACGAGGCTCAATTCTGTCCAGCCGGTGAAGGCCGCAGCTCCGTGCGGTTTCGATAGCCTCAATGAACTCTTTACTTGAGATAGAACGCGCCAGTTCAGGTAAATCGTAAGCCCTATAACAAGGATGATATTGGGCCATCACATTCAGGTAAGTGTTAACCGAGATTTCCCGGCTTAGAAAGCGGCAGACTTCGGCGGTTCCCGCCAGCCCATCGGGCAGAACAAGATGCCGCACCAGCAGTCCACGCGTGGCTACGCCATTATCGTCCAGTTGGAGGTCTCCTACCTGGCGGTGCATCTCTTTCACCGCAGCCCTATTTATCTGGGGGTAATCATCGATTCCCGAGAACCGCCGGGCGTTTTGCTCGGCGGAGTACTTCATGTCCGGCATATAAATATCGAAAACGCCATCCAGGAGCTTGAGCGTATCCATGGCATCATAGCCCCCGCTGTTATATACCAGTGGGACAGATAGGCCTGACTCTGCAGCGATCTCCAGCGCCTCGAGGATTTGAGGCACCACGTGTGTCGGGCTCACGAAGTTGATGTTGTGACAGCCCTTTCGCTCCAGGGAGAGTATCATGCCGGCCAGTTCCCTGGCCTCCACCTCCTGCCCCTCCCCAAGCTGGCTTATGGCGTAGTTCTGGCAGAAGCAACATTTCAAATTGCAGAAAGAGAAGAATATTGTCCCCGACCCACCGCTCCCTACCAGAGGAGCCTCTTCTCCAAAATGTGGCCCGAAGCTAGAAACGAATGCTTTCCTCCCGGTGCTGCACTTACCCAACTCCCCCTTGAGACGATTAACCCCGCAGCGACGAGGACAGAGACAGCAATTCTCGAGGATCGCCAGTGCCTGCTCCACACGCTCGTGCAGCCTGCCCGCACCATGCAATTGTCTGTAGCCTACTATAGAGCTACTTTTCTTCCTCAGCGCCCTTCTCCTCCTCCCAAGCGCTCTTCTCCTTCTTCCCCTTCACCTTAATCACCTCCACGGTTGTCGGCATAGCCAGCACCTCCGAGACCAGCGGCTTCTTGGCCCCTTTCTTGGGCTTCTTGGTTTCATGGTGTCTAAAATCTCTCGTCCCCATCTTGCACCTCTTCTTGAAGAGCTAGTATTTAGTGAGAGTTTAGCAGAAGGGAAAAGTCATGTAAAGCGATTTATGAATCATCACAAGCAATCAGGCTGTGCTTCTTTTGACGTGCCCCGAGCCACTTACTCTTCTGCTCCGCCCTGATCTCGGCATCAGTGGGCTGGTAGCCCTGAATAAAGTCCTCCCTGAAGCTGGAAAATGTGCCATCCAGAATAGAAACCCGAATCTGCTCCATCAATCTCATGATAAACCTGACATTATGTATCGTAGCGAGGCGGTAGGCGAGAAGCTCCTGAGCTTTGAACAAATGATGAAGGTACGCAGCGGAAAATGTGCGGCAGGTATAGCAGTCGCATTCAGGGTCAATCGGCCCTTTCTTCGTTTTGAAGCGGGCATTCCCTATATTGTAGCGGCGGTGCTGAGTGAAGACTGCGCCGTTTCGCGCCAGCCTGGTGGGCAGAGCACTGTCGAACATATCCACGCCGCGTGCAATGCATTCCACCAGGTCCTCAGGAGAGCCCACGCCCATTAAGTAACGCGGCTTATCCTCAGGGAGAAGAGCCACGGTCTCGTCGAGCATATCGTGCATCAGTTCCTTGGGCTCTCCCAGGCTCAGGCCGCCGATGGCATACCCGGGGAAATCCAGGGAAGTGATAAAATCGACCGACTGGCGCCTCAACTCGGCAAAAGTGCCGCCGTGTACAATTCCAAAAAGAGCCTGCCCCTTTTTCTTGTGTCTCTGCTGGCACCTCTCCGCCCACCTGTGGCTGCGTTCCGTTGCCCTGCGGATGTTCTCGAAATCCTCTCCATAGGGCGGACACTCATCAAGAACCATAATAATGTCTGCGCCCAACTGCTCCTGTACTTCAATGGCAAGCTCCGGGGTGAGGAAATGCTCGCTGCCATCTATATGGGAGCGGAACAGGGCACCTTCGTCGCTGACGCGACGAAGGTGCCCCAGGCTGAACACCTGAAAACCGCCGCTGTCGGTCAGAATCGGGCCTTCCCAGGCCATGAACTTGTGCAATCCACCCAGCTTGCTGATAGTCTCCACGCCGGGCCGGAGGTAGAGGTGATAGGTATTAGCCAGAATCATTCCCACACCTAACGATTTGAGGTCATCCGGGGTCAGTGTCTTGACTGTGCCCTGACTACCCACAGGGAGGAAAACAGGGGTTGGCACCGAGCCATGAGGCGTGGTAAGAGTCCCGGCACGAGCCCTGGTCTTGAGGCAAGTCTGCGCCAGCTTGAAGAGTCGGCTCATCGGGAATCAGACCCAGAAGCTCAAACACAGGGCGATGAATATCAAACCCAGATAGGGAAATGCAGAAAGCTTGTACACCTTCCAGGCATCCTGGGTCAGGCGGCTCTTGAGGAGATGGTAGTTGGCATAGACCATAACGATGCCCAGGATATTGGCCACCGCAAAATAGAGCCACCCGAAATTATCGAACGCCCAGAGAGCGATAGACGCAGCATAAAGCATAATCGACAAGACCATTAATATCTTTATAGCGTCTTTGACCTTCCAGGTGATGGGGAAATAGGCGACACCAGCCTGAAGGTAGTCCTCTCGGTTAGCGATCATAACGCTCCACACGTGCAACGGTATCCAAACGGCGATAAGGACGCAGAGCAAAAGTATCTGAATATCCAGGTGGTGAGTGACAGCCACATAACCTATGAGCACCGGCGCGCAACCTGCGATCCCGCCTTGAATGACGCACATCACCCTTTTCCGGAATACTGATGCTGCGACAGTGCCCACGAGGCCGAAGACAAAGCAGAGGGGGTCGAGATACCAGGCTACGGCGAGTGCAGCCATAATTAAGAACACGCTCCACACCAGAGCCTTTTTGGCAGGCACTATGCGCTTGGCAGGCAGAGCCCGCATATGAGTCCTCTGCATCCTGGCGTCGACATGGCGGTCAAGATAATTGGTCAGGCCATTAGCCCCGGCGCTCCCCAGAGCAATCGCCGCGAGGGCTATCAAAAGCACATGGAGAGGAGGTTTACCCTGCGCTGCAATAATTGCGGCACAGACACCGATGAAGGTGAGCAAAACCGTCTCGCGGGGTTTGAGCACGGTGATATAGTCAATGATGCCCTTTCCCCGGGGCTTTCTACTCAACTCACGTGCCAGCGATTCCTGGGTTGCTTCAGTAACATCACCCATTTACAGTACGCTCCTCAAGCTTCTCCACGCGCTCTTTAATAATAACATATAGCTACAATATTACCAATAGCCCCATCACGGGTAGGTTGGAGCACCTGCTCCAACCGTGCCTTGAGCATCCGCTCAAGGCTACCCGGGCAGACACACGGGTCTGCCCCTACAAATGTCTGCACTAACCCTGCGACAATTTCCTAATCACGCCCGCTGCGACCTCGCGATGTACGTCATCACGAACTACCGGCTGGCCGATAGCACGAAGCAAGACCCACCTTATCCTCTTCCTCCTGACCTTCTTATCGAGCTCCGTAGCTTGGAGTATACGCTCGATATCCACCCCGGAGAAGGTGGTAGGCAAGCCGAATCTTCTCAGCAGAGCTTCTTGGCGCTCCGCGATTTCATGGGATAAAAGACCGACATCACGGCTGATTATAGCCGCCCCCGTCATACCGATGGCAACCGCTTCTCCGTGAAGGAAGCGTTCGTAGTTCGCAGCCGCCTCCAACCCATGGGCGATAGTGTGCCCATAATTCAAGATGATCCGTATGCCGCGCTCTTTCTCATCCTCGCTCACTATTTTGGCCTTGATAGCAGCGCTGCGCGCCACTACATCGCTGGTGACCATCCTGTCCAGAGCGAGCAACCCCTCTGCCCGCTCCTCAAGCAGCTCCAGCAGCCGCGGGTCGCGTATCATGGCATGTTTTACCACCTCAGCCCAGCCTGAGACCAACTCGCGCCTGGGCAGAGTAGTCAGGGCCTGGGTATCAGCTATGACCAGGCGTGGCTGATAAAAAGCTCCAATCAGATTCTTGCCCTGGGGATGATTTACCGCGACCTTGCCCCCGATAGAAGAATCGACCATACCAATGAGGCTGGTAGGAACCTGAACCAGAGGCAGACCGCGTAGAAAAGTAGCAGCTACAAAGCCGGCAAGGTCTCCTACCACACCCCCACCCAGAGCTACTATGTTATCACCGCGCTCGGCACGACAATCCACTAACCAGTCATAGATTTTGACCGCCGTCTCAAAAGACTTGCTCCTCTCCCCCTGAGGCACAATCAGGGAGTCCACTTCGAAGCCGGCGTCCTCCAGAATCTTAGTGACTCTAGCCCCATAGAGCGGAAACACCCCCTCATCGCTCACTATATGAGCCATGCCCCAGAGCCCGGCGTTGCGCATCCGTCTTCCCAACTCCTCAAGGAAACCCCAGCCCACGAAGACGGGATAGCTTTCTGTGGCAGTAGTTACCACACAGGCAGCTCCTTGCTGCTCACAATAAGGGGCTTCAGATTCCCGGGCATCAGGCAGAGCCGGCGGGGCAACCCTTTCCCTCCCGGCAAACCGCCATCCCTGTATCACCTCCTCCGCCACCTCGTCCACAGTCAAATTGTCGGTGTGTACTGTCCAGTCCGCAAGAGCGTAATAAGGTTGGCGAAATCCCTTCAGCCATTCGATGCGTCTCAGCGGCTCGGGCCCGGCGAGAAGAGGCCTGGCCTCCTGGTTTGTGAGGTCTTCAGCCTCCTTAAGCAGCCTTCGGTATATAGTGGCTGGCTTCGCCTCCAGGCATATGACCTCTCCGCTTTCCATCATCATCTCACGGTTAGCGGCACTCATAACAGCCCCGCCGCCAGTGGCAATGACTAAATTGCTTCCCTGAGTTACACGCTCCAGCGCCTTGCTTTCCAGTTCGCGGAATCGCTCCTCTCCATCCCGGGCAAATATCTCGGCGATGGGCTTGCCGTAAGAACGCACAATCTCCTCATCGATATCGATGAACTTCCAATCCAATTTCCAGGCTACCTTCTGGCCCACCTTTGTCTTGCCGGTATAGGAGAAGCCGGTCAGGATAATGTTTCCAGGAGCTTTTTCACCCACTGCACACCCTCACCATAGTCGTAATTTCCCAGTTCCTCAGGATACCAGCGCTCGCTTTCGAAGATAATGGGAAGCGAATGTCTAATCGAGCCCATTATCTGTAAAACCCGCGCAATGTCCACCCAGCCATCTTCAGCGCTCTGGCTGGGGTGCACCGGGATGTGCCGGAAAGCCAGATAGTCATCCTTGCTGCGGACATTCCAGAGATGGACAGAGCCCAGATACGGCAAAAGCTCAGCTTCAAAAGCGTAGAGGTCAAAACCGTTATGTATGGCAGCTAAATGGGTATGTGCGGTATCGAAACAATACCGCAGCGGAGGAGAGTATTCCTTCAATACCTGCTTGAGGAACCCGGCATTAATCAAGGAACTCGCTCCCACACCCTCTACATGCATAGAAATGCCCCTCTTCAAGCTGAGCTCAGCGAGTTGATCACAGCTTTTCCGGGCGATCGCCTCGACCTTCGACCCGCCTTCGTCCGATTCCTCCGAGGTCGGCGAGGGGAAGTGGACTACGACGTATTCTGCCCCGAGCTCAGCGGCCTGCTCCATGGTCATAGTTATCATCTTCATGGTCAATTCCCTCTTGTCCCTGTCCGTGTCGCAAAGGAAAGACCAGGTCGGAGGCCTAGGGTACCAGTCAAGTTGAATCAACGGAGCGTGTATACTCCACTCCAGGTTATGCTGCTTGACCAGCCGTTTGAGCCTGGGAAGTTCACGGGCGGGAAGGTTATAGAACTCGCCACGGCGCAGGCCATTGCCGATTATCATCTCATCGAAAAGGTCAAGGTCATGGCAGTGAAAGCCGAGATTGCTCATATCATTTTCTGGGGCCTATCGATTTGAGATAGCCCCGATAGTTGCGCAACGTCTCATCTATGTGGTCGCCGCCGAACTTCTCCAGCACAGCTTCTGCAAGAACGATAGCCAGCATCGCCTCTCCGATAACACCCGCTGCAGGGACGACGCAGACATCGCTGCGTTCGAAATGGGCCTCAACCTTCTCGCCTGTCCTCAAATCGACCGAGGGTAAAGGTGTGCTCATAGTCGGGATTGGCTTGACCGCAGCGCGGACGATTATTGGCTCGCCGTTGCTCATGCCGCCCTCAATGCCGCCGGCCCGGTTGGTAGCATGCCTCCAGCTACGCTTTGCACCAAGCTCTATAATATCCTGAACCTGCGAGCCCGGCAGGCTTGCCTCATTAAAGCCAGCCCCGATCTCCACACCCTTCACCGCATTAATGCTCATCAGCGCCTGGGCTATCCTGCCATTGAGCCTGCGGTCCCAGTGGACATGGCTTCCCAGGCCAATGGGAACGCCGCTGGCAACCACCTCGAAGATACCGCCCAGGCTATCGCCCGACTTTTTGGCTTCATCAATGGTTGAGAGCATAGCCTTCTCCGCCTTGCTATCAGCGCAGCGGACAGGCGACTTCTCCACCTTTGCCCAGTCAACTTTCTCGACCTGCTTAGCCCAGTGCCCGCCGATGCAGACAGTGTGGCTGTGTATCTCGATGTCAAACTCAGCAAGCAGCTTGCGGGCGACAGCTCCCACAGCGACGCGGCTCGCCGTCTCCCGGGCGCTGGCACGCTCCAAAATTGGACGTACATCGTCGAGGTTATACTTCATCGTGCCTGCCAGGTCAGCATGTCCGGGGCGAAGGCGTGTAACCGGCTCAACCTCCTGCTCCACAGGTATGACGCTCATTACCTGCTTCCAGTTTTCCCAGTCTCGATTGAGTATAAGGAGCGCAATAGGACTGCCCATAGTCACTCCATGCCGCACCCCGGAGGCGATTTCGGCGCGATCCTCCTCAATAGCCATACGGCCGCCACGCCCATATCCCTTCTGACGGCGCGCCAGGTCTCTGGCTATGTAGTCCTCATCAAGGGCCAGTCCCGCAGGAATTCCCTCGATGATTGCCACCAGCCCCTGTCCATGCGATTCACCAGCGGTTAAGAAACGGAACATAAGTCTCCTTCACTTCGTCAAAGCCCTCTTGGCCACCCTCATCATTATGTCAATCGTGATTGATAAACGCATTAGGGCATTCAGCCGAACGCCCCTACATTTACTCCTACATGCGCCAAGTTATTAAATAGACAACGCCCTTACACAGCATTCCTTCCTTAATAGTTCTTAAGGATAGGAACGACATATCAGAAATAGCTTAAAGCGGGTGCTCCAAGCTACCCTTCTCAATATTAGCCAATCAAGATAGGCGAGTATCCATTCCTCACCGTTTCAGGAACTGCGCTGGTGAAACGATTGCTAGTCCTGACTTCTCGGCGATGCTCGGATTTCTTAGTAAGCCCTTATCGCCAGTGACCAGGCAATCGGGCTTGGTTAATACTGCCGCTGCCAAGATGTTTGCATCCTCAAAACTAACGATTTTAGACCAGCGAGCCACTTCTCTAGATGGCGGCACCTCAACAATTTCCGGAGTAACGCTAATCAGAAGCTTCCTTAAAGATGAAAGCGCTTCAGGGAGCTTCTCCTTTACCGTTTGCACTACTTCCTCCAGCACCTGCTGAGATATGGCTACGTCTAACTTGCCCTCAACGAAAAGCTTCAAAATGATTCCGGGTGCCCCTTCCGAAGAATAAAGCCCCGAGAAAATAACATTGCTATCGAGAAAGATACGAGGTTTAGGATTTTGCAGCATAGCGCTCCCGGATGATTTCGTGCCTCACGCGGCGACCCGCTTCTTGAAGTTCCGTTTCAGTAATCCCTGAGCGCTTGAAAGCCTTTTGAATCTCACGCAACGCATGCAGAGCAGCAACCTTCTTGGGTCTGGCCACCAAAGCAGAGCCTTCAAGAATTAGCTCCAGCATGTCTCCGGGACCGATTTCCAGTTTGTCGCAGACTTCTTTCGGTAAGGTGATTTGTCTTTTGGCACGCAGTACCACATCTGTTACCTTCTTCTCCACCATGTCCCCTCCTCCAGTGTCGGAATTAGGAAATCCTACGTCGGACACCAATCGATTATCCCAGAAACCCATCAATATGTCAACTTTAAAGCAGAAATAAAGATGTAACTTCGAGGAGATTACATTAAACTACCTGAACGCCCTCTTCGCCACCCTCATCATGATGTCAATCGGCGCTGATTTGCCAGTCCAGAGCTCGAACGATGCTGCACCCTGATACACCAGCATGGGCAACCCGCCCAGAGTACGCGCCCCTGCTTTCTTGGCTGCAGCAAGCAGCGGCGTCTCCAGGGGATTATACACCACATCGTAAACCAGCGCTCGCTTGGGAATCAGCCCTATCCCCAGCGGCGATTTCCCTTCACCGGAGCCATCCTTCATACCTACGGATGTGCAGTTGACCAGGAGGTCACACTCCCCAAGCGCAGTCAAGGTATTGCCATCCTTCCACGACAAAGCGACAACCTCGGTATCAGAAACCTTGAGGTCCCAGGCCAGCGCCCTCCCTCTTTCAACGCTGCGATTCAGGATAATCAGAGACTTCACCCCGCCATCTACAAGGGCAAAGCCCACTGCCCGGGCCGCTCCACCCGCGCCCAGAAGCACAACACGCTTGTTTCGGGGAGAGAAAGCGCCGT
Source organism: uncultured Chloroflexia bacterium (assembly GCA_963847595.1). Lineage (GTDB taxonomy): Bacteria > Chloroflexota > Dehalococcoidia > SZUA-161 > SZUA-161 > JACWAE01. The sequence continues at coordinate 357,551 of CAWKAJ010000001.1, forward strand.
CATCGCGGAGCGCTCTCATGAAACCGCCGGCATCCGTATTATAGCCAGTGAGCTTGCCTCCACGATTAACTATAGTGTTCACCGCGCCGATACGGCGAGCGTCATTGTCTACATTATCCAAAAGCGGCAGCACAGCCTCTTTATGAGGTATCGTAACATTAGCACCGAGTTTCGCAGCGTCTCGCATCTCCTCCACCACTTTAGACAGCTCATCCTCAGCTATTTCCCACACCTCGTAACTAATATCGAGGCCCAGATAGTCGAAAGCTGCCTGCTGAAACTGAGGCGAGATAGAATGCTTCAGCCCATATCCTATTAGGCCAACGAATTTTGTCATAGCACAAGGGCCTCGTGCCTCTAGTTGGGTGGCTTGGAGCATCCGCTCCAAGACCGTCAACCCCCTATATCCCCCAATCTTGGGGGAATGAGAGGTTGAGGGATACCCCCAAACCCCCAGCAGAGGGGTGATCCCCTCTGCACTCCCTCTTCTTAATGGTTTCCGGCTAGAGCTTAAAATCTGCTCTCGGGGAAACTAAGAAAGGTCTTGGTTTTGACCAGACGCGCGGTTTTTCTGCCGGTCGAGGTAGCCCTGCAAGATAAACGCCGCTGCCAGGGAATCGCGCCGCTTCTTCCTCTTATCTCGCTTCATCCCCACCTCCAGCATCGTCCGCTCGGCAGCGACCGTAGACAGCCGCTCATCCCAGGCAACTACCGGAAGCTGAGTGTGCTCCTTAAGCAAGTCGACAAAGGACTGAACAGCTTGCGCCTGCTTGCCCAGGCTGCCATCCAGAGAGCGGGGCATCCCGACGACAATGCGCTCCACCTCGTTCTCGCGGGCAAGGTCAATTATCTGCTTTACAGCAGCCTCATCCGTGATCCTCTCGATCACCGTGAGAGCGCCCGCCATAATACCCAGGGGGTCGCTCAGCGCCACGCCGATGCGCTTCTCGCCGATGTCCAGACCCAAGATGTGCATCCCCTAGACCTTCTCCTCCACCAGTTTAGCCACCAGCTTCAATGCCTGCTCAAGCTTGTCTTTGTCCTTGCCCCCACCCTGCCCCAGTTGAGGCCGCCCTCCACCACTACCACCTGTCGCCTGCGCTACCTTCTTCACTATATCGCCCGCGTTTAGACCGCGAGATACGAGGTCAGGGGTTACCATAGCCAGAAAGCTCGGTTTATCATCCCAGACCGCAGCCAGCACAATCACGCCGCTGCCCAGCTTCTCCCTCAATACGTCACCCATATGCCGCAGGGCGTCCATATTGGAAACCGATGTCTTAGCCACCAGCACTGAGACCCCTTTAATTGTCTCAGCTTGGGTTAACAGCGACTCCGCTGTCTCTTTGGACAACTGACGCTCCAGAACAACAGCGCGCTTGCGCTCTGAATCGAGCTCTTCGAGCACGCCTGACAGCTTGCCTTCAACATCAGCAGCCGGCACCTGAAGTCGGCGAGCTATCTTGTCCAGCATGGAAGCGCGCTCTTCAATAAGCTTCTCTGCTTCCCTGCCGGTCACCGCCTCGATACGGCGCATTCCGGAGCCGATGCTTCCCTCGCTGATTACCTGGAAGAGGCCAAGATCGCCTGTGCGGTCGACATGAGTGCCGCCGCAGACCTCGAAGCTAATGGGCGACTTAGCGCTTCCCACCTTCACAGTCCTGACTATATCGCCATATTTCTCACCGAAGAGGGCGATAGCCCCTTCAGCCACCGCCTGGCTGTGGGGCATCTCCTTCTTGGTCACCGACAGGTTCTCGCGTATATTTTCGTTCACTATCCGCTGAATCTGCCTCAGCTCTTCTTTAAGAACAGGTGCTTCATAGGTGAAGTCAAACCTGAAGCGCTCCGGAGCTACCAGCGAGCCTGCTTGATGCACCTGGCTGCCCAGCACCTGGCGCAAAGCAGCGTGAAGCAGATGCGTAGCCGTATGGTTGCGCGCTATGTCGAGATGACGAGAGCGGGCAACCTCAGCCGTCACCTTCTCACCAAGAAATATAGCACCATCCGCCACCTTCCCTCTATGCACGATTATTTCTCCGTTAGCCCAGACCGTATCGCTGACAGCTAACTTCCCCTGCTTGCCTATTATCTCGCCGGTATCAGCTACCTGACCGCCCATCTCAGCATAGAAAGGCGTCGTATCCAGAACCACCTCTACCTGTTCCCCTTCGCTGGCAGCCTCCTGGGGCTTGCCCTCAACCACCAGACTCAAGACCTTCGCCTTGCAGCTAGTGCGCTTGTAGCCCACAAACTCTGTCCGGGGCAATGTAAGAGAAGCATAATCAAACGCTGTCGCCTTCTCGCCGAGCACGAACTTATGCGCTGCCCGCGCACGCTCTCGCTGCCGCTCCATCTCCGCCTCGAATCCATCGAGGTCAACCAACAAGTCGCTGTCAGCAGCCATCTCAGCGGTCAACTCCGAGGGAAAACCGTAGGTATCATAAAGCTTAAAAATTTCCTCGCCGGATATCTTCTTATCAGCTTTTGTCTTAGCTTGTCCCATGAGTTGATTGAGCAGGTTCAGTCCTGTGCTCAAGGTCTCGCCGAACCTGGCCTCCTCTGTGCCAATCACCTTGAGAACAGGGTCGCGTCTCGTCACCAACTCAGGGTAGACATGTCCCATACCTGCTACGACCTCTTTAGCTACCTCTCCCAGGAAGGGTTTAGCCAGGCCCAGAGTCCTGCCAAAAAGAGCAGCGCGCCTCAGTATGCGCCGCAACACATAGCCCCGTCCCTCATTGGAGGGAATAACACCGTCTGCTATCAAGAAAGTTACAGCCCGTCCATGCTCCGCCACTATTCTAATCGCGCGGTCCGCCTTTTCGTTCTCGCCATATTTTCGCTCCGTAAGCTGAGAGACCTTCTGCATGATAGGAGCAAACAGGTCGGTATCGTAAAAGGAGCGTTTACCCTGAATCACAGTCGCTGTACGCTCCAGGCCCATGCCTGTGTCAATATTCTTCCGTGGCAGCGGTGTGCGCTTCTTCTGGGCATCCTGATAATACTCGGTGAACACCAGGTTCCATATCTCCAGGAAGCGGCCGCAGCCGCAGCTCGGAGAGCAATCAGGCCCGCAAGAATATTGCTCGCCGAAATCGTAATGAATCTCGCTGCAAGGCCCGCAGGGGCCAGTCTCACCTGCAGGCCCCCAGAAGTTGTCCTCCTCTCCGCAGCGAATGATGCGTTCTGCGCTCACACCCACATCCTGCCAGTAGCGGAAAGACTCATCGTCATCGAGGAAGATAGTTATCCACAGCTTTTCCCTGGGTATCTTGAGCCAGTCCAGCACAAACTCCCAGGCCCAGGCGATGGCCTCTTTCTTAAAGTAATCCCCGATGCTGAAATTGCCCAGCATCTCGAAGAAGGTCAGGTGCTTGAAATTGCCTACCGAGCCTATGTCGGTTGTCCTGAAGCACTTCTGACAGGATGCCAGACGCGGCGAGGGGGGTACTGCCTCTCCGGTAAAATAGGGCTTGAATTGGACCATGCCCGCGCTGGTCAACAGAAGCGTAGGGTCGCCATGGGGAATAAGCGAGGAGCTAGGGATAACCAGGTGCCCTTTTTGCTCAAAAAAAATAAGGTACTTCTTCCTGAGTTCATCACCAGTCATGTTTTCTCCAAAAGCGGTATATCTTTACTCTTGGGGATTTTAGAATAAGTTCAGGTACATGTCAATTTGAGAATGCGATGATGAACGTCTGCAAACGCTTCTTCAGCCCCCTTTATCCCCCAATCTTGGGGGAATTTTAGGTTTGGGGGACACCCCCAGCCCTGGCAGAGGGGTGAGCCCCCTCTGTACTCCCCCGCTGATAAGCACCTCGCCGTCGCGCGGTTGACAAGCTGAGCGTGATGTGCTAATTTCATGGGCATGACAATGCCGTATAAGCTGGGTTACACTAGTGACCGGCTAGTAGATTTATGTCAAGAACTCCTCGCTGAAAGGCGTCTTATCCTCGTAAGTAACCGCGGCCCCATCGAATACCGGGTTGCACCGAACGGCGAATTACAGCTAAACCGCGGCACCGGCGGCGTGGTGTCTGTCCTCAGGTCAATGAGCAAGTACGTAGAGCTCACCTGGATCGCCAGCACTATGGGAGAAGGCGATCGCATGGCTGCTTCCGGTCAAAGCGGACGCTTCCAGGTGGCGCTGCCCGGGCAAAGGCTTTATCTCCGTTTTGTGACCTCTCCGCGAAATGTCTACCACAAGTACTACAATCTCTTCTGCAATCCGCTGCTCTGGTTCCTGCAGCATTATATGTGGAACTCTCCCTACACCCCCAATGTCGATGCCAAGGTCTACGATGCCTGGGATAACGGCTATGTGGCAGTCAACCGCGCTTTCGCCGATGCTGTTATAGCTGAGGCAGCACATGACAGGACTCCTCCCTTCGTAATGATCCACGACTACCAGCTATACCTGGTCGGCGGCTACATTCGTCAAAAGATGCCCCATGCCATTCTGCAGCACTTCATCCATATCCCGTGGCCTGCCTCAAGCTACTGGCAGCTTTTCCCTGAGGCCATGCGCAGGGCAATCCTGGAGAGCCTCTGCGCAGTAGACATCGTTGGCCTGCAAACCAATCGAGATGTGCACTACTTCTTGCATAGCTGTGAAATGTTCCTCGATGGAGCTGAGGTTGACTACGAGAGGCATACCGTAGTGTTTGGAGGCCACAAGACAAGAGTAGCTGCATATCCCGTATCGGTGGACCTCGCTGCACTGCACAGAGTAGCCCGCTCACCTCGGGTTCAAGAGTATCAAGAGAAGCTGCGCCCCTACCTCGGAGAACAAACCATAGTGAGAGTAGACCGCGCGGAGCCAAGTAAGAATATCGCCCGAGGCTTGAAAGCATTCGACATCCTGCTGGAGCATTATCCCCACCTCGTAAAAAAGGTCAAACTCATCTGCTTCGTAGTTCCCTCGCGTTCCGGGATAAAGCAGTACGAAAGGTACACCCAGGAGATATTCGACTCTGTGGAGGCCATAAATACCAAGTATGGGACTGAAGGATGGCAGCCAGTAAAACTCTTCTTTGAAAATAACTATGCCCAATCGATAGCAGGCATGTGTCTCTATGACGTGCTTCTGGTGAACCCGGTGATCGACGGTATGAACCTGGTGGCTAAAGAGGGGCCCGCCGTCAACACCAGAAATGGCGTCCTCGTTTTGTCGGAGTCCGCGGGCGCCTACGAGCAACTGAAGGAAAACGTTATCTCTGTGGCGCCGGCAGATTTGGAAGGAACAACTCAGGCACTTTACGAAGCATTGACTATGGACCATGCTGAGAAAAAAAGAAGAATAGAGGCGCTCAAGAAGAGTATTGAAGAGGAAGACATCACTGCCTGGCTTTACCGCCAATTCAGAGACCTCAGGAACCTCGCCTGTCAACTCCCCTTGCTTCTGCCTATCTAGGAATAGCCTTCTTCAGAGCTTCGCGAACCTGCAAAGAGGTTGCATCATTTTGCTGAGAGTGTTAATCTGTTAAGGCTTAAATTCTTAGAGCAGACAGAGGACAAGTGAAAGTCGTTAAACACCAACTAGGGTTCTTGCTATATGGCTTTATTTTCTGGCTCCCCATAGCGATAGTGGTCCTGGTTTGTGTCTACATTTTCGGAGACCTGGAACACTATGGGCACGTATTCCTCACTTTCTTTCTTCCGGACCGGTTCGTTTATACGGGTCTCGGAATAGTGTTTTGGCTGGTAATCTTCTTCTTGAGCGGCGTACTATTGAAAGCGACGGCTGTGGGCGACTTTTTCTCAGGGGTTCCCATTGTGGGAACTTTTTTCCGAAGGGGTGGGGAGATAATCACCATCGATACGCTCGCAAATCTCACGCCGTGCCTTTTCTTGTATTCGCCGACCTGTCCTTCCTACGGCTGGATACTCTCGGAGGAAAAAGTCAGACTAAAAAACGAAAAGGCTGACTTCGGCCTGGTAAATGTCTATTACCCCAACGTGCCTACTATACTAACAGGCCAGGTTTACTCGGTAAGAAAAGAGACGGTAATTAAACTCGGCAACCCCTCCCGAGAGGTAATAGACGTCCTGCTTTATGGATTGAGAAGGCCGGAGGATATTCAGTATCTACCCTGGGAAGGTGAAAACCAAGAAGAGTTCAAAGAAAGAGCCAGACGTTTCGGGTTGAATCAACCAGCGGTCAGACTCCAATAGTAGCACCACTTTTAGCTGCTTGCTGCAGAAGTCATCCGCAGTCTAAGATAAACCACTGATAGCTACATTTGAACTTTCGACCAATATTGAATTGCTTCAGATTTACTCAAAGCTTCAAGAATTTTTCCACGCTTAACCCAGCTTGGCGTATGATAGCACGTACTGTCCCTTGGGGTAGGTTGCCAGGGTGTCGAGGAACGGTAGTCCTGGCACGGGTTTGGGGATTCCACCAGATTTCGTGACTGCCCTTGGCATGGCGGTCAAAAACAAAACCGGCCCGCCGCAACTTTCCTATCACATCATCCGCGGTGAAGCCAGTAAGCCTAGTCATACAGAGACACTCACTGGTATGCGGATTTCACCGAGCGCAGGAGCAGCAGCTTTCAGCGAGGACGGAAGTTCGTCTCCATGTTCTTGATAGGATTCAATGAGCTTTCGAGCCACATCCTGAGCGATCTCCAGAGTCTCGGCCACCGTTCTTCCCTGTGCGACCAGGCCCGGGAGCTCGTCGCTGGTAGCCAAAAACCCGCCCTCAGACAAGGCTTCTATGTGAATAGCAAGCAACACTTCCTTCATAATTCACCCCCGCTAGCATCAGATCAACATCATTAGATACAAGAGCCACTTAGTCCCTACTATATGGTTTGACTGATATTCTGTCAACAGGCTCGCCTGAGGCGGGTTTGAAACCCGCCCCTACAAACTACAGTCTAAGATAAACCACTGACTCTACATTTGAACCCTGGGCCGATACTGAATCGCCTCGGCTAAATGGCTCGCAGTGATGGACTCGGCACCTGCGAGGTCAGCGATAGTACGTGCCAGCTTCAATATGCGATGGAAGGCGCGTGCCGAAAGAAATAGCTGCTTCATCGCGGCCTGGAGCAGGCTCTGCGCGGAGGGCTCCACCTGGCAGAACTCGCGTACCTCCAGAGGCGTCATATCGGCGTTTGAGGCTAGCTTTGTCCCATTGAATCGCTGCCTCTGAATCGAACGCGCTTGCTCGACGCGTTGACGCACCACCTCCGAGCTCTCACCCATCCTGTCGTCCGCCAGCTTCTCGTAATCAATGCGAGGGACTTCAACAAAGATATCGATGCGGTCCAGCAGAGGCCCGCTGATCCGCTTCTGGTAGCGAGAGACCAGCATCGGGGAACAGCTACACTGCTTAACCGGGTCTCCATAGTAGCCGCAGGGACATCCGTGCAGAAAGCTGCTTACATTTAGTAGTTTCCCTATCACTTGCCTAGCATTCCCATTTGTATTTTATACTGACCCCAGAGTACTTCAACAACAAATATTGAGATGCACTGGCAACCGGGGTAGAATCGAGTATGCGTGGTCAGCACGTCTCACGTGATGGAAATTCACCGATTCTGGGATTGCCTGGGTAACTAATACTAAATTAATATTAGGTGAGAAAGAAGGCTCCATGTCTATTCTACAGGGAATAAGTCCGTATTGCTCTTAACGTCTTTGTTTTGAGGAGAAACCGATGCAACCACATATCTTAGAGAAAGCCCTTCATGCGTGGCCGCAGTGGGGAGAGCTCACTCGCGAAGCTCGAATCAAAATGAACTTCAAGCCAGCCCTTTTGCAGATCGATGGTGAAGCTCAGAAGTGGGAAAAAGAGGTCGGCTGGGAGAAAGTAATAAGATTAGGATTAAAAGCTTTGAGGCAGATGGGGCTTCCGTGGTACTTTGGATTTTACTGGCTGGCATGTTTTTGCGCTGATTACGAACCAGGAGATTCGATCGACTTTTCACGAATAACTTTGCCTCCTCAAAAGGCCTCCGAAGTCTGGATAGACCTGTTGCGTAAAGAACAGCTCAAGGACAGAGGAACAGTCCTGCTCTATCACAAGAGTGCTCCGGGGAAGAAACTTTACCCGCCTTATCCCTTCATCCTTGAAACAGACTTCCCGTTCGGCATTCAACCGGGCGAGAAACCGCCTGACTCCATGACCTACGGCATTGTCGAATTTGAGAAAAACGGCGAAAAGCACAAGCTGGATGGCCTTTTTAAATTGGACAAGAACGGAAATCTGATTCCCAGCCAACGCGAGATGGCGGCTATCATTGCGCCTCCTGGGACAGATGTGCAATTTTTCCTTGGGGAGACAAGGCTACCTCCAGAATTCAGGGTCGAGTTTCCCATGTTTCTGGCTACTGGGGATGTGGTCGACATGGCCTTCAAGCAAATTCAAGGCTACAGGGAGGGCTTCAGACACTATATGTCACATCCGCTGCTCAAATATATTGGACCAGCTAAGGTCGGCTTGGGCGAGGATATCTTCAAAGTAAGGCAGGAGGCCAAAGAGGACATTGCCCGATACCAGAAAGGAGAGCTGACTTTTACTGATCTCATTCTCAGGGAATGGCAACGGGAGTCTAGACGAAGGGGAACAATTGTCGTTAGACTTGAAAATCACCAAGTAACCAAATCCAAAGCAAAGACAGCTATCTACCAGCGTGTGAGAAAACGTCTGCAGCGTAGTCGGCTAATACCCCCCAGACCCCAAATGGGGTGGCGTTCTACATTTAAATTGTGACAAATATTGCGCCAGTGATATGGTCACATGCTTTAATGCCCTCGGGAGCTATTCCCGGGGGCTTTTCTTATGGCCAAAATGTCTCCGAAAAAAATCAGGGGAAGGGAAAGGCACAAATTAGACATAAGTGCCATACGATACGTATCTGTACCCGATGCCGAAGCGAGGCTGTTGCATGCAGTCGATGTCTTGTTGAGAGTTGCGACCCAGAGCGCTTCCCCACCCGAGGAGACTGGCAACGCTCCAAACAGCTCCCATCCAGATAAAGGAGACCGGGAGGTAAAGCCAGATGGTGTTTAGCCCCAGCAGTGAAGACTATCTGCGGTCTTTTGGAATCGTCTGGTTCATCGTAGACTTTCTGAAAGGCACAAGACTTGAAGGCTCGAAGCCAATAGAATTCGATGCTGTATCTAAGGTGTATCTAATACCACATCCCAGAGCCAGCGAGAGCGCCGCGGCTACTTGAGCTAAGAGATAACAGGGTATGAGTAAAGCTTACTTAGAGAAAACAGAAATCGAAAAACTTGAGAAAGCAGCCACTAACCTGAGGGACCGTTTGCTTATCAGGTTATTATCTCATCTGGGATGCCGGATTTCGGAGGCTTTGAACATTGCCGAAGATGATGTTGACTTCGTTAGTGGCACTGTGACTATCCAGCATCTAAAGATGCGCCTCAAGCTTTCTTGCCCTCATTGTCAAGCTAGATTGGGTAAAAGTCACACCTTTTGTCCCGGGTGTGGACTAAAGGTAGAGGATGTTATCGCCAAGGAGCAGGAGCACCGCAAAGTGCGAACATTACCCTTGGACAAGGGGACTTTAAAGATGCTGAAGGATTAGATCAAGCGAGGACGACCAGTAAAACGTGGGGACAAGAAGAAGCTTATCTTTGAGATTAACCGGCATCGTGCCTGGCAGATACTGAGGGAATGTGCTGCAAAAGCCGGCTTACCTAAACTGGTCAATCCTGAAACGGGCAAGAGTCACGGGGTCAGCCCACATCGGCTGAGAGATGCGTTCGCGGTCCATGCTATGAAAGTCGATGATAGCGGGGACGCGCTTAGATTATTGCAGGAACACCTTGGTCATGTCAGCTTCAATACTACTGCTAAATACCGAAAGGTCGCTGGTGAAGAGTTGAAACTCTGGTACCGGAAGCTTTGGGAGGAGAAAGGTAGTGACTGAACTGCTGAGACCCACCCTAGGTGGCTTTCTCCGGCCCTTCGGCGATGATTGGTTTATCACGGAGCTTCTTTTTTAGGGCAATGGACTTGAAGGATCAACTGAGATTAACCCTGGACGTGGTGCGGCGCAGGCAGACATCAATTATGAGCACAAGGAAGCTCTCGCCCAGGCCGCAGCGCTACGACTGATTGCCAAATTGAAGCTAAATGGCGGAGTGCGACGTTCATATACCCCAACCAACTAAAAAGATGATGCAATGAGGACATGAAATGAAGTCACCTTCATTTGTTCAAATCTCCGGCTACAATATTCAAAGAATCCGTCAAATGAAGGTTCATTTGTTCATCAAAACGTTCAAAATTTTTGGATTTTGGACGCGAGTCCAAAACGAGAGAGAGGATACCCGCCCCCAGGCTTTGGAACTAGGCCTTTCCCACTGCTTCCCAGCTTTTCGGCGGTTCTGGACAAGGGCTTTAACTTTAAGGGGAGGTGAGTTATGTCTAAGGTAATATCGCCAAGTAAGAGGCGGCAGGCCTTACGTCTCTACATGCAGGGCTTCTCTTACGACCAGATTGCCGCAAAAACGGAGCTATCAGCAGGAACTGTGGCCAACATCGCTAGTGAGGCGAAACAGGGGGAATTCCCGGAACTGAATGAGGTTCGTGAACAGATAGACGGTCTCCGTGAGCTCTCTGTTGAACTGAGAAAAAACGATCTCAAGGTTTCTCAGTCCTTCCTCGGCTTGTCCTTCTATGAAAGGATTAGCAAATTGGGGATAGAGCCGCAAGTGTTGGACAGCTGGATTAAGATGTGCCATGCGATTTCGTCTCCGGACTACCCCATAGAAGAGTTCATGGCAGCGGCGCTGCGGCTCAAGGAACTGGAGCGGCAGAAGGGCATGACCTATGAGGCGCTGGTTGAGGATTACGAGGCGAAGACGAAGGCTTTGAGCGCGATCGAATCAAGCACCGGCCAGCTGGAAATAAGCCGTGAAACCCTTATCAAGGAAGTTCACAACCTCGGCGAGCAAAAAAGCTCTCTGGAGACAGCGGTTAGAGAACTCGACACCGAGAAGAAGTCTCTTTCTCAGAGGGTGAAGAGGTGGAAACAGGAAGAGGAGGAACTGAAAAATGCGGAATCTGAACTTCAGGAGAGGCGCAAAGCGCTTCAACTACAGTATCAGCAGCTGGAAAACAGAGCTGCAGCCCTGAGGGAAGAGATAGGTGAAAGGGAGAGCACATTAAACAGCCTTCGATCATTGGGCTTCGGTGAAGGAGAACTGCTGAGACTGAAGGATAAGCTGGAAGAGTTGGCTGCCAATAGTGGTATGAAACCGGTGGAACTTAGGGAGAGCCTATTCCTGGATCTGGAGAGCTACACGGATGTTTTAAGCTTCAGGAATGAAAAAAGGCAGTTGACCCAGGCGGTGAAGGGGCTGAGGGAGCAGAAGCAAACGCTGGAGGCAGAAAACAAGAATTTGCAGGAGGGGATGAGAGAGTCACGAAAAGCATTCAATGAAGCTGTCCAGCACATCAAGAGCCAGGGGAAAGAAATAGTGTCGAGTATGGACAATCGGCTTGGCCAAGCCGGAGGCACGCTTAATAAGTCCGTATCACAGGCTGCATCGAGACTCAATGAATTTCAGGCGAACGTCGAATCTGCGGGGCAGAACGTAAGGACCATAGTGCAGAGGGCAGCAGCTGAGGCAATTGAATACGGGAAGGCCATGGGGAGGATGGAAAAGGTTGTCGGTGAGAGGGAGGAGTTGGCAAAGCTGTTTGGGATATTAGGAGACGTTTCTTCCATCCCTAAAGACCTCGCTGTTAAGGCGCCACTGGTATTTCTGGGCAAGTTTCGCGAGTGGGTTGAAAAGACTCACGGCCTGAAGGACGAGAGCAAAGCGCTCTCAATAGTCGATGCATTGGTGAACTTGCTCAGGCAGGAGGCAGCATGAAGCCGGATGAATTCAAATCCAGGGCAAACGCAGTGGCCGACAAAATGAAGGAGGGATTCGAGAATTTCGATGCGGCGTTGCGAGAGGAGAGGAGGAGATACTGGCTCCTGCTTGTGGACGAGTATGAGAAAACAGTAGAACACCGGCAGGAGGCGCACAGAAGGCAGGAGCCGAATCTCTATCAGGCCGGAATGGGCCTTGGGTTCACGCTATTTGGGGAGATCGTAAAGCTGGCAGCGAAAAGCAATATGGCCGGCTATCCTTTCACCAAATTCGGCGACAACCTTTCCAAAGGCAAAGAACTGGTAATCGCGGTAAGTCCTGCCGAGGGAATCTCTATGCTTGGTGACTTCGAAATGCTTGAGCTTCCCACAGGAGAATGGCGGAAGCAGGACGAAAAGGGGAGGCTCCTACTCACCCCTGCTGAGTTCCAACTCAGAATCCAGGACTTAAAAAGCAACCTCGCAAGCATGGAGGAGCCATATCCCCTACCTATCGAGATGAAGCAGGCTGCAACTGCGCTGCCGGGCCCCCCCACACTAGCCAAATCTGATCCGGGCTGCACATAATGGACAATCGTGCAATGCCTACTTGCCCTGTGCAGCTCCTTGTGGTATCGGCCTTCGGTTCCAGGCGCACAAGGTCTAGCTCATGAGGTAGTATAATATCAGGGGATACCTAAAACATGCCTATACCCAGTGAGAAGAGATTTATCAACAAATATATAAAAGCTATATTCCAAGACGAGCACCTAGCAAGGGGATATTTTAAAAGATTTGCTCGCGAGTATGGGCAACAAACGCCGTTCGAGAGTCTCTGTGAAATTGTAGAGTCTTTAGACCTTTACGGAGGCTATGAGATACGGCGCAAGTTAATCGAAGCTATTCTAATAAGACCAGATGAATGCGTACTTGATATCGGACCACAGATGGGGATGGGGTGCTTTCTATTATCTGAAGTCTACAATAGGGTTCTCGTTGCCGAACCGGATGCTACGACAGCGGGCTTGCTCAAGAACATTGCAGAATATTATCAGACGGAAGATGGCAAGAAAGCTTCAGATGTGTTGGATATTCGCCGTGCAGGAATTATTCCAGTTGGTTCGACTGATCTTGCCGTCCTTAGCAACGAAGGCCCCATTGGTCCTGGGCTGGAATACGATGCTAGAGGTGCTGCAAATATAGAAGACACCTTTGGTAGAGATTTCGCCGACAGGATTTTTTGTCACCAGATTTGTACATTGATGCCTGCAAGGCCTCGGCTATTGGTGTTGCTGAATGCATTGTCTTCATTCTGCAATGAAGGTGGAGTCATTACATGGGGTGAATACCTGTATGAGGTGGAAGGAGCAGTCCAAGAATACTGTAAATACGCTAACCTTGAACTACGTCGGGAAAAAGAGAAGTACATTTATCAAGCAGCTGTCCTGAAGTACCCTATGAGTGAAATCAAGAGACACATAAAAGCGTTGTTGCCTGATTTTGATGTTGCCTTTAAATATCTCTGGGGGACTGGTCATCTTTTCACAATCGCAAAGCATCGCCGTTCGCTGCAATGATTCATGCGAAGGGTCCTCGGCACCCAGTCACTACAGCAAATGAGGATGATCATGTGTTGTTGACTTCAAAGTATACTGGAGCCGGGAGCATGGCAGGGCTTCCCCCAATATTCGCACAAAGCCGACCTGAACGTATCTGTTAGGTACGTCACAAAATAATCATTTCCTCCCAAGATACCTATTTGCTCTCTGAGCAGGCCAAGCTAGGGTGAGATCACTTTATGCGGGACTTTCCTACCGTCCACGAAGAGGTCGAAGGCCGTAAGAGTATTACGAAGAAAGGCATCATGCCCTTCGATTTCGAACGTGATGTCTGGTCGCGCCAGCCTGGGACCTCCCCATGATTTAACGATGGTCCCGTCAACTACAAGTTCCCCCTCGAATGTCCAGGGATTCCACCGCGCCACTACAGTGTGGCGTGTCTCTCCAACGTTTGGCGTCCACATTCTATGAGCCATATGGTTCACTACCTACCCTTTGTTATCTCCTGCTCTGTCTCGTTCTTCCAGCAATTGTTCCTAGGTAAGCTTCTTGGTAACCATCTCGACTGGCGCAGCGAGCATCCAGGCTTTGCGTTCTTCCATTATAAGATAGAAGGCCAAAGCTTTATTACAGTCGCTACAATTGCTCTCCGCTATGCCGTTGAAATCGTCTCTGCAAGTTATCATCGTAACGCCAATCACACATTCAGGACATCTAACTATAATGTGATGCTTATCGATACAATCGTAACTAATTACCCTCACTTTGCTCACCTCCCATTTCCAGTTGCAAACAATACTCCGCCTAGGAGGATTATAACACTGTTCTCAACGGGATGGCACAGCTATAGGAAGTACAAGGAAAGTTGATACGCGGCCCTGGGGGAACGCTCAGACAAGTGACTACTTTGCCCTTGAGAACCTACCAAGCATAGTTAGAGAGTACCGAATCCAGCAGATGACTGACTGGCAGCAGCATAACACAAGTATCACAGTGACCTGCCCCCCGGAAATGCTACCACTCACAGAGTTAGAGTTACGAGCATTTTAGCTTCAGGAGCAGGCTAAACCCCAAACCCTCTACACTCAAGTAGTTAACTACAACGCCCCCCCAAAGCGCTACAATTTAAAACATTTGTATTTGCAATACTTGGGTATGTGGCTTTATATGGTTTGCGAAATTGAGGGGCATTGCTTTGAATTTTAGAGCTTGGGAGCGGTGTTGGGCAAGTGGATGGTGTTGAGACTGGACTATTCCATGTTGGTATGATTGCACTTTATGGCTATTTGTTACCTGGATCGTCACTAAGTAGTTTGTCTCTGTCTATCTTAGTAGCGTCGAGTGTTTTCTCGAGTTTGTGCAGATATTTTGGCAACTGATTGACGTTTCCCCCGAAAACAGTAGCACCGCCATTTAGAGTCCTCCGCTATAATAAAACGAAAGAGGAGGGCTCATCATGGTACGCAAGAGGTACACCGAGGAACAGATCATCGCCGTGCTCAGGGAGGCAGAGGCCGGAGCTAAAGTAACCGATCTCTGCCGTAAATATGGGATGAGCGATGCCACCTATTACAACTGGAAAGCCAGGTATGCCGGACTGACCGTCAGTGAACTGAAAAGGTTGAAAGCCTTAGAAGAGGAAAACCGGCGTCTCAAGCAAATCGTGGGCGAGCAAGCACTGGACATCAGAGCGCTCAAGGATCTGCTATCAAAAAACTTCTAAAGCCCGGGGCCAAACGCCTGGCAGTTTCCCATGCCAGGGAGAGTCTTGGGCTGAGCGAAAGGAAAGCCTGCCTGCTGGTCAATATTTCGGCTTCGGTATATCGCTATAGGCCGAAATCGGATAGTGATGTTGCCCTGCGTCAGCGTTTACGGGAGCTGGCAGGACAGAGAAAACGGTTTGGCAGTCCCCGGCTCCACATTTTGCTGAGAAGGGAGGGGCTGGTGATTAATCACAAGCGGACAGAGAGGATCTATCATGAAGAGGGATTGGCGCTGAGGAGAAAGAGGCGTAGGAAAGGTGCTGCCGGGTTGAGGGTAATCATGCCATCACCGCAGAGGCCAAACCAGCGCTGGTCCATGGATTTTGTTACTGACAGCATCGTCACCGGGCGGCGTTTTCGCGCCCTTGCCATCGTGGATGACTACTCCCGGGAATGTCCCGTCATCGAGGTGGACACTTCACTGGGTGGTGCCAGAGTGGTGAGTGTGCTGGAAAGGCTAGCTGAAACGAGGGGATTGCCTAACGTAATTACCACGGACAATGGGCCGGAATTCGCAGGGCGGGCACTCGATGAATGGGCATACTGTAAGGGCGTGAAGCTGAACTTCATCCGGCCGGGAAAGCCAATTGAGAATGCCTATGCCGAGAGCTTCATCGGCAGGCTCAGGGACGAGTGTTTGAACGAGAACTGGTTTATGAACCTGAAGCATGCCCGGGACATCATCGAAGACTGGAGGAGGGATTACAACGAGGTCAGGCCACACAGCTCATTGCACGGTAGGGCTCCCATGGAGTATGCTGAAACAGCGGCTGGGCTCTAATAGCCGGTGATACTAATACCGGGGGAAGGTCATGATCACAAAGGAAATTATGGGGCTTTGTGGGGTCGTTATCTAGGAAGCTCATGACGTCTTTACGCTCAGTACCAATCCACTGAATCGCTATTCCCAAGACTGGCATTATGTCCACGTATCTCAAATCTTCTGCAGTGAATTTGGGCTCAATCTTGAAATATTGCTGTAACCCCAGGGCATCGATTAAGGCCTCCATCATTACCTCAGAGTTAATACTGCGCACGAGGTCGTTGTCTTTTTGTAGATTCATCGATACTCGGCATAGTTTATCCACTACCTCGTTGTGGTAGTGGGCTAATCGACTATACTTGTACAGCAATCCCCTCTCTCTTACCAATGCCGTGAGATATGCTACTCTGCTTGTAGATCCGTTCGACGGCCTTTTCTACAGCAGCCTGATTTTGCGTGGAGAATGCAATTACACAATTGGAATTGAGAGTGAACAATCTATCCCTTGCTATTGGGAAGTTCAATTGGGGTGAACTTCTTTGACACAGCGCTAAGTTTCGCATGTGTGCCCCACTCCCGAAGGACGCTTTCCAATTCGTGTTCACAGGAGTCAATTACATAGAGAGAAAAATCTGTTATGCTTTCTCTTGCTGGTATAAGCTCGTACTGTTTAGAAACCTTTGACGTCCCCGCGAAATCGCCCATACGCTGAAGGCCTTCCGAGAAGCGATGAAGCGTAGCCGAAATAGCCGCAGGACTATTGTCGATTCCTATCCATTTGCGTTTCAACTGAGAAGCAACGGACAAAGTCGTCCCAGACCCCGAGAAGCAATCGAGTACCAAATCATCAGGATTTGATGATGCTTCAATAAAGCGAGTTAGTAAGTCCGGATTCTTTTCCGTTGGGTATCCCGTCACCTTTATCATCTGATTGTGCGCATCTCGGAAGTCTAGCCAAATATCCTGCACGGGTATGCCCTTGCTTTGGTCGAAATAAATCTTCCTCCTTGGATTTCCATTCGGCGACCAGTGTATCTCCCCTCTTGCGTCCATCTCATCGAGAATCTTTGGGGGAAACTGCCAATGCTTTCCAGGCGGAGGATGCATTCCACGCCAATCTTTTCCAGTCTCACCATTGCGCACACCAGGAGCATGAATCGGTACCTTCTTATATCGGCGCCCCGTGTTCTCTTCGACATATGAATATTCTCTCTCAGCGTGTTCAGGTGTCCACAGCGTAAGAGGGCGGTTCCATACATAGTCATCGGATTTAGTATAAAAGAGTATATAGTCGGATATGTTCCCATAAGTTCTATGAGTGTAGTTCTTTGGATTACATTTCTTTCTTGTAATCCAGTTTCTAAAATTCCGCCGACCAAAAACCTCATCCATGATTACCTTGATGTGGAAAACCATATTGTCATCAAGATGCACGTAAATTGTCCCATCAACGGCTAGGAGTTCCCGAAGAAGTACCAGTCTCTCACGCATAAACTCAATGTAGTGAGACCCAGCAAGCAGGTCTTGGTAGGCATCAATCTGAGAACGGGATTGGAAGACACTCTTTGTCGAAAAGGGCGGATCAATATAAAT
Organism: uncultured Chloroflexia bacterium; assembly: GCA_963847595.1. Classification (GTDB taxonomy): domain Bacteria; phylum Chloroflexota; class Dehalococcoidia; order SZUA-161; family SZUA-161; genus JACWAE01. The sequence continues at coordinate 375,075 of CAWKAJ010000001.1, forward strand.
GAGCCGAACCTTACCCCTAACAAAGTGGTCTTGCAGAAGCAAAGCCAAGATAGGCAGGTTGTCACCATAATAGAGGCGGTTTCCGACTTCATTGTTCTTGCTCTCATACCCCTGCCATAGGAGCTTGACTGTAGCCGGTTGCGTTGACAAAATCTGTGACTCGTCTCGCTTCCCTTGATATGACAGCGTAACGTCTTGCCCGTTAGTATGGCTTCTATCATGGTGATATGCTGAGTTGCAGTTCCATTTCGTCTTAGGGACACCTGTAGCCAAACTGCGCCCCTCTCTTAAGATTAGCTACGAAGCCACTCTATTGTAATACGCTCAGGTATCATGCGGAGCGTTAGCACCATGATTTTACCTGGCCAACTGTTCTCTAGCCTTGCGTAGTCATCCCACATTGTTCCAAGCAGAAGACCTGGCCCATCATTCAGAAAGATAACCTTGGTTTTGGGGCTGTGCTTTTGCGCATAGCCAAGAATTTCGTCAGCGCAGTTGTGATATCCACCAGTCCTATCATCTTCTTGGGAACCGCCTCGGTCTGAGTCGTACCGAGCCAGCCCGATGGCCAGGACGTCATTCGTCTTGTCGTCATAGATTACGAAATCAACGGGACGATTTGGGTTCGGATAGTCGGCAAATACGTTGCCCATTAGAATATCCTTGCCCGCACGTTCTGGCCCCTTGATTGGGATGTCGGAAAAGGCAGACCGGAATACAGAAAAGAATTTCTCGGTTAGGTCGTATCCCTTTTTCCCACGTTCTCTATATTCCCACATGACCGCACACAGAGCTTCATCTGGAACAGGTCGCGTCATGTAAGCAGCTTGAACCTTTTGAATCGGCCTAAAAGCCTTGCCAAATTGGTGGCATATTTCCTTTGCTTTTGTCTTTTTCTTGGTCATCTCTACTGGAAGTTCAGGACTTACATACTTCTTAAAGACCCGGGCCAACTGTACGCGCATCCATGGCTGCGGAACCTCAGCGATTTTCTGGAATAGACCCTCTGATGATTCAGAAGCTTTCAGCAGTTGTCCGAATATCAACAAGACCGGCTTATATAGCTCGCATGCGTCTTTCAGTATATCTGGATAATACTCTCCCGTCGCTAGAGTTATCCAGTTGTGACCCTCTGCTTTGTAGTCCGCGAAAGACGTAAGCTTATTGGCCATCGTGGCACCCCTTTAAGGGCCTATTTGCTGCCTATCAACCCGAGGTAATACCCTTTTTTCATCGCAGACCCTCAGCGATAATGTTCACATGCCATTCGCTTAGGATGTTAATCGATAATGCCCTATTATTCAAATTGCTTTGCCAGTTCTTGGTAGATTAGCATTCTAGTACCCCAATTGGCAGCAAATTCGCAGCATCTTTTATCAATTTCACACGTTATGTCTTTTCCGCATTGCTGTAGTGCTAATTTGACTAATTATCAATTTGCCATCCTCTTCTGCTAATCGACGAGGCGACATCCTTAGAGCTGCACCCCAACTCTTCGTGTCAGCCAGATAACAGAATAACTGAAGCTTTGTCAGCATATCCTTTATAGTAATTCCGGCGTGCGCGTCTAGTAGTACGATGGGTTTTACCTTAACGCGCGAGGGGTAGATAGCATCTTGCCAAATCAGAGTTTCGTCCCAGAAGGCTTTGGACAGCACCTCCAAGGCACCAACCCAACTAGAGATACCTTTCAAATAGCATATGATTATGTCACCTGGTTGCAGTTGTTGCACTACACCCCAGCGCCGCTCAGGAAAGCCCGATACCATAGCTCCCGCCTTTTGGAACTCCGAGAACGATTTCGCTGTAAATACTTGAAGCCAATATGTCATAGGAAACTATCTCTCTAATGAAAACATTCTACTGCGACATGTTTGCTAGCGCAAGAAGACCTGGCAACCCTCTCTTTGAAGACAGCATGAAGCACTACAGGGCATCGTTGAGATAAAATATTTTCCAAATGATTCCATGATAAGGGCTTTAAATCTTGAGAGGTCTCTCCTCTCGTGTTGTCCCAGTTAAGTGGTGTCTCAGTGCATTTAGTTGGTCATCTAAGAAGTCCATAAATTCCCCAAGGTCGTTTAGCCAAATTCTACCCGGCTTACCATCAACATCGCACTTGAGTTCAACCCTACCGTCTTTATGGATGTAGGTGGGGTACTTTCTGAATTTGATTTTCATGACTTCCTCCCGCTCTCTTTGAGGTAGCACAGTCATCAATTGACTTCATCTTCAGGTGAGACGCTAGCCACCTTGAAAACCACCTTCACCTTTGCAGGTATCCACTCCTCCAAATATCTCACCTTCTCATCCATAGGCAAGTCCCATTTCGGGCTCACTTCGAACCTCACAATGATCCGTTTACCCCTTGCCTTGACCTCGGACACAGACCCTCTGAATGCAAGCACTCTTTCAATTTCCAGCTTGGCTCGCTCAAGGTTGCCCGTAGCAGTTCCATTGATGGGCTCCAAGACGATTCTCATCTTCTATAAACCTCTTGAGATATTCTACTACGAAAGGTATAATGCCGCTAGTAGTCCTCGGGAATGGTGAAATAATCTATCCTTTGGAACAACAGAACAATTGAATGCGCCAGCCTTATGAACAGAACTTCGACCATAACTTCAAACCTGAATTGACGTATGAGGAATGTCTCCACATAGTCAAGAACCTTGAAGCCGTTAGAAGATGCCATTTGATTAACAGCCCCATAGTTGACAAGGCAGCCAGGTTCATGCAACGCCAAAGGATTTATGATCTCCCAGCATTGAACCACCTTATAGAGGATGTGGCAGCCAAAGCGTTGAAGGATAATGGACAACCATCTTCGATACCAGAGCCTCCGAAACAAGTCACCCCTTACTGACAGCATATTTGTCGTCCGGTGTTCTATAGCAGAGAAGGGAGCTCGAGCTCCCTTCTCTGCTACCCTTCGAGACCTTTCCCTTATTTATCGCTCTTCTTGACCGGCTTCTCTTGCTTCTTCTCGGGCTTAGCTGCTGGTTTGGCGCCGCAGCCACATCCACACTGTTCAGCCATCGCTTCGCTCCTTTCTTGTTCTTGCGTGATATATCTATTTTACACCTTTTTGTTTGATTCTGCCCAGTTCAGCTCTCATATATTCAGTGGCCTCCCAGGCTATTTAGAGGTACCCTATCTCGGAGAAGAACACAACACATTTTGAGTTTTAGCATATATGCTATTGAAGCTATCTAGAGCCGAAACAGTATGGTATTATTATATTAGAGATGGAGGTCTCGCAAAATGAACAAGGAGAGCCTTATCAGTTATTACATTTTGACTCCACAAGGTAGGTACACAATTCCACAACTCAAGAGTCAGGGTAAGGATGACGAGGCGAAAATACTCGAAAGTCTGCGGAGTGGTGGAGCAACCCTGGAGGATATAGTTAAGGACACAAATCTCGATGACGGTACAGTTCACGCCGCGATACCTGAGCTTATAGATGAAGGTTGGGTCAGGGAAGAGAAGTCTAAGAGAAAAACTTTACTCTGACTTGTTTCGGAACCCATCACGTGCAACAAATGGGCGTTTCGTGCAATGCGGGCGGGATGAATCCACATTTACATTGAATAAAGGTCCGGAACGTCTAGCAGTGAAACGCAAGCTTTAGGCAGGAGCATGCCCCACAATACCTAGTCTCGCTTCTCCAATTAATGATGCCCAGAATTGTACCACTACGTTGGGCGAGTAAACCCCAGCTATTGACAAACTTTTCAAAAATGTTATAATTCTATCAACTTTGTGTAGCCTGGGGGAGTCAAGACATGGACGCGAGGCAAATTCAGTTCATCAAGCAAACATTTGGACTTGATTCTCACGAACTGGCGAAAGCGCTGGGCGTGGCACCCATTACAGTCACCCGTTGGGAGCAGGGGCTAAACACACCCACGGGGCTTCAAGCTGAAGTGCTCCATGGACTTCATAATGTGGCCTTGAGCATCCGCCAAAGTCAGGATCAGCAGCGAGCCGAGTTCGTGAAAGGTCTGATCGTCTTGGGAATTGGTGCGCTAATTTTCTACCTACTGAGTCAGGCAGGCTGATAACAACGAAAGGAGGGTATTGTGAAAACATACGTCTGTCCCAATTGTCACGGCCAATACAACATCGGGGCCGAGGTGCTGGGCAAACTTGTCGGCGCCTTGCTTGGCGGAGCCGCTGGCACTGCCACGCGTAACCCCTGGGCAGCGATGGCGGGTGTGCTGATCGGCACTTTGATTGGCCACGCGATTGATGAATCGGTACTGCCGAAGTGCCCCCAATGTGGAACTATCCTCGAACTTATTGGTGAGGCCCTTAGTCAGAACTGAGCGGTCAAATGCATTGTCCCCCATCGCGCCCCATTGTTGTTCAACTATAACACAACTATTGCTATAATGGAGATGAGGGCTAGCTCATCCGCACGCACGTCCACTGATTCTCGCTATTCTTAAAAAGTCACTAATCGTCATTATGGGACATCTCCCCGGAATAGCTGCAAGGGCACGGATTCAATTCTGTTCTGGGCATTGACAGGGTCTCGCACAAAGGACTAAACTTCGCCTACGGGTGCATGTCGGATTCGGCGAAAGAACATCGGATAATATGACAGTGGCTGGTGTCATTCTTGCTTTATCCGGACAATTATTGAAATAAGGAGGAATGTTGAATGGCCGACGAAAAGATTCCAAGTATCATACGTGATTTTCTTAAGGCAATAGAAGCAAAGGACGTGGACAAAGCTATTTCGTTTTTTGCCGAGGACGGAGATTGGACCACGTGTGAAGGCGTGTTCAAAGGCAAGGAGGAGTTGAAACGTTACTTGAAATGGATGGCTGCTGTTGGTCAAGAACCGAAGATAACTGGATGTGGTAACGGTATTATCACACAGGATAATAGAGCCTTCAGCGAGCTCATGATCACTGATACAGTTATGGGAAGGAAAGTGGAATACTTGGAGATGGATGCTTGGGAGTTCAGTGATGACAAGATCAAGCATTTCAGGGTAGTTTATGATAGGCTATTAATCTGTAAACAGGGGGCGAAGGGATGGCTGCAGAAATGGGTAGTGAATTACATCATAAAGCAAGTCGAAAAGGGGCTACATTAGCACCTGTCCAATTTGAGTGGTCTCTGGTACTCCGTTTATTGAATACTTAAGTGAGTGCTCATAAACGGCAAATTGTTATCTCTAGGCTGCCAATGTTTAAACAAAAAGCCAGTTTGTGCAATCATGCTGACATAGTATAGTCCAGCCTCCACACTATACACTCGGCCAGCACCATTCCCACCAAGCTCTAGAATTCAAAGCAAAGCCCCTTAATTTCCCAAAACCCTGACGCGATCAATGAACCTATGTAATGTAATGTATTGTAAATACAAATGCCTGGCATTTGAGTGTAGAGCGTTTGGAGTTTAGCTGCTAGGGTTGATTTGCCATTACTGAACAACGAAATGCAGCACTGCCAATGAGCCCCATTCGTCTCCACCTACGACAGTGTATACGCCTGGAGTGAAATTGCCGAGAACCGATTCCTGGTCGTTGCTCCAATATCCCGTCACCGTAATTTCAGAGCTTATTTTAAAATCAGTGAGGCATGGATTAGGATTGGAACTGCCGCAACCGCCGAAGACACTCGCAGTATCGCTCAAGGGGTTAAAAGAGTAGGAATTGACCAGAAAAAGAGCAGGGCAACTGTATATGCCCTCAGGATTGTAAAGCTGAAGTGGCATCGCGGAGGAAACATTAGAAGACGTATAATTTCCTTGAAAGATTGCTACTCCAAAGGGATAGTTGAGGGTCCCACAAGGACCCAGGCTCAATCCCCTCAATGGCCAGCTATTGGAAGCAGAGACGTTATTCTCTGTCGCCAGCGTGTTCTGTTCATCGATTACCACTGAAACTTCTTGACCTGGCTGAAACGTAGTTGAGTTCAATGAAAGAGAGAGCATCAGCCCTTTCACCGACTTTGATGTGGTTGAAGAGGTGTTAGGTGGTGGTGTGGATGTGGAAGGTGTGACAACAGGCGTAGGCGTTGGCATAGACGTCAACGTTGGTGTCGGTAATGCTTTCTCCGAACAACCGATGGTACAGATCGTAACTGCTATCACTAGCCAGACAGCCAAAGCAATAGCTGGCTTCCTCATGCTCTATCCTCTCGCCTGTTCCTATTTCTTGCGATATTCTAACGCGAAAGGTATACTAGCGCAAGAAAACAAGGATAGCAAATGAAGAACATTCTCTGGATTGCTCTTATCATAGGTATATTGCTGGGTTTGCTAATACCAGGGCTATCATGCACTAAAACTGTCTATGTAACGCCAACGTCAACACCGACATCAGAAACTCAGCAGGTAGTCGCCAGATGCATTTCAGCTATGAAACAGGTTGATTCATATAAATTGGATACCGACGTTGTGAACGTATATAAAGTTATCGATGGAGCTAATAATGGAACAGACACGACGGAATGGAGTGGTACCCAAATCGTCAGTATCGCTGGCAAAAAGATGGGGCTGAATATGACAATAGACGAAGGCGGTGCTTATTCTCCTGTAGGCGGTGATAATTGGTCTACTGAAATGTACGTCATAGATGGATGGGAGTACTACAAGGCGACTTCGCCGCATGTGGTGAATTTGTCTCCCTCTCCACCCAATCCGTGGGAGAAAAACAAACTTACTAATGAGCTTTGGGCAAAGGAGACACAGATTACCTTTTATACAGAATTATTGAAAACAGCCACCGAATCTGATTTACTGGGCAACGCAACGGTTAACGGAGTAGATTGTTATATCTTGGATATAGTTCCATCAACTCAAGCCATAATTGATTGGGTAGTATCACAGGATCAACCGTTTGGGCCTCAGATAGATATTATGTTTGGAGGTGCGGGGCCCGTGGTAAGGGCCGAAGCATACCAGGGTGGCTCGGTTAAACTATGGATTAGCCAGGAGAGTTACTTACCTTTGAAGGTTGAAGTCAACGCTGATTTTCAGGGTAACGTGGGTGGTGGAATGATTCTACCTGGCACAACCCCTTATATCCCAACTACAAACCCTGTAAACTCCAGTTTTGATGGTCAAATGACTTTCTCAGAGTATAATCAACCTGTTTCCATCCAACTTCCTCAAGAAGCCATCGGTGCTCAAGAATACGAGATACAATAACTCATGTGACCTCGTTCCCGGTGGGCATCAACTCTCCCGCACCTTAAGTGCAAAACGCAGGTAGTCTGTTGCGATCCGAGTGTGTTGTGCTCAATACTACAGTGGGAACAGTTTACTGTCAGAACTCGAGGTTGCGAGGTGTAGCAATCCTATGAACGTACCGTCTAAATCCTCGCTAGAACTGGACTCCGCGAGGCATCTCATGCGGTGGATAACGCGCGAGGACCTTGCTCCCATTGACAGGCCGGACCAAAGCCAGAGGTCGAGACCGGGAGGCCACCCTGATTTTGTTTTCGAGGACTCGAAGAAGCACAGGTATGTTTTAGAATTGACCAGACTATTGGCTCCAGAGTTACGTAGACTCGAGGATACCGTAGCGGCCCAAGTTTGTGCTCCCGTAGAGCACCTGTGTCCTGGGACCTACGCGTTGCATATCCAATTGACCGATCCCCTGGGGAGGGGCTGGATCGCACCCGAGGTGTTGAAGCAAACAGTGCAGGAGATAACGAAGATACTGAAATCTGGCACCTTACAGAATACCCAAGAACTAAGCACCGGGTTTGTTCTCTGGAAGGCTAGAGACGAAGGCCATAGGCTTGTACCTTGGGTTACCAGTCCGAAACTGCCGTTTGACCTAACTGATGCCCATCCCGTCGCGAAGGAACTGCGAGCGGTGTTTGAGAGATTGGTTGAAGAAGCCGACTTAAAGTTTCGAGGCTATGACCCGTACAGGCTACTGCTTATTGCTACTTCACAGTCAGGGTTGGATCTGGAATTCCATGCAGAGAGATTCAAGGATGGCAAAGGCATCTTGCTCACCTGGATGGATTCCTTATGCGAGCGAATCAACAACATCGATGCTATCTTCTTAGAGCCTGGCGTTAACGTCTGGTCGGCGGGAGGCAAAGTCATGGCTGGGCACAAATACATTGAGAGCAAGGCAGGGCATTACCCTGAGCTTTGGCGTCGTAGTGGCGTTCCACGGCTTCTTGTCTAGCTTACACTGATGACTGGGTTATCGTAAAAAAGACAAAATGTGGGATACTGACTCCACTTTTTCCTAGAACCAGAGCACTTACAGTTTCGCCAGGGCAATAAAATACATACTTTGTTACCTCATTGCACGATATAGCGTTGTTCACCTTCATTTACCCCCAGCTGCACCAACCACGCTCAGGACATTGGCTTCCCTTCTGTGTTACCAGCAGTGACCTATGAAGTGCTTGCGCCAATATACCAATCGCTGTAGAATGTCGCAGGAGGTTTATAGGGAATGAGAGTTGTCTTAGAACCCGTTAGTGGAACTGCTAAGGAGAGCCTTGAGCGAGCCAAGCTGGAAATCGAAAGGGTACTGGCTTTTAGAGGCTCTGTGACCAGTGTAAAGGCTCAGGGTACAAGAATCATTGTGGAGTTTGAGATAAACCCCAAGTGGGATTTGACTGAATCTGAGAAGGTCAAATATCTAATGGAATGGATACCGGCAAAGGTGAAAATGGTTTTCAAGGTGCATGATGTAGTTATAAGAGACAACCAGAGGCGTAAGGGTTAATAGACATTGCTAGCGGTTTAGATACAGGGTTAATTGGAGGCTGGGCCATGCTACGTTAGCATGATTACATGACGGATTGTGCACCCGCAGCCAGTTGTGAACACACTGGCGTAATTAGATGTCGAGAATGGCCGATGGACTATGGCATACGTTTTGCTGACGAACTGGTTGGGCATAGAATATCACGCGGCAGCATGGATGGACACGATAAGCCCTGTGCAGTAGCACAATAGCCTCTTTATTGCTAACACTTCCCTGGGCTTCTATAATAGTGGCAACCATTTCAGCCACGTATTGTTTCCTATCGGCAACATTTCCCCCATAGCCGAAATAAGGAAGATAGATGACCGATCCTGAACCCATTGCACATCTTTCAGAAGATGGCAGACTACATTATCTTTACGAGCATCTCGGAGGCACAGCCAAAAGGGCCGAGGAGATGGCCAGTGCGTTCGGCTGCGGCGAGTGGGGAAGGGTGGCTGGAATGTGGCATGATTTGGGCAAGTACTCTGATGATTTCCAGCGGATGATTCGCGCTGCCATAGCTCAAGAGCACTTAGGGCATGGAGATCACTCCACCGCCGGTAGTATTCTTTCAATAGACCGATTCGGCCCAATCGGTCGCATTCTCGCCTATCCGATCTCCGGTCATCATGCAGGCCTTCCAGACTGGCAGAGCGAAACGTCGGGAATGAGTGGGCTGGCACAACGTCTTCAGAGGGTTGACCTCATTGATAAGGTTCCCGTGGACGAAGTCCCGGCAGAAGTGATAAACCAAGCCATGCCTTCAGAAAAGCCTAGACCCGGTTCTGATCCTGCCCTTTGGATACGTATGCTCTTCTCCTGTCTAGTCGATGCTGATTTCCTCGATACCGAGGCCTTTGTCCAACCTGAGAAAGCTTCTCTCAGATCGAAATATCCTTCTCTCGCCGAGTTGTTACCCCTTTTTACGCGGTTCATGGAAGCTAAATCCAAAGTAACGGAGGATACATCGGTCAACCGTTTGAGGGCGGAGATATTGAAGCGATGCATCTTGATGTCGGCTCACCCACCGGGAATCTTCACTCTTACAGTTCCCACAGGTGGTGGCAAGACCCTTTCCTCGATGGGTTTTGCCTTGCACCATGCGCTGAGGTACGGCAAACGACGCGTCATCTATGTCATCCCGTACACTAGCATCATCGAACAAACAGCCGACCAGTTCCGCGATGTTTTTGGCGAAACCATTATTGAACACCATAGCAACTTGGATGTTACGAACGAGACACCAGAAACGCTCAAGCAGCGTTTGGCCAGCGAGAATTGGGATGCGCCCATTATCGTCACCACATCAGTGCAGTTCTTTGAGTCTCTGTTTGCAAGTCGCACAAGCCGGTGTCGAAAACTACACAACATCGTTAACAGCGTCGTCATATTGGATGAGGCACAGCTATTGCCACCCGAATTCCTCAACTCTATCCTGACAACTCTGAGGGAACTCCAGCGCAATTATGGGGTAACGCTTCTGCTGTGTACTGCCACTCAACCTGCTTTGGGACCCCACAAGTCTTTCGATTTCGATTTCCCAGGCCTGCCGAAAATGGTGGAGATCATTGAGAATACCCAAGCACTTCACCATGCCTTCAGGCGTACCGAGGTTCATGTTCCCCATGACCTTAACCAGTCACAATCATGGGAAGAGTTGGCTTGCGAACTTGCACAGCATCCTTCTGTGCTATGCATCGTCAACCGCCGCGATGACTGTCGTGAGCTCCACCGCCTTATGCCTGAGGGAACGATTCATCTCTCAGCCCTCATGTGCGGCGCCCATCGCTCGCTGGTAATAGGCCAGATAAGAGAGCGTCTCAAGAAGGACATCCCCACTCGGGTGATCAGCACCCAACTAGTCGAAGCTGGGGTCGACCTCGATTTTCCGGTTGTCTATCGTGCCTTGGCTGGGCTCGATTCCATCGCGCAAGCGGCAGGCCGTTGCAATAGGGAGGGACGTTTACAGCAGGGGCGTGTGGTTGTCTTCGTTCCACCCAGCAAGGCTCCGCCGGGTCATCTGCGCCAGGCTGCGGAAATCGGCCGCAGACTTCTCGCCGAAATCAGCGACGACCCTTTGGCACCTCACAGGTTTGAGCAGTTCTTCAGAGAACTCTATTGGTTGAAGGGGGACGAACTCGATGCAAAGGGCATCCTGCAATACTTAGCCAAAGACCCGGAACTTCGCTTCAGCTTCCGTACCGCTGCTGCTAAGTTCCGTTTGATAGACGACTCCCAACAAGCACCGGTGTTAGTGCGATATGGCGATGGCACAGAACTAATCGAGGTCTTACGTAAAACCGGGCCGGACAGATGGCTGCTTCGCAAGTTGCAGCGCTATGTAGTGAACCTGCCCCGATACATCCATTCCCGACTGCTAGCTGAGGGCAGCATACGAGAGCTATACCCCGGAATATACGTTCAGGAACACGGGGCGTTATATCACCCCGTACTTGGCTTTTGCCCAAATAAGTCAGTGGTATATGAACCCGATGACCTCGTGGTTTAAATTTTCTGAAAGGAGGAACCATGCATGAAACACCGATAAAGAGTCGAATTTTTCGGCTCAAGGTATGGGGGGAGAATGCCTGCTTCACCCGGCCGGAGATGAAGGTGGAACGGGTCTCCTACGATGTGATGACGCCATCGGCGGCACGCGGTGTCTTGGAGGCCATTCTCTGGAAGCCGGCCATCCGGTGGCGCGTCTCCCAGATCGATGTCCTCAAGCCCATCCGATGGGAGTCGGTACGGCGCAACGAGGTGGGCACGGTCATGTCTACCGATCTGGCACTCACCGCCATGAAAAGAGGAAGGGGTCAACTCGGTCTCTATGTGGAGGATGAGCGCCAGCAGAGAGCCGGGCTTTTCCTGCGCGATGTGGCCTATACCATCTACGCCTACTTCGAGCTGGCGGGCAAGGCCGGGCCGGAGGACAATATGACCAAGTTTGAGCAGATGTTCTTCCGCCGGGCGGAGAAGGGCCAATGCTTTCACAGACCATATCTGGGATGCCGGGAGTTCTCGGCTCACTTTGCCCCCATTGCCCAGGGCGAGCCGTTGCCTCAGCCTATCCCGTTCAGCACCGACCTGGGCTGGATGTTGCACGATCAAGACTATTGCGGAGAGATCCCCGAGGCCCGATTCTTTCAGGCCAGGCTCGAAGACGGGCGAATGAAGGTACCTCCCCTCGAAGCCCGAGAGGTGCGAGCATGATTTTGCAGACGCTTGTTTCCTACTACGACCGACTAGCCCAGGAGGCTAATACTAACATTGCACCAGAAGGTTTTGAGAAAAAGGCGATTCCATTTCTGATCGTGCTCAACCAGCAAGGTGGTTTCGTAGGATTGCAGGATACACGGCAAGGGGAAGGAAAAAAGAAATCCGGGAGGGTTTTTACAGTCCCGAAAGCAGTCAAGAGATCCAGCAGAATTGCGGCCAATTTGCTATGGGATACCCCCACCTATGTCCTAGGCCGTCCCAAACCGGACAAGAGGAAGGTGTACGAGAAACTTGTGGAAAGGGCGAAAGAGCAACATTCAGCCTTTTTGACCCGTATCCACGAAACATTTCCTACAGTGGTTGATGAAGGCATCCGGGCCGTTCTACGATTTTTGGAGCGGGGCGACTTTACGCCGATATTCTCCCACCCCCTTTGGCCTGAAATTGAAGAAAGTGGAGCAAACCTAACATTCCAACTTGAAGGGGATAAAGAACTTATTTGCCAACGTCCCACAGTGATGAGTGTCCTTACCATGCCGAATGCCGCGGGCAAAGGTAATCTCCGGATTTGTCTGGTCACTGGGGAACTGGATGAACCAGTAAGATTGCACACAGCGATTAAAGGCGTGTGGCATGCCCAGTCTTCTGGTGCAAACATCGTTTCTTTCAACCTTGACGCTTTCAATTCCTACCGGAAAACACAAGGATACAACGCACCGGTAGGCAAGAAAGCCGAGTTTGCCTATACCACTGCATTGAATACCTTACTGGCAAAAGGTTCGCGTCAGCGCATTCAAGTTGGAGATGCCAGTACGGTGTTCTGGTCGGCGCGGGCAAACCCGATGGAAGATTTATTTGCCGGTTTCTTTGGCGAGCCTGCTAAGGGGGAATCCGTACAGGATAACGAGTCCATTCGTGCTCTCTACGGGGCACCCCAAACCGGCGCGCCGCCACTTGAAGAAGATCTGACCCCTTTCTATGTGCTGGGGCTAGCCCCGAATATCTCACGTATCGCCGTACGTTTCTGGTACGCCCGAACAGTAGGGGAAGTAGCTAAACACATCCGGCAGCACTTCGATGACACGGCTATCGTGCATGGCCCGAATCAACTGGCTCACCTACCCATGTTCCGACTGCTCGTTTCAACCGCGATTCAGGGAAGATCTGATAATATTCAACCTAACTTAGCTGGGGAAGTAATGGAGGCCGTTTTGACCGGCATGCCCTATTCGAAAACTTTGCTAGCCTCAGCAATCCGCCGAGTGCGGGCAGAGCACGAAATAACTTACCCCAGGGCGGCGCTAATCAAAGCGGTTCTCGTCAGGGACGCCAGGTTCTATCGAAAACAGGATAAGGAGGTTGATGTGTCACTGGATATCAGCAATGCCAATCCGGGTTATCTGTTAGGACGGCTCTTTGCTGTTCTCGAAAGGGCTCAAGAGGCGGCCAATCCCAACATCAATGCCACAATTCGAGACCGCTTCTACGGTGCGGCGTCGAGCACGCCGGTTGCGGTGTTCCCCCATCTGCTGAAATTGAAAAACTATCACATCGCCAAACTGGAGAATAGGGGGCTTGCCGTCAATCTAGAAAAGCAGATTGGTGAGATCATGGGCGGATTTGATGATTTCCCGACACACCTGAGCCTTGCCGATCAGGGTCGATTTGCTATTGGTTACTACCATCAGCGTCAGGCTTTTTTCACCAAAAAAGACACTAAGGAAGCATGAGACGAGATTACCCTTACCTTTTTCCTCTCCTGTCAAAGTAGAGGAAAGCATTACAAAAAACGAAAAGGAGGAATGAAATGACCAACCAAATCAACAACCGATACGACTTTGTTTTGCTATTCGATGTAAAGGACGGCAATCCCAACGGCGACCCGGATGCAGGAAACCTGCCCCGGGTCGATCCGGAGACCGGTAATGGTCTGGTGACCGACGTTTGCCTCAAACGGAAGGTTCGCAATTACGTTGGTCTGACAAAAGGCGAGAAGCCTCCCTATGAAATCTACGTGAAGGAAAAAGCGATACTAAATCAGCAACATGAGCGGGCATATAAGGCGCTTGGAGTAGCCCTTTCTGAAGCCGGAGGTAAGCGTAAGGGTGGCGATAAAGTAGACGAAGCCCGAAAGTGGATGTGTCAGAACTTCTACGACGTGCGCACCTTCGGTGCTGTGATGTCTACTGGGGTCAATTGCGGGCAGGTGCGTGGGCCGGTGCAAATGACCTTTGCCCGCAGCGTGGATCAAGTGGTGCCGCTTGAACACAGCATCACCCGCATGGCGGTGGCCACCGAGGCCGAGGCTGAGGCTCAGCAAGGCGATAACCGCACCATGGGCCGCAAGTTCACCATCCCTTATGGGCTTTACCGATGCCACGGCTTTGTCTCCGCACCGCTGGCGGCTCAAACTAGCTTCACTGAAGACGATTTGAACCTATTCTGGGAAGCGATTCTCAACATGTTCGAGCATGACCATTCCGCCGCTCGTGGTCACATGTCAACCCGAAAACTGGTTATCTTCAAGCACGATTCTATAATGGGGAATGCGCCTGCTCACAAGCTCTTTGATCTGCTAAAAGTATCAGCTAAAACCAATCCTGTTCGAGACTTCAGCGACTACGAGGTGAAGGTTCCGACACAGTCACAAATGCCGCAAGGCGTCACCCTCATTGAGAAGCTGTAGGATAACAAGATGTACACTGAAGATGAACTCCTGCCCATCTCCGCCCTCCAACATCTGGTTTTTTGCGAGCGCCAGTGGGGGCTGATCCACCTTGAAGGGGTGTGGGAGGAAAATCGCCTGACGGCGGAAGGACGTCTTCTGCACGATCACGCCGACGAGCCTGAAACCGAGGTGCGCGGCGACCTGCGCATCGCACGAGGATTGCGCCTGCGCTCACTCAAACTCGGCCTTGTGGGAAAGGCAGATGTGGTGGAGTTCCATCGGGTCGTAAACGGAAAAGAAGGGGGATCACTTGAGGGTACGCCCGGCCTATGGCAACCTTTCATCGTCGAATACAAGCGGGGGCACCCTAAAATCGGCCATGAAGACGAAGTTCAGCTTTGTGCCCAGGCATTTTGCCTTGAAGAGATGCTGGGAGTATCAATCTCCTCCGCGGCTTTCTTCTATGGTGAGCCTCGACGAAGGTGTGACGTTGTGCTGGGCAATGTGCTCAGGGAGGAATCGGAGAAGCTTGTAGCCCGCCTGCACGAGCTTACCCGTATGAGCAAGACACCCCCGGCTGAATATGGCCAGAAGTGTAGAAGCTGTTCGCTTATTGACCTTTGCTTGCCCAAAGCCACGGGCGGGCAGAGGAGCGCGCAGAGGTATCTCCAAAAAGAGATAGCCGAGGCTGAGGAGACGATATCGTGAAGCATCTGCTTAACACGCTATACGTTACCACCCAGGGGGCATACCTTGCCCGAGAGGGCGAGACGGTTCTCGTTCGTGTCGATGGCGAAACAAAGCTCCAAGTACCGATCCATACTCTGGGTAGCATCGTCTGCTTCGGACAGGTGTCCGTGAGTCCGCCGCTTATGGGGCTCTGCGCAGAGCACAGCGTGGCAGTTTCCTTCCTCACCGAGCACGGCCGGTTCCTGGCCCGGATCCAGGGCCCAGTATCGGGTAATGTTCTCCTTCGGCGCGAACAGTACCGCAGGGCCGATGACCTGGAGATGTCGGCACAAATCGCTCGAGCTATAGTCGTGGCCAAGATAGCCAATTGCCGAACAGTGCTTCAACGGGCTGTGCGAGACCGCCCGGAGGATGAGTCCGCCGGGAAGCTCTCGCAAGCTGCCGAACAGCTCGCTCAACACTTGAAGGACCTGGAGGCAATGGTTTCACTCGATACTGTTCGAGGCAAAGAGGGAGACGCCGCCCGCAGGTACTTCAGCGTCTTTGACTACCTGATCACCGCTCAAAAGGAGGATTTTTTCTTCCGTGAGCGCAGCCGTCGCCCGCCGCTGGATAATATAAATGCCCTGCTCTCTTTCATCTATACCCTGCTGGTACACGATGTCGCCGCAGCGCTCGAAGGGGTGGGGCTCGATCCGGCTGTGGGGTATCTCCACCGTGATCGCCCGGGGAGGCAGGGTCTGGCGCTCGACCTGATGGAGGAACTGCGCCCCTACCTTGCCGACCGTCTGGCACTTTCGCTGGTGAACCGCCAACAGGTGCGTGGAAAGGGCTTCCAGAAGACTGAGTCCGGTGGAGTGATGATGAACGATGAGACCCGAAAGGAAGTGCTGGTGACCTATCAGAAGCGCAAACAGGAGGAGATACAACATCCTTTTCTAGGTGAAAAGATAGCGCTGGGATTGCTCCCTCACGTTCAGGCATTGCTTCTAGCTCGCTATCTGCGGGGCGACCTGGATGGGTATCCGCCGTTCTTCTGGAGGTAAACGCGAAACCTTAAGAATAGGATTTTACGCACCTTAACAACTAAATATCGAGGGGTAATATAAAGAGCAAGGGGAAACAGAAATGATGATTCTGGTAACTTACGATGTAAGCACAGAAACGTCCGAGGGGCAAAGAAGACTGAGGCGCGTGGCAAAGGTGTGCAAAAACTATGGGCAGCGGGTACAAAAGTCGGTCTTTGAATGTCTTGTGGATTCGGCCCAGTGGGTCAGGTTGCGCCAGCTTCTCGTTGATGAAACAAAGCTCGACGAGGACAACTTGCGGTTTTATTTTCTGGGGAAGAACTGGAAGGGGAGGGTTGAGCATATTGGAGTGCAAAAGGCCTATGACCCTGAGGAGCCGTTGGTGGTTTAATACCCCACAGAATCTTCGGATTTGTGGGGGACGACACCTTTTCAGCAGTCTGTTTTGGTGCGAATCGGAAGTGGCCACAGGCTTAGCTATAGGGTTAGCGAGCTTCAAATGGTTGGGCGCCGAATCTGCTGTGGTTTTGATGGAAGCAAGGCGTCCGGCGACAAAATGAATTTAGAGATACGGTCGCCCCTCACGCGGGGGCGTGGATTGAAACCCGTTCGTGTAATTGACAGTAAGATTGCCATAGCGTCGCCCCTCACGCGGGGGCGTGGATTGAAACCGTCACCTATTGTGAGACTAGCGGGACGCCCCATGTCGCCCCTCACGCGGGGGCGTGGATTGAAACAGTAGCGATGTAAGCAGACTCAGCCACCACCGTCGTCGCCCCTCACGCGGGGGCGTGGATTGAAACATTGGGCGTTGGGATACACCTTGAGCCAGTCCTCAAGTCGCCCCTCACGCGGGGGCGTGGATTGAAACAAGAATACCACCAGTATCCAGCATAAGTTGAAACTGGTCGCCCCTCACGCGGGGGCGTGGATTGAAACTTGGCGAGAGAAGCTTGCGTGAATATCTCTCGTGCGTCGCCCCTCACGCGGGGGCGTGGATTGAAACTTAGCTTGCGCCTACGTTTGGAGTAGTAAAGCACGTCGCCCCTCACGCGGGGGCGTGGATTGAAACACAACGCCCTTGAATGACCATCTCAAGGACATCAACGTCGCCCCTCACGCGGGGGCGTGGATTGAAACACAAACAGAATATAACCATGATAACTATTGGTAACTAGTCGCCCCTCACGCGGGGGCGTGGATTGAAACGTTATAGCAACCATCACCGCTTGCCAGTTGTCTCGTCGCCCCTCACGCGGGGGCGTGGATTGAAACAATCATCATCTTCTCATAGGATTCGGTGTTCTCAAGTCGCCCCTCACGCGGGGGCGTGGATTGAAACAAGTATCTCATGCTCTAAGAAACTCAGGGTTTTGTGTCGCCCCTCACGCGGGGGCGTGGATTGAAACACTTACACTTGCGGCAAAGAGCACCACGCTTAGTCGCCCCTCACGCGGGGGCGTGGATTGAAACCTCGCAACGAGGGCAATACCATCTACACCGAGTCGCCCCTCACGCGGGGGCGTGGATTGAAACATCCACACCAAAGCAGCAGTCACCCTAAGCTACGGGTCGCCCCTCACGCGGGGGCGTGGATTGAAACGAGATAATGTTGCACAAAGTAGCGGAATGTTCACTTCTCAAAGTTGAGGCTCAAAACCGAGGGTTTTTAGAGGCCTCCAAGGCTTGTCTTGCTCTTTGTCTTTATCTATACTGTGTGGCAGTAACAGAAGTCAGGGACTTCTTGACGAATGTAGTTACCTGGTGTGCAGAATCGATAGAGTGAGGCTGGAATCCTAGGCAATATGGCTCTAGACTACTTCGTACTGGTATTCATCGCCTCAATAGGTGTATATCAAATAGCGGCAGTATATGCCAAGCTTGATGGGCTATGTTTCTTCAGGCGCCCGGTGATCCAGTATATCTTTGGCATCCTTGCTATTGTCGGGGCTTTCGTATGGTTTTTCACCGGCAAAGACCGTAACATACACACCAGCGTACAGGGCTCGCAACAGCTTGCCATATTCCTCGGCTCAATTATTGCATCGTATGTATTCACCGCTATCCTATCATCCATCATGCAAGCCAAAGTCAGCTCCAAAGGAGGCACTCCCAGAGAAGGTAAGCAATACGACATGGGAATGGAGACCCTGAAGAAGACAACGCTCTTCGGCGGTATCATGAGCAGCCTGAGGAAGGAAAGGAAGAATAAAGTCTAATGCCGCCGCTTGCAGGATGGACGCTATGGATAACTGGGTTCGTGGGGAAATCCCCGGCTCTCGATCATGTGATGCGTCTTCTGGTCAACGACTTCTTCATTCTCCTAATCATGTGTCTCATCATGCTCGGCCTATGGGCTGGTCATCCAGATCGCATCAAAAGGGAGCGCCTTCAGAGAACTGTAATGAACGCTGCAGTCGCCATTGGAATATCCGCACTGATTGTAAAAATAATGAACGTGGACATTCCAAATCTTTGGCCGCGCCCCTTCCTGGTGGATGACCCTATGATACGGGAGAGCGCAAGACGTGCTGCTCAAACCATTTTCTATTTTCCTACTGACCCCTCCTTCCCCTGCAAACCTACCGCAGTGGCATTTGCGGCTGCCACGGGTGTCTGGTTGGGCAATCGCAAGGCAGGGATTGTGCTCTATTTGCTAGCTACGCTATGGGGAATTGCCAGATTCTACTCAGGGGTACACTTCTTCGTCGATATCCTTGGTGGAGCTGCTATCGGTGTGCTCACCGCCCTTTTTATCACCAAGGTCTTTATGCCAAGGATTGAGCCCTGGCCTACGTGGGTCATGAAGCTGTGTAGGTTTTTGTACCTGGCTTGAGGCAAATAGCCGCTCCAGTGAAACATAAATATCTTAATATTTAGCAATGTTTGAAGATGACCTGCCCACCATTCAAGTGACTCAGGACTGCAAACACTGCTCTAACAAAGGTCGCTTTAGGCCGTTATAATTACGGTTGATTCTCAGACCAAGCAACTATGGAAGGCGGCCAGTTGGGCAGCATAATTCTGAGCTTGTTCGGCTCCTTAGTCCTAGTGTTTTTCGCTACCGCCATATTTGTTAACGCCATTGAATATGTTGCAGCCCGCCTCCGTCTGGGGAGCTCGTTCGTGAGCACCATCATTGCCCCATTGTTCACTTCCTTGCCAGAACTGATTGTGTTCATGGTAGCCATCTTCATCTACCGCGGGGCAACGGGACAAAGTATCGCCATAGGCGCAGTATTCGGTCAACCTTTCATGGCTTCAAGTCTCTCCTACGGCCTGGTCGGCCTTGCTGTACTTGTAGGATTCCTCCTGAGGAGACGGAAACAGCCAGTCCTCGCCGTAGACAAGAGTCTGGCAATCCCCTACATATTCGTGGTAGTGTTTTTCCCCTTTGCCTTAGTTCCCGGATTATTTCATGCTAAGGTTATGAAATACCTGTGGGGCCTGGCCTTTCTGGCGGCTTTTGTGGTCTACACATGGATAATGTTCAGGAGAAAGCGGGAAGGAATAGTAGAGGAAGCTGAGGAATCATACCTTTACAGGGCTTGTTACAGGCTCAGGCCAGAGGCTGCGCTCCGCCATGCAACAACGATATCTCTGCTGCAAATTGCAGTGGCAGTAGGCCTGCTGTACTTTGGGTCAGAGAGGCTGGTGCACTCTGTGGGCGCACTGGCCACCGACCTGGGAATCAGTGCTCTGGGAGTGAGCCTGGTAGTAGTTCCCGCAGCAACAGCGATCCCCGAGACCACAAGCGCCCTGCTCTGGGGGTATCGGGGGAAAGACACACTAAGTATAGGTTCGCTGGTGGGCGAGAAGGTCCTTTACTGCACCTTCTATCCGGCGCTGGGCCTGTTCCTCACTACGTGGGCTTTGGATAAGCATGCCTATTTCAGCGTAGCCACAACCACCGTCATATCGCTGATATTATTGTATTACATTCTCAGGGGACGATTTCCCTGGTGGGGCCTTATGTTCGGCCTGTTATCCTTTTTGGCCTATGCCATCCTAGTTTTCGCTTTCCAGTTTTAGGCCCTCCCGCTCCCCCTAATCCACCCGTTGCCCTGAAGCTAATCATAGTTGCTTTGGGGCCATTCCACCATAGCAACTCAGCTACTCCCCGGCTTGATATGCGAAATTCGGAGTAAATGAATTAGAATGTCATATAATGGCAGGTATGGGAAACAAACGTACTCGCTGGCTAAAGCTGGGCCTTGCTTTTCTGGGCTTTATTGCCCTGAGCATCGGGGTGGGATATCTTACCCAGTATCTTCTTGCCAATTACAGCATTCCTTCAAATATTTCGACATGGACAGCCCTTCTAATAATATTTGGAATACTGGCAGTAGTTAACCTTTCCGTACTGCCCTTACCATTCGGTGTTTCCATAATGGTGGTTGCTGCAGCACACTGGAACCCGGTCCTGGTAGCGCTCTTTGGCAGTCTGGGGGCGAGCCTGGGAGAGTTCAGTAGCTATTTCTTCGGCTATCTAGGCAAAAGAATATCCATAAATGAAAATATGACCGGATACAAGCTGGTGCAGACATGGATTCACAAATATGGCATATGGGCTATCGCGCTTCTTTCATTTCAGCCTGTTTTGCCTTTCGAGGTAGGAGGCTTCATCGCAGGGCTAGCCAAAATGCCAATTCGCCTATTCCTTCCCGCCATCTGGATAGGCAAGTTTCCCAAATACCTTATCCTTATCTACTTGGGAAGTACAATAATACACTCTTTCCATTTCTTCCACGTCAGCTAAGTCTCTTGTTTTGATTCGCATCCAGTTGGGCTAATCGCTAATTATGAGAGCAGAACCTAATAAGCCGTGCAGTGAGGGTGGCATGGATAATGAAAGTGGCATTTGAACAATTGTCCAGACTGTGAAGTGTTTAATGGTTAAATAGACGATCCTATTTCAATTATGGCGGCTTTGATCGAAGTGCTAATACTTATGGCATAAAAGAGCATATAATACACATAATATAGGAAATTCTGGAATTGGGGAGGTGTTGATATGCTTGCCGGTAAAGTTCCAGATACGGATCGAATACACTTGGAAAATATGCAAGCCATTTTTGACCGACGAAAGGCGTCATACGACAAGTTGCTTATACAGACAGCACTCGTAAAGGAAGCAGATAAATGGAACAACGTTTTTACGAAACTTATCCCATTGGCTAAGGAATGCCAGGTCGAAGAAAAAGCTTTGAATTACGAAGGATTTCTTGTTGCAAGTATAATTGCGGATCCTAACGAATTTTGTTCAGTATTAGATCAGCTTGTCAACCGTGGAACACTGCAAATTCGCGGGTGCCCTGAAGTTCAATTTGAGGGTTCGTGCTATGACAAGAAAGGAAATTATGTACCGAGCTACGATGATGTATTCGGACTGGGATGGTCAGCAAATTTTTGGAATTTTAGTCCTGCCACAGGTTTCCAGGGCAGACCACCTCGTGATCCCTTGTTGGCGGTCAATAAACCTTCGTTTCCCGACGGCTCGGCCGCCATAAGAAGCGTAATTGGGTACGATCTTGTTCATCGTGAAGGCTATCTCGGTTGTGTTTTAGTCCTATTGCCCAATTACCGAGCAAAAATAATGGGACTTAAGATAGGCCCAAAAGAAACTACCATAGAAGTGAGCACAAAAGATGCTTCCAAGCTGGACATAATAGGAAAGCTGTATTGCGAGTCCAGAAAAGAAACTCTAACGAAAGACGTCCCCTTCCCTGAAGAACGCCAAGTGATCCGAACTAGCTTCACACCTCAGTCATTGTACTTCTACCTTCTACATCATGAAGACGGTGAGTTGATTGACCAAAGAGAGGTGGCATTATGGTGGCTCGGTCGCCCTCAATCCAGAGACGTTACCATAGAAATAGCGGGAGAAGATGTACGACAGTTGGTTGCCCGAGGGGAGAATGATAAAGTCGAATATAAGCGACAAATCGGGAAAGAACGTGAGCTAGATGAATTTATAGAAACCGTAGTCGCTTTTGCAAATAGCTCCGGCGGAGTCATTTTGGTCGGCGTCGACGATAACGGTAAAATCATCGGTGTGGAAGAGGAAAATCTGGCAGACAGAGTCAACAAAGTGTTGAGGAGTCATTGTGATCCTCCGGTAATCACAGAAATTAGCACAAACGTAGTGGATGATAAGAACGTTTTCGTTATCCAAGTTAGAGAAGGCGGCAACAAACCATACGTTCTTCGTGATAGAGGTGTTTATATACGAGTTGGAGCAACGGACAGGCTGATAACTACGCGTACTGAGCTTGATGAATTCTACGAACAACGAGCACGACAACCGATCAAATGATCTTGAACACATCTCCTTACCATTATCAGTTTATTGCTTGATCACAATACCCAATAACCCCAGCCTATGAGCCACTTACAAAGTGCCGTAACCTGCACGGGACTTTTACCATTAACTACCGTCCCGGATTGGCACGGACTCCTTGATGTAACGAATAGGATTACACCATTGCTTGTAATGTGACCTCTGAAGCAATAACCGGGGGTGGATCGTTACCAAGGCCACATCTATCACAAGGGATTGCCCACAGCATGATGCAACTAGTCCCGAAAGCGTGAAGTTTAAAGAGGATAATTCTGCAGCCAGTTACTTCTTGTGGATAGTGATTTTCCCGTTTTTAGCGGTGAGCTTAACCCTATCGCCATAGACAAAACCCATCTCCGCCAGCCACTTCCCCGTCACACGGATTGAGGGCACGTAGCCATTATTCTGCGGGAAAGCGAACACCTTCAAATCTTTAGTCCGTTTCATGTTGTATCGCCTTTCCTAAAGGGTGTCGGGTTAGTACTCATCCGGGAACAGCGTTGTGGTTGCTGACCTGTCCGCCTCAGTGATTATCCAGATTTTGGGCAGACCAGGCCTTTCATATGCTGAGAAGATGCGCAGGTCGCCCAGTTTCAGGGCGTAATCGTTCTCGCGCTTATCCTCAGCCTCCAGATCTCCCCAGTCGCCAGAAGCATGGCGACTCAGGCTATGGAGGCAGAACTTTGCGAACTCGGAATCCTCGGCAACCCTATTAACCACTCCTCTGGTCATCACCATCTGACCCAGGGGAAACCTGCTGTTAACCATATTCATGTCTCCTCCTCTTGATTCATTGTCTCCCGTTTCTTTCAAAAATAAGTGCAAAGGGTACAAACTTAATCTTTTTCCATGTCCTGTAGGGTCGCCTTTTATGGCCAGCCCTTGTCTGGCGCTTTACTTTTTTAAGACTGCACAATATGTCGACCAGCCCAATGATATCCACATTACGCCCGATCAATTCCTGGGGGTATGTCCTGATATAGTCGATGAGATCTTCCTCCTTGATCTCCCAGAAGGCACCACCGTTCTTCTGAGGCAGCATATCTGGGTTGTGAGGCTGGGCTTTCAAGGCGCCGCAGTCGATGCGGAGCTGCACCCACTTATGGTCGACGCCGAGCAACTCGCAAACATCGAGCTTGGTATACCAGCCATCCCGGTCGCGGCGGGATAGCCCCAGCCGCTTTGACCTCAGCACCACGGAGTTGATAGAACGGTGCATCAGCTTCGCCACCTTGCCCGGGCAGTGGCGTGGTATCAATTCCTCAAGATGATTATCCTCTTCCTCAGTCCAGTAATGCCTATCCTGGAAAGATATCCCCATCTTCTGCACCTGAGCCTTAACGGCATAGAAGCTGATACCTAGACCATCGGCGATCGCCTGGGCGGATGCGGCGTCACCCTTGTAGTCGCGCCTGACGATGAGCCTCTCGTCGTCAGTCCAGCGATGATTGTGGCTGTAATCTCGGTTGTAATGCGTTGGCATATTTTTTGGCATAAAAGTCGACCTGTTTTCCGGTTCATGGATAAGGCGAGGGCTGGGGATGTCCCCCAGCCCCCTCATTACTTACAGCGATAAGGCCTCATGTTCTTCCTGAGAGTCCAGCTCCTGCTCGGTGGCCTCGTCCTCATTAGTCTCACCAGGTTCCTCTGTTTCGGTTGTCTCCTCTTCGGCTTTCGCCTTGGCTTCCTCTATTGCCTCGGCTTTAACCTCCGGCTGAGCCTGGTCAGGCCATATCACCTGCATGGGCATTATCGCCACCAGCGGCGAGCGGCTGTGGGTGAACACTACCGGCGCTGTGGGAGTTGTACAGGCCATGGTTATCAGGCCTTCCTTACCGGATGCATACTCCTGGAGGTAGCCCATGTTTATCGCTATCCTGCCAGCACCGTTGAAGGTGTGCACCGGGATAGTGGTTTCAACGTTGCCTTCCTTGGCTTCGCTAGATAGCACCAGTTTACCTTCGGCCCACACCATGCGCACGGATGGCTGTTTGTCTTTTGACGGCACCGCGATGCGCCGCAACGCCCTCTCCAGGTCCGCTCCGTAGAGCTGCACCTTCTGGGTTGCGTTCCCTGCTGCCGACGTAATGAACTCCTTGAAGTTGGGCGGTGTGCCCTGGGTAGTTTTAGCCAGCATGGAAACGCTGCCGAACTTCACTAGGATAAGTATCGGGCTTACCTCGATATCCATGTTCCCTTTGTTCACGACCAGTTCGGCAATGCCCCCTACCTTAGACAGGTCATCTGGCATCGGCCTCGGGGCTTTGCGCCATAGAAGGGCCAGGGTGTCAACGACCTTTGCCGGCAGCAGGATGGAGCTTATGCCATCTGAAGATGGCCATCCTACCGTTAGGGTCTTGAACGCCATCCTGAAGCCATCCCCCGCGGCAACCTCAAGCGGGTTGCCCAGTAAGAGGAGGACGCTGCAGAGCACCGGCCGGCTTTCTTCCTGGGCGCAGTAATCCAGCATCGATACCAACGCAGGCACCAGTATGTCGGCAGATACGGAGTGCTTCATCACGGGCTTTATCTCCGGTATCACGGGATAGTCATCGACGCTCTCTGTCCCATACGTGGCGCTGCCTTCCGCCCAGGTCAAGGACACGTTATTGCCCTGCATCTCGATCGTCATCTCCTGGTTGCCCGGGACGTACGTCAGGAGCTTGGAGACCTGCTTAAAGGGCAGCAAGTACCGGCCTAATGTAGCCTCAGGCAGGTCCACCATAACGGCTATGTCCAGGTCAGTGGCCACAGCCCGCCCGTCCTGCAACATCACGTTGCGCAGAACAGGCCAGGTGCGCTCTTTGGTCACCCTGGTTTTGCTGCGGCCGCGCTTGTTCTTAACGGTGGTCTCCACCTTTTCCACCTTCGGCTTAGTGAGCCCCTCCAGTAGCCCCAGGGCGTTACGGAGTTTCAGAACTTCTACTTGCACCTTTCTCACCTCCTTTCCCAGGCAGATTTGCTCAGCCGCAGCGGCGCCTGACCGCTGCGGCAAGTATTCCAAAGAATATTCCACGCTGAAGCTGATTTACTCGAACCAACGGGGTTGCGATTTGCCCGGTGTTGCTTCCTTGGGCTTTCCGCCGGTGGCGCTACCCGCGGGCAGCGCTGGGGTCGGCGGGGGTTCGATGATGGGGGCCTTGGGGTTCCTGGGGGCTGTGCTCCACTTCACCTCTGCCAACTGCACCAACGCAGGCAGCTCAGCAGCGACGGACACGACATCACCCTCTATAGTGGAGAAGACAGGATCGCACTCCGGACTCTGAATTCCCACTGTTCCGCGGCCATCTTTGAGCACAATGACCACTTTGATCTCGGACGCCATGGTTCACCTCCTCTCTTTTGCTTCTCTTTCATAAGTCAAGCCTTTGACATTTATCCTCAGCATAGCGGCAACGTTTTCAGGGGTGGCCAGGGTCGGCGTTAGCGTGCCACTGTCCATATCGAGCGAGAGCTGCATCCAGGAGCATGTGCCGTTGAGCACGCGCCGCACTACCTCGAGCGCCAGGGCGCCCATGCACTGATTTATGGTGGGGCTTTGCTCGTCCCTCGCTACCGCTTCAGCGCACGCGGGCGCCGGCGGCAGCTCCAGCAAGAGATCCGGATATTGCTCTGTGGGCAGAGGCAGGGCATAGCACACCTCTGATGTTGTTTCGAAGGTCTTCTTGACATATTCTCCGGGGCAGTTCCCGATCAGCACCTGCCCGAAGTTACGTCCGTTTCCTGCATCTATCCACCAGCCATGGGGGCCATTGTACTGTGCCCGGTATCTCTTCGTTATCTTATCCGCGATATCCCTGCGGGCCAGGCCGTTATCAACACAGCCGACGATGATTTCCGGCTGGGTCTCCAGCATGGATATCGGTTGAGTGAGGTACGCTATGCGGCGATGGTATTTCGTGCATAAGCGCCTGGCCAGGGCCTCGCTTTTCAGCATCCCCAGCTCATTCTTGTAGAAATTCTGCCGCACCAGGTTCTGCTCCTCGATGTGGTCATGGTCGACCAGCAGAATGACAACATCATCCTCGAGTAGCCGACACAGGCCTTCCGCGATAAAACCGCCCGTGCCGCCACAACCCACGACGCAGACCTTGAGGGGCAGGTTAGTGTACTGGGGCAGTAGATGATTATTGAGCTTATACATTGCCGAACACCTCATTCAAGTTCAGCTTATCGTAGTAGCCGTAGACCCCTATGCGCACGTCAATCTCCGGTATCATCTGGTTGAGATTGCCCACCACGGCGTAGATCTGGAGCCCCAGCTCGTCGCGGTTATCTATCCCACTGAAGAAAGAGTGCATCAGGCCGTGGCTGTGCAGCTCCATGACGGTATCGGGCACGCGCTCATACAGGCAGGAAGCGGCATCCCCTACCTGCTTGGGGTAAAGCAGTTGATATCCGTCATGCCACGCTACCGCCAGGTATTGCTCGCGAAGGGCATCATTCATCATGTGCGATATGGCGGCGTGATAGATGGCCCAGGGGATTTTGCCCTGCTTCAACACCACCAGGGTGCGCATGGGCTGGAGACCTCTGACCCGGCCTTCGCCCACGCAGACGGTAGCGTTGATAAAGCGGTTCTCAGCCCTGATGAAGACGCCGTTGGCGCCCACTACATAGTCATAGTACAGGCCAGGCTCACCCACCAGGCCTTTGTCTGTGAAGTACCGGTACCCCACTTCATTCATGCCGTTATTTCCTACTCTTCAGCATCGGCTATCTCCCATTCTTCACCCTGGGGTAGCTCATTCACTAAATCGAAAGTCTGCTCAGCTCCATTTACCTTACGGTTGGAGAAGACATCCCGCAGGGTGCCAATCGGCATGAGGTCATCGAGGGGATATTTTTTCTTGCCGTCCAGCTCTCTCCACAGCTTCATCATGTCATTGCCGTATTTCTTGGAGCGGCTGGCTCTATCCGTAACGGCCGTGAAAAAGCTGATCATGAAGGACTTTGGGATCTCCTCTATCTTCGCCGGGTACTTGTTGGAGCCTGCGCACGTAGTGCCATCAGCGTAGGTGTTGAAAAATGGCGCATGGTAGACGAGGGCCTTCATGTTGATAGGCCTTCTCTTGGCCGCATACACGCGTGGCGCCTGGCTCGGCCGGCAGACGAAGATGAGTCCCGGCATGGGTACCTGGAACCGCAGCGCAGGCTTAAAGGCGTCCGGCACCAACGCTACAGGCCATATGCGGGCATCTTGCCATAGCGCGACCTGGCCCGGGCCCCAGCACAGCGTGTCGCGCGGCAGCAGCCCCGATATCAGGCTTGTCTCTCCCAACATCGCCAGCGCAACATCCCGGGCAGAGACTACGCGCGTGGAGATCACGCCGTCGCCGCAAAAGTGCGCCACAACAGTCGTTTCATAGAAGTCTAATCTGACCCTCAGCTGGTCCGGCGCCACCTGTAAAGGCTCCGGCAAGCTCCATTGGAGCGCTTCGGGTTCGTTTGTTAGCGTCATCGCCACCTCCAATCATTTTCCCGGGGCAGCCCATCATGATTTCCTCCAGCACGTCCGTATCGACCTGTATGCCGCCCTCTTTCCCTGTGAGAACGGTGCGGTTAACGACCTCTATGGCGTCAGCTCGCAGTTTGGGGCTGCTGCTGGCCTTCAACAGGCGCAGGTGGTTCTCCCCCACCTTCTCAAACGTGAAGCCCATCGGGGCTGTCCAGAGTCCTCCGATGCTTAAATTACGCACCAGGCTCACCAGCCAGTCCACGTCTGACCTGCGAGGCTTAAATACCGGCTCGGGCCTGGCTTTAGCAGGCTTGGTGGCGCGCTTCTTCTGCCTTTCCTCCAGGAAGTCTACCAGCTCCGCGAAATGAGCCGGCATATCCTCTTCGAGCCAGTAGTAGAATGCGCTTACCTTTTCCTCTATGGCCTGCGCCTTAAGCCAACCCTGCCTGATGGCATCGACGTTTTCCCTTGTCCATTCCAAATCAACGCCGCCCTGCATCACCTGCTCTTCGTCATTGTCATGGAAGCAATCTCCACAATCGAAGTTCAGAATGTTGCTAACGTCGCTGAGGGCCTCAAAGCGCGTGCTCTGCACCAAAAGGCGTACATCATCATGGCTAATGCCACCAGGTGGGACCCGGGCGAGATCTTCCCTGCGCACAAGCTTGCTGCAGGCGTCCGCCAGGGCCACCCGCTCTCCCTCTGGCGAGGCGACACTTCCATACGGGTCAGCCAGCATGTACGCCGCGAGCATTAAGCCTTTGCGGTAATCACCTTCTGCTATCTCATGGTAAGCGTCCCAGTTGATCGATAGCGTCACGACGGGTATTTGGCTGCAAAGGTCGTAATAGTCGTCATGCAAGCCATCGATGAAACCAGGATGCAGAGGAAAGTACCGCGGCTCGAACGCGTTGGCGAACAGCATCATCTTATTCGCTGCGCCCGCCCTGCTTCTTACCTCGGCCTCTATATCGGGAGTGAATTCCTTCACTATGCGCATGAATTCCGCATAGTTTTCGCTGGTCAGCAATAAGTCCCGGAGGTCGCGGAGAGAGGGCGGGGCAGCACGGCGGATGAGCTTCTGGCTTAAGGTTGCAAGTGCAGAAGTTGCCACAATAACGCTACCGCCTTCTTAGTGTCTTCCGCATATACGTCGGCTGCCCTGGCTGCGTCCTGGATCTCTTTCATGTTCAGGCTCATGAGGTCGTCGTCGAGGGAGCCATCGGGCTTAGCGAACTTCCTGGCCAGCTCGATGATTTCGATGTGGTGCTCCGGCAGCCGCTTTAGGGCTTCGATGTACTTTCCCATAAATTAGCCTTCCCTTTATGTTTGGAGTACCGGCACCGGGATACTTACCAGCCTGCCATTCTCGTAGGTATAGTTAACAGGGTCTTCGCTCTCCGTTATCCGCGACTCCACGAGGGCGGTCCAGCGGCTGGCCAGGTCACAGGCATACATAACCGCCTGTTCCTTTGTAGCTAGGCG
The DNA here is from genome assembly GCA_963847595.1 of uncultured Chloroflexia bacterium. Taxonomy (GTDB): domain Bacteria; phylum Chloroflexota; class Dehalococcoidia; order SZUA-161; family SZUA-161; genus JACWAE01. Next base: position 404,706 of record CAWKAJ010000001.1, read on the forward strand.
TATGCCATTGTCTACCCAGTCCGGGTCTTCAGCGGTTGCGATCTGAACCTTCCAGGAGCCTGAGCCTTTAGTGCCCACCCGGCGCTTGAACTCGTAGGACGAGGTTTCTCCCGTCTTACGCTCGATGGTCTCAGCATTGGCCAGCTCCGGAAAGAAGCTCTCCATCATGCGCTTGACCTCTTCCACAGAGCGGTTCGGATCAGGGTCGGGGAATGTCCTGCCGTCTACAATGAATTCACGAGCCATGATTCACCTCCTTTCTTTTGGCTTCATGGTGGAAGCAATAATCTTAAACGCTTCGCTTATTGAGATTCCCATCCTGTCGTTTCTCGCATCGGCAATAGCTTCGGCGGTAGCGAAGTCTGTGCCCCAGAACCAATCAGTTGTGTAGTATCCTTTCACCCCCTCGACCGCTATCAACGCTTTGAATTCGCCCTTGTCGTTAACTTGGTTCTCGAGTACGAAGAAAGCTATTCGCTTGTTTTCCATGATTATCCCCTTCTAGATGAAGATGGGGATTCGGCGACCACGGCATCATTGAAGCCCTTCAGGAACATCAACATCTTGTGCCAGTAGGCTTCTACCGAGAGGCAATCGGTCAGAATGTGGATATCGCCGCAGTCCACGGTTATGGCTGGGAAGCCGCTCTTGTGCTCCCTGGATTTAACGGGAACACCATTGAGGTGTCTGTTAGTGATCTCGTCATAGACGGTCAGCTTTTCCTCATCGGGCTTGCCCATGATATCCCGCCGCTCGAGACGAAAAGGGTCCTTCTTCCTGGACATGGAATCACCTCCTCCTAGCGGTTATTTCTTAAGAAATATGCGGGTTGACAACCCGCGGAGTCCCAGGTGGAAATATAGGGGGTTGCTATTTTTCCTTGACAACCAGCTCACCCAGGCAGGTGAGGTTAGGGCATGGACAGATGCCTTTTGGCTCTATCCCCTCGGCTCGGCAACTCTCGCCCCAGGACTTGCTCATCTTATTCGCATACTCGAAGTCCTTGGGGTCCGAATACTCGACGCGACACACGTTGCACTTGAGCTTCTTCATAGAGTTACCTCCTTTCGTGCCTGGTTATGCCGTTGAGCCTTCTTATTCCAAGTTCATGGCTGAGGCATCGAATAAGTTGGCCGGCGGATCCGAAGGACATGAAATACTCCTCAGTGGGTTCTTGGTTATGAAGTGCCCTATTGAGGAGCGCAATACGCCGTAGCTGTTTGGCGTTTGCGGGAGTGGCGTCTCGGGGGTTCATCTCAATGCCTTCCTGGTGGTGATCGGGCACCTTTGCTGACTCCCCAGGGGGAGCCCGGGTTGACTATGAGCTTCTCCGCTAGAAGAGCGGTGAATTTGCTGACCAGTTCCCGTCTCTCCCCTGGCACATGAGGCGGAGCGAGTCACTCCACCCCAGGATGCCAGGGCGAAGATGCCTTATACCGATTGCATAGCTATAGTAAATTCCTCCGTCGCACTTTCGGCGCACTTGTGGTCAGGGAGATGCTCAAGGCAAAAGAATTTACTGCACTTGCCGCACATACCCTTGTCCCTGGCGGTTGTCAGGTCTTTGCCACAGGTGTCACACGCCTCACAGTCTCGAAAGAGGTCTGTGATATTCAGCCCTATGTGATAGGCTTTCACTCAGTTCACCCCCTTCCTGGCTTTATAAAACGAAGAGCCTCTAACGCCATTGGTGGCGGGCAAGGCTTCACCCAACCCCCGACCTCAAGTGCGTTAGAGGCTCTCAAAAAGCAAAAAGACTCTCAATAATTGAGAGCCTTTGCTTTCATTTTAACTCGACTTAGCCTCGATGGTATGTTTTAAGTGAGATAATGCGCTATTGCTTTAGTGACTGATAACTCGACTTGTCTTTCAACACCTATCGGCAAGCCCTTGCCATATCGGATATACTTGCGCTTGCGATTTTTACTCACACTCGTTAAAGGTGCTTGTAAATCTACGAGTAAGCGAGTGTAAGAGGAAGCTATCCGCACTTTTGCGAACGGCTTAAAGGTTAGGCCACTAACCCCCAAACACTCTATAAAGTACGTTGGCTGGTTTTCATGGTAAATATCCCTTGCGATAGCGTTAAATTGCCCCCTTAACTTGCCAACTTCGGGGATAGTGTGCAACAGTTTTGCGATTGCTTTACGTTCGCTTGCTTTAGCTTCCCTATCTTCGGCAATCCAATCCCCTATGACTTCCCGCAGTTTCAAGTCAAACAGCCTTATAACTTCGGGTTCGGGGTCTTTTATCCAATTCGGGATACGCTTATACTCAACAGTCATCAAGGGCTTCCCATCTCTGTCAAGTATGGCGTTGCCGCTTCTGTCAACACACTTGATTAGCTTCGGCACTATCCCGAATAGGGGCTTTAATTGCCGATATAGGTAGTGTTCAAGCTCAGTACAAGCCGTATGGCCTAGTAAACAGCGATTGCCATACGTTGCCCATAGGTTCAACATTTGGGCTTGTCTTTCACTCGTTGCCCAATTCGGCATAATCCCCCCAATCTCTCAAGCCCATATTCGGGGGATATACGCTTATGTGCTGATACTGGTTCGCTATCGGTTCGGGGGGGGCGGTTCGGGTTATGCTGGTACTGGTACGGCTTCGCTGTGGGCTTCGGCTTCGGTGCGGTGCGCCATAGCTTCGGCCATTAGGTCGGCTGTGTGCTGGTTTATCGCTACTCTGTCGGCTTCCCTTATGGGCTTACCCGCTTCTACTGCTGTGGAAACTTCGGCTTTATAGGCTTCGGGTTCGGCCTTGCGGACTGTTGCGCTGAAGTGCTGAAGGTTCGCTATAAAGTTTTCCCGAACGTGTTTGACACCATCGCCCAATTCCTTCGCAACTCTGATAACGGGCTTGCCCGTTTCGCTGTTGAACTTCGCAACGCCATCTTTCCCGTAAGCAAGCCGAAGCGGTGCGCCTAACGCTTCGGGCGGTATCACGGTGTTGCCCATCACGTTAGAAGCCGTAAAGAAGGGCAGCCAAACAGTCTCTAAGTCCACACTCCAAACCTTGCGGCCTTGCGGCTTTGTGGGTGATGGAGCGCACAGCATAGCGATATATTCGGGTGTCTCGATGTTCATACGCTTACCTCTCTTATTTTAGATTTAAGCGTATATCCCCCCGAATATGGGCTTGAGTTTGAATGACTTTGGTACACGCTAACTCACTTTCAGCCTATCCCTTGCCCATTGTAGGAGCTTTCAGCCTATCCCCTATAAGGTAAAGGGCTTTTGCTTAGTCATTCGAGCTAACTCGACCATCAAGGCTAAGTCATTGTTTGTTAATGTACCTTGCTATGCGAAGCTATTTAGCTTCTCCATCCATAGCTCTGTGAACAGGATACTTTACAAAAGTACCTTTCGTAAATGAAAAGAAGTAGCTAGTTCTTCAATTGAAGCTGAAAATGCTATTTTTTGTGAAAGTTAGCTTCGGAAATATGGGGATTGAGGTAGATTCGTTTAAACCTTGTCAACGGAACTCAGGGTGAATCTCCGCTATCGGGTCTGCCCAGGGCACCACGGCTGCTTTTCCCTGGGGAGTCAACGAATAAAAGACTCGTTCCTGGACAAGAGCATACTGAGCAGCTTCCCGCCTCCCTGTTCGTTGTACCAAACCGAGGATACCGACCCTATGGCCGGTGATTCAGTCAGCAGACCCTTCTTCTCAAGGCTCTTTGCGAATTGGTCAAAGTCTTTAACCCGGTCCCGCTGCAACAACTTCTCAACGCGCAACCTGGGAGCGATGTTCACGATGCCCATCAAAAAATCCTATCCATCCATTGTAGGCCTCTTCTTTTAAGCCTTACGCGTTCTTAGGCCATGCCAAACTAAGTGTTGTGCCGCGCCGAAATGCGGGGAAAACAGCGTCCGGATGCCAAAATAATGGACAAATGGACTTGGACGGAGAAACTGAAAAGTCCTAGGACTTTGGACTCCCTAAAGTCCAAAGTCGAAAAAGTCGTCGTGAACGTAGGGACCGCCGAAATGTCGTTTACCATGCCCGCAAACCCACTCAAACAGCCAACACAGGTTTGGACTTTTAGCTTCAATTAGGACATCGTCAAGACGTTCACCACGACGTCGTCAGTAGTAATACCATCCTCCCCATGGCAAGTATAGCTATCCCTTGAAGCTGTGGTCCGCCGAAATGAGCCGTTCAAATGCGTCCAAATCCGTTCACATGGCGGACGGATGAATAGTATAAAAATTGCTGATATCATAATGATTTTCAGCTAAAATGCGCGCAAATGCGTGCAAATATCCTGAGAAATAGCTTCAAATTCCAATAGAAATGTAGAAAAAATTTAGGGAAAATCTCATGATATCAAACCATGAGATCAGCACGGATACGGGCATGATATCAAGTATGAAATCAGCACAGGCAAGGGCATGATATCAAAAGTAGGTCGCTGACAAGTCAAAAAATATGGTTAATCTAGAAGCAGCGGCATAAAATTCAAGGTTAAAAAGGGGCTAGCACTTCCTCGGACAGGGGGTCAGGCTAGCTCCCTTCCTTTTGTCCGGGAAGTGCTGCTCGGAGGCTGATATCAGCATAAAGGAGGTCATGATGTCAAAATGGATGATTCAGGGCACAGATACGGCAGAGGAAGGTACGGCTGATGGATTCAAGCGTATCAATGCGGCGAAGAACAGAAATGAATTATTTAGAGATAAAGCCATAGTCTTTGTTGATGACCAGGAGAAGGTCCATGCTGATATCAACAACCTCGCTATAGCCAGGAAAGCCAGCCTGCTGCCGAAGGAAAAGCATGCTGGTAATGGCAAGGGTGCCCCAGGATGAGTAGGCGCTATCGGGTCTGCCCAGGGCAGCACCGGTGCTTCCCCCTGGGAGGTTACCGAGTAGAACACTCGCTGCCGGAGAAAACCATACTGGGCGGGTTTGATCTTCGTTCTGCGCCGCATCAAACCGAGGATGTCGAACCAGTGGAAGTATGGAACAACTCGGCCTTTTGGTCGGCTTGTTGCCGTTACTGGCAGGTTCTTCATACAGCTGATAATCTTATCCCACAGCCCCTGATAGAAGAGTCATCGACTTGGTTTCCCTGACCAGGGCTACCAGGTTCAATCCGTGCTTAAATCCACAGTGTACATCGGCAGCGCATCCCATGAAGTACTCTTGGACGTGGCCCTCCGTTAGATAAAGTTCTGCGTATGTCTCCATCTCTTGATATGCCATGGTTTTCGGGTCAAGCTCTACGCTGTTTACGATTTTTGGAGTAGCAGGCTGTTCCTGCCCGAGATGCGCCGGTTCTGCGTTGGAAATTGCAGGGGGATGGCTCAGCGTGGGTGTCCCAGCCAGCAACCCCTTCTGCTGTAGGCTTTGCTCGAGCTTCTCGAATTCCTTACTCCGGTCGCGCTCGAAGAACTTCTCCGCGGGCAGCCTGGGGATAACGTTTACCACGCCCATGACAACATCCCAGCCGTCCATCGTCCACCTCCTCAGCCTATTTGCTGTATTTTCCTTCATTTTGTCAAGGGAATGGTCATAGACTATAAGAACTAAGATGTCTTGACAAATAGCTTCATTCCGACTTTTAAAAGTCATGACTCAAGAAAATCAGCAGACAAATGATGATCTATTTGAATAAATGACGCTCTATTTGAATAACTATTTGAATAAACCGGGCTCTATTTGAACGATCTTGACAATTCCCGAATTTGAACATTTGCCGGAGCAGGTATCCGCTACCCTTGACAAAGGCAAGAAGTGTATTAACGTATAAATATTGAAGGTGCTTGCGAAGCAGACGGAAGTTCCAGGAGAACCTATTGTGACACAGCGACATGCCTCGATTGAGGATAAGGCAAAAGGCTGTACCATTTTTCTTATTTGTCTTCCCTGACAGAATAGGGGTTATCATTGCTACCGCAAATATAGAGATCTTAACCTCAACAGTAGCTAAATCTTGATGTGAGCAGCTTGGCAAAATTATAGACTGAGTGCCAGGTACAATTAAAGGTCAATATGATATAATTCTCTCGCGGAAAGAGCATCTGACTTGGCTCAGCTTAGCAAGCAATATATCGGCAAGAAACGCAGAACAGAAGGCCGCTGTCCAAGAAGGAGAGTTAAAAGATGGAATATACTGAGGCTAACATGCGAAATCACATCCCCCAAGTGGAGAAATTGGAACTAGCAGCAGCATATTGCCGAGTCTCCAGCGAAGAGCAACAGCAAAATCAGAATATCAAGAACCAAATAAGCTCCATCGAGACCTATGTGGATTTGCAGAAGGCCATTGATAGCAGGCTTGAGATAAAAGATTGGTATCTGGACGATGGAGTCTCGGGGACCATTCCGTTGGAGATGAGGCCCGCTGGAGCCAAATTGCTCTCAGATGCCAGAGAGGGAAAGTTCAATCTCGTTCTAGTGTGGAAATTAGACCGTCTGGCAAGAAAGCCGTCCATTACTCTGAACACCATCGAAACACTCGAAAGTCACGGGATAGGCGTAAGAAGTATTACGGAAGCACTTGATGCTTCTACTCCGGCAGGAAGGCTGATGCGTAACATGCTCGCGAGTTTTGCTGGCTTCGAGAGAGATAGCATCGTGGAGCGGTCAATAGAAGGAACTAACCGTAGAGCCAAAGACGGGCAGTGGCTAGGCGGTATTGTTCCCTATGGCTATGAAGTGGTTGGCAAGAAAAAGGATGCCAGGTTAGTTGTTTCGGAGAAGATCATACCTAATCACTCGCTAAGTGAATCTGATGTCGTTCGGATGATCTATCGCAAACTCGCTACGGAGAAGGAAAGTTGTGTCAAAATTGCAGACGAATTAAATGCGCTTGGAGTCCCACCGGCATACGTCAAAGATAATAGGCAGCTGCAAATAACCACGATCGAAGGGAAGCGCAAGGTCAATACTGCCGGCATATGGAGACCAGCACGAATCCGTAACCTGGCGGTTAATCCAGTCTATAAAGGTATCCATGTGTATGGGAAACGATCACGAAAGCAAAGAGTGCTCATACCCCGGACCGTTGCCGCGATAGTAAGCGAACAGGATTGGGAAAAGGCACAAGAAACGCTTAAGGCCAACAGGTTGCTTTCAGATCGTAATGCCACGGAGAAATACCTGCTCCGTGGTTTGGTTAAGTGTGGCTTGTGCGGTTTAACTTACACAGGCTGCACTTACCACACTTCTCAAGGAGGTAGAAAGAGATACTATCGCTGCAACGGCAAGACTGCGTATCGAGGGCCATTCCAGGGTAAGTGCCAAGCCAAAGCCGTACAAGCAGATGCTTTGGAAGAGGCAGTGTGGAGGGAAATCGAAAAGATATTACTTAATCGTGACGTAACCCTGGAAAGACTAAATCAAAAGTACCTTGATCAAGAGAAGTGGTTAGCCGTCTCGGAAGCGGAGAGAGCCTTGGTCGAGAAATCCCTCACATCCAAAAAGGCTGAGAGGGAAAAGGTGCTCGACCTCTATCGCCGTCAGCTAATCTCTATTAGTGATACAGAAAGCCAGCTGGTAAAGATAGGTGCCGAAGAGAAGTCGTTATCTGTTCGGCTCGATGAACTTAAGGCCAGTGCAAGAGAACAAGAGCGAATAGAGGAAAAGCTGAGTAAAGCCGGAGAACTTATGCAAAAGCTTCAGAATGTGTTGAAGAACCCTTTGCCTTGGGAAGCAAAAAGAGAGATAGTTGAGCAACTGGTCTGGGAGGTCAGGGTGGATACAGTTACTCATGATAACAGGAGAAAGGCTGAGATTGGCTTAGCCTTTGCTTTCGGTGAAAATATGTTATCAGTTAACCGCACGGGCAGGGGTTCATCGCCTCCACCAACATGAAGTTCGCCGGAAAAGTAACGCTGCCCTGAGCACGGCTGATAGTCACTACCTTGTCCTCCAGGGGCTGACGTAAGACATCCAGGTCGGTTTGCCCGAACTCGGGAAGCTCATCCAGAAAGAGAACGCCACGATGGCTGAGACTTATCTCGCCAGGCCTGGGCCAGCGGCCGCCGCCGACCAGCCCGGCATGGGATATTGTATAGTGCGGCGCCCGAAAGGGCCGCTGCATGATGAGCGGTGTATCCTGAGGCAGAAGCCCGCTCACGCTGTAAATCTTGGTGACCTCCAAGGCCTCCTGAATATCCATCTTGGGTAGAATAGAGGGCAGCGAACGGGCCAGCAGTGTTTTCCCGCTCCCCGGTGGGCCGCTCATCACTAAGTTGTGCCCGCCCGCAGCGGCTACCTCTAACGCTCGCTTCACATGCTCCTGGCCTTTGATAAGGGCGAGATTGGTCAACGATGACAATTCTTCAGAGGCTTCAATTGTGACCTCATCCGCCACGTAGCCTGGTATGGGCGCTACCCCACGGAGATGCTCAACCAGTTGAGACAAGGAGGAGACCGGAATAGTAGTCACCCCCTTGATCAAAGATGCTTCTTTAACGTCAGCGGCGGGGACAAAAACCGTGGATATTCCCTTATCTTTAGCCTGACCGACCATAGAGATGATGCCATGCGTATGCCGCAGGCTGCCATCCAGGGAGAGCTCACCGAGGAAAAGCATTTGCGAGGTATCCACCGAGACCTGCTCTGAACTGAGCAAGACGCCTACCGCAATGGGAAGGTCATAGGCAGGGCCGGCTTTCTTGAGGTCAGCGGGGGCGAGGTTCACCGTTATCCGCCTCATGGGGAAGTGGCAGCCCGAGTTTCTGACCGCCGAGCGTACCCTCTCCCTGGCTTCCTGGACAGCAGTATCAGGCAATCCCACAATATTCATGGCGGGCAAGCCGCTCGAAATATCAACTTCTACTTCGACCTCCTGAGCATCAAGCCCTACTACCGCGGAAGTCTTCACTTTTGCCAGCATGTTGTCTCGCTACCCCCTTAACCCTGTGCGCCTCATTATAGCAGGCATAAGCTTGCGACACAAATACAAGACAAGCGCCGACGATAAAAATCTCAAAAGAAGTTCAGCGCTTCCCCACGAGGTCGTTTAACAACTGGAGAATGCAGTAGGTCAATCCGCCTTAGGCGGATACCAGGGGTTTGGGGGTATGCTCCAATCCCAAAAATCACCCAAGACTAGGGTTTCGTTAGAGGAAGCTCCTGCTGGTCTATTTCAGTTAACCAAAAAAGATAAGCGATTTGACTTAACCAATAGTAAGTGCTATAAATATTCCACCACGAACTTCCCTCACTAACAAGTGGCGGTTTGCTCTGCTCCCTCTGAGGTGCAGACCCACGTACTAGGCACGATAGCATTCACTGTCCGCAGAATAGGTTATTGGATACTCCAGCAAGCAGGATAGGGGCTGTCATTCCCATTCATATTAGGGGGCGGAGTCATGCAGAAGCCAACAGTTACTAAAGAAACTCAATCCTTGCGAGAGCTAATGGAGGCTCTGAGAACAAAGAAAGGACGTATCCAAGAGGGTGTGTTCTCTTGGGCTGGTAGCAATATCGCTCGTTACCCATGGCGTCGTGTCGGGAGTACTCCTTATGAAGTCCTTATTGGTGAAATATTGATAGAAAAGACCACATATTCTGTCGCTACTCGTCTATATGGTAGTTTCCTTCGCCATTTTCCCTCCTTTAGCGCATTAGCCGAAGCAAATGAAGACGAGTTAGCAAGAGCCCTTGACTTCTCCTACCTCAAACGTCATGGGACTTTCATTAAGTCAGTAATCCAAGACCTTCTGAAGAAGGGGATAGCAGGGGTGCCAAAGGATTCCTACGCACTCCAAGCTCTGGGCCTTCAGGCCCATAACATCAATGCCATCATGTGCTTCGGTTATGGCCTTCATTTGGCAGTCATTGATTCGAACGTATCGAGAATGCTATCTCGGATCTTCCGCAATAACATTCCTTCCCAGCCATCACGAGGGCTTTTCCAGGCTATCGGTGAGGCATTGTTGCCTGATTTCAACACCGCTCAATATAACACTAGCCTTTTGGACTTGGCAGAGCAAATATGCAGGTTCGCCCGGCCTCTATGTGTGCAATGCTCAGTGCCTGACGTGTGTGACCATGCTAGTGCCAATGTTGACATCCCATCTATTGATAGTAAGAGTTAATTCGAGACACTTTGTTCAAGCTCCGGTATTACGATGCCAGCCACCTCTCAGAACAGCCTGAAGCAGTACCAGTGCCGCTGAGGTAGCTAGTGGCCTGTGCGTGTAGAATGCAATTATACAATTAGAATTGAGAGTAAAGTTGATGGGGAATCCTCAGAAATGGTCAGCGCACGTCAACTCAGTTGCTTTCCATGACAGCATGAAGCACTACGGGGCGGTGGTGGTATAAATGCAGATAATGCTGTCAATGCTCACAGGAAGTCTCATCCACTTGATAATCTTGCAGTAAAGTAGAACAGCAAGAAGCTCCGCAGGTTTCATCGCCAGAACCGTCTTCCAGCTTCCCAAAACAGACTGGTCTTGCTTCTATGTCAGGTACTGGCTCGCTGTTGCTGTAATGCCCACGGTCGCCATATTGTCCGCTGTACTACAAGACAATACTCAAGACAAGATGACAATTAAGGCTATCAACAAAAATACCAAGTCTATGCAGCCAAGGACCAGTCCGGCTACAGCCATACCATGCCCCTGCATCTTACCCTCCCCAGTCCTGCCCACGCCCAGAGCACCGCAGATAATCGCAGGGATTGAAAGCGGGACCATAAGCAATCCCAGGATTCCAAGCACAAGAGCAGCGATAGCCAAGCCAGATGTACCAACTTTTTTTGCCTCCATCTGTGCCTCCTTATCTCCCACGCTCACGGCCACTACTCCTGCGTCCACAAACTTAGAACCCAATTACTTTCGCAATAAACCTCTGATTGAATCGGTCAGAATGAACCCTGCAACAAGGTGACGAACCTGGGATATTCTACTGCGATTTCTATAATGTCGCAAGCAGGCTCGCTAACCCTCACCTTTGAGGACGGCATGAAGCACTACAGTCCAGCGCTTTCATGCAATCCTTGACGTCACACCATACCAAAGATAGAATGGCGAGAGAGTGTCTGATTGCAGTGAGTTAAAGAGGGTTATATGGCGAACGACGAGCCATCGATACAGGGCGCTGCGCCTGATATAAAATATAGCTCCTTCTCTTCGGGGAAATGGACCAGCGCGTCAACCGCTGTGCCCATGGAGATGGCCCTAACTATCTACATAGATGGCACGGAATTGGTGACCATTCTCTGCACCCCGACCAAGCTGAATTGTCTCGTCCTGGGGTTCCTCTACTCGGAGGGCATAATCTCAGACATGAGCGATGTGGCAAGCATGCGGGTATGCGAGGAGGACTCACTGGCCGATGTCAAGCTGAGCAAGCCCGGATATACGCCACCGGTACGGCGCACCCTCGCTTCCGGCTGCGGAGGAGGGGTCAGCTTCGCCACTGAGATGCAAAAGGTAGAGTCTCAACTGACGGTTAAGCCCGAGGAAGTATTCTCCTTGATGAAACAGTTGAATGAGAAAGCGGAGCTATACCGATTTTCCGGGGGCGTACATACCTCCGCGCTCTGCAATAACACCAATGTGCTGGTGGCCGCTGAAGATATAGGGAGGCACAATACCCTGGATAAGATTGTGGGCGAATGCCTGTTGACGAAGCTGCCGACTAATGACAAGCTGCTTCTTACTACCGGCCGCATCTCTTCGGAGATGCTGTCGAAGGCTGCAAGGATGAAAGCCCCGATAATTGTTTCCCGCAGTTCACCCACAGACCGTTCGATTTCACTGGCCCAGAAACTGGGCATCACGCTGATTGGTTACGTGCGCGGCAACCGCTTGTCCGTTTACTCCCACGAAGAGAGATTGCTGCCGTCATAGAAGCAGACAAGAATTCAAAATGCACACAACCGTGGATGCGAGAGGCATACCCTGTCCCAGGCCGCGCCAGATGACCATCGAAGCCATCCGCCTGGCAAAACAGGGCGAGACAATTGTTGTCCTGGTCAGCAGGGCTGCCGCCAGGGATAGCGTCATCAGGGTAGTCAAGGCGTTCCAACTACCCTACAAATCCCAGAAAAAGACCAATTATCATGAAATCCACATCACCAGAGAGAAACTATGGCTGGAAAAGTGAGATACCAATGACCGGAAGGGCTACATCGTTCCGAAGCCAAGAAAGGATTGCCAAACCATATCCTATCCTTTATCCTATAGCTGCAAGAGGGAAGCTAACATCATTTGGGAGCCAGTAGTGTTCGATTTCGGAGATCGATAGTTGCAGCATCTCTTCTCTATCTGGCAGGAGTTTTCCAAACGCCTCAAAGTGGCAAGCCGCGTGCTTCTGCTCTGCGACTACGATGGTACCCTCACGCCCATCGTAGACAGGCCAGAGCTGGCAGACCTATCCGAAAAGACAAGGCAAATGCTGCAGACTCTGGCGCGTCAAAGCCATTTCACTGTAGGCATTATCAGCGGCAGGGCGCTGGTTGACCTCAGGCAGAAGGTAGTCCTCAGCAACATAATCTATGCGGGCAATCACGGGCTGGAAATAGAGGGACCCGGCGTCAGCCTGGTCAATCCACTAGCAGAGGAGATGAGGCCGGTGTTCCGGCTGATAAATCAGGTATTGAACAGAGCACTGGCACCGATAAAGGGGGTGCGCGTCGAAGACAAAGGGCTCAGTGTCAGCGTACACTACCGCATGGTGGAAGAGGGTAAGTCTGAGGAGGTGACAAACACCTTTGAAAGAGTTATTGCCACAGCGCGGTCTCTGGGTAAGGTCAGGATAACCTCCGGGAAAAAGGTCTACGAGGTACGGCCGGCAGTACAGTGGGACAAGGGTGAAGCCATAGCCTTGCTCATCGAGAGGTACGGGAAAACAAAGACAAAAAAAGAACTGCTGCCTATATACCTCGGCGATGACCAGACCGACGAAGACGGGTTCAAGGTGATAGAAAAGCACGATGGTATCTCAGTCTTTGTGGGAGAGGAGACCGGAAATTCCGCAGCGCGCTACTACCTGAGGTCGCCTGCGGAGGTAGAACAGCTTCTGGAACGGCTGGTTCAGCCTGCCCCAAACGGCTAATTATGTGCTAAGATAGACGCGGAGGTGCGATGGAAAACAAATTTCGCTCACTTCCCAGCGTGGATAAGTTGCTTTCCGATAGTAAAATCAAGCAACTCGGTGAAATATACCCTCACAACCTGCTCGTAGACCTCATCCGCCAACGTCTGGAACAAGAACGAGCTTCAATTGCCCGGGGCGCTCCGTCCTCTTCCCTCGACGAAATCGTAGAGTCGATTCGCGCTAACGCGAACGCACTGGCGTCTCCCCACCCGCGCTACCTCATAAATGCATCCGGGGTCATACTTCACACCAATCTGGGACGCGCGCCGTTGAGCAAAGAGGCAATTGCAGCCATGGAGGTAGCCTCAAAGGGCTACTGCGACCTGGAGTTCGACCTCGATAGCGGGACCAGGGGCTCGCGCAACACTCACGTCGAACAGCTACTGTGCCAGCTAACCGGCGCTGAGGCCGCTCTGGTGGTAAACAACAATGCCTCCGCGGTGCTGTTAGGCCTTACTGCTCTGGCTAAAAAGAAGGAGGTCATCGTCTCCCGGGGCCAATCGGTGGAGATCGGCGGCGGCTTTCGCATCCCCGAAGTGATGAAACAAAGCGGGGCGAAGCTGGTCGAGGTGGGGACCACCAACTGCACTTATGCTCACGATTTCGAGCAAGCTATCAGCCCCCGCACGGCAGCTTTACTGCGTGTTCATTCCAGCAACTTCAAGATAGTAGGCTTCACCGATGTAGTCACCCTGGAGGAACTGGTAGCGCTGGGAAACAAATACAAAATTCCTGTATTCGATGACCTGGGCAGCGGCTGTCTGCTGGACACCACCCAGTTCGGACTCGACCCCGAGCCCATGGTGCAAAAGAGTATAGCCATCGGCGTGGGGCTGGCATTTTTCTCAGGTGACAAGCTTCTCGGAGGCCCTCAGGCAGGTATTATAGTAGGCAAAAAGCAACTCGTGGACAAACTCAAGAAGCACCCGCTGGCCCGGGCCGTGCGGATCGACAAGATAAGGCTGGCGGGGCTGGTAGCTACTTTGATCCCCTACCTCAAAGGTGAGGCACTGAAGACCCTCCCCGTGTGGCGCATGATAGCCATGCCGGTGGAAGATATCGAGAGGCGAGCCAAACTCTGGGCCCAGGAATCCGGCGATTTAGCCAGAGTCATTGACGGGGAGAGCATGATAGGAGGCGGCAGCCTGCCGGGAGGCACCCTGCCCACCAGGCTCGTCGCCATCGGCAAACAAAGCAAGGCAAAAGAGCAAAGTTTAGCACAAAAATTGGCGCTCAGGCTGCGGGCGCAGGAGCCCCCGGTGGTGGGGCGCATCAGTGAGAATGTCCTGCTGCTCGACCCTCGTTCCGTCCTGCCCGAAGAGGATAAGGCCATGCTACAAGCGCTTCGCATTGCATTCGCCGATTTAAGGGCAAAAGGAAAGATTTGATGTTTGTGCTCGGCACTGCGGGCCACGTAGACCACGGCAAGTCCGCCCTGATACAAGCCCTCACCGGTATAGACCCCGACCGTCTGCGAGAGGAAAAGGAACGGGGCATGACCATCGACCTCGGCTTCGCCTGGCTGCAACTGCCCAGCGGCCGGGAGGTTGGTATCGTCGATGTACCTGGTCATGAGCACTTTATCAAGAATATGCTGGCTGGCGTAGGGGGAATAGACCTCGCCCTGCTCGTTATCGCCGCCAACGAAGGAGTGATGCCTCAGACCAGGGAACATCTGGCTATTCTCGACTTGCTGGGAATTAAAAAAGGCATCGTGGTCATCACCAAAAAAGACCTCGTTGACGAAGAGTGGCTAAGCCTGGTCAAGATGGATATTGAGGAGCTAATCGCGCCAACTACACTATCGGGCTCACCCATAATCACCGCATCCGCTGTAACCAGAGAGGGCTTGCCGGAACTGCTTGCCGCCATCGACCAACTTCTGAGTTCCATGCAGCCCAAGAAGGACACAGGCAGGCCCAGGCTCCCCATTGACCGGGTCTTTACCATAGCGGGAGCAGGAACGATAGTCACCGGCACATTGCTGGACGGCTCGTTTCACGTGGGGCAGGAGGTTGAGATTGTCCCCGCCGGCTTGAAATCGCGCCTCAGGGGACTGCAAACACATAAGACGCACATAGATACCGCAACTCCCGGCAGCCGGGTCGCCGCTAACCTGGTCGGTATCGCCACCACGCAGCTCAAGCGCGGAGATGTGTTGACAAATCCGGGCTGGCTCGCTTCTACCAGGATGTTGAACGTCAAACTTAGCCTGCTCCCATCGACCCGTCACCCCTTACGGCACAATGCCACCGTAAGCGTTCACAGCGGCACCAGCGAGGTTATGGCTAAAATCCGCTTGCTGGAGAAAGACGAACTGAAGCCCGGCGATACATCCTGGGCTCAACTGCTCCTGGCGGAGCCGGTGGCTGTGGTCAAAGGAGACCGCTTTGTAATCCGCTCTCCTCAGGATACCCTGGGGGGCGGCGAGATAGTTGAGACTCACACCAAGCGGTATCGCCGCTATCGCTCTACACTCATCCAGAGCCTGGAGAGCAAGGAGAAGGGGACTGCTCGAGAGATTTTGCTAGCGACTCTGGAGACAAACCAGCCGCAAGATACAGGGACGCTCGTTCATAACAGCGGCCTGCCACCCAGCGAGGCCATGCCCACGATAGAAGCCCTAATCAAAGAAAATGTCCTGGTGACAATCAGCACGGGAGAGCACCGCATTCTCTTCACTGCTCCCGGCTGGGATATTTTGCAGGAGAAAGTCAAAACCACGGTGCAAGACTACCACAAGAGATTACCCACCAGGCCCGGCATGCCCCGAGGAGAGTTGGGCAACAAGCTACAGCTATCTGCTGCAGCCTACGCCCTCACCCTGCATAGACTTCTCGATGATGGAACTCTGGTCGAGGAAGGAGCAGCCGTCCGTCTCCCCTCTCACCAGATTCAACTCAGCAGAGAGCAGCAAGCGAAGGTAGATGGCTACCTGCAATCACTGGCTCGAAACCCCTATGCCCCACCCGGTGACATCATGCCCGAGCCGGAACTGCTTAACTTCCTTATCAAACAGCGCCGCGTGGTCAAAGTGAGCGACAATGTTGTGTTTTCTGCCTCAGCTTACGATGAAATGGTTAAGAAAATCATCGCTCACATCAAAGCTAAGGGCAAGATTACCTTAGCCGAGACAAGGGACATGTTCAACACCAGCCGCAAGTATGCCCAGGCTCTGCTGGAACACCTCGACCAGGAGAAAGTCACCCGCCGCGTGGGAGATGAACGGGTGCTGGGGTCGGAAAGCAGATAAATGGCGGGAGCGGATGGGGGTCAAACCCACCAAAGACATTGTTAATGCCCCTCAACGGGTTTGCAGCCATATGAATCGATTCACAGTTAACCGATAAGTCGACCTCTTTGAGTTTCTCAGCAACCCCTTCGATGGTTTTTCCTTACCGCTCCTCACCAGGGAAATATAGGGTTTACTGACTCCGAGCTCTCTTACCACATCCGTCTATGTCATTGTCCCCCTGAACTTAAATTAGTTCTATGCACTTTAGATAGGAAAGATGAAGATTTGGAGGAATAGTTAAGATACGTTAGTTGTTCATAACTTTAGTTTACATTACACTAGTACTTTGGTACTACACCAGAGTATTGATGAGAGACACAAATAAACAACCGCTTTTGGCTGAGGCCTACACAATATGGAAGATACAATAGTTCTCTTTGAGACAATGGAGAGCTTGACACAGAATATGAAGCTTATACTGGACGCTGTTGCTTGGCTCAAGACTCAAAGACCAGAGACTGAGGTCAAGATTGTTATACTGCCGGATGGCATGAGGAGTTCGAGAGAGAATTGACAGTAGCAGGCAGGTATGTCGACAAGTTCATCATGGTCCTGATAGCAGGGGCTGGCCTGCTCCAAGCCACAGACTATAGCATGACGTATTACACCCTGCACTCTAAACCCTACTTCTACGAGATGGGGCTGGTAGGCTCTTGGGCACTTTCTCATGGCAGCATCGGCTGGTATCTTATGGGGCTATTTGACTTCCTGACGCTTCTGTTGCTGAGTGTTGTGGCTGTCTTATGGTACCGCCGATACAAAACGCCATTGTTGCCCCTGGCTGCCTTTGTCTCCCTTTATGTCTCTGAGATATACGCCGTGACCAACAATACCGTGTGGCTGATAAAGGGAAGTCCCTGAAGATGACTGACCCCCTAGAACGAGTTCAGTCTTAATGTTAGACTGAAGGATAGACCCCCTCGGCGGGATTGAATAAAACGGTTAACCAATTGGTTAATTTTACATGGCGGGAGCGGATGGGGGTCGAACCCACCAAAGACATTGTTAATGCCCCTCAACGGGTTTGAAGCCCGCGGAGCCCACCGGGACTCAACCGCTCCCTTGCAAGCTTAGTATAAATCACCGTAACTCTCTGCGCAACAAATTCACACTAAACCTATTGACACCTTGCTAGCTTGCTATTATCCTCTCCCCAAGAGGTGGAATACTATGAAGAGATACGGTTTATTGCTTCTGGTCCTGGTAGCTTTGCTTGCAGGCTGCAGTACCCAGGTTACGCCAACACCTACACCCACACCAACAGCGGGAAAGATCATGCAGTGGCCCAACCCACCACCTATGACTATCGACCAGAATAAACAATATGTGGCAACCATCAAGACTAACTATGGTGACATCGTAGTACAACTGTTTCCTAAAGATGCTCCGTTGGCTGTAAATAATTTCGTCTTTCTGACCCGCCAAGGTTTCTACGATGGGGTAAAGTTCCACCGGGTAGTGCAGGGCTTTGTGATCCAGAGCGGGGATCCAACGGGCACGGGGTCCGGAGGCCCGGGATATGAGTTTGCGGATGAGACGGTGACCCGAGACTATGTTCCTGGTACCCTGGCTATGGCAAACGCCGGCCCGAACACTAACGGGAGCCAGTTCTTCATTACCTTGGTTGACCTTAGCGGCCAGCTACCGAAGAAATACACTATATTTGGGCTGGTGTCCAGCGGCTTCGACGTTGTACAGAAGATAGGCAATGTTCCAGTCGAAGCTAATCCGCTAACTGGCGAATTATCCCTGCCCACAGTAGACGTTTATATAAACAGTATATCCATAGAGGAAAAATAGCCGCTCCCCTAGGCCTCCTTTTCAGTGAACCGCGTGGAGAGCGGGCTATATTATCGCCAATAAACAGGTACTTACACCCTATTTCTTGAGGAAGCTTAACAAGGCGTTGACTAATATGCCCACGCCTACCAGGATAACAATCAAAGGCCACCAGGCACCGATGCCTCCGAGAATAGCGCCGCCGGTTGAGAGCATGAGAAACGCAAACATGAGACGGCACCACATAAACCTGTGAGGTGCGAGCTGAAGGTAGCGCGCCACTACGTCAAACAGCGAAATAGCACCCATGCCAAAAAGGAAGTAAGCCAGTGTTTCCCTGACAGACAACACATCACGCGCCCAGAGGAACAAAACGATGCCAATCAGCAGCAATTCCAGGCCCAAAACCACACTATAAGACCAGACGCGTCGGCGCTTCACCTCTTTCATGCCTTTGCCCCCTTCTCAATGCGCTCGCTATGCCTGCGTTCTCGTTTCTCCGCGATATTTATAGAGTATTTTAGCATACGTTACAATACCCCCTTCAGGGTGATACGTATAATATCACAAGAACATTCCTCCGCACAAAACATCCGTGAGCAAAGTCGCCAGATATTGTATAATGCTGCTAAGGTAACATGAGCAACGTAACACCTATACCTTTTAGCTTCAAAGCAGGGCTGACAGCATGAAGCACTACAGGGCGTCACTGTCATAAGCCCTGTAGTCAAAAGCTGAGGTGTTTAGGAGCCGCGGCATCCAATAGATAGAACTCAGTTGCCTGTTTTCAAGGCTGCGTTTGCTTTTGCGCGAACCCTGCTCTTGTCCGCGTTGCACAAACCGATGTAAAGTCTAAAGTCGTCGAATTCAACGAAACGACGGTTTGAGCAACTGGCGTGGTAGAATATCATTGAAGGAATATGAATAATGGCTATCCCTTTCACCTCAAGTAACATTTCATCGAGAATTAATTTAGGTATGATTTTATCTGTTTGTGCTGAAAATAAATCCGGTATTGGTGCTGACCTTCGTCGGTTAATGGTCTTCGAGAATGTTAGCATCATTACTTCGCAGAGTGTCTATGCATTCACCTAAGCTTCGTTCCAGCATGTTTGCTCCTCTAAATCGTGCTACTTTCATATACAAGTACAAGTCTATCTTTGCCTAACCTTGCTCAGAAAGGCGAGACTTTCTATCACATATTCTCTCAATCTCTTTTTATCCTCAATACTTAATTTAGGCGAACGCTTCCCGTAAAATCTTTCCCAGAACCGGTCCACAGCCATTTTTTCTGCTTTAAATTCTTGCCAGAATATATCCTCCAATTCTTTTGTCAATGTTATCTCAGGTTGTCCGCCAACCTGCTTTAAACGGAGACCACCTTTCACCATCCGTTGGTTCCATTTTTCAGAACGTGCAAGTCTAAGTTCCAGGACTTCGCTAAGAAGACTGGTATAATTACATGTGCACGCATATCTATGGTTACATTTCGGGTCATTGTGACTGCGGCACAGTACACCTAGAAAGAAAAGAAAAGTTGTCTCAGTTTTGGTTGGTCTGCCTTTGCTTTTCTTAAAATCCAAGAAGTCATCAAAAATACTGGTATATTCATAAAAAATCTTCTTGAATTTTTCCCACTCGAAAACATCTTTGTACGGGAAAGAGATAATTTCGCCGTACTCAAGAATAAAGAGCAGAAGAATCCCATAACATCTTATGAAATCTACTGGGGTGAATGCTCCTCCATTTGATAGTTTTTTCTCAATATCTGCATTTACCTCCCGCAACCTGAGGCCTTTTTTAATTGCTTTATCCGAGATACTACCATCCGGTAAACGTTCCTCAGTTAGAAGGTAAAGCAACTCTGTCCACTGCTGCTCATTAATCGTGTTTTCCTGCACGAAAATACCCCCTTTTATGTGCTCGCTTTTCTGTTATATTGAGTACCAAGGTAAATTATACCAGAAGTAGGTGAATTACAACTAAACCTAGGTAACAAGGTATTTTGTAATAAGGAGTGAGAAAAATGGACGCATGTTCAAGGGCCAACGAGGTTCTCCACAAAAAACTTGATGAGGCCATTGATGCAATCGAAAAGGGCGATGCTTGTTCCTTCGATAAAGCATTAGAGGATATGATCAAAATAAGAAAGGGGATGGAAATCGGTGCTTGTCCGATTATTCCAAAGAAGGAAGTGGGATTCAAAAAGGCTTAACACCCGAAAGGCTCAGAAGTAGTATTGAAACAAGAAAGGACAAATTGCTTTTTCAGACAAATCAAAGGGGAGTATGGGGAAAGGATCGGGATAAAATCACAAAACCAACTGTGAAGGCGATGCCCAAGTAAGATAGAAGTTTTGACCAGAGTTGCCTTATAATATCAGCGATGGCATACAAGGAGTAAAGCTAAATGAAAAGAGGTGGCTTCATGCCAAGCTGTGTTAGTTTCTTTACAGACGAGGATGCTGAAAGTGAAGTGGCTTACTAACATTTTCCAGAAAGCCTTCTGGGGCAAGTTTCCGGAGTCAGCTAAGATTGACTGTGAAGTGGTTGATCTGATTGCTCCAGGCCTATATCAGTTCCTCGTAGAAAGGAAAATACCGGCTGCAAAGATCACGCTGGAAAATCCCTGGGACAAAAAGGTACAAGACTTTGAAGCGCAGCTTAGGTTGCAAGACATCACCGACTGGGTTTCATCCTCTTTGTCAGAGGTTAAGCCTAAGGATAAAGGAACAATCAGGATAGTTCTTCCTCTCCCACTCGATAAGCTTTACGGCTATGAGGAGAAGACCGCTAGCTTCGAACTCAAATGCCACTATAGAGACCCCTCTGGCAAAAGCAGAGAGTATTCAGACACAAAGATCGTTCGTATCCTGGCTAAGGACGATATGATTTGGTCACTGAACGTGATGGGGGTAGAAGAGGATCTCAGCGAACTTATAGCGGCATGGGTTACCCCACGTGATGATAATGTTCAGAAGCTTATACATGAAAGCGCAAAGAACGAGGATGCAAAGGCGGTGGGTGGACTCTTAGGTTATCAAGAGACGCAGTACATATCACATCTTAAAGAGAGATACCGAATCAGTCCGAATACACACATGTTGATTAAGCTACATCTAAGAGAGAACTCCGTTGTCCAAGGAGTTCTGAGTCAAGTGCTGGGCGGTTCAGGTAATGACATCAGATTTGGTTTACTTGATCCAGACAAGATGATTGCGCTGACTTCGAATCTACCGCAGCAAGCCCCCGTACTCCTGCAGCTTGCCAAGAGTGGCTACCAAATTAGATTCAATGCCCCCATTGAGAGCGATTATTATATGGTTTTCGATAACACCTTCTCCACTTTCGCAAAGAAGGAGGTTGAAATCTCTATCCAGACAATTGCCTCTTTGACCCACAGCGAAATTGTTTGGTACCAGTTAAGGGCTATCTATGAAACGATTCAGCAAAAGGGATATTCTTACGTTAGTTCTCCTATAAGCTATGCCCCCGGAGTGTCTCAGAGGGTGAAAAGGCCAGTGAAAACGATAGAACTTAAGGGTGGCAACTGTATAGACGGATGCGTTCTATTCGCATCCTGTTTTGAGGCCATAGGTTTAGATACACATATCATCATTTTGCCCAACGCGGGCCACTCTCTTGTAGCTACGAGAACTTGGCGAGACTCACCAGAATTTTGGATTATCGAGGCAACGGCGGTCGGTTCGTCCTCTTTTGAAGAGTCCCTGAGAACGGGAAACGACGCCTATGAGAGAAACCGTGAGACTGCTAGGTGGATAAGCATCACCGACGCAAGGAAAAAGCGCGTCATGCCCTTAGCGTGAGCGTAGTCACGTAAGTTTTGCTAAAGATTCAACCAAACTCTTTGTTGTCCACTTCCGTGGGAGAAATACTGACACTTGGGAAAGGAACGGCATCCCAGAAGCGGAATGTTTCAACTAACTGCCGCCTCACAACACATTTTGGACTTTTGTGTGGTGACGAACCGCGGTGGATTGGAAACAGTCTATCACTCTGATATCCTGTAGAGCAGCATTCTGTTTCTCTTTAGCTTGCCCTTTTGATTTCTCAGTTGATGTAGAGTCCTTCTTTGTCAAGGCACATCTCCTGAGACTTGTTAAATCTAAGTATCTGACTATCGGGCGATAAAGGTTTGCCTGCGCTGTGCTACTAAGTCGCCATTTTGATTGATATAGGTAATCTCCATAGTGAGGAAGACCATTCTCCCACCTGTTTTGCCTTCCCTTTCTTTAGCGTCAGCGAACTTGGCATACCAAATCAATGTGTCACCAGCACGCACTGGGAGGAAGAGGTCGTATTCCACACCTCCATCTAAGATGCGAAACAAGCCAGCTTTGAACACGGCTTCAAGTACAGGCGCCATTACCTCAATAGCGCCAGTGCTTACCTTCGCTGGCCACCCAAAGAAGCCGGGTGGGCAGATTATCTCCCCATATTTGCTGTTTTTGGCATACTCCACATCACTGTAAAGTGGATTAGGATCCCCTACAGCTTCTGCATATCTTCTTATTGCTCCTCCCTCTACCTCATTAATGCCAGGTGGAGTTATAGTGCCTATCAGTTTCCTAAGCTCGTCCATGACCACCGAGCCCTCGGTCATTTTAGATACCTCGTTGTGAACTCTGTCTCAAAAAGTAGCGAGCTACCAGCTTCTTGGCAAGCCCAGCCCCAGCAAGCAGACGAGGTTCCTCATGATCTCCGAAGAACCACCGGCGAGGCTTAACCCGGCGCGTGTCTGATAATATCTCTCGAATCTACCCTGTAGCGGTGCCCATCTGGACTCCTTTACCTGCCCATAGAGTCCCATGATTTGGCAGCCGGTATAGGAGAGCCGCTGCATTAGCTCTGTGGCCAGGACCTTGGCCGCACATGCCAGCGGGGCAGCTATCACTAGGCCACCCTTGATCTGGCTCCAAACTACGGAGTAGGAGAATGCACGGCCAGCCTCGATATCGATCGCCAGCTGGGCTAGGCTATGCCTGATGATCGGGTTTTTGGCCGGGACCTGACCACCCGATCTTGACTCTTTGCAAAACTCTACCAGTTCCTCAAGCTCTCGCCGGCACAGGGAAAACATGCCAATCATGGAGCGCTCGAAGTTGGAAGTCATTTGCGAAGCCAGCCAACCCTGGTTTTCCTCACCCACCCTATTGCGTACCGGGACGCGGACATCATCGAAGAAGACCTCGTTCTGTATGTGGGAGCCCTCCATGCTAAGGATGGGACGGAGGGTGATGCCTAGGGTCTTCATATCCACCAGGAAGAAGGAAAGCCCTCGGCTCCTCTTCTCCTCTGGATTTGTCCTGGCGAGCATAAAACCCCAGTCAGCAAGGTGAGCCCCGCTACTCCACGTCTTTTGCCCATTGATAATGTAGTCGTCTCCATCCCTTACGGCCTTGGTGGTAAGAGATGCTAGTATCTGAACCGGCACCAGGCTCACTCCACAATTGAGTCCAGAATCGCTCTGCCCGCGCTATAGGAGGCAGGTGTTCCCTCTTCTGCTCTTCGTTTGCGGTGACTAGAAGCGTAGGGGCCAGCATAAGAACTGCCTCGGGATCGACCCCCGCCGCCCTGTAGTATCCCAATACCTCGCTAAAGATGAACTGCTCTATGAGAGAAGCGTCCTGCCCCTCATATTCCTTGGGCCATGGCCGAGAGAGCCAGCCTCTTGCTGCGAGCTTCTTGGCCATCTGCTTGTGAAACTCCCAGCAGGCATCATCCTCCCCAAACATGGCCTCCAGGGATATCCACCACTCAGGTGGGGCGTTCTTCATCTCTTCCCTGTAGAAATCATCGAATTCCTTTCTTAACGCTTCCTCTTCCGGGGTGAATCGAAAATCCATCTTTGGCTCCCCTTATCTAATGAGCTCATCTGACCAGAAAAGTCTGTTAGCCTTCTAACGTAGGACAGTATGCGCTGTTGCCCGGTGCTCTGCCTTAGCATCACATCAGTAGCACAGCCGGACCTCAGCACGCTGCTGGAAGCATCAAGCCCCTAGGGACGCTGCGTCTATTTACTCGACTTCGATCTATAGGGAGTCGGCTGGAAGTGGTACCTGAATACGCAATTCCGGGAGCCGCGGTGTTCAATACATAGAACTAAAAACCCCATTTTCAAGGCAGTGTTTGCTTTTGCTTAGATTGGGCTCCCTTCGTCTCCAATAATCAATCATTACTCTGATCGTTCAAGATATTGCTACTGAACCTTGCTAGTATGGACCTTAGGTGACCTCACAACTGCTCTTAACCATTCAAGGGCCTCGTAGTCTTCCTCCCAGAAATTCCCCGAATGTTCCCAGTAATAATAGGCTTGATCAGTACCACCAAAGGTAACAACATCAGGACTCGCTGTCCTAGGCGGCCGGTGTTTCATCTTCAAGAGCTCTTTCCTCACCAGCGGTAAATACTTAACAGCTTTCTTAAGCGCTGCGGTTGCTTCTCTCTTTCGGCAGAGCTTGAAAAGAGCCAGAGCAAGCCCCAAAGTGTCCATTCGCTCTTGTTCTAAATTTGTCCAATTGAAGCTGACGATTTGCCATCAAAACCTAAGTCTCTTTTTGGCTGCCTTTAGAAGGTCCTCTCTAAACTTGGGATGCGCAATCTCGATAAGAGCGAGGGCACGCTCTCTCTCATTCAACGGCGCAAGATTCGCAATCCCCCACTCTGTCACTACGTACTGCGCATAGTGCCTCGGCACGGTCACCCTTGCTCCCTGCGTCAGATAGGGCACGATGCGTGACTTCTTACCACCATCGTAGGTACTGGGCAGGATATTAATCGCTCTGCCTCCTTCAGACCAGTACGCGCCGATGACAAAGTCGAGCTGGCCACCCGTGCCAGACCGCATCGAATCCCCAAAAGACTCCGAGGCGATAGTACCCACAAGGTCAACCTCGGCAGAGCCGTTTATGGCCACCAAGTTTTTCTCCTGGCACAGCAAAGGAATAGAGTTGGAATATGAAGCACAATAAAACTCGACCATGGGATTGTTGCCCAGAAAGTCGTAGAGCTCCTTGTCACCAATGGTAAAGGCCATGATCATCTTGTTGGGGTGGGTCGTTTTATATTTACACGTGACAAGGCCCTTCTCCACAAGCAGGTGGGTGCCCTGGGGAGCCATCTCTGTGTGAATCCCCAGGTCCTTAAGATCACTGTCTGCAAGAAGCTTGGATATCTGTCCCGGAACTGCGCCTATCCCTACCTGAATACAGTCCCTGTCCCTGAGCAGGCTTACCACGTTCGCTGCAATCTTCTTATGAACCTCCGATGGCTCGGGAAGTGGAGGCGAAAACAAAGGCTCGTCTATCTCGACTAACTTCTCGAACCGGCTGACGTGGTAGTGCGAATTGCCATAGGTATGAGGCATATTCGGGTTGACCTCGCCGATAACCACGGCGCCCTGGTCGATGACATCCGGTGTGAAGAAGAGATCGAGCCCCAGCGACAAATAGCCGTGGTCGTCCGGCGGGCTTACTTGGGTGACGATGACCATCCTGCGGGGGTCGATTGCCTGTAGCTTCTTCGACACATTCCCGACACTGGAGCTTTGAATCGGGAAGAATGTAGTAATGCCCTCATCATGCTGCCACATGGTAAGCTGGTTATAGAAGCCGCACATCATATCAAAGGTTTTCATGTACTCACGCGCAAAAATTTTGTACGGATGAAATACAAGTGCACATATGTACTGAACGTTCTTTAGCTCATCCTTCCGATCCGCGACTGCGTCCATCATAGCGGTGGAAGGCTCACCTAGGCCCAGGGGATTTAGCAATCGGTCGCCCGATTTAACGACCTTTGCTGCCTTTTTATGACTGCATAGCTTCGACCTGTATTCCTCTTTCCAAGTCATTTCCAAACTCCTTTCTGCTAAATAGAATCCCTGTGGACCGACGCCATGTATGTACTACCAAAGTTAACGGCCCGGCAGAGCCTGGCCTGATACCTACTGTAGAATATTTTCAGGCATTGAAAAGGAAGTGAATCACACCACTTAAACCCGAAACAGGCAACTGATACCAAGCATGTTGAAGTCAAAACCGAAAATGCAAGACTATCAGAGCGGCACGGTGCTCCGAAACCACTTAGTATTGGAATAACAGGCAATAAACAGTAATAATACAATCGCTCTTAACAAAGGTAGATTTGTCAACCTCTTTCATAGACGATGCCATATCCACCCGGTGGGAAGGTGAACTCGATTGCATCGTAGTCACAGACAGTGTAGCACGAAGCGCACTCTGTGCAGAATTTCTTATAGTCTCGTCTCAGCATCGCCTTGCCGTCCCGTATCTTCCACAAATTCATGCCACATATAATCACGCAGTTTCCGCAACCCATGCACTTCTCATGATCGACCGAGATGAAATCACGTGGGGACTCAATCACATTAACCAAGTCTCGTTTGTTGAGATGGTATTCATCCATTTTATTTACCTCCTGCTGTTAGTACGCTCATGCTCTGGAGCATGGGAGCCACAGCCTTTATGCTTGATATGACACCTTTAATTTTGTTCCTTGAAGCTTCCTCTGTTATCGGGTAATAGTATCTGGCCAGGAACATAAGTTGCGGAATCATATCCACCAAAATAGCGGGAACGCGCAGCATACCCTGGGCGTGAGGCTCCGCCATAGTTAGCATCCCGTAGAACATCGCATCGGCTAGGTTGTCGAAAAGATCGTAAAAGGTCTGCGACGTCCACTCCGAGAAGAAATCTCGGAGCACCGAGCCGGCAGTGAAGTCGATGCCGACAGGTGAAGCCTTGAGTTCCTCCATATACTGTTTCAGATAAATCTTGGAGAAATCCTTGTCCTTGTGTGCTCGCAATGCTACCTTAGCGGCCAGCCTCGATGAGTACATAGACTGCCACACACCCTCGGCCATAAACGGCTCCGCCATTCCTGCTGCGTCGCCGGTTAGCATAAGGCCCCCTGTATAAATTCTTTCGTTGAACGTTTTCAACCAGGGTAGGAAGTGAAGCTGAAACTCTCGCGGCTTTGCATGAGTGGCCTTGATTAAACGCTGGACAAAATCCAATTGTATGTTGTCCGTTACTGATCTCGTAGAGATGTTGCGGCCTGCATCCACTTCACTTTGAAGGGTCTTAGCGGGTCGTGAACCAATATGGAAGCCGTTGCGGAAGATGCAGACATATCCACCCCGCTCCGGCCCCATGAAGATGTGGACGTTAGTATCTCCGCAGTACTCAGCTATCCGCTCAGAGTCAGCCTCAAAGTCTACGGTAGCCAAAACAGTAACCTGGTCTTTCTCCCATTTCTTGCGCAATCCCGCTTTTTGAGCTATTAGCGAGTGAGCACCATCGGCTGCTATGACCACCGGCGCCCGATACTCGTTACCTTGATGATCAATTACACCGGTAATGTTTTCGCCTTTGCGTATGACATTTACCGCTAATGTCGAGAGCTTAAGTTCTGCGCCGGCTGCCACAGCCTTCTCCACCATCCACTGGTCGAACTCAGGCCGATATATCATCTGCACCATGTATTCGCTGGCCTGGGGATAGCTGCAGCGCCTGGGCGGTGTCAGGCCCCATGTCATACGGTCTGCGTTCGATGGCTTAGGATCGATGATGTGCATTACACCGAATTTTGTCGGCCACAGCGAGGGAACATCAAGGTCACTAATGTAATCAAAGTCACGAGCAGCCTTGGGAGACAGTCCAAATCCTGAAGAATTCTTTTCGCCGCAAAACCTGCCGCGCTCCAGGATTATGACCTTCAGGCCATTATCAGCGGCCTCCTTGGCTGCAGCGCTCCCTCCAGGGCCACCACCCACTACAATCAGGTCGTAGTTACTCATTCAGCCCTCCCTCAAACAAGATTTTCACTCAAAGTAGATAGCTATTTGATATGCGATGCATGAGGTATCATTCCTCCGGCGGCGAGTATGCTGTCGGGTCAGCGGTATTATTGGGGTCAAACGCACTTTTAATCTTACGCAGCCATTTGTCATAGTTGAAGCACGCAGGACCGAAAGCGCTGTGTTTGCCTTTGCCTACCTGAGATATCTGGAAAATCGGGGACCCCAGCTTTCTATCCAGGCACGCTTGATTTGCTTCAGTAAGATATTGGAAAGCGCCCTCGGCAGATTCATCATCATGGTGATCATACATAATCAGCATTTCGGTGTAGGCAAGATGTCCCTGATCAAAGACTAGCGTTGCAGAATTGTCACCACCGTCATCTACCAGAGCGCCCTTACGTATATACTTGTTTTTCAGCTCTGTCCCAACCCTGATCTGGTTCAGGGCCAGGTCCACGGTGTCCATAGCGCCGAATGATGTATTGAAACCTCCAGTTGGACGGAAGCTTGAGCGCAGTACAGCATCCACCTTGATAACAGCTGTTGAAGTCAGCTCCTGCATTTCCGGCGCTTCGGATATAGGCGAGACCTGCCCGCCGGTTTCTTCTAGGATTGCCGCCAATACCTTCTGCTGATATTCGAACTCTCTTTCCGAACTAGCGAAGATAACGAAGAGGAAGGCATACTTTGACATCTCCTGCAGCATTCCAGTATTCCAGGTATTGACGTAGTCTGCACCGGAGGCCATCTGCAGGCCAACAAAGGCAGGGCTAAGCCTCGAGATGAAAGAGCCGATTTCCGCCTCACCGAGTTTAAGGGCAGCTTCAGCGAGCTTCTCCAGCGTGGGGAAGCTGAAAAAAGAAGCTTTGTAATACTTGATGGGCTCTTTGAGCACATAATTAGGCGGTGTTGTTTTCATTTCGAGCTCAGATGGCCCGTTCCAGGGGAACAGCTTAACTGCGCACCTGGTGAAAACCCCCAGGCCTCCCCAGGCTCCTTCCCAACCACGCATTATGCCGCGTAAACTGGGTCCCGGCCCATCCCCACAAAACCAACCTGAGCCAGTGCCAAGCGAGCCTAACTTAACAACTTCACCGGTGGGCAGTACCCATTCAACTCCCAGCAGGTTGCGGCCACTGTAACCCATGCTGAGTCCATCGGGCCCATAGCCGACCACCGAAGTTGCACTGGCCAGCACTGATGTGTTGGAGCCAGCGCCGATGATATGGCAGTTGAGCCCTTTCCTCATCGCCTCAACCTGAAGTTGCGCACAGATTACATAGGGCTCAACCACTGCGAACATGTTCTTTTCGTCTATCTCGAGAATGCGGTTCATGCGCCGCAGATCCAGTGAAACAGCGCCCTCGACGCCGGGCACGTTATGTATTCCCCAGCCAGTGCTCATCGCCTTGAAGACGATATGGTGTCTATTGCAGATTCTGGCTATAGCGACCACCTCTTCGGTGCTTGAAGGCA
The DNA here is from genome assembly GCA_963847595.1 of uncultured Chloroflexia bacterium. GTDB lineage: Bacteria > Chloroflexota > Dehalococcoidia > SZUA-161 > SZUA-161 > JACWAE01. The sequence goes on from CAWKAJ010000001.1 coordinate 434,161, forward strand.
TTATCACGGCAGCGGGAGAGATGTCGGCCCACACGCCCTTAGTACATCCAAAGGGCTGATACATGTATGACCTGAGTATCGCCGGATCGTCAGAGATGTTTTCGGTTCCGACTACGCTCTCAAACGACCTGTAAACGTCTCTGGAAAGGCCCATATCGGCCTCCTTTCCCAACTTATGTGAATCTACATTGACTGCTTAACGAGTTCAACCACATCATATACCAGGATGTCGTCTCCAGATACTGCGATTGCGTCCTTGAAATTTCGCTCGCACCAGGGGCAGGCTGTGACGATTGCCTCAGCGCCGACCGATTTCGCCTCTGCAATACGTTCAGATGCTGTCCACAGCGCAAAATCGTCAAAGCACTGCTTGACACCTGCACCTGCACCGCAGCACCAGGAATACTCCCTGATCCTCTCCATCTCTACGAGTTCGATGCCGGGAACACTTTTAATGATATCGCGGGGCGGCTCGTAGACTCCGTTCCACCCCCGGTGGATCACTTTCTCAGGCTCTCTCAGGATGAATTGACCAAGAACCTTTTTCTCTATCCCTTTCCAGGGGACGTATATCTCAGATTTCCGCCCCAGGTTGCACGGGTCATGGTAGGTGACGCGTGAGGGAATCTCTCTGTTAAGTCTGATTTTCCCTTCTTTGATAAGCCTATCAAGATACTGGGTTATATGCAGCACCTCGAACTTCATTTCCTTGCCCAGTAATGGATAGACGCTTTTCATTATGCCGAAACAACAGGCGCAGGAGGTCACAACGCTACTAACACTTGCTGCATTCCAGTCATCGATGTTGCTCTCAGCGAACTTGATGAATTCGCCTTGAAATCCTAGCTGGAAGGCGATGCTACCGCAGCAGGACTCCTGGCTGCCCCTTATGCCCACATCAACTCCGGCCTTTTGCAGCAAGGTTACGGTCTCTCTGGCTACAATCGATAGCTCGGGGTCGTAGCAGTACAGACATCCTGCGTGATATACCACCTCAGCCTTTTCTCCACGCGAGAGATCCTTAACCTTGAGGCCCTCAGCCCATTTGCCCCGTTCGGCCTTGGGTTTCATCAAGGTATTGTCTTCTTTCCGAAGGCTATCGATTATCATTGAGTGCTCAGGCAGGAAGTAGCCCATGCCGGCAAGATAGGCGCGAGTTGAGTAAATCGGCCACAGCACTTCCAGCTCGGAGTTGTATTTGCAGGATGAATCGCAAGCGCCGCATGCTGTGCAATGGTAAACTATGTTAAGCAGCTCGTCAGTTATGTCCTCTAGCCTGCCCTCGGCGAGGGCGAGCCCCAGGGCCATTCTGCCGCCGCCCGAATAAGTGTGGAAATTGTACCTTGTAATGCTGGGGCACATATTGGAGAAGCGCCAGCTTTTTAATTGCGCTAGCGGTGGCCATTTACATAGTGAACACCTAGCGCATCTCTTCATGTCAGACATGTAGTCCCTTAGCTCTAACAGCATCTCGACCCTCCTTTGCCTCCAAGAATCTCTCGGGTGCGCCTTATAAAAGGTGGCAGGATTTCGCGGTAATCACCCACAATGCCGTAGTGTGCCACGGCGAAGATATTAGCTTCGGGGTCCTTGTTAATAGCGACTATTGTTCGCGATTCCGCGCATCCTGCCATATGTTGCGAGGAGCCAGATACCGCGACGGCGATGTAGAGGTTGGGGCTGACGATCTTTCCTGTGAGGCCGATCTGACGTGTGGAAGGCATCCACCCAGCATCACACGGTGGACGGCTTGCGCCCACAGCACCACCTAATAGCCGCGCCAGTTCGTTGAGGATCGAGAATGAATCGGAAGAACCCATGCCTCGGCCTCCGCATACGATAACGTTTGCATCCTCCAACGAGACGCCATCCGTCTGTTCTTCTACTTTAGCCGCAACTTTTACTTTGATCTGAGAGATATCAATATCAGCGGCGAGAGCATGCACTTGCCCTTTTCGGGATGTGTCCAACTCTGCAGGTTTCATAGTACCAGGGCGGATTGAGGCCATCTGGGGTTTCAGCTTACATATCATTACTGTCAGCGCCTTGCATCCGTAGACAGGCCGGGTCATCCGTACCAGACCTGAGATTGGTTCGATGTCCAGTCGAACACAGTCCATACATAGCCCGGTCCTTAGCCTGAAAGCCAGATGTGGTGCCAGGTCTCGCCCCATAGACGTCTGGCCCATCAATAGAATTTCAGGCTCCATATCCTTAACAGCTTTCTCGATTATCTGAAGATAGGTGTCGGCTTGATAGGTCCGCAGTTGCGGGTTTTCCGCTAAATAGACATCGTCTGCTCCATATGCGATGGCCTCTTCTGCAACAAGTTCGAGTTTGTCACCCAGAAATAGTAGCGCGAGCCTGCCATTTACGTTATCAGCCAGTTCCCGGCCCTTGCCAAGCATCTCGCGCGTATTAGTTGACAGGCTGCCTTTGACCAACTCTCCCAGTATCAATACTTTGATGTTCTCAGACATATAATGACGTTCTTTCACGACATGGATTCTTCGAACAATCTATTGGCCAGTTTTATTGCAGTGTCCTCTGCATTTTCGCCAGAAATTATCTGGCAAACCCTCTTGCGCTTTGGGATATATAGCTCGAGAAGTTCGCAACGAGGTGGCGGGGGTGACTCCTGTTCCAAGTCTGACAGCCTCCATGCGTTTACCGGCTTTTTCTTTGCGGAGATCAACCCCTGCATTGTGACCTGGCGTAATTCTCCCAGGTCACTGTCCACAGTGATCACGCACGGAAGCGGGGCCTCAACTACCTCGAAGCCATCGGATAGCAGCCTTTCAACCCGAACCATGCCATTTTGAACACTGACTTTTCGGGCAACCGTAATACAGGGCATTTTCAGTTCCTCCGCGATTGCGCATCCGGCGATACCCGCGTCCCAGTCTGCAGCCTGACGCCCGGTAAATACTACATCCGCACCACCGATTTTCCTTATGGCGGCAGCCAGAATGCTTGCGCTCGCGAAACTATCCAAATCATCAGTAGCGGGGTCCTCTATCAAAACGAGTTCGTCAACACCGGCGGCGAGAGGCTTCTTTAGTACTGGACGAGCAAGCCTGCTGCCCAGGCTTAACGCGATCACCTTTGCTCCATGCGCATCCTTGACCCGCAGCGCAGCCTCGAGAGCATTTTCGTCATATGGCGATATAACCGGTGGTGTTCCCTGGGGAGGTATTGCTCTTTTCCCATCGGCATCGATCTTAAAGGCTGAGTATGGCATTTCGGGATCCAGTACCTGTTTTATACACACGACGATCTGCATTAACCTGCGTCCTCTAGAAGAAGAGCTTGCCCGGGTTCATCACATTGTTAGGGTCGAAGATCTGTTTGACCTTCCTCAGTGCTATGACGTTCTCCACACACTGGTTATGAATCAGCTCTGCCCACGTGCCGTAGGGCCGTGAGAAGAAAGCTCCTTTTAACATCAGCGCTTTGCTTGCTTGTTCAAAGGTTCTTTTTACCCGGGCTACTTCTGATTTATTCCCGGGATTGAATGTCAGATTGAATTCCATGTGACAGGATCTTCCCTGCTGGATGGGCTGGATGTACGTGCCGATATCGGCTACAGGAAACCCCGTTTCGCATGCTTTCTCGTGCATTACATTTATATATTCAGAGCTGCGGTCCAGTGTGGTCAGGAAGAAGATATCAGCGCTATTGCCCTTATAGCGCAGCTTCCAGAATGGTTCAGGGCAAGGCTCACTAAGCGCTTGAAGGAGCTTCCTTGAGTTCACGCCAGGTAGCGTCTTTACCGGATTCAATCCGTGTCGCTGAGCGATCTCCATTATGTCCTTTGTCTGATAGGCTAACCGCTCCTCAGGAAATCTATCATAGCCGGCAACAACAAATATCAGTATATAATGAGGCAGGATAGAGCTCAGCTCTTCGATAGCCTTCGGTTCTTTTTCAAGGATTGCGGCCAGGTTGAGTCTGTCAAGGACCAGACACTCATCGCCCAGTTTGAGCCTTTGCAACCAGTAGACAAATTCTATGATTTCATCTACCCTGTCGCAGCCTACCATGAACATTTCCTGAATGCTCGGCAGGAGCTCCAGTCTTATTGTCGCCCAGGTAACGATTCCCAGAGTCCCTTGAGCCCCCTGAATAACTCGGAAGAAATCACTCGGCCCGGGTCCCAGAGGGTTCTTCTGAGCCTGGCCTGATTCCCACTGCTCCTCAAGTGTTCCAGGGCCAGCTGCTGCCCCAGTCCTGAAAAAATCCCCTGTTCCGAAGACAACCTCTGTGCAGCAAAGCGGGTCTGACATGTCGCAGTGGTACTTGGGCACGAGGATTGGCTCTCGCTCAAGATAACTGCCAATGATCGATTTTGTAGCTCTGGGTGCGAGAGGTATCATAACCCTCATACCTTGTTTTTCGACTTCCGGCTTAAGATCAAGGAAGGTGACGCCGGGCTCGATCATAGCCACTCGGTTCCTGCGATCGAGACGCAGGATTTTCTTCATATGGGAAAGGTCTACTACAACACCGCCCTGTTGAGGAGCGGTGTCTCCCCTGAAATGAGGAGGGCCTGAACTGATAGGGATAAGCGGCATAAGCGTTCGATTGGCCCATTTGATGAGTTTCTGAACCTGCTCAGCCTGCCCGGGCTTAACGACGAAAGAGGGGCGTCGCACCGGCATAAAACTCATGTCATGAGAATATTCTTCCAACACATCAGAATCATCAACAACGTTTTTTGCCCCTACGATATGATCCAGTTGATGTTTTTCTACAATTTCAGGTTCAGGAATTATCTTTTGTGCGGAACTCATTGCAGCCTCCCTCTCCTGTTCGTTGAAGATAGGGCATTCTCATATTTGCAAACTCATAGTGAATAAGCGCGATCTATGACATGCCCAGTATTCAGATCGGTCGTGATCTGGATCAAATGAATCAAGGAGTAGACTTTAGACCTAATATTTCCCAATAAACCTCTTGATGAGCAGATCAATACTTAAACTGACCAATCTGGTCAATATTTAAACTGACCAGTCTGGTCATTCACGTTACCATAGATTTATCCTCTTGTCAATATATTGTTAAATATATTCGAGAAGTAGATTCATGCATATATGTAGGTTGATTGACAGTCAGGTGAATGGAATCGAACCATGTGCTGACTATTGACATTATCACAATTATATAGTTATACTATATAGTAAGTTAATAGTATCTTATGTGGAGGTATATGAGTTTTGGGTAACGAGTATATGAGGATGAAAGAACTTGTTCAGCGTTCTGGCATGAGTCGCTCCACTATTCACTTCTACCTCCGGGAGGGCTTGCTGCACCCTCCGATAAAAACCGGACGCACTATGGCTTACTACGACAGGAGCCATCTCGCCAGGCTCAGGAGCATTCGGAAATCCAAAATGGATATGCGTATGCCTCTTGCGTTTCTGAAGAGGAAGATAGGTGAGTCAGCAAAGGGTGGTAGAGTACGCAGCGAGGCGCCAGTTTCGCATGAGACTAGCGAATCATCCTTATTGAATCACAGGGAGAGGCGGAAACAGGACATTATTGAGGCGGCAATCGAGGTCTTCTCGAACAAGGGATACTATCGGACGCACGTTCAGGATATAACCAAGGCAGTGGGAATAGCCAAGGGGACTTTCTATCTTTACTTCCAAAACAAGCGAGACATTTTTATCGAAGTTGTGGACGAAGTTATACGCAAAATGATAAACGAAGGAAACGAGGCAATCAAGGACGAGAGAGACCCTGTGAAGAGGCTTATTTTTCGTGGGCAGTCCTTCTTCGAGAACTACTCCAAGTACAACTACATCCTATATCAACTACGCGTGGCAGGGGCTGCCGATGAAAGATTGCCGGCGGAGAAAGTTAAGAGGATTTACCATGAGATGACTGAACCGCTTGTCCGCGATGATATCAGTCAATTGGTCGAACTGGGTGTTTCCAGGGACATAGACCAAGACTTGATCGCATACGCCCTTATTGGTCTTGTTGAGATAATGTTGTTTCGAATGACAGTAGATAATAAGTACTCATTTGATCAAATCATTGATTTCATTAGCGATTTCGTCATGAACGGCATAGCTCGGAAAAATGGCGAGGGTCAAACAACTGCATTGGCGAGCCACATTGACTAGTATGCCCCCACCCTCACCCGTAAATCCAGATATATACTCGCATTCTATACCAGCATCACAATAAACTGTTTCGTGCAATAGCAGCGCAGCCTCGCTGACTTTAAGACCTTGCTGAGGCTTGAGTAACAAAATGAGTGATTGTTTAAGATTCATTCTGGACGTTGTTGAGAAGACCATTGCCATTCAATTGCGACTCATAGTAGGTATTCTTTATGTGAATCGGCCCTTTGCATTGTCCAGGAAGAGACGCCCCGTACGCCAGATGATCTTGATGCCAAGCGGTTCCAACCATTGTACACGTTTGGGAGGAGGCTTCTCTGGAAGAAGAATTGCCAGATGCGGTGCATTGAGTTTTTCCCTTCCTTGGAATGCGTAATCGAAAAGCTGTCCCACGGCCATTCTGATGTCTTCGCGACCTATCGACCCTTTAGCCTCGATTAAGTTCCCTCTCTCTTGTTCCCAGCCGTCGCACCAAATTCGGCCATAATGCCACTCCTCTAAGTGACGCTTCTGCTTCTTCAGCCACCGCTCGTAATCATATAGCAGCTTTTCCTCCCGCCTCCGAGCCTTCTTGACTTGCTCAGGCGTTCTCTCCTCATAGTCAAATGTTCTAGGTCTGGACCTGCCTTTTCTATAGATCGTCCCGCTATCACTTTCCTTGTCCACTAGTCCAAGTTCCGCTTTAATCCATTCGCATACTTCTGAATGAGCGTGTTTCTCCTGGTCGTCTGGATGCAGTTGCCGCAGGGCTCCAGTAAAGTTCAAGATATCATGAAGCGGAATACCTCTTGGTGCTAGCTTCAATGGTACGAAAGGCTTAAGCCTGCGTACCCAAACATGATCGCTAAAAATGGCGGGAAACAGTCTTTCCTCGCATTCTCCCTTCACCACACCCAATCCTACGACATCTGGCTCCCAATCATGACGCCGTGCAATGAGGATAATATCATCCAACTGGATCGAACGAGCCGTTTTCCCTGCAAATTTGGGCCCAAATTGTCGGTGCCCGTACTCATCTGGGGACCATCCCATAATTGCGACATGAGTTCGCAGAATTAAATTCTTCCAGGCTGCAACTGTCTTCTCGTCTTCTTTCACGTTAGGGGATACCACCCAATACTGGCGTTGCGTAGCCATCTTTGGCCTCCTCAGGGGATAAAATCTCCCCTCGTCTAACTTCTAGCATATACCGGCTGGGCAGACATTATATCATGTCTCTCGTTTGTCAACATACACTGGAAAACTCGGGCTTTTCTCCCTAAGTGTCTGGGAGTTGAACATTCCAGAGGATGTGCAATAAAAGGCAATCTTAGAGTTTCTATAAATTTGGGAATGGTGCCTTCTTAGAGCTAAGATGTAACGGCTACGAGAGAGCTTCCTCTAATCCGTGTTTTACATCCTGCGCCAGAACGCCTTTAGTTCTCCAGCCTTACTGGCAACAACAGTCCTCAAAATGAATGTAAACACGTCCATCTATCTTAAAATGATGCGATGCCATCCGCTGAGAAACCACATCTTTGACTAAAAGAAGAATCGAGAAGGCTCGAAAACTTCCATTGGGAAAAGAAACAAATTGTTTTCAAGCAGTCTAGGATGAAGGCAGTAGGCGTATCACGAGTTTGATATTTAAGGTAGGTAAAGCGTACAATCGCTATAGGCAATTAAGCTTCACCAAGACGGGCGGTGATCATGTGGCAGTACAGTATCACCTTTATTAGTTCACTAGTCGTAGCTCTTCTCTCTGTATGGCTTGCGCAATCTTGGTCAGCCAGAAGGGAGCGGTCCAAGACCCTTGAGTACTTGAAGAGCGAGATTTCTGGCAACATCAAGGATTGTAAGCTAATTTCTGAGTGGTTAGATAAAGATTTTGATACTATGACAAAAGGAGATACAGCCTTAACTCCGTATCTCCGGCTTCACGATTCTGTGTGGTATTCTGTAAGAGGCAGCTTAATTAGTGACTACGCCATTGCTACCCAATTGGAGGATGCATATCGTCTAATCAGCGTTGTCAATAATCTACTGGGAAGGATTGAGGAATTGAGATACAGACGTATCGATGAAACTAGCAAAGGTTTCAGCAGAGAGGCTTTAAAAGAAGCACTTAAGAAGTCTGGAGTGGAAGAAACAGATTGGTCGTGGGAAGCAGCTTCAATTCTCAGCATTGACGCCGAGGGAGCTTATAGGAGAACTTACGCTCAACACAATGCTGCTGCAAAAGGCTATATACAAAAGCTCCTAATGTTATTGCCCGACCTGGAAAGCCAGATTGCCGCGTTTCGTGGTAAACAGTCGATGTCTTCATCTGCTACGCCTCCGAAATCGCCAAGAAGATAAGGGCACTCGATATCAGCTTTCTTCTGGGACTTCCCATATCACCTAATCCAACAGAATCAGTCCTTTAAAATGCTGTCCTTGGGTTAGTAGGTTTTTCCCTGCGCCGGCGGTAGTCACTCCCGACCCGGCGATCCAATTCCGGGAGATGCTGGAGCGCCACCCTAGGGAGCGACAGAGGTAGGGATAGCATTCCTCATATCTACTGACATCGTTTAACCATATTCTAAAGCCTTAGCGTGCCGCTGAGTGTTTCATTATCCCGGTCTCGGATAATTTAACGAAGAAAAAAGAGGAAGTCCTACTGACACCACACATTCTAGCACTCACGAAGCCATGGCATAAGGCATTGTACCGTTTCCGCGACGATGGTGGATTTCACTCTAAATGGGGTAAATCATTGATTTCATTATGTTAGCCTGTGCCCTTTTCGGCCATAAAGTATCACTAAACGGATCTGGATTGCACAAGTGTCAGAATTGTTGGACGGATTGCACTTAACGGCTGTTTGTTAACTAAGTCGCTTATATTAAGTCCCAAGAGCCTCAGAATACTCCATAGTAGCCGCACGGGCACCCGTGCAGAAAACTGTTCAAACTATCGAGAGAGAAGTAATTTTGGCTAAACATTAGTCTGCTGTTTCTTCTTGTGCAAGAGCCCGCTTTGAGAATATCGGCGGGCTTGGGGGGTATTTATCAAGCTGTCGTTTCTCAGGTTAAATTGCCACCCATCCTAAGCGTCAGGTCATTTCTTCAATCTCCTTTCTTTGGTATAATGGACAATGACCTAGAACCATGATAATGTCGACCAAACGCAGTCGAGCACGATTTAGGAACTAGTAAATGGCAAGACTATGAAGACATTTTCGCCCATAACAATCGTGGACCTCGTGTTTGGTTATTCACTTGGTAGTTTACACGTCTCTGGAGTCATGCCAACATTGCAAGTAAGCTATTCACCGCTAATTAAAGACAACGTTGGTAACTTCTCTGCTGTCCGTGAATTAGCTGGCGATTTTTCCTTTGCAGGGGAGCATATGCTAGCTCAAATAACTCAAAAAATACAGACTCTGGAGAGAATTCTTGGGATGTTACTTCCATCTTACGAGATACCTATAGGCGGCAGCCCACCTCTTAGAGTTGAACCTATTATTAATAGCATTATATGCAGTTACTTCACAATGCCACCAACGAGTGAACCTAATCAACTGTCAGTCTTATATTATTTTCGAACTCAAAGAAGTCAGCACACGCAGTTGGAAGTGCCATGGGATTCATTATCTCGTTCACAACAGCTCGCCGTCGGAAATATCGCTTCTTGGGTCAAAAACAAATCATGGGAACATCTAGCAAATAAAATAAGGGAAGTTAGCGGTCAAAGTAACCTGACAAGTAGGCCTCACAAGGTTTTCATTTCTTATAAGAGAAATAGTAAATCGGAAGAGGTCGCAGAGGTCGTGGCACATAGACTATCGCAACAAGGCATGAACGTTTGGTTTGACAAGTGGGAGGTCATGGCTGGAGATTCTGTTCCTGGCAGAATTGGAGAGGGATTTAAGGATAGTGATGCTTGTCTCATATTTATGAGTCGTGAATATTCTGGCTCGAACTGGTGCACCAAGGAAATGAATACTGCACTTACTAAGGCAATAAACGAACATCTGACCATCATCCCTAGTCTGATAGAGCCCTGTGACGTACCAGAGCTTCTCAAGGATATAAAACGCGTAGATTTCATAGAACCTACAGCAAGCGAGTTTGAGAAGAAGCTGGCAGAGGTCACCGATGCTATTTACAAAGTTGACCTCAACCCATACAGGTAAAGTGATTCAAACGGCTATTAGCTTCACCAGAACCATAATAAGTTTGTCCCTGCAGAACGCAATTACAAAATTGGAATTGAGAGTAAGGTTGATAAGTTCCAGTAGGGTGCTGAAAATAAATGTAACCCGCCACCCTGGAAGTGAACTGGTGGCTCACGTCCGCCTTCCGCGGGCTCCCCTAACCCTACACGTGCTAGCGCAGGTTAGTCAATCATTTAGCCAGTTGTTGAGCTAAACTGGCATGCTTTGTTCTGAAGAACAGTTGAATTTGACCGGCATCGTTGTTAAGCACGAATTTCAATATTTTCACCTCTGGCTCCGTTAAGGTCTTCTCCTTTAACAGCTTCATTAGTTCTTTAAGGCGAGACGCGGGCTCTGGTTCCAGTAGAGTCGCTATGACTAATGGATCATGGAGTAGAACATGAAATACAGCCCGAACAACGGATGCTGAAGCATTAGCTAGCATTTCGGTGTTGTAAGGCTCAGCAGCCCGCGCGTGACCATAGCAATTCCCAACAAACGAGAGAACTGCGGCTTTTGCATAGACTGCAGCTGCTTCTGAAGGCACATCAAATCCAAGGGTGCGAAGTGCTTTTGCATGCTCGGGCTCATTATAAAAATTGTGCCAACCAGAATAAGCATCGATTAAATTGCGTGCGTAGTAGCTGAAAATGGCGAACTGCAAAGTCCGAGGTATGTAGCGTATTCCGTCCACAATCTTTAAGAATTCCATTGCTTCTTTAGAAGCATCTGCAGATGTGCGGTCCCGCAACGAAGCAAATCGTTGTGCTACAGTACTACGCGTTTCGTCACTACACCACTTCCAGAGTTGAGGTGCTATTGTTTTGATTGATGCCTTGAGGTTGGATGTGCATGTTGGCTCTATCCATTTAGAAAAGAAGCTGTGTATTAAAGGTTCGTAAATGCGGCTGGACTGCGCTTGAATCAATGCGAGAGCCTCTTCTGGCACAATGGAACCGACCGATAAAGACCCGATCAAATCACGAATGCTTAAGCCAGGAGCTGGCGGCTCGAAGCATAGACAGTATTTAACGCAATTCTTTACGAAGTTGAATGTCTCTAGTTTGTCAAGTTCTCCTACAGCCTCGTGTGCCATAGAAAATCTGTTTCTGATTTCCCGACAGTGGTGAAGGAAGAAATGAGCCTCAGCACCAATTATTCCTAGTGCAAGACAACCATCGATTAATTCATGGGCTTTGACATCATCACGCAGGTCTTCCAAGGTACGCAAGTCTGGTTTGTTGATTGCTGCTGCAAAATATTCTATTCCATAAGCAATTATCTTATGTCTAAGAGCGACTTCCACGGCTGCCCAAAAGTAAGCAACACCAGCATCATTCAAGCCGACATCCACCGCTAAGTGTGCCTTGTCGAAATAGGAGCCTAAATATTCTGGACGGATGGCCTTTTTTATCATAGTCCATGTTTCCGGCGTTAGACTGTCGAGTTTGGTCAAAGCGCGGGCATTTTCTGGTAGCATAAGCTCGTTGTTCATGATGGTATTATATCATACTAGATACTAGCGACTATGAACAGTAATAGCAGTCTGTTAGGTGGACACGCTAACCACCTTGAAAACTGTTCTCACCATCGCAGGTATCCGCTCCCTTAAAGATTTGACCTTTTCAGAATCAGGCATGTCCCATTTGGGGTTTATCTCAAACTCCACTGTAATTCTTGTGCCTTTAGCCTTCACACTGGTCAGAAAGCCTCTAAAAGCCAGTACCCTCTCGATTTCCAGTCTGGCTCGCTCAAGGTTGTCCTTAGCAGTTCCAGTTAAGGGCCCTAAGACGACTTGCATATTTACCTTCTCATTTGGAATCTTTGCATCACTTTCTTGCTGCCGAGCCTTTGTCAGGTTTGCCCCCTTACCTGGGATTATCTCTTTGATTTCCGTAAGGGGGTACAATCTCTGATGCTGATTGGGCAGAAGAACACGCACGACTTGAAAATATCCAGATGGCTGCGGCCTCTTCTCCACGTCGAGAACGAGACACTCTTCACCGGCCCACAGTCCCTTCTTGGGAATAACAACATCACCTTTAGCGACAAGTCGCAATGGTTTGGGCCTGCTCCTCCTCTTGGCATCAATGCCTTTAGCCGCACGTCGCCTTGGTTCGGGCACCTTATTCTCTTTCATCCCTTACTCCTGGCAGTTTCACTAACAGGCTTGATGACAACTTTCGCATTCAATTCCTCGGTATCTCCCCTTTTCTCGTTCTCAAATCGGCCACTGATTGCGACATTCTACCGCGATTTGTATAATGGCGCAAGCACTCCATAGGTCACTGTTGGTAAGACAGAAGGGAAGTCAATGTTCTGAGCGTGGTTGCATGGTGAAACCTGGGGGTAAATGAAGGTGAACAACGCTAATTTGTGCAATCCAGTGAGGACTACGAATGCGAGTTTTGTCGAGTAGGCGGTTACTCAGCGGCTCTATTTCATGCCATATAGTGATTCGAGAAACAGCTGTGCCCGGTGTTCATCGCTTACTCCCACCCAAGCAGACAGGAACACCTCAAATGCGTCGCGAGTTAAGCAGATAGGCTGTGCCAACTCAACATCATCTGGCAGCTTTACCCCAACGTTCGCCGCGACCTTAGCGGCTTCCATAACTGCCTGACTGACTTTGTCCTTTTCGAGATTGCCAAGAATTCGCTGAATCGCTCGCGCGGTCGAGGCGGATACCCAAATCTGAACGGTGTCGGGACCTATTGGCTCACTCTGGACCCGGAAGTAATACAGATTAGGGTCTGACGGGGATGGAACATCAAAATAAGGTTGTATCTTGATTCCTGCGCTAGTCGTAACTGAGTACCTCTTTTGGTTCGTCGCATGGTCAAAAATCCAAAGGCTCTTGCTACCCTTTCGTGCTCCCTTAGGCGTCGTCTCGTTCCATTCTGCGTAGTAGTCCTTCGGTTTCGGTGCTTCCAAACGCTGCTCAAAGTACAGAAATTCAGTAAGAGAATCTTCCCAAAGAAGCCAACCAGTACGCATATCCGGCTCTGTTTTTGGACACTCTGCTCGAACATTCTCTCGCCGTGCCTCGATGAGTTGTGCGTACTGCTTAAAAACATCGCGCATGACCTCATTTGCGGATCGGTCTATGTTTTCAATGCGAATAGAGCGGGTGGCAGCTGGATGCATCATCGTTGTTCCACATACAGACTTAATAGGGCGCCCGTTTAACGCGCTACATCTAAGCAGCTTTTGTTCGACCCCAAGTCCTTGACAATTCACGTCGATGTTGAGGTTACTCCATCCTTTGTACGGAATGCCCTTTGCGGCACAATAGACCTTGTTCCAATCGCCTTCTTCGAGCTTACGACCCATCATTTTGGCAACCTCGGTGGCAAGGTGCACCTTTGCTTTTTTGACTTCCTCGCCAGAGAAGGCCTTTAGGGTGGCATTGTAATTTTGTTTCATTTATCTATCTTTTTCCTGCCGAGTCCAACATATTGGCTGCTATTGTGCGGAAAGTCGCAAAATCCGCAAGTTCATATCCACGCGGCAGGACGAAGGCAACCCATTCGCTATAGAGCCTGCGAAAATCGGGCTCGCTCTCACGAGCTACATGTAGATAACCAGTGATCGGAATGGCGGCCAAGCGGTTAGCAAGAAAGTCACTTATTGATTCGGGAACAGTCAAACATTTATTCAATGGAACCGCTTTCTTGGCACCCGTAGGTTTTAGACAATGGAGCACCAAATCACAGCCAGCGGTGTTTTCGCTTACAAACTGCTTGAACGTTCCGTGCTGCTTATCGAATATATCGATTTTCTCTGGAACAAAGCCTGCACGTTGAACAGATGCCCTGATGGTTTCCCAAACCATTCCCGATGAATTCATGAAGACGAGTAACATCCAGTGGCCCGCCCTCAGTACCCGATAGCATTCAGATAGACTGCATGCCATCAAATTCTCATATTCGGCCAAGCCTTTACCTTGAACGCGATTTATGATTGCTTCGTTTGTTGGGTCAGTAAATTCTCCGAGCCAAGCTTCCCAAAGGAAATTCATTTCTGAGTAGTTGATGTTTGCTCCAAAAGGAGGATCAGTGAAAATAAAGTCAATCGACTCGTCTGGCAAATAAGCCAGATCTGTAGCTGAGTTGCAGACAACAACTCTTCTGCCTCTATAGTTCTCAGCAGTAGTCTCAAGATGGTCAAGGATGGTAGCAGCCTTTCTTTCAAACGTAACAAAGACATTCGCTTCATTGAAGATAAAAGGAACATTGAAGTGAGCTGTATTGCCGCTGCCGCCCCAAAATCGGAATTCAGATAGCCTTGTGACACGCTGATACAAAGATGTGAAGACGAAAGCGGCAAGTGAAGCCAGCTGAGGGTCTTCAAGTCGGTGTATCTCGCGCCATAAGTGGCTCAATGCCGATAGATTTCGACCAGTGTAGAAGCGGTCAATAGTTGTGAGACCATGCCTCTTTGGCTGATTCAAATTCACTCCATCAGGCAACTGAGTTTTTGGGAAATATCCCACCGCCAATGGCGGGGAAGATTCTATGCAGTCCACTCGTTTGATGTCTGCATCTGTCAATGGATGTTCAACTTGAACTCGACTACAACACTTGTAGCCTAGTATCACCGGCTCAGCCTGGGTGCGGGCAAGTAAGCTTTTCTTTAATGTCTTACTGCAGTATGGGCAGGGAAATTCAGAGAGTATTTTATGATCTCGGACCGTAAGTCCATATTTCCGACACTGATCCCAAACGCGAAATTCAGTCTGACAGTGGGTGCATAAAACGCGGTAAGACCATATCGTGTATAGGATTTCAGTTTCCTTACCACACTCTCGACAAGTTGTTGTATATAAAGCTTCTCTTATTCTTTGGAGCGAAGCGAGGACAGCCTTTGTTGCTGTGGCGAATTGAGTAGGGGAGACGGTCTCGGTGAAGTTATAGGCGATAAAACACGCCGCAGGAGACAGCTCATTTAGAATTACATCTGATCCAGCGATCCGGGCTGCGACACCAGTCATGCCGCTTCCTGCGAAAGGATCGAGAACAAGCCCGCCTTGTGGCAAATAGTGGCGGATAAACTCGATAATGCCCTGAGGCGGAACTTTAGTGTGATATGTATGCGCGTCATATGTGTACGTATTCTTGCCTGCCGATGTTCCTCCAGTTGCGGCGAGGGACGCTGTCAAAGCAGGCTTCTCGTGTGAACAAACGATTGAGTGGAGAGTGCGGTCCCCATCGCCGAAGAACTTGCCGCTCTTTAGCCTGGACAGAATCGGGGCGAGCGGAGTGTCACTCACGGATATTTGTGGCGTCGGTGAGAAAAGATCGAGCTGTGCCGTACAGAGCGCACGGCGTGTAGAACCACGAGACGCAAATGTCCCATTCTGCAAAACACGAACCGACTTACGCAAGGGCAAACCTTGCCTACTCCGAGCAATAAGAGAAGCTATCTTCTTGACTTGCATTGGAGATGGCGACTGACAACTGCGTTCCAATCGGTCAATAGCTACAGCAGATGTGCCGAGAAGCTGGGCAAGTTCTGATTGAGTAACATGCGCCGTCTCTCGTAATCTTCTTAACTGTTCAGCTACATTGTTCATATTCCAGTTCGGACAACTAGTAGAAGCGTCGGTGTCATGCCCAGGTCCCATTGGAGGAGCCTCTAATCTGTGATTACTCTACGACTTCTTGTATTATACCTCAAAATGGGCGTAGTTTGCAGTAAACACTATTTCAAAAAGCCACGTCATGTGACTCGTGCCAATGCTGGAGAGAGGATATTTTCCTCTTCACCTTCTACTTTGCCATCGCTAGTACCCGATGGTTGTTATGCACTCTGCGGGATAGCTTGTACCAGCGATTTAATCGGTCTTATGTTGAAAGATAAGCTCAAATATTCTCGATCAATGGTTGTGGGGGTCACAAAACGTCAGAAAGTGCAATCATGCTGAGGTAGAATAGGACAGCCTCCACATTAACCCTGTATCTAAACCGTTAGCAATGTCTATTAACCCTTACGCCTCTGGATGACTCTTGGAGATACCTCATGCACCTCAAACACCTTCCTCACCTTTGCAGGTATCCACTCTTGTAGATAGCTAAGTTTCTCAGACATCGGCAAGTCCCATTTCGGGTTTATATCAAACTCCACGATGATTCTTATCCCCTTAGCCTTCACGCCGGTCACAGAGCCTCGGAAATCAAGCACCCTGGTTATTTCTACCTTGGCTCGGTCAAGATTTTCCTCAGCAGTTCCGCTAACAGGCTCTAAGATGACTCTCTAGGGTCGTGCAAAATGTTATGTCCAGTCAAAAGATAACAAGACGTGCGTTCTTAGTCAAGAGCAGCTTTAGATATTGGCGAAGGTAGGCAGAGGCAGCACCGTTATGACTAACCGGGAGTCTTCAGATTATACCCTAACTGTGCGATCAATGCATCTTTCTGAGCGAGGAGTGTTTGTAGTTCTGCAGTTCTTTCTCCGACCCTTTGCTCCAGACGGCGCTGATACTCCCTGTTCTCCAACACCAATTTTCTTTTTTCCAGAGCCCTTCTTACTCTCATGCTCAGGTCATCCAGGTCAAACGGTTTAGTCACATAGTCGTATGCCCCGAGCTTCATGGCTTCCACAGCCGTCTTGGCGTCTGTCACAGCGGTTATCATAATCACGCAGGTATCAGGATGGTCGGTAACCATTTGGGGCAGCGCTTCCATACCCGACAGCCCAGGCATCTTGATATCCATAAGCACCACGTCAAAGTCCTTCATGAAGACTTTCCATAAGGCTTCTTTGCCATCAGACGCTACCTCACAACGATAGCCATCAGCCTCTAATTTGCGGGTGAGCATGCTCCTGATCGCATCCTCGTCATCAACTATCAATATCGTTACTTCCGCTTCTTCCATCTCGTACCCCCTGGGCTCACTGACCTTCAGAAATTATCGGTATCTCAACCACAAAGGCGGCACCTTCGCCAGGTTTGCTCCTGGCGTATATTCGGCCGCCATGCGCTTGGATGATTCCGTAGCACACGCTAAGTCCCAGGCCCGTGCCTTTGCCTATTTCCTTGGTAGTGAAGAAAGGATCGAATATCCTTTCAAGGTTCTCTTTTAGAATGCCTGGCCCGTCATCGGTAAAAGTTATTTGGATCACCCCGTCTACCCACTGGGTCTCGACAAGAAGTCTTCCCCTGCCGTGAGCCTCTATCATAGCCTGTTCTGCATTAATGATAATATTTACGAATACCTGCTGCATCTGGAAAAAGTCAGCCATCGTCTTCGGCAGGTCAGCGGCAAAATCCACAACAGGCTCAATATTGTTCACCTTCATCTGATGAGCGTGCATCTCCAGGGTCTTCTGTATAACTTCATTAATCGAGATAAGGTGTTTCTCAGGCTCATGCCTGCGGGCAAAGGAAAGTAAGTTCTGGGTTATTTTGGCAGCGCGTTGAGCCTCTCTGTAGACGATGCCCAAATCGTTCTTCATGGTCTCATCCAGGTCATTCCTTGATGTGAAAAGCTGGGCAAAACCCTGTATCGCCGCTAACGGGTTGTTCAATTCATGGGCGACACCTGCTGCCAGCTCACCTACTGCTGCCAACCGTCCAGCAAGGAGGAGTTCCTCCTCCAGCTTTTGCCTCTCCTCCTCCATTCGCTTCTCCTTAGTGACGTCTCTCAATGAAAGCAGAACCGCGACTCTTCCCTGAAATTCAATCCTTGTAGCAAGGGCGCTTACCCATATTTCTCTACTGTCCTTCGTCTTCGCTCTAACATCGTATCTCTGACGCCGCTCCCGCTGATATAGGTCTTCGGCAAATCCCTTTATAGCTATCTCTCTGTCCTCAGGGTAGATAAAATCAAGTAGGTTCACCCCGACTGCGTCGTGGAGCACGGGATCGAATCCAAACATCAGCGCAAAACGCCTGTTGCCAAAGACGACCTTCAGCGTCTCGGCATCGACAACGATGATGCTATCATGCGTACTCTCCAACAAGATTAGATAGCCTTGCTCTCTTTGGCGAAGCTGTCTCTCCATGTCTTTCCGCTTCGTGATGTCACGAGCGATGCCCTGTACGCTAACAGGCTTATCTCCCTCGAGGATGAGCCTGGTGCTGACCTCAAGAAGTACGCGGTGGCCGTCCTTGGCTGCAATCTCTATCTCATATTGGGTCGAGCCTCCTGGATTAACCTTGCGAGACGTCATCTTGCGAGCGAGTTCCAGAGACTCTGGTGTGAGGACTTGGGAGATGTTCATGCCCAAGATTTCGTCGCGCATGTAGCCGATGACCTGTTCGCCTGCCTTATTGATTGAGGTGAAATTACCAGCCATGTCATGAGTGTAGATGATGTCATTGGCCTTTTCTACTAGTTCGCGATAGCGCTCCTCGCTCTGGCGTAGCGCCTCCTCGATCTGCTTGCGCTCAGTGATGTCTCGGCCCACGGAAAGCACAGCGACTACCTTCCCATCAGCAACCAAAGGGGATGCTGGGCTGAGCTCGCCATACCTTCTTGATCCATCCTTGGTAATGAATATGTATTCGCCTGTGGTCACGCGCTCGCCTTCCAGTGTGTGCAAGGCGTTTGATAGGGCAAGTTCGAGGCATTCCGGAGCTAATATGTTGAGATCGGTGAATCGTTTGCCGATCAGCTCTTCTGGCGAGTATCCCAGCATCTGCTTCACGGACGGCGACATACTCAGAATCCGAAATTCACGGTTGTATGAGAAGATAACATCTGAAACGTTCTCAAAGTGCAGCCGATACTTTTCTTCACTCTCGCGCAGTGCTTCCTCAGCCTTCTTGCGCTCGGTGATATCACGGGTTACGCCTTGAATCCCGATGAGCTTCCCTTGCTTATCACGCTGGAGTGATATCATAACCTCTGTCCAGAAGGTGGAGCCATCCTTGTGTACATGCTCCAGCAACACAGAGCGGTGTGAATCTTGCGAATTTGCTCCCTTCCTGGTCATTTCTTCATTGATTACTTTGCGGGCGATCTCAGCAGAATCTGGAGTAAGCAGTTCTCTAATCTTGAGTGCCATTATCTCATCTACTGAATAACCAAACAGGCGCTTGGCTGAAGGGCTGATATAGGTTATTCGTCCCTTCATGTCGATGGTCCAGATGGTGTCTGCTGCGTTGTCAGCGAGTAGGCGGTAACGCGATTCACTCTCGCGCAATGCCACTCCAAAGTGTTGCCGCTCAATAGCGTAGCGCAGGGAACGCACCAATAAGTCTCTGTCTATGCTTCCTTTGACCAGATAATCCTGTGCACCCTCCTGCACTGCATTGATCGCAACCGCCTCGTCGCTGAGGCCGCTCAACACCACGACCGGCACTTTGGGTGCTTGCGCACATATCTTGTTGAGGCCCTCAAGACCATGGCTGTCCGGCAGCGAGAGATCCAGTAGAATCACGTCAATGTTGCCTTGAACAAGTCGAGCCAGCCCGGTCGAGAGGCGGGCAGCATGTTTCAGGTCAAATGAAGCGCCTTCTCTTGCATCGAGCAATTCTCTAATCAGGCGGGCATCCCCGGGATTATCCTCTATCAGCAATATTCTGATTTTTTCACCTTCCACTTCCATCACCACCTGGAGGCAGCTTTGCGACAGCTCGCCTCATAATTCGCCCCCTGTTAAGATATAAATAGCCCAATTATCATGCTCAAACACTAGTGCATATACAATAACCTCTGCAATAGTTATTTTGGGTGGTTATTGATGGGGAAATAGTACCGTAAACGTTAAAAGAGAAATGAGGCGAACAGAGATGGCCCGGAGCCAAAGCTCCAGTGCGTGATACTTGCTGAGAGCAGATTTTGTGCACAAAGAGACGTAGATTGAACCAATGATAACAATCACTCTTTTTGTTGAGAGGGCAGCTAGGGTGATGCATCGGAAGAAAATTCATTATCTTCCGTCGTTGGATCAATTCATAGAGGATATGGCGGCGAAGGGGTTGGAAAATATCGAACAATCATCCGCAATAGTAGAGCATCCTAAGTCATTTCCTTAGCTCGTGTTATCCAAAGCGTGTTGCCTTCTATAAACACCTCAGGGTAGATAACAGCACTGTGAGAGGAAAGAACCGCTTGCCATCCAGGATATTTAATGTATAATTCGAGCTTGAATACTTACTTGGAGGAGGAGTTAAATGGCGCCTGATGTTTATGACTTAGAGTTTACTGACGCAGCCCTTACAACGTACATGGTGCTTCGCCAAGCGTGGCTTGCGGTCAACAGAGTAGCTGAGGCTAGGCTTGCCAAGGTGGGATTGACACCCGAAAAATTATTTGTACTGTGGGCCTGTAGAGACTATCCTGACACTTTGATTCCTGCGGAGATAGCTCGCATCGTCCATCGAGAGAATCAGACCATTGCAGGTTTGCTGAACAGGATGGAAAAGGAAGGTCTTGTCCAACGGATACCAAAGCGTAAGGGGCATCCCTTCACTGAGGTCAAGATGACTGCTAAAGGCGAAAAACTGTTAGCAGACGGGCTTCCCGTATTTCGGTCCGTAGTGTCCGATTTGATGTCCGATATGCCAGTGAAGAAGCAGAAAGAATGTCAGGAGTGGCACAGAGCGGTTAGAGACAAAGCACTTGACAAGTTGCACCTAGAGGCAAAGCGACCAACTGAAAGCGTGACAGGGAAGCCCATAACACTCAAGTGGTAGGAAGCATCCCCACGCCGCCTTACATTGTCAGGTCATAAAGGTTCAGAGATATACCTGCCCAATTACCTTCAAGGATAGCATGAAGCGCTACAGAGCTCTGTTGGGGTAGCGGATTGCGTGTCTGTGCAGTTACTACAACTTTCGCGGTTTCATGCGTATCAATGGACAAAAAGCCATTCGGTGTAATTCGTCCAACAACATACTATATTTTTTAGTCAATGACTCCAGTATGATATCGCCTCTGTTTTATCTTCACATCGGTGGGCAGACCCCAGCCCCTTTTTACCTGGCTCCCAACTTAGCTGTTAGATACGGGTTCATCCGCCTGGGCGGAGTCCCATCATACCTCATACGGGTTTGGCCAGGAAGGCAGGGGCACCATGTTGTGCACACGGGTTTGCTCTAATGAGCTCCCAAAACTGACAGCGGCGTCTCCCTGCCCACCCTGATGCAATTACAATAACCTCCAATATTCTAGACTGCTACCAGCGTTGGTTCTGGTTTTGAAATCTGGTAATAAGTTTGATTCTTCACCATGGCAAATGCCAGACGAAACAACCTGTTGAGTGCTGCTCCCACGATCTCCCTTCCATTAAGGGGATTGGCATGCGCCGGCCGCTCACGCATCTGCTTGGCCCAGGCACGAAAATCCGAATTCAGTCGTAGCATAGGAATAACTGATGTCCAGGCACAGTATCTCAATACCGGACGCCCTTGCTTGCTCATTGGAGTATGGCTACCTCGTTTCCCTGCTGATTCTGATTCGGTAGGATTACTGCCAGCCATCTTTATCATTTGTTTCGCGGTCCGGTATAATTTGAAGCAACCAAGTTCTGCCAGTAATCCGGCCACAGCAATATAATTGAGTCCCCTTATGGACAGCAGGTATTTCCCTTCCTCTGTCTCATCCACCAGACTGATCAGCGTCCTCTCTATGATACAAATGTGCTCTCTAATGAGCTTGAGTTTCTCTACCAGGAATGAAATCTCCGAGGATATCGACCAGGCGCCTGCCGCAATTCCGATTGACACTCTCGCCATATGACTAAGCTCTCTCAGTTTCTTTCGCATAAGGCGGCCCTGATGCTGGGCTTTAATTGTAGCCACAAATTCCTCCTCCGTCATCCCGGCAATCACACTGGGGATAGCGCATGTGGAGAGTACACTCAGAGCCGTCAAACCACAGGGATCTTTAAAGACCAGAGTGAACTCAGGGAAAAGCGCATCCAGAAGCCCTTTTATTAGGTTGATTATTCTGGTCCTTTCCTTGACCAACCGGCGATAGGCATTATGGGCGGTGCGCAGTTCAGCGTAAACTCCCTGCGGGATTGTGCTCTCAGTAAACTCCCCGGTACATAAGAGCTGCGCTGCTACCTCACTATCGCGATAGTCATTCTTTCTCCGATTGAGATCCTTCCCTTCCCGCCTCCGCTTCAAGGTAAACTGGTTGATGAAACGAAAGGGAATGCCTTGCTCATCCAGAAAATAGGCGATATTTCGCCAATAGTGGCCTCCTGTCTCGATAGCGAACATGATGCCTCGGCAACTGTATTTCACCATTTCCGTGTTGGCTCGGCGTAACATGGTTTCCAGCCCTTCTCTGGTATTATCGAACTTGAATTTGTCTCGGGTGGTGAAATCTTGAGTAATAGCCACTGCTGCATGCCTCTTTTTGTGAGGGTCAACTCCTATGATCAGGTATCCCTGGGGCACTTGCTTTAGTTTCCAGGCTGCGGTACTCTTCATTTGTGATGGCTCCTTCTTCTTTAGATTTGGTGTTTATAAGCTGCACCGTTCTATTGTAGCTGGAGTCATCACCATTTGTTATTCAATATACTAATTCTGACAATTGTGCAATCTCGCTACGTTAGACAGTTACTCAAAATGTAAGGTCAAGGAAACAAATTTTTGTTACCTAACCTCAAATACGGTTCGATTGACGCAACCTTCCTCGCTTTTACTAGTCATGCCTTAGGGGGCCCAGCCAGTCAACAAAAGGGACTTTCAGCATAGACTACTCTGGCCCCGGTAGTTATCCTAATGGAATGCCGTAGCGGGTTTCTACGCACAAATTCATGTTGTTCTGAGAATGAGTAGTTTACCATCTCGTGCGTAAAATGCGGCTAGCCGTTACCCCGCTATTCTCCCTCTGTTAGCAAAGTGTTAGCAAGAATTCCTCTACACCGTAGAAGACTGACGGTGAACCGGGGATTCGATTTTGGGTCGTCGCTGCGCCTTTTCATCCAAGTGATAATACTTCATATGCGGCTTGTTTCGGAAAATCACCGCACTTTCCCTGAGATGCGGCTTCTTATTATTTCTGACGGAGAGTTGCTCCCACTGCTGACCGGGCACTCGCCGAAGGCAACTCATCACCGTCACTTCTTCAAGTGACCAGCCGCATCTAGAGCCAATGTCGGCTATAATCAGATCCACTGGTAACTCAATCCCAGCATATGCGGACGTAGACACCACAATCCATAGGCTTGCGTCTGGACTAGCCAAAGACTTCAAGACCATCAATACCTGTCTCATGTCTTCGAAATAAGCTTGAATCATTGTTGGAATACGCTTGTTCCACAGTTCGTCAGAGTGCGCTCCGACCTCCGACAAAATCGCTGTAAGCAATGGACTTAGCTCTAGACCCTGAGGGATAGTCCAATTAGCCTGGACGTGCGACCTCACCGTTCTCAATCTGATTTCACCTAACTCTTTCTGGGACCTCACAAAACCGACCAGAAACAACTCCGGCCTATACACGTCCGTGTAGTCGAACGAATTGAGGTATGGAGGAGATGTGACACACAATTTGAAAGACCTCCCATTAAGTGCCGTACCATCCAGCGTCCGTGAGTCCGCAACGCTAATCCGTGTATTCGGCTTGTGCATCGGACTAGATTCCAGGTCTTCCTTCACTATCTCAATACGGTCTTGAAACGCTTCACAGAAGTCGCGTTCCCCAAACTTCTTGCTCTTCCAGTCGGGTCGATATCTCAGGCATTTTCCGTCTTTGACCGCATTGCAGACATCCATTGCACTGCCAACTAAACACAACCGAAGTAGATCCCTGACTGCCCTGTCAATTCCAACCGTTGCCTTCCATCCACCCTCGAAGGCGCTCAGTACCTCACGATTAAACAGCCACTTGTCGCAGTTGCAGCCCTCCGAGAAAGTTGAAAACTTGTCCAGCCTGGAACAACCTCCACTTTTTGCCCCGTCAAGTACAGTCTTGGCATATTTGACCAAAGTGTCACCGCGACACGACAGGAGTTTACTTTTCGCGACAAATGCTAGAAAAGGATTGACCTCAAATCCAGCGGCCGCATATCCTTCGCTGGCAGCCGTAACAGGAGTCGTACCCCCACCGCAGAACACATCCACAATCAGGTCGCCCTTGCTGCATTCACTTTCTTGCAATGCCCGCCTCACCATGTCAGGGGAAAATGCTTCTTTGACAAAATACCATCGATGCCTTGGATGAGCCAATGTATCGAGAGCATTCGCAATGCCAGCATTTTTATTCTGTGAGATTGCGACTTCCATTAAATCGACCATCTGGGCTCAGCGAACATTCTTATCGGTTCTTCGAAATCCGTACGATCTCTGTGATACGCTGGCTCATACGTTATCTCTTGATCCTGATACCAAAGCCCGTTCTCTCGATCTATTGATATGCGTCCATCATACAAGTTCCTTCGTCGGCCATCGATGACGACCAGGTAACCCCGTCGCAGATGAAGAGGAGTTCGTTGATACGCCTCATCAATGTACTCGGCAAGCTGTCTCGCTCCGGTATTCGCCCGCGCCGGTCCATGGTCGGCAGTTCTATGTCCATCCGGCGCCACTGATTTCCCAAGCCATTTGACCTCTATCAGGGCGATCCTATTGCAAAGCATCCAGGTGATTTTGATATCCACAGGGTGTGTTTCGTCCACGTTCTGCTCCTGAGCCACCTCCGTTTCACGTAGAACGGCGTTTAAGAACTGGGCTAGTGACTTGCGCATCGCTTCTTCTGGTCCATGCACGAAGAACAGCCTTGGGCCAACACCCCCACCCTGCCAGCTATGGGAAAGGATCTCGCAGTTGCAGGTCCTCACGATGCGCCTCTTATAGTCCTCCAGTGCATCTCTTAATTCACTGAAGGTTGGTACACTAAATATACTTGCATATCCTGCATACGGATTTGGAATCTCACAAGTCTCTCCCCTAATCACGAAAGCGTCCTGCCTATTCCGATACACGTACACAATGGCCTCTTCTGACAGCAATTTCAGGTCTAATTCAGCATTCCTCGCGTATCTCAGAGATCGGTCCGAGCAGACCTCAACACTCAAAGAATCCGCTTCATTCTGCAAAGGACATTCCTGTGCAGCATAAGCTATGTCTCTCAGGCTTGGCCAATCATCCTTGATGACTGACGTTATATCTACTGACCCGAAAACGATGATTGACCCTTTGACGACGTCAGGGTCTACATGCCGATATAGGTCATGTAGAATCTCTAGCAGGCTTCGAAGTGCTGCTACACCATCATCCCCATATGATTGCCCGATCTGAAACGCATATAGGTGGTCTACCAATTCCCTAACCTTTGCCGGGTTTATCTCAATTGGCATTATTTTCACCAAACTCCTGTTCGCAGACATAAGTCAACCATACAACTGCAGGTATCATCAATTCGGTGGTCTCAACACCGATTATTGAACTCAACACACTAAATTGCCGGTAAATGTCGCTCACCTCGCCTTCACCAAATAGCAGGGAACTCTGCCCAAGTTGCACTGAGCTGCGGATTTCAGGCTCAAGAGATATGGCCTTCCTGATCATCCCCACCGGCATGGTCAGCGTCGTTGAACACGCTCCCTCGATGAACAACTCCCTGTCTCTGTTCTGAGAAAAAGTCATCAGGACCTCGTACTCCTTCTTGCCAGGCGCGTTTACTTCCAAATAGTTATTCTGGTTAATGACGCAGTTTCTACCTGAGAGGGTAGCTAACTCCTCGTCAAGGTCAGCGCTGAACGGGTATCCAGATTTTGTCACTGAGAAAGAGTATCCCCACCACGAAACAGGCAACTTCTTGTAAAGCGATAACAAGCACGATAAATAGGCGAACAGATGAATCTCAGCCGTAGATGCATTGCCAAACCTTCTTTGAAGTCGTTCACAGATAGCAAGGCAGTCGAAGTAAGCATATGGATTAGCCATCTGGAGTGCCTCCTTTTTCCAGCTCAGCTTCAATTTCCTCGTACGCTTTTCTGAAAAGGGGCTCTTCCTCCTGTTGGACGCTCGATAGTACTGCCCAAGGCATCATTCTATACAACACCATTTTTGACTTGCCGCAAACTGAAGCCATCTTTCTCAATATTTGCGAAGAATTAATGTTTGCAGTCATCATTATGTCGTGACCACCTTCAACAAACTCGGCAAACATCTGCCCAGCACGGGACTCGTATGCTATGTCAAGCGAACCTTCCGGCGTATCTATGAAAAGACAGGCCCTCCCATCAGAGTCTGACATGTAGTTCGTGAGAGCCATGCGTAATGCGATGTCCAAGAAAAACCGCTGACTCTCTGACAGCTGGTACGTTTGCCGCCGCGCCTTGCCTTCCATCTCCACTACCAGCTGAGGTCCAGCAGTGCTGATTGATGTGCTGTACTCCATGTGTATGTCCATATCCACACCGATGAATAATCCCGCCAGCCTACGGAAAAGCGGCACAAACTCGATTTTAGCTTCATCATACCTTTGCCTAAGTTCATCATAGAGCTGAATGAGTTCAACTTGACGACGATCGCGCTCCGCGTATTGCTCGCGACTCTTCCTTAACAAATCGTTCATTTGTTCTACCTTTGCTTGTCGCAGTGCACCTAGGTCTGCTGTACCCTGAACTGGCGTCGACGCCAATCCTTCATTTTCTGACACAAGCTTGCTCACCTCGGCCTTAGTCACCGCAAGATCCGCTTCGGCCCTCCGTAGCTCTTCCAACAGACGCGCCTTAGTCTTCGTCGCGACTTCAAAACGCTTTTTCATTTCTGATATTTGTTGGTCAACGACCATTAACGCTTGCAACCCTTGGCTACTAGATGGAGTCTCTGCTATCGTGCTTTCGCACAGCGGACACTTTCCCCGTTTCATCTTATTTTCTATGTTGTTAACTACATCCGCTCCCTTTGAACCGCATATTGCACAGGTCGACTCAGCCAATGACGTTTTGATAGAGGGGTGAAATTCCACCCTTGCTCTAGAATGAAAATGTTTGGTAAACACTTCCGAATATTCTTGTTGCAAGACAGTGAGACCTGATGCAGAACGCATGCGTTCTAGCTCCGCATCATTCAGCTCGCCTCTCTTTCGGTCAAGTCCTGCTTCCTTCTGATCATGCTCCTTTGTCAGCGCCTCAAATCGCGCCCTTAGCGGGACTAGCGAACCCTCTACTCCCGTTGCCTTAAGCGTATCGTCAAGTGATTCTATTTCTCTCTTCACGCTGGAGGACTGCCACTGAAGGTTGCGGGCCCGAGAAGCACAGTCGTCTCGTTCTTCTTTCAACCAATCGGCCCGCTGCGCCTTTTCACGGTCTACACCTATCGCGAGAAACACCGCTTGTATTAGTCGTGGCTGACTCCAAAGTAATAGCTCTCGGCGCTCATCAAACGTTAGAACACAGTGAAGCAAGAACACAAGCTGTTCGAAAGACTTCAACCCTACCGCTGCAGTCAATCTTTTCTGGTATTCATCATTTCTTTGCTTCGGGCTTATGTCATTTCCGTCAAACAGCACGGTGTTGTCACTTTGTTGACGAATCCTGAAACCTCGCAGTTCTTGAGCCTCAAACATCCCTCTAGTGATTTCGTAAATCTCGTTGTGTAGTTCAATGTCCATGGTGATCGAAGCTATATCACGGTCATCTTCAGATATTCGACCAGTGAAAAACTGATCACCGAATGGCAAACATTCAGTGTAGTACTGCTCAACTGAACGGAACGAAATCCTAGGATTCGGAACTATTCCCGTAATGCCATATCCTACCGCGGCAAGAAAGGTCGATTTCCCGATACCGTTTGCTCCCGCCAAACAGAAAACACCCTCCGGGATTTCTATGTCTATGTCAGGCTTGAGGGCAAAAAGAGAGAATCTGCTTAACTTGACCCTGCGAACTCTAGGCAACCTCAACTTTGGCGGCGCGTTCATCTGGCCTCCTAACTGGTTCTTACTCCGCAAGCCCACAGCATCACCACTTGCTTAAGGCCTAGCTCACGTTTCGAACCCAGTGCATCTTCCTGATCCTGCTTGTTAGCCATTATACCAATATCCATATACCAATATCCATCTTTCTGATAAATTCCAGTTTTCACCCATCTCTTAGCCTACATTTCGGCGATACTGGATGGCTCACGTCATATCAGTCTTTGCGTAGTCAACCCCGTGGCAATCTTGCGGAGAAACGGGCCGGTGGAACTGGCCCGTTTCTGCCCTCGATTTACACCCAACAACAATCCGACGCATTGTCTGAGGCGGCTCCCGAAACTTGGACATGTTGTTAAGAGTTGCTCCGTGTGCCGAAACCGAGCCTTCATGGAGCACCGCTTTCTTCAGGTGAAATCAAACCTGTTCTAGGTATCCTCTTTTTGGACCCGCTTCGCTCATGACAAGGTGCAGGGATTGATGTGGCTATGCCCCCGGGGTCACAAACACTAAGATTGTGCAACCAAGGATGCTCGAAATTATACCTAGCTCTCTTGATTCCTTCACGCCTGTGTTTGCTGTGTTTCATGCTTGGTCGCTTGCCTATCATCTTTTGTAGTTATAGCTTTGCATCACTGAGTTTCTGGTAACGCTTTGGGGAAAATGGGAATAAAGGCCATAGACCACCCAACCAGCCCAGACAATGGTACCAACTCCACGAAACTCAACCAGAGTGGTGCCACCCAATGGCTAGATTGGGTCAAAACATATTGATCCATCAATAGGTAAGACAACGTACAAAAACTAAAACACATCAAGAGGAATAGTAGGAATCGCCTTTCATAAATAGGTATCTTCCTACGGTCAAAATACCACCTAGATACGAGGCCAACAGATATGGATGTCGCAAATGCAACAGTAAGGGCGATATGGTATTCTGACCTACCGCCAAATTTAATTACATCAGCTACGGCACCCGAAAAGGCAACAAGGAGAGCAACATCTAGGATAACCTGAGCCCACACTGCTATTCTGAATGCATTCCCGAGTTCATATGATCTTAATAGTGCAAGTCTTGACAGGACAAACCAAATGAAGTATCTTTCACTTGCCTACCACTGGTCGGTTTAAACGCCTCGTGACAGCCAAAAGAGAGACAAAACTTAAGACAGACAATTAGACTAGGAGGTAGTGAGTATGGCCGAAATACAAGAGATTGATAGGTGTTTAGTTGTAATCTTTGATATTGAAGGCTTCTCAAAAGAGGACCCGGAGACTCAGGCGGAGTTGGTGGATTCGTTCATTCAAGTTCTCGACAACAGCCTTAAGGGATTAGAAGACACTAAGCCAGACGCTTTTTCTACGGGTGACGGAGCAATTGTATCAGTCGGCAGAAACTGTAAACTAGACAAACGTACAGTCAAATTATTTATAGACTTTGTGATAAACTGTGCTGCAAATATGCTTAAGGAAGGCTTAATTATCAGGACAGCAGTCAATTACTCTGAAAAGAATAGAGTTGTCATGATTGATGCCTCGGTAAATATTCAAGGAAAGTACATACAAATTGGCGACGCAATTAACAATGCGGTTCGAATTATGAACTTTTGTGAGCCACGTGAAATAATGATTGATGAATCAGTTCATAACTTCCTAAGGCAAGTGGGATTGGGTCAAACATACCCCTTTTTCAAGAATGACCGTCTTACCACAAAACACAATGTAATATTAAATACATTTACTTATGACCCTCCTGAAGACAAAAAGAATTATTTTTATAGCCCGCGTTGTTCTTCACACTATTATAAGAAATTTAGTTATTTTCCTCCAGTAAAGACTTCAATACTTGAATATTTCATGCAACACGGTCTTGATTTTGAACTGAAAAACGTGATAGCTTACGCCTTTGAGTCTGTGAGAGAACTTAATGATACGATGAAATTTGTATCTTGGCATAATGTGTTAGATGTCCTTACGCAATTACGGTACGACTCAAGCGATACTGTCTACGTTCTCTCACGAAACGACAGGGCTGGGGGTTTCTGGACTCAGCCCCGAAAAAACCAATATATAAATTATCTAAAGACATGTGCAGCTCAATACTCCAGCCGCATTAATCAAACTAGAGTATTGGTGTACGATGAGTCCGAGCCTGACCGCCTGATGCCCGAAGACGATATTTTCTATGACCTAGAGAAATTACACAATACAAATACTTTGTTTAGTTTCCCCTCAAAGGGTTTACTTCAATATGAAAAATTGGATGAATTGATATTCGGCTTTACGCTTTCTATGAAGCATAAATATGCAGTAATACCTATTCCAGGAGCCGAAGCCTTCGGACTTCGCGCACCAAGGCTCGACAATATTGGAGAGGCATTGAAACCTTATGAAGGGTACGACACCGTTCATGGGCCAATGAAAGCTATTATCACCGGAGACGACAAGTACGTTGAGGAGCTGATCAAAGAAATGCAGGCTCTACTAAAAGATTACCGGATTGCCAAACTAAAATAGCCGTAGAGGTTGAGGCAATACAACTACATATACTAACCTGAATGGAACGTAATGAAAAAACATTTTTCCCTCATCTTCGCTGAATTTGGGTACTGCTCAGCAGTGGTTGGCAAGTGTTCGGAATTGTTTGGAAGTTACCTAAAAACATGGCGAGAAGCTGCACATCTGACAAAGGAAGAGGCAGCACGTCGCCTTGGTATTGGGGGAAAGGACCCAGGGGCCTACCTCCAGATGATAGAGAAAGGAGGAAGGGCACTTCCCGACAATATATTGCCAAGAGTATCTGAAGTCTATGGCATCCATCCAGAGGAGGTACTGAAGCAGACATACTGGCCACAACTCATCTTCTTGCCTCTTATTGCTATAGTAGACAATGACCGAACCAAGTTCGACGACATTGAAAAGATATACTCTATATAGTAGTAATTTGATAAATCATATCATTATGATAAAATACGTTCTGAATATGTTTAATTGTTTCAGTGGTGTGCTAAGATGAAGCTTCTTATTAAACGAGGACTTATTTTTAATGACGCTACAGGAGAACTAGAAACTTTAGATGTCCTGATTAACGATACCAAATTCAAGAAAATTGATTCAAATATCATTGATGAAGACGCTTTAGTGGTAGATGCTGAAGATAAAATAGTAGTTCCAGGTCTTATTGATGCACATGTTCACTTTAGACAACCTGGACAGGAGTATAAAGAGAACATATATACGGGATCCTTAGCGGCGGCAGCAGGTGGATTCACTACTGTTATAGCTGAAGCAAATACAATTCCTCCGATCGATACTCCGGATCGTCTTCGCAAAATCCTTGAAATTGCCAATAACCTTAGCGTGGTGAATTACTATTCGAAGGCTTCTATTACAAGAGGAATGCAGGGAAGAAGATTAGTAGATGTCAAACAAATGAAAGCAGCTGGGGCAAAGGCTATTTCAGATGACGGACATCCGGTGGCTGGGAAGAAAATGATGATGAATGCTCTTATTAAGGCAAGGGAGCATGATATCTTGGTCAATCCCCACTGCGAAGAGTCTGAACTCTATCGAACAAAAATTATGGCGAAGAACGGACGTCACGGACAAGGTAAGTTATTAAAGATGCCTTACTCATCCCAAGTAAGCCCCTATTGCTCTGAGGACGGATTTATTAAGCGTGACCTTGAGGTAGCTGAACGGGCTGGAGCAAGAATCCATATTTCCCATGTTAGTCTAGCTACATCCGTAAATCTGATTGCCAGAGCGAAGAGAAACGGAGTCAGGGTAACCGCTGAAGCAACTCCTCATCATTTTCTTTTAACAGAAAAAATGGCCAATGAAATTGGACCTAACGCCAAAGTAAATCCCCCTTTGAGGTCAGAAGAAGATGTAGCAGCGATAAAAGAAGGCTTAGCCAATGGTACTATTGATATAATTGTCAGTGATCATGCTCCTCATTCACAAGAAGAAAAAAGCTCTTGGGGAAAAGCCCCCTTTGGTATTATTGGCCTAGAGACGTCATTGGGGCTTACACTGACTTTCTTAGTTCATACTGGCCTTTTAACATTAAATCAAGCAATAGATAAAATGAGCCATCTCCCAGCAAGAATATTTGGAGTTCAAGCGGGCGATTTGAGTTTGGGCGCATCAGGAGATGTTACTATAATTGACCCTAAAAAGAAGTGGAAAGTTGATGCCAGAAAATTCTACTCAAAGGGAAGGAACTGTCCTTTTGATGGATGGGAACTCCAAGGCAAAGCCGTAATGACAATAGTAGCAGGAAGAATTGTCATGAAGGATGGGATGATTATCAAAGACGGATATCTCGAGGAACAATTCTCTCAAAGCCACGAGGTCTCCGCGTCAAGCATTTAACAGATCGCACTCCGCTAGCAATGGCAAATTTGGCTCTTCGCCTTCTAGAGTGCTTGCCCCAGCCGGAATCATTCCTTTCTATGATTGCCACTTCAATTCCTAGGGAACGCAGGCTCGAAAAAGGCAAGCTACCTTCTCCAAACTGAACCCTGATACGCGCTTGAGTAAATCAACGTTAATGTGGATATTTTCGGGTAGCTCCGAAGGACATCCTTCAGTGAAAAGGAGATATAGTAGACAGCGCTCGTCTGGCTTCGTCTTCCTGAGCTCGTCCATCAATAGCATAAGCACATCGTAGACAATAGCTTGGCTCCGGAAACTTCCACCAGTTGTTGGATGTAGCCATGTCTTTACGCAAATGGCGGTAGGAGGCAAGGACAAGATCGGCTTAACGGGTCGAAATCGCGCTTCTTGCTCCTCTTTAGCTTTGAGGAACTCTTCCGCTAGCTTCAGATCAAGGTATTGGTCTAGTCTCTTTTTGATATCGTCAAGTCTCCGAATTGGTGGAACGAACAGAAGTTAAGGAAGCAAGAATGGCATGATCCCATTCAGATTCAACATAAACGGGACTCATTGATCGCCAGTAGAATCGCAAAGCAAGCTTATTCTTCATCACGGTTCAGTTCTAGCGTCATACAGTGGGGCCCACCACCTCCGATGAAGAGCTGAGGTAGGTACAGAGTTGATAGCTGCACTCTTCTTCTCTTGAGTTCTCTTAGAGAATCCTTAAAACTGCGGTCGTAGCAAATAATCTTTCTATCAGGCTCGATCATCAGCGCGTTGCATGCCATATTAAACTGCTCTGCCGATGTCACATCTCTAACTTCCGCACCTCTAGCTGCGAGGAACTCCTCCATTGACATATCCTTCTGCATAGGGTCGCCATCTTGGATCCAATAGACCGTGACCCTTCCTACACTTGGCAGATGTGCACAAACGTAATGTCTGGAAAGGATTCCTAAAACTGCATCGAGGTGCATTGACGCTCTCAATGGTTGAATGAATACCTTGGCAACCGTCCGACCTTCTCTTAGCCAAGTTTGTCTGAGTTGCTGAATTCCATCCTCGTTTGTTCTTTCACCGAGTCCGACTAACAGTGTATCTCTGTCCAGGAAAAGAACATCCCCTCCTTCAAGGGTCCCGGGAGGCTTGATTTCACATAGAATCTTGACATCAAGCTCCTCCAGAACCGTCCTGATAACTATCGGCTCCACGCCTCGGGCCGGAAAGCGCATGTTCGATATGATCGCGCCGTCTGATGTAACTACCGCCAGGTCTCTCACGAAAAACATGTTAGGCAGTTTCTTTACCACGTTGTGCAAGAAACGCCGGCCTCGCACACTTTTGATTCTCTTAATTAGCTCGCCCAAGTGGTGTACTTTTACGCCCGTCTGTTCAAGTTTCTCTACAAATTGCTTGTGTTCCTCACTTGCTTCATCTTTCTGAACCAACGCGTCGAAGAGATATTCCTTCAGGTTCCATGGGTCAAGAATGTCTAGTTCATCGCCTGGACAGTGAACGATGACTTCTCTTAGTACTCCCCCACCCTGAGCGCTATACATGAGTCCCCCCTGAGCACTTTTCCCCGCCTAAATGGTCCAGGTCTCTGAAACAGTTCATGGCTGCCGTTATTGTACCTGTAGGAGACAACATAAGCAACTACCCTTAAGCGGCGTCTTCGAAGACAGCGGCGATTCACTAATACGAACGCATTAAGTGATAATGCATAATTGTTTAATTCTCTTTTCGGACCAATGGTCTATTTTTCTCTTGAATCGAACATAAAGAATATCGAGGCTCTCAAACCAGACGTTCCGGGTAACCTCGTACTGTGATTATGCTGGTAAAAAAAGCAAGCCAGAATGGGGACTGAATCTATCTGCTCGTAATTTGCCATTATTACTGCCGTTTGCCTTCGACAACGTAGTTGGCCAACTCTAGCCATGTAAGCTAAACAAAAGGGCAGTTTGTTCAATACTATCTTGATGTTCTTTCCTATTGCTATCCGAGAGATGATTGACGTAGAATTGTGTCGTTTAGCCTTTAGTAACGGAAGTGCATATGCAGCCACCTGACAACCCCATGCAACCGACTTGGTACCGCCTGGCTTAACATCAGCCAGGTCGTCTTTGGTTTGGACTTGTCTTTGAGGACTGCAAGCAGCTGAAACGTGGGTGTTGGACCGACAGTAGGCATGTATTAAGTGAATGAAAAAAGACAATCGTAAGACCATCGGTAACTACGTGAAAAATCGGCACCGTGATTATTTGGCGGAAATAGCATGCCACGAGTTTTTTCCAAGTCTAGAAACAAGGTTCAATAGATTAACCCGTTTGGTTCGTTCTCTTTTGAGAAAAGAGTATGTTTCTTCAAACGCCCTAACAGTCATAGCCCAAACGGCCAATTCAATATTTGGTTTGATGGAAGACATTAAACGTAAACATCTTCCAGATTACCCTTTTGAACAAGAGTTGCTAGCCCTAAACGATTATCTGATTAAGTATCTAGAGGCAAAATGGGTATCTAGGTACGGTGGAGAATGTGCTTCATATGGCGAAACAGCTCTTGCACTTTATCTTGATTTGTTCATTGTAGTAACAGTACGCGACCCTGGTATAGAGCTTCAAGCGAAACCAAGTTTTCTGCGGAATCCAGCCACAGGTGCAATTCTACAAATTGATGTGATGCTTGAGAATTACCATTTAGCTTTTGAGTTTCAGGGAGAGCATCACTATACTGACGACGATGTGAAGCAGAAAGACCAATTTAAGTTAAGGCGACTTCATGAGAAACAAATTATCCTGATACCAGTGAATATTTCTCAATTGTACAGCCATACTCTCCAGATGCTTATTGTTAATTCAATCAAAGATTTTCTTGGAATACACGACTTATTTACGAATAAACGTGATGAAGTGGATATTAGTCGATTGCCGTCAAGCCACCAAATGCTGAACTTCAGCAAGGTTACACAACGGCTATACCTTTCTAAGCATCTCTTTGCTGGGAGTCTAAAATGGTTAGATAACAAATCTTGCGAATACATAATCAATGTGGCAAGGCGAAGCCCTATTTCAAGCAGTACATCAGCACCACGGCAAACACCACCACATGGTGATATGGACATTGACTATCTCTACAGACAATTGAAGCATGTTAAAAAGGCACGGAGAGATAAAGCTAAATTGTGAAGTACAAAGCGACTCAACAACCATATACAGCTAACCCATTCGTTTCGCTCACTTGCGGGCGGGCGAGCGGCTCTAACTCGTTTCGGCGATTGGTCAAGTATGAATGAGGATAAGATTGGAGCGAGGTACAATGCTGGTTTGGCGTGGCACAATTACTGAGTGGGAGTCGAGAAAACCTGCTAGCTGTCCGATCTATCTCAATATTAGCCGTTTCTCATCAGCGGGGACTCGTAATGCCACTCAGAGTCTGGTAGGCAATTGCGATCCTGCGTTTCCAGTATCCAGCTAGACGATTCGCACAAGTGACAATCCATAATGTTCAACTTGCCAGGTCTTGGGTCTTAGGGGCTTTCCAGTTCCTGAGCTTGATAGGTCGCGAGTTCACCTCACCGAGTTTGACACTTATTATAGTCGATATTACAATTCTAACGTAAATAGCCCATCAGACGAATCCAGGCTTCGTCTGATGGTGGCTGTTAGCCGAAATCCTGATAACATCGGAGGATTCTAATGAACCTTGATATCGTCTTGATTGATTTTTTAACTCCGGATGGTGTCTTGACTTCCTACAGAGTAAAGCCAAAGCAATATCATGGAAGCTTGGTTGTGGACCGACTGAGAGATATCTCTTCTCAAAGGTTTCGCGATAACGACAGGGATCTTGGTGGCACACGTATTTATAACGCTTCCATCTGTGACATCGAAAACCATAGTGCTCGCATTCGTGCCTTTGAACTAAAGAAAACGGGAATAGAGCAATATTTCTCATTTCAGTTTGAGCGTATACGAGTACCCATCGGGCCAAGTAAGGAGGGGCATGGAGGGATCTATAATTTTGTCTTATATCCCGGATGGCGACTTCGCAAGATTAGGATAGTCGATCCCTCCGATAATAAGTATCCCTCAGTAGAGAGCAAAGACCAATTCAGGTACGAAGTTATCTGGGATACCGAGTGTAATACACAGATGGTCGATATGGAGATGGGATCCAATCAAGGCTCATTTTCATTCATTGTGGCTGGTATGGCATCCCTCGTGGCCACCGATTCTGACACGACCACCTATGTTGAGGCGTCACAGAGTTCGTTGGGAATCAAGTGGATTATTGGACACCCGCCTTCATGATTAAAGTAGCAAACAACGACTAATGGAAGAGTTTGAAAAGAGGGCGGATCGATTAGAACTAAAGCGGAACTTCTATGGGCTAGGTATCAACCTCAATCAGATAATTCGCTACGATATCAAACTATTCAGAAGGAAAGCTTGGAAAATATAGGGCGGACTTCGTCTAACACGGTGTAAAAGATTCCGCTTCGCTCTGTCTCCAAATCCGGCTTTCCCGGACTCTTTTCACACCGAAAACGTCAAACAAGAGTCCATTTTAGTCACCCACATATGACCTTGAGGGTCTCACTATGTGATCGTAGTACGCCTGCTTGACTCCACGTAGGCCTGCTTGTAGACTGGGTGTTAAGTATTTTGTCGATCCCAGATGTCCGCTTGCCGGTCGGGTCTGGGGTATTTGGAAAAGAACTATGCCTATTAGTCTCCTTGGAGGATTCTGCCCTATCAGTCAACATAGGGTAGTGCCACAACGCCGGCTGGAGAGAAACATCCTGCGGTGGGAAGTCGAATGCCCAGCGTGTGGGAAATTCCTGATTACTGACCAGGCGGACCTTCTGTTAGGCAGCATCGAAAGCCCGGCGCGTGGCAAGGAATATGTCTTGTCGGCCGTTGTGAGGCGCTTCTCCGACTTGGGTTCACCTCTGGACATTACGACCCAAAACATCGCTGGCCTAGTTGGTTCAGCACCCGCTCCTCGAAACCCCGATGAGGCTATCCACCTCCTGCTTGATTACATCCGTCGTCTCAGCCAATCGTTTGACTCGGTGGTTGATATCTATCCCGAGAAGGACTATCCAGAGGCGTTTTCCAGAAGCCCTTCAGAGTTCGAGTACCTCGTTAAGAATGCTGTCTATGCCGAATTCATCAACATAGTCGACGGGGGAGCAGACTCCGCTAAGGGGAATGAGCAGAAGAAACTAAGGGTACAGTTGACCCCCAAAGGATGGAGAAATATTAACGAACCCCCTGTCGGAAACCCTCTAAATCGCCCTTCCTTTGTCCAGGCTACTGCCGCCCTGCAATCCCCAAAGTTTGCACGGCCGAGAGACCAATTTGAGAAAGCTCTCCAGCTCTTTGCGCAGAAACCTCCTGATATTGAGAATGCCTTAAAGGATGCTGTAGGCGCAGTTGAAGGGGTTGCCAACATTGTCGCTGGAACCTCGGGTCAACAATTAGATGCCATTGTAGAGAAACTGGTCGCGGGAAATAAGATTCCCAAACCAAACGACCAAATCTTCAAGATGCTATACGCGCGCCGAGGTGCGGCACCCGGAGTAGCGCACTCCAACGTAACCAAGTCTCCTGGCCTCAGTTATATCGAGATAGGCTTTCTGCTGGGCATTTGCGCGGAATGCATCCGCTATCTTGCACAGTTATAGCTACTTTAAGTCCACAGTGCGCTGGTGTAGGCCACACATTTGCTTGAAATGTGCAGTCACAGTACAAAAGGGGGACTCCGAGCTGCTGACTTTGCCTGGAGTCCCCTATTTTACAGCGAGAGACGCTCCCTAATCAAAATCTGGGTGGTTTTGGGAAGTGGTTAACGGGGGTTTGCCCCTTGTAGGGTCGTGCAAAAGTCCTGAAAAGGACTATTTCACCCTCGATAATGGTAAGCGGTTGAGCGTGAAAGAGGTATCGCTTTTAAGCGGTGATTGAGTTTTGCACGGCCCACTACAGTTAGAGTAAGGATTTCTGGGGGTCCCAGGCTACGGCTACAGGTTCTTTTGCCCTGGCTTCGACTTATGCTCGTTTTTCAGCTTCCGTGCGGATAGCCCTTCGTATTGTTTTTTTGCTATGGTGGAGCTCTGTGGCTATCTGAGTGATGTTCTTTTTCTCCGTAAAGTAGGCTTGCCGGATGAGCTCCATTTTATCAGGCTTGGGCTCAGGCAGTGGCTCACCTGGCCGCACGGCTACCAGCAGAGGCGTGGCAGGACGGCCACGACCGTTCTCCCTCTTTACCTCCCTGATCAGCCCCTGCCTTATCAGGGAGGCACAGTGCGGGTCAAGCTCCCGGGGAGAGATGGCGAGGTAGGTATAGAGATCCCGCTTGCTCAGCCCTCCATTGTTCCCGAGAAGAGACAGGATAGTTTCCTCCAGATCATACCAATTTCGGACCGGCATCCTCTTGGGCTTTTCCTCGCGCCCCTTTTCACGCCACTGTTTGAGGTATGCTTTCTCTCCATTGCTGAGAGGCATCCTGGCTAGTCGCTTGTAGCCGATCATGGTGAGCTTTCGCGGTAAGCGCCGGAGGGCAGCTCTGGCGTCAACCCAGGCGTCCAGGTCCAGGGCATTCTTATCAATAAGGACTTCCCAGAGCTCTATGCCATCGTCGTCAATGGGCTGGCTGAGGCTAAGGAAGCGCTTCGCATTGCGGCAGTGAGAATACAGATCCTCATCCCTGCACCTCTGTCTCTGCTCTTTGCCGCAGTTCCCGCAGTCTACGACAATTCCCCTGGCTCGCAGCCTTTCCTTCTCCCAGTAAGCGGTTAGCTCGTAGCTGCAAACCCGCATCATCCCCGGCTCTGTAAGGGGCTTTCCCTTGACCTCATACTTCGCCTTGACTTTAGCCATCTCCAGGATAAGGTTGTGTCGAAAGTCCTCCCTATCCTCGAGCTTTACCTTGCGGACAAAGTATTCGGCTATCTTGGCATATGTCGCCCAGTCACCGTCCAGCTCACCGACCAGGGCTTCGTTCCCACCATCGCCAGGGCGGTATCCTCTATAGCTGGAGTAGGTGCACTCCATCATACTCACCCCCTTGCTGGCCTTATAAAACAAAGAGCCTCTAACGCCGATGACGGAAGGCAAGGCTTCGCCCTGCCCCCCTCGCTGTGGAGTTAGAGGCTCTTAATAAGCAAAAAGACTCCCGATAACCGAGAGTCTTTTGCTTTCGTTCGATACTTGACCTTGATGGGTTTTGTTAACTGAGATAGTGTGCGATTGCCTTGTTACAACTTAACTCAACCTCTTTCGCTGTATCCATCGGCAAGCCCTTCCCATAGCGTAGATACTTACGTTTGCGGTTTTTGCTAACTCGACTTAATGGGGCTTGTAAATCTACTAGCAATCGAGTGTAACTTGACGCTATCCGAACTTTAGCGAAGGGCTTGAAGTTAAGTCCACTTATCCCTAAACACTCAACATAGTATTGCGGTTGAGAGTCTAGGTATATCTCCCTGCCGATTGCCGAAAATTGCCCTCTCAACTTCCCGACTTCGGGGATAGTGTGAAGCAATCGGGCAATTGCTTTACCCTCAAAAGCCCTTGATTGCCTATCCTCTCTTACCCAATCCTCTATGACTTCCGCTATCCGTAAATCATAGAGGCGGATAACTTCGGGTTGAGTTATCCAATGGGGGATAGACTTATACTCAACAGTCATTAGGGGTTTACCTTCGCTGTCAAGTGTGGGCACTCCGTTTTTTTCGCAAGTTTTGAGTGTAGGCAATACTCCAAACAAGGGCTTCGGCCTATGATAGAGGTAATGCTCGAAGTCATCGCAAGCCCTATGGCCTAGTAAACACCGATTGCCATAGATTGCCCATAGTTCGAGTAGTTGAGCTTGACGCTCAGGGTTTACCCATTTGGGCATATACCCCCCCTCTCTCTCTAGCCCTAATTCGGGGGGGGTGATATACGCTTATGTATTGGGTTTGCTCGCTATCGGTTCGACTTCGGGGGGTTCGGTTCGGGTTATGCTGCTACGGGTTCGGGTTGAGCTTCGGTTTGGGGAGCTTCGGACTGGGCTTCGGCTTTATCCTGCTTCGCTATAGCTTCGGCCATAGCTTCGGCCACCGCCTTGCTTATCGCTATCCTGTCGGCCTCTCTGATGGGCTTCCCTGCCTCTATGCTGGTGCTCACTTCGGCCTTGTACTTGTCGGGTTCGGCCTTGCGGACTGTTGCGGAGAAGTGCTGAAGGTTCGCCACAAGGTTCTCACGAACCATCTTGACCCCTTCGCCCAATTCCTTCGCCACCCTGATAACGGGCTTGCCCGTATTGGGGTTAAACTTCGCAACTCCATCCTTGCCGTACGCTAACCGAAGCGGTGCGCCTAGAGCTTCGGGGGGTATAACCGTTTTGCCCATGACATTAGAGGCCGTGAAGAACGGAAGCCACACAGTCTCAAGGTCTACGCTCCAAACCTTACGCCCTTGCGGTTTGCTCGGTGCTGGATTGAGCAACATAGCGATATACTCAGGGGTTGTAAACTCGACTGTCATACGCTTTCACCTCTCAATTAGATTTAAGCGTATATCAAACCCCCGAATTAGGGCTAGAGTATGAATGACTCACTAATCCACTTTCGGCCTATCCCTTGCCGATTCTAGAGGCTTTCGCCCTATTCCTTATAAGGGTTTGGCCTAATCGTTCGGGTTAGCTACCCATCAAGGTCAAGTCATTTTTTGTTAAGGTGCGGAAGCTATTTGCACTCTCGAAACATAGCTCTGCGAACAGCATACTTTACAAAAGTACCTTTTGTATATAAAAAGAAGTAGCTAGTTCTTCAATTGAAGCTGAAAATCGTAGTTTTGGTGATAGTTAGCTTCGGAAATATGGGAATTGAGGTAGATTCAGTCAAAACCTTGTCAACGGAACTCAGGATGACTGGCGGCTATCGGGTCTGCCCAGGGCAGCACGGCTGGTTTTCCCTGGGAGTCAACGAATAAAAGACTCGTTCCTGGAGAAAAGGATACTGAGCAGCTTCCCGCCTACCTGTTCGTTGTACCAAACCGAGGACTCCGACTCACGACCGCTGGTTCAGTTAGCAGCCCCTTCTTTTCAAGGCTCTGTGCGAATTGGTCGAAGTCTTTAACCGGGTTCCGCTGCAAGAATTTCTCAAGGGGCAGCCTGGGAGCGATGTCGACGATGCCCATCAAAATATCCTATCCATCCATTGTAGGCCTCTTCTTTTAAGCCTTACGCGTTCTTAGGCCATGTCAAACAGGGTGCTGTGGTTCGCCGAAATGCGCCGTCCAAGAGCGTCCAGATGTTAAAAGAATAGGCAAATGACGACTTCACGACTTGGACGTAGAAACTGAAAAGTCCTAGGACTTTCGACTCCCTAAAGTCCAAAGTCGAAAAAGTCGTCGTGAACGTGGGGGCCGCCGAAATGTCGTCTACCATGCCCGCAAACCCGCTCAAATGGCCAACAGACGGTTGGACTTTTAGCTTCAATTACGACGTCGTTACGACGTCCAAAAGTCGAGTCCATTAGCCCACTATTTCCTCCATGTGGCAGGTATAGTTGTCCCTTGAAGCTGTGGTGCGCCGAAACGCTCCATTCAAATGCGTCCACATCCGTTCAAATATCAGAAGGATAGACGGACGGACAGACCGACAAAATCACGTTCAATTTCTGGAGAATTTACGATGTCGTCAGGACGTCCACAATGCCATCCTCCCTGTTATCCTCCGTGTGGGAGGTATAGTTGTTCCCTGAACTGTGGCCCGCCGAAATGCGCCGTTCAGGAGCATCCAAATCCGTTCAAATACCGGACGGATGAATAGTATAAAAATCGCTGATCTCATAATGATTTTCAGCTAAAATGCGCGGAAATGCGCAT
Organism: uncultured Chloroflexia bacterium; assembly: GCA_963847595.1. Classification (GTDB taxonomy): domain Bacteria; phylum Chloroflexota; class Dehalococcoidia; order SZUA-161; family SZUA-161; genus JACWAE01. The sequence goes on from CAWKAJ010000001.1 coordinate 476,555, forward strand.
AAATATGCTGAGAAATAGCTTCAAATTCCAATAAAAATGTGGGAAAATTTAGGGAAAATCTCATGATATCAAATCATGAGATCAGCACAGGCAAGGGCATGATATCAAACCATAAGATCAGCATAAAGGAAGTCATGATATCAAAAATAGGTCGCTTGACATCGTCAAAAAGTAGGTTAAGCTAAAAGCACTGATCTAAAAATACAAGTTAAAAAGGGGTGGCACTTCCTCGGACAGGTAGTTAGGCCAGCCCTTTCTTTTTGTCCGGGGGGGGCCGCCGCAGGAATAAATCAAAGCTATGTGATATTCAGTGTGATATCACAAGGAGGCCACCATGGCAACGTGGATGATTCAGGGCACAGACAAGAAAGAGGAGATGACCGAGGATGGCTACAGGCGCCTCAACGCGGCCAGGAACAAAGAGAAGGCACTCAAGGATAAACCCATTGTCTTTGTTGACGACCAGGGCGACGTCCATGAGGACGTCCATAAGCTCGGGGATGCCAGAGAAGCCGGACTCCTGGCGAAGGAAAAGGAAGCCCAGGGGCCGGTCCCCAGCTCGATTTTCCTTCAAGTTTCTGCGGTTTGCCAAACGACCTGCTGTGGTTCGCCGAAATGCGCCGTCCAAGAGCGTCCAGATGTTAAAAGAATAGGCAAATGACGACTTCACGACTTGGACGTAGAAACTGAAAAGTCCTAGGACTTTCGACTCCCCAAAGTCCAAAGTCGAAAAAGTCGTCGTGAACGTGGGGGCCGCCGAAATGTCGTTTACCATGCCCGCAAACCCGCTCAAATGGCCAACAGACGGTTGGACTTTTAGCTTCAATTAAGACGTCGACAAGATGTCCAAAGACCTGTCCACAACACCTCTATTTGACCTCCGTGGGAGGTATAGTTGTTCCCTGAAGCTGTGATGCGCCGAAATGCCTGTTCAAATTCGTCCAAATCCGTTCAAATATCAAATGGATGGACGGACGGACAGACGGACGAAATCACGTTCAATTTCTGGAGAATTTCTGATATCACACCATGACCTCGTCACGATGCCCGGCCACCATGGCAAATGATAGGGGGCAGCCTGGCAACGATGTTCACGATGCCCATCAAAAAATCCCATCCATCCGTGTGGGCCTCCTAAGCCTAAGTTTGCCACAGTTTTTGGCATTGTCAGCTATCAAGTCATGATAAATTGGTACCGATAGGTCACTGATAAATACGTTCCGTACGACTATTGCAGGTCAGTGACTCACGAAAATTATGCGATACGTTCACGCTAATAAAAGGGTTTCGAACCTGACAAACCGAAAAGGTGCGTTAATCTGAAAACAGAAGGGCTGGTGTCATGGGCTGACTCATGCTGAGTCAAAGGAGGTAGCGATGTCGAAATGGCTAATTTTTAGCACAGATAAGACAGAGGATGGTACCATGGAAGGATTTCAGCGACTGAATGCGGCCAGGAATAGAGAGAAGCTATTCAAGACGAACTCCATAATCTTTGTTGATGACAATGGCCTGACTCATGATGACATCAATACTTTCAGTGCAGTCAGGAAGGCAGGTCTGATTAGCGAAGAGGAGGAGAAGGAACCCGCAAGGCGAAGCCTGGTCCCTACCTTGCGAAAGAGGAGGTTAAAGAGCGCGGCAACCCGCAATTCATGAAAGTCACAATAGAGGCTTTTTCATAAAGCGATTCCTCTGGGAAAAATGGCAAAGAAGGCTAGCCTAACGAGGTAACGGGCTAACCTTTTCTGTGCCGTGAAATACACTATTCTCTAAGCGACGGCAGCGAGTCGCTTGACCCAAAGTTCGACTCCGAGTACTATGATACCGGATTCTAGTGTTATTGTCGGTGGCGATTGCTCATCCCAGTTTCATCCAATGGAGGTTTGCCCAGTTCCTTTTAACCGGGGTAATATTTGCGGTTCAGTGATCTTTCGATATCACAACCAGTGCTCTGTTGAACAATTGGGGATTTAAGGTTGAAGGAAAGTTCAAAAGTTCTGTCTATCGTACGCTTTCGCCCATATGTCCGTTGCGTCATATACTGCTATTCCCAACCCTTACATATGGGGCACTTACCAGGGAAGGTGCCTCGCTCACTGCATAAGTATAGCTCCTTCCTTAATTTGCTTACTAACTCATCGTCTGCCACAGAATGCCATAGTGCTTCTCTCTCGCTGCCAAACCATCTTGTTGCTATCTCCCGTGCCTGTTGAATCTCCTCCCCGAATTCCGGAGATTCGGCACCGAGATGCTCAATAAGACATTCATAGAGTGGACTCCTCTCAGCAGATAACAAAACACAGGAGCCATCAAAAAAGCAGCCACCAGGTTTATCTGGATACGTTCGACTCTTGACGAGTTCACCATGCAACACAAGCCTCCCCAAACGCATAATTGAGTCGCTACGGAATTCAAGACATAGTGCTAGTTCCTCTGCTAGCCTCGCTAGCTTACCCCAATGGTCTCTGTACTTCTCTTGGCCTGCCTTTAGCAGCTCTGCGATTTCTGGCCTCAACTCTCGAATCCACACTTGGATGTCAAGGGGCAACTCCCGCACCGCTGCGATAGGCATTTGCTTTATCTCGTCTTGTAATGCCCTATAGGAATCCCGACTTCTTGGTATGAGTTTCTCTTCATTCTCATCAAAATCACGTTTAGCCAGGTCTTTGGACCACGCATCATAAGTCGGGTTGTTCCTCATAATGCGCCACAATTTTATTTTTATGTCCTTGGGTATGTCGGTCTTTACCCACTTCGGTTTTGTTTTCTTCATTGTTAGGTCAACCCTAATTTTTCCTTAATTCTTCCTTAATTTTTCCATAAGCAACCTAGGTGTACCTATGATAGCCTACTCATAAAGATTTTGGAAGGGAGTTGGATGACCATGAAGAAGACGATCAGAGTATCTGAGGCGGCAAGAACGCTGGGCTGTTCGGAGCGCTTTCTTCGAAAGGCGGGAAAAAGAGGGAAGATACTGATGGCGAAACGCGACATCAACGACTGGCGAGTATACACCGAAGACGACCTGAAGCATCTGCGTGAACTTCTAGTACCCAACAGGTAGCGATACCCATATAAGGGATTCATGACGCATAGCCAGAAAGCGAACTATGAGAACCAAGCCTATTCCGAAATCAGTGAAGGTAATCGTTGACATTAGGCCCGGCCCTGCTACGCCGGCACAGAAAGCGGCTTGGCATAAATTCTGGCAAAAACTCATTTCCGAGGGAAAAGCCGGTGAGCGCTAACCTACTCGATAAAGCATTAACTAAAGCCACGGAAGGTAACCGTAATGAGACCGGGTTATGGCTAGCCTGTCAATTGCGGGATAACGTATACGCTGAAGCCGAAGCTGAGGGCATCATGCTGGACTATGCCCGCCGGGTGCATGGCAACGGTTCCGAGCCATATGCTAGGAGGGAAGCAATAGCCACCCTAAAAAGCGCTTATGGCAGACCAGCACGGGCTAAGGGTGTGGGGGGGATGCCAACAACGGTAAGCCGGTCACAGGCTTTCAGAATAGTAACTGAAGCTTTTGACAAGGCTGGCATACCGCGCCCGTCAAAGGAACGTGACCACGTGGGCGGTGTCCACATCCTACGGCATAGCGGGGCTATTGAGCGCCTACGGCTTACCGGCAATCCGAGAGCTACCCAAAGCCAGCTAAAGCACAAGTCGGCCTTAATGACTATGCGTTATCTAAAGACTTTGAGCGCGGACGAATCATTGAAGATTCAACAAGGCGTTGAACTATGGTGAGGCTAATAATAGTCCTAAAAAACAGGGCAAAGAGTATTGACATTCTACAGATATGTCCTTATAATAACAGGTATGAATAGTATTGAACTTCCGAAATTAACCTGTACTAGGTGCGGACATACTTGGATACCACGCACACCACAGCCTAAGAATTGTCCTAAGTGTGACAGTCCTTATTGGAATAAGCCAAAGGTAAAGCAATCCGGGCCACAAAGGAAGGTGAAACCATGACTACCGCCGCCGTGTATTGCCGGGTAAGCACAGACAATCAAGAGCGTGAAGGCACGAGCCTACAGACACAGCTTGAGAATTGCCTTACCTACTGCCAGGGCAAGGGCTATGAAGTGTCCTATCGCTTCAGTGAGGCTTATAGCGGGCTATCCCTTGAACGGCCAGAGTTGGACAAGCTAAGGGAACTGGTGAGGGCTGAGGCTATTGATGTTCTCGTTTGCTATTCCCTTGACCGGCTTACCCGTGACCCCGGGCATGGCGTCATAATCACCCAGGAACTTGAAAAGCACCACGTTACCCTTGAGGCCGTGACCGAGGACGTAGACAATACCGAGCTTGGTAAGCTGATAAGCTATATCCGGGGCTATGCCAGCAAGCTAGAGGCTGAGAAGATACGGGAGCGCTGCATACGCGGTAAGCGGGCCCGGGCGAGGGAAGGCCGCTTACCTGGGGGAAGCGGTACAACTATTTACGGCTATGACTATATCAAAGTGTCACAAGAGAACGGCGGGCGGCGGACCATAAAAGAAACTGAGGCTAGGTGGGTACGTGATATATACTCTTGGTTAGTCAACGAGGGCTTGTCTACCAATGCGATTATGTACCGCTTAAGGGCCATGAACGCGCCTAGCAAGTCCGGTAAAATCTGGAATAGGCGCAGCGTACAGGCAATACTGATTAACCCGGCTTATACTGGCAAGACCTACGCTTTCACCACCGTTAGGGGCCGTAGGCAATTCACCCGGCCACAATCAGACTGGATTGAGATTGAGGGCGTTACACCGGCCATAATCAGCCAAGAGCTATTTGACGCGGCACAGAAACAGCTACAGGTAAACCGGACTAAGACAGTACCTGCTACCAAGTATGAATACCTGTTGCGTGGGCATTTACGCTGCCGCCAGTGTGGGCGTGCCTACGTGGGCTGCATAGCCCGCAGGAGCCTACAGAACGGCAAGCAATATGTCGAGCTGTATTATCGCTGTTTGGGCAAGTTGAAGATGTACGCGCCGCTTGAGCGGTGCTCTAACAAGGGCTGGACCGCCAAGAGGCTTGAGGGCATGGTATGGGGTGAGCTTCAACGCTATTTGAGTGACCGTGACCTCATAATTGGTGAGCTTGAAAAACAGCGCCAGGACGCGGGCCAGCTGGGGGTATTTGAGGCTGAACTAGAGCGCGTGGAGCGCCAGTTAAAGGCCGTAGAGCGTGACCAGCACCAGCTTTTACAGTGGGCCTTAAAGGACTTCCCGGCTAATCTGGTTGAGGCAGAAAACCGGCGTCTAAACAAGGCAAAGGAAACACTGCAAGCACAAAAGACCGAGCTCAAGGCGCAGCTTAAGGCCAGCCAGGACGCCGTTATCAACGTGCCGAACCTTGAACGCTTTATTGAGGACATGCAGAAGCGATTGCCTGAGTTGGACTTTGAGGGCAAGCGCCTTGCCCTAGATATGCTCGGTATCACGGTATACCTTGACAGTGAGAATGTGGAAGTCACAGGGGTAATTGATCCTGAAAAACAGGTGTTACGTTGCACAAGCAATGAAAGCAGCGTTTTAGACCATGGACACTATAGAGATTTATGGCGTTAAGTTCCTGAAGTGTGATAAGAGCGACTGCGAGTGGAATGCAGGCTACACTCCCGGTGACCTCAACCGACACGGGCTGGAATTCACCGCCAAACATGATATGGGCATCCGGATCTGCAATTTCAATAACATAGGCAACGTAACACCTATACCTTTTAGCTTCAAAATAGGGGTGACGGCATGAAGCACTTACAGGGCACCACTGTCATAAGCCCTGTAGTCAAAATCTGAGGCGTTTAGGGGACTTAGGTATACGGTAGGGTAAGCATGAAGCACTACACAGTACCTCAGCTTCACGTAGCTTGTTCAAGATATGGACACAACATCCGCATGGAATTACCGTTCAAAATAGGGGTTAATACGCCCACGTAGACAGCGGCATCACTAGCCTGTCCTGCGTAGGATTGCCGTTCAGAGTGCTGGAAAACCGTGACGTGTGAAGCAGCTTGGATCATACCTGTTCAACATGGCGCTCGCGAAACACTTCCATTTTCGTTGTAGCTAAACAAAATGGACTTTCGTGCAATATAAACATCTTAAATCGTTTTCCCCAAGTGCCAGAAATGCAATACTGGCGATCTGGTGCCTCTATCAGATTTTGGAAGCCCGGGGGCACCCATTCACTACAAGGTCTGGGTTTGTACCAATCCCGAATGTGGCTTTAACATTAAGATCCGAAATGGCGATGTCTATGTTAACGAGCCAATATTGAGCGGAGCAGTTCACAGCAATCGCTATCGCTAGCAAGTGCAGTTTCTTTCTCAGTGTCTTGCTGGTCAGCGTTTAAAAGGGGGAAGTTCACTTCACTCCAGGTAATCTCTCAGCTTCTTTGATCTGCTGGGGTGGCGTAATTTACGAAGCGCTTTAGCTTCAATCTGGCGTATACGTTCCCTAGTGACCCCGAATTCCTTTCCGACTTCTTCGAGAGTGCGACTACGCCCGTCTTCAAGACCGAATCTCAGTTGGAGCACACGACGCTCTCGCGGAGTAAGTGTGGAGAGCACTTCCTCGACCTGGTCTTTAAGCAAGTTGAGAGAAGCTGCTTCGACTGGAGGCATGGTGGAGCGGTCTTCGATAAAGTCACCCAGGTGGCTATCCGCCTCTTCTCCGATAGGCATTTCCAACGAAACCGGTTCCTGAGATATCTTGATAATCTCTCTTACTTTTTCTGGAAAGATACCCATTCCTCTAGCGATTTCCTCTGAGGTCGGCTCACGACCAAATTCTTGTGATAAGCGCCTACTCGTTCGGATGAGTTTGTTTATAGTCTCTACCATATGAACCGGTATGCGGATGGTGCGGGCCTTGTCGGCTATGTCTCTGGTGATAGCCTGGCGGATCCACCAAGTGGCATAGGTACTAAACTTGTATCCCTTTCGATAGTTGAATTTCTCGACCGCTCGAATTAGCCCTATATTGCCCTCTTGAATGAGGTCGAGGAGGGACATGCCTCTGCCGATATATTTCTTAGCTATGCTGACAACGAGACGAAGGTTGGCTTCAATCAGGTGTCGTTGCGCTTTGGCTCCTTCCTCCTTTATATGCTCCCAATAGTCTCGCAGTCGGGGCTCCTGAGGTTCGATTGTCTTGCGAAGGTCAGGCTTGGAGAGCAGACTATTCAGTTCTGGGAATGAGCATTTATCGCCTATCAGTCTGAGCAGGTCCGTGGGTATAATAGAGATAAGGAGCGAGAAATCCTTCAGTACCCGTTCCACTTCTTCCGGGGCAACAGCAGTTTTCTGTCCTACTTCCTTAGATAGTTGCTGCTGGATCTCGTTATCTATGGCATTCCGCAATTTTTGATCAGAAACCAGTTGACTCACGCTGGCCGACCGTGGCAGGGCAAGCTCTTCTTGCAGAGCGGTTACGAAATTGGAAGCCTGCCCCAGTCTGGTCAACAGCGCGATTGCAGTATCCGTAGTAGAAGGTAACTGTCCATTTTTGTTCAGCCACTCTTCTTCAATCCTTCTGATGTATTTTCCCTCTTCCCTCCTTCTCGCTAGAAGCTTTTCTTCCCTGGCGCTCAATAAGGAAACCCGCCCCATCTCACGAAGATACATCCTTACCGGATCATCGATCATCTCCTCCAGTTCCAGCCCAGTCTCCTCCAACTCTTCGATTTCAGGCTCTTCCTCCCAGATATCGGCTTCTGTAGGTTCGTCGGGCAGAATCCCCAGTTCATCCGACACTTCAGACTTGCCTTTGGCAAGAGGTACAAAGATATCGTCCTCCTGCCCTATCTCTCCGGCAAGCTTGGGCACGGAGGCGAAGATGTCATCTCCGTTTCCTACCTCTTCTTCCAACTTGGGCACGGAGGCGAAAATATCGTCTGTTTTTGCCCCAGAGGCTAAGATATCTTCAGGCAGGAGATCGCCTTGTTCATAAAGGAATTCTTTCAGTTCTTTAGATTCGTCTTTCATTGGTCCTCTTTATGGCTAGAAGTTGTCTGCATTGTATTTTCGAAGGTCTCTTTCAGCTTCAAGTTAATCTCGACCCCTCTTTGCTGCAAGATAGCTATATCATCGCTCCTTCCCTCGGATTCAGCATCAGAAAGGAGTGACTCCTCCTGGATCTTCATGTTTATCAATCTTCTCTCCTCGAGACGGCGTATGCAGTCAATCAGCGCCCTATCCCAGTCCCTTTCCTCCGCAGGAGGCAGGACTTTCCCATAAAGTGTTTTGGCATGCTCCCGGAGGTCGATATTATCAATTATATCCAGTAATCCATCAAAGTCTAAGGTGTTGCGCCAGGCGAGGAATATCTCCCGGTTCTCACTGCGCTCGAAGTATTCTGGCTCAAGCTCTTTAGCCTTATCCCTGAGCTCAGGATGCCGCAGCAGCAGACGAGGTCTTCGTACACGCCCATACTCTCACACCTGGAGTTGGTCCTTCACTTAACCATCTACCTCATCGAAGTTCATGCTAGAGCGTAACCACCGTTATTCAAGCTGCGCCCGTCAATCCAAAAGTCATGCCTTGGGGAACAACTACTACCCCGGACTCTGATATTGTACAGCCTCTCCGCTTATCTGCCTCATGGTCATAGCCGATAGAGGCGCCAGCCTGGATTCTGGATTCCTTGTCGACGATCGCTCGCCTTATCCTCGCCCCAGGCTCGATGCTAACGTCATCAAATATGATCGATTTCTCCACCAGAGCGTCTCTCTCAACAACCACACCTGGAGATAGAATAGAACCCCAGACCGTACCGCCGCTGATGATACAGCCATCACACACCAGAGAATCCGACGCACTTCCTCCCAGAACGCACTTGGTTGGAGGGCGCGGCTTCTGATATGACCTGAATGGCCATCTCTCTCCGTAGAGATTGAAGATCGGGTCCACACCTACAAGGTCCATGCTGGCTTCGTAATAAGAATCGATATTGCCCACATCCCTCCAGTAGGAGGAATCTCGAGTTCTATTGAGCAGGACTTTATTTCTTTTACCTTCCTTCACTTCGATCACGAAATCCTCTATCATGTTCTCGTTCTCGTAGTCGTAAACAAAGATTCTATATCCCTTACTGGTCATTCTGGGAATGACCTCTTTGCCGAAGTCGTCTTCTGTTCCTTGCAGGGCCTCTCTTAAAGCACTCATCTTAAAGATGTAGACACCCATTGATGCAAGGACATGGTCTGGCGAATCTGTAACCGTCTTTGGCTTAGCAGGCTTCTCCTCGAACTTGACTAGCCTAAGATTCCCATCCACTGCCAATACACCGAGTTTTAAGGCAGCTTGCTCCTTTTTCACCCTGATGCCGCATATGGTCAGCCCTGCGTCCTTCCTTTTGTGATAGGCCAGCATCTGGCGGTAGTCCATCTTGTACAGGTGATCACCGGAGAGAATCAAAATATTTTCAACTTCTTTTCTTCCAATCAAATCCATGTTCTGCCGTACGGCATCGGCTGTACCACGATACCAATCCGCTCCGTGCTTCTGTTGAGCTGGCACCGTGTATATATATTCCCCCAGCCCCGAGCTTGAAATACCCCAGCCCTCCTGCACATGGACATTCAATGACCCCGACCTGTACTGTGTGAGCACGAAAATCTTGCGCACCCCTGAGTTGATGCAATTACTCAACGCGAAATCGATTAGCCGGTATTTGCCCCCGAATGGAAGGGCTGGCTTAGCTCGCTCCCTTGTCAAAGGTTGCAACCTCTCACCCGTGTCCCCAGCCATTACTATTGTTTGCAGCTTTTCCATTTCCACTACCACCTTGGGTGCGACAGCACCAGCTAGATCAACTTTACTCCAGGTAATCTTTTAGTTTCTTTGACTTGCTACAGTGACTTAGCTTGCAAAGACCCTCAGCTTCGATCTGACGGATGCGTTCTCTGGTAACACCACCAATTTCCCTGGCGACCTCTTGCAGGGTCCGACTGCGTTCGTCTTCTAACCCGAATCTCAGTTGGAGGACGCGACATTCTCTAGGCGTTAGCGTGGCAAGGGCTTCTCCAACCTGCTTCTTTAAGAAGCTGAGGGTAGCGGCTTCGACTGGAGACATCGATGAGTCGTCTTCGATAAAATCACCGACCACCGCATCTGACTCATCTCCGATTGGCATTTGTAGAGAAATTGGCTTCTGCGATATCCGCATAATCTCCCTAACCTTCTTCGGCGAAATCCCCATGCCCCTGGCCATTTCTTTTAAGGTTGGCTCTCTCCCATATTCCTGACTTAGGCGACGACTAGTTCTGATGAGTTTGTTGATAGTATTCCCCATGTGAGCCGGAATGCGAATAGTTCGGGCTTTGTCAGCTATACTCCTTGTGATCGTCTGCCGGATCCACCAGATGACATAGGTGCTGAATCTACATCCTTTGCGGTAATCGAATTTCTCCACCGACCGAATTAGCCCTATGTTGCCTTCTTGGATACGATCGAGTAGCGGCACGCCCTGGCTTGTGTACTTCTTGGCGACGCTGATCACAAGGCGAAGGTTGGCTTCTATCAGGTGTTTTCGTGCTTTGGCTTCTTCTTCCTTTATGCGATCCCAGTGCTCCCGCAGCTTAGGCTCCAGAGCATCGATACTTTTGCGAAAGTCTGTCCGTGAAATCAGCCTTGAGAGGTCGGAGCGTTTTTCGTCCATGACTTTGACCACCTCAGGCGGAATAATGGCAGCGATTACTGAAAGCTCCCTCAAGGCCTCTTCTGCCTCGTGCTGGCTTGCCCCGGTCCGCTGAGCCACACCCTTCAATAGGCTCTCGTTGACCTCACCTTCGATCGCTTTCAGTACTTTTCGATCGGAGGTTGTCTTGGACACGCTCATCAGCCCCGTGAGCCCAAGCTCCCTCCGCAGGGCAGCAACGAAAGGAGAAAACTTGCCTAGCATTGTTAGCACAGCAATGGTCACGTCTCCAGGAGAAGGTAATGCACCATATCTGCTGCACCATTCCTCCTCTAGCCGTCTAATGTACTTACCTTCTTCGATCTTTTTCCCCAGTTGCTTCTCCTCTTGGGCGCTGAGCAGCGAAGTGCCTCCGATGTCACGGAGATACATTATTAGGGGGTCCGTGATGATTTCCTTCGGCTCTGAGTCAGCTTCTTCGATTTGTTCGACCTCCGCATCCTCTTCCGAAATGTCCCTCTCATCACAGTCCGCTGGGGTCAAAACCACTCCGACAGACGCCTTCGGCTGTCTCTCACCCAGCGAGAAGAACAAGTCCTTCCGCTCGTTTACCTCCTGCTCGGGTTCGGTGGCGGATGCAGATATATCGACACAGCGCCCTAATCCATCTTCATTGGAAGCGAGAATCACCGAACCGTCTGCTAAGCGGTCTCGTTCATCTTTAGGAAGTTGTTGTAATTGTTTTCCTCTGGGTCTCATGGGTTTTCTTCAAGTAGCTTCCGATTATTAACCACTACTCCCCTCTGCACACTTCCAAGGGCAATAGGCCCTTTCTCTGTAGGATGTGAGCCTTGCTCGGTTTCAGCAACCCTGGGAACAAACTCACCACGTATGGTGACAATCCCAGTGGTGAAGCGGGGTTTGTGGGACTCCACTATATGCTTCTCCCAACACTGGGCGTGGGTGATTGACCCACAAGAGCAGCTGAAAGCTGTCCTACCTGCGAAAAGCGGATAACCACAGACTCTACAATTCACGGCCGATCACCTTCTTCCTATCTATCTCTGCATCGCCAGAAGGCCGATCTTCTACATCCGTTTTCACCCCTCGAGCACATAGGAATTACCACCCTCGGGGCGCAAGTAGCTCCTTATCAGGTATCGTCCCTATATCCAGCCCTGCCATGGCTGCCCCTATTCCCTTGGAGACCTCAGCGATAATCGCCGGGTCTTTATAGTGGGTAGTGGCTCTAACGATGGCTTTCCCCATTGCTTCGGGGTTCGATGATTTGAAAATACCGGAGCCGACGAAGACCCCGTCAGCGCCGAGCTGCATCATCAGCGCAGCATCGGCAGGGGTAGCCACACCGCCGGCAGCGAAATTCACCACAGGCAATTTCCCCGTTTTGTGCACCTCTTTAACCAACTCATACGGAGCGCCCAGGGCCTTGGCCTCGGCCATCAATTCGTCAACAGGCATATTCTGCAGCTTCCTGATACCGTCCATCACTGCCCTCATATGCCTCACGGCCTCGACAATGTTCCCCGTCCCCGCCTCACCCTTAGTTCTGATCATGGCCGCTCCCTCACCGATCCGGCGCAGTGCCTCCCCAAGGTCGCGGCAGCCGCAGACAAAGGGAACCTTGAATTCTTGCTTATTGATGTGATGCTTTTCATCCGCAGGAGTGAGGACCTCCGACTCATCTATGAAATCGATGCCCAGTGCCTCCAGGATCTGAGCCTCCACAAAGTGCCCGATACGGCATTTGGCCATCACCGGTATACTCACCGCTTTCATGATAGCCTCTATAATCATGGGGTCAGCCATACGTGCCACACCGCCTGTAGCGCGAATATCCGCAGGAACCCGCTCCAGCGCCATCACCGCACAAGCCCCAGCCGCCTCAGCTATCTTGGCATGCTCCGCGGTGGTCACATCCATTATCACCCCACCCTTCAACATCTGGGCGAGCCCCGTTTTCACCGTCCATGTACCTTTCTCCATCCTGCCTCCTTCACCTCCAAAGCCAAAGCCTGGTTATTATGTTATTAGGGGCCGTTGTGGATCTTTGCTCCACTCCTTGGAATTGCCCTTCAACGCCCTCACGCCAAAGACGCGGCACTCAGCTAAGCTCAACGAGCTCGATATCGAAGATAAGAGCTTTCCCCGCTAGAGGATGGTTGGCGTCCAGCGTTACGCTTGATTCCGAGACTTCGATCACCTTTGCCGGGAATACCTTGCCATCCTGTTGACAGATGTCAACTTCCAGGCCAACGTACGGCTTAACGTTATCAGGGAACTCCTTCCGATCTACTGCCACCACCATTTCTTCACGGCGTGGCCCGTATGCTTTATCGGCCATGACCTTGACGGTTCTCGATTCGCCTGGCTTTATCCCAACCACTGCTTGTTCAAAGGCCCGCATCAGCATAGACTTCCCGATCTTGAATTGCAGAGGTTTGGACTCGCAAGACCTCTTAAATACCTTACCATCACCCAGTCTGCCGGCGTAGTGAATCTTTACAGTATCACCAGGTTTTGCTTGTGCTATTCTCCCCTCCTTCCAGCCAGACAGTTGGAAAATGGAATGCTCCGTCCCCAATTTACACAACGGAGTCGGTCAGCTCTTAGTGCCTGCAACATCATGGTGCACACTGCTGGGTCTGGCGTACCAGGATCTTTGGATGGTGCCCCACGAACCGCAAAACTGCTTTCTCGCTGCACACTTCTTGCAAATACCAAAATTCCTCTCATCTAGTAACCAGTGATGGATGCACTCTTTGCCATCGTCATTGAACTGTCCCCGCTCATTCTCCATCTCAAACCTCCCTCAGGCAGAATGGATAACTCCTGCCAACAACCTCGACCTATTATCTGCCTTTAACGTGACCTTCACCAAAGGCACCACGCCTTGATTGGTTCTTCAAGATTGGCAGCCACGGTGTTGTGGCTATGCGAGGTCCTGGTCAAATCACCTTAGTACCACTTCAAGGGGAAGCGCTTATGAGCAGTAAAGGCGAAGGGTATGGTGTGATGCAAACAACACGATGCGTCACAAAGAGGAATCGGGCACCATTTCCAACTGCCCGTTATCCGCAGCCCAACCCACCAAACCGATTTGATAGAGCGGAAGCTAACTACTTCCCTTGTCTCTACCGCTTCGATTTTGAGTAGCACTCAGAGCAGTACACCGGGCGCCCCTCTCGGGGCTCGAAGGGGACCTGCGTGTTCTTGCCGCAAGAGGCACATACAGCTGGATGCATTTCTCTCTGCTGTCTATAGCCTCCGCCTCCACCGCCACCATACCCGTCACCTCGCTGTACTTTTCTGGCTTCCCGGCAGTTGGGACAACGCCCGGGCTCATGGGTGAAGCCCTTAGAAGCGAAGAACTCCTGCTCGGAAGCGCTGAAGGTGAAGCTTGTGCTGCAATCTGAGCAAGTGAGGGTTTTGTCTGTGTAGCTCATGGATGACCTCCTTTTTTATGACCTGATTGGAGTCTGATCATCCATGGCCTGGGGAATACCTGTGCAATAGAACAGGTCGGGGAATAGCAAACTTCTGACAGGTTATCCTACATACTACCACTTAATCGCATTTTGTCAAGCGAAGGACTTGACAAACTTAAGGAAAAGTGGTACAACCAGTCCGTTACTTCCCCCAATTTCCACGGACTTCAAAGCATCTTCGAGTTCGTAATTGCGCTTTGTGCAGTCCGTCAGTCCATCAAAGTACCGAATTAGAGGCGGACACGTTAGAAGTGGCTAGAAGAGCACGGCAGATAACGAGCCCCGGCTGCCTGGGGCAGATGGCCCAGAAATACTGCAAATATTGCCAGAATACTTGTAATCAAGCAATTTTCGAAGCTGGAAAGGAGGCGCAAGGCACGTCTGCCGGGTCCCGAGGGCAGGTGGAATGCTCCCTGTCTTCCCGGTCATGTTGTGACGCTGCTGCAAGTTATGTGAACAATAGATGGCGAAAAGAGGGACATATTTCCAGCAGAGAGTTAAGAAGTGAGAATGACTAACAGACATACATTAAGGAAGGGAAGGAGGACAACAAAAAAATGAAGCAAAGAATAGTGGCAGCTGTAGATGTAGGCTCATCCAAAATTTGCAGCCTGCTCGCAAATGTCGATGCTGAAGGTTCTATCCAGATAGTCGGCATTGGTGTAACTCCCTCCGCCGGGATACACAAAGGTTTAGTCGCCGATATCGACCAGGCCAGCGAAGCGATTCGGCAATCTGTAAGAAGAGCCGAGCAGACCAGCGGAGAAAGCATAACCTCTGTCTATCTGGGGATCAGCGCAAGCAATATTAGTTCCCAGGGCAATCGCGCCTCGGTAAGCGTAGGCAGGAATGCCCGCACCGTCCGCCAGGGTGATGTTGAAAGAGCATTAAGAGTAGCACGCGAAATCAACATTCCAGAAGAGAGAAGGCTACTGCACGTGATCCCGACACAGTACACCCTCGATACCCAGATCGGAGTGCAGGACCCCAAGGGCATGCATGCCTTCAGGATGGACCTGGATACACACATTATTACCATACCGCAGAGTTCTGCCGAGAACATAACCAAATGTGCCCACAAAGCAGGACTGACTATCGAGGGACTGGTCCTTCAGTGTTTGGCCAGTGCTCAAGCGGTGCTCCATCCTGACGAGACCGATGCCGGCGTCGTGCTGGCAGACGTTGGTGCTGGCACTACAGGCATCTCTGCCTACAAGAATGGCAACCTATTGCTCACCGCCGTCCTTCCCGTAGGCGGCAATCAAATCACCAGAGACCTATCCGTTGGCTTAGGGATACCATTCGAGATGGCGGAACAGCTTAAGAAAGAGCACTGCGACCTGGCAGAAAAGGAGAACCCAGACGAGAAGGAGGAGCCGGCGGTACAGGTCAACTTCGACGGTGTCGGCAAGATATATAAGAAGGACATCGGTGATATCGTCAAGGCACGTGTAGAGGAGATCATGAAGCTGCTGGTTTCTCAACTGGTGCAGCAGGTGCAATCTCAGAGCTACCTTGCCTACGTATCCGAATTTCCCGCGGGTCTGGTATTGACCGGGGGCACCGCCAATCTGGGTGGGATAAGGACTATTGCCCAGGATATCACTGGTCTCCCCACCCGCGTAGGAATCCCCCCAGCTATGTCCGGACTGGCTGACCAGCTTCACAATGCAGCCTATGCCAGCAGTGTCGGCATCTTGCTCTGTGGTGGGAAAAATTGGCGGCAGGAACAAAGCTGGATCAGAAGTGAAGCAGGACTAAGGGACAAGGTCGTTGACAGAGTTAAGTCTGTCAGGCAGCTTGTTCCATGGGGCAAGCCCTAGACATCTGGACCGGCGTCTCAAAAAGATTAAGAGAAAAGACAGAGATTAAAGGAGGTTAGAAAGATGGCAGACAGCAACATGGTAAGTACTCCTCCGACTAAGATCAAGGTCTTTGGCATGGGTGGAGGCGGTTGTAATGCGGTGCGCCGCATGGCGAGAGGAAAGTTAACCGGAGTGGAGCTCTATGCGGTAAATACTGACGCCGTGGCTTTGGCTTACACCACCACGTCCGAGGATAAAATCACCTCAGTCCAAATCGGCCAAAAAGTAACCAAGGGCATGGGGGCAGGCGGTGACCCCAAGGTCGGCACCATGGCTGCCGAGGAGAGCCGGGAGGAACTGCGCAAAGTTGTGCGCGACGCTGATATGGTTTTCATTGCGGCTGGGATGGGTGGAGGGACTGGTACCGGTGCGGCTCCGGTCATGGCAGACGTTGCCAGGGAGGCCGGTGCTCTCACGATCGCCATAGTCACCCGCCCGTTCACATTTGAGGGACAGCACCGGCGCGACCAGGCCGAGGAAGGTATCGAGAGATTGGTGCCGGTCTGCGACACCCTCATTACTATTCCCAACGACCGCATACTGAATCTCTGCGACCGCAGGACAGCCGCAGATAACGCTTTCAAGCTGGCGGACGACATCCTGTACCAGGGCGTCTCGGCTATCTCCTCGGTTATCACCACCCCTGGTGAGATTAACCTGGACTTCGCCGACATAAAAGCAGTGATGAAGGGCATGGGACAAGCGTGGCTGTCTATAGGGACCGCCACTGGTCAAAATCGGTCTGTAGAGGCCGCAAAAGCCTGTATCACCAGTCCCTTGCTCGATGCCTCGGTAGAAGGTGCGACCGCCATACTGTTCACTGTCACGGCGGGCATGGACCTGACCTTGGCCGAGATACAAGAGGCTGCCGAGATCATCCGCAAGGCGGCTGATCCAAGTGCCAACATCATCTTCGGCATGAACTACGCTCCTGAGATGTCCAACGAAGTCAGGATAACGTTAATTGCGACTGGCTTCAATTCCAAGCCGGGGAAGCTAAACAAGGAAGCCATGGAAAAGGAGATGAAGGAGCTACGCAAGTACTTGCTGGATGAGGACCAGATGGATATACCCGCCTTCCTGCGCAATCCCATTCAGAATCGCAGGCAGCAGCTCGTATCTCGCGCTCAAAACCAGGACTCCCGAGCAGCGACTCCGAACAAGTTCAAGACAGCGCCGAGACCTTAACAAAACTAGCATGATGGGGGGAGGGCACCTTCTCTCTGGGCCCTCCCCCTCGGAGGATAGAGAAAATGCAAAGCATAATTTCAGGACGATTAGCCGGCCTCGAAGAGACCAAGGTCAGCATCCAACTCCGCACTGGCGAAATTAAAATATACCCCCGGAAAGGACTCGATCTCTCCCTTCAATGGGTTTTCGATAACATGGGTCAGCCCGTAGTGTGCATGTTACAGGATGGTTTCGTGACAGACATTAAGCCCGGGGGACAAAGGATAGCAGTCTAGTGTTCTAATGTTGTAAGCGGAGCACTTTTTAATAATCAACTACACGTTTTGAACCAAAAGCTTTAAGAAGGGGGATTCATGGCTGAGATAAAACTACAAACAGGGAGCCGCGTCTTCGAGGTTCTGGCATACCTTTGCCACAGCCCCATGGAAGCATTGAAGCAGTTCGTGGAGAACGGGGCTGACGCCATAGAACAGGCAGGCAAAAGCGATGGCTGCATCCGCGTTCGCCTCGACCATTCCTCAGACCAGCAAAACAGGGCAGCCCAGATAGTGGTCGAAGACAACGGCATCGGTATCGGCCCTGAAAAGATGGGCCACATACTTCAAAACATCGGCAACTCTGAGAAATTACAGCATGTGCTCCGCGGTGAGAAGGGTGTAGGCATTCTGGCTTTTGCACTTATAGCAGACGAGCTGCACCTGTCTTCGCTCAACGGGGGCCACACGCCGAGCTGCCTCGTTCTAAAGAGAGAGTGGCTGAGAGAGGGCAGAGCCCAGATAATCGAACAATGCCCGCAGCACCATCTGAGCAAACCTGGCACCAGGGCTCACCTTATGGGTATCCTGCCTGAGATCGCTCCCCAGCTTACCAAAGCGCGGCTCAAGCAGTACCTGAGCCGCGAATTTGCCAATGACTTGAGACGAAATGTCTACACCATGCAGATTAGCGATGGTCACGGCTATGAGGCCGTTGAGCCCCGCATCTTCAGCGGCGTCCCAACGCTGAGCAGCAATATCAGCCTCGGTTCCTTGGGACATGCTTCGATACAGCTATATACACTTCCTTTCGATGCCGAAGGGACAAATATTGACCTCTGTGGCCGGGCTGGTATCCGACTCTGTGCCCTGACCGACCTTGAGGAATTCAAGAAGGAGCCGTGGCAAGGACAGAGGCTGGAAGGCTATGTGCGTTGCGACAAGTTCCGCGGCACTGCAGACAAAGCTGCTGTAGTCCAGGACGAAGTCTACAAGGCACTGGCTGAGGCTCTGCATAGGCTAGAGCCCGAGATAACAGAGAAAATCGGACAGGTTACTCAAGAATATCGCCAGAACCGGCTCGCTGAGATTATGAGCAGGGTGGATAGATTCATCGGCTACTTCCTGCGTTACAAAGAGACAGGCGAGCTACCCAGAAGGAAAATCATGGCCGGTGACCAGATAACTCCCGACCTTGTGCAGAGAATTGATTTGCCGCCTGTACGACCGGGCACCAGAGTTCCCGTTAGCAGCCACCCCCCAAGGACCAGCCAACCGTCCTTCCTGCTGGCCGACCTTTGTATGCCTCCGGAAGGCAGGTCACAATCAAGGGCATGGAGTGATAACGGGGGCAATGGTGTCAAGATCAACGTCTTGCACACCGACTTCTTATCATCGGAAAAAGATGACAAGCGTTGTGCTTGGTACCTGTTCAGCGTTTGGGCTAAACAGCAACTGCTCAAAGAATATGGAACCGACGCCGAAGCGCTGGCCGACGAGATGGTGGGACTGTTCAGCCGGGCGGGACCACTCTTGAACCAGTTTGCAATTCACCCTCGCAGCTCTAGCCGCAATGTCGAAACAGTAAAAAGCTAGAATCAGGATAGACCACCATGGGTAAGCAACAAAATGTGCAAAACGAGCAGAATAGTGAAGAGTTAGAAAAGAAGAAGAGCCTCAAATACTTCCATGGCGAAGTGGGAGCAGAAGCAGCGGGACAAGCAGCCAATGACTACGCGCCTGCCTCTATAGAGCGCAGGGATGGTTCGGCTCAGACAAGCTGGCTACTGCGGAGAAAAACGTCAGGCAGTTAGGGCGGCTTCAACCTGCCACAGTCTTAGCTTGATAATGAGACGATTGCCGAAACGAATGGCATTGACAAAGAATATGACAGAGCGGAGGGAAGCCACTATGAAAGGCATGAAGTTAGCAGGAGTAATAATACTCATAGCAATCGCCGCTGTTATGGCTTCTGCTTGCGGTGGTGGCAGCAGTGCCAGCACAAACCCTAAACCTACCGCTGTAGCATCATCTGATATCAGCAAGCCAAGCCCAGCCGTGTTGTTAGTGAATGCCACCACCGCTGGCGTGTACGATAACTACTACGCTATACTCAATATCACTGCTAAAAATGAGGGCGCCGATGGCGTCGTGATTGTGGTCGGAAGCATTACCCAGGCTGGACAGACCCAGAGCAATGAAATGCCTGTCTACCTGACCTCAGGATCAGCGCAGATTGTAAAGCTGGTGTTCCCGCTCAAGTGGAAGGGCGGAGACTGGACGCCGACTGTGCAAGCAGAGGTCCCTTGATCTCGATATAGGTTGGAAACGCGCAGCCGATGCCATGGCACCATTAGCTTAGCCACCACCCAGTGCGAAGGAAGCGAGACAGCTATATAACGCACCTTCCCTGGTCAACCTGCTTTTAGAGCACTCTAATCACATTTTCAGCTAATATTAACTTAGCTTCTCTCGAAAGTCCTATTATATGTGCCGCCCCGTAGTGTTTCATGCTATCCTCAAGGGTAAGCACGCCAGGGTTCTATTGACTTTGATTAACATGCGTGGTACAGTCACGTCATAGAATTTCCTGTAGGAATATGCCCCACTGCAGGACATTTCCCTTTGGATTTTGCCCCACTTCAGGACACTTCTTATTGGATTTTCCCCTTATATTGAGGGAGGCTGCTCATAATCTGCTATAGCATGAAAAGGAGGTATGTAGATGGTAGTTAAGCTTGGTGAAGTTCAATCTGAAATGACAGCCGATGTCAAAAAGACAGAGGATCTAAAGGTTCTTTTGAGGGTTGCCTGGTCGGACAAGATGAAGGAAGTTCCATTCAAGCCTTCTGAAGACCTGAAGAAGGGTGACAAAGTAAAAATCATTGTTGAGAAAGTGTAAGTATAGCATAGGAGAAGGGATGTAGGAGCAGAATTAGCAGCTCCCCCCCAAGGGACTTATGCTTGGCAAGAGAGGCAAAAACGAGCTGAGCGAACGCCTGGAGAGGTAGTCGTGAGCGACGTTGACGAAGCTATGGCAGAGGCGGACCGGCTGGAGCAGTCTCTACGGGCTGAGATAGATAATGCCAATAAGCAATCGTGACAGAAAAAAAGAGCAGCGTGCAGCCTACCACGCAGTGTCTAAGAAGTTTAAGTATGGTCATGGTGGTCGAGCCGTTCGCAAAAAGGAAGAGTCGGCACTTGGCAGCAAACAGCAAAGGTAAGCGGCAGCGGACCATAAGCAAAACGTACCGAAAAACTGAGACATCTTCTCTAATGAGTTCCTTGAGGTGAAAGATGACTAAAAAGGGCGGAACACCTCACAGTGACACATACAAAGAAGCAGCTCATTACTGGATACTTAATGACAAGAACTTCGGTATCTGTAAGAATTGCGGAGCCCAGAACCAGTTTCCTGTTGACGTATTTGGTTGGCAGAATCGTAAGCTTGTGATTGGCAAAGCATCGCATAGGCCAAAAGATTAAGGAGTTGTATATGAAGGTTATGCTAGAGCCTGTCAACGGAACTGCTAAGGACAACCTTGAGCGAGCCAGGCTGGAAATCGAAAGGGTACTGGCTTTTAGAGGGTCTGTGACCAGTGCGAAGGCTAAGGGTACAAGAATCATAGTGGAGTTTGAAGTAAACCCAAAATGGGACTTGCCGGTGTCTAAGAAGGTCAAGTCTCTGAAGGAATGGATACCAGCGAAGGTCAGAACGGTTTTCAAGGTGCTCAGTGTATCGGCGGGAGCCCCTGAATATGATAGGACGCATTAGCTATCTTAGTTGGAGCAGCTATAGATGATTAATGATGGTTAGACTCAGAAGTGCGCTTGTAATCCTGGCTTGGCTCGCCATGTTTGGCGCAGCCATATTTCTACTTGTGAGCAAGGTTATAGGAATGTGATAAGACAGTGCCCTTTAACTTCAATTTGAACGTTGATGGAGGAAAGACATGAAAACACTGGGTAAACTGACCATCTTTGAAAATCCCAAAGAAATCGTTAATCTGGAACATACTGCCCTTGTGCTCTGGGATTGCCAGAACGGACTGGTGGACCACATCTTCAACCGGGATGAGTACCTGGCGAACCTGAAGGTCCTGCTTGCTGCTGGCCGCCGCCACAGAATACCTGTTGTCTACACCAAAATCACCCCTCTGCCCGCCGGCTATCAGTCTGGCTGGAGTATATACCAGGCTATGAAACGCTTCAATGTGGACGACCCCTCGAAGATCCCCATTTTCATGAAGCCGGGCAGTCCCGAAGCCGAAATTGCCTCAGCCCTGGCGCCAGTCGAGGGCGACGTAGTCCTAAACAAGCACACCGCCAACATCTTCTTCGGCACCAACTTTGAGCAATTGATGCGCTTCCGAGGCATCCAGACTATTCTCTTCACCGGTATTGCCACCGAGTACGGTGTAGAGCATAGCGCCCGTGAGGCAGCCATCCGCGGCTTCTACAGCGTCGTCGTTTCGGACTGCGTCTCGTCTCCGGACAAAACGGCGCACGAAATGGCCCTCAAGATAGTCTCCCGCATGTGCCTGGTCCTGCCCTCGAAAGACATTATTAAAGAATGGGCGTCATAGCCCAAGCTACTGCGAGAGGAGGGGGACAATATGACTACTATCATGTTAGCGAAACGCCGTTCTCTTGAAGATGCTCAGGCAATCATCGCCAAATTCAAGAAGTATTCCTTTGATGACTGCCACAAGCTATTCAGAGAGGGCAGGGCACCGCCCTTCGATGAGATTGAAGGCGATACCACGGGGAGTTTTTTAGCTTTGAATCCCAAGGCTGGGTGGTGGAGAAAAGCAGCTTTAGCTATTGCCTTTGACAACCCTCTAGCCCACTGGACGGGGAAGAGATTCATCAGTCCATTTGACGAAGTAAAAAAGGGTAGAGGAACCAACATATTTCGCAATCGCATTTTCCCTCAGCGATTCGGAATAAATACCTTTATTGAGAATGACCTTCCCCCGGTATTAGTATCACCGGCTATTAGAGCCCAGCCGCTGTTTCAGCATACTCCATGGGAGCCCTACCGTGCAAGGAGCTGTGTGGCCTGACCTCGTTGTAATCCCTCCTCCAGTCTTCGATGATGTCCCGGGCATGCTTCAGGTTCATAAACCAGTTCTCGTTCAAACACTCGTCCCTGAGCCTGCCGATGAAGCTCTCGGCATAGGCATTCTCAATTGGCTTTCCCGGCCGGATGAAGTTCAGCTTCACGCCCTTACAGTATGCCCATTCATCGAGTGCCCGCCCTGTGAATTCCGGCCCATTGTCCGTGGTAATTACGTTAGGCAATCCCCTCGTTTCAGCTAGCCTTTCCAGCACACTCACCACTCTGGCACCACCCAGTGAAGTGTCCACCTCGATGACGGGACATTCCCGGGAGTAGTCATCCACGATGGCAAGGGCGCGAAAACGCCGCCCGGTGACGATGCTGTCAGTAACAAAATCCATGGACCAGCGCTGGTTTGGCCTCTGCGGTGATGGCATGATTACCCTCAACCCGGCAGCACCTTTCCTACGCCTCTTTCTCCTCAGCGCCAATCCCTCTTCATGATAGATCCTCTCTGTCCGCTTGTGATTAATCACCAGCCCCTCCCTTCTCAGCAAAATGTGGAGCCGGGGACTGCCAAACCGTTTTCTCTGTCCTGCCAGCTCCCGTAAACGCTGACGCAGGGCAACATCACTATCCGATTTCGGCCTATAGCGATATACCGAAGCCGAAATATTGACCAGCAGGCAGGCTTTCCTTTCGCTCAGCCCAAGACTCTCCCTGGCATGGGAAACTGCCAGGCGTTTGGCCCCGGGCTTTAGAAGTTTTTTGATAGCAAATCCTTGAGCGCTCTGATGTCCAGTGCTTGCTCGCCCACGATTTGCTTGAGACGCCTGTTTTCCTCTTCTAAGGCTTTCAACCTTTTCAGTTCACTGACGGTCAGTCCGGCATACCTGGCTTTCCAGTTGTAATAGGTGGCATCGCTCATCCCATATTTACGGCAGAGATCGGTTACTTTAGCTCCGGCCTCTCCCTCCCTGAGCACAGCGATGATCTGTTCCTCGGTGTACCTCTTGCGTACCATGATGAGCCCTCCTCTTTCGTTTTATTATAGCGGAGGACTCTAAATAGCGGTGTTACTGTTTTCGGGGGAAACGTCAAGAACTCCCTATTTGACAATCAACCTTGCCTCATAGTAACCTATCCCCATTTTCCCTCAAGCTTATTTGGCCTGCGTGACGAACTGAAAAAGATTGACGATGGTGTTTTTCTTGGCCAAGGGCATCACAAGCTCCCATGGGGCGAGCAATACTCTCTTCAAGGGTACTTTGTCCTTTGCGCTTTGAACAGACCAGGCTAAGGGTTGGTCAGCATCTGCTATCCGCCACCGCCCTGTAGTACTTCATGCTAGCCATATCTAGGTGACTTGTTGTTTGCTTCTTGCGCTTGTCCACATGTCGAAGTAGAATGTCGATAGTGGTAAGAGGATGAGTCTACCTGTCTGAATATAATACATGGAAGCAGTAACGGATGCCAGTGAGATGAACTTAGTTTTGGGAGAAAACGATGGCCAAGATTGCTATAGTGCCAATCAAGGGAACTGTTGTCTCTGAGAAGTCTTCTGTACCAACCATGCGGACAACTTCTTCGGTAGGGATTGTCCAACTGTTAGAAGAAATTAAAAGAAACAGAGGAATAAAAGCTTTAGTTCTAGAGATAAACTCGCCAGGAGGGACTCCCTTCTCTTGTGAAGAAATCGCTCAATCAATCAAATCTCTTGACAAACCTACAGTGGCTTGGATAAGAGAGGTAGGGGCTTCCGGTGGCTACTGGATTGCCTCGGTTACCGATGCAATCGTGGCTAGTAGCTTGAGCATAGTGGGATCGGTAGGAGTTATTAGTATCCGTCCTGATGTTTCAGAATTGCTAGAAAAGATTGGAATTGATATAGATGCTGTAGGCTCTGGAGTCCACAAGTTGTTAGGTCTTCCCTTCAAACCCCTTACTCCGGAAGAAAAGCAGGAAGACCGGCAGAGAAGAGAAGAAGAGATAAGAACCATTCAGCAGAGTTTCATTGGGAAAATACAAGAGAAGCGAAAGTTGAAAGAAGAGGTGATTAAGGAGATTTCTTCTGGCAAAACCTATTTGGGCCAAGAAGCAAAGAATCTTGGCTTGATAGATGAACTAGGAGGAAAAGAAAAGGCTTTGGAAATTGCGGCGAGGAAAGCAAATATTACCAGGTATAAGGTCATTGATTACTCCAAGAAATTGGAAAGGCCCAGAAGGGGACTTCTGGCCCGATTGCTCTTTCCTTGGTAAATGTAATGTCTCCACTATTTCTCATACTGATTTCACTAGTCTCACACTCAATTCGAGTTTCATAATTGCATTCTGCACGTACTGGGTTTCGTAACGTAACAATCTGACGTTGTGTTGAGCACCCACGCCTAACGCAGCGCCGACAAAGCTTCACTCAATTTCCTGGGGTCCCGACATACAAGCAGCGCCCACCTCCCCAACTGGCAAATCCGAATCAGGGTGTCGCCGTAGATTCGATCCATCGAATGCCTAAACTTATGACCAAGAGGTCATTGTCCTGAACTCCATTCGCGTGCGCCAAGTCCAAAGGCGAAAACTAACTTGACAACCGGACAAACTGGTAGTATAAGTTAGTCCGCCGGGAAGTTTCCATAATATGCCATCATCTGCTCGTGTCGGTTTACTCTGCTTATCCTAAGGTACAGACTTCTGCAACAGGCGCTGGTGCGGCCAAGGCTGCAAACAGCATCCAGCCTGTCCTTGCAACCGGGTAATATTTGGCGTGGAGCCCACAGCGATGGCCAGGGCACGACAGACTCCTCATGGAAGGGACCAGCATTACCTCGAAAGCGTCATGCTAAATGTTGGAGAAGCATGCCGAATTCTCTACGTACATGAGAACACGCTGAGACGGTGGAGCGACCAGGGAGTAATAAAAGCATATCGTATTGGCCCACGGGGCGACCGAAGGTTCAGACGCGATGATGTGGCTGCCTTGCTAATTGAAGTAACCGGACATAGCCTGAAGCGCACGCAGATAAGTTGAGAACGTCTGGCCGACGATGTCCAGTTTGACTGGTAAGCCCTTAGCACAACTGGGAGAATTAGGCTCCGAGTACTACTTCGGTACGCTGGGTTTTCGCAGAGGAAATATGCTCAACTTTTTGAAAGAATGTCGAACCGAGTGGTAAATGACGCAGGGGCTGACCTCCAGGATAGCATGAAGAGCTACAGGGCTCCGTTGGGGTAGCAGGGTTGAAGGAGTGCATCAAAAAGGGTGCCTAAGAGAAGCAAATAGCGAGATTCTTCTGAAGAACCGAAAGAATCCTAACAAGATGGTATCCTTCTTCATGCTGTTGGATTTATCCAGTTTCTTTCTGGCTGTGACTGACTCTCTGCATTTGCCGTGCAGCGGCCCATTCCAAGCCTAATTGCTTACTTAGAATTGTTCCATTTTGGGTGGCGGGTTTAGGTATGCCGTCCCAGCCATAAAATGTCATGCACCTTTCTATGACCTGAAACCATTCGATGGATTGTTTATGTTGGCCAGCGTCAGCTAACAAAAAGGACAACAGTGTTATCACCTGACATAATGAGGTAGAGCGACTGATTGTAAAATACTCTATAGCATATAGCATGAGATGGCAGATGTGCAGGGAAGAAGTACCTATGCATACAACAAGGTTGATTGTAGTGGATGACGAGCCGCTTTTTAGAGAGCTTTTATGCCGAACCCTCTCTGCAGAGCAAGGATTGCAGGTGGTAGGGGAAGCAGGAGATGGTGAGACTGCAATCCGCCTGGCCAAGCAAGAGAAACCAGATGTAGTGATTATGGACATTGAGCTCCCGGGGAAGCTGGACGGGATTGAGGCAGCCTTGCAGATTAAGAGGGAAAGGGCCCAGACTGGTATCGTAATTCTGTCTGTTCATAATGAGCGGCGCTATGTGACAAGCCTGCCACTAGAGACTATACAGGGATGGGCATATCTTCTTAAGCAGACAGCACCTGACCTGGCAACGCTCGTCCGTGCCATCCAGGGTAGTAAGGCCGGCATGGTTGTGTTGGATCCTGCTGTGGTATCGAACCTGCGCCCCAAGCAAGGCTCAGGGATAGCGAGATTGAACCCCAGACATCAAGAGGTTTTGAAATTCTTAGCTCAAGGCTATAGCAACGCTGCAATAGCCCAGTTGCTGAAGCTATCCCGTAAGTCAGTTGAAACCTACATAAATGCTATATATCAGGAACTTCATCTTTCCCATGGACAGGGTACCCATGCCCGGGTCAAAGCCACCCTCCTCTATCTGGAAGACTCTAGGAGCCGTCAAGCATAGACGAGAAA
The DNA here is from genome assembly GCA_963847595.1 of uncultured Chloroflexia bacterium. Classification (GTDB taxonomy): domain Bacteria; phylum Chloroflexota; class Dehalococcoidia; order SZUA-161; family SZUA-161; genus JACWAE01. The sequence continues at coordinate 503,404 of CAWKAJ010000001.1, forward strand.
AATCATCAAGCGGGCACTTGACTTGTACAAGAAGGCTGATGGTCAATACCTTTTGATTGTTGTTGCACAAACCGTCAGAATGTTACGTTATGAACTACTGTCCGTGCAGATAACAGTTCAAAATTTGCCGTCACTCGTAATCAAGTCCTTATCGAAGTAGGTAGCAACTTAAGGGTGAAAAACAACGGGTAAAGTGGGCTACTTAGCAAGACGATGGTCCTGACAGCCTCACAAATCTTGTGGATGGTGTGATAGAGTAGGTTAGCCACCTTCCTCCTGTTTTTATGTGCAGTTTCTCCTCAGGTCGTCTAACAAATTGGTAAGAACGAGGTAGCTTCCACAAGGACTTTTGAGGAATCTCATTAACAAAGTCTACTTGGTAATTACTCGGGAAACCGCATCCGTGTACCGATGTCTCGTGCGTAAGTATGTACTCAGCTTCTTCTCCTGATCGTACCAAAAAAGGCCTTCTTTTTTCACTTTTGGTTCTGATATCGATTAGCTCAATCTCGTCATCACCTGCGCGTAATTCTACTGGAGGATTGGGTGACGCTAGTAGGATAGCTAATATGACAGCTAACCAACCAATCGGAGTAAAGCAAAATGTCAAAAGTAAGGCAAGATACAGAATCCCGAGCACCCGATTGGTGATTCTAGAGACGCGCTTTGCCTTAGCCAATACGAGACGAGGACCAAGAATGGTCTGAAGCCCCTCAGTATCATTCGTCAGGTACCCGCGAAGCAGTTGAAACCAAGCGAGAGCCCGCTCCCGTTGGTTTGGGAAGTCGAGATGAGACCCCCATCGCATCTCATCAATAACCAGAGAAACACTGCCGGAGTGGGCAAGCTTGATCCTTACGTCACTAGGCCTGAAAGCTGGGGCAGTACTTACTAGTGGACTTATTGCGAGGTCCGGATGAATCTTCTGTCTGTTGACAAATCTTGATGCCCAGACCAGGAGGCTGGCTAGAGCAACGAGCCCAGGGATAATATAGAAAATTATAAATACGCCCACGTTTGCGATATGCATATGTCCAACCTGTATATTGAGCAAACTCAAGACTTTGAAGACGTCAAAGACTTGGGTGGTACTAGCCTTACTGATGTCGGACCGAGAGGTAGCTTGTATTTGACCCACTTACCAGTTGTATGCACAAAGAGAGCCCACTCTGCCGACCAGATACCTTGCCCTGCTCTAGGCAGTCGCCAACAGGGACTTCTCACACTCGGTTCCACATATTCCTCTATCTGTGTATCATGTGGAAAGCCTTCATCCGAGTGTCGGCGCTTTAAGACGTAATGATAAGAAATCGTGTATTCCTCCTCTGTGTCAACGGGCAGAATGAACGGCAGACTACGTTCGGCTCCTGTTTCAGCGTTCGTAATGCGAATCTGGGAGCCGTCCGCGCCTAACTCGCGGGAATCATATGGTCCAGTTAAGATAATAAAAAACCAGAAGAGCGGATTCAAGATTTCAGAGAGCGTGAGTAATCCATAGACCAAATTCATAATTTGAGATGCCAATCTTCGATTGAACCAAGCTCTTCCGGGCCCTACTAATTCCTGTAGACCCTCGGTATCGTTGATTAGGTAGGCGACTGTAATACGTAGCCAAGCAAGTGTTCTGTCACGCCATCTGCTATATCTCAAACTGACCGCTAGGCGAAGGCTTCTCACCAACAGCGGCCTGCTACCACCATATACAAGCTTCACTCTTACCTTACCCACCCGTGCTGCTCGCTCAACAGCGCCTATTGAAAGCATCCGGCGCTCTCCATAACTGATACGTTCGCGAATCGAACTGACTTTTGGCCATAGGAGGTGTATGGTCTGGAAAATGGTCAAGATTCCCACAAAAATATAGAAGGCAGTCATCGGACGTTATCTAGCCATGATCCTTGAGGACAGACTCACTAAGTACAGAATAGCTCGGCAATATGTAACATATCTTGTCATAGAATAGTGCTAATCTTTTTAGATCGTCCTCTTCCCGCTTGCCATCGGTTATGAGCACTGTTGCATGCGTAAGTTCAGTAGTCTTCATAGCTGTTCCAAATGCCTTTCTTGCGCTAGTATACATATCACTGTAGAATGTCGCAAGAGCTTATAGAGGATGAAAGTTGTCTTGGAACCCGATTGTGGAACTGCTAAGGAGAGCCTGGAGCGAGCCAAGCTGGAAATCGAAGGGTACTGGCTTTTAGAGGCGCTGTGTCTGGGGTCAAGGTAAAAGGGAACAGAATCATTGTGAAGTTCGACATTAACCCGACGTGGGATCTGTCTATGGATGAGAAGGTGAGGTATTTGGAGGAGTGGATACTTGCGAAGGTGAAAACGATTTTCAAGGTGGTGAGCGTCTCTACTGACGATGAAGCCAATTGATGACTGTGCTACATCCAAAAGCGCGGGAGGAAGTCATGGAAATCAAGTTTAGAAAGAACCCCACTTATATTCATAAGGATGGCGGAGTAGAGTTTAAGTGCTATGTCGATGGCAATCCTCAAAGGATCTGGTTGGATAGCCTTGCTGAGTACATGGATTTGTTATATGACCAACTCAATGCGCTAAGGCACCACGTAACTGGCATAACACGAGAGAAGAAAAGGCGGCGTTTGATTTGAATCCATCAGATTTTAACCACAGAGCGCGTTACGGATCCAGTTTTTTCAGTCTGGGACAAATAGAAACAACATGCTAACGTTGTTAATGGATGGCTGCATAGAATAGAAAGAGGGGGAAGCATATGGAAGGAGTAGATTCTGTTAGCGTTTCCTCACAGAAACCCGTATTGGAAGCAGTTACCAAGGAAGTTGTCAGTCCCATAATATCTAGGAACGAACCATCCTCATCGCGATTTAAAGGGCCGGTTTTCGCATATTTCACTTATACTTTTTCGACATCGTTTTTGGAGAACAAACCTGAAGACTCTGAACTGCAAGACACTATAGAAATGGATAATCGCTTTTTTGCCCCCCACAGAGTAGCCACCCTGTTTCCTAGGCAGAGAGCATATTGGGAGGTCGAAGCGTCACTCAAGCGAGGAGCTGTCGCCAACAAAATTAAACAAACAATCTATGATTTCACGGTCGCAGGTGGGTCTTCCTCATTCGATGAAGTGTTATATGGTCTCTACTCAAGAAAGGTAAGCCTCCTTACGGACGACGAAGCCTGCAATATTTATTGCATCAAACTCGACGTTGCAAGCAATGTTCGCATCTTTGCACCCGAAGGCGACGAAAGAAAAACACCTAAGTTATTCGATGGGTGGTATACCTTGAGGATAGCGGAGGGCATTGACACCACCCGAGATGAGCGTGATGAGAAAGAATATGCTCGTTACTACCTTGTTGGTCGTGCTAATGTGACGTGTTACCTACTGCTGAAAAAGGCAAGCATCTCACATGGAAACAAATTCAATCCTATAGTGACTGTCTGTCTTTTGGTTCAGTCCGTTTTCCCACAGGCAGAAGGGAGGTCAAAGCAACTACCGACTTACAACGAGGCTTGGAGGTTCGAAATTGAGTCACGTGCGCCATCACCAAGTCGACCACCTGACAAACCGAACGCCGGCTCCCTAAAGGTCTTAGGACGACTGATCCTCAGGAGAGTCTTCATCCAAGAATTCAACCGGTATCAAGTATCTATGCATCGAAAGACCGTTGACCTATCAAAAACAAATAGCGATCCTGTTATCTCTCATGTCTTATTTGTCGACTCGTTAGTCGACTACACTTTTGACCCTTTACGAGCTTATGCGGCGGGAAGTACGTGTCCTGCTGACCTTTTCGACCTCGATATGCTGCTTCTTCGCTTGCTTATGGACGCATATGGTGGTATAGACCCAGGCCTACTACAGAACAGAGATGTATTCGCCGGAGCGATTTCTAATATCTTGAGGCCAGCTGGAGTGGACACAACAATATACCTAGCCCCCTACCGTTCTGTGTCCGTTACGGAAGGTCAAACTACAGACATACTCACTGTCCTGTCTCAACGTCCAGAGGATCGTGATTACACGTTGGGGGGGCCGTACATAGTCGCTTCATGGAACTGTCTTATCGACAGCTTCGTCACCTCACAATCACTCATATTTCTTAACTACTCCCGTGCTATTACGCCTCTGAGGCTCGCATCTCGAAGGCATTACAGGACCTCTGCAAAAGTCTTAAAGGAAATGACCGAACAAGCTCTAATTGATTTTGAGGAGTACTACGATATTGACATAGTTACAAGCGAAGGCAAAACCCACTTCATGCGACAGTACGAGCTGTCGAAGCGAATTAACAATATGGAATACTATTTCACGACGCTCAAAGACAAGATATTGATGTATGGGCAGTTCCAGATAGCAGACGAACAAAGGAACCAAAATCATTGGCTAATCGTGCTTACCGTCGTGGTGGGGCTGGTTCCAATACTTATTGAAGTGGCGCGCAAATTTGGTAAGTTCTAGGTTACGAAGACACAGACAAGTGTTTAGCCAAAATTACTTCCCTTTCAATAGTTTGAACTGTTTTCTGCACGGGTGTGCGTGAAGCTACTATGGAGTACTCTTGGGACTTAATATGAGCAATCTAGTTAACAAAAAGCCATTTCGTTTAACCCAAGACTTTGGCAGAATACCCAAATATGACAGAACGCTCCATACTCAAGCCCCAGCCGGATCTAATATGACTCATTTTGTTCCTGCTCGGCCTCTAATATTGTGACACCACCTGCCTCACTGCAGGATTAGGACGGAGTAGCCGACATTCATCAGGACCCTATTTCGGTCTCGAAGCCCAGTGTCGTGGCCGCTGTCCGGACACAATCAGAGTTGGCAGAATCACGAGAGTGGTGACCAGATCCCTTCAAACGTATGCTTATCCGTGCTTGGGACAAAAGCGGTTCAGGTAGTGAGGCAGGACGCTCTCGACCTCGTCTAAGGTGAAGTCGCTGGCGTTGATGTAGTCTCGCGCCTCAGCGATTATGCCGGGGACGTTGGCCAAGCGGACATACCTCTTGAATCTGTCATCGCGCTGCACTCCAACGGACTCTGCCAACAGACTGATGAAACTGCGAACTTCGAAGGGATACTGTGACTCCAGTGGCGCGAGGCTCTGGTGGCAGCCGGCGCACGTGGTAGCCACTACCTCTGCTCCGACGGCTTTGGCCTCAATCATGGGCGCCCGACGCATTGATTCACTTATCTCAGGATGCACGGAGTTGGTATATCCCCCGCAGCAGAGGGCGTCGGACCTATGGTGGGCCATCTCTATCAGCTTGATGCCGGGGACAACCTGAAGGAGTCGACGCGGGAGATCAAACGTGCCAAGGCGGGCAGAATGGCAGCTATCGTGGACAGTAACTAGCCTATTCACCGTGTTCTTGAAGGGGATCCTATCCACGTTCTCCAGTAGAAACTGGGTGACTTCATACGACTGAAAAGGAACAGCACCAAACCGTGGCAAGGTGCCCAAACACATCATATAGCAACCGCTGCAGAAGAATACTGCCTTCTTGGGACGAAAAGCGGCAATAGCTGAGACAAGCTCCTGTCCTAGTCTCTGAGCTGCCTTCAGGTCACCCCACAGAGTACCAGCCATCCCACAGCAAAGCTCACCGCCAGCAAGGGTGACGAAATCTATCCCCATGCTGTCCATAATGCCTGCTGTTTCCAGCAAAACGTGAGGAATGCCCAGCGGAGCGCATCCAGTGAAGAAAACTACTTCTGCCGGCTCGGGGTTGGGTGGGGGCCTCTTCATCCAGCGCACCTCTGATGGCTTCATCTGGAGAGCGGACAGGAAGCTGGCAGAGTTGTAGCGATGTCCAGGCAGATGCTGATAGGTGAGGGGCGGAAGGTTCATTCCGGCACCAGTTAACCTAGCGGCGGCCGGTATGAACCCCACATAGTAGGGCATTAGCCCTTCCGGGCATGCCTTGGCGCACAGGCCACAACCGCGGTTACAGCTGAAAACGACTTCGTATGCCTCCTCAGTTGGGTCACCTCCCTTGAGCAGGGAGGTAACCTTCTCGATGGCGGCTTTCGGCCCTATGTGAGCCACCTTCGTCAGGGGGAAAACAGGGCAGGCTTCCAGGCACAACCCGCAGTTGGTGCACTTCTCGGCAAATTGCCGTCCCTTGTATTCGAAGTAGGTGGCCAGGTCGCTGTACTTGGCTGACATCACCCACCTTCAGTATGGTATGGGCCGGATGTTCGCGATCAAAATCTATTATACGGCCCGTGTCTCTTGGTTGCAACTCTGGGTTGTAGGCTCCGTTTCCTCCGTCTCCGGCAGCTGGCACTCTACCGCCATTCGCCAGGTTGCACTACGGTTTGGCATGCGCCCGTCATGCTGGCCGTGGCTCCGCCCACAGTTTCCCCATCAATAGCACTTTAGCGGAGTCGTTAACGATCAGGCAGGTGGTCAATGAATGGGCCAGAACTGCCAGGGTCATCACTGGGCTTGTCGGGGCCAGTTCGTGCACCCCGAAGCTCGAAATCAGGAATACGGCTACTACGTCGCCCAGCATAGACAAAGCCAGCAATTTGCTTGGAGCAGAACTCCAGAATCGACCTTGTTCTCTTACGATCAGCATATTGAACAGCACCAAGAAGATAAGATAATCAAAGACAAAGGTGTACAGTTGATTGATGTGATCACCTAGTCCCAAATGGTGGAAAGCGATGCGGAGCAGCAGAGAAGTTCTACCACGAAATTCGGTCTTGTGAACAAAAACTCAGATTGTTCAGCCTCTTTCTGAGTGTTTACCTCAACCCACCTGCCAACATAGCTTCATTTTAAGCGCGGTACTCCCGAAGAGATAGTGCCAGGCATCAAGCGAGGAAGTCGGGCAACGGAATAACTGCCAAGGTCGCCGCCCCAGATGTGACAGCCAGAGAGAAGCCCTGTAGTCAAAATCTGAGGCCCTTCTGCGCTGAAGTATATAGAGTGGTGTTTTGCCTAGTGCCGATTCCTTAGACCACCAATGAAAAGGATGATAAGATAATGGGTGAGACTTGAGGAGTGGGTGGCTAATGTGGCACCTGATATTGCTCTTGCCTTTGTTCGGACTCATCGTTTTCTTGGTCATGCCTTGGGAGCAAGCCCTAATTGTCTACCTAGTCATTCTGCTCGTGACCGGGTTAATGTACTGGGCAATACTCCGAGCACTTAGAAGACGTCCAGAGTCTGGGGCACAGAGCTTCATAGGAGCAGAAGCCAAAGTAGTGGCCAAACTGGGACCGAGAGACGAAGCCCAATATCAGGTTAAGATTAGAGGCGAGTTATGGGGTGCCAACTCACACGACAAACTCGAACCAGGAGACACAGTGAGTATTACCTCCGTTGACAGACTTGTGCTGACTGTCAAGCGCGTTGACGTTCAAACTTGACTCTTTTCTTCCATGGTAAATCGCCGCAAACTAAGCATACGACATACAAAGTGATGTCTTACCCATGGCTTGCGGCCCGGCTCAGAAGGGCCATTGAGTTACTTCTGGAAACGTCATCACCGGCAGCGCCTCATGATAAGCCTGAGCGAAAAGAGGTTAAGAAGTGAGGACACTGAGAAGAATAGCGTACTACTTATTAGCGGTAAGTGTCCTCGTGGGCTTGTTGGTGGCTTTTTCGACGCTATTCTCGTGGGCCAAGATAACGCTGCCGTCCACCGTGACCGGAGCTATCTGGGGAGCCGAAGTTTTTGCCGATTGGGGCACAACGATTCTCCTGCTCAGGGCTAGCCTGGGTATCCGTGAGGCAAACCCCATCCACGCGTTTCTGTTCAGCAAAGTAGGCTATGCGGGCGACTTCGTGGCGATGTGCGCTTTCCTGGCTGTAGTCTTCGCGTTTATCTGGCCTGGAGCACCACCGTCGGGCCAGCTAGGGGTTTGTTGCGCTTACACGCTGGTGTATGTGAATAATGGCTTGGTCTACAGGCGCAGGCTCAGGGCAAAGCGCCAAGCCGAGCGGTATGTGGATCTGGCAATGGGAAGGCGCGAATGACACAGGTGGGAGGAGGGTAGCATGATTGTCTATTTAGAGCCGCCTAGCGGCAAGGCCAGAGATTATCTGGAGCGGGCTAGAGTAGAAATGGAGCGTGTTCTGGGCTTTCGGGGCACGGTGGCTGGCGTTAAGGCTGAGGGAAACCGCATAGTCGTCAAAGTCGAGATAAACACCGCATGGGACATGCCTGCAGAGGAGAAACCTAAGTATCTGGCAGAATGGATTAAGGCCAAGACAAGGACAGTCTTCACGGTGAAGAGTATCTCGGAATTGGGGTGACGCATTCCTTCTTTCCAGGTAGTAAGGAGACCCAACTGAACAATGTAGCGTAATGTTTATGGCTGTGCATATTGTCTGCTGCTAGTGAAAGACCTTGACAAATCCTTAACAGTCTGGTAAGAAGGGTGTGCGGGAAAGTCTCTTTCCTCCTTCGGCTCTGCTTCCGCTCAGGGGCAGACTTCTGTGACAGGCGGTGGTGCGCCAAAGCTGCAAACGGCATCTAGCCTGTCCTCGCAACCGGGCAAACATTTGGGATATTTGTCTCGCCCTCACCAGCTCTCGAACCATTGGTGGTAGTGAAGGTGGGATGCAGGTGGTGTTCGAGCGAGGATCTCGCTTATCATTCCTCGAAGAGAATGCCCTACGTTGCAGGTCTTTGACCTGTCCACATTGACCAACAGGATTTTCTCTGTTTCTTGTACTTGGGTGTAGGGATAGGAAAAATAAATGCGGGGGGAGACGAAATGAGTAATGTGACGAAGGTAGCTGCAAGAAAGATGCTGAGTGATGTTCCGCCAGAAAAAGTCTTCTGGTGTTGTGATGGAAAGACGTTCAAGAACATGCCAGAGCTGGCGGCGGGACTCAAGGAGATGAGTGACGAGACTTTTCGTTATCACTCGAACGAGACCAAGACTGACTTCAGCAACTGGGTGAAAGATGTCATCGGGGACGAAGAACTGTCGAGGAACTTGCTGGAGAGCACAACGAGTACCCTGGCGGCCGAATATGTGGGTAATAGGGTCACCTTCCTCGAGACCCAAATGAAAACCAAATAACTCAGCCTTGTGTTATCTTGGGCCAAGGTTATGTTGTTGCTGAACCGAGCAAGCTCACCAGCCCGGAAGCGACGCATTGTACGCCTGTGCCCGATGCATGCACTCTAGGCAGCCTAGCAAAGGGCGTAAACACAGATGAAACCCTCACATAGACTAGGGCATCCCTCAAACTATGGAAATAGTAGTAGTTCCTCTTGCTAGTTGTCATAAAACCAAAGGGGGGGTAAAGATGAAAACAAAAGGAGGGCCAGAGGGGCAAGAAGTCAAAATCTTAATTCTAAAATGTGAAAAATGTGGCGAGGAGTATATTTTCGATTCAACCAGCCGAGTCTGCCCTGAATGTGGGGGAATCCTCCAAAAAGAGGAGGCCGTTCTAAGGCTGTAAGATAAAAGGGTTATCTTCTAAGATGGGGAGATAACATTAAGTAGGGCTACAAAGTCTTGGCGAATTGCTTGAGCCGAACGGATTAAGAGAAGTCAAAGAACTATATCAAGACAGAGTGGCGTGAAGGAGGGGTGGTATATGGGGTTCTCTGCTGACGTCGTCAAACAAGCATGGGAAAGGGTCGCTGGAAGGTGTGAGTGTACAAGAAAGCACGACCACACTGGCAGATGCTACAGGCAATTGGTGTGGGAAAATAGGGGGAGACCAGGTCGTGGCAAATGGGAAGCACATAGCATAAGTGGTCTACATAAAGACTCGATCACGGATTGCCAGATTCTCTGCTGGAAATGTCACATTTCAACCTTCTAGACAAAGAAGGAGGAGCCACGCAAAGCTTTGGGTGGCCCGAGGTAATCTTGTCCGCAATTTTGCTATTAGCCCTCACTGCAGCAAGCTGGGGTATTTGAAGAGTGTGGAAAGCTAAGTAGGTGTAGAAGTGTTGCATCTGTTGGGCGCGGAGGCAGTTAGGGATGAGGACCTATTCTACTCAGGGAGTGGGAGGTAGCAAGGATAAAGGGGGTGAGCAGTATGGCCCACAGAATGTGGAAACCAATGGTTGCGGGGACACCACACACTGTAGTAGCTCGGTGGACTCCCTGGACGTTCGCTGGGGAACTCATTGTGGACGGGTCCATCATCCAAACATGGGGAGGTCCTAGGCTGGCTGAACCACACATCAAGTTCCAAATCGCAGGACATCCCGCGTTCCTTCGCAATGCCCTTACAAGCTTCGACCTCTTCATAGACGGGGAGAAGGTTGCACATCGCTAGAAGACAACATCTAATTGTAAAGGTTCTGATATGGGGGACGGAGGCAGAAGTTGCACTTCGGGCTGGAGCTTCCTATACATATTATTTAGTTCTCCTCCTCTGTTTTGCTCTGCTCCGGGCCAGGGGGCAGACCTCAACAGCAGGCATGGGTTTAAACTAGCCAAGGGATTCCGCCCTGCATGCCCGCCAGATATAGAAACCTATCAATGTATGATCTAGCCATTGCTAGAACTCGTCAAATTAAGAGAGTTAGAGATGCTTGACGCTGTTGAGTTAAGGGAACATTAACCCAAGATTTAGGCAATGCCCGAGTTTGGACGACACCGAGTCAAAGGCAGATACTTATGTGTGAATTCTGCATCAAACATGGCGAGGGCAAAAAGTGGTATCTGGTCATGCGAAACTACTCACGCGAACTCTGGGCACAGCAGGGAAGGTCGGAGTTCATGGAGGACTTCGGGGTTCATTTCGAAAATATGTGTAGTAGATCAGTGCCACTATTGGACGCGGTGAGGGATATCCCCGTTGTCCACCGCTTCGTTCGCCGCATGGTTATTCAAAGGGGAAAGGCCCTGCACTGGGGTCAGATAGTGCCCATAGAGGACGTGGAACAAATCGTGGACCTTGTAGACTCCATAGTGCGCATGCCCTGCGTCTGCCGCAGCCTAACCACGGGCCGCAAAGCCCCCTATTGCTTCGGCATCGGTATCGATGTGGTAGGTATGTTGGGCAAGTATCCTGATTACTCCCGTAGTTTTGATGTGCTGGACAGGGAAGAAGCCAAGAATATCCTGCGCTCCTTTGACAAGCAGGGCCTTGTGCACTCTATCTGGACCTTCAAGACGCCCTACATTGGTGCCATCTGCAACTGCGATCAGGACTGCCTGGCCTATCGTCTACAGGTCAAGACGAATCTGATGCAGCTCATGTTCCGTGCCGAGTATGTGGCGCTGGTGAACTGGGATTTGTGCAATGGTTGCAAGAGGTGTCTGTTGCTATGCCAATTCGGGGCCATCCACTACTCTAACACTATGAAGAGGGCTACCATCGAGATGAACCAATGCTATGGCTGCGGTGTATGTCGGGCTATCTGCGACAAGAAAGCTATCACCCTTCAGCCCAGAGCGAACTTTGCCAAGTTGCCCTGGTAGAAACGAAGCAAGCAATGAAGGTACAAATCAATACCCAGGCTTGTGGCAACCCGCTAGACTGTTGGTTATGTGTGGACCGCTGTCCTGAGAAGGTGTTTGGAACTTATCCCCGTGGCAGAAGGGAGCCAGGAGCGCTAAGCCGGGATTGGGTCATCTGCCCTTTATTCGCTTCACAGTGTACTGGCTGCCTGGAATGCGTGAACTCATGTCCTCGACAAGCTATCTTAGTGCAGCGACCATCGTCTTGCCATAAAATCGAAGCTGTTATTGCTCTCGCTCTATATGTGATTCGCAATGGCGGGAAATTTTGGCTACGCAAATAATAGACTCTTCAGAATCTAGAACCATTGCCACAAATCGTTGTTTTTTCTTCTCTCAAACGTCTTTTTTGTGTTTCTTGTCAAGCAACTTGCTGTAATGTCGTGGGCAAGATATTTCAATCCTCTTTGTCTGCTTTTGGCGATTTCTTTAGCAGTCATCCTTGCACCTTCTGGCTTTTTGTGCAGCCACAATCCCGATTTGTACTGGGCACGCGCGCTTGAGAAAGGCAAGAAAATCTAGCTTCGCTGTACGTCAAGGAAAGCGCTGAGGATACCCGAGGGACAACTGAACCTTGCATTCATATTCTTCACTGCTAAGATAGTCTCACGGCACTCCCTCACAAATGGCCTCTGGACAACGGTTTTGCTGTTCGAAAGATTGTAGCGTTTGTATTTATTCTGGGTCTCAAAACACCCTTCCGGGACTATAAGTACAAATAATATGATGTTATCTTTGTTGGTCATGGTACTCTCCATTCCACTGGCCACCTCTTCCAAAACTTGGTCCCGTTGCACATAGAATGGAGTTAAATCGTTCGCATAGACTGTAACGACACTAGGCTTGTCTTCGGGAAGTTGGCTGATCTCCTCCCCGAATCTTTCTATCACACTGCGAATTTGATCTTTAGTTAGAGGTGGACCGACACATCCGTGCTCTAGCCCTTTGCCCTGTAAGCAAATATCTAGCTCCCTTCCCTTATCCCGCAGAGCGATGAAGATATCAAGAGCGCCCTTATGCTCTATTTCAAGACAACGCCCTTTAGTTTTGACTTCTTCGATAATCTTCTTTATTTCGCCTTGGTATTTGGCACGGTCTTCTTCGCTAATAATCCTGTAAATACGGCCAGCGGGAATACATCCACTTACCAGAATAGGAGTCCAGATAGCATGCGCTGTTTCTCTTGGATATTCTTCTTTTTTCCTTCCCCCACCAACCGTACTCACTTCGATGAAAAACTCCTCACCATTTTTCCTTGCAAGCACATCAGCTTTGCCGTTTCTAACCTTTGGCTCCAAATCAACAATCTCATAGCCTGCGCTCTGAAGCCTTGCTGCCACTTCGATGTGTGCTACGGCACTATTGAAACTTCTGGCATCTTTTAGAAATTTTACTAGACTCCGAAAGTGTGTAACTCCTTCCAAGACTTTCAGTGTTTCTCCGAGCCTGCCAAGGGACAACTGCGCTGAGGGAGTTCCATTCGCCAGTAATACCAAGGGATGACGTTCTTCAACTTTAGGTAGGTTGAGGCTGAAGACACGTTGGAGGAAGTTGTCTCCTAAGACCTGCGCAAGAACCACCAAGCCAGAGCATATATATTGTTGTTCTTTCTGAGTTAGCCCTTCGTTTTGGCGTGCTAGGTCACAGTACGCTTGCCAAGTTGTCGGACGGTTCCATAAAGTTGCTTCAATTTGCTGCTCAGATGCCATATAGAACCCTCGTTTCTGTTGTATCGCCTTCCGTTCCAGGCTCATTATACTGGACCCGTTTCACCTTGTCACGGCTAGGCCGAGCTGGGTAAAAAGAACGAGGGCACAAGGACGAAATGTTACTTTGCCCCTTTATCAGGTATGGTCTGCTCCAAATAGGGTATACCAGTGGTAGCTTCGACAAGAGCTTGATAATTCAGCGCTCGAAAAGGACTCGATATCGGAACATTGGACAAATCCCGCGTCCAGCCTTAGGCTCTTGAACAAGTGACACTTTTATGTTCTGGCAATAGGGACATAAGATATTGGCGATATGGGAGATAATACAGACAAACCTCGTATCATCGATAATAGTGCTGTATTGACAAGCGTCTGCACCAGTGATATAAAACGGGAGCAAACCCCACCTATAGGTTAATATAACTTCCTGATCTCCCTGTCTTCCGCAGGCAACAATCTGGTCATAACTTCAGGGAAGGAGGTGTGAAATATGGCGAAAAGGGCGAAAAACAGACGTGTAGTGGAATTCTTCGCAATTGACGCCGGTGGAACGATGACAGATGCGGTGCTGATCGATAAGGACGGCGATTTCCAAGTTGGCAAAGCACTGTCCGAACCAGGCTATGAAGCTGAAGCTGTAATGAATGCTTTCCAAGATGCATTAGGCTACTGGGGACTGGACACTATTGAAGGGGCAAGAGGCTTGAGCGCTGTCATCTACTCTGGGACACAGATGATCAATAAAGTCCTCACCCGACAGGGCGAGCAGCCGCTGGGATTGATAGTTACCGCTGGTTTTGAGGACATGATGCGTATGGAGAGGGCCGTGCAGGTTTGGCTTGGCCTGTCGTATGCCGATCGCCTTCACTCTGTATCGCACCACCATCATGAACCGTTGATAGCCAAACGTTACATACGGGGCGTGCGCGGACGCATTAATGTATTTTTCGCTGAAATGATCCCACTCTATGAAAACGAGGTCTATAAGGCCGTAGAAGAGCTACTGGACGAGGGTATAAAGGCGCTCTGCGTCTGCTTGCTGTTCTCCTTCAAAAACCCCGCTCATGAGCAGAGAGTCAGGGAAATAGCGCTGGAAATCATGAAGAAGAGAGGCGTCGAAATCCCCGTGTACTTGTCCTGTGAAATATGTCCTGTCAGGGGCGAATTCCCGCGGGCGCAGACAACAGTTTTGGAGGCTTATGCGGCTTCACCCTCTCGTCCGCATTTCCAAAAAATAAAGGAGAGGCTGTCCGCGGTGGGGTCAAAGGCGCCACTGCGCCTGATGACCTGTTATGGTGGTTCAATAGCGCCGGAACACCGCATGCTGGCTTCTACAATGTCAGGAGGACCGGTGGGAGGTGTGATAGGAGGTAAATACCTTGGTGAGGCGCTCGGCGTAGAGAACATAGTGTGTTCCGACGTAGGCGGCACCTCATTTGATACTGGTCTTGTTACCGAGGGCAGGTTTACTTTGGACGTCGAACCTAGCATTGCCTGGATGAAGACCGCCATACCGGCCATCGTCACCGAGTCAATCGGCGCGGGCACGGGCATGTATGTGAGGCTGGACCCTGTCATAAAGAAAATAGAACTGGGCCCGGAATCAGCGGGCTACAAGATAGGTATGTGTGTAAAGGAAAAGGTGCCTACCATCAATGACTGTAATCTTGTGCTGGGCTACCTCAACCCGGATTACTTCCTGGGCGGCAAGGTCAAGCTCTCGGTGGAAAAAGCATATGATGGCATCAAACGGCAGTTAGCTGAACCTCTGGGTCTAGACGTGTATGAGACAGCTGAGGGCATCAAGAATCTGGTCGATATAACTATGAGGGACAGCCTGAGCGCCACGGTGATGGGGCGAGGATTTTCGCCCGAGGTCTATTCGCTTCTGTGCTATGGAGGAGCAGGCCCCTTGCATGCAGCTGCATATAGTGAAGGCCTGAATTTCAAAAACATCTTTGTGCCTACATGGGCAGCCGCCTTTTCTGCTTTCGGCTGTGCCTGTGCCGAATATTCTGACAGGATAGATTATCAGATAGACTTCCCCATTTCAGCCGATTTGCGTGAGGGGGAGATGCTGCTCATGATTGTCAACCAGGTGCTTGATGGTCTCAAGGCAGCACTCGAGCAAGAATTGCTGAAGCAGGGGCTGGATCTAACCAAAGTGATGTTCAAACCAGCCGCCAGGATGCAATACAGGGGTCAGTTGGACGACCTGGAACTGGCACTACCAGCTTATCCTATGACAGGAAAGGACCTCGAAAAGCTGTGTGAAACTTTCAACGACCTCTATGGCAAGATTTTCCCGGTTTCGGCAAAATCGCCAGAGCTTGGCTACCTGATCACCAGATGTGTAGCACATGGTGTGTACCCAACCAGGAGACCGATCCTGCGCAAACATAGGCTTTCCACGCTCACGCCTGATGAAAAAGCGAGGAAGGGAAAAAGAAGGATATACTTCAAACATAAATGGCACCGGGCTGAAATCTATGAGATGGACTATCTGAAATCAGGTAACCTGGTCAAAGGGCCCAGTGTAATTGAGGCACCAAACACTACCCTGTTGGTGCCGCCGAAGGCCGAGGCCTATCTCAACGAATTCAGGGTGTTTGAGCTAAGGCAGGCATAGCCAGCTGGCAAAGATACAGGAGGTAAAAATGCAGAAAGCGAGAATACCGAAGAAGGTCAGAGAAAAGAAACAGTTGGCAGCCGTTGATAAACCAAAGATGACGCTTAGGGAGAAGGTAAATTACAGCGAGGATTTGTTTAAGAAGTCAGGGCACTACCATGGGATCCATCGGTTAGAGTTGCGCGATAAGGATCCATTGCGGTTTGAAAGGGTATTTGGCAAGCTTCGCGGTGCCCTTGTCGGGGCACGCGAAGCAGCTCTGCATATCAGCGCTTCGCCCATCGTCAGGAACATTGGTGAGCTGTGCTTCGCCCTGTACACACCGGAAGGGGATTCGATTACATTGTCCACAGGCATCATTGTCCATGTGCATACCATCTCTGAGTTCATCAAATATATGATTCGCAATAACTATGAAGACGACCCGGGCATAAAGCATGGCGACATTTTCTGCAATAATGATGCAGCTATCGGCGGTGTGCATACGTCTGATATCTCTACAGCGGTGCCCATATTTTACAAAGAACAGTTAGTGGGTTGGGCATCAGGTGTAACTCACGAACCGGATTGCGGGTCTTCTATGCCGGGCCATAGCCCTACACAGCCGCAGTCACGCTTTGAGGATGGCTATATCATCGTGGCCGATAAGATCGGCGAGAACGACAAAATATTTAAAACATACCGACTGCGTTCGTCGAAGTCGACACGGACGCCAATGTATTGGGATCTGGATGAGAAGGCGCGTTTGGCCGGATGTCATAAAATTAGAGAGGCTGTTATAAAGATTATTGAGGAGGAGGGTTCTGAATATTACCTCAGATTTATTCGGGAGATCATTGAGGAGGGGCGCCAGATAGCTCTGGCACGTGTTAAAGAAAGGCTTGTCCCCGGGCGCTACAGGGCACCATCGGCTATGCCCATTGCATTCGTGGAGGTAGCGGAGGGCAGGACGGAGCGACCTCGCCAGGACATCCTTGCAAACGCACCTGTGGAAGTCATCGTAAGGCCTGATGGCGAATTGTTTTTCTCAACGGACGGAGCATCGAGATCCCAGCCTTTCCCGTTCAACTGCTCTGAAACCGCGATGCAGGGAGGGCTCTGGGTGCTCTTGTCTCAACTATTGTTTTACGATGGTAGAGTGAACGATGGCTCATACCTGGCTGTAAAAAGTTATTTCCCGCCGGGCTCCGTGTTTAACCCTACGGATCCCTTCGCATCATATAGTTGTGCTTGGCCATCGCTGCTGGCATGTTTTACCGGACTTGTACGGTGCCTCAGCCGCGGCTTTTATTCCAGAGGATACCGCGAGGAAGTCGTTAGTTCGTACGGTGAAACCACTGATAGCACGCAGGGTGGTGGCTATCTGGAGGATGGCACTTACTTTCCGCTGGCTACATTCGACATATCTGCTGTGGGGATGGGCGCCGGTGCTTTGAGGGACGGGTTAGACTATGGTTATGCAATGTGGAATCCGGAGTCAGATATGGGCGACATAGAGGTGTGGGAGAGTCTCGAATTAGGTTTCCCCTGGCTTGGAAGACGTGTGAAAAAAGATACGGCCGGATTTGGTAAATACCGCGGAGCTACTGACTGGGAGAACCTGCGTGTGGCGCATGGTGTGAAATCCCTGTTTGCCTATATGGTGCGGGGAGGGGGCGTTTCCTTCGTATGTACTGGCCTCATGGGCGGCTATCCCAACGCGACATCGTACCGCAGTGCTATGGCTCGGAGCAATCTGGCCGAGGTCACGCAGGCAAAGAGGCCTTATCCCACAGGAGAAGGAGACCCCAACGATTCTGAGGTCAAGAGGTTTCTGCAGGGTGATTACACGATACATAAAAGAGGAGCCACACTGGGGGGTAACCTGAGTAATGGTGACATCCTGCATGGAAATATGAATGGTTCGTGCGGTTTCGGCGACCCACTGTCGAGAGACATTGAGCTTGTAAAGAAGGATTTGGAGGATGAGATTTACACTGCAGGGCTTGTCAAACGTGTTTATGGAGTAGTGGCCAGCTACGACAGCAAAAATCAAAAATGGGTAATCGACGAAGGGGCGACGAGAAAAGAAAGACAGAAAATAAGAGACCTCCGTAAATCCAGGGCAATCGATTTCAAAGAGTTCCTTGAGAGTGAGCGCCAGATTGTCTTCGAAAAGAATTTGATCGAGCCGATTAAGAATATGTATAGAGAATCGATGGAGCTGTCACCAAAATGGGCCGAGGAATTCAAAGAGTATTATGGGCTTCCGGAAGATTTCCAATTTTAATTAGGGAGGTTCACATGACAGCATATGATAAGAAGACGATTGCTGATTTGATAGATGGCAAACTGGAGTGGTCCGCACTGAAGAGGATTATCTCAGACCATAAGGACGCCGATAGATTCGAGAAGGTCGTGGCGATACTGCAGGAGAAGGTGCCCTGGAAGGAGAAGATATTATTGCCTTTAGCGGAGCACCTCTATATCGTGCAAAAGGGGAAGGAACGTATCGTCAAGGCCGAGTGCGGTTACGAGTTTGGAGACTACAGGCAGAACTGGAAACATAAGTCCAAGGTGTTTGTCAGGAATACACCTGAACTGCTGCAGGAGATGTATCGCAACTGGGAGCATTCTGACCCGAGTTGGCAGGAGATGAGGGAGTTCTACTGCCCCGGATGCTACACGCTGCTCGACATTGAAGTGTTACCACCCGGGTATCCCGTAACCTTCGATTTCTTGCCTGACTTGGAAGGATTTTATAAGGAAATACTCAAAAAACCGCTCCCAGAATCATGAGCTGAGTTTCAATGTGAAACGGCTAAGTGGAGAGGTCACAGCAATTCTAGGTCATAAAAAGGGGGGTAGCTAAGATGGCCAAGATGCCCAAACTTATAATCACCTGCGCCTTGACTGGTTCTGCGGTATTTCCATCCCAGACGCCCTATCTACCTATAACTCCAGATCAGATGGCTGACGAAGCATATAGAGCGTACAAGGCAGGAGCGGCAGTAGTCCATGTCCATGTAAGGGAACCAGACCAGGGCATTCCCACAGCCGATTTGAAGATCTGGAGGGAAACCCTCACCAAAATCAAAGAGAAGTGCAATTTGGTGATTTGCACCACCACCGGTGGCGGCCCGGGAATGACGGCGGAACAGAGAATAGCTGTTGTTCCTGAGTTTGAGCCAGAAATGTGTTCCCTGGATGTTGAGAGCATGAACTTCAGCTGGTTCCCAATTGCAGACAGGATCAAGAAATGGAAGTATCCCTGGGAGAAATGGGTGACAGAACTGTCCAAGGATGGCGTTTTCAAAAACACCTTCGCAGACCTGGAACTATTTACCAAAACCATGAAAAAACACAACGTCAAGCCAGAGGTCGAAATCTATGGCACAAATGGACTTTACAACACTGGCTTCCTTGTTAGAGCAGGCCAACTGGACATGCCAGTGCATATACAGTACGTCCTTGGAGTTCTGGGGGGCACATTCTCAACGCCATACGAACTTATGCATCTTCAGACAGAAACGCATAGATGGTTCGGTCCGGATAACTACACATGGTCTGTCATCGGTATCGGCTATCCTGCAGAGTTCCACCTAGGAGCTGTGGCGATGGCCATGGGTGGCCATGTCAGAGTCGGTATGGAAGATAACATATTCATCAAATATAAGGTGCTGGCCAAGAGCAATGCGAACTTGGTGGAGAAAATCCGCAAAATCGCTGAACTTTTCGAAAGGGAAATCGCCACGCCCGATGATGCAAGACAAATACTCGGCCTTAAGGGTATGAACAAGGTGAAGTTCTAGTCTGTCCATGGTGTTCAAGCAGGTTTGAAAGGTCGCATTCCTAACTGGTGACCTTAGCTCATGCAACTGCGGCAGGCTTGTTAATTCCTACACTGAGGCCAGTTTAGGACCTTTCCCGTTTGGTTCCTTTGCAGGTTTAAGTCTTCGCATATGTATAGAAGCCCTTACCTGTCTTGACACCTAGCTCCCCAGCTGCGATCTTGTCCAGAAGAATCCTGGGTGGCGTATCTAACGGATTTCCAGATTCTCGATAGTATGACATCTCAATGTCATGAACAACATCCAGCCCAACGACATCCATCATAAAGAAAGGCCCATAAGCCGTCCCCAGAAATGCTTGCCATGCCTGATCAACTTCTTCAACTGACGCCACGCCCTCGTCAACCACCCGGAGACACTCCTTCTTGATAGCTCGCCAGACTCGATTGATAACAAACCCAAAGCTCTGCTTCCGAGCTAGAACCGGTATCAAGCCTATACTGTGAACAAACCGGCGCGTTTTTTCGATGGTATTGTCAGATGTGGCGGTGCCGCCCATCAATTCTACCAGTGCGTTGTCCCTCACGGGCACAAAGAAATGCAGGTTAATCACTCTGTCCGGTCGGCGTGTAGCACCTTCAATGCGCGAAATGGGAATAGAGGAACTATTGGTGGCCAAAATGGTATGAGCGGGGCAGGCTCGATCCAACTTAGCGAAGATTTCTCGTTTCAGTTCGAGATGCTCCGGGACAGCCTCTATCACCAAATCGGTGTCTGAAGTAGCCCTTTTGATGCCGCTGGCCAACCTAATTCGGTGGATTACATTATCCTTCTCATCTGCAGTCCTGGGATGCGCTGCGAACGCGAAGTCGAATTTCTCCACGCACGAAGGCATGACCTTCTGCAGTGCTTTGCTTGAGACATCGTAAAAGCAGACCGGATAGCCCTTGACAGCACAATGAAACCCTATCTGTGTTCCCATGAATCCCGCGCCCACAATGGTGACATTCTTGATCGGCTTTGAATAATTGCCCATGTTTGCCTCCTTCCGCTCGATTTTTGATGGTGATTTATTGTCCGGCGGCTTGGGTATGTCTACTGGTCTGTCTGATAGGCTGTTCCTAGACAGTGTCAAATGCCTTTATTCGCTCCAGATGTTCCAGCATTTTGAGGTAGAGTTCGTCCCGCTTTCTTAGTATTTCTTGCTCGCTCCGTCCGCCGTAATCGTAGATGCCTTTCGAGGTTTTCACTCCAAGATGCCCTTGGTTCACCATATCATCAATGAGAGGAAACCTCATCCCCATATCTGCCACTATGTTGTTCACCGTATCGAGACCGGTGAAATCCAAGAGTTGGCAGACGGCCAATATCGGGAGTCGGATCCCCATGACGGCTTTGACCGCACTGTCAATCTGCTCCGGGGTGGCCCATCCCTTGTCTACTATCTCGTATACCGCAAAACTAATGGCGTTTTGAATGCGATTGATGATCCCTGAGGGTACAAACTGTTCAAGTACGACTGGCATCTTGCCTAGCTTCCGCATAAGACCTGCGGTCAATTCGACGACTTCCGACGATGTCTTGGGACCTGGCACTACCTCCACCAGAGGAATTATGTGTGCCGGGTTGAACCAGTGAGCAATAATCAGCCGTTCAGGCCTACTGATGTCGGCGACACTAAAGGGGTCCAGGGATGAGGTGTTGCTTGACAGGATGGTGTTCTTCCGGCAGACTTTGTCAAGCTGCACAAATACATTTCTTTTGATATCAGCGACTTCAGAAACGGTTTCCACCACAAAGTCAGCATCATGTGCTACTGCAGAGAGGTCTGTTGAAGCGTGTATCCGACTTAGAATTGTCGGGATTTCTTTATGAGTTACGCGCTTGAAGCCTGACAGTGTGTTCAGGTTAGACTGTATTAAGGCAACAGCGCGATCCAGCAACTTATCATTAGTGTCGACAAGACCAACCTCGATACCGTGTTGGGCGAACACCTGGGCTATAGAATGCCCCATCACGCCTGCCCCAACTACGACGGCGGTTTTCACATCCTTTGCACCCATGATTGTTCTCCTTTCCGAAGCGTTGAGTTGCTCTCGGTCTGAGCTCGTACACAGGGCAGATCAGGGACAGTCTGGGCAACGCTTACACTGTACAGAAGCATCCTGTCCCGGTCGTGCTGCTCGGGCACCAGCTACTAAGTCTATGAGGAGTTATGTAGATTAAGAGTCGCCCCAGATAATATCTATTTAGATGAATACCGTCAAGTTGGGGAGAGCATGTCTACTGCATCCCTATCTGGTACCATTCAGGCATGACATGTGCAGAGATGGCACCCTGACGCACTGCAGGACTTGGTGGTTTTTCTGCTCCTGAGTTGCTCTGGATTCTAACTCGGCACGCGCTGATTGAAAGTTGAGCAGTCCTCAATGTGTTTGTAGCCCTGCCCTCATGCCCTCAAAACGTAGTCCTTTCCGAGCGGATATACTGCTCCAGAAGGACTTCTCTTTGGTACATACCATTGTATTCCCCAAAGTTTGCTTCGTATCCAAGTTTAGGTTGGGTGGTATGTAGTATAATGTCGGAGCAGACGTGAGCGTAGCAGACAGAGAGGAGTCGTTCAAGGGAAGGGAGGCTGGGGGCCGTGACGACTCAGAATCTGGAATTCACTAGAATTGATTCAGACTTCCAAAGCCACGGAACCAGATGTTCTGGCTGGCTCTACCTGCCCAACGAAGTCAAATCTCCGCCTGTAGTGATAATGGCTCATGGCATCGCCGCAGAGAGAACATTCCGGCTCACGGCTTTTGCTGAGAGGTTTGCAAAAGGCGGAATAGCTGCGTTTCTTTTTGACTATAGGTGTATTGGAGATAGTGATGGGAAGCCCCGCAATCTGGTAGATCCATACCGTCATGTCCAGGACTGGGAAGCCGCGATTGACCACGTGCGTGCCCTTGCAAGCATCAACCGGGAAAGGATCGCCCTATGGGGAACATCGCTTAGCGGAGGGCATGTCATCGTGGCCGCATCCCATGACCCGGATATCAGAGCTATTGTTTGTCAAGTGCCCTTTGTTGATTCTATCGCCACACTCAAGGGAACTAGGCTGGGACAGGGGGTTAGATTTTTAATGGCAGCTGTGAGGGACGTTTTCAGGATGCTTACTAGGCGTGGTGCATACTGCGTTCCGGTGGTGGGTGATCCGGGTACCGTGGCTTGCTTGACTGCGCCAGAGGCCAAGCTAGGGTACCTCTCTATTATCCCTGAAGGATCGAAATGGAAGAACGAGTGCCCTGCGAGAGTATTATTTACTGCGGCCTTGTACCGACCAACGGCACTGGCGAAGAGAGTGAAATGCCCTGCCCTTATCATCATAGGTGAGAGGGATTCTGTTGTTTCTCCAACCGATGCAGAGAAAGCTGCCTTAAAAATGCAGAAGGCACAGATAGTGAAGATGCCGATCTGTCACTTTGACGTGTATACGGGCAAATGGTTTGACAAAGCTGTTGAAGTCGAAGTTTGTTTCTTGAAAGAGCATTTGATGCACGCCCATTGAGTTACAGGTCGTATAGCTATTATTTAAGTCCTGACAGGCAATGCCTGCCCAAAAGTCACCTTCTATACCACAAAAACAACGCACAGCAACATCCAGATATTAACATCGGGGTTTGCTAGGCATCAACAAACAACTATGCGCCGATACCAAGCCTTTATGGAGCACCGCTTTCTTCAGGTGTGTGAAATCAAAGCTGTTCTAGGTATCCTCTTTTTGGACCAGCTTCGCTCATGGCAAGGTGCAGGGATTGATGTGGCTATGCCCCCGGGGTCACAAACACTCATTTTGTGCAAATCCAGCTGCCATCAGACTTCCTTCCTGATCTGACCGCGCTCCAAAACCGCTTGTATATTGAGCAATGGGTAACGGGCCCGCTGCAATAAGTCTTTAGACTTTACCTTAACCTTTTGGGCCTTCCGTCGGGCCTGTCGTTGGCTTGCTCCTTCTCTTCAAGAACCAGTACATCGCCTGCCATATGACTATCATCGCGATGATGGGGCCAATAATCACCCCTGTCTTGGTCCCGGCCGCCAAAGTTGGTGTAGGCGTAGGTATAGGCGTTGGCGTCGGTGTGGGCGTGGGCGACGGAGCAGCTGTTGGCATGGGGGTGACTGTTATATATACCGTCTTAGTACATGATATTCCAGAAGCCAACAATCCTAGTACAATCGTGCTCACTAGGAGAATCGCCAAAGCTCTTTTTATTATTACCCCTTCTTGTGAGCCTGTTTGAAAGGCGTAGACACGCTAACCACCTTGAAAACTGTTCTCACCATCGCAGGTATCCACTCATTCAAAGATTTGACCTTCTCAGGCATCGGCAAATCCCATTGTGGGTTTACTTCAAACTCCACTATGATTCTTGCGGCTTTAGCCTTCACGCCGGTCACAGAGCCTCGGAAATGAACAACCCTGGTTATTTCTACCCTAGCTCGCTCAAGGTTATCCTTAGCAGTTCCACTTAAGGGCTCTAAGACGACTCGCATATTTAACTTCTCGTTTGGAATCTTTGCATCACTTTCTTGCTGCCGAGCCTTTGTCAGATTTGCCCCCTTACCCAGGATTATCTCTTTGATTTCCACAAGAGGATACAATCTCTGACGCTGATTGGGCAGAAGAACACGGACTACTTGATAATGTCCAGATGGCTGTAGCCTCTTCTTTACTTCAAGAACTAAACACTCTTCGCCGGCCCACAGTCCCTTCTTGGGAATAGCAACATCACCTATGGCAACGAGTCGCCTCGGTTTGGATCTTCTTCTCCTCTTGGCATCAATTCCTTTAGCCGCAAGTCGCTTTGGTTCGGGCACCTTATTCTCTTTCATCCCTTACTCCTGGCAGTTTCACTAACAGGCTTGATGACAACTTTCGCATTCAACTCCTTGCCATCTCGCCTCTTCTCATTCTCAAATCGCGTACTGATTGCGACATTCTATCGCGAAATGTATACTAGCGCAAGCACTCTATAGGTCACTGTTGCTAAGACAGAGCGGAAGCCAATACCCTGATCGTGATTACATGGTGGAACTAGGGGTAAATTAAGGTGAACAAAACGCTAGATTGTGCAGTTGGGTCTCTTACTACTTGGGAAGAAGGAGGCTCAACAAAATGAGTTACTTTTACCTAAGATTATCAAAACAAGAACTTATCACCAATCCCCAATGCTCGATCACTTGTTCGGCGGAGGCTCTGTAATCTTCACCTGATCTGTGTAAACGAATGTGCCTCCATTCTGGAATGCTCCATTTATCTTAAGAGGATATGAGAGACTATCGCTGAATCCCCCGTTAATTAGAGTGAGCGTAGCGCTAATGCTATTATTAGGGAGCAAAGGATTCGCAAGTGAAATATCGAAGTTGAAGTTGAAGGATTTATTTAATTCAAGGGTAGCAGTTAAAGAAACAACAGGACCATTACTCACATTCTTAAGGGCTATTTCGACGTTTGGCCCCCCAGGGTTAATCGGTTGGAGAGGGCCTACCACAGATATGATTTCAATAGGTTGTTGATTTTGATATGTCGGCGTTAAGGCCGGCGTTGTAGCAGGCGACGACGAGGGCGGTGGCGGCACAGGTGTGAAGATTATCGGTGGTCTTGGGCTGGGTTCAGCAGGGGTTGAACCCGGTGTGCTTTTGGATTGGCAACCAGCCGTAAGCATTGCCAGCAGCGAGACTAACACAATTAGTGTACCACAAACACTGGCCCATCTCATTCCCAGCCCTTCCCTGCCTTTTGGCCTGTCCATGGGTAACCCGACGTTATTTTGCCAGGTCACCCATGGTAATTAAAGCCTGTGCCCTAACTGCCTGATATGAGGTTAGACACAATGGGTGTACCAATCCCGGTAACTGCATCCCAGCCGATGCCTGCGCTGTAGCCTGGGCTGCCATTATTGCCACTGGTAATATCGTGAATCTCGTGGAGGTACAAAGTCGTACTGGTGTAAACGGTGTCATATAGGTAACCCAGGTTCAATGCTTTACTTGTGGCAGCACTATCAGCGACGATAGCCGCCCAGTTAGGAGCGCCAACACTGGTCCCGCCCACTTCATACCAGTAAGGTGAGCAGTATGCGTAAACTCCTGTATTCGGATTAGCGTCGAAGGCGACATCAGGTACACCTCGCTTGATAGTCGGATCACTGATGCTCGCCGTTGACTGATAAGGCGGCTCTGAGAATTTTGCGCTGTAACCGCCACCGCTACCGCTCCAGGCTGTTTCGCTGACGTAGGCGCCTGAAGAACTGTTCACGGTTAGAGTAGTCCCTCCCACGCCGATGACCTCAGGTGAAGAAGCCGGATAGTCAGTGGTAAGCGACCGAGTGCCATCGGTGGCCCCCTGGTCACCCGAGGCCGCCAGAAGGACAATCCCCTTCCCGGTAATGTTTACGAAGGCTGACTCATACTGGCTAATCACGCTCGAGCTCCACTGACTTTCGGGGGCACCCCAGCTCATTGAGATGGCAGCAACCTTAGTGATTTTGGCAGCTGTGTTGATGGCATCTAGCAAATGTCCAAGTGAAGAATCCGGAGCAACAACCACATCAATGGTTGCCGCCGGGGCATTGGCATGCGCCCACTCCACATCCAGGGCAGTCTCGATT
Organism: uncultured Chloroflexia bacterium; assembly: GCA_963847595.1. Taxonomy (GTDB): domain Bacteria; phylum Chloroflexota; class Dehalococcoidia; order SZUA-161; family SZUA-161; genus JACWAE01. Next base: position 529,614 of record CAWKAJ010000001.1, read on the forward strand.
GCCCAGTTTGAATTCTTACCTCTGGGCTGGCCATCGGGATAAATGACTTGGGGGGTTATTGAGCCAAGACCAAAATAATTGTCAAAGGTAGCAACGTCCTTCGCCAGATTCGGATCGCCATAGGCATCAATAATGGCGATAACCTTTCCGGCACCTTGCGCAGAGCTGACAAAACTGTAGGCTTGCTGGATATTGGCTGGTGTAAAAGGAGCTGAAACCGCAGCCGGTGACGCTTTATGTGTTTCATCCGGTCTGATTGGGGTAGCCACCGCATTGAAGTAAATAGGTGCACGAGCATAACCTGATTGTGGCTGCTCGGGTCTTCCTTGCCGGGGCATATCAGAAGGTGCAGCTCCCAATGAAAGAAACACTGTGGCGAGAATTGCAATAACACCGATGCCGATAAATAGCTTCCGTCTTGACATTTTCCCTCCCTCCTCAATTTTGGGGTCGACTTCCCGGGTCATGGTGTAGAAGACCCATCTCGGCTACGTTCGCCAGATTGTCCGTAATATACTCGTCTCAACCCAAGATGTCAAGATGACCTATATTAACTTTACTTCAATCGTTGGTAACCTCCGCGAATCACACATTTTGAGTTCTAGCATATATGCCATTGAAGCTATCTAGAGCCGAAACAGTATGGTATTATTATATTGGAGGTGGAGGTCTCGCAAAATGAACAAGGAGAGCCTTATCAGTTATTACATTTTGACTCCACAAGGTAGGTACACGATTCCACAACTCAAAAGTCAGGGTAAGGATGACGAGGCGAAAATACTCGAAAGTCTGCGGAGTGGTGGAGCAACCCTGGAGGATATAGTTAAGGACACAAATCTCGATGAGGGTACAGTTCACGCCGCAATACCTGAGCTTATGGATGAAGGTTGGGTCAGGGAAGAGAAGTCTAAGAGGAAAACTTTACTCTGACTTGTTTGGGAACCCCCATAACGTGCAACAATAGGGCGAATTGTCGAGCAGGGGTGATAGCTTGGAGAACCAACGCGAAGGTTCTCTCAAGAGTTTTACCTTTACTTAGTTAATAATATAGAAAATAGCGGGAAGGTGATATAGAATAGCGTGTAAGGAGATGCCAGATACTATGCCACCCTCTAACCGTGAGGTCAAAATCCGAAGGATGGTCGAAGCAGACCTTGAGGCAGTGAAAGAAATAGATCGACTGCTAGTTGGCCAGGAGCGCGCTGCATCGTGGCCCTTAAGCGTTGAGGACGAATTGGCGTTCTATCGTCCTGCACCGGGTTTTGTAGCTGAGTTGGAAGGTAAGATCGTCGGCTTCCTGCTGGGTGACATAAGGAGATCGAGATATGGGATGGGGCTAAGCGGGTGGATAGATATGATAGGTGTTGCGCCTGAGCACCAGAGAAAGGGGATAGCCCGCAGGTTAGCGCGGGCATTCTGGGCGGAGTGCCAGCAAAAACACCTCAGAACAAATATTATCGTCAGGGAGGACGATGAAAGGCTGATTCGCTTCTGTACATCTATAGGCTTCCGCCCGGGGAAGCTGACCAACCTGGAAATGTAATTTCGAGCGACAGTTATCAAAAGGCTGGCTGGTGTTTTCTCCATCCTCGCCGACATTGAAACCACACATGCGCAGTCTGAAATAGTAAGGGAAGAGTATGCTGCCAGACAGCGATAAAATCAAGATTCGAAGGATGGTCGGGGCAGACCTGGACAAGGTGGAAGCGATAGATAGAGCGCTTGCCGGTGAAAGGCGGGCCTTGTCTTGGCCATTAAGAGTTGAAACTGAGTGGGCAGTATATCGTCCGGCGTTAAGCTATGTGGCCGAACTGGGGGATGAGATAGTAGGTTTCTTATTAGGGGACATAAGAGGCGCGGAATACGGGACAAATATAAGTGGCTGGATAGATATGATGGGTGTCGCACCTCAGTATCAGCATCAGAGAATAGGGCGAATGCTAGTAGAGACATTTCGTGAAGAATGCAAGCGAAATCGGGTCAAGGCAAGAGTTATTGTCAGGGAGGATGATGAACGCCTAACGAGATTTTGGACATCTGTGGGCTTCCAGAGGGGGAAGCTGGTTAGCTTCGAAGGTTAAAACCGAGGACACTTATCTTCTAAAGTTCGAAATTGTACGCACACAATTGCTTGTTTCGTGCAGTCCGATAAACAATAGTGGCTCGACTCGCTCTCAATATCGCATTCCTTCCAGCCCTTCCGTTCTTGGAATTTTAACAAAGAGGGGCGCAGGATTCGACCTACGCCCCTTTCTCTTGGGCTACCAGTGGGGACGGACGGGGGCATGAGTTCAAGCGTTCTAGGCTACGGCTACAGGTTCTTTTGCCCTGGCTTCGACTTGTGCTCGTTTTTCAGCTTCCATGCAGATAGCCTTGCGCACCGTCCGGGTGGCGTGATGAAACTCCCTCGCTATCTGCTTGATGTTCTTTTGCTCCACAAAGTAGGCTTGCCGGATGAGCTCCATTTTATCAGGCAGTGGCTCAGGCAGTAGATCGCCTGGCTGCGCAGCTACCAGCAGCGGGGTGAGAGGACGGCCACGACCGTTCTCCCTCTTCATCTCCCTGATCAGCCCTTGCCTTACCAGGGGGTCACAGTACCAGCCGAGTTCCCGGGGAGAGAGGTTGAGGCAGCGGTAGAGATCCCGCCTGCTCATCCCCCCATTGTCCCTGAGAAGAGACAGGATGGTTTCCTCCAGGTCATACCAATTTCGGGCCGGTATCCTCTTCGGCTTTTCCTTCTTCCCGTTGTCACGCCACCGCTTGAGGTATGCTTTATCTTCACCGCTCAGAGGTATCCCGGCTATTTCTTTGTAGCCGATCATGGTGAGCTTTCGCGGGAGGCGCCGGAGCAGAGCCCTGGCGTCAACCCAGGCGTCCAGGTCCAGGGCGTTGTCATCGGCAAGGACTTCCCAAAGCTCCAGGCCATCGGCGACGATGGCCTGGTTGAGGCTAAAGAAGCGCTTCGCCTTGCGGCACCGGAGATTCGGACTCTCATCCCTGCACCTTTGTCTCTGCTCTTTGCCGCAGTTCCCGCAATCTACGATAATGCCCCTGGCCCGCATCCTTTCCTTCTCCCAGTAAGCGGTTAGCTCGTAGCTGCAAACCCGCATCATGCCGGCCTCAGTCAGTGGCTTCCCCTTTGCCTCATACTTCGCCTTTACCTTTGCCATCTCCAGGATAAGGTCGTGTCGAAAGTCCTCCCTATCCTCGAGCTTTACCTTGCGGACAAAGTATTCGGCTATCTTGGCATATGTCCTCCAGTCACCCTCCAGGTCACCGGCCAGGGCTTCGTTCTCACCATCGCCAGGCCGGTATCCTCTGTAGCTGGAGTAGGTGTACTCCATGCGCTCACCCCCTTCATGGCCATATAAAACAAAGAGCCTCTAACACCGATGACGGGAGGCAAGGCTTCGCCCCACCCCCCTAGCTGTGGCGTTAGAGGCTCTTAGAAAGCAAAAAGACTCTCGGTTAATGAGAGTCTTTTTGCTTTCGTTTCGATTACTTAACCTTGATGGAATTTACTTAACTGAGATAGTGTGCAATTGCTTTATTGCACGTTAGTTCAACCTCTTTTTGTACTTCTATGGGCAAGCCCTTGCCATAGCGGATAAACTTCCGCTTTTTGTTTTTGCTAACTCTAGCTAGAGGTGCTTGTAAGTCAACGAGTAACCGAGTATAGCTAGACGCAATTCGTACTTTGGCGAACGGCTTGAAGTTAAGGCCGCTTATCCCTAAACACTCAACATAGTATTGGGGTTGAGAGTCTAGGTATATCTCCCTGCCGATTGCCGAGAATTGCCCTCTGAGCTTCCCGACTTCGGGGATAGTGTGGAGTAGTCGGGAGATTGCTTTACGCTCAAAAGCCCTTGATTGCCTATCCTCTCTTACCCAATCCTCTATAACTTCCGCTAGTCTCAAGTCATAGAGGCGGATTACTTCGGGAGTTGTTACCCAATCGGGGATTAGCTTATATTCAACAGTCCAAAGCGGTTGACCGTTGTTATCAAGTATGGGATTGCCGTATCTATCCACACACTTGATTGGCTTTGGCTTTATCCCGAACAAGGGTGTGAGCTTGTGATATATGTAATGCTTGAAGTCATCGCAAGCCGTATGGCCTAACAAGCAACGATTGCCGTACTTCGCCCAGAGGTCTAATAATTGGGCTTGCCGTTCGTTCGTTGCCCACTTCGGCATATATCCCCCTCTCTCACTCTAGCCCTAATTCGGGGGGTGATATACGCTTATGTATTGGCTTTGCTCGCTATCGGTTCGGGTTATGCTGGTACTGGTTCGGGTTGGGCTTCAGTTTGGGGAGCTTCGGACTGGGCTTCGGCTTTATCCTGCTTCGCTATAGCTTCGGCCATAGCTTCGGCCACCGCCTTGCTTATCGCTATCCTGTCGGCCTCTCTGATGGGCTTCCCTGCCTCTATGCTGGTGCTCACTTCGGCCTTGTATTTGTCGGGTTCGGCTTTGCGGACTGTTGCGGAGAAATGTTGAAGGTTCGCCACAAGGTTCTCACGAACCATCTTGACTCCTTCGCCCAATTCCTTCGCCACCCTGATAACAGGCTTGCCCGTATTGGGGTTAAACTTCGCAACTCCATCCTTGCCGTACGCTAACCGAAGCGGTGCGCCTAAAGCTTCAGGGGGTATAACCGTTTTGCCCATCACGTTAGAGGCTGTAAAGAACGGAAGCCACACAGTCTCAAGGTCAACGCTCCAAACCTTACGCCCTTGCGGTTTGCTCGGTGCAGGATTGAGCAACATAGCGATATACTCAGGGGTTGTAAACTCGACTGTCATACGCTTTCACCTCTCAATTAGATTTAAGCGTATATCAAACCCCCGAATCAGGGCTAGAGTGATGAATGACTTACTAATCCACTTTCGGCCTATCCCTTGCCGATTCTAGGGGCTTTCGCCCTATTCCCTATAAGGGTTTGGCCTAATCGTTCGGGTTAGCTACCCATCAAGGTCAAGTCATTTTTTGTTAAGGTGCTGAAGCTATTTACACTCTCGAAACATAGCTCTGCGAACAGCATACTTTACAAAAGTACCTTTTGTATATAAAAAGAAGTAGCTAGTTCTTCAATTGAAGCTGAAAATCGTAGTTTTGGTGAGAGTTAGCTTCGATTTTGCAAAATATAGAGGATTGCCAGCGGAATTTACATAAGGATATTATGAAGCTAACTCAGGATGAGTAGCCGCTATCAGGTCTGCCCAGGGCAGCACGGCTGTTTCTCCCTGGGAGTTCAGCGAGTAGAAGACTCGTTCCTGGAGAAAAGCATACTGAGCAGGTTCCCGCCTACCTGTACGCTACGCCCGGGGCCAGGTGGACCAGATCGGATCACCGGAGCACCGCCAGGGCCAGGACCAGGGCCAGTTCCTACCACTTTCGAGCGTTGTCAAGTAAATGGCTGCTACCGTTTCAGCGACCGTTCCAGCGCCAGCCGTGCATTACGATAATGCACGGCGATCGCCTTGTCACACGTCCTCTCAGACAGCCAGTCCAACTGCTCTGGAGTTAAACGGTCAAGCCAAGCATCTATATAGGCCCAATTTGATGGAGCTGAAATATCCTTGATCACATAGTTTGGAACAGCTCGTACTTGGGCCCTTTTTCTGTCGAGCTCAGCGTCTAACAGGGCTAACTCGTTTTTCTTGGCGGAGAACTCTCGATCTAGCCCCGCGGCTAATTGTTTTTTCCCAACCTCGATAGATTTCACTAATGTTGCATTCCAGGCTTCCTTTCCCCGAATTTCTTTGTTCAAACGGTCAACTTCTTCGTTCAAGCTGGCCTTGCGGCGTTCCAAAGCCCCAAAGTCAATCCCCAAGTCCTTCCTGACTTTGGCAATATCACGAAGGCTAACTTTAAACTCAGTTGCTATCGCCCGGGTCGATTTACCAGCGTCCAGCGCCTCTTTAATCTGATCAATCTTTGATACCATTGATACCTCCTGATACCGTTGATACCATTATTTTAGGGCATTATTTCGAAATATCAAATGAACGTATTTCTCAGCGCATTTCGGCGGATCACAGCAGGCCATTGACATTAGGCATTAGCCGCAGTCATTGATATCGGTGGACTAGCATGACCTTAGTGTCCATGGCACGGTTATTGAGAGAGCTGGCGAAGCACTCGGATTCTTTGAGCCAGGCAAATAGAATGTTGTGGTCCGCCGAAATGCGCCGTCCAGGAGCGTCCAGATGCCAAAGGGATGGACAAATGGACTTGGACATAGAAAACTCAAAAGTCCTGGACTTTCGACTCCCCAAAGTCCAAAGTCGAAAAAGTCGTCGTGAACGTGGGGGCCGCCGAAATGTCGTTTACCATGCCCCCAAACCCGCTCAAATGGCCAACAGACGGTTGGACTTTTAGCTTCAATTAAGACGTCGACAAGATGTCCAAAGACCTGTCCACAACACCTCTATTTAACCTCCGTGGGGGAGGTATAGTTGTTCCCTGAAGCTGTGGTGCGGCGAAATGCCTGTTCAAATTCGTCCAAATCCGTTCAAATATCAAATGGATGGACGGACGGACAGACGGACGAAATCACGTTCAATTTCTGGAGAATTTCTGGTATCACACCATGACCTCGTCACGATGCCCGGCCACCATGGCAAATGATAGGGGCAGCCTGGCAACGATGTTCACGATGCCCATTAAAATATCCCATCCATCCATGTGGGCCTCCTCAGTTCACTTGTCCTTCTTTTTTCGTCATTGTCAACTCATGATAAATTAGTACCGACAGGTCACTGATAAATACGTTCGGTACGACTTTTACAGGTCAGTGACTCGGGGAAAGTCAGGCCGCACGTTTACGCTAATAAAAAAGTTTCGAACCTGACAACGCCAAAAAGTGCGTTAATCTAAAAATGTAAGTATGACGGTCATAGATGACTCATAACGACTCATAGGGGGTCAACATGGCGAAATGGCTAATTCAGGGCACGGATAAGACAGAGGAAGGGACTGAAAAAGGCTGGCAGCGACTGAATGCGACCAGGAATAGAGAGACAGAATTCAAGGCGAAGCCCATAATCTTTGTTGATGACCGCGGAACGACTCATGCCGACGTCGATAACCCAATGGATGTAAGAAAGGCCAGCCTGCTGGTTAAGGGGAAGGAAAAGGAAGTGCAGGGCCGGTCCTCAGCTGGATTTTCCTTCAAGTTTCTGCGGTTGCCAAGCAGCCTGCTGTAGTCCGCCGAAATGCGCCGTTCAAATGCGTCTAAATCCGTTCAAGTGCCTGTTCAAATGCGTCCAAATCTGTTCAAAATTGACAAGAGGACAAAGTCTATTAGCATATAGAGGTCTTTAGGAGGTCGTCAGGAGGTCCGCATACGGGAGGTCGCCATGTCGGAATGGGTTATTCAGGGCACAGATAAGGAAGATGAAGGTACTGAGGAGGGCTGGAAGCGCGTTAACGCCAGCAGGAAGCCCGTTCAAAACAGTGGCAGTCCTCGCCCGGGGCCAGGTGGACCAGCAGCAGGGGGCCCCAGGGCAGGCTTTCCGGTAGCTATTGCCAGGGGGGGTTCCCTAGCATCATCGTTGAACTCTAGGTATAGCTATATTGAGGGGAGAGGGTATGCTCTGTCAAGGACATGGGTTCGTAAAAATTTCCGCTGACACCCGCCATCTGGCTGGCGGGAAGAAAGTTGACAAAAGTTGGTGTCCTGATACAGTGAGAACGGATGCCAACTTTGTTTATTGAAGCCTATACCGTCAGATAAAGAGTCTGGTATTTGCCTGAATTGAATATCGGCGGTATGAAGGTGAACTCCTCCAACCACGGCTGGAGACCAAGTTCGCCGCGTAGTTTACGGGATTCAAATCGATGCGAAATAGCAATGGCTACGGAAAATAGAGTAACACAGCAAAAGCTCACCGGTAGACAAGAGGGGCCAAGCTCGCCCTTTTCCCCTAAAGAGGCAATCCGTTTCCTTGACACCACCGTTGCCAAGTTTTTCTTATTAGCAGAACTGCGTGAAATTCCAGAATTCAGCGAGGAATGGAGACATGCTAGGCAGATTCCACAAATGGTCATAGAGGCTATAATGCCCAAACTGGAAGAGATTTTCGCAAACTTGTCGCCAGAAGCTCGTGGTGCGCTTTTATCACTAGGCGAAGCTGCCTACGGGCTATATGACAAGGATACGCAAGACGAAGCGCAACTAGCTGCTACTAAACTTAAGCCCCTAGAAGATGCCATCACAGAGGGAATAAAGGCGGATTATCTGTCTCGTTTGGAAGCTCTTGTAGAGCCTTTAGGAGTGCCGGGGCTCGTAGGCTACATGCGAATAATGGATTACCGGGAATGGGGACTTACCCAGGTATCCCAGGGGCCAGTTGCCGGGCCTCTGCGTGACTTGGTAGAATCCTCAGTTTTCAAAGCATTCACTGACCTAAGCCCTATCGAAGCATTATCGCAAAGACGGGCCGCAATAAAAAGAAGTATGACCCGGAAAATAAGTCCTGTGAGCCAGCATATCAAGCGGTATGACTTGGTGCAGCGAATACGGCTTTGGGTAAGGAACGTGGTATATGGAGAGTCAATTAAGGATATAGCATCTAGACTTCAAGCTGATTTGCAGCGAGGGGAAGATAAAGGATACAACCGCGACCAATGGATAAAAAAACAAATAAGAGACACATCCCGAATTTTAGGTTTTAAGCGGCCACCAGGTCGCCCACGAAAAGGGGGGGGCTTACGCCAGTGGAAATGATGGTTAAGTAGTACCTTTTTACCTAGCATAAAGGTATTAGACTCGTTGGTGAGATGACCAACGAGTTTTTTATTGCTACTAGCGTCAGTCCAGCAATGATGATTCGCCTAGAACGAATCCGCCGGGGCTGGCGTCAAATAGACCTTGCCAAGAAAGCAGGCGTGACACAGACTGAAGTCTCAGCGTTAGAGCGAGGGCTTTATATTATCCCTGCCGCCCGTAGCCGAATCCTCAAAGCACTTGACCTAAATTCAGAGGGCGATTAGCTATGCCCAAGACAGTCGATAAGCCAATAAAAATTATGATAAACATTCAGCCTGGGCCAGCTTCACCGGCACAAAAAACGGCTTGGCATAAATTCTGGCAAAAACTCATAGCTGAGGTAAAGGCCGGTGAGCGCCAATAATGCCATGCTACAGGCCGCGCTATCTTATGTCGCGCAGGGCTTCAAAGCGTTTCCGGTCAAGCTCGATAAGACACCGTATACCCCGCACGGACTGAAGGATGCCACGCAACTACAGGTGCGCGTCCGAGAGTTTTGGACTCGATGGCCGGATGCTGGCATTGGTCTGGTAACTGACGGCTTCCTGGTGCCGGACTTCGACCAAAAGTCCGGTGGGCTTGAGAGTAAAGCATCTATTGAAGCCAAGTACGGAACACTACCACGAACACGAACGCACCGGACAGGCGGCGGCGGACTGCACTACATTTACCGCAATCCGAACGGCACGAACATAAGAAACACCGTGGCCCTAGGCGGCTACCAGGGAGTAGATTTGAGAGCAAACGGGGGCTACATTGTAGCACCACCAAGCCAGCACGAGAGTGGCAACCAGTACGAGATCATAGACGCTGCGGAAATAGCACCAGCTCCGGCCTGGGTGCTAGAGTTAGCCACCAGGAGGGTAATAGCCCCGGCAGCAACCACTTCCCCAGGCTCGATAAAACATGGAGAGCGCAACTATCGACTGTTTAAGTTGGCTTCCGGTATGCGAAGGCAAGGCGCGTCTGAAAATACAATTTATGCCGCCGTGAAAGCATGCTACCAAAACGACTGCGAACACGAGCCACCTATTACCGAGGATGAACTGCACAAGATAGCCGCGAGCGGGGCACGGTATCTCCCAGGTGGTATACGTACACATATGTATAATGCTTCGGGACAAAACGAACCTGAAGCTAAAAGAGACACAAACGGGACACATATCGGGACAACTAGCTTGCACAAAGAGGTTAAGGATTTGTCCCGTTTTGAGGGACTCTCACAGAAGGTTAGGCTTTGGGTACAAGATACCGGTGGCTGGTGGGAAACACGGGAACTTGACTCAGACCTGAACATAAGTGGCCCTAGGGATAAGGAAAACCGCAAGAAGATACTGCAGCGGCTTCGTGAGCAAGGTGTAATCGAGCAACATCCAAAGATAAATAAGCAATTTCGTTCTATCAATACGAGGATAACGAGTCTTGACTTCAAAACCGCTAGTAACACGGGTATCTTGCCCCTGAAGTGGCCTATGGGAATAGAGAAGTATGTAAATCTGTTTCCTGGCAATATCGCGGTAGTGGCGGGAAGCCCGAATAGTGGTAAGACAGCTTTGCTTTTGAATTTCATTTACTTGAATCAAGACAGCTTCCCGTTATTCTACTTTTGTTCTGAAATGGGTCCGGTGGAACTGCGTGACCGTCTGGACAAGTTCCCAGGCATGGACATAAAGGATTGGCACTTTGACGCTATCGAGCGGGCCTCGGACTTTGCGAACGTGATACGCCCGGATTGCGTGAACATAGTTGACTACCTCGAAATGACGACCGAGCTCTACTTGGTGAATACACACTTGACGGCGATCTCGCATAAACTGGGCAGTGGGCTTGCTCTTGTGGCTGTCCAGAAGAAACAAGGGGCACTGTTTGGACGTGGGCAAGAGTTCGGTCTTGAAAAGCCGAAGCTGTATTTGAGTATGGACAAGGGGAAGCTGGTGATAATCAAGGGGAAGTCTTGGGCCACTAAGAACGTTGACCCGAACGGATTAAAGGTTAGCTTCAAAATAACTGGCGGCTGCCAGTTCGAGCAAACCGGCGAATGGGACTGGGAGAAATGATAGTTCAATGCCTGCATTGTGGGGGAACAGTAGTGGTTAATGGTTTAGGACGCAAACGGCTAAACATACCACTCAAAAACGTTTATGAGTCGTTAAAGGTACACCGTAACATGGAGGTGGCGGCCAATGAACTAGGTTGCAGCCAGGCTTATATATTTGGCGTCCTGAAAGTCAACGGGTTAAAACTGAAGGACGTAATAAACTGCAAGGGATTAGCAACAAAAGATAACACTTTGTTGCATAAGGGGGCCGGCAAGTGACGGACGGTAAGAATGAGACGGCCTTGACGGTAAGGGCGGATAATACCGCTCTACGCAACAAAACTGCTCAAGTATCCGCAATTCAGAGGGCGGAAGCTGGAGCCGCCGACTATGTACCACATGTCAGCGCGGGCCAGGTCAAGTTAATGGCAGTACGGGCCGCACAGAATAAGCGGCATGGCGAGCGTAACGCCTTACTAATCAAGTTCCTGTTTGACGGCTGCCTGCGGGTGAGTGAGGCGTTAGGGGTGAGGCCGCTTGACCTACAGAGAACGCCGGACGGCTGGACGGTGCGGGTACTAGGCAAAGGTAGCAAGCCGGGTGTCGTAGCAATATCAGCAAGCATAGCGGCTGAGTTGCAATCCTACTGCTACCGGGCCAGGATTGGCGAAAGTGAGCGCATATTCCCGGTGAGCCGATCACAGGCTTTCAGGATAGTAACCAACGCTTTTGACAAGGCTGGCATACCGAGGCCGTCAAAGGAACGTGACCACGTGGGCAGTGTCCATATCCTACGGCATAGCGGGGCTATTGAGCGCCTACGGCTTACCGGCAACCCTAGAGCTACGCAAAGCCAGTTAAGGCATAAGTCAGCCTTAATGACCATGCGCTATCCAAAGACGATGAGTGCGGATGAATCATTGAAGATTCAGCAGGCGGTAGAATTTCAGTGGTGAAAGGAATGGCAAAATTACTCCAAGGGGTATTGACATTATATCGTTATGCACTATATAATCAAGGCATGATAACAATTCATAAGTGCCTGAGATGTGGTCACGAATGGCCGAGCCGACTTCAACGATTGCCAAAGGTATGCCCTAAGTGCAATTCTCCATACTGGAATAAGCCTAAGTGGAAGGGGGTGAAACACTATGATTAGTGATTCGCTCCGCAACGTATCATCTGACGTCGTTGTCATCTCTATTGCCTTACTTGGCGTAATTACTATTCTAATAGCTTTAGCCTGGAAGAGATTTTTATCGAGTATTATGACACTTTCCATATATTGGAGAAGGGAGTATCTTAAAATTACCTCGATTACTTTTGTGATACCAGTCTTAATTCCGTTGGTAGTTTACACAGCCGTAGGAGTGTATTATCCTTCTCTCGCCCAAAATTCAGTAGTTCTTGTAATGATGCTCATCGGCGGAATATCAATTTTATACTTATTGGTTAAAGCCATCAGATGGGTTATTAACCGAATACGAGGCATAAGAAAGGCCAATATCAATATAAAGCTTGATAGTAATATCTTGATTTGTATTCAATGCACGTTTTGTTTGGGACTTAGTGCCATGTGTTCCCTTTTTGCGTTGTTGGGAGCCAGCCCAGGTGCTCTCGATATAAATATCGGTCAGAATCAAGTGGAAAACTATAATTGGTCAAGATGGATTTTAGATGACGCTATACTTTTATTTGTGATGGGTGCACTTCAAATGGGATTTTTATATATGTTGGACAGGAGGTCTCGAACAAATTGAAAACCGCAGCTATCTATTGCCGGGTAAGCACAGACAATCAAGAGCGTGAGGGTACGAGCCTACTGACACAGCTTGAGGCTTGTCGCGAATACTGCCAGGGCAGGGGCCATGACGTGTCCTATCGCTTCAGTGAGGCTTATAGCGGGCTATCGCTTGAACGGCCAGAACTGGACAAGCTAAGGGAACTGGTAAGGACTGAGGCTATTGACGTTCTCGTTTGCTATTCCCTTGACCGCCTTACTCGTGACCCTGGGCATGGTGTCATAATCACCCAGGAACTTGAAAAGCACCACGTTACCCTTGAGGCCGTGACTGAGGACGTGGACAATTCAGAGCTTGGCAAACTGATAAGCTATATCCGGGGCTATGCCAGCAAGCTAGAGGCTGAAAAGATACGAGAGCGCTGCATGCGTGGTAAGCGGGCCCGGGCGAGGGAAGGCCGCTTACCGGGGGGAGGCGGCACAACTATTTACGGCTATGACTATATCAAGGTGTCACAAGAGAATGGGGGGCGGCGCGTCATAAAAGAAACTGAGGCTAAGTGGGTACGTGCTATATACTCTTGGCTAGTCAATGAGGGCTTGTCTACCAATGCGATTACCTATCGTCTGCGGGCTTTGAACGCGCCTAGCAAGTTCGGTAAAATGTGGAATAGGCACAGCGTACAGGCGATACTGATTAACCCGGCTTACACTGGCAAGACATATGCTTTCACCACCGTTAGGGGCCGCAGGCAACGCACCCGGCCGCAATCAGACTGGATTGAGATTGAGGGCGTTACACCGGCCATAATCAGCCAAGAGCTATTTGACGCGGCACAGAAACAGCTACAGCTAAACCGGACTAAGACAGTGCCTACCACCAAGTATGAATACCTGTTGCGCGGGCATATACGCTGCCGCCAGTGTGGACGTGCCTACGTGGCCGGCATAGCCCGCAGGAGCCTACAGAACGGTACGCAATATGTCAAGCTATATTATCGCTGTATGGGTAAGACGAAGGTCGACGTGCCGCTTGAGCGGTGCTGTAACAAGGGCTGGGCCGCCAAGAAGCTTGAGGGCATGGTATGGGGTGAGCTTGAACGCTATTTGAGTGACCGTGACCTTATAATTGGTGAGCTTGAAAAACAGCGCCAGGACGCCGGCCAGATCGGGGTATTTGAGGCTGAACTAGAGCACGTAGAGCGCCAGCTTAAGGCGGCTGACGGTGAGCAGCGTCAGCTTTTACAGTGGGCCTTAAAGGACTTCCCGGCTGACCTGGTAGAGGCGGAAAACCGGCGTCTGAACAAGGCAAAGGAAACACTGAAAGCACAAAAGACCGAGCTATCGGCACAGATTAAGATCAGCCAGGATGCCGTTATCAACGTGCCGAACCTTGAACGCTTCATTGAGGATATGCAGAAGCGATTGCCGGAGCTGGACTTTGAGGGCAAACGCCTTGCCTTAGATATGCTCGGTATCACAGTCTACCTTGACGGTGAGAATGTGGAAATCACCGGCGTAATTGATCCTGAAAAACAGGTTTTACGTTGCCCAAGCAATCTCAGTTGCACGGCGCTAGCCCTCGGTAAAAACATAGATAGCGATTGCCCGCACAAGCAGGAGCTTTGCGAGATGCTGGCCGAGGACTCGAACTCGTCCTCCCGCATCTGGGGAAGGCTTGACCCCAAGGTCGCCCGCAGGGCGCTGGGCGTAGAGCCAGACAAGAATATTGACTAAACTCGGGAGGGCAGAGGGACAAAGTCCCTTTGCCGGGGGTCTGGGGGCCTGTCCTGAGCCTGTCGAAGGATGTCCCCCAAAACCCCAAATTCCCCCCCAAGATTAGGGGATATAGGGGGTTGAAAGAGAAGATAAAGCATGGAATACGATTTTAGTTGGGTATACTGCCCTGAATGCAACCTCACCCTTGTCTTCGAGTGCCGTTTAGAAAAGGATGGCGAGCGTACCGAGATGGTGGTTTGTCCCCGCTGCGGTATGGAGTTGGGGGAGATAAGAGCCGACCACGGCTGCGACTGCATCGGTATGGCTTGCGGCTACGTCTACCCGGGGAAACCCTGCTGCGGCGGAGGCTATTGAGGATTTCACTTCTTGGACTTGGGCTTCTTGGCCTTTTTAAATCCTGACAAATCCAATCCCTCAACCCAGGCATTGTTCAATTTCTCGAGCTTTTGCTCCCGTTTTTTGCCCTTCCTCCAGAAGTCCTTGCATCCCTCTTCCGGCGTGACATTGGGCCGTTTGGGATTGTGACAGCCCCGCCAATCATACTCACAATAGTTGCACAGAAAAGTCTGCTTCATCATTTCACAGCGCTAAATGCCAAGCGCCTTCATTACCTAGCAAATCCGCGGCAACTGCTCGCCTACCAGCATATCCACGATGCGAGATGCGCCCATCCTGGTCTTCAGAATCACCCGGCCCTGGTGCTCCGATACCACCTCTCCGATGATGGCAGCCTCTTTGCCGTACTTGTTACGGCGCATCGCGTCGACAACCTTCTCCGCGCCATTCGCAGCCACTACCGCTACCAGCTTGCCCTCGTTGGCTACATAGAGAGGGTCGAATCCCAGCAACTCACAGGCAGCCTGGACACCCTCATGCACAGGGATGCTCTGCTCTTCTATCCTGATGCCCACTTTGGAGCTTTCGGCAAACTCGTTCAGGGTGCTGGCCAGCCCTCCCCTGGTAGGGTCGCGGAGGCAGCGTATCTCGACGCCGCTATCCAGCATCTCCGCCACCAGCTTGTTCAAAGGGGCACAGTCGCTCTTGACCGATGAGGTGAATTGTAATCCCTCGCGCTGGCTGATCACAGCGATGCCGTGGTCGCCTATGGAGCCGCTGAGTATGACCTTGTCGCCCACCCGGGCGTTGGAGCCTGAGATATCCACTTTGGACGGGATAATCCCCACCCCGGCGCTGTTGATGAACAGCTTGTCGGCGCTGCCCTTGTTCACCACCTTGGTATCGCCCGTGACTATCTTGACCCCGGCCTCCTGCGCAGCCTTCCGAATTGAGCCCATGACGCGCTTCAGGTCAGCTATGAGGAGCCCTTCCTCGATAATCAGGGCCATGCTCAAATATTTAGGCACGGCACCCATCATAGAGAGGTCGTTCACCGTGCCGCAGACTGCCAGCTTACCGATATCGCCTCCGGGGAAGAAGATGGGATTGACCACATAGCTATCGGTAGTGAAGGCGAGGCGACCTTTAAGCTCGAAGACCGCCGAGTCATCCAGCTTGTCCAGGAAGGCGTTATCGAACAGGGGAACGAAGTTCTGCTTCACCAGGTCGTGGCTGAGCTTGCCGCCGCTGCCGTGTGCCAGCAGAATCTTATCTTCCATAGCCTTCACCGTACTGGAAATAGGCAGCGCACGTGCCTTCGGAGGAGACCATGCACGGTCCTATAGGGTGCTCCGGGTTACAGACCCTGCGGAAGAGCTTGCAGTCCAGCGGCGTCCTTACCGCGCGCAGGACATCCCCGCAGATACATCCCTTGGGCTCGACAGGCTCACCGGGCTCGATCTCAAAATTGTGCTCCGCGTCATAGTGCTGATATCGCTTTCTCAGCCTCAATCCACTGCCGGGTACAACCCCTATACCCCGCCAGTTACCGTCACATACCTCGAAGACCTTATCCATAAGCTCCAGGGCTATTTGGTTGCCCTCCGGCTTCACGCCGCGGCGATAGGCTATCTCCACGCCGGGCTGTCCGCTCTCGATTTGAGCCACCAGCATATCGATGCACTGCAAAATATCCAGGGGTTCGAAGCCGGATACGACGCAGGCAATGCCGTAGTCACAGGGTATGAACTCGTAGGGAAGCGAGCCGATGATAGCGCTGACATGGCCGGGACAGACAATGCCATCAATCTTCACCTCGCCGGAATCCAGCAGCGCTTTCACTACAGGAGGACATAATTTGTGCAACGAGAGCACATAGTAATTGTCTATGCCCTGCTGCTGTGCCTGGAGCACCGAGGCAGCGACAGTGGGAGCAGTGGTCTCAAAGCCGACGCCGATGAATACAACCGATTTCGAGGGGTTGCTCCGGGCGACTTGGAGGGCATCCAGCGTGGAGTAGACAATCCTGACATCCCCACCCTCCGCCTTAACCTGCTGCAGGCTGGAACGGCTCGCAGGCACCTTCATCATGTCGCCAAAGGTAGTAATGATAACACCGGGCAGTTTAGCCAGAGCAATGGCCTTATCAAGGTCGGCGTTAGCGGTCACGCACACGGGGCAGCCTGGTCCCGAAAGCATAGTGATGGTGGGCGGCAGAAGCTGTCTCAGGCCGTGCTTGGCGATGCTGACAGTGTGGCTGCCGCAGAACTCCATCAGCCGTGCCGGCCTGGTTGACCTCTGTCGAATTCTGGCTATCAGGCTCTTGCCTAATTCGGCATCACGGAATTCGTTGATATATTTCATCTTGGTGCACTATTATGTAAACTTAGCGGGAGAATCCCGGTCCTCTGCCTCGGCAATCTCCTGGAATATCTTGAGGGTCTCCTGGGCCTCCTCCTCGTCGATAACGTTTATGGAATAGCCGGTGTGGAGCAGCACGTAGTCACCCACCTTCGCCTCAGGCGTGAGCATAATGCTCGCCTTGCGGCTCACGCCGCCGACCTCCACCTCGGCCTCCACGCCGTCTATCGATTTCACCTTCGCCGGTATTGCTAAACACATACCCAGACCTCCTTACCCCCTAGTAACAGAATTAGCGATGACTGCCTGCCCCAGAGATACCCCGCCATCGTTTGTGGGCACTTTGCTGTGCGTGAGTACCTCGAACCCAGTCTTTTCCAGAGCAGCCACCGTCAGCCTCAAAAGCAATCGGTTCTGGAACACGCCGCCGCTCAAAGCCACCCTGTTGATTCCATTTACCTTAGCTAGCCGCTGGCACATCTGCACAACCATCTCTGCCATAGTGCGGTGAAACTTCATGGCTATCTTTGACTGAGGCACATCGTTCTCGACGTCTTGAATTATGGCACGAAACAGACCGTCGAGACGAACGATATTCACTCCATCCTTCTCTACGATAACGAACGGATAGCTTCCGCGCTCGCTCTCGTTGGCTGCCATCTCCATCTCGATAGCCGCCTGAGCCTCGTAATCTATCCTGCCCCTGATGCCAATCAGGGCTGAGACAGCATCGAACAACCTGCCACAGCTTGAGGTCAGCGGTGAGTTGATGCCCTTCTCTAACTGCTTCTTAATAAGCTCAAGCTCCAGGCTGCTTACCTCATTCAGAAAAGCTAAATCCGGCGTCAGCGCATCCTTACCCAACAACGTGAGCAGATAGCTTATAGCCATGCGATTGGGCCGCTCTATGGCGACCGCGCCCCCGGGCAGAGGCACATATTCCAAATGCCCCACCCTTTCGAAGCCCTTGTAGTCTGCAATAAGGAACTCGCCTCCCCAGATACGTCCGTCGCTGCCGTAGCCCGTGCCATCGAAAGAAACCCCTATCACTTTATCTTCAACGCCGTTCTCTACCATGCAGCTCACTACATGGGCATGATGGTGTTGCACCTGAACAAGCTTCAGTTCCTTGTGCTTATCACCCAGCGACTTAGCATACTTGGTAGACAGGTACTCAGGGTGCATATCGTATGCCACTATCTCCGGTTGGATGCGAAATAGCTTCTGGTAAAGCTCGAGCGTAGCCTCGAAGTGCTCCATGGTCTCCAGATTCTCCAAATCGCCGATATGCTGGCTCACGAAGGCATAGTTATCCTTGGTCAGGCAAAATGTGTTCTTAAGCTCGGCTCCACAGGCCAGCACCTGCTTCGACTTGAAGGCCAGATGGACAGGATAGGGAGCGTATCCGCGCGCTCGCCTCACTATCTGGGGCTTGTTCAACTCCACAATTGCCACACTGTCATCGTAGCGTGAATAGATGTCGCGGTTATGCAGCAGGAAATAATCGGGAATGCCCTTGAGCCTCCTCAATGCCTCGTCATTGTCCTTGGCGATGGGCTCCTCGCTGAGGTTGCCGCTGGTCATCACCAGAGGCAGGCCGGTCTCTCTGAGCAATACATGGTGCAGCGGAGTATAAGGCAGCATCACCCCGAGATATTTGAGATTGGGCGCTACCAAGGGCGATACCGGAGAACCCTCCTTCCGTCTCAGCAGCACTATGGGACACTGCGGCGAGGTCAGCAACTCCGCTTCTTTTTCAGATACGATGCAATGTCTGTGGACTTCCTCCAACGTGGCAACCATTATGGCCAGAGGCTTGAAGGGACGCCTCTTTCTTTCCCTGAGCAGCTTGACCGCTTTGTCACTGGAGGCATCGCAGGCTAAGAGAAAGCCGCCGAGGCCCTTGATAGCCAGAACTTTACCCTGCTTGAGAAACCTGGCGGCTGCAGCCAGGGCATCGTCACAGGACACAGGATTTCCGGCGCCGTCAACCAGCTTCAGGCTAGGGCCGCACCTGGGACAAGCGTTAGGCTGGGCATGAAAGCGGCGGTCCATAGGGTCATCATACTCACGCTGGCATTGAGGGCACATCTTGAAGCTGCGCATCGTGGTCTGGGGACGGTCATAAGGGATGTCCTCGATGATAGTGAAGCGCGGGCCACAATTTGTGCAGTTAGTGAACGGATAGCGGTAACGCCTGTCGCTGGGCGTCAAAACCTCTCCCAGACAGGGCTTGCAGGTAGCGATATCAGGGGAGACCAGCTGATACTTGCCCTCCTCCGCGATGCTGTGTCTAATCTCAAACCCGCTATAGCCCTGGGGTGCATGGCTGGTTACAGAGACGTCCTCGAGCCTAGCCAGCGGTGGCGCCAGAGACACCAGTTCATCGAGGAATCGGTCTAAAGCCCGCCTCTCCCCCTCCACCTCGATCTTGACATCGCCCGAGGTGTTGCATACCCATCCCTTGAGATTATGCTTAGTGGCAAGCTGATAGACAAAGGGGCGGAAGCCAACCCCCTGCACCACGCCGCGCACGCTGATGCGCAGAAGCTCTAAATTCCCTACCTTGATGGGACACCTCCACCAATTCATATTATACAGGAAAGGGACGTTCAGGGGAAATTCGAATCGTAGGGGGTGCTCAAACTATGCGAAGCTTTGGGGTCAAGCCAAACGGTGCTGTGCTCTAGAGCTTTACCGCCTTGGCGGTATGCACATCGGGAATAGCCAGAAACCGCTGGCGTTGTTCCTCAGTCAATTGCTCATCAACAGCAAGCACCATGAGAGCAGGGCCCCGCGGCTTAAGGCGAGCCACCAGCATCGAGCTGATATTGATATCGGCGGCGCCAGTTACCATGCCTACCGCACCGATGAGGCCGGGACGGTCGAGATGGTCGCTGAATATCCAATAGCCTCCCGTGGGTACAATGTCGAGCCAGTAGTTGTTGACGCGGACTATATGCGTCTGGCCCCTCATCAATGTGCCTGAAACCGTGGTCGTCCCCTTGTCGGTGGTTACCTCTACAGTAATAAGGCTGGTATAGTTCTCGCACTTCGCCGTCTTCTGCTCGATTATCTTCAACCCACGGCTTTGGGCGATGACATTAGCGTTAACAAGGTTAACCCGCTCATCAGTCATCGGCTCCAGAATACTGCCTATTATCGTAGCCTTAAGGGCGCTGGTATCGAAATCGGAGAGCTCGCCCTCGTACTTAATCACAATAGTGCTCAAATGCCCTTCAGCAAGCTGAATGCACAGCCGACCTATATCTGAGGCCACAGCTAAAAACGGCGTCACCACCGACGCAGTCTCGGGAGCGATCAGAGGCATATTGACCGCATAGCGGGCAGGCTGCCCCTTGAGCACCGTCAAAACCTGCTCCGCCACATCCACTGCTACACTCGTCTGGGCCTCGGCAGTCGATGCGGCGAGATGGGGAGTCACCACGATTTTATCGCTTTTGAGCAAAATATTATCTTGAGCAGGCTCCTTGGTGAAAACGTCTACGGCAGCACCGGCCACCCGCCCCTCCTCAACAGCGTTGTAAAGCGCCTCCTCGTCGATCACCCCACCCCGGGCTGCGTTGATAAACCTCACTGCAGGCTTAACCAGGGCTAATTCTTTCTTACCTATCATCCCTTTTGTCGCTGAGGTCAAAGGTACATGAACTGTGATAAAGTCAGAACGTTTCAGCAACTCCTCCAGGGATACAAGCTCCACGCCCATATGGCTGGCTTTCTCCGCAGACACAAAGGGGTCATCGACGATGAGTTTCATCTCCAGCCCCTTGGCCATCCTTGCCACCTCAGAGCCCACACGGCCCAGCCCGATAATGCCCAGAGTCTTGTTGCGTACCTCCGTGCCCATGAAGCCTTCCCGCTTCCACTCTCCGGATTTAAGACGGGTGCAGGCTTGAGGGATGTGACGGGCGAGCGAAAGCAAGAGGGCTATCGTATGCTCTGCGGTGGAGATAGAGTTACCCGCCGGGGCATTGACCACCACTATCCCGCGCCTGGTTGCCGCATCGACGTCTATATTATCCACGCCGATCCCGGCACGGCCGATTACCTGAAGCTTCTTTCCTGCCTCAATGACCTGAGCAGTGACCTTGGTCTCGCTGCGAACCACCAGCGCATCGTAGCTGCCGACGATGTCTATCAACTCCGCAGGCTTCAGCTTCAGTTTTATGTCAACATCAGCCTCCGGGCGCAGAACACTTATGCCCTCTTCGGCGATGTTATCGGCAACCAGAATCTTATGTTTCATATAACTTTTCTCAGCCGCTTACTTATGCGGCACTTTATATCCTACCTTGGGCAAAGCCTGGCGCAACCCCCTGATTACATCATCTATATCGGAGTCGGTGACATAGCCCAGGTGCCCGATGCGGAATATCTTCCCTGCCAGGGTGCTCTGCCCACCTGAGATAGTTATGCCCTGTTCATCCCGCATGACCTCTTGAATCTTCTTGCCATCTATTCCCAACGGTGAATTGACTGCAGTGACTGTGTTGGACGCGTATTTCTCATCGACAGCAAATAGCGTCAGTCCCAGAGACTTCACTCCATCCCGGGTCTTCTGTCCCAAACGGGCATGCCTGGCGAAGATCTTGGGCCGCCCCTCCTCCAACATCATCACCAGAGCAACATCGAGAGCATAGAATATCGAAATCGCCGGGGTCCAGGGGGTCTGCTTCTTCTGTAGAAAGTCACCTGCAGAAGTGAAATCCCAGTAGAAACGCGGCATCCTGGCTGTTTTGTGTGCCTGCCAGGCGCGCTGGCTGACGCTGACGAAAGCCAGGCCGGGAGGCACCATCCAGCCCTTCTGCGACCCAGTGACCACCACATCGCAGCCCCAGTTATCAACCTGGAGGTCGACGCAGCCCAGGCTGCTGATAGCATCGACCAGGAGCAGCTTATCGTACTTCCTTACCACCGAGGCGATGGCCTGCAAATCGCTGGTCACGCCTGTAGAGGTCTCGTTATGAGTGACCAGCACCGCCTTGATACCAGGGTCGGCCTTAAGCGCCTTATCCGCGGCCTCGGGGTCGACAGCCTTGCCCCAGTCGAATTTCACACGGGTCACATTGGCACCAAACCGCTCTGCGATAGTGGCGAACCTGTCGCCGAAAACACCGTTGGACAGCGAGAGCACCTTGTCCCCGGGGGACAAGGTGTTCACGATTGCAGCCTCCATCCCGCCGGTGCCCGAGCAGGTCAGGATGAAGACATCGCCCTTGGTTTGGAACAACTCTTTAAGCCTCGCGGTAACTCGGGTCATCAATTCTCCGAACTCCTTACCGCGATGGTTGATCATCTGCTTGGACATCGCCTGAAGCACATTGTCCGGACACGGGGTAGGGCCAGGTATGCGTAAACTCATTCGGGTTTCCTCCTCAAAACGCTAAGGAACAATATACATTAAAGGGGAATAGGGGTCAAGGCACTTTCGTGAGATTCCAATTCGACGATATATAACTCTTCTTCAAGGGATGATATGCGGAACGCGTAGGGGCAATTCATGAATTGCCCCTACCAAGAAGGTTGGAGGTTGTAGGGCGGGTTTGAAACCCGCCCTACTCTTGAGGTGAGGGGTGTCATCATACCCAAAAACCACGTGCTGTGGATGATAACATCCACAGCGAGCAAAAGTAGGGGCGGTTCGCGAACCGCCCCTACAAGAACCCGCTCCAGAGTTAGTGCTGATAAGTCTTTCCCAACGCACCTACGATTAAGGATTGCACAGAGCGAATTTTCCTGCTAAAATCAGCCCTGTACGGAGATTATTGTGATCAATTCCCCGGTTCTGGTCCTCAATCAAAACTACGAGCCGCTCGATATCTGCCGAGCGCGGAGGGCGGTTGTCCTGATATGGCGGGGCAAGGCGGAGATGATAGAGAAGAACTCCGGCACTATCAGCAGCGCCTCCATGACCATCCCCCTTCCTTCAGTAATCCGCCTCGTCTACCTCATCAAAAGGCCCCGCACACAGCGGAAGATGAGCCGTCGTGAGGTGTTTATTCGGGACAATTACACCTGCCAGTACTGCGGCAAGCAGACCAGAGACCTCACCATAGACCATGTTGTACCGCGCCGTCTCGGGGGCAAACACACCTGGGAGAACGTGGTAAGCGCCTGCAGGGCCTGCAATCAGCGCAAAGCAGGCCGTTCCCCTAAGGTGGCAGGCATGGACCTACGTCATCAGCCTTGTGCGCCGCCGATAGTTGGCTACCACATAGTGTATCACCGCTTTGACGAACATCCCGAGTGGCAGAAGTACATACCCCACCTTGGGAACTAAGGGCAAATCCTAAATAAAATTACTCATTTAAATTTATAAGTGTGACGTTCTAATTTAATCTTTGAGTAAGCTCATCTACAGTCAGAAATTTCCCAGTAGTCTCTACTTGATGAACCAATTCAACCATTAAAGAATTAGCCGGCGTTGGAATATTCCTTTTCTTCCCTAAGTTCACGATTTCCCCGTTTAAATAATCAATTTCCGTGCTTTTCCTTCTCTTGATGCTCTGAAAGGTGGACCCTAGCATAGGCAGTTGACCAAAGAAGGAGGTTGGCAGTGGCATTTTAACCATTGTTTCCATTATTGTTTCCATTAAGGAAAGCGGCATGCCAGGTACGTCTGCCGTTTTCCTTCCAGCTATTTTAATGACCTCTAAGCCTTCCTTCATCAGGTTGACCTGTAATTCTCTCATTTGAGGGTATGGATTAAGTTTTTGAAGCGATAAGCCTGTCACTGCCGGAATAGGATTATTTAGATTCCAGAGAAGCTTGGTCCAGTGCGCTCCACGAATGTCTTCACTTATATCCGTAGGTAATGCTTTATTGAACAACGCTGAAAGACTTTGCAATCGGTTTCCCTTGCTGCCAAAGGGCTCTCCTATCAGGAGGGCTGTTTTGCCCCACGGGAGAGAATATAATGCTTTACCTGGTTCAAGGAACAGACTACTAAATATCACAACGCTGCTGATGATATTTTCTTTTCCCAAAATCCCGGCTACGATGTCATCGCTTTGAACCCCGTTTTGCATAGTAATTACCGGAGTGCTAGATACAAATAGCTGTACTTTCCTGACTGAAGATTCGACGTCCTGGGTCTTTACAGCTAGCAAGACTAAATCCGGTTTGAAATCAAGATTCTCTGCAGCTTTAACCTTAATTACCATTTCCCCAGATTCTCCATCCAGGATTAATCCGTTGTGGTTTATTGCATCAACATGAGATTTCCGGCCTACTAGAGTGACATCTTCTCCAGCTTTAGATAATAGACCACCGATTACACTTCCAATAGCGCCTGCACCGATAACAGCTATTGTCACAACAGTGACTCCTTTTATAATTACATTTGCTGTATTGTATCGCAGGCGAATCTTGAAGTAAAGCGGGCTCCGGCTGTTAAACCGCGATGACGACTAGGGCTTAGTGGCTGGTGGCTGGTTTTGTGGTATGATGCTCAAAGATTGTTTACGAGTGGCGTCGTTATAGTAGAAGCAAATCAGACATCGGGATGTTTGCCGTTTCATGCGTACACTTCAGAATGTTAAAATGCTAGTTTGCTGATTTCTTCTGGACAGTGCTTCGAGCCCCGGGAGCCTTAATCTTGGCTTTCATTTTACTATGATTGTGGTTTACGGCCGATTGAACGAGAATTGCCAGTGATCTCTCATTGATTTTGTCATCCTTGTAAAAGTCGATGGTTCGCCATTTCCTGCCCTGGAGTCCGTTGTTGAATAGTTTGTCAGGGTCTGGAAGACTTGCACCTTCATAAAAAGTCAGCTTAACCTTATCTTTGAAGGCATTTACTAAACAGACTATTCCATCGTGAGACCAGACTGGGGTACCCATCCATTTCCATTCCTCGACTATCTCGGGGTCAGCGTCACGGATAATTCTGCGGATGTTGGTAAAAGTCACTCCGCGCCAATCTGTCAGTTTTGAGATTAGGTCATCAATAAGATCACTTGCGTTCATTTTGATATCTCCCCTTGAAATAGTTAATAAATCTATTTGAATAAATTGGTAGTTTCTGCCCCATAAATTACTATATGCCTAATCGTATAATAGTGTCAAACTGAAACAAATACGCGGACCTGGCATGAGTCAACATGGGGATGTTTGTACCGACTTAACAAAAAGCCAATAATACATCCATGAAAGTGATTTATAAGATTACATTTTAAAGTTCCAAATGGACTTCCAGGAAATAAAGAATACACTTAAATCGATGTCAGAGAAATACATAGATAATATGACCCTAAACCCTAAATTCGAAATCCTAAACAATTCCAAATTACGAAATTCAAAGTGTAAAATGCGGTGACAAGTTGCCTCGCCCGTTCCCTCAAAATTGGGGATTTATGGGGTTCAAAAGAGGTGCAGGATTCCTCCTGCCAGGGGTTTGGGGGTGCCCCCCAACCCTCAAAGTCCCCCAAGACTGGGGGATTCAGGGGGCTGAAAACAATCTTGAAATCCCTGGGAACTAAGGTCAACTTGACAATATTACTAAAGTTGGTATAATAATAATAACCTATCGACCCGCCTCAGGCGGGCGGTAAGGTTAAAATGTACCTCTAAAACAAAAGTCGCTTGGATCGAGCACGACCGAGACGGCAGAATACGATACCTAGCTTTCGAAAGCCTTCTCGGGCAATGCTCGAGAAGGCTTTTTATTTGCCCGAAAGCGAGATGATGAAGATGACTAGAATCGGATTCATAGGGGCAGGCACAGTCGGCACAGCGCTGGCGATAACGCTCCATGAAAGGGGCTACGACGTAATAGCGGTTGCCAGCCGCAGCAAGTCGTCTGCGGACAAACTTGCTGCAAAAGTCCCCGGCTGCCAGTCATACCAGAACAAGCAGTCCGTTGCCGATGTCGCCGAGCTTGTCTTCATCACCACCCCCGACGATGCCATCGGACAGGTCGCCTCGGAACTCAAGTGGCACTCAGGACAAAGCGTCGTTCACTGCAGCGGCGCGCATTCCGTGGACGTACTTGAGCCAGCAAAAAGAGACGGCGCTCAGGTAGGCGCCTTCCATCCCCTGCAGACCTTCGCCAACGTTGCCCACGCCCTAAAGAACATCCCCGGCTCCACCTTCGCCCTGGAAGCAGAGGGAGAGCTTTTGGAAACACTAAAAGGTATGGCCCAGGACCTTGATGGAACCTGGGTAAAACTTAGTGCAGGCGACAAAGTGCTATACCATGCAGCGGCAGTTGTCGCCTGCAACTACCTGGTAACCCTGATGAAGATGGCCACCGACCTGTGGCAGACCTTCGGCGTGTCCACGCCGGAAGCAACCCGGGCTTTACTGCCTCTGCTGCGCGGCACCCTCAACAATCTGGAGAATGTCGGCTTGCCCAACTGTCTCACCGGGCCCATTGCCCGAGGAGACCTGGGAACCATAAAGAAGCACCTGGAAGCGCTGGAGAAAGCGGCCCCGGCGCTCCTCCCCGCTTACTGTGAGCTGGGACTGCAGACCATACCAGTAGCTCTGGGCAAGGGGAAAATCGACAGCACAAGAGCGGAAGAGATGCGCCAACTTCTAACTAACCAGTGCAGGAGGGACACCACATGCGAACCATGCTCAAGGGAAAAATCCACCGCGCACGTGTAACCGAGGCCAACATAGACTATGAGGGCAGCATCACCATAGACAAAGACCTCATGGAAGCTGCGGACATCCTGCAATACGAGCAGGTTCACGTCCTCGACGTCGATAACGGCGCCCGCCTGGTAACCTATGCCATAGAGGGCGAGCGCGGTTCCGGAGTCATCTGCATGAATGGCGCCGCTGCCAGGCTGGTTTACAAAGGCGATACGGTTATCATTATCTCCTACTGCACACTAAGCGATTTTGAAGCACACAATCACGTCCCCAAGCTGGTTTATGTCAACTCCAAGAACCAGATTGTAAAGAAATCCCAAGAGATATGTCCCGCTTTCAGTGGTAACTAAGGCTCTTAACCGGACTGTATTTGACCATCCTTGTTCAGGAGGCGGCCGATGAGAGTTACCATCACACAGATCAAAGAGATGAAGCAAAAAGGCGAGAAAATCGCCATGCTCACCGCCTACGATTACGCCACAGCCAAGCTCATCGACGAAGCGGGAATACCTCTCATACTTGTCGGAGACAGCCTGGGAATGGTGGTCCTGGGATACGGGTCGACCATCCCGGTGACCATGGATGAGATGATACATCATACCAAGGCAGTGGTCAGAGGCACGGCCAAGGCGCTGGTTATCGGCGACATGCCCTTCATGACCTATCAGGTCTCCTTCGAAGATGCCCTGCGCAACGCCGCCCGGTTCATGCAGGAGGGGGGAGTGCAGGCGGTCAAGCTCGAGGGTGGCGAGAGCATGGCGGAGACAGTGAAAAAAATCGTCTCCTGCGGCATCCCGGTGATGGGTCACATCGGTCTCACACCTCAGTCAATAAACCAGCTCGGCGGATTCAAGGTCGTGGGCAAGACGCCGGAGGCAGCGGTGCGCATGCTCAACGATGCCATAGCGCTCGATGAGGCCGGCGCCTTCGCCATTGTACTGGAGTGCGTGCCCGAGCCGTTGTCAAAGCTCATCACCGAGAGAATAAGCATCCCCACCATAGGCATCGGCGCAGGCAAATACTGCGATGGCCAGGTGCAGGTGATAAGCGACCTCTTAGGGCTGTACACCGACTTTGTGCCCAAACACGCCAAACAGTACGTAAAGCTTTCCGACAGCATCAAGAAGGCAACTGCCGATTATATAGCCGAAGTCCAGGCAGGAACCTTCCCCACCCCAAAACAGAGCTATGCCATGGACGAGAGCGTTCTCGCCGAGCTTAAGAAGTCCTCAAAGAAATGTTGAGGCCACTATGAAAGTTCTGCATAGCATTGCGGAGATGAAAGAAGCGCGGCGCAAGCTCAAAGGCTCAGTGGGCTTCGTCCCTACCATGGGCTACCTTCACGAGGGACATCTCGAGCTAGCCCGCCGGGCAAGGGCTGAGAACCGCAACGTAATCGTCAGCATCTTCGTCAACCCTACCCAGTTCGGCCCCAAAGAGGACTACGCTTCCTATCCCAGAGACACTGAGAGAGACCTAACCATGCTCAAAAAAGAAAAGGTGGGCATCGTTTTCATGCCCGGCGCCGAAGAGATGTATCCTCCAAGATATAGCACCTGGGTAGATGTGGAAAAAGTCACCGAGCGGCTCGAGGGCGCTATCCGCCCCGGCCACTTTCGCGGGGTGGCCACAGTGGTAGCCAAGCTGTTCAACATAGTCGAGCCTACCAGGGCCTACTTCGGGCAGAAGGATGCCCAGCAACTGGTGGTGATCAAGAAGACGGTCGCCGACCTCAACATGAACCTGGAGGTCATCGCTGTGCCCACCGTGAGGGAACCCGATGGGCTGGCTATGAGCAGCCGCAACGTCTATCTCGACCCTGAGGAGAGAGTATCCGCGCTGGTACTCTACAGAGCATTGACCCTGGCACAAAAGCTCTGGAGTAAAGGCCAGAGAAACGCCGACATCATCCGCAAGGAGATGACCTCGCTCATTCAGAGTGAGCCGCGTGCAGCCAAAATAGACTATGTCAGCATTGCCGATGCCGAGACACTGGAGGAGCTTAAGCACATAGAGCGCCCGGCCGTGGTCTCCCTGGCAGTCAAAATCGGCAAGCCCCGGCTCATCGACAACATAATACTGGGAGCATAATAGCCGGTTACAAGCCGGCTATTTATATTTGAAGAGATGGGGGAGACACCCCCATCTCTTCTTTTATCCGTGTCTCAGCCATCCCCTTGAAAGGCGCTTATACCTCATACGTGGGCATGAGTAAATATCAAGGCGATAAAATAGATAACCATGATAACGAGCCCCAGTGGGACTCCTATCACCGCCCACTCTCTCATGCTTATCTTCAGCCTTTCCGCCGCCACTATGTTCGGTATATTGCCCGGTATTAGCATTCCTCCGGCAATGAGCAGGCCCAGGATAGCGCTGAGAATCTGAAAGCGCGACATGACCGAACCTATCTCCACGGCAGTCAGGGTAGCATTATCGAGAACTGCCGAGATAGTGTTAATCCAGTAGAGCGCCCACGGTGAAATCTTGTCCAGATACCAAACTATCAGCGGCTTCAAACCTTCGCCTAATAATATGAGCGCAGCCACGAAAATAAAGACCTTGACCACCCTCATTATTACCCCTCTCAGGGTCTCCGTGTACCTGGCATCAACCATCTCTGCCTGCAGAGATATGTTGCGTCCGATATATATCGCTCCAAAGACAGCCAAGGCGATGACGCCAGGGATTACGTACATTCCAAATATATCTACGGGGAAGAAGAAGCCGGCATTGAACGGCGGGCCTGTCAGTTTATTCACCAGGATAGTGGATAAGGGCTCTCCTACCGGCGTCAAGACGGCACCCAATCCCACAGCGAAGCAGGCAACGACTATGGTCTTTATTTTGTGACTCCTGGAGAAGGGAAGCACCGCCACGACTTCAGACAGGATGACAGCCGTAACAATCACCGAGATAACGCTGGAGAGCAGACCCAGCAGAGCTATGAAAAGGAAGAGAAAGAGCCTTGGGCCGAGTTTGTCAGCCAGGGATACAATGCCGTTGCGGAAAGGCTTGTTGAAATAGTGTATAAGAAGGCCGAATATGAGCACCACCTGGAAAATGCCTAAAGGGAGTGACCGTATCATCACCGGAGCTTTCAGGGCCTCTTTTACCAGTCCCCAGCTCCAGAGCCCGGAAACGCTCACGGCAATTATGCCCATGACCAGGAAGAATGGCTCCAGATGTTCCCCAATTTTCTTAACTCTGAAGGGTAGAACCAGCACCATTAAGGTTATGGCGACTAGTCCTATGACGATGTAGAGCACCGGCTCCTGCGGGATATTATCCAACCGTTCTCCCTCCTGATTTCAAGGTTTCAATTATAAGCTAGATGCCCTAGCCAGACAATCTCTTTCTAGGCCATTTTTAAATATTTCCTCCAAATTGGATGTCGTTTAACAACTGGGTAGTGCAGAGGGGCAAAGCCCCTTTGCTGGGGGTCTGGGGGTATCCCCCAGATTCAAAAGTCCCCCAAGACGGGGGGGATTTAGGGGGTTGAAAAGACGTTTGTAAACGTTCTCACAAATTAAGAAATTGTCCAGACACCAGCTTTATGCTAAACTGAATAGAATTCCCGAGGAGAGTATATTTTGAGAATCCTGGTCACTAACGACGACGGCATCGCCGCCCGGGGTCTTTGGGCGCTGGTCCGGGAACTCAGGAGAATAGCCGAAGTGGTTGTTGTCGCCCCTGACCGCGACCAGAGCGGGATAGGGACAGCAGTCACCCTGCACCACCCGGTGAGAGTAAGCCCCATGCCACCGGAGGTTACCAGAGTCGAGGCTTATTCCGTTGAGGGTACCCCCGCAGACACTGTTATCTTAGCTTTGAAGACATTATTGAAAGACGGCGTGGACATGGTGTTTTCAGGCATCAACGAAGGTTCAAACCTGGGCAACGATGTGCTAATCTCGGGAACAGTGAGCGCCGCCCTGCAGGGCTATTTCTACGGGCTGCCCTCTGTTGCCATCTCTGTCGGCTCTATCAAGAGGGTGCGCTTCGATGTCGCTGCCAAATTCGGCGCCCTCATCGCGCAACAGGTTGCCGAGAGCAAGATGCCTCAGAAATTCTTGCTCAATATTAACCTGCCCAACCTGCCGCTTGATAAGATCTCCGGAGTCGAAGTAACCCGACTCGGCGAACGAAGCTATATGGACAATATCAAAGCAGGCCACGACGGCAAGAGGAAATATTACTGGATTGTGCGCGGCAAACCCGACTGGAAAGAGGTCGAAGGTACCGATATCTCGGCACTTGGGAAAAACAGAATCTCAATCACGCCGCTTCACAGCGACCTGAGCAGCGACATCCATCTTGAATCACTGAACAAAGTGTTCTCCTCGCTGTTCCAGGACTTGAGTAAAAGCGACAAGGTAAAGAGGACCAGAAGGGAATAAACCGTTGCGGAACTAACGCAGAAGGGGTGAGCTTCGCTTGTGCGAAGCTCACCCCTTTACGACCTATCTGTTAGCCAAAAGGACGCAACTTGCTTCTCGCGACTGTGATCTCCTTGTCGAGTATAGCACCCTGAGCCGCCGCCAGCTTCGCTATCGGTATCCTGAACGGGCTGCAGCTCACTGAATCGACACCGGCGGTGTGGAAAAACATTATAGAACGTGGCTCTCCGCCATGCTCTCCGCAGACACTGATCTCCAGGTCTTTCTTTTCCCTTCGCGCCCAGGTTATAGCGGTCTCCATCAGCCTGCCCACACCCTTCGCATCCAAAACCAAGAAGGGGTTATCCTGCAAAATGCCGGCATCGAGGTATATGGACAGGAACTTCTTCTCCACATCCTCCCTGCTGAAAGAATATACAGCCTGGGTCAGGTCATTGGTGCCGAAGGAGAAGAAGTCAGCCACCTGAGCCAGTCTGCCCGCGCGCATGCAGGCGCGCACGGTCTCCATCATTACCCCTAGCTTGACACCCCTATCTTTAACCATCTTTTTCACCCAGAGCAACTCCTGAAGCGTGACCACCTGCGGCACCATGATAGAGACATCGCATCTGACCTCGGCGCAGGCATCGGCGATAGCATCAATTTGCATCTGGTAAACCTCAGGATAGGTAACAGCCACCCTGACACCCCTGTGCCCCAGCATCGGGTTTGTTTCCTTCAATTCGCGTATCCTTCGCTTGAGCTCCGGGTCCGTTGTCTCAGCTTCCGAGGGCAGGAACTCATGAAGAGGCAAGTCGAGGAGCCGGATTATGATAGGCATCCCCTTCAGCTCTCGGAAGATGGCCATGAAATCCTCTTTCTGCAGCTTATGCAAGAGGACCAGGGCTGCTGCCCTTTGCTCGGGAGTCTCCGCCAGTATGAACGCCCTGATGGCAGAAAGCCGTTCCTCGCCGGTGAACTGGCGCTCGGTGCGGCAGAGCCCGATACCCTCAGCGCCGAACTTTCTAGCCAGAGCCACGGCATCCACCGTATCCGCATTAGCCTTCACCTTCAGTTTCCTGAAGCTATCAGCCCATGTCAGCAACTCCGCAAGCTCGGAGCTGCCTTCAGCTTCTACCAGCGGCAGAGTACCGAGGTAGACATTCCCGGTGCTCCCATCAATGGTAATCGTATCGCCTTTCTTTACAATATGAGAGTTAACCACAAACTTCTCAGCTTTGAGGTCGATCTTCAGCTCTTCAGCACCGCAGATGCAGGGCTTGCCCATAGCCCTGGTGACTATGGCAGCATGGGAAGTAAGACCGCCGCGGGAGGTCAGCACTCCCATAGCGGCTGAAACGCCCAGAATGTCATCAGGGCTTGTCTCAGGCCTCACCAGTATAACCCGCTCGTTTCTTTTCATAGCCGCCACAGCATCCAGAGTATGGAAGACTACTGTGCCCGAGATCGCGCCGGGCGCAGCTCCTAGACCATGTGCAATAGGCTGGTATTTCTCCGCATGTTCAACACGCCTGTGCAAGAATGACCTGACATCCTCAGCAGAAACGCGCAGGATAGCTTCCTCACGCGAGATGAATCCCTCTTTCGCCATATCGACCGCGATCTTAACTGCCGCCTGACCGCTGCGCTTGCCTGACCTGGTTTGAAGGATATAGAGCTTGCCCTCCTCGATAGTAAATTCCACATCCTGCATATCGCGGAAGTGGTTCTCCAGAATACTGGCTACCTCTTCCAGTTGAGCGTACATATCAGGCATTTGCGATTTGAGAGCACTCATCGGCTGCGGCGTTCGACGACCGGATACCAGGTCCTCGCCCTTAGCTCCGCTGATATATTCACCGAAAAGCTCTTTACCGCCTGTGCTGGCGTTTCGAGTGAACATCACACCTGTCCCCGACCTCCGGCCCAAATCGCCGAAGACCATTGCCTGGATTATGACAGCCGTGCCCATGTCAGCAGGAATATTGTTGAGGCGTCGATATTCCACCGCCCTGGGATTGTCCCAGGAGTCAAAGACTTTCTTTATGGCGGAAATCATCTCTCCCCGGTCCTTCACATCAAGCACGGTATCCATCATCCCCGGCATAGACGCTGCCGCTGAGGAGCGTACCGATACGGATAGCCCTTTGCCCAGTTTCTTTCCGGTCTGTTTCTCGAGAGCCTGCAGCGCCTGCTCGATTTCCTCTACAGGCAATTTGCCAGTGCGCTTGTACTCCTTATATGTCCCGACGGACACTACAAAGCCCGGGGGCACTGGCAACCTCAACTTGGTCATGGCCACCAGGTTCGCTCCCTTATTTCCCAGAAGGCTTTTATCGTCCCAGGCGCCTGTGAACTGGTAAATTGTGGTCATAGATATTACCCCTCCCCTAAATTTGACCCTCTCTAGTCCATCTGAATGCCCTTCTCTAAAATGCGGGTATCGATTTTCTTTATAATATATATCGTCCCACGCTTGCGCCCTGCAACACGGGGCTAATGCGAAGCACGCCGACGTGCCAGCGCTCCAGCGGCTGGTACATACAATTGTTCAGTATAATCCTTCATCATGCGCCGGGCACAGAACCTGGGCACAATTGTGCGGATCGTCTCTTTGATAATGCTAACCCAGCCGTGGGGTACACCACCACGGTCTCGGTCGTAATACAGCGGCACTAGCTCCTCTTCCAATAGTTTGTACAGCGCTTCGGCATCCATCCTGTCTTCCTCTTCCGGGCTGTAAGTCTTAGGTCCATCCCCTATTGCCCAGCCATTCGCCTTGTTATAACCTTCATACCACCACCCATCTCGGACACTAAGGTGCGGAACACCATTCAAAGCCGCCTTCATGCCGCTGGTGCCACTAGCCTCGTTGAGACGACGAGGAACGTTCAGCCATACATCTACGCCCTGCACCAAGTAACGCGCTCTATCCATATCGTAGTCCTCTATGAAAGCTATGCGACCCTGAAAATCTCGGTCTGTGGCCAAACGGTATACATGCTGGAGAAGGCACTTGGATGGAAAATCGGCAGGGTGAGACTTACCCGCGAATACTATCTGAATCGGCTGCCATCTATCCTTAACGATACGCTTCAAACGTTCGATGTCCCGGAAAATAAGGGCGGGACGCTTATATTCAGCGAAACGCCGCACGAATCCAACAGTGAGTACCTCCGGATGTAGCAAAGCCCCCATCGCCAGCACCTGCTGCGGCTGCACCTCGGATTCGCTCCAACGTTGTTGCGCCCAACCCAACATCGCCCCCTTCAGCCTGCGCTTCAAAATCTGACGAGCTGTCCATATTTCCTCATCAGGGATGTCCATAACGCGTTTCCAAAGCTCGGGGTCATCCTGTCTCTCCACCCAGTCCTCACCCAGGTATTTGATGTAAAGTTGACCCATCTCAGAAGCGACCCACGTAGGTACATGAATCCCATTAGTTACATACGTAATAGGCACATCTTCTTCCTTGACCTTCGGCCAGAGCACATGCCACATCTTACGCGACGCCTTGCCATGAAGCTTGCTCACAGCATTGCGGTGTTCAGACATAGTCAGAGCAAGTACAGTCATGTTGAAAACGTCACTGACACCATCCTGTTGCCCCAGTCTCATAAACGAATCCCTGTTCATTTTCAAACCGTCCCAATAGCCGTGGAAGTATTTATCCATAAGCTGTGCCGGGAAGACATCATGACCCGCTGGAACAGGCGTATGCGTGGTGAAAACGGTAGCTGCTCTAAGCCTCTCCACAGCTTCCTCAAAACTAGCTCCCTCCTCTATCTCCTCCCTTGCCCTCTCCAGCATCATGAAGGCTGCATGTCCTTCGTTAGCATGCCACACAGCCGGATTGACTCCCAACGCCCTGAGAACACGCACACCACCAATACCCAGAACAATCTCCTGCTGAATACGCAACTCGCGGTCAGCTATATAAAGGCGGGCGGACAACTGACGGTCCTGAGGGGAGTTTTCCTCAACGTTTGTATCCAGCAAATAAAGGGTGGTGCGGCCCACCTGGATTTGCCAGGCGCCTATATGCACAGACCTATTGTCCAACTGAACCTCGGCCAAGTTCCGGCGCCATTGCGAGGAGAGGACAGGGGTGATAGGCGCTTCGCTAAAATCCAACTGCTTGTATATCTCTTCCTGCCAGCCATCGGCGGAGATGCGCTGATGGAAATAACCTTGGGGATACATGAAGCCCACCCCGACCATCGGCAGCCCCAGGTCGCTCGCCTCTTTGCAAATGTCTCCGGCAAGTATACCCAAGCCCCCAGCATAGATAGGGATAGAATTGTGAATAGCAAACTCCATTGAGAAGTAACCAACAAGGCCTGTTAGCTTATCGGAATATTTGCTGCCGAACCAGGTATCCTGAGAAGACATATCAGTATCGAAAGCAGCCATAACAAAATCATAAAGGGCAATAAATGCCGGATCCGCGGCGGCTGCTTTCAGTTTATCGGGGTTGATATCTCGCAACTGTTTGACAGGGTTGTGTCCGCTGATTATCCAGAGGGTATAGTCCAACGTCCTGAATAAGTCGCGCGCCTGGTAATGCCAGCTCCACCACATATTGTGCGCAAGCTCGTCCAGTCTATCTATGCGCTTGGGCAGCCT
Source organism: uncultured Chloroflexia bacterium (assembly GCA_963847595.1). Classification (GTDB taxonomy): domain Bacteria; phylum Chloroflexota; class Dehalococcoidia; order SZUA-161; family SZUA-161; genus JACWAE01. Next base: position 565,232 of record CAWKAJ010000001.1, read on the forward strand.
CGTCCTTGTAGCCTGTTTCAACATGTTTCGTCTCCCGTCCCGGGCAATTTGCCTATGCTCGAACTGTTTTTATGATTTAACTACAAACTTCCTGACTAAATCCCTTGTCCCCGTTACATTGAGTTTCTGGAAGAGTAAAGAAAATCGACTCTCAAGCTCATCCCTTATCCCTTTTAGATTGCTTTCCGGTATGTTCCACATCTCCGCCTTGAAATCGCCGAATGCCCTCTTTCGAGTCTTATACAGGAATTGTTCCTCAGTCTCCCCCTGCTTTCTCTCACTTGTATACTTATCGGAAAGATGTCTATTGATTCTATCCATAAGTTCCTCGGGGAAATATTTGCTCTCATAAATAATGTTCTGAAATCCCGTAGCGAGATGCACCTCGCCCGCTCCAACTTGAGGGAAATGGTGAAATGCCTCATCAGGAAGAGTAGAGGCTCCGTGTTGCACTGCACCGCACATGCCATATTCTTCACGCGCAAGCTGGGACAGCTCCTTCAGGGTTTTGAAGTCTATCTCAACATTGGCAATCGACCCGTCGGGCAGAACCACCCCGCCATGGGTAGTTCCGGTCTGCACGCTGATTTTGGAAATTCCCTTCATGTTTGGGCCCAGCCTCTTTAGATATCCCGACATGAATGTCCTGAGATCCTCCACCGTGCTGTTTTTCTTTCCCACTTCCCCGATCTCGCCCCCAACTGAGATAGTCACACCTTTGGGCTCGATACTGCGTATGAACTTCGTCATCTCGGCCGTGACCAGGCAATTCTTTTCCTGCTGCTCCTCCAGAGTCTTTTTACTCAGATCCACAAGAGTAGAGGCATCTATATCAATGTTCAGAAACCCGGCAGCCACCGACTCACGGATGAGTTCCTTTATCGCGTTTAATTCTTTCTCCGGCTCCGAACTATATTTGCTCTGGCTAACCTGATAGTGGTCACCTTGAAGGAAAACGAAGCCCTCGAACCCCTCTCTGATTGCAGCAGCCAGCACACAGGCAGCATACTCACCCGGCCTCTGACCTGTATAGCCCATCTCAGAGCGGGCTATCTCGAAAATAAAGGCGCCAACCTTATCTTTCAAAGCAGCCCTGAATACCGCCCTGGCGACATCATAGGTGATGCCGCGGATATTTATAGCCGGAACAGTTATGCCAGTATACAGTCCTTTGCCTGCCGCTTCGTACAGGCCTTGAATGCTGGATAGCAAGATGCCTTGCTTAGTAGCTAATTCTCTAATAGCCTGCTGCGCCTTTTCCTTGACTTTAGCGTCAGCAGCAAGGGCAGCTTCCCTAGCCATGGCATCGATTTTATCGGGAGAGACAGATTCTTTAGGCATATTACTCCTCTATTCTATCTCAGTATGGTCCGACGCCCGTTGTACCTTTCAGTATCATACTGCGTCTTCAAATCAACCAACTTCAGCTTTCCCAGTACCTCTTTGAGCGGGACAGCGGTAATTTCACCATTTCTGTAGCTGACCATCTTACCGAAATCTTTCTTCACCACCAAATCAACAGCAGCGATGCCGAAATACCTGCCCATTCTTCTATCATAAGCACAAGGAGCGCCGCCGCGCTGCAGGTGGCTCAACACGATACTCCGCGTTTCCAGCTTGGTAGCATCCTGGATTTCGTTAGCCATAGCCTCGCCAATCCCGCCGAGGGTCTCATGACCAAAGCTATCCACGCCTTTTCGGGTCACAAACTGGCTGCCTCCCATTGGCTTCGCCCCCTCCGCTACCACGATGATGTCATATCTGTTGCCCTTTCTCTTGCCCTCCAGAAGCAACTCATTAACCTTCTCGATGGAAAAATCGTATTCAGGGATCAGGATAATATATGCTCCACTGGATTCCCCGCCCTCCAAAGCCAGCCAGCCAGCGTGTCTCCCCATAGTTTCGACCACAAATATCCTTTTGTGAGAGCCTGCGGTAGTCCTCAGCCTATCGACTTCCTCCGTGATGACATTGAGCGCAGTCTCAAATCCCAGCGTGTAATCTGTCCCGGGAAGGTCCTTGTCAATTGTCTTGGGAATGCCTATGACATTCACCCCGTCCTGAGACAGCTTACAGGCCACACCTAGAGTATCCTCACCTCCGATGGCTATCACAACCTTCAGGTCGAGCTTATCTACATTGTTTAATGCTATCTTCGAGCGATCGTTATTAGGGTCGTAAGGGTTTGTTCTCGAAGTTCCCAGCATGGTCCCGCCGTATCTGTCCCAGGTCCTTACCAAGTCCTGGTCCAGGGGCACGGTATACTCTTTCAAACTAGCCGGGTTTGCAGGATCAGCATAGACCAACCCCTTCCATCCATCCCTGATCCCCAGGACCTCGTACTGAACTCCCCTCTCCTGCTGAAGCCGCTCATCAAGGGCGCTCTTGACGACCCATTTAATAGCGGGGTTCAGCCCGGCGCAATCTCCCCCACCGGTGAGAATGCCTATCCTGCATTTCTTCATCAAACTTACCTTATCCTCACTTTAAATATCTTTAGTTGATTATACCGTTACCACATTAACACACTCAGCATCAGATGTACAATAGTCATTTTGGGCACTCGACAAGGGGAGAAATGGTACTACCAACTCCCCAAACTTTAGTATGGGAAGCTCCTGTGCTTGCGAGTATTGACAAAAGCCCGAAAAAGTGGTATATTAAAAAATGTCCTCGGGTGGGCGAACCAGTTAGAAAAGGCCAAATCCGCAAGAGGGAAACGAGTAGGAAACCAAAGGGACCGGGAGGGCGGAAAAGGTCAAGGAAGCTGGGAAGGTCACCCGAGGTTTTTTTATGCGCCTGGCTCAGTGCCAGGCTTTTCTTCGCTCATCAGAGCTATGAAAGGCAGATTGCGGTATTCCTCTTGATAGTCTAACCCGTAACCTACCAGGAATTCATCGGGAACCTCGAATCCCACATAGGTCAGGGGGACCTCAGCCAGCCGGCGCACTCTCTTATCGAGCAAGGTACAAACCGTCAAGCTGGCCGGGTTATGCGCCTTTAGATGGCCGATAACAAAGGTTAACGTCATTCCGGTATCTACAATATCTTCCACCAGCAGGACATGGCGGCCCTCCAGATTCAGATCTACGTCCTTGGTTACATGCACTGCCCCACCGCTCTCAGCTCCATAGTAGGAAATGGCCATGAAGTCCACATCCGCAGGAACCGTAAGGTATCGCATCAGGTCTGCCATGAAGCAGAATACTCCCCGCAATACGCCTACCAGCACCGGGTGGCGTCCTTCGTAGTCACGGGATATCTCTTTGGCTAGCTGCTGCACCCTTTTCTGTATCTGGGCCGCGCTGAAGAATACCCGCCCCACACCCCGCGTCTTGGTCCCTGCCAGAGGCCCGTGTCCATACTTTGCAATGAGGCGGTCATAGTCCCGGCGGGCAAGAAGCTTGATATTCGACTCGGGATAAAGCTCCCGCAAGCGGCGCACCTTGCGGTTCTTCTCCCTGGTAAGCCCCGGCTTTAGAGTCGTCATCTCTATATAAAGGTCCAAGCCCGGCAGATAAAAATCAGGCGTGAACATCTCGCTTCCCTTGCCTTCATCCCACCGCAACTGGAATGAGCGGGGCTCATAGAGCCACTCGATCTGGTAGAAATCGAGGAGGCGGGCGAACTCCTCCTCACTAGGATGGGCAAAGGTAGCTGGTTTGATTTGTGAAGCCAGAGGAGCCGTATGAGATACAACCTTGGCTTCTGATTCCAACAGAGGTTTTTCAATCTCGGCCGAGCGACCTGACTCCAGGACGATAACAGCCAAGTTTGCTGCAGTGGTAAGGAACATCTCCTCCCTTGAGGTAAACTCGCGGCTGGTGCGGCTATATGCGCGCAGAGTTCCCACTACTTCGCCTTTTATTTTTAGAGGAACGCTCAGAATAGAGGATATGTGTTCCAACTGGGCCAATTCCTGAAACTGTATCCTGGGGTCGGTGGCCACATCCGGGATTGCCAGTGTCTTTCCCTCCAGAACGTCGGTGAGACTTCTTTCCGATTCCAGAAAGCCCTTCCTGAGATAGCGTTCGCTGAGGCCTTGCGAGGCAGCATGGACGAGTCTTTTCCTCTGTGAGTCCAGCAACAATATAGAGCAACCTCGAACCCCCAAAGCCCGGGCCGTAGCCTTCACCAGCAGGCGAAGCTTCTCGCTGGCGGTAAGGCTCGAGTTAAGCGCCTCCGCAATCTCACTCAAGGCTTTGTTGAAACCAAGAGTCTGTTTGCTCACCGCGACATCCTTTCGCCAGGCCTTGCCATAATCACCCTGACTCTTCTCTAGAGTAGATTATTGGAGCCATTATAGGTGAAGGAAAAGCATGAAGCAACCTCGGATGACCAAAAATCATGGCTGCAAAGCAAAAGGAAAACTTCACGCAGTGGAAATAGAAGTGATCAAAGCCTTCAGGTGAGCGGCAGATAACAGAATCACAAAGCAGCGACGAAGCCCCTAACTAATAGCTTCCTTCAGCTTCTTAACAAAATCGCGTCGTTTCTGCTCATCGTCCATTATCTGCTGTTTGAGCGCTTTCCAGGCAACAGGACAATCTTTGTACTCAACCCCAACAATCTTATGAATAGCCTGGTCGACCTGCCTCTTGTTGCCCGGAGTTACCTCAACCCCGGCCTCGGCCAGAATATCTTTCAAATGGCGAAAATAGCATGACATAGAATGTTAACCTCTAGGAGGAAATTTGAGGCGCTGAAGACATAAAAAGACCTCGAGTGACTTCCCCAGCTTCCGCAGTTTTGTCCGCCCTTCGGTCCCTTTGGTTTCCTACTCGTTTCCTGTCGCGGAATTGGCCTCTTCTTGCTGGTTCACCCACCCGAGGTTACTATTAATATACCATTTTTCGTGGCTCTTGTCAAGGTCATCGGCAGAGCTTCGTATACGATTTAATTGACACTTTCTTGACCGCTTATACTACTTTCTTGACATCTTTTTGACCTCTATGTTGCTATAATGTTGCGAGGTTATACTTATGAATGACCTGCTCTTTCTGGTGATAGCTGTATTGTTTTCCCTGGCAAGCCTGGGGCTGATATTGGTCTGCCAGCGTTTAATGAGGCCGTAAATGCATATCCTCTACATTATTTCAGGCGTGATTTCTCTGAGCTTATTAGTCTACCTCATTTTGGCGCTTTTGAAACCTGAGTGGTTGGAATGACGACTTTCTCTTGGCTTCAACTCGCGCTATATATGTTCGTCCTGCTGCTGCTCGTCAAGCCGCTGGGCTCCTACATGGCGCGTGTTTATCAGGGCGAACGCACATTCCTTTCCCCCGTGGTTCGACCTGTCGAGCGCATCGTCTATCGCATCGTAGGCTTACGCCCCGACGAAGAGATGGGCTGGAAGACCTATGCCCTTGCGCTGATGTTCTTTACTCTTGTGGGTATACTGACGCTGTATGGTCTCGAGCGCCTTCAGTCCGTCCTGCCCCTCAACCCCCAGCACTTGGGAGCGGTCAAGCCCGGCCTGGCCTTCAACACATCAGTCAGCTTCAATACCAACACCAACTGGCAGAATTACGGTGGTGAGACCACCATGAGCTATCTTACGCAGATGCTCGGGCTTGCGGTTCATAACTTCCTCTCGGCGGCCGCAGGCATGACGGTACTGGTTGCCCTGGTACGTGGCTTTGTGAGGCACTCGGCCAAGACGCTGGGCAATTTCTGGGTTGACATGACGCGAAGCATACTTTACATCCTGCTGCCACTATCATTAATCCTGGCAGTAATTTTAGTTTCACAAGGTGTAGTGCAGACATTTCACAATTCCCAGCAGGTCGCACTCCTGCAGTCAACACAGGACACTGCCGGACAGACTGTTAGTCAACAAGTGCTAGCACTTGGCCCGGCTGCTTCCCAGGTCGCCATCAAGATGCTCGGAACGAACGGCGGCGGCTTCTTCAACGTTAACTCGGCGCATCCCTTTGAAAACCCTACTCCCCTCTCTGACTTTCTGGAGATGCTGTCCATCCTGCTCATTCCCGCGGCGCTCTGCTACACCTTTGGCAAGATGGTGGGCGACACGCGCAAAGGCTGGGCGATACTTGCTGCCATGACTATCATCTTCGTGGCCATGCTGTCTGTAACTGTGTGGGCAGAACAGAGCGGTAATCCGGCTATTACCAGACTTGGCGTTGACCAAACAGCGAGCAACCTGCAGCCCGGTGGCAATATGGAGGGCAAGGAGGTGCGCTTTGGAATTGCCAACTCAGCTTTATGGGCCACCGCTACAACCGCTGCCTCAAACGGCTCGGTGAATTCCATGCACGACTCATTTACGCCTCTTGGTGGCTTGGTGCCAATGTGGCTAATGCAGCTAGGGGAAGTGGTTTACGGCGGAGTGGGCTCCGGGCTGTACGGCATGTTGGCTTTTGTCATAGTCGCGGTGTTCGTAGCCGGGCTGATGATCGGGCGCACTCCTGAATACCTGGGCAAGAAGATTGAAACCTACGAAATGAAGATGGCATCCCTGATGGTCCTTATCCCGGTGGCGCTGACGCTGCTGGGCACAGCGATTGCCGTAGCTATCCCGGCAGGTAAGGCAGCCGTGTTTAATCCTGGTGCACATGGCTTCAGCGAGGTGCTGTACGCCTTCTCTTCGACAAGCAACAACAACGGCAGCGCCTTTGCCGGTCTTGGCTCCAACACCTTCTACAACGTCACTGAAAGCATAGCTATGTTCTTAGGCCGGTACTTTCTGGCGATTCCGGCACTGGCTATAGCTGGTTCGCTTGTGCGTAAGAAGAAGGTGCCTGTCACATCGGGCACGCTTCCCACCCATACGCCGCTCTTTGTCTTCTGGCTTATCGCGGTGGTCATTATTGTCGGGGCGCTTAGTTTCTTCCCTGCCCTCTCTCTCGGACCAATTGTAGAACATCTGATGTTGAGGTAACAGCAAATGATGCGTAACCCGCGACTACCTGAAGATGAATCGAAATCAACCGAAGGCATGGCGACTGGGTATCCCAGAAAGGAACCGCGCCTCGGAAGGCAGGTCTATACTCAGGCAGCTATAGACGCTTTGGCTAAACTCAATCCCCGCTGGATGGTACGCAACCCCGTTATGTTCGTAACAGAAGTGGGCAGCATACTGACTACTGCCTTATGGGTGCAGGCACTTCTCGGACACGGTGAGGCCAGAGCCGGTTTCATTGGTGGCGTAGCTCTGTGGCTGTGGCTCTGTGTGCTCTTTGCTAATTTCTCCACGGCGCTGGCCGAGAGTCGGGGCAAAGCTCAGGCGGCCGCCCTGCGCCGAGCACGGCAGGAAACCCAGGCCAAAAAGCTTAGTCATCCCAAATACGGGGCTCAATATGACCTGGTTTCTTCCAGTGCGCTGCGACAGGAGGACGTGTTCCTTGCGGAAGCTGGTGATATTATTGCGGCTGATGGCGAGGTGATAGAGGGTATTGCCTCAGTGGATGAGAGCGCTGTCACTGGCGAGAGCGCACCTGTTATTCGTGAATCGGGAGGAGACCGCAGCGCCGTCACCGGTGGCACACGTGTACTATCCGATTGGTTGATAGTGCGGGTAACAGCCAGTCCCGGCGAGGGGTTCCTCGACCGTATCATCAGCCTTGTAGAAGGAGCAAAGCGCCAGAAGACGCCTAACGAAATCGCCCTTAGTATCCTGCTAGCGGCATTTACCATTATCTTCCTCATAGTCTGCGTCACGTTACTGCCTTATTCGCTGTACAGTGTTGAAGTAAATCATCAGGGCACGACGATCACTATCACTGTGCTGGTGGCACTGCTGGTATGCCTTATTCCAACCACTATCGGTGGGCTATTGCCAGCCATCGGCATTGCCGGGATAGACCGCCTTATCCGGCGCAACGTGATTGCCTTGTCCGGCCGTGCCGTAGAAGCGGCTGGAGATGTAGATGTGCTGTTGCTGGATAAAACAGGCACTATCACTCTGGGCAATCGCCAGGCAGTAGAGTTCATACCGGTGGGCATAGTGAACGAGCGTGAGCTGGCAGAAGCGGCACAGCTTGCTTCTCTGGCTGACGAGACGCCGGAGGGTCGCAGTATAGTTATATTAGCCAAGGAAAGATTTGGGCTGAGGGGCAGTGCAGGTGGCGACGAACCGCGTGACATGCATTTCATCCCCTTTTCGGCGCAGACGCGCATGAGCGGTGTAGACCTGGATGGACTGAGCATCCGTAAAGGCGCCGCTGATGCTATCACGGCTTACATTCAACAACAGGGCAAGCCGGTGCCACCGGAACTGAAGGCCATAGTTGAGGACATTGCTAAAGCCGGTGGCACGCCCCTGGTGGTAGCACGCAATGGCGAAGCACTGGGTGTGATCCGTCTCAAAGATATTGTCAAAGGTGGAATCAAAGAGCGTTTTGTCAAAATGCGAAAGATGGGTATCAAGACAGTGATGATTACCGGAGATAATCCGCTCACAGCAACTGCGATTGCTGCTGAAGCAGGAGTGGACGACTTCCTGGCGGAGGCCACTCCTGAGACCAAGCTCAAGCTGATTCGCGAGTACCAGGCTGGCGGAAGGCTGGTAGCCATGACCGGCGATGGCACGAACGATGCCCCTGCACTCGCGCAGGCCGACGTCGCTGTGGCCATGAACACCGGCACACAGCCCGCTCGCGAAGCCGCTAACATGATTGACCTTGAGAGCAATCCGACTAAATTGATTGACATCGTGGAGACAGGCAAGCAACTACTGATGACGCGTGGTGCTCTTACCACGTTTTCCATCTCCAACGATGTGTCCAAATATTTTGTCATCATCCCGGCAGCATTCGCCAGCACTTACCCTGCCTTGAAAGCACTGAACGTAATGCATTTGGCCACGCCGGAAAGCGCCGTCATGTCAGCCGTAATATTCAATGCACTGATCATTATCGCGCTCATACCCCTGGCCCTGCGCGGTGTGCCCTACCGTCCGGTTGGGGCGGCAAGACTGCTGCGTAACAACCTTTTAGTCTATGGGGTAGGAGGATTAATCGTGCCATTTATCGGCATCAAATTGATAGACATGATTCTGGTGGCTCTGAGGTTGACATAGTTCATGACATAGGAGGTAGGCTCTGTGCTGCGACAGCTTAGAATCGGCATAATATTTCTGGTCCTGTTCACCGTGCTCACAGGCATAATTTATCCTTTGGTCGTGACCGGCATTGCTCAGACCGCGTTTCCTCATCAGGCTAACGGAAGTCTGATTACAAATAATGGAACGGCTGTTGGCTCCGAACTCATAGGTCAGCCCTTCAGCGACCCCCGATATTTCTGGGGCAGGCTCTCGGCGACTGCGCCGTTCCCATATAATGCCTCAGCCTCCTCTGGCTCGAACTACGGACCGCTTAACCCTGCACTGACAGAAGAAATTCAAGCACGAATAGATGCACTGAAAGCCGTCGACCCTGCGAACACTCAACCGATTCCTGTGGACTTGGTGACCTCCTCAGCAAGTGGCCTTGACCCGGACATCAGCGTCGCGGCGGCGCTCTATCAAGTCCCTCGTGTGGCGCGATACCGCGGGCTGACTGAGCAACAAGTCCATAGCCTCGTGGATCGCTTCACCGAAGGCCGCCAGCTCGGCATCTTAGGTGAGCCGAGAGTAAATGTCTTGAAGCTCAACCTGGCGCTGGATGAACTGAAATAGGTTGTCTAGTAACAAGGGGTGCAGAGGGTTCCGCCATAGGCCGATAAGGTTATCCCCCAAAATGCAGGGCGCATGGCCATGCGTCCTCGTCCCAAGTGTGGAGGATTCAGGGCTTGAAAAGCATTTCCAAATGCTTTTATCGAAAGGGAGTGTTTATCCATAAGGGAGGGCAGAGGGGGTTGAAGATAGCGTTTCAAAACGCTCTCATTGAAATAGACTTAGCTTATTGCAAGGTATAGAATGTGAGTCGGAGACACAAATCATATGGCCGAAAAGAACTCTCGCCCTAATCCTGATGAAGTGCTGGCGCGAATCAAAGCTGAGGGGAAGCAGAAAAAGCGCGGCAGACTAAAATTATTCCTCGGCTATGCTGCCGGTGTGGGCAAGACCTATACCATGTTGGAGGCCGCTCGACAGCTCAGAAAGGAGCTGGACTTTGTTGTTGCCTATGTAGAGACACACGGCCGGGCTGAAACAGAGGCTCTTCTGGAAGGTCTTGAGGTTATTCCCCGCAGACAGGTGGAGTACCGCGGTGTGTCGCTGACTGAGATGGACCTGGATGCAGTGCTGGCACGTCGGCCTCAGTTGGCGCTAGTAGATGAACTTGCACACACCAATGCCCCGGACTCGCGCCACCCTAAGCGCTATCAGGATGTAGAGGAACTGCTGGAGGCCGGAATTGATGTTTACACTACACTCAATGTCCAGCACATCGAGAGTCTACAGAGTGCAGTCTCTCAAATTACCGGCGTCTGGGTACACGAAACAGTCCCCGACACTGTCATTGATAATGCGGCTGAGATCGAGCTGGTTGACCTGCCTCCTGAAGACCTGCTGAAGCGGCTCAGGGAAGGCAAAGTCTACATCCCCGAGCAAATAGCGCGTGCGGCTGCTAATTTCTTCCGTGAGGGTAATCTCATTGCATTGCGCGAGCTGAGCATGCGCACTGCTACACAGCGTGTAGATGAGCAGATGCGAGCTCATATGGAGACTCGTGCCATCCGCGGCTCCTTGCCGACTGTCGAACGCATTCTGGTGTGCGTTAGGCCCGGCCCTCAGGGCAATCGTTTGGTGCACGCTGCTTACAGGCTGGCCTCTCGGTTGGGTGCCGAATGGTTTGCCGTCTACGTTGAGACATCTGACGGGACCCGGCTGTCGCCGGACCAGCAGGACCGACTGATGAATATGTTGCGCCTGGCCGAACAGTTGGGAGGCAAGACAGCGACCATTCAAGGACGCTCTGTCGCTGAGGCCGTAACAGAATACGCAAACAAGAACAACATCACCAAGATACTTGTCGGTAAGCCTGCTGATAACGGTTGGCGGAACCTGCTGGGCAGGTCAGTCGCGAGTCAAATCATTCGCCAGAGTGAGCATATTGATGTGTCCCTCGTCGGTGACAGTAGAGCAACGCCATTGAAGCGAGAAAAGGCGGCGGCTAAACAGCCTCCGTATCGCTGGCGGCGCTACCTGCTGGGCCTGGCATTGGTAGGCTTGTCTACCTTGCTGGGTCTGGTGATGCGTCACCATGTCTCCCCCACCAGCATAATAATGATTTATCTGCTAGGCGTTGTCGTTTCGGCACTTTACCTTGGCCTCGGCCCATCTATCATGGTCTCCATTCTTGGCGTGATTACATTTGATCTTTTTGTAATCCCTCCTTATCTCTCATTCAATGTGGAACACGCAGAATATGTCTTCACGCTAACCGTATTACTCCTGATAGGTATCGTGGTCAGCTATTTGACGTCACGAGTTCGCCGACAATCCAGAGTGGCGCGTCAGCGCGAATTAGAAACTGCTACCCTGTATACTCTAAGCCGCAACCTGGCAGCCACCATTGGGCTGCAGGCTACTATCCGTGCCATCATCACCAGTGTAAAGGAGACATTTGGACGAGATGTAGTAGTCTTTTTGCCCGACGCCCAAAATAAGGAAACACTTAAGCCACATGCTGAGAGCTCAAACCTCATCATTGACAAAAATGAAGTTGCCGCAGCAATATGGTCTTTTCAGCACCAAAAGACGGTAGGACAGGGCACTGATACGCTCCCCAATGCCAAGGCGCGATATTTGCCGCTGAATACGGCCAGAGGAGCGGTGGGAGTAATGGCCCTATGGGTATCTGATGCAACAAGTCAGTTGACAATCGAACAAATACGGCTTCTGGAAGCCTTTGCTGACCTTGCCGCAGTGGCGGTTGAGCGCACTCAACTGGCTGAGGAGGCGCGCAATGCGCAAATCTTGGCAGCCACGGAGAAACTGCAGACAGCCCTTCTCAATTCAATTTCGCATGACTTGCGCACACCATTGGTGTCCATCATCGGCGTGCTGAGCAGTCTTCGGGAAAAAGGAATGGGTCTTGATGATGCAGCCAGAACGAATCTAATCCAGGTCGCGACTGAGGAAGCGGAAAGGCTGAACCACTTGATAACCAATCTGCTTGATGTCTCCAGAATTGAAGCTGGTGCAATCAGGGTATCCAGGCAACCATCTGATGTGCAGGACGTAGTCGGTGTAGCTCTGGAACAGTCGGGTAGCCGCTCTGGCAACCGCCCTATCAAAATAGACATACCACCCGCGCTACCCTTTGTGTCTGTGGATTTTGGCCTTATCGTACAGGCGCTGGTTAACATCCTGGACAATGCGCTCAAGTATTCACTTCCCGATTCGCCCATTGATATTAGCGGGCGGCAGGTTGCCCAGCAGGTTGAGATCGTAGTAGCAGACCGCGGGATCGGCATTCCGCCGGAGGACTTGCAGCGTGTTTTCGACAAGTTCTATCGTGTGCACCGCCCGGATAATGTGACTGGCACAGGATTGGGACTATCTATCAGCAAAGGAATTGTTGAGGCGCATGGCGGTCGTATTGTGGCCGAGAACCGTCCTGGTGGCGGCACGATTATCAGGTTAACTCTGCCGGTTGCTGAGTCTGGTCAGTAGAGTGAAGGGTCAGGGATATGAGCGAGGATAAGCCGCGGGTGCTGGTAGTCGACGATGAGCAAGCTATTCTGAGATTCTTGCGCGTTGCCCTGGAATCTCAGGTGTACACGGTTTTTGAAGCTGCCTCGGGTCAGGAAGCGCTTTCGGATGCTATCGCCCACAAGCCGGATATAATTGTCCTGGACCTGGGCTTGCCGGATATCGATGGCGTTGAAGTCACGCGGCTGCTCCGCCAGTGGACGCAAATCCCGATTATTATACTATCCGTCCGAGGCTCGGAGAGCGACAAGATTGCTGCACTCGATGCCGGGGCGGACGACTATCTGACCAAGCCCTTTGGCGTGGGAGAGCTGCTGGCCCGGCTGCGTGCTGCCTTGCGTCGTGCATCTCAACCCAAAGGTGAGCCGGTCTTCACCAGCGGTGACCTCAAAGTCGACCTGGCACGAAGGCTGGTCACAATAGCAGGCCGCGAAGTGCAATTAACACCTAACGAGTATGACCTGCTCCGTACACTCGTAGCTCACGCAGGGAAAGTATTGACCCATCATCATTTGCTGCGTGAAGTGTGGGGAACCGTATACGAGCAGGAATTCCATATTCTGCATGTGAATATCAGCAACTTGCGCCGCAAAATCGAGCCCGATCCAGCGCGCCCGCAGTTCATAATTACTGAGCCGGGGGTAGGCTATCGCTTGAGGACCAGCGAAGGCTGAAAGTCGGCACGCCTACCCTATTTTATCGTATAAGTCTCCCAGCCATCCTGCAGTGGTAAGCCACCTCTCGTAGTAACCGGCATACTCCTGCCCACTTTGAGCATCAGGCTCAACCACCCTGGATTTAGGCCTCATAGCTACCATAGCCCTCTTCAGGTCGGGATAGACACCGGAGCCGACCGCAGCGCACATAGCTGCCCCCCAGGCAGTGACCTGCGGCGACTCGAAACATGTCACAGGCATAGCGAGTATATCGGATAGTATTTTTACAAGGCAGCGGCTCTGCGCAAGTCCCCCTCCCATGCTCACCTCTTTTACTTTTTGCCGCGATACCTCCTCCAGTTGAGCACAGTTGGCCTTAAAGGCGAAGGCCAAATTCTCCAGCGCCGCCCTGACGAAATGTTTCCTCTCCACAGCCGTAATACTCGGCGTCACAGAGAAAATGAAGCCGCCCAGGCTCGGCTTGAGCCTGCTCATATCCATCACCGCGGGCCCGATGAAGGCTAGCATCCCTCCAGCGCCAGGCGGCACCTCCTGCGCCAGACTATCCATAAGGCCATATACGTCCTCGCCCTTCTCAGATGCACTGAAGAGCAGGCCCTTAAGCCAGCGATATGCGCCTCCACACTCCTGAGCATTGCTCTCCAGGACCCACCTTCGCGGCAGAGCGTGGCAGCCTGACCAGAGCCTGCCTTTAGGGTCAATAACAGGTCGAGCCGTAACCATCTGAATCGCGCCGCTCCAGCCCACTACGATTCCAACCTCGCCTTTATCTTTGACTCCCATTCCCAGCAGGCCGCACTGAGTATCAGCTCCACCCGCAACCACCACCGTGCCCGTAGACAGTCCCGTCTTTTTGACAGCTTCAGATGTAATCCACCCGACCCGGGTGCCGGCGGTGACGATCATAGGGCAAACTTCTCGAGATAACTGGAGCCTTTCCCCGAGACTGTCCGACCATTTGACCTCGTGAATATCAACCAACCCTAAGTCGGCGACACAGGAAACCTCGGCTACGCGCTCTCCCGATAGCCGGTATGTAATCCAGTCGCCGATGGAAAGGGCTGTCGCTATCTTCTCATAGATACGCGGGTAATTCGCCTGGAACCACTTCAGCCTGGCGGGTGTGAAAAGAAGGGACGGCTTATGACCGGTGATGCGGTAAACCTCATCCCCGAACTCGCCGTCTATGGCGAATCCCTCCATTATAGCCCTGAGGTCCGTATTAGGGGCAGCATAAAGCTCACGCCCTTTCTTATCGAGAAAGACCACACCCTGCCTCTGGCTGGCAGAGCTGACTGCGATTATGTCAACTGGTGATATACCGGCCTTCTTAATGGATTCCCTGATGAGCCGACAGATTATGTCCCAGAACTTGCCGGGCTTAAATTCCTTACCCATAGGGGCAATCTCAGGAGGTGTTAAATCATAGAACCATTCCTGATAAGCCAAGGAAACCAGATTGCCCTTGAGGTCGATAATGAGGGAACGACAACCTGAGGAGCCGGCGTCTATAGCGACAACATACTTATTTGGCACGTTTCCCCCAAACTTCAGGATTGAGCAAGTTTTTGGGGCGCTCCCCCTTGAGAAATCTTTCTATATCATCAACCATCATCTCGGAGTAGCGTACTACAGTCTCAGCAGTGGCCCCTCCGATATGGGGCGTAAGCACCACATTATCCATCTTCAGGAGAGGGCTATCGGGTCGCACCGGCCAGGTCTCAAAAACATCGAAAGCAGCCCCGGCGATGCGCTTTGCTTTTAAAGCCTTGATAACAGCCCCATTATCGAGGACAAAGGCGTTTGCTGCGTTAATGATATAGGCAGTCGGCTTCATCAGAGCTATCTTCTGAGCGCTGATCAAGCCCATAGCCTCGGGAGTCGTAGAGCTGTGTAACGTAATAATATCAGACTTCTGCATAAGCTCATCCAACTCGACTTGCTTGGCGCCTGCCTCTTTTATCGTTTTAGGATCCAAAAAGGGATCATACACCAGTATGGAAGCATCAAAGGCCATGAGTATTTTCGCCACCCGCCGTCCGATAGCCCCAAACCCCACTATGCCCACAGTCTTGCCGCCCAGCTCGTTGCCGCGCATGGAAAAGTAGGCAACGGTGGGATCGACCCATGCGCCGGAACTGACCATCTGGTGCGCCTTGGGAATCTTCCGCAACAGGGACAGCATCAAACCCACTGTAAGCTCTGCCACAGCAGCAGCATTCCTGGCCGGTGTGTTGACCACCAGTACTCCGCGCTCTGTAGCCGCTTTGACATCGACGAAGGCCAAATCGGCCCTGCAGACACCGAGGAACTTCAGTTTTGTCGCCTTCTCGAAAACCTCGCCAGGAACAAAATCAGCCTCCACCACGACTATTTCAATGCCTTCCCCTTGAATCCGTTCGACGAATTCCTCCCCGGAAAGGAGCTTGTTAGCATCCATCCAGCTTTCATAGGTGACTTCCAGATTCTTACCCAGGCGTTTCAGAGCAGGGGGCCAAAACGGAGCACGAACAAGAGCTTTCATACTATACCTCGCAACAGATTATACCATCAGACGCAACAGCCTACTCAGGAGACCACTTTATAATCTTTAGACCCCAAACCGTGCCTGAGAGCTACTGCAATTTGAGGGGAATCATAGGGATTGGCCAACAACCTGTTCTTGGCCTTGTAAGAGCCGAGTATCTTCAATGCTTCGACATCGATGGCAACCCGGTCTCCCGAAGCCATGATGACCCCAGGCTCCACCAGTTCGCCTTTGTCCGGCCCCCCGGATACGAAAGCCTTTCTCCCATCCATTATTATCAGGTCTGGCTGCAAGGTTAAGTTGAATTCAGCAATCTTCCGCTCCAGATTTCTCATGTGCATGGAGCGACGTTCTCCGGGATGCACAAAGCCCACCGCAAGCTTCAGCGAGAGGCTAAACCTGGCCAGTTGATGGGTCTTCATACATGGCAAATAGATTATCTTGTCAACCTCATAGACCGACCTGGGCACTGTGACTTCCTTGAGATAATCACCATCCACTCTGACCTTGACCCAGTCCCAGGCCCTATCATCGAACGCTATGACCTCAGCTCCTATGTCGGTCAACTGGCGTAAAGCACCCAGCTTTTCCATCACCCTCCGGGTAGGCCTCCAAATCGCGCCAGAGCTTTCCCCGACCACCACCTTGGCGCCAGCCTCTCTCAGTAATTGAATGACAACTTTGAGGAATTCGAGGTCAGAAGTGGCGGGATAGGGGTCATCGCTATTGAAATTAGGCTTCAGCATTACCCTATCTCCTGAGGAGATAACCTTGCCCAGTCCGCCGATAAGCTCCACTGCCTTGACCACTGAAGCCCTGAGGTCCTGCTCAACCTTGACTTTACTTACCAATGTCATCCCGTCTTTGCGAAACGGATTCTCCTTGCGCGGCCCCGGCGGCACGATGTCCAACTTTTTGGGCACCCTGTCAAACATAAAATGGCAAATCCCGACCATTGTGTCAGCAAATCCATGTTTAGAGGAAGTAGAAGAGCCCTTAGTCCCCATCTCACACCTCCGCAAAGGTCAATATCTTCACCTTTTGTTCCGCCCCTTCGGCACCGTTTTCACTATTTGAGGTAGAACCTCGCCTGTCTTCCCCGACGCCGTTCGTGGTGAGCCTGCCGAACCATGAACGGCCCTTCGACAAGCTCAGGGCGAACGGGGCAAACGCTACCCTTGGAATGAATCAGCCTCTTTCAACCTATGTACTTCAGTTGAGCCTATAATCCCCTCAGAAACTCGGGACGAAGCAGGGAGGGGTCTTTTCTAGACAGAACGCGCTCAAGCTCCTTTAGCATCCTTTCCTTGTCCTGGGGTAATCTCCCGCGGACAGAAAGGTAATTCGAGGCATGCATTGAGCTAAAGAAGCAATCAGTGAAACTGGAATTCTCTATAATTACTTTCAGTTCTTCGAGCGACTGGAAAGGAGTAATGGGATGAAAACTGCCTTGCTGGCACTCCTGCCATAGCGGGGTGCCGGGGATCAAGGTCAGGGTTAAAGCCCCGGCATATTCCGGGTCGATAGCGGAGAGGACTCTGGCTGTCTCGAGCACATGTTTCCGGCTCCCCTCCACTCCTCCCAGCCCCAGGATCACTGTCAGCGAAAGAGTAATACCAGCCTCTTTCGCTTTTCTCCCCGCCTCAATCATCTGGCGGCTATTCACCCCTTTGCCAATCTTCAGCAGCACCTCGTCATCGCCGCTTTCAATACCTGTATAGAAGATGCTCAGCTTAAGCTCCTTTAACTTTTTGAGTTCATCCACGCTCCTTCGCAGAATGTCTTGAGGCGTAGCATAGGAACCTATCCTCTCCAGGTTATGGAACTTCTCATTCAAATATTGAAGGGCTTCCATCAGCCTGGGGAAGGGATAGACCATAGCGTCGCCGTCTTGCAGAAACACCCTTCGCCCGTCCCACCTCTGAGCCACGGCATAAACTATATCCTCGATGTCGGGGACACGAACGCCATTCCTCACATACATAGACAGGGCATCTATCTCCTTCTTGACTTCCCGGACATCTCTCAGTCGAAGCTTGGTACCATAAAGGCCGCAAAAAGTACAGGTGTTATTGGAGCAGCCTCTGGTCAAAGGGAGAAAATAGCTCTCCCTCTCGCTGGGAGGCCTGAATATGTCAGGCCTTTCGAACTTCTCGGTTTCCCGTCTCTGCATAATCTTCTCCTGAACTCAGAGAGCCCTCCCCGCCTGCCGTATGGTTATCTCCTCGCCGTCCTTTACCTTCCTGAGCAATTTAAGGTCTGCTTCGACCTTCCCTATTATATTAACCGGGCTCGCCGGCCGGATTTCATCGCCTCTGCTGATAGGAGTCTTCCCGAAAAATATACACATCGCTTTCCCCGGAGGCCAATACGCTATATCCCCAAGGCTTACCAGTTCCTTGGCATCCTCCGGCACTGCATCTACAGGGATGGTGAAATATATCTCGTCACCCCAGGTATTCACCGTGGAAGTGATGGGAAGCGCCTCGAAGACCTTAGTAGCTGTCTTAGTCTCGTTCAGCCAGGCTTCCAGCTCAAGCTTGCCCGCAACAATCTTTATCTTTCTTTTCATCCTTTTTCGGTCTCCTCGTCTATCCATTTCAGATAGTCCAGATTCCCCTCAACAATAGGCAGAGCGATTATCTCCGGTACCTCAATAGCTATGAATACCCTTGACCGTACTCACAACATCGGGAAAAAGCTTCGCCCTGGTTTTAACCACCAGTAGGCTTTCCTCCGCGTCCTCTATTTTGCCCTTCCACCAGAACAGCGAGTTCACCCTGGGCACTATGTTTACGCAGGCCGCTTTCCTCTGAGACACCAGAGCATCCGCTATCTTGCGAGCCTCCTCGTAGCTTGAGGCAGTGATGAAAACAACTAAGTATGTGGCCCTTGCCATCTTACCTCCAACCTATCCTTGAGCCGCCACAAAATTTCTCAAAGTCCCGATCCCCTCTATCACGACCTCGACTACATCGCCCGGACTCATCCTGCCGATGCCTGACGGCGTGCCCGTGGCGATAATATCGCCCGGCAGCAGAGTCATCGCACCTGAGATAAAGCTAACCAACTCGGCCACACCGAAGATAAGCTCGCTGGTGCGAGCAGATTGTCTGAGTTCCCCGTTGAGGTAAGTCTCGAGTTTAAGGTCATTCGGACTGACCTCGGTCTCAATCCAGGGGCCTACGGGTGCAAAGGTGTCATAGCCCTTGGCCCTCGTCCACTGACCGTCGGCCATCTGCACGTGGCGTTCCGATACATCGTTAAGGCATGTGTACCCCAGAATGTAATCTTTGACCCTATCCCTTGGCACATCCTTCACCTTCCTGCCCATAACGATGCCCAATTCGCCCTCGTAATCAACTCGACCCGAATCGCGGGGTAATACTATTTTATCGTCAGGCCCTATGACTGCGGTGGACGGTTTGAGAAAGATGAGCGGAACCGAGGGCAGCGACATCTTGGCCTCCTCGGCATGGAGACGATAATTCAGGCCCAGGGCCACTATCTTCGAAGGGACGCAGGGAGCAAGCAGCCTCACCTCGGCCAGCTTATAGGTACTTCCATCAAGTTTTTGAAGGATGGCGGAGCCCCCAAATCCGGCAAAGGGACTCCCGCGCAGGCCTCGTATGACATCCCCCTCGAATACCCCGTATTTAATTTTGCCCTGCACAGAGAAGCGAACGATGCGCAACTTTGCCTCCTCTTCGCAGCCTATTATAACCGCATCCATGCATCTTATTCCACAGGACGTATAGGCATCTACTCAACATTCAATTGCGAAGACACAGCAAAAAGTTGACAAAGCATAAACCTTTGTGATATACGCAACATCACATATTTGCACTATAGGAACTGCAAAAGGAGGTGTAAGGCATGGGCAGGCTAGAAGGAAAGGTTGCCATCGTAACCGGCGCAGGGCAAGGGGTGGGCAGAGGCATAGCCCTGGCGTTCGCCAAGGAAGGCGCAAAGGTCGTCATCGCCGAAATCAACCCGGAAACCGCTAAAACCGTGGCCGGGGAAATCAAGCAGCTCGGCGGGGAGGCACTGTCTGTGGTCTGCGACGTCGGCGATGAGAAGCAGGTTAATAAGATGGTGGCTAAGGCCGTGAAAAAGTTCGGGCCTATCGACATACTGGTGAACAACGCACAGAGTTGGACCGGCAGGTCAGCGTATCACCTGAGCGCTCCCATAGAATCGCTGCCGGAAGAATGGTGGGACATGGCTTTTCAGTCGGGAGTCAAAGGCACATGGTACTGCTGCAAAGCTGTGTTCCCTTACATGAAGGATAGAGGCGGCAAGATAATCAATTTCGCCTCGTATATGGGAGTCGTGGGACTGGAGGGGTCGGCTGACTACAACTCCAACAAGGAAGCGATTCGCGGCTTCTCCAGGACCGCTGCCAGGGAATGGGGCAAGTACAAAATCAACGTGAATGTCATCTGCCCTTCAGCGCTGACGCCGGCGATGATAGCGTACGGCATGGCTTTTCCCGATAAAATAGACGAGATGACCAAGGAGATGGAGAAGATTCCTCTCAAGCGTGTGGGAGACCCCGAAAACGACATCGGCCCCGTGGCTATTTTCCTGGCTAGCCCGGATTCCGATTTCGTCACGGGGCAGACCTTGATGGTAGATGGCGGCCTTCATATGTTCTAAGTGATATAATTATTATGATAAGGTCCCTTCAAATATAAGTAGTTGCAGCTCAGAAAAGAAGGTGCCTGAATGCCGGACGAGGCAAAATTCAGATGCGGAGCGCTGTATTGCAGCCAGTGCCGGAGAACTTTTTATTACCGCATGCACATATTGCCTGACCAGCCGGACGATGAGGTCTACAAATGCCCCGAGTGCGGCCATGAGCTGCGCGAGGCGCTTACTGATACCTTCATAGATGGCACAGATGAGACGCTCCAGGTGCTGAAGCAGCTAGACGAAGAATCCAGAGGGAGTTAAAGAAGACATTGACACAGCCCCAATCTGGCCAGTCACCAAGACAAGACCTACGCTATAAGCTTTGTGCGACAAGTGACTCCACACCGTCTGAGACCGAGTTGCTGTTCATTCAAGGTCTCTTCTGAACCTCGAGTACCGAACCAGCGCGCTCAGCGCCTTTACTGCAGTCTCCTGGTCAGTATATGTGGGCACTCCCAGCCCTTCCAATTGTCGTGACACTTCTTCAATCAGAGATAGGCTCGTGCCATAAAACCAGACTGTCATCGGTTTCGAGACGCGCTTCAGCACCCGGTCGAACATCTCCACGATATATGATATCGGTGCCATCGTGCCCACGTAGAGGACGATGGTAGCGCAATCTACGTTTGCATCATGGAGGACTATGGATATCACCTCCTCCTGGAGAGACAAGGGATCATCGGTCAAAGATAGCGGCGGGCCCAAATCAATCGGATTTCCAGCCAGCCTGGGAGACAGCTTCGTTAGCTTATCTAATGTAGCATCTGAATATCTGGTAATAGCCAGCCCCGACTCCACCGCCACATCGGTCGCCACTACGCCTGCACCTCCGCTGTGGCTGATGATGGCCAGCCTATTGCCCCCGGGCAACGAATGGTATGCGAATACCTTGGGTATGTCCCAGTACTCCTGCCACGTATTGACCCGCATCGCCCCAGTCTGTCGAATTGCGTTGTCGTAAACTCGGTCGTTTACCGCCAGCGACCCGGTGTGTGATGCCGAGGCTCTGGCCCCCGCCTCGCTCCGGGCCGGTTTGAAAATCAACAACGGCTTACGGGCTGCGAACCTCCGGGCGGCATCCATGAAGCTGCGCCCATCCTTCACATCTTCGATATGCAAGGCAGCTACCTTCGTCTTCGCGTCATCTGCCAGATAGTTTAGCAGGTCAACCTCATTGACATCGCACTTATTGCCCACATCGCACATCTTGCTCACCGGATATGCGCGGTCCTCTATAGGCTGACACTGGGGAAGCACAATGCCAGTCTGGCTGCAATAGGCTATCCCTCCCTTTCGCACCCTATCGTACCCAAAAGGATAGGGGATAGTCGTAAAGCCGTTAGCGGCATTGAAAACACCGACTGTATTAGGCCCCATGATGCGTATGCCGCTATATATTGTTATGTCAACCAGTTGCTGCTGCAGCTTGGCCCCGTCGCCGCCTGCGTCTGCGAAATTCTCGGATACAATTACAGCAGCTTTTACGCCTTTTTGAGCGCATTGCTCGATGATAGTCGGCACCGTGTGCGGCGGCGTAATCACAACTGCCAGGTCGACAGAATCGGCAATCTCGTTCACAGTCGGATAGGCTTTCATGCCCAGGACCTCATTGTATGAAGGGTTGACAGGATAAAGCCTGCCCGTGAAACCGAAGTCGAGAATGTTCTTTATCAGCACATAGCCCAGCCCCATCCCATCCTTTAATGAGCCAAATACCGCTACGGAACGAGGCTCAAAAAATGGCCACAGGTCGCTTCCATTCCTTGATTTCATCAGAAACCTCTTAAGTCAGTTTTATTGGTCAGCGATGTTATCAGAAGGTCAAGCGGCTCCCTTTAAGTTTTTCTTGTAAAAGGAGCGCTGATGGAGAGCGCAAAATTCAGGTAGAGCCGGGCCGCCTGCACCACCTGCTGAAAGTCCACTGATTCCTCGGCAGTGTGGGCTGTCTCCAGCCGCCCCGGCCCCAATATAATAGGGTCTACACCCGCAGCCCAGAGCACATTTCCATCGGAATGGCTTCTGAAGTCCTGGGGCTCCCAAGGCAGGGACAACTTCTTGTATACTTCCTTCAGCTTCTTGACCAAAGGCCTTTTGGATGAAATCCTGTAGCCCGATTGCGTGGTCTCAAATCTGATATAGGCATCCAGGCCAAAGGTGCTCTCATCCACCGCCTCCACCAACTGTTCCAGCTCCGCCTTCAGCACGTCCACTCTGGAGTCCGGGTGCAAATGCAGGTCGAGCCAGGCTTCACAGTTATCGGGAACCACGAATCCGCCGGGGAACCCGGAGAGCTGCCTGATGTTGTAGACCACGCCTTTGGGCATGGAGGTGATATACTCCGTGACCTTCAAGAGGAGCTTGAGCATGGTTTCAATGGCATTCTGGCCGAGCTCCGGCATGGAGGAGTGGGCTCTCTTCCCCTTGGTACGCAGAAGCACTTCCAGGTAGCCATAATGCCCCAGGCATGGCACCATATCGGTCGGCTCTCCCACCACTGCCCAGGGAAAGCTGTATTCCCGCATCAGTGTTTTGGCGCCATCGCTTTCCTCCTCCTCACCCACCACCAGGGCCAGCCCCACCGGAGGTAAAACACCGCCATTTCCAGCGAGGACAGTGAACGCCTCGATCATCGCAGCGCAGCCCGCCTTCATGTCTGTGCTGCCCAATCCGGAAACCGTGTCACCTTCCTCACTGAAGCCATAGTTCTCCAGGTCGTGGGCAGTCACCGTATCCAGGTGTCCCACAAAGCAGAGGTCCACTTCTTCTTCATTTTTCGGTAAGACCACCAGGTTAAAACGGTTCTCATCAACCTTTTGTCTGATTACGTCCAGCCCGTTGTTTTTCAGATAATCTCCTACATACTCAACGATTTCCTCTTCTTTTCCCGAGGGGCTGTAGATGTCAACAAGAGCCTTGAGGAGATTCTTCAATCTCTCCGGCTGCACATCCATCGATATGTCAGGGTTCGTTTCCATTACTCGCTTACCTCAGGATTTTGCCTTGTTTAAGTATAGCTATTGAACTATTCTTGGCTCGGCGTCAGTGGCAAGGGCCCCCGGTTTAGCCGCCTTCTTGGCTTTTCTGTGAAGAGTCTTTGCCAGCCACAGATGCTGAGCGCGTGTAGAAAAGCCCACACTTCTGAAAAAGGCGATGGCCCCTTCGTTATCTCCATCGGTATCGGCTATGACCATTCTCACGCCCTTCTCTTCCAGCCTTTTCTCCAGCTCCTTGTAGAGACGGCGCCCCAGCCGGTTTCGCTGGAAACCCTCATCCACCCCTATCCATGCCAGATACCCGTATTTTTTCCAGGCAGTGCCTTCCTTTTCGATAGTTGTAGCCAGGAGAAAGCCGACTGTTATCCCTTTCGCCTCAGCCACCAGGCAGTATTCAGGGTCTGAGCCAAAATACTCCGTTACCTCATAGGGGTCCCATGTACGATAGAGGATGGGGAAGTCCTCGCTGGTGAAAAGCTGCTCTCCGAGATGATACACGGAAGCTATATCGTCTATCTCCATCTCACGGATCGTTATTCTCAACCTTGGTGACAAGGGTCACCTCCATTTTCAGAGTTCTGCGTAAAACGCAAACCCCTTCAGCATTAATCAGACGTATTCCAAGTGTAATAGTATAGCACACTGTAGACAACGAACACAGCTATGAAGATGCTGGAAATAGAAAAAGGCTGGGCATTCACTTAGTAAACATACCCAGCCTCTTCTTAACTTTTTACTTACCGCTTACAACTTAACGCGAATAGGCTTGCCGGGAGTATAAGCCGACGGCCCCTTATCCAATTCCATGTGCATCTCATCGAGCATCTTTTGCCGCAGTACTTTGAGCAGCTTCTGCAGCTGTTTCTGCTCGTCTACTGACATACCTGACATCAGCCCCTTAATCAAGCCTTTATATACCTCGATCCCGGGGCCAGCAAGTTTTTCACCCTTAGAGGTTATCTTAACTTCGGTAAATGGATGCCCCTTACGTTTTGGAACCCTGGTGACCAGGCCTTCCTTCTCCATCCTGTTGAGTAACCCGGCGATGGTCTGGTTTTCCCTGAAGACCAGGCGCGCTATCTCAGCGGGAGTCAGCGTCCCTGGATAGTCTTTGCAGGCCCACAGTACAGCAGCCTTCTCAGGCGTCAAGCCCACCTTGGCGAGCTTGACCTCCGCCGCCTTGTTCACCGCAATCCACGTCGAGCGCATCACCGCCCACGTGGTCATGGCTGTTTCTTCGAACTCGAAGTCGTACATCCGATTTCGCCTCCTGTTAATGCTCCCTTACATACTATTGGTACGATAATACCATAAAATCGGATGCAAAACAACTACTCAGGGCCATCTTTGGCCAACAAAGCGTTCAGAAAGCTAAGAGGGTAACACTTTCCCTGCCTTTCCCACGAGGGAAAGGATACAAAGGATTTAGGTGGTTGGAAATAGACTACTATACCCCCTCTCTTTACTAGGCTTGACTTTATGGCTTCTCTTAATGTAAAGTCTAAGGCCAGGAAGGAGGTACAATGGAACAAAAACAACCGGCAGGCATGGCTCTCAGTCTGGGTTTCATACTACTAGTTGCGGTCATGGTGGGGATTGTGCTCATCATTATAGGTGCGGGGGTTGGTAACGGAAACAAGGGAGTGTATCTGGCTGGCGTTGCCATAAGTACACTCTCACTCTTCGCTGGAGGCTTCCTGCAGAAGGACGAAAACAACGTCGTGCGTCTTGGTTTGTTTCTCTCCGGTGCCATTCTACTGGCATATCTTGTCACAGCGGGTGCAGCTCTAGGACTCCACCTCTAAACCTTTCGATAAATCAATCAATGGTTTTCGGTTTGCCGAATTAAAATCTAGGCTAAAATAAGGAAGGAGGACTTACAATGGCAGAGAAAAAAGAGGAGAAAGAGGTAAAAGTCAATCTATCGTTCACATCGGAAAAGCTGTTCCTCTATGGGGCAATAGCTGACGCCGTCCTAGGCGTGGTCTGGGCCATTTGTGCAGTTGCTGAATCAGGTACTTCAGAAGGAGCGTACAGGGCTGCCGGATTCTTCCAGGGCCTTTTCTTCGCAGTGCTTGGCGGCCTCGTCATTTACGGGCTTTCTCAGATAATCAAAAGCAAACAGTAAAGACTGAGCAGTTGGGCGACAACCTTTTTGGGCGGCTCTAATCAAGGCGATAAGCCGCCCAAAAAGGACTATTTACCTCTTTCTAATCGGGTAACGAATCAGAGTCTTCTGAACTTTCGCCTTGGGCATTGTGAGATACTCTTCCTCATGCGTCCTCCGCATCCGTCGGCAGGGCTCCTTTTATCTCCGTATGAAACTCGTCCAAGACATACCCCTGATTTACGTTTACTTCTCTATCACTCATTGTACGAGACCCCGGAACTTGGGGAGCAACATAACCGCTACACAATATGAGTTCGCCTGAGAATAGGTGAAAAGTGTAGCACATACTAGTACCTATTCTTCATTGTGAAAGGATTACCTTTGTGAGTACGATAGTAACGGGGCAATATCGGTTTTGGCTGTTCGTCTGTGAGTTTACGTTCGGGCAAAGCTAAGCAGTAAATAGGTTTCCTGGGGGGCTGGAATAGTGAAGTTTCAGCAGGCTTATAAGACGATTCGAAGGCTTATAGTTACAGGCCTGTCTCCCAGAAGTGTGGCAGGCTCTATAATACTGCCTGTAGTGCTCGTGACCATTATCGCAGGTTCCGCCGCCATCGCTGTTAGCAGCAATTACATGGCCAAGTCGGCTGCCAAAAGCGCCGAGGTACGACTGGATGGCGTAGCGACACAAGCTGCCGAGCAAATAGGAGCCCTTCTGGCCAGCAGCTTAGGTGATGCATCCATGTTATCTCAAGACCCTGCAGTCACGTCACCCGATACCACCCCTGCCCAAAAGCTTGCGGAGATAAAAAGGGTACAGATGTTCTATGGCACCTTCGAAAACGTTGCCTTGGTTGACCCCACCGGCAACGTAATCACCTCCACCAACGACAACCCCAGCGGCGAGTGGGCCAACAATACTCTGTTCCAAAGAGCAATCCTAGGCACTCCCGCGATGTCAGACACGATAATTTCAACCAATCCCTATGCATTAGCCATCCAGATCGCTTCTCCGGTTCTGGATAGCAATTACAGAGTTACCTCAGTCTTAATTGCCCAGATGAGTATGGACAATATCTGGCAGATGATAAAGCTTGTAAAGGTCGGCGCCACAGGTTATGTTTGCCTCATCGACGGATCCGGTAACATCATTGCAGGGCCGGACCAGGCAAAGCTTTTTCAGAAGATAGTGTTCGCCGGTGAGGGCTCCCAAATGCCTCCTGACCATCAGATGATTCAATATAGCGAGGATGGCACAAAAATGTGCGCCGTAGTCGCTGGAGTCAACCCGCTGGTGCCCTGGGTTGGGACCCAATGGAGTTTCGTCGGCATTATGCCTGCTTCTGAGGCTTTCGCCCCGGCCAATGAGGTGGCCGTGATATTCTGGATTGTCATGGGGGTATTGATAGTGCTATTCGTTGTTGTGGGATTAGTCTTAGGTCGCACCCTCTCCGACAAGATCAAAACCCTCGCCAGAGGCACCGCCGAGATAGCATCCGGGAATTTTAGCTACCGCTTCCCTGCGATGAAACCGAGAGACCTGGGTCAATTGGCGGATTCCTTCAACTCAATGGCGGCGCGCCTGGAGAGTTCCTCCGCTGAAATAGCCAAGTGGAACGCCCACCTTGCCGAGGAGATCGAAGCAAAGACAAAAGAACTCGAGAAATTGATGGCAAGTAAGGTTCAATCGGAGAGGTTGTCAGCGATGGGATATATCGCTGCCTCAGTCGCCCACGAATTAAACGACCCGCTTACCGCTATCTCCGGCTATGCCCAACTCGGAGCTAAGGAGTCCGAGAAACCGCATTCTCCACAAGAAATGCCCGATACCCTGAAGAATACCTCCGAGTATTTCAGGAACATTGAAAAAGAGTTACAGCGCAGCAAAAATATCATAAGGAAACTGATTTCATTTGTAAGGTATTCCAAAACAAGCAATGGAGCAGTGGACGTAAATCAGGTCGTGGGAGACACTTTAGGCATCGCCAAACATCACCTCGAGATAAACAAGGTGGAACTGCTCACACAACTTCAGCCTGACCTTCCGCCAGTCAAAGGTGATGCTCGCCAGCTTCAGCAGGTTTTCCTCAACATGGTTCTGAACGCTCAGAAAGCAATGCCCCTGGGCGGCAAGCTCAATGTAGAAACAAAGCAACATGATGGAAGCGATCCCAGAGTCGAGGTGCTCATTTCTGACACCGGCAGCGGCATCCCTCCTGAGAGCCTGGGTAGAATCTTCGAGCCTTTGTCCTCAACGGAAGCCGAAGGACAGGGCACAAGATTAGACCTGTCGATAACCCTTGACCTTGTGAAGCAGCTCGGGGGAGAGATCAGGGTCAAGACTGAGGCTGGGGTAGGCACCACATTCATTATCTCCCTGCCCACCGCCAATGGCTCTTCCCTGGAGCACAAAGCGAATTCAAGGCCCACCCCGCCCCAAGTCGGTTAAAGCGGTCTAAAACAAAGGGCCGCCATCAACTTACACGCTCTTGCTTTTCCTCATCGCCGCAGAAAGCCTCTCTATATCCTTGCTTGACTTGTACATATCATGAGGCAGCAAGAGTCCGCCACCTGACTTCAATTTTGCCAGCCCTTCTCTGCATTCCGGTCGGGATAGAGTGGGCACCCAATTGCGGCATGCCTCTGGCCTGAAAGCGTGGATAGAGCAGGCAGCTTTAGCACCATCTTCATTCCAGTGGAGAAACGGGCAGGTGTCAGCAGAACTCTGCAGAATGTGAGCCTCTTTTGTCGGCACGGCTCGAACATACATCGACGAGAACGCATCGCTAGACATACCCAGCTTGCGGGCAATACGTTTTATCTCCTTCACGGTGACTTTTGGCCGGTAGCGGGCGCAGCAAACGCCGCAGCGAAAACACTCGATTTCAGACAGGCCATCGCCAACTTTATGTTCCGTTCCATCCTGCATAATCAGATAGCCCTGCATCCCCGGTCCCTCTTTCACTTCGCCTGCGGTGTCACCCTTCTTGACCGCCTCTCAAGAAATCCAGCACCTCCCGGTTAAACCTGCCGCTCTTCTCCGCGACCAGAGTGTGCGAACCACCCTCGACCTTGACCAGCCTGGCGTTGGGTATCCTGCTTGCCAGCACGTCTGCTGAGCTCGATGGTATAATTCTATCTTCAGTTCCGGCCATCACCAGCGTCGGCGCCTTAATCAGGTGCAGCCTGTCCAGCGCGCTATGAGTCATGGCAGCTTCAAATTGCCCCTTCAGACCTTCGATACCAAATAATTTCATGCGCATCCAGCAAAAAGGCACAGCCACCAATTTAATCGCTCCGCCGCTGAAAGCATGAGCGTTCAACGAGGTCATGACCTTACCCATATCTGCGCTTTTGATGTCTTCGTCGGAGAAGTCTGCTTTGAGTCCCATCGCCCTCAACAACTCCAGAGAATGCCCGCCTTTTTCATCCCTCCCGGCGCTGGTGCTCACCAGGATGAGCTTCCTCACCTTTTCCGGGTGATTGATAGCGACCTCCTGGGCAATCATGCCCCCCATAGACACCCCTAAGATATGAGCCTTATCAATCCCCAGATAGTCCATCAAGCCCGTAACATCATCTGCCATCTCGTTTATGGTATAAGGCTCGCCGGGCTTATCGCTCTTCCCCACGCCCCTGTTATCGAAAGCGATTACGCGGTAATACTTTCTAAAGGCACGTGCTTGGAGGACCCAGTCGCCGCACTCCCCACCCAGCCCCATTATCAGGATAAGTGGTTCACCACTGCCCTGGACTTTATAAGAGATATTGATTCCGTTGACCCGCGCTTTAGGCATCTTCACCAGCATATTAGGGTAAATAGAAGACCTTTGCAACCGTCACAAATGGGGAAAACCCCAAACCGCACCGTGGGAAGCCGTAATCCGCCAGATACCTTCTTCAGTGTTTCTCCTGGAAAGGAAATCGGGCGCTCCGCCGATGTCCTGAGCCGGACGAAGTAACAGAATGTCGTTATGCCAGGGATAAAGGCCCGCATTTCCACAACTGGTGGTGCGGAAGGGATGGAGACAAATGGAAGAGAAACCCAAAGCATACGTAGCATACTGCCCGGAATGTCAAGAGTACATCCTTATTGCGCCCCAGGAGCGCATAGCGAAGATTGCTGCCGAAGAGCATATGGAGCAGACGCATCATACAGTTATCGTTGGCTACGAAATACACGAGGAGCGGGGGCCGCGATAACCTCAACAGTCAATACGACTATGGTGGAACACAGTTTAGCTTAGTGGTCGGGGTGGGCGGATTTGAACCGCCGACCTCATGGTCCCCAAGCAACGTCTAGAAAAGGCGGAGGCCGCTTGCCTCCTTTTGAATAAGGATTGTACTTTGCCTCCGCGTATAATGCAAGTGTCACCTGTACCTCATTCTTACGAAAGAACTGCCTTCCCTGTATCTTTGGCCATCTTCGGAGTTATTGCTCAACCTCACCAGCGCCCTTGAGTACTTTATGCTGTCCTCAAAACAATCTCTATCAACACAAACGTCCTTAGAACCCTCAAATCTAGCGTGCCGCAGAGCTTCTTCAACGCAATGCAAAGACGGGTCTAATAACTCGGTTCTGCTCCGCTCGGGCAGATGCCGAAAACCATTCATTATTGAGAAGACATCGACATGTACATTAACGGATCAGACACATACGCCACTTGGGCTTGACATCTTAGACGATGTAGGTATACAATATTCCAACCATCTTCATCTCACGAAGGAGGTGTACAAATGGGGAGTAACATTCAGTTTTGTGCTGGAGAAGGCCGCGATTTCCCAATCAGCGTATTCCGAGAAGCAGACGGTGGTCTTGTCCATTGGACCATCCACCAGCCTCACTGGGCCACCACTGGCCGACTATATACTGGTCCACCCTTGGACGAGACAACCGTGCCCATCTTGAAGTCGTTTGATTCCAAAGCCGCACAAGCACCCGGCCATTCTAACCCATTGAAGAATGAGACAATGGGGTGAGTAACAATGCCCAGTCAGAATAAATGGCCAAATCCGCCAGACGAGATAACGGGAAGAACGGAAGAAGCATGGTTGGAGTTCTATAAGGCTGGACTTCAACAAAAAATAGAGGAGGACAAGGCCGACCATCAAAACGACCTGGACATAAAAAAGGCTAGAGAGCAGAACGCTCTAGACAAGGACGAGGCCGACCATCAAAACGACCTGGACATAAAAAAGGCTAGAGAGCAGAACACTCTAGACAAAGACAAGGCCGATCATCAAAACGACCTGGACATAAAGAAGGCTCAAGAGCAGAACCCTCTAGACAAAGACAAGGCTGACTATCAAAACGACCTGGACATAAAGAAGGCCAAAGAGCAGAAAACTCTAGACAAAGACAAGGCTGACTATCAAAACAACCTGGACATAAAGAAGGCTCAAGAGCAGAAAACTCTAGACAATGAGAAGGCCGACCATCAAAACAACCTGGACATAAAGAAGGCTCAAGAGCAGAACACTCTAGACAATGAGAAGGCCGACCATCAAAACAACCTGGACATAAAGAAGGCTCAAGAGCAGAACACTCTAGACAAAGACAAGGCCGACTATCAAAACAACCTGGACCTACAGAAGGCCACATATGAGAACCACTTTGCGATTATGCAGGCAGTTCACAATGGGTACATAGAAGTTGCGAAAGGGGAATGGGACCGCTCGTTGCAGAGAGCCGATTTTGTGCAAAAAGTCGCAGCGGCAATTGGCACGGTCTACGCAGCTATCATTGCTTTGACCTACTCAGTCGGAAGTGCTAGTGGTGTTCCGTTACCCATCACCGGTATGGCTCCAGCCATCTTTTTGGGCTTGTCTTTCTTTCTGTCTGCATTCTACGTGGCGGGCTTTAGTAAGTGGACTCACAGCGATAACATCAAGCTAGAACCATCAGGTCCTCTACTTCCCTCGGAGCAAGATGCCCAAAGGAACACGTTTATCAACTGGAATAACCAGGGCGTTTTGCAACGAAGTGAATTCCTTACGGCCTCCGTCGTAAGCCTAGGCATTGGCGTCATATGTCTCCCATTACCTTATCTCTCCCCAAAGACAATACTCTTTGGGTGCGTGATGGGAATCGGACTGTTTGTGCTCATTCTCACGCCCGTGTTTGAGTGTCTTCTGAATAGGCACGCCTCTAAATCATTAAGCAAGGCTCGAAACCCAAATATACCCCCAATACCTGCTGCAAAAGTGACCTTCCCCCGGTATTAGTATCACCGGCTATTAGAGCCCAGCCGCTGTTTCAGCATACTCCATGGGAGCCCTACCGTGCAATGAGCTGTGTGGCCTGACCTCGTTGTAATCCCTCCTCCAGTCTTCGATGATGTCCCGGGCATGCTTCAGGTTCATAAACCAGTTCTCGTTCAAACACTCGTCCCTGAGCCTGCCGATGAAGCTCTCGGCATAGGCATTCTCAATTGGCTTTCCCGGCCGGATGAAGTTCAGCTTCACGCCCTTACAGTATGCCCATTCATCGAGTGCCCGCCCTGCGAATTCCGGCCCATTGTCCGTGGTAATTACGTTAGGCAATCCCCTCGTTTCAGCTAGCCTTTCCAGCACACTCACCACTCTGGCACCACCCAGTGAAGTGTCCACCTCGATGACGGGACATTCCCGGGAGTAGTCATCCACGATGGCAAGGGCGCGAAAACGCCGCCCGGTGACGATGCTGTCAGTAACAAAATCCATGGACCAGCGCTGGTTTGGCCTCTGCGGTGATGGCATGATTACCCTCAACCCGGCAGCACCTTTCCTACGCCTCTTTCTCCTCAGCGCCAATCCCTCTTCATGATAGATCCTCTCTGTCCGCTTGTGATTAATCACCAGCCCCTCCCTTCTCAGCAAAATGTGGAGCCGGGGACTGCCAAACCGTTTTCTCTGTCCTGCCAGCTCCCGTAAACGCTGACGCAGGGCAACATCACTATCCGATTTCGGCCTATAGCGATATACCGAAGCCGAAATATTGACCAGCAGGCAGGCTTTCCTTTCGCTCAGCCCAAGACTCTCCCTGGCATGGGAAACTGCCAGGCGTTTGGCCCCGGGCTTTAGAAGTTTTTTGATAGCAGATCCTTGAGCGCTCTGATGTCCAGTGCTTGCTCGCCCACGATTTGCTTGAGACGCCGGTTTTCCTCTTCTAAGGCTTTCAACCTTTTCAGTTCACTGACGGTCAGTCCGGCATACCTGGCTTTCCAGTTGTAATAGGTGGCATCGCTCATCCCATATTTACGGCAGAGATCGGTTACTTTAGCTCCGGCCTCTGCCTCCCTGAGCACGGCGATGATCTGTTCCTCGGTGTACCTCTTGCGTACCATGATGAGCCCTCCTCTTTCGTTTTATTATAGCGGAGGACTCTAAATGGCGGTGCTACTGTTTTCGGGGGAAACGTCAAAAGCACCAATGTAAATCTAAGGAGGTAAATCTAAGGTCCGAATATCCTTTCGAAGCAGTTATGGCTCCGATTCATTCTGTGATGTCAGTCGGTTAAAGTTAATAAAATTAGAGGCGTCTACAAAGTAATGATTGGCGGATTCGAACCGCCGACCTCATGGTCCCAAAGCAAGGTCTAGAAAAGGCGGAGGCCGCTTGCCTCCTTTCGAACAAGGATTATACTTCCCCTCCGCATATAATGCAATTGTCACTACTACCTCATTCTTATAGAAAAACTGCCCTTCCGGTTATCTTTCGCCATCTTCGAAGTTATTGCTCAACCTCGCCAGCGCCCTTTAGTGCTTTATGCTGTCCTAAAAACAATCTCAGGCAACACGAACGTCGCCGGAGCCCTCAACTCTAGCCTGCCGCAGCGCTCCCCAAAGCAATGTCGTTTATTCCTCCCGCCAGGAAACAAATCGCAATGGAGTATCCTAATAGGCGTTAAGTACCAAGCAGAAAAGTACCTTCAGGTCATTGTTGCAACTCTCCCTCTCGCTCATAATTCAAGCAGCGGTGAACATGTCGCTGTAGAATTCGCAAAAAACTACGTTAAGGAGTAGAGCGAATGGGTTTATTCTCGAGAGTTACAAAATCAGTATGGGATGAGATAACCAAACCAGAGGGTTTTATAAAAGGCGAAGCATTCGAAGGCTATATACGCGAATACCTTTTTACTGAAGATAGATTTGATATTTTGCACAAAACTCCCTCCTATGCAACCAACAAAAATGATTATATTATTGAAGATAGCGAAAAACCTGATTTTAAATTCAGGGCAATTGGAACTGGTGAAGTATTTTGGGTGGAAGCGAAATATCGCTCTAGATACCGTGAAGATAAGGTTGAGTGCTATTGACCTTCCCCCGGTATTAGTATCACCGGCTATTAGAGCCCAGCCGCTGTTTCAGCATACTCCATGGGAGCCCTACCGTGCAATGAGCTGTGTGGCCTGACCTCGTTGTAATCCCTCCTCCAGTCTTCGATGATGTCCCGGGCATGCTTCAGGTTCATAAACCAGTTCTCGTTCAAACACTCGTCCCTGAGCCTGCCGATGAAGCTCTCGGCATAGGCATTCTCAATTGGCTTTCCCGGCCGGATGAAGTTCAGCTTCACGCCCTTACAGTATGCCCATTCATCGAGTGCCCGCCCTGCGAATTCCGGCCCATTGTCCGTGGTAATTACGTTAGGCAATCCCCTCGTTTCAGCTAGCCTTTCCAGCACACTCACCACTCTGGCACCACCCAGTGAAGTGTCCACCTCGATGACGGGACATTCCCGGGAGTAGTCATCCACGATGGCAAGGGCGCGAAAACGCCGCCCGGTGACGATGCTGTCAGTAACAAAATCCATGGACCAGCGCTGGTTTGGCCTCTGCGGTGATGGCATGATTACCCTCAACCCGGCAGCACCTTTCCTACGCCTCTTTCTCCTCAGCGCCAATCCCTCTTCATGATAGATCCTCTCTGTCCGCTTGTGATTAATCACCAGCCCCTCCCTTCTCAGCAAAATGTGGAGCCGGGGACTGCCAAACCGTTTTCTCTGTCCTGCCAGCTCCCGTAAACGCTGACGCAGGGCAACATCACTATCCGATTTCGGCCTATAGCGATATACCGAAGCCGAAATATTGACCAGCAGGCAGGCTTTCCTTTCGCTCAGCCCAAGACTCTCCCTGGCATGGGAAACTGCCAGGCGTTTGGCCCCGGGCTTTAGAAGTTTTTTGATAGCAGATCCTTGAGCGCTCTGATGTCCAGTGCTTGCTCGCCCACGATTTGCTTGAGACGCCGGTTTTCCTCTTCTAAGGCTTTCAACCTTTTCAGTTCACTGACGGTCAGTCCGGCATACCTGGCTTTCCAGTTGTAATAGGTGGCATCGCTCATCCCATATTTACGGCAGAGATCGGTTACTTTAGCTCCGGCCTCTGCCTCCCTGAGCACGGCGATGATCTGTTCCTCGGTGTACCTCTTGCGTACCATGATGAGCCCTCCTCTTTCGTTTTATTATTTCGTTTTATTATAGCGGAGGACTCTAAATGGCGGTGCTACTGTTTTCGGGGGAAACGTCAACTATAAACCTGATCAATTAAAACGATATAAAGAATTCGATAAGAAATTCCCTGTATACATAACTCTTGGACTAGGCGGAGAACCCTATTCACCAGACCAAGTTTATTTTATCCCTGTCAAGGATATTCAATATTCATATCCAAAACTATTTCGTTCGTTCTTAAAAAAGTATAAGGTTCCTAATGACAAACCTATTGACTATGAACGTCTCCAATAGGTCATGAATCTTCGGGATTTCTTATCCGGATTGACTATAACGATACTTCCCGCGAGGAAAATCCGCCCGATGACTTCCACAAAGAGGCAGGTAAGTGGTTTAGCTTAGTGGTCGGGGTGGGCGGATTTGAACCGCCGACCTCATGGTCCCAAACCATGCGCGCTAATCCGCTGCGCCACACCCCGATTCGCCACACCAAATAAGGGGCCTACCTGGCACCCCTGGCGGGACTCGAACCCGCGCTCCTGGCTCCGGAGGCCAGTGCTCTATCCTCTGAGCTACAGGGGCACAGCAGTATAATACTCTTACCTCGTCATGCTTTCAAGATTAAGAAGCTCCGAAAATGCTAGTAAACGCCGAGTTGGGAAATCCGAAATCCTAATTTCTAAACTCTAAACAATATCAAATTCTCAAAATTCAAATACTTCAAACACCTTTGATTTGGCAATTTGGATTTTGAATTTGTCTAGGATTTCGGATTTAGGGCTTAGGATTTACTCTCCTGAGAGCGTATTCTTCACCTAAAACGGCAACCTTTTTCTCTCTGACCAGCTTCCTCAGGTGAGCCAGGACCTGCCTTCGTGCCAGCTCCAGAAGGCGCTGATCCAACTCAGGGTATATCTCGGCTACCAGCCTGGCCACGGTCTTCCTGCCCTGCCTCAGGCTGGACAATACCTGCCGCTCTCGCTCCCGGCGGTGTGCGATCAGCTCCTTGATTTTCAGTTCCGGCTCATGTATCGGCGGGCCGTGCCCGGGGCATATCAGACGGACGTCGTATTTCAGAAGCTTCTTCAGAGAATCTATGTACTGGGTCATATCGCCCTCAGGGGCATCGACGAAAGTAGTGCCGATACCCAGAATATGATCTCCGGTGAACAGAACCTTGTTCTCCCTCACATAGACGCAGATGCTGGCAGGGCTATGGCCCGGCGTATAGACCATTTCCAGGTGTATGCCGCCTATGTCCAAGACATCGCCGTCTTCCACCAGAATATCCCCTGTCACCCGATACTTTCTTCTCGCCTCGCCAGCGGCAAGACGATGCATCACCACTTGAGCGCCGGTCGCCTTCCTGATTGCACGGCAGCCCCCGATGTGGTCAGGGTGAGGGTGAGTGACTATGATATATGCCAGCTTCAACGGGGCCAGCCGCCTGATGTACTCAACCCTGCTTTTAGCTGCTTCTCTGTCCTCGAATCCCGAATCTATAAGCGCAGCCTCTTTGCCCACCACAAGGTAGACGTTGGGCACATATACCCCCATGAATGTCCAGGTGGACATCGGAATCGAGTGAACGCCGGGAGCTATTTCCATCTTTTCTACTTTCCTGCTACTATCGCTAGCCCTTATCCTGGTTAGCTTGTGTCGGCCCTTTCCCCTCATCGGGCAACTCCGAGGGCACCGGCACAATCTCTTGCTTGCGCGGCCAGATAATGGATGCTATCACGGCAATCAATAGTACACCGGCAACCACGCCCAACGCAATCTCCGTAGGAATCTTATAAAAGTGAGCGATCAGCATCTTAACCCCCACAAAGATGAGGACAGCTATGAGCCCGTAACGGAGATAATAGAACAGCCGCATAACTCCGGCCAGCGCGAAATAGAGCGACCTCAGCCCCAGGATAGCGAAAATATTGGAGGTATAAACTATAAAGGGGTTCAACGTAATGCCGAGCACTGCCGGAATCGAGTCCAGGGCGAACACGACGTCCGTGGTCTCGACAATCAGCACCACAATCAACAGAGGCGTGACAAAGTAAAGCCCCGCCCTCTTTACCAGAAACTTGTCATCTTCGTAGCTCTCCGTTACCCGTACAAACCTCCGGAACAGCCTGAGCACTGGGTTCTTTTCCGGCTCTATCTTCTCGTGCTTCTGAAAAGCCATCCTTATGGCGGTTATGACCAGGAATGTTCCAAAGATGTAGAATACCCAGTCGAATCTGTTCAGCAATTCTATGCCGGCCACGATGAAAATCAATCGCATGAAGATGGCGCCGATAATGCCCCAGTAAAGGACTTTATGTTGATACTTGGGAGCCACAGCAAAGTAGGCGAAAATCAGCAAAAAGACAAAGAGGTTGTCTACGCTGAGAGATTCCTCGATAATGTAGCAGGTCAAAAATTCCAGGGCATGTCCGTGGCCGCGCCACAGGTAAATACCTAGACAGAACAGGAGAGCCAGGGCAACCCAGAAGGCAGTCCACAGCAGAGCCTCTTTGATCTTGATCTCGTGAGCCCTGCGATTGAAAACCTTGAGGTCCAGCGTCAGCATCACGACCACGAAGACGCCGAAGCCAACCCACCACAGAATTTGGCTCTCCATTAAAGCTGCACCTTCTTCTCTGCACTGTGGCTGTCAGGCAAAATCTGCGGGGAGTACAGAGGAGGCAATCCTTCAATGTCCGTGGGGGTAATCTCTGCAGCGATAGGAGATACCTGCGTCACAGCCACTATCGGGCTCATGGCATGCATCAAGAGGATGTCCCGCTACCTTTACCTCTCACTCAGGGTTTAAGTGAATACCCCGGCCTTCTTAAGCTCGCGGAGCTTCTTCAATATCCCCTGTTCCTCCACAAAGTGGGTGGTGTAATCTCCTTTTCGGAACGACTCGTTGTCCAGGGCTACTATGTGGAACGGGATATTGGTCTTAACCCCTTCGATCTGGTATTCCTTGAGCGCCCTCTTCATAGTCTCAATAGCTTCAGTGCGGTTTCTGCCCCAGGACAGCAGCTTAGCTATCAAGGGGTCATATTCAAATGGTATGGCGTATCCTGCGTAGACACCGCCATCCACTCTGACACCGAAACCGCCCGGCGGGTTGTAGGCTATAAGTTTAGCCGGGGCAGGCATGAAATTCATGAACGGGTCCTCGGCGTTGATCCTGCATTCTATGCTCCAGCCCCGGAGCTTAATATCTTGTTGACTGTAGCCCAGCTCCTCGCCGGCAGCTATCCTTATCTGTTCCTTGACCAGATTGATACCGGTTAAAAGCTCACTGAGAGGATGTTCTACTTGAAGACGCGTGTTGACCTCGTTGAAGTAATATTCGTTGCGGTCCATAGAGTAGATGAACTCCACAGTGAGCGCATTCACATATTTTAGAATCTTGGCTACCTTAACAGCGTCGGAGCCCATCTTCTCTCTCAGTTGAGGGGTCATTATCGGAGAGGGGCCCTCCTCGATAAGCTTTTGATACCTTCTCTGCACTGAGCACTCGCGGTCGCTCACATAGACCGTGTTGCCCTTCTTGTCAGCCAGGATCTGAAACTCTATATGTTTAGCTCTGGTGATATATTTCTCGATATAGAACGCAGGCAGGCCGAAAGCCTCGCTGCCCAGCGATTTAGCGTAATCCATCGCCGCCTGCAGCTCTTCTTTGTTCTTGGCTACTTTCATGCCTATTCCGCCGCCCGCGCCGCTCGGTTTCACAATCACGGGATAGCCGATGCTATCCGCCACGTCGAAAGCCTTGACCATGCCGGCGGCATCATCGATAGCCCCATCCGAGCCGGGCGATACCGGAACGCCGTTCTTCTTCATCAGGTCGCGGGACTTATGCTTGGGTTTAGCCTCATGCATGGAATAGCTGGGAGGGCCGATGAATACAATGCCCCGGGCTTCGCACGCCTCCACAAACTTCGGGTTTTCCGCGAGAAAACCATATCCCGGATAAATCGCTTCAGCCTGTGCCTTCTCAGCTATGCCCAGTATCTTCTCCATGTTCAGGTAGCTGGAATTGGGCTCCGGGTCTCCCAGGGGGTAGGACTCATCGGCATTTTTTACGAATAGCGCCGCAGCATCTTTGTCCGAGAAAACGGCCACAGACCGTATCCCCATCTCCCTGCATTCCCTTACTGCCCTGAGGGCGATTTCTCCACGGTTAGCTACCAGGATCTTTTTGAACATTATCCTTTACCTCTCTAAATTTGGAGGATTAAGCTCCTTAACATTCGATAAGTACGATAAGGTCTCCCGTTTCCACTGTCTGCCCTGCAGCGACCTTGACCTCTACCACCGTGCCCTCTACAGGCGACAATATCGGGTTTTGCATCTTCATCGATTGCAGTACGCAGATTTCGCCGTCCTCCGTTATCGAGCAGCCCGCAGTGACAGCCACACTGACTATTTTGCCCGGTATCGGAGCTTCGATTCTTTCCTGAGACATCTCTAATTACACTCCTTTGCTACCCTAAGTTCTGCCTGGAAGTCCGTGCTAATGTCGGTGCCGCTCAGCTTGCGCCAGAGCAGACACAACTCAAATTAGTCTATACTTAGTGTCATTCTATGTCAAGAGTAAACGTTCAAAGGCGAAGGGCAGGGCGCTTCTGCCAAGGCGGGCTCTCCCAACCTCTTTCAAGGCTCGGTCCCCAGGGAGTCCAGAGGGATTAAAAAGATATGGAGGATTGCCCTCGGCCGGTTTTTCATTGGTGGAGGATACGGTGTATCTATGTCACCCTGAGTGTAACGAAGGGTCTCTGAGATTCTTCGCTTTGCTCAGAATGACATCATAACCGGAGTGTGCAGAGGGGCAAAGCCCCTTTGCTGGGGGTTTGGGGGTATCCCCCAGTTTCTTAAAGTCCCCCAAGACTGGGGGATTTAGGGGGTTCAAGAAGATGATTATAAACCTCTTCCAGGATAGTTGACGGCAATTCTATTAACACATAAAATTTATTCTAATGTCCGAATTTTACCGCGTTGTCCCGAAGTGATGAGCATGGGTTCGAAGCCGCTAAGAGAGAAGCTGACAGCGCTCGACAAGATGGGCCACAGGCTCAGGCAGGGCGGCAGCCTGGCCAGAATAGAGAGACATCGCGCCAAAGGTAAACTCCTAGCGCGCGACAGGATAGAGAGGCTTCTCGACCCCGATACTTTCCAGGAGCTTGACCTCTGGGGCACCCCTATGGCTACAGGGACTCTCACCGACTATAAAAAGGGCCCTGCAGATGGCGTTGCTGTAGGCTACGGCCGGGTAAACGGACGCCCTGTCTACGTCTGGTCGCAGGATGCCACCGTTTTCGGCGGCACCGTAGCCACAGTCCATGCCCGAAAGATAACCATGGTCATGGAGAAGGCCATACAGGCCAGGGTTCCGATTGTCGGCATCATCGACTCCGAGGGCCCGCGAATCGAGGACGCCATTCAGTATTATCGCTTCTATTCCCCCGAATCTATGGTCTATTTTCAGACCCTGGCCTCAGGCGTAATTCCCCAGGTCTCTCTGATAATGGGGCCCTGCGTTGGCGAGATGGCCATCTCCGCCTCTTTAGCTGATTTCGTTTTCATGGTCAGGAATACCAGCCATATGCACGTAGCGCCGCTTCCTGAGCGCAAGGCTGCCGAGAAGGTGGGCAATGCCTCGGTACATGCTTACGATACCGGCTGCTGCGATGTGCTTGCTGAAGATGATGAAGAATGCCTGCGTAAATGTCGTGAGCTATTGAATTACCTGCCTTCGCATAACGCTGAGCCTGCTCCGGTCATAGACACCGGCGACGACCCCGACCGCAGGGAGGAAGAGCTTCTGGAGATAGTCCCCTTCAATATGAAGAAGGCCTTCGACATGCACCGCATAATTTCCCTGATTGTAGACAACGGCAAGCTGTTTGAGATAAAGCAGCAGTGGGCAACCAACCTGATAACGTGTTTTGCACGGCTGGCCGGACAAACGGTGGGCTTCATAGCCAATAACCCACAGTCCCTGGGAGGCTCCCTGACACTCGATGCTGCCGATAAGATGGCGCGCTTCGTCAGGTTCTGCGATGCTTTCAACATACCCCTGGTCTGGCTGGCAGATACCCCTGCCTTTCTGCCCGCAGTGGAAGAGGAGACCCGGGGCCTGATACGGCACGGCTGCAAAGTGGTATTCTCCAATGCCGAGGCTTCGGTGCCTCAAATCACCATCGCCATACGCAAGCTCTACGGAGGTGGAGGAGTAGCCATGCCCGGCACGACTCTGGGTGGCGACCTCGATGTGGCCTGGCCCTCTGTAGAACGCGGCCTCATGGGTCCGGAGGCGGCAGTATCCATCATCTACAGGAAAGAGCTGAGAGCCCTTAAGGACAAGGATGAAGCCGCATTAAAAGAACGGCATGCTCAGAGGGTCTTGGAGATGCAGCAGAGGCTGCGCCACCTTGAGCGCGAGTGGGGCCAAGAGTTTATCGACCCTCGTGACACCCGCCCTTTCCTTATCAAAGCCCTCAAGACATTTGCCCGCAGAGAAGAAGGCCGCCCTCCCCGCAAACACGAAAACATGCGCCTCTAAACCATGTAAATGTCATTCTGAGCTTTAGCGAAGAATCTCGGTATTTAGGCCTGCCTGCTATTTTCGTTCTTCGTGGTGCTGATTGCAGTCAGCATGACGGATTCCTGCTTACGCAGGAATCCAGTAGGCGCACAGCGTGATGTACCCTGGCGCTCCCGCTACTTCTCTTGAAAAGAGCTCGTATATTGAGCATTAATGGTCACCCAGAAGGCCACAAATCAAGAGGTAAGAAAAGCTTCACGCAGCGCAGCGCTGGCTTCTTCAATGCCGTTTCTAGCTTGATTTAACAATCCATCCATACTCATGAACCCGTGGATCATGCCCTTGTATCGTGTGCACTTAACAGAGACCCCTGCCTTTTTCAGCCTTTTCGCGTAAGATTCACCACCATCTCTCAACACATCGAACTCGGCTGTAATCACAAGCGCAGGTGGCAGACCACTCAGGTCTGGAGCTAGTAATGGCGATGCCAGGGGGTTCAGTCTGTCCTCTTCGCAGTTTAGGTATTGCTCACAAAACCATTCCCCATCACCCTTGGTTAAAAAATAGCCGTCTGCATAGTTACGGTATGAGTCAGTGTTAGATGATGAGACATCAGTCACGGGATACATCAGCAGTTGATATTTTAGGGTAGGTCCATCCTGGTCACGCGCCATAATAGCCACTACTGCCGCCAAATTGCCTCCGGCACTGTCCCCCCCCACAGCAATACGGGTGGGATCACCGTTAATGCGATGGGCATTCTTTGCCACCCATTGGGTAGCAGCGTATGCATCTTCTACCGCTGCCGGAAACTTGTGTTCCGGTGCAAGTCGATAGTCAACGGAAACCACAACACAACAAGCCCTGTTTGCGAGAGAGCGGCACAGGTTGTCGTGGGTATCGAGGTCGCAGAGTACAAAACCACCTCCGTGGAAGAAGACAAATATAGGGAATGGGCTGTCACCTCCAGGTGTGTAGATTCGCAGGGGAATTTCCCCCCCGGGACCGGGAATTGTCAGGTTCTCTACATTGGCAACTACTTCCGGTTCCGAGGAAAGTGCCGCCATACCCTTCATCGTCTCTCTGGCTTGAGTTGGTGCTAGCGTGTGAAAGGGTGGTAGATTCATCTGTGCCATCTGTTGCAATAGAGCTTCAGCTTGGGGATCAAGTTGTTTCTTAGTCTTGGGTTTATGCTGTACTTTTTGGGATTCCATTTTGCTTCTCCTCGTAACCTTAGTATATATTGAGGTCGTCTATTAATCGTGTTAGAACTTGGTAGCCTTTTATACCACCGGTATAGTGACTTGTCAACTGCTCTGCAACCCCGCTTGAAACGATGTCTCCTTGTAGCTCAACGCACCACGAGGGCTTGGTTTTGCAGGTGGCTGACCTTATAATGAGGAGACGCCGGTCACAGCGTTACCCGATTCCCGAGAACATGAAGATGTCTGCGGATAGATATACCGATTACATGTATGGCTTGGTCAAAAAGGTCATCAACGAAATCGGCCCGCGCCCGTCTTGCAGCGAACGGGAAAAGAAGCTGGGCCGCCTTCTGGTTGAGGAGTGGCAGCCCTTCTGCGACAGGGTCGAGGCGGAGACATTTACCTGCAGTCCCCACGCCTTCCTGGGCTTCATCCCTGTCTCAGTCTTGCTCTACTTTGCCGCCGTCGTCCTCTACTGGTTCTACCCGCTGGCCTCCTTCGT
Organism: uncultured Chloroflexia bacterium; assembly: GCA_963847595.1. Classification (GTDB taxonomy): domain Bacteria; phylum Chloroflexota; class Dehalococcoidia; order SZUA-161; family SZUA-161; genus JACWAE01. The sequence goes on from CAWKAJ010000001.1 coordinate 608,530, forward strand.
ACTTATCGCCATCGGCTTCGGCACGTTGTTTTTCGAGCTCCTGCGGTACCGCGAGTTCGTTGATTTCCTGTTCCCCCGCAGACAGGGCGAGAACATCATGGGCACGATTCGACCTAAGGGCGAAGCTACACGCAGGGTTATCGTCAGCGCCCACATGGATTCGGCTTACGAGTTCAACCTCATCTATTACCTGAAAAACGCGGTTATCCCGCTAGTAGAAATCGCCATATTAGGGCTGGTCATCGCCCTGGACGGCAGCCTGGCCAAAACCATCGCCTACTTTTATGGCTTCGCAGATTCCACCGCTTTCACGGTGGTTGGATACATCATGATTGCGTTCACTCCCCTCATGGCGCTTGCCCTGTTTTTCCACACGTACAAGCCGGTCCCCGGAGCTATGGACGACATGGCAGGGGTTGCAGTCGTCGCCGGCCTGGGCAAGTACCTGCAGGAGGCGCGCAAGACCGGGGACTGGCTCCCCGAGAAAACCGAGGTAGTGCTGCTAGCGATGTCGTCCGAGGAGGCCGGGTTACGCGGCGCCAAACGGTACGTGGCTAAGCATCTGCAGGAGATGGTAACGACGCCGACGTACGGGTTGTTCCTGGACGGCATATACGATGAGAAGTTCCTGACCGTGACCAACCGCGAGCTTTGCACCGGGGCGAAACACGACCCCGGGCTGGTCAAGATGGCTCAGGATGCGGCGGCAAGCCATAACTGGCATATAGCCACCAGAATGATTCCGTTGGGCGGCACCGATGCCGCCGCCTTCTCAGTGAAGGGAGTCCCCGCCGTATGCCTGCATTGCCAGGATACCTCCCGAGCCGTGCCCAACTACCACACCCGGGACGACACCTACGAACACATCCGCCCGGAATCGCTTTCGGTATCGCTGCAGCTTGTTATCGATATGCTCCAGCAGATAGACAAGAAGTAGATGATACAGTTGTAGGGTGGGTGGGTTCCCTTCCATTTCACCGGCATCCTTGCCAGTTGAAATTAAAAGTAAATTTGGAGGAAGCTTATGAAAGCGATTGTATATACAAAATACGGACCACCCGATGTTCTTCAGCTCAAAGAGATAGCCAAACCTATTCCCAAGGACAATGAAGTACTAATAAAGATACATGCCACAACAGTAAATAGAACCGACTGCGCAACAATTAGAGCAATACCTTTTTTCATGAGAATATTTACAGGACTACTCAAACCAAAAAAACAAATTCCCGGAACTGCATTTGCTGGAGAAATTGAAGCGGTTGGTAAAAGTGTATCGTCTCTAAAAGTAGGAGATAAAGTGTTTGGATTTGATGACCTGGGCTCAGGATCTCAGGCCCAATACACGACAATATCAGAAGATAAAGCGCTGACAACAATACCAAGAAATACAACATTTGAGCAGGCTGCAGCTAGTACTGAAGGTGCGCATTATGCGTATAATTTTATTAAAAAAGTGAACCTGAAAAGTGGTCAAAAAGTGCTCGTTAATGGCGCAACAGGAGCTATTGGTTCAGCAGCAGTTCAACTTCTAAAATACTTGGGCCTTAAAGTTACTGCAGTATGCAATACGAAAAACATAGAATTAGTAAAATCATTAGGAGCCGATAAAGTAATTGATTATACAAAAGAAGATTTTACGAAAGATGAAGAAAAATATAACTTCGTTTTTGATACTGTTGGGAAAAGTTCATTTTTCAAATGCAAACCATTGTTACAATCGGGCGGAATTTATATTTCATCGGACTTAGGTTATATGGCTCAAAATGTTTTTTTACCACTTATTACACCGATTATTAAACCAATGATCGGTAATAAAAAAACCATATTTCCAGTTCCTACAGATATTAAAGGAAGTATACTTTTAATCAAAAAGCTCATTGAGGAAGGAAAATTCAAAGCGGTTATAGATAGAAAATATCCGCTGGAACAAATTGTCGAGGCGTATAAGTATGTCGAAGCAGGGCACAAAACGGGAAATGTGGTCATTACTGTGGAGCATAACAACAAAACCTGACAAAGCGCTATACCCGACCGGTATTCCGCTGCGCTTCATGGCGGCAGGCAAGCTCCATGAGAAGTTGTAGGGTGGGTGCAGTCCGTCTCAGGCAGGACGAAACCCACCATTTACATTCTGGGGATTGGTGGGTTACATTTCATTTCACCGCTCTACGATACCTTATTGCGGAAACTCGCTCACTACTGCCAACCGTAACGTTGGTTCGTATTTTTTAAGACTTCCAAAAGCTATTCTTGCTGGGAAGCCATGACTTATGCGCCACTGTTCGTGTTCTGAATCACCAGCGTATGCAACATGTTTAACCATGTCTCCCCAAGGCCACCTCCGGTGGCACATAGGGCACATGAAAGGCTTACTGAGATTCATAGGTGCCTCCTCCCTGTTCGATGCCTAAATATCATGATTTTTCAAATAGTTCACAGAAGTTGTAGGGTGGGTGTAGTCCTTCTTGGGAAAGACGAAACCCACCATTTACATTTTCAGGCTATATTTCCTCTTTTGTCCTCGGAGGTAAGGGGGCAATTAACCATCCGCGTTTTGGATAGGCAAACCCGACGCTGTCTCTACTAAAAAGCATAGCGCGTCTGTACTGTGGTGAATGATTACACCATTTCTTCAAATATGACTTTACTTGCCTATATCGGTTCCTTTTGGGTGTTCTATTCTCCCTTAAATCATCGTCGACATATTCCAAGAAGTAGAGAATCGGTTTTTGCAGGTTCTTGGATTTATAGACGTCTTTCAAGTCGCGAATATCCTTTTCGGTAAAGGTCAATGGGACAACTTGCCCACCACCACGTTTGATTTGGACAGCGGCTAGGAGCGGTAATTCCTTTGCAAGTTCTCCTCTAGGGCGGTCCCAGTTGGACTGGGCCTCACTTGCTTTGCTCGGTGCCCACAGAACCAAGTCAATGGGGCTTCTAGTCACGCAAGGCCATTCCAGCCGAGCCAAACATATCGTCGAATCTACCCCTGAGTTGGCTGCAAGTGACTCTCTCGTCCATGCCATTAAGCATGCAGCTATTTCGTGTTCATGGTAAAAATTAAAGGCATCATCACCTTGAAACTGAAATGCAAGCCGCTTCACGCTATTCTCAAATGCTCTCAGTACTTCTAAAGACGTTGAATCCCTGTCTGCATAAAACTTTGACATTTCATCGTACTCCTTTATTTGTTAATCCCACCAAAGAACTTATCTGGCGATATTCTACAGGGATATGCATATTCGTGCCAGAAGCCTCTTACAACCACCTGTTGACATACCTGGTTATCCAGAAGCATAATTGCCCTGGGAGCAGCAGTGTAAGTATATGGCCAAATACATCATAGCCCACGATGTAGGCACCAGCGGAAACAAGGCTGTCCTGGTAGATACCGAGGGGCATGTCCACGGCAAATGCTCCGAGCCCTACAGGGTCTGCTATCCTAGGCCCGATTGGGCCGAGCAGGAGCCTGAGGACTGGTGGAAGGCAGTTACCCGCACCACCAGGCTCCTTCTGGAAAAGACAGGCGTATCGCCCGCCGATGTGCTCTGCGTGACACACTGCACACAGATGCTGGGCATCGTGCCTATAGACCCCCAAACGGGACCGCTCCGGCCCGGGATAATCTGGCTGGACAACAGGGCCTGCAATCAGGCGAATCGCGTCATGAGAAAGTTCATCAGCGCTCGCCTTTTCGCTCTTATCGCCGGTGCCGCCCTTTGCGGCAAGGACGGCATCCCCAAACTGCTCTGGCTGAAAGAGGAGGAGCCTGATATCTATAGTAAGATGAGCTGTTTCCTCGACGTCAACGGCTACCTTATCTATCGCAGCACCGGCAACATAGTCATGGAGTGGACCGGCGCCTCGGTGTTCGGGCTGGACCTCAAGAAAAAGCAGTGGCTTCGCAGCATCTTCCGCTACGTGGGGCTCGACCCCGCAAAGTTTCCGCCCCTGGTGCGGCCTATCGATAAGGTGGGAACGCTGTCCCGGGAAGCAGCCAGCGAATGCGGGCTGCTGCAGGGCACGCCTGTCATGGCAGGTGCGGGAGACGCCCCCTGCGCTGCGGTGGGCTCGGGCGCAGTCGGCGAAGGCGAGGGGCACGTCTACCTCGGCACATCGGGCTGGGTCGGCGTGGTCACAAAACGCACGCCCAAAGGCAAGTGCGGCGCAGCCTCGATACACTCGGCAGACCCCGATAAGGCGTTCCTGTTCGCTGAGACCGAGACCGCAGGGGCTTGCATGCAATGGATGGCCGAGCAGTTATACAGCTCCGAAAAGATAGACCCCAACATCGGCGATGTGTATGCCCTCATGGACGAGAGAGTTGCCCGCATACCGCCGGGTTCCGGCTATCTGCTCTTCACGCCCTGGATGTACGGAGAGAGGGCGCCCATCAGCGACTGCAACGTGCGCTCCAGCTTTCTGAACCTGAGCGCCGAGCATACCCGCGACCACCTGCTCCGCGCCGTCTACGAGGGGATAGCTTACAATATCAGGTGGATCGTGGAAATCATCGAGAAGGAGTACAAATTCCCCCTTCCTGATCTCAGGGTAATCGGCGGAGGAGCCAAAGCTGCGCCTTTGATGCAGATTCTGTCAGATGTAACTCAACGAAAGGTGGAGACTGTCCGCTACCCGCAAGAAGCAGGCGCGGTAGGGGCAGCCATGGTGGCGGCGGTCGGCCTCGGTATCTATCCGAATTTCGAGGCACTAAAAAAGGTGGTGAATGTGGACAAGGCCTTCGAGCCTGAGGAAAAGAACCGGGGTATCTACGATTCCCTCTACGGCTCTTACCGGGAGGCATACAGCAGCCTTCGCGGCTTCTATAAAAGGCTCAATGAGCGGAGAGCGATTCAGCAACGTTCCTGCAAGGAGGTGCGTGGATGAATACTGAAGAAATCCTGAGCTTACCCTCGGCGCTGCCGGACGGGGTGGACTACGATGAGTATCTCATCGCCACCTATCTGGCTTCTTTCGCGGCGGTATGGCCCATTCCCGTGCTTGCCGAGGCGCTCGCTATCGAGCAGAGCACAGGCACCTGGGTAGCAGTTCCGGGCGAGACCTCGGAGGTACGCTGCCAGCACGTAGCCAAGGTGTTGGGCGTATATGAGCTGCCTGACTACGAGTTCGAGGTGCCCCAGTCTCTGGAAACAAGGAACTGGATTATCCAGATAGCCTATCCTGAAGTTAACATCGGGGAACAGATACCCATGCTGCTGACTACAGTGGTAGGCAACATCTCGATGGGTGGAAATATAAAGCTGCTGGACATACGTTTCCCCAAGAAATTCGTCGCCGGGTTCAAGGGACCGAAATTCGGCATCGCAGGCATCAGGAAAATCCTGAAAATCCCCAAGCGGCCCCTGCTCAACAATATGATTAAGCCCTGCACAGGCTATAAGTTAGAGGTTGGCGCCGAGTTGTTCCGGAAAGCCGCCACGGGCGGCTGTGACATCATAAAGGACGATGAGCTCATCGCCGATGCCTCGTTCAACTCCATAAAAGGGCGCGTCAAGCGCTACATGGAGATCGAGAAACAGGTCTACGAGGAGACCGGCGAGCATACCCTGTACACCGTGAACATAACGGACAAGATACCGAAGGTCTTTCAGAACGCCAAACGCGCGGTGGAGCTGGGCTGCAACGCCTTGATGATAAACTATCTCGCAGTGGGATTGCCCGTAATGCAGGCGCTGGCGGAGGACCCCAAGATAAATGTCCCTATCCTGGCGCATATGGATGTCGCCGGCGCCATGTATATGTCGCCGCTGCACGGCATGAGCTCCCATCTTGTGCTGGGCAAGCTGCCCCGCCTCGCCGGGGCCGATGTCGTGGTCATACCGGCCCCCTACGGCAAAGCGCCGGTCATACCCGATAAGTTCCGCAACGTCGCCAAGAATCTGTCTTTCCCTTTGTACCATCTCAAGCCGACATTCCCCATGCCCTCCGGCGGAATCACGCCGTCCATGGTGCCGCAGGTAATCGCCGACCTGGGAACCGATATCGTAATCGGCTCGGGAGGCGGCATTCACGCCCATCCCGGGGGGCCCATCGCAGGCGGGAAAGCATTCCGTCAGGCCATCGACGCTACACTGCAGGGCATTTCATTGGAGGAGTACGCTAAGGACCACCCGGAGCTTGATACTGCACTCAAGGAATGGAGCGACCCGTTCGGCAAAGGGGTCGCCGCCCGGTAACAGGAAAGGAGGAGGAAATGTCCAGGGTTACAGTCTTAGGAGGCTCAGGAGCAGTCGGGAGCGTTGCCGCAGAAACCCTCGCTTCGAGCGGATTTTTTTCCGAAATAGTTCTCGCTGACGCCCGGCTGGAACAGGCGAAGAAGCTGGCCGCAAAGCTCGGGGCGAAGAAGGTCTCCGCTGTCAAATTCGATGCGGCAGACCCCCGGAGTATCAAGGTAACGGTCGCCGGCTCGGCGGTCGTCCTGAACTGTGTCGGCCCGTTCTACAAGTACGGCCCCGTAATTTTGAAGGCGGTGATAGATTCTAAAATCAACTATGTCGATGTTTGCGATGATTTCGATGCCACAGAGGAAATGCTGGGCATGGACAAGGCAGCGAAGAAGGCCGGCGTTTCAGCCCTCATCGGGATGGGCAGCTCGCCCGGCATCGCCAATGTCCTGGTCAGGTTCTGCGCCGATTCGATGCTCGACCGTGTGGAAGCGGTGGATATCTACCATGCCCACGGCGGCGAAAAGATAGAAGGCCCTGCGGTAGTCAAGCACAGAATCCACTCCATGAAAGCGGACGTGCCCATGTTCCTCAAAGGCAAGTTCACCACTGTCAGGCTCTTCGATGATAGCGGCAGGGCCTTAGAGGAGGAGGTCGAGTTCAGGGATGTGGGCACGTACGGCGTTTATGCCTATCCGCATCCGGAGACCATCACCCTGCCCCGGTATCTGAAGGGAGTGAAGCGGGTAACCAACCTGGGGCTGGTGCTGCCGCCTGCTTATGCAGAGCTGATAAAGGGGATGGTAAGGCTGGGCGTGACGGACGAGGAACCGGTTGAAGTCCAGGGACACAGCATCATCCCGCTCGAATTTGCGGTTGCCTTCATACTCTCCAGGCGGAAGAAGCTGATGCAAGAAGCCGGCCTCGCCGGGCCCATGGGCTGTCTCAAGATAGTAGTGAAAGGTTCCAAGGACGGCAAAAAGAGCACCTATATCTTCTCCATGTCCTCGAAGAGGCAGGGCATGGGCGAAGGCACAGGCATTCCCGCAGCGCTGGGTGCGATGCTGATGGGTACGGGCCGGATAAAAGGGAAAGGCGTCCTGCCGCCCGAAGCATGCATCGAGCCCATGGAACTGCTCGAGCTGGCACGCACCAAGGTCAGCGCCGGCGGAGGCAAAGGTTTTCCCATCGTTATCGAATATATAGACAGCTCCGGCAAATCGAAGACTGTGGACCTTTTTAAATAACTGTCCATCGTCCTGGGATATGCAAGCGTGATTAAGGGGGCGACCCGCCTTCGGCGGGTCGCCCCCTTAATATGTCATTGCGAGGAGTCCGCCTCTGGCGGACGACGTGGCAATCTCCCCGAGCCCGTGTAGCGCCGTGACAGGGAGTGCAGAGGGACAACAGTCCCTTTGCCGGGGGTTTGGGGGTGTCCCCCAATTTCCTTTCCTCCCCCAAGACTGGGGGATACAGGGGGTTCAAGAAGGTTGCCAAACACTCCCCCCATTACATGGACATTAGCGGGTACACTGCCACCTGTCCGCCATTGGCTATGACCGGACAGCCTTTAGCCAGCGCAACCGCGGCATCGAGGCTTTTAGCCTGCAATATGCTGTACCCGGTGACAGGTTTAGCTCCAGTGCTCTTGACGCCGCCTTTACCGACGATTTTCCCCGGTTGAGCCGGGGCGCCTCCATCCACGACAGCCTTGCCGAGGTCTGCGAACCATTTCATCCACTTAGCCATCGTCTTCTCGACCAGTTTCGGATCGGTTTCCATTTCGCCACCGTAGTATACCAGTAAGTATTTCCCCATCTTCTCCTCCCTTCAAGTGGCTTGCAGAAGCATCACCCGAATAGAAAGGTGCAGGCACTCTGCAACAGCCCTATAAAAAATTTTACGCAGCTAAAATAAAGAAGTCATAAAATTAAGGAAAAAAAGGTTAACAAGTTATGACATTTGAGGCAAGGTCTTTGCAGCTATGCGTGGGGGCGCTATAGATTGCTCGGCGCAGAGATACTATAGTTGACCTCTGCTTGCCGTCTGCCTCTTATCGGGAGCCAGCCTCTTTCTCGCCATAGCAGCTTCGACTCGCTCGACTACATCGCGGGTGTCGAAGGGTTTTGTCACATAGTCACAGGCGCCCAGGCGGATACTCTCTTCTACTGCTTCCCTGTCCGGGGTTGGCTCGACCACAATAAACTGAGTCTCAGGACAACGCTCAACCAGCTTGGGCAGCAATTCTGCCGCCGGCGTTCTCGACATCATAGCGTCCAGGATAACCACATCGAATTCGTACTCTGCGCACTTATCCAGAGCATCCAGTCCAGTCGACACAGCAACACAGTAATAGCACTCTCTAGACAGGCTCGACAAGAGCATTCTGCCTGCCGATGCGTCGCCTTCGACTATCAAGATAGAACCCTTAAATATGCTCATTATGTCCTATTTCCGATCAGTCCCCGGAGAGCCTTCCCTAGCCCTAATTACGTTTTAGCACGATGGTACTGGGTGGTCAACCTCAAAGTACTTAATTCTTCATCACTTTTCCCACCATTTTTGCGGCTCTCACACGCAAGATTATTAAGCAACACATGGCAATCCCGAGTCCTCTGGACGCTCAAAAAGACCTCTCAGCAACCAGGGAGTAATGTAGGGGCGCACTGCAGTGCGCCCCTATAATATGTCATTGCGAGGAGTCCGCCCCAGGCGGACGACGCGGCAATCTCTCCCAGCCTTCCTCTTCCGCTCTGTGGTAAATTATCGCGTGTTCGAAAATCTATACTTTATAACGCGGAAGTAGATAGGGAAGCTGTCTCAAAAGCTCCTTGAGGAAACGGAGTTTCGACCTCAAAGCTAATACCTCCTATTTCTTTTCATGTTTCTCTACGAGGTCAGCCACGACTATTCCCGAGAGGATAGTGGAGGGGACACCGCCTCCTGAACATGTAGAAGCTCCTGCCAGATACAACCCCTTGATGCACTTCGATTTCGAGGAGGGACGGAACACGGTTATACTGGTGACATCCTGTCTCAAGGCATAAATTGCGCCCTCGGGCGACAGCAGTCTCCTTTCAAAATCCACCGGCGTGCCAAATTCAGCCACTTTGACATGTTCTGCCAGGCCGGGGATGTACTTCTTTGAATAATAGTTGATTATATTTTCCTGGAGGCGCGGCTTCTCTTTGTCCCAGTCGGATTCCTTCAATTTGTACGGACCGGGAGCCAAGGTCAGGCATATAATGTGATGACCTGGAGGGGCTAGAGCAGGGTCTGAAGCTGATGTCCAACTGATGATGCCGAACTGTTCAGTCGGGTAATAGCCCTTCTTATAGACATTCCACCAGAAGTCATTCAGCTCGTTCATCGGCAGCGTAGCGAGCGTATGATGGGATTCGAGGGGTGGCTTGTAGTCAACACCCAAATACATCATGGGAACGGCTATGGAATATTCATAGCTCTTCAGCCCCTTACGCACCAGCCAGGGCAAGTGTTCCTCTCCAATCATATTTAAATATAGTTGCTTGGCATTTATGTCGGATACAACTATGTCCGAGGTAATCTCGGTCCCATCCGTTAAAGCTACTCCCATAGCTTTGCCGCGGTTTATCATCACCCGTTTGACACGGGTATTCAGTCTGACTTTCGCGCCCAATTTCTCTCCGCACCTCTGCAGGGCTGCGGGAATTTGTATCATGCCCCCCTTTGAATAGTACATCCCCCTCCGCTCCAGGCATGCCAGCATGGCTGCGTACCCGGGGCACAGCTCGGGAGGCAGTCCCAGATAGAAGGTTTGATAGCCTACAGATTCACGAACTCGAGCATCCTTGAAATATTTATTTATTTCATCCTGATAGCTTCTCAGGAACATAGGCAGAAACGGGATAAGCCCGGGCGCGCGCCTTATTAGCCTGGACATGTCGCCTAATGTATTGGTCGGGCTTTGAAAAAAGCCGCCCGCAAAGGCATTGCCCAGGAATTTATTCATGTAATTGAAGTATTTGTACCAGCCTTTCTGGTCTTTGGCAGCTATCTTGCCGATTTGCCTGGCTGTTTCCTCGCTGGACAGTGGGTACTTCAGTCTGGTGCCATCTTTCATAATCACACTGTAAACCGGATCGACCGATACCAGATTAACCTCCCGTTGCAACGAAGTCCCCAGCCTTTGGAATGCCAGGTCTATCTGATCGGCTGCTTCAATTAGAGAGGCACCTAAATCGAAGCGAAAACCATCCTTCTCGAAAGTTGAGCAACACCCTCCTACGCGCTCGCTTTGCTCGAGAATGAGCACTTTGCGCCCCTGTTTTGCCAGCAGGGCTCCTGAGCTGAGTCCTCCCAGCCCTGCACCGATGACGATGGCATCATAGTCCGACATTTGGCACCTCACTTACCGCCGCAGTATAAATTACGTGACATTATCCGGGGCACTCTATTTTGCGTGCCTTTTGGCTTATTCTTCGCACTCGATATTTCAAAAGCATTATAGCCCTAACAGACCAATAATACACCCCAGCTACCGGGAAGAGATGAGTGAATGATATCTTGCGGCAGGTTTCGGCTCCAGGACAAATCCTTGACTTTTTGAGGATTCGGATGATAATACTCAATAAAACACTTGAATAGACTTTGCTAGAAGTAGCTTGAGAAGCTATCTTTACGTTACATCAGTATATATGAAATAGTGATCGTACGGGAAAGCATATGAGACGCTCGACACCACGTGTAGCAAGAATCTTGGTTTATGCCTTGCTGACAGTTCTGGCCATTGTGCCCTTAGCAGCAGCGTCGCACTCGGCGGCATCACCAGCATCCCCGATTAGCCTGACTGGCTCTGTGCAGGTTTCATTTCCGAATTCAATCACTTTTGATGTTACGGCGCAAAGCGATGCCAACATCACTAAGCTCAGGCTGCATTACATTGTAGATGAGCAGAACTTTGCTCAGGTGGTTAGCGAGACTTGGCCGCAGTTTACTCCCTCAACATCGGTGGATACCCAGTGGGTCTGGAACATGCAAGAAAGTGGCGGACTCCCGCCGGGGGCACAGGTGGAATATTGGTGGACAGCCCAGGATGCAGCAGGCGACAGCGCTCAGACAGACACTTCCACGGTCTCTTTCGACGATAACAGATATAACTGGCAATCTATTACCACGGGGCCTGTTACCCTGCTATGGTATAGCGGAAATCAGCTGTTCGCGAACACACTCATGAACGCTGCCCAAGAGGGGTTGCAGAGGATTCAAAACGATTTGGGCCTCACGCCCCAGGGCCACGTTCGCATCTACATCTATGCCAGTACCCAGGACCTGCAAGGAGCTATGCTTTTCGCGCAGCAATGGGAGGGTGGCGTGACCTTCGAGGGTTTTAACATCACCGCTATCGGCGTAGCCCCAGACCAGTTGTCTTTCGGCGAGGGGGCCATTCCCCACGAACTGACACACTGGGTTGTGCACCAGGTTACCTTCAATGACTATGGCGCCGGGCTGCCCCCCTGGCTGGATGAAGGCCTGGCCACTTACATCCAGGGCACTGTCCCTGACTATCAGGATGCGCTCAATTACGCAATCCAACACAACCAGTTGATATCTGTGCGCAGCCTTTCCAGCCCTTTCTCTGCGATAACAGAACAAGCCCTGATATCGTATGGGGAAAGCCAGAGCATCGTAACGTTTCTTCTCCAGACATATGGTAAGGATAAGATGGATCAATTGTTGAACGTGTTCCATCAGGGTGCCGGCTACGACGACGCACTCAAACAGGTCTATGGCTTTGACCAGGACGGCCTCGAAGCTCTGTGGCTGCAGAGCCTGGGTATCAACATAGCGCTCGACCTCCAGCAAGAGCTTGCACTGGCCGCTGCCTCTCCGGCGTAGTTTTATGTGTCTAAAATCTGACTAAGTGTCGATATGCTAACGTGGAGGTTCCATTGAACCGTAAGATGCCTTTCAGAAGCGCAAGCCGTAGGCTCGTGCTGCTTCTGCTCTGTCTCACGTTGCTTGCTCCAACAGCGACAGCTTGCCGTATCGGCAGCAGCGGCACCACGCTGAACTTGGCTGGTGCCGGGCCCATCACGCTTGACCCGGCGCTGGCGGCTGATGCAACGTCCGATTCGTATATAGTACAGATTTTCGGCGGACTGGCACGGCTCGACCAGAACCTCCAGGTAGCGCCGGACATTGCCTCAAGCTGGGACATCAGCAGCGACAGCAAAACGTACACCTTCCATCTACGCCACGACGTAAAGTTTGACGATGGAAAGCCGGTCACAGCAGCCGATTTCAAGTATTCCTGGGAGCGCGCACTCAATCCGGCAACCGGTTCTTCTACGGCCGGGACGTACCTGAGCGATATCGTAGGGGCAGCCGACGTGCTGTCAGGGAGAGCGACGCAGCTCAGCGGCGTTAAGGTCCTGGATGACTACACCATTCAAGTCACCATCGATGCCCCGAAACCCAATTTCCTGGAAAAGATGGCATTCCCAACTGCCTTCGTAGTGGACGAGACAAATGTCCAATCGGGCAGTACCTGGTGGCAACATCCCAACGGCACGGGGCCGTTTAAGCTGCAAAAATGGCAGCAGGGCCAGGTGCTTGTTTTGCAACGAAATGATAACTACTACGGGGAAGAGGCTAAGTTGAACCAGGTGGTATTCAGTCTGACCGGCGAAAATCCGATGCAGTTGTATCAGGAAGGAAGTATAGATGTATCCTTCGTTAGCTCCGATTATATGGGATTGGTGACTGATCCTAGCAATCCTATTTCAAAGGAACTGCAGGAGTTCCCCGAACTAAGCTTGTATTACATCGGCTTTAATTGTTCCGCACCACCCTTTGACGATGCCAGTATCAGACAGGCCTTTTCCTTAGCGGTGGATAAGTCGAAAGTGATCTCGCTTGCTGCAGATAATGTGGTGGCCGTAGCCAATGGCATCCTCCCACCCGGAATGCCCGGATACAACGCCAATCTCCAAGGGCTCCAATTCGACCCCGACAAGGCCAAGCAGCTCATTGCAGCCTCAAAATACGGTAACGTTTCAAATTTGCCTCCGATAGTGCTGACCACATCCGGCGTGGGCGGGGGCATCTCAGGCATCCTCGGAGGTGTTATCGAACAGTGGAGGCAGAACCTCGGCGTTGAAGTAACCGTAAGGCAACTGGAGCCGGAAACATTCCTTTATGGAATCAACCAGGAGAAGGACCAGCTATTTGACAACGGCTGGCTCGCTGACTACCCCGACCCTCAGGACTTCCTTGACCTGCTGTTTCACAGCGGCGCCCAGAACAATATAGGAAATTACAGCAATTCACAATTAGACGCGTTGCTTGACCAGGCGGCAATTGAGCAGGACCCCAATGCCCGTTTACAGACCTATCAGGCTGCGGAACAGCTAATAGTCCAGGATGCCGCGGTATTGCCGTTGTACTTCGGTACCAACTATGTAGTGGTCGAGCCGTATGTCAAAGATTACGTGCTGAGCCCGCTGGGTTACCCCCTGCTGAGTCAAGTCAGTATTCAGAAGTAAGGCTACAGGGGTATAATCTACTTGAACTTTAGTCTTTCAGTAAAATGTTTTGAGGGGGTAGTGATATGCCGAAGAGTTTAAAGATTTCTCTGATAGTTGTCCTGTCTATCTGTGTGCTTGCCCTGGCTTTTAGTGCGGGATGCCTTACAAATACAGGGACACCCTCATCTACCCCGGGGCCTGATACGGGGTTGCTGGACCAGGCGTGGACTGATATAACGCAGCACTATGTGGTGCCCTCTATAGCAAACTCAACTGCCCTTAACGAGGGAGCGGTCATGGGAATGGTGCAGGCATTAAATGACCCCTATTCGGCTTATCTGAGTCCGGATGAGTACAAATTGACCCAGAGTGCGTTGACAGGCACTTTCAGCGGCATCGGTGCTCAGGTAGAGCTGAACAATGCTAACCAACCGGTTATCCTGGCTCCCTTTGAGAATTCTCCGGCTGCAAAAGCCGGTATCAAGACCGGAGATGTGATTCTGGCCGTGAACGGCGAGTCCACCCAGGGGTTGAGCTTGACTGAGGTGATATTGCTTGTCCGCGGTCCCTCGGGTACCACAGTCAAACTGCTTATCCAGCACGCAGGCGAAACTACGCCTGTTGAGATAGATGTAGTCAGGGCGCAAATTAATGTTCCTGACGTCACCTATCGAATGATGGGGAATATATCTTATATCGACATTACCAGCTTTAGCGAAAATACCAACGCTGAACTGAACACAGGTCTCCAGGCGCTGGACCTAAAAGATAGCACCGGTATTATTCTGGATTTACGCGACAACCCCGGTGGCCTTGTAACTGACGTAGTGGATGTCGCCAGCCATTTTATTAAAACGGGCGTCATCGTCACCCTGGTGGACAACAAGGGCGATCGGTCCTCCCAATCAGCCCACCCTAACGGCGTTTTCACCGATCTCCCTATAGTGGTTTTGGTAAACCAATATACCGCAAGTGCTAGCGAGGTTCTCTCGGGGGCCTTACAGGATTATCACAGGGCCACTATCGCCGGTAACACCACCTTAGGTAAGGGAAGCTATGATTCCTTCTTCCTGCTCAGCGATGGTTCAGCCATATACTTAACTATCGGCCGCTGGCTGACGCCTGACGGACGGGAGATTGAAGGGAAGGGTATCACTCCGGACTATGTGCTGACACAGACCGGTGATCAGGAGATCCAATGGGCAATCGATTTCTTAAACAAAGCCGGGCAATAGTGATGGACAGTGACTCCTCTCGTCACTTCCTCATGCCATTGCTTTAAAAATAGAATACTGAGGGCTTAATGTCATTCTGACCCTGAGTGGAGCGAAGGGGAAGAATCTCAGTTTAGCCCTGCGCTACTATTTTCGTTCTTCGTGATGAACATTGTAATGCTCATGACGGATTCCTGCGCAAGCAGGAATCCAGGTGCCCTCGCCCCAATCTTCTCGCCCCTGCTTCAATCAGCCTGTCCAGTGCCTTCCAGTCACGCCGAGTACTCTACCTAAGTTAACAAAAACCACTGTGGTATAATATATATACGTTTTGTTCAGATGTAGGGCATGCTAATGTTTTAGTATGGTAGTGTTGCAGCGGACGGGGTGGGATTTGTGGATAGCCTGTGAAAACGCGCCATAAGACCTCACAATCCCCATTATCTTAATCCCCATTATAGGATACACCTTCCTGCTCTTCCCTACCTTGCTCTAAAGTCAAGTCTTTGGCGAATGTTGTTCTGTTCCGGGAGGACTCGGTTTGGGAATGCTATTCCCAGCGAAGAGCTCACTGCAGGTCTCTGAATTGCTGATTATGATTTAAGGAACACAATGCCCAGAAAAAAACTGTTTACAGTGCTCTGGATAACCGCAGGCATCATTCTGGGTTTAGTATTAGGCTGGCTGGTGCTGCGGGGCGTTAACTGGAGCAGTATGGTGAGCGCCTTCGGCAGAGTGTCCTGGGACACGCTAATCCCGGCGGTATCCGCTGTCATCGCTTCACTGTTCTTGCAGGCGGTCCGGTGGAAGCTGATGCTCCCCCGCGAATCGGTCTCCACAACGCGGCTCTTCTTCGTACGGAATGCCGGCCTGAGCATCAACAACCTGAGTTTTGCGCAGGGTGGGGGTGTCCTGGGCGATGCCTCAGAGCTCGCCATGCTGACCAGGTCCGACAAGATCGATGGCAGCAAGGTCGTCGCCAGTCTGTTCATGAGTCGTGCACTGGACTTTGTGATTACATCGATATTCGTTCTTGTCGGCTTTTTCATCGTCCCTCAGCTCTCCGTATTCAAGCCAGTGATCATACCGCTGCTGGTCGTTATGGCTTTGCTCGTACTATTCGTGCTGTTCGCCACAAAAGTCGGCAGGTTCCCGCTGTTGAACAAGGTCAGGGTCCTCCAATCCTCGCTGCATGCAGTTGCTTCTCTGCGCGATCGCAAGCTTATTTTTTGGCTTTCGATATTTCTGACGGTCTTGGCCTGGATGCTTCTGGGCACTGCAGCCTGGCTCGTAGCTCAAGCCATCGGAATCCAACTGCCGTTCTGGGTAATGAGCATCCTCCTCGTCGGGATGACTCTATTCTCAGGGGCTATTCCGGCCGCACCGAGTGCCATAGGCACATACGAATTCGTTACTGTTTACATATTGGGGTTGTTCTCTATCAACAGGTCGGATGCGCTTTGCTTCGCCTTGATAGTTCACGCGCTGGTTATGCTTCCTCCCAACCTTATCGGAATCCCGACGATATCAAAGGAGTGGAAGACGTTCCGCCAGATCATAAGTCAAGCCAGTGCTATACTAAAGCAGCGGTTTTTCCGCCGCAGGGCCGTCGCGACCGCGCCCGCAGAGGATATCAGCGTGTAAGCAGCTATTTAACCAAGAGGGTGACCCGCCGAAGGCGGGTCACCCTTCATATGTCATTGCCGCGTCGTCCTTCCCGTACGGGAAGGACGACGCGGCAATCCCCCCGAGCCCGCGTAACGTCGTGACTCTCAGACCGAACCACGACCGACGAAACGAGCAGCGCAACCCAAAGACCATTGCCGTGAAATGTAGGGGCGCACTGCTGTGCGCCCTCTCCCAAATCCCCCCTTTTGCAAAGGGGGATACGGGGGGATTTCGCTCTCCACAATGCGCAAAGGGCGCTCCGAAACAGGTGATACCCGAACGGCCACTAACCAAACACTAATTCAGAAGCCACAGTCCTATTTCGATGCCCGGAAGGCACCCTCTTTAGCTATGGCAAGTGTCTGGTCGAGCGTGAGAACAGGGCTGGTATGCCCGGCTCCAAGGCTATTCAGAGGCCCGAGTGCTCGCGCCAGAGTCGGATAATCGTCGGCCTCCACCGTAATGTAGAAGGTATGATCCATGAACGAGGTATACCCGGCCACCACTTTCACTCCCGGGGTCTTCTTTAAGGACTGCCACCAGTTAGCCAGGGTCTTTGTTCGCTCCGGCGAACCGCCCGGACAGGTTTCATTGGTATGAGTGTGAACCACCTGGAACAACATGTTAGCACCTCCCCCGTCATTCTTTTGACCGTATATCCACCGCTGCCCGCATTGCTGTGGCCCCGTCAGATGTTCTAAGCTTCAGATACGGAACAGCTATGTCTTTTTTATTAATTTCTTTAATTCCGCTATAAATTTCGGGTCTTTAACCTGCTTATCCGTGTAGCCATGCACTTTCTTTGCGTGCTTTATAGCTTCTGCCAGCGCTTGCTCCTTCGTTTCACCCTTAGCCACGAAGTTGCAATCTACTCCTGCATCCCGACAAGCCAATGTGTAGGGCATCTCTTAACCTCCTTTCTCCTAGTAATTTCTTACAGGTGATGTATTACAATAATAATGTAGCAACAATAGTCTCAAAATGTTATAAAATCGGCAGCGGAAAAGTTACAAATATATGCCATTTAGGGAGCAATGACTTAATTTTATAGACAACAGTGTCTATGATGAAGCAGATTCAGGTTTAGTACGTGAAGTGAAACGTAACCCACCACTTACACAAACAAACTAAAAAGGAGGAGTCCTTCCTGGGAAGGACTCCTCGCTATGACAAAAGGGTCTGCCTCTACAGCGGAATCAGGGAATGCTTTCTCCACGGCCTCGCCGGCCCCGGACCCAGCTTTTCCCAGTGTTCCATCTTCTGGGATAGCCTCTCCAGGGCGTTGATCAGTATCGGCCGCGTCGTCCTGGGGTCGATGATATCGTCGGCGCCTTGAATCCCTGCCAGATGATAAGCTGTGGCGTACTTCTCGTGTATCTGCTCCATCAACTGACGCCGCAGCTCCTCAGGATGCTCGGCAGCCGCCAGCTCGCCCCTGTACAGCGCGTCGGCTGCTCTCTCGTAGCCCTCTATCCTGACGTCGGCAGTGGGCCAGGCGTATACGGCATCGACACCCATGCGCTCGGTGCCCATGACCATGCGGGCTGCGCCCCAGCACCTGCGTATATACACCGTGATCCTGGGCGTGGTCGCCTCGCAGATAGCGAACACCGGCTTGGCAGAGTTCCTCTCCAGTCCGTCCCTGTGCTGCTCCTGCTCCAGGCTGGGCAGGAACCCCGGGCTGTCCACGAGAGAGATTATCGGTATATTGAAGCAGTCGCAGAACCTGATGAACCGCGCCTGCTTGTCTCCGGTGTAAACATCGAGGCAGCCATCTCCGGCCGCCGGATTATTGGCTACAACGCCCACCGTCTTTCCTGCCATGCGGCCGAAGCCGATTATCATGCTGGGGGCATAGAGGGCCTGCAGCTCGAAGAAGTCTCCCTTGTCCACAATGGATGCGATGACCTTGTGCATGTCGTAGGGCTGGCTCACATCCGCAGGTACTATGTCCGAAAGATGCTCATCGGTACGGTTAGGGTCGTCGCCCGTATTAACTACAGGGGGCTTGTCTCTCCAGTTGGAGGGCAGGAAGCTGAGCAGCCTCTTGCTGGCGTCTATGGCCTCTTCATCGCTGTCCACGAGCAGGTCGTTCGAGCCGGTGACTGTGGAGTGCAGCAGCGCCCCGCCGATCTCCTCCTCGGTGACATCCCTGAAGGTAACCGCCTTCAAGATAGGCGGCGAGGCTACGGACATGAAGGCTATGTGATTGCGCATGATGACGAAGTCAGCCATTATCGGAGAGTAGGCCGAGCCAGCATAGCAGGGCCCCAGCATCAGGCTGATATGAGGCACCACGCCGGACATCAGCGGAGGATAGTACATGAACCCGCCGCCGCCGCCCACCGGGCTGCCGCGTACCGGCACCTTGAACCCGTTTCTGCCGAACAGGTCGTGGATTCTGATAGCGCCCGAGTCAATCATCCCCACCATGGGGATGCCCTCCTCCATCGCCTGTTCCATGGCCCGGGCCACCTTGCTGTTCTGAATCATGGACTGGGTGCCCGCCAGCACGGTGAAATCATGGGCATAGGAGTAAACAGTGCGCCCGTTGACCTTCCCGTAGCCCACAACCACGGCATCTCGGGGCAGCTCCCGATCATCTACATCGAAGCCGGTCTTCATCGCCTGCGTCCACAAGCCTATCTCATGAAATGTGCCGGGGTCGAAAAGCCTCTGAATCCTCTCCCAGGCCGTCAGCTTGCCTCGACCGTGCTGTTTATCTATCGCAGTCTTATCTCCACCGGGTAGCCAATGTTTCCTTTGCTCCTCAACCTTTTGCAGCTTTGCCTTCGCGTCAGCCATCTGATCCCTCCGAAATTAATTACAGCGATTGCGATTTACAATCTGATATTTTCGTGTTTGCGTAGAGGCCTTCCCTCATCCCTGCTGGCAAATGTCTTCAGCGTCTGTATCAGGAAGGGTCTGGTGTCCCTGGGGTCGATGAAGCCCTGTCCCCATTCACGCTCCAGGGCCCGCAGCTTATGCCTCATCTCGACAGTCCGCTGTTCCAGTTTTTGCGCTCTCGCGGCTTCATCCTCGATGGCAGCGAGCTCCCTCCGGTAAATAATGGATACCGCACCCTCCGCTCCCATCAACCCGCGCTCCACAGAGGGCCAGGCCACGTCAACGTCGCCTCCCAGCGTCGTGCCTGGCATGGCCAACTGCCCGCCTCCGAAAAGCTTCCGTATAGCGATGGTTATCTGAGGCACGGTGCACTCGACATTGGAGAATACCAGCTTGCAGCCATGCCTGATAAGTCCTCTGGTCTCCTCATCGATGGCAGGCAAAAAGGCCGGGGTATCCGCCAGCCAGACCACGGCTATGTTGAAGGCATCGCAGAACCTGACGAACCGCGCCATCTTATCAGCCGCGTCCAGGGTCAGCGCGCCGCCCATGGACTGGGGATTATTAGCTACAAAACCTACCGTCTCTCCGGCCAACCTGCCGAAGCCGGTTATCAGGTTGTTCGCCCACTGCCGTTTCAACTCCAGGAACTCGCCCTTGTCCACTACCAGCGAGATCAGCTTGGTCATACTGTACGGCTTATTTGTATCGAGAGGAGCCACGCTCAAAAGCTCCTCTTCCCTGCGATTGGGAGGGTCGCCGGTGTCCACCACAGGCGGCTTCTCCTTATTATTTGAGGGCAGGTAACTCAGCAGCTTGCGGCAGTTCTCTATACACTCATTGTCGTCCTTGGCCAGGAAATCGCAGCATCCCGTCTTGCGGAAATGCCCCGAAGGATCGCCTGTTTCCTCGGAGGTCTTGCCCTGAGGCGGTAATGCTATGTGCATGTAGCTGGTCTTTCTGACCATGAACACGAAATCGGCCAGGGAGGCGGAGATAGCCATCTCGCCCACGCACGGCCCCATAATCAGAGAGATTTGGGGGATCACACCCGAGGCCATGGTCTGGAAATAGACCAGAGATTCGGGAGAGTAGAAGCGATAATACTGAATGGCATCTTCGATTCTGGCGCCCTCGGAATCGATAATGCCCACGATAGGGATACGGGCATGGATGGCCTTCTCCATTGCCCCTGATATCTTGCGAGCATGGATGTTAGCCAGTGTCCCGCCGAAAACGGTGGCATCCTGCGCCCAGACGTAGATAGGGCGTCCATTTACCTGACCATATCCTACGGCAACGCCGTCTGCGGGGCCTTCCGTCTTATCGATATCGAACGCCGTAGCCATAGGCGTGCCGAACAGGTCAAGCTCCTGAAAAGTGCCGGGGTCGAGAAGCTTCTCAATCCTCTCCCGCGCCGTGAGCTTCCCTTTCTTATGCTGCTTTTCAACCTCAGCGGGGCCACCGCCCTGCCTCAACTTGCCCCTCAACTCATCAATCTCGGAAATCTTCTGTTTCATCATATCCAGATCGCTCATAAGACCTCCCTTGATTGCCGTTTAAGCCGACGGGCTAAATTTTAGACCTAATCGAAGCCATCGTCAACCACGCCTACGAGCTTGACAAAAATCTGGCGACTGGTTACGATTCTTTCACCTGACGCAATCATAATTCGCTCGGTTCTCCACATATTTCGCTATTTTTGCTCCGCTCCGAATACGGAGTGGACTGAGTTTACGAGCTGAGGCATCAGGCATCGCTAAGGGGATTCCCGCCCGGCTCGTGTCGCTTCGCTCAAAGGGGACAGGTCTGCCTTCTCTCTCAGTTCATTGCACTGTTTACGGAGTCAATTTTTCAGGTTTTCAGCAGTCAGGGAGTGGCACAATGAGGATAACAGACGTCAATCAGCGCAGAGAGCATAAGAGAGATTGGAAAGAGGACTACAAGAGAAAAACGGTCTCGGCTGACGAGGCAGCCAGGGCGGTCAAGTCAGGCGATAGGGTTGCTTTACCTTTTGCGCATCCCACAGCGGTTCCGTTAGCCCTGGGGAAACGCAAAGATGAGCTGAAAAATGTATATCTGGAGATTAATGCGCCCTGGCTCGACCCATGTTGGCTCCAACCGGGCTGCGAAGAGAATTTCTTCGTCGGTGCCATCCACTTCCTGGGACCGGTAGGCCGACCCTCTCACGATGCTAAGATATGCTCCTTCGTACCCTGTCTGATGTCGCTGCGGGCCAAGCTGTGCGACGAGGAAAGGCTGCATGGACGCAGGGATATCGACGTTTTCATGACCAACGTATCGCCTCCTGACAAGCATGGCTTTTGCAGCTTCGGCCCGCATATGTGGAACAAGAAGAGCTACGCCACGCGGGCTAAGGTGGTTATCGCCGAGATAGATGAGAATATGGTCTATCCTTACCGGGGCGACAATTTCATTCACGTATCGGATGTTGACTACTTTGTGGAAGCGCCTACGGCCCGCTTCACCGATGAGCAGCTCAGAAAGCTCGCTACAGAATCGGTTACAGATAAGAAAATGAGGCAGGCCTGGATAGAAGCCCTGCTAATGGGCAACAAGCACGAGCCGGAATACATCGGGCGCGCAGCCAACATGATAGCGCCGCTGATGAATCTGATGTCGCCCGATTTTTTTACCGGGCTCGTAGGGCTGGAAGAGCCCTATCCCGAGGCCAGGGCTATAGCAGGCTATGTGAGCGAGATAATCAAAAACGGCGATACCATCGAGATCGGTGCCGGCAGGCCCAGCACATGGCTGCCCCGGGTGGGACTCTTCGATAAATTCGAAGACCTGGGGATTCACTCCGAGATGTCGGCCTGGGGGCAACATGAGCTAATCAAGGCAGGGGTATTTAATGGGAAAAGGAAGACACTTCATCCGGGAAAAGCGATTTTCACGGCGCTCGATGGAGCCGGATGGGAAGGCTACCAGTGGATGAGCGATAACCCGCTTGTCGAGATGTACGATGCGGAGTACGTTCATCACCCCACCGTCATCGCCCAAAACGAGAATATGGTAGCTATTAACAGCGTCCTTCAAGTCGACCTCACCGGCCAGATAACATGCGAGACGCAGTTCGGCCCCAGGATGATTAATGGGCCGGGGGGACAGCTAGACTTCCATCTCGGAGCTTTCATGGCGAAGGGGGGTCGAGCAATCAGCGTGTTGCGCACTCTGGCCTTCGGTGGGTGTTCCACTATTGTTCCCCAGATGCCCGAGGGCTCGTTGGTGACTATACCGCGTCAATTCGCTGATTATGTGGTCACCGAATACGGCATAGCCAGCCTGGCCGGCAAGAGCCATCGAGAGAGAGCTGAGGAGCTTATTGCCATCGCGCATCCCGATTTTCGTGCGGAGCTAAAAAAGGAAGCTCGTAAGTTGTTCTGGCCGTAGCGTTTGACAAGGCCTTAAATATAGTGATAACTTGGAGTCGTCTAGAATACTATGGCGGACGGAAATTCAGGGCGCGGGAACTAATCAGGAGGGTGCCATCTAGAAAAGGTCAGGTGATTTGTGGCCAGAATAGCTCAGCGAGGGCTGGTAAAAGCCCAGGAGCTATACGAACATCGGGAGGCGAGAGCACAAGAGTTATCAAAAAAGGGCAAGAAGGTAATAGGGTATTTCTGTTCTTACACCCCTGTGGAGATTTTCACAGCCCTCGACGTGGTGCCCTACCGCATCCAGGGCAAGGTGGGTAAGCCGGTTGAGCAGGTCGGGCAATATCTTGAGTCAATTGTATGTCCCTACGTGCGCAGTTGCTTCGACCTCGCCCTGAGCGGCGATTTCAATTTTCTGTCCGGCGCCATTATCCCCCATACCTGCGATGCGATGCACCGCCTCTATGATATCTGGAAGTACCATCTCAAGCCGCCCTTTAGCTATCAACTCTATGTGCCGCATATGACTCACCAGGCTTCTTACGAATTCTTCCAGAAGGAAATAGAGGGCCTCAAGACAGGCCTGGAGCAATTCATGGGGCGTTCGGCATCCGAGAAGGCCATAATTACGGCGATCAAACTCCATAACCGCAGTCGCGCCTTTCTCAGAGAGCTTTACAATCTGAGGAAAGCTGAGCCGCCGCTCATCACAGGCACTGAGGTTATGTGGGTGCTGATCGCGGGGATGACCATACCTATCCAGGAATT
Organism: uncultured Chloroflexia bacterium; assembly: GCA_963847595.1. Taxonomy (GTDB): domain Bacteria; phylum Chloroflexota; class Dehalococcoidia; order SZUA-161; family SZUA-161; genus JACWAE01. The sequence goes on from CAWKAJ010000001.1 coordinate 632,118, forward strand.
CAACGAACTCCTGGAGGACGTCCTTGCGGAGGTCCGCCGCCGCAAGCCAGGCCCCGATACTAAGCCGCGTCTCCTCATCTCAGGCAGCGAGGTAGATGATGATTCATTGATACGCCTGGTCGAAGAATCCGGAGCCCATGTAGTAATGGATGACCTGTGCACGGGCACCCGCTTCTTCTGGCATGATGTTGACGCTTCGAAAGGCGCCATCCCTGGGCTCGCCGAACGCTACCTGGGAATCACCTGCCCGCGCACTTACAGGCCGGGCAAAGTCCCGCAACGTTTCAGCTATCTGGGTGACTTCATCCGCGACTGGAAAGTACAAGGGGTTATCCTCTACACCATCAGATTCTGCGACACCTATCAATTAGATGCACCTGAGATGAAAGATTATATACAGAGCTTAGGTCTACCCGTGCTCTTCCTCGAGGATACCTACATCACCTCTCCTTTAGGGCAGTGGAAGACCAGGGTCGAAGCCTTCCTGGAAACGATCGAGGCACGAAGGGAGTAAAGCCATGGCGGAAGAGACCAAAACAGAACCCAAGCAAAAAACAAGCTCTGCCAAATCCACCGAGTCGGCAGGTAAAATACGCCTCATAGTTAAGCGCATGTATAAAAAGGCGCAGCAGGCTAAAGAGGAGAACCGCAAAGTAGCCTATTGCATGGTCATGTGCAACTACGAGGAAATCCTGGAGGCGATGGACGTTGTGCAGGTCTATACCGAGAACTACGCCGGCCTCTGCGCAGTCAAGAGAGAGGCCGAGCAATATATGAAGAAGGCGCAGGCTGAAGGATACTCCGATGTCCTGTGTGGTTACACTCAGGTAGGTATAGGCTTCGATGCCTGGCGACACGAACTGGGGGGAGCCATGCCGCCCGATGCCCCCGATGGGGGCATGCCGGAACCGGATATGCTTCTCGGGTGCAGTATGGGCTGCGACCCCCGCTGGAAATGGTACCAGGCTCTGGGGCGATACAAGGACACTCCAATCTATAACATGGAAGTCCTCATGCCACCCAGCGATGCCGATTTCGACGCCATCAGGGATTACTACGTTCGCTACATGGCCGAGGAGCTCAGAGGGCTAATCGCATTCCTGGAAAAACTTACCAGCAAGAAGATGGACTACGACCGCCTCGCGTTAATCGTGAAGCAAGTGGAGGAAACAAGACAGTGGTGGCGCAAAGCCTACGACCTGAGAAAGGCCATCCCCTGCCCGATGTCCACCCAGGACCACTTCGTCATTTTTGTGCCCCACCACATGCTGCTCACCGACCCCCTGACTCTGGATTTCTACAAAGGCCTTTACCAGGAGCTGAAAGAGAGAGTGGACAATAAGATAGGCGTTATCGATGAGGAGAAGTATCGCCTGCTCTGGGGCGTGGGCATACCGCCCTGGCACAGCATGTATATACTCGACTACTTCCAGGAATTCGGTGCGGTCTTCGCCGCCGAGACCGCCTACATGATACCCGAACCCTTCGAGATGCCTAACCATATCAAGGATCCGGTGGAGCTAATCGCACTGCGCGCCTTTGAACGTAATAGCGCCTTGCAACGGAGGGGCAAAGAAGCAGGAGGAGTCCCTCCCCTCGCCCAGGCACACCTGGAGCGTATCAAGGACTTCAGCATCGATGGAACAGTGATGCATGTCACACGCTCTTGCAGAGCGGCTACCATGGGTCAGATTCTGGTCAGACAGGTTATTCGTGACTACTATCCTCAAATGCCCGTGATGTTCATGGAAAGCGACATCGTTGACGTCGATACTTACTCGGAAGCCGAGACGAAGAACCAGATAGATACTTTCATGGAGATGGTAGCCGCTTATAAGAAATCCTAACAGATTGCAGAGGAGACGCAGATGCCTAAGAGGCCATTGGAAGGTATCAGGGTACTGGACTGGACAGCCTGGCAGGCGGGACCCGTAGCAACTACATTGCTGGCAGACATGGGCGCTGAGGTAATCAAGATAGAGCCGCCGGAGGGCGAGCCCGGCCGGGGTATGCTCAAGATGTACGGCGCAGATTTACCACTGAACTTCTATTATCAGAGCCAAAATCGAGGCAAGAAAGGTATCGTTCTGAACCTGGCGACGGAGAAGGGCAAAAAGGTCCTTTATGAGCTGGTAAAGAAATCCGATGTCTTCGTAACCAACTTCCGTGAAAGCGTGACCAAAAGGTTGAAGGTGGACTATAATACCTTAAAGAAGCACAATCCCAAACTCATCTACTGTTTGAGTTCGGGCCTCGGACCGAAGGGGCCTGAGGCCGATAGGATGTTCGCCGACTTCGCCGGTCAGGCAAGGGGCGGCTTGCTCAGCATCACTCAATCGGAAGACGATGTGCCGACATTTATAGGGGCTGGCTTTGCCGACGAGGTTGGCGGATTATTAGCAGCCTATGGAGTGCTGCTAGCCATCATCGCTAGAGAGCGGTTCGGCATAGGCCAGAGGGTGGACGCCTCTCTGCTGGGCGGGCAGATCGAGATGGGACGCCTTCAATTGCAGATGTACTTTATGATGGGCATCCTTCCCCCAACTTCAGTGATGAAAGCTATTAGAAATCCGCTATATTATGTCTACCAGGACTGCGATGGTAAATGGTTTGTTATCGCCGCACTTCAGGCAGACAGGTTCTGGTCTGATTTCTGCAAGGTATTCTGCATCGAAGGGCTGGAGAAAGATGAAAAATTCTGCAACCAGATATGCAGGGGGCAGAATTTCGATGAGCTTAAGCCCAGACTGTTTGAGATCGCTCGCTCTAAGCCCAGAAGCGAATGGCTGAAGAAGCTGGACGAGGCCGGAATTCCCGCAGCGCCGGTTAACGATTATGCCGATGTGGAGAAAGATCCTCAGGTGATACTCAACGAATACATCGTGGAAATAGACGACCCCATCCATGGAAAGGTCAAAGTGCCGGGCATCCCTGTGAAACTGAGTAAGACACCGGGCAAGGTAGAGAAACTTGCCCCTGAGCTTGGCCAACATACAGAAGAGGTGTTAATGGAAGTTCTGGGCTATACCTGGGACGACCTGGCTAAATTGAGAGAAGCAGGAGTGTACTAATGGCGAAGAGAATTCTTGCCGAGGGCAATGAGGCTGTAGGTTGGGGAGCGTTAAGCGCCGGATGCAAATGCTTTTTCGGCTACCCCATAACACCGCAAAACGAAGTCATGGAGTTACTGGCAAAGGAGTTGCCTGACAGGGGCGGGGTTTTCATCCAGTCTCAGTGTGAGACTGGCGCGATAAACATGCTCTATGGGGCCGCTGCAGGCGGGGTCAGGGCCATGACCTCCACCGCCAGCCCGGGCTGGGCGTTGATGCAAGAAGGCTTGTCTGACATGGCTGGCGCCAACCTCCCGGGTGTAATCGTATTAGTACAGAGAATCGGGCCCGGTGTTCAAAGAGTGGAACATGCCCAGATGGACTACAACAGCGCTACCAAAGGCGGAGTCGGTGGCTATAAGAACATCGTTCTCGCTCCATCCTCCGTCCAGGAAACCCATGACCTTATGCAGCTTGCTTTCCATCTGGCAGACAAGTATCGGCATCCTACGGTGGTGCTGACCGAAGGAATAATGGGACATGTGATTGAGCCTCTAGAGATCAAAACGATAGACTTCGAACCCCTGCCTGAGAAGGACTGGGCACTACAAGGTCGCGGCAAACATAAAGATGGGAAATATCGTGAACTGGGGCCCAGCTACCATCCGCTGTACGATGGAACCTATCTTAACTACCTTAACGCACTTCGAGAGAAATACAAGGCGATGGAGTCTGAACTGAGGTATGAAGAATACAAGATTCAAGGAGCCAAGGTTATTCTTGTCGCTTATGGTTACTGCTCCAGGGTCGCCAAGGAAGCAGTAGATATGGCCCGGGCTGAAGGGCTCAAAGCAGGAATGTTGCGTCCCATAACGCTCTGGCCATTCCCATACCAGCCACTTCGCGACAAGGCCGGTAAGGGGCGCAAATTTATCGCTGTTGAAGACAGCCTCGGCCAGATGGTCGATGATGTCAAGATGGCTGTCGAAGGTAAATCCGAGGTCTGCCTGGCAGACGTGACCTTCCGCCATATGCCTTCCGAGGAAGGCATGATCCTTCCGGGCAGGTTATTGCAGGAGATAAGGAGAATGCTATGAGCGAGAAGACAAAAGAAGTAGCGAAGCAAGTCGTTGTCGAAAAGCCGCTGCTTTTACGGGGCGAGGCCTGGATGGACATTATATGGGACCTTTTCTGCCCTGGCTGCCAGATACCGCTTGTGGGCCGCCTCGTCGCTGAGTCCCTCGAGGAACTAGGCATCGGGGATAAGGCTATTATGGTAGGCTGTGTTGGCTGCACGGGCATCTTGATAGCCAGTCTCACCATGGATAGAGTGAGCCCGGCCCACGGCCGGGGGCCCGATGTAGCCACCGCGCTCAAGCGTCTTCACCCGGACACGGTTGTCTTCACCGTGCAGGGTGACGGAGACTGTATCGCCATCGGGGCAGGCTCTCTGGTTGGTGCCTTAACCCGCGCTGAGAAGATTACCGTAATCATGATTAACAATACCAACTACGGCACCACCGGCGGTCAGCTCGCGCCTACAACCCTCACCGGGCAGGTAACCAGCACCACCCCCAGGGGAAGAAACCCGAGCGTGGAGGGATATCCCATGCACACCGCTGAGATGGTAGCTACATTCAAAGGGGCTGCCTACAGCGCCCGGGGTTCGCTGCATACCCCTGCCGATTACCAGAGAACAAAGAAATATATCAGGACTGCCTTCCAGAGGCAGATAGAGGGGGTGGGGCTCAGCTTCGTTGAAGTAATCGCAGCCTGCCCCGTTAATTGGCATATGACTCCAGTGCAGGCCCTGGACTGGATAGGCGAAAAGGTAGTCCCTGAATTCCCTCTGGGCGAGTTCAAAAACGTCACTCATATCGAATAGACACGAAAGCGGGAGAAAAAGGATGAAACAGACCAAAAATTCCAGAGGCGAGTTGATTATAGCCGGACTGGGCGGCATGGGCGTTCTCTCAGCCGGCCAGGTCTTGCTGGAGGCAGCCTTCCAGCAGTTCAAGTATGTATCCTATACTCCCACCTACGGTTTTGCCAAACGCGGCGGGCTTTGCCAGTGCACTGTTATCTTTTCCAATAAAGAGATCACCTCTCCGCTGATCGAGCAGGTACAGACGGTGATGTTTCTCGATAGCTCCCAGTTTGAGACTTTTGAGCCCAGGGTACGCCCCGGAGGGATTATTATTGCAGAGAAGGCCAGCATGTATGCTGAGAGAGGCAGGAAAGACTACAAGCTATATGAACTGCCCGGGCTTGAGATCGCCGTAAGCATGGGCGCGAGCCAGGTTAATAATTTCATCATGCTGGGTGCGTACGCTGCGATTACAGGGGCAGTCTCACCGGCGCATATCGAAGCCGAACTCGATAGGAGATATGGAAAAGACAAGAAGGTATACGAGCGAAATCTGAGCGCCTTCAAGCGTGGCCTCGAGTTGGGGCAGAGCGCTGAATGCATGTAAGGTAAGAAGGTGAAATGATAGGAGCAGAGGTCGTATGCAGCATCCTGAAAAATGAGGGTGTGAAGTATGTTTTTGGCGTTCCCGGCAACAGCGAAGTGCCCCTCCTGGATGCCCTGGCCCAGACCAAAGGAATAAGGTATATCAGCGCAATCCATGAGTCTGTCTCCATGGGGATGGCAGATGGCTACGCCCGAGCCTCAGAAAACGTGGGGGTGGTGCTGGTGCACACTACACCGGGAACTGCCAATATCATAGGGAACTTGAGCAATGCCTACGATGCCGGCACGCCCCTCGTAGTTATCGCAGGACAGCAGGACTCGCGCCTCCAGTGGTGCGACTCTCTATTGGACTCCGACATTCTGCCCATGGTGAGCCAGCATACCAAAGACCGTTGGCGAGTGAACCGCGTCGAGGATATAGCTATAGCGCTGAACCGTGCATTCAAAGAAGCCTCGACTCCGCCGAGAGGGCCGGTATTTCTAGTAATTCCCCGGGACCTGCAGTCTCAGGCTTTGACTACTGAGTACCACCCAACCCCGCGCCGCCAGGTGCCCATGTCCGTGAGACCAGATCAAGAGTATTTAAAAAAAGCAGCCCAGCTTCTAGTTGCCGCAAAGCAACCTGCCATCATGGCTGGTTCGCAGGTGCCCGGCGACGATGCCATTGCCGAGCTTACCGAATTGGCAGAGTTGCTCGGCGCCCCGGTATTTACCACCGGCCTGGTTCCCACGTTTATTTTCCCCACGAATCACCCGCTTTATTACGGCAGAGTACCGCCTATAGGTTTCGGTCTCCCCGGACTGGACAGCCCTGCCGATGTGCTCGTGGCAGTGGGTAGCAGACTGTTCAAGCAGCTATTCTATATCGAGGGACCGATAATACCACCAAGCACTAAATTAATTCACATTGACCATGACCCCAAAACGCTGTCCAGAGAATGTCCGGCAGAGGTAGCACTGGTAGGCAGCCCCAAGGCCATCCTTGCCGAACTGGCAACTGAGGTCAAGAAGCTCATGTCGCCCCGGCAGCGCCAGAGGAGCCAGCAAAGATTCAAAAAGCTGCAAAAGGGACATGAACAAGCCAAGGCAGCCTGTGCAGCGGACTTCAAGAAAGAATGCAATGACGTGCCTATGCGGCCGTCGCGTGCCATCAAAGAGATCTCTAACGCTTTACCTCCAGACAGCGTAGTGGTAGATGAGGCCGTGATGCTTACCAGCTACGTGGCAAGCATCATGGAGTTCACCAAACCGGGAAGCTACTTCTGCTCCATCACTTCCCTGGGATGGGGCCTCCCCGCCTCACTTGGGGTGGGGTTGGCTAATTCTCGAAAGCCGGTGGTGGCGCTGGTGGGAGACGGCTCAGCTCTCTTCGGCATCCAGGCTTTGTGGTCGGCCGCCAAATACCGGATCCCCGTGGTCGTGGTAGTGCTCAACAACCGGGGCTATGCCGCCGTCAAGTGGGGTCTCGCCTCGTACCCGGACAGGAAATCAAGAGAAGGGGCTGACCTCGGCTACGACCTGGGCAATGTCGATTTCCCTAAGCTGGCTCAATCCTTCGGTGTCAGTGGCCAACGCATCGAGAAGCCAGGCGAGATTGTGCCTGCATTGAAAAGAGCTATCAGGGGCAGAAAGCCCGCCCTGCTCGACATTATGGTCGACCCCAGAGATGTAGGCTATGGCATGCCCCGCCTATCCTGATCGTAGCAGATTGTAAGAGGTGCCCTCCTTCCCTGGAAGGATGGGGGACACAGGGGTTGAAGAACTTAGGCTGAAGGGAGGAACAATGGCCTTTAAAGCGGTTGACATCCTGGGAATATCCATGCTGCAGGACTATGCCAAGATGTTCAAAGATGCCGGGGTAGACGTTGAACTTGTGGTAAACGCCTGCCCTCTGGGGCCCACCGAGGACGAAATCATCGCCGCAGCGAAAGATGCCGATGCTGTGATTGCGCAGGTTTCCTACCAGTGCCTTACCAGAAAAGTTCTGAGCAACTTGAAGACGTGTAAGTTAATTACCAGCATTGGCATTGGTTACGAGAATATAGATGTAGCAGCAGCCACTGAATTCGGTATCATGGCTGCCAACGTACCGGATGCCAACATAGAAGATGTGTCAGACCATACCATGGGGCTTATACTGGCCTGCACCAGGCGGATTGTGCAGTTAAATAACGTCGTTAAAAAGGGAGGCTGGACCTCAGTAGCCTCTCCCCAAATCATCGGAGATGTATGGCCGCATCTATCGAGGCTGAGGGGGCAAACTCTGGGGCTTATTGCCTTCGGCAAAATTCCGCGAGCTTTGGTACCCAAGGCCAGGGGCTTCGGGCTGAAGATTATGGTCTACGACCCCTACCTGCCGCCAGATATAATCCGCAGGTTCGATGTGGAACAGGTAGACCTGGACCGGTTGCTTGCGGATTCCGACATCGTTTCCATACATACGCCGTTGACCGCGGAGACGAAACATATCCTGGGACTCAAGGAATTGAAGAAGATGAAACCCACCGCTTGCCTCATCAATACCGCTCGCGGCGGTGTCGTTGACCATAAGGCGCTGTACACAGCCTTAACCAAAGGATACATTGCCGCAGCAGCCTTCGATGTCACCGAACCGGAACCAATCAATCCGGATAACCCCTTGTTGAAGCTGGATAACTTCATCGTAACGGCCCACTCCGCTGGCCTGTCGCCACAGGCTCTCGCCGAAATGCAGCGCCGTCCCGGCGAGGAAATCATCAGGGTGGTTCAAGGTAGATGGCCCTTTGGGTTGGTCAACCCCGAGGTCAAAACCAAGTTCATCAAAAAGTGGGGGAAAGCTCTCAAGTAACCGTGTCGTTTAGGAACTGAGGAGTCCAGAGGGGCTTTGCCCCTCTGGTGGGGGCCTGGGGGTATCCCCCAGCCTTAAAAGTCCCCCAAGACTGGGGGATTTAGGGGGTTGAAAAGTGTCGCTAAATGCTCTCTCAAGTAACCGTTTTAGGGGGAAACATGGCTAAAGGTGAAATAACAATTAACGAAGCGGTTTGCAAAGGGTGTGGCTACTGCGCCAAATTCTGCTCCCGTGGGGGCATCGTGATGTCCAAGGATAAGTTCACACCCAAGGGTTATCTTCTCCCCACCTTCGCCAATCCCGAGAAGTGCAACGCCTGTGGTATTTGCGGCTGGATGTGCCCCCGCTTCGCTATCGAGGTTTATAAATACGTCGACGCGCCTTGTTGACCATCTAAGCCAGCTACGATGACGATGCTGGAATCCTCTCTTTATATCCCTTAGTGGCTCAGCGCACTTACGGAGGGTTCAAACATGAGAAGTGTGGAGTTGACCGTCACCATCAAAGCACCCAGGGACATAGTTCTCAGGGAGATCTCGGAATATACCCATCCTCCGATACTCCACAAGCGCGTGATAAAGTCAGTCCGGGTGCTTGAGGATGCTAACAACGTCAGCGTCGCGCTGTGGCGACTTAAGGTGCTCGGATTCACACGCTCGGCGAAGCAAAGGCAGACTGTAATTCCGCCTGACCGGATGACGAACGAGACTATCGAGGGATTCGCCAAGGGCACTTTGGAGAGCACCTCTCTCCAAGAGACAGGCGACACTACCGTAATTGTGGACAGGGTGGACGTGCGGGTGCCCTCTTGGGGTAAGCTGCTGGAGATACCGGTAGCCTGGTATACGAAGCGCCTGACTCTGGGAATACTTATGGACCATAAGAGAGACCTGGAGTCTAGAAGCACATCCAGGTGAAAGGCCCGGTATGCCATTGTCAAATGAGAGGCGGAGGTCGAACATGAAGGAGAAACTGGGGACAAAGGTTGGCAAGGGAAAGGTTGACTCAGACGTCCTTAAGCTTTACGTTGAGACAGTCGGCCCATCCGTTCTTCCGAACCTGGTTCGGGGAATCATGAAGGGTGTTTTCAAGCTTGATGAGGAATCGCGAAACAAAGTGCTTGAGGAGATGGGCAAAGCTTGCTACGAGGGTTTCAAAGAGTTCGTCGGGACACCGCCTACCGGCATGGATATCAAGAGTGCCTGCCAGTGGTTGGAAAAGACGGTGCCTCACCACAGACGCTTTCAGAAAGCAGGAGACACCCTTTATTGGGAGGCGGATGTGAAAGACACTTATGGAGGATGCATGTGTATCCTTGTTCGGCTCGGCATCGTGGAGCCCAGACCGGAATTATGCATCTGCTCCACTAACTATAACAAGAGTGCGCTTGAGCAGATGACCGGTGAGACTGTGGAGGGAGAGTTGGTGGAGAGTATAAATAGCGGCGCCCGGAATTGCGTTTATAGATACCACTTTAAGCCGACCCCCTATAATTCCAGGTTGAAAAGCAGATAGATACAATTTCCCCACTTGGTTGATAAGACCCTCTATCTCGACTTCGTGGTGTCTTGGTAAATGGTGTTGGGCACCCAAAATGCCCAACCTAGTTAGAGAGCAGAATTCATGGCTAAAAAGGCTTTAGCAGGAATCAAGGTTGTGGAAGTAGCTCAGTGGGTGGCGGCTCCGGGTGCTGGCGCTCTGCTCGCCGATTGGGGGGCAGACGTGGTGCACATCGAGCACCCCGTGACGGGCGATTCGATGCGGGGCTTGTCGAATGCGGGTGGGTTGGCTGTTGACTGGTTGTTCGAACTGGATAACCGCAATAAGAGAAGTATAACTCTGGATATAAGCAAAAAAGAAGGTCAGCTTGTCCTTTACAAGTTACTGGAAGGAGCCGATGTGTTCATCACGAGCCTTCGCCCCAGCGAACTCAAGCGCTACCATCTGGAGTATTCTGTGCTTGCAAAGCTCAACCCCGGGCTTGTGTATGCCAGTTTAACAGGGTATGGGCACAAGGGCCCCGATAAAGAAAGGCGGGGATATGATGTGAGCGCCTTCTGGGCCCGGTCCGGCTTCATGGCTTCCATCAGAGAGCCGGACATGGCTCCACAATTCCCCAGAGGGGGCATGGGAGACCACACTGCCTCCATAGCGATGGCCTGTGGCATAACCACTGCCCTTTACGCCAGAGAGCGCACTGGCGTCGGGCAGGAGGTAGATGTCAGTCTGTACAACACCGGCGTTTGGGTATTGAGCATTGATATGAGCTGCGCGCTGGTGACGGGTGAATATGCTCCGTCGCGCCGAAGGTCGGAGACACCTGCCATGACCAATGTCTACCGTACCAAGGATAATAAGTGGATATACTTCGTGCATCTGCAGCAGGACCCTTACTGGCCGGGGTTTTGCCGGGCTCTGGGGCTGGAGCACCTCGAAAAGGATGACAGGTTCAACTCCATGATGTCGCGGATGATGAACAATGATGAGCTTTTTGCTATGGCGGAGCAAGCCATGGCTAAACGGACATTGGAAGAATGGAAACCGATACTCGACGAGTATGAGCTAATCTATGCACCGGTACAGGACCCTACAGATGTAGCTAAGGATGAGCAGGCATGGGCGAACGACTTCTTTGCCACTGTAGAACATCCTACCTTGGGCAAGATAAAACTGGTGGCTAACCCGATAAAACTGAGCAAAATGCCTTCCTCTATCAAGACAACGGCACCCCAGTCCGGGCAGCATACAGAGGAAGTCCTGCTGGAGAACGGCTACAGTTGGGACGACATCGCACGTTTTAAAGAGCAAGGTCTCATCGCCTAGCTTCGTACATGTCATTCCTTTGAAAATCGAGGGCTGAGGACTCAATGTCATTCTGACCCTGAACGGAGTGAAGGGGAAGAATCTCAGTACTTAGAGAGTAGGGCGGGTTCCCCAACCCGCCCTCACCAGATGTCGTATCTTCGAAGACACGTTATTTTCATTCTTGGTGGTGAACGGAGCAACATAGGGTAGGTGCTCCGTCACCTACCCTGGAATGCGGGTGACTCAAATCCCCCCTTTACCAATTCGTACAGTGACACTCGACATTTTCTCCGATAGCCAAATGACAGAAAAGCGATATTGACTTAACTAATATCAGGTGCTAGGATAACTCCGCCATGACCTTCCCTCAATACTTAGTGGCGGTTTTGCTCTGCTCCCGCTGAGGGGCAGACCTGCTGGGGGCAAGGGTTTAATATCTGTTGTGGCAGAATATTGCCAGCTTTGGCTAATCTAAATACTGGGAGGACAAGATGAGAAAAGTCTTGTGGAGCGTACTTGTCGTAGCACTATTGCTGACTATGCTGGTATCAGGGAGCTCGTGCAGTAAGACGGCCTCTGTGACGGCGACGCCAACGCCAACACTCACCCTTACACCAACACCTGCACCTGCAATTACATCTACATCTACACCAACGCCAACACCCAAGTCGACTTCCACGCCTAAGGCCGCACCAGTCTCTGGCTGGAGCGCCATGAGCAGCAGCACCCACTCAGTCCTTTATAGTGTCTGGGGCAGTTCCTCCTCCGACATCTTCGCGGTCGATGAAGATGGAGGTATCCAGCACTACAACGGCAAGACCTGGAGCACCATGTACACCAGCACCATACAGTACCTTTATGGTGTCTGGGGCAGCTCTTCCTCCGATGTCTTCGTTGTGGGGGGAGCTAATGGCGATATCCTGCACTATGACGGCAGCGCCTGGAGCACCATGCACACCGGCTTCCTAGTCTACCTTCATGCTGTCTGGGGCAGCTCCTCTTCCGATGTCTTCGCCGTGGGGGATGGTGGCACCATCCTGCACTACGACGGAAGCGCCTGGAGCGCCATGACTAGCGGCACCGACGAAGGTCTTGATGGTGTCTGGGGCAGTTCCTCCTCCGATGTCTTCGCCGTGGGATGGGATGCGTCGACTAACAATGGTATCATCCTGCACTACGACGGAAGCGCCTGGAGCACCATGACCGGCGACACCACGAACTTGGTTTTGTATGGTGTCTGGGGCAGCTCCTCCTCCGATGTCTTCGCCGTGGGATCCCCTGGATTGAGTCAGTCAACTGAAAATACAACTATCCTGCACTATGACGGCAGCGCCTGGAGCACCATGAGCGGTGGCAGTATAAATGGCCTGCAGGGAGTTTGGGGCAGCTCCTCCTCCGATGTCTTCGCCGTGGGGGGAAGTGGCGCTATCGTGCACTATGACGGCAGCGCCTGGAGCGCCATGAATAGCGGCACCGAAGAGTCGTTTAATGGTGTCTGGGGCAGTTCTGCCTCCAATGTCTTCGCCGTGGGGAGTGATGGCATTATCCTGCACTATTGAGGTAAAGCACAGCCTATGATAATCTCTGTTGGCACCAATCTGGGGCATCTACTTTTAGACGCCGTTACGTTTGGCTGAATTTACGGACTATAAGGCCGCGGCTTAGATAAGTTGATAATATCCATGTTTGGTAGATACCAGAGCAAGGTAATTATAACCTGAGTACCCTATGCTAGTCCTTTTCGAGCCCCCGGAATAAAACCCTCTCTCCGATAGCCCCTGCGGGGTCTCATTCTCGAGGCAGGGCAAGGGAACCTCGTTCCTGCACTCGTCGTGGCTCCCGTCACAACGAGTAGGGGCACAGTGCACTGTGCCCTCGCCCAATTCCCCTTTTGTAAACTTGTCCCTGACTCGTTCAGGGAGGGGGCAAGAGGGATTTAAACCTCCGATCAGAGGACAGCCAGGAGCTTCCGTTTCTCTAGGTCATCTGCCACTTCGGCGAGCCCCAGCTCCTCGAGCTTTGTCCTCGTTTGCAGACCGGTGACGACATCCCATCCCCTAAGAGGATAATACTCGTCCTTCATCCCTTCGAATCTCTCCCGCTCGACTACCGCTCCCTTTCGTGAGATTACCTCACCATCCTTCCCCGGTGCCAGGCATTCGGGGTTCAGGGTGCCGAACTTGAGCGGTTTTGTGTAGAAAGGCTCGGGGAGCACGTCATCTTCCCTTCCTCGATGACCTTCCCTGACCAGTATGGCCCTCTGCAGATTGAAAACCCGTTCACCGATCCGGTAAAGACCCTGCTCGTCTACCTCTCTTCCGGTAACCGCGGAAAGAAGCTTGCTTTCAACACCGGGGTCTCCGACGTGATCCTCCGAATGTCTGACCTGTGTAATCGGCCACAGTACATCGCAAAGAATCAGACTCTCTTTCGCATAGGCTCGGTCTTGGATCTTTGTTGTGGCCAGGGCTTTGCCGTCATAGGTAGAGAAATCAGCGGCAAGCTCACCCCCCCAGAACCTCCTTGCGATTTTGCGGAAGGCCTCACTGGAGAGGTAGGAGCCCTCAACCTTGTTAGCCCAGTTCAGCCAATCGAACAGAGCAATGCCCACCTCATGAAGCTGGTGCATAGGCAGCGTCGGTTCCATAGCGTACATCAAACCTGATACAATGTACATTCTCGGACAGTATGCCGAAATCCGCCCTGCTTTTGAAACGTAGTCAGTGATTAGTTCCTGTGATCCCTTTCCCACAGAATCCGCCGCCTTGACGAGGCCCTGTGCCAGGATTTCGCCGAAACCCTCTCTGAATGTGATCTTCCTTAGCAATGTCTCTATGAATTCGAGGCTCCCCAGCTTGGATATAGGTATCCCGATACTCTCGTCATCCAGGATACCGGCTTTATAGCACCTGGACAGCCACGCAATCAAAGTGTGAACCGGATACACATCAAGGCCATAGCCATCGCAGAGTACTGTCGCCAGGAATGGGACCTCGTTCACTTCGCCGTAGTGTCTCACCGCCCACTCGTGATAATAGACCGCAGAGCCGCAGAAGAACTTGTGCCGCGTTCCATCTTCAGTGGCCCGGGTGGCCCTGATGCAGCCGCTTCCACCGATGCAGCCATAGCATGGGTCCAGCTTCATCTCAGTATCTGTCGTCGGTCTTTCGTCGTGCAGCGTTGAGAAGCCGGTCTTCAGTTCATGGACATATCTCCTCAGTTCCTCAAGTTTCTTCGGGTTGGCTGCAGTCGCTTTCTTTGAACCCCTCACAGCAATGGCCTTCAGCTTCTTGGCGCCCATAACCGCCCCAAAGCCATTGGAACCGCTGGCATCGTTATCAGCAATAAGGCCGGCAAAGGTTACCATATTTTCACCTGCAGGTCCGCAGGCTACCACCCTTGCGGAGCTTCCGAGCTCTGTTTTCAGCGTCTCTCGCGCCTGAACTGTGCTCTGGCGCCAGAGGGTGGACGCATCTCTGATCTCGGCGACACCATCCTGGATGGACAGATAGACTGGCCTGTCAGATTCCCCCTTAATCACAATGCCGTCATAGCCTGCGAATTTAAGTTGGGCCCCCCAGCTGCCGCCCATATTGGTATAGGAGAAGTGCTCGGGGTTGGTCGCCGGTGATTTTCCGCAAACGGTCCACCTGGAACCAGCGATACCGGAGAAGCCTGCAAGCGGCCCGGTCATGAACAGGAGCCGGTTCTCAGGATCCAGGGCGCCTGTCTGTGGTGATACCTCATCCCAGTAGATCTTGGCAGCAATGCCCCTGCCGCCCAGAAACCTGTCGGCGTAGTCTGCCGTGGGCAGATCCGTCGTGCTCCCCGAGCTTAGATCAACCTTCAGGATCTTTCCGGCATATCCATATTGCACTGCCATCTCGCCCCTTTTCATCTTCCCGTGATTATCCGCAACTTAATGCGAACTTATACGATTATCTACCGGCCTCGCTGGAGCTAATAAGCACAGGCCGGCATCTCAGGGGACAGCGATGAGTTTCCGTTGCTCTAGGTCCTGTGCCACCTCGTTGAGCCCCAGCTCCTCGAGCTTCTTCCTCGTCTGCAGGCCGGTGGCAGCGTCCCACCCTCTTAGCTGATAGTATTTGTCCTTCATCCGCTCGAATTCGGTTCTGTCGACAACCTCACCTTTCCGTGAAATTACTTCCCCGTTCTTTCCCGGCAAGAGGCACTCAGGGTCGTGGACGTTTGTTTCCAGGGGGGTATTGAAGTAGACCTCCGGAAGCACATCGCTCTCCCTTCCCCTGTGACCTTCCCGGACCCGTATGGCTCTCTCCAGATTGAAAATTACCTCTCCCATCCTGCGGAGCCCCTCCTCGTCCACCTGTTTTCCAGTTACTGCTGATAGGAGCTTGCTTTCAAGTGCCGGGTCGCCCACATGGTGAGCCGAGTTCTTGACCGTCATTATCGGGAAGACGTATATGCAGAGAATCAGGCTTGCGATTGCAGACTCGCGATCCTGGACCATCTTGGCAGCCAGGGCTTTGCCGTCATAGGTGGAGAAATCCGCGGCGATCTCGCCCCCCAGGAACTCTCTGGCTACGGCGCGCCATACGTCGCTCGTAACATATGCTCCTTCATCCTTGTGGACCCAGGCCAGCCATCCGCTTAGAGGCTTGATTGTCTCCGCATACTGGTATCTAGCCACTCTCGGTTCCATAGCATGGAAAAACGCTATTGGTGAGAAGAGCCTGGGGTCTCCGCCCGGGGGCTCTTCAGCTTTGATGGTGTGTTCGGTAATCATTCCTTCAAGCAGCTCCTTTGACCCCCCGCCCACTACGTTGGCAGCGCGGGCTATTCCCAGGGCAAGGGTATCTCCAAAGCCCTCCCTCAGTGATATCTTCTTCACCAGAGTTTGAATAAACGCAAGACTCCCCTTTTCAGATATAGGAATGCCTGTACCTTCATCTGTCAGAATGCCCGCTCTCCGGCATCTCCGGAGCCAGGTAATCGATGTCGCGATACCGAAAGCATCCAGTCCGTAGTCATCGCAGAGCTTGGTGGCAAGGAACGGCACCTCATTAGCCTCCCCGTAGTATTTGTGGGCCAGCCCCTGATAGAACATCGAAGAGCCGCACATGAATTTCCCTTTGGTGCCATCCGATGCTTCGTAGGTTTCTCGCCAGCAACCGTTGCCCCTGCAGCCATAGCAGACCTGTTTCTTCATGTTCGGGCCGGGTGGAAGTCCCCTGAGAATCATTGTGAGTGGCAGCGGCCCGCCGCTGGTATACTCGCGAATGATATCCGCGAGCTGTCGAAGGCCCTCCGGATTGGCCGCAGTTGGCCTGTTGCCGCCTCTGACCACGATGGCCTTCAATCTCTTGGAGCCCATAACAGCTCCGAAGCCCCCTGAACCGCTGGCGTCCTCATCGGCCAGAAGACTGGCAAAGAGCACCCCATTCTCGCCGGCGGGGCCACAAGCCACAACCCTCACCGAGCTTCCCAGTTCCCTCTTTAGAGTGTCGCGCACCTCGAAGATCCCCTTGCCCCATAGGGCCGAGGCATCCCTCAACTCAATAGTGTCATTCTGTACGAAGAGATAGACCGGTTTGTCCGACCTGCCCTGGACCACGATCCCGTCATATCCGGCAAGCTTGAGTTGGGCACCCCAGCTTCCCCCAAGATTGCAGGTGCAGAATTGCTCCGGGTTGGTGACCGGTGATTTTCCGCAAACTGTCCACCTGGAGCCCGATACCCCGGGAAACCCCGCGAGCGGCCCGGTCATGAACATTAGCCGGCTTTCAGGATCCAGGGCGCCTGTCTGCGGTGAAACCTCATCCCAGTAGATCTTGGCGGCGATGCCCCTTCCGCCTAGAAACCTGTCGGTGTATTCTACTGTTCTCACGTGTGTTATTTCGCCGGAGGGTAAGTCCACCCTCAGGATTTTTCCGGCATATCCATATCGCGCTGTCATCTCGCTCCTTTTCCCAGGATATCTAGAGGGTAGCATGCGCCCATCTGACTGTCAATCAGCCTCGTCGGTTCATTGTGCCACAAACACTGGAGATGAAGGAATAAAATTTCCCTCCCCTCGAGGGAGGGATTAAAGGGAGGGGGATCTAGCATCCGTTTCTGGTGAGCCTTGTCCTGAACTTGCCGAAGGATCGTCGAAGGATGAGGGGGAAGAATTCAACCATAGGGACACAGGGTGCCGTGCCCTTCACTTTGCCTTTCGAATTCGTTCATAGCCCCGAAACCCACGACGATAGACGAAACAAGCAGCGTAACCGGACGACGAACCACTCCCTCATCTGTGTAAAATGTCGCACCTTCAAGCTGTCACCGGCCAGACTTCCGGATATCGAGTTGGAAACAAGAAAGGTCAAGAGTAGGAACTTCTAAACACACTAGATTCTGAAGCATTAGCCCAGATTTGACGGGCAATCTCTTACGGCCGATTATCAGGTTCACGCGAGCAGTCGCTTGAGGTCTTCAATAAATTTGTTAAAGTTTTTCACTTTATTACTTTCTTCAACATCGTCTTCACAAAGTACATGGCTTCCGTCAAGATGTAGCTCTAGAACAGCTCTGCCATTCTTCATTGGTTCTTTGGGGGCTAATCCTTTGAGTATTTTTCAATGCGCTCTTTAACCCAAACCCAATCTGGGTCGCCGTAATTGAAAAAACATTTGAAATTATCCTTGAGCCACTCGTAATAGTCGTCTTCAACATATTTGCAGAAAGTCTCGATAAGCACATCCCCAATAATATCCTTAGGTATCCTTATTTCTAAGTCTTCGAGTTGTTCATCTAGGAATTCTTTCACAACTTGTCTATCAAGCATCTTACAACCTCCCCATATTCCAGACTAATCATGTATTTCTTCCAGAACTAGAGCATTCTTTTGGGGATTGACTTTGTATTTGATGAGCCTCACCGTTTTTTCTTCAATCGCTTTTCTTTTCCTCCAATATTCGAGCACTCTTTCATCAAATCCAAATCCTACTAGGATGCTCTGAACCATTTCAGAATCTCCATCGGCGAGTTTTCTGACTATCCAGTTTTCATATTTTATGATTTGATTAAGGTCTTCTTCGGAAATTTTGCCCGCTTTTAGCTCCATGCATGTGAACTTATGCAGAATATCAACAGAGTCAATTGTAGTTACATGTGTAAGGAATATATCCATTACCTTGTTAAACGAGGTGGGCACATAATTCAAATAGTCTCTATAATCACCAATGAGTTCTTTCAATTTACCGTTTGAAAAGGCCCGCATAAACCAGGCATTAAGACATCCTTCGTATCTTAAGTGACCACTTTTATCGGATTCAAGACTCAGAGGTAAGGGTACCTTTTTCGTCAGCAAATAAGGTTGTGGTATGATATCTGGCTTTGCGAAAATAGGATTATTCCTAAGTAATAGTCGGATTAACTCTTTTCCCTCATCAGTGGTGATCGGATTGTGTGATTTTTTCGTAACGGTTCCCAAATCAAAGGTCCATATCTTGCCTTTATCTTTTAAATCCAAAATATCAGCCATCGCAATGGGGGCCGAAAATCTTCTGATTGTTGGTTCAAAGCATACTCTGAACGGGTAAAGTTGGTCTGGATCATCCCAAACAGGTGTTGTATCATAGAATGAGTCAGTGGTAATCCTCCACAATCCATAGATGCCTCTATTCTTTACATAGAAGAATACAAAGTCCCCAATCTTGATTCCGGCAAATCCAGAAATAACTTCTGAATTCGTTTGCTCCGATTTGGCTGAGCCGTGAAATTCAATACCACCATAGACTCCTTTCCTTAAGCAAACGCCAAAGTTGCTTTCCCCAGCGAGAAAAATGTGATACCCCATAATTAATTCTCTCCTTTTCCGCT
Source organism: uncultured Chloroflexia bacterium (assembly GCA_963847595.1). GTDB lineage: Bacteria > Chloroflexota > Dehalococcoidia > SZUA-161 > SZUA-161 > JACWAE01. Next base: position 651,115 of record CAWKAJ010000001.1, read on the forward strand.
AGACTTCAGCAATATAGTGAGCTAATGAAAACCATATCTACACTATCATTCGCAAGCGGAATCTTTCTCGCCTCACTGGGGTTATGTCATAACCGATGGCTCTTCTCTTTTCTTCCCCGCATCCCAAACCTCCCCTTCAACTAAGCATCGGCTCCTTTGCATAGCACATGTTTATTAAGTCTTGTTTTCGCAGACATTATACAGCATGCGTCGAGTTTCAAAAAGAAGTCGTTCCCGAGCGGCCGGAATAAGACCCTCTCGCTAGTAAAATGATAGACCCGACGGGGTATCGTTCTCGGGTCAGGGCGAGAAGGTCTCTCCAGGGAGACATCTCACTTCTTCGAGATACATAAACGGCCCCAGCGGTGTGTACCCTCGCCGGATAGCTTCATTACGCCGACGCATTAGCACAGATATGCCGAAGTTGCCAATCCGGTGGGCGTGTAGTAGAATTGTGTGCGTAGAAGCAGTAGATTCGTGAAAGAGCGAGACAATTACCCGCTGAGCCAACGGGAGCGAGAAGCACTTATTCTCGCCGCTCGAGGTATGACTAATAAGGACATCGCTGAACGCTTGTGTACCAGCACAAGCACGGTAAAAGCTATCATACATCAGGCATGCGTTAAGCTCGGAGCACGCAGCAGAGGGCAGGCGATCGTCATAGTCTTGAAACGGGGCATCGTGCGTACGGACGAGATGTATACCCTGGATGAACTGGCAGATATGCTCTGCTCCCTCGGCTCACAAACGATAGAGTCCATAGCTGAAATCGTGAAGCAAAAGTTCGAACAGGTTCGACTGCCTCTGGATGTCGAATCATCCCCTTCCCGACGATAATAGAGTCTCACCAACAACCCATACCCCTTCCTTGCCCCAATTTCCTTTACAAATTATTTAACCATTCCGACCATCTACCACGAAGACCATTCGAAGCTAAACCAAAGTTATGAACCGAAGTTACTTGAAAATAACGCAGCAATGTGCTATTTCTGTAATCGCCTGCATCAGAGCCAACAATCGGCCCTCATTAGCTTTCAACTGGCCTCAGTCAGATAGCAGTTGATTTGATTCGATCGAGTTGGAGGAGCACAGAGTCTTCGGAGGTGCGAGCAATGGCAACCGCGGAAAAGGCGTACTACGTTGGGACCGATATGAATTGCGGCGGGGCCTGCCTGCTGAAGGTGCATGTGAAAGACGGCGTGATCACACGCCTGGAGACTGACGACGGCGATGAGCCGCAGCTCAGGAACTGCCTCCGCTGCCGGGCATATCGCCAGAGGGTATATGCCCCTGACCGGCTTCTCTACCCGATGAAAAGGGTGGGCGAGCGCGGCGAAGGCAAGTTCAAGCGGATATCGTGGGACGAGGCGCTTGATACCGTAGCCAGCCAGTACAAGAGAGTCAAGGAGACCTATGGCCCTGCAGCGATGATATATCTCACCACGGGTGGTGACATCGGTCAGGTGCACAACACCAGGACTGCAGTGCGAGTCTTCTGCCTGGCTGGAGGTTGCACCCTGATGTGGGGCGTAGCCTCTAACGAGGGATGGATGTTTGCCTGCCAGGCCACCTACGGCTATCCGGTAGGCAACGACCATCGCGACCTGCCGAACTCCAAGCTTGTGATCCTGTGGGGCATGAATCCGGCCGTTATCATCGATGGCTGTGGCACGGCCTACCATCTCGCTCTTGCCAGAGAGAAAGGCACGAGATTTATCGTAGTCGATCCCAGATATACCGATACAGCGGCCCTGGTCGCTGACCGCTGGGTTCCCATCAGGCCGGGCACAGATGCCGCCGCCATGATCGCCATGGCCTATGTCATGATTACCGAAGACCTCTACGACAAGGAGTTTATTAACAAGTACACCGTAGGCTTCGATAAGTTCAAGGATTACGTCCTCGGCCGGGAAGACGGCGTGCCCAAGACACCAAAGTGGGCCGAGGCTATCACCGGCGTCCCTGCCCGTACCATAGTCGAGGTAGCCAGGGAATACGCCACCATTAAGCCGGCGGCCTTGTTGCCCAGCAAAGGCCCCGGGCGCACAGCCTTCGGTGAGCAGTTCCATCGCGCAGCCTTCACGCTTGCGGCGATGACAGGCAACATCGGCAAAAGCGGAGGCAGCGCAGGTTCTGAAATTACGCAGCGTGGCGAGATCCCGTTCGCCATGGGACCGGCCATGAAAACGGGAGGCAACCCGGTTGATGCTGGCTCGCCGATGCGCAAAGACGCCCTTCCTACGCCGATCTCGAAGGGGCCCGGGCTGGTGGCGCGGCTGCATAATTCTGAGATTTGGGATGCCATACTCAAAGGCAAAGCCGGCGGCTACTACAGCGACTACAAGATAGTGTACATCGCCAACTGCAACTACCTCAATCAATACCCCAACGTGAACAAAGCGGTTGAGGCGATGAAATCCCTGGAGTTCATCGCTGCGCAGGAGCAGTTCATGACTCCCACGGCGAAGTTCGCCGATATTATTCTGCCTACCTGCACCTTCCTCGAGCGCAACGATGCCGTATGGGGCGCGGGACCGCATGTTGCCTATCAACCGAAGGTCATCGAGCCCCTTGGCGAATCGCGTTCGCACCTGTCGATATGCGATGACCTTGCTGCGAAATTGGGCATCGTCGGCTACAACGACAAGACCGACGAACAGTGGCTGGAACAGATAATGACACCATGTGTTGGCGACTTCGAGAAATTCAAAGAGACCGGCGTGAAGAAATACTATAATCCGCCGTCCATCCCGTTCAAGAAGGAGATCGGGGACATCGAGAATAGCCCCTTCCCCACGCCATCGGGGAAGATTGAAATCTTCAGCCAGCAAATCGCTGACATGAACAACCCGTTAATACCTCCCATCCCGAAATATATAGAAACTTGGGAGAGCCGCAACGACCCGTTGGCGAAGAAGTATCCTATCCAGATGACCAGCACGCACCCCAAGAGACGCTCCCACAGCCAGTTCGACAACATACCCTGGCTACGGGAGGTCGATCCTCAGGTGATATGGCTGAATGGGAAAGATGCCAAAGCCAGAGGAATAAAGGACGGAGACCTGGTGAAAGTTTTCAATGACAGGGGCCAGGTTATAATAAAGGCCAAGATTACCGAGAGAATCATGCCCGGCGTCGCCGACCTGCCCGAAGGTGCATGGTATAATCCCGACAAGAAGGGCGTCGATCACGGGGGCTGTGCCAACGTGCTGACCATCGACAAGCGCTCTCCCGGTGGCGCGTTTACCAGTAACTCATGCCTGGTACAAGTAGAGAAAGCATAGAGGTATCCCTGTAGGGGCACAGTGCACTGTGCCCTGTAAGTCTCCCAAGACTGGAATTAATGGATTGTTACTGAAAGGGGAGTGCAGAGGGGAAAGTCCCCTCTGCCAGGGGTTTGGGGGTGTCCCCCAACCCCAAAATCCCCCAAGACTGGGGGACACAGGGGGTTGAAAAGGCCTTATCGAAGACCTAGTCGATTAACAATTAGGGGAGTCCGGAGGGGAAAAGCCCTTCTGGCGGAGGAATACGATGCAAACAGGATTTTATTTTGACCAGACACGGTGCACCGGCTGCTACACTTGCGTGATAGCCTGCAAAGACTGGCACGACGTGCCGGCCGGCCCGGCCAGTTGGAGAAGGGTTCTAACCATAGAAGAAGGCAAATTCCCGGATGTGTTTGTCGCCTGGCTTGCCACCTCCTGCTATCACTGCGCCAAGCCTGCCTGCGTCGCAGCGTGTCCTGCCGGAGCTATCACGAAAAGGAAAGAGGATGGCATTGTAGTCGTTGACCCGGCTAAGTGCCTGGGCAAAGACAAGTGCGACCTCTGCCTGCAATCGTGTCCCTATGGCGCTCCGCAGTTCGGGGCCGAGGTGAACGCCAAGATGCAAATGTGCAACCTATGCTTTGACCGGCTGAAGGAAGGGAAGAAACCCATCTGCGTGGCCGGATGCCCCATGAGAGCGCTGGACGCCGGCCCCATTGATGAGCTTCGAGCGCGGTATGGGGATAAGACTGAGGCCGTGGCCTTCACCTGTTCTGCCGACTTGAAGCCGTCAGTTATCTTCAAGCCCAAGCCTAGAAAGAGCGTGGTGGGGGCAAGAAAATGAAGGAGCACTACGGATACGCCGGGAAAATCCTGAGGGTGGACCTGTCCTCAAAGAAGATAACCACCGTGCCCACCGCACAGTATTCCGATAGGTTCCTCGGGGGCAGAGGTATCGCCGCCAAGATTTACTGGGACGAAGTGCCGGCTAAAGTCAAGGCCTTCGACCCCGAGAACCGCTTAATATTCGTCACCGGGCCGCTGGCCGGAATCGGCGGGCTGTCCGGCTCAAGGTGGCAGGTTTGCGGCAAGGCACCCGCCATGTATCCGGAGGAGTTCTCCTACTGCAACCTCGGCGGCAGATGGGGCTGGCAGCTCAAGTGCGCCGGGTACGATGCCCTCGTCATTGCGGGAAAATCTGAAAAGCCCGTCTATCTGTTTATCCAGGACGACAAAGTGGAGATAAGGGACGCTTCCGCACTCTGGGGCAAGAGCACAGTCGAGACTCGCGAAACCCTGAAGAGCCAGTTCGGTAGCAGCTTCGCAGTGGTGGCCTGCGGCCCTGCGGGGGAGAACCTTGTATCATACGCCATCGTTCTCGCCGACAACGACGCCAGTGGCTCCAGCGGCTTCGGCGCAGTCATGGGTTCCAAGAACCTCAAGGCCATCGCGGTGAGAGGCCAGGGAAAAGTGAACGCAGCCAATCCTGAGAGGCTGACTGAGGTAAAGAAGAACGTCCGCCAGTTGTTGTGGAAGGGGCCGGATTATCAAAAAGAGATTGGCAAACCCGAGGCCCATATCGAGGTCGTATCCGGTCAGAAAACGAAGCTCGACCTTTGCCTGGGCTGCGCCGGATTCGATGGAAGGATAACTATAGAATCCCGGGACGGCACAAAGAAGGGCAAGTCCCTCTGCGGCTCCTCGCTGTTCTACCTCGATAAGGTCAACAAGTACTACCCTGAACCGACGGAGACTACTTTTTATGTCAACAGGCTCTGCGATGAGTACGGCGTTGATGCTCTCGCCATCGAATCGATGATGAAATGGCTCTCGAGGTGCCGACATACAGGAATCCTGACGGACGAAAATACCGGCATCCCCCTGTCCAAGCTGGGAAGCTGGGAGTACATGGAAGCGCTGGTCAGGAAAATGGCGCTCCGCGAAGGCTTCGGCGACGTCCTGGCCCTGGGCATACAGAGGGCAGCCGCAACTCTGGGCCCTAAAGCCGAGGAACTGGTCGGCGACTATATATCGAAGGCCGGTCACCTGCTCAGCTATTGCCCGCGCACCTTCCCGGCTCACGGCCTGCTCTACGCGATGGAGCCGAGACAGGCTGTGAACCAGTTGCACGAGATGGGACTTGTCCTGTTCCAGTGGGTCAACTGGGCCAATAATCCCGAAAACTCCTATCTCTCCAGTGACGTATTCCACAAGATAGCTGCCAGGTTCTGGGGCAGCGAGCTTGCGGCTGATTTCTCGACGTACGATGGCAAGGCTCTGGCAGCGGCCGCCATTCAGGACCGCGAGTACGCCAAGGAATGCCTCATCCTCTGCGACTTCACCTGGCCGGTAACGCATACTATGGAAGGAGACCACATAGGCGATCCCTCCATAGACAGCAAGATGCTTGCCGCAGTCACCGGACGCGATATAGACGAACGCGGACTCTACCGCATCGGGGAAAGAGTGTTCAACATGCAGCGCGCCATACACATCAGGGAAGGACACAAAGGCAGGGAAAGCGACATGATTCCCGAAGCCCTTTTCACTACCCCGCTCAAGGGCAACGAGATGAATCCCAAAGCCCAGGCCCCGGGCAAAGACGGTGCGATTACCTCGAGGGTCGGCGTGGTGGTGGACAGAGCGGAGTTCGAGCGGATGAAGAGCGAGTATTATCAGCTCAGGGGATGGGACGTGGCCAGCGGCCTGCAAACCGTAAAGAGGCTGAAGGAACTCGACCTCGCCGAAGTCGCTCATGACCTGGGGCGCATGGGCCTCGCCCTGTAGTAGCTTTAGACCAAGGAGGTATTTATGCCCAAGCAACCTCTATCAGACGTTCGAGTGCTCGACCTGACCTGGCACATAGCCGGGCCTGCCTGCACCAAGTTCTTTGCCGACTACGGTGCTGACGTCATCAAAATTGAAAGGCCGGATGGGGGAGATCCGTCCCGGAGCCTGGGCCCCTTCTACAAGGACGACCCTCATCCCGAGAAGAGCGGCCTGTTCCTGTTCCTCAACACCAACAAGCGCAGCATCACCCTGAACCTGAAAACCCATACGGGGCAGAAGATACTCAAAGAGCTTGTCAAGGATGTGGATATCCTGGTCGAGAACTTCAGCCCCCGTGTCATGCCCGGCCTCGGCCTGGACTACGAGACCCTGGAGAAGCTTAACCCCGAACTAGTCATGACCTCCATCTCCAACTTCGGACAGACCGGCCCGTATCGCGATTTCAAAGCGTCGGAAGCCATCATCTATGGCATGGGCGGGGCCATGTGCAGCACCGGAGTCGGTGACTGCGAGCCTGTCAAGAAGGGCATGAACGTCATCCAGCACCAGGGAGGGTACATGGCGGCTACGGCTACCATGATTGCATTTTATGCTGCCAGGATGCAGGGAGTTGGAGAGCATATTGACGTCTCGCTGATGGAGACCCAGATGGCCGCCATCGATAGAAGGATGAGCGAACTCCTGGCCTACGAGTATAACAAAGAGCTGACCCCCCGGATGGACATAGCGGGGATGCTTCAGTATCCCTACGGCATCTTCCCCTGCAAAGACGGCTACGTCGATGTCGCGGGCGGCTTTATGTTCCTGGACCGTATCGAAAGGGTGCTCAAGATGGCCCTCATGGAGACCTACGGCGGGGCGAATCAGTTCGACGAGGCACGCAGAGAGGAGTTTCTGGGCACTATCTGGTACCCCTGGCTGATGGAGCGAAGCCGGAAAGAGATTGTTGAGGTCTGCCAGGAAGGGCGCGTTTTGAGCGCTCCCATCAATACCACCGAAGACCTCGTGGCTGACCCCCAGTTCCGTGAGAGGGGCTTCTGGGCCGAGGCCGAGCACCCCGTGGTGGGCAAGCTGACCTATCCCGGCAGGCCCGCCATATGCTCGGAGTTGCCCTGGAAGATAAGGCATCCCGCGCCGCTGCTGGGTCAGCACAACGCAGAGGTCTATACCTCCCTGGGGTACTCGAAGGGGGACCTGGTGAAACTGAGGGAAGGGGGTATCATCTAAGATGGCTAAGCTACCGCTGGAAGGCGTAAGGGTTGTGGGCATGACCCAGATGTGGGCCGGCCCCATCGTCGAGATGCACCTGGCCGACTGGGGTGCCGAGATAATCAAGGTCGAGTCCATTCACTATCTCGCCGTCGGCACCAGGGGCCCCGCTCCCAGGCATCCCAAGTTCGCTGTTGATTTCGTCAAGGGCGGCTATGCCGCCTATCTCAAAGAGGGTTACGACGAGACCAAATGCAGGCCCTGGAATCTGAGCTGCATGTTCAATGTGCATGGCCGCAACAAATATTCCTGCACCGTGGACTCCGTCAAGCCCGAGGGCAAGGAAATAATCAAGCGCCTGATACAGGTGAGCGACGTTTTCATCGAGAACAGCCAGCCCGCCGTCATGGAGGACTTCGGCCTCACCTACGACGTCATCAGCGCCTGGAACCCGAATATCATCATGCTCTCCATGTCCGGCTTCGGCCAGACCGGCCCCTACAAGTACTTTCGCTCTCTCGGCGCCCATCAGGATGCCTTCCTGGGGCATACCTATCTCAGGGGCTATGCGGACCGGGACGTGACGGCAAACTCGGCAATCTACCATTGCGACGAAGCTTCAGGAACAATCGGTGCCTTCATGGTTGTTATGGCGCTGCACCAGCGCAACAAGACAGGCAAGGGCATGTTCATCGACATGGCGCAGACCGAGGCCACCATGATCCAACTGGGTGAGGCCATCATGGACTACACCATGAACAGTCGCATCACCGAGAGGACCGGGAACCGCGACCTCTACGGCGGCATCCAGGGCTGCTACCGCTGCCGCGGCGAGGACAGATGGGTAACCATCGCCATCCGCACCGATGAGGAATGGCAGGGCTTCTGCCGTGCCCTGGGCAATCCCGGGTGGACCAAGGACGACAGGTTCGCCGATAGCCTGAGCAGGTGGCGTAATCAGGAAGAGTTGGACAAACACATCGGCGAATGGACCGGCCGGCATGAAGCCTTCAAGGTCATGAACACCCTGCAGAAAGAAGGCGTAGCTGCCGGCCCGGTAGAGCACCCGGACGATGCCTACAACGACCCGCAGATGAAAGCGCGGGGCTTTTTCGAAACGGTAACTCAGGCTGAATGCGGGACACACAGATACCCCGGCCTGGCATTCAGGATGTCCAAGGCGCCCAACCATTTCCGGCTTCCTCCCGTCCGTCTGGGCGAGCACAACGAATACGTCTATAAGAAGCTTCTCGGCTTCTCCGACGCAGAGTATGCTCGCCTGGAAAAAGAGGGGCACATAGGGATGGACCTGGTGCCCGATATCGTAATCGGCAAATACAAGCCCGAATAATGTAGGGGCGACCGGCTGGTCGCCCTCTCCCAAATCCCCCCTTTTGCAAAGGGGGCAAGGGGGATTTTAGCCTCCTCTCGCCCCTGGAGGGAGAGATAAGAGTGAGAGGGATAATCCGTTCGCCCTGAATCCTTCTGTGGTAGGACAGGCTCCCCAGCCTGTCCCTGACCTGATCAGGGAGCACGAATCCAGGTGCCCTTCTCTTGTCATTGCGAGTCCTTCTCTGGAAGGACGAAGCAATCTCACCGCGCCTGTCTTGAGCCCCTGACAACGTACAACATGCCATTCCTGCGCAAGCAGGAATCCAGGTGCCCCCATATGTCATTGCGAGGAGTCCTTCAAGGAAGGACGACGCGGCAATCTCACCGGCCCCGCGTGACGCCCTAACGGGTAGGTTGGAGCACCCGCTCCAACCAGGTAGGGGCACAGTGCACTGTGCCCTTCTGTATGTCATTGCGAGTCCGCCTCGGGCGGACGAAGCAATCTCCTCGTCATCATTCCGTAGGGGCAGACCCATGTGTCTGCCCGAATCTGAGAATAGGGTCGGTGCTCCGCAACCGACCCTTTCGTAGGGGCAATTCATGAATTGCCCCTTTAATGTCATTCCTGCGCAAGCAGGAATCCAGGCGCCCCTAATTTTCCCTCCCCTGGAGAGAGAGAAAAGCCTGTCCTGAGCCCCTGACAACGTACAACATATCATTCCTGCCCTGAGCAGGAATCCAGGCGCGCCACGAACCAATCCCCCCTTTTGCAAACTTGTCCCTAACTCGTTCAGGGAGGGGGCAAGGGGGATTTTAGCCTCCTCTCGCCCCTGGAGGGAGGGGGATAATCCGTTCGCCCTTAGCCCTGTCCTGAGCCCCGTCGAAGGACTGTCGAAGGGCTATCCTTAATTGGGTAGCTTGGAGCACCCGCTCCAACCTCGTAGGGGCACAAGGCATTGTGCCCAAAAACGTAGGGGCGAGGGCCCTCGCCCCGGGATCCGAAGAGCGACTTCTTTACTGCTGATCGGGGTATCGCAGCATGTTACTGATCTCCCGTTAAAATAACCTTTCGCATTAAATCCGACTAGTTCGCTACGCTGCGCTGCAATATTCGCTATATCTTACCAGGTGAGCAAGTATTTTAGCTGATTCTTCCGGGTCAGGGTAGAGATTTAGATGGCTCTGCTTCAATGTCAGAGGAACCGTGCCCTGAGTTTCGAAACGCGCTGCTCCAACGGTGAAAAGGACGGGCTTACGGTGTTTTGCCATAAGCTCAATAGTCGTCTTTATGTTCTCAAGCTCAGGTTCCTCCATTTGCATTCCCACCTCTTGAGTAGCCTTTTTCATCAACGGTGGTGCCCACGTAGCGTAGCCGGAGGTCATCGCGACACCGCCGATAACCAATATGGCGTCGAAATTCTCATCCTCTATCATTGGCCAGAGAGCCTGGTAGCTGACGAAGTCCCCGGCAGGATCGACTGGGTTTCCTCCGGACCACCTTCGCGACATCATAGACTCCAATTTCTCCATAGTAGCTGCTGACAGAGGGGGCAGTTCTAAACCCTCTTTCCTCAAGGCGTCTGCGGCGATGACTGCCATCCCACCGCTCATAGACAGCACTCCTACCCTTCTCCCCCGGGGCAGCGACTGACCCAGCAAAGCCACAGCGACATCTATCATTTCGTGAAGCTTCTCCACCCGGATCACACCGCACTGCTTGAACGCAGAATCGAGCGTTGCATCCGATCCTGCCAGAGCAGAGGAGTGAGACCGCGCTGCCCTGCTCCCGACATCCGTACGCCCCACCTTCATAATGACCATGGGCTTCTTTTTTGTTATTTCCCTTGCCAGTTCAAGGAAACGCTTGCCTTCTCTGAAGCCTTCTACGTAACCCAGGACAACCTCGGTTTTCTCATCCTGAGCCAGATACTCCAGATAGTCTTCGAAGCGCAGGTCGCCCTCGTTTCCGCTGCTGATAAACTTGCTAAACCCGACTCCCATCTGCAGCCCGTAATCGAGTATTGCCTGGCCCGAGTTCCCGCTTTGAGAGATGAGCGCCACATGACCTCTCTCGATAGGGGGCATGAAAGGCACAGTGCAGAATTCTGCGTACGGGTTACAAAACCCCAGGCAGTTCGGACCTATGAAGCGTATACCGCCTCGCCGGGCGATTTCAACCGCCTCCCGTTGTATTCTTGCGCCTTCTTCACCTGTCTCGGCAAGACCGCCGGAGATAATGACAGCGCTCTTGACTCCCTTTCTAACGCAGTCTTCCATAGCAGCGGGGACATCCTGAAACGGGACCGTTATCACAGCAAAATCCACTGGCCCGGGCACTTCAACCACGCTCATATAAGCTTTCATCCCCATCACTTCGGCTTCCCTGTTGTTGACCGCGTAAATCTCTCGCCCCTGCTTATGGCTCAGTACGCGGCTTAGCACGTTGTATCCCCACTTACCGAAGTTGTTAGAAGCCCCGATGACCGCCACTGCCCTAGGATTGAACAAATTATCCAACTGCTCTTTTAGACTCATGTTGCTCATGCTACCTCTCCCACCCTGGGTTGACGTTTCCCCCGAAAACAGTAGCACCGCCATTTAGAGTCCTCCGCTATAATAAAACGAAAGAGGAGGGCTCATCATGGTACGCAAGAGGTACACCGAGGAACAGATCATCGCCGTGCTCAGGGAGGCAGAGGCCGGAGCTAAAGTAACCGATCTCTGCCGTAAATATGGGATGAGCGATGCCACCTATTACAACTGGAAAGCCAGGTATGCCGGACTGACCGTCAGTGAACTGAAAAGGTTGAAAGCCTTAGAAGAGGAAAACCGGCGTCTCAAGCAAATCGTGGGCGAGCAAGCACTGGACATCAGAGCGCTCAAGGATCTGCTATCAAAAAACTTCTAAAGCCCGGGGCCAAACGCCTGGCAGTTTCCCATGCCAGGGAGAGTCTTGGGCTGAGCGAAAGGAAAGCCTGCCTGCTGGTCAATATTTCGGCTTCGGTATATCGCTATAGGCCGAAATCGGATAGTGATGTTGCCCTGCGTCAGCGTTTACGGGAGCTGGCAGGACAGAGAAAACGGTTTGGCAGTCCCCGGCTCCACATTTTGCTGAGAAGGGAGGGGCTGGTGATTAATCACAAGCGGACAGAGAGGATCTATCATGAAGAGGGATTGGCGCTGAGGAGAAAGAGGCGTAGGAAAGGTGCTGCCGGGTTGAGGGTAATCATGCCATCACCGCAGAGGCCAAACCAGCGCTGGTCCATGGATTTTGTTACTGACAGCATCGTCACCGGGCGGCGTTTTCGCGCCCTTGCCATCGTGGATGACTACTCCCGGGAATGTCCCGTCATCGAGGTGGACACTTCACTGGGTGGTGCCAGAGTGGTGAGTGTGCTGGAAAGGCTAGCTGAAACGAGGGGATTGCCTAACGTAATTACCACGGACAATGGGCCGGAATTCGCAGGGCGGGCACTCGATGAATGGGCATACTGTAAGGGCGTGAAGCTGAACTTCATCCGGCCGGGAAAGCCAATTGAGAATGCCTATGCCGAGAGCTTCATCGGCAGGCTCAGGGACGAGTGTTTGAACGAGAACTGGTTTATGAACCTGAAGCATGCCCGGGACATCATCGAAGACTGGAGGAGGGATTACAACGAGGTCAGGCCACACAGCTCATTGCACGGTAGGGCTCCCATGGAGTATGCTGAAACAGCGGCTGGGCTCTAATAGCCGGTGATACTAATACCGGGGGAAGGTCATACTTCCTGATAACTATCTAGATAATCGATGAATTGTATCTCATATTTTGGTGGTGGGTCATTTTGTCTCAATCTAGTGGTGGTATGTAGAAGAGAAAGTACACTAAAATCATTGGTATTTAAGGAGCAACCGATTATCCGTAATATATCACATTTCAGGCAAGATCTTGCTTTCCCCCAGATAGCGTTAAACGGGTAATAGTCATTCCTTTTGATTACACCTGGAGGAACCCAGAGTATATGATCTCTATCGTCGTTCATATTGATAAGATTTTCATTAATTCTTACTGGATTTGTATTTTCCCAATTAAAAGAACCGTGTAATTTACATAGGGCTGGAATACCTGTATTATTCGTAATTTCACCGTTTTCTGGTATTACTTCAAACGGGATATTTAGGCTCGCGTAATTCTCAAACATAGCCTTTTCTATAAAGTTGTCGTAGTTTAAAGTAAGAATTGCACACAATTCTTCGTTAAAATCCGGTAACGAATACATATCAAGCAGTGCAGTTATTAGGTTTGGAGATTGTTTTTCATTCCTTAGCCCATTTTTAATCCTATTATTTATCGATTTTCTAAAGTAATTTCGTAATTTGTTAGTACGCTCCTTGTCTTTAAAAGTGCCGGAGGATTCATAAAGGGTTATTATCTCTTCAATATCAACGTTTCGGTGTATTTTTCGTTCATCTAACCATGTAATATTGCTCAAGTCTCTCAATGAAACATCTTCTTCATTTTTACAAGCTAATAAGACATCTTCAGCTATATCGGCCATTAATATTCCATCATTTGTTGGATCGAGATGTTTAATGACAGCATGACTCGCACCAGCGCCCAAGAGATATACAACTTTCTTCTTTTCGTCAGGCATCTTTTCTCCAAAAAACAATGCTTTCTCGGGACGGACTTCTCATATAGTCTCTCATTTGTTGAGAGCTATTTCCCCTATATCTTACAGCCCATATATTTTCCGGACTTAAGCCCACTTGTAATCCAATTTCAGATAATATTTCATCGACAAGGATGTCAACTCCTGCAAATCGAACATTACTAATGACCATAGCCACTTTCCCGCCATTTCTTAGGCACCTGTGTATCTCAGAAAGAGATAAATACATATCTTCAAAATAACCTTCTAACATCTTGATCACTTGCGGATTATTAGCACCATTCCTTTTGACTTGGGCGATTAAGGACTCAAGTGTATCTGGTATTTGATAGCCGATAGCTTCATATTTTTCCCTTGCCTCGACATGTGACCGGATCGTTTCATAACGTATCCTTTTAAGTTGATCGTTATCTGATATAAAATCGAACATCATCTCTAGAGAATATATTCTAGTATAATCATGCCGGTTGGGGTATGGAGGAGAAGTGATAACAGCATCATATTTTCTTTGAGTAGGAAGTTTTCTCGCATCGCCTATCTTGGCCAATGAACTTACATTTTTGCCTTTCTCGTATTTGAATTCAAGTACATCTTGAATCATGGACTCTACTTTGTTTAAAAACTCACCCATTATCTCATTTGGGTTCACCTGACGATTTATTATGCGAAGAAACCCCCCATCCTTCGAGGTATTGCTTGCAGACTCAATAATACTTAGGAATCCAAGGTTGAAAAAAGCCCTAATCTTAGGATTTTCAATATTGTCTTCGATTCTAGATTTTATCGACAACAATTCTTTTGCTACGTCTGTGCTAAAAGCTTTTTTAACTATAGGGATATTAGGTAGAACTCTATTATCATTACTTATTACATCTTTTGTTTTTAGCACTTCAAGCTGTCGCATGAGTTCTTTGCAGGCATAATCTTCAGTCTTTACGTTTGATAAAAAGACAGAAAACGGTAAAATATCGAATCCCCTAGAGTTTATCCCTAACTCTTTACATACCAATAATGTCGTTCCACCTCCACAAAAAGGATCCAGCACCCAGTCACCCTTCGCCAAATTGAAATAATTAACAAGATTATTTATTAGTTCTTTAGAAAACCCATGCTTGAATTGATGCCAATTATGAATTCCAAAATCTTGGTTTCGATGGGGAGATATCAGGTGTCTGAGTTCGCTTTTATCAATTATTTCTACCGTCATTTTAGGACTACCGTACACGGGCACAACCAATCAGCATGCAAAGCACGTGACTCGCACAAGTATACATGTCCCCAAGTTAATACTACTTCTACATTTGGGGGAAGTCAATATGTTGGCTAGTGGAAATTAGGCCTTCCGGAGTATTTTTTACATCTGTTCATCTTATTTTTTAAGATAGTTCTGTTATTTTAACCAGTCCTGATAGTATACGGTCAGGCGTTTAACCGCCCACCCCTGCGACATTTTCCCCTTGACAGCATAAGAACTAATGTTCTACAATGCCCCCATAACATCGGGACTGGATGTACACAGCTCCCGACCAAATTCAAGAGCAGCAAACAGCACCTCCTGAGCCGCACAGTTGTGGGCTGATAGCTTTAAAGCTGATTGCTGGTTGCACGAAGCTCTTGGCAAGCCTCGGAAAATTGAATATGTGGGGTTTCGTTCGTGGGAATTCGTTTGGGGGAAATTACTCCTCGTCATAGGGGCGTTTTTTACCCGAGCGGTCTCCGCTGCGTTCGGCTGAAGCTGATCACGGCCCGCGAAATCCCGGCGTCCGGCGACCCCAAAATTGAATAATTCATGCGCCATAAAAGCCGGGCCGTGCTATACCCCAAACCTGCAAGAACGCCCCCAAACGGTTTCGTAATGGCCTCTGAGGTATTTGTAAACGAGCAGCGAATTTGCTATCATAATAGGATATGAACAGCCTGCAACAGGCATGAAAAACCATGCAGACTGAGCGTAAATCCGCAAAAGCAGGGCTCGCAAAGCCCTCTTGAATTTTGAGCTACCACAATGCAGAGTGCAAAAGATTCGGCCCACCCGAAGCTGTGGAGAAAGCCCTTCGACCACGCTCAAAAAGCTGTCAAGCCCGGGAAGGTGACTATAGACAGGGAGAGATGTAAGGGCTGCGGCTACTGCGTCGAGTTTTGCCCCAGGGAAGCTCTCGTGATGAGCGACGAACTGGGCCCCAAAGGTTATACCCTGGCCACGGTAGCAGACACGAACAAGTGCCTGGGCTGCGGCCTCTGCGAGATAATCTGCCCTGAATTTGCCATCAGACTGGAACAGGGCGAGGATAATAAGTAACAGAGCTTGCATATGTCGGGAAACGGCGTTCTCAGCGGAACATTTTTCATGAACGGCGACGAGGCATGCGCCGAGGGAGCCATCAGCGCAGGCTGCCGCTTCTTCGCCGGCTACCCCATCACGCCGGCTACCGAGATAGCCGAGAGGATGAGCGAGCGTCTGCCTCAGGTGGAAGGCGTGTTCATCCAGATGGAGGACGAGATAGCCTCTATGAATGCTGTGCTCGGCGCTTCCTGGGCCGGGGTGAAGGCAATGACAGCCACGTCGGGGCCGGGATTCAGCCTGATGATGGAAAACCTGGGCCTGGGAGTGATGCTGGAGACGCCGTGCGTTGTGGTCGACGTACAGCGTGCAGGTCCCTCCACAGGGCTGCCTACCCTGGTGGCGCAGGGAGATATGATGCAGGCACGATGGGGCTCCCACGGCAGCTACGAGATCATTGCGCTTGTGCCCAGCTCTCCGCAGGAGATTTTCGACCTCACCATCGAAGCGTTCAACCTGTCGGAGAAATATCGGGTGCCTGTGCTCATCATGTCCGACGAAGCTGTGGGACATATGAGCGAAAAGGTAGTGATACGGCAAGTAGCGCCGGATGACCTTGTCTCCCGCAAGAGACCGCGTGTAGCGCCGGAGAAATACCAGCCCTATAAACCGGACAAAGACCTGGTCCCTCCCATGGCCATAGCCGGCGAGGGCTACCGGTTCCATGTTACAGGCCTGACTCACGATGAGAGAGGTTACCCGGCGATGACAGCCGAGGCGCAGGAACGGCTGGTTAGGCGTTTGGTGGATAAAATCAGGCTGAACAGGAAAGCCATCATAAAATATGAAGAGGTCAGCACCGAGGACGCAGAGGTCATAGTATTCGCCTACGGAATAACCGCCCGCATCGCCCGCCGTGCGGTGCAGCAAGCGCGGGATGAGGGGATTCGCGCAGGCCTGCTGCGGCCGATAACAATATGGCCGTTCCCCGAAGAGCGAGTCAGGGAGCTTGCCAGGCAGGTGAAGGCTTTCGTGGTACCTGAGATAAATTACGGCCAGATAGTGTTTGAGGTGGAGCGGTGCGCTGCCGGAAAGGCTAAAACGGTTCTCCTGCCGCATATGGGCGGCGCAGTACATCTACCCCAGACCATTTTAGAAGGGATAAGGGAGGCAGTGCAGTAGCGGATATGGTGACTGTGACAAGCAAACCTATCGACCAGTATCTCCGGGTAGACAGGATGCCTCACATCTGGTGTGCCGGCTGCGGCATAGGCCTGGCGACATCTTGCTTCATCAGGGGCATCGAGCGCGCCGGGCTCGACCTGGACAAAATAGCCGTGGTCTCGGGAATAGGCTGTACCGGCAGGGTTGCCGGCTATGTCAAGTTTGATTCGTTTCACACCACTCATGGCCGTGCCCTCCCCTTCGCTACCGGCTTGAAGCTGGGTAACCCTGAGTTGAAAGTAGTGGTCTTCTCCGGAGACGGCGACCTGGCGGCTATAGGAGGCAACCATCTGATACACTCCGCCCGCCGCAATATCGACATCACAGTCATCTGTATCAACAATTTCAACTACGGCATGACCGGAGGGCAGATGGGGCCCACTACGCCGCTCGAAGCCCGCAGCACGACCTCGCCCTACGGCAATTTCGAATATCCGTTCAACCTGCCCTACCTTGTGGCCGCCAGCGGGGCCACCTATGTCGCCCGCTGGACAGTGCTGCACCTGCGTCAACTGGAGAGGTCTATCGCAGAAGCCCTGGTCAAACCGGGATTCAGCTTCATAGAAGTGCTGAGCCCCTGTCCCACTGTATACGGGCGCATGAACAAGCGAGCCCGCGGGCTGGACGAGATGCACTACTATCAAGAAAAGAGCGTAATCCGCAACGGAGCAGACCCCAAGGAAGCAGACATCGTTCTAGATGGGCCCATCGTTGTGGGTAAGTTCATCGATATAAAGCGTCCCACTCTCTGGGACTACCGCAAGCAGGTGCTTGCCAAGGCACATGAGAAGAAAAAGCCACAGGCAGAGAAAGGCGCTGTGACTTCACAGGAACAATAGCCCGGAGGGAAAAGGCTTGGGCAGAGTTGAGATAAGGATATCAGGCTTTGGCGGGCAGGGGATCGTGCTTACAGGGCAAATCATAGGCCAGGCTGCCTCTATATACGACGAGGGATTCGCTACCTTCAGCCAGAGCTATGGTCCCGAGTCGCGCGGCGGCTCCTGCACCGCCGAGGTAGTGATCTCCAACAAGGCTATAGACTACCCTTATGTGCAGAGCCCTCAGGTGCTCATCATCCTGTCTCAGGAGGCTTATGCCAAATACGTAAACAACCTCCCCAAGGGGACTCAGGTAATTATAGACTCGGACCTGGTGAAGCCCAGCGCGTCTCATAACCCGGCACCGCTCCCCATCCCGGCCACCCGCATGGCCCGGGAGATGGGGCGTGCTGTGGTGGCGAATATCATTATGCTGGGGTTTCTGGCAGCCGTAAGCGATTTGGTTTCCGTCGAAGCGCTGCGCAAGTCCATCCTAGCCTCTGTGCCCGAGGGGACGGGAGAATTCAACATGAAGGCATTTGAGTCGGGGTATGACTACGGGCTGAAGCACAGAAATCGGAGCTAGGGTAGAGATGGCTAGGAGTGTTGCCGTAATCGGCAGTGACGCAGGTGCAGCGCAGGCTGCTCTCAGCCTGGCGGAGATGGGCGTGGAAGTCGCATTGGTAACTTCCGCTACTTCGCTGGGTTTAGATAGCAGCGTCCCGAGTGCCTCTTCACAGGACATGCTCCACATCTGGCCCTTATTGCTGCGGGCAGCGAGCCACCCCCTGGTAACCCTGCACACCAACTCCCGGGTAGAAGCAATCAGAGGGAAACAAGGGCAGTTCACCATAAGAGCCATCAGGCAGCCTCGCTATGTGCGCGAGGATTTGTGTACAAGCTGCGGTCGCTGCGGCGAGGCCTGCTCGGTAAAGGTCCATTCGTTGTTAGAAGGTCAAAAGGTAACCCATAGTGCTATACACGCACCCTTTCTGGGGGCCAAGGCGATACCCTCAGCATATTACATAGAGAAAAACGGGGTTGCTCCCTGCCGTGCGGCGTGTCCTCTCGGCATTAAGGCGCAGGGATTTATCTCCCTGCTGTCCAAGGGTAAGGCGGACGAGGCACTCAGCCTGATAAACGAGGCTGCGCCTCTGGCGGGTATACTCGGCCGAGTATGCACGCATCCCTGCGAAAGCAGTTGCAAGCGCGGTGAAGTCGACAACCCGGTGTACATCCAAGCGCTGCATCGCTATGCGGCGGATAATGCCTCCGGCATTAAATATAGTCGCAAAGCACCTGCGGGCTCCCTAAAGGAAAAGGTGGCCATCATCGGGAGCGGGCCCGCCGGACTGACTGCGGCCTGGGAACTAGCGCGCCGCGGTTATGTCCCCACTATATTCGAATCTCACGCAGTGGCAGGAGGTATGCTGGCAACGGGTATCCCGAGATTCCGTCTCCCCCGCGAAGTACGCGAGAGAGAGGTAGAAGCAATTAAAGAGCTGGGCGTAGATATAAAGACGGGGATAACAGTAGGCCGCGATGTTACGTTATCCGACCTGAAGGCGCGAGAATATAAGGCGTTCTTCATAGCCATAGGCGGTCAAAGGAACAACCGGCTGAACATCCCGGGCGAGGACCTCGATGGGGTAGTTGATGGCATCTCACTGCTGTTTGCACTGAATCAGAAAGTCGGCGTCTCCGTAGGCTCCAACATAGTAGTCATTGGAGGCGGCAATAGCGCCGTGGACTCAGCCAGGACAGCGAAGAGAGGGGGCAAGGGGACGGTGCGGATAATCTATCGCCGCACTGCAGGTGAGATGACTGCGGTAAAAGAGGACATTGAGGAGGCTATCAAAGAAGGCGTAACTATAGAATATCTCATTGCGCCTGTCGAGATCCTCGGTGAAGGGAGCAAGGTAACCGGGATACGATGCCAGAGGATGAGGCTGGGCGACGTGGGAGCCGATGGACGGCGCAAACCGGAACCTATACCTGGGTCAGAGTTTGTTATAGAGGCAGACCAGGTGGTAGCGGCAATCGGCCAGCGTCCCGATACATCTCTGCTCAATATAAAGGGGCTCGAAGTTGTCAGCGAAGATGCTACTGTAAAAGTAGACCCTCTGACCCTTGAGACCAACATGCCCGGCATCTTCGCCGGCGGCGATTGTATCATGGGGCCCAACAACGTCGTGGAGGCTGTGGCTGCCGGGCTGCGGGCGGCAGAATCAATAGACAGGTATCTGAGAGGACATGATTTGAAGAAGGACCGCAGCATGGAAAAGCCTCGGGCCGCCGAGGTAGATGTAAAGGAAAGAGAAGCTTCCCGACACAAACGAGCCCACATGCCCACTATACATCATTCCAAGAGGATGGGCAGCTTTGAGGAGACGTCGCTAGGGCTGCCCGGTGATGCTGCAGAGCGGGAGGCGGGGCGCTGTCTCAACTGTGCCCTGTGCAGCGAATGTCTAGAGTGCGAAGAGGCGTGCAAACTGGGCGCTGTCCTCCACAAGGACGACGTCGAGAGCATAGAGATAGGCGCTGAGGTCGTAATCGACTTCACTCATGATGGCTCGGGCGGCACGACTGCACGCCGACTTTCGAAGCCGGGGGTCTATAGCGTAAAGGCCAGTGACAACAGCAACCTGGGGGGCAGGCTTGCCCAAGCTTCAGCCATCGCTATGGAGGCCGCGGCGGCTCTGAAGCGAGGGGAAGAGGTGTATCAGGCTGAACCGGATACCACGGGCGGACTCGATGCTCAACCGGAGCGCCACACCACTGAAGCGCGGGTAGTCAGCTCAGAAAGGGGCCGCATCGGGCTGGTGTTATGTAGCTGCGGCGGCAGCATCAGCTCCGTGATAGATTTCGAACAGGTTCTCAGGGAAATGGAGCTGCTTCCCAACATATACAGCGTCCTGGAAGTACCACAGGCATGCAGCGAGGAAGGTGCGCAGCAGATCGCAGGCAAAGCCGCCGAGTCCAAACTGGGCCAGGTGGTGCTTGCAGCCTGCCGCTGCTGCAACCTGGAGCAGATATGCTTCAGTTGCACTGACAGGCGGGTGAGGTGTCAGCACCATCTCAACGAAACCCTTTTCTCATCCTACGGCATACCTGTGGAGTTCGTGAACATCCGAGAACAATGCGCCTGGGTTCACAAGGACGACCCTGCGGGCGCTACCCTTAAGGCAATAGAGATAATCCTGGCAGGGGTTGCCCGAGCCAAGGGACTTACCCCAGCAACCAAAGAAGAACGTCATATGGAGAGCAGCGTTTTGATATTGGGCGCAGAGCTTTGCAGCCTGGCAGCGGCAAGCGCCCTGGCATCTCAAGGTTATTCAGTAGCTCTGGTCTCCGGGCCAGAGACGGAGAAAGCCGCGAAAAATCGCTCCAAGTATGAGGACATGAGGTCCAGCTTGATGCAACAGCTTGAGGCGCAGGCTATACGTATCATGAACTGGCCACAGGGCTTGGAGCTTCAAGGCGTAGCAGGTGATTTCGAAGCTGTTCTGAGATACCCCTCGCAGACCAACCATATCAAGGCCGGTGCAATTATCCTGAGCCTTGGAGATATGGACAAAGAGGCTTTCGCTGCAAACAATGCTATCCCAAAGAGAAGCCTGCTCAGCCGCATCCTTACTCAAAAAAGGTGGCCATGTGGCACGACAGATATAGGCTCCGCCTTATTCAGGGAGTTCACCATAAAAGAGACAGCAGGCATATTCATAGTATCCTCAGATGAGGCAGAGCCACCAGAGGAACAGGTCATCAAGGGAATGGCGGCAGCAACCAGGGCCGCGGCTTATCTGGCACAGGGCAGTTTAAGCCCACGGGCAACTGCCATCACTATAGATAGCAAACTGTGTCGAGGCTGCGGCGATTGCGCCGTTATATGTCCCTATATAGAGATAGAAATAGAGAGCGGTGGCACATCCTGTGCTCATGTCGACCAAGCGCTGTGCCTGGGCTGCGGGGCATGCATCGCCCGCTGCCCTACCGGAGCGATAGCCCAGGCTGTCCAGAGCGACAAACAGATAACGTCCACACTCGAAGCTTTACTGGGGACAACTTATAGCGCGAGTAGCGCCAGATGAACAATGCGATAAGAAATGTGGTGGTTTTCGCCTGCAACTGGGATGGCCTTAGCTGCGTCGAGGCAGCAGCCCAGAAGAGACTAAGCTACCCTGCATCTGTAAAGGTGGTCAGAGTAAGCTGCCTCTCCAGGGTCCATTCAGGCCTGATACTCAAGGCTTTTGAGCTGGGCGCAGATGGAGTGATGCTCCTGGGGTGCAACCCCGGCAACTGCCATTTCGAAATCGACGCTGGCCTTATCGAGCGGGAATACGAGAAGACAAGGAATATACTGGGACTGCTGGGATTGCGAGAGGAGAGATTGGCTCTAATGCGTCTGCCGGGCGGCGATGGCCCGGGCTTTGTGAAACAGGTGACTGATTTCATCGCAGGCATCGAGCAGGCGGAGCCTGCCACTTCGCGATAAAGGGGATAGGACTTCAAGATGCAGAATATAGAGCGAGAGATAAGAGAGACCAGCATACGCCTCTGCCTTGACTGCGGCAAGTGCACGGTAGTATGCCCGGTTGCCCAGTACGACCCGGCGTTTAACCCCCGCCTCATAGCCCAGAGAAGGCTGTCACAGAACAGCCAGGGGTCGCGCGACGAGACAATCTGGTCATGTCTGAGCTGCTATATGTGTGTGGAGCGCTGCAATTACCATGTTAAGTTCCCCAAGTTCATCCAGTCTTTGAGAGCCGAATCGCTTGCAGAAGGGGCTCAGATACAGTGCAGCCATGGCGAGGCACTCCAAACAATGATGCGTCTGATGGCGCGAGAAGACTTGCAGCAGAAGCGTCTGGGCTGGCTGCCAGAGGATGTCAGTCTCTCACCACAAAGCGACACGCTGTTTTTCGTAGGCTGTGCCCCTTACTTCGACGTTCTGTTCAGCGACCTGGGCGTGAATACTTTGGAGGGAGTAAAAGGGGCGCTTAAGCTGCTGGACCGTGCTCAGATACCGTTCAATATCATTGCCGATGAACGCTGCTGCGGGCGAGACCTGCTCCTTCAGGGAGACAGAAAAGGGTTCGCGGCGCTGGCAAAGGCAAATATGGAGCAGTTCGCCCGCCACGGTATAAAAAGGATAATCACTAACTGCCCTGAGTGCTATTATACGCTGAAGGTAGACTACCCCAACATGCTCGGAGGCACCGGCATCGAGGTAGTGCACCTGTCTCAGGTGATAGCGCCGTTGGTACAGAGCGGCAAGCTATCTTTGGGCAAGCTGGAGAAAAGGGTCACTTATCAAGACCCCTGCACCTTAGGCAGATGTTCCAGGATATTTGATGAGCCTCGCCAAATCCTGGGTGCTGTGGCAGGCTTAAAACTGGTGGAGATGGAACAGAACCGGGAGAAG
This sequence comes from uncultured Chloroflexia bacterium, assembly GCA_963847595.1. Lineage (GTDB taxonomy): Bacteria > Chloroflexota > Dehalococcoidia > SZUA-161 > SZUA-161 > JACWAE01. Next base: position 674,112 of record CAWKAJ010000001.1, read on the forward strand.
GCGCTGTGCTGCGGGGCAACCTCATGGCTGCAATGCGGTGCGGTAAACAGGCAGATACAGGAGCAGCGCTTCACTCAAGCAGAGGCTTGCGGGGCAGAGATACTGGTAACTGCCTGCCCCAAGTGCCAGATACATTTGAGGTGCGCCCAGAAAAGCAGCGATGGCAAGGATGCCGGGGTTGAAATCCAGGACCTGGCGAGCCTGGCAGCATACTCCCTGGAGTAGGAGGTGAGTCGGTTGGCTGAAGAGGAAGTAAGAATAGGCGTATTTGTCTGCGACTGCGGACTTAATATAGCAGGATCGGTGGATACCGAGGAGGTACGGCGGTTTGCGGAGAAGCTCCCCGGCGTAGTAGTCTCGGTGCGAAATCGCTACACCTGCGCCGACCCGGGACAACAGGAGATTAAGAAACACATCAAGGAACACAAGCTAAACCGTGTGGTAGTAGCCTCCTGCACGCCAAGATTACATGAGATCACCTTCCGCAACTGCATCGCAGAGGCCGGACTCAACCCCTACGTTCTGGAGATGGCAAGCATCAGGGAGCACGCCAGCTGGGTACATTTGCACGACCGCGATGCGGCCACCGAGAAAGCAAAGGACATCGTAAAAATAGCAGTGGCCCGGGCCCGTCTCCTCTCGCCGCAACATGAGTTGGAGATACCTATCACTAATGCTGCTCTGGTGATCGGGGGCGGCGTTGCTGGAATACAGACAGCCCTCGACTTAGCCGATGCCGGGCATCAGGTCTATCTTGTGGAAGAGCAGCCCTCGATAGGGGGCATAATGGCGCAACTGGATAAGACATTCCCCACCATGGACTGCTCCATATGCGTTCTAGGGCCTAAGATGATGGACGTGGGCCGTCACCCCCGCATCAAACTCATGGCCAACAGCACGATCGAAGAGGTATCAGGCTATGTGGGTAACTTCAAGGTGCGTGTGCGCAAGAGGGCCCGCTTCATGGACGAGACTCTGTGTTCAGCGTGTGGCAAGTGCGCTGAAGTCTGCCCCGTAGTTATGCCCGACGAGTTCCAGCAGGGATTCTCCTCGCGCAAGGCCGCATATATCCCATTCCCACAGGCTGTGCCTTCGGCCTATCTCATCGACATGGAGCATTGTCTGGGGAATAACCCTGTGGCCTGCGCCAAGTGTCTGGACGCCTGCGATAAGCATTGCATAGACATGCACATGCAGGACAAAATCGTCGACCTCCAGGTAGGTACGATAATAGTGGCTACAGGGATGGGTATATATGACCCTACCCCGCTGGATGAGTATGGCTACACCAGATTCGAGAATGTCATCACCAGCATAGAGTTCGAAAGGCTGATATGCGGAGGCGGGCCTACCGACGGTCACCTGGTACGTCCCTCCGACCGTCAGACACCAAAGCGCATCGGCTTCATACAGTGCGTGGGGTCGCGAACGAAGAACCGCGGCAACCCCTACTGCTCCAACGTATGCTGCATGAACACGATAAAGGACAGCCTGCTCATCAAAGAGCATTATCCGGATGCCGAGATATACGTGTTCTACATGGACATACGCGCTTTCGGCAAAGGCTTCGAGGACCTTTTCCGGCGTTCCAAGGAAATAGGCGTCCACTATATCCGCGGCATACCCGGCGAGATAACAGAAGACCCAGTCACACGAAACCTCCGTCTCAAGGTGGAGAATACCACCTCGGCCCGGATAGAAAAGTACGACCTTGATATGGTGATTTTATCGGTGGGACTGGAGCCCAGGGGCCACCTGAAGCGGCTCACCAATATCCTGAACCTTTCCCAGACCAGCGACGGCTTCGTAATGGAGGCACATCCCAAGCTAAGGCCGGTGGATGCACCCACGCCGGGCATCTTCTTCGCCGGCTGCGTGGAAGCGCCCAAGGACATCAAGGACAGCGTAACTCAGGCAGGGGCAGCAGCAGCCAGAAGCTCCATCATTCTGAATGCAGGCAAACTCACGAGCGAGGCTATCAAGGCAATAGTAGACCAGACAAAATGCACCTCTTGCGGCGTCTGCGCCAAGGTCTGCCCCTATGGGGCAATAAAGGTGGATGTCAAAGCCAAAACAGGGGCGAAGATAACTGCTGCGGCATGCGCCGGCTGCGGCGCCTGCGCCGCAGAGTGCCGCTTCGATGCCATCGCCATGCAGCACTTCAGCGATGCCCAGATTATGGCGCAGATAGATGCCGCCCTGGAGGCAGAGCCCGAGAAGAAAATTATCAGCTTCCTTTGCAACTGGTGCAGCTACGCAGGTGGCGACCTGGCCGGGGTATCGAGACTGCAATATCCGCCAAATAACCGCTTCATCCGCACCATGTGCAGCGGACGGGTGGCCGAGAAGTTCATCCTCCACGCCTTCGAGAAAGGCGCTCCTCTGGTATTGGTCTCGGGCTGCCATATCAACGACTGCCATTATATCAACGCCAATCACTGGACCAAGCGCCGCGTCGAGAGGCTGTGGGGGCGGATGGAGAAGCTGGGAATACGTCCGGAGAGGCTGCAACTGGAATGGATCAGCGCTGCCGAGGGCCCGAGGTTCGCCCAGATTATGCGCCAACTGGAGGAGATGCGGCAGAAGGTCACTCCAGAGGAGATAGAGCACACCAAAAAGGTGCTCAAAGAGCAGAGGCTATCCAAGAAAAAAGAGGAACAGAAGGACAGGGTCCCAGAACCGTATATCTGAGCGTAGAGCACAGCCTGGTTATAAAAAGTAGGGGCACGGTGCACCGTGCCCCTACAAGTTAAATACGAACCTTAAATTAAAACCCGTTTACGCATCCCGGGACTTTAACCAGTAATACCGGCACGCAGCTAGAGCGTAAGACCCTGTCAGCCACACTTCCATACGCCCATCTGCTGACCCCTGCACGGCCATGGCTGGCCATGATTATTAGGTCGACCTTGTTTTTAGTAGCGTAATTTACAATCTCCTCTGCTGGCTTACCGAGGCAGGACTCTGTCTTCACGTTGAACCCTCGATCCCGCAACTGCTTCTCTATGTCTCCCAGATAGATATTGCACTGTTGCTGTGCATTGGTCGTCATCCGCCCTACATGTTTCTCCCAGCTTTTGTCCTTGCCCTCCGGATAGTCGGCAAGAATGCTCGGAGCTTCGCAGACACGAAGCAAAACGATCTCAACTACACTACAACCTCTGGCAATCGTCTCGACATGCGGGAGAACAGACTCGGCTAGCTCCGAACCATCCAATGGAACAAGTATTTTCTCGTACATTTTCTCTGCCCTCTATTATGGCTTCTTCCCGATGTTAGCAATAAGTTCTTCAAGCACCCTGGCGTTGTTGTGCTCGGTATCTTTTGCTGCGTACACAAGAGTAACATTGCCATTCACAGCCAATTTGGCAATTCGCTTCAGGAGCGCCGCTTTTGAGGGTTCAGATAGCTCTCCAGTGTATTTTCGCTTAAACTCGGGCCACTTCTCAGGGTCGTGGGCAAACCATTTGCGCAACTCATCGCTGGGAGCCACATCCTTCATCCACTCATCGATACCTGCATCGGCTGAACGCAGCCCGCGGGGCCACAGCCGGTCAACCAGTATCCTTACGCCATCGCCGGCCTCTTTGCTTTCGTACGCTCTTTTTACCCTTAACATTTATGGGCTACCCCTCGGAGCTATGATAGCAAAATAGAGGTTAAAAAACCATAAAGCAGGCTGGCAAAAGCTTAAAAAGTTGTGACATTTTGCAGCCTACCTTTAAGCCTTCCTGTCGCCCTTGATTCCGATGATTACCTCTTTGAGCGGGGTATCCTTGCAGCTTAAGCGCATCGCCTGCTTCGCCATATGCGTCAGCCCGGAGCAGCATGGCACCTCCATATGCACAACTGTCAGGCTCTTCACATCGGAACGGCGCAGGATTTCGGTCAGCTTGCTCAGATGGGCCTGAAAATCATCCAGCTTGGGGCAGGCCACCAATAAGGCATGCCCATTAAGGAGGTCATGGTGGAAACCGGCGTAAGCGAAGGGGACGCAGTCTGCAGTCAGCACCAGGTCGGCTCCTTGAAGGAAGGGCGCTCCCGGCGGCACCAGGGTAAGCTGCACCGGCCAGTGCCGCAGCATCGAGTGCTGGCATACCGCCTCCTCCGGGGCGGCCTCGGCTATCTCATGCCTGGCGAACTGAGTAACCGTGGCCCCGGAGCAGCCACAGGGAAGCTCGTCTTTAGTGTGCTCTTGTTCATGCAGATGGTGCTTCGCCTCCTCTTCACTGAATCCCTCCGCTTCCCTTTCCTCGATGGTGATAGCCCCTTGAGGGCATTCGCCGAGACAAGCGCCCAGTCCATCGCAATACTTATCGCTGACAAGTCTAGCTTTGCCATCAATAATCTTGAGTGCCCCCTCGGCGCAGGCCGGGACGCAAGAGCCACAGCCGTTGCACTTATCCTCGTCTATTTTGACTACCTTTCTCAAAATTCTAGTCGCCATTTCGCACCCCCTCAATCCCTAGTTCCATAACCTTACGAGGTTACGGAAAACAGCCCAACTGGCAGCCCGAAATCTTGATATTCAGCCTGTTCGCCCTATCGCCGACCTGCCTGGGGCTGACCTTGAGCTTCTTAGCTATCCGGAACGCTACAGCACAAGGAAGCTTGCCATTGACCAGAGAGGCGCGCATTTCCTCTTCCAGCGTCCTGCCCATGTCGCCTTGAGAACTGCCCGTTGAGCCAGCCATAAGCTTACCTCCTTATTTTTCGGATTGCTCGCAGCCCTTAACCTGCTTCCATCTCTCCTCACCCAGACACTGCCGGGCTGAGGCACACCAATCTATACATGAGGGCAATTTTTCTTTGTAAATCCACTCGCCGCACTCATGGCACTTCACCCTGGTCTCATTTGAGAAAATCTCCTCCTCGGCGCCGCAGTTGGGGCACTTGTAGAGTTCTACTCTCAACCATCTGAAGTCTTGGCCTGGACATCTGCCCGTCATCTCAACACCTCCTCCATCGGCATCCGCCGATATCATTCACCTTGCAAGACCATGATAAAGCCAAGTGAGAAGACATACTATGATTTAAATCATATAGAGGAGGAGATTTTGACAAAGGGCTAAACCCGGGGCGGGCCTTCGCTCAAAAGCCTGAGCTTGGTCTCATCAAGGATGATTGTCTTGCCGCGGACGGAACGGATGATGCCTCCGTCCTTGAGGCGGCTCATGAACCTGATCGCAGTCTCGGTGGTGGTCCCTGCCATATCAGCGATCTCCTGACGGGTAAAAGGGAGCGTGGGGCCGAGCTTCGAGGAAAGCATAAGCAGCGTCCGGGCCAAGCGCTGTTCCACCCTCTCCCCTGCGAAGTCTCTGAGGCGGCCCTGAGCCTCCCTGAGCCGTCCTCCCAGGATGTTGATAATCCTCAGGGCTACCTGAGGATGGCCGGCGAGGAAAGACAGGAAGTCTTCTCTCTTGATTCCCAGGACTCTGGCCTCAGTTTCTGCCTGGGCCGAGGCTGGATAGGGCTTGTTCTCGAAAACGGCGACTTCGCCGAATATCTCGCCGGGGCCGAAGAAGGCTATGATAAACTCTTTGCCCGATGAGGAATGCTTTAAGGCCTTCACCTGACCTTCAGCGACAATGTAGAACCAGTCGGGGGCATCGCCTTCCCAGAAGATGAACTCGCCGACTGCGAATCTGCGCTCTGTGGCCAAACTAGCTAGTTCAGCGAGCTCAGCGTCGCTCAATTTGGAGAAGATGAAGGAGAGTCTTATAACCTGGGCTTTAACAATATTCTGCAAATCAATATACCTTTTTCGCTTTGAATTCAAAGACTACAAATCCTCTTCCATAGCCAACTGCGAGATCGCCCTCGCATCTAAAATCGCTCCCAGCACGGATGATAAGCTCAGAGCATTCAATCGTCAAGCCCTAGGAATTAGTGGCTTAGACCTTTGACATTCGTCGAAGATAGAGCTATTATGTGGAACTGTAACGGCACGCCCGGAGAGACTATTATGAAGCAATTTCGTATACTGGTTGTAGATGATGAAAAGCGCATCCTTAATTTTCTGAATTCCAAACTTAAGGCTTCCGGCTACGAAGTGTTAACTGCCAATGACGGCCTCGAGGCCCTGGAGCAGGCTCAGGCTCAGGAGCCCGACCTGGTATTGCTCGATATCCTCATGCCCAAGATGGACGGCTTCGAGACACTCAAAAGGCTGCGCAGCTTTTCGTCAACCCCTGTTATCATCCTTAGCGCCAAAGGGGCTGATATCGACAAAATCAAAGGCCTTGGCCTGGGGGCGGATGATTATTTGCCGAAGCCGTTTAACCCGGATGAGCTGATGGCCAGGATAGAGGCGGTGAAGCGCCGGATTAAACCTAGCGAGAGGCGCAAGACCTCAGAGCTGCTTTCCCTAGGCGATCTAACCGTCGACTTCAAAGCGCGCAAAGTCACACTCGGCAAGGAAGAAAAATACCTGACCCGTATCGAATGGCTCTTGCTAAGCGAGCTCGCCAACAATATGGGTCGTCTCATGCCTTATGAGGAACTCCTCTCCTTAGTATGGGGGCCAGAGTATCGCGACGATGTTCAGCTTCTCAGAACGTGGATAAGTCGGCTGAGAGCAAAGCTGGAAAGGAATCCCGACGATCCCCAACTGATTTCCACGGTTCCCAAAGCGGGCTATATCATGAACAGAAATCCCGCTTGAACGGAATCAATCGATAGCTTTCACCCAAGCCTCCCGTGATATTTCAAATCTCCGATAGGGGCTCGCCCCAAAATGTGATAACTTTTTAACCTTTTTTGTCCTCATTTTATGACTTCTTCATCCCTGCTCGCTATCATGGCTGATGTAGAAATTCATCAGTTATGACCAAGGTGAGTTTGCGGTGAGCACAATTGTTGACCCCATCGACATAAGCTATATGCAATAAATCTGAGCTAGCAGGAGACTGGAGAGATGCTTCAAGGAAAGCGCATCGCTATTCTGGCTGAAGAAGACTTCGAGGATTCCGAACTTGTCGAACCTCTGAGGGCGATGAGGGATGTTGGCGCCAGAGTAACTATCGTGGGAAGCGGTTCTCATGAGACCTATAGGGGGAAGAGAGGTAAGGCAAAAATCAAGGTGGATACTACTGCCGACAAGGTCAACATCCAGGACTTCGATGCCATCATCATCCCCGGCGGTTATGCTCCTGACAGAATGCGCCTGCACCAGTCCATGATAGATTTAGTGAAGAAAGCATTCGATTCCGGCAAGGTGGTGGCGGCTGTTTGTCACGGGCCACAGCTACTTATCTCAGCCGATGTCGTGAGAGGACGCCGTGTTACCTCATGGCCCTCAGTAGCAATAGATTTGAAGAACGCCGGCGCAAACTGGGTTGACGAGCCGGTGGTTCAGGATGGAAAACTCATCACTTCGCGCAAGCCAAGCGACCTGCCGAGATTCAACAAAGCGATAATAGATGCGCTAAAAGATAGCACAGCCTGACTTGTAGTAGAAGCAAACGCCCTGGCTATTCGATATCAGTTGGCTAGCCGGGTCACATTGTGCAAGCCAAACAGTATAGATAACATCGGGGAAAAGTGAGAGGGGAGGTGGTCAGATGCGGTGTCATAGCTGAGACTTACGATTTTATGACTGTTTTGGCGTTTGACAAATGAGTGTTGTTGCTGAACCAAGTGGCATCGTGCTTCTGAAATCCGGGAGCCTGTTTTCCTTAGAGCTGTTTTGGAGTTCCTGCCATGACGTTTAGCAATTCGTCCAGTTTTTTAGCAAACGGGAGAATCGGGATGAAAGCGCGAGGTATCACAACAGAGAGCACAGTATTTGTAATAATCTCCTTCGAAAGCAGAGACTCGTACTCCATGGCTGGAGGATTGGGGGTCAGGGTAGCGAATTTATCCGAGACCTTAGCAGACATGGGCTTCCCCGTCCATGTCTTTTTCATAGGCGATCCTAAACTCCCCGGCGAGGAAGTATCTCAGGATGGCAGTCTGGTCCTGCACCGCTGGTGCCAGTGGATAAGCCAGTATCACCCCAGGGGCGTCTACGATGGTGAGGAGGACAAGCTCAACGACTTCAACCGGTCCCTGCCCGGAGTACGTGGTGGAACATGTCGCAGCGCCGGCCATATCCCGGGGCAAGCTGGTGGCAATCCTGGGGGAGGAGTGGCATACTACCGAGGCGATGTGCCGCATCAGCGACCTTCTCCATCAGCGGGGCCTGAGGGACAAGGCGATATTATTCTGGAATGCCAACAATACCATGTCTTTCAACCGCATCAACTGGGGGCGGCTTAACTTCACCACCCGACTCACTACAGTCAGCCGCTACATGAAGCATATCATGTGGGGCATGGGCTTGAACCCACTGGTCATCCCCAACGGCATCCCCAGGAGGCTGCTGGAGCCTGTGGACAGCGAGAAGGTCCAGCGTCTGAGACAGTGTCTATCCATTGATGGGGGCACGGTGCTGGCCAAGGTGGCCCGCTGGGACCCCGACAAGCGCTGGCACATGGCCGTGGAGTCTGTCGCCAGGTTGAAGCAGAGAGGCTTGAGGACAGTGCTCCTGGCCAGGGGCGGACTCGAGCCCCACGGGCTGGAGGTGCTGGGCAGGGCCAGGGCATTGGGATTGACTGTGTGCGAGGCCAGGACCAGCGAGCCGCCAGAGGCGGGCCTGGAGTCCTATTTCTATGCCCTGCAAAATAGCTGCCAGGCTGACGTTATCGACATCAAGTTCCACCTGCCGCAGGACTTCCTGCGCATCATCTACCGGGCTTCCGACGCAGTGCTGGCGAACAGCGGGCACGAGCCCTTCGGCATAGTCGGACTGGAGACCATGGCAGCCGGAGGCATTGCCTTCACCGGCAGCACCGGCGAGGACTACGCCATCCCGTACCACAATGCCTTCGTCCTGGAGACCTCCGACCCCAGGGAGATAGAGGGCTATCTCATGTACCTCAGGGAGTGCCCTGATGAGAGCGTGAGGATTAGAAGCGAGGCCCGGCGCACAGCCGCGTACTTCACCTGGGAAGCGGCTGTGGAGAACCTCATCAGCAAGCTGGAGAACCAGGCACGCCTCCAGAGGGCTCTGCTTGAACGCCGCCCATCACCCACCGAATCCAAAGACCCTAAAGACCCTATAGAGAGAAGGCTGTCAGAGATAGCAGAAGGTAAAATCGACATAATCCAGAGCCTCAGCCATATAAGTCCCCTCGATAAAGATGATGGAGATGCAGGCCACCGGCTCTCCATAGTTGGATGTTGAGAATTACAGAAAGGTAAAAACGTTGATGAACATCAATTTCATGATCGGCGGTGAGGCTGGGCAGGGGGTTCAGTCTGCAGGCCATGTTCTGAGTAAGGTTCTGGCTCGGGGCGGTTACCACGTCTTCGCCGACCAAGACTACGAATCGCGCGTGAGAGGCGGAGATAGCTTTTTTCGTGTCAGAGCCAGTGATGCTGAAGCCAGAGCTATTTCCGAGTTGGTGGATATATTGGTGGCGCTCGACAAGGAAAGCATAGATTTGCATCAGAAGGAGTTGGCAGACCAGGGTATCATAATCTTCGACGCAGATAAGGCCAAGAATATCGGGGCAAATAGCAGCCTACTCCCCGTGCCCTTAGAGCGGCTGGCGCAGGAAAGCGCCAAAAACAAGCTCATGACAAACACAGTGGCACTCGGGGCAGCTCTCGGCATAGCAAGTTATGACAAGCAGATATTGAGCAATGTCATCACGGAGTATTTTGGCGCCGTCGATGTAGGAAAAACCAACGTTGCTGCGGCCATGGCAGGTTATGATTATGTCAAGACAAATTTCAAAAGGGATTTCAGTCACAAGCTCATCCCCCTTGGCGACGGCAAAAGAATGTTGCTCTCTGGCAACGAGGCCATAGCACTCGGGGCCCTGGCTGCCGGCTGCAAGTTCATGGCGGCCTATCCCATGACTCCAACCACCACCATTATGGAATATCTGGCAAGCAAGGCCAAAGACTTCGACATAGCCGTAGTGCAGCCTGAAGACGAGATAGCAGCGGTGAATATGGTAATAGGCGCTTCCTTCGCAGGCGTGCGCTCCATGACAGCTACTTCAGGAGGCGGGTTCTGTCTCATGGTCGAGGGGCTGGGCCTGGCGGGGATGACAGAGACGCCTATCGTAGTTGTGCTAGGACAACGCGCCGGACCAGCCATCGGCTTGCCCACCAGGACAGAGCAGGGCGACTTAGAGTTTGCCATACACGCCGCGCACGGAGAGTTCCCCAGGGCTGTGCTAGCACCGGCCAGCGTCGAGGATGCTTTCTGGTTGACAATCAAAGCCTTCAACCTTGCAGAAAAGTACCAAACACCCGTAATTCTGATAACCGACCAGTATCTGGCAAGCTCCTACGCCACCGTCGAGAGATTTGATCTTTCCAAGGTGACTATCGACAGGGGTCTTCTGCTTTCCAGGGAAGAATTGGCCAAGCTGGGGGAATACAAGAGACACCTGATTACCGAATCCGGTATATCTCCCAGAGCCATCCCGCTCGAAGGAGGAGCTCTGGTGGTCACAGACTCCGACGAGCACAACGAAGAGGGGCACCTGATTGAAGACGCCGAGACCAGGACTGCCATGATGCTGAAGCGGCTGCGCAAGACGGAGGGCTTGAGGAAGGATAGCGGCGAACCGAGGGTCTATGGTGCAGCTCAATCAGAGATAACCCTGCTGGGCTGGGGCAGCACATATGGCGCTATCAAGGAAGCAGTCGACCTGGCGTTGAGTGATGGCCTGGCGATCAACCTTGTTCATCTCAACGAGATTTGGCCGTTCCCTGCGGAGGCTACAGCCCGAGCCCTGCAGGGAGCCAAGAAAATCATCGCAGTTGAGAACAACGCCACCGCTCAGTTAGCCCACCTGCTTCGAGCCGAGACAGGTTATCAGGTCACGGGCAAGATACTCAAGTTCGACGGCCGCCCCTTCTCAGCGGCACACATATTGAGCCAGCTCAAGCAGGAGGTGCGCTAGCTATGGTAAAAGCGGCTGATTATGCAGGTGGGCCTACCGCCTGGTGTCCGGGATGCGGCAACTTCGGTATCCTGGTAGCGGTGAAGCGCGCCCTCGTAGAGCTGGACATAGAACCATACAGAGTGCTGATGGTCTCAGGCATCGGCCAGGCAGGCAAGCTTCCTCACTACACCAAAGGCAATATCCTAAATGTTCTTCATGGCAGAACGCTGCCAGCGGCAACCGCTGCCAAGATAGTCAACCCTGAGCTTGTGGTTGTCGCCGTGGGTGGCGATGGGGATGGCTACGGCGAAGGCGGGAATCATTTCCTGCACGCTCTACGCCGCAACCACGACATCACTTACCTGGTACATAATAACCAGGTCTATGGTCTGACCAAAGGGCAAGCGTCTCCTACCAGCGACCAAGGCTTTGTCACCAAGAGTACCCCACAAGGAGCATCAGCACCAGTTTATCCCTTAGCCCTGGCCATAGCCGCCGACGGCAGTTTCGTAGCCCGGGGTTTCGCTGGCGATACCGAGCACCTGGCAGGGCTGATCAAGGCCGGAATTCAACATAAGGGTTTTGCCCTCATTGATATACTTCAGCCTTGTGTTACCTACAATCATAAGAACACCTTCCCCTGGTACCGAGAAAGGGTTTACAAGCTGGACGAGTCAAATTACGACCCAACAAACAAGATGGCCGCTTTCGAGAAAGCCCAGGAGTGGGGAACAAAGATACCAATAGGGATAATCTACAAAAAGCAGAGAGCGACCTTTGAGGAACAAATCCCGGCTTTAAGAAAAGGTCCGCTGGTGAGACAAAAAATCGACCCCTCACAGGTAGAAAGGCTGTTCAAAGAGTTCGGATAGCAGCAAAACACTACGAGATGTACTCTGAACTCTTTTGCCATTCATGACCGCCATATTCACCAAATGACAAATGTAAAGGAGAGACAAAAATGCGGAAATTCATGCTCGCTGGCACTCTGTTAATGGCACTATCCCTGTTACTTGTACTTACTGCCTGTAAGACAACAACGCCTGCTGCTACGCCTACGCCAACGCCCATATCTACGACTACGCCTGCTGCCACACCTACACCTGCCGCTACACTTACGCCAACACCTACAGCCTCGCTTACCCCCACGCCTGCCACGACGCCGACACCAGCTCAGGCCAACGTGGATATCTCTGGCTTCGCGTATGTGCCGCCAACACTGACTGTGTCCGTTGGGACTACAGTTACCTGGACCAACAAAGACTCAGTTTCCCATACCGTAACCAGCAATGATAACCTGTTTAACAGTGGTACTCTGGCCACAGGCGCTACTTTCGAGTATACCTTCAATCAGAAAGGGATTTTCGATTACCACTGCAGTATCCATCCCTACATGACAGGGAAAATCATCGTGGAGTAAAGACTATGAATGCATTGCTGGGATTGCGCGTGGTTTTTGCCCTTGGCATCGTAAATTTTCTTGCACTGTCAGCGCTGTTTCTCTCATGCCGGTGCATGGCAGTACGAAAACCGTTCTCCCGGATGCTCCATTTCAAGGCTTTCGCCAGGTTCTATAAACTTCATTGTTACTATTGGTACATACTATTCGTCTCAGTAGTGGCTCACCTGGCTATAGCCATCAAGGTGTTAGGCATCCCTTTCAGCACCTGAACGCTTAGGAATTCACTGACTTACCTGATATAATCACGGCAACTAAGCATAAAGGAGGGAGGAAATGCTGAAGGATTTCAGAGAGTTCATCATGCGGGGCAACGTGGTCGACATGGCGGTCGGCATCATCATCGGCGCAGCCTTCGGGACTATAGTTACATCACTGGTAAAAGATATAATTATGCCGCCGATAAGCCTGGCTCTGGGGAAAGTTGATTTCACCAACCTTTTCGTGCTTTTAAAGAGTGGAAAGACTGTTCCCCCACCCTACTTAACTATCTCTGATGCCCAGGCAGCCGGCGCTGTAACAGAGAATTATGGCAACTTTGTCAACGTTGTATTCACTTTCCTCATAATAGCTTTCGTAATTTTCCTGCTCATCCGAGCGATCAACAACATGCGCCGCCGGGCAGAAGCGCCGAAGGTGGCAGCGGCACCGACAACCAAGGATTGCCCCTTCTGTGTGTCCAAGATACCGATTAAGGCAATACGCTGCCCGAACTGCACCTCACAACTGCAGCCTGCGTAACTACAATGACACTTCATACCTAGGGGGCTGGGGTAACCCCAGCCCCCTAAGCCCACAAGCTCAAATTGTGAGAGAGCCGGCTGGCGAAGCACAGCCAAACATATGTGATAACTTTTTAACCTTTTTCACCCCCATTTTATGACTTCTTGATACCTGGATTGCTAACATAAGCATAGATTTTTCTCATGCGCAAGGAGGATTTCATGCTCGCAATTGCCAACAATATCACAACCAGGAACAGAAAGGTCTCAGAAGCACTTAAACTGCGCCCTGGCGAATCCATAAGCCAGAAGGTAGCAGACAGGATCAAGAAGGAACGCATCGATTTTTTGCAGGAGCTGGCCAGTGATTGCATCGAAGCAGGAGCTGACATATTGGATATCAACCTTCAGCAACGGTACGATGAGCCCGAGATAATGAAGTTCGCAGTTGAGACGGTTCAGGGAGCAGCAAACTGCCAACTCTGCCTGAGTTCAAACAGGGTTGATACGCTGGAGGCTGGCCTCCGAGCCTGCAAGCGCCCCCCGATTGTGAATTACGTCTCACTCGATAGCGAAAAACTCAAGGACATCCTGCCCTTGATTGCACGATATAAAGCAGAGGTCATCCTTGTTGTTTCCAGCCCGACAGAACTGAACAGCATGGAAGATATGTTGAAGGCTGCTGCAGTGCTAGTGGGAGCCGCCAATGAGGCCGGCATCTCAAACAAACGCATCATTACAGACCCAGGCGTGCTGCATGTTACCAGCGACGTAGGCCAGCGTCACGCAAAGACATTGCTCGAACTTCTTCCTGCTTTTTCGGAGATCTTCGACCCACCGATAAGGACTACATCCTGGATAAACAATGTATCTGCCGGTGCCCCAAGGCGGTTGCGCTCAGTGATAAACAATACCTTCCTTGCCATGCTGGCCGGGGTGGGACTGTCTTCCGCCTTTGTGGACGCTCTCAACAGTGGAACTATGAGGACAGTGCGTTTGATAAGAATCCTCAGGGATGATGCGATATACTCTGATCGTGATATAGAGCTATGCTAAGAGGAAAGGCTGCAGCAGTACCTTGACAGAGCACCTGTCGAGTGTATACTCTGCTTAAGTAGCCAATTCGTAGAGGAGCAACGAAGTGCTAAAAGGAGGAATACCTCTAGGGCGTTTCTTCGGTATCTCGATAAGGCTGCACTATTCCTGGTTTATCATCTTCGCATTGGTAACCTGGGCACTGGCAGCCAGTTATTTCCCAACCGCCTATCCGGACTGGAATCAAGCAACCTACTGGGGTATCGGCTTAGCTACCAGCCTCCTTTTCTTCCTCTCGGTGCTAATCCACGAACTATCTCATAGCGTGATAGCCCAGGCCGCAGGCATCCCTGTCAAATCCATCACACTTTTCGTATTTGGCGGGGTATCCCAGATCAGCAAGGAACCAGAACGTCCTGACGTCGAGTTCCGTATGGCTCTGGCTGGCCCCGGGAGCAGCCTGGTCCTTGCAGGCATATTCTGGGGCATACACGTAGCGACAATAGGAGTAAGCGAGCCCGCCGCAGCTCTAACATTTTGGCTTGCCTGGATTAACGCCGTTCTCGCCGGATTCAATCTGATCCCCGGATTCCCCCTGGACGGCGGGCGTGTGCTGCGGTCTATCATCTGGTGGCGCAGCAAAAATCTGCGCAGTGCGACGCGGGTTGCCGCCACTATCGGCAGAGCCATGGGCTACGCCTTCATCTTCGGCGGTATTTTCTGGATCTTCTGGGGCAACTGGTTCAATGGGCTGTGGATAGCCCTCATCGGCTGGTTCCTGGAGAATGCTGCGGCTGGAAGCTACCGGCAGGTGACCTTCCAAGACATGCTTCGCGGTCACAAGGTCAGTGAAGTGATGACGCGAGATTGCCCGGCAGTCCCGCCCAGGCTCACAATAGAGCAACTGGTGCACGATTACATCTTAGGCACTGGCCGCCGCTGTTTTCCGGTGGTGGAGAATAGCCACTTATTAGGGCTGGTAACGCTAAATGACGTAAAAGGAGTGTCTCGTGAGCATCGGCTGACCAAGACCGTGCAGGAGACGATGACGCCTTTAGGTAAACTTAAGTCGGTGCGGCCATCCGACGACCTCTCGGACGTACTGCAACTATTGACCTCAGAAGACATCAACCAGTTGCCGGTGGTGGAGAACGACACCATCGTCGGCATGATAGCGCGCGACAACCTATTGTCATTCATCAAAACACGCTCCGAGTTGGGGATGTGAGGGTCTATGGGGGCCTCCCGAGGCGGGATGGGGCTGCTGGCTGAGGTGATAGGGCCTCGGGAGGCCCTTCTCCGACATTCAGGTGGGGAAAAGGCACATGAGCCTAATTTACGATGAAATAACCAAGGAGGTAAATCGATGAGTAAAGTTACGCTGGCTGAGGGAGTCTTCTATGTGGGAGCTGTTGACTGGGACAGGCGACTGTTCGACTCGCTGATACCGCTGCCCGATGGCACAAGCTACAACTCATATCTCATTAAGGGGAGCGAAAAAACAGCCCTTATCGACACGGTAGACCCTACCATGACAGACGTGCTAATGAGCCATCTTAACCAGGTGGGGGTTAAGAAGATAGATTACGTTATCGCCAATCACGCCGAGCAGGACCATTCCGGCAACCTGCCTAACATCCTGGAAAGATACCCCGAAGCAAAGCTTGTCTGCACGCCCAGGTGCAAAGATTTTCTAATTGAACTGCTCATGATTCCCGAAGGAAAATTCATCACGGTCAACGACAAAGAGACCATTTCCCTGGGAAATAGAACGCTGGAATTCATCCATGCTCCCTGGGTACACTGGCCTGAGACAATGTTCACCTACTTGAGAGAAGATAAGATATTGTTCCCCTGCGACCTTTTTGGCTCTCATCTCGCCACAAACGAGTTATTTGTGACCGATGAAGGACGGGTCTATGAGGCAGCCAAGAGATATTTTGCGGAAATCATGATGCCATTCTGGTCGAACATCCAGAAGCACCTGGAGAGACTAAAGAGCTATGCCATCGACATCATTGCCCCCAGCCACGGCCCCATACACAACAAGCCGGAGTTTATCCTGAAAGCATATCGAAGCTGGGTCTTCGATGAGCCCAAGAACATTGTGGTAATACCTTATATCTCAATGCACGGCAGCACCCAGAAGATGGTCAGGCATCTTGTCGAAGCCCTGACAGAAAGAGGCATTACTGTAAAACAATTCGACCTCACAGGAACCGACCTCGGGAAGCTGGCGATGGCGCTTGTGGATGCGCCGACCATAGTGCTAGGAGTACCCACTGTCCTGGCTGGGCCACACCCCAATGTAGCCCACGCCGTTTTCCTGGCAAACGCCCTGAGGCCAAAACTTAGGTTCGCCTCTATAATCGGTTCCTATGGCTGGGGAGGCAAGACTGTTGAGATGCTCAGCGCTATGATACCCAATCTGAAGGTAGAGGTATTGCCACCGGTGCTGTGCAAGGGCTTTCCCAAAGAAGCCGATTTCAAGGCATTGGATAACCTGGCTAATGCCATCGCCCAAAAACACAAGGAGAATAAGTTCGCCTGATATATCCCACGTCATTGCGAGGAGTAGGGGCAGACCAGCGTGTCTGCCCAAAATGATTGAGGGCGAACACATTGGTTCGCCACTACGTCCTTAGGTGCAAGTACTGAGATTCTTCGCTTCGCTCAGAATGACAGTAATATAATGTCATTGCGAGGAGTCCGCCTCTGGCGGGACGACGAAGCAATCTCAGGGTGGTCATAAATATCAAGAAGGCGAGATCGCTTCGCTCCGCTTGCAATGACCTAGAAGCCAAATCTCTATTTCACGTCACTCCTGCGAAAGCATGAGTCTAGGTTCTCCTGGATTCCCGCTTGCGCGGGAATGACATATAATGTTTACATGGAGAACGATAACCCTATGGCGATAGACCCAATCTGCGGCATGGAAGTGGATGAAAAGACGGCTCTCAGCGTGGAGCATGAGGGCAAGAAGTACTATTTCTGCAGCCCGGGATGCCGCGATAAGTTTCTCGCCCAAAAGGGATTGCTACTTCCTTCCGCTGAAGCAGCCCCATCTCAACAAGCCGAGGGCGGCGAGCCCCAGAAGGAGAAGGCCGCCCTCCAGATAACTGGGATGCACTGTGCCTCCTGCGCCGCCACTATAGAAGAGTCCCTGAACAAGGTAGAGGGAGTCTCCAAGGCAGCGGTCAACTTCGCCACCGAAAAGGCTTATGTGGAGTACGACCCCAGCAAAGCAAGCCCTCAGGCGCTGGAGAAAGCGGTAAAGGAGGCGGGATATGGCGTACTCAAGGAAGAGGCCCAGTTCCTTAACCTCAAGATCATTGGCATGGACAACGCCCACTGCCTGGGCACTGTCGAGGCAGCGCTCAAAGGGGTCGGGGGCATAGTATCCAGCCAGCTTTTCCCCAACGAAAGGGCGAAGATAGTCTTCGACCCGGCATTGACTACGAAAGAGATTATTAAGAAGGCGATAAAGGACGCCGGCTACACCCCTGTGGAGGAGACCACCGTTGACCGCGAGAAAGAGGCGCGCCAGCGCGAGATAAGGACACTGAGGATTAAGTTCATTGTGTCCCTGGTTTTCGCCGCCCCCCTGCTCTACTTCGCCATGGGCCCCCACGTGAAGCTACCAGAGCCCTCCATGCCCGATTGGAGTATGGCCCTGCTCCAGGTACTGCTCGCCACGCCCGTAATTGGCGCCGGTTACCAGTTCTATACCGTGGGGCTCAGGGCTGTTCTCAAGAGCTACCGGGCCAGTATGGATACCCTCGTCGCACTGGGCACCGGCACTGCTTTTCTATATAGCCTGGCGATATCTATCCTCATCTGGACCGGCAATCCCAATTATGGCAGTCACGACCTCTACTACGAAGTGGCGGGAATGCTTATCGTGTTCATCCTGCTGGGAAGGATGCTGGAGGCACTGGCCAAAGGCAGAACTTCGGAGTCCATCCGCAAGCTGCTGGCACTGCAGCCCAGAACAGCGCTGGTGGTCAGAGAAAGCAAGGAGCAGGAGGTCCCTGTCGAGGAAGTCCTCGTCGGGGATACGGTCATAGTCAAGCCAGGGGGCAATGTGCCTGTGGACGGCGTAGTCCTGGAGGGGAGCTCTTCCGTCGACCAGTCGCTCCTGACCGGCGAGAGCATACCTGTAGAAAAGAACGTCGGCGATGAGGTCATAGGCGGAACCATGAACAAGAGCGGCTGGCTCAAGTTCAAGGCTGCCAGAGTAGGCAGTGACACCGCACTGGCCCAGATTGTGAGGCTGGTGGAGGAGGCCCAGGGCAGCAAAGCGCCCGTACAGAGGCTGGCAGACACGGTATCAGCCTATTTCGTTCCCACCGTACTTGGCATCGGCTTGGTCACCTTCCTCGCCTGGTATCTATCGGGGTCAGCTCTGTCATTCAGCCTCACCGCGTTTATCGCTGTAATCATCATCGCCTGCCCCTGCGCGCTGGGCCTGGCCACGCCCACTGCCGTAATAGTGGGCACAGGCAAAGGAGCAGAGAACGGCATCCTCATCAGGGACGCTGCCACTTTAGAGAGGGCCTGCCAGGTGGATACCGTAGTCTTCGACAAAACAGGCACGCTGACCCGGGGCAAGCCTGAGGTCACTGACATTATTCCGGTATCCAACCCTCATTCTGCCGAGGAGATACTCAAACTGGCCGCAGCAGCCGAGAAGCGCTCGGAACATCACCTCAGCGAGGCTATCGTAGCCAAGGCCGAGGAGAAGAAATTAGCTATCCCCGAGATAGATAGTTTCACAGCCATCGCAGGCAAGGGAATAGAAGCAAGATACGACAAAACCACAATCCTTGTGGGGAACAGAAAACTGTTCGCCGATAAGGGTATAGATATAAAGGCTATTGAAGGCGGCATAACGAAACTGGAAGGAGAAGGAAGAACGGTGGTGCTGGTGGGGATAGAAGGCAAGATTATCGGCATGATAGCTATTGCAGATACAGCTAAACCTTCCGCTGTGGAGACGGTTGCCTGGCTCAAGCTACAGGGGAAGCAAGTGGTCATGATTACGGGTGATAATCGCCGGGCAGCGGAGAGCGTAGCCCGCAGCCTAGGAATTGACCGAGTGCTGGCTGAAGTGCTGCCCGAGGACAAAGCCAACGAGATAAAGAGGCTTCAGGAGCAGGGCGAGAAAGTAGCTATGGTGGGCGACGGCATTAATGATGCTCCAGCTTTGGTTCAGGCAGATGTCGGCATCGCTATCGGCTCGGGGACTGATATAGCTATCGAGTCTGGCGGCATAGTCCTGGTCAAGGATGACCTCCGAGATGTAGCCCGAACATTAGACCTCAGTTGCTATACCATGCGTAAGATAAGGCAAAACCTGTTCTGGGCTTTTTTCTACAATGTCATAAGCATACCTATAGCTGCCGGAGTGCTTTACCCGTTCTACGGTTTCATGCTCAACCCCATAATCGCTGGCGCAGCTATGGCTTTCAGCTCAGTCAGCGTGGTAACCAACTCACTGAGCATGAGGAGATACAAACTTCAGGAAATGCTGTAGTTGCCCGATCCGCCCGAGGCAGAGGCAACTGCGGTTTAATTAGAAGGAGGAGTAATGGAGAAGAGGCGCATGAAAGCTGTCGACGCCCTTAAGCTGGGCATCGAGAGGGAAAACGGAGCTAACAAATTCTACCGGAAGGCAGCCCAGGCCACCAGAGACCGGAACGGCAAGAATATGTTTGACTGGCTGGCTAAGGAGGAACTGAGACATTTAGCCAAGCTAAGGCAGCAGTTGAAGTCTGTGCTGGACAACAACAAGTGGCTGGAGTGGAAGAGAGTGACTACTCCTATGAACAAGACAGATTTCCCTTCAATCTCAGAGGCTACGGGCACAACTACTGTAGATGCCAGCGAGATGGATGCCCTGCGTCAGGGAATCAAATCTGAGCAGGATGCCATCGCCTTCTATAAAGACGCCGAGGACAGTACGCCTGACCTCAAGGGGAAAAACATGTTCCGGGCGCTGGGCAAGGAAGAGGAAGGACACCTGTCACTGCTGGAGGAAGAGTTGCAGTGGCTTACCCAGTCACGCAAGTATTTCACGATACATAGGTTCCAGCTACGCGCGGACTAGCAGAGAGGTGCAGGACAAACTTCCTGCCGGGGGTCTGGGGGTGTCCCCCAGTTTCTAAGATCCCCCAAGATTGGGGGATAAAGGGGGTTGAAATCATCCATAGAGAAGAAGCTGGTCTGTGATCTTGCTCCTGATATCACGCCCTGCGAGTACTCGATAGTAGTATTCCATCTTCTCGTCCTCATCTAAATCGCTCATCTTTATAGCTTTGTAGGCGTTGAGTATGACCTCTCGCTGCATCAGCAGGCCCTGATGAATCAGGTTGATGTCCCACATCGGCCTGCGGCTGGCCCACCAAAACTGGTCGCTCTGCAACGCTTTGTCCAGCAACCCCCTCGCTAAATCAGCATGTAATTTGACAACGTCAGTGGTGGCCACTTTCATCGCCTTGTAAGTCATGTCCATGGCAATCTTGAGATGCTGCCACTGCAGTTGATGCAGCGCATTGCCTTTCCCATTCCATAAAGGATAAGGATTGCCATCTTTTATATCATCCAGCGTAGTGCTCCACGACGATGCCCTCGGCTCGATAGATTGACCGGTTGGGAATATCTCCATGAGCTTGCTGATGGTAACCACCTCAATATCCGTCTTATCATTTTTACCGGCCGCTCCGAATATCTCCTTCTGTGTATCGACTATACGCTGCAACTGCTTGCCGCCTTTGCCGATAGGCTCCATCGCCTCCAGTGCCTCGTAAACTTCACCCAAAAACAGCTTCTCCCAGTTCTTAATATGATGTCCGAAGGTCTCAGCATCCATGGCTGTTATCACATAGATATCCTTATGGTTTCCCCGAAGCTGTCTCAATTGCTCAAGGAAACCACCGGCATCGAGATCGCGAAACGATACCTTATTGCTTAATATGTCGTCACGGAAGAACGCCACCAGCTTCTGCCTGCCCGCCACTATGCTATGGACGACATTGCTAGGCCAGTCTACAGGACAGGCAACCCCACTCATAATAATCCATTTATGTCCCGTCTCCAGAACCGGCTTCACTATATCTCGGCTGTAGGCCATCTCGGGTGGGAAAAAACCCTGCGGAGAATAGCAATCGCCGAAGAACTGTTTGTTGGTCTGATTATTGAGCACTATCTGCCTCAGCACCTCATCTTGCCCTATAAGAGGCAGAATAGCATGATACTTCGCGGAGCCGGTGAACTCCAACCGCCCCTTCTCGCACAAATCGCGCAAGCCAGAGATGACATCCGACATCCCATGATCATCCAGCAGCTCAGTGAGGGCAGCATTGATGTTCACCGTAACTTTAGCATGTGGCAACTCGTCAAACAGCTTCACCAGAGGCCTGTAGGATTCCTCGCATATCTTTCTCAACACCCAGTGGGTCTGGTTAGTCGGCTGATAGAAGTGCAACAGAGGCGCCCAGTAAATCATGATCCCACCTTTCGCATACGGGCTTTTGCCTCCCTAGCCCAAAGCTACGCTCAACGCCGTGGCCAGCCTGATCACGTCCCGGTTGGTTTGCCTCAACCGTTCACTCAGTAGCTTCGCCAGGTTCCCCATTATCTTCAACCCTATCTTCGTATCTGCCTCACACAGCTTCGCCAGCTCAGGCCCATATATCTCCAACACTAAACATTCCTTCGTCGCTGTTATCGTCGCTGAACGCTCGGCCTTCGTCAGCATCGCTACCTCACCCACCACTATCGGCTCAACCGCATCCATCCGGATTAATGTCTTCTCACTAGGTCCCCTCTCATCCGAAAGCTGCGGCAGCGTCAGTCTCTTGCTTACCTTCACTGACCCGGAATATATGACGTACATCGTCTCACCCATCTCACCTTCCGTGATTATAGTGTCACCTTCACCCCACTTTATCTCATGCGCCACGGACAGCACTTTCTCCATCTCTTCCTTCGTCAACCCCTTGAACAAAGGCGCTTTGACTAGCTTGTCAATCAAAACTCCCATCGCCGTCCCCTATAATGTTTATTCTATCTCTGGCTTATAGCTTTGGACTGGAATACGCCTATTCCCCTATCACTATGGCTGTATCGTTCTGCCTTATCACGTAATCGTCTCCTGGATTGAGATTCGCCTGCGGTATCTCAAGCTGGGCCCCAAGATATTCTTTCCCAGCTTCTCTGAATTTCCGCTCTATGAAGTCGTCTATTACCGAAGAATCACCACTGAGTACATCCTCGGCACACAGCACCCTCCCTCGGCAAAACAACCCCACCAACAGGGAATTCTGTTTCTCCTTAAAATAGGCCGCAAGCTCACCAAACCTCTTCCCTACAAATTCAGCAGGTACCACTTTCTGCTGTAAACAATTCTTCTCTCGATGCGATAACAACTGCCGCGCCGCAAACACTACACCCTCCGCCATCGCTGCCGATGTCATCAAAAATGGATCGTACTCCCCATGCACTATCACCTCACTGGCACCAGCCCGCCGTACATGCGGCGCAGACCTGGGCTCCGTTACCTCTACACATACCCGAGCCCGGGGATTCATCGTTTTCACCGCCAGCGTCCCTAACACCGCCCTCTCATCCGCACCGGCCATATCCCCCTGCGCTGTGTCACTCAGGATCATCACCGTCGCTGCCTGCTTTACGTTCGCAAGCTCCAGTATCGCCTCGCTGCTAAAGTCTCCATACACAAACTTCGGCTTGATAGATTTGTATTTCAGCAATACCTGATTCATCTTCTCAGGAGCTAACGAGTTGACCAGTATTATCTCAGGATGCTCCTGTCGCGCAATAATACCATCCAGTATCGTCTCTATGTGTTCATTCCAGCCGCAGATTACGGTATGTTCTTTATTTCTTAACTTTTCCAATCCTCTTTCCTCCCTCAACTGGCGTGTGACCATATATGAAGCTATCTTTGCAGTAACTAAGGGAATGAAGCTAAGACCAAGGATAATCAGAATAAAGGTGATGGCGCGTCCTGCTACAGTCAACGGGAAGGTGGGGCCATACCCAGGAGACTTAGTGATAACTATCACCATCCACCACAAGGCCAGCCCAATGGACGATAAGCCGCTGACGTTTTTATGCTCAAGATAATATACTCCGATGCCACTGCCTATGAGTATCACTAATAGGACTAGGACCAGCTTGAGGATAAAGCTTCGTGTTGCCCTGTGACGTATCCAATCAAGAGCTGATTTCATAAAATTCTTCATAGGCTGCATCGTTTCCCAGCCAAACTATTCACTATTCGAATCTGACCGCAGGAACATTATACCTGACCCTGAGAAGCTTGCTTATCTCCCGCTGCTCACCTTCATCTATCACGGGCTCTATCTCAGACAGAGTCCCACCCTTTTCATTTGTACCGCACTTCCACCTCAGGACATAGCCTTTTACGTTGATACTGCCCAGATGCATAGCATAGCTACGGTCACAGAAGGAAACCCCTGAAGCCTCGGAATTTAAATACAGAACCTTTCGCCCCTGATAATCTAACAGCTCCTCGGCTATTCTATAAGACCTTCCTTCGAAACCGATATCCTCATCCTCACTTACATGCACATAGATATGCTTCATAGCCGATAACCTTCGCGTCTGAGATATCAAACTTTCTGAGCTCAGCACCTAATTTTACGCTAAGAGTTCTCCACAGACAAGAGAGGCTAAGAAAGGATACTAAATAGCGATCCTCTATTTTCAAATAATAGAGGACTAGCTTTCTCTCCTAGCGGCCTCATTTTTCAATGAATGTATTAAATCCTTACAGGGCAGGTCCCGGCCTAATATCTCTTTCACTTCGTCACCAGTCAAGCCATGTATAGCTATAACCTTGCTTCGGCTGGACTGACCTCGAATAATATCAACATCACTTCTGGGTATCCCCAATGTCTGAGCCATAAGCTCCAGAAGCGCCCGGTTGGCCTGGCCTTTCTGGGGCAGTGCCGTCACCTTCACATAGAGAATGCCCTCCCTGAAGCCAACGACCTCGCTTCTTTTGGCACCGGGCTGCAAATGAATCTCAATCGTTGCTTTCTTATTCGAGATATTTTTCATCAAATCAACTTCCCTGTTTCAGGTATGGCACAGTTAACTCGACTAAGCCAGGACAATACCGCAAATAGATACGAACGAGGCTTCCTGCTCGTCGGCAGGGCACTGGGCATAGCCGGTGATATCACCACTGGTTTTTCCCAGAAGACGCAGTGCCAGATATATTGCGGACAGGCCGCAGATTCGTCTCCTGTCCCCCTCTTTTTTCACCTGCTGGAACATCCCTTCAGCATCCCCCATGGCGATAGCAGACATCAGCTCGTTGTCGGCTGACGAAAGCATGGCTTTCTCCAGGACATTTATTGGGTAACGGTCTCCGAAAGCCGGGCCGACATGAGCCAGGTCACCGGCAGCTATTATAAGAGTGCGTCTATTAGCAGTCGCATTTCTCACCACCCCAACAAAGCGAGCGATCTCATCATCGTCACCCGGGTTCCTATCCCCTTCTAAAAACCTTTGGAAGGAGCCACAAAGAACAGGCACAAGCTCACAGCCCTTATCCTTCACCAGGTAATGCAGCCAGACAGCAGCGGCTTCCACAGAGTGCTCGTTGCGATGATTGAACTCCTCAGCAAAAACCTCCCCTTCGCCGAGAGCAGAAGCCACCCCATCCACCACATCTCTGGCCGTTGGCAGGGCACCCCAGGGAGTAGCATAACTTTGCCTTGTCAAAGTAACCAGCTTCTGGCCATTGAAGTGGTTGGTGCCCAAAATAATGGCAATCTCGGCAGCCCGCGCTGCTATAGCCGCTCGATGCCATACCTCTGCGTAAACAGTACCTCCACGCTGATAATCAATATGGGGGCTCACTAGCCCGCGCACCTCGTCAACTTTAGGCATATTATCAGCGTCCGGGAGCAGGCCATCGAAGTACCCGCATAGTACTTGCTCCAACAACTCCGAGTTAGCAGGATATACCCTGTCCGCCATAATAGGAGGACGCGAGGGGGCAGCCCTGAACTTCTTCACTGCCTCCTCATGCACTCGGGCAAAGTGCTCGTTGTCAATCATGAGTGCTCTATCAAGGGCAGCGAACATCTTTTCCAGATAATCCGGACCCACTCGTAATCCAGTCCTCAGTTCCAGAACTGTCCTCAAAGCAGCAACATTGCGGGTCCCGTCACACAACTCCAGGACTGGGCCCAGGCTTGCCGGGAGAACCACAGCACAATCGCTAAGCCCACACGGGTCAGAGAGGACAAGCACCTGCTGGCCGTGCTGCTGGCCGCTGCTAACCTGTACCCGCCTCAGTTTCGGTCTCATGTCACCTGTCATATCTTTTCACCGTAAGAGGGCCACATAGCTATTCAGAGCTACGCCCAGCGAATCGGCCACCGGCTTACACTTAGCCTTCAGCAGATAAAACACCCTGCCTTCGGGAGTCAGCTCCGAGAGAGTTTCCCAATACCCCATACCCTTTGCCAGCACCAGGTCGGCAGCCTCAAACTCTGCCTTGAATTCCTCAGAAGCCATAGCCATATCTACCCCGGGGGTATCGGTGCCAGTGGTGATCACCCTGGATAGCTCCTCTGCCAGACCAAACCTCTCCAGGTCATCAAGTGTCATATCGTTCTGAACAGGCGAATCTTTTACTACATAGGTAACGGAGGCGAAATCCTCCAGCCTCTCCACAAGAGGCAGGTCAAAGAAGACCTCGCCGGCATTGTCCGCCAGGTAAAGAATAGCCTTTGCGTTTTCCAGTTTCTTTTCCAACCGCGGTGTGTCGTCAATGGCAAACTCAACCGGCATCTGCAGACCTTCCTTGATTTGCTTCATATCTTTGAAGAAGTCTATATTGTTCCCCCTGACCGCCAATACAATGCGGTTCCTTAGACTGCCCTCATGGTCGGTCTGCCAGCCTCGACGCAGGCTCTTGGCCATATCCACTTCCGATTCCTTCATGCGGCTGTAAGGGTCGGCATTTCCGGTCACCTCTCTAACAACACGATGCAGCAAGGTGGCAACAGCGATGGAGGTCTTATCAGTAGAGAACTCGCGACCCAGAAGCCTCAGCCCCTGGTCTATCGCCTCCACCCTCAGCGCATAGTCCTCGGTGGCCAGTTCAGCAGCCTGGCGCACCAGATTAGCGAGACAAGGATAGCATTCTTTTGTAGCTTTCACTTATATCAATCTTCTACGATATTATATCGGCGCCTCAACCGTGACCGTGGTACCACTTCCAGGTTCCGACTCAACCTTCAAGCTGCCGTTCAGCAACTGGATTCTCTCTTGCATTCCGGCTAGGCCTAACCTGCCTGCTTTGACCAGATCACCCATTGTTTCAGGGAGAGCGAACCCTTTGCCATTATCACTGACCGTTATCCTGGTTTTCTTGTCCTCGAATTCCACTTTAACCTCAGCCTTGGTTGCCTGAGAATGCCTACGTACATTGCTCAGCGCCTCCTGAGCTATGCGGAACAATACCAGTTCCACTTCCGCAGGGAGTCGCCTTTCTATCCCAAATGCCTTGACATCGACACTTATCTCGGAAGGCACCTGAGAGGCCAGCCATTCCAGCGCCGGAACCAGGCCCAGCCTGTCTAGAGTAGCAGGCCGAAGGTCGTGGCTCAAGCGCCGCACGCCTTCCATTATGCTGTTAATCTGCTGCCTGAGATTCTCCAGGCGCAATCGTTCCTCATCCGACAGCCCTTTGCTGCTGGAAGCAAGTTCATCCAACTGACGGGCTAGGACAACCATGTACTGGATAGTATCGTCGTGAAGCTCACGGGCAATGCGTTTCCTCTCCTCCTCCTGTGCCCTGTTAATCTGGCGCAAGTAGAATTGCAGATTCTCCCTCATCCGCTTTTCTTCTGTCACATCCCTAGCGATATGCTGGAAGGCAACAGGCCTTCCAGCCTCTGTCACCAGGTTAGTGGTGATCATCAGGATCGCCTCGGTGCCGTCCTTCCTCAATATGCGCTGTTCATATGGCTGTGCTACAGGTTCGTTTTTCAACAATCTGCGCCTTATATCTTTAGCCATAATGAGGCCCTCGTCCGAAAGAAAAGCGCTGACATTCAGTTTATTCGTCTGCAACAGCTCTTCCACAGTGTACCCCGTAAGTTTTTCGCTCGCCTTATTGGCAGCTATAATATTGCCTTCCAGATCATGAACCCATATGGCATCATTGGCGTTCTCAAATAGCTCACGATATCTCTCCTCCGACACGCGCAGTTGCCCTGTCACTTCACGCTGCTCTTGGTAAAGGCGCGCGTTGGCGATAGAGTTGCCTATCTGACTCCCCAGGGCAGTCAACAGACTAACGTCCTCAGCGAGAAAATCGCGGGGACGACGCTGAGCTATCCAGATAGTGCCAACAACACGGCCCCCGAAACTCATAGGCACGATCACTTCGCTCTCTATCTTCATTTCCTTGATTTGTGGCACATACGACGCCGTGTCGGTAGTTACATTCTTTACTATCAAAGGCTCGCCTGTTCTGGCCACTTTTCCGTTAAAGCCTTCTCCGACCTTAGTCCTATCCACCGACTCCGCAAACTTCTTGGATACCCCCTCATAGGCCATAAGCACCAACTCCTGAGACCCCTCATCCAGCGAGAATATCAGCCCCACATCCACCTCCATTATCTTCATAACCATATCAATCGCCTTATGCAAAACCTGTTCCAACTCCAGAGACTCCGCCAGAACAGTAGAGATCGCATTAAGCCTGGTTAGCCTTTCTTCAGATTCACGAATTTGATTGGTTACTTCCTTCTCCTGTTCATATAAACGTGCGTTCTCAACAGCAACGCCAATCTGATTGCCTATGGCGGTAAGCAATTCTACCTCATCCTGACGAAACCGTCGGGAACTGTGCACTGCCGCACAGAGAGTGCCCACAACCTTTCCTTTGGACTTAAGGGGGACTATAAGCTGGGCCTCTATCCCTTCCGCAACCACTGCCGCCTTGGTAACGCTGGGGTCTTGAGATACGTCCTCCACAATCAGCGGCTCCCCTGTCTCCGCCACCCTGCCATTAAAGCCCTGCCCAAGCTTAATCCTGCTTATACTCTGGACAAATCCTGGTGATAGCCCTCGCTGCGCAGCTACAGTGAGTTCCCCAGCCTCCTTATTCAAAAGAAACACCATGGCAGCGTCTACTTTCATTACATTTATGACGCTGTCAATACTGCTGCTCAATACCTGGCCCAGCTCCAAAGACTGGGATACCACTCCGGAAATCTCATTGAGCACGGAAAATTGAATGCGGCGCTCCCGTTCCTTTCGCAACGAGCCGAAGGATAGGGCTACCACAGCGCCAACAACGAAGACGCCTACAGTCTCGACTACAGCGTCGGTAGCGTGTTCCGAGATCAAGATTGCGCGAGGGAGCATACAGGCAAGGGCGACTAACGAGACAACAATAGCCCCTCTTTGCCCGAAGAGAAACCCGGCCAAGAAAATTGGGATTAGATAAAGTATTCTCTCAAACGCATGCTGATCCAGGCCGAGGTTTTCCAAAATTTGGGCAAGGAAGGCCGGATGCTGTATGGCCTCATAGTAGTGGGGTATCGTAATGAGTACAAGTACGACTAAGATAAGCCAAAACCCAGGCCTACGAATAACAGCAGGCAACCAGCTTAACGATAGTCGTCGTACCACCTACACACCACGAACACCCCGAAGGGGCAATCATCAGCGGACATCATCAAGGGTGACCCAACCTTCTTTCAAAGCACGCACCACTGCTTCAGTCCGCGAGCCAACCTGCAGTTTATTGAAGATATGTCCCAGGTGGCCCTGAACTGTACGTATACTGAGACAGAGTTTCTCAGCGATATCCTGGTTACTCAAGCCCTTGGCCGCCAGCTTTAGCACCTCCATTTCACGATCGCTGAGCACCCCCGACGGCTCCTGACCTTCTGGCTTGCTGGAGGTGGAAACAAAACGGTTCAGTACCTTGCGAGCAATTGAGGGATGAAGCACAGACTCTCCGGAGTATACTGCTCTGATAGCATCGATTAGCTCGCGGCTGCGAATACTCTTTAACAGGTAGCCAGCAGCCCCAGCCTCCAGCAGGCTGAAGATGAACTGGTCATCGTCATACGCGCTGAGTATCAGAACGTTTATAGAAGGCCAAGCTGTCTTGATTCGCTTCGTAGCTTCGATGCCATCCATTTTGGGCATGGCGATGTCGATTATGGCAACATCTGGTTTCAGGCTGGCAGCCAGATTGACTGCCTCCTCGCCGTCTCCAGCTTCCCCGACTACTTCCATATCAGGCTCCTGCTCGAGGATACGGCGGGTGCCTTCACGCACTACTGCATGATCGTCAGCAATCAGGACCTTGATTTTAGCCAAACAACATCCCCCTGCCTGCCATTATTTGTCATTATATCACACTCCCTCTCAATCATACGTGGGCAAAAACAAGATAGGTATTAACCTATCAATTAACCATCCTCCTTATTCCACTGATAGGCTTTGGCGCCTACCAATCTGTAGCTCCATGCGAGCTTTCTGCGAGATAAAATGACGTTGCCGTGAAAGCGAGCAGCATAACACATGACAGAGAGCACCCAAGATAGAGGTTCCCGGGCAAGAAACATTGACACCTCTGCCAGAGCAACCTGGCAAGACAGTCAGGACTTCCCGATAGGTATTTTTACTTATTTCGTAGCCGCTCCATCAGGCATAAATGCCTATTTTCCATCAACTAGGAACGAGCACAACTGCGGAAGTCAGCTTTATCCCCAGAGTGTTAACCTGAAAGTGAGGGCATGGAAGAATTTCCCTTTAATTGGTCTGATTATTTCGGCTCATATCTTTTCTTTGTTCATTCAGTTATCTTGTGGTTTTAGTATCAAGTTAGTACCTTTTGAGCTAAAGGCAGCCACAAAGGAGGTCTAGCGATGGAAGGGAGACTAAGACGCTTGGTGGAGGGAGGTGCCAGCAAGGAAGAGGGGCTCACCAAGAAAAGCGGTGCTGACTTCTGGGCAGGGAAAACGCCCTGCTGGGAGATGTGCCACTGCCCCCCAGCGATAAGGGATGAGTGCCCGGCTAGCAAGTACACTTCTTTGCCTTGCTGGGAGATAGAGGGCACGTATTCCAAGCTCCAGATGAAAGGCAACGTTGCCACAGGGACTGACACAAGTATCTGCGAGGTTTGCCGCGTTCACAAGATGTATGGCAATGACAAGCCTATAGAGCTGAAGCTACGCGGCAGAGGCATTGACGTCGCTATTAACAGTTCCCCAGAGCGCGGGGCAAAAATGGGTATAAAAAGGGGGAAATAAGCCGCAGAATCCCGTTGAGAAAACCCCAGCGGTAGGTAGAGAACAGAAAAATACGTGCAGCAGCACAGATTATATGATAGAATAGATAGAGCGGATAATAGAGAGTACGTGCGCAAGCATGTACTATATGACAAAACGAACTCGAAGCCAAAATTCAACGATCATGGTATCTAATATTTGGGCAAGGAAAAGAAATTGATTAGAGCATTCAGTCCAGGGAGGACTATTGGGGAGGGGGCAGGATAGCCCCCTATTTATTTGTTATTTGCTTTTGACAAGCCGGGTCTATCATAAAAAGATGGGGGTGTGCGATGGAGACCAAGGAGAAAACCGGCAGCACTTTTGTAGATGAGATCTGCAGCATCCCCGGCGGCGAAGAGATACGACTGTGCATCCAATGCGGGACTTGCACCGGGTCTTGTCCCAACGCTGACAAGATGCAATACGCGCCCAGGCAGCTTATCGCAATGGCACGGGCCGGCATGCGGGATGAGGTCTTATCCAGCAACTCCATGTGGTACTGTGCTTCCTGCTACCTCTGCACAGTGCGTTGCCCCAGGGACATCAAACCAACAGACCTGATGCACGTCCTGGAGTGCCTGGCTGATCGCCACGGCTTAAGCTCCAAGAAGTCAAAGATGCCCATTATGTATCGAACCTTCAGCAACCTCGTATACGGTACTGGTGGCATGCCCGAGGTGGGTTTCATGATGCGATACTACCTCAAGACCAACCCCTTCAGTGCTATGAGTATGATTCCCACGGCAATTGGCATGCTCAGGCACGGACGCCTGTCCTTCAAATCAAGAAAGCTGAAGCCAGAGTCACAGCAGCAGCTTAAAACAATCCTCGACAAAGCTAAGGAACTGGGAGGAGCATAATGAAATATTATACCTATTTCCCCGGTTGTTCCTGCGAAGAGGGTACCGCCACGGCATATGGCATGTCATCTCTGGCTGTGGCTAAGGCGCTAGACGTTGACCTCATCGAGCTTGAGGATTGGAACTGTTGTGGGTCTTCCCCCTACAACTCCGTCGATGAACTGGGCTCGTTATGTCTAGCGGCTCGTAACCTGGCTCTGGCTGAAAAGAAAGGTTTTGATGTAGTAACACCGTGTAGCTCCTGCTATATCATGCTCGACAGGGTGAACCATCATCTTAAGGAATCGCCCAAGGTGAAGGCCAAGGTCGGCGAGGCGCTGACAGCCGGTGGCCTTGAATACCACGGTACGGTGAAGACGCGCCATCTGTTGGATATATTCGCTAACGATGTGGGATATGATGCAATCAAATCTAAAGTCAGGAGAAACCT
Source organism: uncultured Chloroflexia bacterium (assembly GCA_963847595.1). Lineage (GTDB taxonomy): Bacteria > Chloroflexota > Dehalococcoidia > SZUA-161 > SZUA-161 > JACWAE01. The sequence continues at coordinate 705,928 of CAWKAJ010000001.1, forward strand.
GGGTGAACTGAAAGTAGCGCCCTATTATGGCTGCCAGGTAGTGCGCCCCGGGCCAAGCTTCGACCACCCGGAGAATCCTCAAACGATGGAACGCTTGATAGAGAGCCTCGGTGCAAAAGCCACACCTTTCCCCCTCAAGGCCCGTTGCTGCGGCGGATCCCTGGTCATAGCCGAGGAGGACGTCGCGCTGGAGCTGACCTACAAACTCCTCGAAAACGCTGTGAGCAATGGAGCCGAATGCATTATTACAGTCTGCCCCCTGTGCCAAGTGAATCTGGACGTCTATCAGGGCAAGGTTAACAAGAAATTCAAATCCAATTTCAAAATCCCTGTCCTGTTTTTCACCCAGCTTATGGGTTTGGCCTTTGGCATCGATAACAAGACCCTGGGTTTGGGAAAATGCGTTGTCTCGCCTGATAAGGTGCTTGCAAAATCATCGACAGCCGTGAAGGGGGGATAGAGAATGGATGTAAGAATCGGCGTCTATGTCTGCGATTGCGGTGCAAACATCGTCGGCACGGTTGATGTTCCGCAGGTAGTTGAATTCGCCAAGGGCCTGCCGGGTGTGGTGGTAGCCAAGGAATACAAGTTCGTTTGCTCAGACCCCGGCCAGGATATCATCAAGAAGGACATTAAGGAGCAAAAACTAAACCGCATTGTGATAGCGTCGTGTTCGCCGCGCCTTCATGAGCTAACCTTCAGGCGCCTGCTGGCTAGCGTCGATTTGAACCCCTATTTGATGGAGATGGCGAACATCCGCGAGCAGGATGCCTGGGTGACTGAAGATAAAGGGCTGGCCACAGTGAAAGCAAAGGCGCTGGTGAGCGCAGCGGTGAAAAAGGTATCGTATCACCAACCTTTAGAGGTCAGAGAGGTCGCACTTAATCCCAATACCCTGGTGGTAGGTGCCGGCATCGCTGGTATCCAGGCGGCCCTCGAGATTGCTAACTCGGGCCATATGGTTTACCTAGTGGAGAAAGAGCCTTCCATCGGTGGACACATGGCCCAGCTCGACAAGACGTTTCCTACCCTCGACTGTTCAGCCTGAATACTTACACCGAAGATGGCCTCGGTGAGGTCACACGAAAACATAAAGATGATGACTTACAGCGAAGTTGCGGAGGTCTCAGGCTACGTGGGCAACTTCAAAGTCAAAATCAAGAGGAATCCACGTTATGTGGAAGAGGACAAATGCACGGGCTGCGGCGTCTGCAGAGACAAATGCCCTACTAAGGCAAACAATGCGTTCGATGAAGGGCTTGGCATCAGAAAAGCCATCTACACCCCATTCCCACAAGCAGTGCCCAATATCCCCGTAATAGACAAAGAGCACTGCACCTTCTTCTTGAAAGGCAAGTGTCGTGCGTGCGAGAAATTCTGTGAGGCTAAGGCCATAAACTTCGAACAAAAAGAGAAAATCGTCGAGGTTGATGTCGGTTCCATCATAGTCACTACTGGCTTCGATTCCCTCGACCCATCAGCTATTACGCAGTACGGCTATGGGCGTTATGACAACGTTTATTCAGGGCTGCAGTTCGAGAGAATGAGCAACGCATCAGGGCCAACCAGCGGCAAGCTACAGCTCAAGGATGGTTCGCAACCCAAGAGCGTGGCCATCTTGCACTGCATAGGCAGCCGAGACAAGGACCACCATGCTTATTGCTCTCGTGTCTGCTGCATGTATTCCCTGAAGTTCTCCCACATAATAAGGGAGAAGATACCCGATGCCGAAATTTACCAGATGTACATCGACCTTCGCTGCTTCGGCAAAGGCTACGAGGAGTTCTATAACCGGCTTCAGGAAGAGGGCGTCAACTTCATCAGAGGACGCGCTGGTGAAGTCACTAATGTGGCAGAGAAACCGGAAGAGAAAGGCAAGCTCATTGTGCTATGTGAAGACACCCTTGCCGGTCGTAAACGGCGCATCCCGGTTGACATGGTTGTCTTGAGCACCGCCGTTGAGCCACGCGCCGATGCCGGGGCAGTAGCCAAGATGTTCTCAGTAAGCAGGAGCGCCGATGGCTTCTTCCTGGAGAAACATCCCAAGCTAGACCCGGTGGCTACCGCCACTGAGGGAATCTTCATCGCCGGCTGCTGCCAGTCTCCGAAGGACATCCCCGACACAGTAGCTCAGGCATCAGCGGCGGCAGCACGTGTGCTGTCCATGATTAGCAAGGGTAAGGTCGAACTCGAGGCTGCTATTTCGGTCGTCGACGAGAAACTTTGTTCCGGCTGCAAGACATGCCTGGAACTCTGCCCTTATAAGGCAATCACGTTTGACGATGTGAAGAAGCTTTCTTACATTAACGAGGCTCTATGTAAAGGTTGTGGCACTTGCGCTGCTGCTTGCCCCAGCGGTGCCATAGTAAGCAAGCATTTCACCACCGAACAAATCTTAGCGCAAGTTGAGGGAGTGCTAATATGAGCTTTGAGCCAAAGATTGTGGGGTTCCTGTGCAACTGGTGCTCCTATGCCGGCGCTGACTTGGCAGGCACCTCACGAAAAAAGTATGCCCCCAATGTGCGTGTAGTCAGGGTAATGTGCAGCGGCAGGGTGGATCCCACATTCGTGGTCAAAGCCTTCCAATCGGGGGCCGATGGCGTACTGATATGTGGCTGACACATCGGAGAATGTCATTACCTGGAAGGTAATGTGAAGGCCGCGAGGCGAATCCCCTTGCTTAAGAAGATGCTGGCGCAATTTGGAGTCGAGGACAAGAGGGTGAGGCTGGACTGGGTTTCCGCCTCGGAGGGAGAGCGTTTTGCCTCCATCGTTAACGATATGACAGAGCAAGTAAGAGAGCTGGGCCCTTTCAGCCGCAATGATGGAGGGAAGCATGGCTAAACTTAAACTCGCTCTTTATTGGGCTGCAGCCTGTGGCGGCTGTGATGTCGCCGTACTCGATATCAACGAGAAAATCCTGGATGTTGCCAATCTTGCAGACATAGTGTTCTGGCCTATAGCACTGGACTTCAAATATCACCATGTCGAAGCCATGCCGGATAAGTCTATTGATGTCTGCCTGTTCAATGGCGCTATAAGAAGCTCTGAGCAAGAGCATATAGCTAAAATGCTTCGCGCCAAGTCCAAGGTGCTAGTGTCCTTCGGCTCTTGCGCCTGTTTCGGCGGCATACCGGCGCTAGCTAATCTCACCACCCGCGCCGAGATAATGGAGAGAGCTTACATAGAAGCCCCTTCGAACGAGAACCCGAATAAAACACTCCCGCAAACAAAGGTAAGCGTACCCGAAGGCGAGCTAACGCTGCCCGAGCTTTTCGACGACGTGCTAACCCTGGCTCAGGTAGTGCCAGTGGAGTACTTCATGCCTGGCTGCCCGCCAACAGTTGACCTGATATTGAAGGTGGTAAACGCATTAGCTACCAACAGCTTACCGCCCGTCGGCGCAGTTGTCGCCTCGGAAAAAACCTTATGCGATGAGTGCGACCGAAAGAAAGAAAAGAAAATGATCTCGAAGATATATCGGACCCACGAGATCATTCCCGATGCGGAGCGCTGCCTGCTGGAGCAGGGGCTGCTCTGTATGGGCTCCGCCACCAGAGGCGGCTGCGGTGTATTATGCCCCAAGGTCAACATCCCCTGCCGCGGCTGCTTTGGCCCGCCGGCCGGGGTTTCCGACCAGGGGGCAAAGCTGATTAGCTCAATCGCCTCCATTTATCAGACCAAAGACGAGAAGGATATTGCCCGAATGGTAGACGAGGTGGCCGATCCCGCCGGAACCTTTTACAGGTTTGGGATGTCGAACTCGATGTTGAAGAGAAAGCGCGTCCAAGGGAAATAGAGGGAGCGAAGAGGGGAGGATAAATGAAAAAGGTTACTATTGACCCGATAACCAGGCTGGAAGGTCACGGCAAGATTGAGATCTTCTTGAATGACGACGGCAATGTCGCCAATGCCTATCTTCAGATACCAGAACTCCGTGGATTCGAGAAGTTCTGCGAGGGCAGGCCCATTGAGGAGTTGCCACGGATAGTACCCAGAATCTGCGGTGTCTGACCGGGGGCACATCACATGGCCTCGTGCAAGGCTACAGATGCTGTGTTCCATGTTGAGCTTCCACCAGCAGGGAAAAAACTTAGGGAGCTTTTCTACTGCTCACATATGATCCATTCCCACATCGCCCATTTCTATGCCCTAGCTGCTCCTGACTTCGTGATGGGGCCTACCAGCGACCCTGCTCAGAGAAATATCCTGGGAGTCATCTCCAAGGTCGGGCTACAGATTGGCGGCGAGGTGATAAAGCACCGCGCCTATGCCCAGAGTATCCAAGCTTCCATCGCCGGCAAGGCAACTCACCCAGTAGGTGGTGTCCCCGGTGGAATGAGCAAACCCATCACTGAGGAGCAACGCAAGGACTTCGAGGCAAAGGCCAAGTCCTGCGTGGAGTTCAGCAAATTCAGCTTAAAGCTGTTCAACGATGTTGTCCTGGCTAACAAGGACTATTTGAATATAATCACAGGACCCATCTACACCATGAAGAGCTACTACATGGGCATGGTGGACAGCAAGAACAGGGTGAACTTCTACGAGGGAGACATCCGCGTGGTCGACCCCGACGGAAAAGAGGTCGCCAAGTTCAAACCCGCCCAGTATCTGGATTATGTCGCTGAACATACAGAGCCCTGGTCATATTTGAAGTTCCCCTTCCTCAAGAAGATCGGCTGGAAGGGATTTGTCGAGGGGAAGGACAGTGGCGTTTATCGAGTCAGCCCGCTAGCAAGGCTCAATGCGGCCGATGGCATGGCAACGCCGTTGGCTCAGGCCGAATATGACAAGATGTACAAAACGCTCGGCGGCAAGCCTGTCCATGCCACGCTGGTATTCCACTGGGCCAGGCTGGTCGAGCTTCTATACGCCTCAGAGAGATTGCTGGAGCTTTGTCAGGACAAAGAGATCACCGACCCTAAGGTGCGCAATGTTCCGACAGCCACACCGGATGAAGGCGTGGGCATTGTGGAGGCACCTCGGGGCACACTTATTCACCATTACCAAACAGACAAGAACGGCATGGTCACAAAAGTTAACCTGATTGTGGCCACAGCGCACAACTATCCGGCTATGCAGATGTCCATCAAGAAGGCAGCTCAGGGTTTGATTACCAAGGGTAAGACAGCAACTGAAGGATTGCTGAACATGGTTGAGATGGCATTCCGTGCCTATGACCCGTGCATGGCCTGCGCCACTCATACTCTGCCAGGTCAGATGCCGTTGGAGATAGTGATTTACGACAGCAAGGGAGAGGTAAAAGAAAAACTGAGCCAGAACCTGGGATAGGGCTGTTTGGGAGACCAGAGCGGCCCGCTGTCTGTCTTACTATTTAAAGAAAGGAATAATGAAGACAATTATACTGGGGTTGGGCAACCCGATACTCAGCGATGATGGTGTGGGTAATCGCGTCGCCCTGGAACTGGAAGACAGAGTCGCCGAGCGACATGATGTAGCGGTTATGGAGACCAGCCTGTCAGGCTTGAGCTTGATAGACCTGCTGGCTGGCTACGATAAAGCTATTATCGTTGACGCAATTCAGACAGCGGGAGGAAAAGCAGGCCAAATCTATCGACTCGCCCCAGATGCTTTCAATAGCACGCGACACGCTTCCTCGCCACACGACGTAAATTTTGCCACAGCACTCGAGTTCGGCAGCAAACTGGGCATAGCTATGCCCAAACAAATCGTTATCTATGCCATAGAGGTAACTGATACCAGCACCTTCGGCGAAGAATTTACGCCCAAGGTAAAAAAGGCGATTCCCAAATGTGTTGAGAGCGTTATCAAAGAATTGAACGAAAACCATCTGCATAGCTCAGGACTTTAATTTGTATCCCAATAATAGGGGAGGTTTGTATGGCTAAACCGAAGACAAAAGAGATAGCCCCCGCAGCAGCAGGACGAGGCACTGCAGCCGAGATATTCCGCCAGGTTCAGGCCGCAATCGAGGAGAACAGGGGACAAGCCGGGGCATTGATCCCCGTGTTACAAAAGGCGCAAACATTGATAGGCTACTTACCATTGCCCGTCTTGCAGACCATTTCCAGGGATCTCAATATCCCACTCAGCACGGTATACGGTGTAACCACCTTCTACTCGTTCTTCACCATGGTTCCCAGAGGCAAGCACATCATCTCAACGTGCATGGGCACATCCTGCTATGTGCGCGGCGGCGAAAGAATCCTGAATACCCTTCAGAAAGAATTGAGCATAGAGCCGGGCGAGACAACCAAGGACGGTCAATTCTCACTGGAGATGGTGAGATGCCTGGGATGCTGTGGCCTCGCCCCTGTGGTGTCCATTGAGGAGAAAGTCTACCGCCGGATGAGTCCCACAAAGATAAAAGAGGTCTTGAGCTCTTATGCTTAGGAGGAGATATGGCTAAGCGGCTATCATCAGTCGATGATCTCAATAAATTCAGAGAGGCGGCCCAGAGTAAACTGGCCGAGCGTGCCAAGAAAATTGAGGTCAAGGTTCACCTCGGCACCTGCGGCATAGCTGGTGGGGCCAAGTTCGTTCAAGACGCCTTTATCAAAGAGGTAAAGTCCCGCAAGCTGACCAACGTGGTTATCACTGAGGCTGCCTGTATTGGCCCATGCGAGCGTGAGCCAGTAGTTACCGTTGTCCATCCCCAGATGGGCAGGGTGATCTACGCTGAGGTTACCCCCGAGCAAGTGCCCAACATAGTGGAACAGCACCTCATCAAGGGCCAGGTAGTTAAGGAGTGGCTGCTCGACCTGGAGTCGCCCACCTTCAAATTGCAGAATATCCGGATTATGCATAATCAGGATATGGACCCCCAGAGTATTGAGGAGTATATCGCGAGGGACGGCTACCAGGGTCTGGCTAAAGCCGTAACTAAGATGCAGCCCCAGGACGTCATAGATGAGATAACGAAGGCCGGCCTGAGAGGACGCGGCGGCGCCGGATTCCCCACCGGCACGAAGTGGGGCTTCGTGCGCAAGGCCGTGGGCGATGAGAAGTTCGTCGTCTGCAATGGTGACGAAGGCGATCCCGGCGCTTATATGAACCGTGCTGTGCTGGAGGGCAATCCTCACTCCATCATCGAGGGCATGGCAATCGGTGCTTATGCCATCGGCAACGTGCGCCGTGGTTATGCTTATGTCCGCGCCGAATACCCCTTAGCTATCCAGACATTTAACCATGCCCTGGATGAAGCCCGCAAATTAGGCCTCCTGGGCAAGAACATACTGGGAACAAACTTCGAGTTCGACCTGTCTGTCTTCCCTGGCGCTGGTGCTTTCGTTTGCGGTGAGGAGACAGCCTTGCTGGCATCTATCGAAGGCAAACGAGGCAATCCCCGCCAGCGGCCCCCATTCCCTGCCAATAAGGGACTACTGGATAAGCCAACGACTCTAAATAACGTGGAAACCTGGTCGAACGTGCCTCAAATCATTCACAAGGGTGCCGCCTGGTTCGCCAGCGCGGGTTCTGAGAGGTGCAGGGGCACCAAGACCTTCTGCCTCGTGGGCAAGATAAACAATTCGGGGCTTATCGAGGTGCCACTGAGCACACCTCTGGGACAGATTGTGTTCGACATCGGCGGCGGCATACCCGATGGCAAGAAATTCAAGGCCGTCCAGATCGGTGGCCCTTCCGGCGGCTGCATACCGATAGGGCATTTGAACACACCTGTAGATTATGAGGCCGTTACCGCTCTGGGTGCCATCATGGGTTCAGGCGGTCTCATTGTAATGGATGAAAACAACTGCATGGTGGACGTAGCCAAGTTCTTCTTGCAGTTCACCAGAGACGAGTCCTGCGGCAAGTGCACACCCTGCCGCGCTGGCATCCCCAAGATGTTGGAGATATTGACCAAGATAACCCAGGGCAAAGGCTCGATGGAAGACCTCGCTGTGCTGAGCGAGCTTGCCGAGATGGTGGGCTCTGCCTCTCTGTGCGGCCTGGGCCAAACCGCTCCTAACCCGGTGCTCAGCACACTGCGGCATTTCCGCGATGAGTATGAAGCGCATATCATTGACAAGCACTGCCCGGCGGCAGTATGCCAGCCCCTGTTCAAGGCTCCTTGTCAGCACACCTGCCCTGTGGAGCTGGACTGCCCGGGCTATGTAGCCCTGATCAAGGAAGGCAAATACGCAGACGCCTACAAGCTTATCAGACAACGGCTGCCCTTCCCCATGTCGGTGGGCCGTGTCTGCGACCACCCCTGCGAGGTTAAGTGCCGCCGCGCCCAGGTGGATGAATCAATATCCATAAGAGACCTGAAACGCCTGGCTGCCGATTATGCTTATGAGCACGGCGTCGAGTTCGTGCCTCCCATGAAGCCCAGAAAGCCGGAGCGCGTAGCAATTATAGGTGCCGGGCCAGCAGGGCTCACCGCAGCCTATGAGCTAGTCCGCGAGGGCTACAATGTAACCATTTTCGAAGCCCTGCCTGTGGCCGGCGGCATGATGGCAGTGGCCATTCCTGAGTACCGCCTGCCCAAGAAAGTCCTTAAAGCTGAAATAGACAATATACTTAAGCTGGGTGTGGAACTTAAGCTCAATACCAAGGTCAACGACGTAGACAGCCTGCTCAAAGAAGGCTACAAGGCTGTCTTCATTTCCTGTGGTGCTCATAAGGGAGACAAGATGGGCATCCCCGGCGAGGATGTCGAGGGAGTCTACGATGCCATAGACTTCCTCAGAGAACTAAGCCTCGGCAAGAAGCCAAAGGTTGGCAAGAGGGTGGCTGTGGTGGGCGGCGGTAACTCAGCTATAGACGCTGCCCGATCAGCCGTAAGGCAAGGCGCCGAGGAGGTGCATATCCTTTACCGCAGGGAGCGCAGGGATATGCCAGCCATTGACGAGGAGATAGAAGCAGCCGAGAACGAAGGCATACATATCGATTGCCTCGTCGCCCCAACCAAGGTGCTGAGCGAGAACGGAAAGGTAACCGGACTGGAATGCGTTCGCATGGAACTGAAGGGATTCGATTCCAGCGGCCGCCGCACCCCGAGCCCTCTAGCCGGCCCGGAATACACTTATCCCTTGACAGTAGACACCGTAATTGAGGCTATTGGACAGCGGCCCGACACAAGCTTCATAAAGGACGGTGTGAAGGTAGCTAAAGGTGGCACCATTACAGCAGACCCACGAACTTTGGCCACGGATAAGCCCGGTGTCTTCGCCGGCGGTGATGCTGTAACCGGACCCAAGACCGTGATCTGGGCAGTGGCTGCTGGACAGAGAGCTGCAACATCCATCAAGCGATATCTGCAGGGCAAACCGCTCTCTATATTCATTGAGAGGGACGGCTACGAACCCATAGCAGTGCCTCAAGTAGCTCCTACCGAAGAGGAGGTAAAGGAGAGAGCAAGGATACAACCTTCTGAGATAGAATCCAAAGAGCGAAAGTCTTCTTACAAAGAGATTGTGCTAGCTTTTAGGCCAAACGAGGCCAGAGAGGAGGCCTCCCGCTGCCTGCGATGCGACCTCGAAGTAGGGGGGGAGGAGTAGACCGATGAGTGATAGAAAAGAAATTACTCTGACCATCAATGGCAACCAGGTAAAAGGTAAAGAGGGAGACACTGTTCTGGAGGTCTGCCGCGCCAATAACATCTACGTCCCCACGCTTTGCTTCTTAGAGGGACTATCCACCATCGGTGCCTGCCGCCTGTGCGTAGTGGAGATACAAGGAGAACGGCGCATCAACCCGTCCTGCACCTATCCGGCCCGGGATGGGCTGGTGGTTACTACACACACTCCAAACCTGGAAAAGTACCGCCGTTTGATTCTGGAGCTGATTTTCACAGAACGCAACCACTTCTGTTTCTTCTGCGCGGCAAGCGGAGACTGCGAGCTGCAGTCGCAGGCGTACCGCTATCAAATGGACCATGCGCGTTATCCCTATACATTCCCCGCACTGCCTACAGACACCTTGAATGACTTCCTGGTCATCGACCATAACCGCTGCATACTCTGCGGCCGTTGCGTGCGTGTTTGCGCCGAGGTAGTCGGCGACCATACACTGGACTTCAGCAGACGTGGCTGGCGTACCCTTGTAGTGGCCGACCTGAACCAGTCTCTGGGCCAGTCATCCTGCATATCCTGCGGAGCCTGTTTGCAGGCCTGCCCTACAGGCGCCATCTTCAGCAAGGTCAGCGCTTACAGGGGCCGGACAAGCGAGGGAAAGATTACCCGCAGCGCGTGCAGCCTTTGCGGGGTCGGCTGCGAGACCGATGTCCTGGTCAAGAATAACAACATAGTGCGTATCGATGGGGCTAACCTCACCGGACTTAAAGGACAGCTCTGTCTTATGGGGCGTTTTCAGCAGGTCTATAACGAGACCCCGAGGGTGACCACACCGCTTATTCGAAATAAAAAAGGAAACCTCGAACCCGCATCCTGGGAAGATGCCTCTAAACTGATCAGTGACAAAGTCAAGGACTATAAGGCTCGCCAGGGAGCTAGCAGCATAGCTGGTCTCATCTCCAGCCTGTGCCCCAGCGAAACTCTGGAAGCCTTTAGCAAGTTTATGCGCAATACTGTAGGCACCAGTTACATTGACACGCTTGACGGCTCCAGCTATAGGACTATAGCCGAAGGCATCAGCTCTTTCTCCAAGAACGGTCAAGGCCTCCGGATAGAGAGCTCTCTGGAATCTATCCTGGACGCCGACTGCGTGCTGGTGGTTGGCTCGAATCCCTTAGAGAGCCATCCTGTAGCCGGCTGCTACATACTGCGAGCCAAAACTCAGAAAAAGGCGAGCATCATAGTCGTAGACTCCCGTCCGAACACCTTCGGTTTCCGCGCGGATGTGTGGCTGCGTCCTAATGCCGGCAGCGAAGAAGCACTTCTGGGTGCCCTGGAAGGGCTGGTAGCTAAGAAGGCCAAGGGCACCGAGAAAGCGATGAGGTTTGTCTCGTTAGCCAAGGCTGTGGAAGCGACCAGCCTGGACAAGGATACAATACAAAAGGCGGCGGCTATGCTTAGCGCCGCCAAGAACCCCGTGGTCGTTTACGGCGAGGGTGTATTCGCTGCGAAGGACTCCAAGCTCGTCGCCCGCGTGCTCGACCTGGCTAAACTAGCGAGCCCTGACGGCTTAAAGGTAATCTCACTTAAGCCGAGAGGCAACAGCCGCGGGGCCTGGGAACTCGGCATAGCCAGCCAGAACGGCATGGCCAAAGCCAAGCCCAAAATGATTTATGTCTTGATGAGCGATGATAAGTTTGAGATGGGCGACTGGGCAGCTCCAGTCGACCAGGCTGAATTCGTGGTAGTACAGGCAAGCTACCGCTCTCCGCTGACAGATTGCGCTGATGTGGTGCTTCCTTCTCCCATCTGGGCAGAACGAAAAGGCAAGTACGTCTCTCTTGATGGCAAGGTCGGCACTTCCCACAAAGTGTTGGAGCCACCTTCAGACATCAAGGATGACGTTGAGGTTATCGCTAAACTAGCTAAGGGAATATAATATAAATATATAGCCCGCTTAAATGGAGGTTGCTGCTATGGCAAAGGTGAAACTGGCTACTTCCTGGCTTGACGCCTGCGCTGGCTGCGAAATGTCCTTGCTGGACGTTGACGAATTCATCATCGACCTAGCTCAGGCTGTGGAATTCACCAGAAGCCCGATAACTGATATCAAAGAGTTCCCCGAAGTAGATGTAGGACTCATTACCGGGGCTATAGGCATGAACGAGCAAGAGGAGGAGGCCAAGGAACTCCGGGCGAAGTGCAAGATACTCATCGTGCTGGGCGACTGCGCCTGCTTTGGTGGCATCTGTGCTATGCGCAATGCTTTCCCCAAAGAAGAAGTGCTGCGGCGTGCCTATATAGAGTGCGAGAGCGTTAAGGACGGCAAGATACCCTCTTCGCCGGAGATACCCACTCTTCTGGATAAGGCATTGCCGGTGAACGCCGTAGTCAAGGTGGACTGCTTCGTTCCAGGGTGTCCGCCTCGAGCCGGTGATATCAAATATGCCCTGAGTGAACTCCTTCAGGGACGGATTCCGGTGTTGCCCAGCGAGATGATGCGCTTCGACTAGTTGAGGAGGTACTGAAATGGCTGAAGGCAAGACTATAGAGATAAAACCCGTTACCCGCATAGAGGGCCATGGCAAAGTCACCATAGAGTTGGACGGAAAGGGAAACGTGGCCAAGGCTCGCCTAAACGTGCTTCAGATGCGCGGGTTTGAGAAATTCTGCGAGGGCCGCGTCTTTTGGGAGATGCCCCAGATTACCCAGAGAGCCTGCGGCATCTGCCCTGTGAGCCATCACCTTGCATCTGCTAAGGCTGGCGATGCCATATTGGGGGTAGAGCTGCCACCCACCGCCAAACTTCTGCGAGAACTCATTCACATGGCGCAGTATGTGCAATCACACGCATTGCACTTCTTCCATCTGGCCAGTCCCGATTTCATCTTCGGCATGGATGCCGACCCAGCCATCAGGAACGTCGTTGGGCTCATCGGGGCAAATCCGGAGCTTGCTAAGAAGGCAGTATGGTGCAGGGCCTATGGACAGTCGATTATCGAGACGCTGGGTTCCAAGAGGGTTCACCCCAACTTTGCTATCCCCGGCGGCGTGAACACGGCGCTTTCGCCTAAGGCCAGGGATGAATTTCTAAGTAAAAACGGGGATGCCATTGCCATATACCAGTTGGGCCTGAGTATCATCAAGGACATTGCATCCAAAAACAAAGACCTTATGGCGAACTTCGCCAGCTTCCCCTCAGCCTACCTGGGCCTGGTCGACGACAAGGGCAACCTGCAGCTCTATGACGGCAAGCTGAGGCTGCTGGATGCCAAGGGTATTGTCCTTGAAGACCAGGTGGACGGCAAGGATTACCTGTCCATCATCGAGGAGCGAGTAGAAGACTGGTCATACATGAAGTTCCCCACCTATAAAAAGATGGGCTATCCCGGCGGCATGTACCGTGTCGGCCCGCTGGCCCGGGTCAACGTAGCCGATAACATCACGACACCGCTGGCGAATAAAGAGTTCAAGGAGTTCAAGAAGCTGGGCAACGGCGGCATGGTAGAAGGCTCGCTGTTCTTCCATTACGCACGCCTTATCGAAGGCCTCTATGCCACGGAGAGGCTAAAGGAGCTGCTGCAGAAAGACGAAATCTGCGGCACTGAATTGAGAGCATCCTCTTCGAAGTACAACGAAGAAGGTGTAGGCGTTCTCGAAGCGCCACGCGGGACTTTGTTCCATCACTTCTGGGTAGATTCCGCCGGCACCATCAAGAAGGCCAACATCATCGTGGCCACTCAGAACAACAACCTGGCGTTGAACCGCGCCGTCTACCTGGTGGCCAAAGAATACGTCAAGGCCGATAAGCTGACCGAGGGCATGCTCAACCGCGTAGAGGTAGCCATACGCTGCTACGACCCGTGCCTCTCCTGCGCTACCCACGCCATAGGTCAGATGCCGTTATCCATAGAGCTACTCAGCCACACCGGAGAAATGCTGGACGAGGTACACACCGACTAGGTTTAACCAACAAACAAACGTAAAATTCGTAGGGGCGGGTCCTAAACTCGCCCCTAGCATTTCAGTGTACACAAATCCGAAATGTAGGGGCGACCCGCTGGGTCGCCCAGTGATAGGGGTAGCGTGGAGCATCTGCTCCAACCTACCCTATTTCTTTGACCACCACCTCAACGGCCTTGGGGACGGCCTTCTCCACCTCGGGGCTCAACTTCTCAGAGAAGGTTGCCATTTCTTTAGCCTCAATGGCGAAGATGACTACCTCGCGCGGCATGTCCATCTCCAGCTTTCGCCCCAGCTCCAGCGTGCTGACAAGGCCCAGATCATGTATGATAGCCATGCGCCCTGTTTTGAAATCGCCGGGCGATAGCTTATAAATAGCGCCAGGCTTGCCGCCGCGAGTCTGGATGGCATCGATAATAATCAACCGTTCATAGCCGGTGATCTCATCAAGAAGGCTTAGTCCCGAAAGAGCGGTTTCCTTCACAGTTATACTGGACCTCCCCCGCAGCCTCTTCTCAAGTCGCTGTGCCACCTTGCAGCCAACGCCATCATCGGTGAGAGCGGTATTGCCTATCCCCAGTATCAGCGTCTTCATGTCACCCTTGCACCTCGACCACAAGGCTACTATCCCTCTCCATCGTTGTCAAGGCAGAGTAAATGCAGAAGGGTAAAACCCCTTTGCGCCCCTATTTCTCCGACATTTTTGTGACAAAAGTAAAGATGAGTCAAGTAGAATGTCCTTGACAAATTAGTACCAGTCCTATACGATATTCTCCGAGAAGACGATGCTGCTGTGGTTCCTCTGCTTATGAGGCTCAGCAATCACGGCATAATGAGGATATCAAATGACCTGGCAAGATTACGGACTGCTTTTCTTAGGTATCGTGGTGGTCTGTTTCTTGATCGCCTTCGTTGAAATGCTGTGGAAATCGAGACGTACCTACTATATAGGAAGCGCCAGACCCCGAAAAAACAACCATAGATGAAAGAGGCGCGGTTAACGCCGCGCCCCCCGTTCATTGAGCAGTCGCTCTTTAGTATCCAGAACATATCTCCTCAGTCATGTGTTTTCTTCACATAGACCTTGATTTCCCCACCCTTCTCCTCCATCCCCAAAAACTCGTGTCCGGTAGCCTTTGCCCAGGCAGGCATGTCCTGCTTTATCCCCTTATCATCAGCCACCACCTCAAGCACCTCGCCCGTTTTCAGCTTTTTAATTTTCTCCGCAGTCTTGACGATAGGCATAGGACAATAGAGACCCATGCAGTCCAGGGTTTGATCCGCTTTCATGTCCCCTCCTTGATTAGCATGAGCGAAAGCCCGTTTAGATAAAGAGGGTCACCTTCGATTGGCTGGCCTCGGCCAAGAAGTAGGCGGCGCCAGCTAGAGGTTCTGCCTCGGGGCGAAAAGCCTCCTGTTCCACGCCCATCAACCCGCAAGTAGTGCTGCAGGGTATAAGCTTCACCCCCATCTCATGGGCCATTTTAATGAACTCCTCTACGGACGGCATATTTATTTCTTTCATCAGTCGCTTAATCATCCAGGTGCCCAGGCCGAACATGTGGAATTTAGAGAGCTTCAATCGCTTGGAGCCACCCCGGTTCATTATGTTCAGCATCTTCCTCATCAGCCCTTTGCTCTTAATGCTGCCTTCGTTTTTCTTGATAACATTCAGCCCCCAGAAAGTGAAGAAAATTTTGACCTCCATGCCCATGCTGGCGCCAGTAGTCGCCAACATGAAGGCGGCCAAGGCCTTGTCGAGTTCGCCGCTGAAGAGCACAATGGACATCTTCTGTTGCTCTGCCATTGTATACACCTCCTCAACTGGATATTAGCATTTGAGCTCAGCCCCGCAGTGGGAGCATACTTTCTTATCGCTAGGCGTCGGCTTGTGACACTTGGGACAGTAGAATATCGTCACCTTGCAAGCCGTGCAGTAAGGCAGGTTCGCTGACTTTATCTCCTCATCGCAGTAAGGGCATACGTTGTGCTTCTTCTCTTTTTGCTTCTTCATGGCTTCTTTTCTCCTTGCGCCTTCTGTTTGCTCAGATAGTCATCAATAGCTTTATGTAAAGCCTGAGCACCCAGGTTAGAGCAGTGATACTTGTTCTTGGGCAGCCCTTGAAGTTCTTCGGCCACCCAGGCCGGAGTGATTTTCAATGCTTCCTCAAGTGTCTTGCCCTTGGCCATCTCGCTAACCATGCTGGATACAGCGATGGCTGCCCCGCAGCCGAAGGTCTTGAACTTAACGTCTTCCAGCCGGTTGTCCTTGACCTTGATATAGAAGGTCATCATATCCCCACATACAGGGTTGCCTTCCTCACCGATGCCATCAGGGTTCTCAATCTCACCCACGTTACGTGGGTGCATGAAGTGGTCCATCACCTTTTCACTGTAAACAGGCATATCACTTGCCTCCTTTGCTTGCTTTAATGAACTTGGAATAAAGCGGCGACATCTGCCGCAATCTATCTACTATCGGTGGTAGTACCTTCAGCATGTAATCCACATCCTCATTGGTGCTGTCCAGGCCAAAGGTGCAAAGAAGAGAACCCTGTGCTGCCTCATGGGATATACCCATCGCTATGAGCACATGTGAGGCTTTAAGGGCCCTCGAAGTACAGGCCGAGCCACTGGAAACTGCAATGCCCTCGAGATTCAAGAACATGAGCATAGACTCACCTTCGATGAACTCCACGCAGAAGCTGGAGTGTCCGGGCAGGCGATTCTGAGGGTGCCCGGTAACCGTTACGTGCTCAATCTTAGCTGGCAGCTCTTTGAGCAGACGGTCGCGGAGCGGAGTTAGCTGCTTCATCCGCACAGCCATATTAGCCTTCGCCAGCTCGGCGGCTTTACCTAACCCCACGATGGCCGGGACATTCTCCGTGCCCGCGCGCCGGCCTCCCTCTTGCACACCGCCATCGAGGAGAGGCATGATGCGCACCCCCCGCCTCACCCAAAGGGCACCCACCCCCTTCGGACCATAGAACTGGTTTCCGGCCAGGCTCAAGGCATCTACGCCGAGTTCCTTCACATCTACGGGTATCGTCCCGGCGGTAGCTATAGCATCGGTATGAAAGACCACATTATTCTCTTTGGCTATCCTGGCGATCTCCTTTATCGGCTCGATAGTGCCTACCTCGCCGTTAGCGTGCATCACGGAGACAAGCACAGTATCCTTCCTGATGCTTCGCCGCACATCCTCGGGATTCACTAACCCATACTTGTCCACTGGCACCTCGGTCATCTCGAAACCCCATTTCTCCAGCGTTCTTGCCGAGTGAAGCGCCGAGAAATGCTCGATGGCCGAGACTACCACATGCTTGCCCTTGCTTTGCTGTGCCAGCGCCAGCCCCTTGACAGCGAAGTTGTTGCTTTCAGTGCCGCTGCCGGTGAAGATCACCTCCTCAGCACTGGCCCCGATGAGTTCAGCGACCTGCTCTCGAGCAGCATCGACTGCCTGCCGGGCAACATCGCCCCAATCGTGGAGTGACGAAGGATTGCCAAATACTTCGCCCAGGAAGGGCATCATCGCCTCCCGCACCTCAGGGAGAAGAGGTGTTGTAGCCGCATTATCAAGATATACTTTTCTCATATCGCCACCTCAGCAGTTGTCGTCTAAATCTAACATATTGCTCCCAGCCTGACAAACACGGCTAGGGATACAATTGGAGCCCCTCATCATCCTCGATAATGATTGCATTCTCAGGACAGCTTTTAGCGGCTTCCAGCAGGGTATCAAAATCCACAGACGAGGCATCTAGAACTACCGCTTTATTCTCCTTGTCAAGCTCGAATACTGTAGGTGCGAAGGCCACGCAATTTCCCACACCTATACACGCGTCTCTATCCACCTTTACTTTCAAGACGCACTCCTCTATATCCCACTTATCGCCTCTATTCGTTAATCATGATAACAACATTGGTATAGAGAAGTCATAAAATGAGGGCCAAAAAGGTTAAAAATTTATCACATCTCACAAATCTTCAGCTCGTCTCCAGCCTTCACCACCCCACCCTTAACTACTCTCGCAAATATCCCCTCTTTGGGCATGACACACTTTCCTATCAGTTTATAGATAGCGCACCCGCTGTGGCACTCTTTACCGATCTGAGTGACTTCCAGCGTAACCTCCTGCCCCACAGACAAACGTGTGCCCACAGGCAAGGCAACCAGGTTAATCCCCCTGGTGGTGAGGTTCTCGGCGAAATCACCGGGGCCGATATCGAAGCCCCTATCTCGCATCCTCTGGATGCTTTCAATAGCCAGCAGACTCACCTGGCGATGAGTGCAACAATCGGCATGGGCATCACCCACAAGCCCGAACTCCTTCTTCAGGAGTCCTTCTTTAACGTCTTCTTTCCTTGTGCCCTTGTCTTTACTTTTACAAACTGCGATTATTTTAGCCATACTTTAGGTAGCTCTACCGGCCTTTTTCACGAAATCATTTGCAAAAACGGCTGCTCCCAGAGCAGCAGACAGCTGAGGGTCAGGCTTCAGGGCGACAGATTTTACCCCCAGTTCCTTTTCCAGCCTCCGCACCACACCGACATTCTTAGCGACACCCCCTGCAACAACAAAATCCCCCACAATCCCCAGACGCTTGACCAGCATGGCTGCCTGGTGAGCTAGAGCAGCGCTATGGATAGCCAGGACCTCCTCTTTAGACCACCCGTTTTGCAGCAGTGCTGAAGCTTGAGACTTAGCAAGAACATCACAGACAACACTCAGGGCGCCACCCAATGGTGGCGAGCCGCCATCAAGCAAATGTCCGCCTGTCACCGGTTCCTTGTTTATTTCCTCTAGTATCTCGTCTTGTACTCTAACACGTTTGTCCAGTGGCAAAGCAAGCCGTTCTTTGAGCTGTTTGTCAGTAACCTTAAACGATACTGTGCCAATATCTTCAATCGGGACACCCAGGTAATCGGCTACCACTTCCATGCCGCGCCCCTGGGCTGCACCGCACGCATTGCAGGGATTTTCTCGGCAATAAGCAGGTTCGGATGCATTAGTCAAAAATGCTGTTACTTTCCCCCCCTGGTTACCATGGATGACGACACAGCCCCGGCCCCCTAACGCCAGTACGGTTCTCTGCGAGTGCCCAAAACAGTAATCTGCTCCTTTGGCGTGACAGGCAATCTCATTTACCGTTCTTTTCGCCTCAGAAACGTCGGCTTCCCCGCAACCAGTACCTACGATGTAATGAATATTCTTCGGGGACATCCCCATACCATTCAACGCCGCCTCCAGAGCCTTCCGGGCACTATCGGGATTATCCGCCCCCCTCCAGAGAATGCTGTAAGCCAGGAGCTCGCCGTCAGTCATAACAACTGCTTTGGAAGCTGATGAGCCGACATCAACCCCGGCAGTAATCACCTTTGCCCTGCGCCAATCCTTATCTGCGGCATGCCATCTATGTTCTCGCCAACTGAAATGTTCCGTGCCCATCTTGTCTCCCTAATGAAATCACTTAGGCGTAGTCTTCAGCGCATTGTAGAAAGCCTGCCAGAACGGGTCGACGACAGGATGCTTCAGCTTCCGCTCTTTTCCGTTTTCTACCAGAATCATCCCATAATTGGGATTTACCAGCTCACCGACGATAGATGACCTTATTCCCTTTCGGGACAAAGCCTTCACCACCTTCTCAGCCTTATGGTCTTTGCAAGCGATAATCAAAGTGCCTTCGCTGATGGAAGCATAAGGGTCTATACCGAAATGGCGGCATATTTCAGGGACACAGTCTTCGACCACAATTCGCTCTTTCTCAACCCGCACACCCAGATTGGCTGCCTGGGCAGTCTCATAAAGGCCACCCCATACCCCGCACTCCGTGGCATCGTGCATGGCAGTAACACCATCGTCTCGAACCCCCACGCCAACGGCAGTCAGCGCATCCTGCACCACCGACATCTTGTAGAATATATCTTGAGCCCGCCTGCTGAAGTCAGGGCCGAACTCCTTCTCCAAGAGCTTGGGGAACATAGTAGCGAAGATGCCAGTAGCCTCAATGGCCGGGCCTTTAGTGATTATTATCTTGTCTCCCGACTTTGCCATCGTCGGCGTAACGTACTCATCTTTTTCACCCACGCAGACCACTGTGGCTCCGCCCACCATAGGATAATGACAGTTCTCGTACCTCGCAGTATGGCCGCAGACAACAGCGATGCCAAGCTTCACGCATTCTTTATGCATGGTGTCCCAGACTATCTCAAGTTGAGCTTTGGTCATCTCCATGGGAAGGTTCAAGTCTATGGACAAATACTTTGGCTTCAGGCCGCTCGTCACAGCATCCGAAGCCAGTATATGGATGGCGAACCAGGCTGCCCTCTCCCAGCCGTATTCGGGGACAATGAATACCGGGTCTGTAGTCAGCGCCACGGCCTTATCCCTAATCTCCACTATCGCTACATCTACCCCGTGCTGGGGGCCTACTATCACGCTCTTACTTTTGGCACCCAGGCGCGGATATATCAGCTCATTGAAAATTTCAGGGGAGATTTTGCCGATCTCAGGCAATTCGCTCACTTTCAGCCCTCCATGACATCGCCCACCACCGGGTCTACCCTCACCCCCTTGCCCGCCACCCAGGCGAGTCCTTTTTCAATCTCCTGCTCATCTCCCTCCAGTTCCAGTACCACCCAACCCTTGTTCTCAGAGACATCGGCACGCCGGATGTTGGTCACCACATGGAATTTGCGCCCAAGGTTATAGATAATGGGCTCCTTGATCAGTTTTGGCGGAAAGGTAAACATCACGCGTCGCTTGGCCATTTCCTTCTCCTTACAGAATTAGATTCGATATTTGCCATAGTCTAACTCAAATCCATGAATCACTCAATAGGCTTCAAGCTCGGGCCCGCTCCCCGAGCACCTCTTCAAAAGACTCAAGAGTTGGCTGGATTACAAAGGGCTGAACCACGTCTGCCACCGCTTCCTGCGTTTTGAGCCCGGAGGCAGTAATAGCAGCCACCGTTAAGTCACTTTTCTTGATAGCTCCCGAAGCCGCCAGCTTCTTCAGCACGCCTATCACCACACCCCCTGCAGTCTCAGCAAAGATGCCCTCGGTCTGCGCCAGAAGCTTCATCCCCTCTATAGCTTCCTCGTCACTGACAGCGCAGGCGGCGCCACCCGATTCCCTGGCTATCTTAAGGGCGTAGTAACCGTCAGCCGGGTTGCCGATAGCTATCGACTTGGCGATAGTATTAGGCTTCACCGGATGTACGTGAAGCGTTCCTGCTTCAAAAGCATTTACGATCGGGGAGCAGCCCGCAGCTTGAGCGAGATACATATGAGTGTTAACAGGCCCTACCAGGCGCAGCATAGACAGCTCCTCCAGACCCTTCCATATGCGTGTGAAAAGTAATCCTGAAGCTGCGGGAGCGATGACACAGTCGGGAGCACGCCAGCCGAGCTGCTCAGCCACTTCATACGCCAGCGTCTTGCTCCCTTCTGCATAGTAAGGTCGAAGGTTTATGTTTATGAATCCCCAATTGTACTTCTCAACCAAGCTGGTACAGAGACGGTTGACGTCGTCATAGCTCCCTTTGACAGCCACCAGAGTCGGGTTATAGATAGCCGTGCTTATCATCTTGCTCTGCTCTATATCAGAGGGGATGAAAACGTAAGACTTCAGATGCGCCTTGGCAGCATGCGCCGCCACGCTGGCAGCCAGGTTGCCCGTAGAAGCACAGGCTATAATGGAAAAGCCGAACTCACGAGCCTTAGTGATAGCTACCGAGACCACCCTATCTTTGAAGGAGTGCGTCGGATTGAGACAATCATTCTTTATGTATAGTTGCTCCAAACCCAGCTCATGCCCCAGGTTATCTGCCTTGACCAGAGGAGTAAAACCTGAGCCGATATCCACTATTTCATCGTCTACTGGTAGTAAATTGCGATAACGCCACATGCTAGGTGGGCCACTGGCGATTTTATCCTTATTCACCCCTCGAGACATGGCTTTATAATCATAGACCACCTCAAGTGGGCTGAAACAGAAATCACATAAATTGATTGCCTCTAAATGGTATTCTCTACCGCACTTCCGGCATCGCAAGGCTCTAGCGTAGGACACTTCTCACCCCTTCAGGCGTGTTTAAGCGCCTGTTCCAAATCCTCTTTCAAATCATCAATGTTCTCCAAACCGATAGACAATCTGATCAGGTCTTCTGTGATTCCCACCTTTTTCCTGAAGCCCTCCGGCATCGAAGCATGGCTCATCGTAGCTGGGTGCTCGGCTAGGGAATCCACTCCGCCGAGCGATTCCGCCAGAGAGAAAACCCGAAGACGCCTCAGAAACGATTTGACAGCCTTAGCACCCCCGCCGATTTCGAACGAGACCATTCCGCCATAACCTTTCATCTGCTTTTTGGCCAGCTTGTGATGCCGATGTGACTTGAGACCGGGGTAAAACACATTCTTCACCCGGGGATGCTTTTCCAAAAAGACTGCAATTGCAACTGCATTTTCTTCATGCTGTCTCATCCTCAACGGAAGTGTCTTGATTCCTCTCAACACCAGCCAGCAATCAAAAGGTGAGGCACACGTACCCATCGCATTCGAGAGAAATCGAACCTTTTCTGCCAGCTCCTCCGTAGCAGCAACAACCGCGCCGCCTACCACATCGCAGTGCCCATTGAGATACTTGGTGGTAGAATGTACCACCAGGTCGATACCATACTCGATTGGCCTCAAAAGATAGGGGCTGGGCAAAGTATTATCCGCCACTGTTAGCAAACCGCGTTTTTTGGCGATATCAGCGACCATTCCAACATCTACCACGTTCAACAATGGATTAGAGAGCGTCTCTATCCATATCATTCGTGTGTTGGTCTTTACGGCAGCCTCAATTTCACTCCTGTCCTCCATCCTGACAAAGGTAAACTCCAAACCGAAGTTCTTCATCACATTCTCGAACAATCTGTATGTCCCGCCATAAAGGTCTTCCTGTGAAATCACGTGGTCGCCCTGCTTGAGCAGATGCATGACAGTGGCCTCGGCAGCCATGCCTGTAGCGAAGGCTGAGCCCGCCTTGCCTCCCTCGAGTACGGCGATGGTATCCTCCAGCGCCTTTCGAGTGGGATTTGCCGTACGGGAATAATCGTAGCCCTTTGTTTTGCCTATATCCTCGAAGACAAAGGTGGACGTCTGGTAGATTGGTGTCACGATAGCGCCGGTTGCAGGGCAAGGGCCTCCTTCGGAATGTATCGCCGCTGTCTCAAATCTCATGGTTCCCTCCTATGTGGCAGACCGGACTGTTTTCGCACTCTTCGCATTCCAATTGCACAGTGGAATGGCTGATGCCGAATTCCTGGCTCAGCGTTTTGTTGACCTCCTCCACAATTTGGGTACAATTACTGACCATCTGATCTTCGATCAGCAGATGGCAACTCATGGCATACATGCCAGAGGTTATCGCCCATAGATGTACATCGTGAATGTCCTTCACACCTTTTATTTTCCGGACCGCATCATTGATCCGGCTCACATCAAGATGTTTGGGAACCGCTTCCAGAAGAATATTGATTGACTCCCAAACCAGCCCTCCCGCACCTCTCAGAATCAACAGGCCAATGACGATGCTGATGATAGGGTCAGCGATAGTGCGTCCCGTAAGCAGAATGATTGCGCCGGCGGCAATCACTCCCAAGGACGACAGGGTATCGCTCCACATATGCAAGAACGCACTCTTGACATTCAGGTTGCGGCTGCCGGCGGACCGTAGTACGGAGATACCGACAATATTAGCCGCCAAGCCGATTGCCGCTACAATGAGCATCAAGCCACCCCGCACTTCAGGTGGCGCAACAAAGCGATGATACGCCTCGTAAAATATGTAGCCACTGACCAGGACCAATATAGTCCCGTTGACCAAAGCGGCCAGGATTTCAGCCCTGTAGTAGCCATACGTTTTGGTTTGGCTGGCCGGCCTCTTAGCCAGGTTAAGCGCAAAAAGGCTCAAGCCCAGGGCCAGAGTATCCGTGAACATATGACCGGCATCGCCGATGAGGGCCAAGCTGTTGCTTAGCAGCCCACCTGCCAGCTCGACTATGGTCATAAGCCCGGTGATCGAGAGGGCGACCAACAGGCGACGCTGATTGGTGCTTATTAACGAAAGTGTGCCATGGGTGTGCTCAGTCATCTCACTTCTGTTCTATATTCCTTCGCCGTTGCTGAATGCCTTCTCTATCTCTGCTATCCTGCTTTCCAACTCTCCCGGAGCAGCCCCCATGCCTTTCAACTCCTCAAGCTTCCTCATACGCTCATCTAAACTATGCTGTTCTTTCAATATCAGTCTGATGGCGTCACTGAAAGGGTCGGGCAGTTTGCCGTGCTCCAGGGGCATCGCCGATGTCTTCTGGCGGTCTTCCACCACACGGCCCGGGACTCCAACCACAACAGCTCCTGGGGGCACAGACCCCACGACAACGGAGTTAGCGCCAATGCGGGCCCCGTCACCCACCGTGATAGGGCCGAGCAATATCGCCGCTGAGCCGATAACCACATTGTTGCCGATAGTGGGATGGCGCTTCTTCTTTTGAAGAGTTGTCCCACCGAGAACGACGCCCTGATATATAAGCACATCATTCCCGATCTCTGCCGTCTCGCCGATGACTACTCCCATACCGTGGTCAATGAAAAAGCGCCGTCCTATTTTCGCTCCGGGATGAATTTCGATCCCTGTTAAGAAACGAGCCCAGTGCGAGAGATAACGCGCAAAAAAACGAAGCCTGTGTTCCCAAAGCCAATGTGCCAGGCGATGACACCACAGCGCATGTAATCCAGGATATAAAAAAACAACCTCCAGTATATTCCTGGCGGCCGGATCCTCGGCGAAAACCGTCTTGATGTCTTCTCTCAAGGTCTTGAACAAGTCGACTACCCTCTATAGCTGCCTATTCCTTGAAAAGCCAGGTAGATAAATAGCGTTCGCCGGTGTCAGGCAGAACAACTACTATGAGCTTCCCCTTGCTCTCGGGCCTCTTCGCCACTTCTATGGCCGCCCATGTAGCTGCCCCCGAGGATATCCCCGCCAATATCCCTTCCTCCTTAGCCAGCCTTCTGGCCATTATACCAGCATTCTCGTTGGTAACCTTGATAATTTCATCAACGACGTCCATCCTCAACACCTGAGGCACGAAACCGGCGCCGATGCCCTGAATCTTATGAGGGCCAGGCTTGCCTCCGGAAAGCACAGGGGAATCGGCAGGCTCAACTGCGATAGCCTTAAATCCTGGCTTCCTTGTCTTGATTACCTCTGCTACCCCGGTGATCGTGCCACCAGTTCCCACCCCAGATACCAATATATCTACCTTCCCGTCCGTATCTTTCCATATCTCCTCCGCCGTGGTCTCCCTATGAATCTGAGGGTTAGCAGGGTTCTTGAACTGCTGAGGCATAAATGAATTGCGTACATCGGCCACTAATTCCTGCGCTCTTCTCACCGCCCCCGACATACCCTCCCCACCCGGCGTCAAGACCAGTTCCGCCCCGAAGGCGGCCAGGAGTTGCCTGCGCTCCAGGGACATAGTGTCAGGCATGGTAAGGATAAGCTTATATCCCTTCGCAGCACAGACAAAGGCTAAAGCAATTCCGGTATTGCCACTGGTAGGCTCGATGATGACGGTATCCTTGTTGATTAGCCCCTTCTGCTCTGCATCCCGGATCATGGAGACACCAATCCTGTCCTTCACGCTGCTGCAGGGATTGAAGGATTCGAGCTTTGCCACAACATCCCCCTTCGCGCCTTTGGTTATCTTGTTCAACCTGACCAGGGGCGTGTTTCCGACCAACTCCGTGATTGAGTTCGCAATCTTTGCCATTTATCCTTCACCTCTCTTAGCAGCCATTATCTCCGCTATCTCTTCTATTATCTAAATAACCAAGCTGGCTCGCCCCCAAGACGGGAGGCTCGGCGCACCAAGGGGCGAGCGCAGCTTAACCATCGGGAGATGCTCCCGAATAAAGTCAAAAACGGAACAAGCTCATGTTGATTTTGCCTTGACCTCAGCCTCCTTCTTCCTCTTACGTATCGCGGCCCAAACCGCCATAAGAGCGATCCCCACCAGAATCATAAACACGCCGATGACGGTAACCGCCTGAGTAAAACCAAGGGCAAAAACCCCCAGGCTCAGATAGTTCTCCATGTTCAAGGCCTGAGTGTATTCCAACATGGCCTGACCAACAGTTAGCTTCGGATTGGGCGGATACGGGTTGGGATTTGTTGGGTCATAGTGCCCATTTGTGCCGTAGGAAGTTAAATTGCCGTAACTCGGTGCGATGTTTTGCCGATCTTTCTTTAGCTTATCAGCAGCTGCCTGAGCCGTTGCTGCGGAATCGATATAGCCAGTCGCGTTCCCACCACCGATAGAAGCCGAAACCTTCTCCTGCACCATTTGGTTCGTGATCCAATTGGCCTTACTCACTCCCTGGTAAACGAAAACTATGCCTATGACCAGGGCCGCCACAGCCATAATCATCACTATCCTCGACAGCGGCATGATTTTGCTTAACATGCTTTATCTTTCCTCCGTTTCTTTTCCCTTGTAATATCCTCGGCACTTAACATTCTGGATCTTCAGTACATATCCCCCGCCATCCTCCTTTCCCAGTTATCCGTTACTTAATAGTCCTCAATACACAACCTGTTGGCTGACGAGCTCTTTCCCACGAGCAACCAGTTTCGACAATGTTATGCTCTCAAGGCCACTCAGCAAATCATCTTGCCTCTTAACCCAGATCTCATGTATAGGGCAGATGCTCTCCCTGGGACATTCACCCGGCAACAGCAAACAGGTATTCAGCGCTATCGGGCCATCCATTGCTTCAATAATCTGCCTCATATTAATCTGGTCAGGAGGCCTGGACAGAGCGATACCGCCGGCAGGGCCTCTATGGGCGCGCAACAGTCCTGCCTGGACAAGACGCTGCACAATTTTGGGTAGGAAAACTTTGGGGATGCCCTGATGTTCGGCAACCTCTTTGGTGGTCTGCTGAGCTCTGCCTTCAGTTGCAGCTACATCCAGCATGGCCCTGATAGCATACTCAGCGCCCCTACTTAAAAATGGCATTCTCCATCCTTCAGAATAATTAAGAGCTACTTAGTCATATTTATACAACATCTGGCCCTCATTGTCAAGAGATAATTTCCAAGGCCGCTTTTTTAAATTTAAAGGGAAGTTCAGAGGGGCAAAGCCCCTTTGACAGGGGATTTGGGGGTGCCCCCCAACCTTCAAAGTCCCCCCAAGCAAGAGTGGGGGACACGGGGGTTGAAAATAGTAAGTGGTGTACTTAGAAACAAAAGTACTCCTACAGAAGTAGTTTACGAATAGTACATGATTGGGATTGTGATATTCCTTTGACCCAGCGCACAATATAACCGGGGAAGTGAACTATTAGCAGTTGTCCCTAATCAACTGGCCAGAAACCACTTGCCTAAAACTGGCGAAAACCACTACTTAAGCTGAACGAAGGTGTGCTAATGTTTGAGAAGGACAGCGATATGTTAAACCAAGCCCTGAGAACGCGTCTGCCTAAGCGTATCGGAAGGCTCGACGAGCTTGCTCACAATCTATGGTGGAGCTGGCATCAGCAGGCGCGTGACCTGTTTCGCATTCTAGACTACCCCCTGTGGAGAAACAGCGGCCACAACCCCGTCAAGCAGCTTCGCGACATCAACCCGGATAAGTTGAAGGCTGCCGCCGGCGACCCCGCCTTCCTCACGCTGTACGACTTCGTTATGTCGGCCTTCGATGCCGATATGTCAGCTCAGGACACCTGGTTCAATGCTAACCATCCCAATATGCTGCCGGGTCCTGTCGCTTTGTTCTCAATGGAGTTCGCCATCCACAACTCACTGCCGATCTATGCTGGCGGGCTAGGCATACTTGCCGGCGACACGTGCAAGGAAGCAAGCGACCTTGGTCTGCCTCTGGTCGGAGTCGGATTCATGTATCCCCAGGGGTATTTCCATCAGCGCATTTCCGATGGTGGCTGGCAGGAGGAAGTATACAGGCAGTTGGATTTCAGTGAAGCGCCTATAACTCCTATCATTGCCTCTCGAGGGCGCAGAGCGTTGGCTAAAGTTGAGCTGGACAACAAGTCGTTATCCATTGCGGTGTGGCAATTACAGGTGGGTCGAGTCAGTGTCTACTTGCTGGATACCGACGTTGCAGAGAACCCTCCTCAGGACCGCCAGTTGTCCGCCCGCCTCTACGTAGCTGACAAGGAGTCGCGCATACAGCAGGAGATAGTTTTGGGGATTGGCGGTGTGCGCGTTCTTCGGGCTCTGGGCATTAAGCCAGCCATCTGGCATGCTAACGAGGGCCATACGGCCTTCATGATGCTGGAACGAGTCAGAGAGGAAATAGAACAAGGCGCAACTTTCCCTGAGGCTTTACACAGGGTGAGAGCGACTACCGTCTTTACCACCCATACGCCCGTCCCTGCCGGACATGACGTGTTCCCCATTCAACTTGTGGAGCAGTGTTTCCACAGATACTGGGGCTCGCTGGGTATGGACGGCGAGATGTTCCTAAAATTAGGGCAGCAGAATGGCCTCTGCCGCCAGTCCTTCAATATGACGGCGCTTGCATTAGCTATGTCCGGTCAGTGTAACGCTGTGAGTGAGCTTCATGGCACAGTTACACGAAAGATATGGCATATGCTCCGGCCTGATGTTGAAGAAGATGAAGTACCTATCTCACATGTGACCAACGGCATCCACGTCCCCACCTGGGTTGCTCCCGAACTGGGACAGGTCTTCGAGAAATACCTGGGCAAGGACTGGATGGAAAAGCACGATAACCCCAAGATTTGGGAGCGTGTGGCGGATATCCCCGATGAAGAGCTTTGGGCAATGCGCCAGCTTCTGAAACGCAATCTCATGGTCACCATACGGGAGCGAGCGCGAAAACGCTGGGACAAGGTCGAGGTAGCACCACAGCAAGTGCTGGCAATGGGTGCCTTGCTGGACCCCTGGGTTCTGACTGTTGGGTTCGTCAGGCGTTTTGCTGAATATAAGCGGCCAGCCCTGATTTTCCATGACATCGAACGTCTCAAGAAAATCATCAATGACGAGGGGCGGCCGGTGCAGATAGTATTCTCCGGCAAATCCCATCCCGCCGATTTCCAATCCAAATATCTCCTCCAGCAGGTATACAATCTGGCCACGGACCGGGTGTTTCAGGGTCGCATAGCCTTTGTGGAAGACTATGACATGCACATGGCGCATTACCTGGTACAAGGAGTGGACGTATGGCTGAGCACGCCACGTCGTCTCAACGAGGCATGTGGCACCAGCGGCATGAAAGCTTCATTGAACGGAGTGCCCAACCTCAGCGTCCGCGACGGGTGGTGGTATGAAGGATATAACGGAGCTAATGGCTGGGCCATAGGAAACGGTCCCGGTGCATACAGTCCCGAGCAAGAAGACAGAGTCGATGCCGAAGCCCTGTACCGCCTTCTGGAGAAAAAGATCGTGCCGCTCTACTACAATAGAGATAGAGACGGAGTGCCCCATGGCTGGATTAGCGTTATCAAGGAGGCAATCCGCTCAGTTACACCCAATTTCTCCGCGCGCCGCATGCTGAAGGAATATACGAACCAAATCTACCTGCCAGCTACCCAGTCACTGAAGCAAGAAAAGCTTGAGTAGGCACGCGTAGTAACCACAGCGACAACGTCCTTATCTTATCCTGCTTCAGCTATCTCCTATAAGTTCTTCACCCCAACCGTGGTCGTTTATTAAAGGGGAGTGCAGAGGGGCAAAGCCCCTTTGCTGGGGGTTTGGGGGTATCCCCCAATATCAAATTTCCCCCAAGATTGGGGGATACAGGGGGTTGAAAAGAGATTAGTAAATGCTTTCCAACCCATGCTTGATATGTTCAGGCTCAAGCTGTATTATCTCAGAGCATACAAAGCCATAGTCCTGAACTATCTCTTAGCGAATTTGGAAAGCGGTCCAAGGAGGCTTTAAATGAGTTGGATTTACTTAATCATCGCCATTATTACGGAAGTCATAGGCACCGCAGCCATGAAAGAGTCTCATGGTTTCACCAAAATCACGCCTTCGATTGTGATGTTAGCTTCCTATGGGCTCGCCTTCGCTTTTCTAACCCTTGCCGTGAAGAAAATCGATGTGAGCACTGGCTACGCGATATGGGCAGGAATAGTAACAGCCCTCGTAGCCACGGTCGGTATCCTTTATTTCAAGGAGCCTGCTACAGCAATAAAAATAGCTTCGATAGCCCTTATTGTGCTCGGCGTGATCGGTCTAACCCTGGCGGAGCGGCATACCGGCGCCGCCTCATGAATATATGTGGTTTATATTCCCAACTTCTTCCGATTTGCCTCAATATGTGCCAGGATGCCATCAACCGCTTTGACTGCATCAATTTCCACATTCAACAGCCCGCCAGTCACATTTCTGCAGTCCTGAGTCAGCAGTTTTACCAGATTGGGCGCCCCGGTTACTGTGGGCACAGGGTTGACGTATGTATAGAGGCCCAGAGCCAGAGCGAATATGGCATCAATAGTAGCCTTCTGCTCCATATATTCCGGAGCTACAGCGGCCACAGGAAGGTCTGACATAGGCACGCCCCCCAGAGCAGTTGAGACCGCCGCTAGCAGGTCAGCCAGACGCCCCGTATCAGTACAGGTGCCATAGCTAAGCACAGGCGGGATATTCAGCTTTTGACAAAGGTTTCTAAGGCCAGGGCCTGCGAACTCCTCAGCCTCGGGGCTGCACAGCCCAGCCACCTGCATGGCTCCGTTGCCGCATCCCATCGAAAGCACCAGAACGTCACGCTTGATCAATTCCCTGGCCACTCGTACGCTGTGTACATCCTGGCCATGATCTCTCAGCGTAGTACAGGAGACAAGCCCTGCCACACCTCGCAACGTGCCATCCTTTATCGCTCCCAATAGAGGGTCAAGGCTGCCGCCGAGGGCTTCCAGTATGCTTTCGGTGGAGAAGCCTACTACAGCCTCCCTCATCGGCAACTGGGAAACCGGCTCGATGGATGCCCTTCGCACCTTGAAATTGTCTACCGCCATCTGCAGTAGCCGCGCCGCCTGCTCCCCGGCTTTTTCAGGCTCGTAGTTGATCCGGTCCGTGATACCTTCAAAAGCGACCAACTCGCTCACCGGTATGAGCTTGAACTTGTATCTCTGCGCATACGCGGGGTCGATGGGCATGGAGCAGTTCATGTCACAGGCGAAAAGGTCAACGCAGCCGCTGGCGAGTACAGCCTCCTGCATGATCCAGTTACCCGTGAAACCATAGAACGTGCTGTCCATCTCCCATCTCTGAATCATCTCCTGCCCGGTCTCGATGTTGGCAATGACCCGCAGCCCCTTCGCGCCCACGGCCTTTGCCTTATTCTGCCAATCGGGCCTTCGAGCCAGTTGCACCATGGCGAAGCCCAGGAAAGGCTCATGCCCGTTGGGCAGCACATTGACATAGTCGGGGTCTAGTACGCCGAGGTCTACGCGCATCTTATGAGGCCTGGGTATACCGTAGAGCACATCCTGGCAGTACTCGTTGACAATCTGGCTTTGATATGCCATGGCCACACCGAGCCGCATCGCCTTCAGAGCGAGGCTTTGATAATAGCCATCCACATTGGTGAGGCATGAGCTGGTAGCGAACATCATCTCGCCGTGTATGCCGCCGGGGAAAATATCCAGCTTCCTCCAAAGCTCCTTTCTTTCTTTCAGAGCGAGAGCCTCGACTATTTTGCTGGGCTCGTCGAGCTTCCTGTTAAAATCGGCTTCCGCAAAATCGCAGAGACGAATAGCGATTTTATCAACCGACCCCGCCGTGCTCACCCCAAGTCGCTTGGCGAAGTTCTTCAACTTCCCAGGCTCTTTAATTTGAAACGGCGTCTTCTTCTCCGCTGTAGCTCGCAGGGTTTTGACGGTCTGCTCTGTGTGATAATGGTAGGTGGACGCCCCCATGACATTCCTGAGCAGCATCATGCGCATCGCCATGCCGTCAGCCTTGATGCCGCACACACCCTTCTTATCCTTGGCGGCATCGGCGCGGCAGGGCCCGTTGGAGCACAAATCGCAGCGCACGCCCGCCTGGCAGAACGGACACCTCTTATCTGGAGCGCCCAGGCCCTGCGCCTCGTAGCGATCCCAGATATTGTCCATGCCGTCTTTCTTAATCCGCTCGTACACCTTGCGCACTGACTCGTGGTGAGAAATCCTGTCTACTTCCATCTAAACCTCCACTCGATAAAGAATTCCGTAGGGGCAAGGGGCCCTCGCCCTAGTGTAGGGGCAATTCATGAATTGCCCCCGCGCCTATATTAACAACTTAACTATGAGGAAATCATAAAATGAAAGAGGAAATGATTAAAAAGTTATCACATTTCTGATAATCTTTGTTAACGGGGAGGCATAGGCACTACTTCAAAGTGAGATGTATCGTTGAGTGTGACCAGGCGCTTCGAGCTGTCCGTAACCCAGACCACGCTCAACGATGCATTATCCACCTTAAGCCTGCGATAAATACTGTACGTCACGCCCATAATGTATGCTGCTAATATCCTAACCACTATATCGTGAGTTACAATCACCGTGTGCTTATCCCGGTTGGCAGCCAGCACGGTCTCAAAGGCCCGAACAGCCCTCTCTGCCACCTGGTTGAAGCTCTCGCCGTTAGGCATAGCCATCCCCGACGGGTCGACCTCCGACTGCTTCCACAGCTCCGGCCACCTTCTTGCAATCTCGCTTTCATGTAGCCCCTGCCAGTCTCCCATCTTGATCTCTATCAAGTCGTCGAGTGGCTTCACATTGAGCCCGTGAGGCTCCGCGATGAGAGCTGCTGTGGTATAAGCCCTCCTCAGAGGACTGGTGTAGATTGAAGCTATGGGCAAGTCAGCCAGTCTGGAAGCCAATTTGCGCGCCTGGATGTACCCTACCTCATTAAGGTCTTCCTCAGACCAGCCCATATAATAGCCAGCTATATTCGACCTGGTCTGCCCGTGGCGCACCAAAAGTACAGTAGTGGTCATTCATGCCTCGTTCCCATGTCATTGCGAGCGCAGCAAAGCAATTTCATCGCCTCCTTGATATTTATGGCCACGAGGGGATTGCGGAGCCTGCTCCGAGCGCAAGAGAGGAGTCGTCCGCCCAGGCGGACTCCTCGCAATGACATATAGAAAGCTCTAGAATATCACCTTTTCCTCTATTAGCCTGTTGTATTCTTCATCGGATACGTTCAGCAGCCCTTTGATAACATATTCGTTGTCTCCGCCCAGCAAAGGCGCTCCGCTGCGAATACTCCCCGGCGTGTCGCTCAGCCTCCAGGGAACGCCATAAATCACCTCGGGCCCGCTCTTGGGATGAGCGATGTTCACAAACGTGCCTCGAGCCTGGAATTGCGGGTCGTGATATTGGTCTTTAGATATCATAAACGGCGCAGCCGCTACACCAGCCTTCTGCAATATCTCTGTCGCCTCATATGGCGTATAGTTCTTAGTCCAATCTCCCACCAGCCTGTCCAGGGCATCCTGGTTCTGCAGTCTGCTATGCAGGTCGCTGAACCTCGCCTCCTTGGTCCAGGCCGGATTCCTTATTGCTTTGCAGAAGCTGCGCCACTCCGTCTCGGTCTTGACCGCAATGGAGACCCACTGGCTGTCACCTTGGCACGGGTAGAAACCGTGAGGCGCCATGTCGGGGACACGATTGCCGCGAGGCCTTTGCACACGCTTATTCATGATGTAATCCAAGAGCGGCTCACCTAGCAGCGATGTCGTCGCCTCCCACTCCGAGATATCTATGTACTGGCCCTTCCCGGTGCGGTTGCGGTAAACCAGGGCAGCCATCATAACATAAGCTCCATACATCGCAGACACGTGGTCACCATAGGCGAACCTCATGGCACAGGGAGTTAGCTCATCCTGATAGCCCACCAGACTGTCCGTTCCACCAAGGGCAGTTATGATAGGCGCATAGCCCCTCGTATTCTTCAAAGGGCCTGTGTGTCCGGCAAAGCAGAGCGAGACCACTATGATATCGTGCTTGAGCTTCGCTAGTGCCTCATATCCCAAGCCATACTTGTCCAGAACGCCCGGCGTGAAGTTGTCTGCGACGATATCAGCCGTCTTACACAGCTCCCTGAGCAATTCGGCGCCCCTGGGCTTGGTGAAATCTACAGTTATCGCTCGCTTGTTCCGGTTCATGATATGGAATACGGGACTGGTCTCCAACTGCTCGGGGTCGAACGCCGCCAAATCAGCGGGCGTCTTTATCGAGACACCCTTAGGCACAGCCACCTTAGCCACCCTGACGTAATCCACTCGCACATGGGATTCAACCTTGATTACCTCAGCCCCCATATCCGCCGCAATATGGGTCATCTGGGGCACAGCCCAGGCGGAACCGAAATCTATCAATCTATATCCTGCTAATGGAAGCCGTGCCATATGCGAAAACCTCCTGGCTATGTTTCTATCGGTTAGGTTGGAGTCCGCCAGAGGCGGACTCCAATCGTGATTTGCTAGATAACCCCTGCCCTTTTCAGCGCGGTCAAGTCTTTTTTGGTATAACCCAGCCGCTTGCAGTATATCTCCTCATTGTGCTCTCCCAGCAGGGGCGCCGGCCGCTTCAGCGCCCACGGGGCATCCTCCAACTTGTATGGCGCGCCCGGATACTTGAGCTTCCCCGCCTCCTTATGGTCTAGCGCCACGAAGAACTCGCGTGCATTGAGATGAGGGTCATTGACCTCGTCCGCCATGTTATACATAGGCGCAAACGGTATAGCGTTCTTCTCGCAAATCTCGAAAATCTCTTTTTTGGTGCGTTCCAGAAACCAGGGCGTGAGCAGGGCATCTACCTCTTCGGGGTAATCGTCCTGCATGGCATGGCGGTCTCTGTACCGGGGGTCTTTGGTCCAATCGGGAGTACCCATGAGCTCGAGAAACTTCACCCATTGTTTGAGTTGTGGCGCTATTAGCGCGATATGGCCATCCTTACAGGGAATAAGCCTCCCTGCAGGATACGTCATCCCGCCTCCGAGATAGCCCTTTGTGAGGCTGTCCCCGGCGCCGCCGGTGTATTTCGTGACACCGAACCCCACATGGAAAGTAGCCCATATCTCAGCCTCCGAGATATCCACCCGCTGACCGTGTCCGGTTGCATCCCGGGCGAGAAGAGCGACCATGGTAGCGCCTGCGCCGCTTATGGCAGCCTGATAATGCCCCAGTGCCACCGGCATCGTCAATGGCTCGCGCCAGTAGTGACCCGTAATCTGGCTCACGCCTCCGGCAGCGCAGGAGTTAATAGCATATGCTTTGTAGTCTTTATAAGGGCCTGTCTGGCCGAATGGGGTTATCGAGGTTACAATAAGGCGCGGATTTATCTTCTTAAGCCTGGCGTAATCGAGCCCCCATTTCTTCATCAGCTTAGGAGGATTGTTCTCCACAAAAACGTCGGCATCCTTAAGCAATTCTTTAAGTATTTCCTGCCCCGTCTCAGTTTTTATGTTAAGTGTGATGCCAAGCTTGTTGGCGTTCAGGTAGAGGAAAAGCCCGCTTCGTTCAGGATGAGGGATGTCATCCGAGAAAGGGCCGTATTCCCTGGACTCGTCTCCTCTGCCAGGCTCCTCGATCTTAACAACTTCGGCGCCGAGGTCAGCCATCATCTTGGCGCAGTGTGCTGCCGAGATGAAGTTACCGCACTCCACCACCTTCAATCCCGAAAGCAGTTGCTCTGCCATGCAATGCTACCTCCGTTCCAAATCAAAGCGATTCTCCGTATCAGGCGCATTTAGTAAGAAGTCTACCTTATTGGACTCTCCGTTTCAACCGTTTCGTGAAAAACCCTACCATGTAAAAGACAATTGCCTGACGGCTTTTGTTGCTCGCGGCATTGTGATACAATTCCCCTAAGTTCTTAGCCATAGTGAGAAAGAGGTGCAGGAAACTTCCTGCGCGGGGGAACTGGGGGTGTCCCCTAGTTTTAAAAGTCCCCCAAGATTGGGGGATTTAGGGTTGAAGATGAGGTGCAGGAAACTTCCTGCTAGGGGTTTGGGGGTATCCCCCAAATTTAAAAGTCCCCCAATCTTGGGGGATTTAGGGGGTTTAGGGGGTTGATGTAAGCCATTCATAGCCTCAGGTGAATAAATCATGACTTTGAGACAAAAAACCAAGATAGTATGCACCATAGGCCCCGCCAGCGGCTCGACCCCCGTTATAGGGGAACTCATACGCGCAGGGATGAATGTAGCGCGCCTCAATTTTTCCCACGGAACTCTTGAGGAGCATGCCGGCTACATTCGAAACATACGCAAGGCAGCATCGAAGCTGAACACCCCGGTAGCCATCCTCCAGGACCTCGCCGGGCCCAAGATTCGAACCGGTAAGCTGAGAAAGAAAAGTGTCCAACTCAAGGAAGGTGCTGGATTCACCCTTACCACAGCTAAGGTACCCGGCGATGAGCACTCGGTGACCGTGAATCTGCCTGAACTCGCCGAGAACGTGAAGCGGGGCGATGTCATCTTCCTCGACGACGGGGCAATAAAGCTGGAGGTGGTCAACACATCTTCCGAGGCTGTGAGATGCCGGGTCATCGTGGGAGGTGTCCTAGGATGGGAGAAAGGCGTCAACGTGCCGGGAGTGAATCTGAAAATTCCCTCTTGCACAGAAAAGGACTTCAATGACCTCCTCTTCGGTATAGAGCATGAGGTAGATTTCGTGGCCCTTTCCTTCGTCAGAGAGGCTAGAGACATGCTCCGCGTCAGAAATTTCCTCAAAAAGAGAGGGCCAGATATCCCCCTCATCGCCAAGATAGAGAAGTGGGAGGCTTTGGAGAATCTGGACAAGATACTGGCTGCATCCGATGGACTGATGGTAGCTCGCGGCGATCTAGGGATAGAGATCCCGCTTGAAAGAGTCCCCCTGGCCCAGAAGGAAATCATCAGGAAATGCAACCACGCCGGAAAGCCCGTCATCACTGCCACTCAGATGCTGGAATCCATGATAGAAGCTCCGCATCCCACCAGGGCCGAGGTCACCGACATAGCCAACTCTATCTTCGATGGAACCGATGCCATAATGCTCTCCGGGGAGACTGCCATCGGCCGCTACCCAATAGAGGCAGTACAGGTCATGATGAAGATTGCCCTTATCACAGAGGCTGCCTTACCCTACGGCAAAATGCTTCTGGACAAGGGAGCAGACCTCGAGCCTCAGACAGACGACGCCATAAGCTATGCTGCCTGCCATACTGCCCATCAACTCGAGGCAGCAGCCATCGTGGCCTTCACCTCATCGGGGAGCACTGCCAGACGGGTGGCTAAGTACCGCCCGGGTATACCCATCCTCTCCGCCACCCCAAGCTCCAAGCAGAGGAGAAGGCTTCTTCTCTCCTGGGGAGTATATCCCTATGAGATAGCCGAACCATCCAGCATAGCCGACCTCCTGGCTCAAGGAGCCAGGCTGAGCCTGGAAACCGGGGTGGCTCGGAAAGGCGACCTCATAGTTATCACCGCCGGTATCCCCATTGGCGTAGCGGGCACGACAAACCTGCTCAAAGTGGAGAGAGTATGAAAAGGAGGAGCAAACTATGGCTTGGTATGATTTTCTGGCCTATATCTTCGCTGGCTTCTTCCTCGCTAACGGTGTGCCCCACTTCGTGCAGGGCATATCGGGGAAAAAGTTCCCCAGCCCCTTCGCCTCCCCTGCAGGCCGGGGTCTGTCACCTCCGCTGGTGAATGCTCTCTGGGGTCTGGCAAACTTCTTCATCGGATACACCATCATCTTTGAGGTGGGGGACTTCCATTTCGGCATGACCCGCGATGTCCTCATGGTAGGCTTGGGCGCATTTCTCGCTGCGGTCATTTTGTCCATTGTTTTTACTAGCAGGGCAAACCCTGGTAGCCAATAGCCTGCTGGGGAGTGCAACGGGGTAATCCGCCATAGGCAGATAGTGACAGAGGAGATTAATATGAACTTGAAAGGCAAAATAGCCATCGTCACCGGCGCGGCCAGCGGCATCGGCAAAGAGACCTCTATCGAACTGGCAAGACATGGCTGCACCCCCGCATTAGCGGACATCAACGAAGCCAAACTGGAAGAGGCGCTGGTAGCCGTGCTCAATCATGCCCCCGATGCCACCGCAGAACTCTGCGACATAAGCAACGATGTACAGATTAGGCAGTTGGTTCGGAAAGTGAACGAGCGCTACGGCAAAATAGACATCCTTGTCAACAACGCCGGCATGATGATAGTGAAATTCTTCGAGGAGATGTCCCAGGATGAGTTCGATAGGCAGATGGCCGTTAACTTCTATGGCGGGGTAAACCTGATACGCGCCGTGCTCCCCATCATGCAAAAACAGGGCAGAGGAGTGATCATAAACGTAGCCTCAGTAGGCGGCAGACTGGTTGTGCCCGGCACCGCCGTCTATGCTGCCAGCAAGGCAGCCTTCCAGGGCTTCTCCGAGTCACTGTATTTCGAACTGAAGGACAAAGGAATTCATGTAGGCATAATCCTGCCCGGAGGCACGCGCACGGGCATCTTCGATGCTTCCACCACCAAGCTGGGGAAATACTATCAAAGCCAGTCCAAGACAGCGCCGAAAATAGCTGCTAAAGCGATTAGACAGGCCATAGAGAAGGAGCGCTTCGTGACTATAACCCCATCAACCTACAAGCTCCTCATCGAGGCCCACGATTTCTTCCCCGGCTTGTTCAGCAAGCAACTACTCAGCAGACTGCGCCCGTATTTTAAATAGCGTGTGCTGCCCTCGCCTGAGTGAAGGCGATGAACTCGCCGAGCAGGCGCGAGACTACCCTTTCCTTGCGGTAAACGCAGTAGAAGTCGCGTCTCAGCTCCAACCCCTCCACAGCCACCTGTTTGACCAGCCCCAGAGCCAGGCTCTTCTTAATCGCCAGGTCGGATATGAAGGCGATGCCCACCCCCGCCTCTACGGCAGAGACCACAGCCTGGCTTGTGCCCAGCACCAGGTTCGTTGACAGCTTCTCTATATCGACTCCAGCCTTTGCCAGGAGCGATTTGAGGCTGCGCTGCGTGCCCGAGGTCTCCTCCCGGAAGATGAGTGGCTCCCCATCCAGCTCCATCAGGGATATCCTTTTTCTCTTAGCGAAGGGGTGCTCCGGGAAAACGATGAGCACTATCTCGTCCTCCGCTACCTTGAAATAGTCCAGCTCCTTGCCTTCAGGCGTTGTGCCGCAGAACCCCAGGTCATAAGCGCCGCTTTGTACACCTGAAATGACGGTTAGAGAATCTGAGACATCAACGCGTGCCCCCACAGAAGGATGCAGCGCTTTAAACTCCCCCAGAATAGGCGGAAGAAGGATTTCGCCTGGGATAGTGCTGGCAGCTATGATAATATTGCCCGTAACCTCCTCGCGGAGTTGGTCGAGGTCGCGCATCAGACGTACCTGCTCTTTTTCCACAACCTCAGCAAAACGGACCAAACGCTTCCCGGCATCGGTCAGCTTAATTGTCTTCTGCCCCCGGTCTATCAGGCGGACGCCGAGATCGCGTTCCAGCTTTTGAATCTGAAAGGATACAGCAGGCTGGCTGATGGACAATCTCTTGGCTACCTCGGAGAAGCTCCCCAGCCTCACCACCTCCAGATAAGTCTTCAAGTATTCGAGATTCATAATCACCTCCATTAATCCTGTTTAGACACAGGGAAGTGCAGAGGGGCAGAGCCCCTTTGCCAGGGGTTTGGGGGTGTCCCCCCATTTCCCTATTCCCCCAAGACTGGGGGACACAGGGGGTTGAAAGACTCTTTCAAACATTAGCATAAATAAATTTTATCTTGCGCAACAATAACTCTTATGGTACAATCAACTGTGGACATTTTAGAGCATGGGCAGAGAACAGGCAAGTCCCAGCCTCAATTGGCAAAAAAATAAACTGAAGGAGTACCAGACAAATGACGACAGATAACAGACAAATGTGGGCCGAGTTAGGGATAGACCTCAAGAAACACGATATGCTGATGAATGCCTTACCACCTATTTACAAAGAAATTTACCTTTCCCAGAAGAACCGCCCTCAGGGCATGGGCTTCTTCGACTTCGTTGTGGGCGATATTCACGGCATCAGGGTACAGGAGCTAAGGCAGCATGCCAAGAACGGCACCATAGTGGTCGCTACCTACTGCGTGTTCGTGCCCGATGAGATTGTCCTGGCCGCCGATGCTATCCCTGTGGGGCTGTGTGCAGGGACACAGTTCTCAGTGCCCATAGCCGAGGAGGTCCTTCCCCGCAACACCTGCGCACTTATCAAATCGTCTTTTGGCTTCAAGTTGGGGCGCATCTGCCCCTATGTCCAGGCAAGCCACCTCATCGTTGGCGAGACCACCTGCGACGGCAAGAAGAAGATGTTTGAGATCCTGGCTGAATACCACCCCGTCTACATTATGGAGGTACCCAATAAGAAAACTCAGCGCAGCCGTGACCTGTGGCGGGGAGAGGTATTGGCCTTCAAGGAAGTGATCGAGAAACAAACCGGCAACAAGATAACTGCAGACAAGCTATTAAAGTCCACCAAGCTGGTCAATGAGCGCCGCCGTGCCCTGCAGCGCCTGTACAACACTCGGAAGGCCAACCCTGTGCCTATAAGCGGCAAAGACGCTTTGTTGGTGACCCAGGTAGCTTTCTACGATGACATTTCGCGCTGCATCAAGCAGGTCAACGCTCTATGTGATGAAGTGGAAAAACGAGTCGCTAACGGTGAAGGCGTTTTCCCTGCCAACGCTCCGCGCATCCTTATCTCGGGCAGCCCTATGGCCATCCCCAACTGGAAGCTGCATCACATTCTGGAGACAGCGGGGGCTGCCGTAGTCTGTGAGGAGTCATGCACGGGCACCCGGAACTTCAGCGACCTGGTCCCTGAGAAAGGAGGCACAGTAGAGGAGCAGATAAAAGCCATCGCTGATCGCTATATGCAGATACACTGTGCTTGCTTTACCCCCAACGAAGAGCGCCTTGACGATATTGTAAGGCTTGCCAGGGAATACAAAGTCGATGGCGTGGTGCACTACAACCTACAGTTCTGCCACACCTACGCCAACGAAGCTGTCAAGGTCGAGAAGACCTTAGAAAAGGCGGGCATCCCCTTGCTGCGTGTGGAAACCGATTACAGCGATGAGGATGCGGGGCAACTGAGGACCAGGGTCGATGCCTTCCTGGAAATGATACGCCGATGATTTGCGCTGGACTGGATGTCGGTTCGCGGACCATCGTACTGGTAACGATGGACGGTGGCATCGTGGACTCTGCCATACTAGAGACTGGAACCAACCCTCTTCGGCGGTGTCAGGAACTGCTGGAAGCCAGGAGTTATGAGCGGCTTGTAATCACTGGCTATGGTCGGCACCTGGTCTCTTCCGCGCTGGGTGGAGACGTGATGTCTGAAATCAGGGCGTACGCCGTTGGGGCCAAGCACCTTTATCCAGACTGCCGCACCATCATCGATGTTGGCGGACAGGATAGCAAAGTAACGCTGCTATCCGATGAAGGAGAAGTGCTGAAATTCGAGATGAATGACCGTTGCGCCGCGGGAAGTGGCAAATTCCTTGAGGTGATGGCAAAGACGTTGGAGGTCAACATCGGAGATTTCGGCGACCTTGCTCTGAGCGCTTCCGAAGTTGTGCACATCAACAGTCTATGCACTGTCTTTGCAGAATCGGAGGTCGTCTCCCTTATATCGCGTGGGGTAAAAACCAGCGCCATCGCTTTGGCATTGCACGAAGCTATCGCCGCTCGTATCGCCAGCATGGTGCGAAGGATAGGGCCCAGGGAAAGGGTCGTTTTCGCCGGTGGAGCAGCCCTGAACAAATGTCTGCACCGTCTGCTCAGCGAAAAATTAGGCATAGCTATAACAGTACCACTGGAGCCACAAATCGTCGGCGCAATTGGCGCTGCCCTTGTGGCAAAATCTAGTGGTCATCCTCAGCGGATTAACAAACTCGATTCAGTGCCAAAAGTGATGTAAAATCAGGAAGTATATTCCCCTTGCAGGCAATGGGCTTTATATCGGCTGTAAAAGACCCCAGAATGCGAGAACAAGGGCATTCAAATAGGAGGCACAAGTGGCAAGTATCACCGTAGTAATCGGCGACCCGCCGTATGGAAAAGAAAGGGCTTATACCGCACTCAGATTTGTTCTGGCAGCATTGTTTGAAAAGCACACGGTTAACCTCTTCCTCCTTGAGGATGCAGTCTTCCTCGCCAAGAAAGGGCAGGAGCCCAAAGAGATGCCCAGCTTGTTGGAGCACGAAGCCATGCCCAATTGTGAGGAACTGCTGAAGGCTTGCATTAAGCAAGGCGTTACGGTAGGAATATGCGGGGTTTGCTGTTCCGAGCGGGCTTTGAAACAGGAGGAATTAGTCGAAGGCTGTCATATCTCCTCCATGAAAAACCTCGTGAATTGGGTCGTGAAATCCGACAAGGTGATGTTCTTTTAAGTCTTTTGACGAACCGCCCTTTGTGGGTGTAGACCAATGCCCGAATTAAGCGGGGGCGATGGAACCGGGTTCCCCCCGGTCTGCAAAACCGGGAGCGGCTCTGACCAAGATGCTGTGATTGGTTCGACTCCAATGCGCCCCCTCCAGGTAAAATACTCAGGATAGGTGTAACGCAACGAAACCCAGTACTGTAGGGGCGGTTCGCGAACCGCCCCGTAATTTTGATACTCCAATCTACCCATTTATAGTATACTGATAGCTGACCGCTGCCCTCGATCCAGAAAACTTGGGGAGTGCAGAGGGGTAAAGCCCCTTTGCTGGGGGTTTGGGGATACCCCCCAATTTTTAAAGTCCCCCAAGACTGGGGGAAACAGGGGGTTGATGAAAAAGTTATTTCGTAATACCCTAGACCTGAAAGGTGGTGAATCAGATGGCCAATGCGAGGAATCCTCGTCTCACCGAGACCGTCCACGGCGCGGGCTGAGCCTGCAAGATAGGTCCGGGTAACCTGGCGAAGGCTTTAGAGGGGCTGCCTCTCATCTCAGACCCCAACCTCATCATGGGCATGGAGAGGTCTGAGGACGCCGGCGTGTACAAGCTGCGCGACGACCTGGCCATAATTCAGACTGTGGACTTCTTCACTCCCATAGTGGACGACCCCTACACCTTCGGCCAGATCGCCACAGTCAATGCCCTGAGCGATGTCTACGCCAAGGGCGGCAGGCCGCTCACTGCCCTGAACATCGTCTGCTTCCCCGTAAAGACCATGGACATCTCCATATTGCGCGAGATACTGACAGGCGGACTGGACAAGATGCGCGAGGCTGGAGTGGTGCTGGTGGGCGGGCACAGTGTGGAAGACAACGAGCTGAAGTACGGCCTCTCCGTCACCGGCGTCATCCACCCCGACAGGATAATCATGAACCAGGGTGCAAAGGCAGGCGATAAGCTCATCCTGACCAAGCCTCTGGGCACAGGCATCATCAGCACTGCCCTCAAGGGCGGCGAGGCCAGCGAGCAGGCTGTGGCCAAGTCCGTGAGCAGCATGGCCACCCTCAACAAAAAGGCTTCCGAGCTGATGCTCACCGTTGATGTTCATGCCTGCACCGATGTCACCGGATTCGGGCTGCTGGGCCATGCCTGCGAGATGATAGAGGGTACAGACGTAGGCATGATAATTCACTCGGATGCAGTCCCCTATTTCCCCGAGGCCAAAGAGTACGCAGAGAGAGGCTTTGTGCCCGGCGGCACGGCCCGCAACAGGGATTTCCGCATCAAGATGGTTGAGATAGACAAAAATGTTTCCAAGGTCATGGTGGACATACTCTTCGACCCTCAGACCTCCGGCGGTCTGCTCATATCAGTGCCTGCCGCAGACGCTGAACCCCTGCTCAAACGCATGCGTCGCGAGGGCATCGTAGACGCCGCTATCATCGGAGAGGTAGTAGCAAAGCCCAGAGGCAGGATAGCGGTCAGGGGTGAAAGTACGCAAGCATGACGTCCCGTAGCGGTTTGAAATCGGAAAGAAGCACAAAGCCAAGGAAAACGGCATGGACAAGGATAAGATAGAGGAACACAACGTTAAGAGATTCAATAAATGGGCTGGCAGCTATGATACCGGTATTATAAATGTCTTTTTCAAAATGTGTTACAGGAAAATCCGTCCGCTACTACATCTTCAGGATGGAATGAAACTGCTGGATGTAGGATGCGGAACAGGGGGTTTGCTTAAGGAGTTATCCGGCTCCGGCAAAGAATTGAATCTGTATGGCATTGATTTATCCCCGGAAATGATCAATGCCGCGAGAGTAAAATTGAAAGATGAGAAACACACTGAGCTTTATGAGGGGTCTGCAGCGGATTTACCTTTCCAGTCAAATTTCTTCGACTACGTTGTGTGCATGAATTCATTGCATCATCATGCCAACCCGAATCAATCACTGGTCGAGATGACACGAGTTCTTAAGCCCGGTGGTGTGATGATACTTATGGACGGCTTCGTAGACTCGATTGTGCGAAAAGTATTTTCCCGGGCCGCTAATATCTTGCGAAACGAGGGCAAGGTTCACAGATTCAAAAGGGCTGGATTGCAGCGCATTTTCCTCAGTCTGGGATATGAATCTATAACACAGCAAACATTTTTATTCTTCATGCTTATTACTTGTGGGACCAAGGCTAGAGTATAGAAGAAACACATAAGGCATATCTACACGATGTAGGGGCTCAAAATTTTGAGCCCCTACTTGTAGCGTCTGCCGCTCCCGTGGCGACGAGCACCTGTCTTCGCAGATGTTCCACAATGCACCGCTACCTTTCAGCTTCAAAATACCGCATATTACGCTAACCAACCATGGGCGAGCTTAGTTGAATCACACGATAGGAGTATGATGTGATATGATTCGGGACAGCATAAAGCACCACAGAGCGATGATGGTTTATTGTTGGTCAAATACCCA
Organism: uncultured Chloroflexia bacterium; assembly: GCA_963847595.1. Lineage (GTDB taxonomy): Bacteria > Chloroflexota > Dehalococcoidia > SZUA-161 > SZUA-161 > JACWAE01. The sequence continues at coordinate 750,302 of CAWKAJ010000001.1, forward strand.
TTACTTCCCACCGATGGCATAGATTTTACCATCTTCGCAGCCCACATAAATGGTGCCATTCGCCCCAATGGCTGGCGAGTCAATACCGCCTCCTGTTGTATAGCTCCATTTAAAGGAACCATCGGGATTTATGGCATAGAGTTTATGGTCAAAAGAGCCCACATATATGGTGCCATCAGCCCCGACATCTGGTGAAGAGGAAAGAATATTGCCTCCTGTCGTGTAGCTCCATTTAAAGGAACCATCGGGATTTATGGCATAGAGTTTATGGTCAAAAGAGCCCACATATATGGTGCCATCAGCCCCTATAGATGGTGACGACTCAATACCTCCTGTTTCATAGCTCCATTTAAAGGAACCATCGGGATTTATGGCATAGAGTTTATCACCAGAGCCCACATATATGGTGCCATCAGCCCCGACGGCTGGTGAGGAGGAAGTAATATCGCCCTCTGTCGTGTAGCTCCATTTAAAGGAACCATCGGGATTTATGGCATAGAGTTTACTATCACTAGAGTTCACATCCATAGAGCCCACATATATGGTGCCATCAGCCCCGACAGCTGGCGGGGAGAAAAGAATATCTCCTGTTTTACAGCTCCATTTAAAGGAACCATCGGGATTTATGGCATAGACTTCACCATCTGCGCAGCCCACATATATGGTGCCATCAGTCCCTACAGATGGTGATGACCAAATATTTCCTGTCTTGTAGCTCCATTTAAAGGAACCATCGGGATTTATGGCATAGAGTTTACTGTCAAAAGAGCCCACATATATGGTGCCATCGGAAGCAATAGCTGGTGAAGACTCAATTGGGCCTACGATAGTGTAGACCCACTTAATATCAGAAGTTGCAGACCCACTATATGTGCTTCTGCCAGTATGCTGGGAGTCGTGCTTGAACATAGGCCAGGGGCTACTCCCGAGTACTGGGGTGGTGGCGGGCGAAGAATGGACACACGATATTACCGAGATGAGTAGGCTCAACAATAGAACTGCCACAAATATTCTCATCAGAAACTTGGCCATTTCGACTCCCAATATGCTGTAGGCTCATTTCTTGCGACATTCTACTACGATTTATTTGCTAGCACAAGATGGAAACTAAGCATGGGATGGCCCCGGGGTGCGCGGATATAGGCGGTGGTGCCGAGCGCTGATTTTGACAGGAGCCACGACGCTACACTCCGGATTCCTGCTGGCGCGGGAACCTACGGCTTATTGAAAACAGGCTTCCGTTTTTCCACGAAGGCTCGTACCCCCTCCTGGCCATCGCGACTGCCTACAGAGCTCTGAATGCCTTCTCGCTCGTGTTCAATATGCGTCTCGAACGAAGTATTGAATGAATCTGTAAGTAGCTGCTTTGACCAGCCAAAGGAATTAAGCGAACGATCCGCGAGCTCTCGAGCCATGCTGACTGCCTCCTCCACCGCCTGACCATCCTCCACAACCGTTGTTACCAGCCCCCAGGCCAGAGCCTGTTCGGCAAGAATCGGGCGGTCAAACGCTGCGATCTCCATGGCCCGGGCTAAACCCACAATTCTGGGAAGGTTGAATGTGCCCCCACCATCAATGCAGAGCCCATTCGAAGGATACCCTAGTTGCATGGCGGCGGAACGGGCCATGACCCGGAAATCGCAGGCCAGCGCCATCGAGAATCCGGCGCCGGCGGCTATCCCGTTAATTGCTGCGATAACAGGTTTCTTCATGCGACGAATCTCCAGGATAACGGGGTGCAGGCGACCCGCCCCCTCATGGAAGACAGCCGGAAGCCCCTGCGGCACGCCAAGTGCCATCTTCAAATCAGCGCCGGCGCAGAAGGCCCTGCCCTTTCCCGACAGGACCACGCCTCGCACAGCATCATCCGTTGCAAACGACATCATACATGCCAGAAGTTCCTTGAGCATATCCAGGTCGAATGCATTCAACACCTTCGGCCTGTTCAACAATACAACTCCTATTTGCCCGTCCCTCGTAATCTCTACGGACTCCGACATCCTGGTCACCTCCATTTGTAGATACTAATTACATGACGGTATCTGAGAGCAGGATTCTTGCGCCAGTATACTCTTAGAAATAGAATGTCGCAATTGGTTATCAGAAGCTAAAGCACTGGTGTATAATTATGGCCTATGTAAGGTTCCAGCCGTCAGGGGGTGGAATGGATAAGGATAAGGATAAGATAGAGGAACACAACATCAATAGATTCAATAAGTGGGCTGGCAGCTATGATACCGGTCTTGTAAGTATCTTTTTCAAAAGATGTAACAGGAAGGTCTGTCAACTGGTAAATCTTCAGGATGGCATGAGACTGCTGGATGTGGGTTGTGGAACAGGGAGTTTGCTTAAGGAGTTATCCGGATTCGGCGAGGAATTAAATCTGTATGGCATTGATGTGTCTCCGGAAATGATCAGGGCCGCGAGAGTAAAATTGAAAGATGAGAAACATGTTGAACTTTGCGAGGGGTCGGCAGCTGATTTGCCTTTCGAGTCAAATTACTTCGATTACATTGTGTGCATGAATTCATTGCATCATCATCCTGACCCAAACCAATCGCTCACTGAGATGACAAGGGTTCTCAAGCCCGGTGGTGTGATGATACTTATGGACAGCTTCGTGGATTCGACTGTGCGAAAAATACTTTCCCGGACTGTTTACCTCTTATGGAATGAAGGGGAGGTTCAATACTTTAAAAGGGAAGAATTGCGGGGCATTTTCCGCAGTCTAGGATATGAATCTGTAAGGCAGCAAACATTTTTATTCTTTATGCTTATTACGTGTGGGACTAAGGCATAGTAAGAAGAAACCGAACTCTCGAAGCTTCGATAAGGGCGAATCATTGCCTTCCGCGAAGCTTCATGAGGATGTCGTTAACCACCTTGATATGCCACCGTTCCTGTTCCGCCAACTGCCGAAAAGACGGAGCAAACTGCTCCCCGATGCCATCTGCGACCTTACTATGCAGGTCCAGAGCTTGGTACTCAAGACCCAGTTGTTTCTCGAAGAAATCGACTAAGTCCGGATTTTCTGGTAGTAATTCAAACCGAGGAAAAGGAGGTATTCCTCCTAGCCCGGAGATGGCAGCAGCCACTTTGTCCGCATGCTTTATAGAATCTTCTCCCAGAAGCTGTACCCATGATGCCGATTCCTCGTCAGGCATCATCCTCACGATTCGAGGATAATTGACTATTGTCGTATATTCTACTTCCAAAGCATGAGAAAGGATGGCGAGTATTCTTTTCCTGACTTCCACTTCTACCATTTTGCGACCTCCCGATTTTAATATATTGGCCGATACCCAAACAAAAATTCCCTGTAGCTGGAATTCTATCACCCCTGAATTCCCCGACATTCCTTAAAACACTTGATTTATCTTAGGGATTTCCTTAGAGATACAAGACGATGAATTCCTCTGTTTGAGACTAAAGTCACATACAATACGAAATAGCGGGGGTACTATATCGTGAAAGGTAAGGGGGAAACCCCAAAGGAGGTACAAGATGTTTGAGAGATACGCGCTGATTAGAAGAGAGCCGTTTACCGAGATAGTACCCTTCGAGACTGAGGTAGATAGATTCTTTGATAACGCCTTGAGCATCTTTGACTTACCCGTTTACGCACCCGGAACTTTCATTCTGGAGCGCTCACTTCTAGCTCCCATGGAGGTCTTCGATAATGACGGTAATACGGTAGTCAGACTTGAGCTCCCAGGCATGACCATGGAGGATATCGACATCTCAGTGTCGGATGGCCTGCTCACCATTAAGGGAGAGAAGAAAGCAGAGGAAGAGGTCAAGGAGGAAGACAGCTATTGCTCCGAGAGGGTCTATGGTAGCTTCCGCCGGACGCTCTCAGTCCCTAAGGACCTGGATGAGAGCAAGATCCATGCCACCTACGACAATGGCATCCTCGAAGTTCTGCTGCCCAAGGCAGAGGAAAAGAAGGGACGCAAGGTAAAGGTTCAAACCAGAAAAGCCAAAGGGTAAAACAACCCTGAAGCTAGTTGAGCGGCCGTCTAGGGATGCCCCCTCGGACGGCCGCTTGCTATTACTTCCCCAAATTCCCCGGTGTACATTCAGCACTTTTCACTAAGCTGGGACAGCGCAATCACGCCAGGGCCATTGCCCTAAGAGAGTCAGGACTTCGCCGTCTCGTCCTTGTGTGGAGTCACTCTAATCATACGGCCTTGAGATACTATGTAGAATACATCCTTGCCCCCCTCCTTCATGGACGCCTTGGGCAGGGGAACTATAAGAAACTTGGCGTCATAAGGAACGCCTTTTCTCATTCGGCTGCGCATTAACAGGTAGAACAGTAACCCTGCAATAAATGCGGCGCCAATTATCCCGCCTATCAGGGACCAGGGCACTACGCCTGCTACCGCCACGGGGGTCGGGGTCGGCGCAGGAGTTGCTGTAGCTGTCAGCGTTGGCGTCACCGTAGGCGTAGGCGTTAGTGTTGGAGTCGGCGTGGGTGTGGGTGTTGGAGTCAGCGTTGGCGTCACCGTAGGCGTTGGGGTCGGAGTAGGCGTGGGCGTAGGTAGTATATAGCCACCGCTTCCAGCAATTGCTGGCAGTGGCATGGGCGTAGGTGTTGGCGTTGGGGTCGGAGTAGGCGTAGGCATTGGGGTGGGTGTTGGCGTAGGTGTTGGCGTAGGCGTCGGCGTAGGCGTTGGCGTAGGCGTTGGCGTAGGTGTTGGCGTTGGCGTCGGCGTAGGTGTTGGCGTTGGCGTCGGCGTAGGCGTCGGCGTAGGTGTTGGCGTTGGCGTCGGCGTAGGTGTTGGCGTAGGCGTAGGTGTGGGTGTAGGGGTCGGCGTAGGCGTGGGTGTAGGCGTCGGCGTAGGACAGGTCGGCGAGCAGCTAACGATAGCGTGAATCGTAGCGAACATGGTGAAGTTGAGTGTACTCTGTGTATACGTTTGTGTATACTCGTTGCCATTCGCATCGATAATGGTGATTGTCCAGTTGTTGAACTGGCAGCAGTCCCCTCCAGCTTCAAGCGTTATCGGCGCGCCCCCAGCAAACAGGTACGTCTCAGAGTACGTAATATCTCCACCGTTTACCCTAACCGTGCAGCAACTCCCGGCAGTGGCATTAACTGTCAGGCCAAAGTAGGGACAAGTCTGACAATAATTAGGCGTTGGCGCCGGTGTGGGCGTCGGCGTCGGGGTCGGGGTTGGCGTGGGTGTTGGCGTTGGCGTGGGTGTTGGCGTCGGTGTACAGACAGGCGTTGGAGTGCAAGGGGGTGGGGGCGTGGGAACACAGCTCGAGGCCGGCCCCGGCTCGATCAGCAAAGCTACAATCGCGACCGCTATTAAGACCAAGAGTACCACAGCTAACTTCTTGATTTCCCCTCCACTCCTTTGTTATCTCTCATCCTTTAATGGAGAAAAGCTCGAACTGGTGGGTGAGTTTAACATACGTATGGTACTTTCTTACTTTTGATTATAGTGCGTTGGTACGGTCTGTACACTTGACTTATCTTCACTTTATACCCCGATTTTTCGCATTTAGCCGTAGTTTTTATGTAATGTTGGCTTACGTCAGCGATAAGTGCCGCCCAAAACGGGCGCAGAAGTGCAAACCGGCATAGGCGGATGCCGGAGGTTTGGTATACTATAGGAGTAATGTAGAAATGTCAGCAGCATGATGAGGAGTCGAGGATTGCTGTTTCGACCCAACCCGGTGGCGTGGTTGTCGACAAGATACCCGAGATAGCACGAGTATATTCAATAATATGAACCGGAATAGAATTCCTGATTGGCTGGTCAAGTGCATCTGGCTCGTAGTGTTACTCCTGCTCTTCCTGGCCTATTTCCTATTGAACAGCCCCAGAGAGCCGATTCACTCACTGGAAACGACGGTAGACGATCGGATTCCCGTGCTGCCTGCGTTTGTCTTCCCCTACCTCTCACTCTATGTGCTGCTGGTCATCTCAATATGGCGTTTTCTGAAAGCCGAGACGAGAATATTCACGATAGCGGCACTGGCTATCAGCCTCGACCTCGTAATAAGCTATTTAGTTTTCCTTTTTTACCAGACCCAGGTGGAGCGTCCCCTCATACTCGGCTCTGACGTCTCATCCAGCATCCTGAGATGGGTCTATTCAACTGATAAACCGTTCAACGCCTTTCCCAGTTTGCACACCTCCCTATCCACGCTACTTGCGCTGCTGTGGGGCAGGGTAGGGTCGCGCACTCAGCCAGCTATAGTATTGTGGGCAGTGCTTATAATTGCCTCCACCCTGTTCACCAAGCAGCATTATATTGCGGATGTCTTCGGAGGCATGGCTGTCGCCCTCATAAGCTACTTTGGCGCAGTTAGATTTGGCGCTTTTGCGGTAGGCGGAGTAGCCGGACGCTTCCCATTCCGGAGAAATCGCTCCCCGTAGCTTTGGGGGTATAGCATCCTACTTCCACAGTAGAGCACCCTTACCCCAATTCATTGGACCATTACCCTTGCACTGGGCGACATACATAAGTAGAATATCGTAAAATACCACGTTAGACTAGAAAGTTGGAGGGTATCTCGTGGCAGACATGAAACAAGCTAATCCGGGAGCCTTGGGGCTGGGTGGCTTCGCCCTGACCACCTTCCTCCTCAACATTGTGAATGCAGGACTGATTTCAGGAGATAATCTGGGTATGGTTCTCCCGGTCGGTATCTTCTACGGTGGCCTGGCACAGTTCTGTGCCGGCATGTGGGAATTCAAACGGGGCGATACTTTCGGTGCCACTTGCTTTTCGTCATTTGGCGCCTTCTGGATGGGTGTAGCGCTGATGATAATTCTGGAAAACACAGGAGTGATATCACCAGTGCCGCGCGAGGGCATGGCGGTACTGTTCATCGCCTGGGGCATCTTCACCGCCTACGCCACGATAGCATCGTTGAAAGTAAACAGGGCTGTGACGTCCATCTTTGTAACACTCGTGATTCTTTTCTTCCTGCTTGCAGCAGGCGAATGGAACGCTACAGTTCACAAAGCAGCAGGCTACGAAGGTATACTCTGCGCGTTGATAGCCTGGTACACTGCAGCAGGGGTGCTTATCAACACGCTCTTCGGCAGAGATGTAGTGCCGCTGGGCCCAGCGAAATAGCTGAATATGGCGTACTCAGGGGCGGCTGGCACCTGACAGCCCGGTCAATTTTTCACTTAACTGCCACAACCCTTTCTGCAGTTTCACGTCTCTGCACTTCGGTGCAACGTAAGTGGGGTTTCTCTTGTAGAAATACTTTCCGGTCACGCCCTTTACCTCATCTGAGCTGGCCAGATAGATGCTGGTCTGGGCTCCTTCCGCTGGCGAGATCATCACACAGCGTAATATCCTGATGAAGAGTGCTTGATACCAACTGTCCTCTGGCCCGATCCTGTAGATATTAGTGGCAACGACCCCGGGATGTAAGGCGTTAGCCGTGATATTTGTGCCCTTGAGGCGTTCCGACAGTTCCTGGGTGAAAAGAATGAGAGCGAGCTTGGAAGACGCATACGGTCCCGTGGAGACCCATCTCTTTTTGAAATTGAAATCGCCTAAATCGATTCTACCCCATAAGTGGGCGACGGACGATATATTGATAATCCTGGCTTCCCCTGCCTGCTTCAGCAGCGGTAATAACAGGTTTGTCAGCAGGAAAGGCCCTAAATAGTTCGTCGCCATCACTCTATGTAAAGCCGTCTCCGGTTTCTCTTCTTCCCCCGCACATGAGGCCCGCATTATTTATCAGCACGTTCAATTTCTGGTACTTCCCACCGAATCGAACGACGAATTCTCGAATAGAGTTCAGCGATGCCACATCCAACTGCATCACTTCGATTTGCCCGTTGCCATTTTCCCGTTTTATAGCCTCGCCAACGGGATTAGCTTTAGTCAGATTACGGCAAGCCATTACAATAGTAGCGCCCATCCTGGCCAGGACCCTGGTCGTCTCTTTACCTATGCCGCGATTGGCTCCGGTAATCAGCACTGTTTTACCTTGCATAACCTGCGCGTCCCGATTACTCATTGCTGAATTCATCCCTCAGAAGCATCACCCATTACAGGCCTCTTCTCCCTGTATATGACCCAGGTTCCCAGAGCTTTAGCGATAAGCTGGCTTCCGCTCTTTATTTCCGACTCCAGCACAGCGCTATTGCTGCTCCTCTTCACAACAGTCGTATCGCAGGTGAGCGTGCCGGATGTTATCGCCTTCACATACACTATGCTGACCTCGATACTTGCACATCGCTCCCCTTCTTCTAAGGTTGGAACGAGTGCAAAACCCATGCCGGAGTCCGCCATAGTGAAAAGGGCTCCTCCATGCACTGTTCCATAAGGGTTCAGCAGCGAATCATTTACTTTTAGCACGCACCGGCTGTAACCTTTTTCCCACCTGGTATAGGTCAAACCTGCGTGCTTACCGAACCGGTCAAGGCCTTCCAACTTTGAACTAATCTTCTTCGGCATTCTCACATCCCCTATATTACGCTACATTTTTTAGACAGCCTGAACACTTCTTGCGGTAGTATAAATATCGCAGTAGAATACCGCAAGTGGTATATAGCTCATCCAAACCGAGGCCTCCCGATGTTTGTGACCAAAAATGTTTATCAACTAAGCGGTATGCGTGGCGCTGGCATCTCAGGAGCAAACGTATTTCTGCTGCTCGATAATGGCGTTACTTTAGTTGACACCGGGCTCAGAGGCAGGTCTGCAAACATACTGAATGAAGTCAGACGGCTGGGCTACAAACCCTCTGATGTCGCCCACATTATCCTCACACATCATCACGCTGACCACATTGGCAGCCTGGCTGAGTTGAAGAATGCCACAGGGGCCAAGGTCATGGCGCATCCCGCCGATGCTCCGTACATAGAGGGGACTTTGCCGCAGCCGGGGCCAGCCAGGCCAAAATGGCTGGGCAGGATGCTGTCTCCCTTCGGCAGCATGTGGGCTGCTATGCCAGCAGAGGTGGACAAACTATTAAACGACGGCGATGAGCTTCCCCTACTTGGCGGCATCAAGATATTGCATACCCCGGGCCACACGCCGGGAAGCATCTGCCTGTTCATACCGCAGGAGAAGCTGGTTATCGTGGGTGATTTGCTTACCCATAGATTTGGGCTGAGAGTGCCCTCACGGCTGTTCACTGTTGACGTAGGTCAAGAGGTAAACTCCATAAAACGGTTAGCAGGCCTTGAGTTCAATATCATAGGCTTTGGTCACGGCAGACCTATCCTGCATGAAGCTCATCAGGCAGTCACTCATTTCGCCGAGAAGCTTGAGAGTAAGTATAAAGTCTAGCTGAAGCCTTCAATCGCTTTTGACAGTAAATAGTAAAAGGGACGATAAAATGAAAAAATTCTGGATCTCGCTGGTTCCGTTGCTCATTATTGCGCTGGTCGCGGGCACTGTCGCCTGCGCTGGCGGGGGCACGCAGCCCGTAACCCTGCACACCCCATCGCTTTGGACAGGCGATGCGCTGGTACAGACCGTGTACGGCCCCGTAAAAGGTTTTGCAGACACGAATGATACCTGGGTATGGAAAGCCATCCCGTATGCCAAGCCGCCCGTGGGTGAACTGCGCTGGAAGGCTCCGCAAGACCCCGACCCCTGGAATGTCACGCGGGCGGAAACACAATTCTGCAGTGAATGCACCCAGTACACCATCACCGGTACAGTTGCAGGCAGTGAAGATTGTCTCTATCTGAACATATGGCGGCCCCAGTCCGAACAGACGAATCTGCCCGTTTACTTCTGGATACACGGCGGAGGCGATAGCATGGGTACTGCCTCGTACGAAGGATATAACGGGGCGAACATTGCCGGCACATCCGACATGGTGGTGGTGACCGTGAACTACAGGCTCGGTCCTCTGGGGTGGTTCACCTATGCCGCGCTGAGAAGCGAGCAACCCGGCCATGAGCTTGACGATTCCGGCAACTACGGCACATTGGACCTGATAAAGGCTCTCCAATGGGTGCAGGCCAATATCGAAGCCTTCGGCGGGAACTCCTCGAATGTCACCATTGCCGGCGAATCGGCAGGTGCTATGAACGTTCTCTCTCTTTTAATCTCACCGCTTGCCCATGGCCTCTTCCAGAAAGCTATAGCCCAGAGCGGGTTCCCTGTTGCACGCCCCGTGGCGGATGGCGAGGCGAGTGCACACGATGCCATTTTGAAGCTGTTGGTAAATGACGGGACTGCCGCAGATGCAGATTCGGCCCAGAAATATCTCGACACTCTTTCCGACGCTCAAATTGAAGCCTATCTACGCTCTAAGAGCGCTGCTGAATTATTGAAAGCCTATGACACAGGCTATTTGGGTATGCTCTCGTTCCCTTACATTTTTGAAGATGGCACAGTCATCCCCAAGACCGGGTTCGACACGTTCGAAGCTGGGACCTATCCCAACAAAGTCCCGCTCATCATAGGAACTACCAAGGAAGAGACCAAGCTATTTCTGTTCCTGGACCCGACATTTACCGGCAAGGACGAGTTGTACCAGACCGTAGCATCTTATAGCAGCGACCTCTGGAAGGCTGTAGGCGCAGACGGCGTGGCCAGAGAGTTGAGCTCACACACAGACCAGCCCAACGTATATGTTTATCAATTCCTCTGGGGTTCAGGCGGAGACACCGGCACCAGCGTAATCCCGGCGCCGTGGGGCTTCAGGCTCGGCGCTTGCCATTCGATGGACATCCCCTTTTTCTTCGGCAACGATATTTGGAACGGCCCCCTGGGCCTCCTGGTCTTTACCAACGGTAACCGCCCGGGCAGGGAAGCACTCTCCAGCGCCATAATGGCATATGTCGCGCAGTTCGCCCGCACCGGGGACCCCAACGAGCCCAGCTCAGGTCTCACCGAGTGGTCCCCCTGGTCCAACGCTGCTGATGGACCGAAGTGCATACTATTCAATGTGCAGAGAGATATGCCCTACCTGACTATGTCCAATGTGGAGTTGACGGCATCGGGTGTAAAAGCGAAGCTGGCGTCCGAGGTTCCCGAACCGCTGTACTCGGAGACGCTCCAATACCTCGGCAACATGAGCATAAGGTTCGATTTGGGAGTGACACTGCCCTGAGCCTGGGGAAAAACGCACGAACCCGGCTAACCCTTTTCCTTTTTCAACCTCTGAGTCCAGGCGACCAGGGCCTCGAGCAGTTTCCTTATCAGTTCTTTCGCTATTTCGTCGGTCAATGCACCTTTCTCATCGAATTTGCTGGGTGCAAATGTCACAATTACTTCCGGTTTATTTATGGGGTGCATATCGAGGAAAACGAAAACCTGGCGCAGATGGTATTGTGCCCTGGCTCCCCCTAACAATCCAGTAGACGCGCTCATCATAGCCACTGGTTTGCCCTGAAAGGAGTTGTCCGGATAAGGTCTGGAAGCCCAATCTATAGCATTTTTCAGCACCCCGGGTATCGAATAGTTGTATTCCGGGGTCGCAATCAATATCGCGTCAGCCGCCCTTATCTTCGCCTTGAACTCCTTGACTTTATTCGGCATTGACTGTTCCAGCTCCTGATTGAAGGGCGGGATTCCTTCCAGGTCGAAGATTTCAAGTTTCGCACCGGCCGGCACCAGCTTCGCTGCCTCACGCAGCAGCGCCTTGTTGTACGAACCCTTGCGCAGGCTTCCCGCAAAGCCGAGGATATTCACTTGTCCATTCATTGGAACACCTCCTGTTACAGAATACCCCGACCAGGCATACCTCTTTTGCCCCAACCGACAAGCTTACATAATAGTCACAAAGAAGTCATAAAATACGGGCGAAAATTGTGAAAAATCTCTTACATTTCTAATGCGATTTTCCTAGACTCCCTGTTTTAACCATGTGCCTGAAAGGATGCCTTAAACCTAAGGCAACACGCCCTGTAGCGCTTGTTCTGGACCTTCGGCTTGACGCTGACAAGTAGATTGTCTAGAATGGGAAACATGAAAAAGTCGCCAGCTTTCTATGCCGTTATTGCCGGCATATTGGTGGTAGTGGTCGGCCTGCTGGTTGGCCTGGGGCTGACTGGAAAGTGGATTGCCTTCCTTACTATCGCCATCCTTTTTATCCTCATGTTTGTATTTCTCTCGGACATGCCCAGCGGGCAAAAAAGCTCAAAGTAACCGAGCCTGTCCTGCCCAACGGCTTTTCGAGGGCTGAATCATCACTTTTTCTTGCCGTGGAATAGTTCGCTGCCTGCGCCCGGATATACAATCCGTTCCGACCTGGGAGTCGGCCTCGCGACCTTGGGCCATGACTCCGGCCTCGGCTCCGCCCCCTCCAGAGTTACCTTGGATGGCTGCCTGTCTCTCATCTGGGGCATCTTTCGCACGTCGACTCCCTCCACATTGTGAGAGAACTCGATAGGTATGCCATTAGGGTCATAGGCATAGATGGAGTGAATGAAGCCGTGGTCGATCATGTCGGACACCTCAAATCCGGCCGCCTCCAGCTTATCTTTCAGCTCCCACAGGTCGTCTTCCTTGTCCACTCCAAAGGACACGTGGTCGAAAATGAACGGCCCACTGACCGGCCTGCCATGCTCTTTGGGCGCTACAGGCTCCACCCCGGGCCATTCGAAAAATGCCAGCAAATCGTATTCAGAGAGCTGGAAGAAGTAGTGCCTGTACCCCCTCTGGCCCAAGCCGGCAACAAGCCGCATTCCGAGCAAATCCCGCCAGAAGCGGATGGTCTTGTCCATGTCGCCGGTAGCCATAGCAAGATGATTTACACCGTTGAACGTAATCATTTTCTCCTCCTCCTCATGCCTGCCCGTGGATGTTGTGAGTCATGCGGGCAGCCCAAATATCTGTTTCCTACGATGAACATTATGGTCTGCCAGCCATCAAGAAGTCATAAAATCCCACTCTGAAAGCTTAAGAAATCATCACATTTTCCCACAGCTAAGTTACTTCATATGTCATTGCTTTAGAGGCATCCTCGCTTGACCTCCTGTGCGACCGGTGGCACAATGGTATAGTAACACCGCTGGTAAAGGAGGGACGCCATGCTATTCGTTACGCTTTTGACTCCGAAAGGCAAAGGACGGGAGGCTGTCAACTACATGAAGAGGCTCAAGGCTCCCAAAGGCATCAAGATCCTGGATATCTATTTCACCATGGGCCGTTATGATGGTGTAATTATCTTCGAGGCGTCTGATGCCAAAACAGCGATCAGGTTTGCTGCGGACGTGGGCTTTACCACCGACTACTCGGTGGAGACCTTAACCGCTATCCCTGCCAAAGACATGTAAGTCGCGCTACGCTTCGCGGCGTTACTTTCTCAATTTGGAGGCGGCAATGCCTAAGAAAACTAATGCCACATGCCTGACCTGCGGCAAGACTGCAGAATTCGAAACTTGCACACAGCAATGTGCTCAGCCGGAGGATGCCCGCTGCGTAGTGCTTGAGGGATGGCTGTCAGTTGCTTACTGGAGGGGCAGGATGGAAGCCGAACGTTACGACTTCTGCTCCTTTACCTGCCTTCAGAAGTGGGTAGATTTGAAGGTGCCTAAGGTCCCCGAATCGTTCTTCAAGGCCTTCGGCGAAGATTAGAACTGGCAGATTTGAAGCTAACTAGAGAATTAAGAGGCAATAGAATGGCAAAATATAAGTGCACAGTCTGCGGCTACATTTACGATCCGGAGAAAGGTGACCCCAAGGGCAACATACCGCCCGGGACCCCATTCGAGGAACTGCCCGATACCTGGGTCTGCCCCGTCTGCGGCTGGTTCAAAAACAAGTTCAGACAGATATAGCTCTGAATTTGACCAGCCTTCCCCTTATACAAAGTCCTGAGACAGGTAACCGCCTGCCTTGCTCGCTTTGTCGTATACCAGCTTGGCCACAGCTACATCCTCGATGGCCAGTCCCGTAGAATCGAAAATGGTGATAGCCTTCTTGTCTTTTCTGCCCTTTTTCTTGCCGATGATTACCTCGCTCAGGGTAGCGCAGACCTCCTCAACTTTGAACAGGCCGTTCCTCACGGGAACGTTGATTTCTCCCGCCGCTGCCGCCTGCCTCAAGTCGTCGACCACCACCACCGCTTTTTTCAGCAAAGAAGGGTCGAGTTCCTCCTTCCCCTCTGCATCGGCACCGATGGCATTTATATGCGTACCAGGACGTACCCATTCGCTCTTCACAAACGGCTCCCTGGCCGGAGTGACCGTACATACGATGTCCGAGTCTACCGTTTCCTCCAGGGAACACGCTTTTATCGAATATGCAGGGAATGACTTGATAAATGTCTCAACGGCGGCGGCTCGCTTATCGAACACCTTGATTTGTCGGAGGTCGAAGAGCTCGCCATGCGCCATTAGCTGAGTATACGACTGGCGGCCAGCGCCCACTATGCCCAGTATGTGTGAGTCCTTTCGCGCCAGGTATTTCGAGGCGATAGCAGATGCTGCCCCTGTCCTATAGGCTGTTATATCTGTGCCATCCAGCACCGCCAGGGGATAGCCCGTGGCCGGATCGTTGTAGATAATGATAGCCATAACTGTAGGTAAGCCCAGGGACTGGTTTTGAGTATGTACATTCACCCACTTCATTCCCGCAGCCCCCGGTATAGCCCCTGGCATAGCCCGAAAATCCCCCTGCTCCAGAACAAGGTATGCCTTAGGCGGCATCTTTGCTTTCCCCAGCGCCAAGTCCTTAAGAGCCTGCTCTACCGCTTTTATGACCTCGGCCATATTCAGAAGATTTCGCACATCGTTCTTAGTCAGAAAAAGAGTCGGCATATCTTCTCCACCCCTTGCAGAATTGACTCTATCACCCTCACAATATCTCGCAAATACTCGATCACATCGATAATACATGATACTGCCAACGCACGAATGGGGCAAGGAAACATATAGAGGCCGTTTACTGACGGGGGAGTGCAGAGGGGGCAAAGCCCCCTTTGCCAGGGGTCTGGGGGTGTCCCCCAGTATTAAAATTCCCCCAAGAGTGGGGGACAAAGGGGGTTGAGAAGAGATTAATAGACAACACCACACAATCATACGAAAATATCTGTATGACTTTGGAGAACACAGAGCATCAATTTGTTACCATGTAACCATTAGTTGCAGGAGAGGAAAACGAATCTGGTGGCACTAGAACCAAAAATGAACTTCAATTGACATGGCGCAGGCGGAAGATTACCATTTAAATCAATTTTAAGAAAGGAAGCCGAGTTGTGTCTGATATAGTGGATGATGAAAAACGCCTCGGAGAGCTAGGCTTTCATATGAGCCATGATACATTTAAGACCATCAGGTCCAGGTTGATCATGCCGGATGCGGTTAAAGAGGTTATAGCCCATGCCGAAGCAACAGGCGATAAGCTGTACCTACCCGGAAAGAATAGATACCTGGCGCGAATGAGGCACTACCGCGCTACAATTTATGTAGACTACTCACTTGAGCTAGCAGGTGGTTACACAATCCATACAGCTTATGGACACGAAGTGGAGATCAAAGAGGGCCAATGATGGAAGAATGGTATTGTTTTAAATGTAAAGAAGCAATGGTAGAAGCCGAGATCCCGTTTGTGTACCTCGACGCAGAGGAAAAGGTCAAAGGAATAAAATGCCCCAAATGTGGCGTGGCATATTTTGATGAGCAGACCGTGCTTGATGTAATAATACCCGCAGAAGAGGATATAGAAGGGAAGTAGGCTGATAACCACGTACTGTAGCCGCAGGAAAATGAATTGGTAAAGGAAGTAATAGGAGAAACAGAGAGCCTCTGTCCGGTCTGCTTGCAGAAGATTCCTGCAAAGCGGGTTAGCGAAGACGAAAGAGTCTATCTTGAAAAGACCTGTCCTGACCACGGCGATTATAAGGTTCTGGTCTGGCGGCGTGGCGGAAAGCACTACCTTGATTGGGGTCGGTGTAGTCAACAGGCGGCGGCGCCACCCAAAAGGCTCACGGATACTGACAAGGGGTGTCCCTATGATTGTGGTCTCTGCCCAACCCACAAAGCGAACACCTGTAGCATGCTAATCGAAGTCACCTCAAGATGCAATCTACATTGTCCCATCTGTTTCGCTAGTGCTAACGAGACTGAGGAACATGAGCCGGACTTAAATATGGTCGGGAAAATATATGAAACGGTGTTAGATACAGTCGGCTCTTGCACGGTTCAACTTAGTGGGGGAGAGCCAACTCTTCGGGATGACCTGCCTGAGATTGTTTCACTGGGCAGGAAGATGGGACTAAGTCACATCTTGGTAAACACCAACGGAATCAGATTGGCCAAAGACAAAGCTTACCTCCGGAAGTTGAAGGAAAGTGGTACTAGTGCTATCTATCTTCAATTTGATGGCGTAACTGACAAGGTATACCATTCTATTCGTGGTGTTAACCTCTTCGACCTGAAGGTCCAAGCCATAGAGAATTGCGCTGAAGTTAAGATGGGTGTTATCCTTGTTCCCACCATAGTCCCCGGGATTAATGACCACGAACTGGGTGAGATTTTTGAATTTGCCAAGAAGTGGGTGCCAGTGGTAAAGGCAATTCACTTTCAGCCTGTTAGCTATTTTGGACGCTATCCGAAAGCGCCTGAAGATGAAGATAGAATTACAATTCCCGATGTGATTGATGCGCTTGTCAGCCAAAGCAACGGACAACTTAAAATAGAAAACTTCCCGCCTCACACATGCCAGGATTCGCACTGTGGATTTTCTGGCCTGTTCGTCTTGAGGGAAGACGGTGAGTTGTTTGCTGCTACTAAACTTGCCAATGAACTGGTTAGTGGCTGGGGCTTTATGTCTGAGGCTGGTGATGTCAAGGCGCGGCGTTTCATGAGCCGACACTGGCGATTTACGGAGGAAGAGGCAGGACAGGTACACGATTCTAATGCCGGCCTGGGCTCGCAACCGGGTCCCTCGAGACGAGCACTAACCCATAGCTTAGCCGTAACGTGCATGCCTTTCCAGGACGTCTGGAACATCGATTTACAGAGGTTGCAAGGGTGCTGCGGTCATGTCGCTACTGCTGACAAACGTATAGTGCCGATATGTGCTTTCTACCTCACCAGCGTCTGCGGGCAGCGACTTCATTCCACCGACTGGTTCTCGTTACAGAAAGGTTGCCCTGATGGCAGAGGATGTCCCTAGCAATGGAAACCATTTTTTTGGAGCGATGGCTTCATAACATAATGAGACAAAGCCTCAAAGATGATGGTGAATATCGCCAATTCATAGGTAAGGATAGCCTGGCTGACATCACAAGCTCTGACGTACAAGATTTTCAACTTTACAAGCTTAAAAGAATCTTGAACTATGCATATGACAAAAGCCCCTTTTATCATGATTTGTTTACTCGAGATGGAGTCAACCCCAATGACATCTTATCCCTGGATGCCCTGGCCAAAGTCCCCTTTACTGAGCCTTCATACATATCCAAGAACCCATATAACTTCTCATGCGTTTCTCTGGGCGAGATTGCTCGGTCAACTGTTTTCACCACATCAGGCACCACTGGCCCCCGGAAGAAGGTCTTCTGGACCAAAGGCGACCTGGAGACAATAACTGATTTTATGGGAGCGGGCATGAAGTCATGCGTTGTGAGTGACGATGTGGTTCAAATAATGCTACGCAGTGGAAGACCAAATAGCTGCGCCGAGTTACTTGCCAGAGGTCTGGAGAAAGTGGGCGCTTTCCCCGTAATATCTGATATTTCTTTGGGCGCCGAGGAACACATCAGAGCCATTGAAGAGCATCATCCCGATGTCTTGTTTGGACGCACCGCCAGCCTTTATCGAATGAGCAAAGAAGCACAAGAGAAACACGATTTGGCCGGAATGGGGCTGAAGGCAGTCTTCGTTACTTCTGGTTATTTGTCAGAAACGATGAGAAAAGAGCTGGAAAACATTTGGGATTGCCCCGTCTTTGTCCATTACGGACTTAACGAGATGGGCATGGCGGTTGCTGTAGAGTGTGAGGCACACCAAGGCTACCATTATGACCAGGCAGACTTCTTGGTAGAGGTAGTAGACCCATGGACTGGTGCTACATTAGACAAGGATAAGAAAGGCGAACTCGTTATTACCACTCTCAGTAGAGAGGCGATGCCACTGATTAGATACAGAACAAACGATATTTCCTGCCTGCTAGGGAGCCCATGTGAGTGCGGATCTTCTACCCTGCAAAGGATAGGGAAGATCATCAAGAACATTGGTACAACCGTAAAAATAGGGGAAGATGTAGAGATTTTCCCATCGCTCTTCGAGGAGCTACTCTATTCCTACTCCGATGTTATCGATTATCGGGTAATTGTTAGCCGGATGGACGGTAAAGACGTCCTTACTATTAAGGTTGAGGTGAATAGGCTGTCTGATGAGGTTCGCAAGACGATAAACGAAGTGATATTGAGAGCTGAACCAATAAAAAGGAGCTTGGAATCAGGGAACCTAGCTTTGCCGCGGATAGAGTTGGTAAACCAAGGAGAATTCGAGAGCTTTCTCAGGACTAGAAGACCCATTATAGACGAGCGAACACATTTCTAAGCATCCTCCCCCCAATTAGTCGTCTTTCTTCGGAGCACGTATTCGCACTGGTAATATGACAAGCGTAATGATAGCGACCACAGCCATAACAACTGCAGCTACCACCAATGCATGTACCATGCCAGATGTAAATGCCATTCTGGCTTCATTATTAATCATCGTTGACAATTGAGCATCGTGAACATTTTGGGCGGCAATTTGGGCTTCCTGGACGCCGCTGCGAATTACCTCAATAACCCGGGCAGGTAGTTGAACCGGCCAATTAACTTTATTAATGCTGGCTATATAGGTGGAATTCATCAAGGTGCCGAGTACTGCCACTCCCAAGGCACCGCCGACCTGACGGGTCGTGTTATTCATGGCCGAGCCAACGCCGGCTTGACTGACGGGGATTGACCCCATGATAGAGTTCGTAGCCGGGCTCATCACCAAACCCATACCAAGGGACGAGATAATTGCACCGAGCACAAACTGCCCGTAATTGGTGTTCACGGCTAGAATCCGGGAGAAGTAGAAAAAGCCTATGGCTGCGATAATGATGCCGAGGGCGACGGTGTATTTGGTGCCAACCCGCTGGGCAACCCGGGCCGATATCACGGCGGCGACAAAGAACGTCCCCGCCATAGGTAGCAGGCGTACTCCAGCTTGAAGTGGAGTATAACCTTGCACAGACAGCAGATACTGGCCCAGAAAGAAAAAACACCCCATTAAAGCGAATGCAACAAATGTCAAGGCTATATTGGCTCCGGTGAACGACATATTCTTGAAGAAGCCTAGAGGAAGCATGGCATTCTTGGTGCGGGCCTCCCATAAGGCGAAAACGGTGAACAGGACGGCCGCTACACCGAAGGCGAACAACACGTCGGGGGCAGTCCAGCCACCCACCCCTGCCTGGATAATGGCATACACCAAGGCTAAAAGTCCGGAAATCGAGAGAATGACGCCGGGGACATCGGTTTTCCTCGGGTTCTCGGCTTTGGAATTTTCGATGAAAAACTGCCCGCCGATGAGTGCTATGATTACGATAGGTATATTCACGTAGAAAATTGAACTCCAACTGAAATGCTCTAGAAGAGCCCCCGCAATGAGAGGCCCGATACCCAATCCAAGCCCGTAAACCGCTGACCAGATGGCAATGGCTTGGGCACGCTCTTTCGGATTGCGGAACGTGGCGGTCAGAATCGAAAGGCTAGATGGCATAATTGCGGCAGCACCCACACCCATCAAGGCCCGCATAATGATAAGGTTATCCGTGGACTTGGCAAGTGCGGCGCCCAGCGAGAAGAAGCCAAATATCACCAAACCGACCTGCAAAATTCTTTTCCGACCGAACCTGTCACCGATCGAACCGGTTGTCAGCAGTAATGCTGCATAAAACAGGATGTAGGCATCCACAATCCATTGAAGCCCACTCGCACTGGCTCCAAGATCCTTAGCAATGGACGTCAGGGCCAAGTTCACCACAGTGTTATCCACCGAGATAATAAACAGTGAAAGCGTTAAAAAGCCGAGCGCGATCCATCTTCTCCGGTATCCTTTACTTTGTTCCATTACTCGACCTCCGATTCTTTCTCCATAATTATTGAAAGAGACATTATAATAGTAAGTACTTACAAAGATATTTTCTTATTAAAAAAGGATGCTTCAATACGCAACCCTATTGTCATCCTGTTCTATTTTTTGCTCAGGCCCCTCAAGAAGATGCTAACCAGTGTTTCCACCACTTCATCATCCGAAAAAGGCAGCGTCGGGCCGGTTATTACCGCCGCTTGATCGGCTATATACATGAAGACTGTCTCTACAAACAGCCGTGCCGCAATCTCAGCATTGGTTTCGACGAACGCTCCTTCGTCAGTCCTTTTCTGGATATATCCGGTTATCAGGGTGAGCATGGAAGGACCGGTTTCATCTCCATGGGTAAGGTCCCCGAAGTATCTACCTTCAAGAGAGCTGTAAATCGCCAGCTTCATGATTCTGGGGTCTTCCCGGTTGCGCTTAATTAGGTGCAAGGCAATCGTCTGGAAGAAGTCAGCGTCATCGTCTGACTGTTCCAGGTGTGCTTTCAGCTCGACGCTGACCGGATGAGAGTGGAACAGTACGGCTAATGCTGCCCGAATCAGGCCATCCTTGGTCTTGAAATGCTGGAAGATAAGAGTTTCGCTGATACCGACGGCCTCGGCTATTTCGTGAGTCCGGGTGTTGGCAAATCCTTTTTCGGCAAAGAGCGTCAGGGCGGTATCGATAATTTGGGCCCTTCTGTCCTCGCCGCTGAGGCGTTCCCTTCTCCGATTCTCTGGTTTCATCGCTCACCCTATATTAGTAACTACTTACTAATATTATGACCACAGGCAAAGCATTTGTCAATGTTGAACGTAGCGAGTTGAACAAAACTGAAGATTGTGCACCGTGACTCGATTGTGTCACACATATCGTTATAAAGTGTGGTATATTGGTGGAGTGAGCACCCCGCAACCTCTTATAGCTGATAAAGGATGCTGAAGTGACAGCGCAATGCGGATATGCCGGCAAAATCCTGAGAGTTGACTTATCCTCGGGAAACATAAGCCTTATGTCAACTACGGACTATGCCGGGAGGTTTCTGGGCGGCAGGGGCATCGCAGCCAAAATCTACTGGGATGAGGTGTCACCGCAGGTCAAGGCCTTCGACCCCGAAAACCGGCTGATATTTGCTACCGGGCCTCTGGCAGGGCTCAAAGGTGTGAGCGGCTCCAGATGGCAAATCTGCGGCAAGTCCGCCCTGACCAATCCCGAATACTTCAATTACTGCAATCTGGGCGGAAATTGGGGCGCCCAGCTCAAGCTTGCAGGCTACGATGCGCTGGTGATTCAGGGGAATTCGGAGAAACCAGTCTATATACTCATAGAGGATGAGAAGGTTCAAATCAGGGATGCCTCCGCTCTCTGGGGGAAAAGCACTATCGAAGCACGCGAAATCCTGAAACAGCAGTTGGGAGGCCAGGTAAGCGTTGTCGCCATCGGCCCCGCCGGAGAGAACCTGGTTACCTTCGCCTCTGTCCTTGCTGACAACGATGCCAGCGGTTCGAGCGGCCTCGGAGCCGTCATGGGTTCCAAAAAACTCAAAGCAATAGCAACGAGAGGCAGTGGCAAGGTCAATATAGCTGACCCGCAAAGATACAGAGAGTTGGCACAATATGCCCGCAAACTGAGGCAGGGGATCGGCATGGGCATAACGCCCGGCACAGACCAGGGCATGAAGCTGAAGAAAGACTATTGCTGGGGCTGCGCTGGCGGGTTCTGCTTCAGAGG
The DNA here is from genome assembly GCA_963847595.1 of uncultured Chloroflexia bacterium. GTDB lineage: Bacteria > Chloroflexota > Dehalococcoidia > SZUA-161 > SZUA-161 > JACWAE01. Next base: position 772,053 of record CAWKAJ010000001.1, read on the forward strand.
AATTTATAAAGCATCCGATGGCAAAGCGGGCAAATTCATGTGCGGCTCAGCGACCTTCTACATCCTGCGAGCGCGCAATTACTATGGCGAATGGAACGAGGTGCCTTTCCTCGCCAGCAGGCTTTGCAACGAATACGGCGTCGACACTCACCAGATGGACACCATGATGCAGTGGCTCTCCAAATGCCACCAGGCGGGCATCCTGACCGATGAGAGCACAGGCATACCTCTTTCCCGGCAGGGCAGTCTGGAGTTCATAGAAAGCCTGGTGAAAAAGATTGCGCTGCGGGATGGCATCGGAGACATCTTAGCTCAAGGACACTGGCGGGCTGCCGATGCCATAGGACGCGGGGCAAAAGAGTTGCTCACTGACTACATTACAGATACCGGCCACTTCGCCCTGATCGAGAACCCCAGGATGTATATCACTACGGGGCTGCTTTACGCTATGGAGCCGAGGCAGCCCATGAACCAGTTGAATGAGATGGGCTCTCTAAACTTATGGCTTATGTGGGTATATAAGCAAGATGGGGCATTTGTCTCCAACGACGTGTTCCGCGCCATCGGCAAGAGATTGTTGGGGAGCGAGGCTGCGGTGGATTTCACAACCTATAAGGGGAAGGCGCTGGCGGCGAAGATGATACAGGACCGCGAATGCGCCAAGGAGAGCCTGATCCTGTGCAGCTATCTGTTCCCCGTTATGTTCTCCAGGCAAACCGAAGACCATGCAGGCGATCCCGGTCTGGAAAGTAAGATACTCTCTGCGGTGACGGGAGATGATGTAGACGAGGCAGGCCTTTACCGTATAGGGGAACGGATATTCAACGTGCAAAGGGCGATACTTGCCAGGGAAGGCCATAGAGGGAGAGACTACGATAGAATTTCCGACTATAATTTCACCAAGCCCCTTAAATTCGATTTGCACAATCCCGAATTGCTGTCCCCCGGGAAAGGCGACAAGGTAGTAAGCAAAAAAGGCGCCGTGCTCGACAGGGATAAGTTCGAGAGATTGAAGGATGAATACTATAGCCTTAGAGGCTGGGATATTAGCACAGGCCTGCAGACGCGAGCTAAGCTCAATGAACTCGGGATAAGCGATATGGTGCCGGATCTGGAGCGAAGAGGGCTCGTAATGTGATGCCTGGCAAACAGAGACGCTGAAGATTTAAGGAGGCATGAAATGGAGAGATGGCTTCTCACTGTGGAGAGCAATTGCTGTGACCCCTCAAGGGAGAATGAGTTCAACGACTGGTATGACAACGTCCACCTGCCGGATATCCTGGAGACGCCGGGGTTCCTGCGCGCTGTACGTTATGAAAATACCAGCCCGGCAGAAGGACAGGGGAAGTTCATTGCCATGTACGAGATTGAAACTGACGACCTGGCGAGTACACTGGCTAAATTCGACGAAATCGTCAATGCCAGAGCAAAGCAAGGTCGCATGAGCGATTTAGTGATGGCCGTAGGGGGAGGTCTTTACCGTCAGGTAGGCGCTCCCGTAAAAAGGAAGAAAAAGAAGTAGAGGCTTCAGCCTTAATCCTTATCAATCATGCTGCAAATCAAGGACACCGGCATTTCAGCTACTTCTCTACAACCCTTCTCACTGATTTCATGGAATTGACAGAGGTCACCTGTGCGCTTAAGCTGTCCCTGACCGAGATACATCCAGAATACCGTTAAGAGGCTGAACGATGAGAGTAATCTATCCTGCGCAGACATTCAGAGAAATCCCTGAATCAATGATAATAAAGCAATCCGACGACGCCTGGCACCCATTGAAAGACCGCAACTATGTCGAATGGTGGTACTTCGATGTGATGAACGGAGATGGAAGCATTATCAGGGGCCAATTCTACCTCTCCGGCGATATTACCCGACCCCGCAGGGTAATAACAGGTGTTCGAGCCACCTATGTTGCGCCTGATGGAACAGAGATTCCTATAGAAAAGAAATTCCCCTATTCCTCCTTCAAAGCGTCCACAGAATCCTGCGAGGTAGAGATCGGCAAGAACTTCATTAAAGGAGACCTTTCACACTATTCGCTCCATATCGAGGACAGCGAAAAGTCCCTCGACTTGGAGCTTGACTCCAGGATAAGGGGCTTCACCAGCTATGCCTGCTTCGGAGATGAGATAAAGTGCATGTATTGGGTCGTCCCCCAGCCACGGGGCCATGCCCAGGGAACCTTCAAGACTAAGGAAAAGGCTTTCAGCATAGATGGATTGGGCTACCGCGACCACAACTGGCTGAATTTCTATCCCTTGAACACTATCGAGTATTGGGATTGGGGCAGGGTCTATGATAAAGAATTCACCTTTATCTTTGCGGACATCGTTACAACCAAAAGACTTAAGAATGCTCATATAAAGCCTTTGGTTATTTATGATTCATCCAGGCTGATCTACGTCACCAATGAATCTAGCAAGTGGAGCCTTGACAAGGTGGATATCAAGCTCGATCCCGACACAAAGCTAGCACTTCCCGAGCGACATCTAGTAAAGGCTCAGGATAAAGATTTATCCCTCGAGTTGAATTTGCATCTGGAGAAGGTCTTTCAGAGAATAGACCTCCTGGCAGACTACAACCCGATAGTGAGATGGTTAATCCGTACCTTCAAGGCAAAACCCTCGGTAACATCCTACTTCTCCACAGGCTCAGGAAAGTTGAACCTTGCCGGGCGACAAAGCGCTTTGACCTGCACCGCAGTGCATGAGCTTGTCCGAAACATCTGAGCGCTCAACCTTCTCGTTCTCCTTTTCGCACTTTGCAGCTCGATGAAGTTGCCCCGCTTCTATAAAGAAGGAGTTTGACTACCTGGCAGCAGAGTATGTAGAATTACCTATCGAAGCAATCGGGCATGGAATTATTATGTCTATGATGAACGGTCAGTCAAATGATGTTCCAGGCCCAGACCCCGAATTGATCATGAATGGTCTGGGTGACCCGGACATTCTCTGTTTCATCAACAGTCTGATTGACCAGAATAGCGACCTTGCAGGCAAACTCGAACAGATAGATACCCTCATGAAGCTTGCAGAGGAGCAGTCAGAAACGGCCAGAGCAGAAGCCGATAGAATCATCGCTGAAGCTCAGCAAATGGCGGAACAGAGCACGCAAGAAAAGGTCTCGATAGCTCAGCAAAAGGCGCAGGAGATCATAAGAGCAGCAGAGGAACAGGCCAGCAGAATTATCTCAGAAGCAAGGCAAAAAGCCGAAGCTGCTGAATGGCAAGCCCGACAAATCCTGAATGCAGCGAAGGATAATGCCGAAAAAGAGGCGCTCCTTATCAGGCAAGAAGCACAACAGCTGCGACTGAAAAGCAAGCCGCTATCAGAAGGTGAGCCCCCCAAAACTTCTGAGGCTAACTCTGAGAAATCACATTCGAACTCGGGAGGCTTGGAAGTAAAGCAAGCCTTACTGCCATCCGGCCAGGAAGGCGGGGCCAAAGAGGAAATCTCGGAGCTTTACGACGGCACAGTAGAACTGGTCATCCCTCCACCCATAACGCCAACGCGATTGCTCAAATTCGGCAGGCAATTGAGGCATACCCGGCAAATCAGGGTAGTAGGGCTGAACGGCTCATTGACACAGGGCATCAGGATCAGACTTTTCTTGCGAACCCGCATCCCGCTTCTTAAGGTTCTCGAAGCAATACCGGAGGTAGACAAAGTCTCAGGTGAACTCAAGAAGGCCGGCGCAGCACACAACCCCGCCCAAACAAGAGATGAACTGAGTGCAAAGACCATCCTGGTCCGCATCAAAAAGTGACCCGCTGGCATTGAATCCTGAATGACTACTTTATTCCGTCGCCAGCTACAGCATGCCGACTCGCCATCCAGCCTAGTCCGGCATTTTCTTAGCCCCCGGCCATTTCCTGAAAGCATCTATTTCCTTTTGCAGGCTGGCGGCTAAGGGACGCCCATGAGAGGCAGCCAGCGACCTGTACATATCTATGGCAGTATCGGCCAGCTTGTCCTGAGCCCTCAGTATGAACACCGGCTCATCGGCTGCGATCTTGGGGATATTCAACTTGCCATATTTACCTGATACAGCCATGACAACCTCCTTTCTCGTCTATTACTTGAGTCTCTCCCCCAGACTCATCCGATCGCTTGCAACACCTTCCTGTAGTTTTTTAAGTTTCTAAACAGATAGTCCGGTTCACTGGCTGACAGCTTTCCCTCCGAGTGAAAACCGGTAGCTACGGCAATTGTCATGGCATTGAGCTGTTTGCCGCTTTCCACATCCCGCAGAGAATCGCCGACTATGACTACATCCTACCCCTGAATTTCTTACCTGTTATACTCTCAGCCTTTTCCACCGCAAGCCTGACCATCCCAACCCGCGTCTGCGCTTCCGTTCCGTACACGGAGAATCTGAAATACTTGCCCAAACCGGTAGCACTCAATACCCTCTCGACTATGCCTGCCGAACCACCCGTATATAACACAACGAAGTTATCGGTTTTAGATAGCTCCTCTAAAAGCCTTCTCGCCCCGGGAAGGATATGGCTGGATGCGTCTTGGGGCAGCCTTTCGCCAAAAATCCGCTCATAGTTTTCTAATAGTTCCCGGCTAAACCTACTGACCCTGTCTTCGGGTATGCCTTTCAACCTGGCCAGTTCGAGAAAAATATCAGTCAAACTTTTTCCCGCAAAATCGATATCCGTCAGCCTAGCATCTACGCCGAAAAACTTCTGGAATAGTTCTTGCGTAGCCTCGTCATGCACCGATATGAAATCTACCAGGGTTTGGTCCAGGTCGAAAATGACTAACTTCACTTTAGGCCCAACGTGTCGAGAATGGTCTTGCCCATCGCCTCTGTCTCGGGATGACAGTGCCCTCCTCCGCCTCCATGCAGGTTGAGAATATGATAGATTGGCAGGCATTAAGAAGTCATAAAATGGCGTGAGAAAAAAGTTAAGAAATTATTACATTTGCGATATGTAATTCTCAGTGAATGTCCAGAAGTATGCAGAAGGCAAATCGAGAAGCCCCATGAAGAGGCCGTGTGGTAAGGGGGAGTGCAGAGGGGCAAAGCCCCTTTGCCGAGGGCTTGGGGGTGTCCCCCAAACTTATAATTCCCCCAAGACTGGGGGACAGGGGGTTGAAAAATGGTTATGTAGATAACCCCAAGTAACAGATATTGACACGAGGGCCATAATTCCGTAGATTATCGTCGAAAGATATTCCCTGAAGAACGCGTCACGTGTAGAGCCACTCAATTTAATCTTTAAGAACCAAAGGAGGCAGCACAAATGACCATTCCCAACTTCTCCTTAAAGGGCAAAGTGGCTATCGTCACCGGAGGAAGCCGAGGCATCGGCAAGACAATTGCCCTGGGATTCGCCGAGGCCGGTGCCGACATAACGATTGCAGACATCAATATGGCGGAAGCAAACAAGACCGTCGCGGAGATTAAAGCCCTGCATCGGCGTGCTGTGGCGGTTGAGACCAATATCGCTATCAAGAGTCAGGTAGACAATATGGTAGCGAAGACTGTCGAGGAGCTGGGCACGATCGATATCCTGGTAAACGATGCTGCCATTAACATCATGCGCCCTCTTGTTGACCTTCGAGAAGATGGTTGGGATAAGGTGATGAACGTCGACCTCAAGGGATATTTCCTGTGCAGTCAGGCAGCAGCGAAGGTGATGATGGGTAAACAGAGTGGCAACATAATCAATATGGTGTCCACCGGCGCTGCGAAGGCAGCCCCGGGGCTGGGCGCCTACAGCATAGCCAAGGCCGGTGTGGTCATGCTCACCAAACTTCTCGCTGTCGAGCTGGCCAGCTATAACATTCGCGTCAATGCCATCGGCCCGTACCTGGTCAAGACTGCGTTCAGCCAGCCCATGTGGGCAGACCCCGAGGCATGCAAGTCTCTGGAAGCCTCTATCCCGCTCGGACGCCTCGCTGAGCCTCAAGACATACTCTCGACGGCGTTGTTCCTGGCCTCCGACGTTTCGAGCTATATCACAGGCCAGACCATATTTGTCGATGGCGGAACCATGGCCGTCTGAGATTTAGGTGTGAACTAGTGACCAAGTCGTTCAAGGTCTGTAAAGACGTATACATGGTGGGTGGTTCCGATATCTCGCACCCTTACGATTGCGGAGTCTACCTCCTCGACGCCGGCGACCTGGTGCTTATCGATGCAGGCGCTGGCATGAGCTTCGACAAGCTTGTGGCCAACATAGAAAAGCTCGGCTTCGACCCCAAGAAGCTCAAGAGCGTTCTGGTAACTCATGCCCACATCGATCATATCGGCTCGCTTCACCGTTTCCAGAAGGAATTCGGCGTCCGCATAATAGCTCACGAACTAGATGCCGACGCCATAGAGGGAAGAGGTGGGGTGGCCGCCGAGGCTTACCGCGTTGTCTACACCCCCTGCCATGTCGACCTGAGAATCAAAGGCTCTGGGGAGACCTTGAAGCTCGGCAAGTACGAACTGAAGGTGCTTCACATCCCGGGCCACACTCCGGGCAGCGTAGCGGCATACGTAGACATCGATAAACAAAGGGTGCTCTTCGGACAGGATATTCACGGCCCCTATTATCCTGAATGGGGAGCAGACCCGGCACAGGCTAAGCTATCGCTACAGAAACTTATAGAACTAAAGGCCGATATACTGTGCGAGGGCCACTTCGGAATCTACCAGCCAGCCTCGGAGGTGAAGAGGTATATTCAGCAATACGTCTATAGCCTATAGCAAATCCGTTTCAAATCCGCATTGGCGAGTTAATCTAATCTCAATACGGCTTGGTTTTCCGTGACAAATAAGCGTGTTATCGTCATCGGGGCCGGGGCAAGCGGCATGATGGCTGCGGGGCGAGCAGCAGAGTTGGGCGCTGAGGTGCTGCTCCTGGAAAAGATGAAACGCCCCGGCAAGAAGCTCCTCATCAGCGGCCAGACCCGCTGCAACCTGACCAACGCTAGAGAATTAGACGATTTCATCTCGATGTACGGCCCCAATGGGCGCTTTCTTCGCAACGTCTTCCACCGCTACTTCCGCAATGACCTGCTGGCATTCCTGAGACGCTACGGTGTACAGACCAAGACCGAGCCCGATGGCAGGATATTCCCCGCCTCTGACGATGCCCGCGATGTGGTGAAAGCCTTCCGGAGATATCTGGCTGACCATGACGTACAAATGCTCACCGGCGTCCGAGCAACCGGGATACAGGTTGAGAAAAAGCGTGTAACAGGCATACCAACGGAGCAGGGCGAATATGATGCAGCAGCGGTTATCCTGGCGACTGGCGGCGCTTCCTACCCCGGCACTGGCTCCACAGGCGATGGCTATCGCATGGCTGAAGCCGTGGGACATACCATAACGGGATTACGCCCTGCGCTGGTTCCCCTCGTTGTCCAGGAAGTCCGGCTTGCAAAAAGCATGCAGGGCGTCGGCCTTGGCAGTGTTCGCTTGACCGCCTTCCGGTCCCGGGCCGACGATATTGAGGCATCGCTGACCCCAACTAATGACATAGGGCGCGGCACTGGACATGGTAAAGCTCCCCGGCCCATCATTGAAAGCCGCAGGGGCAAGATAATATTCACCCATTTCGGCATCAGCGGGCCCGTCACGTTGCAGATGAGCCTGGCGATAGTCGATGCGCTGGAGAAAGGGCCCGTGAGCGTGTCCATCGACCTTCAACCCGACCTCAGCGAGAAGCAACTGCACCAGCTTTTTCAACACGACTTCGAACTCCACGGCAGGCAGGGCTTTAAGCGCATCATCTCAGACCTATTGCCCCGCAAAATGGTTGAGCCTTTCGTCGCGATGACCGGCATTCCGACTGATAAACCCGTTAATCAGGTCAGCGCCGAAGAGCGAAAAGCGTTAGTCGGCTTGCTCAAATCCCTGCGTTTCAACATCGCAGGCCCTCTGCCCCTGGCCGCTGCCATGGTCACCGCTGGCGGCGTCTCGCTTAAGGAGGTAGACCCGCGCACTATGGCCTCGCGTTTGGTCGCTGGACTTTACTTCTGCGGCGAGGTACTGGACCTGGATGCCGATACCGGCGGGTATAACCTGCAAGCTGCTTTTTCCACAGGCTACGTCGCCGGCGAGGAGGCAGCCGCCTTCGTTAACGCTACATAATATAAGGGGAGTGCAGAGGGGCTTTGCCCCTCTGCCAAGGGGCTGGGGGACACCCCCAGCCCCTTAAATTCCCCTAAGAATGGGGGCTACAGGGGATTGATAAGAATTAAGTCCTCACAATACGCGGATTCCGAACTCTTTAAGCCCTTCCGCCAAAGCGCTGAGGGGAAGCCCTATCACATTGAAATAGTCCCCTTCGATTCTTTCCACAATGACAGAGCCCAATCCCTGAATTGCGTATGCTCCGGCCTTGTCCAGTGGCTCCCCTGATTTAACATAGGCCTCGATCTCGTCCGAGGTTAAATTCTTAATATGGACTACTGTCTCCACCGATTTAGTTAATACTTTGTTCTTGTCTGTATCCAGAATGGTGAAACCTGTGATCACTGAATGAGGCTTTCCCTTCAACCTCGTAAGCATTTTTCTTGCTTCAGCCCCAGTGCCTGGCTTACCCATGATTTTGCCCCTGAACACAATAAAGGTATCGGCGGCAATGACTATGGCATTCTTATGCCTGCTGGCGACCACCCTGGCCTTCCCCAGTGAAATCGCTCTGGCAAGCTCATCAGGGCTTAATCCCGAGCGCATATCTTCCGCATAATCGCTGGGCTCGACCTCGAATTTCAGGCCGATTTTCTCCAGAAGTTCTCTTCTCCGCGGAGACGCTGACGCCAATATAATTCTCTTCATGATTAATGCCTCACCTTGACGATAAGAAAACAGGGTGTCGGCACGCTAGTTGCTTGACACCCTGTTCTTACACTCAAGAACCCTTTTGCTTAAGTGTTGTCCGCCTTGCTGTGCTGGTCTCGCAGCACCCTCTTCAGTATCTTGCCGGTAGAGGTACGCGGCAGTTCATTGACAAATACCACATACCGCGGTCTCTTAAAGCTGGAAAGCTTCTGCCGGCAGAACTCCATCAACTCCTCTGGAGTAGCCTTCGTACCTTTCTTGAGGACCACTACCGCCTTCGGTTCCTGCCCCCATTCCACGCTGGCAACTGCGATCACCGCAGCCTCTTCGACACAGGGGTGGGCATACAGCACGTTCTCCACCTCTTCGGGGGAGATGTTCTCGCCTCCCCTTATGATCATGTCGTCGCCTCGCCCTGCCAGGTAGATGTAGCCCTCTTCGTCCATATATCCCTTATCGCCGGTGTGCAGCCAGCCATCCTTCGTCAGAGCCTTTGCCGTCTTCTCGGGATCTTTCCAGTACCCGCTCATCACCCTTGACCCCTTGGCCACAATCTCGCCCACCTCGCCCAAGGGAACCTCTTTGCCATGCTCGTCCGCTATCTTGATCTGCACATCATCCATAGGCCTGCCAATGGAGCATTGCAGTCTTTTCAGCTTCTTCTGCTTTTGCTCCTCGGTCCCCGAGATAACATGGTCCTCAGGCCCGAGAGTGGTTATAGTAGAGGCAGTCTCCGTCTGCCCGAAGGCATTGATGAACATCACCTTGGGGAATACTTCTATCGCCTTCTTTATCACCTCAAACGGCATCGAAGCAGCCCCATACGTTATCACCTTGAGGCAGGAAAGGTCGTGTTTACTGAACTCGGGGTCATCGATGACTCTCTTGAGCATAGTGGGCACGAGCATAGCTCGATTCGCTCTGGTCCGTTCCACCGTCTTCATCCACTCTTTCACCTCAAACTGCCTCATCATTGCCAGAGTCCTGCCGCCGTAGGTAGCAGCCAGCACAGCTTGGGCTCCGGCGACATGGTACAGCGGCACAGTGAGCAGGTTAGTCTCCTCTATCTCGGGGTCGACAGGGCTTACATTGCTCAGCATATATGTGACAAAGCTGTTATGTGTTAAGGGCACTCCCTTCGGCCTTCCCGTAGTCCCTGCGGTGTACATCAGCATGGCGACATCGTTATCGTCGATCTCAGTAAAGACATCCTCTGGAGATGCCTTAGCCAGCAGGTCTTCATAGTAGAGCATGCCATCTACTTTTTTATCTATGCTTATATAGTGCTGCACCTTGGGCAGATTGGGGCGCATGGTTCCCACCATCTCAAGGTAGCGCTCGCCGACAAATAAAATCTTGGCCTCACAGTTGTTGAGCATATAGGTAAGCTCTTCGGCCTTGGCTCTGAAATTCAGCGGTGCGAAGATAGCGCCGAGCTTTACCGTTGCGAAGTATGCTTCCAGGTACTGATTGCAGTTTACCTGCAATATAGACACAATGTCGCCCTTCTTGATTCCGAGTTTAGTAAGGGCGTGAGCTAGCCTGTTCGAGCGCTCGTTAAGCTGGCCGAAGGTGAAATTCTTGCCCTCGAAGATTATTGCCGGCCGGTCAGGTACGATGGCGCTGGCTATGGTGAGGAAGTCAGTAGTATTCATGTGCCCTCCTATTTAATATTGCCTGGCTAAATATGTCATTCTGAGCGCAGCGAAGAATCTCGTCTGTTCGCTCACTTGCTGCCCAGCTTTGTCTTGACCTTCTTTACCACCTGGGACATAACTTTGCCTGCCTTGTCATCAATGCGGATATCGGCGGCGTGATCCAAGCTGGTTTCGCCTTCGTTTATTATAACCAACTTTGCCCCTGACTGCACTGCATACTGCGGCATCAGCGCCGCCGGATAGACCACGAGGGAAGACCCAATCACTATACAGAGGTCACACATACTGGAGCGTCTCTCTGCTTCCATGGTCTCCTTAACCGGCATCGCCTCCCCGAAAAACACGCCCTCGGGCTTGATGATTCCACCGCACTTGACGCATTCCGGGTCCTCAGCGCCAGCCTCTACCCACTTCATTACCTCCTCATTGCGCCAGCGCTCGCCGCAGCTAAGGCATCTCGCCCACTGCATGTTTCCATGAAGCTGGAGGACCTTATCCTCAGAGTTGCCGGCCTTTTGATGAAGTCCATCCACATTCTGCGTGATGACGCAATCTAGCTTGCCCAGCTTCTCCAGTTCAGCAACAGCATAATGAGCCTCGTTTGGCTTCATATCCTGCCAGCTCAACCCTACGGTCTTACTCATCCCCCACAGCCTCTTCCTCGCCTCGCGGCTGGTGACGAATCTCTGGTAGGTAAAATCTTCAGGGTCGAACTTCGTCCATAGCCCGTCAGGGCCCCTGAAGTCAGGTATTCCGGACTCAGTGCTTATGCCCGCGCCGGTAAACACCACAATTCGCTTCGAACTTACGATAAGGCTAGCAACCTCATCGATAAGCTCGTTCAGCGTTTTGTCACCCATTCCTTGCTTCATTCAGCCATCACCACCTCATCCTGCTTCATACATTCTTAACTCGGGGGACGAGTCGGAGCACCCGCTCCAACCGTGCCCAGCACCATCGCGAAAAGTTCTCTCTCCATCTCCAACCCCTGCTCCAGAGGCAGGTCTAAACCTCGGTTTATAGCCTGTTTAGCATATCTCACAGCGATCTGACTGCGAGACATTATCTTCCTCGCCATATCCTCTGCAGCAGAGAGGAGATTGGCACGAGTCACTATCCTGTTTATCAGCCCCATCCGCAAAGCCTCGGCTGTGTTGATGATCTCGCCCGTCAGAATCGGCGCCGTGCACATTCCCAATGGCACCAGCCTCGGCATAGTCTGGCTGCCCCCGGCGGTGGGCACCATGCCTAAGCCAACCTCCGGCAAGCCGAACCTCGCATCATCCGAGGCTATCCTGATATCGCAGCACATCGACATCTCCACCCCTGCCCCCAGTGCGAAACCGTGTATGGCAGCGATTAGAGGCTTGGAGACACCCAGAAACCGCCCCCATAGGTCACGTTCCCACCTCACCTGCCGGGCAATGGCCTGAGAAGGAGTAGTGCCGAACTCAGTTATATCCGCCCCTGCAGAGAACCCCCTATCTCCAGCTCCTTTGATGATACCTACCATTACTTCAGGGTCATCCTCAATCGCAGGCAGCACCTCGTATAGCTCGTCTCTCATCTTTGTGTTGACTGCATTCAGCGCCTGAGGACGGTTCAGCGTGATATATGCAATGCCGTCTTTTTTCTGGTAAATTATAGTCTCAAAGGCATTCATTGCTGAAATCTATTCTTGAGATTGTTTAGCAACTGGGGAGTCCAGAGGAGCAAAGCCACTTTGACGGGGGTCTGGGGGTGTCCCCCAGCTTCTAAAGTCCCCCAAGAGTGGGGGATATAGGGGGTTGAAAAAGGATTCATAAACAATCTCTTATTCTCCCTTAAAGGTTGCCTTTCTCTTCTCCAGGAAAGCCTTGATACCTTCCGCCCTGTCCTTTGTGGTCTGGAGCAAGAAAGAAAGGTCTGCCTCCAGCCTCAGACCCTGCGCCAGCGTCATGTCCATGCCCTTGTTCAGCGCCTCTTTGGCATATCTCACGGCAATGGGCGCCCGCAAGATGAGCTTCCTGGCGATCTCCTCAGCCTCAGCAGCAAGACCTTGCTTGGATACTACCTTGGTTACTAGCCCTATGCGATACGCCTCGGCAGCATCTATAGGCTCAGCGGTGATGACCATCTCCGTAGCCTTACCCTTGCCCACAATTCTGGGCAGACGCTGGGTCCCTCCGCCGCCGGGAATAAGGCCATAAGAAGTCTCGGGGAAGCCTAAATGGGCGTTCTCCGAGCAAATCCTGATGTCGCAGCTCAGCGCTAGCTCCAGGCCAGCGCCCAAAGCATCCCCGTTTATAGCAGCGATGACAGGGCAATTCAGGCCAGCCACTGCAGTCGAGCTCAGGCTCGCAGCGTTGGTTACCTTCAGATTATCAGCGGATGTTGAGCGAAGCTCGGCAAGGTCGCAGCCTGAACAAAATGCCTCTCCGGCCCCGGTAATGATAACTGCCCTGACGTCGTCATCCTGGTTTATGGCATGGCAGGCGTCAACAAGCTCGTTTGCCAGTTCTAGGTTTATGGTATTGCCAACTTTGGGGCGGTTGAGGCTGAGCCAGGCGACCTGCTCTTTCCTCTCGTAGATTATTGTCTTATAGGGCATGAGGGTTCCTTGCTTCACAGTCCAGAGCAAATCTTACCTGACACGCGAGTCTGTGTCAAGAAAAACGCTCTTGGAGTCACCGTCCGTTGCAGCGCACCGTCAGATGGAATATTATTAGCAACAAGAAACTCAGATTAATAACGGAGCAGGGTAATCGATGGGCTCTGGGGAGGTGCATTGAAATGTCAGAGGTTGACGGAGGCAGTCTTGTTGCCAAAGCGCTGAAGGCGGAGGGGGTAAAATACCTTTTCGTGTTATGGGGCTTCCACATACTCACCATCATCCAGGCTTGCGAGCGTGAGGGGATCAAAGTAATCGATGTCAGACATGAGCAGGCGGCAGGACATGCCGCGGAGGGCTGGGCCAAGGTGACAGGACAGCCGGGTGTAGCTGCCGTAACAGCAGGCCCGGGTGTCACTGACGTAGTCACCGCAGTGGCCAACGCCTTCCAGGCAGGCAGCCCCATGCTCGTCATAGGCGGGCGCAGCCCGGTGAATTCTTTCGAGAAAGGCACACTCCAGGAGCTCGACCACATTGCGTTCATGAAGCCCATCACTAAATGGGCGCGCACTGTGTTCGAGACCAAACGCCTCCCCGAATATGTCAGCATCGCTTATAGAAATGCCCTGGCCGGCAGGCCGGGACCAGTGTTCCTGGAATGCCCTATCGACATCCTTGAGAGCCAGGTTGACGAGTCCCAGGTCTCCTTTCCTGAGCCGTCAAAGTCTCGCGCAACCTCCAGGACGCCGGGAAATCCCGACCTGATTAAGGCAGCAGCCAAACTTCTCGCCGCCTCACGAACCCCTGTGGTCATCGCAGGGAACACCGTATATTGGTCTCAGGCCAGCCAGGAGCTTCGCCAGTTCATCGAAGCCATCGATGCGCCAGTGTTTTTGAACGGCATGGGACGCGGCTGTATTTCTGCCGACCACCCTCAGTTCTTCGTCTACTCTCGCCGCTTCGCCCTGAGCCAGGCCGACGTCGCCGTGCTCATTGGGACCGAGATAGATTTCAGGCTGAACTACGGGGCTCCGCCCCTGTTCAATCCCAAGGGAAAGGTCATTCAAATCGACATCGACCCGACCGAAATCGGGCATAACCGGAGTATCGACGTCGGCATTGTGGGAGATGCCAAAGAGGTATTGCATCAACTGCTGACAGAGCTGGACAAGAAGAAAATGCCCCGGAGAACAGCCTGGCTGAAGAAGGTTCGAGGCTTCGAGATCAAAAGACTCAAGGCTCTCGAGCCCCTGTTGCACTCCGATGCTGTTCCTATCCATCCCCTGAGGCTGCTCAAAGAAGTTTGCGACTTCTTGGATCACGACGCCGTAGTAGTTGGCGATGGAGGTGACATCGTCTCCTTCGCTGCTCAAGTTCTGAAAACCCGCTACCCCGGACACTGGCTCGATACAGGTAAGCTGGGCTGCCTCGGAGTGGGGACTGGTTTCGCTATGGCAGCAAAACTGGCTAAGCCGGACAAGCAGGTGCTTCTTGTGCACGGGGACGGTTCCTTTGGCCTCAATGGCATGGAGTTCGACACCATGGTTCGACACAACATACCGGTGGTATCAGTTATCGGAAACAACCGTGCCTGGATGCCCATCGTCGATGGTGATCCCGGCCTGGCCAGGCATTTGGGCTGGGCAAGATACGACAAGGTTGTGGAAGCCCTGGGGGGACACGGTGAGTTTGTGGAGCGCCCCAAGCAGATCCGCCCCGCTCTGGAGAGAGCTTTTGCCAGCGGGCTTCCCGCCGCCATCAATGTGATGATCGACCAGACCAAAGGCTATTTTCATGTGACGTCTAGCCTGGGAGCACCCACCTAACCCATACGGAGAGAAGATAGATGCGGATTGTGCTAATCGGGCAGGCTGCTTTCGGACAGAAGGTCCTGGAGACTTTGCTGAACAGGGGTGAGCAGGTTGCGGCTGTTTACGTGCCACCCAATAAACCTGGCTCCAAGATTGACCCCCTCAAGGAATCGGCTCAGCAGCATGGTATCTCCGTTTTCCAACCTCAACGCATGCGCGATACCGGTGTCTATGAAAAATTTGTGGAGCTGGCTCCGGATTTGGGGGTTATGGCATTTGTCACTGACATTGTACCCGAGTCCATACTGAACAGTCCCAAACTGGGAACCATTCAGTATCACCCTTCATTGCTGCCCAAGCATCGGGGAAGGAGTTCCATCAACTGGGCCATCATCAACGGAGACAAGAAAACAGGCATCACCATCTTATGGCCCGATGCCGGTATTGATACCGGTCCCATACTGCTGCAAAAAGAGGCCGAGGTCTCACCATCTGATACCGTAGGCTCGCTCTATTACGATAAGCTTTTCCCTCTGGGTGTGGAGGCCTTAATGGAGTCAATCGACCTTATCCGCAAGGGACAGGCTCCCAGGATACCCCAGGACGAGTCTCAAGCCACCTACGAGCGCCCCTGCGGGGAGAAGGACGCCGTTATCGACTGGGCTCAGCCCATAGTCAGGGTTCACAATCTGATTCGCGGCACAAACCCACAGCCTGGCGCCACCACCTCGTTGCGTGCTCAGAAACTCAAGATATTCGATTGTGAGCTGATTATGCAGAACGTCGCTGCTGCGCCTGGCGAGATTATTCAAAGCTCCGCTAAAGGCATAGCCGTTGCTGGCCAGGGGGGATGGCTGCTTATCAAGCGAGTGCAGCCCCAGGGACAACCCAAGGTGAGCGCTTCAGAGTATGCCCTCAAGATAGGTCTTAAAGCTGGGGAAAAGCTTGTCTGATGGGGAGGCAGCGATGGCCTCCCCATACTGTGTATGATTCTAGCATGCCTTCGCCTACATTCTACGAATAGATAGTGTATGTCAGAGTATAAAAGTTATGCTCAATCCCATAATTCTCATATATAACGAAATTGTATGTCCCGGTGGTCTGCGCCTGTAGGCTGAAGGTGGCCTGCTTTATTCGGCCAAGCTCTTTCGTTACGTTGCCGTAAGGGTCCTGGATTTGTGCTCCAATATCATACGTATTCGCTATTATCTCCCCCTGCACCCACTGACCGGCACTGAGCTGTATCGGTATCGACACGACCTGCCCATACAGCTCACCATTTATTGGGGGCTGGTCATGCGCTGTTAGCTGCGTAAAGTAAACGGTCACGCTTTTGTCTGAGTTCATGGTTACGGTGGTCGGGTTCACGCCATCGTTGTCTGTTCCGGCCCAATTCTTAAAGACATAGCCCAATGCCGCCGTAGCCGACACATCTACCACTGTGCCTGCATCGTAAGTGTCCCTGGTAGGACTTACACTGCCCCCGTCAGTCGGACTGCAAGAAGCGGAAAGATTATAGAGCCTGGTGAAATAGGCAGTGACTGTTTTGTTGCCATCCATGACGACATTCAACGTAGTTAATGTACCGGAGGCATCTCCTCCCCAATGGTCGAACCTGTAAGATGTAGCCGGGATGGCTGTCAGGGTCACATTGGCTCCAGCTTGGTAGTCGCCCCCTGGAGGATCAACGCTGCCCCCGCCGCCAGGGCTGAGCCTGCTCTCAAGAGTATATATGACCTTGCTGAAAACAGCCTTGACTGTTTTATCAGCATCCATAGTAATCACTATATTGGCTGAGGTGCCAGAGGCGTCCACTTCCCAGTGGTCAAACTTATAGCCTATGGCCGGGGCAGCTACCAGTGTAAGCTCAGTCCCTTCATCATAAATGCCGCTGCCGAGGTTGACGTTGCCGCCTCCCACCGGGCTGGTGAGTACAGAGAGATTGTCCAGCTTAACGAAATAGGCCGTGACCGTTTTCTGAGAATTCATGGTGATTTCCACCGTTGTTGCTACACCGGTGGCATTACCTCCCCAGTGGTCAAACCTGTAACCTGCGGCTGGGGTGGCCGTTAGAGTCACCTCAGTCTTATCCACATAGCTGCCGCCGCTGGGGCTGATGCTCCCGCCTGCGATAGGACTGCTTAAGGTTGAAAGAGTATAGTGCGCCGCGCTGCAACACGCCCCCAACACAAGTGCAGACACAATCAGCATGATTGCCAGGGCAGCCAAGCAGGTATTCTTGTTCACTTCGTGCCTCCTCAGAAGCATTTACCGCTTGATAGCATCGAATGCTATAATTGCTTTTAATTTTCAACTGTGGATTATAGCACAAAAAAAGCACTGTCAAGCCCCCGAGTCCCGATGCTTGCCTTCGTTTTCCCTGACAGATATACTGTTTGAGAGGAGACCAAGATGGCAAATGATGCTGCCTTAGAACAAGCCTCCGCTGAAATGAAAGGGATTGTTCCCTATGCAGTAGCCGCGAAGAGCGGCACCGACTACGATGGCAAGAGGTTCAGGATACCCTTCTTTAACCGCTCGTTTTTGGTGTACTATCCCGAAGTAAAAATAGCCGAGGAAGGGAAGACAGCCCCGGTCCCGCAGTATCTGGAGATTATCCTGCTGCACTACCTGCTGCAGGCCAGAGGCGCATCTGTAGCCGATGAGTGGATAGCTTACCGGCAGCTTCCCGGAGCCAGTCTATTCGAGCGGAGATTCATCCAGATGGCGGTACAGCCTCTGCTTCGCGCTTTCGACAACAATGTCGAGGGATTCAAGAAAGCTGGCATGGCCTTGGGAGGCATACCTATAACCCGCACCGGCGATGCGGCCTTCAAGTTCATGGCGCTGCCCAAAATCCCTATGGCGTGTATCTTCTACCAGGGCGAGGAGGGCATACCTTCTGCAGTCAACATCCTCTTCGATGCCGCCGCCCCCAATTACCTGCCCACCGAAGACCTATCTTTAGTGGGCGTCTACCTCGTCAATGCCCTGAAGAAAGCTAAGTAAGGACATTGCGCGAACCACCTTACGGTAATTCGTACTTGCGAAATATCTCCGGAACGAGGACTTTCGTTTGAGGAGATAGGCGCTCGATCATCCGAGCGAATTTACCCGGATTCACTCGTTGCAGCGGTGGGAAAGTCGACCTAAGCTCCTGCACCTGTATATGGGGCCGGAGCGGCTTGGACAGGGGACGGAAGAAATCGTCCCAGTGAGTCAGAACAACAACCTTGGGCTGCACTCGGGGCAAAAGCGTCCTGCAATATGCAGCGCCTCTGTGCGGGAAAAGGAATAGTATATCAGCAGCCACCGCGGTCTCGGGGCGTTCACCGGGGTCTGTGAGCAACCTCAGCCCCCCGACAGAGAGCAAGAAGCTCAAGTCCTTGTCCATTCGGTAGTCCCTGGCCCGCAGCGGCGGCTTTAGAACGGCAGGAAGTCTACCGGGCAAATACCCGGGGAGTTTGACATGCTGAGATGGGAAGACTTCGACCTGAAACTCTGCCAGGGTTAGTTTGTCACCTGCTTTGACCTCACGGATCCGGTCGTCCGGCACGCCGCACACACTCAGCAGCCTGCACGTATTTGGAGAGCCCATTACGATAGCGCCCGTGTTCCGGACTACGTCAGGCACGTCCATAAGATGATCGAAGTGGGCATGTGTGATGAGCACGAAGTCGCAATGCTGTATCTTTTCCGCTATCAATTCTCGGTCCGGCTGAACGCGTCCAAACAACGCTTTCCTGAGCGGAAAGCGGGTAAAGTACGGGTCTATCACCATGACGTGATTGCCCACACTCAATTCGAGACCTGCAACGCCCAGCCAGCGGAATGAAATCGACATTGCTCACCCAGCCTTAAGAAGTTTCCCCATTATATCATGGATATCAGAGGTCGTTTAGCAACTGGGGAGTGCAGATGGGCCAAGCCCCTTTGCCAGGGGCTTGGGGTATCCCCCAAATCTTAAAAGTCCCCCAAGATTGGGGGATATAGGGGGTTGAAAAGAGGTTTTAGACGCCCTCGAAATCATAGCTTTGATGATAGGGTGATAGCATCCAGCGCTTTTGAGTGATTTGAATCTTCAGGTCCTCGAACCAATTCTCCGCAGTATGTCCCAGAAAGCTCCGCGGTATCCCGCCTTGATGGCATTCACCAGCACAGTGTTGTCATTGTAGTTGTAGTTCCTCTCCGCACCCGATGGCGAGGCATAGAAAAAGCGCTCGTCTCCCCCGATAAGCTGCGAAAGGTACTCAGGTGCATCAGGCCCCAGGCCTGATGACACATAAAATATGGGTCTGAAGAAGTCTTCATTCCCCTCGATTGTGCCGTGCAGATTAGGGTTCTTATTCAAAGGGCCCTGCCTTTTAACTAGAGCTGCCATCTTCGTCTGTGGGCAGATTACGCACCCCCAGGGCAGTGCCTACCCTGTCCGGCGCAAGCCTCTTCATGGTCTCGATGGTCTCTCTCAAGGACTCCCTGGTCTCGCCCGGACCGCCCAGCAGCAGGTCATACATGAAGATAATGCCCTCATGGTGGCAGACCTCAGCCGTACGGCTGAGGTCTGCCACCGAAAACTCGCGTCCCAGACTACGCAACATGACGTCGTTGCCGCTGTCCACACCGAAGTCTATTCCGGCGCATCCAGCCTTGCGGCACAGAGCAGCCAGCTCCTGAGAAAAGGGCACCGGGCTGGCATAGGCATACCATCTCAGCTTATCCCCCAGCCCCCGCCTTATCAGCTCCCGGCAGATGTCGCGGGCATGGTCTTCGGGCAGGTTAAACTCACTGTCGCAGAAATGTAAATGGTCTATGCCCATCTCAAGCAGAGACTGTATTTCGTCGGCAACGCTTCGTGGGGAACGCAGCCGCAGCTTCTTCCCTTTGCCCACCGGGTCGGCGCAGTAAATGCACCCCTGGGGACAGCCTCGCTTGCTCTCGATACCAGCCATGCCGCCCTCGATAAAATAGCGATAGTTGTCAATCGTGCTCCTCTCCGGTGCAGCTATGTGGCTCAGGTCGAGGTATTTGGGGGCGTTGGAGTGGAAGCCTTTCCCGCTGCGGAATACCAGGCCGGGCACATCGCGGTAATCCTGCTTTGACGCAATCATGTCGAGAAGTAGAGGCAGAGAAAGCTCGCCTTCACCCCAAATCCCCAAATCGAGGCCGTAATAGCTCAGGATATCCCGGGGCATGACGGAGAACCCGGAGCCGCCCAGGATAATAGGCACGGAGGTTTGCGCCTTGAGCAGGTCTACGACCAGCTTGTACCTGTCTATGCAGAAATCCTGGCTGGCCAGGTAAGTATCATCGGTGTTGCGCAGGGTTACCGCTACCGCCAGAACATCGTTATGGGCAAAATAGCTCTTTACTTCGAAAGGTACGTCAGTTGAAAAACAGAGGTCGAGCAGGTCGACTTGATAACCCTTCTGCTTGAGGGCATGGGCCAGATAGTCCAGCGCCAGGGGCGCTACCGGGGGCTTCATCTGGTTGGGGTTTACTAAACAAACCCATCCCTTTCGAGGTCGAGGTGGCGTTGTCGAGGGTCTAGACATGCCGACACCATCCTTAGGGAGAGCAGTATAACGGTATTATAATATCCGGTGACATGAGCGAGCAAGACGACGTCAGGCGAATAATCCTTGAGGCCCCATGACACTCAGGTAATTAAGCGCAAGCAACCCCTGCAATTGGAGATAGCTGTGTCGAGAGTGGGAACATTGAAAAAGATAAATTCAATATTGAGTCTACGTCTACGTAGACATCCCGATGTTCGTCGAATGGTAGACCGCTGAAGCTGCGATAGGTTCACTAACCATCTGAAGCAATAGACTCAATACGCGCCAAAGCGGTTGCAGAACGATTTGCTCTTAGCAACTCCCTGTGTTGACACTCCTTAGGGCTTGCGTTAATATTCTTTATCAGTCCGAGCGCAACCAGAGGCCTCTATGATGCTGAAACCTGTTATTTGTTGGTCAATTACTGCGTGTGGCAAAAGGAGGTATCAAGATGGCGATTAATCTAAAAAAGTTTGCGAAAGATTATATTGGAGCGTGGGATTCACATGATGCCGATAAGATAGCTTCCTTCTTCACGGATGACTGTGTCTACGAGGATTTGGCTGCTGGAATAGTTAACCGGGGCAAGAAAGAATTAAAGGATTTTATTAAGGCCACGTTCATTTGGAGCCCTGACTTAAAGTTCGAGCTGAAATCATCCTTCGGCGCTGGCGACCAAGTAGCCAGCGAATGGGTCATGAGTGGCACTCATGCCGGCGAATTCGGCGGAATGCCGCCCACCGGCAAGACTTTTTCACTAAGGGGAGCTTCAATCCTGGAGCTGCGCGAAGGGAAGATTTACAGAAATTCCGACTACTATAATGCGGCTTCTTTCCTGCAGCAGGTCGGTTTGCTGCCTCAGGCACCTTCTCAATAGTGTCATATTGGTAGAATACTCAGTGATTCCTTGCCGGTAGCGTGGTTATAGACAAGCAAAGCAAACATCCCAGTGTTTGTTCAGTGGTTATAAAATATAGGCACGATTGAACTAAAATCAGGGGCGTTCAGTTGACAACCAGACGCCCTTTCTTTATCCTCAAAATACTCAAAGTCTCACAGCCGAAACTAGTTGATTAGATGGTAAACGGACCGATGCAGGTCAAAGCACCTATTGCCCAGTTCTTCAAAGGGAGATATAGCAATGCAGCCAAGTGAACTTATTGACGATCTTGTTGCAAATCTTACTGATTGGCGCGGCACTACGTTTGCCAACATTAGAAGGATTATCCATGATGCGGATCCCGAAATAGTTGAGGAATGGAAATGGATGGGGACTCCCGTCTGGTCCCACAATGGAATAGTCTGTGTTGCCAATGCCTTCAAAGACAAAGTGAAGCTAACTTTTTATCAGGGGGCGCACCTTGCCGACCCGGACAAGCTCTTCAATAACGGACTCGAAGGCAAACAATGGCGAACCATCGATATTTACAAGGACGACAAGATCAATGAGAGCTCACTAAAGACTCTCATCATTGCTGCCGTGGACCACAATCACGCCAAAGTGAAACCCGCCAATAAGCCTAGCCGGACACAAGGCAGACTGAAGCAGAAACCGGCAAAGTAGCACACTCTATCTCAAAACGTACGCATGGAATGGTAAACATCCCTATGTTGGTGAATTGGTGGCGCACTGTGGTTTTTTGACCTACTGACAGCCCCTTCCCTGCTCTCTGGCTGTTTTATGATGGTGCTTTCTTGCCTGTAATGTCCCGCTCTTTGCCTGCTTCCTTCTCTGTGTTATCTCGAGAATCTCGCCATACCCACCTTTTTGCAACGATATAGGGACTGATAAACAGTATTAAGAAGCTTTTCTGAATTAATGCCTTGACATCCATAATTTGTCACCTCATTTCTTTGGCACTGTACGTGGTCAGCAAAAATGAGACACTTTGGCCTTGGTAACTAACGGGCACTTACAGGCCACTGCTCTGCCCCCTGATGGTTCTACTATAGCCGCTCCTTGCTTGTAATATCCCGCTCTTTGCCTTCTTCCTTCTCTGTGTTATTTCGAGAGCCTCGCCATACCCACCTTTTTACAATAGAATAGCGAAACAGAAACATTACTAATATGGCTAATGCAGCAGCCAATTCAGGCCGCAAATGCCCAAAATCAACAATGACAGCAAGTAGTGCTATATCGCCGATGACGGTTACTGCAACTGCGGAAAGATACCTAAGATAGCTCTGGCTGTATTTCTGCATATCACCAAATGTCCACGCCTTGTTCATAAAATACTGGCATGTGGCTGCGATATAAGTTGATACCAAGAATGGCGGTAAATAAAAGTGACTGCCGAGGAAGGTGACTTCTTTGCTGAATACTAATGTAAGTGGATAATAGAGAGCCATATTTATGATGTATCCTATGCCACCTACTATCATAAAATTCAATAAGCGATACTTATTGAGGTAGAAACTTATTGTACTTCGGGGATGTCTAAAAAGACTCTTTATCATATACCTTCGCCGCCGATTATTAGCCTCACTCTTATGGCAATGCCGCCATATCTGCCAGGTCTACCTTAACCCGAACTGGACTGCACTTCTATGACTGGACAGATGGGCCTAGGAGATAGTATACCAGCCCAAGTAGAATGTCACAAGAATTAGAACGACAACGCCCTGAAGCATACCAGCAGTGACACGACCTCATGAAGAGTCGTCATAGTACAAACAAATCAAACATCCCAATGTTCGTCCAGTGGTGACTTCATCTGGTTCGGGTTGACCAGAAGCACCTTCCCCCTTATTCTTGACGAACCGGATGAAGGCGCCATCGATTCCCCTCAGCCAGGCCGTTCACCTTTTTCAGCCAGGCCAAAGCAGCGTTCATAGCTGGTTCGCTGAGGCGCAGCTTGTGCTCAGCGCCAGGAATGATGGAGATTTCTTTGGGCTCTTTAGCCTTATGGTAAAGCTCCCAGGCATGGCTCAGGGGAACAGTCTGGTCGCTATCGCCGTGGACTATCAGCAGGGGACGGGGTGAAATCCTGTGTATCCACTTGAGGGGCCTGACCTCATCGAAGCCCCTGGCCCATTCCTCCACGGACGGCGGGAATTTGCTATCCCTGATTATGCCTACCTGGCGGCAGTGTGCCAGGAACTCCTCAATCCTGCTGAACTCCGATATGTCAAAGAACCTGGCGGGACAGGCACATGCGACGACCGACGAAACCCGCTTGTCTCTGGCAGCACAATAAACACAGGCCATCGCTCCCCCGCTGAACCCCATCAGCGACAGTCGGGATTTATCCACAGCATCGAGTCCGAGCAGATAGTTTATCGCTGCCTTCAAATCTCGCGTCCAGCCCGGCATATCGAAGTTGCCCTCGCTCTCGCCAGTGCCCCTGAAATTGAAGATAAAGGAAACAAACCCCTCCTTGCTGAACCGCTCAGCAAGCAACGGATAGCCCTTATCCGCCGCGTCTGGGGTGCGCTTGGCAGGCACGCCATGGCAGATGCAGACAGCGGGATGAGCGCCTTTGCCAGCAGGTAAATAAATTTCTGCCGCGAGGTGGAGGCCTTCTACCTCAAGGCTTACCCTTTTTATCGACATGGACTTCACCCTTCTCTTTGCCCTCCTTCGTGGTCACCTTCTGCTTGAGGCGGTCTACAGCATATTCGCAGGCGGCGAAGGCCTCCTGGCGATGAATAGCAGCAACAGCGATTACTATGGTGACCTCACCCGGCCCTATCTTACCTCTTCGGTAGCAGAAGCCTATCTCGCCTACTTCCCACCTTCTCCTGATCTCAGCCACTATGTCCTTCAGCATCTTCTCCGGGGCTTCGCCTGAGACACCATGCTCCAGGTAGAGCACTTTTTTGTCTCCGGAGCGGCCACGCACCCTGCCGGTGAAGGTCACCACAGCGCCGCAATCTGCGCCTTTGACCTTGGCGATGACCTCCTCGGGCATAATCGGCTTATCCGTAACCTCAAGTATATCCTTCTTGCTCATCTCCATCTCCCTACCGGAAAGGCTCACTCAATGGCATCCTAGCAAATTATATCTTATCGATGGTTTGAAGTCGAACCCGGATTTTGAATGCCTACAGCTTGGGTTTCAGCTTCGTGAATCGGAGTGGCAGTCTATAATTTTGTGATATAACAAGGTGAGGTCATCAGAGCGCGTTAAGTACAGTTCAAATGGAAGGCATATTAAACCGCTATCCCTTCGACTACTATTATCGAGGGAGTACAGAGATTGCGGTGCTGCCTGTCGAGGCCATAGAAAAGGGTGAGCCTATCACAGGTATCCAAAGGCTGTAGTGAGTTATAAGAGGCTCCGATTCCACAGAAGACGGAACTCCGAAATCAGCGCTGGTTGAGCTTTATGGCAACGACTCGCTGCAACTAGAGATGCAATTCCTGCATGTCACTGTTTATCTTTATGATCCCGGTAACGAACAAGGCTGATCCCGGCTCTCCATCTCGCAACGAGCGCCAGGGGCTAGGACTTATCTTCCGGCGTATCGACGACCGGGGGCGATTGCTCCGGTGCAGGCGTATCAGTAATCGGAGCCGCTTCTGTCTCTTTGAGACCGTCCGGTATTGGGATAACAGCCTTCGGTTTCTTCGCCTTGCCGCGAAAAACACTGACACCCACAAACGATACCAGCAGCAACGCGGCGATGCCGCCGATTATCCAGCCCCAGGGAGTAGTTCGGGAGAACTCAGCGGTTATGACCTGGGGAGAATCTACTACCAATGTTATGTTGCCTTGAGTAAGATTGCCCTCAGTAAGGTTACCTTGATAGCCGGTTAAATTGCCGTTCCATCTATCGAATTTGTAGCCTGAGGCAGGGATGGCTGACAGTTGTAACACCGTTCCCATCGCATAGGGTATGGAGAGAGACGTTTGATTAGCCGAGGTGCTGAAAGAACCGCCTACGGTCGTAGCCAGAATAGTGCCGCCTGAACTCGGACTGACGTCCACGAGGACAGTATAAAGGGCAACAAAATTGGCTGTTATGTTTATGTCCTTATTCATCGTGACACGGATGGTAGTATTGCCGGGCGCGTTGTCCCCTATATCACCGGACCAACCGCTGAACTCGAAACCATCCAAAGCAGTGACAGTCACAGTGACGACAGTGCCGTCGTTATAGGTTTCAGCCGCGCACAACGGTGGATTATAGGTGAAATTGCCCCCCAAGGCGGGATCGCTGACAACCGTCAGCTTATACACCCCTCAGGCACATATCACGCTGGGAGCGAGCAAAGCCACCAGCACCGCTATCAATGCAGCTGCGACGATTATCAGCCAGAGTTGATTTAGTTTTCTCCCCATTTTGAACCTCTAATCGGCATTAACGTATGGCGAATGCCATCGAGCACCGGCTAAGACCATGCCCTTGAATAAAGAGTATCCCAAATAAGCTTTATAGTCAATATCCCCAAGGTTTTTAGATGACCAAGTGGCCTGTTTGGAACCTGCCCCTATAATTTTGCTCTTTACAGGACTAATCGAGTGATATATAATATAAGCGTAGATGCGCATATAAGCCAATAGATGAAGAGTGCGCATCCCTGGTGGAGCCATGACAATAGTGTCAGACCATAAGACAGGTTGTCTTGTTTGCGGTGGTGAACTCGTTTATCACGCCACTTTTGAGCCCCGTGAGTGCTTCTACTGCAAGCAATCTTATGAGTCTAATAGTGCCTGCGCCGCCGGGCATTATGTGTGCGATTCATGCCACAGCCTTTCCGCAACCAACCTCATCCGGCAGTTCTGCAGCTCAAGCGAACTCACTGATCCACTTCAGATGGCGCTCATCCTGATGCAACATCCTGCGGTCAAAATGCACGGCCCTGAACACCATTTCCTGGTTCCGGCAGTCTTACTGGCCACCTACTACAACTTGAAAGACGATCCTGAGAGTAAGAAAAGGAAAATAGTGGAAGCAGAGAAGCGGGCTAAACAGATTCTGGGAGGCTTTTGCGGATTCTATGGAGACTGCGGTGCTGCTGTGGGTACGGGCATCTTCTTGAGCCTGATCACTGATGCCACCCCCGTTTCCGTGCATAGTTGGAGGCTTTCCAATATGATGACGGCTAGCGCCCTCATGTCCATCGCTCTCCACGGCGGGCCCAGGTGCTGCAAACGTAACACTTACCTTGCCATTATGGAAGCTGCCCAGTTTCTGAAAGAGAACCTTAATGTCCAGATGGATGTCTCTTCAGAAATCCAGTGCCAGTTCAGCCACTTGAACAAGGAATGTCTAAAAGAAGAATGTCGTTTCTATCCCAGGAACACGAGAATCTAAAGGAAATCCGAAAATGCGCGATTTAGTCAAAGCTATGAAAGCGCTGTCTGATGAGACCAGGCTCAGGATACTGAACCTGCTCCTGGAGAGGGAGTGCTGCGTCTGCGAGGTGATGCAGGCGCTGGAGATCTCGCAGACCAGGGCCTCCCGCAACCTGAGCGCCCTTTACGATGCCGGGTTCCTCAAGCTGAGGAAGGAGGGCCTGTGGTCATTGTATTCCATAGATGCAGAGGGAATGAAACCCTATTACGCCGACCTGGTCGAGGCTGTGAGAAAAGGGCTTAAAGGCAATGATTTGGTGGCGCAGGACATAGAGCGACTCAAGGTAGCCCAGCGCGTGGGCCCGGGCTGCGTCCGGAAATGTGCCAAATAGCCTCTCTTTTTTTGCCTTATAAGCATGCGTTATTGCGCATCTAGGGAAGAGTGCGTAGAGGGGGTGTTTTTTTATGCTTGAAATCAGAAAAACAGCCATAGCCCTTGAGGAAGAGGAACTGCTTGAGCTTGCGTGCATCATGGTTAGCCGCGACGAAAAGGAAGCGTTCAACTTTCTAAAGAAATCGGTGTATGACAAGGTAGCCCGTATCCAGCAGGCAAAGTGAAAGCCACGTCTGGGCTCCGGTGGAGCCCCGGTGGAAAGAACCATTGGAGAGGTGACTAATGCTTGAAATCAGAAAAACAGCCATAGCCCTTGAGGAAGAGGAACTGCTCGAGCTGGAACAAATAATGGTTGACCGCGATGAGAAGGAAGCCCTCGCCTTCCTGAAGAGGTCGGTCTACGACAAAGTATCTCATTCTCAACAAGGCAAGTTGAAGTCGCACCTCGACACCGGCGGAGACCCTGTGGAGAGATTCAAGCAGAAGCTATAAAGGAGAAAACATGGGTAGCGCTGAGTCAAAGACTAGCGTACGTCGGCTTGCCCTATTGGACCGCTTCCTCACGCTCTGGATATTCCTGGCGATGGGGCTGGGCGTGGGGTTGGGCTATTTTATTCCCGGCACAGCCGATTTTATCAATCGCTTTCAAGTAGGTACGACCTCTATCCCCATAGCTATCGGCCTCATATTGATGATGTATCCCCCACTGGCCAAGGTGAGGTACGAGCAACTGGGCAAGGTGTTTCGCAACTGGCGCATTCTCGGTCTATCGCTGGTGCAGAACTGGGTCATCGGCCCGCTGCTCATGTTCTTCCTGGCTATCGGTTTTCTGGGCTTCCTCTGGCATTACCCCGCCTACATGCAGGGGCTGATCATGATAGGCCTGGCTCGCTGCATCGCCATGGTCATCGTCTGGAACGAGCTGGCCAAAGGCGACAGCGACTATGCCGCCGGCCTGGTCGCCTTCAACTCCATCTTCCAGATAGTCTTCTATTCCTTGTATGCCTATGTCTTCATCACGGTGCTTCCGGGGTGGTTCGGACTCAAAGGCACCGAGGTGCACGTCACTATCTGGCAAATAGCTCAAAGTGTGCTCATCTACCTGGGTATACCTTTCTTCGGGGGCATGATAACCCGATTCACACTTATCAAAGCTAAAGGGCGGGAATGGTACGAGAAGAAGTTCATAACAACGATAAGCCACATCACGCTCATTGCTCTGCTGTTCACAATAGTGGTCATGTTCTCGCTAAAGGGCGATTACATTGTTCAGTTGCCTCTGGATGTGATCCGCATCGCTATACCGCTGCTGATCTACTTCGTGATTATGTTCCTGGTATCCTTCTACATGGGGAGGAGAATTGGTGCTGACTACTCCAAAACAGCAACCATTTCCTTCACCGCTGCCAGCAACAATTTCGAGTTGGCTATCGCCGTAGCTGTGGCGGTATTCGGCATCGGCTCAGGTCAAGCCTTCGCCGCCGTCATCGGGCCGCTGGTGGAGGTGCCTGTTTTGATAAGCTTGGTAAACGTAGCCCTCTATTTCCAGAGGCGGTATTTTAAGGTTGAGGCGAATGTGTGAGCAAGAGACGTAGCGGCAAGCGTGCCGCGCCCCACAAGGCATCCAATGGCCGCCTATTGGAATTAGCTTGACGGCAACGTTTAATGCGTATATCATCTTTTGAAGAGCGATTGGTGATGATTGCCTCATTGCCCGTCAAAATGCTGCTTCGGTAAGAATTGTCGGCTTTGATACGCTTACAGACCTCGCGTCCTAGGGTGAAGGGACAGAAGTTTTGAGGCACAATGTTTTCCACAAAGACCAGCGCCGCTGGTCTCACTATCCTATCCAACAGTCTGCTTTTGGTCGCGAAGCTGGCAGCTGGTTTCGCCATGGGCAGCGCCAGCGTTATTTCCGAGGGCATCCACAGCACAGTAGACCTGCTGGCATCCCTTATTGCCTTCTTCAGCATCCGCGCCTCCGTCAAGCCAGCCGATGAGGAGCACGAATTCGGCCACGGCAAGATTGAGAATATCAGCGGCACTATTGAGGCAGTGCTGATATTCCTCGCAGCAGGCTTCATTATTTACGAGGCAATAATAAAGATCATCAAAAGGGCGCAGCCAGAATTTCTTATTGTAGGCATAGGCATCATGGCATTCTCGACAGTGGTCAATTTCTTCGTCTCACGTCGTCAATACAGGATGGCACGTTTGAATGATTCAGTTGCACTGGAAGCAGATGCCTGGCATCTGACCACCGATGTTTACACATCTCTGGGGGTACTTGTCGGGCTCGTAATTGTGCGCCTTACCCATCTATACATACTCGACCCCATAATCGCTATAGGAGTGGCGTTGCTCATCTTCAGGGCAGCCTGGAACATTACCCGCAAGTCGATGGGCGGCCTGGTAGATGTGCGCTTGCCCCAGGCAGAGGAGGATATTATAGCGGCCAGCATCACAGAACACTTGGGGGAAATAACGGGTTTTCATGAGCTGCGCACCCGCAAGTCAGGGAGCCAGCGTTATATAGACCTGCACCTCGTTCTGCCCAAATCGGTTACTTTGGAGGAAGCACACAAGCTTTGTGACCACCTCGAAGGGGATATTAAGAGCAAGCTATCCAACGGATTGGTCACCATTCACTGCGAGCCCTGCGAACAAGCGGAGAATGGCACATGCCCGGCTGACTGTCCTGTAATAGATTGTACCATTCACGCGGGGAAAGATGACCCCGGGAAAACACAACATACGTCGCGGTCAGTTCGACCGAACACTCTGCGTTTACTTAGACAAAGACGCTTCCGCAAGCAATCGTAAAGGGAGATAACACAGAGATTACTCCTCCCTCCTGAGCGCCAGCGCCATGCCAGCTGCAAAACATACAATTGCGTAGGCCACCATCACCGCTATGCCCACCCCCAAATGGGGTGTAAACGCTGGTAAAGTAGACGGGCCCTCTCCGCGTCCAAACCCGAGGCTGCTTGAGACACCTAAAACGTTAGTTATAAGATCTGATGAGTAAGTGACGATGAACCAGGGTTCCTGGTTCACACGGGTCAGGATCTCCTGGACGACCCGCAGTATCACCATGAGAAACAGGAAGCCAACAATCGTGGAAGAAATGGAGCGCTTGAGAAGGCCACTGAAAAAGTATATCACGCTTACCGCGGCTGCTGAGAAAAGCAAGGCTGTTAAGAAGGATTTCCCCAGTTCTGCCGGAATCGCTGCCCACCCATACAGTTGTGCTGTCTGCAGCGTCATGACCACGTAATAGAGCAGAACCACAAGGAAGGTAGCCAACAGTGCAGCTATATACTTACCTGCGAAGATTGAGGAACGTCTTTGCGGTGTGGGAAACGATAGCAAGTTCGTCTTCTTCTCGAACTCACCACATATGGCATCCCCGGCAAACATGGCCGCTGAGATTACTATCAGTACGTTGAGAAAGGTGAGGACGTTGACGGCAAACACGCCTGCGGTGTCCGGAACTTTCACATAGAAGATCAGGGGTATGATAATAGCCAGCGCCGCAATAATGAGCAGCCTCCTGGTCTTCAGGTATTTCATTAATTCAAACTTAACTGACAGGTAAGTGTCGAGGACATCGTTCCTAATGTTATCTCTAGCTATTTCCATCTAATTGCCCTTCTTCTCCTCACCCATCACGGAGACATAGTAGTCTTCCAGTCCTGCGGTCTCCACATTGTAAGATACCACATCCAAATTCAAAGACACGAGACGTCTCAGTATTTGCACGCTTGACACCGGTTGCCCGTCGTAGAGCAGTCTAGCGGTGTTATCGTTCACGTCTACGCTTTTTACCAGTTCGATTGCCCTCAGTTTCTCAATTTCTTCCCGCGATAGCGGCTTGAGAAACTTCACATCCACCACCTTACGTTCCATCGTGCTCCCGATCCTATCCATGGAATCCGATGAGACAACCTTGCCCTTATTCAGGAAGACCACCGTATTGCAGACTTCGGCAACCTCCCCCAGGAGATGGGAGCTCAGGAAAACTGTCATGCCCGCGCTACGGAATTGACGTATCAGCTCTCTGACGTCCCTGATCCCTTCTGGGTCCAACCCGAGGACCGGCTCATCGAGGATCAGGTTATCAGGCTTGTGCAGTATGGCTTTGGCTATTGTGAGCCTTCGCAGCATACCCGTGCTGAAGGTACCTACCTTCTTGTGCTCCCAGTCTGATAGTTTCACCAGCTCCAGCGTTTCCTTGATTCTGCGGTCTATCTCGCCGCCGCTCATTCTGTAGACCCTGCCGAAATAGGTCAGCATCTCGTGAGGGGTCAGGTAGTCATAGACGCCGGGTACTTCGACCAGCGCTCCGATAGTCCGCAGAGCCTCTCTTGGCCCTGCCGTTACGTCGATGCCATTCACATAGGCATGTCCCGAGCTGGGCTTGATTAGGCCAGTCAATATCTTGATAGTTGTTGTCTTTCCCGCGCCGTTGGGACCAACATACCCCACGACCTCGCCCTTTTTTATCCGCAGGGAAATCCCATCCAGCGCAGTAAAGTTATTGCCGTATCTCTTGACAAGATTCTCGGTTCGAATTGCGTATTCCACAGCTTTATGTCCTTCTTGTTCCTGATCAGTCACACTCTCAATCCAATGCTATCATGTGGCCATTAAACCCTCAGCATCTGCTCCTAGGCAATTAAATCCTGTCCGTTACGCTATGCGGTAGTCGCCTGCTCTGAGCTCTGTCTCGCAGCTTATCTGCCCTGTTTTTCCCCTCCTTCAATCTCCCCGAACTCAGGCATGAAGTTCTGTAAAATCCAAATATAGGCTTCGGCAACCTTCTTCTGCTGATCAGAAGATGCACCTCTAATTACGAGAGTACGACCTCGGTCGGTTCGCAGTGTCTTCCTCATCACCGTATGCCCTTCCAACTGGTTCCCCTCAGTTCGTGTACACATCTTTCCCACCTTCTCTTGCACAGTCCCTTATGAGGGGCTTTGCCCTAGTGTAACCGACACCACCTGCTGGCTATTTCCTCGCCAGAAGGTTATGCTTACTGTGTCCCCAACATTGTATTGCCACAGCAACTTTATCAATTGGGATGCCTCGGTCTCAGTTTGGCCCTGGAAGCTGGTTATCACATCATTGGTTTGTATGCCTGCTTTGGCTGCCGGGCTGCCAGGAGCAACATACGCTGCCAGGACCCCTTTAGTTATAGATATGCCAAGCTGTGAGGCTAATGCAGGCGTGAGGTCTTCCATACTGAGGCCCAGGTAGGGTCTGGTCACTTTCCCATATTTGACCAGGTCGTCATACACGCTGCTGGCAGTGTTGGCGCTCACAGCAAAGCCGATGTTCTCCGCTCCGGAGATGATGAACGTATCGATTCCCACCACCTGGCCTTCCAGGTTGACCAGGGGGCCGCCGCTATTGCCCGGGTTGATGGCAGCATCGGTCTGTATTATGTCATAGTAGGCAGACTGCCCTATGGTATAGGAGCGCCCGAGACCGCTCACTATACCCAGAGTAACTGTAGGGCCACCTTCTACCAGCCCCAGGGCGTTGCCGAGGGCTATTACCCAATCTCCGTCGCGTAACCCGGAGGCGTCGCCAAACTGGGCTGTGGGAAAGTTTTGGCCATCGATCTTAATCACTGCCAGGTCGCTGGTCGGGTCAGCGCCCACAAGGCTAGCCTGATAAGTTTGTTCGTCGTTGGGTAGCGATACCTCGATCTTGGTATAGCCGTCTATTACATGGTTATTGGTCAGGATATAGCCATCGGGGCTGAGAACCACCCCTGAGCCGCTTTTGGTGGCTGCGGTCTGCCCAAAGAATGAGGTAGCCGTATAGTCGACAGAAACATAGGCTACGGCTGGCATGACCTTCGCCACAACATCGGCAACTGAGGGCAGGTCAGATAGCGGTGTCCCAGCCGGTGTTGCAGTAGGCTGAGCTGTGGACGTTGCGGTGGGGGTCGGAGTGTTCGTCAGCGTGGCTGTAGTTGTACAGGCGCTGACCAACACCATCAGCAGAATGACCGGAATGAGAATCCTGAGTTTGCTTATCTTAGACATGCCTCCTCCTTTTCCACCCTTTCAATCGTCGGTCAGTTTGCCGACGCAAAGTTATTGTTCAGACTGGTACCGGCACCCTGCAAGCTAAAACGCTAGGATACGGGCTTTTGTTGAGTTACAGGCAATGTAAAAGAGAACTTGCTCCCCTTGCCTACTTCGCTTTCAACCCAGATTCTGCCTCCATGAAGCTCAACCATCTGCTTGGCTATGGCAAGTCCCAGACCGGCTCCCCCGGTTTTCCTGGAACGGGCATCGTCAACCCTATAGAAACGCTCGAATACATAAGGTAAATGCTCTGCGGGAATCCCCTCTCCTGTGTCTGAAACGGAGACCAGTATACCATCCTTATCTGGTGAGACAGCGATGGTCACAGTCCCACCCGAAGGAGTGTGATTGAGGGCGTTATCCAGTAGGTTTGCCACAACCTGCTCGATTCTTCTGCCATCCGCCTCAATCTCTGGCAAGCCCTCTGTCATGTCCGTCCTCAGGCTTATGTTCTTTTCCTGCGCTATGACCTCAGCCTGAGAGACCCGACGCTGCACCAGCTCTGCCAGGTTTGTGGGCTCGACCTGCAATTTCAGGTGTCCTGATTCAGCAAGTGTCAAATCTCGCAGCTCGCCTACAAGCCTGGTGAGCACCTCCGTCTCTTCTTTTATCGAAGTGAGGTTATCAGGATTCGGCTCGTATACGCCGTCAAGCATGGCGTCCACTGTCCCCCCGATAACAGCCAGCGGGGTGCGCAACTCATGGGCAATATCGGCAAATAAGCGACGGCGCGATTGTTCACTGCTGTCAAGGCTCGCAGCCATGGAGTTGAACGAATTGGCCAGCTCGCCGAACTCGTCTCTCGACTTGGCTTCTACTCTGTAGGCCAGGTCACCATTAGAGATGCGGGCTGCGCCTTTCTTCAACGCCCGGATCGGCTTGGTGAATTGTGTGGTCAAAAGCAGGCCCAGTAATATCGCTACTGCAGCGCCCACACCCCCAGCTATCCACAGAGACGTGTTGACATGGCTGAGAAAGCGCTGCTCAGGTGAAACAGGCGGCTGCTGACCTGAAAGCGCGCCTCCAGGCGGTACGAACTGCACGATTACCATCCCGGACGATAGCAAATAGAGTTTGCCTACCTCTTGACCGGAGACGACAATGCTTGTCGGCTTAGACAGCCCCACGCTTTGAACAGTGTCTCCCAGCCACTCTCCATTTGTGTCACCAATTATTGTGCTGGAGTTGTCCGCTAAAATAAACCGGTCATTGACAAATGTGGGCAGGCTCTGAAGCAGGTTCTGCACCCCGGACCAGTTGCCATTCTCAGTATAGAAGTCCTTCAGCCTTTGTTCTGTCTGCTCCAGAGATGAGGCCCTGCTTTCCGAGATGAAGTCGCTGAACTCGCTGGTGGTGCGGTGGTGGGTCAAATATGCTGTAAGACCCACAGAGACAACAACGACCAAAAGCAATGAAAGAGCGATCTTCCAGCTCAGGCTACGCACCTTTGACCTCCCCAAATTTATAACCCACCCCCCGTACCGTTATTACATACCGGGGATGGTCGGGGTCGGTCTCCACCTTCTTGCGCAGGTTCTTGATATGGCTGTCTATGGTGCGTTCATAACCTTCGTAGGCACTCCCTTGAGCCTTGTCCAGCAACTGCATGCGGCTATAAACACGGCCAGGCGCTTCAGCTAGCACTCTGAGAAGTTCAAATTCAGTAAGCGTCAGTTCCACGAGCCTCTCACCCTGCCTAACTTCATGCCTTTCCAGGTCAATGCTCAGGTCTGCGATCTCTATCTTTTTCGCTTTAGCTGCTGCGCCCTCCGCACGGCGCAGGACCGCCCTTACCCTTGACACCAGCTCCTTCGGATTGAAAGGCTTGACCACATAGTCATCCGCGCCTAACTCAAGTCCCACTATCTTATCGGAATCGTCGCCAAGGGCTGTCAGCATGATAATAGGCACATTCGACTCAGTGCGCAGGGTGCGGCACACATCCCACCCCGACACCTCAGGAAGCATCAGGTCTAGAACGATAAGGTCAGGTGACTCGCTCCTCGCCATATGGAGAGCCAGCCTCCCATCATAAGCGACAATGACCTTATAGCCATCCCTTTCGAGATAGGCTTTCACGATATCAACTATCTTTTTCTCGTCATCTACCACGAGGATTTTTTTGTGTGCCATAAGCGGACCCTGCGCAATCCAACCTTCTTAAATATTGATTCTCACTTCCCCGAAAATAATTGTCAAATGATTGAGCGAAGGGGCGACCTAAATTCGAGGCGTCCCTTCGCTCCCCATTAGCCCTTACCTAAATCAGCAAGACACTTACTGGCTCGATGCGCCTCCTCCGAAAGAAGGCAAGGTAAAACCAGAGATTATGGTTATACTCCTGGCCTCGATAGAGCCGTCTGCATTCGTATTGCCCGAAACAGTGATATTCTCGCCAAGCGAGATATCCCCCAGGCTGCCCTCGCTCATCTTCTGTATGGAAGTGCTGTTACCGATGTCAACCAGAACAGTAGTGCCCGTACGAGTGTTGAGTGTTACTATATTACCTTCAACCTTCTCCACTGTGCCTATTGTAGTTCCATTGCCCGAAGAAATTCCTGTGTAGTTCCCTGGCAACCGGAAATTTCCCTGCCCCGTGGTACCACTCCCCAGCCCCGTGGTAGAAGAGGACTGGCCTATCTGGCTGACCAATGTCTGGCGGGCTTCTGACTTGCCCTGGCTCTTGCCAATGGCTACTCCTCCTGCCAGCGCACCGCCGATAGCACTGCCCAAGATGACCGCCACCACCAGCAAGGTTACAAAAGATTTCGTTTTCATGGTTATCCTCCCTTATTCATAGCGCAACGCTTCGATAGGTTTGAGACGGGCAGCCCGGTAAGCTGGGTAGAGCCCGAAGAGTATCCCTATAGCTGCTGAAACGCATACCGCCAGAATGGGTATGTCAGCAGATATCACCGTATGAATTGTCTGCCCGCCCACAGTCACCCCGGAGATGAGGCTTGAGATACCCCAGCCCACAAGCACACCAATCGCGCCGCCGATCAGGCTCATCAAAGCAGCCTCTATCAAAAATTGAAGCAGGATGTTGCCCCGCTTGGCGCCCAATGCCTTGCGGATGCCTATCTCCCGCGTACGTTCCGTGACAGACACCAGCATGATATTCATGATGCCGATGCCCCCCACCAGGAGGGAGATGCCGGCGATAGCACCTAACAGGATAACCCACACCTGAGTGGAGTTCTGCAGGCTTTGTATCAAACTATTTTGGCTGGTGATAGTGAAATCGTCCTGGCTATTTGTGATATTGTGCCGCTGCTCCAGGAGAGAAGTTATCTGCTGGGTAGCAGCGTTAACCTGATTAGCGTTTACCACCTGGACACTAATAGTCGAAACGTTACGCGCTCCGGTAGCAGTTCTCGACGAAGATAAGCGGTACATCACACTGGTTATGGGGGCCATGACTACATCGTCCTGAGAGCCTAAACCTGTACTCCCCTTAGTCTGCAACACCCCTATCACCGTGAATCGCAGCCCGTTTATCATGACATATTGACCCACAGGGCTCGTATCCGGGAATAGAGTATCCGCCACACTGCTGCCCAGCACTGCTACCATTGAGTTGGCCTCTACTTGCGCATCTGAGATAAAGTCACCTTCTGCCACCTGGTAGTCGCGCACGGACTGGTAATCCGGCGTCACGCCGATAATCTCAGTTCGTGCGTTCTCGCTCCCGGCCACCACCTGGGCAAAGCTGTCAACCTCAGGGGCCACCGCCGCCACAGAAGGAGCCAGACTCGAGTCGGCGGCCAGTGCGTTGGCATCCGCCAGGGTCAATGTGGCAGCGCTCCCCTGCGCCCCCCGTACCACTCCCGTGGAGCTTGCGCCCGGGCGAACGAAGAGCAAATTGGTGCCCAGCGATTCGATATTGGAGGTTATGGCTGACTGAGAGCCTTGACCTATAGACATCAATGCTATCACGGCAGCTACTCCAATGATTATGCCCAGCACTGTCAGGGAAGAGCGCATCTTGTTAGTGGTCAGCGCCGTTAAAGCCGTACGTACCGTCCTTGCCAGATTCATTGTCCTCGCCTCATCATGAAAGTTTCCCTGCCCCACCTTGCACGGCCAACTGTCCCTCAACAATCTGGCCATCTCTGAGGAAGATAATGCGCTGCGTGTGGGCTGCTATTCCCTGTTCATGAGTCACCACCACTACAGTGATGCCGTCCTTTTTGTTGAGTTCCTCCAGGATAGCTATGATGTCCAAGCTCGACTTGCTGTCCAGATTGCCAGTCGGCTCATCAGCAAGTATGATGGCAGGACTGTTGACCAGAGCCCGGGCAATGGCTACCCTCTGCTGCTCGCCGCCGGAAAGCTCATTCGGCTTGTGGGTGGCCCGGTGGCTCATGCCTACCCTCTCCAAAGCCTCCAGCGCCAGCTTTTTGCTGTTGCTCTTGTTGCTATAGAGCAGTGGCAACTCCACATTGGCCACGGCTGAGGTACGAGCCAGCAGGTTAAAGTTCTGAAACACAAAACCGATCTTCCTGTTCCTGACGTCAGCCAGTTGCGAGTCGGAGAGCCTGCTCACCTCAACCCCATCGAGCGAATAGCTGCCTGAGGTGGGTACATCGAGACAGCCCAGGATGTTCATAAGAGTTGACTTGCCGCACCCGGAGGGGCCCATGATAGCCACCATCTCACCCTTTGCGATGCTACAGCTCAATCCGCGCAGTGCCTGAACCTCTACCTGGCCGCCTATCTGGTATGTCTTAACGATGTCCTTGAGTTCAATTATGTTCTTGAGTTCAATCATATTTATCCACCTAGCGTCCAATGAATACCGCGCCCCCGCCACCAAAACCACCTAGCCCCAAACCTCCCCGTAAAGTGCTGCTGGAAGTGCTACTAGACGTGCTGGTGGAGGTAACCACTACCATATCACCTGCGTTGAGCCCCGACACCACCTCGGTCGACGTGCCATTGCTGGAACCCAGCTTGACCGCTCTCACCTCGGGCACACCGTTAACCATCACCGTTACCGTAGGGTTAGTGGAGCTGCTGCCGCTGATAGCCGTCGAGGCTACCAGCAGGACATTGTCTACCTCTTGAGTCGTAATGGTAGCTGTAGCGCTCATCCCTTGCCGCAACTGAACCCCTGAAGGTACGGTCAAGTTAATGGTGACCGGGTATGACACCACTCCAGACTGGGAATTTCCCAGGATTGAAATAGTGGAGACCACCCCGGAAAACTCATCGTTCGGCAGGGCATCCAGAGATACGGCCACCTTCTGCCCCACCTGCATCTGCGGGACATCGATCTCATCCACAGTGGCGCTCACTTCGACATCAGACGGGTCTACTATCACAATGGCAACCGTACCGGCATTCACCGTCTGCCCCGCCACAATATTTACCGCAGTCACGATACCATCGAATGGAGCCACCATGGTAGCGTTCCCCGGTGTTGCCAGCGCCTCATCGAGGGCAGCCTGAGCACTTGCCACCTGCTGCTGTTTCAACTCCAGGTCCGGAGAGCCTGGCCCCGCGTTCGTCAGCGCCTGTTCGGCTGCAGTCAGGTTGTCCTGGGCATCGGCCACAGCCTTATCCGCGTTCTGCTGGGCAATCTCAAGATTAAGGTTCGCTGTCTGTAACTGTATCGCTGCATTTTGCAAATCCCCAGCAGTGATACTTCCACTCATGAACCGCGTCAGGCTATTATTGTAATTTTGGGTGGCAGTGTCCACCGCATACTGCGCGTTGGCAATATTGAGAGGCCCCTGGGTCTGAGCATTAGAAAGCTGCTGCTGCGCTTCCTCCACAGCCCGTTGGGCATCGGCAACGCCCTGTGTCTGTGCGTTCTGCAGAGCGTCCTGTGCATCCCTCAGGGCGATTTTGTCGCTGGTCACCGACTCCTGCCAAGATAGAATGGTTGCGTTATCGAGCTCGGCGAGTACATCACCTTGCTTAACGGAATCGCCTACCCCTGCATTCACCTCCTGCACAGTGCCCGCACTGCCGAAAGTGAGATCATCTATATTGGCGAAAACCAGGCTGCCGCTGGCGCTCACCGAGTTGGTCAGGTTTCCATACTGTACTCGCACAAGTCGGGCGTTAGCCGGAAGCGATGACGATGAGGTACTGGCGCTGCTGGCTCGGCCGTAGGCGCCGTAGAACCCCCCAACGATACCACAGACTATCAACAGCAGCACCACCACCTGCCATGCTTTCAACGTTATAAATATCTTAAGCATCTTTCCCTCCACAATTGCTAAACAAACAATTTATCTCGTATTATGCAACCCTTATATGGAGATATTATGGATAAATTACGTTTTTCTAATGTAATTATGCTCTCGCCTTAGTAACCGAGCGGTGTTTCACCCGCCAGATTGTATTTGCTGAAGGTGGGACAACCTTCCGCAGATGCAGCCCAAATTCCCCGCAATGAAAAATACCTTCGAGCTTGAGACCTGTGCCATTTCGCCCCCTCCCCACCGCCTCCATTGGCTTCTTAGCGATTTTACCCTTATAGTAAATAATTGAGTATTAAGAAGTCATAAAATTTGGCGGGGAAAAATCATAAACTTGTAACATTTCTGGAGGATGGCCGCTCAGTCCCATCTGGTGGAGCAGATAGCTTCACACTTTCCACTGGACTGCGGGGGAAAATCTAGGGGGCATCCGCCTCGGGCGGATGCCCCCTAGATAAGCTGTTCGCTGTTTTCCTAAATGCCTTAGCTTGCCCAGATTGCGTCTATTATCTTTGTCCTTATCATGCGGAACGCGGGGATGAATGCCGAGACTGCGGCGACGCCGCACAGTATCAACGCCGAGGATATGAGATATGGGATATTCACCGGCAGGAATACGTCCCCAAATGGGAAGTGGAAAGGATAATGTGCCTCCAGGGGCACAACGCCGTATCTGAATATCAAAGCTGCTGCAAGTATTCCCACAATCGCGTAGACAATGGCACGAAAGATGTAAGAGGTTACTATCGAAGACCCTGTTATGCCGATAGCGCGCTGTATACCGATTTGCCTTCGCTTGTTCACCAGGTCAACGTACGTAATGATGAAGATTGTGATCGCTGCCACAATAAAAGCAGTCGCCCGTAGTATGACAATTATCTGCTTAAAGCTGTCTGTCATGCTTCTCAGAAACCCTTCATAATCCTCCCAGGTCTGAAACTTCAGTCCTGGCCTAACGCCATTTATTTCCTCTATCACCGATTCCAGCTTAACGTTATCTTGAGTCTTCACATGTATGAAGGACGCCTTATCCTCCATCAAGGGGTTCATGGCATTGAACTCTTTTTCGGTTATGTACGCTCTCACATCGCCCTGAGTCAATTCAGTATAGAATATGCCCTTCACTGTATATTCCTTCTGCACACCGCCTACATAATTGACTGATACTCGGTCCCCCGCATGGACAGACTTGAGAGAACTTGAATAAAGCGCGAGGTCCTTCCGGTCGCTTCCGGCAATCTGAACGCCCAGAAGAATCTGGTCGGTGTCTTCCGGAGCCAGATAGCTGCCCTCAATTATGTCCTGCGAGATCTGAAACACTTTGCTGTCCTGGTCCGGATCAATGGCGTAGACCACAGTTGTAGCGCGCTCTCCTTCATAACTGATGTCAGCCCCTAGGCTATTACGTGCACATGCCGCACTAACTCCATTTAGAGACTCGATCTGGGAAACAAGCTCGCTTGCATTACCTATGGCCAGTGCTTCCCCCGCAGGCTGCACCACAACATCCCCTGACATAGTATTTATGGTTTTATCGTTGACGGTTTCCACAGCTCCATCGAGAAGAGCAGGTGTGAAAAGGAGATTGAGGTATACCAGGATCAACATAGCGATAGTGAGCAGAAGAACCCTGACATTTCCTCTTGCTATGGACTTGATCGCCAGGAAAGTTGCTACTTTAAGCGAGTTCATCACAATCCTGCAGACTTAAACTGCCTCTAGATATATTCCGGAACCTGCCTGCCATCCTTCAGAAAGACGAATCTATTAGCGTACTTCTTATCATCAGGGTCATGCGAGACGAAGACAATCGTTACCCCCAATTCTTTGTTAAGTCTCACAAGCGTCCCCATTACCCGCTCTGATGACAGGGTATCGAGATTGGCACAGGGTTCATCAGCAAATAAAATGCGCGGATCGTTAATCAGAGCCCTGGCGATAGCCACCCTTTGCTGCTCACCCCCTGAAAGCTCCTTGGGCTTATGGTGCATGCGTTCCTTTAACCCCACTATGTCCAGCAATTCCTCTGCCCTGTTCCTGTAATCGGCTGCCTTAACGCCCAGCATCATACCGGGGAGATAGACATTCTCACGAGCAGTCATTTCTGCAAGAAGCGCAAATTCCTGGAATATATAACCCAGATACGTCAGTCGCAGCCTCGACCTCGCCCCATCTGAAAGCCTGGTTACATCGCTGCCGTCGAGGAATATCTGGCCGGAGGTAGGACGGTCGATAAGCCCGAGCTGTCTCAACAGGGTTGACTTGCCTGAGCCACTCTTGCCCATTATGCAGGTTACATCACCGGTCTCTATCCCCAGTGACACGTCGACCAGGGCTTTTACTTCAACGTTTCCCAGTTTATATATTCTGGTCAGATTCTTTACATTGATCATGTTATCCAGACCATTCTCTACACAAATCGGGTAGGTCGGAGCAACTTCCCCCACCTACCCACAAATAAACCCCCACTGCCAATAAGGGAATCACCCAGTCTCTTTAAAAACCTACCTTCTCAATACGCTCGAAGGGCACCTCCACAGATACAGGCCCGATTCCTATCCATGCCGAGCCCGCCACCTTCAGAGTAACCGAGCCCCCTTGATTATACATCTCGTACAACGCCGCTACGGCCGGGAGAGTCCCTATTTGGTTTATTATATCAAAGTTGGTCGAGCTGCTGGCTTTGATAGTGACGTCCTCCGTTCTATCCGCACTGCCTAATTGCACCCACTTGCCATCTTCCTCGAAATAGATTACATAGGCAATCCTGTGCAGGACAGCACCAATCCGGTTCGAATTGTGCACACTAACCGTGACATCCACTGTCACCGTAGTCAGACTGATGCCTTTAAAGCTGATGCCCACAACGTTCACATCCGCCGTAGCTGCTTTGTTCGCCAGCCATTCCTTGCAACTCCGTACACCCGTGACAGCAAGCACGATACCGCATACCACCAGAATGATGGCTATGACTAGAAGCCACTTGCGAGCACAGCTTTTCGATACCCTCAAACGATCCCTCGTGCGCTACATTATATACAACGAAGTGGAGAACAAAAAGTTAGGAGGCGTTCTGAAAATGGCGCAAAAGCTCAAGACGTGATTTGAGCTTCTTAACAGTGCCTGAAGCATAGCACAGTGCGGCAGGCTTTATGCCCAGGGAGGCTCTTTGCAATCGGCACTGGCAAAATAGTCATCGTCTAGTTGTCGCTGAGCCAGCCCTGACGCTACAGCGGCCCTGGCGACGGCGTGAGTCACTGCCAGATGCATCTTGGAGTCAAGGGCGCTGGGCACAAGCTCTCCCTCAGCCGCAGCGCCAGCGATGGCTAAGGTAGCAGCCTTGAGCATCTCGTAATTTATCTTTTTGGCCCTGGCGTCCAGCGTACCGCGCCAAATTCCAGGATAACCAAGCAGGTTATTAACCGACCTGCCGTCAGCAGCCATAATTGCCCCCGATGCCCTTGCCGCTTCTGGAGTGATCTCCGGATACGGGTTCGATAGAGCGAATATTATCTGCCCTTTCCTCACCTTGTTTGGGTCTATCAGGCCTCTCACCCCAGTGGTGGCGATCACAATGTCAGCCTTCTGCATGATTTCATCGAGGCTGGAGGGAATACCTCCTGCCTCCGCGTGACGTTTTATGCTGGCTTCGGTCCTCGCCGTGCCCATTGCGGGGTTCCCTGTGTACTGAAGCAGGAACTTACCGATAGAGAGGCCGGCTGCCCCCAGTCCAATGAGCCCGACCTTAGCCTCTTGTAGAGTAACCTTAGTGAGCCTGCAGGCATTTATCAAAGCTGCCAGCGTAACTACTGCCGTCCCCTTCTGGTCATCGTGCATAACAGGGATATCCAACTCTCGAGCAAGCCTGTCCTCAATGTAGAAGCATCTTGGCGATGCTATGTCTTCCAACTGGATGCCTCCGAATGTGGGGGCGATATGTTTCACCGTCTCCACAATCTCGTCTGAGTCTTTAATGTTCAACAGTATCGGTATGCCGCTGACTCCTACCAGTTGCTGGAGCAGAGCAGCTTTCCCCTCCATGACCGGCATACCCGCCACCGCACCGATGTCCCCCAGTCCCAGTATCGCGGTCCCATCAGTGACAATAGCCACAGAATAAGGGATAGCGGTATAGGTATCCTTCCAGCTTGGCTGGCCCTCGATTAACCTGCACACTTGAGCCACACCTGGGGTATAGACTTTGCGAAGCGTGTCAAGCGAGGTGATGGGAACCGTGTTTATCATTTTAATCTTGCCGTTCTTGTGGAATTCGAGCACAGCATCCCTGACCTGCACAACCGAGACTTCTTTGAGCCTCGACACCTCGTTTATCACTTGCGAAAGTTGTTCTTCATTCTCGGCATATACATCGATGTCTCGAATCGTATAATGCGGGCCTAAGTGCACTGTTGTTATATTCCCGATGTCCACCCCGACCTTACCAATGGTTGTAGCCAGTTTGCCCAGGGTGCCCGGGATATTAGCATTCTTGCAGCGTAAAGTCCTGACAATCTTCTCCATGAGTGCACCTCACAACTCCCGAATCGCAGGAGTCTCAACTGTCGCCAAAGATTATAGCACACCTGTACAGGCCGCACGCATTCCTAAAGACAAACTTCAGAAAAGGTCGTTCCGGAACTGGGGAGTCCCCCAAGACTAGGGGATTTAGGTGGTTGAAAAATGCTCCTTGGCTATATGCGGTCATAATTATATAATGGTAAGTATGAAGATGAGCATATCGGGCGAGAGGAGCTTCGATGACTGCCAATACTGAGAGCCTTCCTTTGTTTCTGGGCTCA
Source organism: uncultured Chloroflexia bacterium (assembly GCA_963847595.1). Lineage (GTDB taxonomy): Bacteria > Chloroflexota > Dehalococcoidia > SZUA-161 > SZUA-161 > JACWAE01. The sequence continues at coordinate 816,208 of CAWKAJ010000001.1, forward strand.
GTCATCTTCCTCTCAGCCTCCGGGGTGATGATGCCAGGCCCGGTGACTGCGGTTACGATTACCAAGGGGTCGCAGCGCAAATGGGCTGGCGTCCTGGTTGCCATAGGGCATGGCATTATCGAGATACCCCTGATTCTCCTTATCTACTTCGGGCTCGCCAGCTACTTTAAAATGCCGGAGGTGAAGATAGGTGTGGGTTTGGCTGGTGGGCTGATGCTCCTCTGGATGGCCTGGGGTATGTTCCGAACCAGGCCCACAGCTCTGGATGAGAAAAAGGACACGCCCCATAGTTCCATAGTCGCGGGATTGGCGACGACCGCTGCCAGCCCTTACTTCTTCCTCTGGTGGGCCACCGTCGGCGCTGCACTCCTGGTAAGTGCCAGAACCTTCGGCAAGACGGGCATCATTGCTTTCGGTGCGGTGCACTGGTCCTTTGACCTCGTTTGGCTTTTCCTGCTCTCCTGGGTAGTCTTCAAATCGAAGAGGCTGTGGACGCCGAAGGTGACCGGCGTGATATTCGGCATTTGCGCAGCCGTTCTAGCCGGATTCGGAGCCTGGTTTATTTACTCCGGTATCAGCCTTGCCCTATCGTCTTAAGTTAGGGGCAATCACGAGAGCCTGATTCGGGCATCGACTACCGCATACCCGCGTTCCAATGCCTTCAACGGATTAAGGTCCATCTCCATTATCTGCGGAAAATCTTCTACCATCGCCGAAACCCTCAGCAAGAGTTCCTCAAGCGCCTTTATGTCGGAGGGCTTCGCCCCTCTCCAGCCTTCGAGGAGTCGATAGGCTTTGATAGAACGCACCATCTCCTGAGCATCGATATCTGACAGCGGATGAATGCGAAACACGGCGTCTTTGAACAGCTCGGTATAAATGCCGCCCATGCCGAACATGATAAGCGGACCGAAAGACGGGTCCTGGGTTACACCGACGATCACCTCGACTCCCTCCGTCACCATCTTCTGAACGAGCACCCCGTCCATCTCACCTTCTTTTGAGATACGGGCCAGGCGCTCCTTTATCTGAAGGAAAGCCCCCCGTGCCTCATCCTCCGAATGGACATCCAGGACCACGCCGCCAACCTCCGTCTTATGGATTATTGTCCTGGAGACGAGTTTCACCGCGACGGGAAAGCCCATCGCCTTGGCTGCCTTCATCGTCTCCTCAGCCGTCCTGGCCGTCTTCGATTCCACCACACGAACGCCATAGCACCCCAGTAGTTCGTTGACGGAATCAGCGTCAAGCCAGAAGGGGCGAGCCTGGTCTTGCTTCAATGCTGAATTCACTATCTGCTCAGCCCGCTTCTTATCGATACCCGCCAGTTCCGGGATTGTCCCCTTCGGTCTCCTCAGCCATTCGCCGTACTCGCAAGCCGCAGCGAGTGCAGTAGCAGTAGCCTCCGGGAAGGTAAAGGAAGGGACATAACCCTCCTCGCGAGAGCCCAGCTCTATGGAGGCGCCGCGCGAGCCCATGAACGAAGCCAGAAGAGTCTTGCCGCGCTGTCGGAACTGCGGCGCAACCTCCCGAATGGCACTGGCTACCGCTTCCGCCTGCGTAACTATGGGCGGGATGAAGATAACTATCACTATGTCTATGCTCTCGTCCTGCGCCATGAGATTGAGAGCTTTCCTGTATTGCTCGGCAGTAGCTTCGGCAGTCATATCGATAGGGTTAGTGACATTAGCCCGGGGCGGCAGGAAAGTCTCCAGCTCTGAAATGGTCTTCTCGGAGAGGACAGGCAATTCAATGCCCCTCGCCGCACAGGCGTCCGCAGTCATTATCCCCGGCCCGCCGCCGTTGGTAATTATGGCCAGTCTTCTCCCCGACGGTATGGGCTGGTGAGTTAGCAGGTTCGCCACATCGAACAGCTCCTCCAGCGTATCCACACGGATGAGGCCTGCCTGCCAGAACAGGGCTCCCGCAAGCACCTCGGTGGTGGCCAGCGCCCCCGTATGCGATGCGGCAGCCCTGGAGCCTGCTGAAGTGCGCCCGCTCTTCACCGCTATTACCGGCTTGGTCTCTGCCACGCTGCGGGCTATGCGAGCGAATTTTCGGGGATTGCCGAAAGATTCCAGGTAAAGCAGGATGACGTGAGTAGCCGGGTCTTCTTGCCAGTACTGGAGGAGGTCATTGTTCGATACGTCAGCCCTGTTCCCCAGGCTGACGAAGGTCGACAGCCCCAAATTCAGGCTTTGCGCATATTCCAGAATGGCAAGCCCCAGGGCGCCGCTCTGGGTGCCGAAGGCGACGCTTCCCGCAGGAGGGTAGACCAGGGAGAAAGTGGCATTCATATTGACATTCTTACCGGTATTTATTATCCCCATACAATTTGGGCCGACCAGACGCATCCCGTATGCGCGAGCTGTCTCCAGCAGTTTTCTCTCCTCCTCCTTGCCTTCGGAACCGCTTTCCCCGAAGCCGGCCGATACTATTACAACGCCGCGCACACCCTTTCGCCCGCACTGCTCCAGGACCTGATGCACTCCCTCTGCTGGAACAATAATCACTGCCAGGTCTACATCTCCCACAATGTCGAGAACGGACGGATACACCTTGACCGAAGCCACCATCTCGGCATTCGGGTTCACCGGATATGCAATTCCGTTGAAACCCTGCAGCAGCAAATTGCGGAACAGCGTATGGCCTATACTCCCCTCTCTTCGCGAAGCGCCGATAACAGCTATGGAGCGGGGCGCGAGAAAAGCTCTTAGAGAAGCTATAGTGGCGACTTTCTCCCGCTCAGCGGACTTCTCTTCCACCGCAGGAGTCGGTGCAATATCCAGAACCACGCGGTAAACGCCTGAGTCGACCTGGTTCGCTACCCGGAAGCCGCTGTCCCTCATCACATTCATCATTTGCTCGTTCTCCACCAGCACCTCAGCCTCAAAACGCCTTATCTTTTTCTCTCTCGCTATCGTGGCCAACTGCTCCAGCAACTGGGTCCCGATGCCTCTCTGCTGGTACGCATCCTCGACCACCAGGGCCATCTCGGCAGCATCGCCCTTGGGAAGCCGCGCATAGCGTCCCACAGCGATAATTTTCTCCTCAGCCTCCTCCCCGGAAGTTGCCACCAGGGCAAAAGTATTATCGTAATCTACGGTGCAGAAGCGCCGTGCTTGCTCTTTAGGCAGATTTGTCAAGACCTGGTGAAACCTCAGATAGATAGTATGGGGGCTCATGCGATAGAAAAAAGCGAGCAGTCTCTCCTCGTCATCCTGCCGGATGGGCCGCAGATGTAAAGTAGCGCCATCCTTGAGTATTACTGCTGTCTCGTATTTGTCCAGGCTATTGTCGCTCGGATTTCCAGTCATCGGTGCACTTCCTCCTCCTTCACCACACTCAACGCAGCCTCACCGGAAGTATCGGGCTGGCCACATTGCATTAGAAACAGATGCACCTAATCATACATTACATGTCAAGTTCAGAAAAGGAGGACAAAGCAATCTCCTCGTACTCGATAACGTTTCACATGTCATTGCGAGAAGTCCGCCTCTGGCGGACGACGAGGCAATCTCCCCGTACTCGATAACGTTTCACATGTCATTGCGAGGAGTCCCCTCTGGCGGACGACGTGGCAATCTCCCCGTACTCGATAACGTTTCACATGTCATTGCGAGGAGTCCCCTCTGGCGGATGACGTGGCAATCTCCTCGTACTCGATAACGTTTCACATGTCATTGCGAGAAATCCGCCTCTGGCGGATGCCACCTATCAAGAAAATAGAAGACTTAGGCTTCTGTGTGTCATTCTGGGATGAGCAATGGCCACCGACAATAACACTAGAATCCGGTATCATAGTACTCGGAGTCGAACTTTGGGTCAAGCGACTCGCTGCCGTCGCTTTAGAGAATAGTGTATTTCACGGCACAGAAAAGGTTAGCCCGCTACCTCGTTAGGCTAGCCTTCTTTGCCACCTTTCTCAGAGAACTCGCTTTATGAAATAGGCTCTATTGTGACTTTCATGGGTTGCGGGTTGCCGCGCTCTTTAACCTGCTCTTTCACGGGGTAAGGACCAGGCTTCGCCTTGCGGGTTCCTTCTCCTCCTCTTTGCTAATCAGACCTGCCTTCCTGGCTGCACTGCAAGTATTGCTGTCATCATGAGTCAGGCCATTGTCATCAACAAAGATTATGGAGTTCGCCTTGAATAGCTTCTCTCTACTCCTGGCCGCATTCAGTCGCTGAAATCATTCCATAGCACCATCCTCTGTCTTATCCATGCCAAAAATTAGCCATTCGACATCGCTACCTCCTCTGACTCAGCATGAGTCAGCCCATGACACCAGCCCTTCTGTTTTTAGATTAACCCACTTTTTCGGTTTGTCACGTTCGAAACCTTTTTATTAGCGTGAACGTATTGCATAATTTTCGTGAGTCACTGACCTGCAATAGTCGTACGGAACGTATTTATCAGTGACCTGTCGATACTAATTTATCATGAGTTGACAATGACGAAAAAGAAGGAAGATTAGGCTTAGGAGGCCCACACGGATGGATGGGATATTTTGATGGGAATCGTGAACATCGTTCCTAGCCTACTCCTATCATTTGCTATGGCGGCCGGGCATCGTGACGAGGTTATGGTGTGATATCAGAAATTCTCCAGAAATTGAACGTGATGTCGTCCGTCTGTCCGTCCATTTGATATTTGAACGATTTGGGCGAATTTGAACAGGCATTTCGGCGCATCACAGCTTCAGGGAACAACTATACCTGCCACATGGAGGAAACAGTGGGCTAATGGACTCGACTTTTGGACGTCGTAGCGACGTCGTAATTGAAGCTAAAAGTCCAACCGTCTGTTGACCATTTGAGCGGGTTTGCGGGCATGGTAAACGACATTTCGGCGGCCCCCACGTTCACGACGACTTTTTCGACTTTGGACTTTGGGGAGTGGAAAGTCCTAGGACTTTTCAGTTTCTACGTCCAAGTCGTGAAGTCGTCATTTGCCTATTCTTTTAACATCTGGACGCTCCTGGACGGCGCTTTTTGGCGAACCACAGCACCCTGTTTGACATGGCCTAAGAACGCGTAAGGCTTAAAAGAAGAAGCCTACAATGGATGGATGGGCTATTTTAATGGGCATCGTGAACATCGTTGCCAGGCTGCCCCTATCATTTGCCATGGTGGCCGGGCATCGTGACGAGGTCATGGTGTTATATCAGAAATTCTCCAGAAATTGAACGTGATTTCATCCGTCTGTCCGTCCATCTATCCCTTTGACATTTGAACGGATTTGGACGAATTTGAACAGGCATTTCGGCGCACCACAGCTTCAGGGAACAACTATACCTTCCACATGGAGGAAATAGTGGGCTAATGGACTCGACTTTTGGACGTCGTAACGACGTCGTAATTGAAGCTAAAAGTCCAACCGCCTGTTGGCCATTTGAGCGGGTTTGCGGGCATGGTAAACGACATTTCGGCGGCCCCCACGTTCACGACGACTTTTTCGACTTTGGACTTTGGGGAGTCGAAAGTCCAGGACTTTTCAGGTTTCTATGTCCAAGTCTACCGCTCCATCCCTTTGGCATCTGGACGCTCCTGGACGGCGCATTTTGGCGGACCACAGCAGGTCGTTTGGCAAACCGCAGAAACTTGAAGGAAAATCGAGATGAGGACCGGCCCCTGGGCTTCCTTTTCCTTCGCCAGCAGTCCGGCTTCTCTGGCATCCGAGACGTTATGGACGTCGTCGTGGACTTCGCCATGGTCGTCAACAAAGACAATGGGTTTATCCTTGAGTGCCTTCTCTTTGTCCCTGGCCGCGTTGAGGCGCATGTAGCCGTCCTCGGTCATCTCCTCTTTCTTGTCTGTGCCCTGAATCATCCACGTTGCCATGGTGGCCTCCTTGTGATATCACACTGAATATCACATAGCTTTGATTTATTCCTCCGGCGGCCCCCCGGACAAAAAGAAAGGGCTGGCCTAACTACCTGTCCGAGGAAGTGCCACCCTTTTTTTAACTTGTATTTTTAGATCGGTACTTTTAGCTTAACCTACTTTTTGACGATGTCAAGCGACCTATTTTTGATATCAGGACCTTGTCTGCGCTGATATCAGCCTCCGGCGGCACTCCCGGGGCAAAAAGAAAGCGGCAGCTAAACTTCCTGCCCCAGGAAGTGCTGCCGCTTTTCTATCTTGTATTTTTAGATTAACCCAGTTTTTCGACTTGTCAAGCGACCCGTTTTTGATATCAGGACCTTATCTGCGCTGATATCAGGGCTGATATTATGGCTGATATCAGGGTCCTATCTGCGCTGATATCATACTTGATATCAGGATCTTAACAGGGCTGATATCATGATATTTGGCTGAAATTTTACCACAAATTTTCCCACATTTTTATTCAAAATGTGAAACTATTTTGTCAGCATTTTCACGGACATTTCAGCAGATTTTAGCTGAAAATTATTCTGATATCAGACTGATATCAGCGATTTTTATACTTTTCATCCGTCCGCTATTTGAACAGATTTGGACTCTGCTGAACGGCGCATTTCGGCGAACCACAGCACCCTGTTTGACATGGCCTAAGAACGCGTAAGGCTTAAAAGAAGAGGCCTACAATGGATGGATAGGATATTTTGATGGGCATCGTCGACATCGCTCCCAGGCTGCCCCTTGAGAAATTCTTGCAGCGGAACCCGGTTAAAGACTTCGACCAATTCGCACAGAGCCTTGAAAAGAAGGGGCTGCTAACTGAACCAGCGGTCGTGAGTCGGAGTCCTCGGTTTGGTACAACGAACAGGTAGGCGGGAAGCTGCTCAGTATCCTTTTCTCCAGGAACGAGTCTTTTATTCGTTGACTCCCAGGGAAAACCAGCCGTGCTGCCCTGGGCAGACCCGATAGCCGCCAGTCATCCTGAGTTCCGTTGACAAGGTTTTAACTGAATCTACCTCAATTCCCATATTTCCGAAGCTAACTATCACCAAAACTACGATTTTCAGCTTCAATTGAAGAACTAGCTACTTCTTTTTATATACAAAAGGTACTTTTGTAAAGTATGCTGTTCACAGAGCTATGTTTCGAGAGTGCAAATAGCTTCAGCACATTAACAAACAATGACTTGACCTTGATGGGTAGCTAACCCGAACGATTAGGCCAAACCCCTTATAAGGAATAGGGCGAAAGCCCCTGGAATCGGCAAGGGATAGGCCGAAAGTGGATTAGTAAGTCATTCATCACTCTAGCCCTGATTCGGGGGTTTGATATACGCTTAAATCTAATTGAGAGGTGAAAGCGTATGACAGTCGAGTTTACAACCCCTGAGTATATCGCTATGTTGCTCAATCCCGCACCGAGCAAACCGCAAGGGCGCAAGGTTTGGAGCGTTGACCTTGAGACTGTGTGGCTTCCGTTCTTTACAGCCTCTAACGTGATGGGCAAAACGGTTATACCCCCCGAAGCATTAGGCGCACCGCTTCGGTTAGCGTACGGCAAGGATGGAGTTGCGAAGTTTAACCCCAATACGGGCAAGCCCGTTATTAGGGTGGCGAAGGAATTGGGCGAAGGTGTTAAGATGGTTCGTGAGAACCTTGTGGCGAACCTACAACACTTCTCCGCAACAGTCCGCAAGGCCGAACCCGACAAGTACAAGGCCGAAGTAAGCACCAGCATAGAGGCAGGAAAGCCCATCAGAGAGGCCGACAGGATAGCGATAAGCAAGGCGGTGGCCGAAGCTATGGCCGAAGCTATAGCGAAGCAGGATAAAGCCGAAGCCCAGTCCGAAGCTCCCCAAACCGAAGCCAAACCCGAACCCGTAGCAGCATAACCCGAACCGAACCCCCCGAACCGATAGCGAGCAAAGCCAATACATAAGCGTATATCACCCCCCGAATTAGGGCTAGAGAGAGAAGGGGGGATATATGCCGAAGTGGGCAACGAACGAACGGCAAGCCCAATTGCTAGACCTATGGGCGAAGTACGGCAATCGTTGCTTGTTAGGCCATACGGCTTGTGATGACTTTGAGCACTACGTTTACCATAGGCCAAAGCCCCTATTCGGGATAAAGCCAAAGCCGATAAAGTGCGTGGATAGGTACGGAAACCCCATACTTGATAAGAACGGAAACCCGCTTTGGACTGTTGAGTATAAACTAATTCCCGATTGGGTAACTAACCCCGAAGTAATCCGCCTCTATGACTTGAGACTAACGGAAGTTATAGGGGATTGGATTGCCGAAGATAAGCAAGCCAAAGCGTACGAGCGTAAAGCAATATCCCGATTGCTTCACACTATCCCCGAAGTCGGCAAGCTCAGAGGGCAGTTTAACGCAATCAGTCGGGACATATACCACGAAAGCCAACCGACTTACTTTATAGAGTGTTTGGGGATTAGTGGCCTAACCTTTAAGCCGTTCGCCAAAGTCCGCATAGCCTCTAGTTATGTGCGATTGCACGTAGACTTGAAAGCCCCTTTAGCGAACGTATCAAAAAACCGCAAGCGGAAGTATATCCGCTATGGGAAGGGCTTGCCCACAGATGTAGCGAAAGAAGTTGAACTAACGTGCAATAGAGCGATTGCACACTATCTCAGTTAAGCAAATCCCATCAAGGTTAAGTTTCAATCGAAAGCAAAGACTCTCGGTTATCGGGAGTCTTTTTGCTTTCTAAGAGCCTCTAACGCCACAGCTAGGGGGGGCGGGGCGAAGCCTTGCCTCCCGTCATCGGTGTTAGAGGCTCTTTGTTTTATATGGCCATGAAGGGGGTGAGCGCATGGAGTACACCTACTCCAGCTACAGAGGATACCGCCCTGGCGATGGTGAGAACGAAGCTCTGGCCGGTGACCTGGAGGGTGACTGGAGGACATATGCCAAGATAGCCGAATACTTTGTCCGCAAGGTAAAGCTCGAGGATAGAGAGGACTTCCGACACGACCTTATCCTGGAGATGGCAAAGGTAAAGGCGAAGTATGAGGCAAAGGGGAAGCCACTGACTGAGGCCGGCATGATGCGGGTTTGCAGCTACGAGCTAACCGCTTACTGGGAGAAGGAAAGGATGCGGGCCAGGGGCATTATCGTAGACTGCGGGAACTGCGGCAAGGAGCAGAGACAAAGGTGCAGGGATGAGAGTCCGAATCTCCGGTGCCGCAAGGCGAAGCGCTTCTTTAGCCTCAACCAGGCCATCGGCGACGATGGCCTGGAGCTTTGGGAAGTCCTGGCCGATGACAGCGCCCTGGACCTGGACGCCTGGGTTGACGCCAGGGCTCTGCTCCGGCGCCTCCCGAGAAAGCTCACCATGATCGGCTACAAAGAAATAGCCGGGATACCTCTGAGCGGTGAGGATAAAGCATACCTCAAGCTTTGGCGTGACAACGGGAGAGAGGAAAAGCCCAAGAGGATACCGGCCCGAAATTGGTATGACCTGGAGGAAACCATCCTGTCCCTTCTCAGGGACAATGGGGGGATGAGCAGGCGGGATCTCTACCGCCGCCTCAACCTCTCTCCGCGGGAGCTTGGCTGGTACTGTGACCCCCTGGTAAGGCAAGGGCTGATCAGGGAGATGAAGAGGGAGAACGGTCGTGGCCGTCCTCTCACCCCGCTGCTGGTAGCTGCGCAGCCAGGCGATCTACTGCCTGAGCCACTGCCTAATAAAATGGAGCGCATCAGGCAAGCCTACTCGGAGGGAAAGGGCATCAAGCAGATAGCGAGGGAGTTTCATCACGCCACCCGGACGGTGCGCAAGGCTATCCGCATGGAAGCTGAAAACCGAGCACAAGTCGAAGCCAGGGCAAAAGAACCTGTAGCCGTAGCCTAGAACGCTTGAACTCATGCCCCCGTCCGTCCCCACTGGTAGCCCAAGAGAAAAGGGCGTAGGTCAAATCCTGCGCCCCTCTTTGCTAAAATTCCAAGAACGGAAGGGCTGGAAGGAATGCGATATTGAGAGCGAGTCCAGCCACTATTGTTTATCGGACTGCACGAAACGCGATTAGTGACCTGCATTGAACATCATACTACTTGGTTTTTGTCAATGAATCCGGCGATACGTTTCAGTTTCTCACTGCGTTCAGCGGCGGGCGGCCCAAGCCTCGATTTTCCTGGTACCCTAAATAGCTGACAGATCCGGGATCATCCCGATTCTATCGGGAGTCCCATCATACATCATCCGGGTTTGGCCAGGAGGGCGGGGGCACCATGATGTGACACCGGGTTTGCTCTTTCGAGCTCCCAAAACTGACAGCGGTGTTTCCCCGCCCGCCCTGATGCGAGTGCTCACCTCCTAATTTATTACTGGAGCCAGCTGAGGTGACCGGTAGAATTCCTGTTTCCTAACCAAGGCAAAGACCAAGCGCAATAGGCGATTCAAGGCTGCGCCAACGACTTCCTTCCCATTTAGCGGATTCGCGTGCACTGGACGTTCTCGCAGTCGTTTGGCCCAGGCACGGAAATCGGGATTGTGTCTGAAGAGCGGTATAACTGCGCTCCAGGCACTGTATCGTAAGACGAGGACGTCCTTTCTTACTCATTGGCGTCTTGCTGCGCCTTTTCCCTCCTGACTCCAACTCGATGGGGTTGCTTCCCGCCATCTTGATTACCTGCTTGGCATTGTGATATAACATTAAAGGTCCGAATTCTGCCAGCAAAGCAGCTGTTGACAGATAGTTAATCCCCGGTATAGAAAGAAGGTATTTCCCTTCTTCTGTCTTATCCACTAGCCGTATCAATGACTTCCACTAGCCTGTCCACCTGCTGCTCGACGAGATGGTACCGGCTTACAAGAAATGATACTTCCACGGCTACCGAATCGGCCCCTGGTTTGATGCCAATGGAGGTCTGGGCTGCCTGATGGAGAGCGCGAAGTTTCTTCCTCATAAGGCGCCCCTGCCGCACGCTCTCTTACTGTGTCCACGAAAATCCTCCTCCTTCATGCTTGCAATGGCCGCCGGCGCGGGACAAATTGAAAGCACTGCCAGGGCAGTGCGCCCGCAAGGGTCCTTGAAAACCTGCGTGAATTCTGGGAACAGTCCATCCAACAATCCTTTCAAGAGGTTGATGATCCTGGTCCTCTCTTTGACCAATCGAAAGTAGGCGCTATGGGTACTGCGAAGATCCGCATAAACTCCTTGGGGAAGTCTGGTCTCGGTGAAGTCGCCGGTGCGCAATACGCCTGCAGCCATTTCAGCATCCCGGAAGTCATTCTTGCGCCGATTAAGGTCCCGCCCGTCCCGCATGCGTTTCAGAGTGAGCTGGCTGATAAGGCGAAAAGGTATGCCCCTTTCCTCCAGAAAGTAAGCGAAGTTACGCCAGAAGTGTCCACCGGTCTCAATGGCAAAGATAACCCCGCGGCAACTGGTCTTTGATCATCTCTGCCCTGGCTTTCTCCAGCGCTTCCTCGAAGCCGCTCCTGGAGTTCGCGAATTTGAATTTGGTTCGGATCATGAGATCTTCAGTTATGGCTACTGCCGCGTGCTTCTTTTTGTGCGGGTCAATTCCTATTGTCAGATATCCGGCTGGAACTTGCCTGAGTTTCCTTGCTGCGCTATTCTTCATTCGGTGGCTCCTCCTACTTTAGTTTTTGTCCTTCCCACGGGACTAATCTATTGTAGCTGGAGCCATCAACGTTTCTTATTCCTTATACTAATTTGGACTATAATTAAATCCCAAACTATTGAGAGGCGGTATCCATATGGCAAGGATTGAAGAAAGCATTGAAATCAAGAGCCCAGTTGATAAAGTATTCGCCTACACTACTGATGCCAAGAGTTGGCCTAAGTGGCAGCCTTTTCCAGAAGCGGAACAGACATCCCCGGGGCCGATGGGTGTCGGCACAACCACCAAGGGGAAAATTCATATGATGGGCCTCAATATGAAGTGGACTGCAAAAGTCACCGAATACGAACCAAATAGGAAATTTGGCAAGAATATCAGTTCAGGGCCTATTACCAATGAACAGCACAACACCTATACTCCCATAGAGGGCGGTACAAAGTTTACCATTGTATATGATATGAAAGCGGGTGGGATAATGAAGCTTCTCTCACCGGTAGTGGTAAGCTCTGTGCGCAAAGCGTTAAAGAAGGCTTTTAGTAATTTAAAGGGCATTCTTGAAACACAGACTTAGGATGAACTGGGCAGAACAGGTTAGACCCGCTGTGCCATCTGATAGGATTTACCCTCGGTGCCGATGGAGGGCGCAATGACCATTTCCGCGTTGTGCATTTCCTGGATGGTGGCGGCGCCGCAGAAGCCCATGGCCGTTCTTAACGCGCCCACGAAGTTCTCCGTGCCATGAATAACGAGACGTCGGCCCGAAAAGGAATTTTTCCAGCGTCGTGTTAATGCCGACTTTGATGCGCGTGCCGCGGGGCAGGGCAGGACTGAGATGGGACATGCCCCAGTGATAGCCGCGGCCGGGGGCTTCTTTTGTTTGGGCGATAGGGGAACCGATCATCACGGCGTCCGTGCCCGCGGCGAAGGATTTACAGATATCGCCGCCTTTGCTTCAGGCCGCCGTCGGTAATAATAGGGATATATTTGCCGGACTCCCGGTAATATTCGTCTCTCGCCGCCGCGCAGTCGATGGTCGCTGTTATTTGCGGCACGCCGATGCCGAGCACTTCACGTGAGGTACAGGCGGCGCCGGGGCCGACGCCTACAAAAACGCCGGCGATGCCGGTTCTCATCAATTCCAGGCAGGCGTTATAGCTGACGCAGTTGCCGACGACGACCGGCATTTTAAACTGTTCGGTAAGTCTCGGAAAATTTGAGGCCGCGGTAGCTCTTGGAAATATGGCGCGCGCTGGTGACGGTCGATTGAACACGAGAATATCGCCGCCGGCTTCGGCCACAATCGGGGCGAAATTTTTCGTGTTGGCGGGGATAAGGGAAATGGCGGCAATCGCTTTGGCTTTCTTTATCTGCCGAACGCGGTCGCCGACGAGTTTTTCTTTGATGGGCTCTTTATAGACCTTCTGCATAAAAGCGGTCACTTCGGAGTCGGACATTTTAGCGATTTTTTCGAGGATTTCATCCGGGTTTTCATAGCGGGCCTGGATGCCGTCGAGGTTCAGGACAGCGAGGCCGCCGAGCTTGTGCATGTGGACAACGATTTTAACATCGACGACGGAGTCCATCGCGGAGGCCATGAAAGGAATCTTGAAGGTGTAGTCGCCGATTTGGAAGTCCGTGTTGGTCTGGTCGGGGTTGAGGGTAACGTCCCCGGGGACAATAGCCACCTCGTCGAAACCATAGGACTGCTTAAGGGTTTTGAGCTTTGGGGAGGGCTTTAGCGCTGCACATATATGTGCACATAATTATAACATAACGGAAAAATATTTTGCAAGGGGTATGTCATCTACAGACTTACAATTCTTTTAGGTTTTTCCGATACAAAATATTTGACAACTACGCCTTAAAATCTTTATAATTCGTTCACAGTGCTGATATATTTTCTAATAATCGGATTGATATTTCTCGTATCGGGAGGGGTGGGGCTTTTTTACATCAATACCGGCGGACACGTAGCATCCGGGACGGCGCTTTTTTTCCTAGGCAACCTCGGGTTTGGCACATTTTTCTTCTTTGGCCTGGCGATATTGTTTTTCGTGGCGATTTTCAACGCGGAGTTTGATTAATCTCCCCACCCCGCTTCCCCGCCTCAAAGCTAGACACGCACGAATATTTCACCTATAATACTTAAGTTAAGGTCTTTTTTATGCCCATTCTTTACGTTGTAGCTACCCCTATTGGCAATCTTGAGGATATAACCTTGCGGGCGCTCCGTGTTCTTCGAGAGGTAAAACTTATTGCCGCGGAGGACACGCGCAAGACAAACCGTCTGCTGAATGCCTATGACATCAAGACGCCGATGACCAGCTATTATGAGCATAATAAAATGACCAAGCTGGACTACATACTTGAGCAACTAAAAGAAAAGGAATGGCTTTGGTCTCCGAGGCGGGGATGCCGGGCATTACCGATCCCGGCTACGAGCTGATTGTCGCCGCCGGCAGAGCGCGGCATTCCGGTGGTGCCGATACCCGGGCGTATCGGCGATTACCACGGCGTTGGCGGTATCCGGGATTGCCGACGGACAGGTTCACATTTATCGGCTTTCTGCCGAATAAAGCGTCAGCCCGCCGGAAGGCATTGAAAGAACGAGAGCGGAGAAAGGGCACAATTATAGCGCTGGAAGCGCCGCACCGGCTGACCGCCGCGCTGGGAGACATCTTAAGTGTCCTCGGAGACAGACGCATCGCTGTTTGCCGCGAGCTGACCAAGTTACATGAGGAGGTTTCCCGCGGCGTGGTAAGCGAGGCTATAAAGCATTTCACAGCGCCGCGCGGCGAATTTACCCTGGTCATTGAGGGAAAGGGGAGCGGTAAAAAGCCGGAAATGACCGGCGATATAGAAAAACAGCTCCACGACCTGTATCTAGCGGCGGCTTCCGCCAAAGAGGCGATGGCCAGCAGTGGCCGGAGAAACCGGGCTAAAGAGAAAAGAACTTTACCAAGCCTGGCTTAAGCTGGACAAGGTCTGGGAAAAAAATAAATAGTTCGGGAATAACCGGGAGGAGTAAAATATGCGTCGCGGATGTATATCTTTAGGCGAAATCAAATGTGATGAGTGCCAAAACCCCATTCCCTATCCCGACCGTTATCTGGCGGTCGAGGAAAAGGACGGCGTCGAGGACGAGGAAGGCGAAACCCGGCGCTACTGCGTTGAATGCTGCCTGAAAAAGGGCTATGCCCACTATAAAGAAGAAAAAGGCGAGCGAATACTGACCTTTTTCGAGGAATACTAGTATGAGTGAGAGAATTTTCATCGGCGTGGCCTGGCCTTATGCCAACGGTCCGCTGCACCTGGGACACGTCGCCGGGGCCTATCTGCCGGCGGATATCTTTGCCCGCTACCACCGCATCAAGGGCAATGAGGTACTGATGGTCTCCGGCTCGGACCAGCACGGCACGCCGATCACCATCAAGGCCGAGCAGGAAGGCAAGACCCCCGGCGAAATAGCCGACCACTACCACCAGAGTTTCTGGAATCCTGGCAGAAGCTGGGCATTTCCTTCGACCTGTTTACCAGCACCGAGCACCGCCAATCATGCCGAGGTAGCCCAGGATATCTTCCTCACACTGCTGAAAAAGGGCTATATCTACAAGGACACCGTGTCCCAGCCATATTGCCCCAAGTGCCAGCGCTTTCTGCCCGACCGCTATGTCGAGGGCACCTGCCCTTTCTGCAAGACTCCCGGGGCCCGCGGCGACCAGTGTGAGCAGTGCGGCAAGCCCATGAACCCGGCCGAGCTGATCGAGCCCCACTGCCGCATCTGCGGCACCACTCCCGTTTTCAAAGAGTCAGAGCATTTTTTCCTGAAGCTGAGCGCCTTCCAGGACAGGCTGCTGGAATGGGTGAAAGCAACAGACCCACTGGCGGCCAATGTGCTCAACTTCACCCTGCGCTACCTGGAGGAGGGGCTGAAGGACAGGGCCATCACCCGGGACATCGAGTGGGGCATCCCGGTGCCGCTGACAGGCTTCGAGAACAAGCGCATCTACGTCTGGTTTGAGGCGGTCATCGGCTACCTGTCGGCCAGCAAGGAGTGGGCGAAGTCAGCGGCGATGACGGAGAAATGGCGCGCTTTCTGGCAGGGCGACGGCGAAGAGCTACTATTTTATCGGCAAGGACAATATCCCTTTCCATACCATCATCTGGCCGGCCATGCTGATGGGCTACGACGGCCTCAATCTGCCCTACGATGTGCCGGCCAACGAGTTCCTGACCATCGAAGGCAAGAAGCTCTCCACCAGCCGCAACTGGGCGGTCTGGCTGCCGGATTATCTCTCGCGCTACGACCCCGACCCGCTGCGCTATCTGCTTTCGATCAACATGCCGGAGACCACCGATACCGATTTTTCCTGGCGCGAGTTCGTCCGCCGCAACAACGATGAGCTGGTGGCCACCTACGGCAACCTGGTGCACCGGGTGCTTACTTTCATCTACCGCAACTTCAACGGCGGGGTGCCGCGAGCACGGTCACTATGAGACGACAGCCGGTGACGCTTTAGATGATAAAGCGCCGAGCGACACTCAATACAGGTGGACAAACTTCTAGCGCAGTGCCATTTTCAAGCAGGCAATAAACAGGCGATGTCCCTGGCCCAGGAGGCCAACCGCTACCTGGACGAAAAAGTCGCCCTGGAAGATAATCAAAGAGGACGACAGGCGGCGGCAACATCGCTTTATACGGCTATCTGCGTAATCTCCCGCTTGAAAACCATGCTTTATCCGTTCCTGCCTTTCAGCTCCCAGAAAGTGCACGAATATCTGGGCTTCGAGGGCAGATTGAAGAACATCGGCTGGAAATCCCAAGTCCTTACCTTTACCCGGGCAAAAACTACGGGAGCCCAAGCCCCTCTTTACCAAGCTGGATGAAAGCATTATTGAAGAGGAGACCAAACGCATTGGAACTTAACCAGATTTACGACCATTCAGGAGATTTAACAGGTAAGAGAAACACTGAGGTCAATCAGCCAGGTTGATTTCCCTGGCTGTCGGAGCAGCTGAGCTACATGGTAAGGAACCGGCAAGGGATACGCCCGGCGCTGACCCTGCTGTCCGGCAAGTTTTACCAGTATGATCTTCACCTATCTTTTGCCCATGGCGGTCTCTGTGGAGCTCATGCACACCGCCACCCTGGTCCACGATGACGCCATCGAAAGGCTCTAGTCCGCCGCGGCCAAGCCGACGATTAACAGGATCTGGGGCGAGGAAATAGCCATACTCATGGGGGACTACCTGTTTGCCAAGGCAGGGGAGTTCGTCGCTGATACGCAGACGCCGCGGGTAATAAAGCTCTTTTCCCAGACTCTGGGCGATTATTTCCAGCGGGGAAATAAACAGTTCCTCGGCGCTTTCAAGTTGAAGCAGACCCGGGAGAACTATTTCCGCCGTATTTACGGGAAAACGGCTTCCCTGTTCTCTCTGGCCACCGAGTCGGGCGCTATTCTAAGCCAGGCTCCGGAAGAATCGGTCGCAATAATGAAAGATTACGGCGATAACCTGGGCATTGCCTTCCAGATAGTGGACGATATCCTGGACTTTACCAGCACCGAAGAAGCGATGGGTAAGCCAGTAGGCTCCGACTTACCCAGGGCACACTCACCCTGCCGGCGATGATGCTTTAGAACGCAACCCGCAAAACAACCCGGTAAAAAAGCTATTTGAGACCAGAGATAAGAAATATGCCGCCGAGGCGATTGAAATGGTGAGGGATTCTTCAATAATCAAAGGCTGTTACAAAATAGCGGCAGATTACCGCGATATTGCCTGTAAGAATTTGAAAACTCTGCCGAAAACACCGGCAAGAGAATCACTATACAACCTGGCGGAGTTTGTGATTAAACAGGGGACTTAAGCCAGCCTGCCCTTCATATCATCAATCACTTTAGCGTACTTTTCGTGAATCATGTTCCGGTCAAATTCCCAGAAGTCCCGAAGCATGGCGTCCTGTTCTTCTTTGGTGAAATAATCTTGAACCGGGTAAAAAAAGTGCTTATCCTCTTTTTCAATGTGCTTAGGATAGAGCGTCACCAATTCTTCCAGATTTTGCATTATGTCCTTCAAGGCAGCACTATTGCCTGCGATATGAGATGTCAGGGCGCTATTTAGAGCGGTAACGGTTTTTCTGGCCACAACGTGCTCGGCGACAAGCTCCTCCATAATCCGGTGAAGTTCAAGGGTAAGTTTTTTACTTTCCAGGGCCTTAAATAAAATATCCTCTTCCTTGCCGTGATGGGTCCTATCCGCATAAGTCCGGAAAAAATCAACTGCGTTGATAATTAAAAAAAGAATCAATTTCCCGTTTAGTTCCAATATGCCCCAATTCGGAGGTAAGAACGGCAACCATGCGTTCAATAGTTCTATGTTCTCTCATCAAAGGACCAATCGGTTTCATAAGCTCCTCCCGGCGCGTTTTTTAGCGCCCCTCAAACGTTGAACCGTCGGTATAAGTTTCTTTTTTAGAGGTGGGGAGGCGGTCTTTAAAAGCGTCCACGGCGTAAGCCAGGCGGCAAACGCTTCACCACGGTGAGCTGCTGCGATCGCGACCACTAAATTAATTGCGTTGACTTTAAGCTTGCCGATACGATGATAAATAACGACTTTATTCACCGGGAACTTTTGCCGAATCTCTTCCGTAATATTATTTAGTCTTTCTGCGGCTTTACCGTCTTCATCTCTATATTCCACGGATATAACAGATTTGCCGCGAGAGTTATCACTAATAAGTCCAACATAAGTCGCGACACAACCGCTATCATCAGTTTGCGCCTCATTAATTACTTCTTCCGGAGAATTGGCTTATCAATGATTTTAATCATATGATTATGCCATTTTGGTAAAAGCCAGAATCCACTTTGGGAATTCAAGGACGACTGTGTTTTTTAACCGGATTCCAGCCTAAACTGGAATAAATAAATCAAGATTTAATCAGAAGGGGCCGGTGTCTGCTTCGGGACAAGGCGGGGTATGGCGCATGGTTTGGGCGGTTGAGGCGCCAATTCGCCTTCACCAACCGGCTTGACCGGTTCCGGATACCGTTATCTTTCGTTTTGGCTTAGGGCGGCAAGGCCAATGTCAGAAAACTTTTTCCAGCTCTTCGCCCTCCAGAGTCTCCTGGTCAATAAGCTTCTTAGCAAGCTTGGTCAGTTTGGCTTGTTTTCGGTCAATATTTTCGTGGCGTTGGTAACCCTCGGCAATAAGCTTATTAATCTCGCGGTCAATCTCCAGGGCGAATCTCTCGCTGTAGTCCCTCTGCTCGGAGATTTCACGGCCCAGGAAGACCAGTTCCTGCTTGTTGCCGAAGGTCCTGGTGCCCAGTTTATCGCTCATGCCGAAGTCGGTCACCATGCGGCGGGCCAGATCGGTCACCCGTTTGATATCGTTCTGAGGCCCGGTGGTCATTTCGTTAAAGATCAGCTCTTCCGCGGCATGTCCGCCGAGCAGAGTGGCCAGCATATCCTTAAGCTGAGAACGCGTGGTCAGGTACCGGTCTTCCGAGGCAGCTGCTTGGTATAGCCCAGGGCCATCCCGCGCGCCACGATGGAAATTTTATGCACCGGGTCGGCATTGGGCAACATCCTGGCCACCAGGGCATGTCCGGCTTCGTGATAGGCAGTGATTTCTTTTTCCTTGGGGCTTATCTTGCGGCTCTTCCTCTCCGGGCCGGCAATCACCCGGTCGATAGACTCCTCGAACTCCTTCATGCCGATAGCTTTCTTGTTGCGCCTGGCCGCCAGGATGGCCGCCTCGTTGACCAGGTTGGCCAGGTCGGCGCCGCTGAAGCCGACGGTGCCTTTAGCCAGCACCTCCAGGTCAACATCTTTATCGAGCGGCTTGCCGTTGGTGTGGACTTTGAGGATAGCCAGTCGCCCGTTAATATCCGGCAGGTCCAGGACGACCCGCCGGTCAAAGCGGCCGGGGCGCAGCAGGGCCGGGTCAAGGATATCCGGCCGGTTGGTGGCGGCAATGACAATGACGCTGGTATTGGTGTCAAAGCCATCCATCTCCACCAGAATCTGGTTAAGGGTCTGCTCGCGCTCGTCGTGGCTGCCGCCCAGCCCGGCGCCGCGCTGGCGGCCCACGGCATCAATCTCATCGATAAAGATGATGCAGGGCGCGTTGCGCTTGGCCTGGTCGAAGAGGTCGCGCACCCGGGAGGCGCCGACGCCGACGAACATCTCCACAAACTCACTGCCGCTGATGGAGAAGAAGGGCACATCGGCCTCGCCGGCCACGGCCCGGGCCAGCAGCGTCTTGCCGGTGCCCGGGCGGACCGATCAGCAGCACCCCCTTGGGGATACGCGCTCCCAGGGCCTGGAACTTCTCCCGCGACTTGAGGAAATCCACGACTTCCTGCATATCCTGCTTGGCTTCCTCCACCCCGGCGACGTCCGTTAAAGGTGACCGTAGCCCGGTTGGCGGGGAAGAGCCGCGCCCGGCTGCGGCCGAAGCTCATCGCCTGGTTGTTGGCGCCGCGCGCCTGCCGGGAACAGGAAATAAAGCAGAAAGAAAGACAATGAAAGGGCAGGATGCTAATAAACAGGTTGG
The DNA here is from genome assembly GCA_963847595.1 of uncultured Chloroflexia bacterium. Classification (GTDB taxonomy): domain Bacteria; phylum Chloroflexota; class Dehalococcoidia; order SZUA-161; family SZUA-161; genus JACWAE01. Next base: position 836,262 of record CAWKAJ010000001.1, read on the forward strand.
CCCAGTTAATCCCGGAAGAACCCTTAACATCCACGATACGCCGGTGAGGTCGAGACCCGCCTTAATATCATAAAGGGTAGAGTTGGTTTCTTTGAAAGCACTATATTCTTTACCATCTGTAGCGACAATATTGCAGCTGGTCGCCGCTAACCTGAATAGATTTTATCTGGCCGGCTTGCGACATACTGATAACCTGGCTCAGCGGG
>CAWKAJ010000002.1:0-1748546 GCA_963847595.1 uncultured Chloroflexia bacterium
TGATTGTGACCTGCCCTCCGGAGGCATACAAAGGTCGGCCAGCAGGAAGGACGGTTGGCTGGTCCTTGGGGGGCGGCTGCTAACGGGAACTCTGGCGCTCGGTCGTACAGGCGGCAAATCCATTCTCTGCACAAGGTCGGGAGTTATCTGGTCACCGGCCATGATTTTCCTTCTGGGTAGCTCGCCTGTCTCTTTGTAACGCAGGAAGTAGCCGATGAATCTATCTACCCTGCTCATAATCTCAACCAGTCGGTTCTGGCGATATTCTTGAGTAACCTGTCCGATTTTCTCTGTTATCTCGGGCTCTAGCCTATGCAGAGCCTCAGCCAGTGCCTTGTAGACTTCGTCCTGGACTACAGCAGCTTTGTCGGCGGTGCCCCGGAACTTGTCGCAACGCACATAGCCTTCCAGCCTCTGTCCTTGCCACGGCTCCTTCTTGAATTCCTCAAGGTCGGTCAGGGCACAGAGTCGGATACCAGCCCGGCCACAGAGGTCAATATTTGTCCCTTCGGCATCGAAAGGAAGTGTATATAACTGTATGGAAGCGTGTCCCAAGGAACCGAGGCTGATATTGCTGCTCAGGGTTGGGACGCCGCTGAAGATGCGGGGCTCAACGGCCTCATAGCCGTGACCATCGCTAATTTGCATGGTGTAGACGTTTCGTCTCAAGTCGTTAGCGAATTCGCGGCTCAGGTACTGTTTGAGCCGTGCTTTAGTAAGCTGGGGGGCGATCTCAGGCAGGATACCTATTAGGTGAGCCCTGGTGCCAGGTTTGCTCAGATGGTGCTGCGGGCATTGTTCGATTATCTGAGCTCTGCCCTCTCTCAGCCACTCTCTCTTTAGAACGAGGCAACTCGGCGTGTGGCCCCCGTTGAGCGAAGACAGGTGCAGCTCGTCTGCTATAAGTGCAAAAGCCAGAATGCCTACACCCTTCTCACCGCGGAGCACATGCTGTAATTTCTCAGAGTTGCCGATGTTTTGAAGTATGTGGCTCATCTTTTCAGAGCCGATGCCGATGCCGTTGTCTTCGACTACTATCTGTGCCGCCCTGTTTTGCTGGTCTGAGGAATGGTCGAGGCGAACGCGGATGCAGCCATCGCTTTTGTCTGCCTGTTCTATGGCGTCAGCCCCGTTCTCCACGAACTGTTTCAGTGCTTCCATCGGACTGTGACAAAGGTATGCCAAAACCTCGAACACGCGGCTTCCCGTTTGAAGTTTTATCTCAGCCATAGCTCCCTCCTTCTTACTTACAGCTTTTGGTCCAAAGCACTTAATTCACGTAATTATAAAAAGTGTTCTATTTGCATTAGAACACTAGACTGCTATCCTTTGTCCTCCGGGCTTAATGTCTGTCACGAAACCATCCTGTAACATGCACACTACAGGCTGACCCATATTATCGAAAACCCATTGCAGAGAGATACTGAGGTCTTTCCTGGGGTATATTTTAATTTCGCCAGTGCGGAGTTGGATGCTGACCTTGTTCTCTTCAAGGCCGGCTAGACGCCCTGAAATTATGCTTTGCATTTTCTCTATCCTCCGAGGGGGAGGGCCCAGAGAGAAGGTGCCCTCCCCCCATTATGCTAGTTTTGTTAAGGCCTGGGCGCAGTCTTGAACTTGTTCGGAGTCGCTGCTCGGGAGTCCTGGTTCTGAGCGCGAGATACGAGCTGCTGCCTGCGATTCTGAATGGGATTGCGCAGGAAGGCGGGTATATCCATCTGGTCCTCATCCAGCAAGTACTTGCGTAGCTCCTTCATCTCCTTTTCCATGGCTTCCTTGTTAAGCTTCCCCGGCTTGGAATTGAAGCCAGTCGCAATTAACGTTATCCTGACTTCGTTGGACATCTCAGGAGCGTAGTTCATGCCGAAGATGATGTTGGCAGATGGGTCGGCAGCCTTACGAATTACCTCAGCAGCCTCTTGTATCTCGGCCAAGGTCAGGTCCATGCCCGCCGTGACAGTGAACAGTATGGCGGTCGCACCTTCTACCGAGGCATCGAGCAAGGGACTGGTGATACAGGCTTTTGCGGCCTCTACAGCCCGATTTTGACCAGTGGCGGTCCCTATAGACAGCCACGCTTGTCCCATGCCCTTCATCACTGCTTTTATGTCGGCGAAGTCCAGGTTAATCTCACCAGGGGTGGTGATAACCGAGGAGATAGCCGAGACGCCCTGGTACAGGATGTCGTCTGCCAGCTTGAAAGCGTTATCTGCGGCTGTCCTGCGGTCGCAGAGATTTAGTATGCGGTCGTTGGGAATAGTAATGAGGGTGTCGCAGACCGGCACCAATCTCTCGATACCTTCCTCGGCCTGGTCGCGCCGATGTTGTCCCTCAAATGTGAACGGGCGGGTGACTATGGCGATCGTGAGAGCACCAGCCTCTCTGGCAACGTCTGCCATGACCGGGGCGGCGCCTGTACCCGTACCTCCACCCATCCCAGCCGCAATGAAAACCATATCAGCGTCGCGCACAACTTTGCGCAGTTCCTCCCGGCTCTCCTCGGCAGCCATAGTGCCGACCTTGGGGTAACCGCCTGCCCCCATGCCCTTGGTTACCTTTTGGCCGATTTGGACTGTGGTTATTTTATCCTCGGATGTCGTGGTGTATGCCAAAGCCACGGCGTCAGTATTTATTGCATAGAGATCCACTCCGGTTAACTTTCCTCTCGCCATGCGGCGCACCGCATTACGAACCGCCTCCGCCCATGCCAAAGACTTTAATTTTAGCCGGAGGAGTACTTACCATATTGCTGTCTGCCATCTTTCTAACCTCCTTTAATCTCTGTCTTTTCTCTTAATCTTTTGAGACGCTAGTCCAGATGTCTAGGGCTTGCCCCATGGAACAAGCTGCCTGACAGACTTAACTCTGTCGACGACCTTGTCCCTTATTCCTGTTTCATTTCTTATCCAGCTTTGTTCCTGCCGCCAATTTTTCCCGCCACAGAGCAAGATGCCGACACTGCTGGCATAGGCTGCGTTGTGAAGCTGGTCAGCCAGTCCGGACATAGCCGGGGGGATTCCTACGCGGGTGGGGAGCCCAGTGATATCCTGGGCGACAGTCCTTATCCCACCCAGATTAGCGGTGCCTCCGGTCAATACCAGGCCCGCGGGAAATTCGGATACGTAGGCAAGGTAGCTTTGAGATTGCACCTGCTGCACCAGTTGAGAAACGATCAGTTTCATGATCTCCTCTACACGTGCCTTGACGATATCGCCGATGTCTTTCTTGTATATCCTCCCGACACCATCGAAGTTGACCTGTACCGCCGGTTCCTCCTTCTCGTCTGGGTTTTCCTTTTCTGCCAGGTTGCAGTGCTCTTTCTTAAGCTCCTCCGCCATCTCGAATGGTATCCCTAAGCCAACGGATAGGTCTCTGGTGATCTGATTGCCGCCTACGGGAAGGACAGCGGTGAGCAGCAGGTTGCGATTCTTATAGGCAGAGATGCCTGTAGTGCCGGCACCAACGTCTGCCAGCACGACGCCGGCATCGGTCTCATCAGGATGAAGCACCGCTTGGGCACTTGCCAAACACTGAAGGACCAGTCCCTCGATAGTCAGTCCCGCTTTGTGGGCACATTTGGTTATGTTCTCGGCAGAACTCTCTGGTATGGTAATAATGTGGGTATCCAGGTCCATTCTGAAGGCGTGCATACCCTTGGGGTCCTGCACTCCAATCTGGGTATCGAGGGTGTACTGTGTCGGGATCACGTGCAGTAGCCTTCTCTCCTCGGGGATGTTGATTTCGCGTGCAACCCTCAATGCTCTTTCAACATCACCCTGGCGGACTGTGCGGGCATTCCTGCCTACGCTTACTGAAGCACGATTGCCCTGGGAACTAATATTGCTTGCGCTGATCCCCAGATAGACAGAGGTTATGCTTTCTCCGCTGGTCTGCTCGGCTCTTCTTACAGATTGTCGAATCGCTTCGCTGGCCTGGTCGATATCGGCGACCAAACCTTTGTGTATCCCGGCGGAGGGAGTTACGCCAATGCCGACTATCTGGATAGAATCTTCGGCATCGACATTTGCCAGCAGGCTGCAAATTTTGGATGAGCCTACATCTACAGCTGCCACCATTCTTTGTTTCGCCATTTTGGGGTTGTCCTCCTTCCTTTCCTTAAATGCATGTCTCTTAATCATTGCCACTTCTTAACTCTCTGCTGGAAATATGTCCCTCTTTTCACCATTATTGTTCACATAACTTGCAGCAGCGTCACAACATGACCTGGAAGACAGGGAGCATTCCGCCTGCCCTCGGGGCCCGGCAGACGTGCCTTTCGCCTCCTTTCCAGCTTCGAAAATTGCTTGATTACAAATATTCTGATATCTTGAATTAATTAGGGATGGCAATATCCTAATTACCGTAGATGAGGGGTCAAATTTTTCTCCAACAAACAAATAGGTGGAGAAAGAAAGATAACCAATCGGTTATTTTGGCAAAAATTATTTTCCCTGGAGAATCCCTTGTTGGCGAGGAATTATGGTGGCGCTCCTTGCCTGTGGATAATTGGGTAATGAGGATGTTATCAGGAGAGTGTTGTGAGACTATTAGCAGGATAACCAGAACCTTTTGGCTCTTCTTCATGCCAGCGTTTTGCTATCTGAGAAGGCATTAAAGTCAGGAGGGCGCTAGGATTTCAAGCTGGAACAAGTCTGGCAGGCAGTGGAGCAAAGGAAGTGCGATTAGGGAGAAAATAGGTTGTCCAACTATTGCTTTTTTTATCCGGACATGATATGCTTCAGCCCGACATAGCTTCGGCCCAAGGGGGACATGTGCAGGGCAAACAGAGACGGTTGACCGAGGAGAGGCTGCCCCCTTATTTATCCTACCGGGTATGGCTGAGATTGCTCAATGAGCTGTCGGCACATAATCCGCCCTCACGTTTTGATTCCAGCTACTTTGATGAACTGAAGATAACCAAGAGCTGCCGTTCTATGTTGAAGGGCACGCTTCTGTTTTTGGACTTGATGTCTACCGACGGTATTCCTACACCCAGATTACATCAGTTGGTCAAGTCTGATGGAGATGCGCGACGAGCAGCCCTAGCGGAAATTGTGCGGAATGCCTACGGACCCCTGTTCACTGAGTTGGACGTAACGCGAGTTACCCAGGCACAGGTGAAGGAGTACTTCAATTCCCAGGGGGCGAGCGGGGACATTGGTCGTAAATGCTTGAGCTTCTTCTTCGCTGTTTGCGCTGAGGGTAACATACCACTTTCTCCGCACCTCAGGAAATCGGCTCCCAGGGGAAGGGGGAAAAAGGGTGCGATCGGGGAGGTGCTCAAGCCGAGAGTTGGCAAGTCGGCTGACTCAGGCGGTGTGGAGTGGGAGAGGATGCTGCTCGAAAAATTCCCCAATTTCAACCCGGAATGGTCGGACGAACTCAAAAAGAAATGGTTTGACGCCTTTAAGTTTTTGAAGAAGAGCCTTGAGATATCATCTCCCCGCAGGAGAGCCCCTGCCTCCAAGCGCTGAGCCTGAGCCAGCGGACCTTGTCGATACTATTCTGTGGGGGCCCCCGGAGACCTCACAAGCAAGAGTGGGGTATTTCCAGCGCGTAAAACCCTTTCCGCTACACTGCCAATGGCCCATCTACTGACGCCGGAGCGTCCGTGTGTCGTCATGGCAACCAGACTAGCATTGGTCTGGTCGGCGAAGTTTATGATCGTTTCGGCAGCAGTGCCGAGCATGATCTCTGACTTTGCGGTGACCCCTCTCTGCTTCAACCCGGTAATAATTTCCTCAAGATAGTCTCTGGTAAATTTCTTCATGGATTCGATTTGTTGCTCGGCGTAAACACCGTACTCAGGACCACCAGCGGCGTAAATATGGTAGTCCGGTGCTATTACCTGGAGGAGGATGACCTCAGCCTGGAGTTTGGAGGCGAGTTCCTCGATATACGGGATTACCGCTTCACTCTCTTTGGAACCATCAAGTGTAACAAGTATCCTGCTCAGTATAGTCCTCTCGCCAAGCATATCGGGACGAGCGCCTTTGGCCCTTATGATAGCTATGGGCTGCCTCGTGGCTCTCAGCACCTTATCAGCTACACTGCCCATAGCCCAGCGCTTAATGCCGGAGCGGCCATGAGTTGACATAACAATCAGACCGATATCTTGTTTGCTGGCATACTCTACAATCTCTTCGGCAGGGTCGCCGGCCGTAATCACTGAATCAACTTTGATCGTTCCCACCCCTTGTCTATCCTGGAACCTTTCGGCGTCTCGCTTTGCGGCCTCTACCATTTGCTGGAGGTAGAATTGATGCATATGGTGATACCTGTCCTCGTCTGATTCACTAACATATATAAGGATTAGCTGAGAACCCAGAGCCTTGGCCAGCTTCTCGGCGTATGGTAAGGCTATTTGAGCTAACTCAGAACCATCCAGTGGAACAAGTATTCTCTCGTACAAAATGCTCAACCTCCGTGCAGAATCGCTTTTGCCCAGACATCCAAGATTGTAGCTTGACTTGTGGGAAAGAGCAACAGCCATGGCGGGGCGGTTCAGCAATGGATGTCTTGGAGGCGGAGTTGTATTTGAAGGAACACGGGCGTGGGGAGTGAAAAGGATTTCGAAAACTGTCGAACTGCTATTGACTTTACTTACTGTCTTGCTTATGCTGAGAGAAGTGAGGTAATCTATTAAGGGCGCCAAATCGAGATTTGGCTTGACACGTCATAGACACTGGTTTACAATCACCTGCAAACAGTAAAGAATATTAAGGAGGTGGATGAATAATGGCTCCTGAAAAGTTGCCCAGGGTAGTTTGCTACGATTGTGTCAATCGCCATCACTTAGTGGCTGCGTGTCCCAAATGTGATACGGGGGTTCTGGTGACAACCTGCCCAGAGGACTTCAATGGGATCACGGAAGCCGTTTGCAATGACTGCAATGCGACTGTCGGCTTCTATGTGGTCATGAAGGAGCGGAGAGCTTGGCTTCTGGCAGAGCCTGTGGAAGTCGTGAGTTCTAAGCCGAAAAAGACAAGCCGCAAGACTCCAGAGCAAGAAGCCTCCTCAAAATGAGGCGCTGCTGACATGTCCTGCCAAGGCTATATAACATAGTAGATAGTATTGCAGTACTACAGTGATTGGCCTGAATTTTATAATATTACTGCAAGCAGGAATGAACATGAGGAGGTAGAGGAATAATGAGCCCTGAGAAATTGCCGAAGGTAGTTTGCTACGATTGTGTTAACCGTCATCACCTGATAGCAAGGTGTCCCATGTGTGCTACGGGAACCTTGATGACAACCTGCACAGAGGACTTCAACGGCGTCACGGAGACTAACTGCACGGAGTGCAATGAAGCCATAGCCCTCTATGTGCTTATGAAAGAGCGCAGGGCCTGGATACTGGCACAGTCTATAGAGATGGTAACCAAGCGAGTTACTTAAGAGCAGTCGGCAGTATTACCGTCATATTAACTGGTGACGTTAGCGACTCACAGGAGTGGCTAGAGACTGGGAATGGTCTCTTCCGCTCCTGTATAGCTTTAGCGACTTAGACCTCACGGGCTGCTTCCTTAGCTGCATGGCAAGAGCCGCTATTATTTAGGGGTCCCAGTATAGAACAATCGACGTATGCTGGGATCAGCACGCGATGTGCAATAGAGTAGCTCCTGACTCCAGTTCCAATTTACAGGTCTTATGAGCTATGTTATAATAACTAGCCTATTGGATAAATTGGGGTGATTGTATGATAGAGAAAGAAAAGAAGCTTGCTACCGTCCGACAATATCAGCTTCACGAAAAGGACAGTGGCTCAACTGAGGTTCAGATCGCCCTGCTCACCGAACGCATAAATCAGATGACTGAACACCTGAAGGTTCATGAGCATGACCATCACTCGCGGAGGGGGCTCTTGAAGCTGGTAGGTCAGCGACGCCGTCTCTTGACGTACCTCAGTAATAATGATGTGAAGCGCTATCGCCAGTTGATAGTAAGGCTTGGTCTCCGCAAGTAGGATAATTTCCTGGAGGGGCAAATAGTAGGGAGGTTAAACTCTAATGACATATTCTTTCCAGAAAGAGATCGGGGGGAAGCCCCTGATTATCGAAACAGGGTCACTGGCCGAGCAGGCTAACGGTGCAGTCACAGTTACTTATGGTGAGACTGTGGTTTTGGTTACTGCGTGCATCAGCACCGAACCTAGAGAAGGTCAGGATTTCCTGCCGCTTACAGTAGATTATGAGGAGAGGCTTTATGCTGCTGGGAAAATTCCCGGCAGTTTTTTCAGAAGGGAAGGCCGGCCCGGCCAGGAGGCTGTGCTGACGAGCAGGCTCACCGATAGACCTTTGCGGCCGCTTTTTTCCAAGAGCTTGCGCAACGATGTTCAGGTTGTGGTGACTGTGCTTTCTGCAGACCAGGAGAACCCGCCTGATATTCTGGCTATCTGCGGTGCCTCTGCAGCGCTGGGCATCTCCAATATCCCGTTCGGGGGGCCAGTGGCTGCTGTCCGCGTGGGATATATAGATGACGAATATGTGCTCAATCCTACTTTTACCCGGCTTAATCAAAGCAAGCTGGATTTGGTTGTAGCAGGAACGAAGTATGGAGTGATAATGGTGGAGGCGGGTGCGAAAGAGGTGGCTGAAGATATTCTGCTCGGAGCTCTCAAGTTTGGGCAAGAAGGGAACCTGGAGGTAATCAAGCTCCAGGAGCAGCTTATCCAGGCCTGCGGCAAACCCAAGATGGAGTTTGAGGGAAAAGAGCTAAGCTCAGAATTGCAGGGGACGGTTTCTGCTATTATCCGAGATAAGGTAGGCTCGGGGCCTATCTGGAAGGATCGAACGGAGAGAGAAGTTATTCTAGCCAAGATCAAGGAAGAGATTTCGGAAAAGCTAGGAAGCAATTACTCTGCCCAGGAGATCGGCGCTGCCTTTGATTCGGGGTTGAAAGAAGCAGTGAGGTCTCTCATTTTGGAAAAGGGTATCCGCGCGGACGGCCGAGGGGTAACGGAGATCCGCCCCATTAAATGTGAGGTTGGGCGTTTCCCTCGCACTCACGGCTCGGGATTGTTCACTAGGGGACAAACCCAAGTGCTGACTATTGCTACTCTTGGTTCTCCAAGCGAGGAACAACAGATAGATGGCATCGGGCAGGAAGAGACAAAGCGCTATATGCACCACTACAACTTTCCACCATTCAGTACCGGCGAGGTAAGGCGTGTCGGCTCCCCAGGGCGCCGTGAGATCGGGCACGGGGCGCTTGCGGAACGGGCCCTGATCCCTGTGCTTCCCAGTGAGACGGACTTCCCTTACACTATTCGTCTGGTCTCCGAGGTGCTCAGTTCGAATGGCAGCACTTCCATGGCCAGCGTATGCGGTAGCACCCTGTCTTTGATGGATGCAGGCGTTCCTATCAAGGCGCCGGTGGCCGGGGTAGCCATGGGGTTGGTGACGGCGACTGATGGAAGATATGTTGTGCTTACCGATATCGAGGGGCAGGAGGACGCCCTCGGCGATATGGACTTCAAAGTGGCGGGAACTGCAGAGGGTATAACAGCCCTTCAGTTAGACCTTAAGGTGAAAAACGTAAGCTCTGAGATAATGGAGAAGGCACTCAGCCAGGCAAGGGTTGCCCGTATGTTTGTCCTGGAGCGGATGAAGGAGACTATCAGTTCCAGCCGCCCTGAATTAAGCAGATATGCACCCCGGCTAACCAAGATAACCATTGATCCTGAAAAAATCCGCACTGTAATTGGCTCCGGAGGCAAGACGATAAGGTCGATAATGAGTGAAGCCAAGGTTACTATTGATATTTCGAACGATGGCACTATCCTTATTGGCTCACCTGATGAGGATGCAACTAAAAAAGCGATAAAGATTATCGAGGAACTGACCCGGGATGTTGAGGTTGGTGGGATGTACAATGGGCATGTAACTCGTGTAACCAGTTTCGGTGCCTTTGTAGAGATACTTCCTGGCAAAGAAGGATTGGTTCACATCAGCGAACTGGCGGACTATGAGCCCCCGAGCGTTGAGGATGTGGTTAAGGTGGGGGACGAGGTAATGGTCATGGTCACTGAGATCGACCGCCTGGGCAGGATAAATCTTTCCCGCCGTGCAGTGTTTCAAAAGACGTCCCAGGTACCAGGTGCCCAAGCGGGCACTGAGCAAAAGGAGTCCTCAGACTACCCCTTCAAAAAGCATACAGAATCTCGGCCTCCCCATCGCCGCCGTGATGAGGGCAGCGGGCATGAAGGCAGAAGACCACCTACTAGTAGGGGCGTTCCCCCGAAGAGGCCGCCTGCCAGCAGGTAGGCTGCGCTCAAAGCAGGGATAAATCGAGGAGCAGATGGAGCGGGTAAAGGTTCTGGTACATGGTGTGTTGGGAAAGATGGGGCAAGAGGTGCTCAGCGCTGTATGTAGTGATCCCAAGCTTGAAGTGGTGGCCGGTGTAGACGTAAAGGCGAGCAAAAAGGAAATCCTATTGCCCGACGGGACAAGTTCGATTCCATTGTCCCGAGATCTGGAATCAGTTCTTCAGCGCTGTCATCCCGACGTTCTGGTAGACTTCACTACTGCCGAGGCTGCGATGCCTGCAGTGCGAACCGCGGTGAAACATGGTATTGCCCTCGTTGTGGGAACCACGGGGTTGTCTGATGCAGACTTAAACGAGATTAAGAGCCTATGCAAGAAAAAGAGGGTGGGGGCAGTAGTCGCACCCAACTTTGCCATAGCGGCAGTGGTGATGATGCACTTAGCAAAGGTAGCGGCGAGGTTTTTCGATTACGCTGAGATCATCGAGATGCATCACGAGCAGAAACTAGATGCTCCATCCGGGACTGCACTGGCTATGGCAAGGGATATGGTTCAAGCCAGGGGCAGTGATTTCGTTCATATCTCGGCCAAAAAAGAGAACATCGCTGGCAGTCGTGGTGGTGAGTTAGGAGGGATAGCGCTGCACAGCGTGCGGATGCCGGGGCTACTTGCCCATCAGGAAGTCATTTTGGGCGCACCGGGGCAGACGCTGAGAATACGCTTAGACCAGATAAACAGGGAGGCCTTCATGCCTGGCGTTACCTTAGCAATTAAGAAGGCAGCCGAATTTAAGGAGGCAGTTTTTGGTCTCGATAAGCTTCTGGGCCTTTAGGGGGAACATTGCTGTTAAGAAAGTACCGCATCGCTATCGTCGGGGCTACCGGTTTAGTGGGTCAGGAGTTCATCAAGGTCCTGGAGCAGAGGGATTTCCCCCTATCCTCGGTTCACCTTTTTGCCTCCAATAGGTCAGTTGGGAAGAAGCTGTTTATCAATCATCGAGAGGTGGAGCTTAAAGAGCTTACACCCCGTTCCTTTGATCCGGTTGACATCGCTCTTTTCTCTGCTGGCGACGAAGTAAGCGAACAGTTCGCGCCTATAGCAGTTAAGCGAGGGGCGGTGGTGGTCGATAACAGCGGCGCCTTCGCGATGCATGATAGCGTCCCTTTAGTGGTGCCTGAAGTCAATTCCGAAGACCTGGAGCATCATAGAGGTCTAATAGCCAACCCTAATTGTTCTACCATTCAGATGTTGGTTGCTTTGTACCCGCTGCATAAAGCTAATCCGATTAAGCGTATCGTGGTTGATACATATCAATCTGTGTCAGGTATGGGGGCAGCGGCCGTTGACGAGCTTAATACTCAGACCAAACTGATCCTTGAGGGCAAGAGTGCCGTACCCCATGTCTATCCTCACCAGATTGCCTTCAATGTATTACCCGAAGTAGATGTCTTCCTAGACGATGGCTATACTAAGGAAGAATGGAGGATGCGTGAGGAGACCAGGAAGATACTACATGACAATAATATCGCTATTTCAGCAACATGCGTCCGTGTGCCAGTAGTCATAGGACATTGCGAGTCAATCCATGTCGAGTTCAGCGAACCAATGAGTCCTGAAGAAGCGCGAGCGATTTTGGCTGATTCCCCAGGGGTCAAGGTGTTGGATGACCCTGCCGTCAACCTTTATCCCTATCCTTGGTCTGTGGCTGGCTCGGACGATGTTTTTGTGGGGCGCATCCGGCGTGATGCTTCTCATGAGAATGGGCTGGTGATGTGGGTGGTCGCCGATAATGTGCGCAAAGGCGTTGCTCTTAATGCAGTCCAAATTGCTGAGCATCTTATCTCTAAGGGATGGATATAGGCTATTTCAAGGAGGTGGCAATTGGTGGAGTTAGGTCGTCTTCTCACTGCAATGGTTACTCCTTTCGATAGCAAGGGGAATGTAGATTACAGGCAGGCGAAGAGGCTGGCCCTGGCATTGCTTAACTCAGGAAGTGACGGGCTGGTTATTTCAGGGAGCACCGGTGAGTCACCGACTCTCAGCAGGGAGGAGAAGCTGCGGCTTTTAGCCGAGGTGAAGTCGGTAGTAGGCGATAGAGGAGCAGTAGTGGCCGGCACCGGAAACTACAATACCAAGGAGAGCATAGAGCTTACCAGGGAGGCAGAGAAGCTCGGCGTTGATGCTGCGCTGTTAGTAGTGCCATATTTCAATAAGCCTACTCAACAGGGACTCAAGGAGCATTTTAAGGCGATTGCAGGTGGTACATCGCTTCCCTGCATTCTATATAATGTGCCCAGTCGTACCATTACAAGCCTCGCAGCAGAGACGGTGATCGAGCTCAGCCGAATTGACAATATCATCGGGCTGAAGGAAGCAAGTGGCGACCTCGTGCATACAGCCAAGATACTCGATGGAGCAAAGAAGGGCTTCTTAATCTATAGCGGCAACGATAGCGATACTTTCCCTATGCTCTCTATAGGTGGCTATGGGGTTATCAGTGTCGCTTCGCATCTGGTAGGGATTCAGATGGCCGATATGATCTCCAAGGCGGTCAGCGGGAAGGCAGCCAAGGCTGCTGCCATCCATCGTAATCTATTGCCTTTAATGAATGTCCTTTTCGTTGTGGCTAATCCTATACCTATTAAATATGCCTTAAACTACGTGGGTTTTAATGTAGGTAACCCGCGTTTGCCACTCACACCGCCAGATGAGAAGTCGGCAGCTGCGATAGAGGCCGTGGTCAAGAGGTATAAGATAGATTTGCCTTTGGGCTAGACCTTTGATACACTCCGTTTTGGCGAGCCCTGGAGTGCCCAGGGGCTTGTTTTCTTGATTTCTATATTGACTAGCTGACCGAGCCAATCGCCCTTATCTTCGAAGAATACCAGCTTGTCGGTCCTGGTGCGGCCATACCATTTACCCTTCTTCTTCCCTTCAACTAATACTTCCATATCATGGCCCAGGAGTTGAGCATTAATCTCGGAGGCTATGTTGCCCTGGAGTTTCTCAACCTCTTGCAGCCTCCTCTTTTTTTCTGATAAAGGAATATCGTCCTTGAATCTTCTAGCTGCTGTTGTGCCGGGCCGCGGCGAGTAAGCGGCGACATGAACTGTGTCGAATCTGAGGTCGGAGAGAAGATCGATGGTGCGTTGGAACTGCTCTTCGGTTTCCCCGGGAAAGCCTACGATGACATCGGTAGCAAGAGCAACGTTGGGGATGGCAAGGCGTATTCGTTCGACCAAAGCTCGATAGTACTGCACGGCGTAGCCTCGTCCCATTGCGGCCAGGATTCTATCGTCGCCAGCTTGAACCGGAAGGCTGATGTGCTCACAAACCTTTTCCAGTGAGGCTACAGCCTGGATAAGCTTATGGCTCATATCCTTGGGATGAGAGGTAAGGAAGCGAATCCGCGCCAGTCCCTGGACTGCGTTCAATTCCTGCAGTAGCTCAGCTAAGCCAGGTTTATGAGGGAGGTCATGCCCATAAGAATCAACATTTTGTCCCAGCAAGGTAACCTCTTTTACCCCGCGCATCACAAGGCTCTCTACCTGGCAGCGCACCTCAGCAATAGAGCGGCTCTTCTCCCTCCCTCGCCGATAGGGCACGATGCAATATGAGCAGAAGTTGTCACAGCCCTCGACAATAGTGACAAAAGCAGTTGGAGATAGTTGGGTTAGGGCGAAGCTGCTCGAGACATCGGAGACCCGTGTTTTTGCCAGGTCCAGAAGTTCGTTAAATTGTCCTGGCTTAAGGAAGAGGTCGACATGGGGGAAACGGTGTCTCAATCGGTCAATCTCCGAGTCGACCATACAGCCGGCCAGGGCTACTACAGTATCTGGTCTTAGCCTTTTCAGCTCTTTCAGTGAATCCAGCTTACCGAGAACGCGGTTTTCAGCACTTTGTCGCACCACGCAACTATTGAGGACTATGAGGTCAGCGTGGCTCATCTCGTGAGTAGATTGATAGCCCAATCTCTCGAGGCTGGTTGCCAGTTGTTCAGAGTCCGCCTGGTTCATCTGGCAGCCTATGGTCCAGATATGGTAATACGCCATAATATCCCTTTGGTTTACTGAATATGATTCTTCTCTAATTATATCAGATATGCTTTCATTCTCAGACCGAAAGCAGCCCATGAGTTGACAAGAGCCGAAGTAGTAGCCTAACATTCTGTGATGGTCGATATCTCCCAAAACGACTGAGCACCACAAAGTAAGGCTTGGCATATGTTTTCTAACAGTTTAGCGGCTTTTAATCATGCTTGCTATGCTTTCGGTTGCAGAATTCTCAAGCGCGTGGAGAAGGCAAGGGCTTGGCCAGAGGCCGAGTTCTTTATTGAGAATGTTCCCGATGAGATCTGGGGGGAGGTGGGAGATAACTATGCTAACTGGGTTTATCAACAAGGATTTTTTGCAGCCTTAATGAAGTGCTTCAACCCAAACGAGTCTTCGAAGATAATTGATTTTGGCTGCGGGCACGGGAAACTGGCCCCTGTAAGTGTGTTCTTTACCCACCCGGAAGGTGAATACCTGGGGATAGACATACAAGAGAGCTACATTAACTATTGCAGGCGTAAATATGCTCAGTTGCCAAGGGTAAAATTCCATGTTTCAAAAGATTACAACCCACTTTATTCTCCCGAACAACAAAGCGCAGTAGCCGGGAGCAGGTCTTACGGGGAAGACTGGCCTGTTGCTGCCAATTCCATTGATGTCGTAGTAGCGGTCTCTGTTTTCACCCATCTTCAGGAAGCAGATGCCTTCGGATATGCGAACAAGATATGCACTGTCTTAAAACCCGGCGCTCTAGCTATGCTTACTTGTCACATTGTGGAAGAACCGAGGAAACAGCCGGGGTTTATCTTCAGATATAATCCATTTCTTGTCAGCTTGTTCAAATTTGCTACGCCGTTGCCCACTAGCTACAATTGGTTCACGAGTAACCCGGAATTACCTGAATCAGGTATAGCCATGAATATGACAGGATTAAATAACCTGATACAAGGGAAGTTCAGAATAGAGGTTATCTTGAGAGGTTCTGCAACCGGTGGCAGCGATCCATTCCCCCAAGATGTCGTGGTGTTAAGGAAATTGACTAGCTGATAAAGTGTGGCAGACTATCGATATGCTACTCTAGAATAGTTTGAACAGCCGACAGATTGCCAGACAGATCCAAAATTTCAAATCCTTATCTTTGCCTTTCATAAGTTTCAGTTCAAAAAGGCCATCATCATTTTGCCGCCGCTTCAGCCAACCAAGGGCGCCATCGATGTCCGGTTCGTCTCCGGAAAAACCGAGCAACGACAGTGAGTCGAGCGCGGAGACTATGTCGGTAAACCAGAAGGGGAAAGATACTTTCCCCCAATATTCAGGGGTGTTTCTGTCGGAGTAAACATCCCTTTTAAAAAATCGTGATGCCAGAAGTTTTCCTGCTGTCGCTGCTTCTGGGGAGTTGTAGTATTTTTTGGAGGCGGCAAAGGCACGCAGGACTACGCCTGTTGCCAAGTGAGAGAAAGGTTTTGCCAAATCAGGTTCTAGCGTTTCAGCCTTTAAGGCGTCTGCATATTTGGCGCCAATAGTTCTTAAAGGGATGGCCCAGCCCCCATCGTTCTGACGGATGGATAAAAGCCACTCGAACCCTTTCTCGATTTTCGGATTGCCATCGTAACCTGCTTTGATTAAAAGCTCCATTATGGCAGCACTATAGTTGGGAGTGTATTGATTGCTGTAAATGCCTCTGAAGTCGCCTTCGTCAGTCTGACGCCTGAAGAGGAATTCCGCAGCCATTCTTATTACGGGGTGCCTAGTGTTGAGTCCGTATTTTTCTACAAGCTCGCCCAGAATACGATAGGTTTCCAATTGATTGTAGTCTTCTTGTGAGCGTAGATGCTCTTTGCCTCCACCGGGGTATTTCCACGAGCCATCTACCTGTTGCTTACGAAGGATTCTCTTGACCTCAGGTAATTCCCATAAGGTTTCTATCGACGCCATTTTTTCACCCAGAAGGTCTCTCCTGGCAAAATATTCAACAGCCCTATTATTTGAAGAAATAAGGACCGGTACAGGGTCAACGCGCAATTCTTCTCGCCAATTTTTCATTTGGCTCCTAATACTCGATTCTCATAAGTTCGAGGTTTCCAATTGGGGTGACAGACAGGAGGTATGTCTTCAGACGAGCTTTTGCGAGGCAGAAAAAGTTCAAACTGGCGGAGGGAATGGGATTCGAACCCATGAGGGAGGTTTCCCCCCCTAACCGCTTAGCAGGCGGCCGCACTAGACCACTATGCGATCCCTCCTACCTCAGCCCTATTATAACCGCAAAAGTCTGTTATTTTCAAACTATGAGAACACAAAAGTCTGAATGTTTTGATAAATAGCTGACAGTAAGCTGAGCTATGACAATGGAAAAGGTCCGCCAATTTAATCTGACGCACCCTAGAGAGGATATCCAAAGCTGTGCTTTGAGCGCTGGTCCTCTACTGAGTGGGAGGGGGATTTCCAGACTCCGGAGGTTGACCTTGTTCGGTCGGTGTTTCCTTTTTCTTCCTGCTAAAAAGAGACGCAACCCACATGAAGGCTTTCATCTCCCAAGTGATTATCTTCATTACGATGGGTATGCTCATTATCCTGATAACTACTCTGTTGCTCATCATCTTCATTAGCATTCTATCCCTCCAGTTTATACGAGTACACCGAGGTCGATAGGGGAAAAAGGAGAGGGGAGAAAACTGTCGGCATCGGTATGATAGCATAATACTCAGATTTGTCAAACGTGGTGGGTAAGGTTAGGAAAAGTAAGGAAATTGGTCAAAAAATGGGACTTCTAGGTCTTGCAAATATTGTGCAAAGAGGTTAAAATCCGCCAGGTTAAAAGAAGTCCGGGATTTTGTTGAGGTGGCAATGGTATACTATCAGCTAAGTGAAAAAGCTAAACTGAGACGGCATCGCACGAATGAGGCTATCGCTTTGGCTATGCAAAGCAGATGGGAGGAAGCTGCTGCTGTTAACAGGGGTATAATTGAAATGTTCCCCGATGATGCTGATGCCTACAATCGGTTGGGCAAAGCATTAACTCAGATGGGGAAATATGCCGAAGCCAAGGAAGCTTATAGACGAGCCCTTGAGATCGAGCCCAACAATAGTATCGCCAAGAAGAATCTCGACCGGTTGTCACATCTTAACGAAGCTAGGGCTGGTCAAAAAGGGGGGAAGCAAGTTAGCGCTCACCTTTTTATAGAGGAGACGGGGAAAACAGAGGTGACTAATCTCAATCAGCCGGCTCCTCGGGGAGTGTTGGCGAAATTGGCCGCTGGGGATCCTGTCAATCTTAAGGCCAGGAGACAAAGGTTAATCGTAGAGAGCGTAGATGGTGAATATATTGGTGAGATTGAAGCTAAGCTGGGACTGCGTCTTATTAAGTTAATGAACGGTGGCAATAGGTATACAGCAGCCATCGCTCGCATTTCAGAGGATAAAGGCAAAGTGATGATTAAAGAGGTTTACCAGCATCCCAGCCAGGCAGGTCGTCCTTCATTCCCGGCGCGGGTTGCAGATGACTTCAGGCCATATGTCAAGAACACAGTGCTGAGATATGAGTTAGAGGAAGAGGACGAAGGTTTTGAGGAGGAGTCTGGCGAATGGGAAGGGGAAGAGCCCTCACGTGAGGATGCAACTCAGCTTGGTGACGTTGTCACTTTTGCAGATGAAGATGGTGGCGAGAGCGGGTTCGGAGCAGACGAGAAATAGAATCGATTTGGTCTGATCTTTGGAGGGGAGTTGAGATGGATGTCTCATCTCCCCTCTTGCTGTTAAGTTTAGTCTCCTGGAATAGAGGGTAACCGAATATTCTCTGTTACCTCTGCTTCCAAACCGTTGGGAAGGGATCCTTTCAAATCTGCATGTAGTGTTTAAACTGAGATGATTTGAGCTTGTCAAAAACCTTCACTTGTTATATACTGTGAAGGTCATTCTATGGCGGGAGGTGGCTCTAGTGGAGAACATCGTTTTCCCCAAGTGCCAGAAATGCAATACGGGCGATCTGGTGCCTCTATCAGATTTTGGAAGCCAGGGGGCTCCTATCCACTACAAGGTCTGGGTGTGTACTAATCCCGAATGTGGCTTCAACATAAAGATCCGAAACGGCGATATCTATGTTAATGAGCCGATATTAAGCGGAGCAGTACATAGTAACCGCTATCGCTAGCAAGTGCGGTTTGGCTTTTGTGTCCTGCCGGCCGGTGTTTAAGAAGGGAAAGTTCAGTTTATTCCAGGTAATCTTTCAGCTTCTTTGATCTGCTGGGGTGGCGTAGCTTACGAAGCGCTTTAGCTTCAATCTGGCGTATACGTTCCCTAGTAACCCCGAATTCTTTTCCGACTTCTTCGAGAGTGCGGCTACGCCCGTCTTCAAGACCGAATCTCAGTTGGAGCACACGACGCTCTCGCGGAGTAAGCGTGGAGAGCACTTCCTCGACTTGGTCTTTAAGCAAGTTGAGAGAAGCTGCTTCGACTGGAGGCATGGTGGAGCGGTCTTCGATAAAGTCACCAAGGTGGCTATCCTCCTCTTCCCCGATAGGCATTTCCAACGAAACCGGTTCCTGAGATATCTTGATAATCTCTCTTACTTTTTCGGGGAAGATACCCATTCCTCTGGCGATTTCCTCTGAGGTCGGCTCACGACCAAATTCTTGTGATAAGCGCCTACTCGTTCTGATGAGTTTGTTTATAGTCTCTACCATATGAACCGGTATGCGGATGGTGCGGGCCTTGTCGGCTATGTCTCTGGTGATAGCCTGGCGGATCCACCAGGTGGCATAGGTACTAAACTTATATCCCTTTCGATAGTCGAATTTCTCGACTGCCCGGATTAGCCCTATATTGCCCTCCTGAATGAGGTCAAGGAGGGACATGCCTCTGCCGATATATTTCTTAGCTATGCTGACAACCAGACGAAGGTTGGCTTCAATCAGGTGTCGTTGCGCTTTGGCTCCTTCCTCCTTTATATGCTCCCAATAGTCTCGCAGTCGGGGCTCCTGAGGTTCGATAGTCTTGCGAAGGTCAGGCTTGGAGAGCAGATTATTCAGTTCTGGGAATGAGCATTTATCGCCTATCAGTCTGAGCAGGTCTGTGGGTATAATAGAGATGAGGAGCGAGAAATCCTTCAGTAGCCGTTCCACTTCTTCCGGGGCAACAGCAGTTTTCTGTCCTACTTCTTTAGATAGTTGCAGTTGGATCTCGTTATCTATGGCATTCCGCAATTTTTGATCAGAAACCAGTTGACTCACACTGGCTGACCGTGGCAGGGCAAGCTCTTCTTGCAGAGCGGTTACAAAATTGGAAGTCTGCCCCAGTCTGGTCAACAGCGCGATTGCAGTATCGGTAGTAGAAGGCAACTGTCCATTTTTGTTCAACCACTCTTCTTCCATCCTTCTGATGTATTTTCCCTCTTCCATCCTTCTCGCTAGAATCTTCTCTTCCTTGGCGCTCAGTAAGGAAACCCGGCCCATCTCACGAAGATACATCCTTACCGGATCATCGATCATCTCCTCCAGTTCGAGCCCAGTCTCCTCCAACTCTTCGATTTCAGGCTCTTCCTCCCAGATATCGGCTTCTGTAGGTTCGTCGGGCAGAATCCCCAGTTCATCCGACACTTCAGACTTGCCTTTGGCAAGAGGCACAAAGATATCGTCCTCATGCCCTATCTCTCCAGCAAGCTTGGGCACGGAGGCGAAAATGTCATCTCCGTTTCCTACATCTTCTTCAAACTTGGGCACGGAGGCGAAAATATCGTCTGTTTTTGCCCCAGAGGCTAAGATATCTTCAGGCAGGAGATCGCCCTGTTCATAAAGAAATTCTTTAAGTTCTTTAGATTCGTCTTTCATTGGTCCTCTTTATGGCTAGAAGTTGTCTGCATTGTATTTTCGAAGGTCTCTTTCAGCTTTAAGTTAATCTCGACCCCTCTTTGCTGCAAGATAGCTATATCATCACTCCTTCCCTCGGATTCAGCATCGGAAAGGAGTGACTCCTCCTGGATCTTCATGTTTATCAATCTTCTCTCCTCGAGACGGCGTATGCAGTCAATCAGCGCTCTATCCCAGTCCCTTTCTTCCGCAGGAGGCAAGACTTTCCCACAAAGTGTTTTAGCATGCTCCCGAAGGTCGATATTATCAATCATGTCCAGTAATCCATCAAAGTCTAAGGTGTTGCGCCAGGCTATGAATATCTCCCGGTTCTCACTGCGCTCGAAGTATTCTGGCTCAAGCTCTTTAGCCTTATCCCTGAGTTCAGGATGCTGCAGCAGCAGGCAAAGGCAATATTCTTCGAGTCTGTCGCCAAAGTATGCAGAGGCAACAGGCTTGGTCTCTGTCTTGGAAACCTTCTCACGCCGAGTGCGGTGCAAATAGGCTGCCATACCTTCAAATGTTCTCTCGCGAACTCCCAGCAGACTGGCAAACTTCTTCAGGTAAAGCTCTTTCTCTGTGCGATCTTCTAGCTCAGCAATGATGGGAAGGAGTTGCTCGGTGGCTAGTGCTCTTCCTTCTGGCTTAGCGAGGTCTAACCTCGATGCCACAACCGCAAGAAGGTGGTCCATTAGAGGTGTAGCGCGATCAACCAATTGTTGCCATGTCTGAGGATCTTCTCTAATTAGATCATCCGGGTCTTTGCCTCGGGGAAGGGGGATTATTCTCATCTCTGCCTTGAGCCGTGAGGTATTCCCCAGCCAAGTTGGCATTTCTAGGCTCTCTCGATCCAGCGAGCCGAGGGCAACCTCGATAGCGCGCAAGGTGGCGGCGTCTCCAGCAATATCAGGGTCAAGAGCAAAAGCGAAACTCCTTGTCAACCCCTTCAAGACCTTTATCTGCTTCTCGGTGAGAGCAGTGCCCATTGAGGCCACTACATTGGTGAAGCCGTACTGATGAGCGGTGATAACGTCCATATAGCCCTCTACGATGACGACCAGTCCTTTTTCTTTGATAGCTCCTTTGGCGCGGTCTATAGCGTAGAGAATACTGCTCTTATCGAAGATGGCTGTTTGCGGTGAGTTCAGGTACTTGGGCATGGAATCATCCAAGGCACGAGCACCGAAGCCAACGACTCTGCCTTTGATATCTCTGATGGGAAACATTAAACGATGCCGGAAGAAATCGTATGTGCGCCCATCCTTTTCCCCGAGCAATCGTAGTGACAGAAGTTCCTTCTCACTGTAACCGCGTTCTATCAGATGCTTCTTTAATCCTTCCCCGGCGCTGAATCCTAGCTGGAACTCATCTATGGTCTTGGAGGTAAGCCCTCTTTTCTTCATTGCATAGTCTCGTGCTCCTTCAGCCGCTGGGGCGCGAAGCAGCAACTCATGGTAGTACTGCGCTGCAGTCTCATTTATCTGGTAAAGCCTGTCTATGCTTTTGCTTTCAACAGCCTCCTTCTTGCGCTCCAGCGACACACCTGCTTTATCTGCGAGCGTTTTCAGTGTCTCACCGAAGTCAGTCCCTTCCTTTTTCATCACGAAGGAGAACAGATCACCTCCGGCACCGCAGCCGAAGCACCTCCAAGACTGACGGTCAGGGAAGATAAAGAAGGAAGGCGTCTTCTCCTGGTGAAATGGACAAAGCGCCTTAAAGTTGCGTCCTGCTTTCTCTAGCTTGAGATAGCTGCTGATGACGTCTACTATATCCAACCTTTGTTTTATATCGTCAATGGTACTCATTTGGAAACCTTAATAGCTGGAGGTCAGGGCACCCAATTCGCTGGCTAACGTCAATGCGTAGTTATCGGTCATTCCGGCGATATAGTCAACTATTCCACGCTCTGCTGCATCGCTACTGGCGAACTCTTTGGGTAGTTTATCAGGATTGTCTACAAAATAACAATATAAAAAACGAACGACCTGTTTAGCCCTTTCCGTCTCTTTCCTCGCAATCTGGACTTCGTAGACCCTCTGAAACAGGAAATGACGCAGGTTGTTGGCTGCCTCCAAGACCTCGGGGCTCATGGTAATAGTCGGGGTTTTCTTGGTATCGTCTAACCCTGTTGCTGACCAAGATTGGTCAATTATGTCACAGACCATAGTATCGATCCTTTTTGAGTGTGACTTACCTAGAATAGCTATCGCCGATTGGGGCAGGTCATCCTCGGTGATGAGCCTGGCCCTTACGGCATCACCTATGTCATGGTTGATGTAGGCTACAGAATCAGCAAGCCTGCATATCTGGGCCTCCAGAGTAGTTGGAATGTCCCACATATCACCGAGTATGTCTTGTTTACTACTCTTGGAGTGTTTCAAGATACCTTCTCTTACCTCCCATGTCAAGTTCAGTCCTTTTCCATCATTCTCCAGGCAATCGACAACCCTCAGACTTTGCTCATTGTGCCTGAACCCTTTGGGGTAAAGCTCGTTAAGCACCTCTTCACCCACGTGCCCGAAGGGGGTGTGGCCCAGGTCATGTCCCAACGAGATAGCTTCTGTCAGGTCTTCGTTCAGATTCAGAGCCCGAGAGATGGAGCGCGCTATCTGAGATACTTCCAGCGTGTGTGTGAGCCTGGTTACATAATGGTCGCCTAGTGGGGCGATGAATACCTGAGTCTTGTGTTTCAGCCGTCGAAAAGCTTTGGAGTGGATGATGCGGTCGCGGTCTCGCTGAAACTCAGTGCGCATCGGCGAAGGTGGCTCGGCTTTTATCCTGCCTCGACTCAACCTGCTTCTTGCGGCATAGGACGATAAGCTTTCCTCCCGCTCCTCCAGTCGCTGGCGGATCTCCCCGTGTATCATAAAAACCTTCGTGTGCTATGTCGTTTTGCCCAATCTCTTTTCCGCAGCAGCGATGATTTCCCTGGTTTTTTCCAAGACATCCGGGTTCACTGAAACCGAGGTAATCCCCCATGCTACAAGCTTTTCAGTGAGCTCGGGGTAAACCGAAGGCGCTTGTCCGCAGATAGAACTGGTGACACCTCTTTTGGCTGTAGCTTTGATGACTCTCTCAAGGGCCATGAGAACAGCCTCATCCCGTTCATCGAACTGCTCAGCCAGTTTCTGGCTGTCACGATCGATGCCCAGGATAAGCTGGGTCAGGTCATTGGATCCGATAGAGATACCATCGATTCCAACATCAAGGAATTTGTCTATAAGGAAGACATTTGAGGGTACCTCGACCATCATCCAGAGCTTGAAGTCTGGTGATTGTCGCAACCCCTCATTTGCCAGCAAGCCCTTAACTCTGGCCATTTCAGCTACAGTTCGTACAAATGGAATCATCACCCATAAATTCTTGTATTGCTTCCTTACCTTCTTGATCGCCTCTATCTCCAGTTTAAAGACATCGAGGTCCTTGATATAACGTGAGCATCCCCTGTAACCCAGCATGGGGTTTTCCTCGGGCTCCTCGTAACTCTGCCCCCCCTTAAGGTTTCGATATTCGTTGGTCTTAAAATCTGTAGTTCGATATACAACAGGTCTAGGATTGAATGCTTTGGCAAAAGTGACCAGATCGTGGGCGAGCTTGTTTACAAACTCTTCACCTCTTCCTTCTTTGATCATGTGCCTCGGATGCTCTCCAATCTGAGCTATCATGAATTCGGCTCTGAGCAGTCCTACGCCATCGACATTGCGGGCAGCTATGCTCTCAGCCAACTCTGGTTGAGCCAGGTTGACATAAACTCTGGTGATGGTCTTTATTTTCACCTTAGATACTGGTTCCGCGGATTTAGTTACTTTGGCTGTGATCTTGCCTTCATAGACTTTTCCCCGCGAGCCATCCACAGTAACTACTTGCTCAGGTTTCAGCTTCTGCGTAGCATCTCCGGTACCTACGACACAGGGGATGCCGAGCTCTCTGCTGACGATGGCAGCATGGCAGGTTCTACCGCCACGGTCGGTAACAATACCTGCAGCTCGCTTCATCGCGGGCACAAAATCAGGAGTGGTCATCTCTGCCGCCATGATATCTCCCTTTTTTACTTCATTTATGTTAGCGGCATCCAGGATAATCCTCACGGGGCCTGAACCGAGTCCGGGGCCCGCCGGAGAGCCACTCAGGATAATCGAAGTTTCTGCCACCTCGCTAATCTGTTCCGCTTCGAGCATTTTCAGCGTGGTGATGGGACGTGTCTGAACAATGTAAAGCTTACTATCTTCTCTAGCCCACTCAATATCCTGGGGAAATTGATAGAGTTTCTCTATCTTTGTACCGAGTTTAGCCAAAGCAACGATCTCTCTATCGCTGAGTTTCTGCTTACCTTGAAGGGCTTCTGAAACAGGGAGCTTAACGTTGGTTTCCTCAATGTCATTGGTTCCTTTGGGGCTCTTCATCAGTTGCCATTCTTGCCTTGCTATCATCTTGTGTATTATGGCAAAGTTTTTCTTGTCCACCAGATAAAGGTCAGGGGTCACTCCGCCAGAAACGACAGCCTCGCCCAGCCCATAGACAGCTTCAATAGCTATTTTCTCCTCGTTGGTCACCGGCTCCCTGGTGAACATGACGCCAGACCTTCTCGATTGCACCATCCTTTGCACCACCACAGCGATCCCTACCTTGATATGGTTCAGCCCATGCTGCGCTCTGTAGAAAATTGCCCTAGGCTCAAACAGGGAAGCCCAGCATCCTTGCACAGCGGCGATGACGTCTGCTTCCCCTTGAATATTGAGAAAAGTACGTTGCTGTCCGGCAAATGAGGCCTCGGGCAGGTCTTCGGCGGTAGCTGAGGACCGTACGGCGACCAAGCCTCCCAGCTTCTCGTAGGCCTCTCTTATTTCATCTTCAATAGTTTGGGGCATCCTGGCCTTGCTAATCAATTCCTTGATTCGGGTCGCAGACTTGTCAAGTTGTCTGTTGTCATCAGCGTCCAATTTCTTCAAGATCTCTCTGATCTTGGCGCGGAGCCCTGATTCATCCAGGAAGTGAAAATAGCTCTGGGTGGTAACTATGAACCCGGGAGGCACCGGGATCTCCAGTTTGGTGAGCTCTCCCAGATTTGCTCCTTTTCCCCCAACCAGTGGTAGGTCTTCCTTATCGACTTCCATGAACCAGACGACGTCCGTACGTTTATTTTTCATAATAAGCGCTACTCCAGTTCTTTATTGATAGTGAAGCCTTGCCCCGATGCCTTAGAAGTCTAACTATTATACCATGCTAGCTAAACAACAAGTCAAGGAAATCTTTTGGCAACTTAGCCTTGCTTCGGCACCTGACTCCAATCGCCCCAAACAATCTTCTCCGGGTCTTTGACCAGACCTTTCTCTTTAGCAAGTTCTCGGATTTTTAGCAGGGTTGCATTAACCTCGGGGGTGAGAAATACCCAACTGGCACCCGAAGGTATCCAATACGGCGAGCTGATGCGCATTACCTGGTGTTTTTTGGTGTTGAGGTAGATTCCAAACTTCTCGTGTTGCATCATAGACCTCCTCGTCAATTCTTTCTCGATGCCTCCCGGAGCTTCAGCACAACTTCATCAATGACTTCATCAGGGGTTGAAGCACCTGCGGTGATACCAATATGGCGTCGTCCTTGAATCCAAGAAGGGTTAAACTCGGTGACTGTTTCAATATGATAGGTGGCAACACCAGTATCGGCACAGATTTCAGCAAGACGCCTGGTGTTAGCGCTATCCTTACCACCGATTACTATCATCAGGTCTGCTCTCTTTGCTAACCCAAGAGCTGCTGCCTGATGTTTGCGAGTAGCATCGCATATAGTATTGAAGACACGCAGTTCGGAGAACTTAGCGGTGTCGGAAATGATAATCCCGGCAACGAAGTTAGCAAAGCGCTCCTGATTCTGGGTAGTTTGACAAAGGATACCCAGACGTTTAGGCTGGGCAGCAAACTGAGGAATCTCCAGAGAAGCACTTGCATTCTTCCCAGCCCAACCAAGGACAGCCTGAACCTCGGGATGAGAGGCATCACCGAAGACCAGAACCAAAAATCCCTCCTTCCCCAACCTCTGGGCTACGATTTGGGCCTTGCGCACAAATGGGCACGTAGCGTCGACGACTTCGAGTCCCCGCGCCTTTATCTGCTTCATGACCTCTGGCCCCACACCATGGGAGGCGATAGCGATGATGTTACCTCGTACTTCATCTAAACTCGCTGCTATGTCCACGCCACACTCGGAGAGCTTGTCCACAACCTGCCGGTTGTGGACAAGGGCACCCAGCGTCTGGAGTGGCCCACGTTCCTGTGTTGCCTTCTGCACAAGCTCGATAGCTCGCCTCACGCCGAAGCAGAATCCCATATCAGCAGCTTTCTCAATTCTCATTGATGCTCCCCTGGTTGTTCTGGGAAACGAGGCTGCCTCGATAGCTGGGGGGCAGAAGCTCAGCGATGCGCTCCGTGATCAAGTTGGCGTGTTGAGCTAATCTAGAGCGATTTGGTCTGTTGTCCTCATTTGAGGGAAGGGTAAAGGGACGACCTATTCTCACAATGATACTTGGTCGACGTACAATAAAGCCGATTCCTCTGACCTGTTCGCTGCCGCTAATGCCTACGGGAACTATGGGAGCCCCAGAGCGTGCGGCGATGAACGCAGTGCCAGGTTGAATTTCCTGCAACTGATGGGAAAAGCTCCTCTTACCTTCAGGGAACATGCCAAGTACCTCCCCTTGGTTGAGTACTTCTAACGCATGACGCAGTGCCTCTCTATCCAATCTATCCCGCCTTATGGGGAAGGCACCGTAGGCACGCACCACAAATCCCATCAGCGAGGGGCGGAAGAGCTCTTGTTTTGCCATAAAGGTTATCCTGCGAGGAACGCTGGCGCCAAGTAGTGGCGGGTCTACGTAAGTCATGTGGTTGGACACTACTATCAAGGGTCCCGTTCGGGGAACATTTTCTTTACCTTCCACCCGCCATCTAGTGAGAGCGAGGAGCAAGGCTTTCACTGTAGCAGTCGCAGCGCAATAAAACAATCTCATCCTAGACCTGGATTATAAATTATATCCCATCGTGAGAGGGAGCGCAAACCTCAGCCCTGCTTTTTCAGCCAGAAAACAGTAGCAAGTAGGGTTAGTCCTATTAAGAATAGGAAAGCAGGCATCTTTGTATGTATCCAGGGTTGGGCTTGGCTGACTGATGGAGAAACTGTCGGGTTCGGCGTTAGTGTGAGCTGGGGTGTGAAGTCAGGAGTGGGAGTGGGAGCGGTGGTGGAAGTTAGGGTGGGCGAAGGGTTAGGTGTTATTGAGGGTGTAGGTGAGAGTATAAGGGTTGGCGTCGGTGTCGCGGATGGCAAACCATAACCCGGTGAAGGCGTTGCATTGTCCACAAAATCGCTGGCCTGGTTTGTATCCAGCCCGGCAGGTCGGCGCTCCAGCGAGTGGCCTTCGGGCACACTCCTGCAAGGCGGCGACATGATGGTGTTATCGCTGCCGTAAGATATTGCATCGATAAGCTTTCCCGTTGAGTCTAGCAGGATGAGGCGATCCCCGGTATTGCTTAATCCGTTGCCTATGGTGCCATCGGCCATGAATACTATGTTGCTGCTGAAGTTCGGGAAGTTAGCGTAAAAGTCGGTTCTCGCGGCGATGACGGCGAAACCACCTGGAGTCAGAGACAGAGAGGGGATAGGGTCAGACTCATGATTATCGCTGATGCTCCAACCAGTCAAGTCGATTGTCCGACCTGTGCGGTTCAGTAGCTCTAGCCATTCAAAGGCTGTGTCTGTGCCCTGTTGTGGAGGGTCATATTCAACCTCGTTGATTACGATGTCGCCTTCATTTGCCGCAGTCGGGTTGGATGTCGTGGTAGGTAATGGCGAAGCAGTAGGGGATGGGGTTGCCGTGGGCACGGGGGTGAGTGTAGGCGACAGTGTTATGGTAGGTGTAGGTGCGGGGGTAGGGGTTGGAATTGGAGTTGACGTGGGCAAGGGTGAAGGTGTTATTGAGGCTGTAGGCGTGGGTGTAGGTGTAGGTGTGGGCAATGGTGATGGTGATGGCGTTGGCATCTCTGCAGCAGATAGCAGCCCATGGCCTGGTGAAGGAGTTGCATTGTCTACAAAATCGCTGGCCTGGTTTGTATCCAGCCCGGCAGGTTGACGCTCCAATGAGTGGCCTTCGGAGACATCATCGCAAGGCAGCGACGTTATGGCGTTGTCGTCGCCGTAGGAGAGCGCATCGATAATCTTCCCTGTGGGGTCTAAGAGTATAACCCGGTCTCCGGTGTTGCTTAATCCGTTGCCTATGCTGCCATCAGCCATGAATACTATGTTGCCGCTGAAGTCCGGGAAGTTGGTGTAGAAGTCGGTTCTCGCGGCGATGACGGCGAAACTACCGGGAGGCAGAGTCAGAGAGGGGATAGGGTCGGACTCATGGTTATCGCTGATGCTCCAACCGGTCAAATCGATTGTCTGAATTGTGCGGTTCAGCAACTCGAGCCATTCAAAGGCTGTGTCTATGCCCTGTTGCGGAGGGTTATATTGGACCTCGTTTATCACGACATCGCTTTCGTTTGACGGAGTGGCGGTTGGAGAAGGAGTAGGCATAGGGGTGGCGGTAGGAGTTGGCGCAGGGGTTGGAGTCGAAGTGCGAGTCGGGGTTGGCGTTGGTCGGGGCGTATGCGTGGGGGTTGGTCTTGGCGTGGGGGTGCGAGTTGGAGCAGGCGTTGGAGTAGCAGTTGGGGTGGGTGTGGGTGGTGGCGTAGATGTAGGGGTTGATGTTGGTGTGGAGGTCTGCGTTGGTGTAGGAGTTGACGTAGGGGTGGGCACAGGGACGGGGCCGGTGAAGCTGAGGTCATCGAAATAAACGGTGGCAGGAGGAGCGAGGGAATATACGCTTACCACTGCTTGGGCTCGAGCTGAGTGAGCAGTAGCAGGAGCAGTGGCGGTGACAGTGAGTATTTGATAGTCTGAAGTATTGAACGTCAATGTGTCAGAGGGATTAAAAACTGGTTCCAACTCTTGACCGAATCCATCTTCGCTCGTATACCAAGAGATGAGAAGATAGACTTCAGTGTAAACGTCTTGAGCATCCCTTATGACCCATCCTCGAAATGTATAAGAACCGCCAGGCACTATATGAACCACTTGATATATGCAGTTTGCAAGAGGCGGCTCGGTTTCGAAAGCAGCAGCGAAGCTGCCATCATGCACTGGTGAGGCAACTTGCAGAAAGCTGCCTCCTAGTGACTGCCAGCCAGTTGTACCGTCTTCGAAGCCTGGGTTCTGCAAAAGATTAGTCGCATCTTCAGCGTGGAGGATGCCTGCTAGAGATAGAATGGTAATTATAAGGGTAGTAAGAATTACTATTCGTGAAATCTTCAATTTAGAGGATGCTTTCTTAGAAGATACTCATATATTATCAGCTCGGGACAATTAGTCAAGTCTTCGAGTGTGCTTGCGGTCTTGTGCTGTGGAGAAATTTTGTTGAACATGATGACAGGCGTGCTATAATAGAGCCAGCGAAAGAGCGGGGAGGTCAATTCTGGAATCTGCGGAGATAGCCAAGAAGGCTATGGAGGCTGCCCTCGATAAGCAGGCTGGCGATATCCTGATGCTGGATATTAGACAGGTGACTTCCTTCGCTGACTATTTCGTTATCTGCAGTGCTGACAGCGACCGCCAGATCAACGCCATATGCGACGAAATCGATGGGGCATTGGGCGAGGAGGGCATAAACATCTACCGCCGCGAAGGCAGCGCAGATTCAGGGTGGGTGCTACTCGATTTCGGTGCGGTTATAGTGCATATCTTCGACCAGACCACACGGGAATATTACGACCTGGAGCAGTTGTGGGGTAAGGCCACCCCTGTAATCAGGATTCTCTAATCCACGGCTCAACCTGTCTTTCATAGCTGACTATCTCTTTGGCAGAAAAGAACAGATTTATCTCTTTTTGAGCGTTCTCTATTGAGTCTGAGCCGTGCACTACGTTGCGGCCTATATCCACTGCTAAATCGCCTCTAATTGTGCCTGGTGCTGCCTTGACGGGGTCGGTTGCTCCCATAGTCTTGCGTACGACTTCAACCGCACTCTCGCCCTCGAATACAGCTGCAATGAGCGGGCTTGAGGTGATGAAGCTCACTAACCCGTCAAAGAAGGGCTTGCCCTGATGAATGGCATAATGTTTTCCCGCCATCTCTCTGTCCATCCGGAGCATCTTCAGGGCCACGAGTTTGAGCCCGGTCCTCTCGAATCGAGAGATTATCTCCCCCACTAGCCCCCGCTGCACACCGTCAGGCTTGACCAAGACAAGAGTTCTTTCCATTTTTCCATCCTTTATAAGAACTACTGAGACCCTTCGCTCTGCTCAGGGTGACAAGGCCCCCAGCCAGTCCAGCACCCCTTTGATTACCTCGTCGCGATTGAATCGGGTTACATTTATTACCTCCACCTCGGGCCGTTCCTTTATTTTATCAGCCCAGGGATGGGAGGCAAGCATGATAGTGCCTAAAACCTTCTTTTTGCTTTCCAGTGCCTCTATCACCGCATCCTTGAAGGAAGCTGAGAATAGCTCCATCTTACCGATTTCGTCGATAACTATGATATCCTTGCTTTGTATAGCCTGCTTTAAAGTCGGTATTGCCACTTTGTCCATGCTGTCTGTATCGACGCCATACTTGCTGACGCGATACGGGCTGCGGACACCGACATGGGCCAGTACGGCACTTTTGCCCTCGAGGGTGATTATCTGGAATCCCTGCCGCACACCCTGGCTGCGTATCTCCTCGGTGTAGAAACCGCCGGCGCTTTTATTCACCTTGCTCAGCACTTCCTTAATAATAGTGGTCTTTCCGGTACCAGGCTCGCCGCTGAGGAGATAGGCTCTTTTCATGACAAATCAACTTTACATAACATAACGCTGTGTATTTGTACCTTTATAAACGAAGTAACTCACCGTCCGGGCAAGAAACTCCTATTTGTTAGTGTTTTAACTTATGGCTAACTGTAATCGATGGCCTTCTCAGGTATAGCGGCTCCAGAGTAGGGGAGCGGTCGAAATCGCCAGCCTTGAGCCTTCTCCAGCCCAGTTCGGCAAGGTAGCCAGCTCGACGCAGCCCTGCCGAGCCTTTGATAATTCGGGCTTTACGCCCCAGCTTTTCCTCGAGTTGCAACATCACTGCTTGTTGCATTTCGCCGCAAAAAATAGTCGGGCCTTTAAATTCAGGGATTAACTTTTCAATAGTTGTGATATACTCCTCGACCAGTCGGCACCACTTTCCTCTTTTGGTCTGGAAAAGGGCAGTGGCGATCTCACCGCGGCCTGCGTTCTGTATCGGGCATACGGGCAAAGCGGTAAAGGCATAGGGGAAGGCCTCAACCTCAAGGGTGCTGATGCCCACTATAGGGATATTTAGAGAGAGGGCAAGCCCTTTGGCAAAGCTCATACCCACTCTCAACCCGTTGAAGCTGCCAGGCCCCTTTGCCACGATGACGCCATTTACATCTTTGAGGTTCAGCTTGGTTTGTTCCAGAAGGCAGATGAGGTTCGGTACTAGCTCAGTGGTGTGGTTCCGCCCGGCGTGCCAGGTAAGCTCGGCAATTATCCCGCCTTGTGAGGATAGGGCGATGCCCGCAACCTCGGTTGAGGTGTCGATAGCTAGCTCCATCGCTTACTTCCCGGCTCCGCGACCTTCGCTCTTGAGCTTTGATAGCATCTCCAAATATCTCGTTCCTTTAGGAGTAAAACTGAGCTTGCGCTTCAGCGGGGAAACAATCTGCATTTCGATGAGGAGGTGCTCCCCGGGAAGCACAGTCAATCCTTTGTCTGCCCATTCGACCACGCATACCCCTTTGCCATAGAGATAGTCATCGAGCCCCAATTGCGTCACCTCTTCAATCTTATCGAGGCGATAAAGGTCTATATGATACAGAGGCAGCTTGCCCTGATACTCCCTGACCAGCACGAAGGAGGGACTTGCGGTGTATTCATGTATGCCCAGTCCACGGGCGATGCCCTGGGTGAGGCATGTTTTGCCGGCACCGAGCGGGCCCACCAGGAGTATGACATCGCCTGCGGCTGCCAACTTTCCCAGCTTCGTCCCTATGTTTCGGGTTTGCCCGGCGCTGTTGCTGACCATCTCCAAATATTTCACCGTTTCCCTCGTCTGGGTGACTTGAAGTGGTCCCATCCTGTTTTGTCCCACCTGACTGCCTTCCCTTGCTCATCCAGAAGGGTGACCTGTCCCGGGGCATCACTTACTATCTCGCCGATAACCGTCACTGGGCTTGACATAATGTCTTTGAGCTTAGCCATAACCTCGCTTCTGGCTGTGAAGAGGAGCTCGTAGTCCTCTCCTCCGGAAAGCGCCAGCCTCAGCGATTCTTTCTTAAAAGCCGACCTCAACAGTGCGTGTATGGGCAGCTTGTTTATCCATAATTTAGCTCCAACGCGGCTTGCCTTGCAGATATGGGTCAGGTCGCTGAGCAAACCGTCGCTGATGTCTATGGCTGCTCTCACGCCTTGCTGCACCAGGATTTGTCCCTCGGCTACTCTGGGGTGCGGTCGCAAATGGGCTTCTCTGAAAAAGGCGGTTGTTTTCGAGTCAAGCCTGCGCTCCGATTTCAGCAGCTTGAGGCCGGCTGCTGACAGCCCGAGGTAACCGGTTACAGCAATCTGGTCTCCGGGCGCTGCTGCAGAGCGGGTGAGCAGGGCATCGGATGCTTTCCCTATCAAACTGACGTCTATGATAACTACCGGGGCTCTGCTGATATTCCCGCCGATAATATCTACGTCGAATTTCGAACCTATCTCCTTCATGCCGCGGTAAAGCTCGACAACATTGTCCACCTCGGTCTCCGGCGGCAAGCCCAGCGAGACCATTGCGAAGCTGGGCGTCCCGCCCATGGCAGCGATGTCGCTGATGTTGACCGCAAGCGCTTTCCAGCCCAGCTCTCTCCAGGTAGCAATGTCCAGGGTGAAATGCACGTTCTGTATCAGAATATCTGTGGTGCCGAGCTGGATGGACTTATCAGTGCGCCAGGCAGCGGTGTCGTCGCCGATGCCCAGGATAAGGTCATGCCTTGTAGCCTTGCCCACAGTCTCGGCAATAAGCTCGATTAAGCCGAACTCCCCTAACTCCCAGACTTTCATGCGCCTGATTATAGCTGCTTTGGCTTAAGTCCACAATAATAGCCAAACGAGATGAAACCTGATATAGTATCTCACGATTACTATGCGCTATGCCGTTATCTCAGACATCCACAGCAACCTCACCGCTTTCCAGGCTGTACTACACGACATCGAGGCGAGGGGAGGATTCGAGCGTATCTGGTGTCTGGGGGACATCGTAGGCTACGGCCCTGACCCTAAAGAGTGCATCGCGCTGCTGCGCCAGTACGACCATATCTGTGTAGCTGGAAACCACGACTGGGGCGCGATAGGCAAGATAGGTATTGACGATTTCAACCCTGAGGCTGCCGCTGCCTGCCGCTGGACGGGGCAGCAGTTGGAACAGCAGGACGCAGATTACCTGGCCAACCTGCCGCTTACAATAAGCGAAGGGGATTTCACTCTGGCGCACGGCAGCCCCCGTGAGCCGATATGGGAATACCTGGTTTCCATACACGTTGCCAAGGTTAGTTTCAATTACTTCCAGACCAAGTTCTGCCTGGTGGGACACAGCCACGTACCGCTAGTTTTCGAGTCACTTGCCCCTGACGGTGATTGTTTAGTCCATGAGTTTCCCATAGACACCCCGTTCACCCTTGACGGTAACCGTCTAATTATCAATCCCGGAGGCGTGGGGCAGCCCCGAGACAGCGACCCTCGAGCCAGCTACGCTATCTACGATAGCGACCGAGGTGTGCTCTGGCATCGCCGCGTGCCCTACGATATAGCCAGCACTCAGCAAAGGATGAGAGAATACGGGCTACCTCACGGGCTTGCGGCAAGGCTGAGCCACGGCTGGTGAATTTGGGTTAAGGGGCGCCTAATCCCCCTGTATCCCCCTTTAAAAAAGGGGGAGTTTAGAAGAGCAGTCAGCCTGTACTGCGCCTGTACCTGCCTGAACGAGTCAGGGAAGGGTTTTGAAAAGGGGGAAGGACACCAAGAATGAAAATAGTAGCGCAAGGCTAAGTACCGAGATTCTTCGCTAAAGCTCAGAATGACACAAGATTACGCGCATTCTATTTTCAAAGCAATGATATGGAAAACGCTTTGTTCACCATATTATCACCATCTTGAAGATACGAGTGGTATGTGAGCGGCCTCGCGCTAGTGCAGCTTGACTGAACTGCTTCCAGTTGGTATATTTGAACAGGCTAAAATTACGTGCGAAGAAGGAGTTTAAATGGCAATCAAGAAAGTCGGTGTAGTAGGCTGCGGCATCATGGGTGGAGGCATCGCCCAGGTCTGCGCTCAATCGGGCTACCACGTTACGGTGTCGGAGATTAACGATGACCTATTGAACAAGGGCTTGAAGGTTATCAAGGGCAATCTTGCCAAGAGCGTGGAGAAGGGCAAGCTGTCGAAAGAGGAAGAGGCGGCCATCGTGGGCCGGCTCAAGGGTACCACAAGAGTCGAGGACTTCGGCGATTGCGACCTGGTGATCGAAGCTGCCACAGAGAATATGAATTTAAAGAAGAAGATTTTCGGCGACCTCGACAGAGTATGCGCCCCCAATGCGGTTATGGGCACCAATACTTCGTGCCTCTGTGTGACCGAGGTAGCGATGGCGACCAAGAGACCGGACAAGGTAATCGGGACTCACTTCTTCAACCCTGTGCCCGTGATGAAGCTGCTTGAGATCGTGACTACTATTGTATCCAGCGAGGAGAGCCTCAACACGGTGAAGGTCTTCGGTCAATCGCTGGGCAAGGTAATCGTCATAGCCAAAGATACGCCCGCTTTCATAGCAAACCGCATTGCGGTGCCCATGTTCATAGAGGCGATGAAAGTGTACGAGGCGGGACTGGCTACGAAGGAAGACATAGACAATGCCATGGTTCACGGCTACAACCACCCCATGGGACCTCTGGCGCTGGCTGACCTGGTGGGGCTGGATACACTCCTCTATGTATATGAGTCAATGTACGCTGAGTTCAAGGACCCCAGGTGGGCACCTCCGCTGCTGCTGAAGCGAATGGTTACAGCAGGTCAACTGGGACGGAAGTCCGGGAAAGGGTTCTACGACTACACCAAGAAGTAAGCCGGTATTTAGTTGACATAACATTATACGGGGCTTGAGAATAGCTTCAAAGCGTGCTGCCGGTGTGGTCTAGGTGCCGCGTTTCTTGTAGTCCTTGCAGGAAGTGGCGTTGGGACGCGCCGGATTGTGGCAGGCGCTGCGCCAGTCCCATTTACAGCTATCGCAGAGTATTACGTTCATACCCAGCGCATGTTTGATTCTTATCTTGAGCCGGTCACTCCAGTTGGGTCTCATATTGGCTCTCTTTCTTCCGTTTTAGATTTTGTATCCTAGTTTAATTGTACTATCAGAGGAGCCGTACTACAATATTTTGTGCAAATCCTAAACTCGAAATCCGAAATCATAAACAAATTCAAGGTTCAAATCGTTTAGAATTTATCACCAGGAGGTGACGGATGCCGATAGTCAAGATCGGGATGTGGACAGGCAGGACTCATGCTCAAAAGGCGGAACTGGCCCGGGTGATTACCGAGGCCATGGTAACCATAGCCCACACCACGCCTGAGGCGACTGTAATTATCTTTGAGGACGTCGCAAAAGAGAACTGGGCTACCGGCGGCGTCCTGGCCTCTGATACCAAACCCAAGAAGTGACCGAGGGAATCAAACCCGCGAAGCCCCTTGGTTCGAAAATAGGGCGGTGAAAACGCTGGCGGGTACTTTTCTACGTCCGCGGGCATACCTCAGCTAAGTTTTTACCCCTTTCGGGGTTTTCAATTTTCGAGGACAGCTTTTACAAGCCTATGGTCGCACTATATATATTATGTAGTGTTGGCAGCTTCGATTTTTGCAGGGTTTTGCTGGCATAATTCATGTGGACTTTTGGATACATTCGGAATGAGTTTATGTTGCTGCCCCGAAAACCTGAAGGTCGGTTTTGAGGTGTCAGCGTTTTACGCAATGTGCCGGCGGTTACAAAATCGCTGTGTTTTGATTATGGGGAAAACCGGTGCTATTTTTTAAGGGGTGGTTAAGGTGGGCTGTCAAGAAGAAAATGTCGCTCCCTGGAAAATCGGCACCGGAAAAGCCGAAATCTTGGCTCTGTGGGCTTTTGGGTCGCTACGGTTGAAGCCACAGCGAACCTGCGAGGCCCTAGAATTGAAATCTAGGCGTCTGTGGGTTAAAACCTGAGTAAATGTATGGATGAAGCAGCCAGGCTAAGAGGCTGGGCATGTTTTCCAGGTGGGCGGTGTGGATTTTGGTGGTAGGTCGGTTTTCGGACAAAACCTTTGCTGGCGTCGGGGTTAAAACACCTCGACATAATTAAGTACGGGTCTTGGCCATTAATAGGATGTGGGTTTCTGGGCGTGTTGATCCGATTAGTTGTTGTGAGATTTTTTCATCAGCATTTTTTGATTTAATGCGTGTTGATGGGGCATGCGGTTATGCTGAACATTTTGCTTCGATAAAAAGCCTTATGTAACATTATGTAAAGTTACTGAATAATAGAGGGTTAAGAGGGTGAGGTAGAAATAGAATCCAGTGGTCCGGTGGTTGAGCATGGCATGAGAGGGCATTACAGGAGTTGCTTATAGAGAAGGTGGCTGGGTTTCGCTAGATGATGCTTTGTAAAAGCCTATCGAAAATACCGCAATGTGCGCTCTCCTTTTATTGTGGATGCGGTTCGGAACTTTCTGATTGTGTATCAAATAGATATACATTGATGAAGGCGAAATGCTTCTCCAGTACGAGCGAATCGTTCCCATAACGCGTGAACAAGTCTCCCTTGATTGGAGCATTGTACGTTGAGGCATATTGCATTAGAACAAGCCATATCCTGTGCATACTGGCAACCGAGGAGCCGTTTTGAACTACTACGTCTGACTGCACAATGATACTCGGGTCTCCCTTATAGTAGTAATCGAAAGGGAGTTTGTATCCATCAGGGTAGATCACAATGGCGTCACCGGGTTTCGTGTTACTCTCAATGAGTTGGACTGCTTGTCTCCATTGTTCCGTGTTGGGAACCGTATAGTAACGATGCAAACTCGGCAAGGCAAGTAAAGAGATCACCCCGACCACGACCATAGCCGCCATCGGCACTTTTACTCGCTTTAAATAGGCGCTCATGACTAAACCTGCGTTGTCAACGCCCCGCGCTACAAGGAGACACAAAGCCGGTGCTATCCCGCTCAAATACCTGTCCCAGAATATGGGTCTGACAGCGAAAGAAATAACCAGGGACGCAACTAGGGTAAAAAGGAACCAGATCAGCAACAAGGCTGTTCTAGGCTCCCTAACCACGCTTTTGGCAACAACTTCTGTTGTCGTCTGAACACCTTTGCCCTGGGATGCGCGGCGCCTGTAGACCGTAAACCCGATAACACCGACTATGGACATGACAAAAGCCAGTATAAATACACCTGCGACTGATATCGAATCGAGAGCGCTCATCACAATCTGGAATGTCGGTTTTGGTATCCAACTAATTCCCTGTATCCCACCGCTCAGGACACTCGTCATAAATACGTATACCCAAGGTGAGAAAGCGATTGCCGCGACGACAAGTGATGCCCAAAATGCGGTCTGTGCTTTGGCATAAGTCTTCCTGTACAAAAGGAAGAAAAGCACTTGAGACGCAACTATGAAAACCGCGTATATATGCGTGTAAAGAAGAAGTGTAGTCGCCAGCGAGTAAAACAAGATCAGTGCTCTATTAGGCCTGGCCGCCTTAATAATCCTTACGAAGAAGAGAAACGAGAGTATGCTGAGCGCCATAAACAAGCTATAGGGCCTATCATCCTGCGAAATCCAGATAGCGAAGGTGGAAATTGCTAGCAGAAATGATGCTACTAGCCCGGTCGTGCGGTTAAAAAGTTCCTTTCCCACGAAGTACAGAAGCGCTACACCGATAATCCCCAGACAAGCTGATAGCGAGCGCACCCCCGCTTCACTATGGCCGAAGCCGAGCATCCAATAATGCAGCAATAGGTAGTACAAAGGCGGGTGGGTATCGGTGTGTATGGTTATCCACAAAATCTTAGAGACATTCTGGCTAGATGCCCATACTTGGTAAGCTTCGTCATACCAGAGGCTCTCGCTGCCCAAGCCAACAAATCGTAGGACGGCTGCCAAGCAAATAATGGCCACAACGACCCAAGGCAATTTCTTTGCTCTCGCCAAAGCACTTCTGTTGACACGCCACTGGTTAAACATCATAGCCTGCGATGAAATTTGTAGCGCCAGCCTCTAGTCAATTCGCTGAATTTTGGCACATTATAAGTACCATGAGCGAAAACAGCAAGCGTTTCTGGAGCACATTTCAGCCAATTTTGAGGTCGCTGAGATCGGTAGTCCTGACATTTACGCTCGTTGTTGCTATGATATAACAGAATTTTGGTCAATCTAACCCATGAGATGGGATTGGAAGATTAACATAAGGTTTTTCACGGCCCTACCCATTTACAAAGGTGGGAGAGGGGAGAGGTCACCTCGCCGCTACGTAATCCGTGCAGAGCTACTTTGCTGGAAGGCTGGCGGCATGTTTGCCGGCACGCCGACCGGAGAATATGCAGTCGGCAATGGAGATGCCGCTGGCAAAGTAACCATTGCTACAGACTCCCACGGCATTACGTCCCACGGCATAGAGACCATCGACGGATGAGCCGTCACTGCGCAGTATCTGGCCAGTCTTCTCGTTCACAGTAAGACCACCCAGCGTAAGCGAGGCGGTGGGTATCCCGCTCTTGGACTTGAGGGAGCAATCAACGGCATAGAAAGGCGGCGTGTCCTGAGGCACAAAGCGCTTCTCGGTCTTGCCCAAGGGGTCGGGTTCGTGCTTACTGGCAATGGCATTGTACTGGGACATGGTCTGTTCCAGAGCCTCCGGAGACAACTTGATCTTGGCTGCAAGCTTCTGGAACGATTTGGCCTTCTTGCGGGTAAGGCGCAGCATGGGTATCATGGTTAGCTTCTGGAACGCGGCACACTGCTCGCCTATCTTGCTCACCGCTTCTTTGTAGGTCTTGCTGTCAAAAATCAGGTAAGCATCGCCGCCACTGGCCACGACATAGTCTCCTTGCTTCCCCCCATACAGGTCTTCGCTACAAATGCGCTGGGCCTTTTTGTCGACCAGTACTCCCTGCATCAGCGCCTCGGGAGGCACATAGAACCGCCAGGCGCTCATATTGTCCATGTGCGCCGTAACTCCGCCGGCGCTCACTCCCAAACGGATGCCCGCACCGTTATCACCGTAGGTGCCCAAAGGCAGACAGTTCAGGTAAATGGGAGCACACTCCTTGACCATCTGCTTGTTGAAGATGAAGCCTCCAGCCGCCAGAATGACAGCCTTGCGAGCCCGCGCGCGATAGGGCTTCGCTCTCAGCCTGATGATAAGCTTATCTATGTCGTGGAGCAGTGTTGCCAGGGGAGGCGCGTAGGTATTCGCCTTGGCATTGATATAGGAGATGGCACCGTGCAGACGCGCTACAGGGCCAGGCGATATAGACAGGCCTTCGACACCTATCACGCGCCCATCATCACCCAAGACCAGCCGCTCCACACGGGTCTGGCAACGCACCTGGATTCCCTGTTTGCGCACAGCCTTTTCCAGGGCATGGAAGAGGGTGAGGCCGGAGATGCCTTTGCCCCGGGCACGATGACCGCGCGGTGCTGGCTTGGCGTTCGCCTTGTAGCGGCTGTGGTTTTCGTTGCCGGAGAAGTATATGTAGTATTTATCGGTAGGATAGGAAGTCTTGAAGGGACACATTGAACCCTCGAAAGGGACTCCTGCCTGTTCCAGCCAGGCAATCATCCCCGGAGACTGTTCGCAGAAAAGACGCAGCGTCTCGTCGGTAACGGCGTCACCCACCTCCTGCTTCAGATAACGATACATCTCCTCCGGTGTATCTTCGTATCCGGCAGCTTTCTGATACGGTGTACCGCCACCTGCATAGACGATGCCGCCGCTGGCTGCTGTGGCTCCACCACCATGAAAGCGGTCCAGTACCAACACTGAGGCTCCTTGCTGAGCCGCCTCCAGGGCTGCAGCCGCTCCAGATGCACCAAATCCAACTACGATGACATCAACTTCAGCATCCCACTTGCGAGCCTTATCCTTTTCAGCCATGTTATGCACACTCTCCTTTTTTCTCCCGGAGAAATCCTGCGGAGGTTTCAACGAGGCGCATGATAGCAGCAGGCTGACGGATAGTCAACCTGCAAGGGCGGGTTGGGAAACCCGCCCTTGTTTGGGCAGACACATGGGTCGGCCCCTACGTAATCCCCCCTGCAAAAAGGCCTCTCTTTTACTAAAGAGAGGCCTTTAAGATTTCTGGTGGAGACGGGGGAGAGTCGAACTCCCCGTCCAGAAGAGCCCGCCCAGAGTATCTACAAGCTTAGTCGGCTTTTTGTTCTCGCTCCGCTGTTAGTCCGCCGACCGATTTCAACGGAGCCAGTCGATTGTTTCTTAAGCGACCCTTACCGACATCGGGGCCGCAGCACCTCGACATTTCGGCGCCCAATCCTCAACCCATCGAGGGGAGGTCAAGGTGGGCGTAGCTGCCAGTATTAGGCAGCTAGGGCGTATTCTCTTTCGCCAGTTACTTTTCTGCCACCTGTTTTACGAGTGAGATGACACCTCGGCTTGCAACTCCGAACCGCAACTCCCCTGTCGAACCACACGTCCCCAAATGAATAAACACTAAATCCGAATTTCGAAATCCGAGATTAGGGATGCCCGACAGACTGGAGCTTCACCCTCATCCTTCGGCCAGCTCAGGACTGGCTCTAACCTCTCCCGTCCAGGGAGAGGAATCAATAGTCTTCTCTACCCTTGAGGGAGATAGAGTAAGGGAATTGCTAGCGCTTTTTGGCTTTGGGGCCTTGCTTGAACGCTCGTTGCATCTGGCGCTGGTCGTCCCGCTGGGCTATGGCCTCGCGTTTGTCGTATTGCTTCTTGCCCCGGCCCAGACCCAGCTCTACCTTCGCTATTCCGTTTTTAAGGTACAGTTTGAGGGGCACCAAGGTGTAGCCCTTTCTCTCTATCTCGCTGCTGAAGTCCGCGATCTCTCTCTGGTGCAGCAGAAGCTTGCGCGGCCTGGTGGGCTCGTGATTGTACCGGTTTCCGCCGGGATACTGGGAAATGTGAGCATTCACCAGCCACATCTCACCTTTATCCGCTCTGGCGTAGGAATCTTTGAGGTTGACTCTGCCTCCCCGGATGGACTTGATCTCAGTGCCGGTGAGGACCAGGCCGGCCTCAACAGTATCCTCGATATGGTAATCGTGATACGCCTTGCGGTTGACGGTGATTATCTTCTGATTCGCTGCCATATATTCTTATACCACAATATGTAAGTTATGTCAAGAAGAAAGGCGCTGTGAGCGCATCAATCCCCTAAATCCCCCAATCTTGGGGGATTTAGAAACTGGGGGGTACCCCCAGACCGCCTAGCAAAGGGGCTTTGCCCCTCTGCACTCTCCAGATGATGCGGAATATGAGGGGCGAGGCGCCTCTGGCGCCTCGCCCCTAGAAGTTGCATTTTGCAGTTCAGGTTTTGAACTTGCCTCAGACTCTAGTCTCGGGCGCCGACGATGACCATGCCGGAGATGCCGCCGCCAGGAATGCCGCCGTAGTTCTGGGAGACGCCAATGCGGGCGTTATTTATCTGGCGGGCGCCTGCTTTGCCGCGAAGCTGGAGCCACGATTCAAAGACCATCCTCAGTCCGGTAGCGCCTATGGGGTGGCCGAAGCACTTCAAGCCTCCGTCGGAGTTCACGGCTATTTCTCCTTCGATGTTGAATGTGCCGGCCTCGATGTCCTGCTTGTATTTGCCTCTCTGGGTGAAGCCCAGGTCTTCGCAGATTACGGCCTCGGTGATGGTGAAGCAGTCGTGTACTTCGGCAACGTCGATCTCCTTGCGCGGGTTCTTGATGCCAGCCTCTTCGTATGCCATCTTGCCGGATCGCACAATGGCCTCGATGTGGACGTAGTCGTAATCGCTGGGGATGACGCCGAACGTTCCGCCGTCGGCGCAGACGCCGAAGCCCTTGACCAGGAGATAGTCATCCCTGATACGCTTGGCGATCTCAGGTGTGGTGATAATGGCTGCTGCCGAGCCGTCGCTGACGCCGCAGCAGTCGAAAAGCCCTAAAGGCCAGGCAATCATGGGGGCATTGACAGCTTGGTCTATGGTTATCTCGCGCTGGAAGTGAGCCCTAGGGTTGAGGCTGCCGTTATGGTGGTTCTTCACCGCAATCATGGCCAGCATGCGCTTGCCCTCCTGCGGGGTCAAGCCATAGACGTGGAAATACCTGGTAGCGGTCAGGGCGAACCTGGCGGGCGCTATTAAGGGCGCCCAGACCCAGCTTCCGAATTGTCCCTCGCCGCCCATCTGGGTGACGCCGGCGGCGCCGGTGTCCTTGAGCTTCTCCACCCCACAGGCAAGCGCGATGTCATATATGCCGGCGGCCACGGCATAAGAAGCGTTTCGGAAGGCCTCGATGCCGGTGGCGCAGTAGTTTTCTACTCTGGTAACGGGTATATAGTCGGTCTTCAAGGCACGGGCAAGTTTGCAGCCGCTATAGCCGGTCTCAGCGCCCTGGATTCCCAGCCATGCGGCTTTGATCTCTTTGAGGTCCATCTTGGCGTCTTCCAAAGCTGCATAGCAGGACTCCACAATGAGATCCTGGTCGCTCATGTGAAACTGCTCTCCGAACCGGGTACAGCCCATGCCCACTACAGCTACTCTATCTCTAATGCCAGGCATTCTATTTTTCCTCCTTAATCATATGTCTGACAGAATATTGGCTTAACCCCTTACAGGGATAGATTTCCAGAAGTAGTTATGGAAGCCGTCCTGGGTCGCCAGCTTTCTGAAGCTCATCTCGACGGGCATCCCTACCTTAATTTCTTCGAGCAGCCTGTCTGTCATCATGGTAGCCATGCGTCCGCCGCCCTCGAAATCTATGATGGCGGTCACCCGGGGCGCCTCGCGTCTCTGGCAGAGGTAGTCTGCAGCGAAGGTGAACAAAACACCTTTTCTATCGGACAGGCGCCACTC
Source organism: uncultured Chloroflexia bacterium (assembly GCA_963847595.1). Lineage (GTDB taxonomy): Bacteria > Chloroflexota > Dehalococcoidia > SZUA-161 > SZUA-161 > JACWAE01. The sequence continues at coordinate 43,327 of CAWKAJ010000002.1, forward strand.
TTCGTACTGGTCTTTGGCCCTGCAGGTCGGGCAGACCCTCTGAGGCGGGAAGTGAACATTGCCACAGGACTTGCATTTATGACCGTGAAGAGGGTAAATCTGGGTGCGGTCTCTATACAGTGCAGCGGCGGAGATGAAGCCTCCTGGGGGCGTGGGCGTTGCCTCGAACGTCAGCAGGCCTCGCCACTGCAAGTATATTCTATAGTCGTCAACCATCTTCTTCGATGCCAGGTGGGCCTTCATGCCCCGTCGGCCCTCTACCTTTTGGGCAATCTTGTCGGTGACGGTGATTACCAGAGAATCGCTGCCGTTGCCGTAGTTGTTGAGCAGCAGCTTGTCGCCTGCTTTAGCCTCCTCGAGGGCTGTTACTAGGAGCATCAAACTGTAGGCAGCGCCTGTATTGCCCATGATGTCGTACAACGGGTTCTGCATCTGTGCTTTGGGGTCTATGCCCAGCTTCTTCGGTATGTCGGAGAGCACCCGGGGACTCGGGGCATTTATGATAACCTTGGCGAAATCCTTGGGGGCGAGGCTGGTTTTCTTCAACAACGCAGCCACGTTCTGCGCTACGAGGTCGTAATAGACAGCGTTGAAGACGAACCTGTCCTCCCAGGAGCGGACGAAGGTATCGTCGTCCAGCCTCCAGTAATCGTGAGCCTCGTTAGAAATAGAGTGCCAGGCGTCTACGCTGGCAGCGACATCTTTATCGCTGATGAGGAAGGCTGCAGCTCCGTCGCCAAAGTTCTGCTCAAACTCGGTGCCCGGGGCACCAATGCGGCAGTCGGATGCCACCACGAGCACCTCTTTTGCCGAGCCAGCCTTTATAGCGTCGAGCGCCGCTTTTATGGCGGATGTGGCAGACCTCAGGGAGTTGGTGAAGTCATAGGTGGTTATGTCGCGCCGCAGGTCGCAAGCGGCAGCGATGGTTGTTGACATCTGTTTTTCTTTGTAGGGCGAGGTAGTGGTGGCGAAGAACACCGCGTCAATCGCTTCCCTCTTCTGACCTTTGAGACAATCTATCGCAGCGGCTACTGCCATGGTCGTGCTATCCTCATCGAAGTTGCGGATAGCCTTCTCCCCGCGCACCCCCTTCATGATTGCCTCTCTGCTCAATCGCCAGAGAGGCACATAAGCTCCATAGGAAGTGATGCCGGCCATTCAATATCCTCCTTGTCTTTCAGCTTCGGGCAACCTTATTTAGGATACCAGTACACGATGGGAATGTCAATTAAGGGACATGAACCCCCTCTGGCTCCCCCAGGCTTGGGGGAGAGGGGGAAATTGGGGGATTCCCCCAAGCCCCCTAGCAAAGGGGCTATGCCCCTCTGCACTCCCCTACTAAGAATTGGTAGACTGAAGGGTAATTGTTTGGGGGCAGCCCTCTCTGGCTCCCTCAGTCTTGGGGGATTTTAAAACTGGGGGGTACCCCCAAGCCCCCAGCAAAGGGGCTATGCCCCTCTGCACTCCCCTGTTGGCGAGTGACCAGGTGCGTGTTTGATTGATAGCTTTGGTGAAAGCTGCTAATATCAGGATGTTGTTCGGGGGAAGGACCCCCAGCTCGACCGTGCCATTGAATATATTAAGAGCAAATTATGAGCAGCAAAGGCAAGCTGGTTGTTGTAGCCATGAGCGGCGGTGTCGATTCCTCGGCGGCAGCCGCTATTTTGAAGGGGGAAGGCTACGAAGTCATCGGGGTGACGATGAGGTTATGGACTGAAGGGAATGGCGATTCTCCTGCTCCGCATCGCCGCTGCTGCTCGCTGGAGGAGGTGGAGGATGCGCGACGGGTGTGCCAGGTGCTCGATATACCGTTCTATGTGCTCAATTTCGAGCCCCAGTTCCAAACCTACGTTGTGGATTACTTCTGCCAGGAATATCTCCGGGGCAAGACGCCGAATCCCTGTCTTGCCTGCAATAAGTGGATAAAGTTCGACTTCCTGTTGAACAGGGCTTTGACGCTGGGCGCCGATTACCTGGCTACAGGGCACTACGCCCGAATTGAGCGGCGCAGGGGGAGTTATATACTGCGCAAGGCTATGAATTCCGCCAAGGACCAGTCCTACGTTCTTTATAATCTGGGACAAAAAGAGCTGGAGCATCTGCTGTTTCCCTTGGGTACCTACACAAAGAGCGAGGCACGCCGAGTAGCGCAGGAGATGCGGCTGCCGGTGTGGGATAAGGCAGAGAGCCAGGAGATCTGCTTTATCACTAATGACGATTATCATGACTTCTTAACTGAGCGCAGCCTGAACCGGCCCGGCGATATCGTGGATAGCGAGGGCAGGGTGCTGGGCAGACACTCGGGGATAGGCTTTTATACCGTGGGGCAGCGGCGGGGGTTGGGTCTGGTGGCACGTAAGCCGCTGTATGTTTTGTCGATTGAGCCCGATAGCAACCGCGTGGTGGTAGGGAGCAACGAGCAGCTTCTGCGCGGCGAACTCACTGCCGGCGAGGTGAGCTATGTCTCCGGCGAACCTCTGCAGGAGCCCGGTGATTTTACTGCCAAGATCAGGTACAAGTCACCGGAGGCAAAGGCTACCCTCTATCCCCAAGGAAGGCAGGCGCGGCTGGTATTCGAAGAGCCGCAGAGGGCAATTACACCGGGGCAAGCCGTAGTATTCTACAGCGACGATGAGGTTCTGGGCGGGGGCATAATTGAGTGAGTTTCAAGGCTTTCCGTAAGGATGCTGCTTATTCCGAGTCTGCGGCTTTGGGATAGGAGCCCAGTATTTTAATGAAGCTGGTTTTCTGCTTAAGGTCTGCCAGGGCCTGTTTGCAGATATCGTCTTCCAGGTGCCCCTCGAAATCTACGTAGAAAATGTACTCCCAGGGCTTATCTTTGATCGGCCTTGATTCCAGCTTGGTCAGGTTTATGCCCTTCTTGGAGAAAGCGCCCAGGCAGTCATACAGGGCACCGGGGACGTTCTTTGTGATAAAAATGAGCGAGGTCTTGTTTTTGTCGGCATACTTGGCCTTTTTCCTGGAGATGACGAAGAACTTGGTGTAGTTGTTGGGAACCGTCTGGATGTTCTCTGCAAGCACCTGCATCTCGTAAATCTGTGCCACTCTCTTGCTGGCCACTGCGGCGCAGCTGGCCAGCCTTTTCTCTCTTATCAGCTTGGCGCTGCCGGCGGTGTCATAAGTGGGCACTATCTCCACACTCATTTTACCCAGGAACTGCTCACATTGGGCCAGGGCCTGGGGATGGGAATAAACTGTCTTTATGCTGGCCAGGCTCTCGCCTGGCAGAGCCATAAGGCAATGGTTTACCCGGAGGTCTATCTCGCCGTATATATTGAGGTCGTACCTTAATAAGAGGTCGTAGGTCTCGTTGATGCTGCCTGCCTGTGAGTTCTCTATGGGAACAACGCCGAAATCGGCTTTATCCTTAGTCACTGACTCGAAGACATGAGCGAAAGAGCGGCAGGGTATAAGCTCGGCATCGCCAAAAAATCTTACGACTGCGTCCTCGCTAAAAGCGCCTCTTTCCCCTTGGAAAGCAACTCTGGTCATTCTCTACCTTTAAGCAGATGATGGAGGTTGTGTATTACTTGCTGGTCAGCATTGCCCGTATTGCTTCTTCGTTCTCGGCCTGGGTGATTGCTACAACCTCATCTTCTGCTGCGATTATGGTGTCGGGCGTGGGTATCTGGGGGCCTTTTTCTTTGCTTATGATTAGCAACACGGCGCTTCCTTTAGGCAGGGAGAAGGCACGGAGTTTTTTGCCGATAAGCTTTGAGTCCGGCGGTATCTTGGCCTCGATAACCTCGAGATTCCCGCTTTTCAATTTGAGCAGAGGGATGATGGGGTGTGAAGGCAGTTCCTGTTCTATATGTGCCAGGATGAGTTGAGTGCTGCATACCGTGACGTCTACGCCTAATATCTTGAAAATACTCTCGTTATTTGGGTTGGTAACGCGTGCAATAGTGCGTCTGACGTTGAACCGGTGTTTGGCAACCTGGCAAGCCACTAGATTGCGCGCGTCCTCATCGGTGACAGCAACCAACATATCAGCTCTAGCGGTGCCAACACTCTCCAGGGTAGCTGCCTCGCAGCCATCGCCGCGGACAACTACACTCCCCAGCTCTTCGCAGAGTATGTCGCATCTGCCGGCATCCTGCTCGAGGATAAGGACCTCGTGACCATCGTTGAGCAATATCTTGGAAAGGTGATAGCCGACCTGGCCGCCTCCGACGATGATGATATACATGTTTTCCTAGCCTTAGATTTGCTCTCTCAGAAGTTTTACCACCAGTTTTGTAGGGCTAACGGTATGTAATCCCAGCTGGCGATACATCTCCTCGCGGATCGGGTCATAAATACGGCAGACTACTTTAGGAACTTTGTAGATATGCTTAGCGATCTGGCAGGCCATGACATTGCGGTTATCACCCTGTGTTACAGCCACGAAGACATCTGCCTGCTCTATTTCTGCCTTCTTCAGCGAATCTTCGTCCAGCCCATTGCCCACGAGGGCTGTTCCATTAAATGTCGGCGGGAGTTTCTTGAAACTGAAAGGATCGATGTCCATGACAGTAACCTTATGCCCTTCGGCATCCATCATGGCTGCCAGTTGAGCGCCAACCCGGCTGCAACCCATTATTACCACTTTCATGGTCGCTCGGCTTCCTCCTTGGGGATCGGCTCCCGGCAAATAAGCACCCAGCATGGTGCGTTTTTAAGTACGTACGGCACAGTGCTCCCCAGGCTGAACCCGCCAAATTTCGTCTTGTAGCTGATACCGATGATAATCAAGTCAACTCCACGTTCTATTGCCTCGTCAACTATTGCGGGACCTACCTCGCGAGCTTGTAACAAGTCGGTCTCGACTTTGTAATCCTGCTCCTCTGCGATGTGCTCTGTCTGGTCGAGAACCCGTTCTCCTTTCTCGATTTCAGGTCTAATCTCCGCATCAAGAGGCAATGTGCGTTCTACCTGGATTACGTACGTAACGTATATCCTGCCTTTTGACGGCTTAGCCAAACGGCAAGCCAGTTTTATCGCTGCCTCGTCGACTTTGGTTCCGTTTACAGGGACCAGGACCTTTCTAACGTTGTTAGCCATTGCCTTCAGATTGCCGTAGAGCTGTGCTGTCCGCCGAATGCTCTTTTCAGTATCATAGATTATAGTGCTATTTGTAAAATCTTGCAAAGAGGTTATCTATTAATGTTTTTCAACCCCCTTTTGTCCCCCTCCTTCCTCGGAAGGATTGGGGGAATTGAGAATTGGGGGACACGCCTGTCCTTCCACATTGGTAACCAAGAATTGGTAGGTTCAAGGATATCCTCCTGGTACGTTGACGCAAGCTTCGCAATCCTCTAATATAAAGATTGGTATCAGGAGAAAGAACTCATGGGCACTGTCATCGAGGTTGAGAAGCTGCGCAAGAGCTACGGAGAGATTAAGGCAGTCAATAGTATCAGCTTCACTGTAGCTCAGGGGGAGATATTCGGAATGCTGGGCCCGAACGGCGCCGGCAAGACTACCACTATGGAGATAGTGGAAGGGCTTCGACCTGCCGATTCAGGAACAGTATCTGTGTTGGGGATGGATATAAGGCAACGCTCGCGGCGGATCAAGGCCAGCATTGGGGTGCAATTGCAGACCACCACGCTATATCCGAGGCTTAAAGTTTATGAGGTGATCGATCTGTTTGGCAGTTTCTTTCCCAAAGCTGTTTCGCCTGACGAACTTATTAAGCTTGTGGGATTAGAGGATAGCCGTGACAAGCTGTGCATTAATCTTTCGGGCGGGCAGCAGCAACGGCTATCGGTGTCCCTCGCGCTGGTCAATGATCCTCAAATCCTTTTTCTGGATGAGCCTACCTCCGGCCTTGACCCTCAGGCCAGGCACAATATCTGGGACCTGATCAAGCTTCAACAGGAGAGGGGCAAGACTGTATTCTTGACTACGCACTATATGGAGGAAGCTGAGCGTCTCTGTGAACGCGTAGCGATTATCGACCACGGCGAGATTATCGCTACAGACCGACCCGATAGGCTGGTCAGCGAGCATTTCAAGGAAGAAGCTATAGAGTTCCAATTGGATCAGCCACTCGCTGATGAGGTGCTGCGTCAGTTGGCGGGTGCAACCAACGTGGTGACGGAAAATGGCAAGGTGACGGTGTACTCTAACTCGGTGCCGGTCACTATCTCAGCCCTGATGGACATGGCTAAACAAAGAGGTATGAAATTAACTGACCTATATGTGAGGAGAGCTACCCTGGAGGACGTTTTCCTGAAGCTAACCGGCAGGAGAATTCGAGATTGAAAGTCTTAAGGAAGCTCTTAGTCTCAGAAATCAAGCAGTTTTTTAGGGAGCGTTCAGCCCTCTTCTGGACATTTGCTTTCCCCATTTTCTTTATTCTCATCTTCGGTGCTGTTTTCAGTGGTGGAAACAATGTTACTTTCAATGTAGGCCTGACAGTGGAGGACAACTCACCTGTAGCCCAACAGTTGTCGGGGGCGCTGCAACAGGTACCCGCTTTCAAATTGTATATGGGAAATCAGAGCGCTGAACTGCAGGCGTTGAAGAGTGGCGATAGACGGGCAGTCATTGTTATTCCTTCAGGATTTGGGCAAACCCTATCGCAGAAGGGTAACGCAACGATAGACGTCTATTATGACCCGACGCAAAGCTCGTCGGCGCAGGTGCTGCTGCCTATCATCACGCAGGTATTGGAAAGGTTTGGGCAGCCAGCGCCAATCATTAATGTGAATCCAGTGACGCTGCAGACCCACGAGATCCGTGCCATAGACTATCTAACGCCGGGCATACTGGCCATGGCTCTAATGCAGTTGGGCATCTTTGCAGCGATGCCTTTAGTAGTGCAACGGGAGAATCGAGTGCTCAAACGGCTGGGAGCTACACCGTTAAGACGTTCCTCGATGATTTTGAGCACAGTATTATTCCGGCTACTTATCGCTCTAGGGCAAGCTGCGCTGATCATTATTGTTGCCCGGTTGGTGTTCCATGTCCCTATGCTAGGGGACTGGTTCTTCCTCGCGGGCATGGTCATATTGGGGGCGTTAACGTTTCTGGCCATGGGATTCATGATGTCAGCTTTCGCCAAGACTCAAGAGTCAGCTATGCCTCTGCTCATGATAGTGCAGTTTCCTATGATGTTTCTCTCGGGAATTTTCTTCCCTGTGGATATAATGCCGGGCTTCATGCACCCTATAATGGATGCCATGCCGTTAACTTATCTGGCCGATTCGATCAGGCAGATAATGGTTCAGTCCTCGGCTCTGCATACTAACTTAATCAATGTGGGTGTGCTTGTGGGCTGGTTCATAGTTTGTCTGATAGTGGCTGTGCGCTTCTTCAAGTGGGAATAGTTTCTAGGAAGCCGCCCGTGCTTCGACAGGCTCACCACGAGCGGTGTACTTAATGTGGCAAAGCCTCGCTCTTGCCAAAGTCGCAGGGGTGGTGCTAGAATCAAGCTAGGTAGAGGCAAGTTGTCCCTGTAGCTCAGAAGGATAGAGCAACTGCCTTCTAAGCAGTGGGTCGCGCGTTCGAGTCGCGCCAGGGACGCCATTGGCTTGTTAACACCCTCTTCAAGTCTTGTTAACACTTATGGCGTTAACTCCCTCTTGCCATTCACAATCTTTGACAACATTACTTTTAATCAAGCTATAGGTAGTTCGAGTCTGGCACGACCCACTGCCGAACGTATGAAGAGAATCTATAATACTCACAAACGCAGTCATGAGACTGCCTGTGAACACAAGGGTTAGTTCACAGCATCAGCGCCCAATTCCGCAAGTTCCTCAGCACTCAGCACTTTCCCAGTGAGACTACTTGCGTCTTGATTTGCTAGAAAAACTGCATACTTACCCCACATCTCCGGTCTCTGCCAGCCTGACCTGTCAACACCAGGCATCCATTGCCCAAACCCCTCAGTATCGGTGAGGCTGGGACACAGTGCATTGACCGCTATATTGTAATCCTTTAGTTCTTCAGCCAACCCACGGGTAAAGCGCTCAATGGCAGCCTTGGCGACGCCATAGGCAACATCGAACAATATCATCCTGGTACCAACCACCGAGGAGAGGTTGATGATGTTCCCGCTTCTCCTTGTCACCATGGTGGGAAGAACCACTTTGGTGCAGAGGAAGGCGCCGCGCAGATTTACTGCAATGACCAGATCCCACCGCTTTATGGGTATATCGAGAACCTTCCCCGGGGCATCTATTCCAGCGTTGTTGACCAGTATGTCGATCGCTCCAAACTCCTGTAAGGTCTTTCTAGCCAACTCCGCAACTTCCTCTTCCTTTGTAACATCGGTTCTTATTGCTAGAGCATGTCTCCCCAGAGCGCGGATTTCATCGGCAGTCTTGTGGATAGTACCCGGAAGACGTCCCCCCTCTTGCTCGGTACGCGCTGCCACAACAACATTGGCCCCGTTTTTAGCGAGCGCGATAGCGATCGCCTTGCCGATTCCGCGGCTAGCGCCAGTAACTATCGCAACCTTATTTTCGAGTTTCATCTCCACCTCCTCCATGCAGGTTTGATGGCGCATTATACGGTCAATACAGGTAGTCGTCAACTTGGGTTTAAGTGGGGCTCAGGTGGACTCGATTCATGGGTAGATGAGAAGTGCAAATACAGCTCTGGTTGACAGCCGCAGTAATTAACATCAAGAGGGCAGTAAAGCAACTAGCTAGAACCGAGCCTGCTGGGAGTCAGGAAGTTACCAACAGGGCTTCTATCACTGGAATATTCGCTGATGCAGCAAAAGGAATCGTCAGTGTCCTGCATCGCTTTTCTGCTGCTTGCCAGAGTACTTCGGCAACAGTTCCTGCTGACTATATACACTCATAGGCTGCTTCCTCCCTTCTGGGGGCAAACAGCCCATTACCATTTATCACTTTATTAGGTCGAGTTCGGCAACAGCTCTTACTGGACTAGTACAGGGGATGGATAAAGCATCGGGGTTGGCATATAATACTGACTTAGACATTAGTAACATCGACACCGCAAAGCTACAGTGTCCGAGTTTTGCTGACTGCATACACTTGCTATCATGATATGCACAACGGCAGAAACCATGAACATTTCGTCGCACTACTGTCCGCACCTAAATGGCCAACGCATGACTCTAGATAGGCGAATCAAGGACAATGACTATTGGGTTTATTCAATCGTGCTGTTGCGTCAAGTAGGTTGTCGGATCCTGGAAGGAGGTATTATCTGAACATGAACTTCGAATTAAATGAAGAACAGAGAATGTTTAAGGACGCAATGAGGAATTTCGCAGAAAAAGAGATAGCTCCCTTGGTCAATGAGGCTGAGGGAAAAGAGACCTTTCCCGTCCAGCTATTCCCGAAAATGGGTGCCATGGGTTACCTATGTGTTGGGTATCCCCCCGAGTACGGCGGTGGTGGTATGGGAAAGATCGGCGAATGCATCGCCATGGAGGAACTGGGACGAATCTGCCTAGGAATAGCCAGCGGAATCATGGTACAATCAGGGATAGCGACTTCTGCCATTTACCGCCATGGCAATGAGGAACAGAGACAGAAGTATTTGGTGCCAGCGATAAAGGGGCAGAAGATCGGGGCCTTTGCACTGACTGAGCCCAACGCGGGCTCTGATGCCTCTGCTATTGAGACCAGCGCAACCAAAAATGGGAATGGCTACATCATAAATGGCACCAAGATCTTCATCACAAATGGTCCCATAGCCGATTTCGTCCTGACGGCAGCCTATACTGACAAGACAAAGGGAGCTCGGGGCGGCGTGAGCCTGTTCATCGTGGAAAAGGAGACTGCCGGCTTCAGCGTCAACAAAATGCACAAGTTCTGCATGCGCGCTTCCTCGACGGGCGAACTGACCTACGACAGTGTAGCAGTTTCGCAGGAGGATCTGGTGGGTGAAGAAGGTCGTGGCTTTCCCTATCTGATGGAAGCGCTTACTGCGGGTAGGATAACCCATGGAGCCAGAAGCCTGGGCCTTGGTACTGCAGCCTATGAGGCATCACTCCAGTATGCGCAGAACAGGCGCCAATTCGGCCGGCCAATAGGCAACTTCCAGGCTATCGCCTTCAAGCTGGCTAGGATGGCCCTGGACCTGGAGGCCGCACGATGGCTAGTATACCATGCCGCATATCTCCATGACCAAGGGGTTCGCTGTATCAAAGAGGCCGCCATGGCCAAGCTCTTCGCCAGCGAGATGGCCCAGAGCGTAACCGGCGAAGCCATGCAGATACACGGCGGCTATGGTTTCACCACGGATTCTCCTATACAGAGATACTACCGCGATGCTCGACTCGGCACAACCGTCGAAGGAACCTCGGAGATTCAGCAGGTGGTCATCTCAAGGGAGATAGGCGTTGGCTAGGCAACCTTCGATAGGTTGTTTTTACACTCGCATTCTGAGCGCTTACGCGCATATGAGAGAAACAGAGCGCTAGCGACATCGTGAGATCTATCTGCGGTGGGTTACGATGACGCAAGCCGGTGTTCTGTGGCATTGAAGGGATTGTTGCTCAGGGAGGCCCAAAAATGTCAGAGGTGAAAGCAATGAGTCTGAAGGCAGTGAAGAAGGTTAGCATAATCGGTTCTGGACTAATGGGTGCCCAGATTGCGGAGATTATGGCCAGGGTTGGGGGATACCCTGTAGTGATGTGGGACATGAACGAGGAGCTACTAGCAAAAGGTTTTGAAGCCATAGCCAGTAGCTTGAAGCGTTTCTTCGTGGACAAGGGTAAGATGTCCCAGGAAGAAGCTGAGCAGGTCATGTATAGGATCAAGGGAACCACGGAAATGGCTGAGGCCGCAAACGCCGATTTCATAGTAGAGGCGGTCCTTGAGAACATGAACATAAAGCAAAAGGTGTTCAGACAACTGGATGAAGCTGCACCCGCCAATGCTTACCTCGCTTCAAACACATCTAATTTGAACATAACTGACTTGGGGGGTGCCACTAGTAGACCAGATAAGGTCATAGGCATGCACTTCTTTAATCCTGCTGCTGTTATGAGACTTGTGGAAGTTGTCAGGGGAACGCTGTCATCAGACGAAACAACACAACTGACATGTGACTTGGCCCGGAAACTTGGGAAGGAGCCGATTGTCTGCCGCGACTTTAGCTATGGTTTTCTAGCCAACCGGGCGTATCGGGCGATGAGGAACGAGGCGCTGCAGATGGTGTGGGAGAAAGTAGCTACACCCCAGGATATAGACAAGGCTCTGAAACTAGGATACAACCTGCCGCAGGGACCTCTGGAGTTGACAGATATGACCGGAGGTTGGGGCATAGCTGTAGCCTCTGAGGCCGACTCTGTCAGGGAATTGGGACCAGAGAAAGGCTATGTGCACCCACTGATAAGGATGATGGTCAGAGCTGGCTATACCGGTGGACGGGGCAAGAAGGGCATATATGCCTTCTGGGATGAAATCCTTTCGAAGTGGTAGCCACACAGGCACTGGTAAGGGACTCTGATATTAAAATCAAATTCTTTCCATAATTGCACAGATTCCTAGCCCGCCGCCGCCACAAATAGTGACTAAGCCATACCTACTCTTGCGCCTCAGCATCTCATGAACCAACGTTACCAATCTCATAACACCTGTCGCACCAATTGGATGCCCAAGAGAAATACCGGAGCCATTTACGTTTACCTTCTGGTCAATGTCACTGGCCTTTATTCCCATCAGCTTTACATCTGCCAGTGTTTGGGCAGCGAATGCCTCCTGAATTTCAATTAGATCGATTTCAGCTATATGAAGTCCAGACTTATTAAGTGCTTTGTTTACTGCCACCGGAACAGATGGGTAAGTTAAAGCAGGGTCTGCACCTGCAACAGCGAATGACCTCAGATATGCCAGGGGCTCGATGCCATGCTCTTTAGCTTTTTCCTGTGTCATTAGAACGACTGCAGCAGCACCGTCATTTTCGCTAGAGGAGTTGCCAGCGGTGCAAATTCCATCCTCATAGATGGGCTTGAGGCTGGCAAGCTGTTCTAATGAGGTGTCTCGCCTCGGTGTTTCATCGGCGTCTATGACCGATTTATTCCCTTTACGTTGCGGTACTTCAACAGCAACTATTTCCTCCTTAAATTTTCCGGCATCCGCTGCTGCGATTGCTCTTTGGTGTGATCGTAACGCCCATCTATCAGCCTCTTCACGGCTAATGCCCTCTCTCTTCGCTGCCGTTTCCGCCCATGTCATCATTGAATTGAGCTCTCCAAATCTATCAATGGGCTGATGCATTGGTCTCCCACGTAGAATCCTATCGTAGAGCGGTATTCCCCACAGCTCGAGACTGCCGTGCCCCCGTGGGTAAAATCCCCATTTCCGGTCCGTTTTACCGCCTAACCCCCATTTGATATATTCGCCCGGGATATAGAATTCGGCGCGGCTCATACTATCAGCGCCGGCAGCAACAACAATTTCAGCTTCTCCAGTTTGAATTAACATTGAAGCAGACCAAACTGATTGGATACCCGAGCAGCAGCGACGATCTAGAGTAAATCCCGGAATTTCGACAGGCCATCCGGCCTCAAGTAAAGCCAAGCGCGCTAGATTGGCAGCTTCACCGTTGGCATAGGACTGGCCTAAAACAACTTCCTCAACTTCTCTCGGCTTAACTTTGCACCGCTTGATGGACTCATTTAGGACTACTGCAGCAAGTTTTTCTACGGGGACATCACGGAGAGCACCGCAGTAGGAGCCGATAGGTGTCCTGGCAGCACTCGCGATAACGACTTGTTTCATATTTAACCTCAGACTCTGCATTCTCCTTAGCAATTATAAAGGCCAAAATATATAGTTAATAGCGTGTTTCAGCCTCAAAGTTATATCTATTTTGAAGGAGTGATAAAATGAGTTGAATATGGTCTTGCATTTAAATGTCCAATATTTTATACGTAGTATCTGATTGCTACTAAATCGCTGAGATTCTCTTACGTTCGAATGCAGAAAATCCGGTTATGTCATGTCCTAGAATCAGCGTGTGCATATCGTCAGTTCCTTCATAGGTATATACCGACTCGAGATTTGCCATATGCCTTATTGGAGAATAATCGAGAGATATGCCATTGGCCCCTAGTAGCTCACGTGCGGTCATGGCACAACTCCGTGCCATAGCTACATTATTTTTCTTGGCCATTGAAATCTGAGGAGGCCTTGCTTTTCCTTCATCCATGAGTCTTCCCAGCCTATAAGATAACAGTTGACCTTTGGTAATCTCTATTAACATTTTCACAAGTTTTTCCTGCACCAATTGATATGATGCAATAGGTGCTTTGAACTGTATCCTTTCCTTAGTGTAGTTCAGAGCAGTCTCATAACAATCCATGGCAACTCCGACCACCCCCCAAGATATCCCATAGCGAGCTATGTTGAGACATGAAAAGGCAGAGCTAATCCCTGCTGATTTCGGTAAAATATTCTCTGCAGATATGCGACAATCAGAGAAAGCCAACTCACCAACGTCCCCTGCGCGCATGGACCCTTTCCGACTTTGGAAACTCTGGCTAAAACCTTCTGTACCACGTTCCACTATGAAACCTCTAATTCCTTCATCTGTGCGGGCCCAAACCACCGCTATATCAGCAAGTGATGCTTCGCTTATCCACTGCTTCGTTCCGTTGATAATCCACCCTTTGCTATCTTTCCGGGCCACAGTCTCCATAGAAGCTATGTCTGACCCGTGGTTTGGCTCTGTTAGCCCAAAACACCCCATGACTTCGCCCTTAGCTATTAAAGGCAGCCACTTGCGCTTTTGCTCCTCTGAACCAAAGTGCAGTATAGGATACATTACCAATGCAGATTCAACTACAATTAAACTTCTAAGTGCACTATCTACCCTTTCTGCTTCCTGGCATATAAGTCCATACGTGACATAGTTCGTGCCAGCGGCCCCATATTCACGAGGAATAAATGCACCAATAATCCCCAGCCTCCCCATTTTGAGAGCCAGCTCCTTGACATCAAAAGGCTTCTCTTGATGAAAAGCATCGACAATATGCGGTTTAATCTCCTGTTCCATAAATTCCCTGACTTCATTCCTGGTCATCTTCTCTTCGTCGGAGAATAGCTCATCTAGATCATAGTAATCCAACCATTTGTAACCCATAGACAATCATCCTCCTCAGTCGACCCTCCACGTTCGGCGGACGTGCAACTATCCTGTGCTTGTGGCTTTAATGATTGTGTGTCGGTTCGTTGGTGTGTCCAGCTTACTTGACAGCAATATCGTTGTCAATATGAGTATTGACAGTGTAATTAAGTCAATGTAAACTATCAAATCAAATGAAACAATTGAGGTGAGATAGATAATGGATAAAGCAGGTCTGGTGAGAGAGATCATTGAGTTGCAACGGCAGGTAAGGCGGGCCCTGAGGGAGTATGTGCCCGATGCCTGGATGAATCTGAATCTCACTATTGCGCAGTTGAAGAGCCTGTTTCTGATTGTGCGCGAGGGGAGCACGAACACCAAGACACTGGCAAAAGAGCTAGGTGTTACTCCATCCAACGTGACCGGCATTGTAGACAGGCTGGTCAAGCAAGGATTGGTGAGCCGCCAAGAGAACCCTGAAGACCGCCGCATGCTCCGGCTCCGAGTTACTGATAAAGGTGAGGCCATCCTGACCAGCCTCAGGGAGGAGACAATAAGCTCCATGTCCGAGGTCTTGGCCCGCATGAGCATAGAAGAGCTTTCATCATTAGCTCGGGGGCTCTCGTCACTGGTCAAGGCTGCAGAGCTCCACAGAGGAGAATCTTCGACATGAACATGATTGAGGTAGATAACCTGACCAAAATGTTTGGTAAGTTCACTGCGGTGGACCATGTCTCATTTCAGGTAAAAAAAGGCGAGATATTTGGCTTCCTTGGGCCTAATGGTGCAGGCAAAACTACCGTTATGCGGATGCTTTGCACCTTGCTGCGGCCAACAGAGGGAAGCGCTACTGTTGCTGGCTTCGACATACTGAAGCAGCCGGGTAGGGTCAGAGAACACATAGGGCTGGTAGCAGAGAAGCTTATACTCTATGAGCAACTGACCGCCGCTGAGAACTTGACCCTGTTCGGCAGGTTGAACAATCTCCCTGAAAAAGAAATCAAGCAGGGGATAGATAGATGGCTCGGTCGTCTTCATATGGAGCAATGGCGAAACAACCAGGTAGGAACCTTCTCCACAGGCATGAAGCAGCGCATAAACATCGCTCGCGCTCTGCTTCATCACCCAGATGTACTTGTGCTTGACGAGCCTACACTGGGACTTGACCCGCAGACTACCAGGGCCATCCACGAATTCATATCGGAGTTAAGCCAGGAGGAAATAACTGTTTTACTGACCACGCACGACATGAACGAGGCAGACTCCTTGAGCCACGTGATAGCCATCATAGACCAAGCCAAGATCGTCGCCGTCGATACGCCAAAGAACCTGAAAAGACTCGTTAGCGATGGCGACACCGCAGTGATGGACATCGAAGTAGCTAATCTGAGCGAAGCGATGCTCTCCAGTTTGAAGAGGATGGATACTGTTACCTCGGTAGTAGAAACGGAACCTTATAACCTGAGGGTTCACACCAAGGGTGACAATGCCGCAGGCGCTATTATAGGCGCTATCGCTTCCGAAGGGGGCCAGATTCGAGCCATAAATACCATGGAGCCGAACCTGGAGGACGTATTCCTGCACTTTACCGGACGCGAGATGCGAGATAGAGCCACAGGTAAGGTGGCTTCGAGCCAGAGGCTTCCCGGGCGAAGAGGCGGCTCAAGAAGAGTGAGGTAGAAGAGCCCTACACCCTGATAATGAAGGTGATGAAAGATGTTTCAGAGAATTAAGAAAGCCATAGTGCACAGCTACCGCATCGGAGTGAAGGACCTGTTAGTTTTTGCTCGTGACCGCTTGCGGCTGGTGACCTTTGTCATCATGCCTATCTTCATGATGGTGATGACAGGCTACGTATTTCCCAACCAAAATGCGCTGAAAAACGCGCCTTTGGGCGTAGTAAATCTGGACCAGGGACCCATAGGGGCACAGATAATATCAGGGCTCAGCCAGGCCTCTCCAGGGCAGGGTGAAAAGCTGCTTAAGTTAACCTATCTGAAAGACGAAGCTGAAGCAGATCAGGAAATAAAAGATCAAATTATCAACGGAGCTATAGTCATTCCCGCCGACTTCTCAGCCAATATAGCGGCCAGTCAGCAGGCGACCATCACCAGCATTACAGATCAATCTAATCCTCAGATATCGCTGTTGATGAGCGAGACCTTGGACAAGCTGATGTCAGAGATATCTACCCAGATGGGGACTCAGAAGGTAGAGACTCTTGTTCCCGGAGCGACCGACCCTGCAGCTGTGGTTGATCCCTTTGTGGTAGAGACCAAAGGGATAGTCCCGGGAAACCCTAACTACTTCGAATTCATGGCTCCCGGGATTATGGCCATGGTGATAATGATGGCAGCTATGATAGGCCTTGCCGGGTCCGTATCCAGGGAGCGAGAGCTTGGCACCATGGACGGCATTCTGTCGGCTCCCATTAGCAGGCTGTCCATCGTAGTGGGCAAGAGCTTTGCCCTGGGAGTGCGCGGGCTGCTTCAAGCGGCGCTCACGCTGATACTGGCGGTATTGCTCTTTGGTGTAGTAGTGCACGGCAACCTGGGGCTCGTGATCTTGCTACTGATCCTAACAGTTTTCTCCTTTATCGGCATTGGCATCATTATCTCTGCAGTCTCCTCTGACCAGGAGACTGCCATGACTATCATGATGACAGTGATGTTCCCCATGATGTTTCTCTCCGGGGCGTTTTTCCCCGTCCAGCAGATGCCAATGGTGCTGCAGTGGATCTCGAAGATTATACCTCTTACATATTCGGTGGAGGCGCTGCGCAAATGCATTGTCCTCGGGACAGGCATCTCAGGGATGACGACACAGGTCTGGGTGATGCTAGCCTTTGGCGTGGTATTCCTGACTATTGCAATACCTGTGTTCGGCAAGGTGACCACTAGATAGAGCATCTTACGGCTGCTTGGCCAGTTGGAATAAGCGGTGTCTTACTCACCAGAAATCAGGCCGAGGGAAATGTTAGAGTTTCGGTTGATTGGAAAAGGGATTAAATATTTTTTGAACTTCTAGTCACTCCAATAGCAGGTGGTTTTGGAGAGTGGTCAGCGCAGGAATATTGTGGTGATGATGGCTGCATTTATGCAATCTGGAATTTGTTAGCTGTGAGACTGCTAATCAGATATGAGGAAACTGGGATTGGGTTTCGGGCTTACAGGAATTGTCCGCCTGTTTCCGACGGACCACCAGCTTCAATCCAGACTGGCGAACCACTATCACATCTGCACCCACATCAATACTGCCGTTTTCGGCTCTGGCGTTCCAGAGTTCGCCTCCAATTCTTACGAAACCTTCCGGAGCTAATCGGCTCACGACCTGCCCTTCAATGCCTACCATTGTCGTAAGACCTGGTATCGGCTTTCTCCTTAGAGCACGGCTGCCTATAAGGAAAGAGACTATTGCATATACTGCAAAGGCTACGCAGGTGAGAATGAGGCCATACAGGGGTATGTGAATACCCCATCTCGGCAATCCCCATAGTATTACAGCAACAATTATAGCTTCGTACACCAGGTTAGTGAAAATGGCGATTATAAGTCTAGCGTTCATGACTTTGTCCAGTTATGTCGGTAACATAGCATAGCCACGGCTAACAAGCGCCATCGCATTAATACGCTCTCCCGAGGATGAGAGACGTATGGATTGTAATCTGCAGTTGGGGCCATTGTTGATCGTTGCGGAGAAACACTGTCTTGACCAGGGAGAGTATTCTTCCTGCTCAAATAGAACATCCTTTTTGGCTTGATGAACTGTAAGACCTATAATCTGCGCCGTTTATCATTTCTACCCCCAGTGATAAATTGCTGGTGATTGGTGGCAACCCTTTGGACCTCTTGAAGACTCATTGTACTCAACTGGACTAAATCTCTCAAGGGAGCAGTGGGAAGCCATGCATCTGAAAATAGGTTGCTCTGCGGGGCAATAAGCAGGAAGATTGCGGAAATGACAGAACGCTACTTAGGGGCACAGCAAGCTGTGCCCTCGCCCAATCCTCCCTCTTCTAAAGGGGATACAAGGGGCTTACCGGAGACATCCCTGAACCTTCCATCTACTCATCCTGCTTCCCCCAATCTTCCGGAGGTGGCTATAGGCCACTCCTTCGCGCTCAAAGTCGGACAGCCCGCGGCCGCCATCGGCAATGCACTCGATTTAGGCATCATCATGACCGGTGGCTGGGTAGCCGCCTCAACGCATCCGTAAGCGGCCCGAATATTGTCCTGATGATTGGCTTATTGAGACCGATGCCGCTATTAACCCAGGCAACGGCGGCGGGCCGCTGGTGACTAGAGATGGGCTGTTGGTCGGGATAACGAATGCCGCATTAATACAAACCACGACCGCCCCGGATGTCGAAGGGATTTATTATGCCATCAGCATCGATTCGGCGATGCCGACTATTCAGAGCTTGATCTCCCAGTTGCCCTAGCTATTCACCTGCTCTCTGAATGACTTCACGCCCCCGTTGCCATGATGCTGCAGCGGCAATCAGGCAGATCACCACGGAGAACGTAAACACGATGAGAAGCCCCTGATGGAAAGACGACGAGATAAGCTGCGGGAAGTAGGACCTGCTTGTCAGCTTGGCTGCAGCGTCGGCTGGTAGAGAGTTCAGCACCGTCGGTCCCAGCAACGTGCCCAGTGGATTGTAGCCCAGAAGCGCCGCAAAGAGGTAACTCACCGGGGGCAGCTTAGAGAGTTCGGTTGCGACAGAGGTGGATACCCCGTTTTGTATTAACCCATTGTACAAAGCCTGAGGTACTCTGGCATTAAGGCCCACGATCATCAAAGAGAAAAACACGCCGATCGATATGGGGAATCCCACATTGTAAAAAGAGGCCCGCATACCGGAGGCCGCGCCCCGGCTTTCCGCTGGCACACTGTTCATAATAGAGGCAGTATTCGGCGCCACAAAAAGTCCCGAGGCTATGCCCATGAAGAACAATATCACGGCAAAGCCTGGGTACACGAAGTTCACGGGAAGCATCATGAGCAACCCAAAACTGACAGCAGTGAGCACCATGCCTCCCGTGGCAAACAGCCTGGCGCCATATCGGTCCGATAGTCGCCCAGAGATAGGACCCGCAATGAGGAACCCTATACTGAGAGGTATCATATAGATGCCTGCCCACAGAGGGGTGATTTCGAAATCGTAGCCATGAAGCGGCAGCCAGATACCCTGAAGCCAGATGACCAGCATGAACTCCAGTCCACCCCGGCCGACCGCCGAGAGAAAGCCAGCCATATTTCCCGCAGTAAAAGCGCGAATGCGGAATAAGCTAAGCCGGAACATGGGCTCTTTCACGCGTCGCTCTATGGCGGCAAAAAGCGCCAAGCCAGCCACACCGCCGATGAGCATGCCCAGGACGAAAGGAGTCGTCCAAGACATACTCGATGTGCCTGATGAGTTGATGCCATAGATTACTCCCACCAGCAACATAGCCAAGCCGGCGGCGAAAGTCAGGTTGCCTATCCAGTCGATCCTCGCCGCCTTGTGGATCCCGATTTCACGTAGCGCAATATATGACCACACCGTGCCGACTACGCCAATGGGTACATTGAACAGGAAGACCCAGCGCCAGTGCACCTCTGCTAGCACGCCTCCCAGAATAAGTCCTATGAATGTGCCGGCGATGCCGGCAACCATGTTTATCCCCAGCGCAAACCCGCGCTCGTTAGGGGGGAAGGCATCGGTCAGAATTGCCACCGAGTTCGCCATGAGTAAAGCGCCGCCGACGGCTTGCACCACGCGAAAGACGATTAGCTCGATGGCGCCGCCCGCCCCTGTGCTCCAGGTAATCGAGAGTAGAATAGACCCTACCGTGAAGATAACGAAGCCCAGGTTGTACATGCGCACCCGTCCGAACATGTCCCCGATGCGTCCCAGCGTCACCACCAGTACAGCCTGGACGAGAGGGTAGCCCATGAGGACCCAGAGCAAATAGTCGAAGTTGGACGATTGCAGTGGCTCCAGGTTGATGCCCCGGAAGATCACGGGGAGGGCAATTAAGAGGCTCGACCCGTTGATAAAGCCCATGAGTATGCCCAGTGTCGTATTGGATAGGGCGATCCACTTGTAATTTTTACCTACTGGCCGCTGGGACGCCTTGGAATTAAACACTCTCTGCATACCTGCGTTTAAGCGTTACCGAATACATTTCCCTTACCACTGTAAAGAGCTAAATTAAAGGTATTCTAATCCTTCGCACATAAAAAAGTCATAAAATCGCAGTAAAAAAGATTGAGAAGTTGTGACATCTCGCTTTTCGAAGCGACCAAGTCATCCCATGAGGTGGCCGGCTCAACAAATCGGTAGATTGTTGGCGATGAGCAACCTGGGCTAACAAGATGGCTGATTGTCACTAGTAAACTGCACAGACAGGCAATCCGCTACCCCAATGGAGCCCTGTAGCGCTTCATGCTGTCTGACAGTGTGAGTGGGTTAATGCTGTCGGCTAAGCCTCGCCCCATGCCCTCCTCACATTGTGGACATAGTCCTTGCGCTATAGACTTCTTGCGCTAGTACACATTTCGCGGTAGAATATCGCAAGTTGATGATGTTCCTTGAGGTGGAAGATGACCGAAAAGGATAGAAATCTCACATTGACGCTGCGAGCAAGCAGTTCCCGATTGATGGCTGGGAGTGGCAAAAGCGGGAGTTCCAAAATCACAGCGCAAATTGTGGTGAACGATGGTTAGACTCAGAAGTGCACTTGTAATACTGGCTTGGCTCGCCGTGTTTGGCGCAGCCATATTTCTGCTTGTGAGCAAGGTTATAGGAATGTGATAAGACGGTGCCCTTTATCTTCAATTTTAACGTTGATGGAGGAAAGACATGAAAACACTAGGTAAACTGACCATCTTCGAAAATCCTAAAGAAATCGCTAATCCCGAACATACCGCCCTTGTGCTCTGGGATTGCCAGAACGGACTGGTGGACCACATCTTCAACCGGGATGAGTACCTGGCGAACCTGAAGGCCCTGCTTGCTGCTGGCCGCCGCCACAGAATACCTGTTGTCTACACCAAAATCACCCCCCTGCCCGCCGGCTATCAGTCTAGCTGGAGTATCCACCAGGCCATGAAACGCTTTGGCATAGATGACCCCTCCAAAATCCCCGTTTTCATGAAGCCGGGCAGTCCTGAAGCCGAAATTGCCGCGGCCCTAGCACCAGTCGAGGGCGACGTAGTCCTCAACAAGCACACCGCCAACATCTTCTTTGGCACCAACTTTGAGCAATTGATGCGCTTCCGGGGCATCCAGACTATTCTCTTCACCGGTATCGCCACCGAGTACGGCGTAGAGCATAGCGCCCGTGAGGCAGCCATCCGCGGCTTCTATACCGTCGTCGTCTCGGACTGCGTCTCGTCTCCAGACAAAACGGCGCACGAAATGGCCCTCAAGATAATATCCCGCATGTGCCTGGTCCTGCCCTCGAAAGACATTATCAAAGAATGGTCGTCATAGCCCCTTGGCTCAGGGTTAGGCAGCCTGGCCTGTTCGCCCTCAGTCCTTCTGTGGAAGGAAAGGGTCTGCCCTATGTCATTCTTGCGCAAGCAGGAATCTATAATCCTCCCTATTCTAAAGAAAGCAAAGGGGATTAGGCACCCCGAATTCTCTCTGTTGGAGGGAGGAAGTCAGAGTCTTTTAGCCTGTGCTGGTCAGTATATCCTTCTCCCTTGTCCAGGCAACAACTTCAGAAACGCTGGAGAATTGGGCAAGCACCGTGATACTCGATAGTGTTGGAGGAGGTAGACAAAAATCCGCCCCTTGCTTCTTTAACGCCTTCTGAGGGGAAATCCATACATGATCAGTCGTCTCTACCGCATCGCAGAGAACTTCCTGCTTCGAGGGCGCAGCAGATACGAAAAAACGAGCATCAAACCGGATAGGAGAGACCTCCGGAGTAATCCAGTGGGCGAAGTAGAAAAGACTTTCAGTAGCAAGCTTCAGTCCCTCCCTCTCGGTAATTGTGACGAAGGAGAAAGGGTCTTTCCTTACTTGGCTGCGGTATTCGGTAAAGCGTACTTTTTCGTCTTTGCTAAAGATAATAACGTTTGAAGTCTCCCGATAAGCCAGAAGAATCCCTGCTTCTTCGAACGTCTCCCGGATAGCAGCGACATAGAACCCCAGCGCCTTTTCAGGAGGCGAAGTACCAGCAATAATTTCTTGAGCTTGCTCGAAACTAAGCCCGTGACAAATTCTTTCGGCCTGGCGTGTGTAGTCTGCAGTTTCCACCGCCCCACCCGGGAAAACATAAGCACCGGGCATAAAGGCACTTTTGGCATGTCTTCGTACCAACAGAATCTCAATTCCAGTTCTGGCTCGAACGACATCACGCATGAGAATCAGGGTAGCTGCATCACGTGGTATTGCTATCATCCGAGTTCCTTGTTGCCGACTGGGTTACTTTGACTTCAACAGATGGCACACGCAAGAATCAGTCACGCTCTCCATCATTGGTGAGGGCCTTCTTTATCTAGGATGATGGGAGAGTTCTCTCTGCGTCCGTCCAGAAAGTGTAATAAAGTCAGGAGGGGATGCCGGTATGCCATGCGAGGGCCGGCATATCTCATAACAGCCTTAACCCGGCCTCTCATGATCGGCGTATAACAGTGTACCGGGCATTTAGCACAAGTAGGTTTACCTTCTTGAAATGGGCACTTCGCCAGCCGCTCTCTTGCGTAATCGAGAAGTTCTTGACAATCACCGCAGGGCAAACCTTTGGTACAGTGCTGATAATGACAATACATCCCGATCATCGTCTCGACAGTATTATTCTCTCTTGCCATCCGTGAACTGCTATTTAACATACTGAGCCCTTTCATAACAGAGCAGACCCCCATGTCAGCCACAGTCTGGCTGACATGGGGGTCTGGGGGGCAATGGTCGCTGGCCTGCAGCGTAACGGCGCAACGCTTCGGCCATGTCGGGATCCGACAAGCTGGCCTGATGAAGCTGCTGCTCAAGCCTGAGCCCTTTGGGTAAGGGCAGTGACATGCCCTGGTAAACGCTCTGCCGGTCATTGCGGAGACTGGCCTGAGGGTATGCGGAGATAGCTTGAGCAATCTCGAGGGCGCGTGCCAGCACTTGCCCTTGTGGCACAATCTCCTGTACAAGCCCGATGCGGAGTGTGTGATTGGCATCGATGAGCACGCCTGTCTCAATCAGATAGAGGGCGTTGCTCAGCCCAACGATTCTGGGCAGCCGTTGGGTGCCCCCGTCCACGAGGGGAACACCCCAGCGGCGGTTGAGCACGCCAAACTGCGCGTTGCGGGACGCGACACGAAAGTCACACCAGCAGGCCAACTCCAGGCCGCCAGCCACGCAATAACCGTTTACGGCCGCTATGGTCGGCTTGTCGAGGTTTGTGATGTGGCTGATACCCATCGGGCCCGACTCCCGAGCGCCTCGGCGAGCCGCAAGGCCATGGATGTCCTTCAGGTCAGCCCCTGCGCAGAATGCGACCTCGCCAGCGCCAGTGAGGATGAGTACGTCGAGGTCTTCATCCTGCCCGGAATGCCTCGACCGCCTCAAAAAGCAATCCTGCGGTCTCTGCGTCAACCGCGTTGCGAACCTCTGGGCGATTGATGGTGACGATGATGGTTCGACCTTTGCCTTCAGACTCAATCTTGGGCATAGCAGCACCCTATTGGTCACCTCTCATGAATCCATATACAATGGGAAACTTAGCCGTATTAGGCAGCCCGTTTGATCCCAGGGTATCCGGCACTTACTGTCGACAGCATGCGTCGCTAAACAAGGGAAGGTCGTGGGGAGTGATTATGGCACTTACTATTAGTTAAGTCAATATTACTATATAGCGTTACAGGGAACAAGGGTTAGCGCTGCAGTCTTCAGCCCCCCCTCTTTCGCTGAAACAGTGCTCGATTCCAACTTTGCAGATAACGCGCTATAATAATCGCAAATTTGGATAGGGAGTTTCATCATGGGCGTTGGAACAATACCGTTGATTTCGAGTGTGATTAGTTTCATCTTTGCCGTTACGGTCCTTGACCAGTATTTCGCTCGGAGGACACCGTTTCAGCTTGTATGGGCCATTGGCCTCTTCATGTATTGCATCAGTACCGTGACTGAGTTCTGGGCTGAAACGTACGGACTAAATGACCTGGTATATCGGCTGTGGTATTTCTTCGGGGCGATTTGCGTTGCTGCTTATCTCGGCCAGGGCACTGTCTACCTCCTTGCCAGGCGCCGTGCGGCTCACATAATCATGGGGATCTTATTATTAGCCTCGATTTATAGCGCAGCTAAAATCTTTACTACCAGCATTGATCTAAGCCATTTGACTACGCTCAGCGCGACTGCTATGCCCGCAGACGTACGCCTTCTGGCTCCGTTTTTTAATGTCTACGGCACTGTCGCTCTGGTAGGCGGTGCCATATATAGCGCGTGGATTTTCTGGAGACGCCGGATATTCCCCCATCGGGTGACTTCTAATATTCTTATTGCCTTGGGTGCACTCTTACCCGCTATAGGTGGTTCGTGGCTGAGATTTGGCGCGCCTCGGGTGCCCTACTATACGCTGGAACTAGTGGGTATCGTCATTATCTTCGCTGGCTTCTTGCGCACCCGGGAAGTGTTTGGTTTCTACCGCTTTCCACTTATTCATGGTTTCGCCCAGGTTACTGAGCCCAACCCATCCCATCCAGATAAACCGACAGGTCCGCAGAGAAAAGATTGAAGGGGAGCAGGTTATCCTAACTATCCGATGTTGCTCATGCTTGCTGTCTTCTTTCACTCTACCTCAACCGCGTATCTGTCAGCCTCATTGGCAATGACTTGGATATCAGGCGTGAAGTAGCGCAACATCTTCGGATCTGGGTAACAATTGAAATCGCCAGTAAAATAAAAATCCCCTGTGCCCAGCTTTTAGGATTTTGTATGGTTGGCGATGGAAGTCTCGAACCTCCGACCCTCTTTGTTGTTCCTGGCAGGGCCTATAGTATTATGGGGCAAGCTTTCTGGCTTTGTCAGCAGCAAAAACTGCAGCGCCAATGGCTCCTACGATTTGCGGGTCTTCAGGAAACTCAACCAGGTCTATTCCCAGCGCCTGCTCAATGCACTTGACCACACCTATGTTTTTAGCTATGCCCCCCGTAATTCCGACATCCTTTCTAATCCCCAGATTACGTGCCAGATTCAGAGTCCGACGCGCAATATAATCGTTGATACCTGCAGCGATATCCGCGCTGTCCCTTCCCTCAAAGACCTTGTGCCTGATTTCAATCTCAGTCAGAATGCAGCAAGGCTGCTGAAAGATAACCGGCTCAGAGGCATTGAGCGAAAGAGGGCCAATCTCATCGGCCTTTATACCAAGGCTCTCGGCCATCAGCTCGAGAGCTCGTCCTGTTCCTGCAGCACACTTAGTACTCATTCGAAAATCCTTGACAAAGCCCTTCTCATCAACCCATATCGCCTTACTGTCCTGTCCCCCAACGTCAATTATCGTCCTTATAGAAGGAACCAGCCATTTAGCCCCTCGACCATGGCAGGATATCTCACTTACGTTCTCATCGGCAAATGGTACTATGACACGTCCGTATCCTGTACTTACGCAATAGTCGATATCATCGAAGGACAGACCAAGCTTGTCGAGAAGCACAGTCATTACCTGAGTCGCCGACTGAACCGACTGCGCCCTCGATCTAATTAACTCATATCCCAATATAGTGTCGTCTTTCATGAGTACAGCCTTGGCTGTGAGAGCTCCCACATCGCACCCGGCGACAATCATGTTCTTTATCCTTATCCGAATCTATAAACAGGGGGATAGAAGCCGATTAAATTCGGCTATTTAGCCTCATGCCTTTCGTCTCTGGCCACCAGAGCAGCGCCCAAAGCTCCAACAACCCGAGGGTCTATCCCGGATAGATTGGCAAACTTCAGCCCCAGTTTCCGCTCAAGATCCGTAACCACGAGGGCGTTCTTGGCCACCCCTCCTATAAATGCCACCTCTTCATTTACATCTACACGCTTGACCAGGCTTATTATTCGGCGAGATACAGAAAGAGCAACTCCAGCGTAGATATCGAATCGGTCATATCCATCGTTGATAAGAGAGATAACCTCGCTCTCAGCGAGTATTACGCACTGGTTAGTGATGGTCACATGATTAGCAGAGCCAAGATATGGTCTCCCCATCTCCTCAACCGGTATTTCAAGGGCATCGGCCATGATCTCGATGAATTTTCCTGTTCCCGCAGCACATTTGTCGGTTACAGCGGTCTCCGACACCCATCCGGCGTCATTTATATTAAATGCTGCATAACTATGACCGCCTACATCGATAACAGTCCTTACATTAGTATTTATCTCCCTGATGGCCCGATGCTGGCAAATAAGGTCCCCTGCAACCTCATCCGCATACGGTACCGCTTTCTTCCCAAAGCCAGTAGCGACGCAATATGCTATGTGCTCCCGGTATAGGCCTACCTTAGCCAGGGCTCTATCCATCACCTCAACCGCTGCCTGTTTAGGATGACCTTTATAAGGAAGCACTTCCAATGCCAAGATATTACTATTATCGATAATGGCTGCCTTTGCGGAGATGATCCCTAGGTCGCATCCTGCGTATATCAGTGTCCTCAACCCCTTTCTATGATTCAAGGTAAGACAATTATCTCAAATTATCGAACCAACCGCTACTATAATAGAATGTTACCTCTACAGCTCCCGTAGAGCAAGCGCACTGCTTAGTCCTCGCCTAAACTGTGGTTTCGACACCATGGCTTTTCAGAAAGTAGTGTTTTGAGAACTCCTCTAACACCTACTCCGGTTTCGACATTATCACCCAGACAATGAAAATGTGAAACATGTTTGCGAAGCCAGCCGCCCGAGTCGCAGTAGTGCTGCTCCCTCTGTATTTTTGCGTTTGCCACGCTGGCCACCGTGCTATAATAAATTTGGAAGACTTAGCGGGAAATGCACGCATGACAACTATCCAGATTTATGATGCCAGGCAGAACAGGGTGGTGACCGTGGAGAAAATCGAGAAGTCGGACGTGGAATGGAAGAAGCTGCTGACCAGAAAGCAGTACGAAATCACCACCAGGAAGGGAACAGAAGCTCCGGGCTCCTGCCCCTTTGACCGAGTCCACGAACCGGGTATTTTCCAGTGTGTGCGGTGTGGCACAGACCTTTTTCGCAGTTCCACCAAGTTCGAATCGGGGACAGGCTGGCCCAGTTTTTATGAACCAATATCGCCGCTGAACGTGGTTGAGCAGCCTGACAATAGTCTTGGAATGGTGCGCACTGAAGTGCTATGTGCCCGGTGTGGCTCCCATCTCGGCCATGTTTTCAATGACGGCCCGCCGCCAACAGGTAAACGCTATTGTATGAACGGCTTTGCGCTGAAGTTCGCGCCCGAGGGCCAGCTGTGAACCAGAGTGCCCTATCGGAAGTTGCGACTCTGGCAGGCGGCTGTTTCTGGTGCATCGAGGCGGTCTTCCGGGAGGTTGACGGTGTAGAGGGCGTAGTCTCCGGCTACACAGGCGGCACCATCGTAAATCCTACCTACGAGCAGGTCTGTAGCGATAAGACAAGCCATGCGGAGGCGGTTCAGGTGACCTTCGATCCTGCCAAGATTTCATACCGGGAAATCCTGGAGATTTTCTTTTCGGTTCACGACCCGACGACACTGAACCGGCAGGGTATGGATACGGGCACACAGTACCGCTCAGCAATCTTCTATCACAACGAGCAGCAAAAAGCCATCGCCGAAGAACTCATCGGGGAACTCAATAAAGCTAACCTCTGGAAGAAACCCATCGTGACGCAGATTGTCTCTCTAAACAAGTTCTACCCTGCAGAAGACTACCACCGGGAATATTTCTCACGGCATCCGGAACAGGCATACTGCCAGATGGTGATTTCGCCCAAGGTCAACAAGTTCCGCAAACAGTGGGCAAAGCGGCTTAAGAGATGATCGACAAAATAGTAAATTATTAAGCTTGAGTTTTCGTTAGGGGTAACAGGCAATCTCAATTGCACATTCTAGCGATTTGTTGAGTTAGCTCTTCTTCCTCTCAGGATGCGACCCAATCAAGGAGTCGAAACACTAATCAGGGAGTCGCCGTAAATTCAGAATTCCGACTCCTTAACTTTTAAGCAGTGCGTCGCGCGTTCGAGTCGCGCCAGGGACGCCAGCTTCAAATCACACACTTAACCGGTCTCCGTTTTTCCCTCGTCAGCTTCATATATTTCATTTCTGCACCAAGGCAGCGTGTCGCGGATTCCGCCTGGTCTAAATCATTAGTACAAGAACATGCGGATATTCGCGGGAGCCTGCTTACCATGCATGCTTGACAAACTTGGATGATACTGGCATAAGAGTGGTGGGTTATGCTCGCCCGGAGGTGTCGATGCTAGCTATATTCGGTGCATTTGGTGAGGAGATAATAGACTTCCGAAGACAGATGGGCATAGAGGAAGTAGTTGCTAAGCCGGTTTGCAGGCTGTACCGGGGCAAATTCAAAAACAAAGATACGCTGTTGGTGCAGACCGGGATGGGCAAGGAGCGAGCTGAGAACGCAACACGGTTCACTCTGGAACACTATCCTGTGACCGCAATAATCTCTCTCGGCTTTGCAGGTGGTCTGGCGCCGGAGCTAAGGATCGGCGAGGTCGTGGTATGCTCAACACTGCTGTGTGCTCCCGGAACGGAATGGAGAGGGGAGAAGCTGGAACCATTGGCTCCAGATGCCAATCTGCTTTCTCTGGCATCACAGGGAGTTGAGGACAAGGCAACCCGCTTTTGTCTGGGCAGCGGTGTCACAGTGCTGCAACTGGATTCCAATCGCCAAAAGATGCAGGAGTTGAGCAAGACCTTTCATGCGTTTATCGTGGATATGGAAAGCTACTGGATCGCCAGAATAGCCTCAGCCGAACGGATTCCTTTTATAGCCATTCGCTCCATTTCGGACAATATCCGGAGTAGCGTACATCCTTTCGACCAGATTCTGGCTCCTGATGGCAGTTTGCTCTTGAGGAAAGCGGTGCTTTGCTTTCTTTCGCATCCGCAGTATCTGGTGAACGTGTTTACCCTCTACAGACACACGCGGCCGGCAAAGAGAAACCTGGCGGCTGTTGTGGGTCAACTGGTGAGCAAGATTTGAATATTCAATGTGCTCCGGTGAGTGCCTGATTCAGGCTGGATTTGACCCGGGAATAATAAGCGGCGGTGGCAAGTGCTTTAATAGCGAGTTCGATATCGAAGTAAGCCGGCAACCCGCGTCCCTGCACCTGACGTGACAGTTCCTCCATCGGGGTAAGCTCTGTTCCATAGATCCAGATGCTCATCGGCTTTGTAACATTCTTCATCACCCGGTCAAATATATCCATATACACCGGTGTTTCTGCGCCCGAGCTAGCATAGAGGGTGGCAGTTACACAATCTACATTTGGGTCATCCAGCACTGCAGCGATCGTCTCTTCCATTACAGGCAGTGGATTGTCTGTAACAGGTATAATCGGACCAAGATCAACTGGATTGCGGGCAAGTTGGGGGGACAACTTGGACAACCTGCTGACTGTTGCTGGCGAAAAGTCAGCGATGGTCAGTCCGCATTCTTCCGCGGTATCGACCGATGCCACTCCCACGCCACCGGTAAATGTGATGATAGCGATTCTATTGCCCCGGGGAAGAGGCTGATTAACGAACACCCTGGGTATTTCCCAAAATTCTCGCCAGGTATTTAAACGAATAGCGCCGGCCTGCCTGAACGCAGCATCGTAGATTCTCTCGCTTCCGGCAAGTGAGCCTGTATGAGAGGCAGAGGCTTTGGCACCTCGCTCAGTTCGCCCCGGTTTCAGGAGCAACACTGGCTTGCGCGCTGCTACCTTCTGGACGGTATCTATGAATTTGTGCCCATCTTTAACATCCTCAATATGCATGGCGATTACACTGGTCTGAGGGTCGTCTGACAGGTAGTTCAAGAGGTCAACCTCATTCACATCGCACTTGTTGCCCAAGTCACACATCTTGCTGATAGGATAAGCCTGGTCTTTCAAAGGTTGTCCCTGGGCACCAACAATACCGCTCTGGCTGCAGTAAGCTATGTTCCCCTTATGAATCTTGTCGTAGCTAATGAAGTAGGGATTAGTCACTAAACCGCTCTCGGTGTTGAGGATGCCGATGGTGTTAGGCCCTATGATGCGGAGCCCGGTGCGATGGCTTATTTCCACAAGTTGTCGCTGGAGCCGGGCTCCGGCCTCTCCGGTCTCGGCAAAACCATCAGATACGATAATAGCAGCCTTCACACCTTTCTGTGCACATTGGTCGATGATCCCTGGTACCGTCTGCTTAGGCGTAATCACGATTGCCAAATCGATCGGGTCTTCCACAGCACCCACATCGGGATAGGCCCTCAAGCCAAGAGCCTCTTTATATGATGGGTTGACAGGATAGATTCGACCAGTAAAATTGAATTGACGCATATTCTTTATTGCTGTATAACCAAGCCCTCCCCATTCGTTCAGGGAACCTATTACAGCTATTGCTTCAGGCTCAAAAAAGGCTCTGATGTCGCTATTTGCATGTGAATCCATAACAAACCTCGTGGTTAATTTGATGCCTCCAATGTTCATGACATTGAGATTGATTCTAACCATTTGCTCCAAATAAAGTCAATGATTCCCTGATCCCCCACCAGGTCATTGAACTGCTCCTTGTGTTAAGGGCACTGTTATGTAAAGCTGCTGGAAAGCCTCAGAAGTGGGAGATATACGCCTGGTGAGCGAGGTCAATCACTCAAACGGTCCGTTCGATACACCAAATGGTCATATTACGGAAGTCCTCCAATTAGGTAGCAAGAGTTGTATTTGACAGTACCAAATTCCTATTGCTGATTGGGATGGGAGGAGTCATAATCTTAGACGAAGGTACTCTTAAAATAGAAGGGATGATCATCATGCAGACAACGTCCGACAAACTAAAGGAGATATGGGGACAGAAGTTCAGACTAGTTAAGAACGGGCTGGATGAAGCTGAAGTGGCCTCCTTTATCTCTACGTTAACCCGGCAGAAAAATGAGCTCGCTGATAAATTGGAGCACTTGAGCGCTCTAACCAAGCTCGCAGAAAGCACAGTCGTCGAAGCTGAGAAGCAGGCAAAAAGCATAAGGATGCAAGCGGAGGAAGAGGCAAAAGCACAGGCTGCCAGCATCATTGGCGCTGCTGAGGAGCAAGCGAAGTCAGAAGGTGACAAGATTATCGCCGAATCCAAGCAACGGGCTGAGGAGGTCGCGCAAACAAAGGTTGCGTTAGCTGAACGCCAAGCCGAAGAGACAATTAAAAATGCTGAGGCTAAAGCTGAGGAGGCCAAGAGGGTTGCAGAGGAAGAAGCTTCCAGGATTGTGTCTGAGGCAACGGAGAAGGCCAAAAAGGAAGCGATGCTGATTGCCCAGCAAGCGAATCAGCTACTAATGCGAAGCAGGAAGATGGCAGAACGTGAGATAGCCGAGAAATTCAAAAAGGCATGCGACGAGTTGCTTTCAAGCACTAGTGATAATAAATGACAGATTTCATAGTAGAAACTCCCTCCTTCCCATGCAGATAGGGGTGGCTGCGAAGGTTATATGCAATTTAGGTGAGGGGCAGGGTGAAAATATTTTCGCAGCCACCTTCTATCTTGCTCCAGTCATAGACACAGTATATTGCCGCACCATCCCCAATTATTCTATTCAGGGTTGCCTATTAGTCTCTTTTCAACCCCCTGAATCACCCGGTCTTGGGGGTGAGGGCACATGCCAGGCGCCCTTACATTAGGGGACCTCGTTCTCTCACAAGTAAAGGGCTGTGAACTCCTCGTTAGTAAACGCCATCATCAACCTATTATTGACTTAGCAGCGATAGCCAATCATAATCTGTGAGAAGTAATCGGCTGAAAAA
This sequence comes from uncultured Chloroflexia bacterium, assembly GCA_963847595.1. Taxonomy (GTDB): domain Bacteria; phylum Chloroflexota; class Dehalococcoidia; order SZUA-161; family SZUA-161; genus JACWAE01. The sequence continues at coordinate 75,314 of CAWKAJ010000002.1, forward strand.
ACGTCGAACCACAAAACGAGATTATGATGACCATAGACGAACTCTGTATTAATACTATTCGCTTTCTGGCTGTAGACGCTGTGCAAAAGGCTAATTCTGGACATCCGGGCACGCCTCTGGGTGCAGCGCCGATGGCCTATGTGCTGTGGGACAGGTTTCTAAAGCATAACCCCAGTGAACCCAAATGGCCGGACCGCGACAGATTTATCCTATCACCCGGACACGCATCGGCTATGCTGTATGCCTTGCTGCATCTCACGGGATATGACTTATCGCTGGACGAAATCAAACGATTCCGGCAGTGGGGAAGCAAAACTCCGGGGCACCCGGAGTTCGGAACAACCCCGGGTGTCGAGACGACAACGGGACCGTTGGGACAGGGATTCGCTAACGGTGTAGGCATGGCTATAGCCGAGAGATGGCTGGCACAGAACTACAATCGTCCGGGATACGAAATAGTCAATCACTATACCTATGCCATCGTCTCCGACGGCGATATACAGGAAGGCATTGCCTCTGAAGCTGCGTCGTTGGCTGGCACGTTGCGCCTGGGCAAAATTATCTATCTTTACGATGACAACGATATATCTATCGAGGGGAAAACCAATATAGCCTTCGCCGAGAATGTGGCCCAGCGCTTCCAGGCCTATGGCTGGCATGTTATCGGCCCTATCGATGGCATGGATATGTCTGTCGTGGAGTCGGCCATCCATATGGCTCAGGCAGAGACAATTCGCCCCAGCCTGATAATTTGCCGCACGATTATAGGCTACGGGAGCCCTAACAAGGCGGGCACTGCTGCTGCCCATGGCGAGCCTCTGGGCGAGGAGGAGGTACGCCTGACCAAGGAACGGCTAGGCTGGCCCTATAATGAGCCCTTTGCCGTACCAGCGGAGGCCCTGGCACATCTCCGTCAGGCCCTGGAGCGAGGCAGGCTGTGGCAGGAGCGCTGGCAGGTCACAATGGATGCGTACCGGCGCGCTTACCCCAAAGAGGCGGAGCAATTTGAAATAGACCTGCGCGGCGAGCTGCCGATGGGATGGGGCAGCAACCTCGCCAGCCTGTTCGGGGCCGCACAAAAACCTATTGCCACGCGGGAAGCCTCGGGGCAGGTGATGAATGCGATTGTACAAAGGGTTCATTCCTTTGTCGGCGGTTCGGCCGACCTGGCCCCTTCTACGAAAACGCTTTTGAAGGACCATGGACACTACGGTTTTGAAGAATATTCCGCTCACAACATACATTTTGGGGTTCGTGAACATGCCATGGGGGCCATAGCTAACGGTATGTCGCTTCATGGTGGCCTAATTCCCTACACCGGCACCTTCCTCATTTTCTATGACTACATGCGCCCGCCGGTTCGTCTGGCTGCCTTCATGGGGATCCGTGTGATTTTCATATTCACTCATGACTCTGTAGGGTTGGGAGAAGACGGGCCAACGCATCAGCCTATCGAGCAACTGATGGGCCTGCGTGCTGTGCCTAACTTGGTGACGATACGTCCTGCGGATGCAACAGAAACGGTGGAGGCATGGAAGGCGGCTCTCGAGCGCAGCAGTGGCCCGACCGCTCTGATACTCAGCCGCCAGAACCTGCCTGTGCTTGATCACACCGCTCTGGCTCCGGCCAGCGGCCTGCAGAGGGGAGGCTATGTCCTGTGGGAGGCAAAAGCGCCGCCAGACGTTATACTTATCGGCACGGGCTCTGAGGTCCATATCGCACTGGAGGCCGGCGAACTGTTACAGAAAAAGGGTATCGGAGCACGTGTTGTATCCTTGCCTTCGTGGGAGCTGTTCGACGCGCAGTCGCGGGAATACCGCAACGAGATCTTGCCGAGCAATATACGCGCCCGGGTCTCCATAGAGGCGGCTTCGCCGCTGGGCTGGGAAAGGTATGTAGGTCTCGAAGGCACTGCGATCGGTGTGCCTCACTTCGGCGCCTCAGCCCCGGAGAAGGTGATCTACGAAAAGTTTGGCCTAACTGCACAGCGTGTAGCAGATGAAGCGTTAAGGCTTCTTCGGAGATAGCGTTGCGATGAGCTTTGAGTTAATGCCTTTTGCGTAGATTCTTTCATTTACTCTCTTTCTTTTCCTCGGCGTAGAAACCCTTGAATTTTTCTGCCATCTCCTTGAGCCTGTTGCTGACCAGGAAGTTGATGGTATTCTCAGGATAACTACCATCTTCGCGCCTCTCGCCAGCGGCGACACTGGTGAGTATCTCAATTCCTTCGTCGATGGTTCTGGCGGCATAGACGTGGAATTGGCCGCGACGTACCGCTTCCACGACTTCTTCGCGCAACATGAGATTTCTCAGGTTCTGGTGGGGTATCAGGACTCCCTGGTCGCCGGTCAGCCCTTTGGCCTGGCATACCTGGAAAAAGCCTTCTATCTTCTGGTTGACGCCCCCTATAGGCTGTATCTCACCCTTCTGGTTGACGGAGCCGGTAACTGCAGTGTTCTGCTTGATGGGCACTCCGGAGAGACTGGACAAGATAGCATAGAGCTCGGTGGACGATGCGCTGTCGCCCTCCACTCCTTCGTATGATTGCTCGAAACACAGGCTGGCGGACAGTGAAAGCGGCTTGTCCTGGGCATATTTCCAGCCCAGATAGCCGCTGAGTATCATGACTCCCTTATTGTGGATTGGCCCGCTGAGCTCAGATTCTCGCTCGATGTTGATGACACCTGCGCGCCCGAGGAAGGTTTTGGCCGTAATTCGCGAGGGCTTGCCAAACGCTATATCACCCATAGTGTAAACGCTCAGGCCATTCACCTGCCCCACTACAGCCCCTTCGACATCTATCATAATGGTGCCTTGAGTTATCATGTCCCGGAGCCGCTCATCGAGCAGGTTATGCCTGAATAACCTCTCGTCAAGGGCTTTTTGCACATGAGCAGCAGTAATGAACTTGGCCCCATCCTTTGAGGCCCAATAGTCTGCTTCCTCAATGACATCCTTGACCTGGGCGAACCTCGAGGACAGCTTCTCCTGGTCGGCCACCATTCTTGCAGAGTACTCGAGAGCTTTTGCCACGCCGCTGGGATCGAAATGTCTGGATTCACACTCCTCGCAGCAACCGGAGATAAATGCCGCATAGTCTATCATGTTCTTCTCTGTTCTGTCGATCTCGAAGTTGAAGTCGGCTTTAACCTTAAAAAGCTCCCAGAAGTCCTCGTCTTGCATGGATAGTAGCTGGTAGAGCATGGCATCGCCGATGAGGACGATCTTGACCTTTATGGGCATGGGCTCAGGCCTCATTCCCTGGGGAGCGATAAGCCCAAACTGTTCGAAGGGGTCCTCTATACGTACTTCCCTGTTCTTGATCGCTCTCTTCAACGCGGGCCACACGCCCGGATTGGTGAGCACATCGTACGCACTGAGCAGGAGGTAGCCGCCATTTGCCAGGTTAACGGCCCCGGGTTTGAGCATGGTGTGGTCGCTTAGGTAGCCACCGAAGAGGAATCGTCTCTCGATCTTGCCGAAGATATTGCCGAAATTCGGGTTAGGCTCCATAACCACTGCCGGGCCTTTGCTGTCGCTGTTATCCACGAAAACATTGACCTGGAAGGGAAGAAACGGATTTCTACCGCCCATGACCTGGCTCATCGGGACACCGAAAAGCGGGTTCACGGGTTCCTCGGTTGTTTTGAAGAAGTCAAGGTTATCTATAGTATAGGTCTTCAAATCGGCGAGATACTTGCTGACTTTAGGCAACTTGGAATACTGATCGAACAGAGGAGAAAACAGGCTGGAAACGGTAAATTCACCGACATCTTTGTCGGCCTTGCGCAACCTCTCAGCCAACTGCTGCTGCACGTTAGTCACTTTATCAAAGCTTCCTTGTAGTTTCTGGCTAAGCTTGGCCTGCTTGGCCTGGAGGTCTTTCCTCGTGGACTCTTTCAAAGAGAGGAATTGCTTCTCCTCCATGGGCCGACCATCGACCATGGGAATAAGAACCGGCCCGGCTGGCGTCATCTGAATGAAGAAGCCCTGCTTACGAGCTTCACTGGCTATCTCCTCAAAAACCTCTTGCTGTCTGGCCTGGCCTTCCTCAACCATTTTCTTTGCCTGAGACTTATATTCGTCGCTGGAGAAGGCTTTGCTTACCTCTTCCCTCACTCTGGCCAGGAGTTCGGTAATCTGGTCGCGAAGTATTTTCCCCTTGCCCTGGGGAAGGCTCACTATCTGAGGGCGGTCCGGCTCCTGGAAATTGTAAAGGTAGCACCAGTCATCGAGGACAAAGGTTTCTCCCCTGGCTTCCTTCTCCGCTATCAGTCTCTTAATATACGTTTTTACCATAGATGTCTTGCCTGTACCGGTCAGTCCGGCCACGTAGATATTGTAGCCATCATTCGGCATGTTCAAACCGAATTCCACCGCTCTGATGGCGCGGTCCTGGCCGATGAACTCGCGCAGCGGAGACAGGTCCTTAGTGCATTCAAATTTGAACAGGTTCGGGTCACAGCGCCAGCGCAGTTTATCAACCGGTACTTCGTACTTCTTCGTTTGCATTGCTTCCTCCTTTTGAGTGGCAAATAGCGACATTCATTTCGGAAACGTTCCTCTTATTTATGGGGGAACGACAGAAATGATAAGCATCAAGAATGAAGAAGTCATAAAACTAAAGGCAAAAATCTTAAAAAGTCATCACATTTTCAGCAGAGGCTCTCTTTTGGTCCGGTGGTGGCGAGCAGCATCTTGAGTAGAATAGTATCTTTAAAGTCGGGTGTATATCGATTTGCTTTTTGAGACAAAAGTCATATGCAGGGCTGAGTTGCACTGATAAGATTGTGTTTGGCCGAATATATTAGGTAAGTGAGCAATCTCAATTTTGACCGAGAGTCAGTTGAGAAGCAAATAGGGACAATCTGGGAAAGATAATGGAAGCCAGGGTTGTCCTAATTTCAGTATGGGGCGGAAACCAATGAGAGCGCAGCGAAGAAAGACAAAGACTCAACAACTCGATTACAGAGAGGGCGACCTCGACATAGATGGATTGTTTGCATCGGCAACGAAACCGGAACGAGACGCGATGCAAGAGGAAGGCGCTTTTGTGCCTTTAGATGAGGATATGCCTGACGGGGATGGCGAAGCTGTTGCAGGTACGGCAGAGCTGTCCGATGACGATATTTCTGAGGAAGAAGAACAGGCTGAAGAACTGGAAAAAGCCAGGGCAGAATCGGAAGGAATCATAGAGGACCCGATAAGGATGTATCTCCAGGAGATGGGACGCGTTTCTTTGCTGAGCGTGGTGGAGGAGAGGCAACTGGGGAAGAAGATCGAGGAAGGGAAATACGTTAAGAGGATCGAAGAGGAATGGCGCAACGAGCATGGAAAATTCCCTTCCCCGGTAGATGAGGCAATTGCCGTGCTAGCCGCGCTGGGCCGGGTTTCTATTTTCCTCATGGCTTTACAGAAGGAGCTCGGTCTGGCAAAGCTGACAGGTTTTTCCAAGTTAGCTTCCCATCCAAAGGTACTGAAGGCGATCGATGGCGAAATAGATAGGGATGTATTGAAAGGCGTTGCAGAGAGAACCGGCACTGATTTACAAGTGGCAAAAGAGAGTCTAAGAGATATTTCAGTCCTCCTTGCTGTCACTCCTAAGGAAGTGCTCCGAGCCATTGGCGAGGGGCGCTCTGTCGCGGAGCTGTCCAGCGTGGTATCTCAGGCGGAGTTTCGCAAGGGCATTGCATCGCTGGAGCCCCTATTGCGTGAGCATTGGGACAGCATAAGAGAGGAAGGGGACAAGGCACGGCAGCATCTGATCGAAGCTAACCTTCGCCTTGTGGTCAGCATAGCCAAGAAATACGTCAATCGCGGTGTGCCGCTCCTTGACCTGATTCAAGAAGGTAACATGGGGCTCATTCGGGCGGTGGAGAAATTCGACTACCGCAAAGGTTATAAGTTCAGCACTTATGCCACGTGGTGGATACGTCAGGCAGTCACCCGGCATGTGGCCGACAAAGCCCGCACTATTCGCATCCCGGTCCACATGGTGGAGACTATAAATAAGCTTATCAGGACTAGCAGACGGCTATGTCAAGAATACGGGCGGGAACCAACCTTCAAGGAGATCGGTAGAGGTATGGGTCTTTCTCCCAAGAGGGTGAGGGAGATCATTCAAATATCTCAAGAGCCGGTGTCTCTCGAGATGCCAATCGGGGGAGAGGAGGATACCCAGCTTGGAGATTTTGTTGAAGATCAATCCTCGATTTCCCCTGTAGAAGCTGTCTCGATGAATCTGCTGAAGAATCAGATAGATGAAGTACTCTGCACTCTCACTCCAAGAGAACGCCGGGTAGTCCTATCCAGATTCGGGCTCGAAGATGGCCGCAGCCGCACTCTGGAAGAGGTTGGCGCAGAATTTGGCGTCACCAGAGAGCGCATCCGCCAGATCGAAGCTAAAGCCATTCGCAAGCTACGCCACCGTAGCAGGTCACAGAAGTTGAAGGACTACCTGGAAGACATGGGATAAGGTATATAGGCTGCCTCAAACGGCAGCCTGGCCATGCGCCCTGGACACCTTCATAGCAAATACCCCCATTTGCACTTCTCAGATGATGCTATTGTTTATTGGTCTCTTTTCAACCCCCTTTATCCCACAAGATTGGGGGGATTTTCGCTTACCAACCCCTACTGTCCGGTCAAATTATAAACCAGATTGGATCTCTTCAGTCTCGTATATCGAATTGACTCGGGCAAAGCCGAATGATAGCATATTGAGCCAGAGGTGTTTTAATGGAAGCGATGAAAAAACTCTCTGACCACCTGGCAACCAGACTGACCGAGTTGACACTATTGAGGAAGACCGGGACTAAACTCATCGGCTACGCCCCCGGGGGTTATATGCCGGAGGAGCTGGTTTATGCGGTCGGCGCTGTGCCCGTTGGACTTATCAGAGGGGGAGACCCGGAGCCTGTAGCTGAAAGCGCTGCGTATGTTCCTCGATTCATAGACACATTCTGCAGGTCTCAGATCGGGTATAGAATGATGGGTGGGGACCCTCTCTACGAGATAATCGACCTTCTCGTTGTCCCAGTTACGGACCACAACATCAAGACCATAGCCGACTGCTTCAACTTTTTCACCAATACCAACGTGTTCAGATTTGGAGTCCCTCATCAGAAAGACGAACACGCCTTCGAGTACTATCTTGCGGGGCTGCATGCGTTTAAGGATAAGCTGGAGGAGTTCAGCGGCAACAAGATTGAGGACAGGAGACTGAGCGAAGCCATAGATTTGTGCAATAGAATGAGAGAGCTTCTGAAGAAGATAAGCCTCCTGCGTCTGTCTGGGCGCCCACCTATAACCGGCTACGAGTTCGTGAAACTGAATCATGCTTCGTTTATCGCTGACAAGGCCGTCTTCATAGACGCTCTGGAGTCGATTCATCAAGAGTTGAAAAGGAAGCCCCCATCCGACCCAAAGGGGCCAAGGATACTCCTGACAGGCTCAACACTGGCTATGGGTGATTACAAGGTTCTGGAAATGGCAGAGAAGGCTGGAGCAAACATCGTTATTGAGGAATTCGCAGAGGGGATGAGGCACTACTGGGAGAATGTCCAGGTTAACGGTGACCTCATGGAGTCACTGGCGGACAGATACTTCAGGAGAAGAGTGCCCCCTGCCTGGTTCAGACCATCCAGGGAAAGGTTGGATTATCTGATAAAGCTGGCCAGGGATTTTAAAGTAGACGGGATAATCTGGTATCAGCTCATGTACCGGAGCAGCTATGATATTCAGGCATTCTATTTCGAAAAGCTGCTGAAAAAGGAACTCAATATACCGATGCTGAAGCTTGAATCAGATTATGATGTTTCCGAAAGGGGCCCTCTCAGGACGAGGATCGAGACCTTTGTTGAGATTATCAAAGCGGGGGGAGGCAGATAGTCATGTACACCGAGCTCTTCAAGCTGTGCGGTTTTGAGCCGGATGAGATTAAAAAGGAAAGGCCAAGGATCGATAAAGCATTCAAGATCCTGGGAATAGAAGATGAGGACATCAAGCGGGGCGAGAAGAGGCTAAAACAGTATTTAGACATAGAGTTGCTGGGGGTGCGTAGATTCCTCGGGATATGGATGAGGGAGCTTGTTAATCTCGTACTGGCACGAGAAGAACATGAAAAAATAGTATACAGCGATTTTCCCATGGAACTCAGACCGTTGATGTCAATGATGCTGTCAACCGATGAGAAGAAAGCGTATTTCGCTACCCCCGGGCAAATAATTAACATGACCATGGGCCAGATCTTCGACAAACTCACCCCCTTTCTTGTGGCAGGAGAAGAGAACGGCCTGCCACCCGGAGCCGCCCACTGCGCCCTATATCAGACTCGGCTGGGAGCGATGGTGAAGGGCGTAATCCCCTTCCCTGACCTGTCAGTGATAGCATCCTATCACTGCGACCAGCCGGCGGAGGCGGAGCAATTGCTGCATGAAGTCTATGGAGTCCCCGTCGCATACCTCGATAGCTGCCCGGACCCTAACTGGGGCGATTGGCCTAAATTCAATGACTACCGCGTTCGCTATTGCGGATCACAGGCGCGCAAGCTCTTCCAGATGTTTGAGGAGATAATCGGCGCTAAAATGACGGATGAGGCCAAACGCACCGCCAATAAGGCTAATGCCATATTCCGCCTCAAGTTCCAGCAGTTGGTGGAACTAATGGGACATGCGGACCCCCAGCCCATACATCAGACAAGCCTGGTACACGCCTTTTTCCTGAACTCCATGCCGACAAGAGACATTGCAGGGAAGCAGGAGGCGCTGGAGATACTGTGTGGTGAGGTAGAGGAGAGAATTAATCAGGGCAAGGGGGTAGTGCCGAAGGGAGCCCCCGGCGTCTTCATTACTGCTACGATAAGTGTCGACCCCGGCATAACGCACATGATAGAGGAGACAGGCCTGGCCATCCGTATTCAAATACCGTTCTGGCTCAGTCCGTGGGTAATGGCCAGACATCCCTACAGGGATTGGGCGGACATGATAGGTGTTGGCCCTTGTCTGGACGTACCGCACTCCTGTGAAGCCCATGTTGCTATTAACCTGGCAAACTGCAAGGCTTTCAACGTGGATGGAGCAATTGATTTCTACCCCTACTCTTGCCGCGAATGGGTCCCTACCGTCATGATAACCAAGAAGACCATAGAGAGAGAGTTGGGCATACCGGTGCTGGTCTTGGAGGGAGACTGCTATGATACCAGGAACTACAGTGCCGGTCAGCTAAGGACGAGAGTTGAAACATTTGCGGAATTGCTGAGAGCGGCCAAGGCCGCCAAAGCGGCATAAGGGAAATGACGAAGGCCATTACCGCGGGAGTTGATGTTGGAGCGGCCACTGCCAAAACAGTCCTTATGGCAGATGGCAAGATTCTGTCCTACGCTGTTATACCGACAGGCGACAGTGTTGCTCGAGCAGCAGAAAAAGTAACGAGAGCAGCTTTGGAACAAGCTGCTCTCTCCATGCCTGACCTTGGCTTCGTCATCTCCACAGGTTATGGAAGGAACGGAGTTACCTTTGCTAACAAAGCGGTAACTGAGATTATCTGCCACGCCAAGGGAGTGAACTTCTTGATTCCGGCAGCCAGAACGGTAATCGACATAGGCGGTCAGGATAGCAAGGTTATCGGTGTCCGTGAAGATGGTACGGTGAGTGATTTCGTCATGAATGATAAGTGTGCTGCGGGAACAGGTAGATTCCTGGAGGTTATGGCGGCAGTTCTGGGCCTCGCCATTGAGGAGATGGGTCCGATATCCCTCACCAGCAAGGAGCCCTGCTCTATAAGCAGCACTTGCACCATATTCGCCGAAACAGAGATGGTCTCGCTGCGCGCCGATGGGAGAACCAGAGAGGACCTAGTCGCCGGGATTCATCGGGCTGTGGCCTCAAGAGTGGTCGTCATGGGAAAAACCGTCGGCTACAAGAAGCAGGTGGTATTCACCGGAGGCGTCGCCAAGAACATGGGAGTTAAGCATTCCCTCGAAATCGGAATCGGGCTTCCCATCCTGATTCCGGAGGAGCCTCAGATTGTCGGAGCCCTGGGAGCTGCTCTCCTTGCCAGCCGTGAGTTAAGTATTCGCCGCTAGACAGGTCTGTGACAGCAACGATGAGCACTATCTCGCCAACTATAATTGTTTCTCCGATACCTGTAAATTCTGTTAAATAGGCGTTATCGTTTGGAAGCTGCCTGCTTCTTTGGCTTCGCTGCCGCTGTGCCTGCCCCTTTATGCCATAAGCCCATATGTTTCCTGTGGGTCTCATTCAAGAGGTTGTCCAGCCCGTATTTATCGTAGAACTCTTGCTCGAGGTGGTGCACCTGCAGCCATTCGGGCATCACGATGGTATCGAAAGTGGCGGGGAATCTTCCGTACGTGTCGAATACGTAGTTGCAGTAGTCTTTGGTTATCTGGATGACCTTTTTGCTCGGCACGGGATACCCCGGCTGCACTTTCTTCCAATTCTTGTCGAAAGGCACCATACCTTTGTAGTTGGACGTATACATCCCGTTCTTGCCGAACTTATGCTCAATGAAGGCGTCTACAGCATCGTTCATGGTCTTGTAGTACGGCGGCTGGTAGCTTTCGAAGATTCCGTCGAGTCCCGCTGGATTCATGCCCAGCATGGCGCCGGAGCCCTCCTTTGCCATGCTGTAGCGAAAACCCAGGGACTGCAGCGCCAATATCCCTATGTATCCGGTCATGACAATCGAGCCAAGGCCCATGGCCTCTGCCATTAGCTGGATGTTCTGTAATGCGTGGAAGGGGGGAGCGAGATTGCCGAGGAATATAGTATATTCGTAAGAGGATAGGGGAACATCTGGGCCTTTTAAGGTCCCATTATCAATCCATTTCTTTATCCCTGCTGGGCCTGTTCCTTTGATGTCATCGAATACCTTGTAGCCTTCTCCCATGAAGATGGCTATCACGGAATCGAGATACTCCTCGGAAATCTCCAGGATGGGCATGAACAGGGTGGTGCCGGGCTTGTTGGTATTCCAGTGAACTATCCTCACCAGAGTCTCAGGTATCATGGCGAATCTGCCATCGGAGAGCTTGGTAGTGTCACGCCGGAAATATCTGGCAATCTTGTCCCAATCCTGCTCTGTTTCAATCTCCACGGCTTTGGTCGCTTCTTTGGGGTCGTAGACAAAGAGACCTTTATCGTTTGTGAAGAAGAGCTTCATATTATGTACGTTGCACGCGTAAGGGGTAGTCCTTCCTACCCAACTCGTAAACATGCTCCCCTGCACATCGTTAGTGGGCATGTCGGCTGCGATAAGTCCTGTTATCCCTGTGCCTGCCCAGCAGAGGATGGCAGTCTCTATATCATTCAGGGGCACCGGAGGATTCTGGGAGGCATATTTGAGCGTCCCTTCTTCCATTTTGCAGCCCAGGGGGAACCTGCGGGTTCTCCTTTGAGCCATAGCTTTGAGAAGGGGGTATGAGAAGAGTTCTCTTACTTCTTTCTTATCTTTAAGCATGGGACTCCTCCTCTATTTAAATTTGGTTTTACTGGAATCGTCTGTGATGCCTCTCAGTCTACCGCAAACATGAAACGGAATCAAACAGTTGGATTGAGGGGAAAGTTTAAAGACTTTTCAGCTCCCTCTGACTCCCCCAGTCTTGAGGGGGAAAGAGAGTTGGGGACACCCCCAGCCGCCTATGACAGATTGCCCCTCTGCACTCCCCGTTAGTAAACGGGCTCTATGGCAACTGAAATTAGGGGCGATTGTCTTTTTGCGCTGACTGGCTGTCAGACTAGATTTGCTTAAATTCGGCTAAATGTGATAACTTTTTAACTTTTTGCCCGTTCATTTTATGATTTCTCCATATCTGGCTTGATATTATGGTCAGGGTGTCACTTTTATTTGCGGGAGCTATTTATAAGGAGGTCAGCAAGATGGGTATATTCTTCTCGGGCAGAGAGCTTATCGAAATCGCTATCGGGATTGAGAAGAACGGAGCAATATTCTATGATTCCCTGGCTGGCTCCGCTAAGAATCTCGGGGCTCGGGATACCTACAAGAATCTGGCTGACAGGGAAAGGGAACATGCTGAAATATTCCGGAAGATGCTGGGCTCAGTGGGTGAGTACAAGCCGCCGGAGACATATACCGAGCAATATAACCTCTACCTGAAGGCACTGATAGACTCACTTGTTTTTACCGATGATAAGGTTACGCGCCAGATGGCACGGAAGGTAAATAGCGACGCTGAGGCGGTGCAGATTGCTACGGGGGCAGAGAAGGACTCGATCCTGTTTTATGTTGAGTTCAGAGACATGGTTCGCCGCTCGGAGCGCAAGGTAGTGGGGGAAATAATCGAGGAGGAGAAATCCCATCTGAGGGAGCTAATGGCGATTAAAAAGAGTCTCTGAAATAGTTGGGAAAATCGAGTCTGTAGTGATTACAGCATGCAAAAGGAGGTGAACGAGACGGCAATAAAGAAAGCGGGGAAAGATAGCAATAACATTAATGAGGAGGTAAAAAATGGCGTACACTGCTAAGGACTACAAGGGCCTAATCGGGATGAAAGGTTTCAGCGATACCTTGCTCAACAATCATTTCACTTTGTACCAGGGCTATGTGACTAACACAAATAAGGTCATGGATACCCTCGTCGCCATGCTGAAGGATGGAAAGGTCGGGACGCCTGAGTATGCCGAGCTGAAGCGCAGGTCAGGCTGGGAATTCAACGGGATGCGTCTTCATGAGCTTTATTTCGAGAACCTCGGCGGCAAGACCCCGCTTAACAAGTCAGGCAAGCTGGGCAAGAAGCTGGCCGAGGAGTTCGGCAGCTACGAGAACTGGGAGAAGGACTTCAGGGGCACTGGCGCCATGAGGGGTATCGGCTGGGCCATCCTGTATCAGGATAATGTGAGCGGCAAGCTGATGAATCAGTGGATAAATGAGCATGATACCGGCCATCCTGCTGGATGCACTCCCATCCTGGTACTCGATGTTTTTGAGCATGCCTTCATGATAGACTACGGGCTGAAACGGGTGGACTATATTGAGTCCTTTTTCAATAACATCAACTGGGGTGCAGCGGAGGCCCGGCTCAAGTAAGACCACCGCCAGAAATTCATTAAGCTTGGAAGGGCTGACTTACTAAGCAGTGGGAAGGCAGATAATGTGCATTTCTGCCAAGGGGACTGCTTAGTTGCGTCCCGGCAGTGCGATGCTTTCTATATCTGGGGCAAGGAGGTTGCTATTAGACTGTAATATGGCTATTCTATATAAGAATTTGCCATGAGTCCTTTACGACGTTTTCTACAGATAATATATGCCGTTATTATTGTTGTAGCTATTGGTGTCATTGGCTACAAATTGATTGAAGGATGGACACTACTCGATTCTCTCTACATGACGGTTATCACCCTGGCCACTGTAGGGTACAGGGAAGTACATCCTCTCTCAACCGGCGGCATGGTTTTCACCATTGTGCTTATCGTCATAGGGGTGGGTACCATATTTTATGCCCTCACCACTGTGGTGCAATACATTATTGAGGGTAATCTCGCAAATATACTGGGGAGACGTCGGATGAAAGAGAAGATCGCAAAACTTAAGGGCCATATTATAGTTTGCGGGTACGGGAGAGTTGGAAGAGAAGTGGCGCGGGTTTTTCAGGAGGAAAGGATACCTTTTGTGGTTATCGACCATAATAGCGAGGCTATTGCCAAGGCTGCTGTGGATGGCTACCTGCATTTAGTGGGTAACGCAACTAATGACGATATCCTAAAGGAGGCTGGTATCCTCCAAGCGCGTGGGTTGGTGGCGGCAACGGGCAGCGATGCTGACAATGTATTTATAACGCTTTCGGCGAGGGAATTGCGCCCAGATCTTTTCATTACTGCCCGCGCTGGCGCCCCAGAGTCGGAAGCCAAGTTGAAGCGAGCCGGTGCTGACCGAACAATTTATCCGCATGTCCTCGGTGGGCGTCGGCTGGCAATGCTTGCCCTGCGCCCCTTGGTAGTAGATTTCGTTGACACAGCACTGGGAAGCCGCGGCCAGGAACTGGTCCTGGAGAACATAGGGGTAGGTCCCGGCTCACCGGTGGCAGGTAAGACAGTCAGAGAAGGGCGATCCTGTTGCAGCGGGGCTGTAATTCTGGCGGTAAAGAAAAAGGGAGGCGCACTTCTCACCAGCTTCTCAGATGATACGCAGTTGGAGTTGGGAGACGAGTTGGTTGTGGTCGGCAACCGCGAGCAACTGAGGTCTTTGGAAGGGTCGATGTAAGACGAAGGGCTTCGCTATGAGAGGAACAGGCTAAGGTGGGGGAAGATATGCTGCAAGTTAAAGACTTAAGCGTGGCTGTCGAGGGCAAACAAATCCTGCATGACGTTAATCTCTCGATTGGAGACGGTGAGACGCATGCTCTATTCGGACCAAACGGCGGAGGCAAGACGACTCTGCTGATGGCGATTATGGGGTTTCCCCGCTATCGGGTGACGAAAGGGCATATTATATTCAAAGGCCAGGATATTACCAAGCTGTCTCTGGATGAACGGGCGCGCATGGGCATAGGCATGTCGTTTCAGCGTCCTCCCGTAGTGCGTGGAGTTAAGACGCGGGATGTGGTCACTGCCTGTTTGGGCTCCCGGGGAGACGGAGATATTGTCGGTAAGATGGCGCAGAGACTGAACATGGTCGAGCTAATGGACCGCGATATAAACTACGGGTTTTCCGGCGGTGAGATAAAACGGTCGGAGCTCCTGCAACTAATCGCTCAGAGCCCTGATCTGGTGCTGTTAGACGAGCCGGAGTCCGGGGTCGATCTGGTGAATATGGCTCTGATAGGGCAGATGATAAATGAATTACTGCAGAAAGGCATAGGACAGCACCCGCAACGCCCGCGGACGCGTTCGGGGCTGATCATCACACATACAGGCCATATCCTGGACTATGTGCACGCCAGTAAGGGATATGTCCTGTTAAATGGAACGATTCCCTGCGAGCGGGATGCTCTGGAGGTTTTGGATTCCATAAAACAGAATGGCTATGAGGGATGCGTAAAGTGTCTGTGTCAGAAAGAGCTGTAAAATCCAAGAAAACTAGAGAGTTGGCCGAAAAGGCGCTGGATAAGAAGCCAGCTATAGGCGAGGACATCGACATAGGCTCCTATGCCTCGAGTGCTGAGGAACATCCCTACCAGAAGCAGCCGTCTGAGCTTTCAGCTCAGGACAAGAAGCGCATGAAAGAGGTAGGGGTTACGCTGGACGAATCGAGCCAGCGTGGAGGGACCTTCGTCCAGATGGACCGCTCAGTGGTGCATAGCTCCTCAAGCCAGGAAGGGCTGGAGGTTATGGATATCAAGAAGGCGCTGGAGACCTATGACTGGCTTAAAGACTACTGGTGGCGTGCGGTAAGCGTGGATGCCGACAAGTTCACCGCCCAAACCGAGATTAATCTGGATAATGGCTATTTCATAAGGTCTCTCCCCGGCGCGAAGGCTGTCCACCCGGTTCAGGCCTGTCTTTACCTGGCGCATAAGAATCTGGCGCAAAAGGTGCACAATATCATTATTGCTGAGGAGAACTCAGAGTTGCACATTATTACCGGCTGCGCCACCAGCCCTATGACAGCATCGGGGCTGCATATCGGCGTCTCTGAGTTCTACATCAAACGGGGGGCGAAGCTGACTTTCACCATGATTCATAACTGGGCTCCAGAGGTGGCTGTGCGCCCCCGCAGCGGAGCTATAGTCGAGGAAGGTGGGGTATTTCTCAGTAATTATGTCAATATGAAGCAGGTACGTACACTCCAGATGTATCCTGTCGCCCGTTGCGTGGGCGAAAATGCTATCGTCAGGTTTAACACTATTCTTGTGGCTCCCCCAGGCTCAACTCTGGATGTTGGCTCCAGGGTGCTTCTGGAGGCAAAAGGCTCCCGGTCAGAGGTCATAGCACGGACCATCACTACGGGGGGCACAATCATATCCAGAGGCTATATAGGGGGCAGCGCTCCCAATGTTAAGGGACATCTGGAATGCCGGGGTTTGATTCTCTCCGAGAAAGGTATCATTCATGCTATCCCGGAACTCAGAGGGGAGATCGCGGGCGTAGACCTTTCGCATGAAGCGGCAGTAGGCAAGATCGCTGAAGAGGAGGTGGAGTACCTTATGGCGCGCGGCCTGACACGAGATGAGGCTACGGCGACGATAGTAAGGGGTTTCCTGCATGTCGATATCGAAGGCCTGCCGCCGGAACTCGCCGCCCAATTAAAACAGGCGATCGAGACCAGCGAGAAGGAGCTTCTCTGAAGAATCTTAGATAGACAAGGAGGGACATGAGATGGACCTGAAAGCTTTATATCCCATAAGCTATGGCATGTATGTGGTGGGCTCTAGAATGGGAAACAAGATTAATGCTCAGATTGCCAATACGGTGATTCAAGTCTGCTCCGACCCCCCGACCATTTCTGTGTGCATTAATAAAGGAAATCTCACGCATGAGTTCATCAAGGATAGCAAGGTCTTCAGTGTTTCGGTGCTATCTCAAGAGACGCCATTGAGCTTCATTGGCCGTTTTGGCTTCAAATCAGGGCGCGATATGAACAAATTTGAGGGTGTCAATTATAAGGTAGGTGAGACTAAGGCACCTATAGTCCTGGACAATGCCCTGTCTTATATGGAAGCCAAGATGATTAGTTCGCTGGATACGAAAACACATACTATATTTGTGGGAGAACTCGTGGATGCCGCCGTTCTCAAGGAAGGCGAGCCGATGACCTATGCCTACTATCATGAGGTCAAGCGCGGCACCACTCCCAAGACAGCTCCCCATTATGTTGAGGAGAAGAAAGAAGGAGAAATTAAAATGGCGAAATATAAATGCTCTGTATGCGGATATATCTATGACCCTGCAAAGGGTGATCCGGAGGGCAAGATTCCGCCCGGCACGCCATTCGAGAAACTGCCGGAAGATTGGACGTGCCCGGTCTGCGGTGCGGCTAAGAGCGAGTTTGAAAAAATATCATAAATGTGAGTAGCTGGGGAGCGCTTCAGAAGATATGGCTATACAGGCAGAGTTCATAAAATCGATTCCCTATTTCTCAAGCCTGAGCCCTGCTCAACTTGATTCTCTAAAGGGGCTTATCTTTGAGACTACGGCTGAGAGGGGGGAATTCATAGTGCTGGAAAGTGAGCCGGCTGAGGCGCTGTATTTTGTTGTTTCCGGCGTGGTGAAGGTGTTCAAGACATCGGCTGATGGAAGAGAGCAGATTCTCCAATTAGTACGTCCCGGTGAATCTTTTAATGATGCTCCTATCTTCGATGGGGGCCCGAATCCGGCCAGCGCCCAAGCGATGGGGCCGGTAGTGCTTTATGGGATAAAGAATAGCGACATGGGGCCTATTCTGCGTACTCACCCACAGGTAGCCCTGAATGTAATCAAAGTTTTATCGCAGAAGCTGCGGAATTTGGTTTCCCTAGTGGAAGACCTGTCTTTCAAGCACGTTACTGCCCGGCTGGCTAAGATACTTTTGGAATACGCCGGCGATGGCGTAGGTCCTGCTAAGCCGCGACTGACACAGCAGGAAATGGCAGCTATGGCAGGGACTGCCCGTGAGATGATCGGCAGGTCGCTCAAGGAGCTGGAGGATGAAGGGATAATCAGGTTGGAGCATCACCGTATAGTAGTTGCTGACAAGGAAGCTCTGAAAAAATGGGCAGGGGTGGTTGAATGAGACAAAGGTCACAGACAGACAGGTGCCCCTGCTCTTATGATGTTTTTGATGGAGTTCAACAGAATGCCTGAAATTCCTGTAATAGACCAGGAAAGATGTAATGGATGCGGCCTCTGCGTGAGTGTATGTTCCTGCAGGTCATTGATGCTATTGGGGAACGTCATAAGTTTTGTTAAGACAGGAGACTGTGGGTGGTGCACGTGGTGTGAGGCTGTATGCCCCACAGGCGCCATAAGTTGCCCTTTCGAAATAGTTGTCGAGGAGCGCTAAACAAGTAATAATTTTGCCTCTCCACATTCCTCTATATCTGCACAACTCCAGCGCTACCAAGGTACTTAACCAACGTTCGGTCGCCAATGCGACAGAAGTCACATACAACGGTGAGCTCATAACTTATTATGCTATTGGTGGGTTATGTCCAGGGGTGGAAGATGAGTCGCAAGACTAAAGATACACATGAGAAACGGAAACGCCCGGCCAGGATTGGATGCGCTCATTATTGGGTAATTGAAAGCCCCAAAGGGCCTATAAGCAGGGGCGTGTGCAAGTATTGCGGCGCAGTTAGCGAGTTCAGCAACTATGTGCCCTACCCATCGTGGGAAGGCAAAATGCCCAAGCTTCCCGAACATCACGAGATGTCCGATGTTGAGCCCGGTGATAATGCGGACAGTAATTCCTGAAATGGCATTGAAACGCTAAAGGGTTCATTTAGGGGCGGGTTTCAAACCTGCCCCTATTTTTTTGAGGCCATCCAGTTCACCAATTCGCCTCCAGGGGATTGCCCTCACGATGGAATTCAGGCATAATGTTGCTGTTGCGTTTTTTCGATAATCGGAGGGCAAGCAATGGCCAAACAAGCGCTTTCCGGACTTAAGGTAGTAGAATATGGAAGTTTTGTCTCCGCAGCCTATTGCACCAAGCTGATGGCTGATTTCGGCGCTGAGGTCATTAAGATCGAAGAGCCTAAGAGAGGGGATGAGTCCAGAGATTACGGGCCATTCCCTGATGACGTCCCTCATCCTGAACGAAGCGGTCTCTTCCTCTACCTGAACACTAATAAACTGGGCATCACGCTTAATGTAAAGACTACAACTGGATTGGAGATACTTAAGGGACTGCTCAAAGAGGCGGATGTCTTTGTGGAGAACAACCTGCCCAAGCTCATGAGCGAGATCGGCTTAGATTATGTCAAACTGAAGGAGCTAAATCCCAGGCTGATCGTAACATCGCTCACTCCTTTCGGGCAGACAGGGCCTTACAGGGATTACAAAGCCTATCCGATAAACTGTTGCGCGGTTGGAGGCGTAAGCCAGAGTATAGGCCACTACTGGCGCGAGCCGCTGACAATGCCGCTATCGCATGGCAATTACCAGGCCGCTGTCAGCGGTGCTCTGGGCACAATGGTCGCCCTTCTGGCCAGAGATGTTACCGGTCGAGGCCAGCATGTAGACATCTCGGAGACTGATGTTTGGGCTACTTACCATGTGGGATTCGGAATAACGATTTATGCCTTCGGGGTGAAGGATAATCTGAGGAAGGGTTACATCGGAGGCGGCTGGACATATCCTGCACGGAGGGTTATCCCCTGTAAAGATGGGTATATGGCTCTATGCGCCCCTCAGCTTAAGCAGTGGGTCAAATTCGTGGAGCTAATGGGCAATCCTGAGTGGATTCAAGACCCGAGATACCGGGACCGCCATGCCATGGAGGACGATTATCCTGAGGAGGTGGACGCTCTGCTGGCACCGTGGTTCCTTGAACGCACCAAGAAAGAGCTCTTCGAACTCTTTGAAAAGAATGCGATTCCCTTCGCTCCGCTCTATAACATGGAGGATGAGGTTAATGATGTTCATCTTAAAGAGCGCAGGTTCTTTGTCGCAATTGATAGAGATGAAACCGGGGATCTGAAATATCCAGGAGCGCCTTATAAATTGTCTAATACGCCCTGGGCGCTGGCTCGCCCTGCTCCTTTGCTCGGGGAGCACAACGAAGAGATATATTGCGGGCGTCTGGGCTACTCGAAGGAGAACTTAGTGGCGTTGCGGAGAGCGGGTGTTATCTAATCCTGGAAAGTGACAGGGGCTGGTCGGAGCAGATGCTCAAACCTACCCGTGGACAGGAGGCTTCCTAAGATGGCGTGGCATCCTTTGCAGGGTTATCGGGTGGTTGATTTCGGGTCAGCATGGGCTGGTCCCCAGATGGCGCATATTGTGGCTGACATGGGGGCCGAGGTAATTAAAGTGGAGTCTCGTAACAGGATAGATTATGGCAGAATGGGTGGGGCTGCCAGTTCCAAGGAGTTGTTGCTCAAGACGCCTGAGGCGTTAGTGGCCGCTGCTCCGGAACGATTGGAGTTGAATCCGGTGTTCCATCTGCTGAACCGTGGCAAATTGGGAATTACGGTCGATTTTACCAAACCTAAAGGAGCTGAACTGCTTAGAGAGTTAATTAAAAGAAGCGACGTTGTTACCGACAACTTCACCCCCGGCGTGTTGGACAGATATGGGTTGGGCTATGAATCGCTGGCAGAGATTAAGCAGGACATAATTGTGGTATCTCTTTGCTTTGCTGGTCATACCGGACCTCTAAAGGGAACCAGAGGGTATGCTCCTATCATCACCGCTTTAGCCGGCCTCGACAGCGTCGTGGGCTATACAGACGAATCGGTTCCCTGCGGGCCGAACTTTGCCTATGGTGACCACGTAGCAGCTATGCATGGGGCTCTGGCTATACTCGTTGCCTTGATTCACCGTAACAGGACCGGGGAGGGCCAGTACATAGACATCTCTGAGTGGGAGGCAACAACATCTCTATTGGGCGAGCCGCTTATGGAGTATGTCATGAATGGCCGAATTCCTGGGCCAACGGGCAACCGCGATTCCATCATGGCACCTCACGGTTACTATCCGTGCAAAGGAGAAGGACAGTGGGTGTCTATTGCGGTTAAGACCGATGAGGAATGGCGTAACTTTTGCCAGGCACTCGGTAGCCCGCCCTGGGCTGAGGATGAGAGGTTCAGCGACAGATATAGCAGGCTGGCCAATCAGGATGCGCTGGATAAACTTGTGGGCCAGTGGACTGCCAATTACAGCCCCCCTGAGGTGACAGAGATTCTACAGCAGGCTGGTGTAGCGGCGGCTCCCTTCTTGATCTCCAAGGAACAGTATCATGACCCGCATTTCAAGGAGCGAGGTATTTTTGTGGAGGTCAACCATCCCCAAAGCGGGCGTGAGGTATTTTATGGCATTCCCTGGAAGCTGAGCGATACGCCGGGCGAGGTTCGCGCTAGCGGACCGTTACTGGGTCAGCATAATGAATATGTGTTCAAAGAGTTGCTGGGCTTATCGCAGGAAGACTTTGAACATCTTGTTGAGGAGAAAATTATCTTCTGATTTCGGGCAGCATGTCGGTATGGGACTGCACTATGTTCTGACAAAAGTTGGGAGTTGAGACGTCATCGCTTGTTGCCCAAGTATTTGAAGTAAATAATCTACAACACGGGAGTCCCATTGTTCCCGGGACAGATTCATCAAGGCTTCAAGTGTTTCCTTATCGCCAGGCTGGAGCTGATAAGGGTGGCGGAAGGTCGCATTACTACGATACCCTGACTCTGTTTGTCGCTTATCAGGAGCCCTGGCAATAAGCACAATATCTCTGTCGCACTCTAATCGGGGCATTATTATGTTTGTAGATACAAGCTGGTCTCTCATGCCGCTGTCCCTACCTTGTGCCCAAGATATCGATTCGATGAAGCTATGGTCCGGGATGTGAATCTTGCCACTGTCAAGCGATGGGCCAATAATATGCAGCCCATTTGTTATTTCAATCAGGTCGTCGTAACTGACAAATTGGTTTGCAGTGTCCTCGCTCAGCAGGCTTGTCCACTCTCCATCGTCACGGATGGAGGCTCGTAATATCTCGGCCGTCAACAGCAGCTTCCGTGCTATTTGCATATATCTCGCCAGTTCCTGGGGATCGGTCGCAGCGCCGAAGACGGGGATGGCTAATTCGGCACCGGGTGTGGATTCTCTTCCCTGCGCCCGGAATATGGCTTGCAACTCCTCAAGGGAAATCTGTCCGCATAGAAATGACCTAATAGCTTCGCTTTGCTGCAGTGCTGATTTGCACTCTCCTTTTTTCAGCACCAGCCTTCTTATTTCAAGGGCCCTTTTTACCCTGGCACTAACATCGTCGAGGTCGAAGGGTTTGGTAAGGTAGTCGCATGCTCCCAGTTTCAGGGCTTCGATATGCATTTTGGTGTCTACCGTCGCAGTTATCATGATGACGAAGATATCAGGGTGGTCAGCGGTAAGCCTGCGCAATACTTCAATTCCCGAAAGGCCCGGCATACTGACGTCAAGAAGCACGAGGGCGAATGCCTTAATTGAGGCTTTACACAGGGCTTCCTGGCCATCGGCTGCAACTTCACAATTATAGCCGTCGAGCTCCAATTTGCGAGAGAGAATGTCTCTTATTGGCTCTTCATCGTCGACTATTAATATGGTCAGCTTATTTTCTTCCACCTACATCCTCCCAGCCTCGACTAAGCCGGACTCCACAACAGCGGGCTGACTATCAGGGATAATCGGTATCTCCACTACGAAAGTGGCTCCTTCCCCGAACTTGCTCGTGGCATAGATATGGCCATTGTGCTCCCGAATGATGCCATAGCAGATGCTCAAGCCCAACCCTGTCCCTTTTCCTACTGCCTTGGTGGTGAAGAATGGGTCAAATATCATCTTCAGGTTCTGTTCCGGGATTCCCGGCCCATTATCGGCAAAGGTTATCTGGATCATCTGACCTACTTTTTTCGTCTCTATGCAGAGCCTGCCTTTTCTGGAGGTTTCCGTCATGGCCTGCTCCGCATTGTTAATGATGTTGACAAAGACTTGTTGCATTTGATAAAAGTCAGCCATGGTCTTGGGGAGGCCAAGGTCTAGCTCTAACGATAGCTCTATATTGTTGACCTTCATTCGATAGGAATGCAAGTCCAGACTTTTTGTGATGGCATCGTTTATTGAGATGAGGCTTTTTTCAGGTTTGTGCCTGCGGGCAAATGAGAGCAGGTTCTGGGTGATCCTACCGGCTCGTTGTGCCTCTCTATAAATAGTTTCCAAGTCTTTTTTTGTCGTTTCATCCAGGCCGTTTCTGGATGTCAGAAGCTGGGCAAACCCCTGGATTGCGGCAAGAGGGTTATTCAGCTCGTGGGCCACCCCCGCAGCCAGTTCACCGATCGCAGCTAATCTGCCGGCAAGGTTGAGCTGCTGCTCTATTCTTTGTTTTTCCTCTTCGGCTCTTTTGAGTTCTGTGATGTCTCTAGCGATGCAAACAATTCCGTGCGGTACATCATCTCTGCCCTGCATCGCATAGGTGGAAAGAGATATACACAGCTTTCTGGTATCCTTTGTGACAAATGTTGTCTCGATTTCTCTTATTGACCCCGTCTCAAGCATTTGCTCAAGCATTGTGTTTTTTGGCGAAGCTTTTTCCCCCTCTTCTTCCGGGAAAAGTATTTCCACTGATTTGCCAATCAATTCGTTCTCTTTGTATCCTAAAGAGCTCAGTGCCGCCTTGTTGGCAGTCAATATTTTGCCTCTTGGGCTTACCAGGAGTAAGGCATCAGACATGGTGGATATGATGCCCTGCGCTGCGGCTGCTGGAGTCAGGATAAATAGCTTGTATCTCCAAATTGCATATCCAACGAAAGTAATTCCGAAAACAAATGCGGCTGTAGCTAATCCGGGAATTTCGATCTGGAGCGGCGCAAGCAGCACGTATGATAAGACGCTTATGGTTGTAGGGGCGCATATCCCGATTAAGACGTATCTGGCCTGTTGCTTCTTTCTTTGATCAGCCGTCTTCAGATCGTATAGAATGCACATGAATATAGAAATAATTGCCAAACCGATAGCCCAGGCACTGACCAGAGCGGGCGTTAGGAGATTGTCGGGCATACTGTATATCCAGCCCCAATGCTGCTTCACCGGTTCTCCTGTAGCCAGACCTGGGATTAGCTGCAAAACAGAAAAAGCTATTGCGGGGCCATACATCAGAAGGTAAGTCAATTTGTTCTTTAGCGGCTTTGAGTTTTCTGTGACAACCATGACGAAATGGAAAAGAAGGGCTATCCCTATAGGCCAAAGGCCAGTCAGTCTTAGAGCCAGAAGCGCTAAACTGGGATTTTTTGCCTGGAGATTTCCGAATTCCATGAATGCCAGATAGGATGCTATTATGCTCAGTAAAATGAAGAGGCGATGTAGAGTACTTTTAGTATCCTGGAAGAAAACCCAACTTCCGAGGAAGAAACAAATCCAGCATGTTATCAAAAAGATTAAAGCTAAGAAATTCATAGTTAACTAGCCTCAGTCGTCATCGCATCGTATGGGAGATACATAACCGAAGATTAACACACTCAGTCTGAAGGATAAATAGTCCTTTCGGGCGCTTATCTATGGGAAGATGGTACTGTTGAGTACTAAGTGATAGCGAGGTGAAGCAGGTACGATTCTAATGTTATGTCAATTTGCAGCTTGCTGAAAGCGAAGGCTGGTTCCCTGATTGTGGCAGCAGTTAGATTTTTACCTTTCCATAGCGTTCCCACTCGCTGTAGACACAACCACAGTATCCCTGGTGATAGAGGCCGAGCTCTCGGGACAGGCGGTGGCAGTCCCTGAAGCCTGGCCGAAAATCCTCATAGTAGAATGTCACACCTTTTTCTTTGCCAAGCTGCTCTCCCAAGTCCTGCAGCAGGGCGTGCTTTTGATAAGGACTGATGAGCAGGGTGGTCGTAAAAGCTTCAAAGCCGTTTTCTTGAGCAACCTCGGCGGTTTTTTCCAACCGCAATCTGTAACAATCGGGGCAGCGGTTGCTCTCATGACCTACTACAGCCTGAAAGTATTTGAGCATATCGTAGCCTTCAGCGATGATTAAAGGCAGGCCAGTCGTTCGAGCGAAGGTTTGCATAGCCTCCAAACGGAGCTGGTGCTCTCTAAAGGGGTGAATGTTGGGGTTGTACCAGAAGGCAGTGACTTGCAGCCCTTTGTCCTGTAAGGATTTCACGACGTAGGTGGAGCAAGGACCGCAGCAAACGTGAAGAAGGATGGAAGACATACTTTCGCTCTGGCGACTAGTTCTTTGGTTACAAAAGGCTGGGTTGGTCTGGCTTACCTTTATTGGGATAGGTCAATCCCAGATGTTCATAGGCGAAGCGGGAGGCTACCCGACCCCGCGGAGTGCGTTCCAGAAAACTCAATTGCAGGAGATAGGGTTCGTAGACATCCATGATAGTATCAGCCTCTTCGCTGATGGCAGCGGCAATGGTGTCCAACCCCACAGGGCCACCGTTGAATTTCTCGATGATAGTGCGCAGAATCTTGTGGTCTATCTCGTCGAGCCCAATGGAATCGATTTCCAGTCTCCCCAACGCTTCCAAGGCTATCTTTTCCGTGATTACTCCTTTGCCTTTCACCTGAGCGTAGTCTCTGACGCGCTTGAGCAATCTATTAGCGACTCTGGGGGTGCCGCGGGCACGCTTAGCGATTTCCTCTAATCCCCTCTTCTCGGTTTCTATGCCAAGCAGGCGGGCTGACCTTGAGAGGATTGTCTCGATAGCGCTCTGGTCATAAAAGTCGAGGCGATATACTGCTCCGAACCTGTCCCGAAGCGGCGGACTGAGCAAGGCAAAGCGTGTTGTTGCTCCGACGAGGGTGAAGCGAGGAAGATTCAGTCTGAGGCTCCTGGCTCCAGCACCTTTGCCCATGACAATGTCGAGGGCGAAATCCTCCATCACCGGGTAGAGCACCTCCTCTACTACGCGCCCGAGGCGGTGTACCTCGTCGATGAACAGAACATCTCCTTTGTTGAGGTTGGTGATGATAGCAGCGATATCGCCGGGGCGCTCAATGGCCGGACCGGAGGTGATTTTGATGCTTACTCCCATCTCGGCAGCGATGATATAACCCAAAGTCGTCTTGCCTAAGCCCGGCGGGCCATAGAGCAAGATATGGTCTAAGGTCTCTTTTCTGCCCTGAGCAGCAGCCATAGCTATCTTCAAGTTTTCTTTGACCTTCTCTTGCCCGATGAAGTCAACGAGGTGTTTAGGGCGAAGGCCCTTATCAAGAAGGATATCTTCTGCTCTGGGCTTGGCTGATATTACCCGCTCCGTCATTTCTCTTCGTCCGAAATAAGAACTCGGGCATATTATATCAGATTACAATTTCCTTGCCGAGGTTAGGATAGAAAAGAGAGCGTTCAGCAACACTTTTCAACCCCCTGAATCCCCCAGTCTTGGGGTACTTTTTAAACTGGGGGATACCTCCAGACCACCAGCAAAGGGGGCTTTGTCCCTCTGCACTCCACGTTTGCCAAAGCTTTGCTTTCTGTACAATTGACACCCCTGATTATATGATATACACTTTTGTAGGCCAGTGAATTTTGCGAAACTAAAAGGAGCATGAATGGACACCAGCAAAAATAAGCGAGAGTGGCAGGAGAAGACACTGAAACCATCGCTGAAGCGCGCCCCGGAGCGCGAAGAACGTTTCCTGACCAATTCTGGGCTTGAAATCGATGACTTATATACCCCCGATGACCTTCAAGGGTTCGATTATGTCCAGAAGCTTAATTTCCCCGGGGAATATCCTTTCACCCGGGGGGTGCAGCCAACCATGTACCGGGGAAGGGTCTGGACCATGCGCCAGTATTCAGGCTTTGCTTCGGCTGAGGAGTCGAACAAACGCTATCACTACCTGCTGGGGCAGGGACAGACCGGGCTCAGCGTAGCTTTCGACCTGCCCACCCAGATTGGATATGACTCGGATCATGCCAAGGCACAGGGCGAGGTGGGCAAGGTAGGCGTGCCCATATCCAGTCTCGAGGATATGGAAACACTGTTCAAAGGGATCCCTTTCGATAAGGTGAGCACCTCGATGACTATCAACTCTACTGCTCCTATCCTGCTGGCGATGTACATCGCTGTGGGCAAGAAGCAGGGGGTTGACCCATCGAAGCTGGATGGAACTATCCAGAATGATTTGCTTAAGGAATATATTGCCCGCGGCACTTATATCTACCCACCCAGACCATCGATGAGGTTGATTACAGATATCTTCAGCTACTGCACCGAGAAGCTTCCCAGGTGGAACACGATCAGCATCAGCGGTTACCATATTCGAGAAGCGGGGTCTACCGCGCCCCAGGAAGTGGCTTTCACCCTGGCTGACGGTATAGCGTATGTCCAAGCTGCAATAGATATCGGCCTGGATGTAGATAAGTTCGCCGGCCGGCTCTCCTTCTTCTTTGCTGCTCACAATAATCTGTTGGAAGAAGTAGCAAAGTTCAGGGCGGCGCGGCGACTCTGGGCTAAGATTATGAATGAGAGGTTCAAAGCCAAGGATCCGCGCTCTATGATGCTGCGTTTCCATACTCAGACCTGCGGGCACACGTTAACATCGCAGCAGCCCGACAACAACATAGTGAGGGTCGCCATGCAGGCATTGGCTGCTGTGTTGGGGGGGACCCAGTCGCTACATACCAATTCGCGGGATGAGGCTTATGCCACTCCCGGTGCAGAGGCGGTGACCATTGCCTTGCGCACCCAGCAGCTTCTAGCTTATGAGAACGGCGTTGGTGACTGCGTCGATCCTTTGGGCGGTTCCTACTATGTGGAGCATCTAACCGATGTTATACAGGCAGAGGCCGAGAAGTATATAGAGAAAATCGACCAGCTCGGTGGCGCTCTGGCTGCCATCGAACGTGGTTTCCAGCAGAGGGAAATCCAGGAAAGCTCTTATCGCGCCCAGAAAGACATAGAGAGCGGCAAGAGAACGGTGGTAGGGGTCAATAAGTTCGTCTCCCCGTATCCACCGATAACCGGGCTGCTGAAAGTCAATCCGGTTGAGGCCGAGAAGCAGAGGCAGCGCTTGATTGCGCTTAAAGCAAAGAGGGATAACAAGAAGGTCACCCAGTTGCTCAATAATCTGAAGGAAGTGGCAAGCGGCAAGGGAAACACCATGCCTGTGTTCATTGAGTGCGTCGAGTCTTACGCTACATTAGGTGAGATCTGCGATGTGCTCCGAGGCGTGTTCGGAGAGCAACAGGAGTTTCTAGTATTCTAAGCTGCTGGAATAGGGATTAGAAGGCAGTCATAATAAACGGAGGGAAAATGATAAAGACGGTCAACCATGTGGCTATTGCGGTGAAGAACCTTGATGAGGCATTGAAGACTTTCGAGAATCTCCTGGGCCATAAAGCCGCTCTGGTGAAGGAAGTCCCGGACCAGAAGATAAAGGCGGCGATGATACATGTGGGCGCTGTTGAGATCGAGTTGATTCAGCCTACCGACCCGGGAGCCGGTGTGGCAAAGTTCCTTGAGACCAGAGGCGAGGGCGTACATCACATCTGCTTTGAGGTCGACGATGTCGACAAGGAGCTGCAGGCGATGGAGGCCAAAGGTGTGCAGACTCTGGATAAAAAGGGCAGGCCGGGTCTGGCAGGCAAGATTGGCTTCTTGCATCCCAAGTCTGCCAACGGGGTGCTCATAGAACTGGCGCAAAAGGTCTAGGCAGCTAAAGGTAATTCACATAGTAGAGGGAAGTTTACCATGGCTGATGAAAAAAAGATTCGTGTTCTTGTAGCGAAGCCCGGCCTGGATGGACATGACCGGGGTGCTAAGGTCGTAGCTCGGGCCCTGCGTGATTACGGTATGGAGGTGATCTATACCGGCATCCGTCAGACTCCGGAGATGATTGCGCAGAGCGCGTTGCAGGAGGATGTGGATGTCGTGGGGCTGAGCATCCTGTCTGGGGCACACCTTGAGCTTTTCCCTCATATCGTTGAACAGCTCAAGAAGAGAAAGATGGATCGTGTGTTAGTGATCGCCGGAGGTATTATCCCGGAGGAGGACCACCCGGCATTGAACAAGATAGGTATCAAGGGTATCTTTGGCCCGGGTACTCCTACGAAGGATATCGCTGAATTCATCAGGAAGGCTGTTGGTGAGAAGAAGGCGGCCTAAGGTTATTGGCTAGCGGGGTAGGAGAGGCGAAGAAAGAATATGTCGGGGCATTCCAAATGGTCGCAGATTAAACGGCAGAAGGGCGTTGCCGATGCCAAACGCGGGCAGCTTTTCACGAAGTTGGCTCGCGAAATCGCTGTTGCCGTCCGTCAGGGTGGTGCCGACCAGCAAAACAATTTTAAGCTAAGACTGATAATCCAGAAGGCACGAGACAGCAACATGCCCCTGGAAAACATTGATCGCGCCATTAAGCGTGCCAGCGGCGGAACCGACGGAGCAGCGCTATCTGAAGTTAGCTATGAGGGATATGGCCCCGGCGGCAGTGCCATTATGGTGCAGGTTCTTACCGATAACAAAAACCGAACGCTCGCCGAGGTGCGCAATATCTTGAGCCGCGGCGGAGGCAACCTGGGTGAGAGTGGCTCTGTGACGTGGCTGTTTGAGTCCAGGGGCGTGATCATCATTGATGGCACAAAAGAAAATGCAGAGGAAGTGGCCCTGTTCGCTATTGATGCCGGGGCAGAAGATGTGAAGATCGAGGGAACTTCCCTGGAAGTAAATACCAAGCCGCAAGACCTCGAAGCGGTGAGGAAGGCGCTGGAGCAAAGAAGGGTGCCCATCACCTCCTCAGAGCTGTCTATGGTCCCTAAGACGATGGTTAAGCTCGATGAGAAGTCTGCGCTTCAAGCGCTCAAGCTCCTCGACAAGCTGGAGGAGCTTGACGAGGTTCAGCGTGTCTACACAAACGCCGATTTCCCCGATGAGGTAGTGAATAAGTATCAGGGATGAAGATGCCTCAATGCCAATCCGTGTTTTAGGCCTTGACCCGGGCATTGCGATAATGGGATATGGAGTCATTGAAGACAACGATGGCGATCTCACCGCGGTAGAATACGGTGCATTGACCACACCGGCCAAACAGGCCACTTCCCTAAGGTTGCGTTCCCTCTACGAAGGCGTCATTACCATCATTGCACGCCACAAGCCTGCGGAGGTCGCTGTCGAGCTTTTTGTGGCTCGCAATTTGAGAACAGCGCTGATGGTGGGACAGGCCAGGGGGGTTGCTCTACTGGCTGCAGCTAACAAAGGGCTTCCTGTTTATGACTATACACCGCTCCAGGTGAAACAAAGGGTGTCAGGCTACGGGCGCGGTGAGAAGAGGCAGGTTCAGGAGATGGTCAAAATACAGCTTGGGCTAGACTGCCTCCCGGAGCCGGATGACGCTGCCGATGCCCTTGCAGTTGCGATCTGTCATATAAGCGAGGCACGGCTCTCTCGTCTATTGGCAAATAGCTCATAAAAGTGATGAATCGACAATGATCGCCGGCATAGAAGGTATTCTGAAATCCCGGGGTGAGGACTGGGTTATCGTCGAAGTGGGCGGGTTGAGCTTTCGTCTTCAGTCACCAACCTCAACTATAGGCACATTGGGAATCCCGGGTGACAGGGTAAAGCTTCACACGCATCTCCATGTTAGAGAGGATAACCTAGCTCTTTACGGCTTTGCCTCGCCTGAGGAGCTTAGGCTGTTCGAGCTGCTTATCGGCGTTTCTGGAATCGGCCCCAAAACCGCACTTGCGCTGCTCTCAGCTCTTAGCCCGGAACGATTTGAGGTTGCTATAGCTCGAGGCGATGTCGAAGCACTGAGTTCGGTACCGGGGATAGGCAAGAAGACAGCAGCGCGCCTTGTCCTGGAGTTTAAAGGGAAGTTTGAGCAGGTGGGCGTGGCAGGCCGTTCTCCGCATGAAGATGTTAAAGCAGCATTGGTCAGCTTGGGATATTCTGCAGCAGAGGCGAACTCGGCCATCGCCACTCTCCCTGATTCCCCTGACACCTCTCTTGAGGAAAAGATAAAGCTTGCTCTGCAGCACTTTGCCAGAGCAGGCTAGGAATATCTCTGCAGGAACTTGAGCACTCCTTCCAGCGTCCAGGCACCGGCAAAGGCGACCAGTATGCTCCGCGGTGTTTTTCCCAGGAAGCAAAAAAACAGGAATTTCCAGACAGGGTATCTTAGTACCCCTGCAGCGGCGCCTGCCAGGTCAAAAATAGGATTGGGGACGAAGGCAAACACAAAGATAACCAGCGAGCCCCTTCGCCTCATCCAATGTTCCATGCGCAGGTATGTCCTGCTCTTCCTGAAGACTCCCTGGCCGCTGTAACCTGCCATATAGCCGCTGAGTTCACCCAAGGCTGACCCTGCTCCTGCGGCCAACCCTACCAAATATGGATCGTAAGTAGCACCGAGGGCAAAGATTACTGCTATACCAGGAACAGGCAATATTATGGTTGCGCTGCTGAGAAGGCTTATGAGGAAAGCACCCAGGTAGCCATAACCGGCAAGGTTCGCCAACCTGTCGCGGAAGACGAAAATAGCGGCGGTGACACCTAGGACAAGTACGAGGATTAAGATACGTAGATACAGCTTATGCGATAGGAAAGGTCGTCTTTCAGCTTTGGTTTGCTGCTCACTTCCTGATTCTATACCTTTCCCTTCGTCGCCGATGGTATCGAGTGCGGGATCCTTATCTGCCATTTATCCAATATCCCTCTTACGAAGCATTATATAGCATACGGGAGTGAACGTTGGCGGGCAGATACGCAGAACCGCTCAATCTAGCTATTAAATAGGGCAATCAGCTGATACTTAACAGGTAAGAGACGGGAAGGCTTAGTCTCTAAGCAGGCAACTAAACGAGGCTACCCTATCGCCCGGCTCGACCTTCATCACGGTTACGCCCTGGGTGTCTCTGCCCAGAGATGGGATGTCATCAAGGGTGGTCCGTATTACTATACCTTTGGCTGATATGAGCATAAGACCCTGACGGGGATGAACAACGGATGCAGCTATGACTTTGCCTGTCTTCTCTATTACCTTGAAAGTCCGCACGCCGCTACCGCCCCGTGCTTGAAGGGGATAAGCATTCAGGGGCGTACGTTTGCCGAAGCCATTGGCGCTGATTACGAAGAGATGAGCATTGGGGTCAACAACATCCATAGCGACCACACGGTCGTCTGCAGCAACTCGGATGCCCCGCACACCGCCACTGGTTCGGGAAGCAGCCCGCAATTCGGAGACAGCGAACTTGATTGATTGACCGTTCTCTGTTACCAGGATGACCTGGTCATCCGCCCCTGCAAGCCTGGCCGCAATCAGTTCATCGCCCTGCTCCAGGTCCATGGCGATAAGCCCGCTGGAGCGTACCGAAGAAAACTCAGCGAGGCTTGTTTTCTTGACCTCGCCTCTGCTGGTGGCGATGACCAGGAACTTGTCCTCTGAGAAGGCGACGATAGCTACAACAGCAGTGACTCGCTCCTTGGTCTCCATTGAAACTAGATTAACGATAGGCATACCTCGGGCTGTCCGGGAGCTTTCCCTGGGGATGTCATAACACTTTAGCTGGAATACGCGTCCCCGGTCGGTGAAGACAAGCAGGTTGTGGTGGGTGCTGGCGACAAGCAGTTGCCGAACGGTGTCTGCCTCCTTTGTCTCCATGCCTATGATCCCCCTACCCCCACGGTGCTGCTGCCGATAGACGTCTGTGGCTACTCTCTTGATGTATCCCCTATTGCTCAAGGTGACCACCATCGGCTGTTTGGGGATGAGGTCTTCGTCGCTAAAATCCTTGATTTCCTCATCGCTGATCTCAGTACGGCGAGCATCACCATATTTGGACTTCAGTTCCCCGACTTCGTCCTTGATCAGGAAATCTATCTTCTTGGGATTGGCTAAGAGGTCCTCAAGGTATGCTATGGTTTTCAGAACCTCCGTGTATTCATCGGTAATTTTCTTGCGTTCCAGGGCTGCCAGACGACGCAGCTGCATCTCAAGGATAGCCTGCGCCTGAATCTGGGAGAGTTTAAAGTTCTTCATCAGGTTTTCGCGCGCTGACTCTACGGTCTGGGAACGGCGTATGGTAGCGATAACCGCATCCAGGTTGTCAAGAGCGATCTTGAATCCCTCGAGGATGTGGGCCCGTTCTTTGGCTCGCTCCAGGTCGAATTTGGACCTGCGGGTAATAATTTGGCGGCGGAAGTCAACGTAGTTCAGGAGAGCGCCTTTGAGGGTGATCACTTTGGGCTGGCCATCTACCAGGGCCAGCATATTGGCGAAGAAGGAGGACTGCATCGCAGTGTGCTTATACAGGTTGTTGAGAATCTGCTGCGCCTGCCCCTCTCGCCTTAGTTCGATTACAATGCGCATTCCCTCTCTATCTGACTCGTCGCGTACCTCAGAGATTCCATCGATCCTTTTGTTTTTGGCGAGCTCAGCGATTTTCTCCACCAGCGTCGCTTTATTGGTCTGATAAGGCAGCTCGGTAATCACTATCTGGTACCTGCCCCCTTTGGCAGCTTCCTCGATGTGCGCTTTGGCCCTGACCACCATCCTGCCGTGGCCGGTAGTATAGGCGCTACTTATCCCTTCTCTCCCCTCCAAAATGCCGCCTGTGGGGAAGTCGGGGCCCGGAATTAGCTTTATGAGGTCATCGATGGTGGCCTCGGGATTATCTATCAGGTATGAGATGCCATCGCAGAGCTCGCTGAGGTTATGCGGTGGGATATTGGTGGCCATGCCTACAGCTATGCCGGCAGCGCCGTTGAGGAGCAGATTGGGCAGCCTCGCCGGGAGAACCATGGGCTCTTTGAGACTACCATCGAAGTTCGGGGTGAAGTCGACGGTGTCTTTCTCGATATCGGCCAGGATCTCGCCAGCGATGCGGGAGAGTCGGGCCTCAGTATATCTCATCGCCGCCGGTGGGTCATTGTCTATGCTGCCAAAATTGCCCTGTCCATCTACCAGCCTGTACCTCATGGAGAAATCTTGAGCCATACGCACCATGGCATCATAGACTGCGGTATCCCCGTGCGGGTGGTATTTGCCCAGAACTTCGCCGACGATACGTGCGCTCTTCTTATAGGGACTGTTATAGTGCAGTCCCATGTCGTTGAGGGCATAAAGTATTCTGCGTTGGACAGGCTTTAAGCCATCACGGACATCAGGCAGGGCTCGAGAGACAATGACGCTCATGGCGTAGTCGAGATAAGAGTTTCTCATCTCGTCTTCGATCTTGACTGGCCTGACTGTCCCGATCTCCATGACTTAGTCCTCCCAGGAACTGGCGCCTTTTTTAGAATTTCACACGAATTCAGCGCACAATGGCAACAGTGTATCACGTTCAGCGGAGTTCGTCAAAGGGTGGGAAAGGAGGGCCCAACGCCGTCGCCGGGGATGAGGATGATGGTATGGGGGGTGTCCTTTGGGGTGTTATACTCAAGCATGAAATGGGAGCCTTCCATTTCAATATGTTAAGCAATTCTTGTTTGGAGATATTATTCCAGAGGCTTATTTTGTTGAGGATATCGGAGAGGGTTCCTTTTGCTATTACTTTGTGTCCGAGGACAGTAATCCAACGAATTGAGAAGGCTAACGATATTATCGTCGCTGACTTGAGGTAGCTTTGGCATTCGATAGTTTTACCTCGGAGACGGTAAGGATAGTAATGGTCTCTGTAGTATCACCAAAATGGAGGCTCACAGCCTGTTTAATGTTCTCCAGGAGTTTGTCCAGAGTGCTGCCTTGAGTGAATATGTCTTCTCCTATCCCTCGGGCACACCAGGCTTAGCCATGGGAATATATTGCTATCTGCATGAGCATATTGAAACTCCGCTAAACCTCAAGCAACATTATGTCAACTAGCATTTCCCATATCAACTCAAGACGATAGTATGACCGGGCTCCACCACCGTCTGCGCAAATGATAAGCCCCCGTTTCGCTCGTGGTCAAGCCCATATCTGCGGTCAAGGCATATCCGCCGGGAACTCGTGTCAAGTATGAGTATGTTTAAGCGGGTCCCAGTAAGATCGCTGAAGGGAGCCAGGTGCACGCACATGCCTACCCCCGCGGAAACCCTTCATAGCCTTCATAGCCGTCACTGCCCACCAGTCACTGTCGATTGGCCCCGTGAGTCTTTGAGCGTTTCGGGCCGGGCTGTGGCCCGGAACCCGTCACAGCCGCCGGCTCAGCTCCGTCGGCATAGCTACCCGCGTGAAAACCCTTTATAGCCTTCATTGCCGTCACCGGGGTAGGATGGATTCAATGTACACCAAAGTCAGGTAGAATAAAGAGACGGAGGTGTCGGCATGCAAGTGATTGCGCAAGGAAGGTATACCATAGAATTCCGCCAGGAAGCGGTCAAACTGTTAACCGAGGAGAAGTTATCGTTACCAGAGGCAGCCCGCAGGTTGTCTTCGGGGCCTTCAACGATACGTTGCTGGGTAAAGGTATTTAAGGCTACCAAGCTGGGAGAAATTGGCAAGGGGCAAAGACCACTGACTGATGTTGAGATGTGTATACTTCAGAATAGGTACTTGGTCACCTGTCACGTCTAACTAACGGAATTTCCTAGTGAATCGCGAATAGATTCGCGTTTCGCCATCTGGTTTGCACTGTCGATATTCTCCTTTTCAGGTATAACAACTTGAATACCCAGCGATGCAAGTAAGCGGGTTAGGAAAAGCGACGTAACTTCTTCCCAAGTTCTCCTCTCTCCGGAGAAAGCCAGCACAACAGGGTTGTCCTGTTCACCTATTGCTACGTCCTTCAGAAAAGATTCGAACTTGTTTCTGTCCCTCTGCGACAGGCTATAAGTCAGTGTATCAATTACCTTGTCCAGAGTTACAAAGTGAGGCAAAATTTGTTTACGCCCCATTGCTCGGGTAAGCACAAGCCGAGCGAAAGTGGAAGGGCCTAACCCCTCCTCCTTGGCAATGTCACGCAGGCGTGTCAACTCCTCACCAGTTAGACGGACAGCCAAGAACGACGAACGCTTTTGTCTGGCTTGAGCTTTGTTAATCCTCGACTTGTATCCTTCAGCCAGCGGCCCACGTCCCTCCCAATACTTTCTTTCCTCCTCCAGTGATTGAAACTCTGGAACCCCAGTATCCTTCATTCTTTTCATAGTCCCACTCTTCCTTATCCTTTTCTTGCTTTGTTTCTGTATCTACGCTCGTAGTGTTCGCTCATTTCGAAAGCGGTTACTGGTCTGAACAACCCTTTACCAACTTGCTCAACCACCACGTTGAGATATTTGCCGGCCGCAGTTTGTCCGCTCAGGACATATGTTAGGTTACTTTCTCTCCTGCTTAGATGTGCCCCAAAGCAGATGTCTTCAACCTCCTCAGGGTTTACGTCGTGGCGCGCGATATGCTCGATATTTTCGTCATCCTATTCAAGCTCACTAATTCTCAATCACTTCTTCCCTTTGTTTAGGGTGTCACAATGTGACACAATTGTCAAGACATGTATGTGCTTCATACTGTCCTTTCACATAGGCAAATCTCTATGCCTCAAGCGCATACAACCCTGAGATTCTGGCTATGGGGCTTATGATAAGCGCGGCTTATAGTGCTTCAGCCTTTTCTGATGGCTTGTCACCGAAGTTCTTGATTATGATACAGCATAATCAGGATGGGATTTTTTGTAGGAAGACTCATTGAAAGCTGAGGGTACATATGGATGAAATGTGACTTGGAGCAGCATCAGCAAAGTAATTTGTGTTATGGGCGCTTACACAGACTTGACAAATACCTGCAGATGGAGTATCTTCAATGTAGATACCATGAATGGAGGTTTGAAATGAGAACCCGTGTCCAGAAATGGGGCAACAGCCTTGCCTTGCGTATCCCGAAATCTTTCGCAACCGAAGTAGGACTCCAGAGAGAAACGTCTGTTGAGGTATCGCTGGCAGATGGGAAACTCGTTATCACACCCGTAACTGAACCGAAGCTGAACCTTGAACAACTTCTGGCAAAGGTCACGAAAGAAAACTTGCATCACGAAGTTGATACGGGCCCCTTCACAGGTAATGAAACATGGTAAGCTCGCGAACTTATGTTCCACAATGTGGGGATGTGGTACGGATTACCTTGAATCCGCAAGCAGGTCATGAACAAGCAGGACGTCGTCCTGCTGTGGTACTCTCACCTCAAAGCTATAACGGGAAAACTGGGCTAGCTATCCTTTGTCCCATTACCAACCAGATTAAAGGCTATCCATTCGAGGTTCTTATCCCTGCGGGGTTGTCGGTCGCGGGGGCGATCTTGTCCGACCAGGTCAAGAGCTTAGATTGGCGCGCTAGAAATGCAGAATTGGTCTGCACCTTGCCCACCGATACTATCTCGGAGGTGCTCCAGAAGTTGGTTACGTTGTTATCGCAGTAGGGAAATGCTTTTCAGAGCAATTTTCATAGCAATAAGACCTTTTGAATTACCTTAATCGGAGTGATAGAAGAGTAAGATCACCTCGGTTAATACCTTCCTTTCATTTCACAGACTGACATCCTATCTGAACTGTTAGCTACATACAAAATGTAGACCATCGACATCTTGCTGCTGGAAGCCTATTACAGACACCACCTTCACGGAGGAGGAATGTCCTATACAATGTCGCATGCAGAAAACAGTCGCACTATGTAAGTTATACGTACAATTCTGAAGCTATCCATGAGATATTACTGTGAGGACCATACGAAGCGCAAGAGGGCACCTTTGTCACAACCACTATATCAAACCGAGTACTTATCTGCTTCTGGCGTAGAAAAATAGTATGAACCAATGCAGGCAGTATTGCGCCAGAGCTGTTATTAATGGGCGCCTGTCAGCGGACCAACAAGATCACGGGTGAGTCATCAATTCACGAACACTGGGATGTTTGATTTATTTGTACTATGACCATATTTCCGACAAGCAGTTATTCAGTATTCTACCGCAATCTACTTCTCTACTGACTCCGTCATTATTCTAAGGCGACTCGCTCGATGAGACCCTCGAAAACGCTTCCATTCAAGGGGCTATTTTCTCCCCATAGATCCGATAAACCATGTCTCCGATGCCTCCATTTTCAGGTCCGGGGTCAAGACAGCGCACACTGCGAAACACTATTTCAGGCAGTTTCTTTTTCCTCGAGTCGCCTATTCCGCTGTCATCTCCCATAGCGCGTTGATTTCAAGCAGGACAGGGAGCAGAGCCTTGGGGCACATCGTTCCCGTTGACTTCTGGGTATTCAGGAACGGGTCGAAAACCAACTAGCCTTGGTAGCCGTCACTGCCCACCATTCACTGGTGATTAGCCCTGTGAGTCTTGGAGCGTATCCGGCCAGGCTGTGTTCCGGAACCCGTCACACTGACCGGAGCGGCTTCCTCAGCAGCAGGCTCGGTCGGCGCCTCAATGCCCCACCTATCGCAGACACTCGTCAGCTGCCCGGGCTGAATATAGTACATCACGCCTGTGGCAGTCCTCTTCTTCGATCTGGGACTGTGCAACAGGCCGAGGTTTTTCAAGCTGTATCCGACACTCTGCGGCACATCCCTGGGCAAATGGCTCCCTGCCAGAACCTGCCTGAGCTGCCCTTCCATCTCCTTTGCGGCAATCCATTTAGCCTCAGCTCCATCTTTTCCCACCAGGGATACCAATACTTCCATCAAGGCCAGGTCGAATTCCTCGAGCCCGCTGTCCGAGCCCTCAGCTGAGGCCTCGCGGGCATACTCCACCAGCCGATCCAACACGCCATCGGCCCCACGCTCGTCCAGGAGCTTGGCCACGGAGAACAGGGGCAGCCACAATTCGTGGTCCCGGTTCAGGAGTATCCTGAGGC
Source organism: uncultured Chloroflexia bacterium (assembly GCA_963847595.1). Classification (GTDB taxonomy): domain Bacteria; phylum Chloroflexota; class Dehalococcoidia; order SZUA-161; family SZUA-161; genus JACWAE01. The sequence goes on from CAWKAJ010000002.1 coordinate 113,663, forward strand.
TGGCTTCGTCGGCGTAGAGCTGCCTCACCTCAGGGAAGTGGCCCAGCGCGAAGCAATACAGCTCGTGTCTCATGCCGGCCCAGTCCTCGCCGTTATCGGAAAGCTCCACCCTGCCGATTTCGGGGTTCTCGGTCCTCAACATGTTTATAGATATGCACCGGCTGCCCAGGATGTCCTCTATGGGGTCTATGCTGGCGATCATCTTGGGGCTGTACACGTCGTACTGTATCGCCATCAAACCTTTATCCGGGACGGCCTCCGCCCTGATGGCGGCGGCCCCCTTCTTGCACCCCGCCCTGAGTAGGCCCAGGAGCTCGCGGCTGTCCCGGTCCCTGGCCCCTCTCAGATTCTCCGCCTCGTCCAGGCCCACGCAACACCGGGAGGACTGCACCAACCTGAAGGTGGCGCTGGGGGTGATGCCGGAGGCCAGCACCATGTTGAATGCCAGCTTGGAGGCGAGCCTCATGGTCTGGGTCTTGCCGGTGCCCTTAAACCCGTAGAGGTGCAGATAGGGGTAGCTGGTGAACAGCGGGAACAGATAGCTCGCCATGCACCATATGGCCAGGATCTCTGCCTCCACGGGGTCCCTGAAATCTATGTGCCTTCTCACTATGCCCAGCAGCCTGGAGAAGGTTTGGCCAGGGTCCGGGTCATCTCCATCCAGGAACCTGTCTATATCGGCCTTCCTCCAGCGCTTCTCGCAGGGGGCTTTGGGTTCGCTCCGGAACAGGACGCGTTGCCCCCTTATCTCAAGCCCTCTCCCGTACGGCTCCAGCCTCTGCCTGTCGCTGGTGATCAGATAGGGCCTGGTAACTACCCTATTATCGATTTTCATATCCAAAGCCACGCTTACCACCCCTATTTGCTCCAGGTAGTCCAGCGCGGGGTGTATGGCCAGGCACGCGCCTTCATCGATATCCTCTGCACCAATGCCTGCGGCCCTTTCCTCCTCACCTCTGGCCTCCTTCAGGTGTGCTGCAAACTGCCCGCGGGTGATGCCCAGGCCCTTGACCACCTTCCTCCGGTATTGAGGCAGATCGAACTCGGCCAACGTGGCCATGAAGCGGAAGAGCCCTTCCACCTCGTCAGCCCGGCGCGCGCCGTTAAGTGCCGCGATACGCCCCAGCATGCTATCGACGAGATCGGGTGATTTGTTCAACAGGCTCCTAAACTGGTCCTTGGAACAGCGTAGAGGTCCCTTGGCGGATTCATAGAGGTCTCTCCCGTGCGTGGCCGCTGGGACCAGGTAAGGCATGATGCCTATACCTTTGGTGATGCGCTTGCCCAGGGCAAGCGCATCACCAAAGGCGTCAGGGATAAAACAAATATAAATTGGGTCGCGGCCCGCCAGAAGCGGCAGCCACTGCTCCGGCAGCGTGCCCCGCGGCACAAACAGGCAATTCACTGACCAATCCACCAGAGCCATAAGGTCCCCGAAGCTCAGCACGATGACTAGCTCCCCCTTGTCGCCCTCGGCCACCGATCGTAAGGGCAAACCTTTCACAAGTTCATTTGGGGGCAGGTCCAGGTATGTGGGCCAGGTAGACTTTTCCAGGGCTTTCCCTGTCATAAATACCACCCGACCCCGGGAGTGGACCGGAATGGTGACCCTGTTTTGAAAGAAGTCGCTGCCGTCCTCTCTGAGCACACCGGCCTTTTTGGCCAACTCGATATCGAAGCCCTTCCCGGCCAGATACTGGGCCAGGTTGGCTCCCTGAGCCCATCCTAGCTTTAGTTTCATCACTGAAGCTTCATCCTGAGCAACCTTTTCCACCACTTCCTCCAGGCGAGCCCTATCTTGCACCAGGGCCTTGTGATAGAGATCGACTGTGGCCTCCAGGACATCCCCCATGGCTCTGAGTTCCAGCTCTGATGGTGCATCCGGTTGGGGCAGCGCGGGCTTCAGTATCCCTGCCCTGTCGGCAAGCATGTTCCTGGCTTGTATGAAATCCACCCCCTTCAATTCCCGAACCAGGTCGAATACATCTCCCCACCTGGCGCACCCGGAACAGCGGTAGGATTGGTCATCGACGTACACCGCGAAGCCTGCATGGCCGCCCTGGGGCAAAGGACAGGGGCACTTGAGCTCCGACGGAACAGTTTCATCGAATCCTGGGAAGTCGGGAACGAACTCAGGCAGCACGTCCTGGATGGGATTGGCTGCCCTCACCTCCTCTGTGAACCCTGTTGTGATTCCTTTCATGTTCCCCTCCCTTGTCTTAAGGCTTGGCTATGCCCTGGCTTCAGGTTCAGCCATTCAGAGTAAGGTGCGCGCCTAAGAGTCCTATGGGACCAGGTTGCTCCAAAGCAGGGCAGAACCCGGAACTACCGACCCCGTCTCCCGCTGCCTTGTGCTATGGGCCGGCGTTTTCTCTAGCTTCCCTCTGCGCAGGTATGGTGTTGACCACGGCCCAACGAGCAGCAAGCCCACGACAGGGGTTCTTGAGTTAGTCCAGTGCCCGTTTGGAAGGCCCCTAGCCCCAAGCGTCTCCCCCGGTTCAGCGCAGCTAGTAACAGGGCGGGCGATTCTCCGGAGACTACATTATACGACCTTCGCCCCAGTTTTCAAGAGCGGTTTCGCTGCTACTTTTGACCGGTCGAAGCCAGGCCACACGTGGAACAAAGGGGAAATCTCCCCGGCCACCCTGGCCAACACAGGGTGCCCCGCAAAGGAGGAGCCAATTCAACACATTTCCTGCCTGCCGGCATTATATTATGCCAAGTTAGCTCTGCTTTTGCTGGGGATTTCACTGGCACTTTGGTACTCCCTCAAGGGGGCTGACTATTTCGGACCTTGGGGAGAGCGCGGGGTTTGAGAAAGCGGGGTGCCCCTGGAGGAGGAGCCCAGGGCAGTACGCGAGGGCTTGCGGAGGGGAGAAACCTGGCACTGTGGCTGTTCTTGCCGCTCGGTGGCGCAGACGGTAGCTATTATGGCTGGGGGGAGACGTGGGCGGGTAGCCGGGTTTCTACGGCTTATCAGTCCAGAAGCACTCAGCCCATGGAGAGGTATGGCTCTCCTTCCTGATCATGCCGGCTTTGACCGGGGCTCCCTGGTCTCGCTGTTTCTCCCTCGCTCCGCATGATGAGCAGACACTCCCTAATTGGAGCGATGCGTTAATGTTTGGCACACGTATCATGGCCAAAGTTGGCCAGAGAGTCCTTAGCCTTCTGGCCAGGCTCGCGGATAAGGAGCCTATGGAACACGAGTCCCTCGAAGGGTCGGCAGAGGAAGCGGTTCCGCTCGGCGTTCCCGCAACAAATCATACTCCGCCGGGGCAGTCAAGCCGAGACAAGAGGGGGGAATGTGCTCCTAACGTGTTGAGTCTTGGAGCCCCATCATCGTCAAGTTTAAGAAAGTGGTAAGCGAATAGCAGAGGCAAAGGGCAGGAGGGGCGGAGCGTAATGCCAATGCGGTACCGCAGAACGTCGGCCCCCTAGGTTCACTGGGAGCAGCGTCGCTAGCTATTCTGAGTAGAAGTGCGGTTCGAGTTCGGTCTCAGGGATGTACCGCGCGGCTTGGCGCATAATAGCCCGTATTGTGCCGGGATCGAGCTCGGTGTGCAGAGGAATAGTCAGCGTCTGCTTTTCTCCGCTTTGGCCTATCCTGCGCAGTTTGACGTGGCTGCCCCTCTGGGAGTGGACATGAAAGCCAAACGCGGCCATGATGGTCAGCACCTGGCCTCCCGAGAGGCGCTTCAGCCTAGGGGACAACCACAGGCTCCAACTCGAATGTCACCAAGAGCGATGGGTTAGGGGCGAGGTCGAAGTCAGCCAGGTCTTCGCCTTCAAGGTGCAGTGCCACCGCCTCCTGGAGATTTGAGATGGTTTCATCTAGGGTCTCGCCTTGGGTGACAACTGGTATCTCCAAGCACTCCGCAACATAATACTTCTCACCCTTATGCACAAATGCCTTGATCGAATGGCGCACAACTACCCCCTCTATTCGATACGGGTGTCGACTACTGCATACACCCTGTTGCTAAACATTTTAAACCCAGCTCATTGTTTCTGCAACTTGCTGTACCTTCTGGCACTGTGCAGATCGGGACAGGGTTCCTCTAAGCCTAATGTGTGGTCCCTGCCCTTTCTATAGGCGTCTCAGCAGAGGCAATTACCGAAAACCGCCAGAAAGCCCGCATGTCCGTGTCGGTGATGAATGAGCCTTGAGCTCCCTTCTGAAATAGTTGACATGTGTGTTATTTTGTGCGAGATTATCGACAGGGAATGTGAACATTCCAGGAATGAGGTCTATCGAATAAACTGCCGCCTCGTTCAGGGACTGAAGGGGGCAGATTTCCTACTTGCTCTGGATGCGCTTGCCTGGAGGGCGGGGATGCAGAAGCCGAAGCTAGGTGAGGGCGATATGAAGTGGGAGCTCAAACAGAGAGCCATTGAGGATGTCCTGGGCGCTACCGCCGATATCTACCACCGGGCCCTTGTGCAAGACAGGGCCTTCCTCCAACATCTACAAGCGAAGATGGCCTGGTCTGAAGAAACTATAAAGGAAGCCAAGCTAGGGCTGGCGCGGGGAACGGACCTGGCGGGGCATCTGGCTGCCCAGGGGTTCGATTTGAAGCTGGCAAAAGGGGCCGGGGTGGTGAAGCGGGACGGCAGGGCCTTCTTTGAGGGCAGGCTCGTAATACCCTATTTGGCTCAAGGCAGGGTGGTGTATATGTCAGGGTGGGCCCTGGAGGGTTCAAGCCTGCCCGAATGCCTGGGTCTCCCCGTGAGCAGATTGGTGCAGAGGGTGGCCTTTAATGCTGATGCCCTGCACGAGCAGGGGAAGCTGATCATCGTGGAGGGCTGGGCCAGCGCATTGACCCTGAAGCAGTGGGGCTACGATGTCGTCTCCCTGGGGGGGACGGCCTTATCCGGGGAGGAGCTCCGGCTCTTGAAAGGCCACGACAGGATTTACCTTTGCTTCGACACTGGCCCCTTCGACAGGGCTGTGGCGGCGGCGAAGGGGATCGCAAGGCAAATGGGCATCGTGGCTCACCTGGTCGAGTTGCCGCAGGGCGCTAAAGACCCCCATGAATTTGCCCTCCAGGGCCATACCGGGGCTGAGTATGAGGAGCTATTGGAACGGGCGAGGTCCCTGCTTGACGTGATGCTGGAACGTGCTGCGGCCACCATAGGTGTGGAGCGAGGCAGCTACGAGAGAGATCTCTTCACCTGCATGCGCGGGCTAGGCGACCCCGATATCGAGCCCTATCGGCAGAAGGCGCTCCGGAGCCTGGGTATAAATGATCACGATTTCACGGTGTACCTTGTGGCGGCCAGGACTGGGGAAAGGATACCGCTGGAGGTCGCTACGCGGAACTTTGCCCCCGGCTCGTTCTTGGAGCTACACCCTGCCCTGGATTACTCGGCCCAGGTGGGGGTGCTCGCCGCAGCTTGGGATGAGGTCATTGGCAACAGGGCTGTTACCAGGCTCTATCTGATCACCAGCAACAGGGAGAAGCTGGAGTGGGACGGGCGCCCGCTCCAGCTCTATGGCAAACGCGTGATACTCCGGAGCGAGCCCAGGGCTCCCTATGAGAAGCGCTGGAGGGAGGCAGATATCGAGAGGTTCCTGGCGGGAGATGACCCGGATCCTGGCCAAACCTTCAATCGGTTGCTGGAAGCAGTGCAGCGTCACATAGGCTTCAAGGAGGCGACAAAGGCGGAGCTCCTGTCCATATGGTGCATGGGCAGCTATCTGTTCCCCCTTTTCGGCGCATATCCCTACTTGCATCTCTACGGCCCCCAGGGCTGGGCCAGGACGCAGACCATGGCGCTGGCGACCAGGGTGGCCTGCAACATGGTGCCCTCATCTGCCGTCGCACCCCGCAACATGTTCAGGTTGGTGCAGTACTCCCGCTGTGGCCTGGCTCTGGATGAGGTAGAGAACCTGAGGGGATCCCCACACCAGGGTGCCCAGGACCTGCTCAGGTTCCTCAGGGCTGGATACAAGGAAGACGGGCGAGCCGAGGTATGGGAAGACGAGCCTGGCCAGGGATCACACCTCAGACTGCGCGAGGCCTATAGTCCCAAGATCGTTGCCAGCACAGGTGACATAGAGGATATCTTGGCTGGCAGGTGCATCCCCCTAGATATGCGGAGCAGCGAAGGTGCCGGCAGCAGCGGGCTCGAGCTTTCGGACGATGCCGAGGACTGGCCCGGCATCAGGCACGAACTCTACTGCTTTGCCCTGGGCCACTTCCAGGAGGTGAGGCGGCTATACCTCGATGACGCTGCCATCAATATTTCCCTGGAGAGGGACAATGAACTGTGGCTGCCCCTGCTCGCCGTGGCCAAATTCCTGGAGGAGCGCGGGGCCGACGGCGTGTGGGATAGAATGATGAGGTACGCCGTCGACGCGTGCGGCTCTGCCTCAGAGGGACTGACCCGGGAATTCGACGTTGCCCTGATCAGGGCACTGGAGTCCAAGCTGGGGAGGTCTCAAGTCGAAGCTGAATGGGTCTATGCCTCCAGCCTTGAATTGAAGGTTCGCGCCGCTACGGGGGGACGGTATTCCCGGCAGCAGGTGGCGCACCGGGTGGGAGCCAGGCTGAGGGAGCTGGGGTTCTTAAGCGAGCCCGGATCGAAGGAGTCGACACAAAGGAGTGTGAGGTACCTTATTCATCCCCAGGATGTGAGGGATGCCCGCGGTAGGTATGGACTCAAGTCGGTGCGGTTTTAGCCTAGGGGGGCGCTCTTGGCACACGTAGACATAAGCTGTATAACGAAGCCGTAGGAATGATAGACAAATATACGGAGCATCGATATGTCAAAGATGACCGTCGTCATTGATGACAAGTTGCTGGACGAGGCGATGCGCGTGAGCGGAGCCAAGACTAAGAAACAGGCCATCGCCACCGGGCTCGAAGAGTTAATCCGCAGAAAGTACTTAGAAGATTTGCGCCAAGAATTGGGCACATTCGAACTCGCCCTTTCTTCAGGGGATCTGGAGAAGCTGAGGCACGAGCAGTAATCTGGTGCTCATCGACACCTTGGTTTGGATTCTGGCTCTCGGGAAACCTCCACTGGCGAGATAAGGGATGAGGTAGCACACCTGCTGGCGGAGAACAGGGTAGCTATTGTCCCAGTGATACGTCTCGATCTATTAGGGGGAACGAAACCACTGGATGATTTTAACCGCCTGCAGAGCCGCCTCAATGCCCTTCACCAGATGGCTGCAGATGAAGCCATCTGGGAGACAGCGATTCAGCTTGCCTTCAGATTACGACAGGGAGGGAAGATGATCCTTTATACTGATTTACTCATTGCCTCGGCTGCCATCGTTAACAGCTGTACGCTTCTTCACTGTGACAGGCACTTTGATCTGATGGCTGAGCATACCCGTTTGAACATGAGAAGCCTTGTTTCTATTGTAGGGTAACGGACCATCACAGAGTCTTCGTAGCTACCCCCAACCGGAATGGGCTCGAAGTCATTAACGAATGCCTGGAATCATTTTAAGAGGTAACCTACCCCAATCATAAGGTTCATGATGCCAATATGCCGTGTTCGCTGACCATGAGCAACCTGCGGAGTTTCTGCCAAGCCATACCTTCAAGGAATCGCATGCTCGGTGGGGTAACCCCCACCGTTAGGTATAAATAGGTGTGATCCTATCGCCTGGATCAATGCCATAATATACACCAGCCAAGTTACGAACATTTTTTGCCACCTCCTCGGCCTGAATGAGTGTTGGCTTCTGCCACTACAACTCATTAGACTACGGTACGAGGAGCAATACATCAGCGAGATTCTTATTTTCTATAGAGAGAGGGCCGCTAGAAATAGTGACCTGAGTCGTTGGTTTCCTTTGGCTTACGATTGCGACCTCCCCGGGGTATCCGGCAGTAATGAAGTACTGTTCAAGCATGGTGGAAGATAACGGCTTTGTTACGCTAACGTTCTTGGTATTTGCCCAGAACTTCGCCGACGATACGCGCGCTCTTCTTATTAGGGACTGTTGTAGTGCAGTCCCATGTCGCTTAAGGCGCAAAGTATTCTGCGTGCATCCGAATGAGATGACGTTACAAGGGGGGCGATGCTGGCCCTTTTGTCATCACCAGAAATAGGGCGTGCCCAGCGCCCTGATATTTGCGATAAGTATCATTATCTTGGCAAGGATTTCAGCTATTATCCTCCCAACACCAGTGCCTACGAGGGCGGTGATTGTTCGGTCAGCGTATTTGGTAGACCAGGCAATGAAGGTGTCCCAATTGGCCACAAAGCCACCCGGCGGTTGGTCAGGGACATCGCCCCCCGGCGTTCGCAACACCACGAAGCACAGTCTCGCTGTTTTAAAAGACTGGCCTTCCGGATTGGGCAGTGCGATCAGTCCTGAGGTCAGGATATAGAACTGGGTATCGTTACCAGTTATCCAGGTACCTGTGAAGGTGGATGACTCTCCTGTCACCTCTTGCCTGAGGTAGAACAGTGTTCTTACCCTGCTTCCGTACAGGTCAACTGGTACTATCTCAGGGGTAGCATTGCCTACCTGGAGTGTAAGGTTCCCCAACGCATGCACTGAGAAGCTCTGGGAACCATTGCCTCTTTCAACTTGTGTAGCATAGCCGACTAGTGTAGCAGAAGCGACATCTCCGTAGCTGGTGCACCAGCCCCACCCCTGAAGGTAAAGATGCACGGCGGTAGTGAAGTCGTAGTAGGTGCTATTGCCAGGGCTGACTGTGGTGTGGCCGTTAGTATCCGTCGAACTTACCTCATAGTAATACAAAGTAGCTGGGGCAAGTCCGGTCAGATTAACGAGATGGTTGGTGGTAAGATTGCCGCTGTATAGTGTAGAGCCCAGGGCGGTGCTGTTCCCATAGTTAACTGTGCTATCACTTGGCTGGTCGGTTGTCCAGGTTATGGTGGCTGAGGTGTCGGTTATGTTCCCAGCATTTACTCCTGATATCATAACACCTGTTGTTAAGCTATAAAAAGCATCGTTGTTGTTATCTATCGTGACGTTACCGTATGGATTTGCTGAGCTTACCTCGAAATGATACAAGGTACTGGGAGTGAGTCCAGTCAAGATTATGGAGTGGTTCAAAACAAAACTGCTGTCATAAGCTGCTGAGTCCAACAGCAAGTCGGTGCCATAACTAACTGTGCTGTTGGCGAGACGGTCAGTCGACCAGGTTATGATTGCTGAATTATAGGTTATGTTCCCTACATTGACCCCTGAGATTGTGGGAGGGTATGGGTCTGTGGTGAAATTGCCTGTATCGCTAACTGCAGAGTTCCCAACAGAGTCCGTTGAGCTTACCTCATAATAATAAAGAGTGGCCAGATCGAGTCCGGTTAAAGTTATGGTGTGGTTTCCGACAAACTCGCTGTCAGATACAATAGTGCCTAGATCAGTTGTATTACCGTAGTTTACAGTGCTATTGGCTAGCTCGTCGGTGGTCCAGGTGATGGTAGCCGTGGTTTCAGTTATGTTCCCCGAACTAACCCCCGATATCGCCAGCGGACTGGCTGAGGCCGGGGAAGCTATTAGCCACAACAGGAGTAATGCCACTATTGTGGCTATTGCCGGTTTATGCTCGCGCAGTCGAGCTTTCCCCCAGCCTTTCATGTGCTCCCGTCCTTCTCAATTCGCCAGCAAGGAATTGCTCGGCATTTATGTCAATTGCCTACTCACCGAGCCTCAAGGTAAGGATACCACGAAGTGTAGCAGAAAGAACGTATATGGTCAAGTTATGTAATATGGGAGCGTTTTTGAGCCCTTCCCACGTTTTATTTCCAGTTCATCGGCGTGGGCTATTGCGCAGACGTTAGCCCGAGTGATGCTGCATGATGTTCGCAAGGGCACTAAGGATACCGCCGAAGTTCTGCAGCAGAGGGCCGAGATGGTTAATCAAAGGTGCGAAGGCCAGGTTGAATACCATTGTTGAGCCACTGGCTGCTCCGAACCCTGAATAAGGACTGTTGAGGATGTCTTGTGCGTTCATCCCGAGGCGTGTGCCGGTCTCCATAAGTATGGTGCCAAGTGTACTCAGATAGCCTATGATTGATTCTAACACCTGTTCCACCCCCATTTCCCTGTAAGTTTGGTTTTTTGCCTCACCAAATCATTTAACTATGCTTGGAGGCCTGACACATCATGGGGACTCTCATTTTATGTAGTAGGGATGGCTCTGGAAAAAGTGTTACCTAGTTACGAGTTTGCCTTGGCCACGGTTCGTGGTTTTACGCAGTGGGGGTGAACTAAGGTACTCTCTGAGAAATGGCTCTCTGGTGCTTGTTCAAGGATGAAGGGAAAATAGAAGAAGCTTTGATTTGAGGTGGGCGTATCGGTAGGTGCGAAAATCCGCAGTTTCCGGTTCGGCTTTGTAACTTTCAGGGTGCCATTATGATAGGTTAGCTTTGGATCCGGTGCCGATTAGCCGTCTTTGAATAAAGGAAAGGGGGAGACTCTCCCCCTTTCCTTTATCGTACTGAAGCTTCAAGGACACTTCGAGCCGTAACCTATTGAAGTGGCGCGAACCTTGCTCGCAAAATTAGAACTTGCCCAGCCGAGTATCCGGGCTCACCGCCTAGAGAGCACTCAGGAAGTTAGCTAATCCAGTGCAAATGGCGCCCAGATTAGTGACCCAAGGCATAACAAAACCTGTGAGAGCCGCGGTGGACAATGGCATAGGTCCCCCATACTGAGCAGGCATGTTGACCGTAAGGCTCAGCAAGGTACCCATCTGGGCCAAGGACGGTGAAAATGCCGCGGCCAATTGGTCAAGACTTTCAAGTATACCCATTAGTTCTCACCTCCTTTCTTTAGGTTGCGGCTTCCTTAGTGAGAGAGCCTTTTGATGAGAAGTGTAACGTGACAGAAGATGGGCAACAATCACCTTTACGTCCTATTCAGTAGTGTACTATAGTCCTCCCCGGCGAAGGCGGTCTGGATGTGAAACCACTATTAGGGGTCGGTCAATGACGGCGTGTGGAGTAAAACGAAGGAGCCTTTAAGCGGAAATTACGAGGGGAATTAGCCGCCTTTCAGGGCTACTGGGGGAGCTTCCATCTGGCTATCACAGGAGGGTTGCTCATGCTATCAAGAAGGTAGGAAACTTCCATCCCTGAAGCTGATATTGGCACTATCCATAGGATGTTGCCGGTGACTGTTACCTTGGGCGACAGACTAGCATTTGGGTACGGGCTGCTAAAGCTGTAGTCCCCGTACGTTTCGTCATTGTATGAATGCCCTGCGGAGTCGGTGAGCAAGAAATACGATGGTCCTGTCAAGAAAGAAGTGTTGCTGATGTTCTTGCATGTCACCGTTATGAATATGAAGGCCTTTCCGGGAGGCGCCTTGACGGTCTCGCCGAATGAACTGCTGTACGAGGTCTTTTCTTCTGCTAAGGAGACTGTAATGTTTCCGCCCCCTGTTGCCAATATGTTTTCCCCTATGTCAAAATACTTAACAACAGCATTGGCGGGCATCGGAACTGGCGTAGAGAGAGGCACTGATGTTGTTGGTTTGGAGACGCATGAGTAGATGCCCCAGGAAGGCAACCCAATAACTAACAGGAGAGATGTTATAAGGATTACCCTTCCCCAAATACAAAGGCCGGTTGGCCGAGGACGGTCTTCTGCCGATGGCTCTTGCGGGGGGTTTTGCCTTGCCTTTGGTTTGAGCTCTGGCTTTGGTTGTGTTATTGCGTTGGGTTGTGGTGTTGGTACCAGTTTGGGCTGTAGCTGCGGCGCTGGCTTAGATTGTGATAATGGTTTTGGCTCTAGGGTCGGTTGGGGTGGGGGTGGAGGTTTTGGTGTAGAAGGTGTTCCAAATGGCAGGAATGCATCACAGGATCTGGTATCGGCTCTAACCTGCATTCTATATTTAACGCCTGCATGTTTCGCAGTAGTACAATTGAAAAACTTATCGCCTTTTTTCGGCTTGAAGTTTTGACACTTGCCGCAGATGTTGCTACTCATGACCTGCTGCTTACGGGCTGGATCATAGCATTATTGCTTAAAGAGCTTAAGTCATCTATGGGTTGCCCCATATTGTCAACACGCAGTTTCTCTCACGAATTAAGCGGCTGACGTAGATACTTTGGGGGTTGGCTAAGATATTGGATTATGCGTCGCTATATTCGCCAGGAACTGCGCCAAGGATACTGCATCATGTGCCAGACCATTGACAAGGTGAGAACCCATGGGCGTCAGCGGCTGGGAAGGCCCTAGGGTCACTAAACCACTGAGGGAGTTGTTGACTACGTTCAGCGCGCTTACTATGAGACTCGCCATGGAATGTGGCATGATAGTCTTTCCTTTAATAATATCAGGGTAATACACATAGCATAACACGATTATGAGAATTGTTCAACGCAAGTATTGCCTCCCCTTATCAAATAGCTAGAACAAACTCCAAAATTGGGAGCTAAAGTTAATATGATGATAGATTAGTAAACAATCGGAGTCTCTTTTGCTCTGCGGAATGCCGCCTGATAGCTAATCCGTTTTGTGCTGGTTCGATTACTAGGGGATCTGCCACACGCCCCGCACAGGCGTCGAACCCTGCAAAAGGCAGGAGAGCTCAAGGCCCGTAGCCGTTGCAAGCGGGTTAAACGCGATGTAACCATAGGCGCTCTGGCCGGTAGCAAGTTTCCGGCTGGGATAGGGGTTAACTCCCGGGTAGCCGATGCAAGGCCACACACGACCTTGTGCGTCCTTCATGCTGAAATCCTTGTAGGATATGGCCAACGAGCTGCTCTGCCCCACATTGGTGACTGAGAGTTCTACGACTACCAATATGGTGCCAGGTGCTGCTATTTCGAAGGTTTTGAAAAGCCGACCCAGTCCTACGGGTGTCTTAATCTCGCTCACTCTCTGAGTGGAGATGACGGTAAGTACTTCCCGCGAGGTCTCCGCGGGTTGCCCTATCTGGTAGTAGACGTTCATAGCAGGTGGAGGCTTGCTGCCGCCACAACCCGACCCCGAGGCGAGCATCAGGGCCAGGATACCTGTAAGCACTATCGCTGGGAGGATTACTCTTGTGACGCGCCCTATCAACGCAGAAGAAACCATTTTTGTGGCTTTATCCTTCTTAGCCAATATTATAACAGATTTATTTCAAAGCCTTAGTACCATTGCCGCGCTAAGTTAAAGAAGGGGAGGATAATCCTCCCCTTCTTTACCGTCTCTCTGAAGCTCCAAGGACGCTTCAGTGCAACACATATTACTAAAATCGCGCGAACCTCGTTCGCAAAAATTATAACCTGCTCAGCCGATTGTCCCGGCACACGCCTAGAGGGAATTAAGGAAGCTAGCTAACGCAGTGAGAATGCTGCCCAGGTTATTGACCCAAGGCATAACAAAACCAGTCAGAGCCGCGGTGGACAACGGCATAGCTCCATATGGCGCAGGCATATTGACTACGGCGCCCAGCAAGCCACCCATCTGGGTCAGGGACGGCACAATTGACGCGATCAACTGATCAATAGTCTCTAATATACCCATTTGTTCTCACCTCCTTCCCTTGCGCTCAGGCTCCCCCCTTGGAAGGAAGCTTAGAGCAACTTCCTTAGTACTACGGGAGTAGTACTAACTTACTACGAAATATAGCAACTTTAGTACTAGTTGTCAATAGGCGATTTCCTTTCCACCCCTTTATTATATTCACCATTTAGTTAACTTTTCCTACCATTTTTTCGTTATTCAGTGGCGAGCAGCCTGTGGGCAGCGAGCTGGAATCTTGATGATGGTGTCTATGCCCAAACCAGACACTATGCCGGTCCCTCGGCCTCGTTTGAGCAGGTGCACCACCTGTGCCAACGAATTACATTGACTCGGGACACCGGCAATGAGAGGTGACCAGATACCTTTATGTTGACATGGCTAAAGCGCGAGTTTAATATTATTAAGATGTTCTGGCAGCAAATCTTCTCATCTTTGAGTGTATGGGCCGATGCAGTTGCTCTCCGATGCAACGCCTTGGCGCAGAAGCTTCCTAGATTACCCAGCAGATGGACTCTGCTGCTTTCTATTATTGTATTGGCGGCAGTCGCTTGCTTATTACGCAGTGTACATTTGTTTAATACCAGCTATGACTATCTTATAAGCCCCGATTCCCACTTCTTTCACTGGTTAGCGGGCAGGGTCATGGCAGGCCAGGGGCCTCCGCCTGATTCTACACCTAATGGCCTATCTACCTACAGCCTGCACAGCGGATTGGCTTATCCTCTAGTCTATATTGCCAAAGCTATAAGCTCGGTTATGGGCATATCATCCGCGGACGCTCTGGCTTTGGCAGGTAAGGCTCTGCCGCTGGTCATAGCAGTCATAAGCATGGTCTTGATATATCTAGTTGCTGCTAGAATCTACGACCGCCGTGTGGGACTGCTCTCTGCCGTGGCCTGGGTGTTCATGAGCTATCCTATTTACGTCGGGAGCGCGGGCTATCTTGACCGCGACGGGCTGAGCATGCTGCTGTTCATGGTCGGTGCTTTCCTGTTCTACCTTGCGGGTATATGGCATGTCAAGGTATGGGGCAGGGATGTGGGGTGGCTCATTGGAGGAGCTGGGGTGCTTGTTGTGGAGGTTTTGCTTTACTTGGAGTGGGATGTCGGGGGCGCGGCGCTCTTGCTGCTAGTTATAGCAGTGTGTTGCATAGTCAGGTTCCTATTGGGGTATGGCGGCCGAATGGAATCAGAGCCGGATATGAGACGAAGACTCACTGTATCTGTGCGCGATGTCGATTGGCGGCCCTTGGCTCTCATTGTAGTGGCAAACATATTGGTGGTAGGCTTTTGGGCAGGCTTGAATTTCCACCAGGCTTCTTTCTGGTACAGCACAGCTAAGTGGTTAATTGGAGCGGGAGGGGCGAGCACTACCCAGGAAGAGCAGGGTTTTTCGCTCGGCAATTTGATTGTCTTTCAGGTGTTCTTGCTACCCATCGTGCTTGCCTTTTACTTTGGATGGAAAAAGGGTACTCAGAGCATCATCTTTTTCGGCTCGTGGTTCCTCTGTTTGTTGCTTGCCAGCCTGCTTGCCGTGCGTATTCTGCTTTTCGCTAGCCCGGCGGCCTGCCTGCTCTCCGGTGTGGGGTTGGCTTTCCTCTGGGACTCGATGAAACGGTGGAAATTGCGCAGGTTGAATTGGATTGTCGTGGCTGTCCTCATCGTCCTGGTGCTCTCCTATTCTGTCAGCTTTGCTCGGGCAGAGCCTTCAGGGTATGGAGTGAGTGCTGATCGTGAATGGCAGGATGCCATGGCCTACCTTAAGGACGAAACACCTAAGGATTCGATCGTAATGAGCGATTGGGGCTGGGGGTACTGGATACTCGACCTGGGACAACGCAGACCGTTGGTGGACAATGGCTATTATGGCTATACCGTAGAAAGTCTGCGCGATGTGGCGCTTGCCTACTACACGACTGATCCCGCAGAGGCAGCCCAGTTGATGAGGAAATACGGGGCCAGCTACCTCGTTTTCAGCCAGGATGACCAGCAGGTAGCATCAGTTATCATGGGGTGGGCTAAAGTGGGCGAAGGGCTCACCAGTTTTCCAGGGAGTTCACTGTTTATGCGGAGCTTCAACGGGGAATTCCAGTCTGGAGGCGGACTCGAAGTCGTGTACCGATCTCCTCCTGAACCTAACTCTTCGTTACCTAACGAGCCTGAGGTGGTCATCATCGGTTTGAGCCCCTAGGTCATGTATTGTTGTTTGCCCATCTATTATTTTGTTGGTATAATCGACTAATATACTGTCAATTGTCGGGTTAATATAAATGGATCGTAAAGAAGAAAAAGGTTCGCCTGAGCCCAAGCCCAGATACGTTTGGGACCCCAAGAAGCTGGCCTGGGTCGAGATAACGGAGCCAGAGGTCCAGGAATCTGTGACGGAAAGGGCTGACGTCGAACCAAAGCCCGAAGAAGTCTTGGAAGAGGTTAAGGCAGAAACCAGAGTAGAAGAAGTCTCGGGTGAGGCTGCGGCAGAAAGCGCTCCGGTAAAGGAAGCAGTAGAGGCGGGGGGGCTGCGATACAGGGGAGCTATGGCCAGGCTGGTAGCGTTCCTCGTTGACGCCATAGTATTGTACATTATCCTTTTTGTATTTGACCAAGTGTCTGGCGCTCAGGTTCTTGTTAACACAGTCTCTGGCGAAGTAGTAAACAACATCGGGTGGCGCCAAGTGGTGTTTATCGTCATCCTTTTGGTATATTTTCTGGGCTTCTGGGCATGGCGCGGACAAACTCCGGGCAAGATGTTGGTCGGGGCAAAAATTGTCAAAAGGGATGGCAGCCGTATTGGCATCGTCAGAGCTCTGCTGCGGTTCATTGGCTATTTCCTTTACCTTGTGTTGGTAGCCTTGTCCGGAACACGCTTGATCATTCTGGTTCTTCTTATTATCGTTGCCCTTGTAGTAATTGCCTTGAACAAGAGAAAACGGGGAATTCACGACTTTATCGCGGGCACGGTGGTTGTGAACAGTCGTGCTCCTAAGCCTCAGCCTGTGGAGGCCGAGGCTTCTGCGGCACCTGAAACAGATGAGCTTACAGGCACAAGTGAAGTGTCTGAACCTTCTGTCACAAGCGAGCCTGAGGCGGACAAGACCGAACCAGATAAGTAAGCAGGATTGCCTGGCCATTCGTGGCTTTTTGTTCCTCCACTATCCGGCATTTGAAGGTCACTGTCATGCGCGTAGCGATGTACTACAGCAACAAAGATATTCGGCTGGAGGAGATGCCCATCCCCCAGCTCGGCCCCGGCGAGGTGCTGATGCGGGTGGAGGCCAGCGGCATCTGCGGCAGCGATGTTATGGAGTGGTACCGCATCCACAAGGTGCCCTTGGTTCTGGGGCATGAGGTGGCTGGTGTGGTGGTGGAGGTGGGGGAGGAGGTAAGCCGCTACAAGGCGGGAGACCGCATAATTGCAGCCCACCACGTTCCCTGCAACACGTGTCACTATTGCCTCAGCGGACACCATACCGTCTGCGACACTCTGCGCAAGACGAACTTCTATCCGGGCGGCTTCGCTGAGTACATCAGGCTTCCAGCCATAAATGTGGACCGGGGGACGTTTACGCTGCCCGATGAGGTGTCCTTTGAGGAAGCTACTTTCGTGGAGCCGGTGGCTTGTGTGCTGCGCGGCCTGAGAAAAGCCGGCTTGAAACCCGGCTGCACCATGCTTGTTATCGGCAGCGGCATCGCGGGGCTGCTGTATGTTCACTTGGCGCGTGCTCTGGGAGCAGGGCGCGTGATAGCGACTGACGTGGTCGAACACAGGCTGGAAGCGGCACGCAAGCTTGGCGCCAACGCGGCTCTCCATGCTGAAGAGGATGTGCCGGCATACTTGCGAAAGGTGAACGATGGCCGTCTGGCGGACGTGGTGATAGTGTGCACCGGAGCCGAAGCTGCCATCGCGCAGGCGCTCAAATCGGTGGAGCGCCATGGCACCGTCCTCTTCTTTGCGCCGACCGGCCCTGGGGTGACCTTTCCTTTGTCAATAAATGACGTCTTCTGGCGCAACGATACAACACTGACCACATCTTACGCCGGCAGTCCGGCAGACCATGCAGTGGCTCTGGAGCTGATACGTGCTGGCACTCTGCACGTGAAGGAGATGATCACTCACAGGCTGAGCCTGGCGGAGACAGGCCTGGGTTTTCGCATGGTCGTACACCCCCAGGAGCACAATTCTATCAAGGTCATTATCGAGCCCCAGAGGTAGCGGCATGCCTTCAGGAATAAACGAAGCCAGAAGCATTTCCATGCTCCTGGCTTTTATTCTGTGTTCAAACGTGAAGCTAATCAGATGACGGCAGTGGCCTGGGCTGCTGGACAGTCATGGGCTTACCGCAGCACTCCACCGCCCCTTCGCCTGCTTTGGTGATGAGGACCTCTGTATTGCAAACCTCGCAGCGAAATCTTCTACCTAATAGATTCGGCATTTTATTTAAGACTCCCTTCTTGCTTCCATGTACGCTCGAATGTTGCTCTAGGTCTTTTTCTCCATGGGCTGTTTGCAGCAGACCACCTTGCCAGTACCGGCTCTGGTGACGATAAGCTCAGTGCCGCATTTGGCACAGCGATATCTCTTTCCCATCTCGTTAGCCATATGTGCACCACCTTTCGAAGTACGATTGCCAGGGTTATTATAATTTTGCCCTGCTGGGTTGTCAACTTCCGGGAAGCTTCTTGAGGCTGTTTAGAGCCTCTTTTCAAACACCTGAATCCCCTTGGCATGGTGGAAATGCTTAGCTTGGCTGGGGAAGTGGCTTAGAATCTAATCCAACAGCTTAAGCAAGCGAGGCAAGAGTTAAAATGGTTGGGCTATCATCACTCGCACAGTAACAACGCCCGCCTTATCTGTCGCCAG
Organism: uncultured Chloroflexia bacterium; assembly: GCA_963847595.1. Lineage (GTDB taxonomy): Bacteria > Chloroflexota > Dehalococcoidia > SZUA-161 > SZUA-161 > JACWAE01. The sequence continues at coordinate 131,972 of CAWKAJ010000002.1, forward strand.
GCAGGGTCCGTCCCCAGGCCGTTTATTGATGGAATTCGCTTAGTCGAATGTGTGGCGATTCGCCGGCAACTGCGAAATCTTGTGATACCTGTATCACCTGCCGACCAAGGTGTATTTCTACCCTTATGACGTATGGTCCAACGGGAAGCAGTAAAGTTTGGTCTTTTGAGTCAGTCACTATGTAAGCGGCATTTATCTCCTGGTTGAATACTACAACTGGAAACCTGGCAAGGACATACGATGCTCGTAATGCCACTCGATCTACTGTTTCACCTTGCCTTGTTGTAATCTTAGCTTTGACCATATCCCCTACTCTTTGCATATCCCCATGGTATAGTATTTCAAAATGGGCGCTTAAGTCATTTATTTGGCTTCTTTTTACATTCCAGATATTACAAATAAGCATTTCTCTATGGTCAATAGCTTCTACCTTAAAAGTAACCTCCACCTTTGGCCGTCTTCTCCATGCAAGAAATGCAAGAATAAGAGCCAGTAATGCTGCTACAATGATAAGGTATATCCACCAGTTCCCAGAACCGTGGGAGGCTACAGGGACAGGGATATTAGGTAGTTCGGTGTACAGAAATTCCGCAGGAACCACTTCCCATTGCGTCTGTCCAGGTCTCATCCAATCGAGGTCGAAGCCTCCTCCTCCTATACCGTCAATTTCCTGCATCGCAGCATTAATAGGATAAAATCCCTTGGTGAGACTGATGGTTAAGGGGTCGTACAAGTCAGAACCGCCAGAGTGGTCTGTAGCCTTATGGGTAGGGTATATCATCCATGAGGAATGCCAATACACGAGATCAACCCACTGATTATTAAGGAGTATTTGCGCTCCCCCATAATCGTCGGTTCTGCCTCCGAAGGTATATGTGCCGCTTTCAGGAATCTCCAGGTAACCAGTCCATGTAGCACCATAAGGAGTGCACCTGTTAGTGGTGGAGTCGTAATTGAATGTCTCAGCAATCCCGTTATTGGGCTCCGTAGGAGCGTTGTATGTCCAGGCTATTTGAGGGTCGATTCTTGAAATGAGGATGGTATTGAGGTCTGACAAAGCGTAGTACTTAGCATTGACACCGTGTTGAGCGACATCTTGCTGCGTCTCCCCCAGAGCGGGTACTATCGTCAGGCTCACAAGGATCCCGATAATCCCTATCGCAGCGAGAAAATGTACTATCCTCACCAGTAAGTCCTTCTGTCAATAGGTGTTACGCTGACTACCAGAGCCTGCTGCGGCTAGACAAGTAGCATTTTAGCCTGTCCCGATAAGTGTGTCAAATGAGGAACGATGGCTTGCAAAGCTTCAAGCCGATAAAACTAATGAAAGCACCCGGGCTATCTTGTTCTTATCCAAAACGAGCCCCCGGGGCCGGCTTTTACTCCCAGCATGTTCCATAAGGGATACAACACTTTACTTAACTCTGCATCCCATGATATATATGCATTGGGCAATACGATGTCCAGCTTGTTGCCTTCCGCTAAGATATAAGTTCCAAGCAGATACTGTTCTGAGTAGAATCGTTTTCTCCATTCAAAAGGGTAGTCGTAGGGCAGAAAAATATCATGAAATTCCACCAAAACACCACTCGGCAGTTTGGGCAGGACATCGAGGAACATGACGGTGACGTCAGAGTTCATGCAGCAGCGGTGGGAACCATCCACAAAAAGGATATCGTTGGTTTTCAAGTCGTCAAATGTACTGAGACTCAAGTCTTCCAGCGGTTTGCGTATGACCTGGTCGCAAATCGATTCGACCTGCGTTCTAGGTTTAGGGTCGATAGACACAATCTTAGTCTGAAGGGAGCAGTCCAGTATAGCCCTTCTTGCGAATTTGGTAGAGCAACCTGAGCCTATTTCATAATACTTCCCGGGGTTGTTTAAACATAGAAGTGAATAAAGGGCTACAAGGTCCAGCGGTGGAAGCCAGCCGCAGTGCCAGAAAGGGCCTTGCGGCTGGCCTGGCTTGTCTACAGGGATTTGGAACAAGCGCTCCTTGAATTGCAGAAAGGATTCCAGAGTTTGTTGATACGACGCTCTGTTTCGGCTGATTATCTCATACAGTTTCGGGTGGGGATTGTTTTGCCCGTACCTAGGCTTGGGCTTCACTGAGTACTCCAAGTAAGGATTCGGGCCTTGCCATAGTCTTCTTGTTGTTGCCCATGCTGCGGACAATAGTTTGTTCAACTGTTCTCTAGCGTCAGCCATTTCCCTAGCCTGCAATTAGACTCAATGTGATTCTTTACAGCATTGTTTACAGCGCTATTATATACGATTTATCAGGTGCCTCAAACATCTGTGGCTGATGGGTTGACTATTGGTCTAATAAAGGATTCTTTATTCTGCCTGTAGTGACTTGTTGAAAATTTCAGCTTGACCCACTACCAAAGCTTAGTTTGTGCGGTTTAATCCGAGGTTGTGTGGTAAAATCCTAGTGAATGACACAGATGTAATGCGAGAGGAATATAGTGACGCTCGGAGAGATAAGAGCCATCCCTGCCCGTGATACCGGCGGTGAGCGCCTTCTTCATCCAGATCTCCTTTTCAACCTCTTCTCATTACCACTTTCACACCTCTGCCCATGCCTTCAGTGATGACGTGTTTGGACACCAACAAATTAGGGCTGATTCTCAAACCTTGAACAGCGATAACGAAGCTCTTCCACAAAGAAGACTTGCCCGCTTCTAACGCTAAAGCCAAGAGCCTGATCCCGGCAGCCTGTGCAACCTCCCTGGCTTCCATACTGCTCAGCGCATTCGCATGCAGGTAAGCTCGATACAGCCGCTTAACAAGGCTGGCTGAGCTTTCGACTTGCTGGATGCTAGCCAGGGGCAAACGACGAATCGAATGCCGTAGATTTGTCACTGTTTCCAGGGAGACTTCGGAGCCCAGCAGTTTTGTGACCATGGCATGGCTTACCCGGTCGGCGTATTGCTCTGCGGTTTGGCTGTGTTGTGAATACCTTGAACTTTGCCAGAGGCGGTATCGAACCAGGGTTTCCGGTAGGTTGGCAACTAAGGTGACCAGACTGGCGCGAGCCCAAAGGTCGTAGTCTTCAGAATGGAGAGCCTCAGCGTCATAGAAACCCACCTGTTGAACGATGTCACGGCGCATCATGACTGATGATTGAGCGAGACAGTCCCAAAGGATAAGGTGCCAGCCTATCACACCCGGCGCTGTAGGCGACTGCCAATTCGCTAGGGGCTTGCTGTTCTCGTCAATCCACTGCGTCCATGTACCCAGCACTCCAATGTCAGGATGTGCGTCCAGATATTCCACCTGTCTTGCAAGTCGCTGAGGCAGGCTGACATCATCTGCGTCCATCATCGCAATATACTTACCTCTCGCAAGATGGCATCCTCGATTACGTGAATCAGTCACCCCTTCGTTTTTCTGGATGTAAACGCGCAGCCGCTCATCATTCTGTTGATAATGCGCAAGTATTGCTGGGGTGACATCTGTTGAGCCGCCGTCAATAATAATGAACTCGAAGTCGCGAAAGGTCTGGTTGAGGATGCTTTCAATAGCATCGCGCAAATGTTTTTCGCCGTTGTATACGGGCGTCACAACTGTCACTTTGGGAACATCCAAGCTCAAGCTAACTCCATCTCCTTGAATGTCGTTTGCAATAGCATGTGTCATTCATGGTCACGCGGGCATCCTTCGTATCCCGCCTTACGGATGAGCTCACGTTCGTCAACGTGTTTGAAATAGTATTTGGTCTTATGAGCCAAATCCTCTTTACTAGTGGGGTGGTAGCTGCCTTTTCTGGGGCTTTGTGCGGGATAGGTTTAATGATAAATGTTGGAGTATTATAAGTGTGCTCTAGAGGAAAGTCAAGCGGTGTTAAAAGGCTACGGTACTCCTAAGTTAGTTAGGAGAACCGTCAACGGAGGATACTTGCGCTCTAAGCCTACAAGGTTGTAGAATCACGCGTGCCAACTGCTCTTTCAGATGATCACCCTCTTGGACGAACCACTTTGTGGTACACGCAAACGGTGAGCCGATAGAAGGCACGTCAAAATCACGAGTAAGCTGATGGGTCTCAAATAAAGGAGGACATGGGCTACGATATGGATAAAATTAATGTTTTGCAGTTCTGCAATCAACTTAGCCTCGGTGGCACTGAGAGAGCCTTACAGGTATTAACCAAATATCTCGACAAGAAGTTGTTCAACGTTTATGTTGCTGCGCATAGCAGCGGTGGAAGGGCAAAGATGCTAGAGGACCTGGGTTTCGAAGTACATTTGATTGCTGGCGATAAGAAGCGGCTGGTTGATCTAATGAGAGCCAAGAATATCCATATTCTGCATGTGCACAGGGCTGGAGTGGAGGAACATTTGCCCATAGAAGCTGCAAAAGAGGCCGGCGTGCCCATCCTTATTGAAACAAATGTTTTCGGATATGTAGATAAAAGTGAAACCGGGAAATTAATTGACCGTCATCTCATGGTAAGCAATTGGTGTGCACTGCGATATTGGAAATGGAGTGAGATGCACAAAGAAGAATTCAGGCATAAAGTGAGGGTCCTTTATAATCCAGTCGATATGGCAGAATTGGAAGACACGGAGCTTTCAAACGATAAAGTCGCAAGAATGAGGCAAGAACTGGGGATTGGCTCATCTGATTGCGTTATTGGCAGAATAGGGAGGCCCGCCATTTCGTTGTGGGGCGATCTTTGTATGAACATGATGCCGTACCTTGTCAGAGAAATACCTGATATAAAGTATGTAATGGTCGGCGCACCTGAAATAAAGAGGAAAGAAATTCAAAAACGGGGACTGGGAAAGCACTTCATCTTCCTGGAAACTACCTATGATCAAAAGAAGGTATTGAATTTCTACAACTCAATTGATATCCTTGCTTATTCACCAGGACTGGGCGAATCATTTGGATATACCATTGCCGAAGCAATGGCCTGCAAGAAGCCAGTGGTGGTTAATTCCACCCCCCTAAAGTACAACGCCCAAATAGAGTTGGTAGATAATGGTAAGACAGGTTTTATAGCCAACTATCCCAGGGATTTCGCCCAGGCCATCACTTTCCTGCTCAGAAATAGAGAGAAAGCTAAAGAAATGGGCATAGCTGGCTACAAAAAGGTGGAAAGAAACTATGAGGCGGCAAAGGTCACCAGATACCTGGAGGATATCTATGCGGAGGTCTTGCTGGAAAAGGGCCTGAAGCTGGGAGATAGGACTGCAGCGAGTTCCGTAGCGATGAAGAGTCCATCCTTTGAGGAGGACATTGATAAGTTCGAAAAAGAATATGAGAAGCGACTCTTTAACTGTTTTGGTAGGGTTAACAGACTACAAAGTATGAGTTACCGATACTTAGTGCGCAATAAGCTTCTTTTCTCTACATTTGGATTTCTTATTAATAAATTGAACTGGTGAGTATCTATATAGAATTGAGAGTGTCTATGAGAAGGACAAAGCACACTGTTTTACTTCATGCACTACAACTTCGCCAGAACTCACAAGTCATTGGCTAATCCCTATCCAAGAACCCCAGCTATGGCAGCAGGGGTAAGCAACCATATTTGGAGTATTGCAGAGATCGTAAGACTAGTGAATTAGCCTCGTTAGCTTATTGCGAAACTCACTCGTAAAGTGGAAAGCGAGTCATGTGCGAATCATTAGCGGGATTTGAGTAGGCGTTGCGAAAGGGATAAACATATTTATAGTTCTAGAATTATGAGGGAGGCTTTTCCCCCTCAAGAACCATAGTCTCAAACACAACTATATCCTCATTGCCTTCGACTTTGCCGTGTGACTCAATACCTCGGAGGGCAGCTTCATCGCTATGACCGAACCTATGGCTCGTGACCTCCACAAACCCTGCCTCTTCCATCGTATTGCGCAAGGTGCGTAGATCATAGAGGAACTGATGACCGTTCCGAAAAGCGTAATTTACAACAAAGCACTCGCTATAGATGCTTATTCGTGGCATAACCCTGTCGACGACCCATTTGATATATTTCTGCTGTATTTCGCTCTTATTTGGTGTATACAGATTGAGCAAGGCCTCGAGATCGGGCGTAGCGATACGAATCCGACCACCTGGTTTCATGACACGATAGCAGTCACGAAGCATGCGCATCCCCTCATCGTACGTTAGGTGCTCTAGGTGATGCTCGCTGAATATATAGTCAAACGTATGATCCGCGAAAGGGAACGGTTTCTTTGCGTCGAGGTAGACGACACCACGCGCATTAGGCAATATGTCAGTATTGAGCCAGCCGTCCAGGGTATTGGAGCCAGCGCCAAGCTGTAATTTACGTACATCGTGGGTCAGGAGATATCGTTTTATCTCTATCGAGCGTTTCATAGTCCACACCGATAGACGATATTCATCCCTAAATAACACTACTATCTTGGCCAGACCTAGCAAAAACCTATGGCGTTCTAAGAACTTGTTTAACCTAACATTCACAGTTATCATGCTATGCAACAGGACTAGCTACATTATAGCGCAATTGACTTGGTGATATTGTACTTTTATCTATGCACTAATTCAAGAAACCTCAGCAAACCAAAATGATACATTACCCGAAATTTCAAATTGACCCACTACCCAATTTTGCTCTATTTGACAAGAATTTGCGGCGCCTTTAGAATGGTTGCTGGCTTGTTACCTACCAACGATTGATAGAAGTAAAAGTCCGTGATTCTTATTTAAGCATCTGATTGTATGCAGCACTAGCCTGAGTGTCGAACCAAGTAGTGCAGGTTGATGTCCCCAAAAAGCCGAGATTCAACATCTTGCTTCAAGGTTTCCAGGGCGTATTATGACCACATTGACAACCAAAAAGCCTAATTCGATTATGAATAGGATAAGCTAATGAAGAGAATCTGTATTATTGGCTCAGGTCACGTGGGCCTGGTAACAGGCGCCTGTCTTGCAGAGCTAGGGAACACAAGTATGTTCCATTAGGACTACTACTCCAGAGCCACCATTACCACCATAGGAACTACTCCCTCCACCACCGCCAGTGTTAGCTGTCGCTGGGCCTCCATGAGTATTATAGTTACCATGTCCTTGTCCGCCGCCGCCTCGACCGCCTGCCCCCCCAGTGTTGATGGCTCCAGCTCCCCCGCCCCCTGCGAACCATCCACTTTCACCCACAGCAGTACCAAACACGGAAGAGTAGTTGCTGCCTATTCCGCCATTTCCCCCAACTCCATTAGCTCCGTTTCCGTTACTGCCATTCCCGCCTGCACCTCCACCCCCACCTCCTCCGTAATAAGTGTCCCCCTGAACTGACCCACTCCCACCACCATGCCCTTGCCCAGATATGCCACTTCCTCCGCTGGCACTATAATTGCATGCACCGCCACCGCCAGAGCCGCCACCTCCACCGTTATGAATACTGGTAGCATAGAAGGAACCTCCTCCGCCACCACCAATCGCTGTCAAAGTTCCAAAGACGCTATTTCCTCCAGTGCCACCCCTTTGAGTCCAACTGAGGCTTCCAGCACCCCCAGCACCTATAGTGATTTGAATATTTGCTCCAGGGGTTACAGCGTAACTACTATCATAAATAAGACCGCCTGCACCTCCACCTCCATCACCACATCCACCACCTCCCCCTCCTGCTACAACTAAGACGGAAACAGAAGTTACCCCATCAGGTACAGTCCAATTCCCACTAGATGTAAAAGATAGAGGAGCAGAAGTAGTGAAAGTGCAACTCACGCTGCTTGCAGGGGTACTTACAGGAGTAGGCAAGTTGGCGAGGGTGGGCTTAGCCCCCACATTATTTGTCTGTTTACACGCTATAGTAAATAACAGACACGCTATCGCAATCACTACTAGAGACGCATATAACACTACAGGAGACGCCTTTTCTCTGCCCATTTCAGTCGCTTCCTTGCACGCTTGTAAATGCGATATTCTGAGGCGACTCCCATTATAACATCATAGGTCAAATATAGCTATACAATAGTCATACGATTATGAGGAAATGGAGGAATGGGGCTGGCCTGCCCCCATTAGTTATACCACTTGTTAAGTTAGGCAGAACAATTATGTCTATTTTCTCTATTTCAAAATGATACACTACCCTTTTTTTGCTCTATTTGACAAGAATTTGCGGCGCCTTTAGAATGGTCTCTGGTTTGTTACCTACCAACGATTGATAGAAGTAAAAGTCCGTGATTCTTATTTAAGCATCTGATTGTATGCAGCACTAGCCTGAGTGTCGAACCAAGTAGTGCAGGTTGATGTCCCCAAAAAGCCGAGATTCACATCTTGCTTCAAGGTTTCCAGGGTGTATTATGACTCCATTGACAACTAAAAGCCTGATTCGATTATTAATTAATAGGATAATCTAATGAAGAGAATCTGTATTATTGGCTCAGGGCACGTGGGCCTGGTAACAGGCGCCTGTCTTGCAGAGCTGGGGAACAAAGTTACCTGCATGGATGATGATTCCAAGAAGATAGAAACCCTGAAAGCAGGGAAGATTCCCTTCTACGAGCCCGGTCTGGAAGAATTAGTGCACAGCAATATGGAGAGCGGCAGGCTCTCTTTTACGACCAGTATTGGCGAGGCTGCCAGTGAGTCAGAAATAGTATTTATCTGTGTGGGCACTCCCCAGAAGCCGGGGGGAGGAGCAGACTCGTCTTACGTTGAGGCAGCGTCGGCGCGTATTGCGGAGGTGATGGACAATTACAAAGTGATAGTGGAGAAAAGCACGGTGCCGGTGAATACCGGCAAGTGGATAAGAAGGACAATAGAATTGAACAGCCCTAATAAACATGACTTTGACGTTGTATCCAATCCGGAATTCCTGCGTGAGGGTAAGTCCATTTATGATTTCATGCATCCGGACAGAATCGTCCTCGGTGTCGAGGCGCAGCGTGCCGCTGATATAATGACTGACCTCTATCAGCCGCTGGGTGCCCCGATTATCGTTACCAACATCGAGACAGCCGAGATTATCAAGCATGCATCCAATGTTTTCCTGGCTCTGAAGATATCGTATATCAATGCGATAGCCAGTATCTGCGAAAAGGTCGGTGCTGATGTTCTGAAGGTTGCCGAGGGAATGGGTCACGATAGAAGGATCGGCAGAGGTTTCCTGGACGCCGGAGCGGGCTATGGAGGATATTGCCTGCCCAAGGATCTGGCTGCATTTATCAATATCGTGGAGGAAGCAGGTTGCGACTCAGAGCTGTTCCGGGCTATTCAGAAGATAAACAACGCTCAGCAGGAGCTATTTGTGAAAAAGGTCAAAGAGTCCTTATGGAATTTAGCTGGTAAGACTGTCGCGGTATTAGGGCTTTCTTATAAACCGAATACCGATGATATGCGAGAGGCTCCTTCGATAAATATAATTCAAAAGCTTCAAAAAGAACATGTAAGCATAAAGGCATACGACCCGCAGGCTATGCCAAATGCAAGCGCGATTCTCAAAGACGTTCAGTACTGCAAGACACCTTATGAGGTAGCGAAAGGAAGTGACGCTCTCCTCATAGTCACAGAATGGGACGAGTTCAAGAATTTGGATCTCGCCAGGTTAAAGAAGCTGCTTAAGCAACCAATCATCATAGACGGGAGGAACATTTACGATCCTCTGCAAATGAGTAAGCTGGGCTTTCTTTATAGAGGCGTAGGCCGATGAGAATACTCATTTCAGGAGGAGCCGGATTTGTTGGTTCTCATCTGTGCGATTTGCTGATTTCGCAGGGACATGAAATAATCTGCGTGGACAATCTCATAACCGGGAACATAATCAATATCAAGCACCTGTTAGGCAGTGACAGGTTCGAATTCAGAGAATACGATGTAACGGAGCCTATGCGCATCGGGGGCAAGCTCGACTATGTACTTCATCTGGCAAGTCCAGCCAGCCCGATTGATTTCGACAGGCTTTCCCTGGAGATCTTAAGGGTTGGCTCTTTAGGAACGCTTAATCTCCTGGACCTGGCTGTCCGCAAGAGAGCCAAATTCCTGCTTGCCTCAACTTCGGAAGTTTATGGCGACGCTCTCGTGAATCCGCAGACTGAGGAATACTGGGGGAATGTTAACCCGATAGGCCCCCGGGCAGTATATGATGAAGCAAAAAGGTTTGCTGAAGCCTCGACTATGGCATATCATCGCAAGCAAGGCCTCAATACCAGAATTGCCAGGATATTTAATACCTATGGCCCAAGGATGCGTAAGAATGATGGCAGGGTTGTCTCGACTTTTATTGTTCAGGCGCTTGCCGGTCAGCCGCTTAGCGTTTTCGGTGACGGCTCTCAAACCAGAAGCTTCTGTTATGTCTCAGACTTGATCGCCGGCATATACAAACTGATGTTGTCTGATGCATACCATCCGATAAATCTGGGCAATCCTGAGGAGGTCTCTATCCTGGAACTGGCCCGCCGAATATTGAAGATGACTCGGAGCAAAAGCGAGATAGTTCACAAGCCTCTGCCGCAGAACGACCCGAGGTTAAGAAGGCCGGATGTAGAAAAAGCACACAGGCAACTGGGATGGAGCCCAGAGGTATCCTTAAATGAAGGTCTGGCAAGGACAATCGATTGGTTTAGCAAGTTGAGCAGCTGAGGAGACATGGTGTGCTTTTCTCCCTCAAGGTTCCTATTGCCAGTCGAGTCTCGCAACATAGCACAGCCCGGCCCGTGGGAACTACCGAGAAAACACTATCATCTGCTTGACGTGGGTGAGCGAATGCTTAAGCCCAGTTGCGGCTGTGCCTATGGGATACTAGCGCTACAAGAGAAAAAGACTGTATGGGTGTAATGAGAATATTTTCCGACCGAAGATACTTAGCTGAGAAACAACGCCATGTTGTTATGCTCTACCCGTTTTGGGGTAATAATGGAGAAGCCCCAAGGCCAGTGCTCGAGCGCTATGCGGATACGGGTCATCGCTTATTCCAGATGGTACCATTGGAAGATGCAGATGTAGCTGTTTTGCCTGCGGATTGGGCTGACGTATCGAAAAATGGCACGGCAAAGAACCTGGCCCTTGAGTTTACAGACCTGGTAAAACAGGCTGGTAAGAAAGTCGCTATTTTCTTCCACAGCGATTCTGATGAGGCTGTGCCTATTGAGAATGCTATCGTCTTTCGCACATCCTTTAACCGCTCTCAAAGACGGCCGAACGAGTTTGCCATGCCTGCCTGGTGCGACGACTTCATGGAAAAATACCTGGACTCACGGTTAACCTTAAGAGCTAAATCGGAAAAACCGGCCGTGGGGTTCTGTGGCATTGCGTATTCGCCTCGGGCCAGTATAGGACGGGTCAAAACACTGTGCTTACAAGGTCATGTTCTTCCTGCAATCAATGAACTCAGAACACTTTTGTCATTCTGCCAAGCAGAAGTCTTCGGATGCAAGATAGCAGACTCTAACCGGGGTTCATTTCTTCGTAGGAGGGTCATGCGCCTGCTGTCTAAAAGTGAGCTTGTCGAAACGAATTTTATTGTTCGCGACCATTTCGCAGGAGGAGCTATCTCAGGTGACGGAAAGTGGGATGGAGACCTCTTCCAAAAGGTACGCCAAGATTATGTGCATAATATGCTGGATAGCGACTATGCGCTGTGTGTAAGAGGAGCGGGAAATTTCTCCTGGCGTTTCTACGAAGCGATGAGCTGTGGCCGCGTCCCGTTATTTATCGATACAGATTGTGGCCTACCTTATGACTGGTTGATGGACTGGAGGCAGCAATTTGTATGGGTGGAGGAACAAGATGTGCCAAGCGTTGCCGAGCGGCTAGTCAGGTTTCATAACTCTCTTTCGCCAGAGGACTTCCAGAATCTTCAAATCAACTGTCGAAAGTGGTGGGAGGATTGGTTATCTCCAGTGGGTTTCTTCACGAATTTCTACCGCCATTTTGAGAGACTATAGCGTTACTGGTAGATAAATCAGGTTTGCGAAGTGGGTCAATTTGAGCCACTTATCTATTGGCGGATGGATTGGGGACAGTATGAAGCACTACAAAGTGGCATTAGGGTAGCCCAATAGTTCAGCCTTCTTAGTGATGAGTAAGCGCATCAGCGATGGCCTTGCAGGATGAATGTATTGCCATATAGTTCGGCCCATAGAAATTCTCATCGCTATATCGATATTCACGCAGGTCAACATATGAAGGATAGACTTTTCCTATTTTCATGTCCAAAGCCTCAAGGTAATCGTAGAAGTCTTTCAACAGGAAATGCGTGTCAATATTAATGTAACCATATTCAAACTGAATCACTCGTATTTGACCTTTCTTCAACATCCCTTCAAAGCCTTTGAGAACCCTATGTTCATAGCCTTCAACGTCGATTTTGAGTAAATCGATTGTTTGAATGCCTTTGCCCGCACAAACTATATCTCCAGTTGACACCTTGGCTTCAACTTTCTGCGGTTGATACCTATGAAACCGTTCGGAGAAATAAGGCACGCAAGTTGCGACCTCATTCATGTCTGGAGAAAAGAAGACAGTGGTCGTCCCTGGCACATCTGAAAGACCAATGTCATAGCACACAATATTCCTACGGTGTCCGCAATTCTGAAGGAGACTGCTGAATGTTTGAGGCACTATCTCGAACGAATGAATAGTGGCTTGCGGGAAAAGTTCTGACGCTATCAGAGACCATTTGCCTTCATTGGCACCAACATCAAATATGGTGCTCAAACCCTGTATCTTCGCCAACTTAGCCAGGACACCATATTCCCCGTTTGCATGGAAATCATAATCCAGGTTTTCATAGGCCTTGTGGAGGAATACCGATAGGCTGTCAATTCTGTTGCTCCAGCCATTTCTACTCTTCATGAATTTCTTAACAAGAGTCAGAATTTGTCTCATTTCAACTCCGTCTGCCCAATATCCAGGCCGAACATTGACCACTATCTTGCTTCAGGCGTGACTTGATTCCCGCATCTTGCAGGGCGATGATAAGCCTCCGTTCCCTTGGCTGTCAAGCCGACACCCCTTAAGGTGAGTGCTAGTGCAAACGTAGAGTAGTCCAAATGAAGTGAGATGTATAGTAGCAGGACTCAATCAGCTATCTGGCTATTTCCTCAATAGTCCGGATATGATTACCTACTCCTGCTGCCAAAGCAGGGGTTCTCGGATAAGGTTTAGCCGAACTCGTGCCGCCGAGAAAAGCTGATTTGTCAATAGCATCTGATTTCAAATGAGAAACTACAGGCTGTGAATTTGATTGCCCTCATATCACGAATTGTGATAAAATGACATAATCACTCAAGAAGAGAGAGCTAGCCGCGGGAACTTAATCGAAGGGAGTCGCCGGTTAGTGTGTCGAGTCGGAGTTCACGAGAATGCTTAGTTAGCTTGGGGCATTATGAGTAGCGAGGATAAGGCGGACCGGACGGGAGACCGCACAGCATCAGGAGCTGCGACCCAGACAGCGGGCGGATGGATGCCAGCCAAGTTGCGCGAAGTCTGGAGATACCGCCAGCTGCTGTACGTGCTTTCGCTGCGGGAAATCCAGATCCGCTACAAGCAGTCGGTGCTGGGCGTGGCCTGGGCTGTGCTCCAGCCTCTGGCCCTCATGTTGATGTTCACCCTTATTTTTTCTACCTTACTCAAAGTGCCCAGCGAAGGCATTGCCTACCCGGTCTTCTCCTACAGCGCCCTAATGTTCTGGACATTTTTCTCTAACTCGCTTAGTAGCGCCATTCCCAGCCTGGAAAGCAATGCTGCCTTGATTAAGAAGATATATTTCCCCCGCGAGTTTTTCCCGATGTCCTCCGTTTTCGCTGCAATTTTCGACCTAATCATAGCGGCTTTCATTTTTCTGTGCATGATGTTCTATTATCACGTTCATTTTACCCTGAACATTTTGTACGTTATCCCCCTGCTGATAGTCCAGACAATCTTCATGATGGGCGTGTGCTTCATTTTCTCGGCGTTGAACGCCTACTATAGAGACATAAAATATGCTTTGCCCTTGGCCATCCAAATATGGATGTATGCGACACCCATAATATATCCCATCACTCTCATTCCAGAGAGATTCAAGACGTACTATTTACTGAATCCGATGACGGGATTAATCGAGAGCTACCGCAACATTTTGGTCCAGGGGAAAGGACCTGAGGGCCTATACGTAGGTGTAGCCGCTGCGGGAGCGGTCTTCCTATTCATCGTGGGTTATCTCTACTTCAAACGTATTGAAATGACATTTGCGGACGTCATATAAACACATTGGGAGTAGTCTACCGGATGCCAGTCATAAATGTTGAGAATGTCTCCAAGAGGTATCGCAAGGGCATGACAGGGTATCACACGCTGCGTGAGGATCTGTACAATTTAACCGGCAGTCTATTTCATCTCAGAAGAAAAAGGCTGGAGGACACTGACGAGAATCATATCTGGGCATTGAGGGATGTCAGTTTCCAGATAGAGCGGGGGGAAAGGGTAGGCATCATTGGCCGCAACGGGTCGGGCAAGACCACCATGCTCAGGCTTCTGGCAGGAATAACCAGCCCTACCAGTGGAAAGATAGCGGTCCAAGGCAGGCTAGGGGTGCTCATTGAACTGATGGCCGGTTTTCATCCTGAGCTCACAGGCCGGGATAATGTCTACCTTAACGGTGCCATAATGGGGATGACCCAGAAAGAGGTCCGGCGCAAGTTCGACGAAATCGTCGCTTTCGCTGAACTGGAAGACTTTATTGATACGCCTATCAAGCGCTACTCCAGCGGCATGCAAGTCCGGCTTGGCTTCGCTGTAGCAGCTCACCTCGACCCCGACATCCTGCTGGTAGACGAGGTGTTGGCAGTCGGCGATGCCGCTTTCCAGAGGAAATGCTTGGGCAAAATGGGTGCTGCAGCACAGGAGGGACGGACCGTGGTGTTTGTGAGCCATAATATGGCAGCTGTAGCAAGTCTGTGCCAGAAGGTAATTGTCCTCTCGCGAGGCGCCATTCAAAAAACAGGCGATGTCAACGAGGCAATTGCAGACTACATGAAAGGCACTCAATTTGCCGAGAATAGAGAGGATCTCATTGACCATCCGAACAGAGAAAAGGGATGCGAGCAATTGCTCAGTAGGTTTACGATGGAGCTTGAGAATGGGGTCGCGTACTTTGGGAAACCGCTGACACTACGAATCGGTTTTAACTTCCCAAGAAAAATAGCCACACCGCAATTCGTGGTGATCGCTAGTAATCCGACCGGAGTGCGAGCTTTTACTCTAATTAGCGATTATCAGTCGAGCGATATTCCCCATTCGTTGGAGGGTGCGGGGGAAGTAGTTTGTAAAATTCATTCGCTACCACTTTTGCCTGGAGACTATGTGGTGAGTCTAAGGTTGTGGCAACCGGGTGAAAAACTAGACGATATCGAGAATGTGGCGAGTTTTCGAGTCGAATGGATGGAGCGCGGTATCGGGCAATTCAACTGGAACTCAGGCATGGGCATGGTGTATGTCGATGCAAATTGGGAGCTGTGTAATAGCAAAGTAATGAAAGATAATCATGAGGGCTAGTGTTGTGAAGCCCAAGGTGTTCGCTGGGAGCATTGTCAGATTAGCAGTTCATTATTTGGGAGCGCCTGTCCGTTTTCTACAGGAACTCCCTGGAGTTCTTTTAGAATGGAGGGTAAACAGGACAGGGCACCCTATTATCTTCAGGGATTGGGTTGGAAATCGTTACTGGCGATACCCGGGCGATAAAATACGTTCTAATTGGAAAAGCAAATCTACAACTGACTCTAATCACGTAATGAGATACATCCTAAACAATGTCATTCCTGGAGCAACTTGTGTTGATATTGGTGCACACATAGGATCTATGTCAGTCTGTTTGTGGTCGAAAGTCGGACCAACCGGCAAGGTGATTTCTGTCGAGGCCGACCCGGACAACGTCATCAGGCTGAAGGCGAACCTGAGATTAAACAAATGTCCGGATAACCTCGTCGTAAGCGCAGCCATGACCGACAAAATGGGGAATGCCAAGTTACGCTGTTACCCGCAGAGCAGGGGATGGCAGACTTTGGGCGACCCGCCTTTTGCCAGGGGTTACGAGTCTTTTCTTGTGGAAGTTCCGACTATAAGTTTTGAGCATCTCGCAGAGAGGTATGAGCTTGCTTCGGTCGACCTGGTAAAGATCGATGTCGAAGGTGCTGAGATATGTGTCCTGAGTGGGATGCAGCGGTTTCTTCGTGAGAAGAGGATCAAATGCATCATTTTCGAGGTGAATTATCTAATGCTTGCGGGCATGAACAGAGCTGTCTCAGAACTCATGCAGGTGTGGAACGAGTTTGATTACCAACTGTGGAGACTTGCTGGTGATGGTCGTCCTATTCCAATTGATGGATCCTGGCCAGATAATCTGGTAGGGGACTGCGTTGCTTTCCCGCGTATGAATAAGAGCTAGTATCGCCTTTGACGGCATCGCAAGGGATTTCACTATGTCTAATGCATCATCTGATTGTTCCAAGTATTAAGCATCTACAAACGGAGTCATTGAAGCAGGCATGAATAGAGTATTTGAGACAGATTGGCTTGGCTCTGCTCCTGTGTTTTACAATGTGAAAACGGGGAAAGTCAGCCATAACATCAATGATGTTATTGAGTTTGCAGACTTGGAGTTTGATCCCGAAGGGTTCAACAACTACCTGGACTTCGGCTATTCTGTCTTAGAGCAGACACCTGTCAGACATGTGAAATTCCTGAGACATTCTGCGCGACTTAGTTTTGACGATACTGGAAAGATTAATGTCGAGTACCTAGACGATCCAGCAGACCGCTGGCTTGCCCGCCGTTTGTCTGAATCTGACGTTTTTGATTTATTGCAGTCAAGAATTAGAAATTGGGAACATTCTTGCAGCGGGGAGATCATCATCCCGACAAGCGGTGGCTATGACACGCGCTTGCTGAACTTGATGATTGAAGACAAATCCCGCGTTAGGTCATTTACCTATGGCATCTCTGAAAAGCAGTCAGATTCCTTTGAAGTGGTCTATGCCAAGCGGCTTTCCGAGTTGCTGGGGACTAGGTGGGAGCAGATACCGCTCGGTGATTTGTATCTTTACTTCGAGGACTGGGATAAACTCTTCGGCGTATCCACTCATGCGCATGGCATGTATCATATCGAGTTCTACAAGAAGATACTACCTAAGGTGAGCGGTGGCAACTCCTTTTTGAGTGGAATCATCGGGGACATTTGGGCAGGTAATTGGAATATTCCCCCTATAGACAATCCCGGCGATCTCAAGCACCTAGGCAGAACGTATGGCATGAATGCGGATTCAACCATGAGTCAGTTAAAGAGTAAGCGTTTTATGATCGAAGACTATTTCAGTAGTCATAGGGAGCAGCTGCAAGACCCGCGATTACGAATTATTGAGGCCGTGCGCTTTAAGATTATCCTGTTGTCCTACTTGATGACTGTTCCAAGTTCCTTTGGCTTCAAACCCTGGTCGCCTTTTCCGGATATAGAGGTGGCTATGGCTATGCTGACGTTGCCGCAAGAGCGTAGACAAAACCGGATCTGGCAGCGCGAGTTTTTCCAGAAGCAGGGCGTGGACTTTGAATCTATGCATCTCAAGGTTGATATGGGGAATACCCTGGGATATCAGGCAATGCGCAGGATACCTGTCAAACCGCTCGATTCGAAGTTACTTATCGAGGTGGTAAAATCAGAATATGTTGATTGGATTAATCGCCAAGTCCGGCAACAAGGTATTCTCTGGGAATGGTTTTGGAAGCTCGTTAATTCGCCGAGGATCGGCAGGCCTATGCGAATGTTCGGGATTAAGGAACAAAGACTGCGAGCCCTCTCCGCCTACCTGACTCTCAAACCCATCGAATCTCTGCTGTTAAAAAGAGATGCATATCGAGATAAGTAGCAGAATCCTTCTACGCTGTTTTGTGTGCGTGCATGAAACTTTTGTAGCGTGCTGCTGAAAGAACTGGGGAGCGCCCTATTAATTAAGGAGATCTGATGAGAATTTCGATAATAGGAGCAGGCTACGTTGGCCTAGTAGCAACGGCAGAGGGATACAAAAAGCAAGAGAGGCAAGGATATACGAGGGGATTTGCTGGTAATGCACTGCCATTTTGAGAGGGACATTTTCAACGTTGCGTTCCATTCGATTGATAGGTTCAGTGTATTTGTCTTCCGCCTAGATGGCAGTGTTAAGATGTTGTACTCTGAGGTCACATCCATTTCTCAATTATAGCGCCCAAACTGTCCAAGGAAGGGGAAAAGGCATGGAACTTATAGATAAGATTAAGGACAAAAGCGCAAAAATCGGTGTCATTGGGCTTGGCTATGTAGGCTTGCCGCTTTCTCTCGCGTTTGGAGAAGCCGGTTTTCGGGTGAGGGGTTTTGATATCGACCCCGAAAAGGTAAGACTCCTCAAAGAAGGTAAAAGCTATATCAGTTACATCCCCTATGAGAAGATTAAAGGACTGGTAGAAGAGCACGGTCTCCTCCCGACAACAGATTTCTCTGAGCTAAAAGATGTCGACTGCATAATAATCTGTGTACCGACCCCACTTAACAAAAACAGAGAACCGGATCTATCTTATGTTTTTGACACAACGACAACCATCGCCAGGTACCTTCGTAAGGGCCAACTAGTAGTCCTTGAGTCCACCACCTATCCTGGTACAACTGACGAGGACATGAGGACGATACTTGAGGAGACTGGCCTCAAGGCTGGAAAGGATTTCTATCTTGCGTATTCGCCTGAAAGGGAGGACCCGAATAACAAGGACTTCTCCACTGCAACGATACCCAAGGTTGTAGGAGGTTATACCAAGCAATGCCTCGATGCTGCAAAAGCCCTTTATGATTCCATTGTCATAAAGACAGTATTGGTGTCATCAACTAAAACTGCTGAGGCAAGCAAGCTACTTGAGAACATCTACAGGTCGGTAAACATCGCCCTAGTGAATGAACTTAAGATGCTTTTTGACAGGATGGGAATAGATATCTGGGAGGTTATCGATGCTGCAAAAACAAAGCCTTTCGGCTTTCAGGCGTTCTACCCGGGCCCTGGCCTTGGGGGACATTGCATACCTATAGACCCCTACTATCTCACGTGGAAGGCAAGGGAGTATGACTTTCATACAAGGTTTATTGAGCTTGCGGGCGAGATAAACACCCACATGCCCTACTATGTTGTGCAAAAGACAATCGACGCGCTGAATCAAAAGGGCGTCTCCCTAAAAGATGCAAAGATACTGATTCTTGGTCTCGCCTACAAAAAGGATGTTGATGACACAAGAGAATCTCCTTCGCTCAAACTAATGGAGCTTTTCATTGCCGGAGGAGCGCGGGTTGATTTCAATGATCCTTATATCCCACGAGTGCCGAAAGTGCGCCGCTATAGCTTCAAGATGAAATCCGTATCTCTCACAGCCGATAATCTTGCGAGCTACGATTGTGTGGTAATATCTACAAACCACTCGGTCTACGATTACCAGTTCATTGTTGAGAACAGCAAGCTAATAGTTGATACAAGAAACGCAACCAGTGGTCTCAGAAGTAAGAAGGTGATAAAAGCATAGGCAAGCTTGAAGAATAAGGTAGCACTAGTGGCCTTTATAAGGCTTGCTTGTAAATTGGGAATCGATGATATGAGAGAGTCCGGAGCCATAATGACTGTGGAAACCCTGTTGGAAGAAAGGGTTAAAGTGAGGGCTTACGAGCCCGTTACAGCTGAAAGCTATAAGGAACTGTTTCGTCAGCTACAATGTGCAAAACCCGAAGCTATTCTTAAGTGCGAAGCTGCCCTGATTGTCACAGTATGGAAATAGTTCGAGCTTCTTGACTACACAGATAAAATAGTTCTAGAGGGCGGAAGAAAAGCTAATGGCAAGAGAGGCAAATATAATCGAGTTGATTTGTTGGTAAATTTTGTTGGTAAGTAATGCCACTTTGAGAGGGACATTTTGGACTTGGCACCAATCGCATTATTCGTGTATAACCGGCCCTGGCATGCTCAACAAACCGTTGAGGCGTTGAGGAAGAACGCGCTGGCCGCAGAGAGCGAACTTTTCGTGTTCTGCGATGGCCCCAGGGACGAGAGCCAGCGAGATAAAGTCAGGCAGGTGCAAGAGTACGTTCGAACAGTCGACGGATTCCGCGGAGTGACGGTCGTTGAGCAATCTGAAAACCTTGGGCTGGCCGCGTCAATAATCGGGGGAGTCACGCGGGTGGTAAACGAGTACGGAAGGGTCATTGTCCTTGAAGATGATATCGTAACATCACCCTATTTCCTTACCTATATGAATAAGGCTCTTGAGATTTATGAGGACGAATATAGAGTAATGTCCATTACAGGGTACAACCATCCGCTACGGGATAAACTTCCAGAGACATTTTTTATCTATGGAGGCACTTCTACTTGGGGCTGGGGAACTTGGAAAAGGGCGTGGGCAAAATTCAACCCCAGTGCGAAAGAGCTGCTTGACCAGATGATGAAGCATAAAGAACTTATACCACGATTCAATTTCGGCGGGACCTATGACTACCTCAGGATGTTGAGAGACAATGCCGCCGGGAAGAATGACAGCTGGGGCGTCAGGTGGTATGCCAGCGTCTTCCTAGAGGGCGGCTATGGACTATGGCCGCGGTGGTCTCTGGTAAATAATATCGGTTTTGACGACACCGGCAGACATTGTGGAACAACTGACATGTTTCAGGTGTCTCAATTAGCTGACAACATCATAGTTAGCAGAATACCCATCGAAGAGTGTAAAGAGGCCAGAAAAGCCATATGCGACTTCTATAGACGCTCACAAGAAGGAAATCGAGGGTTAAGATACTGGTCCAAACTCGGGTCCGTTTCTCACATACCTAAAAGAATGAAGGAAATGACAAGGCGAGTATTTCCATGAGTTCTGCCGAGGATATTTAAAGCGCGAAATGAACATCCTTCTCATCAATACATATGACTACGGTGGGGCTGGCAAAGCCGTATATAGGCTCCATCAGAATCTCAAAACGCGTGGCCATAACATCAAGTTACTTGTTAAGCACAAAACGATAGCTGATGAAGCTGTTGTGCAATCGCCTGGCCCCAGCCTTGTGAGACGTGCGATTGAAATCGCTGAACGGAGAGTGCGAGTTCCGAAAAGCGACCCCAATTACTATTTCTTTAATATCCGAGAGGAACGCAATTACATCCCCACCGGGATAATGCTTAAGCAAATTCCTTTTAAACCCGACATAATCATCGCCAACTGGATTTCAACCTTTGTAAATACCAGAAACCTGTATGAGCTAGGTAAGGCTACGCGGGCGCCTTTGCTCTGGTACTTGATGGACATGGCTCCGCTTACCGGCGGCTGTCACTATGCCTGGGATTGTGACCGTTACAGAAATACTTGCGGCTGCTGTCCCGCTTTGCATTCAACAAACCCGAGGGATATTTCCTACCATAACTTTCGCCAAAAGCTGCAGTATATAAGGAAGACAAACCTTACGATAGTCACAGGAACTCAGTGGCTCATCAGACAGGCAAACAACAGCGCCTTGTTTGCAGATAAAAGGCTAGTGCAAATCATGCTCGGGATAGACAGTGACCTATTTAAGCTCTTTGATAGGAAGATAGCGAGAGCCGTCCTTAACCTTCCCTCGGACGGCAAGATTCTCTTTTTCGCCGCACCCTCCCTTAGCGAAGAGCGTAAGGGGGCCAAGTACCTGTCACAGGCATTGAGAATTCTTTTAAACATTTTGCCTGCTGACTTGAAAGAGAGAGTTGTCTTGACCACTGCCGGACGAGATGACGGCAGCACAATAGCGGACGTTCCCTTTGCACATAAGCCGCTGGGCATTCTTAACGATGATAGGCTTCTGGCTCTGGCATATCAATCAGCCGATGTGTTTATCTGCCCTTCCATAGAGGACTCGGGGCCGATGATGATCAACGAGGCAATAATGTGTGGAACCCCTGTGGTGTCGTTCGAGATGGGCGTGGCGCTTGACCTCGTCCAAACTGGACAAACAGGTTACAGAGCCAAATTGAAAGATAGCGAAGATCTGGCAAACGGTATCGCGCAAATACTTGGTTTGAATAAAGATGCCTACGATATAATGTCTAACAATTGCAGGGAGTTGGGTTTGAGGTCATGTCATCCCAGCGTACAGGTGAAAGGTTTCGAACAGCTATTTGATGAATTGTTGTTACCGGGACAATCCAAGAGATGAGACATCGAGCCGACATGCTGTTCAAATCGCTAATATCGCTGTGGGGACGAATGGGTTATCAATTTAGAAGAATAGACAAGTCTGATCAGAGGTAAAAGTTTCTTACCGACGTCGATCGCAAACTTGGTTATTGCTTGGAGGAGGAAGCTAATCTAAATATCAAAAAGGTTCTTGCCCATACCATGCTGCCATATATCCGCAACTGGGATTCTAACCTTGCGTATATCGAAGTCGTTTCTGCCCAAACACTTGGGATTCTGCCTAAGGGATTTAGGTGAAGGCGAATGGAGTTCAGAAACAGAGTACGTAATCGATTCGCAAGATTCTTTCAATCACCGCATTGTTTGTTTCTGGCTGTACTGCTATTGCTTGGCCTCATATGGTCTTCCATCATGTTCTGTACTGTTTATCCGTACCCAGCCAGGTGGGATTCGGACGCTACACAGTATCTGATGGTTGCACAAAGCATTGCTCATTCTGGGCAGGCTCATTCAGGTATAGTCAATATTGAGAACATGGTGCGGTTGCACATGCCTTACCCGCAACACGAATACGTTTTGGGTGGCCACTTCCCCTCCTATTCTGGTTTTCTGGCAATCTTCCTTCTATGCGTTAGAAATACCTTTGCGGCAGTCTGTTTGAGCCAAACGCTCCTGTTCTTAGGCATTATTGCCCTTACCTACTACTTCACCTACCACTTCACATCCAATAGGAAAGCCGCCTTTATTTCCGCCGTCGGGGTTACCTTTTCTCCAACGTTGAGCCTTTATCTATCCATCACGATGTCAGAGATATTTGTCGTCTTCCTGACAATGCTGACAATCTTCCTCGCCCTGCGCCCCCAAGAACCAAAGAATCATCTGATTCTAGCAATTGTTTTGTCATTACTGGTAATTACCCGATTCGACTTCTTGATCCTTTGCCTACCTGTATTTGTTTATCGAATTATGAAAACCGACAGGGCCAAAGCCTATTGGACCGTACCCATTTTACTATTGCCTCTGCTGACAAACTTCACTTTGGGGCGGAACGGATTTCTCTACTATCAGTATTTGCAAACCCAAATATGGCACAATGTGATACATAACACATTAAACAATCTCCACCACATTTTCAACTATCATTTTTCCTTCCGTGGTGAGGCGATTTACGAGTTTCTTATGTATGTGGGCATCCTGGTAGTGCTGATCTCATTAGTCAAGTTTCATAAGAAACCACTTTATCGAATAATTGCTTTTACTCATTTCGGGATTCTAGCCGGCATTCTACTGTTTTATAATTGGTATGATTGGCGAGAAATTCGGATGGCCATGTGGTTTGTGCCATTTGCCTATGTGTTGTTCATTTCTTTGTTCATGTCAATAAGAACGAAACCCGCTAAGGTAGTCTTAATAATCGCCGCCTTAATCCTTTTAGTACCGATGATCAGTCTCAATAAGACCCTGATTCTGGGTACTTTGCCAGCGCAGAAAGCAGCTATGCAGCAGGCCACAACTCAGGCACAACAGATAAAAGCGTACCTGGATGAGAACTACCCCGAGGCGAAATTCATACTGGTGCCGGCAGCGCTTGAGCCAGTAGCTTTGCTTGACCATCAACGAATCTACTGCATGCCCTACCCAACTCAAATAGAGCAAGCGCTCCCCAGTTTAGACGAATTACAGTTTTTTTTCGACGTTGCATTTGTGCCCAATAGTGACTTTGAGAGGCTGAAGCTAGAGGAGGGAACTGCAGTATCCTGGGATAAGGTATACAAAATAGAAAAGAGCCCATTTGATGGCATAACGATTCTGGTTAACCGAGCAATCAACTGATGACATGCAGAGGAATCTGCGTAATCCCAGAACGAAATGGCCTTTTACCAGTGTCCCACTTCGAAAATCAGACTCGCCGGTGCTGATGACCTGACCCCAAAAACGGCACCAGTTTTAAAGTTAGACCGAAAAAATAATGAAAAGGGGGCAGCCAACAGTCGGAGTAAGCTTATCATATCAGCATCAGAACAGTCAAGTTGACGGCAGTAAGTGAACCTCGTAAAATTATCCTAATCCCGAGATACTGTTTTCAGGCATAGTGCCCAAAGAAATGAATTGCATATTTTAGCAATCGAGATAAGAGCATGACTTGGCATCAGGTCACTACCCAGACCTGATAAGGACTAACATGCATTCGGACATACATCAGGTTTACTTGTCTTCAATCGACGAGGAGCGTTTCGGCATTCGAACTGCCCGAGCTCCGTATGTGACACTGCAAGAACTGACACGTGTCATTGAATTCTGCCGAAATAATGCTGTTAAGTTGCTCATAGCTCGCTGTCCTGTTTCCGAACTTCGAACTGCCCAAGCTATGGAACGTGAGGGTTTCTTACTTACGGATACGCTTGTCTACTACAGCCGTGACCTTATGCAGAAGCCGGTGCCTACGGATGTTAGCAAGGCTGAATGGCGACCAATGCAGCGTGGAGAAGAAGAGAAAATCAAGACGGTTGCCGCGGAGTCATTTCGGGGATACCTTGGACATTATCATGCTGATGAACGTCTCGATCGTGCGAAATGCGATGAAGTGTACACTTCGTGGACGCTTCGCCTATATAATTCGCTTGACCCAGCAGATGCAGTGCTCGTGGCAGAAATAGATGGGTCTATTGTCGCCTTTTATGCCATGCGAGTTAACAACCCTGATGAGGGTGAACCGGTTTTGGGTGGCGTCATGCCCTCAGCACGGGGACAAGGTATCTATGTCTCTCTGATGATAAATGCTATGAAGTGGTGTCTATCAAAGAAGTTGTCGCGAATTGTTATTTCCACACAGATTACCAATTTGGCAGTACAAAAAGTCTGGACACGCTTGGGTTTTGAGCCCAGTCACGCATACTACACGTTCCATAAATGGTTTGATTGAAATCGAGTTCGCAGCTTGAGAGACTAGAGAATGGAAAGCAAGATGAGCATCCCTTTCAACCGTCCTAGTTTTGAAGGTAAGGAACAAACCTATATGGCCGAAGCGATGGCTAACGGTCATATCTCCGGTGATGGTATTTTTACTAAGCGGTGTCACGCCTTGCTTGAACAACTGTTACATGTGCCCAAGGTGCTTTTAACTACCTCCTGCACCTCTGCCCTGGATATGTCAGCACTGCTCTTGGATATTCAGCCTGGAGATGAGGTTATTGTCCCGTCGTTCACCTTTGTGTCCACAATAAACGCGTTTGTGTTGCGTGGAGCCCGTCCAATTTTTATTGACATCCGCCCCGATACGCTAAACATGGATGAGACAAAACTGGAACAGCTTATAGCGCGTCACATTAAAGCTATCGTTCTGGTGCATTATGCAGGCGGGGGCTGTGAGATGGATGCCATAATGGATATTGCCAAGCACTATGGCGTAGCTGTAGTTGAAGATAACGCGCATGGCTTATTTGGCAAATACAAGGATAAATACCTGGGTACGTTTGGCTGTCTTGCCACACAAAGCTTCCACGAAACCAAGAACTTCACCTGCGGCGAGGGTGGTGCCTTGATTATCAGCGACTCAAAATACATAGAGCGGGCTGAGATCATCAGAGAGAAGGGCACGAATCGCAGCCGTTTCTTTCGCGGACAGGTTGATAAATATACGTGGGTGGATATCGGCTCAAGCTATCTGCCATCGGATATGCTGGCAGCTTTCTTGTATGCCCAACTCGAAGCCCGCGATCAGATACAGGCTAAAAGACGGCGAATTTGGGAATACTACTATAATAACCTTCAAGGCTGGGCTAAGGAAAACGGAATTCGCTTGCCTTTCATCCCTTCACACTGTGAGCAGACGTACCACATGTTCTATATAATTTTACCCTCTCTGGAGCAGCGCCAGGCGCTCATTGCCCATCTAAAGGCAAAGAGCATAATGGCTGTATTTCACTATCTTCCTCTGCATCTCTCAGATATGGGCCGGCACTTTGGGGGAAAACCAGGTCAGTGCCCTGTGACAGAAGATATAAGCGATTGCCTGTTACGCTTACCGTTCTACAACAGTCTGACTGAAGAAGATCAGGCGCGTGTGGTTGATACTATACGCAACTTCAATTCCGTGTGATATCATTCACTAGCAGAGAGGGAAACATGAAGAAAGCGCTTATCACCGGCATAACTGGACAGGATGGCTCTTATCTGGCAGAGTTTCTTCTAGATAAGGGCTATGAGGTCCATGGAATCATCCGGAGGTCGAGCACCTTTTGCACTGCTCGTATAGACCATATCTACGTGGACCCCCATGAGCCTGGAGCAAGACTTTTTCTACATTACGGAGACCTTTCCGATAGTACCCAGCTCACTAACCTTATCTATAGCGTGAAGCCTGATGAAATCTATCATTTGGGCGCCCAGAGCCATGTGAGGGTTAGCTTCGATACGGCCGAGTATACCGGTGATGTGGTGGCTCTAGGCACTACGCGTATCCTGGAGGCTATCCGTCAAAGCGGCATGAAGGCTAAGTTCTACCAGGCTTCCAGCAGCGAGATGTTCGGAGATTCTCCATCTCCGCAGAATGAGCAGACACCATTCCGACCCCGTAGCCCCTACGCCGTAGCCAAGGTCTATGCCTATTGGATGGCAGAGAATTACAGGGAAGGCTATGGGCTTTACGCCACCAACGGTATAATGTTCAACCATGAGTCGCCACGCCGTGGCGAGACCTTTGTCACACGGAAAATAACCCGTGCTATTGCCTACATACTTGCCAAAAAGCAGAAATACCTATATCTGGGAAACCTCGAAGCGAAGAGGGACTGGGGCTATGCTCCGGAATACGTGAGGGCGATGTGGCTTATGCTGCAGCAAAAAAAGCCCCGCGACTACGTTATAGGAACTGGTGAAACCCACTCAGTAAAGGAATTCCTCATCGAAGCCTTTAACTACGCAGGTCTTGATTGGCAGGAATATGTGAAGATAGACCCGCGCTACTTCAGACCACTGGAAGTGGATTTGCTGGTAGCAGATGCCTCGAAGGCGAAGAAAGAGTTGGGCTGGGAACCCAGAGTAACCTTTAAAGACTTGGTCAGGATAATGGTGGATGCCGATATGGAGGCTTCGGGCTTGAAATGTCCCGGGAAAGGGAAAAAGATACTTGTGAAATACGGAATGAACTCGGTTGACCGGGCTTTATGTCAGCCAGGGAAAGATGAGATGAGATAAAGTGAAGAGCTGGCTTGCCACCAAGAGAATTGTGGTGACCGGGGGAGCCGGCTTTCTGGGAAGCAATGTCGTCCAGAAGCTGGAGGAGAGAGGCTGCAAAGAGATTACCGTCCCTCGCAGTAAAGATTATAACCTCGTGGAAATGAAAGCAGTGGAAAGGCTATACAGGGATACCAAGCCTGATATTGTTATCCACCTTGCCGCCAGGGTAGGCGGAATAGGCGCTAACATGAATAATCCGGGAAGCTTCTTCTATGAGAACCTCATGATGGGAGTGCAACTGATCGAGCAGGCAAGGCTATCAGGAATTGAGAAGTTCGTAGCGATAGGGACGATTTGTGCCTATCCTAAGTTCACACCCGTTCCTTTCAAAGAAGAAGACCTCTGGAAAGGTTACCCTGAGGAGACTAATGCCCCTTACGGATTAGCTAAGAAGATGCTCTTGGTTCAATCACAAGCTTATCGGAAGCAGTATGGATTCAATGCCATTTATCTCTTACCTGTCAATCTCTATGGCCCGGGCGATAACTTCAGTCCCGAATCGTCTCATGTTATCCCTGCCTTGATCAAGAAGGTCTTCGATGCCAAGGACAAGGGGGAGAAGCGCATTGTAGCCTGGGGCAGCGGCAAACCAACCAGAGAGTTTATCTACGTGGAGGACGCCGCGGAGGCTATAGTGCTGGCAACGGAGAAGTACAATAAACCCGAACCTGTTAATCTTGGAGCTGGCTTTGAGATATCAATCAAGAACCTTGCAGAAATGATATGCGAACTTGCTGTATTCGATGGTAAAATTGAGTGGGATACTTCTAAGCCAGACGGGCAGCCCCGGAGACGCCTGGACACGAGCAGGGCTAAAATGGAATTCGGCTTCGAGGCGAAGATGGACTTCAGAGAAGGGCTTAAGAGAACTATCGAGTGGTATAGAGAGCATGGAATCGATGGTTGACCGGGCGCGATAGATGGAAGAGAATTTACCTCTGGTGTCAATAGTTACTCCATCCCTCAATCAGGGGCGTTTTATCGAAGAGACCATTCTCAGTGTGAAAAACCAGACATACCCGCGAATAGAGCACATCGTCATAGACGGTGGCTCAAAGGATGGGACTCTGGAGATTTTGAAAAAGTACAGCGATAGCCTTATCTGGATATCCGAACCAGACAAAGGGCAATCCGATGCAATCAACAAGGGATGGAGAATGTCAAAGGGGGAAATCCTGGCTTATTTGAATTCAGATGACACTTACATGCCATGGGCTGTGGAAACAGCGGTAAAGTTTTTTGTGGAGAATCCGGATGTTGGCATGGTCTATGGTAAGTGTAAAATCATCAATGAATCAAGCGAAGTCGTGGGCGAAATAGAGGGTAATCAGTTTGATCTTCGTGAAGCACTCTTACATGTGAGACATGGAATTCCGCAACCAGCGGTTTTCCTGAGAAGAGCCGTCATAGACAATGTTGGTTATCTGGATACCAACTTGCACTTCTCAATGGATTTAGATTTGTGGATCAGGATTAGCTTGAGATTTAAAATGACATATATTCCCACCTTGCTTGCCAATTTTCGTGTCTGCCCTGGAACAAAGAGTTCATCGCTGGGCTATAAATTCGAGCCAGACCACATTTACATACTCGGCAAGGTATTCTCCGACCCAGAACTCCCACCCGAAGCTAGGACTTTGAAGCGTCGTGCTTATAGCTGGGCTTATTCGAGGACTGCAGAATGGCACCGTTCGCAGTGCCAATTAGCACAAACGATTAAATATCTGGCAATGTCATTGCGATGGCACCCATGGCCGTTTATTGTTACATTATATAGTTACCCCGTTAAGAAAGCAGCCGGGATGATCGCCTTTTGCAGAAGAGGGTTCCGAAAACTTAGCCCGTCGATTAAAGAGCAAACACCACCCAGCTAGGCTCATTAATTATGTACAAAACACATCAAAAAGAGCAGTCGAGCTAAACTTAATGCCAAAAGTTAGCGTGATCATACCAACATATAATCGGGCTCATCTTGTAGGGCGAGCAATCCAAAGCGTTCTGGACCAGACATATCGCGACTTCGAGCTCATCATTGTTGATGATTGCTCAACAGATAATACCTATGAAGTCGTTACAGGCTTCCATGACGAGAGGCTCAGGTATATTCGACATGATAAGAACAGAGGCGCAAGCGCTGCTAGAAACACAGGTATCAGAGAAGCTAGAGGTAGATACGTAGCATTTCAGGACAGCGATGATGAGTGGTTGCCTGAGAAACTGGAGAAGCAGATCGAGGTTTTCGACACCGCATCCCCGGAGGTCGGGGTTGTTTATACAGGGTTCTGGAGGATACAAGACGACAAACGGATTTATATTCCCTCTCCCGAGATAAAGCCCAAGGGCGGTGATATCCATGATATTCTTCTGCAAGTGAACCTTATAGGAACCCCGGTTACTGTTCTCAAAAGGGAGTGCTTTGAGAAGGTTGGGATGTTTGACGAAGAGCTCCCTAAGTTAGTGGACTGGGAATTATGGATTAGGGTCTCGAAATACTATGAATTTAGCTTTATTGATGAACCACTGGCCATAGCTTATCGTACCCCTGATAGCGTTAGTGAGCAAAGCAATATCACCCAAGCGCTGGCGCTAAAATCAATCCTAAAAAAACACTTTGAAGACATCAAAAAGGATAGAAGACTGCTGGCTAGATATTATTCTTACATTGGCAATCTTCTATATACGAGTGATGATACTAGAGCATGGAGAAATTACAAAGTACAGGCTTTCTTGGCATATCCTTGGAATGCCAGGTATATGTTAGCTGCTCTGCTATCTTTGTTGGGTCAACGGAGTTACAGCATAGTCACACATATCAGTATGAGAATGCAACGAAGGGGTGCAAGGGAAGGTTGACTTATCGAAAACGATAATAGGTACGGGTTCGCTGATGGTTAGATTAATGTACAGGGACATACGTACATAAATGAAGAACTTCATTCGTCGCTGCTATGGCAAATACGTGATGCTGAAATCTTCCAACTGGGACGTCAATGTCCCCCTATTTCTTTTGAAATCCGCATACTACCATCTTTTTTCAAAAAGCATCTTCGCCCATCATAATACGACGATATCAGGCATAAGAAATATTGATACTCATGGCTCGTTGTATATCGGGACAACAGAAGTAGCTTTTCTCAATAAGCATGATAGAACCTTCTTGAATGTCCGTGGGAAGCTGGTAATTCACGGAACGGTGCAGATAGGAAAAGGATGTCGTTTGGCTATATCGAAAGGAGCTGTGTGTACTCTCAAGGAATGCGGCATAACGGGACAGACTAATCTTATTGTCGCCCACGGCCTTGACATTGGCAAAGGGAGTATAGTTGGATGGGGGTCGGAGCTAGTGGATGAGGATTTCCATACGGTTGACTATGAGGGCAAGAGGAAGAAAGATCACGCGATCGTAATCGGGGAGCATGTGTGGATTGGAAGTCATGTCAAGGTCTTAAAGGGTGTACACATAGGAGACAATTCCGTAGTAGCTTCAAATGCAGTAGTAACGAAATCTTTTGAAGAAAACAACGTTTTGATAGCAGGTAATCCTGCACAGATTATCAGAAGAAGCATAAACTGGACCTAAAGTCACCTATTCGAAACAGCAAATAATTTTAGAAATATGGGAAGCGCCGAATTGACACTCGGAAAGAGGTCTTTAGGCTGATTTGGATTTTCCAAACAGAGTTCTTCCCCTCAATGACCCTCGGACGCGTCCGACAAAATAGTTGGTCGCATTGATAACCCATCTAACTAACCATACTACTCCATATGGTTTCGTCTGGCCGCCGGGTTTGGCAGAACTTATGAGTCCAAGCTGGGCGAGTGTTATGACAACTTTCACTACGTCCTTCAAGATGACCTTGGATGACACGCTGTTGAGGCCAACTAATGCATCAGCGATATCCTGCACGGTTCTTTTGCCGTCAATCAATCCGTAGACCTTGGCGCATGTCACATGGGTATCGAGCGATGCATCTTCGAACCGAGAGGTGCGCCCCCGGAGCGCAACGTAACAGAGAAACCTATCAACCGGCCACAGAAAGCGTCGGTTGCGCACGGGCACATCATTCAGTAAGCTGTTCGGCACAAAGGTCATGCGATCCGTCATATAGCTCGACCAACTGTCTGCAAGTACGAGCCCCTCTTTCTTGGCATCGTCAAAGAATCGAGACCCGGGGAAGGGTGTGGCAAACTGGCTCCAAAACACGCAATAGGTGCCTGTCATTTTGACGAGACGGCGGTTTTGATGGTAGTGACCAGCAATGGTTTCTCCCACGTTACAGGTCATAAGCAACACACTAGGGTGGATGCCGGAGCGCCGCAGATGCTTAAGGGCTTTGAATGAATCGCCGATCGTCTGACGTTTGTTGACCATGTCGAGCACGGATTGGTCAAGGCTTTCCACACCAATTCCGATATTTCGGCAGCCAGCCTCGCGCATAAGGTCGAGCATGTCTGTATTCCGGTTGATGTGGTCAACTCGCGACAGACAGCTCCACTCGATGTTGAGTTGTTTTTCAATCATCAGTTCACAGAGCGCCTTGGCGAACTTGGTGTTGGTAAGGAAACTGTCGTCCCAGAATAGAAACTTGCTAACGCCATGATGTGAAATGTTGTTGGTCAATTCGGCCACGACGTTGTCCGGAGTACGGTAACGAACCTTTCGCTTCATTAGCGATGCGCAGAATGAGCAATCAAACGCGCAGCCACGACTCCCCATGATAGGTAGCACACGGTTCGGCTTTAGGTACCTTTCAAGATATAGGTTGAGATTAAATGCGTCCCAACGCGGAGGGGCGAGTTTATCGAGGTCATTGATAAGCGGTCTAGGCAAGTTGGTGGTGACTTCTTGGGAGTCCGGCTTCTTGAAGCAAAGGCCGGCCACGCCATCAAGCCGCTCGCCTGTTCTCAGATGGTCTATCAACTCTTGAAATGTCTCCTCTCCCTCGCCTATGACAACACAGTCAGCGCCATTGGCACATGCCTCAATTGGCAACACACTGGCGTGGATACCGCCGTGCACGATAGTTATATCCCTCTTGGCTTGTTTTAGCATGCGTGAAAGCTCATAGCACTGTTTAGCCTGGTAGGTGACGTATGATAGACCAACGACGCTGGGCTTGGCCTCGAGAATTTTCTCACATGCCTGGTGAGTGGTTAGGCCCAACGCATGGACATCAACAATCTCGACCGTATCTTCATACTCAGTGCGTAGGTTGGATGCGAGATAAGCAAGGCCTAGGGGAAAAGGCTGGTGACCGCTTGAAACTGAAACGAGCACAATATGCATGATGAGATAAATATAAGCCGTGCAGCGGAAGTATGTCAAGTTAGGTGAATTGAGGGTAGTGTATCATTTTGGGCAAAAGTATTTTGTCTTTATAAAAGACTGAATAAAAAGTCAGCACAAGTTATTGACATTACCCGCTTAGTCTGATATAAGGTACAGGAAATTTATACCTATACGATTAACCTAGAGGCAACTCGTCATTTTGAACCATAATTGGTTTAAGCATTTACTTGTATAGAAATATCTCTTCAAGCGTGGGAATAGAAAAGTGAAAAGAATCGTGGCCAGTCTCTTCGTGGTGGCAATAATCATAAGTCTACTGGTATCTGGAACATCATGCACTCTAACAATTGCTCGGGCAGTCTATTTTACAGCCACCCCAAGTCCTAAATCGATTTCAACGCTGAAACCTACTTCCACACCAACCCAAAACGCAACTACTAATGCTGCAGCACCAGAGGTGGCTGCCTATTGCATGGGGGATAGCATAACTTATGGAGTAGGTTGTGAAGTTAGTAGCTACGAGAATACCCTTCACACCTTATTGAAGGCATCCTATCCCAATGACACTTGGACCCTTTACAACGAGGGCGTAGGCGGCGAGACGACAGCTCAAATGCTTGCCCGATTCTATACCGGTGTTACTTCTCATCCTGATTGCAAGTATGTGTTGATTTGGGGTGGAATCAATGACATTATGGGTGGAGCAAATGTTTCTCTCATAGAATCTAATTTACAGTCCATGTATTCTCTGGCTCATGCAGCAAAGATTAAGGTCGTAGCCCTTTATCTTACTCCAACGTCTTGGTGCACTCCGACTATGGAGGTTAAACTTAAAACCATAAATTCATGGATACAATCTACTGCTCAATACATTGACTTTAGATTAGACGTTTACACTTTATTAGAAGATCCTGACCTTCCCCCGGTATTAGTATCACCGGCTATTAGAGCCCAGCCGCTGTTTCAGCATACTCCATGGGAGCCCTACCGTGCAATGAGCTGTGTGGCCTGACCTCGTTGTAATCCCTCCTCCAGTCTTCGATGATGTCCCGGGCATGCTTCAGGTTCATAAACCAGTTCTCGTTCAAACACTCGTCCCTGAGCCTGCCGATGAAGCTCTCGGCATAGGCATTCTCAATTGGCTTTCCCGGCCGGATGAAGTTCAGCTTCACGCCCTTACAGTATGCCCATTCATCGAGTGCCCGCCCTGCGAATTCCGGCCCATTGTCCGTGGTAATTACGTTAGGCAATCCCCTCGTTTCAGCTAGCCTTTCCAGCACACTCACCACTCTGGCACCACCCAGTGAAGTGTCCACCTCGATGACGGGACATTCCCGGGAGTAGTCATCCACGATGGCAAGGGCGCGAAAACGCCGCCCGGTGACGATGCTGTCAGTAACAAAATCCATGGACCAGCGCTGGTTTGGCCTCTGCGGTGATGGCATGATTACCCTCAACCCGGCAGCACCTTTCCTACGCCTCTTTCTCCTCAGCGCCAATCCCTCTTCATGATAGATCCTCTCTGTCCGCTTGTGATTAATCACCAGCCCCTCCCTTCTCAGCAAAATGTGGAGCCGGGGACTGCCAAACCGTTTTCTCTGTCCTGCCAGCTCCCGTAAACGCTGACGCAGGGCAACATCACTATCCGATTTCGGCCTATAGCGATATACCGAAGCCGAAATATTGACCAGCAGGCAGGCTTTCCTTTCGCTCAGCCCAAGACTCTCCCTGGCATGGGAAACTGCCAGGCGTTTGGCCCCGGGCTTTAGAAGTTTTTTGATAGCAGATCCTTGAGCGCTCTGATGTCCAGTGCTTGCTCGCCCACGATTTGCTTGAGACGCCGGTTTTCCTCTTCTAAGGCTTTCAACCTTTTCAGTTCACTGACGGTCAGTCCGGCATACCTGGCTTTCCAGTTGTAATAGGTGGCATCGCTCATCCCATATTTACGGCAGAGATCGGTTACTTTAGCTCCGGCCTCTGCCTCCCTGAGCACGGCGATGATCTGTTCCTCGGTGTACCTCTTGCGTACCATGATGAGCCCTCCTCTTTCGTTTTATTATAGCGGAGGACTCTAAATGGCGGTGCTACTGTTTTCGGGGGAAACGTCAATCCTGCTCATCCTGGTTATCTTAATCCTTCATATAGTGCCGATGGGCTTCACCTCAATTGTGCTGGTTATGACCGTGTAGCTGAATTTGTGTTTTCTGAGGTTAATTGGTAGGTTGTTTCTGGAGTGAGATCGTCGTTCGACTTACCCTAAGCCTGTTGTCCGATAACCAAGTTTACGATTTCCTCAATAGTCCACACGTGGTCAGTTAGCCCCGCTGCCATTGCAGGTGTTCTCGGATAGGGATTAGCTAATGACTTATGAGATCGAGCGAAGTTGTAGTGCATGAAATAAAACGCAAGAGCAAGTATACGGTTCTGTAGCTTCTTTGAAAAGGGGTAGTGTATCAATTTGAAACCAGAGAAAATGAACAGGGATGAGACAATGGCTTTCTTCCACAAGAAGGAACTACTTTTTGCGATTATGGGGTGAGCTCGTCAAAAAACAACTCTCTGAAATGCTTCAGTTGGACAAGCCCAAGGCTAAAAGACACAACAAGCCCATGATATAATAGTTACGAGATGAAGGACACACCAGAAGAATCAGCGTGCATGGTGCAAGAGAGCGAACACATAGCGATCGAAGGAGGTTTGCATTGGCAATAAGGGAAGCGGTTGCCCGCTACCTTCCGAAGCGTATTGTGTTGATCCTGTCTGATCTTATATGCTCCATCCGTGATATTTCTGACTCGTTGCTGAGGAGGAAAAGTGCGCTGACTGCTCCCTGTCGCCTGCGAATGATTGTTGGCGGTTTTAAAGACGCTCGCTTTTATGAAGAGGTAGGGCAAGGTATAATTCGTGATTGTATAGCTCTCGGTGGGCTCTCGCCAGAGAACGACGTGCTGGATGTCGGCTGTGGGTGTGGCAAGCAGGCGGCACCACTTGTAGGATACTTAAACGCTAAATCCAAGTATGTTGGATTCGATATAGTTCCTGCCTTAATTGATTGGTGTACAGATAATATTTCCTCAAAGTATCCCAACTTTCATTTTCAATTAGCAGATGTATACAATAAACAGTACAATCCAAAGGGGAAATACA
This sequence comes from uncultured Chloroflexia bacterium, assembly GCA_963847595.1. Classification (GTDB taxonomy): domain Bacteria; phylum Chloroflexota; class Dehalococcoidia; order SZUA-161; family SZUA-161; genus JACWAE01. Next base: position 167,754 of record CAWKAJ010000002.1, read on the forward strand.
GGGCATCAGAATATCGATTTCCTTATGACAACGATTCATTTGATTTCGTTATCCTCGGTTCGGTGTTTACTCACATGCTGCCGCCAGATATGGAGAATTATCTCAAGGAAATAGCCCGTGTACTAAGAAGGACGGGAACCAGTTATATTACCTACTTCTTATTGAATAGCGATACGATACCTCTTGTCGAGAGCGGAAGCGCCGCCTTGAACTTCGCTCATCAATTCGGGATATTTCGCAGTATAAGTCTGGATATACCCGAAGCTGGTTTGGCCTATGACGAGTCTTTCGTTTTGGGTTTGTACAGAAAGTACGGGTTGGAGGTCAATCAAATACTTTATGGTACATGGTCAAAGACTCGGGTTCAACACCAAGATGTAATCATAGCCACCAAGAAATAGAGGCCCTTAAAAACTGTATAATGGTCCTCGTGCTTATCGAGCGAATAGAATTCTTGTCTCCCATCCACTACTGGGTGGCGGATATGGATCTCGCTTGGCTTGCCTAATTCCTTGACATGTTTTAATCTTCACCGGGAATCTGTCAGCAGAATTATCATCCTGAAGTCTTTCCAATCCTGAGCTAACTAATCGAATTAGTAGCGTTTCGCAGTGATTTTACGTGGGTCGATTTGTGTCTCCGGCTTTCTGATGTTATATTGAAATGAGAACAGAACCTGAGCAAAGGGTGCCGGACTTGGGAAATCAATTTGATCGAAGTGTGAAACAAAGTAAGGTCTCCATTATCATCCTCAACTGGAATAAATACGAAGAAACAATAGATTGCCTGGATTCTCTAAGGAAGATCACCTATCCGAATTATGGAATTATCCTGGTCGACAATGGCTCGGAAGGCCCTGATGTCAAGATTCTCGGAGAAAGATACGGGGATTACATTAATATCATTAAGAATGACAAGAATTATGGCTTCGCCGAGGGCTGCAATATCGGGTTGCGATATGCTTTGGCCAATCATAATCCAGATTATATCCTGCTTCTAAACAATGATACTATAGTCGATCCTGACTTCCTCACCGAGCTGGTGAAAGTAGCTGGGAGCGATCTCTCGATCGGCATAGTTGGCCCAAAGATATATGTTTATCAGGGGACCAACAAGATACAGTCTGCCGGAGGCAAAATCAATTGGTGGAGTGGCCTGACAATCATGGTCGGATACAATGAGATTGACAGGGGACAGTTCGATAAGGTTGCAGATTGCGACTGGGTTAGCGGCTGTGCCTTGCTTATTAAAAGCAGTATCATCAGAGAGATAGGATTTATTTATGCGCCATACTTCACATATTTTGAAGAAATAGACTGGTGTGTAAGATGCAGAAGAGCAGGATACAAGATTGTCTACATACCAACAGCGAAAATCTGGCACAAGAAGCACCTGATTTCCGGGAAAATGGAGAGTCGGGCATTGTACTACTCGACTCGAAACCGATTCCTTTTTATGAGCAGGAATGCCACTAAGCTACAATTTATGTCTTTTATGGCGCATTTCTTTTTTAGAGAAGCCTTATACCCCTGGGAACTTGCTGTTATACAGAGAGACGTCAAATTGTTACTCAGCTATTGGAGAGGAACCTGCGACGGAATTGAATCAATATGGGGAGGGGGCATCCAGGCAGCGAAGGGATAGCAATTTAAAGTAGATAGAATCGGAATCTTCTGAGGAAAGTGATGAAAATATTACAGGTTGTGCATGGTTTCCCACCTGAAAGAAGGTGGGGGACTGAGATCTATGTATCCGCATTGTGTAAAGAACTGGCCAAACGAAATGAGGTCCACGTATTATACCCCGTTTCTCAAGGCAATAGGCGCGGCCTCAATTCTTTTCGCAAGGAAAATCTCGAGATTCACGAACTAAATGTACCATCAGATTTCCTTTGGGCAATCAGTCGTGCAACCAATTTCAAATCAACGTACAAGAGCAGATACATCGAAAGCGCATTCAAGCGGCTTCTTGATACACTCAGGCCAGATATAATTCACTTTCAGCATCTGATGAACCTTTCTGCATCGCTCCTGGAGATTGCCAAGCAGAGGCGAATCCCGACTATTGTTACTCTTCACGATTTCTGGTTCATTTGTCCTTTAATAAATCTACTTAAGCCTGATTTTAGTCTATGTAGTGGGCCAGATGACAGTGGACGAAATTGCTTTCAATGTTGGGATTCGGAACGGGCAGAGGTGATATCGAACTTATTGTCTAAACACCATTTGCGATTCGTAACACCGGTAAGCATATTGAGCACTATCCGCAAAGTAAGAAATCCTCCTTATTTGTTTGTGGAGAGAGCAGCATATATGAAGTCTCTATTATTAGAGGCTGATAGAATTATCGCTCCGTCAAGATTCCTAATAGATATATTTTCAAAATACGGGGTTCCGCCAGAGAAAATTGTTTATATAGATAAAGGTTTCGATTTAAGCCTATTCGAGAACTACGACAGTTTCAGAAGCCCACAAAATAAGCATTCGGGCAAACTAGTCTTCGGGTTTATGGGTGGAATAGGTATTTATAAGGGCTTCAATATTTTAATTGAGGCATTCAACATATTGAAGGGCGAAGACGCAGAATTGAGGATATATGGGAACTATAATCCTCTTTCAAAGGAATTCGGAGATGCGCGCTCGAGAATAATGAATCAGAACGTTAAGTTTATGGGAAGATATGACGATGTGAGACAACCGTATTCTGAGATCGATATATTGATTTTCCCGTCAATTTGTTACGAAAATCGTCCATTGGTACTAACTGAATCTATTATAACAAGAACTCCCGTTATCGCCTCCAATCTTGGATCCATACCTGAACTCATAATAGATGGCGAAAATGGATTGCTATATGAAGCCGGAAATTCACAAGACCTATATAACAAGATAATGATGTTCGTTCAACATCCTGAGTTGCTCGAGAGACTCAAAGGAAGTCCCAGCAAGATAAAAAGTATACACGATGAAGCAGAAGAACTCGAAAGGACTTATCGCGAAATCTTGCATAGGGCAATATAGTCTTTCCAACCGTTTTGTCTTAGTGTCCATTGAACTATCACATAGCGGGTGTTGATGCTGGCTTGCTAGAAGGTGTGGTGATGACAAACCTCAAGGTATCCATCATAATTCTCAATTGGAACGGCCTAAAAGACACCGTAGAGTGTCTGGAGTCGCTGCGCAAAATCACTTACCCTAACTACCAAGTCCTGGTTGTGGACAATGGCTCGACAGGAGCCGATGTCAAGGTTCTGCAAGAGCACTTCGGAAATTATATCCACATTATCGAAAACAACAAGAACTACGGGTTCGCCGAAGGAAACAACATTGGCATGAGATATGCGCTGACGAACCACAATCCGGAGTACCTCCTCCTTCTGAACAACGATGTCACTGTGGCCCCTGATTTTTTGGCCGAACTGGTTAAAGCCGCGGAAAATAACGCAGAGATGGGTCTGCTCGGACCCGTAGTCTACGACTACTATAAAAAGAGTGTAGTCAGGGGAATGGGGTCCGGCCTAAGAATCAGTTGGTGGAGAGGCACCCCTGTACCTCTTGGGTCAATCCAGAGTAGCCAGGAGGCTGACAGCATCCGCGAGGCGGATTTTGTAGAAGGTTCCTGTATGTTAATCCGAAGAAATGTGATTGAGCGAGTGGGTATGCTGGACGCGGAGTACTTCGCTTACTCGGAGGAGGTCGACTGGTGTGTCCGCATTAAAAGAGCAGGCTACAAAGTTTGCTGTGTCCTCAGTTCGAAGATATGGCATAAGTCGCCAGTATCTCACCTTGATAGCCGTAAATTATACTATCTACTGAGGAATAACATCCTGTTTATGAGGAAGAACGCGGAGAAGAGATATATGCCTACCTTCCTTGCCTACTTCCTCTGCATTAAGCTCCCCCTGTGGAGCTTCAGGCCCTTCCTGGCTCATCCTCTGGGGACAAGTGGAGCCGTGGCTAGAGCCTTACTCTGGCATGTTCGACACTAACTTTCGAACTGTCAAAGTCGCTAATTCTGTGAGCGTGCCGTAAGTGCCAGCGATAGACCACACGAGATAATAGGGAAGCATCCTCACACTTCTCTGCTTTATACACACGAAGATACCGAAGGGAAGCTGAGCCGAAGTACCAAACAGGCTTACAAACGATTTGTGTTTCCAAAAAAACCGCGCATTACCCATCCCGTATCTTACGCGCTGCCTTATGAATGTCGCTGCAGTGGCCCTATGACGGTGATAGACAGTGGCCGAGGAAACACCTAACTTGAAGTGAGCCTTGCGTAACCTATAACACAAATCGCCATCCTCGGCGGACATTGCAAAAAACGGATCAAACTGGTACTTGAGGATAACATCTCTCTCAAATATCGCCGCCATAGTTGCTAAGTATGGTGCCTCTCCCACTTTATTGAATCTTGTCCGCCAGCGCTGGTCTTCCGCCCATCCCCAGTAGCCTCCATTTTCTGCTCCGAGCACCTGAGCATGGATTCCGATGTATCCACTTGCCTTCATCTCACGCATCATGGTCTGGAGGCAGTCCTCGGTAAGAATAACATCGGAATCGACATAGAAGATATGGCTGCCCGATGCCATCTCCGCCCCTAGCTGGCGCGCTCTGGGAAGGCCTCTGCCATCGTTAGAATAAATGTGGCTGGTGAACCTCCTTGAAATCTCCGCTGTTTTGTCTGTCGAGCCGTCGTCAATCACAATGATCTCCGAGGGATTATTCATTATGACCGACTTGAGACACTCCTCTACGGTTCTCTCAGCATTCTTAGCGCAGACAACTACAGAAACATCCAAGAGCGCACCTCGTCATTGGCCTCGTTTGAATTGAGCTATATATCTTTTCAACGCGTTGACTAACCTCTTATCCTGCATCACCGCCGCACGACTGCTATCAAGCTTCGATAAAGCCCCTTCAAGCTCCTCCACATCGTAAACCGCTGTAAACTTCCCCTCTCTTGCCAGTTCCTGAAGTAGTAGAGACTGATGGTCGTCTATGTGTTCACCATATTTTTTCAACCGGGGGACAACAATCATTGGTCTTCCTTCCTGCAAGACGTCCAGAATTGTTCCAACTCCGGCGTGACCCACCACGATCCTCGCACTTCTGTACAGTTCCTTTATTTCTTGCTCTGGGGCGAAAGCAAAATAGCTTGCATTCCGGGGTTCATACTTCGTGCCCCCAATCTGCATGATGACCTTCTCATCAATCCTGCCAGCGATCCTGTCCATTTCCTTGACGAGGCGTTCGAACCCCTTCGGATGCATGCCAACGGTAACGAAGATCAAATTATTGCCCCCTCGTACTTAGCTTTCTTACCATACCTGTCAAGAAGTCGCTCCCACTGCACCAGAAAGACATCGGCAACAGGATAAACGATCTTCCCTGTGCCTGACGGTTCAGCAACGCGAGTCCAACTCTCGATGAAGATAGTCCTGATTCTGAAAAGCTTGGCTAAGTAGAAAGCAGGTATGGCTATCTCCGAGCCTGTGGAAACAATAAGTTTCGGTTTTTCCTTCAGCAAAATCCTGAAGGTTGAAAGAAAGGCGCGCGCCATCAGGAGAGGGTTGGTGCCAATGTTCTGCAGAAGATACTTACGCTCAAGGCTTTGAGTTCGTGGAGACTCATAAGTGATCAAAAAAGTCTCATGTCCTTCGAACGCCTCTTTGAGAGCAAGCATCTCCGTTAAGTGACCACCGTGAGAGCAGACGAGACATATTTTCATGTGTTTGCCTCTGTTCGTCTCAAAATATGTAACACCTGGCCCCACTCGTAGTTCAGTTTGAACCTTTTGAGAAGCTCGAAGTCGGATAGCCTCCTTAGCCTCTGTATTTGTCTGTGCCTCCGTAAAAGACTTCTCATGTTACTGGCGACAGAGAACCAGGCCCTCAACTTTGCCCAAATATATCTCGGGCCGCGAATCACGCAGTATCCAATAGTTAGCGCCTCAGTAAACATAAGGAGCGGCATTAGTGCTACTAAGGTGAGAGGCTTCAAGTAACAGAGAAGTGCACTTAACCTGCCACGTTCCAGCCAGAACATTTTCTGAGGAGTCATCTTAAGCTCGTACTCGTGATAAACAACCGATCGAGGGACACAGCAGATTCTATATCCCATCAAGCTGACAACCCAGGAAAGGTCAACATCGTCATAGTACATGAAGTTGTCCTCATTAAGTCCACCCATCAGTTCTACTATTTCTCTTCTGATAAGGAAAGAGCATCCACTGACACCAGCAACCTGGAATGGTTCTTTGGGCAAATCCCTATCTTGCCTGTTGAGCCCTCTGACGAAACCAAGTCCGGTGATATGTATATTTAATCCCATGACGCCGACTTTCGCCCTATCTCTGTATAGCAGGCTTTTAGGCGTTACCGCGCCGACATCAGGGTTAGCATCCATGAACTCGACTATGGTGGTCAGCCAGTTTTTCTCAACCTCGGTGTCAACGTTTAGAGGAGCAAAATATCTTCCTTTGGCATGAGATATCCCTGAATTGATGCCTCCTGTGTATCCCAAGTTTTTATCATTTGCGACTACGAGTAAATCAGGAAACATTCTCCTCACTTGTTCGAGACTACCATCGCTGGATTTATTGTCGACCAGTATCACCTCGAAGTTTGCGAAGTCTTGCCTCAGAATAGAACGAAGGCAAGATTCAATATAAGGCATACCATTGTAATTGACTACTAATACAGAAACCCTGATACCCTTGCTTTGCATTTCTCAATGATACTATAGTCTTACTCTGATAGCAAAGAGCCAGCTTTATGGAATGTATCTTTAAACTATTCTGCGAATGAGCGTACTGGGTTGCGATTGACCCAGATAGAAATGCTAGGGCTCACTACCTACCTCCTATTACCCACGGTGCATATCTGCTAATTATGGATGCTACAGGCAGCAGGAATGGCAAATCACATTTGGACAACAGAGGAAGTTGTAAGCTAGCAGGTTAGATGGTTTTTCCTGGGTAGTGGTCGCTAAGGTAGCTTATAAATAATGGCAATTATCGCGTAAAGAAAAGCAAGGTAGCAGAAATTTCGCTACTAGCCATAGCGAGAATTAACTTCGAGTTATTAAAGTTGCAGTCATTTAATAGGGGCAGCCTTCTGAGCTTTAATTGCAATGACCGGAGAATATCGAGGCGAAGTTATAAGTCTGGAAATAAATAATGGTAGTGGGTGTAAACCAAAACCAGTTATCCGCTCACACGTAAATCCGTGGTACTCGAAAAGCGACTTTAAGGCTGGAGCGGTAAATAATCGTCTGTGTGCAATCCAACCGCCTGGAGTATTTGGGTGGGGGTGAAAAGGATTGCCGCAACCGGAAAATTCATCGCTGACCTCAGCTGTTGGCGGTTGGTATCCCATAATTAGCGAAATAATATTCTGTAAGCCAGCTAAATTAGGAGTGGCTACGATGCAATAACCATCTTGTTTCAGAACTCGTCGGATTTCCTTTATAAAAACGTCGGTGTTGTTGAGGTGCTCGATTATTTGATTCGCGGTAACAACATCGAACACCCCGTCTTTGAATGGAAAGGTATTATTTGCATCACCTAATATTGTATTCACTCCATTATTTGAAGCCATTTTGGCAAGAGACCAAACACGTTCGATCCCAACAATAGTTTCAGTTCTTACCTTTTCGGCAATTCTCATGCTGAATTGGCCATCACCACAACCAACGTCCAATACAGCCGAATGTGGTCGCTCGGTAAGAAGACTAATAAATCTTTCTTTCGTCAGACGTTGCATTCCCACCATGAGTGATTGTGTATATCGCCTTACAAAAGGTAACACTTTAACAACCTAGAAAGAACTCCAAATTTCAGCGCTTTGTGATTTGCACGACTTTGAAAACTATGCGCTCTATATTCATTTGGGTCATCTGTTAACCTAGTTGGCTTTAGCTAGCAGGATTGAAACGGGATAACATACACGTTCAAATATGCTCACCAAGCATGGACTTCTTACATATTAATAGATGAAAGAAACCGTTGTCCTTTGTCCTTTCAATTCTCTTTACGATTGGCGCAAATATGAGAGGGATTATAGAATCATGACATTTCATCAAGATTGTGGTAATCCTTCCGCCTTGCCTTGCCTGGCGCTTTCTTTGTGCAGGAGACCATAAATACCCACTCATAATCGTGGGATAAGCGTAGATTTGATCCAGAACCCTTACTAATGGTTGAAAGATGGTACTATGCGATATGACCTCAAAGCCACAACGCTCAACCAGAGTGATTAGTTCCTCCTTGCTATACCCAGGCTTGACATGTTCCCATAGCCGATGCATTTTAGCCGTGTCAAGACCTAACATTACCTTCAGTGTTTTGTATGGCATGTACTCAGAATCATTAGGCGTTATTAGCACCATTATCCCGTCACTACGCAAGATTCTATAAAACTCGCTGACACACTCAATGTCTTGCTCCACATGTTCGATCACATCAAGGCACATTACGCAATCGCAAGTCCCACTACTGATGCCTATGTATCTAACATCGCATTCTATGGATTCAATATCATGATGTCCCTTTGGAGGGATAAGGTCCAAGCCGATTTTTCTATCGGCCTCGATGTGACGCAGGTAATAACCATCACCACATCCAGCATCGACCAAGACCTTAGGCCTCGGCAGAGAACGAAAAACCTCTTTAAGTGCCAATTGCCTTGCGATAGTACCTGGTGTAACCATTATCGCAAATTGTCTCCGTTTCTATTGTACTACCAAACTTGATGTCAAATACAGGTTCCGATGGTCAATACACTGTATTGTTTTATCCATTCCATAAGGCCTCTCGTCGCGCAATTATCGTAAACCTAAAGTGTCAAGATTGGTCGAAGCTGGCAGAGTCCCTTCACATAGCTCTATGATACTATAGTCTCGCAAACATAGCAAAGATTATAGCCGAGGAGATGGGCAGACAATACGCTGGGCACAGAAGAAGCAGATCTGGGCTTGGGTCGATTTGAATCGGCTAAAGAAATAAAATGAAGTTATAGACAACCATCAATTATTACTACCTCGGGAATTGGAAAAGGATGGTCAAGTAACTGAATTTCTGGATTTGCTCTGTCTCTAACATTATGTTAGTATAATTTCATTAGCCTAGCCTGTTGCTTTGCAGTCAACAAATGAGCAACAATTTCCGAACGAAACGAGCTTCCGAACAAACCTGGATAGATGCTCAACCTCATCCTGTCGTAGAGCATTCAGAGGTAGTTGCGGCCATCCCATGTTTCAACGAGGAACTTTTCATAGGTAGCGTGGCGCTCAAGACAAAAGGCTATGTAGATCGGGTTGTGGTTATTGATGATGGTTCAACTGACAAAACTGCCATGGTTGCTGACAAAGCCGGAGCCATAGTGGTAAGTCATGGCTCTAATAAGGGCAAAAGCGCTGCGGTGAGTACAGCTTTTGAGTATGCCAGGAAAGCAGGCTGCAAGGCGCTGGTGCTTCTTGATGGAGATGGACAACATGACCCCGCGTATATACCCGCACTCGTAAAGCCTATACTTGAGGACAAAGCTGATATGGTGGTGGGCTCGCGCTACCTACAGATCAAAACTCACATCCCTAGAGTTAGGAAGTTGGGACAAAGGGTGCTTACCCTTTTTACCAACCTGGGTTCGCGGGTTAAGCTGACCGACTCCCAGAGCGGTCTCAGAGCCTTTTCCCCCAAAGCTATACAGGCATTTGAGTTCGTTGAACAAGGGCTCTCCGTAGAATCTGAGATGCAGTTCCTGGCAAACGACGCTAGCCTCAGGGTAATTGAGATTCCCATAAGCATAGGATACTATAGCAAGCCAAAACGAAGCCCATTCGCTCACGGTGTGGGAGTGCTGAACAGCATTATGGGACTAATCAGCAGAAGGATACCACTTTTCTTCTTCGGCGTGCCCGGCTTGGTCATGCTGGGCTTTGGTTTTTGGGAAGGATTTCGGGTAATACAAGGGTATGACACTTACCATGTTTTCTACATGGGCCCAGCACTGCTAGCCGTATTGCTTTGCGTCGTTGGCGCTCTGAGTTTGTTCACTGGGCTGATTTTGCATACCATAAGATCATTTCTGAAATAGCCCTGCACTCGTATGCCCGTTGGGAGATTTGCGGAGCATACAGGTTGCATCGAGCGTTCCATTCTAACTGGCATCTCAGCCCCGTCTTCATCTGTCTTCTCGAAGTTCCTTGACGCTCTGGGGAGGTGCTGCTATCATCGCTTTGTCAAAACAGGGAGCGGGAGAGAGATGAATTTTGTTGAGAAGCTGCTGAGCGTCGGCCGAAATAACAGGAGCTTGCTTTGTGTGGGGCTTGATCCGGACCCGAAGTTAATGCCTCCTAGACTTGGCATCTTCGAGTTCAATCGGGAAATCATAGATGCCACCTCAGACCTAGTATGCGCTTATAAGCCTAATCTTGCTTTCTACGAAGCGCTGGGCATAGATGGTCTAAAGGCGCTGGAGAAGACTTTGGCGCATGCACCCAAGGGAATTCCCGTCATAGGTGACGCCAAAAGGGGGGATATAGCATCCAGCTCCGAGGCATATGCCAGGGCACTGTTCGAGAGATTTGGCTTCGATGCTGCTACGGTCAACCCTTACCTGGGCCGGGACTCCATTGCTCCCTTCATTGCTTACGCTGATAAAGAGGTATTCATTCTGTGCAAGACATCGAACGCCGGGTCTGCTGATTTCCAGGAGGCGCTCTGTGCTGAGGCGTCTAACGCCAACGCCAGGCCTCTGTTCGAGCTGGTAGCGTTAAAAGCCAGGGAGTGGGATACGCGGGGTAATATCGGCCTGGTAGTCGGGGCAACCTACCCAGAACAGTTGAGAAGAGTTCGCCGGATTTGTCCTGAGCTTCCTCTGCTGATACCCGGAATCGGAGCGCAGGGCGGCGCTCTGGCAGCGGTGGTAAAGTATGGTGTAGATGAGAATGGCGAGAAGGCGATCATAAATTGTTCGAGGCAGATACTTTATGCCTCAAAGGGAAAGGATTTTGCCGAGGCGGCGCGCCGCGAGGCGCTAAAGTTGCGAGACCAGATCAACGAGCAGTTGGCAGCCCGAGGGTGACCTTATGGAGATAAGTCTTGGAGATGTTGTGAGGCTAAGAAAAAGGCACCCCTGCGGCAGCTACGAGTGGCAGGTTGTGAGAGTGGGCGCTGACATCGGGATCAAGTGTCACGGCTGCAACCGCAGGGTAATACTGGAACGGGGTGACTTCGAGCGCAAGGTGAAGGAGTTTATCTCCCACGGCGAGCAACAATCAGCGGTGGCGCATCTTAAGGTCTTCTGACATGTGTAGTCGCTGGGAATTGCATACGTAGTGGGAGGAACTTATTTTCACACCCATGATATTCAATTCAGGCACATGCCACGCTCTTTATCTGACGGGAGCTGGCCGCTTTCCTCCCGCCAGCAAGCTAGCGGGTGTCCAGCGGGAATTTATTTGACGATATTGCTAACTAACCCAGGCTGTGGAGCCAGGCTTTCACATTCATTCAAGTAGACCCCAGTCCCATTTGTTGGGCAATTTATTTACTTATCCTAACCTTACCCCCCACGTTTGACAAATTCGAGTATTATGTTATTATACCAGAACAAAAGGGCATTTCGATAGCACGTAGTTAGTTACACCGTACTATTCATCGGGTAAAGCAATGGGTATTACTACAATTGCCATTTTTGGCATCGTACTCATAGCACTGGCCATCGGTACTTTCCTCGGCACATTCTTCCTTGACGCGTTTATCTACGCCATCAGCCATCTTTATCCTTGGCTGCGAAAAATTGCGGTGTGGGCAGCTAAGCCAGAGAACCTGATCCCACTGCTTCTTTTGGCTTTGCTTCTGATTATCCTGATCATACTTGGTGCCGCATTACTTCATATTACCTTGCTCTTCCTGCTGATCGTTTTCCCTCTCCTCCTTTTTTTCCCTATCGATCTGGGTATACTCGTATGGATTATCAGGCTTATCAGATGGATTTACCGCAGGTGGAGAGGCTGGCTGGTCAGCATTTATACCGCCATACGGCTCCAGGTTATCAAATTAAAGATAAAGGTTGATGTGCAGAAGGAAACAGACTGGAAGGTCAAGTTTGCCGAGATGAAGAACAAGCTATCAGAGGAGGCCGAGCAGGCCCGCCGTAGAATATCAGGGAGAAAAGAGTAAATATGAGCTGGAGGGATAGAATGCTAATGAAGATGATGAGCAACAGAGTGGTTATCAAGATAGTGAGCATACCCATCGTAATGAAGATAATCACGGTAGAGATGAAAGCCTTCATGTGGGTTATGTCTCTCTTTAGCAGGAAGAAAAAGGAAACACCTACCGAACAAGGTCAACCTCCAGAGTCTGGAAGTCCCCCTCCCGCCCAGTAGAGGGCCGGGATTCAAAGCACAACACCTAAACGGCAAGCTCCCTGCCATAAGCAGATTGTCCCTCTTTCTAGCGTCTGCCTTGTCTCCTGGTCTCCAGTTGGGACCCTACTATAGCAGCTACTGTCCTTGCCTGACCTTCATTTTAGGCCCACTTTGCTTCCACTTTGGCTTATTCCAGTACGGAGAATTGCACCCAGGGCAACACTTTGGCCTGCTAGGCTGCCTAGGTACCCACTCATGCTCACAGCGAAGGCATTTGAGTTTTGGTAGCTCTATCTCGTCGGGCATGCGGCTATTATATGGACTACTCACTATAATGTCAACCAAGGTATCACCTTCGTTCGTCTCCCTCTCTCACCAAACAAGCGGTCCACCAGCAGATTTGCGCTCCTTATAGCCTTGTAGTGCGTGCCCCGGTAACCTTAAGCCGGATCCGGGATGCCCTAGGTCTTCTCCCATACATTCCATCAGCCAGGGCTGCCGACGGGGAAGCGAAGAAGAGGCTCCTGACCCAGCCTCCGCCCCTAGCCGCTTGAGGTGCAGAACACTCGGTGCGGCGAGCGCTTAATCCCCCCGTCATTTTTCCGGTGACTTTGCAAGGAATGTGGCTCCTCTCGTGACCCAGACAATGCTGGTTGAAGGCATGGGAATACCTCCCCCATTGGCTGTCTCGGGCCCTTATCGCTGTCGTAGTCAGGTTGGAGGTGTTCCTTCAGAGCCCTGCCATCATATCGTGGAGAAAGCTGACCCAGACGTCGTAGGACTCGCGGCTACCCACGGCAAGGCATACCAGTACTCTCGCGCCGCTCTACAAAATCCCGCTCTCCTCCTATCACCTTTGCCTTAACTACTTCTATTATCCAGAATCTGCAGGTTGAGTGAACAATTCAGGTCATTCCGATTGTGGTACCGATGATATGACGTCACGATAAATGCTGAGCTGGCCCGAATGGTGTATATATAGCGTGGCAGGTTGTGAGATTGGGGGCTGACATTGGAATCAAGTGTCGCGGCTGCAACCGTAGAGTGCTACTGGAGCGGCGTGACTTTGAGCGCAGGGTGAAGGAGTTTATTTCGCACGGAGAGCAACAACTTGCTGTGAAATGACTCAGGTTACTGCCGTAAGTTCTTATATAATGGGGCTCCAATTACCTGAAGAGGGTAACTGGAGCCGCAAATTGAATAGCCCCTGGGATAGCTAAAGAGTATGTGCAACCTTGGCTGTGGTACTCTGGCGAGAAAGCGTCCGCCGTTCTACCTTTGGAGCATGTCGCCTGGTCTCAGCCGCAGAAACAATGCCTCTGACTGAATCGCCTATTGTAGCGAAGCAAATTTCTTCAAAAGTTTCACTAGTAACCAGCCAGACATAGGCCAGCCAGTTTATCACTCCACCCACCCAATATAGCAATTTTCCCATCTGAGCCACCTCCTTGAGCTTTCTGTTTCAATTATCCCTTGAGTGAAGGTGGCACAACAATCCCCTTTAGGTACTGCTTTTCTGGTACTTTGTTCCTATTCTTGCTTTCGTGGAAATAGACGGCTGAACGCAGTGTGGCTGCTTGAAGAGTATGAATCGAGGTTAGTTAGCTATGGGGTTTTCAGTATTATGCCCACCGGGCAGTGGTCAGCGCCCATCACCTCGGGCATTATGAATGCCTTAGTGACCGATTTCAATAGATTCTCTGTGACAAAGAAGTAGTCTATCCTCCAGCCCACGTTCCTCTCCCTGGCTCTAGTCTTCAGGTCCCACCACGAGTACTGATTTGGCTCCTTATGAAAGTGGCGGAATGTATCGATATAACCATGAGCTGTGAATTTGTCCATCCAGGCCCTCTCGATGGGCAGAAACCCTGAGATGGTTGAGTTCTCCTTCGGCCTGGCCAGGTCTATCTCCTTGTGTGCGGTATTGAAATCGCCGCCGATGATGAGTTTGCCGCCTTTTTCTCGTAGCGGGTCCACAACTCGGAGGAAAGCCTCATAGAAATCCAGCTTGTATTTCAATCGTGTCTCGTCCTTTTTGCCGTTGGGGAAATACACGTTGAAAATGGTGAATTCAGGATATTCAGCTATGATAGTCCTGCCCTCGGTGTCGAACTCCGCGACCCCGAAGCCGTTTTGTACTCTATGTGGCTTTTCTTTGGTAAATGTCGCAACGCCGCTGTAACCTTTGCTTTGCTCTGGATAGTCCCAGTATGCATAATAACCGCGTGGCTCTCTGAGGTCGTCATCGAGCTGTTCGGGATGTGCTTTAGTCTCCTGCAGACAGAGGATGTCGGGGGACTCTCTGTGTAGCCATTCCAGGAAGCCTTTCCCCTTTGCTGCCCTAATACCATTAACGTTCCAGCAAAGTATTTTTAGCTCTGTCATGACAGGTATTCCTCAAGAAGGCTGAAAGTTATAAACACAGTGGTGAAAGTAATGGTGGGCCCGGCTGGATTCGAACCAACGACCAATCGGTTATGAGCCGACCGCTCTGCCACTGAGCTACGGGCCCACTCTCTCCAGAATCGTTGCTGCCCCCTGCCCCATCCCCACGCACATCGCCGCCAGCCCGTGCTTTGCCCGACGGCGCACCATCTCATGAGTCAGCGTGGTAATTAGCCTGGCCCCGCTGCACCCCATAGGATGACCTAGGGCGACCGCCCCGCCGTTGGGATTTACCTTGCCCTCGTCGATTCCCAGTTCTCGCATAGCGACCATAGCCACTACGGCGAAGGCTTCGTTTATCTCCGCCAAATCAATGTCGGCTGTGGTCAGTCGCGCTCTATCCAGAGCTTTCTTCGTTGCCGGGATGATGCCAAGGCCCATCAGCTTGGGGTCAACCCCGGCTACAGCCATAGATAGCACCTTCACCTTCGGCTTCAGTCCTATTTCCCTGGCTTTTTCTCGCGACATCAACAGTATGGCTGCTGCGCCATCGCTGGCTGCCGAGGCGGTTGCCACCGTGATGGTGCCGCCTTGCCTGGTAATAGGCTCCAGCGCCGCCATGATGTCCAGAGAGGTGTAAGATTTCGGGTTCTGGTCGCTATCTATCAGCTTTTTGCGGCCGTTTTTTAAAGGTACTTCTACCGGGACTATCTCGTCCCTGAACCTGCCCTTTTCCCGGGCAGCTATAGCCTTCTGATGGCTCCTCAGGGCGTACTCCTCCTGCTCCTTCCGGCTTATATTATACATCTCTGCCAGGTTCTCGGCAGTCAAGCCCATGGAGGAGGAACTGCGCTCTACGAACTCAAACCGCTTCGGGTTCAGGTCTGCTGCTGTCCCCTCGGGCAGATGAGTCATGTGCTCGATGCCGCCGGCGATGAAGACATCCCCATAGCCGACCATTATCGCCTGGACGGCGCTGTGGACTGCTGTCATGCCTGAGGCGCACTGACGATTTATGGTCTGGCCAGCTACCCCGAAAGGCAAACCAGCCATAATCGAGATGTAGCGGGCGATATTCATCGCCTGCTCGCCGGTCTGGGTGGCGCAGCCCAGAATTACATCCTCTATTTGCGCAGGGTCAATCTTCGTTCTGTTAAGGAGCTCTCGGATGATGATGACGCCCAGCTCATCGGAAGGGATATCTTTGAACCACCCTTTCTCCTGGTGCGCCCTCGCTATGGGAGTTCGCACCGCATCTACTATTACCGCCTCTCGCATCCCGATTTACCGATACCTGTCCCTATTCAGATTTCCCTTTTGGCAAACCTATTTTAACCGAGTATAGTAGGAGTCGCAAGTGGCTGACAGCCGGGTACAGCAGGTTAGGGGGGACAAAAATTTGCTACCTTGCCTGTGATTGCTTAGCCAGCTTTCTGTAATACTCTGCGGCCCGGGTTATTCCCTCTCTGAGCGAGAGCTTGGGCCTCCAGCCGAGTTCCTTACTAGCCTTGCCGCAGTTAAGGCTGATGCGGTAAACTTCACCCTTGCGTACAGGGGCGTAAATGGGCTTACCTTGATAACCCAGCACGCTGGCCAGTGTATCGAAAATTTCCTGGTCTTTGGTTTCAAGTCCAGTCCCGATGTTATAGATAGCATTCTTGCCGTGGTCCAGGGCAATAATGTTCGCTGCCACTATGTCCGATACATGCGTGTAATCTCTGGTTTTATCTCCCGGACCGAAGATGGTGGGTTGTTTGCCGGTGAGCATCTGGATGGCGAAGATGGCTACTACGCCTGCTTCCCCGTACGGATTCTGCCTCTGGCCGTAGACATTGGAATACCTTAGAGCCACGTAATCAAGGCCGTGGATTATGCTGTAGAGATGTAGGTAGTGCTCCACTGTGTGCTTCGAGACACCGTACTGCGAGATGGGATTTATGGGGTGATTCTCGTCGGCGGGGAGGTATTGCGGGTCGCCATAAATCGCCCCGCCCGTTGAGGCATAGACTACCCTCTTGACACCAGAGCGGACGCAGTTGGTGATGACGTTCAGGCTGCCCAGTATGTTAGCTTCAGCATCAGCAATGGGGTCTTCGCCGGATTTGCGTACGTCTATTTGGGCAGCATGATGATCGACTATATCAGGCTTCTCGCGCTCGAAGACCTCAGTCAGCTTCTTATCGCGAATGTCAATCTCGTAGAACCTGGCTTTAGGGTTCAGATTCTTCCTCAAGCCGCTGGAGAGATTGTCTACTACCACCACATCATGCCCAATGCCAATCAATGCATCCACCAGATTAGAGCCGATAAACCCCGCCCCTCCGGTGACTAGAATCTTCAAATTTCTCTCCCCTTTTCTGTTTGTTATTCTACGGTGACGCTTTTAGCGAGGTTTCGTGGTGTGTCTATGGGGCAGCCTCTCTCTTTTGCGGTGTAGTAGGCCAGCAGTTGCAGGGCGACCGCATTCACCACTGGCGAAAATACGGGGTCAACCCTGGGAACTCTGATCACGAAGTCTACATATTTCTCGATTTCTTCATCGCCTTCTTCAGCGACAGCTATTACCGGAGATTCCCTGGCCTTTATCTCTTTTATGTTCGCCAGAAGGGTCTCATAAGTGTTGTCCCTGGCAGCCAGGGCAATTACAGGCGTGTCCAGTGTAAGCAGGGCGAAGGGGCCATGCTTTAGTTCTCCCGCCGCGTAGCCCTCGGCATGGACATAGGAGATCTCTTTCAGCTTTAGCGCCCCTTCCAGAGCTATGGGGAAGTTGATCCCCCTGCCCACGAAAAATACATTCTCATGCTTTGCCAGGTATTTGGCCTGCTCAGCGATCTCCTCCTCCCTATCGAGCAATTCCTGTACTTTATCCGGCAGTTGCCTCAGTTCGGTAATCAAGTCTACTCTGGAGCGGACGCCTGCCGATGACCAAGCTAAGGCTAGCAGGTACAGCATTACGAGCTGAGCGATGAAACTCTTGGTGGCAGCTACACATATCTCAGGCCCTGCACTTATGTAAAGTGTTTCATCAGCGATGCGTGTGACGGTACTTCCAACGACATTGGTGATGACCAGTGTGCGACAGCCGGACTCTTTCGCTTTTTTGAGTGCTCTCAAGCTATCGGCAGTCTCTCCCGATTGAGTAACAACTATTACCCATGTTTTGCCCAATACGGTGTCAGAGTAATTGAACTCAGAGGCTATCTCCACCCTGACCGGTATATGGGACAGGCTCTGAATCACATGCTTCCCTACCAGGGAGGCATAGTAGGAGGTGCCGCAAGCTACAATGAGGATGTCGCTGAGGTCGGCATCTTTTTCTATGCCCAGATTTACCACCGGCTCAAGCGCCGAGATGTACCCTTTGTAGGTATTTCGGATAACCCGGGGCTGCTCATGGATCTCTTTAATCATGAAGTGTTCATGCCCGGCTTTCTGGGCTTCTTCCATGCTCCAGGGTATCCTGTGTTCGGCCCTTTCGACCTGTTTCCCATTGCTGGTGCACCTGAGGGTATCCTCGGTGATGACGCCGATATCCCCATCTTCGAGGTAGATCACTCTGTCGGTGTAGTCCAACACTGCGGGAACATCCGAAGCTACGATATACTCTTTATCCCCTACTCCCAGAACCAGCGGGCTTTCGTTTCTGGCTACCACTAGTCCACACCAGTCGACATGCATGGCAACAAAGGCGTATGACCCTGTTATGTCAACTAGTGCTCTCGATACTGCCTGCTCCAGATTGCCCTGATAGTATTTTTCGATGAGGTGAGGTATTACCTCGGTATCCGTGTCTGAGCGAAAGACATGGCCTTCCTTAATTAGTTGCTCTCTCAATTGCTGGAAGTTCTCGATCACACCGTTGTGGACGACAGCGATCTTTCCGCTGCAATCCGTGTGAGGGTGTGCATTTAATTGTGAGGGCTTGCCGTGGGTGGCCCATCTGGTATGCCCGATGCCTGTGTGGCTGCCGTTGGGTCGCAGGGATTTTTCCAGAGATTCAATTCTTACTGCATCCTTGTAGACTTCCAAAGTTTTCCCGAGCAAGGCGATGCCGCAGGAATCATAGCCCCGATACTCCAGCCTCTTCAGGCAATTTACCAGGACAGGTTGGGCTTCTCTTTTCCCTACGTAGCCAACGATGCCGCACATAGTTATACCAATAAGCTCTCGTCAGGGATGCTTTGCTCGACCACTTTCAGCGCTCTCACACGGCAGCGATTTCCCATGATGACACCGGGCGCGGTGACCACACTGTCCCCGACGTTGCAGTGCTCTCCCAGCATGGCGCCAATGCTTACTTGATTATATTCGCCCTCGACCTTTATATCGGCTTCGCCGCTTTGAGTGACGAAATGTCCCTTCAGCCGGCATCCCCTGTCGATTATAGAGTCCTGAATTGTGGAGCCGGGGCCGACCTCCACCCCATCTGCTATCATGCTGTTGTCGAGCACTGTGAAAGGTAGAATGCAGACATTGTCGCCCAGACTGGTAGAAGGCAGGATGCACACGCTCGGGCCTATCTCGCAGTTCTCGCCGATGATTGCCGGGCCTACGATGTAGGAATTCGACCTTATGGTAGTGCCTTTTCCTATCGAGACCAGGCCTTTTACGATGGCGCCTCTCTCCACTATGCCTCCGACAGCGGGTGAGATTTTAGCCAGAGCCAGGTCGTTTAGCTTCAATATATCCCAGGGATAGACCACATCGAGCCAGGCGCCCGCCGCCTCACAAGCCCTTATCTTGTGGCCCTGGTCTATCATGTTGCAAATAACGGGGGGCAAATCTGTCTCCTGTCCGATTAAGTTGAAGATATCTTCGGTGAAGGCATAGATGCCGGTGTTTACCAGGTGGCTCACAAACTCTTTCGGCTTCTCCACGATGCTGGTCACTATGCCGTTCTGGGCTTCAACCACCCCGTACTTGGATATGTTATCTTGCTCTTTTACCAGAATGGCATTAGGTTTCTCCTGGACCAAGCTGGCGATGGTGGCGGGCTCGATGATGTTGTCACCGGATAAAACCAGGAAATTGCCCTTTACCTTTCCCTTCAGCTGTTTCAGGGCGTGGGCGGTGCCGAGCTGCTGCTTCTGCTCCACATATTCTATCTGTACATCGAACTGTTCCCCGGAGCCGAAGTAGTCTATAATCTGGTCCTTTCTATAGCCCACCACAATTACTATCTTACGAATCCCGTTTTGGGCTACGGCCTCGATTACATAGCGCAGGATGGGTTTGTTGGCGATAGGGAGCATGACCTTAGACTTCGAGGCTGTGAATGGCCTCAGTCGCTGGCCCTCTCCGGCAGCGAGGATAACAGCCTGTTCTATTCTTTCCACATCAACCCCCTCCGTCAAAATATCTGGGAACCTGGCAGTACTACACCGCTGACCATGGCTCCTGGGCCTATGAAGGAATGGTCGCCGATGAGGCTGCCCACGTTGATGCTGGCATTGATGCCGGTTTGAACGCTATCCCCGATGATAGCGCCGAACTTGCGCCTCCCGGTGTCAACGAGCCCGGCGGTGATGTCCTTCTTATCCAGCCTGAGGTTAGCGATCTTGGTGCCAGCGCCGAGGTTGCAGTCCTCCCCTATTATGCTGTCACCTATGTAGTTGTGGTGGGGTATTTTACTGCCCTGCATGACAATCGAGTTCTTGACCTCAACTGCGCCACCTATGTGGCAGTTGTCGCCGATGGCGGTGCTGGGGCGGATGAAACAGTTGGGGCCTATATCGCAGTTGTCCCCGATTACTACAGGCCCCTGAATATATGAGTTTGCTCTTACTGTGGTGCCTTTACCTATGGAAACCCTTCCTTTTAAGACTGCGTTATCTTCGACTACCCCCAGCCTTTGTTCCTCTATCCCCGCCATGAGCGCTTCGTTTGCTGTCAACAAGTCCCAAGGATAACTCAGATTGAGCCACTGGTCAATCTTGACCCATGAGATGGGATAGCCTTGGGCCAGCAGGATTTGCAGTGAATCGGTCAGCTCGTATTCGCCTCGGGGGGATTTCTCGGTCCGGGCTATGGCAGTGAATATCTCCTGGGTAAGAAGATACACCCCGGCGTTGACCAGATTCGACGGAGGTTTCGCTACCTTCTCGTGGATTGCCTTTATCTTATTGCCGACCACCTCCACCACTCCGAGGTCTTTAGTGTCTTTCTCCTCGATCAGGCTTAAGGTGACATTATCTTTTGCCAGTATCTTCCCTATATCCTCTGCCTTAAGCAGGACATCGCCGTTTGCCAGCAGGAATTTATCTTTAATGAATCCCTCTACCATCTTCACAGCGTGGGCGGTGCCGAGCTGCTTTCTCTGAGTAGCATAGTCAATGTTCACACCCCATCGGGTGCCGTCTCCGAAGTGCTGCCGTATCGTTTCGCCGTGGTAGCCCACTACGATGGTAAACTCTTTGACCCCAGCCTTTTTCAGCTCTATGAGCAAATGCTCCAGTATCGGCTTATTGGCAAGGGGCAGCATTACCTTGGGCCTGGTGTAAGTCAGGGGCCGCATCCTGTTCCCTTCGCCTGCGGCCAGAATTACTGCCTTCATGTCTTCGCTCTCTCCAGCTTCTTGAGGCTCCTTTGGATAGCTTCGAGCCCCAGGTTGTAAAGCTCTTTGGCCCTGCCTTCGCTTTTAGCCTCGGCGGTTATCCTGATCTTGGGCTCGGTGCCCGACGGCCTTATCAGAAGCCAGCCGTCGCTGAAGGCCAGCCTGAGCCCGTCGATTGTCGTCAGTTGTCCTGCCTCTGTTCTCAATAGCTGCTCCATTTTCCTCATTGCAGCTTTGTCTCCGGGGACGCTGCCTCTCAAAACAGGGTAGGATGGAATCTGGTCTACCAGCGAGGATAGCGGGTGCTCGCTGGCTATCTGGACGATTCTGGCGGCGGCGTAGATGCCGTCGGGACACAGTGAGACTCCTGGGAATATGAAGCAGCCCGAAGGCTCAGCCCCGAACTCCTGGGCAGCCTCCGGTTTACCTCGAAGCTCATCGGAGACAAAGGCATCGCCTACCCTGGTTCTTACGACCGCAAACCCCAGCTCGTCTATCAGCATCGAGGCATCTATGGTGGTGACCACTCTCTTGACTTTGAGCTGGCGCGCGAAAAGGGCTATAAGTTTGTCCCCGGGGACAAATCTCCCTTTATCGTCAACCACCGCCAGCCTGTCCGCATCTCCGTCGTGGGCGATGCCAAGGTCGGCTTTTTCATTAATGACAGCCCGCATCAAATCTCCGAGATTCTCGGGCAGAGGCTCAATTTCCCGGGGGAAATGGCCGCTGGGCTGGCAGTTCAAGGTCACCACGTCGCAGCCCAGCCTGGTCAGCAGGTGTGGGGTTATCACGGATGCCGCACCGCCTCCGCAGTCTACCACGACCTTGCTCTTGAGCCTGGCGGGAAAATCGGAAAGGATGCGCTCCGTATGCTTTTCCACCGCCACGGCATAGGCTGTGCATCTCGCCATGTTCTCCCAGGATGCAAGTTTAAAGGACTTGGCGGAGAGCATGTTCTCTACTTTGTCCCTTTGAGCGGAGTCGAAGGCGGAGCCATCGGGATTGACTAGCTTAATGCCGTTATATTGCGGCGGGTTGTGGGAGGCGGTGACCATCGCTCCAACTTCAAAATGCCTGGAGGAATAGGCGAGTGTGGGCGTGGGCACCAGGCCTGCGTCGGAGGCGACAGCGCCGCCCGAGAGCAGTCCGGAAAGGAACGCAAACTTCACGGCGTCGCTGGAGGTCCTGCTGTCGCAGCCTATCAGCGCCGAGGAGCAGGAGTTACCCACAACCAGCCCCACCGCGAACATGAGTTGGAGGAACTCACTGTCCACCACGTCCCTTATTCCTGAGGAACCGAAGAGTTTCATAGTTTAGACTCTGTTTCTTGTCTACGTAGGGGCGAACCAGTGTGTTCGCCCTTGACCTTAATTGGGCAGACACGTGGGTCTGCCCCTACGCAAACTACGCAACCGCAGCCCTTTGACGCAACCCGATAAAGCGGAGGGGGTGGGATTCGAACCCACGGTCCCGGTGACCCGAGACAGCGGTTTTCAAGACCGCCACCATAAACCGCTCGGACACCCCTCCACACGTTCAAAACAGCTGATCTCCTGGTCTATAAAAATACCAATTGGCACTAATGAGAATTCTGCAACACACGAACGCCATTATAACTTTTGCTGAAAGCTTCGTCAAAGCTTTTGGCTGCTGCCTGCTGAAGCCCTGGTGTTACATGAGAATAGGTATCAGTTGTTATAGCTATTGAACTATGCCCTAACCTTTCCTGTACTATTTTAGGGTGTATGCCTTGTTTAAGCATTAGTGAGGCATGGCTGTGCCTGGCATCATGTAAACGTATATGTTTTAGTTTTGCTTTGATAGAAGTTAAGGCCCATGCCCTGGTGACAGTGTCGGGTCGAAGTGGTTTACCGTTCTCTATGTGGCAGAATACGAGTGTATCATCATTGAATGGAACATCAAGTTTCGAAGACAGGTCTCTACAGGTAACGTAATGGTCTTGAAGTATCAGCGAGGATGATGGTGGTAAGGCGATTGTACGTCTGGCCTTAGCGGTTTTTGGTGACCTAAATACATAGGTATTATCTTTTAGCAGGTGTAAGCTTCGATTTACGCTTATTTCAGCTAGGATAAGGTCAACGTCTTGCCAGCGTAATGCCAAAAGCTCCGATCTACGCATGCCGGAGAATAAAGCAAGGTGAAACAAAGCATAATAAGGTGTATCTTGGGCAGCTTGCAAAAACTGGTCTATTTCGTCAACGTTCCATATCTGCATATCTTTGGTTTGTACTTTAGGTGCTTTAACAGAATCAGCGACATTACGGTTGACTAATCCCCATTCTAAGGCAGTCTGCAAAGCCTTATGAATAAGGGTGTGGTGGTGCCGCACGGTTTGAGGACTTAAACCACTCAATAACCGATCATTGTAATACTTCTGCAAATGCTCTGGACGTAACGCGGTTAATAGAAGATTTCCTAGATGCTTCATAAGATGCTGGCGAATCATCATTTCATAGACTTCTCTTGTCCTGGGGGCAAGGTTGGGACGTGCATAGTCCTGGAGCCATCTATCAAGGTAATCTGACAATGTAACCTTACCTGGTTTAACGAATAGACCTTTATCGTATTGATTGATAATCTCATTTAAGCGTGTTTCAGCATCCTTTTTATTGCCCTTAACAGTCTCATAATGTGATATGCACTTCAGTGGTTAATAAGGAATTTAATAGAAAGGATAAGGATGGCAATATCAACTGCGGCTACTTAGGTACCCGAGGTAAGCTGAATCATAACTTGCAGTACCTGTATCGCCATCCGCTGGCTGATCTGTGGGCTGGCTGGAAGGGTGTTGAGGATGGTGAAATTCTTTATGCGTACGCGCGCGGTAGTAGGAGATTAAGGCTTGGTCCGCAGGAAATGGCGGTGCTGGCTAGTAGATTGAAAGCTATTCCAGAACATTTTAAGCGCATCCGATGGTTTGGAGTGTTTTCGGATGGTCAACGTGGTAAAACCATGACCTCTTTTGGTTTAGAGCCTGTTGACGTTAACGGGGAGGATGATATGGCTAAATCAAAATGGGAACATACAGGAGAGATGGCGCGGTTTGTTCGGTATGTGCCGGAAGGTGTTGTACTTCGGAAAG
The DNA here is from genome assembly GCA_963847595.1 of uncultured Chloroflexia bacterium. Taxonomy (GTDB): domain Bacteria; phylum Chloroflexota; class Dehalococcoidia; order SZUA-161; family SZUA-161; genus JACWAE01. The sequence continues at coordinate 192,172 of CAWKAJ010000002.1, forward strand.
TCCTGCGAGACGAGAATGGCGAAGTTTTGTGCGATCAGGTCGAGGATAGAGATGGCTGGCCTGTATTCCGGGAACGATTAGGCCCCGAGTTCATCGTTCCCGATGGCGGTATCGATTACCGCCCTTCGGGTATCACCATAGGCAAACGAAAGCGGTGGCGGCGGCCTGGGGCCCGTTAAGGTTTCTGTTTTGCCCTGTCCCCATGTCAAGCTCCTTGAGTTGGCCTTTTTACCTCTGCGTTGGTTTGTTGTATGGCCCCCTGGTTCTTGAAAGAGCTATCACCCCTCGGTGCTCAGGGTTCCTTACAGGACGGTAAGCGGTGTCAGGGCTTCATACCGTCTTGGCAGCGCGTAGCGGCCTTGACACCCTGCATTACCCGTCCTGGTATCATCCCGTGCCTGGGGGTGATTGCGTTCGCTGGTATTTCTCGTGGGGTTTAAGGGGGGCTGCATAGCAGCCCCCCTTAAACGGTGCCAGCCTGGAGGTTATGTTCACTCTTATGCAATACTAGATTCTTGCGATCAAACAAAAACCCCTTCGCGGTAGCGGGGGGAACTCCGGGCCACTCTTCACTTGTAGAGTAGGGCATAACTTCATCACTAAACGCAAGTAATACACAACGAGGTTACTCGGGGGTTGGGTAGCAAGACGCGGGATCGGTCGTTACAGCGTGGGACGCAGGCCCCGCAGCAATTTCGGCGTGGTGCTTGATGCCGAAGGCGGGCCCTTTAATAGTGGTTGAAGACTTGAGAGGGTGTGTCGATGGGATGCTCCAAAACGACTTGGTTTTGTCAGTCGTCTGCCATATAATAATGCTGGAATCAGCCAAGAACGACGAGTAAACCATCTGACAATATGCCTCGAGGCAGACAATGAACATAAGATGTCCAAAATGTGGAGCCATAAACAAGATTCCTGACCATTCGAAGCCGAATGTGGCCCTTCGTTGTGGGAAATGCCACTCTACATTGTTACTAGAAAAACAGAAGACTAAATCGAATCATGTGTGGCGACGCAGATGGCTGGAAGGAGATACAAAGCACGTACAGTTCCTCCGTCGTCATGGGATACAATTGGTGCTGGCAGTATTTGGCATCGTGGGTACGCTGCTCACGGTTTTTGCTACGTCTCGATATGGAGCAGGGATGTCTGCGGATGCTATAGCCTATGTATCATGTGCAAAGAACCTAGCAGCCGGCGTTGGCTATAGGTGCCACTATAATGGGCAAGATAATGTTATATATGTGCTTTGGCCGCCACTATTCCCGACCTTGTTAGCTGGTCTTATCAAAGTTGGGCTAGAGCCATTGCAAGGAGCAAGGTTACTGAACGCTTTTGCTTTTGGGTTGATAATTTTCACGTCCGGACAGTTGTTCAGAATGTTTATTAAATCCAACACTCTTGTCATACTGGCAACTCTTCTAATACTATTTTCCGTCCCTATTTTCGCTTATTCCACAATGGCGCTGAGCGAGCCTCTATTTGCACTATGGGGCATGTTGTTTGCAATCTGTCTATTGAAGTTCTTGAAAGAGCGCAGGCTGCGTTTCCTCCTCCTGACAGGCCTGTTTGCAGCACTTTCCTTCCTGCAGAGATACATGGGAGTTGCATTCATCCTAACAGGGGGTATCGTAATGTTATCTCCTTTATTGAAATCTCCACTGGTGCAGAGGCTTAAATACACTGCACTTTTTGGTCTCGTCGCCGTAATGCCAGGTGCTGTCTGGGTAGCACGAAACCTAATTTTGACGTCTACAGTTACGGGAGAGCGAGTGCTATCAAAAGCCAATATGCTAGAACACGGCCTTTACCAGAATGTACAGTGGGCAATACGAGGAGTTGGAGTTTGGTTTCTGCCTGCTAGTTCCGATATCATCCAACTGGTTCTCGGCGGTTTCGCAGTATCTATATTCTTAATTGCTATTATCGTCAGCCTTCGCCGAAGGCGGAAGACAGGGCTCGATACCAAGCTGACTCGAGCCTGGCCTGTGGGTATTCTCTTGTTTATATACATTTTGTGGCTCATAGCTTCTGAAACATTGGTACCTTCCGAACCCATCATCAATTCGAGATTTCTTTTGGCGATGGAGCCCTTTGCTATACTTCTTGTATTCATAGGTGTGGAGAACGCATTAAGATTTTTAAGAGAACGACGGCCGGATGAGGAGTTTTTCCAGTATGTTGTCCTTGGTCTATGCGCCCTGTTGGTTCTAATTAGTTTGTCGTCTGTTTTATATCTGGCTATAGATGGCCATACGAATGGTGATGGCTGGAATTCAGTCGTGGTCTGGGAGTCACAGACCATGCAATGGCTTAAAACTAATCCATTGGAGGGGCAGGTCTATAGCAATGCACCAGACCATATATATTTTGCCACTGGAATCAATGCCAAGTTTATTGCTTCTCTCAACTCCCTTAACTCGTCCTCTGTAACTGATACCATTGTAGGAAATAACAAATACCTAGTCCTATTCGAAAAAATAACAGATGAGTCGTCTTACAACTTTGAAGAGCTTTCTTCTACATTAAATCTTCAAGAGATAGCCAAATTTTCCGATGGAGCAGTATATTTCTTCAAAGACTAATCGGCAAATCGTATCGTTCCAGAAGCGATTCAACATCATACATGTCCGCAAATCTTACTTCGGAGGCGGTACCATAAGTAAGGTGAAGGTCAGGCCTCGCCTTTAAAACGAAGTCCTTCTATAGGAATGCTTTCCGTGGCAATTATGGGCTTAGTTGGGTCCATTCCCTTTTTGGAGGAGTCGCGATGTTTACCATCGGACCTAATAATTCGGTTATCGATGGACGAATATGGCACAGTAACCCCAGAGTATTTTCCCCGAAGGACAGCATAGCAGCAGTCGTGTGATACTCCGTCGGTAACTTGGAGAAAATCGGTCTGCATTTTGCTAACAGATGAGAAGACATGACGCAACATGAGGTGGTGTTTTACGTACAAATGAAGACAAATGGTGGTGAAGAAGAAACACGGTTTTGAATGTAAGAACACGTCACAGAAGATAGAACTCTCGACTCATAACCCGAAGGGGATATTGTGTCCGAGCTAAAGAGGTGAAGGCAAGTCGCATTCTAGTCCGGGTGGAATCTCACCATGTGGGATAAAATCGAAAATATTGTAAGTGCGGTCATGCTCCCCATTTCTCTGGTCTAGTATACCTATTGCCTTGCCTATATCGTCGTATTTGAGGCTATCAACATACATTCCAAATAGACTCCAGAAAGCGAGGCCGAGGGGTAGGAGGACAATGGCTAAGTCATAGTATTGTACGGGCCAGTGACGGAAGAATACAATCAAATTTAGTATGGTGCCACCCACATATGCGCACAGGGCGAACAATACGAGTATGAAACCCCTAATAATATCAAAGAGAGTAAAGGTCCATGTTTGGTAGGGTCCAAAATGCTGATGAATCACATCTAGTTTATAATTCAAGATTCGTTCGAACCCCAAAGCGCAGGTTACAATTCCAAAAGTAATCACAGCGCAAGCTCTAAGAATATTCGAGAAATCAGGATTTGGGCCGATGAAGATTAGTATGCCAAAAAGAGACCACAGAAGACCCATAGTTAAATAGGCAGAGGCTTGTAGTGTGATTCGATTCATTTCGAAACCTCCCATATCGATAGTCGCGTTGGTCAGCTTTAAGGGGATGGCACTAAATTGGCACTAACGATTTTCAGTACGTGTTGAAGAAAGAGGTTTTTGAACCTAAAATAGGAATAGCTACGAAATAAGATAATAGCTTCAAAAACAGCAGGAATCAAGGCTTATCGCAGATTTCAAGACCGCCACCATAAACCGCTCGGACACCCCTCCATAGGTTCGGATTCTATCATAACTGTATGGGAAAGTCCAAGGTGTAAGATTAAGCCTCTAGCCTGGGGGCACAGCCCGCCAGAGGTGGACAATGATATGTTTGAAGACAGAAGGAGGGGCGTTCGATTGAACGCCCCTCAATAGTTTCTATCCTGGTTGGGAACTTGGCCTAGCGCTGCCGCGCCGCGGGAACCGGCTCGCCCTTGCCGTTGGCATTGGCGCCGGGCTGAGTTGAAATCCAGCCGTTGCGAATCGCCAGGAACACTGCATGCGCCCTATCGTTGGCATTCAGCTTGCGCAGGATGGCGCTGACGTGGTTCTTAATGGTCTGCTCGCTGATGCCCAGGATATTGGCGATACGCTTGTTGGAGTTGCCTTCGGCAACATGGGTGAGAATCTGTATTTCTTTGGCTGTGAGAGGAGTCGTTATCTCCTCCACGGTTTTCCCCATCGCCGCTATGTCCTGGAACTGCCTCAGCACCCTCCAGGCGACCTTGGGCCTGTTGTTCATGGCGTCGTTTATGGGGTATTCGCCGCGGGAGGACCGCTTAATGGTCTCGATTAGCTCGGTGGGGGTGCAGTTCTTGCTCCTGAGATAGGCCACCGCGCCGGTCTTGATGACCTCAAAAAGCTCCTCGTCGTTTTCGTCGGGGTTAGAACTCAGCATGACCACTTTGGTGGCGGGGAAGAAGCGGACTATCTTCTTGCCCATCTCGAGACCTCTGAGGGCAGGGTAACCGATGTCCAACAGCACCACATCTGGTGAGCTCGCGGTAATCTGAGTGATTGCCTCTCTTCCGTCGTCGCCCGGGTCGCATTCCAGAAGATCCAGTATATCGAGGGTATTCTGCTGGGTCAGCGCCTGGCGCACCCCTGCGCGGAAGAAGGGCTGGCTGTCTACTATCATTATCACTATCTTACGCATGGCTTACCTCGACATCACATACCGCTCTAAACTATCATGTGCCTGTGGCCCGTTGGGTGGCGCCGGCTCCTTCGTGGCTACGGGGAAACCTTTGCTTTCCTCGAGCAGCAGCACGGCGATGTCCTCAGGCCTGAACCTGCGGTCCCCACGGGGTCCGATGCGGTATGCCTTGATTATTCCCTGGTCGCTCCAACGCCTCAGCGTATTGCTGTGTACGTGGAGGAGGCGGCTCACCTCTCTGACGGTGAGCATGGTGCTTATCTGCCTGGTATTATTTGCCATATCTTCCACCATCCCCTCTTTAGCTATCGTGTCACCACTATAGCCTACGTTACTTCACCTCACAATCACCCAAACGGGCTAATTTAAAAAAGCAAATAGTAATAGGCCGAATGGGCTGATTCGGACAGCCATTGGTCATAGACTGAAAGTACTAGATTTGGGGGTAATGATAATTAAATACAGTTGACATAGGAGTTCGTATAAGGTATTCTTGAGGCTAGTCGGGTTTGGCCCGAGACTACGTGTTACCTGTATGTGATAATAATTTAAGGCTTTTGCTCCGAATTTTATGATTATTTGAGGCGAAATAGTGTAGACAACAAGGGGGCAATGAGCCGCTGCCTGTATTTGGTCACCTGGGTAGCGGGGAGCCAGTGGTGAAACCGACCTGAAGAATAAAAAAGGTCGGTTTTTATTTGCCCCAAATTCATCCTCGAAGGAGAGGGAGGATAAAGATGGTGAAGACGAAGACGCTGAGAAACGCGACGAAGGCATTCTTCCTTATAATAGCGTTGATGCTGGCAGCGGGCCTGGCGCTGTCAATGGCGGGACAGGCGAGCGCGTGTGACTGCACCATTACTGTAACCCCGGTCTGCGTTTGCGCCGGTTCCTCCGGGAACGCCTCTGTGCCTGTGCAGAGCGGTTGCACATATTCCTGGTGGATAACTGGAAACGGCACTTACGTCAGCGGCAATGGCACGTACAGTATTATCTGGAATGCAACTGGTGCTGGCACAGCGACCATCTATGTTACAGTGACCTGTAGTGGCGGTTCTTGTACTAATAGTAAGCCAGTGACGATAAATCCGAACCCCACGGTCAGCGTAGGCAATGTGACCGTTTGTGCGGGCGGTAACACCACCTTAACGGCCAATACCACCGGCAGCCCCTGCACGGTAACCGGCTATCAGTGGTATACAGGCAGCTCGGTAGCTCCGGCTAACATCATCACCGGTGCAACTTCCAGCACATACGCGCCTGCTAGCGCGGGCACTTACACCGTTCAGGTAACCTGCGCCACCGGCTGCAAAGGCTCAGCCTCAGGCACCTTAACGGTCAACCCGAACCCGACGGTCAGTGTAGGCAATGTGACCGTTTGTGCGGGCGGTAACACCACCTTAACGGCCAATACCACCGGCAGCCCCTGCACCGTAACCGGGTATCAGTGGTATACAGGCAGCTCGGTAGCTCCGAGTAACATCATCACCGGTGCAAATTCCAGCACATACGCGCCTGCTAGCGCGGGCACTTACACCGTTCAGGTAACCTGCGCCACCGGCTGCAAAGGCTCAGCCTCAGGCACCTTAACCATCAACCCGAACCCAACGGTCAGTGTAGGCAATGTGACCGTCTGTGCGGGCGGCACCACGACCTTAACGGCATCCCCGTCCGGATGCGCCTCATACACCTACCAGTGGTATAAAGGCTCGATAGCCGACGCTAACAAGGTTGGCACAAATTCCAGCACATACACGGCTCCTAGCGTGGTTGCTAGCTCGGGCACATACTGGGTTGTGGTAACGTGCGCCACCGGCTGCTATGGCTCAGGATCAGGCACCTTAACGGTCAATCCGAACCCGACGGTAAGCGTAGGCAATGTGACCGTCTGTGCCGGCGGTGACACGACCTTAACGGCATCCCCATCCGGATGCGCCTCATACACCTACCAGTGGTATAAGGGCTCGATAGCCGATGCTAACAAGGTTGGCACAAATTCCAGCACATACACGGCTCCTAGCGTGGTTGCTAGCTCGGGCACATACTGGGTTGTGGTAACGTGCGCCACCGGCTGCTATGGCTCAGGCTCAGGCACTTTAACGGTCAATCCGAACCCGACGGTAAGCGTAGGTAATGTGACCGTCTGTGCCGGCGGTAACACCACCATGACGGCCAATACCAGCGGCAGCCCCTGCACCGTAACCGGCTGGCAGTGGTATACCGGCTCGGTAGCTCCGGGTAACATCATCTCTGGTGCAAATTCCAGCACATACGCACCTACCAGCTCAGGCACATACTGGGTTGTGGTAACCTGCGCCACCGGCTGCACAGGCTCAGGCTCAGGCACCTTAACCATCAATCCGAACCCCACGGTCAGCATAGCTAATGTGACCGTTTGTGCGGGCGGCAACACCACCATGACGGCCAATACCAGCGGCAGCCCCTGCACGGTAACCGGGTATCAGTGGTATACCGGCTCGGTAGCTCCGGGTAACATCATCTCTGGTGCAAATTCCAGCACATACGCACCTACCAGCTCAGGCACATACTGGGTTGTGGTAACCTGCGCCACCGGCTGCACAGGCTCAGGCTCAGGCACCTTAACCATCAATCCGAACCCAACAGTAAGCGTAGCTAATGTGACCGTTTGTGCGGGCGGTAACACCACCATGACGGCCAATACCAGCGGCAGCCCCTGCACCGTAACCGGCTGGCAGTGGTATACCGGCTCGGTAGCTCCGGGTAACATCATCTCTGGTGCAAATTCCAGCACATACGCACCTACCAGCTCAGGCACATACTGGGTTGTGGTAACCTGCGCCACCGGCTGCACAGGCTCAGGCTCAGCCGTTTTAACGGTCAATCCTAACCCGACGGTCAGTGTAGGTAATGTGACCGTCTGTGCGGGCGGTGACACGACCTTAACGGCAGTCCCGGGCACCGAATGCACTATAAACAATTACCAGTGGTATAAGGGCTCGATAGCCGATGCTAACAAGGTTGGCACAAATTCCAGCACATACACGGCTCCTAGCGTGGTTGCTAGCTCGGGCACATACTGGGTTGTGGTAACGTGCGCCACCGGCTGCACAGGCTCAGGATCAGGCACTTTAACGGTCAATCCGAACCCGACGGTCAGCGTAGGTAATGTGACCGTCTGTGCGGGCGGTGACACGACCTTAACGGCATCCCCATCCGGATGCACTATAAACAATTACCAGTGGTATAAAGGCTCGATAGCCGATGCTAACAAGGTTGGCACAAATTCCAGCACATACACGGCTCCTAGCGTGGTTGCTAGCTCGGGCACATACTGGGTTGTGGTAACGTGCGCCACCGGCTGCTATGGCTCAGGCTCAGCCGTTTTAACGGTCAATCCTAACCCGACGGTCAGCGTAGGCAATGTGACCGTTTGTGCGGGCGGCACCACGACCTTAACGGCAGTCCCGGGCACCGAATGCACTATAAACAATTACCAGTGGTATACAGGCTCGATAGCCGATGCTAACAAGGTTGGCACAAATTCCAGCACATACACAGCTCCTAGCGTGGTTGCTAGCTCGGGCACATACTGGGTTGTGGTAACCTGCGCCACCGGCTGCTATGGCTCAGGATCAGGCACTTTAACGGTCAATCCGAACCCGACGGTAAGCGTAGGTAATGTGACCGTCTGTGCGGGCGGCACCACGACCTTAACGGCCGATACCTCAAGCAGCCCCTGCGCGGTAACCGGGTATCAGTGGTATACAGGCTCGATAGCCGATGCTAACAAGGTTGGCACAAATTCCAGCACATACACGGCTCCTAGCGTGGTTGCTAGCTCGGGCACATACTGGGTTGTGGTAACGTGCGCCACCGGCTGCACAGGCTCAGGATCAGGCACTTTAACGGTCAATCCGAACCCGACGGTAAGCGTAGGTAATGTGACCGTCTGTGCGGGCGGTGACACGACCTTAACGGCATCCCCATCCGGATGCACTATAAACAATTACCAGTGGTATAAAGGCTCGATAGCCGATGCTAACAAGGTTGGCACAAATTCCAGCACATACACAGCTCCTAGCGTGGTTGCTAGCTCGGACACATACTGGGTTGTGGTAACCTGCGCTACCGGCTGCACAGGCTCAGGCTCAGCCGTTTTAACGGTCAATCCGAACCCGACGGTCAGCGTAGGCAATGTGACCGTTTGTGCGGGCGGTGACACGACCTTAACGGCCGATACCACCGGCAGCCCCTGCGCGGTAACCGGGTATCAGTGGTATAAAAGCTCGATAGCCGATGCTAACAAGGTTGGCACAAATTCCAGCACATACACAGCTCCTAGCGTGGTTGCTAGCTCGGGCACATACTGGGTTGTGGTAACCTGCGCTACCGGCTGCACAGGCTCAGGCTCAGCCGTTTTAACGGTCAATCCGAACCCGACGGTCAGTGTAGGCAATGTGACCGTTTGTGCGGGCGGTGACACGACCTTAACGGCCGATACCTCAAGCAGCCCCTGCGCGGTAACCGGGTATCAGTGGTATACAGGCTCGATAGCCGATGCTAACAAGGTTGGCACAAATTCCAGCACATACACAGCTCCTAGCGTGGTTGCTAGCTCGGGCACATACTGGGTTGTGGTAACCTGCGCCACCGGCTGCACAGGCTCAGGCTCAGCCGTTTTAACGGTCAATCCTAACCCGACGGTCAGTGTAGGTAATGTGACCGTCTGTGCGGGCGGTGACACGACCTTAACGGCAGTCCCGGGCACCGAATGCACTATAAACAATTACCAGTGGTATAAGGGCTCGATAGCCGATGCTAACAAAGTTGGTACAAATTCCAGCACATACACGGCTCCTAGCGTGGTTGCTAGCTCGGGCACATACTGGGTTGTGGTAACGTGCGCCACCGGCTGCACAGGCTCAGGCTCAGCCGTTTTAACGGTCAATCCTAACCCGACGGTCAGTGTAGGTAATGTGACCGTTTGTGCGGGCGGTAACACCACCTTAACGGCTGATACCTCAAGCAGCCCGTGCACGGTAACCGGGTATCAGTGGTATAAGGGCTCGATAGCCGATGCTAACAAGGTTGGCACAAATTCCAGCACATACACAGCTCCTAGCGTGGTTGCTAGCTCGGACACATACTGGGTTGTGGTAACCTGCGCCACCGGCTGCACAGGCTCAGGATCAGGCACCTTAACCATCAACCCGCTGCCTCCATGTCCTTCTGGACTAACTTTTGACCCCCAGCTACCGTATAGTTATGGTTCCAGTGTGAATGCATGGATAGATGCGGTCGCAGGATACTCTTATTACTGGGAGTTGGATATAGGTAACGTAACTAGTGGCCAGGGAACGGGCAACATTACATTCACTGTCACCAATCCGGGGACTTCGTATGAAGTGAGCGGCAGTATTACTGTGAAGAACACCGAAACCGGCTGCAGTTTCCCCTGCCAATTCGCTCAGACGGCTTCGATACCTACGCCAACCCCGTCGTTTAGTCCTTGTCTGACTTGTCCCTACTTTGGCCTGACAGTTAATGCCGCTGCCGGCAGTTGCTGCACGGTTAAGGTAAACGGTGCAGCTATTACGTACTCCCAGGAATACCTGTTTGCCAGGGGCGACCAGATAACGCTTGAAGCATCTGGAGGGAATTCCTGCCAGTTCAACAACTGGACAATCACCTTTATTGATGCGAATGGCAACTCGTATACACAAACGTATACACAGAGTACCCTCACTCTAGCACCCATGTTCGCTACGATTCACGCTATCGTTAGCTGCTCGCCTACCTCGACGCCAACGCCCACACCGACGCCGACGCCTTATCTGACCAGCATAGCGGTGACGCCCACCAATCCAAGTATTCAGGTCGGCAACGTGGAGACGTTCACGGCGACGGGGACTTACTCTGACAACTCAACGGCGAATCTGACTGCCACTGCTACATGGGGCAGCGGGAACACAAGTGTTGCCCTGGCTCCCGACAGTGCGGGCCATACAACGGGTTTGGCTGTGGGGACAACCCTGATCAGTGCCAGCGAGGGTGGCATGAATGGCAATACAACGCTCACTGTCACCCTGGCACCGACGCCGACGCCTTATCTGACCAGCATAGCGGTGACGCCCACCAATCCAAGTATTCAGGTCGGCAACGTGGAGACGTTCACAGCGACGGGGACTTACTCTGACAACTCAACGGCGAATCTGACTGCCACTGCTACATGGGGCAGCGGGAACACAAGTGTTGCCCTGGCTCCCGACAGTGCGGGCCATACAACTGGTTTGGCTGTGGGGACGACCCTGATCAGTGCAAGCAAGGATGGCGTGAATGGCAATACAACGCTCACTGTCACCCTGGCCCCGACGCCGACACCTTATCTGACCAGCATAGCTGTGACGCCCACCGCTCCAAGTATTCAGGTCGGCAACGTGGAGACGTTCACGGCGACGGGGACTTACTCTGACAACTCAACGGCGAATCTGACTGCCACTGCTACATGGGGCAGCGGGAACACAAGTGTTGCCCTGGCTCCCAACAGTGCGGGCCATACAACGGGTTTGGCTGTGGGGACGACCCTGATCAGTGCAAGCGAGGGTGGCATGAATGGCAATACAACGCTCACTGTCACCCTGGCACCGACGCCGACACCGTATCTGACCAGCATAGCGGTGACGCCCACCAATCCAAGTATTCAGGTCGGCAACGTGGAGACGTTCACGGCGACGGGGACTTACTCTGACAACTCAACGGCGGATCTGACTGCCACTGCTACATGGGGCAGCGGGAACACAAGTGTTGCCCTGGCTCCCGACAGTGCGGGCCATACAACTGGTTTGGCTGTGGGGACGACTCTGATCAGTGCAAGCAAGTATGGCGTGGATGGCAATACAACGCTCACTGTCACCCTGGCCCCGCCGCCTTATCTGACCAGCATAGCGGTGACGCCCACCGCTCCAAGTATTCAGGTCGGTGACGTGGAGACGTTCACGGCGACGGGGACTTACTCTGACAACTCAACGGCGAATCTGACTGCCACTGCTACATGGGGCAGCGGGAACACAAGTGTTGCCCTGGCTCCCGACAGTGCGGGCCATACAACTGGTTTGGCTGTGGGGACGACCCTGATCAGTGCAAGCAAGGATGGCGTGGATGGCAATACAACGCTCACTGTCACCCTGGCCCCAACGCCGACACCCACGCCTACGCCGACACAGGGTGGCGGTGGTGGTGCTGCAGCGGGTGGCGGCGGGTACTACATACCGCCGACACCGACGCCGACTCCAACGCCTACGCCTACGCCTGTGCCATCGGTGCCTACCCCGACACCTACGTCAGTGGTGACACCGACGCCTACTCCGACGCCGACACCAGTGGTGACACCGACACCTACTCCGGCGGTAACGCCTACCCCGACACCGACGCCTGCGCCTCAGGCAGGGGTAACGTCAGTGCCCTGGTCCTTGATAGGCGGGTTGATCGGTGGGCTACTAGCATTAGGGTTGCTGCTCTTCTTCCTGCTGCGCAGGAGAAGGGGTGGAGAGCCCGGCGAGACGCCATAAATAACTGAAGACTCAACAAGAGTAAGGAAGCCCTCCATTGAATGGAGGGCTTCCTGTATATTAGGAGGTTTTCAGGATAGACAGGGGGCTTAAGCCCCTTGTCTGATTAAGTTTGGAGCAGGTGCTCCAAACTACCCGTAAATTAAGTGGAGCTCTGAAGATACAGAAAGTCCCCCGGTCTGGGGGACTTACAGGAATTGATTAGCTAGCCTCAATCAATCCGAACCACCCAAAACAGCCTTACCTCTGAGGTATGGGCTGTGGCGCCTGCCTTCTTTCTGGCTGGTAGGAATCCTGTTTAGGCGGGATGAGGTACTCAGTGTTGACCTGCTTCTGTGCCTTGTTGCTCAAGGAGACTGCGGCTTCTTTGTTTTCCTTCCTGACGGAGGTGCTGATAATCCGCTCAATGCCGAAGCCGATAATGCCGATGCTCATAATGGTTTCCAGCGTTAGGATGATCTTGTTGTGCTCGTAAATGAAAACGCCGCCATAGATCCAGAAGAGTGTGAAATGGATGATAAGGATCAGGCCGAGGGCGACCACTAAGCAATAGGCCATAATCTCTTTGAGCGTCATGTCTCTACTGTTTCTCATCTTATTATCCGGAAGCCCTGTCGCAGATTCCCTTGGTTTAACCTTCTATATAGAGTGTATGGCGCTTGGTGGGATGCAACAATCACCCAAACGGGGTTTTCCAGCTAGGAAATAGTAATAGTACTCCCTCCATGCCAAAGGTTGTTCCGAGCAAGCAGGTGACTACCTGCACCAGTTGGGGGCAGCAAAATAGTCTGAAGTCCCTTTGAACATAAGAAGGCCGGCGCTGAATGAGTTACATGATTGTGGGTAGCTAGCCAGTATGCTATAATTTCCGTGCCGAGAATTGTGAAAGGAGACACAAATGGTAGGTATTAGAGCGTATGGTGCCTATATACCGCTATATAGGCTGGACCGGGGTGAGGTCGCCAAGGCATGGCGAAGCCCGTTCCCTGTGCCCGGAGAGAAAGCTGTCGCCAACTATGACGAGGATAGCTTAACGATGGCTTGTGCTGCTGCCATAGATTGCGCCAGCGGCATCGACAGGAAGGAAATTGACGGATTGTTTTTTGCCTCAACCACTCCTCCCTATAAGGAGAAGCAATGCTCGACAATCATAGCCGGGGCTATGGGTCTGCGCAGGGACATACTTTGCGCTGACTTCGGAGGCTCTCTGAGGGCAGGGATGATCGCTCTCAGGGCGGCACTGGATGCAGTCAAGGCCGGGTCGGCCAAAAATGTCATTGTAACTGCCGCTGACCTGCGCCTAGCAGGGGCAAACGGTTTGAACGAGATGTTCTTCGGAGACGGCGCTGGCGCTGTCATGGTCAGCAGCACCAAGGTGGCTGCTGAATACATAGGCGGCTATACCATATCCGAGGACTTTATGGACCAGTGGAGGTCGGATAAGGATACTTTTGTTCGCGCTTATGAGGAACGGTTCATCCGCGAGGGCGGATATACCAGAATAGTCCCCGAGGCGGTCAATGGCGCATTGAGCCTGTGCGGATTGAAGCCTCAGGACATCACCAAGTTCACCTGCAATACCGATGACCCCAGGCATCTTATGGGTGCCTCGAAGACCCTGAAGTTCGATACTGCCCAGGTACAGGACACCTATTTCATGAGCGTAGGCAACGCAGGCACCGCCATCCCGCTGATGGCTCTGGTAGGGGCGCTGGAAGAGTGCAAGGCAGGCGATACAATCCTCGCTGCAGGCCATTCTGACGGGTGCGACGCCCTGGTCTTCAAAGTGAAGCCTCCCATAGAGAAGGTGCGTGACCGCGGTGGCATAAAGGGGCATCTTGCATCCAAGCGCATGGTGCCGAACTATCAGGCGTATGTGCTCTGGCGCGGGCTTATGTATATGGAGCCTCAGTCTCGCCCAGGCAGGCCGACCATATCTCTATCTGCCCTGTGGAGAGATAGGGATTGGGGCTTGCCGCTTCGCGGAACCCGATGCACGAACTGTGGAACCCCGCAGTACCCCATGCAAAGAGTATGCCAGGTATGCCAGGCTGTAGATAAAATGGAGCCATACTCTTTCGCCGACAAAAAAGCCAAGCTTACCAGTTTCTCCAATGACAACCTGGCTATCACTGAGGTCCCGCCGCTTACGGTGGCGGTGGTTGACTTCGAGGGTGGGGGAAGGCTGACCTGCAATATGACTGACCGTGAGCCGGAGGAGGTCGTGACTGGGATGGCAGTGGACATGACCTTCAGATGGATGCACTATGTGGGCGGGGTTCACAGCTATTGGTGGAAGTGCAAGCCGGTGAGATTCTAGGAGTATAAGGAGGCGAAATGGAGAGCATTAAAGATAAAGTTGCCATAGTGGGAATGGGCTGCACCAAATTTGGGGAGAGATGGGATGCCGGCGCCGATGACATGATAATCGAGGCAGCTCAAGAGGCTTACGCTGACGCTGGCATTCAACAGAAGGATATTCAGGCTGCCTGGGTGGGCACCATGTTCTCGGGCGATACCGGCAGGTGCCTGTCCGAGCCTTTGAAGCTCAATTACATCCCTGTTACCAGGGTAGAGAATATGTGCGCTACCGGCTCTGATGCTATGCGCAACGCTGCTTATGCGGTGGCGGCCGGGGTGTACGACGTAGTCTTAGCCCTGGGATTTGATAAGCTGAAGGACACAGGCTGGGCTGGGCTGGGCGATGTCCCCTTCCCGGGCACTAGCAGGGGCATTATAGGGTCTCAGGGGCTGAGCGGCCCCAGCGCCTTTGCCCTGCTGGCAACAGCCTATTTTGCCAAGTACAAGCTGAGCCCTCAGGAAGGCAAACGTATGATAGGCATGATATCGGTGAAAAGCCATCGCAATGGCGCCAAACATCCCAAGGCGCACCTGCGCCGAGAGGTGACCATAGAGCAGGTGATGAATGCGCCCATAATTGCCTGGCCTCTGGGCCTGTTCGACTGCTGCGGCGTGACTGACGGCGCTGCGGCGGCAATTCTGGTTCGCGCCGATATGGCTAAGAAATTCCGTCCGGACCCGATAAAGATTAAGGCGCTACAGATATCTGTGGGCCAGATGCAGGGATTCTGCAGGTCCGACTTCGAGTACACCAGCGTGTATGAGACTGTCCATGCCGGTAAGAGGGCCTATGAAGAGGCTGGCATCAAGAACCCGCGCAAAGAGATAAGCATGGCGCAGGTGCATGACTGCTTCAGCATCACAGAGGCGGTTATCATGGAGGATCTCGGGTTCAGTGCCAGGGGGCATGTCAGAGATGACATCGAGGCCGGATTCTTCGAGATGACCGGAGGACTGCCCACGCAGACCGACGGCGGCTTAAAGTCATTCGGGCACCCTATTGGCGCCAGCGGCCTGCGCATGATGTACGAGGTCTACAAGCAGCTTCAGGGAAAGTGTGGAGACAGGCAGTTGAAAAATCCGAAGCTGGGTTTGACCCATAATCTGGGCGGCTTCCCGGCCACTGCTACTGTGAGCTGCTGCATCGCCGGTTTGTAAGTTAGCAGAGATCTGAAGGAAAACAAAAAGGTGGTGCTTCTCGGAACGAGAAGCACCACCTTTCCTTTCTGAACTTAGTTTCTTAGGACCTCATTTCCACTGAACTTTTCCCGGAAGGCCCTTCTCCAGGTCGTCTATCGCTTCCTTGATCATGTCGTCGATAATCTGCTTGGAGGTTCTTCGCCTGTTCAAGAGCCTGGTGGCCTGACTGCACGGGGTTACCAGTATTGCATCGTACTTCTTTTGGTCTTTATGTTGATAAGCATAGTCAACTATGTCCAGCGTCAGCAAATTGTGAAAGGGCCAGCCCAACGGAGGCAGGGACCCTTTATCCCACACCTCTGTAAAGGGAGTCCTCAACTGTCGCAGCGTCTTACCACTTATAGCCTTAGTAATAACTGCATCCCGCTCAGTAGCAGCGATGACCCTGTCCCTCTGGCCTTCGGTGAAGGTAGCCTCAGGAGAGAGCAGGAACATCGAGCCGCACCATACTCCTTCTGCTCCCAGGGCCAGGGCAGCGACCAGCCCTCTGCCATCGGCGATGCCGCCGGCAGCGGCTACGGGGATGGGCTTTACAGCGTCGGCTATCTGGGGCACTACAGACATGGTGCCGATGTTGCCGGTGTGCCCGCCAGCGTCATATCCCTGGGCAACTATGACATCCACTTGGTCTTCCACGTGCTTCAAAGCCATCTTGACGTTGGCACCGATGCCGATGGTCTTTATGCCCCGTTTTTTGCACTCAGGCATCACCCAGCCCAGCCTGCCCAGACCGGCAGCTATAACAGGCACTTTGTTATCTAGGCACACCTGTAACAACTGCCTGGTACCCTCCATCGTCCATAGCGCGCCACCTCTGTTGCTGTGGTAGTCGTCTGGGATATCAAACTTCTTCCTCAGCTCCTTTGCATAGGCAAAGTAATTTTCGGGAATATATGACATAAGCCCTTCTTTGCTGACGCCTTCCATATCCTTTAAGCTATCAGGCAGCAATAGATCAATTGCAAAGGGCTTGCTGGTTCCCTTTCTGATTTCTCTGATCGCCTGGTCCAGCGTATCAGGCTCGTAGACAGCCCCTCCCAATGTGCCTAGTCCTCCTGCCTCTGAAACTGCGATGACCAGCGGTGGGTCGGAGAAGCCACCCATGCCAGCCTGGATTATAGGGTACTCGATCCCGAGTATATCGCACATTCTGGTGTGGAACTTTAGCCTCGCTTTAGCCATGCTTGCTTACTTTCCTTTCTTTTTGGATGGGAGCATCACTGTTGCGGTACCCGGAGTGGTTACCTGGCCCTTTCCGTTCTCCAACCCGATCTCCAGGTCTACGCAGTGCTGGTCCTCATCCACGTATTTCTTGATAACCTTGCCTTTGCAGTTCCAGGTCTCTCCCTCGACAGGTTCATTCATCGTCTGCATCTTGCGTGGGAAATCCAGACCGCGGTACTGGCAGGAGAACTTCTTTAAAGTACCCTCTTCTCCCATCCAGCCAGTGACAAACTGAATCAGCCAGGCATGCTTGAGCAGACCATGGACAATGACCCCTCCGGTTCCCTGGGTCATCGCAAATTCGGTTTCATAGTGATGCGGATTGAAATCGCCGCTCGCCCCTGCCCACTTAACCAGCATCAGGGATGTTGCTATCTTGGGCAGAGGGGGCATTTCTGTGCCGATTTCAAGGTCTTCCCAATATATTTGCATCGATATTTTCTCCTCTCCTTCACAAGGTTAGAGCTGACGGCCAATCAGGGTTTGGTACGATTTAGCAACAAGATCACCGTTCTGGTTGGTGTAACTTGCTTCGAATCTAAGGATCATCATCTTGGTTTTGCCTTCTTTTAGCGTTATATCCGCAACTTTGGGGCTGACTACGAGGGTGTCCCCTACACGCACCGGCAGATAGAAGTCATAGGCCATGCCACCATCCAGAATTCCAGCATACCCTGCCTCAATCATGGCTCCTATTAAGCCGACCAATCCTTCTGATGAAGAAATGGTCTTCTTGGCCCAGCCGAAGAAGCCCGGAGGAGCGATGATGCAGCCGTAGCGTGACTTTCTGGCGTATTCTTCGTCACTGTATAAAGGATTGTCGTCACCTACGGCATCTGCGTAGCGTCTTATGGCCCCTTTCTCTACCTCTCTGAGATGAGGTGGGTCTACTTTACCTATGTACTGCTTAAGCGAATCTGGAACCATTCGGTACCCCCCTTGTTATATTTTTCTCCTCTTTCTATCGACCTTTAAGCTTTGCCGGATGCTTGCGGCAGGCATAGTACGCTCTTGTGATACTTAAGGCTTGAGAAAATCGTTACTCCGCATGTTCTGAGCAAGCAGGCAGCGCGTATATAATAATCCCAACTCATTGCTCTTGTCAAACCAGCGGCCGTTCTCTTCGAAGCTAACCGCCTTTAGCGAGAAACCTGCACAGTGTGCAGGTTTCTCGCCTGATTACCTCTATTCCTAAAAGATGTCTCTACGCAGGGAATTGAGGTCGGGGCAAGAGCCCTGCCTTCTCCACGATTTCAGGAACCACCTCTTCCCATTCAATGGCCATGAGGTGGATACCTGCTACCCCCTTAATCTCTTTTATCTGGTTGATTATCTCTATGCACTGCTTGATGCCTTCTTTGGCAATCTGCTCCTTGGGCACGGCCTTTAGCTGCGCAATAATCTTCTCAGGGACATCCATCCCCGGGACTTTGGTCTGCATGTAACGAGCCGCGCCTATCGATTTTATAGGAGCGACACCGGCGAGGACCTTTATCTTGCTGTCCAGGCCTGCGGCCCGAATCGCCTCCATCCACTGGGCAAACTTCTCCACGTTGTAGATGATCTGTGTTTGGATGAAGTCAGCGCCTGCAGCTATCTTCTTAGCCAGACGGGGCGTCCGGTACTCCAGAGGGTCAGCAAAGGGGTTTTCCGCCGCACCGATGAAGAGCCGTGGCTCGACAGTCATTGGGTCCCCACACTGGAACTTTTTCTCGTCCCTCATAGTCTTCACCATCTGGATAAGTTGAATGGAATCGAGGTCGTAAACCCCCTTGGCCTTGGGATGATTGCCGAATGCCTGGTGGTCGCCCGTAAGACACAGCATGTTATTGAGCCCTAAGGCAGAGATACCCAGGATATCCATCTGCAGGGCGATGCGGTTCCGGTCACGGCAGGTCATCTGACAAATCGGGTCTATGCCTATCTCCTTGATAATGAGGCAGGAGGCCCAGCTTGACAGGCGGACCACAGCGGTCTGGCCGTCGGTCACATTAGTTGCATCAACATATCCCTTCAGTATCTTAGCCTTCTTCCTTACTACCTCAGGGTCAGCGCTTGCCGGAGGGCCAATCTCTCCGGTAACAGCCCATTTGCCGCTTTCGAATACTTTTTCCAGATTACTCTTTGACTTCATAGTATTCCCTCTCTCTAACGTTTGCTTGCCGCGCCAGCCGTGAGACTTATACTCCAATCCTTGGGAGCCACAATTGTTTGCATCTTGTCCAGGCGCCCGAGCTTGGTAAGCCTATCTATGATAAGCTGCCAGGCACAGGGTATGTCCTGAGAGACCTCGCATTTCCCTTTCACCGAACCGCCACAGGGACCATTCATAAGGTACTTAGAGCATCTAGCTACAGGGCAGATGCCGCCGGTGAACTCGAGAACGCAATCGCCGCATTCCATGCAGCGCTCGCCTTCCCGCCACTCGGCATGACGGCCGCCCATGGTCACCGTATTGCAGCCGGGATGAACCATCCTATCGACTACTGCCGAGGTCGCCTGCACGCCGACGCCACAGCATAGAGCCAGCAATGAGTCGGAGGCTATGATTTTGCTTTCGTGGGCCTTCAGCGTCGCCCTGACCAGGCCCTCATTGCACATGAAGTCGATGAGGGATGTGCCGGTAACCGTCTTGCCTGCCCCCTCAAGCTTCTGCTTCATTTCGAGGACTTCTTTCTCGCCCCCGGTGTGGCACCCCTCGGCGCAGCCCTTGCAGCCCAGCAGGAAAATGTTCTTTTCCTTGTCCAGGTACCCCATTATTTGCTCGAGCGGTTTTTGCTTGGTAGTAAGCATCTCTACACCCTCGTTTCGTTTATACTTTCGTTTCTACTCGGGGATGAATTTCCCCCAGCACGGTTTGTATTATCTTAGGCATTCGCTCTTGTAACTTGGCAGATAACTCCAGGCCTGGTTCAAGTTCAGCGGGCTCTACCCCGATGATGACGGTCTCTTTGGGCTTGCCTCCCACAAGTTCCATCAGGCTGAGGTTTTCTAAGATACCCATCTGATGCACCGAGGTAATTAACCCTCTTTCTGCAACTATCTGCTGGGGAGTGAAGCGGTAGATTGTTCCCGGCTCACAGCCGCCTCTCACAGCATCAACTATAATGAGCTTGTCTGCCCCATCGATCAGAGGCCAGATTTCTGGAGATGTGCCACTGTCGATGACTTCGACATCGCTACCGGAAGGGGGCAGCTTTGTCTGGAGGATGCGGACGGCATGAACTCCGACCCCTTCATCCTTGAACAGCTCGTTGCCAACGCCTAGAACCACGGTCTTTTTCATCAGGTTAATCCACCCGGAATTCGCTCAGAGTCCTGCCCTTCGGCGTAATCACGTGCACAGCGCAAGCTAGGCAGGGGTCAAAGGCGCGAATTATGCGCACAATCTCAAAGGGGTTCTCTGGGTCCTTAATCTTTGTCCCCGTAAGCGCCTGCTCCAGTGGACCGGGTTGGCCTTTGTCATCGCGAGGGGACATGTTCCAGGTGCCCGGGACTACACACTGATAATTGGCAATCTTCTTGTTCTTTATCTCAATCCAGTGTCCCAGAGCTCCACGTGCACCATCGACCAACCCCATGCCTGTTGCCTCTTCGGGGATTTGATAAGACTGATACACAGGCTCGCCCGGCTTTAGCTGCAGCAGCCAGCCTGGCATCTCGTCTGCTATGATTTTGCAGCAGAGCGCCCGGGCCAGGTGGCGTCCCAGAACGGAGAACAGAACATCGGGCTTGGCCTTGAACTTAGCCAGAGCGGGGTCTACCAGAGCTTTGACCTTCGGGTCCCCTGAAAGATATGTAGTCACCAGTCGGGCGAGAGGACCGACCTCGTAAACCTGGCCGTTGTAGCGGGGGGCTTTAATCCAGGAGTAAGCTCCAGCCTTATCATCCTTCGGCACTGTATCGCCGTTGAGTGGCTTTCTGCCAGTGGTGGAATCTTCGTACCAGGAGTGTTTGACCTCTTCGGTGATGGCATTTGCATCAAGATGGCCCAGCTTAAAATCGGGGCTGACAGTGCCTTGCTTGAACAGTCTGTTCCTCTTGGTGAGGTCGGCTTCTTTGCCATCTAGGTCGTAGTTCCCGTAAGAGAGCAGGTGCTTGCAGCCAGCGCCTATCTCAAAGTAGTCGCTGTATGCGCCTGCGGCCGCTATCACATCGGGAATATAAACGTTGTCAATAAACGTCCTCAACTCGTTGGTTCTCCACAGGAACGAAGCTATCTTGTCTATCGTGGGGATCTCAGTGACCCCACCGGGCACTATGGTCATGTTGTGCGGCATCTTGCCCGCGAATATGGCGCACATCTCCTGGGCCTTGCGGCGCATTCTGAGGGCGTCAACGTAGTGCACCACCAGTTCCTGGTCGACTGCGGCGGGAAGGCGATAGTCGCCCTCATAGCGTGGCACAAAGGGGCCAAGCTCGCCGCGCTGTATGAAGTCCTTCACTGAATTGAGCGTGGCATTATTGCCTTCGTATGTGGCAACCTTGGTCACATCAACATAATCGAGGGCGGCCAGATGGTAGAAGTGCAGGATGTGGTCTGAGACATGAGCTGCACCCAGAATCAGGTTGCGGATAATTCTGCCGTTGTCGGGTATGGAACTGCCCAGGCCAAATGCGCTGTCCAGACACAGGTTGGATGCTGTGGAATGGCTGGTGGGGCACACTCCACAAATTCTCTGTGTAATGACTCCGGCATCGCGAGGGTCTCTGCCCCTGAGAATCAGCTCGATGCCGCGGAACAGTGTACCTGAGCTCTTGGCCTCTTTCACTTTGCCATCGTCTACTATGGCTTCGACCTTTAAATGCCCTTCGATACGGGTTACAGGATCGATTATAATTTTTCGCATCTTACTAAACCACCTTCTGCGCGATATTCGGTAGTTTTACATCTGCTGTCTTCTGATATAGCGGCGAGATCCAATCGGGGAATCCCTCGGAAGCACAGCCCAGGCACATGCCCCCGCTGGCGACGCACCAGTTGGTACCGTGGTTCCACATCCTGGTGGCGCAATCCGCGTGCGTTACCGGGCCCTTGCAGCCCAGCTCATAGAGGCAGCCGGGGTCGCTGAGTTTCTTGGCGAACTTCTGCTCATCGTAGTAGGCACGTCTGGGGCAATTCTCGTGAATTAAATGCTCGTAGAACGCCTTGGGACGTAATAGCTCGTCAAGGTCGCTGGCCTTGGGCAAGCCTGCGATAAGGATGCTTGCCACTGTCCCCACAAACCAATCGGGGTGCGGCGGACAGCCGGGGATGTTTATCAACGGGGTAGCAACGTTCTTGGATTTGAAGAATTGTGATACGGGGACGCACTTAGTAGGATTGGGGTGGGCGGCGGGAATGCCTCCGAAAGAAGCGCAGGTGCCCAGCGCCAACACCGCCAGCGCATCGCGTCCCAGTGCTTCAATCCTGGTGGCTATGGCTATCGGCTTGCCATCGTGGTCTTCGCCTATGGAGCCATATTGGCCTTTCCCTAATGTAGGAATAGCGCCTTCTACTACCAGAACGTAGCCGCCTTTCTTCTTGTGCCAGGTGTCCTCGAGTGCTTTTATTACCAGCTCTCCTGCCCCGGCCATCACGGTGGCCTGAAATACAAGATTAACGTGCTTGCCCGGGATTACTTCATCGACAAGCACGCTCTTGATGTTGGGGCTGACTGTGTTGAGAACTGATACCGAACAACCTGTGCACGTAGCTGTTTGTAACCAGATGACGGGATACTCTTGACTCTTCTTGGCCATAATCCCTCCACGTTTCTAGTGCTCGGTATCTCTACCAAAGGTTTATTGTAGCATATCTCTTTTTAAGTTTCCAGATACATTCTATGGGAATTGTAATGTATTCTCATTTTGACTTCCCTTATTGCCTGCGAGGGCTTAAAATAACCACAAGGACACGATGAACAAGATAAAAGTAGTCTCTTTCGATGCTGACGGGACGCTGGTGACTCCGGATTTCAGCCAGGCCGTGTGGTACGAGGGCATCCCATCTCTTTACGCGAGAAAGAACGGAATCGGCTTCCAGGAAGCAAAGGCGTTTATTGAGAAAGAGTATCAGGTGGTGGGCGATTGCAGGATTGAGTGGTACGACATCAAATACTGGTTGCAGCGCTTTGGGCTGGGCCCGCCTCTAGCGGGCCATCAGCAGTTGCTGGAGGACTACCGGCACACAGTATCCTGCTATCCGGAAGTGGCTCAGGCATTGTCCTCCTTCAGTAAGGATTATACGCTCATCGTTGTCTCCTGCTCCACGAGGGAGTTCTTGCCCTATCTACTCGATGGGATAGAAGGGTATTTTGCCAAGATATTCTCCTCGGTATCGGACTACGGTCAGATAAAGACCCCGGAGTTTTTCCTCGAAGTATGCCGTCAGATGGGCGTTTCTCCCCAAGAAATGGCCCATGTCGGCGACCTATGGGAGCAGGATTTCCTTGTCCCTAAGGAAGCAGGCATCAGGGCTTTCCATCTCGACAGGCGTGGCGAACGTACAGACGCAAGTTCGCTGAGAAGCCTGGCGGAGTTGGAGAAGAGGTTGCAGGGCAGATAGCTACCTTTTTTGAGGTCTTTCGCACGGATAGGACTTGAATCTCTATGCCCTTTTGCCTCCAGAAGGAAAGCACTTACATTTCTTTTTACTGGTGCGACTATCGTCATTGACAAGAGTGTTACTATGGATCGAAAATTTTGTCAATGGGCGACACATTGAGAGTGATGAAACTGATCAGAATAATTATCGGCGTATCAATTTTTGCGGCGTTCATAACGGCGTGTTCCGGTTTGTGGCCAAAGGATGTACAGCCCGAACTTATCGCTTTATTTGCGGTCATGGAGATTATTGTAGTCGGAAAAGAACTCTGGAAACTTGTAGGAGATCTCCGGCAATGGTTGATAGGCGAGAAAGGATGATAGTAGATAAACTTATGCTGACGGATTTTCAGTTCGGGATGGTATGCGCCTTCGCTAAGCTGCCCCTGGCGATGTGTGTGCTGGTATTAGGCGACGATGGGCAGCTCTACTACGAAGGTTGCACCTTTCTCAGGTCTATTCATGGCGTAAATGCTGCCATCGTGGCCCTCAACTATGGCACAGCATATGCTCAGCCCTAACCCTAGGCCCGTCTCCCTGGTGGTGAAGAAGGGGTCAAATATGTCCTTGAGGTGCTTCGGTTTAATGCCCGGCCCGTCATCATCAAAGGTTATTCGAATTATCTCGCCCGCAACCTGGGCTTTGATGTGGAGCCTGCCTTGGCCGTGAGCTTCTGTCATGGCCTGCTCGGCATTGGCGATGATATTAGTGAAGACTCTCTGCATCTGATATGTGTCTGCCATGGTTTTGGGCATATCGGGTTGCAGCTTCACGACTACCTCTATGTTACTGCCCCTCAAGCGAGGGATTAGCAGTTCCAGGCTCCTCTGGATGACTTCTTGAATTGAAATAAGGCTTTTCTCAGGCTTTACTCTGCGGGCAAAGGAAAGCAGCTCGGTAGAAATCGCATCGGCGCGCTGTGCCTCCTGGTATATGGTTTGGAGGCATTCCCTGGTGGATTCATCAAGGTTGCCTCGGGCGAGCAGAAGCTCAACAAAGACGAGGATGGTGCCGAGGGGGTTATTCAACTCATGTGCGATGCGTGCCGCAAGTTCGGTAATTTTATTCCGGAGCAAAATATTACGGTACTCGTCTTCTGCTTCACTGGATTGCTCCTTGGAAATATCGGGTGGTGTTTTCGAAATAGGTGCTGAGGCTGCGCCCTCAATTCTCTCGTCGTGAACAATGAACATGTCAACGGAGGGTTCTGTCTGCTCCGGCAGTTCGACATGCGTCGGCAAAGGCCCGTTTTGCGCAGACTTGCTTCTTGTCACCATGTTTTGCCTCCCTGGGACTCCTGGCCGAAATATGAACGAGTTGTCAAAACCCCAGGTATCCTATTCAAACCTTACAGTACATACCAGATGTTTACAATAGCTCTTCTTAGCCAAGACATATAGGAAATTGGTACCGATTTGGGGCGTTACTGTTAGTACTATGCCCAGTGCAGGTACTATTCTGCCGTAATAAAAGTCAATTATGGCTATAGTCTAACTTGTGATACGTGTGCTAGTATTGAGTTCGATGCGATGGGATAGCTGAAACAAGCTGGAGGAGCCAAGGCGTATGAAGATGCAAGTGGATATTTATGTAACCAGCAATAATCAAATCCAGGTGCTTTTACAGGGGCCTGCTCAAGGCGCTGCGACTTTTCCCGATTTCGATACATTCGCCAGATTTATTGAAGGATGCCGGGGTTTTATCGGCAGACACGCTCAACCGGATGAGGATTCCAACTCGATACCTCAGCCTTTCCTAGATGCCTTTGATAATGCAGGCTCATCTTAGAGCGCTTGTCCATTGTACTGAAGCCAGGATAATTAGCTTTTCTCCATGGCTAAGCGCTTTAGATTTTCTGGCATTTTCTCAATCGCGTATCTAAGTGCGGTTCTGGCCATAATTTTCTTGTTTCTCATTACATAATCGAATATTACTGTCTGATGCTTTCTGCTAGATTCCTTGAGCATCCATCCGCAACCCTTCTGGACTAAGTCATCCTTATCTTGTAGCAAATTATCTGCTATTTCAAGAATATCATTTAGAAATTTACCTTGTTTTGCAGGCATAATTAATGTTACTGCTGAGGCGCGTCTGAGCCATCGGTTATCCGATTTTGCCCATTTTTTCAAATTATAGATATACTGAGGATATTGATTAATAAATGACCCTATCGTGTGGTTACAGAGGGTATCGCACTTTGCCCAATTATTGACGTATTTATTCAGCCAGTTTTCAAATATTAAAAAATCACATGGTTCATACTTATCGTGTAGCCGATGTGCCCACTCAAAGGCAATAAAGGCTTCCTCGCAATAATCCGATTTCAATAACTCCTCGCAAACACCAAATATTTCTTTTTTATCCTGTGTTTTAACTTCTTGGAAATAAAGCCTGGCAATTTCATTTATGATTGACGCCTTTACTCCGTAATGAGTGACTTTCTCTTTAAAAAAGGACTGGTAACTCCTTTTAGTTTGATCATCTGCTTTACACTGAAGCTCTAGTCGTATTGTGGTTAAAATATCTCTCTCCATTGAAAAACTCCCCAGTCTTTAGGTAGAACATCCATTAGGCCAGAGATGCATTATAGGGAAAATGCTTATGACAAACAAGATAAATGCAATAAACGGAGAAAATATCAGGATAAGCAGGAACAAAGTGTTTTGGAAGTGGAGCTGGGATATCAATAGGTGGAGCTTTTGAGGTGTTATTCAGCCTGGCTGGATCATGGCTCCCAGTATCTTTACCGAATCGCGAACAAAATCTGGGCAAACGGTAGTGAGCACCTTCTTGTTGCGTGCCTCAGCAAGACCTTCCGGAGTGCTTAGATCATAGCTAATAAGCTCTTTGCATATGACTGAGCCATGTAGTGCTTTGAACCTCTGAGTGAATTCGCGCACAAGTTCATAGGTCCTGTCCAGACTTTGGCGTGGGTTATCTTCCGACATTTTCTGCGCTAATCCCAGCACCATGTAAGCGCCTGTTACCGCTCCGCATATTCCACCCATACGTCCCATACCACCGCCAAAGCCTTGAGCCAATTTTAGAGCCAGGCTGCGTTCGAGCCCGAACTGCTCGCAGTAGGCAGTCAATACTGCCTGAGCGCAATTCATTCGTCCGGCAGACATGAGCGCATGGGCATCGCTTGCTCTATCCATACATCATCAATAATATCGTCAAGGTAACAAAATGTGAACCGATTAGAAACAAAGTGGAGCTGAGGGGACTCGAACCCCTGACTTCCTCCTTGCAAAGGAGGCGCTCTCCCAGCTGAGCTACAGCCCCACAAAGAGCTATTACTTAGCCTTTTTTCTCTGCTGCTCCATATCATCTATGGAGTTATAGCCTAGTTGCTTAAACAGGTGGGTGTATCGTTCTGCTGTCAGATTTCTTTCTTCATCCAGGGCTTTAGCGACGTCTTTGAGATAAAGCTCCAGCGTGCGGTCAGAATAGGTCTCCAGCTCGCTGCGGAGATAAGTCCCTGCAGCAAACTCGGCCCGATTTCGAAAGGTCAAGGGATATTTATGCTCCAACTCCTTGAACCAGCGCTCCTCAATCTCGACAATCTTGCCGATAACGGGGTTATTGTTGAGGCTGGGAATGAGCTCGTCGATGCGAGCGTACTTCAAGGTTATCAGGTTTCTGTCCTCGTCAAGGGCCTCTTGAAGGTCCTGGAGATAAGATTCCAATGTCTCAGCCGACAGCACGTGAAAGCCAGCTCTGCGCATCAGCTTGAAGGCCTCGGGCTGCTCCTGGCACGTCGTGGGATCGGAGGTCTGAACGGTCAGGAACATGCGCAGCTCAATAGCGACTATGTCATGCAATAGCTCTTCGCTGCTTTTCTTTCCTGACATGGACTGTCCCCGCCTTTCGATAGTAATTCTACTGTATCGGGTGATTCTGGTCAATCGTTAAGTTGGCGGTCGTCTAGAAGACGCTTCGCAAGTCGAGGTTACATGATATGGCCTAAGCCCTTGCTTAAAAGCCAGCCCAGAGCGAAGCAAGCGGGGAAGGTCAGAACCCAGGCCGCTACAATGCGCCTGGCCACCTCCCAGTGTACCGCTGATAATCTGCGAGTAGCGCCGACACCCATAATAGATGTGTTGATGGTATGAGTGGTGCTCAGGGGCACGCCGAAGAGGGAACCCAGCGTAATAGCCACACCTCCAGCCGTCTCGGCGGCGAAGCCATTCACTGGTTCGAGTTTGGTGAGCTTGAAGCCTACTGTGCGCATTATACGCCATCCGCCGAAAATGGTACCGAGCCCCATCACTGTGCCGCAAATCAGGATAATCCACCACGATACGTGGAACTGGGTCGAAACACCTCCTATCAGGAGTGCCAAAGCAAAAACGCCCATGAACTTCTGACCGTCATTGCTGCCGTGGCTGAATGCCATGAATGCGGAGGAGACTATTTGCAGCCTGCTGAATATGCCACGGACGGATGCCGGGCTATTGCGCCGGAGAATCCAGTCAAGAGCTACCATGACTAGTATGCCCATCAGAAACCCACCAAAGGTGGAAAGGGCTAGCCCTATCAGCACCTTCTCCCATCCTCCCCAGAGGACGACTGAGGACCCTGCGGCAGCCAATCCAGCTCCCGTGAGGCTGGCGACAAGCTCATGACTCTTGCTGGTAGGTAGTGCCAGACGCCAGGTCACCACGCTCCAGAGAACGATGGTAATCATGGAGGCTGCAACTACGGAGAGGGAGATGACCTCAGGCTTCACGAAGCCCTTGCCTATGGTAGCAGCTACGGCAGTGCCGGTAACCAGGGCCCCCACAAGGTTGAATACGGCGGCCATGCACACTGCTCCCAGGGGAGGCAAAACGCGAGTGGAGACTACCGTAGCGATAGCATTGGGGGCATCCGTAACGCCATTGACAAACTCAGCAGCCAGGACCAGGAACAGGACCGGTATGAGAACAGCACCATTATGCATTCTTGAGCACCACGCCCTCAAGGACGTTAGCTACGTCTTCTCCTTTGTCGGCAGCGTTTTCGAGGTGCTGGTAGATCTCGCGCCACTTAATGACATCATAGGGAGGCATGCCATCGAACAGCTCGGCAAGGGCGAAGCGCATTATGGAATCGGCTTCGTTCTCCAGGCGGTTGATCTCGACGCAGTGCTCCAATATCTGATTCATGTGTGAACGGGAGCGAAGTAGAGGTACTGCCTTAACCAGCTCTTCGGCAATTGCTACGAGAACAGCCGCTTGCTCGCGAGCCCTTTTTGTAGGCTGCTCGATTCGGTAAAGAAGCATGGCATTGGCGGCGTCCTCAATGTAATCCATTACATCGTCCAGTCTTCCTGTCAGCGCAGTGATGTCCTCTCGGTCCAGAGGGGTCAGGAAGCTGCGGTGCAACTGCTCGATAATCTGATGTGTTATATAGTCGCCCTGATGCTCAAGCTCGGTGATGCGCGCCACCTTCTGAGGAACATTCGTGTAATCGTTGAGGAAGCTATGGAGCTCTTGGGCTGCTAATGCTACGTTAGCTACGCTTCTTTCAAAGAGATCGAAGAACTTCGGCTCTCTGGGTATGAAGGAAATTCTAGGCAAAATACACCTCTCTGATACTGTAAAGGTTCGTGTGAGAATGATGATTGGGAGAAAGAGGTTGAATAATTGAGAAGATGGGAACAGGGCTGCTCAGAATCACACTGCGTTTCTCAATCGCCCTTGGCAAAATATACCTGCCTAACGCATCTGACTTTGTACCCAGTTGAATAGTAAATTAGAGCCAACAGATTGTCAAGATATGAGGAGTATTTAGCTGAGCGAGAATGTCGACCCTTCTTCGGTCTTGATAACATCGATGCGTGCCGGGAAGGCATCTTTCAGCTCTTCGATGTGGGTAATGACCAGTATCTTCTCAAAGTCGTCCTGAATCGAGTTTATGGCCTCAACCAGCTTCTCCCTCCCTGCACTATCCTGAGTGCCAAAGCCTTCGTCAATAATAAGCGTGGGCAGCGGTGCTCCAGCCCTTCTCGCCAAAAGCTTAGATAGAGCGATACGCAGAGCGAAATCAACCCTGAAGGCCTCGCCGCCGCTGAACATTTCGTAGTTGCGCGTGCCCAGTTCATCTGCTATCTTTATGTCAAGTGTTTCAATCGTGTCACCTTTCTTGGTATCGCGCTGGCTCTCTATCTTCAGGTGCATGCGGTTGTCTGTCATACGCCCGAGCAGGCGGTTGGCCACTTCCTCTATCTCGGGGAGCGCCTTTTCTATGATCAGGGCTTGAGTGCCCCTCTTGCCGAAGGCAGTAGCGAGTTCATCGTAGATACTCTTCTCCTCTGCAACCTGACGCTGTTCTTTGATATTGCGTTCTTTCTCCTTTTCCATTTGGGCCAGGCGGTGCAAACCCTCCTGTAATTTGCCCAACTTTTCCCGCAACTTGCGTTCTCTATCTCGAAGTTCCTGGTATGCCCTCTCAGCCTGAGCAAGCTCTCTCTCCAATTGTGGGAGTGCTTCAATCTGAGCCATAATTGCTTTTCTCGTTTGGTTGTCATCCTGGAGAGACTTGCCCAAATCCTCCCCGGCCTTTTGGGCGCGCTCCATGCCCTCTTTTTCTTGAGGGAGAGACCTCTCTGCCTCGTTTCGTTCCTTCTCCAGAGCGCCTGCCTGACGTTCCAGCCGCATCCTCCCTGAGGTCACCGCAGCTTCCAGTTTGCTGATGTCTTGCCTCAGAGACTTCCATTCCTCTTCTTTCTGCTGTATCGTGCTGTGGTTAGCCCTGAAGGCGTCTCCCTTTTCTCTTCCCTGGGCTTCATAGTTGGCCATAATCCTCTTTCGTCCCTCGACGCCCAGCTCTGTTCCGCAAAGAGGACATTCGGCATCTCCCTTTCCCAGGAGGCCGATCTTCTCTTTTAGCTCCTCCATCTCCTTTTTCAGTTGGACATTGGTTGAACGGAGGAGGTTGATTTGATTGGAAATCTCCTTTTCGTCTTCCCTTCTTCTCCCTAAATCCTGTTCTTGTCGAGCCAGGTCATCCAAACGCGTTTTGATGCCATCAAATTCCCCCTGGTAATTCGATAGAATTTTCTCGTATCTCTCGATTTTGGAGCGATGCCCCTCGGCGACGCTATTCAGATGTTGTATTTGTCTCTCTAACTGCTCTATTCGCTTGCCTATCTCCCTGCATTGCTCGTCCTTGAACTTCAGCGCGTCTCTGGATTGACGCAGAGCTGTGAGGGCTGACTCTTGCTTCTCCACCTCTGTGCCGAGCGAGGAGATAGCTGCCTGTGTCTCGTTAAGCTCAAGCTCATAGTTCGGCTTCTGGCTTAGCTCTTGTTCGATTCGAGTGATATCGCTGTCAAGCCTCTGTTGCAGGATTTCTCTTTCTTTGGCATAGTCTTTGGCCAGCTTTTCGAGTTTATCGTAGAGTGAGAGCCCGAGTATATTGGCAAGCACCTCTTTTCGCTCCGCAGGCTTCCTCGTACTGAATTCGTCTGCTTTGCCTTGAAGCAGAAAAGCGCTGTTGATGAAGGTCTGATAGTCCATGCGCAGTATCTCGACTATCTTTCTCTCGGTTTCCCTGATGCCATTGCCCTGAATGCTTGTAAAGCCCTCCGGGGTTGCCACTTGCAGGTCGAGAAGGCTCTGTCCATCTCGTTTCAATCCAGCCTTTGAGCGTTTGCGCAGGACGCGGTAGCGGTTCGGGCCTACGGAAAACTCGAACTCAACCTCCATCTCATTCTGGCCAAGGTAGATTAGTTCGTCGTCGCTTTTGGCTCTGGCCTTTCCCCATAGCGCCCAGGTGATAGCATCGAGCAGCGCCGATTTCCCGTGACCATTATCACCGCAGAGGCAGGCTACGTGGAAGCCCTCGAAGTAGAGAGGCGGCACGTTATCGCGATAGCACATGAAATTTCTGAGAGCAAGCTTAATCGGAACCATCGCTCCACCTTAGGCTATTACATTTCTTCCATCTAGGCAGGGACGGAGGAAATAAGCTGTGGTTGTTTTCCGGCTGCAGACTGCCTGTATTCTTCTATGATGACCGCCCCGAATACCAGGAGGGAGGCGAAATAGAAATAGGCGGAGAAGCTGCGCCAGGCGAAGAACAAGGGCAGCACTGCAAGTAGCAATCCTGCTTGAGGATATTTGCGGCAGTTGAAATAGTACCACACCAAGGCCAGGATGAGGACTCCCACCTCCATGAGTGTAAAAAGCAAGGAGTTGGGAGGCAGGATACCGGCGATGGAGAAGGCCACGAGCCCTGCCCCTTTAGGGAACATGGGGTCAAAAATAGGTGAGAGCACTCCCTGCATCCAGGATTGAGGAGCGCTGAAAATGAAGGGCAGATTGGTGACGATGAAAGTAAGTGCGATTACCCCAAAGGACTGGAAAGCGCGTTTCCAGCCTACCTCTCGGAATATCAAGATGAGATAGAACAAGACGAAAAGCCAGGCAATCTGCTTAGTAGTTGCAGCGAGCCCCATAAATAATGCGGAGAGCCATATTTGTTTCCTGAATATCCATCCTAACAGTATGAACAGTAAATAAAGAGTGTCGGTCTGGCCGGTGCCGATGAGATTCCAGAGTACCAGGTTGGTGATAAAGGCAATGACTACCAGGGGACGCAGCCTTTGGGGAGCCTTCCAGAAAATCACGGCTACCATCACCACAGCGCATAGCAGATAGAACCACCTGGTGTCTTTAAGCCCGAGTGCCACAAAGGGCGCTTGAAAGAGGAACGAACCGGCAGGATAACTTACCTTCGACTCGAACTCCACGGGCGGTGTATTGTTTGAAGTTTCCGCCTTGCTCAGAGCCTCATCCATTTGTTGCTCTGTAGGATAAGGGAAGACTGTGGCAAAAGACCCCTCTTTCAAAGGGGTAAGGTATGAAGTAGGCACTTTGAATTCCTCGGCAGCGCTGATGATGTTGGATTTGGCATAAGGGTTTTCCCCTTTGAGAAGCGTCTGACTCGCCTGCTGGTTTAGTGCAGTGGCGTCATTATAAGTGAAGCCCTCGGTTAGAGTCGTGGCCATGGCATTGTCTTTTACAACACCCGTGTTTACCAGATGTATCCCTATGCCCTCACCGATAGCCATGAGCAATAAGATTACTACGATCACCACAGCAGCCAGGTGTAATATCTTACGATAGGGCCGCAAGGTGTCGTCGATAGAAGGCTTGGCTATAAGGAAAACGAGGCCAAACCAGAAAAGCCAGAGGATTACGGCGAAGGAGATAACTATGGGATTTCCTGTGTTCTTAGCGTACCAGCTCAGGACCTCTCCGCCTATCTGGATGATAATGGCAAAAAAGATAAGGAGCAATCGTGGAGGCAAGCTGCGCGGGAAAAGCTTACCTAAATAACTGCCCGCTATAGATAACCTGGAGCCATTCCCTATCATGAAATCGCTCGACTATCCATTTTCGACTTATTTTACTCCTTATTGGGCAGGAGTTCTACTCAGGCGCTAAAACCTGCTGAATCAGCCTTTCCCCGTATTCGATGAGTACCTGCGCTCTATCTTTCGAAGTCTTCTTGGACTCAAGGTATAACTTCAGGGCTTGCAACGGCGTCAGCCCCTCCGCAGGATAGTCTCCCAGCCTGCTGCGGTGCTCTCGCTCTACTTCCTTGTTGATGGCAGCAATAAAATATGCTTCCTTAAGCGCTTTTTTTATCTCATTTTCCTGAAGCAGGGCCTCTTTTTCTGCTGAGACCTTAATCTGCAGGCGGACTATGCTCTCCTTAACATCGTTCTTTGCAATAACACGAAGTACAGTCTCAGTAGGATTGTCGGTGTTCGCATCTACCTTGACGGTGAGGAAACGGCGCGCTTCCACCGGGTGAAATTCGTAGGAGTTCAGCCGCTTCCTTCTAGCGGCAGTCTCGTCCAGTTCCACCACATAGAACCCTTTCTCCTGGTCCTCATCTCCGAAGTCTATGGTCTGGAGGCTTCCGGGATAGACGACAGGCACGGGATTGTCGATTGTCTGTCGCCTGTGCATATGGCCCAGGGCCACATAGTCGAAGGCGGGGTTAGCGACATTACTCCGCATCATGATGTAATCTCGGCCCACCGTCATTATTTTTTCCGTGCCTACAATAGCCTCTGAATGAGCCAGGTGTCCGGCCAGAATGGCAGGCAGATGGGGATCAAGGGACTCGATCTGGACATCGAGCCAGTTTGTCAATATCTCTTCGATTTTTTTGTTGAGTTGGTCCAGGGATAGGTTCTTAGCATCTTCGCGGCTCAACAATCTGCCATATCTTACCCAGGGCAAAGCTACAATTTGGATGGTGCCTTTCCTGGTCTCTATCCGATGGGTTTGTGGAGCATTGGCGACGGTGACGTTTTCGATGGTCAGGGTGTCGAATATCTCCACTGATGTCGCCCGCCCCGCGGCATTAGGCAGGTCGTGATTGCCTGCAAGAAGGAACACGTGTATATTATTGCCGCTGAGCCGCCTAATACGCTTGGCGAACTCGCGCTGATAGGTCTGGCTGGGGTCGCGGCTCCTGTAGGCATCGCCGCAGAAAAGGACTAAATCTATGTCATTGCCTAAGGCATAGTTTACTAACTGGTCTAAGGCGGCCAGAAAATCGCTCAGTCGTGATGAGAGGCCCGTTGCAGGGTCAATGCGACCGTAGGTCTCTACACCCAGGTGTAGGTCAGCGAAGTGAAGGATACGAATCATTGGGAAACCCTTAACACACCTGCGCCTTGGATTTTGCCCTGCTTTAGAAGCAGAAGCGCGCGGTTTGCTTCTTCCAGCGAAAATTCTTGCACTTCTGTATGAATAGGTATCCGGCCCGCAAGTTCAAGAAGGTCCTCGGCATCCTTCCTGGTGCTATTGGCTACGCTCCTCACCGTTTTTTCATAGTAGAGATGCTCCTGGTAATCCATCTCGGGTATAGGAGTCATATAGATTCCGGCCAGGGCCAGAGTACCACCTTTTCCCAGAACCCGCAAGGCCTCGAGCACGAGTCTCCCTGCGGGTGCGAAGATGATGGCGCTCTGCATCTTTGCAGGAGGAGTATTTTCAGCACCCCCGGCCCAGACCGCTCCCAGGTCTCGGGCAAGCTTGCGGTGTTCCTCACTCCTGGTGAAAACGTAAACCTGACAGCCCCAGTATTTGGCTATTTGGATAACGATGTGTGCAGAAGCGCCAAATCCGAAGAGGCCGAGACAGCCCCCATTTTTTATCTCCGCTAGCCTCAGGGCGCGAAAACCGATTACACCAGCGCAGAGCAGCGGCGCAGCCTCGACGTCAGAGAACCCTTGGGGGATGGGATAGGCGAAGTCCTGGGATACCACAGTGTACTCGGCGTAACCACCGTCCACATCGTAGCCCGTGAACCGGGCCTTCTCGCAGAGGTTTTCCTTCCCTTTAAGGCAGAACTCGCACTTGCCGCATGTGGAGTTTAGCCAGGCCACGCCCACCCTATCGCCGCCCCTGAATCGGGTGACCTTCTTACCGACTGACTCCACAATGCCCACAATCTGATGCCCCTGGATGATGGGAAGCTTTTTAGAAGGGAGCTCGCCCTCGACAACGTGGAGGTCGGTATGGCAGATGCCGCAGGTCAGAATTTTGAGGAGGACTTCTTGGGGTCCCGGCGTTGGCTTTTCCACCTCAGCCATTACCAGAGGTTTTTCATCGATAGGGCGGGGCACCTTCAGAAGCATCGCCTTCATTTGTTTTAACCCCAGGAAGATTTTTGAGAACTAACGGCTGATGGCATGTAAAAATTCGTCCTCGCCAATCTCAAGCTGTTTCAGAATATCAGAAAGCAAATAGCGGCTTATGGTTTTAGCAGGATGAATTGGAATCGGGGCGCGGCGACAGTCTTGATGATGAAATATCGCATGGCTGCCTCTTTGGCGCACTTTTTTGAATCCCAGTACTTGAAGTCTCCCCATAACTTCTCGCGCTTTAAGTGGGGGTAGCTTTGTCATACTGCAACAGTGACCTTTTTTGCGTCAATTTCTCGTGGGATTTCCTCTCCGTGTTCTTTGCGGTATTCAAGACAGAGTTCGAGGACCTCTTTGATATTAGCCAAGCATTCCTCGTAAGTCTTACCCTGCGCATGAGCTTCAGGAATCAGAGGGCAATTGGCTATATAGAATCCGTCTGGTGCTTTTCTAATGATGACAGTGTATTCCATTTCTCGCCTCCACCAGCACAATTATAACACGGCTGTAGTTAACCTATTCAACACGACGATTCTATACTTCTACCCCTCGAACCCCAGCCATTTTTTGCCGCCGGGCGGTAGTATATCGAGTGGTTCGCCGTTTAACTTGGCCTCGAGCGTGGGCTTCAATACCTCGATGGGTACTCGTATCTGCCTCATCTTGTCGCGTTCCCGGATGGTCACCTGCCTGTCTTCAAGCGACTGGAAATCTATGGTGATGCAGAACGGCGTGCCTATCTCGTCCTGCCTGCGGTAGCGCCTGCCGATGCTCTGGGCATCGTCGTATTGCACCATCCAACAACTGCGCAGGCTTTCGTAAACCTCTTTGGATAGCGGCAGCAGCTTTTCGTTTCTGCTCAGGGGAAGGACAGCGGCCTTTATCGGGGCCAGAGCGTAGTGAAGCCTCAATATCACCCTCAGCCCTTCCTTGTCTCTCTCTTCGTCGTAAGAGTCTGCCAGGAAAGCCAGTACAGAGCGGTCAACCCCTGCCGAAGGCTCGATGACATAGGGGATGATATGCTCCTTGGTCTCCTCATCGAAATAGCTCAGGTCTTTGCCGCTGTATTTGGAGTGCTGTTTCAAGTCGAAATCAGTGCGGTTGGCGATGCCCTCCAGCTCTGACCAGCCTATGGGGAAGAGGTATTCTACGTCATAGCAGTCGCGGGCGTAGTGGGCAAGCTCGTCCTTGGCATGTTGGCGCAGCCTGAGATTTTCCTTTTTGATGCCCAGGTTGGTATACCAGTTGAATCTCTGCTCGACCCAGTGCTTGAACCACTGCTCGTCGGTTCCGGGCTTGACGAAATATTCTATCTCCATCTGCTCGAATTCGCGCATTCTGAAGATAAAGTTGCCTGTGGTTATCTCGTTTCTGAAGGATTTACCCGTCTGGGCGATGCCGAAGGGCAGTTTCCTTCTAGTTGAGTTAAGCACATTCTGGAAGTTGACGAATATACCCTGCGCCGTCTCAGGTCGCAGGTAGACTACCGACGCCTCGTCCTCCACAGGCCCCACGAAGGTCTTGAACATGAGGTTGAACATGCGGGGCTCGGTAAGCTCGCCGCCGCAGGCCGGACATTTCCCGTCCTTGATATGGTCGGCGCGCCAGCGCTGGTGGCATTGTTTGCATTCTACCAAAGGGTCAGCGAAACCCTCCACATGACCGCTAGCTACCCAGACCTGCGGATGCATCAATATTGAGGCATCAAGGCCAACCATGTCGTCGCGTTCCTGGACGGCTGCCTTCCACCAGGCTTTCTTGACATTATTCTTGAGTTCTACCCCGAGCGGGCCGTAGTCGTAGCAGGCGCCTAGCCCGCCGTAAATCTCGCTCGATGGGAAGATAAAACCCCTCCGCTTGCACAGTGAGACTAATTTATCCATATCCACTTTGCCGGGAACCTGTTCTGTCACTATCGTTTCTCCTGATATCTAGCGCGTACTTTGTCTTATAAGGTAGCAGTTTTCCTTCCAGGTGTAAAGGCTTGACCTGCTTAGTGTAAACAGTCAAAATATAATATCAGGTGGAGGGATAGATGATTGTTAAGACGCTTGTTGTAGGCCCCTTTGCCTCGAACTGCTTCATT
Source organism: uncultured Chloroflexia bacterium (assembly GCA_963847595.1). Taxonomy (GTDB): domain Bacteria; phylum Chloroflexota; class Dehalococcoidia; order SZUA-161; family SZUA-161; genus JACWAE01. Next base: position 229,600 of record CAWKAJ010000002.1, read on the forward strand.
GTAGGCTCAGAATCTACCCGGAAAGGAATAATCATCGACCCCGGGGCCGATGCCAAGAATATATTGAATACCGTGCGCGACCAGGGCTTCTCTATAGTCTTGATTGTGGCTACACATAATCATATCGACCATGTCGGGGCTCTGCGCTCTGTGAAAGACGCCACCGGAGCAAAGTATGCAGTGCATGAAGCGGATGCCAAAGAGGCGATGCCTGTGGTGTTCGGTCGCATGATGGGATTGATGTTGGGGTCATCGCTAAGGGGTGCACCCAAGCCGGATAGATTGCTCAAAGATGGCGATCTAATCGAGATTGGTGACCTCCAATTCAAGGTGCTTCATACCCCTGGCCATACGCCAGGGGGAATCTCGCTTCTAAGCGATGGGGTTGTCTTTTCTGGAGATACCTTGTTCAACTTTGGCATAGGAAGAACCGATCTTGAGGGTGGCGACTACGGCAAGCTCATGAACAGCATAATGACCAAGCTTATGGTGTTACCTGATTCCACCATTGTCTACCCGGGGCACGGACCTGAGACCACCATTGGCGCTGAAAAGAAAGGGAACCCCTTCTTACGCTGAACATTCATAGAGACTAATTACGCCAAAATAGACAGCCTGCCGAACCCTAAGATGGCGTTCAGCAGGCTGTTGCAATCTTGCAATCCTATGTTTTTGGAATAGCCTCGTCTTGTTCTAGCGTATCCACAAAGGACACATCACCAGCGTCACCGTAGCTATAAGTTTAGCTACGATGTGCAGGGAAGGCCCTACAGTATCTTTAAGTGGGTCTCCTACGGTATCGCCCACAACCCCTGCGGCATGAGGCAGCGAGCCTTTGCCCAAAACATTCCCGGCTTCATCTTTGAGCTGCCCATCCTCGATGTATTTCTTGGCGTTATCCCAGGCACCGCCGCCGTTGTTCATAAAGGAAGCCATCAAGATGGCAGCAAATGTTCCGGTTATGAGGAAGGCTCCTACTGCCATAGGGGCGATAAATTCACCGCCGCCAGAATGTAGATGCAGGTATCTGAAAACGACCCCTATGATTATCGGGAGCAGTACAGGAAGCAACGCCGGGGCAATCATCCCTCTCAGTGCAGCTCTGGTGGTAATATCTACTGCTTTGCCGTAGTCCGGTCTGGATGTGCCCTGCATAATCCCGGGGTCGGCTTTAATCTGGCGGCGCACTTCGTCGATAATCTTGCCTGCAGCCGCACCAACCGACCTTAGTCCCCAGGAGCTGAACAGGAAGACCATCATTATGGCCAGAATAGCTCCTATAAGGGCTTCAGGAATGACTATGTTTACATCGAATACTGTTCCGCTTGAGTTCTGGAACAACTGGACCCTGTCAAAATAGGCCTGGAAAAGAAGGAATCCGGCGAGGCCTGCCGAAATCATAGCATATCCCTTGGTCAGGGCTTTGGTGGTATTGCCGGTAGCATCGAGGTGGTCGGTAACGCGTCTTATCTCTGAGCCGGCGCCGGTGAACTCGTTTATTCCATTGGCATTGTCAGTTATGGGGCCAAAGGTATCCTCGGCCAGTATAAAGGGGCAGGTCATCAGCATGCCCATAGTGGCTATGGCGGTGCCGTAGGCACCCGCCAGCCACCAGTCAAGCTCTAACCCCGCCTTTGTACCGAAATAGTAGGTAGCTCCCAGAGCAACACAAATGATAAGCGCAGTGGGCAAAACGGTCTCGAAGCCAACCGACATGCCTTCCACTATTACGGTTGCCGGGCCGGTGCGGGAAGCCTCCGCGATCCTCCTGGTCGGGCTATACCTGGCTTCCGTGTAATACTGAGTGACAATGACCACAACCACGCTGGCTACTATGCCAATGATACCAGCACCCATAAGCCACAGCCATCCGCTCGCCATGGGTTTGAACATGACCGCGGAGACAGCAACCATCGCCACTACGCACAGCCCCAGTGCTATAAAGTAGCCTCGGTTTAGAGAGTTCATGGGATTTTCTTCCTTGCGGCTGCGGACTGTCATTATACCTACCAGGCTGGACATGATACCGAAAGCACGAATGATCAGCGGGAACAGGACCCAGCCAACGGCCTGTGTGGCCGAGAAACCAGCATGTCTTGAAGCAGTGTACAGGGCCACGCCGATTATCATAGCCCCGATGTTCTCGGCTGCAGTGGACTCGAACAGGTCTGCGCCACGGCCGGCGCAGTCACCGACATTATCACCGACTTGGTCAGCTATCACCGCCGCATTGCGGGGATCGTCCTCGGGAATCCCGGCCTCGACCTTTCCAGCCAGGTCAGCACCCATATCGGCAGCTTTAGTGAATATGCCGCCGCCAAGCTGGGCAAAAAGGGCAACCATGCTGGCACCAAAGCCGAAAGCGACAATGAGGTGAGGCGCAATATCGGGGTTGTTATATCCCCCGAAAGCAAAGAACATCGCTGTTACCCCAAGCAGGCTCAAGGTAACAATGAGGAAGCCGGACACCGCTCCACCGCGCAGAGCAACCTTGATTGCCTTATCCAGGCCACTGTGAGAGGCAGCGGCACAGCGGACGTTAGACTTGACCGCAATCCACATGCCCACAATTCCCGAGAGACAGGAGCAGAAGGCGCCGACAAGGAAGCCAACGGCCGTCCTCCAACCCAGACCAAGAGCTGTTACGTGAAGCGTACTTAATTCAGTTTGACTGCTCAGCTTTCCCAGTACGACGCCGATTATCGCAGCCACCACCAGAGCTACTATAGCGATTGTGGAATACTGGCGTCTGATGAAAGCCCAGGCGCCTTCCGTTATTCTGGCATTGACATCTTGCATCGGTGCTGTCCCTGCATCACTGCGCAGGATTTGCCTTATCAGGCCCAGTGCAAACACAACCCCGATGCCGATGCCGATTGCGACTACCCAGAAAATCCCAGGTAACATACTGGCCCTCCTTTAATGGATTTTTAGGCAAAATAAAGGGATAGGCTTATAACCCATCCCCTCACATGCCTTGTATCTCGGCAAACACGCCTAATAATTTACCATGCTGAGTACGCCCCGTCAAGTTTTGGTCAGGACTCGTATCTTCAGAGGAGGCTGTGGCGTTCAGCGGCAAGTCGCCTGCATCATCTGGAAGAATTTGCCCTCGGTCTTTATCGAGGGAGCGATTATCACCTCAGTCTGATGCATTTCCTTGATATTGCGCGCCCCGCACACGCCCATTGCAGTGCGCAGTGCCCCGACCAGATTCTGAGTGCCATCGGTGACAGAGGTAGGGCCGAAGAGGGTCTGTTCCAGGCTGCTTTTTACACCGACTTTTACCCGTGTCCCCCTGGGCAGTGCCTCGTGAGGGGTCGCCATTCCCCAGTGATTGCCTTTCCCGGGGGCCTCTTTTGTCTGAGCAAAGACCGAGCCCAGCATGACCGCATCGGCACCGCAAGCGAAGGCTTTGCAGATATCGCCCCCATTGCGCATGCCGCCATCAGCTACTATGGGAACATACCGTCCCGAAGCTTTAGAGTAATCGTCTCGGGCAGCAGCGCAGTCCATGATTGCTGTGGCTTGGGGCACTCCCACCCCCAGCACATCCCTGGTAGTGCAGGCCGCGCCCGGCCCCACGCCCACAAGCACTCCGCTAATTCCGGTTTCCATCAGTTTGCGACAGGCGCTATAGCTGACGCAGTTGCCCACGATAACAGGCACAGGGAGTTGTTTAACCAGCTCCGAGAAGACAAGCCCTTTGTAGCTTTTCGACACATGACGTGCTGTGGTTACGGTAGATTGTACAACCAGAACATCGATTCCGGCCTCAACGGCCAGTGGCGAGAGCTTTTTAGTGTTGGCCGGTGTGAGCGAAACCGCGCAGACAACCCCTGCCTTTTTTATCGCCCTTACTCGGTCACCGACGAGGTTGTCCTTTATCGGCTCTGAGTAAATCTTTTGCAGGACTGCTGTGACTTCCTGCTGCGGGGCATTGGCTATCTTCTCGAGGACACCCTCGGGATCATTGTAGCGTGTCTGCACCCCCTCCAGATTGAGCACAGCAAGCCCGCCCAGCTTACCCATTGCAATGGCAAAGCGAACGTCCACCACACCATCCATTGCCGATGCCAGGATGGGTATGGAGAGGCTGAGTTTGTCTATAGCGAAGCTTATATCCGTCTGGTCGGGGTTGATGGTGATGTCTCCCGGGACAAGGGCAACATCGTCGAAACCGTATGTTTGTCTCAGGGTCTTATGTTGGGAACGGTCCATAACTCGTCCTGATAAAAGAGATTTTATGAAAGGATATAATAAACAGACCTATAAAGTCAAGTAAACCTAGAAGCACATAGACTGTAATCCAGCTATGAGATATAATCTTCTTCGCCATGCCGACGCTTTATCTTGTGGCTACGCCTATCGGAAACCTGGAGGACATATCGCTGCGAGCGCTCCGTATCCTGGGAGAGGTTAGGCTTATTGCTGCTGAGGACACGCGCAGGACGCGTCATCTTCTTTCTGCCTACAAAATCAAGACGCCTCTCACCAGCTATCACGAGCATAACAAAGATGCGAAACTATCCTATCTCCTGGAGCGCCTGCAGCAGGAAGACATTGCCCTGGTCTCCGAGGCTGGCATGCCCGGCATCAGTGACCCGGGTTACGAGTTGGTGTTGGCTGCAATTGAGCAAGGTATCCCCCTGGTTGCTATACCAGGACCATCGGTGCTGCCAACTGCTCTCGCTGTATCAGGCTTGCCCACAAACCAGTTCCTCTACCTGGGCTTTCTGCCCAGAGGCAAAGGTGAAAGAAAACGGCTGCTTGATTCTATTGCTTCTGAGCCTCGTACCATCGTCGCTTTTGAGTCGCCGCACAGGTTGCTGGACTCATTGAACGACCTTCTTCAGGTATTGGGAGACAGGAGACTAGCCGTATGCCGGGAGTTGACCAAGGTCTACGAAGAGGTCTTCCGGGGAACAGTGAGCCAGGCAATAGCTCATTTCCCGCAGCCAAGGGGCGAATTCACGCTGGTCGTAGCAGGATGCGGTCGCAGCAGGAGTCAGGAAGAGCTCACCGATTACTTTATTAAGGAAGAATTTCGCCGGCTACGCTGCGCAGGGGTTACTGCTAAAGAAGCTGTGGCTAAACTCACCGCTGTAACACATTTACCCAAGAAGGTGCTCTACAAAGCATGGTTGGAACTCGGTTAGCCTATGGTTTTTCCCCCTGCTTATGTTACAATAAACCTTAATTGAAATCTCATGACTGAACGTATTTTTATTGGAGTAGCCTGGCCCTATGCTAACGGGCCATTGCATCTGGGGCACATCGCTGGGGCGTATCTGCCTGCCGATATATTTGCTCGTTATCACCGTCTCAAAGGCAACCAGGTATTGATGGTGTCTGGCTCTGACCAGCACGGCACGCCCGTCACTCTCCGCGCCGAGACTGAGGGCAAGACCCCGCAGGAAGTAGTAGCTGGCTATCATCAGGGTTTCCTGGATTCCTGGAAGAAAATGGGGATATCCTTTGACCTGTTTACCACCACGGGTACTCGGAATCATGCACAAGTGGCACAGGATTTTTTCGCCAAGCTGCTAAATAAGGGCTATATCTTCAAAGATAAAATGTCACTGCCTTATTGCCCCAAGTGTGCACGTTTTCTTCCTGACCGCTATGTGGAAGGCACTTGCCCTTACTGCCACAGCCCCAGAGCGCGGGGGGATCAATGCGACGACTGCGGTAAGCCTCTGAATCCTGTGGACTTAATCGAGCCGCATTGCAGTATATGTAAAGCTACACCTGAAATCAGAGACTCTGAGCACTTCTTCCTGCGTCTTTCCGCCTTCTCCGATAGGTTGAAGTCCTGGGTTCAGGAGCAAAGCCACTGGAGACCGAACGTACTCAATTTCACGCTTCGGTATCTGAACGAGGGCCTTAGGGACCGCGCCATAACCAGGGATATCGAGTGGGGCATACCGGTGCCGCTGCCCGGCTATGATAAGAAACGCATCTATGTCTGGTTCGAGGCAGTTATAGGCTATTTGTCTGCGTCCAAGGAATGGTCGCAGTCCACAGGCGATAATGAGAGGTGGCGCAATTTCTGGCAGGGCGATACCAAAAGCTATTATTTCATCGGCAAGGACAATATTGTTTTCCATACCATCATCTGGCCTGCCATGCTGATGGGATATGAGGGGCTCAATCTCCCCTATGATGTGCCTGCTAACGAATTTCTCACGCTGGAAGGAAGGAAGCTCTCCACCAGTCGCAACTGGGCGGTGTGGGTACCTGATTACCTCGAGCGATATCCTGCTGACCCGTTGCGGTATCTAATGTCGGCCAATATGCCCGAGACCTCCGATGCTGATTTCTCATGGCGGGAATTCGTGCGGCGCAGCAATGATGAGCTGGTTGCTACCTATGGCAACCTGGTTCAAAGGGTGCTAACCTTCGCCTACCGCAATTTCGACCATTGCGTTCCCTCCCCAGGGGCGCTAGATGCTGAATCAAACGCCCTGTTAGAAAAAGCGAAAGTCACCCTTGAAACTGTGGATAGACTTCTTTATGGCTGCCATTTCCGGGAGTCGGTAAGGGAGGCTATGGCTTTGGCACAGGAAGCTAATCGCTATCTTGACAATAAGGCTCCCTGGAAGAAAATCAATGAAGATAGAGATTCCGCCGCCTCTTCAGTTTTTACTGTTATCGGCGTAATTTCTTGCCTCAAGACAGTGTTATATCCTTTCTTGCCCTTCAGCTCGGAGAGATTACATCGCCTGCTCGGATTCGAAGATAGATTACAGGATAGGGGCTGGACGTTTATTTTGCCCCGGGCAGGGCAAAGGTTGCCGCCTCCCGAACACCTGTTCGCTAAACTGGATGACAAAATTGTGGAAAAGGAAAGCGCACTTCTTACACAGAGTAGTTTGCATCCCAGCTAATACGCTGAGGATGTGGAGGAAAGTAACATGTGGCATCTCACTCAGCTAGCTCTTCGCAATAGGCTCGTGACATTAGTGATAGTCATCATGATTGCCGGAGCCTCAGTCTGGGCCATTCTCGGCCTCAAGGAAGAACTCATGCCGAACATCCAGTTTCCATATACAACGGTGATCACAGTTTACCCCCAAGCCCCGCCTGACGAGGTTGTGAGTAATGTCACCAAACCCATAGAGAACGTCATCTGGAGCCAGTGGGAAGGGAAAGGACTTAAGCATCTTACCTCGACCTCGGCCGACAGCATTTCTGTTGTCTTTGGTGAATTCGAATTCGGTACCGATATGGATAAGGTAACCAGTACCATCAGTGAGGGAATCAGCAAACTGAGCCTTCCTCCCGAGGTAGCCAGCTATGCCCAGAGTAACCCTGACATCGGAGAGAACCCCCGAATTATTCCTATCAACATGAGTATAATGCCACTGGTGGTGCTCAGCCTCAGTGGCGACCTTCCAGCTGACCAGCTAAAACAGGTTGCCGACACGCAGATTGTGCCTGCCCTGCAAGGCGTCAAAGGTGTCCTCAATGTAGATACCGAGGGCGGCGAAAAGGAGCAGGTTGTAATCGCTCCTGACCCCGCAAAGATGAACGAGTACGGCATCTCTATGTCTCAAATCGTGGGCCTCCTTGCTCCTCAGTACACTTCTTTGAGTCAAATTGGGAATACATCTATGGGGGCCGATGGCGTTGTGCTCCGAGATGTAGCCGATGTCGGCCAGGGACCGGCGCCGGGGACAATAGTCACCCGCACGAATGGCCAGCCTAGCGTCACCATAACGGTGATGAAGACGGCTGATGCTAACACTGTCGATGTGGCAAATGCAGTGCTGGCTAAAGCCAAGGAAATAAATGGAAACCTCGGAAATGGAGTGAAACTTGATACTACATTTACCCAATCAGATTTCATCCAGCAGAGCATAAATGACCTGCGGGACAAGGCTTTGATAGGTGGCGCACTGGCAATAGTTATAGTCTTTCTCTTCCTGACAGCAGTCCGAGCTTCGTTGGTCACAGCTATATCTATTCCGTTGAGCCTGCTGATTGGCTTTCTGGCTATGCGCGCCTTTGGCCTAACCATCAACATTCTCACCTTAAGTGCCATGTCTATTGCGGTGGGACGTTTAATCGATGACAGCATCGTTATGGTAGAGGTCATATATCGTCGCCTCCAGCGAGGCGAGGGCTTCAGGGAAGCCGCTGTCGGCGGCGCTAAGGAGATAGCGAACCCGATTACCTCAGCTACTCTGGCCACAGTGGCTATCTTCATACCCTTGATATTCGTCGGTGGCATCGTGGGCCAACTGTTTATACCCTTTGCCCTGACCGTAACTTTTGCCATGCTTGCCTCACTGCTGGTAGCGCTTATGGTGGTGCCTACGTTGTCCAAGTTCCTGGTGAGTGCAAAGGCGAAGGTTAAAGTCGGCGTGCCCTGGTATCAGAAGCTCTACACGCCGGCGCTCAAATGGGCGCTCGGTCACCGCGCGCTCACTTTGATAATTGCAGCGGTGCTCTTCGTAGCTAGCCTTGGTCTATTACCTGTTATCGGCACCTCATTTATCTCAGGCATGGGCGAGCCGCAGCTAGTTGTGCAAATACAGATGCCGCCCGGGACTGATATCAGTGTTACCAGTGCCACAGCGGCGCAGGTCGAAGCATTGCTTGTGGGGAACAAGGAGGTTACTAACTACTACACTACGGTAGGCACTTCGACCTCGCTGATAGGTGCCATAAGCACTGTAATGGGTGGCGGCGGTGGCGATAACACCGCTACGATTACTGTTTACCTCGATCCGCGTGCTGATATGGACAAAGAAGCTGAGGCCCTGGGTAATGCCACCAAGGAGATAGCAACAAAAGCGAACGCCGGCATAGCTATTTCTGCGTCTGAATCGGGAGGTGGCCCTGGGGCGGGGTTCTCTGATTTAGATATATCCATTCAGGGTCAGAATCAGAATGATATTGCTAATACTACGGGACAACTTTTTGCCCAGCTTCAGGGGGTAAAGGGATTAGCTAATCTCGAGAGCGACCTCACTATGGTTGTCCCCAAGCTTAGTATCGAATTCAACTCGAGCAAGGTGGCAGCTTTGGGACTGACGCCTGCGCAACAGCAGCAATTGCAGCAAGAATTCTACCTGTTGATGATGGGGGGTACGCCTGGCAATGTAACTATAGGTAATGAGAGTTACCCCATATTTGTTAAAGGGGTGGCCAGTGGTTTAGGCAACGTTACCGAGGCAGATTCGATGAGAATCGGCTCACAAGCTATAACCCTGGATAAGGTTGCCGATGTGACGTTAACCGATGTGCCTACTCACATCAGCCACACTGACCTTGCACTCTCCGCCACTATCACAGGCGCAATCACAGAAAAGGACGTAGGCGGAGTTAACCGTGTAGTGCAAGAAAAAATTAATGCTCTGCCATCTAATCCCGGAGTAGAGGTAAAAATGGCCGGTGTAGCGGAGGAGATGGCAAGCACATTCTCTCGCATGGGCATCGCTATAATCGCTGCCATAGTTATCGCTTTCCTCATTGTAGCCTTTATGATGCGCTCGATAATCAACCCCCTCATCATAATGGTAAGCCTGCCTCTGGCATCCATAGGCGCCCTGCTAGGTCTGCTTATTACAGGCCATACTATCGGTGTGTCAGCGATGATGGGCATGTTGATGCTGGTAGGCATTGTACTCACCAACGCTATCGTGCTCATTGCTCTGGTGGAGCAACTGCGTAAGAGTGGTATGAGCACCTACGAAGCCTTGGTTCAAGGCGGTCAGACCAGGCTGCGCCCCATCCTGATGACGGCATTGACGACAATTTTCGCCATGATTCCACTCGCTTTGGGAGTGGGCTCAGGCACCCTGCTGGCTGCCGAACTGGCGGTAGTGGTTATCGGTGGCCTGTTTAGCTCTACACTATTGACACTGCTCGTTATTCCGGTAATCTATAGCCTGGTTGATGGTCTGCGACGTCGGAGGGCGCGAACTGGATAATTCAGCGACAAATCAATAGAAGGGGCTTCTTGAAGAATTCGATATTCGAACCAGTTGAGAGCGAACTACTCCTCGTAGAGAACGGTATCAAGGCGATAGCCGACGTCGACTACCCTTGGCTTGCGGAACTGCTGGACTACATCGTAAACAGCGGGGGCAAGCGGGTTAGGCCGGCTTTAACCCTGCTTGCGGGTAAGATTAACACTAGATTCAAACTCGATTCGCTCATCCCTGTGGCTACAGGGGTTGAGCTTCTGCATACCGCCTCCCTGGTGCATGATGACACCATAGACCTGTCGATGAGGCGCCGTGGCAAGCCTACAGCTGCCAGCATCTGGGGCTGGGGCGTAGCTACTCTGGCGGGGGACTATTTGTTCTCTAAAGCCGCCGAGTTTGTGTCTCGGGCTAATAGTGTTAGAGCGGATAGGCTCTTCGCACAGACACTCATGGCCTTATGTACCGGCGAGTTGGAAGAGAGTTTCAGCAGCTTTGACGAGAATCAGACCCGAGAGAGCTATTTCCGAAAGATTGGCAATAAGACAGCCTCCCTGTTCTCGATGGCGACGGAGTCGGCGGCCATAGTCAATGAGGCTCCAGAAGAGGAGATTAGAGCCCTGAGAGCTTACGGTCATAACCTGGGAATGGCTTTTCAAATCGTCGATGATATATTTGACTTTACAGCCGAGGAGGATAAGCTGGGCAAGCCGGTGGCAAGCGACTTGCTTCAGGGGAACTTAACATTGCCTGCGATTATGCTCAAAGAACGATACCCTGAAGACAACCCGATAAAGGCGATATTCGAAAACCGGGGCAAGGAGAAGAGCCTTGAGCTAGCTATCGAGATGATTCGAAATTCAGGGATTATCGCCGATTGTTATAGAGTTGCACAAGAGTTTACATCAGAGGCGTCCCAAACAGTCAAGACTTTTCCTGACAAGCCCAGTCGCAAGTCGCTTATTGAAATCGCAGATTATGTAGTCGAGCGCCAAAAATAGTAGAACCCATTGGAATCCAGTCTACGAAGCCAACTCCTCCCTCAACCGATCGAGGAATCCCACTGATTTCACGTCGCGCTCGAGAAGATAACGGATGTATTCCCTCATGAGTTGCTCCAGTTCATGAGACAAGTCAGGGCTCGTCTTCAGCCTGCTGGCAGAGCTAAGATCGTTTTTGAGAAGAAACCTCATCACTTTGATAGCATCAACCGAAATCGGACGGACAAACTGTTCCTTCTTAGCGCAGTTAGGACAAATCACCCCCCCGCCGCTGACGCTAAAGAGGTTCCTTTCCAATGCAAGGGGCGCTCTGCAGTTCAGGCATTGGTAAAGCTCGGGCTGATAGCCGAGATGGCTGAGAAGCTGTAATTCAAAATACCTGAGGACAAGCTCATTGCTCTGTGCTTCACAGAGGCGGAGCAAAGTGGTCTGCAATAACCTGTAGACGGGATAATTCTCGACCTCCTCAGCGGTGAATTGGTCTACCAACTCAAGCAAATAGATGGCGCAGCTCGTCCGCCACAGGTCGCCTCTCAGGGGGAGAAAGCTCTCAATGGTCTGGCTCTGGGTAATTACGTCCAGGTTCTGTCCCTGGGCCAGCAGCAAAGAGCTTTGCGTCAGCAGGTCAAGATGCCCCCCCAGCTTGCTCTTGGGTCTTCGTACACCTTTTGCTACCGCTCTGATTTTACCCAGGTTCGGAGTGTAGAAGGTGACGATGGTATCTGCTTCGCCCAGATTGGTTCGCTTCAGGACAATCGCCTCGGTCTTATATACCCGGGGTCTAGCCATCGCATTTCAAGGTGGCTATGTCACCTGCTCCTCAGATTTAGCCAGAACAATCAAGTCTTCTTCCTTCAGGTTCACTTTGCCATTCATGGATAATCTATGGATGCTGTTCATGGAGCAGAATGGGATCAATCTGGGCTTCGAGTCCTTGTCAATTACTCCGAAATGGAGCGCACAGTTCTGAACCCTGTCGAGGTCAAAGTTATAGGGATCCATGAAATGCATAATCCCTATGGTAAGCCAGGTCCCCGGGAGCCAGTTGGTGAGCAGCGAGGTAATCGACTTGGAACTTCTGGTCGTCAGCAATTTAGGCATGAGCTTGAACCAGAGCTTGGGACTGATATAGAGTATCGAGCTGGTAAGGAGAGCCCACATCATCCTGGGTCTGGACCATTTAAGCTCAAACCCTTTGCGCATTTTCTTATAGAGCTTTTCATTGTCTATATAGCGTGGCACGGGAACCAGCTTCCCTTTTTCGTGATCTACAATGGTTATCAATCCGCAGTGGGGATGAACGCAGAAATCCTGATTCAGTCCGCCTTTGGTTATCATTCGAGCCAGGGTCTGATTCATGGGCAGGGAGAAGAAATCATCCTTCTTGAGTTCACCACCAGTTTGCTCCTCGGCCAACTGCATAACGTCTGAGCTAGTTATCCTCATTTCCTTTAACTTAGTTGTGTCTATTCTTCCCGAAAAGCTGACCGGCTGGAACACGATGAACTTGATTATATCTGAGTTCTCAGCAGCATATCTTATCATATCGCCGATTTGATGGTCATTGATCCCTTTTGCTACTGTTGGAATGAGAGCGATCTTGTTGTAGCCTATCTTCCTGGCATTCTCCAAAACCTTCTGCTTCACAGGCCACAGGTCGAGACCTCTTGCTTTTATATAGGGTTCAGGAGTAATACCGTCGAATTGCAGATACAACCAGGCGTCAAGGTCACGGATTTTCTTAAAATAATCGATATCCTTAGCCAGCCTCAGCCCATTGGTCATAATGAGTACATAATCATAGCCAAGGTCTTTCTCCATCTGAATTATTTCCGGCAGATCGTCTCTGAGCGTCGGCTCTCCACCGCTGTTCCCGACCCCTCTCACTCTGAGCGGATAGTTGATCTCTTGACCGTATTCCAGGATTGACCGTATCTGTTCCTTGCTCAGGTCTCCGGAGCCGTTTTGGGAACCTGCCTGCGCAAAACATATCGGACACCTTAGATTACACCTATTGGTTATCTCTATAATCAACAGAGTAGTATGCGTCATATGGTTTCGGCAGAGGCCGCAGTCACGGGGGCAGCCTACTTTCGGTTCCATCCCCCTGGATAACCCGATGCCGTGGTCTCTGTACTGTTCTGCTCTCAAGTATTCCTTGTAGTCGCTCCAGTAAACATCTTCGAAGCTTCCATGGTCAGGGCAGCTTTTCCTCAGCATGACCCGACCGTCGACTTCCCACAGCTCAGCATCCAGGACTCTCAAGTCCTCGGGACAAAGTGATTTTGTCGTTTTTATCAGTTGCATGGAATTCACCTAAAGTCTATTTGTGGTCACATCTCCTGCCTACCCTCAAGAGCATGGGTCAGCGTGACTTCATCGGCGTATTCCAGGTCACCACCTACCGGCAGACCGCGGGCAAGCCTGGTAAGCCGGACGCCAAATGGTGAGAGTAATCTTTGCAGGTACATCGCTGTCGCCTCACCCTCGAGGTTAGGGTTGGTAGCCAGGATGACCTCTTCTATGGAACCTGTTTTGAGCCGCTGCAAAAGCTCCTTTATCTTAAGGTCGTCAGGGCCGATTCCATCCATGGGAGAGAGCACGCCGTGAAGCACATGATAGATGCCCTTGTATTGGCCGGTGCGCTCCAGGGCCATGATGTCCAGCGGCTCTTTGACAACACATATGATGCTGTGGTCGCGTTCCTTGCTGCCACATATAGCGCATGGATTTGAATCGGTGATATTCTGACATGATGAGCAGAGAACAGTTTTCTCCTTGACGGCAATTATCGCTTCAGCTAAAGCTCGCGCCTCAGCTTCAGGTATGCGCAGCAAGTGGTAGGTGAGCCGTGCTGCGCTCTTAGGCCCGATTCCCGGCAGCTTGCCTAATTCCTCAATCAAACGGGAGACCGGCTCCGCAGCAGGCACATATCCGACTCTCAACTCTCCAAATCCTTCCCAGATATAATTTAGGACTGTTCAAAAACTACTTAGGGCATGCCTGGAATTTTGAGCCCTCCTGTTATGGCACCAAGCTGGCTGGCAGCCAGGTCCTTGGACTTCTCCAGCCCCTCGTTTATCGCAGTCATCACCAGGTCTTCGAGCATACTCACGTCTTTGGGGTCGACAGCTTCAGGAGAGATTTTGATGGAGATTATCTTCTGTTGCCCGTTGACCACCACTGTTACCGCGCCGCCGCCGGAACTGGCCTGCACTGTGGCTTTCTCTAGCTCCTCCTGAGCCTTGGCCAATTTAGCTTGTAGCTGCTGTGCCTGGCGCAAAATCGCTTTATTCATCATGTTTGTGCTCCTCTTCGATGATCCGGGCTCCCATCTCTAAAGCTGCATTCACCACAGGGTTGCGGCTTTGCTGTTGAGGTTTAGGCTCCTTCGGGGTAAGAACGCAGCGCACATGATAAGGAGCGCCGAAGACATCGCGCAATTTATCCTCCACCAGATGGCGATACTTCGGGTCCTCTATCTTACTTCTATGGAAATCATGGTAGAAACCCAGGACCAGGGTATCACCTTCGAGAGCCACTGCCTCGCAAGCCTTCCTCAACAGAGCATCCAGCGTCCCGGCGGAGCCTGCACCTCGACAGGCATTGATGAAATCATTCCAGCGCTGGCGGATCTGTTCTATGTTCTGAGGAGGGGGTTGTTTTGCAGCCGCAGCGACCTTTGTCGCCGGCGGTTCTGTAGTTACAGGTGGAACTATAGCACGTGGCTCCTTGATAATCTCCACTTTACGAGGCTGGATTGTGCTTGTTGCTGGCTCTATATCCGCTTTCTTCTCAGGCAAGGCCTTCTTCGCTTTCTCAGCAGCGGCCAGGGATGAATCGACAAGGGCGAGCTCTAAGGGCAAAGTGGACTGCGGGTCTGCACGGAAATCAGCCTGAGCGAATAGCCTAATTACCTTTGATAGCTCTCCCAAAGAAACGTGTAATACGAGTTGCTTAATCTCTTTGATCGTGTCGGCGGGAAGGTCAGCGGTGTCTCCGGCACCTGACTTGACCAGAAGCATATCTCTTAGATAGTCTACCAGGCCTCGGTTGAATTGACGGAGGTCGACGCCATCGACAGCGACATTGTTGATGACAGCCAGCCCGCCGGCGACGTCTTTCTTCAAAATATGTGCCGCTAGCTGACGAATACGCATATCGCCGCTGATACCCAACTCGGCTTGAGCCTGCTCGAGGCTTACATTTGAACCGTGATAAAGGACGAGCTGCTCCAACAGGTTTTCAGCATCTCGGAGGCTGCCGGTGGCAGCCCTGGCGACCAGCGCGAGAGCCTGCGGTTCGACATTGATGCCCTCATGCTCGCAGATATACTTCAGCTTATTCACCACAGCCAATTGAGGCAGGCGTCTGAAGTCGAAACGCTGGCATCGTGACAAGATTGTCAGCGGCACCTTGTGCACCTCGGTGGTTGCCAGTATAAAAATTGCATGAGGTGGTGGCTCTTCCAGGGTCTTAAGCAGTGCATTGAATGCTGGCTCCGTGAGCATATGCACTTCGTCTATTATGTAAACTTTGTATCGGGCTAAATTCGGGGCAAAATTTATCTTCTCTCGGAGGTCACGGATCTCATCGATTCCCCTGTTAGATGCCCCGTCAATCTCTACCAAATCGAGCGCCCGACCTTCGTTGAACGCCCGACACATATCGCATGAATTACACGGCTCGCCCTTCCCGTTGGTAAGACAGTTGAGTGCCTTTGCCAGAATCCTGCCCGGTGCTGGTCTTGCCTGTGCCGCGCGGGCCGCAGAATAGATAGGCATGAGCGACTCGTCCTGTGGCCAGTGCGTTCGCCAGCGTTCGTGTTACTGGCTCCTGTCCTACCACATCTGCGAGGGTCTGCGGGCGCCACTTACGATAGAAGACCTGTGAAGCCATTTATGTCCCATCACAATCCCAGAGCGGTTATAGCTGACTCTGAGTACTAATACTAAGGATATATGTTTACGATATTATAGCCCACGACGCCAGGTTGTTCAATCAAAATCTATTGCTTTGTTTTGATTGCACCCAGGACCTTGGACTCCATAACCCTCATCTTTTCCCCTTGTTCAGGAAACTCGTGGTCATATCCTAGTAGATGTAACACTCCGTGAGCAACCAGAAGAGCTATCTCTTTTTCCAGGGAATGGCGCTGTTCTTCAGCCTGTCTCTTTGCCTGAGGATAGGAGATAATCACCTCGCCCAGGTGGATGACATCATCGGGCGGCGTGATGAAGGGTTCATCCCTTGCACTTCGCTCGGAGAGAGCAAACGCTATGACATCGGTTGTTCTATCCACGTTGCGGTAGCTTCGATTGAGTTCGTGCACGGTGTCATCAGTGGCAATGACCAGTCCCAGCTCTACCGGCGAGCTTATGCCTGTGTGGACAAGGGTAAGCTTCACAGCTTGCCTCAGCCACACCTTCGAAACAAGGCCAACGAACGGCTTTTCAATCCGTATGCTCAACTGAATTTTCAGCATTGTCTTTACTCCGGCCCAATCATAACGCGACAGCAACAAAGTGGCAACAGCAGGTTTGTGAGCGAATCAGCTAGGCTGGAGCTAAAGCGGGAACATGGCGGCTGCAGCCTCGGCCAGTCTAAGCACAACCCAAGGATAGATGCCAAGGAGAAGAACGCCCAGGGACGTGATAGTCAAAGCGGCCTGCAAGGGAATGGAAGAAACGACTGCTTCCTCGGATGCCGCTTTCTCGGTGTACATTACCCTAACTACCCTTAGATAGTAATATGCGGAGATGACAGAATTGATGACAGCTATGATTACCAGCCACAGCAGGTTGTGTTGTATTGCAGCGTTGAATATGTAGAACTTGGCTATGAACCCTCCAGTAGGCGGGATGCCGATTAGAGAAACGAGACAGATTGTGAGAACCAGAGCCAGCACGGGCGCTCTCCGGGCCATGCCCGCATAGTCAGCGATTTCATCGCTATTCGTCTTGTTGGATATAGCAATGATAGCAATGAAGGCACCGAGATTAGCCAGGGCATAGGTGGCCAGGAAGAACAGCACGCCGCTCCTACCCAGAGAGCCAACAGCAGCCAACCCCACCATGAGATAGCCTGCGTTAGCTATGCTTGAGTACGCCAGCATTCTTTTTATATTGCTCTGCGCTATAGCGACTATATTACCTAAAGTCATTGATATAGCGCCCAGCACAGCGAATATCATCCCCCAGTTCTCGCTCAGCAGCGGTATGCCGAAGGCGGTATAGAAAACCCTGAGAATGACCGCGAATCCGGCAGCCTTGCTTGCCACGGAGAGATAAGCGGTTATGGGAGTGGGAGCCCCCTCATATACGTCGGGAACCCACATTTGGAAAGGTACGGATGCGATTTTGAAGCCGAAGCCAGCTACCATGAAGACGATACCCATAAGGAGCGCCGGGCTATCCCAGAGCTGCCCTCCAGAGATAAGTCCGGAGACCTTATCTACTATCTGGTCGAGGTGCGTGGTTCCGGTGAGTCCGAAGACAAATGCCATGCCGAAGAGCAGCACCGCAGAGCTTATTGCCCCCAGAATCATGTACTTCAACCCGGCCTCGCTTGACTTCTTGTCTTTGAGGAAGGCGACAAGGGCATATAGCGAAATACTCGAAAGCTCCAGAGAGACATAGATAGATATAAGCTCTCCGGTTGATGCCATCAGCATTAGCCCGACTGCTGAGAAGAGCACCAAGGCATAGTATTCGCCCTGGAAGCGGGCAAACTTGCTTACATAGTCCACCGACGAGACGATGACCAGGGCTGTGATGCCAAGAATGAGGAATTTGAAGAACAGGCTGAAATCGTCCACCACCAGCATGCCACTGAACGAGGTCTGCTGCTGGCCCCAGAGGACGACAGTGAAAGCTATGGGAATCGCCAGAGCAGCAACGGCCAGCCCAGCCAGCAGCTTCTTCTGCTGAATGACAAGGTCGAGCAGGACCACCGCTAAGGCTATTCCGCAGACACTCAGTTCAGGTGACAGCAGCCAGAAATTCAATTATTTACCCTCAACCTAAGCGTTTCAGCCCAAACTCTTAAATACAGGCCCTATAACGTCGGTAAGCAACCTTGGGTAAACACCAAAAAGCATTATCAACACTACGAAGGCGAAGATATAGGCCTTCTCCAGGTTATTGGCATCTCCAACGCCGTTATATTGCTCCTTAGGTTCTCTGTAAAATACCCTTTCCAACATCCACAGAATATAGCCGGCGCCCAGCACTATCCCAAACACCGCCAGCACCACATAGATTTGAGAAGCGGGTAAAGCACTGCTGCCAAAGCTGCCCACAAACACGGTAAACTCCGCAACAAAGCCGATAGTAGTAGGCAGCCCCAGAGCTGCCAGCCCGGCGATGCTGAAGACCACGGCTATAACCGGCATCTGCCTGGCCAGCCCTCCCAGCATAGGAATCTGACGCTGATGCGTCTTGTCGTAAACCAGCCCTACCATAGCGAACAGAAGCCCTGTGATGAGGCCATGGCTGAACATTTGAAGCGTGGCTCCGCTAAGGCTGACCTGCTTCAGAGCAACTATACCCAGAAGGACGAAACCCATGTGGCTGACCGAGCTGTATGCGATCAGCTTCTTCAGGTCGGTTTGTCTTATGGTTGCCGCTGCACCGTAGAGCACGCTCACCACCGCAAAAGCAGCCAGGATTCCGGTGTAATGCTGGGCTACCCCCGGAACGATGCCACCGCCACCGAAGCCGACTACGAGACGAATCATTCCATAACCGCCCATCTTGAGGAGCACTCCGGCAAGCATTACGCTCACTGCAGTGGGAGCATCGGTATGGGCATCGGGCAGCCATGTATGCAGTGGGAATACAGGAAGTTTTATGGCGAAGGCAATGAAGATAAGGAAGAATATCGATGACAGGGGGATAACTGGTATTAGCTTCGCAGTACCGCTGGCAATATCCACCATGCTGAATGTATGTGGGGAGGCAGAGTAGTAGAGTGTCAGTATCCCGGCTAGCATGAATGCGCTTCCGAAGAGCGTGTATATCACGAACTTCATCGCAGAATATTCTTTCCTCCCCAGAGGCGGTGGAGTGCCCCAGATGGAGATCAACATGTACATGGGGATAAGCTCCACTTCCCAGAAAAGGAAGAAGAGAAGAAGGTCGAGAGACATGAAGACACCCAGGATGCCCGTCTCCAAAATCAAGAGCCAGGCGAAGTATTCCTTTGTCCTTATGTTGATCTTCCATGAGACGAGAACAGCGACAAATCCCAGGAAGGTGGTAAGTATCACCATAGGCAAGCTCAGCCCATCGACGCCGAGATGATACGTGGCGTTGAGTGAGCTAATCCATTGCGCCTGCTCCACAAACTGGAGGCCACCGCTGCGGTGGAACATGACAAACAGCGCCACTGAGAGAGCGAAGGGGATGAAAGTGAAGATAGCAGCAGTGAGTTTGACTCCTCGCGACTGTCTGGCAAAAAGGGCTAGCAGGATTGCGCCGACTGTGGGAAGAAACAGTATTATCGAGAGAGGGTGAATAGAGTCGATATTCAAACTATTGAGCTCCTACTCCAACTTTCTACCTGTAAGCAAAGAAGACCGCCATGATAATCACCAAGCCTATAACTATTGCCAGGCCATAGCTTTGAAGCTGGCCCGTCTGCGTTCTGCGGAGAGCGCTGCTTGCTCTCACTGTTACCTTGCCCAGGCCGTTTACAATCCCATCGACCACGTAGGTGTCAAACTGCTGTATTCGGTAAAATAGCCCATTTACAAGCACACGAACCACAAGCACCTGTTCGTAAAGCTCGTCCATGAAGTATTTGCGGGAAAGCACAGTATATATGGGAGCGAATACCTGCCCTATCCTGTCGGCTGAAATCCACTTCTTGCTATATATCGCATAGGCAAGGAACATACCTGAAAGTGCCACTGCCAGTGAGATCAACGGCAGTGGGCTCTCTCTAGGGTTCAGTATGCTGAAGAAACCGGCGCCATGCCCACCCAGGAACTTATCTACTCCCCAGAATGCCCAGCCGGAGCCGATGGCAAAGATGGCCAGGATAACCATGGGGAAAAGCATTACTAAAGGTGACTCATGTGGTTTATCATGGGATTCGTGCGCTCCGTGACTGCTCTGACTACTATGTCCACCATGCCCTGCCTCGCCGCCGCGGTACTCACCGCCAAAGGTCAAAAAAATGACCCTGAACATATAGAAGGCTGTCATAAACACTGTTATTATCGCCAGCCAGAACAGGGCTGGCTGGTTCTCCCAGGCATAATGCACAATCTCATCCTTGCTCCAGAAGCCTGCTAGCGGCCATATTCCAGCAAGGGAGAGAGAGCCGATGAGAAAGGTGGCATAGGTCCACGGCATATACTTCCGCAACCCGCCCATCAATCGCATGTCGAATGTCCCTGTAGCGTGATTGACGCTACCTGCTCCCAGGAACAGGAGGCACTTGAAGAATGCATGATTGAATAGGTGGAAGATACCAACGGATACCCCCAGCAGGATAGCAGCCTCGAAAGCCGCTTGCCCGGCCCGAACTCCCAATCCACCGTGCGCAATGCCTGTACCTATTATCCCGAGGCCCAGCATCATATAGCCTAACTGGCTGATGGTGGAATAGGCGAGTACTCGCTTGATGTCGTTCATGACCAGGCCCATGCTGGCAGCGAAGATAGCCGTGAATCCTCCGATAAAGGCTACGGTTGTTATCGCCGTCACCGAGCTTGAGAACATGGGCAATGTACGCGCAACCAGGTAGACACCGGCTGCAACCATGGTGGCGGCATGTATCAAGGAGCTAACCGGCGTAGGACCTTCCATAGCGTCAGGAAGCCATGTATGGAGGGGGAACTGCGCGGACTTCCCTACTGCGCCGGAAAAGACGCCCAGCATCGCCAGTGTGAAGGTCGTGCCACCTAGAGCTCCTACCATAGCCATTTGGTTGAGTTCGGCTATATTGAATGTGCCGTAGGTGAAGTAAAGGATGAGAATTCCTATGAGGAACCCGAAGTCACCGAAGCGGGTGACGATGAAAGCCTTCTTGGCTGCGGCTGCTGCCGATGGCCTGTGGAACCAGAAGCCGATAAGCAGGTAAGAACCGAGGCCAACCCCCTCCCAGAATACGTAGACCAGCAGTAGGTTCGATGCCATGACCAGTCCCAGCATTGACATTGTGAACAGCGACATAAAGGCAAAGTAGCGGTGATAGCCAGGGTCGCCTTTCATGTATCCTTGGGAGTAGATTTGAACCAGGAGGCTGACGCCGCTGACCACAATGAGCATTATCGCCGTGAGGTTGTCTACCACGAATCCTAAGGTGATCTTGAAGTTCCCGATCACAGCCCACTCTACTGTGCTCTGGATAGGGAATTGGTCAGAGCTGTTCAACACCCAGATTGAGAGGCCGAGAGCAGCGGCGAGACAGGCGATGATAGTGTAACCGCTGAGCCTGGGATGGTTATTGAAGAAGGGCCTTAGTATGAGCGAAATAAATAGGAGTGAGAAGAGCGGCAGCAGAAAAATAGCCCACAATACGGATTCAGGCAGCATCTATATTTTCCTCAGGATATCCTCTATAAGATGTTTCTTAATCTCCGGGACCAAGACCCTATACCTTGCTTTTTCTCCTGCCTCGGAGCCCTCAGGAAGGATTCTGGTGGGGATACCTTCGGCCTCGAAGAGCTCCTTCCACATTTCGGCACTCATCAAATTAGGTACGGTTTTAAATTCTACCCACATCTATAAACGCTCTGCTCTTGTTATCCCTTCATCGAATCTGCCTGTTCCACATCTACACTCTGACGGCTGCGGTAGATAGCGATTATTATTGCCAGACCCACTGCCGCCTCAGCAGCAGCTACAGTTATGATGAAGATGGCAAATACCTGTCCTGTAAGCAACACCGAGTTAGGCACGAGATAGCGCGAGAATGCGACCAGTGCGATGTTCACTGCGTTGAGCATGATCTCGATGCACATCAGGATAGCAACGGCATTGCGCTTGGCCAGCGCCCCGTACAATCCGATGGAGAACATAACTGCGGATAAAATCAAATAGTGCTCAAGGCCGAAATGCATCTAAACTATCTCCTGTCCCTCACCAATACGATTGCTCCGATTAGCGCTGCAAGCAGTACTATTGACGCTATCTCAAAGGGGAGCACAAATCCCTTGCTTTGGTCGAAAAGCGCCGTGGCGATGGCGCTGGTAGTGGGGCTGCCGACAGGCACCTCCACTGCCTGAGACACCCCTGTTACAGTGGCCCAATTTGTGCTCACTACAACTCCAACAATAGTTGCGAAGACCAGTAAGGACACGAGGAAGGCAGGGATTTTAAGCTTGCCAAAAGGATTGCCCTCCTTGACATTGCGAGTAAGCATGATAGCGAATATCAGGAGTATGCCGATGGCTCCGGCATAGATGAGGACTTGTACTGCGGCTAAAAAGTCGGCGTTCAGCGTGATATAGATGCCGGCAACGGTGAAGAAGCACAGAACTAAGAGCAGCGCTGCACGGAAAACATCGCGCAGCAGCACAACCGCCAGCGCAGCGCCCACCATGATAAGCGCCAATATCCAGAATGCTATCTCAACTACCATTTTTGTCTGCTGTCTTCCTTGAAATTTGGCCGTAGATGAGGAGCGTCTGCTCTGGAATCTTCTCCTCCAGCTCAGTATGTCCGTAAGCGCTGGGCTCATTGTCCGGTGACATTAGCTCTTCCATATCAGCCCAGAGCAATTTTCGGCTATACCTGCCTTCCTCATAGCCGCGTCCCATGAAAAGAGCACTGTACGGGCAGGCTTCAACGCATAGGCCACAGAACATGCATCGCCCTATGTCGAACTCGATACTATCTACCTGGTACTTGTTCTCGCCATTTTTTGAGGTTGTGAGCCTTATGATGCCGTGCGGACAGCTCTTGGCGCAGGTAGCGCAGGCCGTGCACAGGTCGCTTCGCCACACGAACTGCTGCCCTCGAATACGGCGCGATGTCTCAAGCTTCTGCTCTGGGTACTGGGTTGTGACTTTCTTACGAAACAGGTGCTTGAGAGTCAGCGCCATACCCTTGGCTATTCCTAGCCCGGAGCCTTCCAACTTCAACTCTTCCTCCTCCTAACCTGAAGAAGAATTTCGACCATAAGAGAATGAGTCCTGCTGCAATAGCGAAATTCACAAAGATAAACGGCCAGGGGAAGCTTTGCCAGCCGCTCATCCACGTATCCCATACCAGCACCTCACCAGCCGTTATGAAAACGTTGATCAGAGCCATCGGCAGCAGGAACTTCCAGGAAAAAGCCATGACCTGGTCGATACGAAGTCGAATCAGAGTGGCACGCATCCACAGAATGAACATAAATACAGCTAGCACTTTGAGCACAAACCAGAACCAGACCGGTAGAAACGGCCCCTTCCAACCACTGAGGAACAGCGTTGCGATGATGATAGCGACCGCCAGCGTATTGATGTACTCAGCCAGGTAGAACATGGCGAATTTCATCCCCGAGTACTCGGTGAAA
The DNA here is from genome assembly GCA_963847595.1 of uncultured Chloroflexia bacterium. GTDB lineage: Bacteria > Chloroflexota > Dehalococcoidia > SZUA-161 > SZUA-161 > JACWAE01. The sequence goes on from CAWKAJ010000002.1 coordinate 253,046, forward strand.
TATCCCGCAACTATCTCTGAGTCCGCCTCAATCATATCCATGGGGGAGCGGTTAAGTTCAGTGATAGCGCCTATGAAGTATATGAGGAAGCCCATAGGTTGCAGCAATATAAAGGGAATGGTCTGTTTGCCCACTATCTCGCTCATTTGCAGTGAGCCCACTATCAACACCACACCGACAATGGATAGCACCATGGGCACTTCATAGCTTATTAGCTGCGCTACGCCTCTCATCGCCCCTATCAATGAGTACTTATTGTTGGAACCCCACCCTGCCATAAATATCCCGATAATAGCCAGAGAGCTGATGGCAACTACGTATAGGATTCCGATGTTCAGGTCAGCGAAGACTCCCATCCTGCCGCTGCCGATAGGAAGCACAGCGAAAACCATAAATACAGCGAAGAACATTATTATCGGAGCGATCCAGTGCACCAGCCTGTCGCCCTTGGCAGGCATAATGAGCTCCTTCACCAGTATCTTTACAGCATCGGCCACCGGCTGCAACAAGCCCAGAGGCCCGCAACGGTTGGGCCCGGGTCGCAACTGGAATCTGGCGATAAAGCGCCGCTCCATCCAGATGAATAGCATCACCATCGGGAAGACGAAGAGCAAGATCAAGGTTATGCCGATAATGCTATCGAGGAATATTATCAGCGAACTGGGCAACCCAAAACCTTGAAGCCATGAAACGAAGTCGGCGCGCACGTTCGGAAACAAATTGACGAAGTAATGCCAGGCATTCATTATCTATCTACCTCGGCCAGTGCGATATCTATACTGCCAAAAATAACTATAAGGTCTGCGATCTTCCATCCTATGCTGATGTCACGCAATACGGTGAGGTTAAGCAGCTCCGGAGAGCGTACCCTGTAACGGTAGGGAGCGATAGAGCCATCGCTTACCAGATAGAACCCCAGTTCACCCGTCGAAGCCTCGATTCGAGCATAGGCATCGCCCTTGGGCGGGCGGACCAGGGTGGTCACTTCAGCACATATCTCGCCCCGAGGCAGTTGCTCTATTGCCTGCTCGATTATGCGAACGCTCTGTCTCATCTCCTCAATTCTTACCCGGTAGCGGTCATAGGTATCACCTGCGGTCGCTGTGGGAATATCGAAATCGAAGCGGTCGTATACTGAATAAGGGTCAGCCTTGCGAATGTCCCACTTAATGCCGCTTGCTCTAAGCATGGGGCCGCTCACCGAGCAGTTGATGGCCAAATCGGCAGGCAGAATACCGACGCCCTTGGTGCGAGCTAGCAGAACCTCGTTCTCTGCCAGCAATTGGTCGTACTCATCGATAAAAGCCGGCATCTCTTTAAGGAACTTCTTTACTGCAGGCAAAAACTCAAGTGGGATATCGTGGCTGACACCGCCAATGCGCATATAGTTATAGGTCTGTCTTTGCCCGCACACCATTTCGAACAGGTCTACTATCTTCTCGCGTTCCCGCCACATATAGAGAAGCGGCGTCATCATTGCGCCGAGGTCGTTGGTCAGGAAGCCGATCCCCAGGAGATGCCTGGCTATGCGCATCAACTCCGCCATAATTACCCTGAGATACTCAGCCCTCTCGGGCACCTTTATACCAGCAAGTTTCTCCACAGCACGAACATAGGCGAAGTTGTTAATCATCGAGGCAATATAATCAAGGCGATCGGTGAAGGGTATATTCTGAGTATAGGTGCGCCCCTCAGCCAGCTTCTCTACGCCCCTGTGGAGATAGCCAAAGACCGGCTCTAAATCCACAATCACTTCCCCATCGAGGGTCACCCTCATGCGGAAGACACCATGAGTGGATGGGTGGTGCGGCCCGATATTCAACATGAATGGTTGGGTTTTAAGCTCCATATCTGAACTCGCTCCCTGTAGCAAAAGCCCATATTATCCTGGGCGTGTTCCGCATGAAGGATGCCGCCGGCCAGTGCAGTTCCTTCTTTTGACATATAGAGGAAGAACTCAGTCTGTCGGCTTCTTTCTTGAGAGACATTATTTCTTTGCTGTCTAAGCCGTGTTCGCTGACTATTTTATCGATGGCCTTCATCAAATTTATGGCGCCCCTGGCACGAGACTCTACCTCATCAGCCATATCCGGTGTAATCAGCCCGCGCTCCGCTTTCAACCGATTGAAAGCCAGTGCAGCATCGTAGGTACTCGTCACTATCTCGTCTCGGCTCATCCACTCTGTCTCGTAGTTCAGCATATATTTCCAACTCGGACTCTTGAGCGCCTGGCGATGTTCCTCCAGGGTGCGATAGAAAAACCGGTAGCCGTATTTACCGGGATTCTCGAAAACCTTGCTTCCAGGGTCAACAAATGGTGCCAGCGGCGATATAAACGGGAACAGCTTCTTTTGTGGTCCGAATTCCTTGAGCAGCGCTCTTAAGTAAGCCGCATCTTTCATCACTGAACTATATGTTTGCCTGGGGAGACCTATCATGAAAAAAAGGTCAAATCTCTTGCAGCCGTTATCCAGAGCCCTCTGAATCGTATTCTCTACGTCACGATTACTATATCCCTTGCCGAAAACACGCCGCACTTCCTCATCGCTGGAATCAGGCGACCATTGGATATTATAGTTGGGTATGGCCTTGTTCACTTTCTCGAAGAACTCTCTCCCTGCAGGGGCAAAAAGCTCCAGGACTATGGGCGCTCTGACCTTTGCGGAGTTCATAGCCTGCAGAAATTCATCAGCGTAGTCCTCGCCTTGCTGGCGAATATCGCCGATCACAAATACGGGTCCATTGAGGTATCTTTGTATGCTGACAATATCCTTCACTATAAGCTTCGGGCTTCTAAATGCGGCCTTCTCACGGCCAAAGCTGTTCTTGTAGGCATATCTGGAGCCGCCGCACGTAGCGCACTCGTAATTGCAGCCGCGGCATGTAATAACACAGGTTATGGGGTAATCCATCCAATTCCCGAATGGCGTCATGCTCGCCAAGTCGCGGTACTTCAGCACCGATTTCACGGGGTAGGAGTAGTCTAATGGCATATCGTCGAGGCTGGTAGGAACCCACGTCATAGGGTTGTGGTGAGCCGTGCCGTTACTATCCTTCCAACTCAAGTTGGGTATATCATCTACAGGCTCGCCGGCCTTTATCCGTTTCATGAGTTGAAGCATTGGCGTCTCGGTAGAATCGCCGCGCACAATGAAATCGACCTGGGGATATGTTATTAATTCCTTATAGAAATAGGTGGAAGACAATCCGCCCAAGATTACGGGAGTTGAAGGGTGCAATTCCTTGACGATCCGGGCCAGCTCTAAGCTGCCGTGGGCATGTGGCAGCCAGTGTAGGTCTATGCCGAAGGCGGCTGCAGACAATTTGCCGACGAACTGCTCTACATTGAATCCCTTGTCTCTAAGCATGCGGTTAGCGATGTTTACAATCCTGGTGTGAATACCGTTCTTCTCCAGGTAGGCGCCGATGCTGACAAGGCCGATAGGGTACATCTCGAAAATCGGCGTCGACGGGATAACATCGCTTATCGGCCCGTACATTATGGCGCGTTCCCTGAAATCGTAGTTGCTGGGAGCGTGCAGCAATATCAAATCTGGTTTAGCCATCTTTATCCAAGCCCTGACTTCCGTCCCTCTCTAGAGATAATCCCTCCTCAGCGGATACCCTTGAAACCCCTCCCAGAGGAATATTCTCTTCATGTTCGGGTGTCCTTCGAAGCGAATCCCCAGCAGGTCGTAGGCCTCCCTTTCCTGAAAATCGGCTCCCTGCCAGACAGAGGTCACGGAGGGGATTATCGGCTGGTCACGGTCATAGCATCTGGTCTTGAGCACCAGGCTATGATTATGCTTCAAGGAGGCTAAATGATAGACTACCTCCAGATAATCGAGGTAGTCTACCCCTGTGAGATTGACCAAATAATCGAAATCAAGGCCAGCGGTCTGATTAAGGTAACGACAGACCTCTAAAATAGAGTTGCTCTCTACTAGAATCGCAGAATCATCGTGCCCAATTGTCGCCCCTGGAAGCTGCTCCTCTATTCTTTTAGCAACTTCGCTCCCTGCCAGTTGTTTAGTCATTTCTATTTGATATCTCTGCAGAAGCTATATTTTCTCAAGTTCGGTCTCAGGAAACGCCATCTTATAGCCTGTTTTAGCGGCCTTTATTATTATCCAGCCTTTAGGGTCTTCCTTGACCTCCACTACTTCCCCTTCCCATCCGCTGAGCGTATAATTTGGTCGTTCTTTGACCCTTACCCTATCTCCCACACTGATTTCAGCCATTCTTAGTCCTCCTGATGCTGTCCTTCAATATCTTCTGTTGCAGCATGACAACGCCATTTATCAAGGATTCAGGCCTCGGTGGACATCCCGGCACATATACATCTACAGGCATGATGCGGTTTATGCCGGGAACTACGCTGTAGGAATCAGCGAATGGCCCGCCACTGATAGCGCAGGAGCCCATAGCTATAACCCATTTGGGCTCCGCCATCTGGTCGTATATCATCTTAACTGCAGGCGCCATCTTCCAGGTCAGCGTACCTGTGATTATTATCAAGTCAGCCTGTCGTGGCGAAGGGCGCATGATATCCATGCCGAACCGGGTCATGTCGAATCTCAGGCTCGCAGCAGAAATCATCTCAAAAACACAGCAGGCCAAACCAAAAAACATGGGCCACGGGGAATATTTTCTTGACCAGTTCAAGACAGCGTCCACCGTGGTGATCAACACGTTACGCTGAAGCTCCTCTTCAATCCAGCGGTCCGGGTCCGGGATCGGCTGACCGGATCTTGCTTTGAGCGCCTCGATAGCTTTGCCTTCATCGCGGTCGAGTTCTAGCGCCGAATAGACGGGTAATATGATGTCCCTATTCTCTATTTCCATTCCATAACCTTCTTCTTCCAGGCATAAACAAGGCCAACCACTAGAATCAATATGAAGATAAGCATTTCGACAAAGCCGAAGAGCTTGAGTTGCTTGAAATATACTGCCCAGGGGTACAGGAAAACAGTCTCGACATCGAATACTACAAAAAGCAAGGCATAGAAATAATAGCGGAAGTTGAATTGAAGCCATGAACTGCCTACGGTCTGCATCCCGCATTCGTAGGTGTCAGTCTTTACCGCCTCGGTGTCTGTCTTCTTCGGTTTCGCGCTGAGGAAATGGGCTAATACGAGAATTAACGCAGGTACCGCAATGGCAGCTACGAGCAACATCGCTATGTAGCCATAATCAGCCAGCAAGCGCTTATCACCTCTTTTTCGCTGTTGAGATATAATATACCATAGCCCATAAGTCTAATACAAGTTAGAATTTTACCATACATTTAGTGAAGACCATATCATAATTCTCAGTCATAGAATGGTAGATGGCAAACTCAACCTAAAAAATGTCGGCGGCAGCGACGCTCATTCCCTTTCAGACATACCGTCCTGTGCCACGGTATTTGAAAGAAGAATCAGCAATGTCAGGGAGTTGATAACAGAGCTTAAGGGAGGCCGCTTCAGGGCTATAGACCTTCGTTCTGCCAGTTTAAATGAACGAGGAGGCCTCTGAAAGCACTTATTTATGTATGGGATGCCCCTCGCATAGTTCGCAGATAAGGAGTTCGAGGGCAAGCTCGCCTCGGTCACCCTTTATTCTGCCGGTCTTTATAGATATGTCCGTGTCCAGCAATTTCCGGTAAACCCCTTTCAACTGCTCCATCGAAGGTGCTCTGGCCTGCTCCCTGACCTTCTGTAAAACATAATCGGAGGAGATACCCAGCGTATATCCAATGTCAGCAAATGCCTGCTTCTGTTGCAGCATATCCTTTGCCTGAATAACCATGCGAATTTGACGGGTTATCATGAACAGCAAGTATGCTGGTGCCGCACCCTCGTCCTCCAGCAAATGCAGAAGCCGGGTGGCTTTGGAGGCGTTGCGTTCAAGTATAGCATCCACCATGCCGAAAACGTTGGTTTCCTGCGCATAAGCCACCAGCGACTTAACATCGTTGACCTCTACCATCCTCCCTTGAGCATAGAGGCAGAGTTTACCAATCTCGATAGAAAGCAGACCCAGGTTGCCTCCCACAAGTTCCGACAAAAGCTGCAATGCAGGTGGCGATATAGTGCAACCCAGACTCTTTGCTCGCGCTTGCATCCAGTTCCTCAGTTGCACACCTTTGAGAGGTTTGAATTCCTGGACTTTTGCCAGCATAGCAACATCAGCGAGCATAGAGTTACCTCTCTTCAGAGCGCCATCGGTCAGTATCAATACGGTGCTCCCAGGCATGCGGTTCAGGTATTCTTTGAACGATTGCCACTCCGAATCCCTGGGCTTTGCGGCACGCTTTTCTTTGTCCTGTGTTTCAAACCTGCTGAGCAAGCCCTCAACGATTACCAGGCGGTTGGGTGCCAGAAAAGGCAATGTATCGCAAGTTATGATGAGCTGTTGCAGCGTAAGATTTTGGCCTTGAAGTATAGTAGTATTTGTGGACAGAAGCTCTTTATCTCCCAGTCCTTCTTTGATCTTAGCTAAAGCTTCTCTTATTGAGAAATCGTCTTCGCCGTATAGTATGTACAGCAAATTGCCTCCAGGCATTATCCCTGGATGATTTTGGGGGTTGCAATGCCGACTCGCTGAGGTATAATTATAGCACCTCATAGCGGCCGTCTGAAACTTAAACTCAGTAAGAAGATAAGATTCAGGGCTATTGCAGCGCAGCCCTGTCGCCCTTTTCAATTTCTGATTTATGCAATTTGCGGGAATAGTTTGTTATGAAGGCGCTCCTGCTGAATTGCCTTGGAGACCTGCAAGCAAAGGGTCAGGGATTGGACTGGTGAAAAAGGCTAAGATCAAAACGTCTTTGCCCTGATTGGCTGAATTGGAGCTCTATTATGGAGATAGGCATCATCGGGTTGCCCAAGAGCGGCAAAACAACTGTTTTTAATGCGCTGACCAGGGGTAAGGCACAAACAGACGCCTATTCCTCTGCACTGGCGCCAAACATCGGGGTAGTCAAGGTGCCGGACCCCAGATTAGAAACGCTCACAAAAATTCTTAAACCAAAGCGTACTGTCCCCGCTGAGGTCACCTACATCGACATCGCAGCCCCTGCCAAGGGCTTTGGCAAAAGCGAGGGGCCAGGTGGCCAATTTTTAGCTTATCTCAGTAAAGTGGATGCTCTGGCCCATGTTGTCCGTGTTTTTGAGGATGAGAGGCTGCCACATCCCGAAGGCAGTGTGAACCCGGGTCGCGATGTGGGCACCATGAATATGGAACTCGCCTTTTCTGACCTGGCTATCATCGAGAGGCGCATGGAGAGATTGAAGGCTTCTCTCAAGGGGGCTAAACCACAGGAGAGAGAAGCGATCTCCCGCGAGCAGACCATGTTGGACAAGATTAAATCTGCGTTGGAGGCTGATATTCCCGTTAGAGAACAGAGTCTGTCTGAAAACGAGTCCAGGCTGCTCGATAACTTCCAGTTCCTTACCGCTAAGCCCATGTTGCTGTTGCTTAATATTGCTGAGAAGCAGATTCCGGAGGCCAGTTCTCTGGAGGATAAGTTCGGCAGCACTTACCGCAGGCCTCAGTGTGAAGTGGCTGCTCTCTGTGGCAAGCTGGAAATGGAGTTGGCCCAGCTTGATGACGCCGAGGCCCAGGTATTTCGCTCGGAGTTGGGCGTGGCCCAATCGGGGCTTGATCGTGTGATCAGGCTCTCTTATAGTCTCTTAGGGCTTATCTCCTTTTTTACTACTGTTTCCGACGAGGTCAAAGCCTGGACTATACGGCACAATACCACCGCTCAAAAGGCAGCAGGAAAGATACACACCGACATGGAACGTGGCTTCATCAGGGCGGAAGTTATAGGTCACGGTGACCTTCTCAAGTGCGGCAGTCTGGCGGAAGCGCGGAAGCATGGGTTACTTCGTCTGGAGGGGAAAAACTATATAGTACAGGATGGTGATGTGATCACCATCCTGTTTAATGTCTAGATAATCGGGCTAAATATTAGTCCTGTCGGTGACATCCTACCCAGACTGACCAGAACCTTGACTCGCGCTTTGAATCAGGTCTTCGATATCTGCCACTGTTATGGAAAGGCTGACATTAACGCATAAATCGCTCCTGCTTACCTCCACGTTGTTAAGCAAGTTGTTTAGCGTCTGGTTTTGCGTCTCATTCCCGGACGTGCTCATCATGAGCCCCATAAAACTGATTAAGCCGTTGATTGAATCCTCGATACTCTGCGCAGAATCGCTATCGGCACAGCATAATTTCACATTGAGGGCAACTGAGTCGTCATTTTTAGACACAGCCATCCCCATAGTCTTAACCTCGTCAAACGCAGATAGATTCCCCAGAACTTGACTCGTAGATTGCCTCAACGCAGATAGATTCCCCAGAACTTGACTCGTAGATTGCCCTAACGCAGATAGATTCCCCAGAACTTGATTCGTAGATTGCCCCAAATTCCCCTCTGCCGCTCCCGGCGGCACAGCCATCGCCACTTTAATTAGGGCATCTCCTAGGTTGTTATAGGTATCTAGTACTTCGCCGCTTAAGGCTTTGGCATCTCCCTTTTTAACATCGATTACATCTTTAACAGGCTGCATTGCTCCAATAACAATCGTGGTATTTCCCAGGAAAGCGATAGCGGTTTCTCCGAGCTCATCCGTGTAAATATCGTAGTCTTTGTACTTAATGGTGCTCAACTGAACATCTGCTGCGGATTGGATGGCTGCAATCAAATCGCTTTCATTGAAAGTTCCCTCTACGATAACCCCGGAATAGTTGCCTTGATCAGTGGATCCTGAGATATCGGAAAAGAATAAGCCTTCCTGGAAATTGTTCAAGTCTATATTGTATTGATCCTTGAGTTGAGCCAGGGCATCATCAAATGTTTGCGGATAGCTGATGCTTTTAGGGACTTTGTCGTATATGCCCGTAAGGGCTTTGTCCTGCAAAATCTTGCTCAGGTCTACTTGACCTACTAAATTGGCTTTCTCCGGAACAAGCCCTACCAGAGAAGTTGTAACTCCCCCACTAGAGGCTGGGACTCCCCCACTAGAGTTGGAGCACCCCACGAGGGGGAATACGACAAGTAGCAACACCATGAGCAGCAGAATGATAACCTTCTTCATTTCATTCCTCTTTCACTGAAAATTAGCACTTATGCAAAGTTTAGCATCTCCCTTTCTACTCTGTCAAGGTAACGGGAATGCAATTAACTTGACCATTGCTAATAGCATGCTAGAATAGGTTTGAGGGTACACATGTTTGAGACGTTATCCGACAAGCTGGGAGCTGTTTTCAAGAGGCTCGCCGGAAAGGGTAAGTTAACCGAAAAAGACGTTGATGAGGCGCTGCGCGAGGTCAGGCTGGCGCTCCTTGAGGCCGACGTCAACTTTAAGGTAGTCAAGGATTTTGTGTCCAGGATAAGGGAGCGAGCTGTGGGAAGGGAGGTGTTGGAGAGTCTGACCCCGGGACAGCAAGTGCTCAAGATTGTCAATGAGGAATTGATCGCTACCCTGGGGGGTGGGCAGCACAAGCTGATACATGCCAGCCAACCTCCTACAGTTATCTTGCTGGTTGGGCTGCAGGGCGCAGGCAAGACCACAACCGCCGCTAAACTAGCCCTGCATCTGAGAAAAAGCGGACAGCGTCCGCTAATGGTCGCTGCTGATACTTATCGTCCTGCCGCCATAACCCAGCTCGCTGTACTGGGTAAGCAGCTCGATATTCCGGTGTATAGCGATGGCGGTTCCGTGATAGACATCTGCGCCAAGGCCATGAAGCGAGCTAAAGAAATAGCGGCCAGCACCATGATCGTCGACACAGCAGGTCGGCTTCATATTGACGAACAGCTTATGAAGGAGCTTGCCGAGCTTAACAAGCATCTTCATCCTACCGAGGTGTTGCTCGTCGCTGACGCCATGACCGGGCAAGAGGCTGTAAGAATAGCCGAGGAGTTCAATAAGACTGTGGGGCTTACCGGCGTAATTTTGAGCAAGATGGACGGCGATGCCAGGGGTGGAGCAGCCCTTTCCATTACCTCGGTTGCCGGAGTCCCCATCAAGTTCATTGGAATCGGCGAAAAGACAGATGCTCTGGAACCTTTCTATCCCGAACGGATGGCATCTCGGATACTGGGAATGGGCGATATGCTCAGTCTCATCGAGAAAGCGGAGTCGGCCTCCGATAAGCAGAAGGCAGAGGAACTCGAACACAAAGTGCGACACGGCAGCTTCGACCTTCAGGACTTTTTGGAGCAACTCCAGCAGCTAAGGAAGATGGGCCCTCTGGGTCAGATAATGGACCTCATCCCAGGCTTTTCCGGACTCGCACGAAAAATACCCGCAGGCTTAGACGAAAAGCAGCCCAAGAAGATCGAAGCCATGATCTTATCTATGACCCCTGAAGAACGTCACAATCCCAGTATCATCGATGGCAGCAGGCGGCGGCGCATAGCGCGTGGAAGCGGCACCACGCCTCAAGATGTCAACCAGTTGCTCAACCAGCACCGCCAGATGCAGAAACTGATGAAGCAGATAGGCAAGGGACAGAAGCCTCGTTTCCTCTTAGGGTAGGTGATCTTCAAATGGTACACGACGCATCGGGGAATATCCCCAAGCTATCTAAAGTCGATAGCGAACGGCTAAGTACTTTATCCTTCGAAGTCGGGCCAATCAGGCCTCCCAGCGAGGGTGGAAGCCATTCCCTGCTGCTCAGGGCAACGCGTAATTGCCCGTGGAGCAGGTGCAAGTTCTGCTATGGCCTGATTTACAATCGAGAGAAGTTTCAACTACGGACTGTGGAGGAGATAAAGAAAGACATAGACGCCGCACGCGAGATAGCCGATGCAATACGCGCAGCGTCATGGAAGCTCGGATGCGGTGGAGCGGTGAACGAAGATGTGGGGACTGCTCTAATCCGAAGCAACCCAGGCCTGGGTACCAACCAATCTTTTATCCTGGTCTTCAACTGGCTCTACTTTGGAGCAAAGACCGTCTTCCTTCAGGATGCCAATACCCTCATCATGCCAAGCGATGAACTCTTCGTGGTCTTAAAATATTTGAAGGAGACATTTCCCACTATCGAGCGGGTTACCTCGTACGCCAGAGCGAAAACGCTCGCCAAAAAGACTCCTGAGGAGTTAAAGGAACTGCGCAAGGCGGGACTCTCAAGGCTCCATGTCGGTCTGGAGACGGGAGATGACGACCTGCTCAAGTATGTGGACAAGGGTGTGACCTCCGCTGAACAAATCGAGGCTGGGAAGAAAGCGAAGGAAGCAGGTTTCGAGCTGTCGGAGTATGTCATGCCCGATTTGGGAGGGAGAGCCAGGTCGGAGCAGCACGCACTTAATACAGCCAGGGTTCTGAACGAGATAGACCCGGATTTCATCAGGTTGAGGCCTTTTGTTCCCGGGCCGGGGATGCCGTTATATGATGAATACAACAAAGGCAATTTCCAGCTTTCATCGCCCCATGAGCGGCTGCGGGAGATCAGACTACTGGTTGAAAACCTTAATGTGCACAGCAGGCTGTGCTTCGACCACTTCCTCAACTCTTTGTATAGGGATCGCAGCCGCCGTTATACCTTGTTCAAGCAGGACTACGAAGGATACAAGCTTCCCGAGGAGAAGGTAAAAGTCCTCGAGCTTATAGAAGAAGGCTTGAAAATAGATGAGTCGGTCCATATCCACGTGAAGGATATAATCGGTATGACCCTGTAGAGGTAGAGGACTGGGAATTCAGGAGATTGAATGGGGATCGTAATTTATAAGGAACCTGAGCTCGAAAATCCGGTTATGGTGGCCAGTTGGCCCGGTATAGGAAATATCGGGATAATAGCGGTTGATACCCTTAAGAATATGCTGGGGGCAGAAGAGCTCGGGGAGATAGAGCCCTGGGATTTCTTCTATCCCAAGAAGGTTCTGATTAGAAATGGCGAATTGAAAGACGTGGAGTTCCCTACTAGCAAGTTCTATTTCAAGAGGACGGGAGAAACTGATTTGTTATTTTTTGTTGGAGAAGAGCAGCCTTCTGACGGCGGAAGGACCTATGCGGAGGGGAAGAAAGCCTATCACATGGCCAATCTCGTTTTGGACGTTGCGCAGAAATTCGGCTGTAAAAGAGTGTACACTTCAGGAGCAGCAGTTGCACCCATACACCATACAGCCAGGCCAAAGGTCTGGGCGGTGCCCAATACCAAAAGTCTAATCAGTGAAGTTAAAACCTATGAAAATACAATACTCATGTCGGAAATCGAAGGAAGGGGAGGCCAGGGCAATATCACCGGTTTAAACGGGCTCCTGCTGGGAGTTGCCCGGAAACGGGGCATTGAGGCTATCTGTGTAATGGGTGAGATACCGGTCTATCTTCAAGGTTTTCCTTTGCCCTATCCCAGGGCTTCGAAGTCGGTACTGGAGGTGCTGACCGCTGCTCTAGGGATTGAGATTGACATGGATAGAATCGCCGGATTTATCGAACAAAGCGATAGTCAGATCGAACAATTATATGAAAAGTTCCCGCCTGAGATAAAAGAACAGCTAGACAAATTGAAATTTGTTAGTTATGCTCAGCCAACCGAGCCGGCGCCGATAACCGAAGAGGACAAGAAACGGATACTTGAGGATATAGACAAATTCTTTAAGAAAGAACACAAGGAAGATTAATTGGACGAAACGCAGCCTTTCAAAGTATACAGTAAAAAGGAGTTGCAGAATTCCTCCTTGATAGTAGGATGGAACGAAGACGCCGCTAACCTGGGGGCTAATGTTGTTGATTACTTAAACAAGAAACTGGGCACCGAGGATATCGGAGAAGTTGAACCTATGGATTTCTTCCCTTTAGGTGGGGTTTCGGTGGAAGATGACATAGCGCAATTTCCCGAGAGCAAATTATATTGCTCCTACGAAAAGAATCTGGTGATTCTTAAAAGCAATGCCCCGAGAGCCGAGTGGCACAGGTTCCTGAACTCAGTCTTAGATGTCGCTGAACACTACTGCCATGTGAAGGAGATATACACTATCGGGGCCATGGTTTCTCTGAGTGCTCACACCACTCCCCGTGAGCTATTGTCAGTGTCCAATTTGCCAGGAATGAAGAATGCGTTGGGTCAGTACCATCTGGATAGAGGTATGGATTATGAGACTCCGCCCGGACAAAGACCGACCCTGAGCTCTTTTCTACTGTGGGTTGCCAAAAACAGGGGTATCCCCGCGGCCAGCCTCTGGGTGCCCATACCCTTCTACCTTTTAGCTACCGAAGACGTGGCAGCCTGTAGAAGGGTCGTTGACTTTTTTGACAGGAGACTTAGCCTTGGAATCGACTTAAGAGACCTCGATGATGTAGCGGCCAGGCAGAACGAAAAGCTGGCTGAGATAAGGTTCAGTTTCCCCGAAGTCGATAGCCGTATTAAGAATCTGGAGAGCAACGTAGCCCTGAGCCAGGAAGATAGCGAAAAATTAGCCAAAGACATAGAGGAATACCTCAAAAGAATAGACTGAAAAGCCTTCTGCATAAGGAGGGGATACATGACTAATAGCCATGAATCGGATAGCGCAAGCTCTCTACCTACAGGTCTGCGTATGTGGCCATCGAAGCGGTATGCCGAGATGCATCGGCGCTCTCTCGATGACCCAAATGGTTTCTGGGCCGAGCAGGCGCGCAAACTTGACTGGTACAAGACCTGGGATCGCGTCCTCGATTGGAATCCACCATACGCGAGATGGTTTGTCGGCGGAAGGCTCAATGCCTGCTACCAGTGCGTTGACCGCCACGTGAAAACATGGCGCAGAAGCAAGGTAGCAGTATACTGGGAGGGTGAGAACGGTGAGACAAGGGTATTGAGCTATTCCACCCTTTTCCGTGACGTCAACCACTATGCCTCCGCATTGAAGCAGATCGGAGTTAAGAAGGGGGACAGAATCGCCCTCTATCTACCCATGATCCCGGAGCTGCCTATTTTCATGCTGGCTTGTGCCCGAATCGGCGCAGTGCACACGGTGATCTTCTCAGGATTCGGAGCTCAGGCCATGTGCGACAGGATTGCAGATACCCAGGCGAAGGTAATTATCACAGCGGATGGAGGATATCGCCGTGGCAAGATAACGCCGCTCAAGGAATTGGCTGACGAGGCGGCTACTACATGCAGCTCAGTTGAAAAGATCCTGGTTGTTAAAAGAACCGGGCATCCAGTCCCTATGAAAGAGGGAAGAGACTTCTGGCTATCCACATTGCTGGATAAGGCAGAGGTGCTGGTTAAGCCCGAGGCCGTGGAGTCTACTCATCCACTGTATATACTCTACACCTCGGGGACCACCGGGAAGCCCAAAGGTGTGGTACATAGCACAGGCGGCTATCTGGTGTTCAACCACTCTGCCTATGAGTGGGTTTTCGATATAAAGGAGGAGTCGGTTTACTGGTGCACTGCCGATGTGGGCTGGGTGACCGGACACAGCTCCATTGTATATGCCCCTTTGTCACACGGCGCAGCCATCGTGCTCTATGAAGGTGCACCCGATTACCCAGCGGTAGACAGATGGTGGGATATAGTGGAGAAATACGGTGTCAGCATCTTCTACACGTCGCCTACAGCGGTGCGGCTGTTTATGCGCTACGGAACGGAAGGCCCTCAGAAGCACGACCTCTCGAGCCTGGAACTTCTCGGCAGTGTCGGTGAGCCCATAAATCCCGAGGCCTGGCAGTGGTACTATAAAAATATAGGAAGGGAGAGATGCCCTATCGTTGATACCTGGTGGCAGACCGAGACCGGAGGTATCATGATCTCCCCCACTCCTGGTATTGAGCCCATACCGCTAAAGCCGGGCTCAGCGACCTTCCCTCTCCCTGGAATAGATGCCGCTGTGGTAGATTCTGAGGGCAAGGAGACTGTCCCCGGTCAAACAGGCTATCTCATAATCAGGAAACCCTGGCCCGGTTTGCTTCTCGACGTCTACGGCGACCCGCAGCGCTATAAAGAGGCTTACTGGTCACGGTTCCCCGGTTCCTACTATACAGGCGACTTCGCTATGCGTGATGAAGATGGCTACTTCTGGCTCCTGGGCAGGGCAGATGAGGTTCTCAAAGTGGCAGGACACCGCATCGGTACGGCAGAACTCGAGTCCGCTGCCGTATCTCATCCTGCTGTAGCTGAGGCAGCGGTAGCCAGCAAACCCGACCCCTTGAAGGGAGAGGCGATTGTCCTCTTCGTTACCCTCAAGAAAGAGGTTTCACCATCACCCGATTTGAGAAAGAAGATTGCAGAGCATCTGAGACATGTAATCGGGCCTATTGCTACCCCTGATGAAGTCTACTTCGTGGAATCATTGCCCAAGACGAGGAGCGGCAAGATCATGCGCCGCGTCATCAAAGCAGTTGCCATGGGTAAGAGTCTGGGCGACCTTACTACGATAGAGGATGAAACGTCTGTTGATGATGTGAAAAGGGCCTACGAAAGCCTGCGGAAGATATCTGACACTGACAAGGGAGCTTAGGACGAGCGAGGAGGGACGTCTGAAGGTTAGTTGATGCATCGCCTTGATGTTATGTAAACTTAATTCCTCGTTTTGTCTCTCTCACCCAGATGCGGTACATCTTCTCATCCGCCTCTTCGAAGCACTGAAACCCTTTTGAATCGACCTCTTCCACTTCGACATTCTCTTTTCCGCATAGCTCTAAGGTCTGCTCAAGCCAGTTTCTGAAATGGGGTCCTCCGCCGAAGTAGACTTTTCGCCATTTTTTCCCGTGTTCGTCTACCCTTTCCCTTATTTTCGCTTCCTTGTCGAGTAGTTCTGCGTGGGCTTTATCTTCCTCAACCAACTATACATCTCCACTTCGATATTTACAGCATCCTGATTGCCTTGAACGGGCAGGCTTTAACACACTTGGCACAGCCATGACACCACTTAGACGGATTGATTTCTGGTGTTTCATAGGGCATTTCTTGTTTTAAGCTTCCGTGTTCGCACTCGTGCGCAGCTACACATACACCGCTATCACATTTCTCGGGACAGCACTTCGTGTAATCTACTGTGGCTACCTTTTTAGGCATCGGTCTTACAGCTTAGCTTCGGTTGTTTCAGCCTTCTTCTCGGCGCAGGCAGCGCTCCCCTTCGTGCTATCCTTAAATACCAGGGCCCCAACAGGGCAGACCTCGATACATTCGTCGCAGACATGACATCCCGACTCGCCGATTGGCTTGTCTTCGAAGGTGGTGACCATTCTATCGAAGCCGCGATGGGCAAAGCCCAGCACGCCCACGCCGAAGCGCTGGCGGCACGTCCATACGCACCTGCTGCATAGTACACATTTATTGGGGTCATAGATAAAGCCTGAGCAGCTTGAATCTATGGGCAGGTGATGCACCAGCTTCCTGAACCGTTTGCTATTTATCTTGACTCCCAGAACAGAGCAGAGCTTCTGGAGCTCGCATGAACGGTTTTTAGCGCAGTGGGCACAGTCCACAGGATGGCTGGCCAGAAGAAGCTCCAGAGCGGTGCGAGCCAGCCGTCTGGCCCTGGGGCCTTGAGTATTGACCACCATACCCTCGGCGACAGGCTCCGTGCAAGCGGTGACCGGGCTGTTTCTCCCTTCTATCTCCACAAAGCAGAGACGGCAGCCGGCGTAAGGCTCGGAAACCTTCCGTATGGCGCATAAGTTCGGTATGTAAATCCCGTTGTCCAGGGCAGTCCACAGCACCTTCTGCCCCTCGCGGGCTACTATCTTTTTGCCATCAATGGTCAATGATACAGTCTTCATAGCTTCAATATTTGGCAGCGGGCACCTTCTCAGGAGGCGACAGCTTGATTACGGCGTTATACTGCGGCGGACAGGCTGTCAAGCAGGTGCCGCACTTGACGCATTTTGCCGGGTCGATGACCTTGATGCGTTTCTTATTCGAGGAAATAGCCTCCACCGTGCAGGTACCTACGCAGGCATCGCAGGAGCGCTCGCACTTCTCGGGCAGGATGTAATAGGCGATGAGGTCATGGCACATCAGCGACGGGCAGCGCTTTTCCTCAATGTGCGCTTTATATTCATCTCGGAAATAGCGGAGTGTAGTCAATACCGGATTGGGCGAAGTCCTGCCCAGGCCGCACAGTGAACCAGTCCTCACATCTTCCGCGAGCTCCATTAAGGTATCCAGGTCTCCCATTTGACCCCGTCCGCAGGTGAAATCCTCCAGCATCGCCAGCATCTGCCTTGTCCCCAAACGGCACATAGTGCATTTGCCACATGATTCTCTCTGGGTGAACTCCAGGAAATAGCGGGCTACCTCTACCATGCAGTCGTCCTCATCCAGTACCACCATGCCGCCTGAGCCCATCATAGCTCCCACTTGTTTCAAGGAATCGAAGTCTATAGACATATCCAGCGCCGACTCAGGCAGACAACCTCCTGATGGGCCGCCAATCTGCACAGCCTTGAAACGCTTGCCTTTGGGTATCCCGCCGCCGACATCGAAGATAATCTGCCTCAGAGTGGTCCCCATGGGCACCTCTGTTAGTCCGGTATTCACCACCTTGCCCGCCAGAGCGAAGACAGCGGTGCCTTTGCTTTTCTCGGTACCGATGCTTGAAAACCAGTCAGCCCCGTTTCTGACTATGCGCGCCACATAAGCCAGGGTCTTGACGTTGTTGATTACAGTCGGCTTTCCGTGAAGCCCCTTTGTGGCGGGGAAAGGAGGACGGTGGTGCGGCAATCCGGGCTTGCCTTCCAGCGAGGCGATGAGGGCTGTCTCTTCTCCACATACGAACGCACCAGAACCCTGGAACAGCTTGACGTCAAAGCTGAAGCCAGTCCCCAGGATATTCTTACCCACCAGCCCCAGGCTTTGCGCCTGTCTCAATGCTATCTCCACACGGTGCACCGCCAAGGGATATTCGGCCCGGACGTAGATATAGCCGTGCGCCGCTCCCACGGTATATGCGGCGATTATCATGCCCTCGATGACTGAGTGCGGGTCGCTCTCCAGGATAGCCCTGTCCATGAAAGCGCCGGGGTCGCCCTCGTCGGCATTGCAGATAAGGTATTTGGTCTTGCCGGGCGAGCTGCGGCAGACCTCCCACTTTTGCGCCGTGGAGAATCCTGCGCCTCCTCTGCCCCTGAGGCCTGACCTCCTTATCTCATCTATAATGTCCTCGGGTTGCACCTGTAGAGCCTTGGCCAGGGCTTCATAGCCACCCTTGGCGATATAATGATTAATGTCTTCGGGATCGATACGGCCTATGTTTTCCAGGAGGACATATTTCTCATGTTTGAAGCGGGGGAGGTCATATAGAGACGGCAGCAGCTCGTTTTCCTCGAGAGCACCCAAAGCGAACTCAGGGGAGATATCCCCGCCCCGAATATAGTCATTTACCAGGCGACGGGCTTTCTCCGGGGTAATGTAGCCATAAACCACCATAGGGTTGCCGGGCTTTTTGATGATGACCAGGGGCTCGGCATAGCAGTGTCCCATGCACCCTACTTCTATTATGCGTACACCATCCTGCTCTTTGCCCAGTTCCTCTTTGATGGTCTGCAGAACTTCCAGGGCGCCAGCTGCCCTGCCGCACGTAGCTGTGCTCACCATGATGACAGGCTTGCTGCCATCCCAGAGGCCCTCCCATTGGGAAAGCGCATGTTCCCTAATATTCTGAAAACTTGAAGCAACATCCTGCGAAGTTGTCACTGTCACTGGTTCCCTTTGTCCTTCTTAATTCCACAAGGGGTAGCCTGGAGCATCTGCTCCAGGAACGGTTAGAGCGGGTGCTCCAACCTACCCACATTATTAGTCGGGCTTTTCCTTGTCCTTCTTTTCTTTCTCCATTTTGTGTGCCAGGAGGATGCCATCTACTCTGGTGGGGCTGAGCCTGCCCTCAGCCTTCTTATCAATTACGTTCACCGGAGCCATAGCGCAACAGCCTACGCAGGCTACAGTATCCAGGTCGAACTCACGATCAGGGGTGGTCTCCCCCCTATCTATCTTTAGCCTCCTCTTCCAGGCATCAAGGAGGATATAGCCGCCTTTCATGTGGCATGCCGTACCCAGGCATACTCTAATAGAATGTTTGCCCGGTGGCTTGAGGCGAAACTGGTTATAGAAGGTGACTACGCCGTAGACATCCACCTCAGGTATCTTAAGGTACTCCGCGACTTCAATCTGGGCTTCGCGGGGAAGATAGCCCAGCTCATCCTGTACTTGTTGCAGAATAGGAACTAGGTTCTCCCTTTTTTTATTGAATCTCTTGAGTACCTTCTTGGTTCTGCGGCGGATATCCTCTTGTTCCTCAGGCGTATTCGCTATTTTTGCGTTTGAAACGGGAGGCATGGCAGAAGTATCTTGCATTCCAATTCGACCCCTGATAATTTGTTTTTCAAACAGGCAGGGCGTTCAGCCAAACACCCCTATGTGGCTTCATCCCCGGCTTCCCCAAGCTCTCTGGGTTTGATTATCTCTTTTGCTCTTTCGACAAGCCCTTGAGGCACTAATATTCTTATCTCTCCCAGGCCGTCCACCGTTAACCCGAAAACCCTGCCCAAGCTCTCGTATTGCAGCATTACCGGTATCCCCTCACACTCCAGATGTGACTTGATTATGCTTGCTTCAAGCTCCCCCTGGGCTATATGCGCTACTACAAAGCCTTTTTGCTTAGCCACCGGTCTCCTTCCACTCGCATCTAAGTCACCTGTGTCCGGGCCAGCCTCTTTCCCAACTCAAAAGCGTCGGCCAGTGCAGTTGGGTGCTGTTTAATCTCCCCCCTGGCATCCACACCCCTCACCAGTAGCTCATCGGCATACTGAACGCCAATCGCTTCAAAGAAATACTTTACAGTCAGAATCACCCCCTCGAACAATCTCTTGCCCTGGGTAGCTCCTACAGCTATGAACGCACCCTTTCTTCCGCCATTCGGTAGAGTTTGCTTGAGTATGTGTTTCCTTGCCCAGAGTGCCTGGCAACGGTCAATAAGCGCTTTGGCCTGGCTGGTGACCCCGTAGAAGAAAATAGGTGAGGCGATTATCACGACGTCGGCCTCCAGCAGCTTGGGGTATATAGTATCCATGTCGTCTCTTATGACGCAATTGCCATCCCTGAAGCAGCCCAGATACTCCTTGCAGGGTGCTATCTTAAGCTTATCTACTACAATCTTTTCCACATCAGCGCCCTGGCTTTTGGCACCCTTTAAGGCTTCCTCAAGCAACAGGTCGGCATTGCCCTTTATCCTGGGACTACCCATGATTCCCAAAACCTTCAAAGCTAGACCCTCTTCCAAATGTTATTATAAACGTTTCTGCTTCGGCTGTCTTGTCCTGCGCTCTCCTCTGACTCTCTCAAAAAGTTCGATAAATTGCGACGCTATTTCATGGGCAGAATATCGAGCCGCATATTTCTCAGCCGCTATCAGGCTCTCCCTCACACTCTCAGTGCCGTCGAAGATTGCTCTCAGCTTCCGCTCCAGGTCATCGAAATCACCGTATTTGATGACTTCCTTCCCTGAGAGGTCGAAAAAGTTGCAGTAGCCAGGCACCAGCACAGGTCGTCCCGCTCCCAGACAGGTGGTAACGCATGAGGAGACTCCAACACCGTCTATACTCACCCTGCCATAATAGATATATGCGTCGCTGGCGTGGAGATAGGTGTAAAGCCTGTCGTCTGTAGGCATCTCATCCCTTAGCATAAAATACTTCGGCTTAGACTTCAGCTCCGGCACAGCGGTCTGGGTATGGTGAGTGAGTAACAGGAAGAGTACAGGATATTCCTGGGACAACCTCTCCATTACAGGGAGAAGGTCAACGTGAAAATAGACGCTGTCAGCCCCATAGGCGAACACAATCTTCTTGTCCAAGGGGAGGCCCAGAAGTCTGCGCGCTCTTTTCTTGTCCCCGTGCGCGGGAGCGTGGCACGGGAATGGTATAATCGCTATCCTCTCTCGGGGAAAGGCTTTGCCCAGGAACTGCTTGTACCGCTCATCGAAGCAGACGATAGCATCCCAGTCGAATTTGTACCAGTTGGGGTCCAGGGGTAATCCCGTTTCGTGGACGACATGTATGGTCTTCGCCTTCCGCTTGATTTGAGGGAATATGCCTAATAGCTCGGGCATGGGCATGATGGCAGCCATCTCTACCAGGAATATGTCGTAGTCTTCCTCCAGAAAAGGTCGCGGGTCGAAGAAATAGTCGCTGCGGTCTCTCTCCCCCCAGATATCCTGCATGTAGCAGCGGCGGACGAAAGGCTCATCCTTCTGATAAATCAAGGAGAGGTCCATGCCCGCGGGGGCGAACACCTTCAGCTTATGTCCCATTTTCAACCAGGCGCGCCCGATGGGCTCGGCGTGGGACGACTGCCCCGAAGGCACGTTCCACCTGGTCATCATGGCTATTTTCATGCTTAATCTATCTTGTAATCATGATGAGGAAATGTCAAGGATGACTTTGTTTTGACCCAATTCGTGGCTAACTCACAGCAGGCTCGCTGAGCTACGGCGCTCGGGGAAAGGAAGCTCTTGCTGGATATGGAGACCTACCCAGAACTTTATGGAAGAGCTCGATGAATTGTTTCGCTATCTCAAAGCCCGAATTTCTTGTTGCGTATTCCTCTGCTGCTGCCAGGCTTTCCTTTACATACCCGGCATCTTCGAACACATCCCGTAGCCTCTGCTCCAGTTCCCGGACGTCGCTATATTTGATGACTTCCTTGCCCGAGAGGTCGAAGAAATTGCAGTAGCTGGGCACGAGTACCGGCCTCCCTGCTCCCAGACAGGCAGCA
Source organism: uncultured Chloroflexia bacterium (assembly GCA_963847595.1). Taxonomy (GTDB): domain Bacteria; phylum Chloroflexota; class Dehalococcoidia; order SZUA-161; family SZUA-161; genus JACWAE01. The sequence continues at coordinate 274,745 of CAWKAJ010000002.1, forward strand.
ACGGAGGAGGAGACCCCGACGCCTTGTATCTTATACTCAGCTCCTCCGACATAGTTGACATAGGCATCGCAGGCATGGAGATAAGCATAGAGCTTTTCGTTGTCAGGCATCTCATCCCTGAGCATAAGAAACGCTGGCTTTGGCTCCACTTCTGTCCAGTCATGGTGCGTCAGCAGGAACAGCAGCACGGGGTAGTCTTCTAACAACCTCTCCATTACCGGGAAAAGCTCGACATGATTGTGGACGATATTGAAACCGTAGGCGAACACAATCTTCCTCTCTAAAGGCAGACCCAGTATCATTCGCGCCTGTTTCTTGTCTCCATGCCGTGGGGGAAGACAGGGGTAAGGGATGATTTCAATCTTCTCCTCGGAGTAAGCCTGGGACATGAAGGCTTTATATCTCTCATCGAAGCAGACGATGGCATCCCATTCGAACTTATACCAGTTGGGGTCGGGAGGCAGTCCCGTCTCATGAACCACCAGTACGGTCTTGGCCTTCCTCCTGATTTGGGGGAATATCTCCAGCATCTCAGGCATAGGCATGAGATAGGCCATCTCCATCAGAAATATCTCGTAGTCCTCCTCCAAATACGGCTTGGGGTCGAAGAAGTAATCTTTGTTCTCCCTCTGCCCCCAGACGTCCTGCACAAAGCATCTGTGGACAAAAGTCTCATCGGGGCGGAGGAGCAGCGCCATATCCAATCCCTTCGGGGCAAATACCTTAAGCTCGTGCCCCATCTCCAGCCAGGCATGTGCGACGGGCTCAGCGTGGGACGACTGCCCCGAAAACATGTTCCACCGGGTCATAACCCCTATCTTCATACCTACTTGCCTTTGGACTTTTTAGCCTGTATCACCGCTTCACAAACGGAGTTTATCTGCTCCTCGGTCAGCCCTGACCCCGAAGGCAAGTACAAGCCCTTCCTCGCTAGCTGTTCGCTTACCGGATAGTGCTCCCCCTCGAACAGCCCCATATTTTTGAAGGCCGGCTGCACATGCATGGGGATAAAGAATGTCCTGGTGTCAACCCCCTTCTGGCGCAGGTATGCCATCAGGTCATCGCGGCTCATGCCGAATTCGTCCTCGATCACGATGCAATACATCCAGTAAACGTTCTTGGCCCACTTTTTCTCTTGGGGCAAAGTTATCCCTGACACGCCTTTGAGTTGCTTGTTATATAGTTGGGCGTTTTTCCGCCTCATCTCCACGAAGCGGTCTATGCTCTCAAGTTGGGCCAGCCCTATAGCCGCCTGAATATTCGTCATCCTGTAATTGAACCCGATATCGGTGTGAAGGAATCTCCGTTCGCGGGAGAACGCCTGGTCCTTGAATCTTCTGGCCCGGTCGGCCACCTTTTCATCGTTGGTCACCATCATGCCACCCTCGCCGGTGGTTATTATCTTATTAGCATAAAAGCTGAAGCACCCTACATCTCCCATGCCTCCCGCCATCTTCCCTTTGTATGTAGCCCCGTGAGCTTCAGCAGCGTCCTCCACAACATATAAATGATGCTTTCGCGCGATGTCCATTATCGGGTCCATATCGCAGGGATGTCCGTAAATATGCACGGGCATTATCGCCTTGGTATGCAGCGTTATCTTCCGCTCTATCTGGGCAACATCCATATTCCAGGTCTCAGGCTCGGAGTCAACGAGCACCGGTTTAGCGCCAGTGTAGATAACAGAAAAGGCGCAGGCCGCCATAGTAAGGGTGGGGATTATGACTTCATCGCCCTTACCAAGGCCCAGAGCGGCGAGAGCGAGGTGAAGCGCTGTGGTGCCGCTGGTGGTGGTTATGCCCTGCTTCGAGCCACAGTAGACAGCGAACCCCTTCTCGAATTCAGCGATATATTTGCCGGCAGAGGAAATCCAGTTCGTTTTCAGACAGTCGGTGACATACTCCAACTCCTTGCCCGTAAGGAGAGGCTCACATACCGGTATCATATTATCTCCTTTCAAAGAGGAGCGTTCCGTAGCTCCATTGATTGGCCAGTGGGCCCTCCCACGTTGGCAAGAACTTGAACCCGTAACTGCGGAATTCCTTCAGCCAGTAGCCGCGGCTGTGCACATTCTTCCGGATGGTGTCCTTCGGGTCTGTCCTGTAGGTTGTCCTCAAATAGAGGCCGCCGCCTGGCTGCATCACCCGCTTTATCTCACTGAGCACCTTACTGTAGTCGTCCAGGCACTCAATGGTACCCAGAAACGTCACACAGTCGAAATACCCATCGGCAAAAGGTAGCGCTTCTCTATTCAGGTCTACCCTGTATAGAAGTTCACGGACGTCTTCGGGCGCAGTTGACAGAGCATACTCGCTGACATCGACTCCCCATGCTTCTATCCCTTGCTCCCTGAGAGCCTTGACCATGAACCCCTTGGCACAGCCCACATCCAGCACCTTTTTGGGATTAAAATGCATCTTTACGCCCAGGGATACGAGTTGAAACAAAGGATAGTGCTCATCGAAACTATAGGCCCTGTAGAACCAGGGCTCCTTTTTGCCCCCGTCGAAAAATTCCTTGCCGAAGGTCTCTTCATCGCTCATTTACTACTCCCTAACTCTGGCTATGGCAGTGACATTCCATTCGTTCTCATCCACAGTTCCTTTTAGATTGAGAAAAGGACAAAACTTCAGCAGTTCGAAGCCAGCATCATCAAGGTAATGCGCTATCTCTTGAGGAAAGAAATACCTCACTGTGTGGGTTTCCTCGAATTCGTCGACGATGTTTTCGCCTTTGGTCACCAGGACGTGGTAGTGGCTCTTGCAGATATGATGGAGAGCGTCCATCTCCGGATGTACCGTCCTGATCACCCTCTTTCCGTCCCTCTCCACTACCTTAACTCGAACCGAGGGCAATATCCTTAATACTGCCAGTCCATTCCAGAAGTCGAAGGTGAAGATAGCGCTTGGTTTGAGATGACGTTTAATTTTCCCCAGAGCCTTCAGGATATCCTTAGTCTCCGTAAGGTAGTTTAGGACAGCGAACATGCTGATACAGGCATCGAATTTCTTTTTGAGGTCGAAATCGCGGATATCCAGAGAATGGAAAGTGGGATTGACGCCAGCTTCCTTGGCTTTCTCCCTTGCCTTTTTTATCATGACCGGCGAAGCATCTATACCGGTCACCTTGTAGCCTCGGAAAGCCAGGGGAAGGGAATGGCCTCCGGTACCGCAGCCGGCATCTAATATGCTTTTAACGGGGAAAGACGAGTACTTCTTAAATATCTCCTGAATGAAGTCACATTCCTGTTCGTAATCCTTGTCATCGTAGAAAATATCGTAATACTCGCCATAAGTTCCGAATACCTTCCGCACTTTGGACTATCACCCTCTCTTGAGCTGCTCAAGAAGTCTCTCTTCCTCCTTGCCCCATATCTTCACCTTTTTCCCCAGCCGCGAGGATTCGTAAACCCCGTAAGCCATTTGCACCGCTCTCAATCCGTCGAAGCCGTTAGGCAGCGGTTGTTTCGAACCGTTGATGGCTTGTATGCAATCGTTGAACTCCAGAACATGCGATTGAGCTGGCACATCGCTGTAATCAAAGACTTCCTGCTTGCCATCCTGTTTACCCAGGGTGGTTATGCACTTGGTGCCCCTGTTATCGACGCGGATATAGCCCGTGCTGCCATATACCTCCAGATACATATATTCAGCCCACTCAGTCCAGGAGGAATGGATAAAGGCCAGCTTTCCCTTATCGAAGGTGAAGATACCCATGCCGTTGTCCTCCAGGGGGCTTATCTGCCAGTGCAAGGTAGAAACTTGGCCCATGCATTCCCGCACCTCACCCAGGAACCATCGGGCAATATCCAGCAGATGGCAGCCATTATCGAGAAAGGTTCCACCACCCGACAGCTCGGCATTGGAAAACCACATCTTCACCGGCCAACCGGCGTTGCCTACCCAGCCCCTGAGAAAGAGCACCTCGCCGATAGCGGAGCTGTCCAGAAGCTCCTTCGCTTTCTGGACACTGGGAAAGTACCTCAGATTTGAGCCCACCTTCAGAAAGCGCTCAGTCTTCGCTGCAGCCCTGACAATATCAAATGCCTCCTCCGGATTTCTGGCAAGCGGCTTCTCGCACCAGACATGTTTGCCCAGTTTCAAGGCCTCAGTAGCGATGGGGCCATGGAACTTATTGGGCACCGAGACCACGACGAAGTCCACATCAGGTCTTCTCACAGCCTTTTCCCAATCGGGATAGAAATCACAGCCCATTTCCTTGCTGAATTTCTTTGCTGCCACCTCGTCATTGTCAGAAAGACAAACAAGCTCTGTTTGGGAGTTAGTGGTTATGGCCTTCATTCTGCGCATTCCCATCCTGCCGCAGCCAATAACAGCGAACCTCAATTTGTCACTCATTGTTTACTCACCTTCCACCTTTTCAGCAATAATGCCGCTAAAAATCAGACCCTGAGCGAAGCGTACACCGCCCTGGATACAATCGCAAATCCTCTAAAGCTGTGGTAACCAGAAGTTACAAGAGACATAGTTACTTGGAGGTTCATCTTGTGGTTCTTTGACATCTGCTACCGATAGCCTGTTAATTTATATCACTAAACACGAGCCTATGTCAAGTTCGGCAGCGTCTTCAGCCAAGCCCTGCTCACTCGACCCTAACTCTCTCCTTATCCTTGCCCTTATCTGCGGCAAGATGGTATACTGGCAGAAACTTGAAGAGGTGACAAAATATGGGCCCGCTTGAAGGAATTAGGGTGTTGGACCTATCTAAATATGGGCCGAGCAGGTATACTTCCATGATCCTGGCTGACCTCGGAGCCGAGGTAATTGTTGTGGAAATGCCTAAAACGGCTGGACAGACGCTGGAAGTGGTGTCTGACGATGCAGGCTCGCTCTACATAGGACACAACCGCAATAAGAAATGCATCGTTCTCAACCTGAAGAAGGAAGAGGGCAAGGAGATCTTCTACCGCCTGGTGCAGAAGATGGACGTTCTCATCGAGGCCAACCGTCCCGGGGTGCTCAAACGCCGAGGCATGGACTATGAGTCGGTGAAAAAGCTCAATCAGCGTCTCATTTATTGCTCCATTACAGGATATGGGCAGGACGGGCCATATGCTCAGCGCACCGGACATGAGATTAACTTCGCCGCAGTATCAGGCATAATGGGACTCACTGGCAGCAAAAATGGCCCGCCGGTGTATCTGCAATCGCCTTCTATTGCTGACCTTCTGGGTGGAGTCACGCACGCTGTCATGGCTATAACCGCTGCCCTTTTTGCCAGGGAAAAGAATGGCAAAGGGCAGTACATAGATGTATCCATCACCGATGGAACGATTTTCTATCATTGGATCGACGGGCAATCATATCTATTGAACGGTAATTTGCCCGAGCGCGCGGAATCTCCCACTGGGGGCGACATGGCCTGCCTGAACACTTATGAAGCCAGGGATGGCAAATACTTCACCGTGGGCTGCCCTGAGCCCTGGCTCTGGGCCAAGCTCTGCAAAATTGTGGGCAGAGAGGAATTCATTCCTCATCAATTTGATGATGTTGACAAGCAGAAGGAGATTTACCAGGCATTTTCCGAGGTCTTTGCCCATAGAGACAGGGAGGAATGGGTAAAGTTGCTTGATGAGGCCGATATCAGCGTTGGTCCGGTTTATGACTTCCAGGAGATATTCTCCGACCCCCACTTTAAGCACCGTAAGGTGCTAACAGAAGTGCAACACCCTAAGCTGGGTAAAATAAAGCTGCTGAATACTCCCTTCAGGTTCTCGGAGACCCCGGCCAGGGTTAGGGCAAGTCCGCCGCTCTGGGGAGAACATACCAGAGAAGTATTAAGAGATATGCTGGGTTACAAAAAGGCACAAATCGACCGCCTGCTTAAGGAAGGCGTCATAGAGTAAGAAAGGTCGCCTGTTCAACAAATTCCGAATGTGCTAAAATATCCCTGTGGGGGTGGCGAGAACCAAAAATTTTTGGTTCTCGCCAAATTTTGCCCGCAGAAACTGATTATTCGATATGCCCGACCAGGCTCTAAGCCATCTGAAAGTCCTCGAGCTCTGTAATTTCGTATCTGGGCCATATTGCACCAAGCTGCTGGCTGACCTCGGCGCCGAAGTGATAAAGGTTGAACCTCCTGGCATTGGCGATGAGTCAAGGCGAAGAGGCCCCTTCTTGAATGATATACCACATACAGAGCGGAGCGGGCTTTTCCTTTACCTAAACACCAACAAATCAGGTATTACCTTGGATATTAAGACAACCAAAGGTCGGGGTATCTTTAAAGAGTTAATCAAAAAAACCGATATTCTTGTGGAGGATAACCCACCCAAAGTAATGAAGGAGCTGGGCTTGACCTACCTTGAGCTCAAAAAAATCAATCCCCGCCTGGTCATGACCTCCATCACCCCTTTCGGGCAGACAGGCCCTTACCGCGACTACAAAGCATATGAGATGAATCTCCATCACGCCGGCGGCGAAGGTTACCTCCTGCCCACCCAGTCTCCCGACCTCACTAGAGAACCGGTTAAAGCAGGTGGCCTGGTGGGAGACTGCATTTGCGGTCTTAGCTCCGCTATTGCCACGCTGGCCGCAGCGTACAACTTGAATGAAACCGACGTGGGGCAATACATAGATGTCTCGAAGCAGGATGTGCTCATGACCATGGTGCTCTTGGAGATAGCAATGTACGCCAATATGGGCATAGTAAGAAACAGACTGGAGAGGCCGCTTCTGATGCCGATACCGATGGAATGTCAGGACGGCTATATCATGATATCGGCGTTGACGGACCGTGAGTGGCAAGACCTCGTGAAATTCATGGGCAATCCCTCGTGGGCTAACGATGAAATGTTTTCCCATTGGCTATTCCGCCAGACAAACGGCGACAAGATAAACCCGCATATCAGAGAGTTTGTGAAGCACTACAAGAAAGAGGAGCTCTTTCAACAGCTTCAGGAAAACGCCCTTGCCGCTGCCCCGGTCAATACCTCAGAAGACCTGGTTCACTCTGCTCAGATGGAGCCCAGAGGCTTCTTTGCCGAGGTGGAACATCCAGAGACAGGTAAGTTAAAGCACCCTGGAGTCCCCTACAAATTCTCCGAAACTCCTTCCAAGGTTAAACGCGCGGCACCTTTACTTGGACAGCATAATGAGTCTGTATACTGTGGATGGCTCGGGTACAGCAAAGAAGAGATGGTGAAGCTAAAAGAATCTGGGATCATATAGGAAGTGAGATTATCCTGATGAGAACGGCAGCTCTAAAAGGGGTGAGGATAGCTGATTTCTGCTGGCTCTGGGCGGGCGCTTACGCCACCGGCTTGCTGGCCATTCTGGGCGCAGAAGTCATCAAGATAGAGAGCATGGCTCGTGTAGACCCTTCTCGGAAGATGACCTTGACTATAGGGCAGGCGTTCGAAGGAGTAGACCACTCACCTGTCTTCAACAGCATCAATCTCAACAAATTATCGGTCAAGCTGAACCTCAAGCAGCCTAAAGGCGTGGAGTTGGCCAAGAAGCTTGTACAGATAAGCGATGTGGTAACTCAGAACATGCGCCCGGGAGCTATGGATAACATAGGGCTGGGCTATGAGGCATTGAGGGAGGTAAAGCCTGATATCATCATGCTGTCCTCCTCTTCTTTTGGGGCTGAGGGTCCGCTGAGACGCTATGGGGGCTATGCTCCCAGCTTCGCCGCTTACAGCGGCCTGACCCATCTGACCGGTTACAGCGACGCCCCGCCCAATCCCATGACCGGCTCGACCGACCTCATGAGTGCCACCACCAGCGCCTTCGCTATCCTTGCTGCGTTGAATCACCGACAGAACACCGGACAGGGGCAGCACATAGACCTGTCCTCAGTGGAGAGCCTTGCGGTTTTCACAGGCGATGCCCTGATGGACTACCTGATGAATGGCAGAGTTCGCTCACGCAGAGGGAACCAGGATGACATCATGGCGCCCCACAATTGCTATCGCTGCCGGGGCGATGACAAGTGGGTCAGCATTGCGGTCTCCACAGACGATGAGTGGCAGGCTTTTTGCAGGGTTATGGGAAATCCCGGCTGGACTCGCGACGAGAAATTCTCCGATACCTATAGCCGGTGGAAGAATCAGGACGAACTGGACAGGCTGGTCACGGAATGGACGGTTAACCACACTCATTACGAAGTGACCGGTATGCTACAAAAGGCTGGCGTTGCAGCCATGCCTTCTCTCAGTAACCAGGAGATATTCAGCGACCCCCACTTTAAGGAGCGTAAACTGGCTGTAGAGGTCAAGCATCCGACTATGGGGAAACAGGTTGTCCTCGGGGCCCCCTGGAAACTATCAGAAACACCGGCTCAGGTTACCAAGGCTTCCCCCGTCATGGGTGAGAATAACGACTATGTCTTCGGCGAGCTTCTGGGGATGCCCGGCAGCGAGATAAAACAGCTTATCGAAGAGCAGGTAATCTATTAAGTGACAATCCGTCATCTTGTGCAATCCTGCTAATGTAGTGTAGCCCAGCCTCCACACCATCCACTAGTGCCGGGATTAACTTAACAAGTGGTATAGCAGGTGGAGGCAGGTCACTTCCCCGTCTTGTCCGAGGAGCTTGTTTCGTGGACAGTGTGACTTTCTTCTTTGTAGGGACGCACTCTTGCTGGTAATATGATAAACGTGACTCCAGATGTTATAACCATGATTATGCTACCGATTAAGAGGGCATGCGCCATGCCAGTGGTGAACGCCTGGTTGGCGGTAGAGATAATAAGCCGGGGCAGTTGCGGGTTAGAGACATTCTGAGCTGCAATATGAGCTCCCTGAATGCTGCTCCGAATAGCCGCAAGAAGTTGGCGAGGTAACGGAACCGGCCAGTTTGTCCCATCAATCTTTCTGACGTAGGTAGAATTCAGCAGCGTGCCGAGTACCGCCACTCCCAAGGCACCCCCTACCTGTCGCGTGGTATCATTCATGGCAGATCCTACTCCAGCTTCGCTGACAGGGATCGACCCCATAATGGAATTTGTTGCCGGGCTCATGGCCACACCTAGGCCTAACGCTACAATGCACATGCCCAGAGCGATTGTCGGATAGCTTGTGTTCACTGCGGCTTCTCGGTAAAAGTAGAATAAGCCGGCGGCACCTACAAGAATGCCTAGTCCCACAGCAACTTTAGTGGTAATGCGCTCTGCAATTCGCGCTGATAATGCAGCACCAACAAAAGCCGCACCGACGATTGCCAAAAGACGGATCCCTGCTTGAAACGGAGTGTAGCCGTGAACAGACTGCAGATACTGGCTCAGGAAGAAAAGACAGCCCATTAAAGAGAACGCGACAAGTGTTAAAGCAACATTTGCCCCTGTGAAAGACAAGTTCTTGAAAAATCGTAGTGGTAACATAGCGTTCGGTGTGTGTAACTCCCAGAAGACGAAGACAGCTAATAGAAATACTCCCGCGCCTAAGCCACACAGCACGTTGAGCGCTGTCCAGCTATCTATTCCCGCCTGGATAATACCATATACCAAGGCAAACAAACCAGAGATTGAAAGAATGAACCCGGGAACATCTATTTTTCGTGGCCTCTCTGCTTTGGAATCCTGAATAAAAAAGTAGTCGCCAGTTATTGCCACTGCGACAATGGGGAGGTTAATATAGAAAACGGAACTCCAGTCGAAGTGGGTTAGAAGCCACCCTCCGACGAGCGGGCCAATGCCCCATCCGAGGGCAAAAACAGCCGTCCAGAGAGCAATAGCCTGAGCACGCTCTTTACTGTCGCGGAAGGTGGCAGTGAGAATCGAAAGAGTAGAGGGCAACAGAGCTGCTCCACCAATTCCCATCATGGCCCTCATGGCTATAAGCATAGTCGTAGACTTGGACAAAGCTGCACCAAGAGAAAAACAACCAAAAACTATCAGGCCACCTTGGAGGAAGTTCTTCCGGCTCATCCGGTCACCAAGGGAACCCATAGTCAGCAAGAACCCCGCGAAAACCAATACGTAAGCATCGACAATCCATTGGAGCTGGCTTGCGCTGGAACCTAAGTCTCTGGAAATAGAGGGCAGGGCCAAATTCAGCACTGTACTGTCCAATGCGACCACCAGTAATGAGAATGATAAGAAGCCTAGTGCAATCCACCGTCTTGTGTACCACTTCGTGTCTCTCGCCATGAGTCACCTTTCTAATAATGAAAATCCCGTATCGTTTGATGTTAGCCTGATTTAAAAATTTGGTCAAGTCTAAACATACCCTTGATTGTCCGGAGTCCTTGTGATTGGCAGCGCCGATACTTTGATATATTGCTTGCAATCGGCTCAGGAGTACGGGAATAAAGGAATAAAATAGTTGCTTCTAAATAATATTCAGCAATTTATCAAATTTAAAGCGTGGCTTCCGATTCCCGCTTCTAGCAAGGTGTCAAATTCTTCAACAGTCAGTGCTTTTGCTTACACCGGCACCAGTTTGTACTTCAAAGTGCCCGTCCCTAGCTTCTCTGCCGTCTCAAGCTGCACCAGGCTGTTTGTATGGTGCATTTTCCCCAGGATGTCAGGCGGCTTCGCTGAAGTAGCGCCAGGGATAATGGGGGACTTATCAATCAGGTCGAGAGATGCCTTGTCGATAGCTACCGGATCAGACGATAGTGTAATGCCCACATCCTGGACAACCGGATTCCCCGATGGCGCAGCGCAGTCGCAATAGGGAACAACGTCCTGGATAAAATTCACGAAAACGACTTTACCTTTGTATCCCGAGAGAACAGTGCTGGCAGAATGGCCCAGATAAACCTGGAGCTTCTCTTTCGACCCGGGAGGCCAGATCCAGCAGTGCGAGGCGCACTTGAAATAGCATGTGCCGCAATATATGCATTCTGCTGACGTTCTCCGGGGCTTCTCGTTTTCTAACGTTATTGCCTTTGTGGGACAAGCCTCCGCGCATTTGCCGCAGCCGTTGCACTCCCTCTCTTCGGCAAATATAGGCATGTTCACGCAGTGCTGCGCTCGCTTGGTCTGTGTAGACACGCAGCCCATCCCCAGATTCTTCAACGCTCCGCCGAACCCCGTAAGCTCATGTCCCTTTACATGCGATAACACCACCAGCAACGATGGCTTGAGCAGCAGAGAAGCCACCTTTATCTCCTTCATCTCGCAGCCGTCTACGGGACTCGTAATCGGTATCGTTTGCAACTCATCAGCATCATCTGCTATCACCACGGGTGCGTTTACGCTGGCCTCAACAAACCCGTTCCTGGCCGCAGTATCCAGGTACCTCTTCTTGCTTGCCCTGCTGCCAGGGTAATTAGCCACGGTATCGAATAGAAACGGCTTCCCTTCTTTGCCCCTTATTATGTCAACCACTTTGCGTACGAAAACCGGCCTGATGTGCCTTATGTTCCCCAACTCACCCATGTGCAGCTTTATTGCCACAGGCTCGCCTCTTGGTATCATGCCTTCAACGGCTGACCTTTCGAAAAGACGCTTCAGTCCGGTCAAAGCGTTTTCCTCTTCCTTATAGCTGAAGAAAAATACCTGTCCCATAATCAGCCCCTTTCGTATCTCCGATACTCTGATAAGCGAGAGATTATAGTATTCTAACACATAGGTTTGTCGTTTCCAAAAGGTATTCTCAGAAGGTTGTTAAGACCATGTGCTAATGGGGAGCTCAGAGCGGCTGTCCGCCTAAGGCGGATGATGGGGGTCTGCCCTGAGCTTGTTGAAGGATTATCGAAGGATGCCCCCCAATCTCCAAAGTCCCCGAGTCCTTCCCAAGAAGGAGGGGGGATTTAGTGGGTCGATTTAGAGGTGCAGGACACTTCCGGCCGGGGGCTTGGGGGTGTCCCCCAATTCTTTCTTCTCCCCCAAGACTGGGGGAGCCAGAGGGGGTTGAAAAGCGTTTCTAAACAGTCTCTTTCCCCGGCGAAACTGGTAAGAGTAAATCGGAGAGTGCAGAGAATCTTTGCACCTTGCCTTGAATTCAAGACCAAAATGAATTAAACTATTTCCTGGAACAGAAAGGAGCAAGACATGGCAAGGGGCAATGTTAAACCCGCTAAGGGTAAGGTCAACACCGGAGTTGGAAAGGCTGCCCCAAGTACAACAAAGATAGGGACTCAAGAACAGGAACCGAACAGCGTCGAGAAAATCATAGATAAATACAACAGCGATAAATCCGCCCTTATTCAGATACTGCTGGAGATTCAAAAACAGAACCGTTGGCTTCCCCGGGAAACCCTGATGGTGGTCAGTGAGAAGCTGGGCGTTCCCTTAAGTCAAGTCTACCGGGTAGCCACCTTCTATAAAGCCTTCAGTCTCATCCCACAGGGCCGTCACCTCTTTACTGTGTGCATGGGCACCGCATGTCACGTGCGCGGCTCGCCGAGGCTTCTGGACAGGGTTGAGGATACACTCAAGATCAAACCAGAGGAAACCAGCACAGACCAGAAGTTCACTCTGGAGACTGTAAACTGCCTCGGTTGCTGTGCCCTGGGGCCGGTGATGGTGGTCGACGGCGAATACCACAGTAACCCACCATCGAAAGAGCTTGAAGAACTGGTCGCTGCCTGCGACTAGCAAGTTTGAGTTGAAAGGAAGATATCATGGCCATGCTGAGGTCGCCTGCTGACCTGGACAAGAAGAGAGAACAGATATCATCTCAAAGGGACCCGAACAAGCCGTGCATTACTATTTGCTCCGGCACTGGTTGCCATGCCCTTGGCTCTGACAAAGTTGCAGAAGCCTTTGTAAGCGAAATCTCAAAAAATGGTCTTAGAGCCAGAGTTGACGTGCGGAGGACAGGATGTCACGGATTCTGTGAGCGAGGCCCTGTTGTTGTAATGTTCCCGGAGGGGACTTGCTATCTTGGTGTGAAGCCAGCAGATGTTCCCGATGTCGTGTCCCGGACCCTCGTGGACAAGCAAGTGGTTGAGCGCTTGCTTTACAAGGACAGCGCCGGGAAGACCATAGCGCATGAGCGTGATATACCCTTCTACAAATTCCAGAGCCGGATTGTCTTTGGCAACAACACGCGTATTGACCCGAAGAGTATCGACGATTATATCGCTCTCGGCGGGTATTCTGCCCTGGCCAAGGCTCTGTTCAAGATGAGCCCTGAAGAAGTGCTGGGCGAGGTAAAGAAATCGAACTTGAGAGGCAGAGGTGGCGGCGGCTTCCCCGCCGGCGTGAAATGGGAGACCACTCGCAACGCCCCGGGCGATATTAAGTATGTCATTGTAAATGCCGACGAAGGCGACCCGGGTGCCTTTATGGACAGGAGCCTGCTCGAAGGCAATCCCCACAGCGTTATAGAGGGCCTCATCATCGGTGCTTATGCCATCGGCTCTCATGAGGGCTTTATCTATGTACGGCAGGAATACCCTCTCGCAGTAGAAAATGTTTCCGTAGCCCTGGAACAGGCGCGAAAGTACGGTCTATTGGGCAAAGATATTCTTGGCTCAGGCTTTGACTTCGACGTCAAGATACATCGTGGTGCCGGGGCTTTCGTTTCCGGCGAGTCCAGCGCACTGATGACTGCTATAGAAGGAAAGGTGGGGGAGCCCCGCCCGAAATATATCCGCACCGCAGTGAGCGGCGTCTGGGAGAGACCGAGCAACCTGAACAATGTGGAGACCTGGGCCACAGTACCTTTAATAATCAACAGGGGTGCTGATTGGTTCACCGGCATCGGAACCAAAGGCAGCAAAGGCACGAAGATATTCTCCCTTGTGGGCAAAGTGAATAATACCGGCCTGGTCGAAGTGCCCATGGGCATGAGCCTGAGAGACATCATCTATAAGATAGGTGGCGGCATCCGCAAGGACAAGAAGTTCAAGGCAGTGCAAACAGGAGGCCCCTCAGGTGGCTGTCTGCCCGATAGCTTGCTTGACCTCCCTGTGGACTATGACGAGCTGACGAAGGTCGGCTCCATGATGGGCTCGGGCGGCATGATTGTGATGGATGAGGATACCTGCATGGTGGACGTGGCCAGGTATTTCCTCAACTTCCTTTCCGATGAGTCCTGCGGCAAGTGTGTACCCTGCCGTGCAGGCATAGACCAGATGGTCAAGATACTGAACAGGATTTGCGAAGGAAAGGGTCAGCCAGGCGACATCGAGCTTCTGGAGGAAATATGCGAGACAACTAGAGACGCTTCGCTGTGCGCTCTGGGTCAGACGGCGCCCAATCCGGTTCTCAGCACTGTTCAGTATTTCCGCGATGAATATAAAGCGCATATTGACGAGAAGCGTTGCCCAGCGGGAGTTTGTAAAGCGCTCGTTTCTTTCTATATAGACCCTGACAAGTGCGCGGCATGCCAGATTTGTCTCAGGAACTGCCCGGTGCAGGCCATCAGCGGCGCCAAGAATATCGTTCACATTATTGACCAGGCCAAATGCACCAAATGCGGCACTTGCTTCGAGGTCTGCCCGCAGCGTTTCTCCGCCGTGGTGAAAGTCTCCGGTAAGCCTGTCCCTGCGTCTCCTCCTCCAGGCACAGAGGTTGCACGCAAGAAAGGAAAGCAGGAATGAAGAAAGTGAAATTGACCATAGATGGCAAAGAGGTCGAGGCTGAGGAGGGGAAGACAATCCTTGAAGCGGCCAAGTCTGCCAGCATAACAATACCAACCCTTTGTTACAACGAGAAGCTCGTCCCTTACGGTGGCTGCCGGTTCTGTACCGTAGAGATAGCGAAGGGAGGCAGGTCCAGGCTGGTCGTTTCCTGCGTTTACAATGTAGAGGATGGCCTGGTAGTAAAGACAGCGACCCCCAAGGTCATAAAGATACGCAAAATGCTGCTGGAGCTGATGCTGGCCTCTGCCCCGGTCCTGTCCGAGCTGGGCAAACAATACGGGATAGAGAAACCCAGGTTCCAAACAGAAGTAACCCAGTGCATACTCTGCGGGCAATGTGTCCGTTACTGCGCCGAGGTCAAAAAAGCCAATGCCTTAACATTCGTAGGCAGGGGTGTAAATCGGCGGGTAGCCTTTGTTGATGAAGTGGTGGGCAAGGGAGTATGCATGGATTGCAGGCAATGCTACGGTCTCTGCCCCACGGGTAAGATTCCCCGGGAGACCGATGGCGCATACTTCGACGGGATCAGAGTCAGCGACGTTCTTGCCCAAAGGCGAGCTAAGAAACACTGAGCATTTTATATCTCGAAAACCAAAAGAGGGAACCTGAATTGATGGGTTCCCTCTTTCATTTCAGCATACTTGCCCCACCCTATAAGTGGTAATCCGAACGGGTTACTCCGCCAGGAAATCATCTTAGCAAGCACCTCCTTGTTTCTCTTCAAAGATTACCCGAAAGAGTGTTGCTTAGCTGCGCCTGGCCCGGGGTATACTAGGCACAGACAAACCTATTAGCTAGGTCAACTTGCCATTGGATAAATCATTTCTAGCTGCAGCCGAACTCTCCTTCAACCTCGTATTTCTCCTCGAGATAACCCGTTACCCGAGAACATTGACCCGCGATGTATAAAAAAGAGGGATTTGTTCAGGAAATAGGGAGTGTATCCCTGTAGGGGCACAGTGCACTGTGCCCTAAAAGTCCTCAATCATTCAGGGAAGGAGGGGGTTAGGGGGATTTCAAGGGTTGAAGTGGGTTGCTAGACGCCCTAAAACAAATCCATTGCGATGTTCCCCGTAGATTGTATAATAAGGTAAATTGGAGTAAGATACGGTAAGAACGGTGAGCAAGGTTATGAAGGTCATGCAGTTGGGCACTCTGAGAAACCCTGGAAATGTCATGATTTTGCAAACTCTCGGACAAATATTTTATGACTTCTTAAGTTCTAACTCGCTAAAATCATCAAAGCGGTTAGGTAACGATAGGGGAGTGCAGAGGGGATTCACCCCTCTGCCAGGGGCCTGGGGGGTGTCCCCCAGTCTAAAATTCCCCCAATCCTTCCAGGCAAGGAGGGAGACAGAGGGGGTTGAATAATTATAAGTGAACGCTCCCGTTGCAGATGACTGACCGCAAAAAGGGAGCAGCACCGTCAGGCATGTGTAATGAATAGAGTTAAATGATTAAGGGACACTATGAAATCGAATCAGCGGGCTATGAAGGACGGGGAGGGATGGAAATATGACTGAGAAAGAAATTGAGCAAGAGAAGAATGCACTGACCGTCATGCCCCTGCCTGTAAGAATCCCGGCCTTATGGTATGACATGCTGCCCAGAGTCTTGCCGCTGATAAGCCGCACCGCAGAGCAAATGGAGTGCTGCATGCCGGAAGAGACTATGCAGGTGTTTCTTCAGAAGTGGCAGCGAGTTCTCATACGCCGCGAAGGGAATTTCGTCTGGCTGCATCTCGGTGGGGTGGCGTGCTATGAAATCATTCCCAATTTTGTGAAGAGTGTCAGGGACAAGATTTTACATCGTGACACCGAGATAAAGGGAAGACATGGAGTGAAAGCCGTTGCCCAGCATTGGCGTAACTGCATTCAGGAGTTGAAGCAGCTAGACGATGACTCGGTGCTAAAGGTGCGTAACGAAACCTTGCGTCTGCTCCATCCTGACTTGTGGCATGAAGGACTGGGCAGGGCCTGGAGCTTTGCTGCCGAGAGAGCCAATATGAACATCTGCAATATCCGTCCCGTGGTTCAAAGGTGGATCGCCAAATACGAGAGCCAGTGTGATCTTGACAAACCGTTCGCGGGCAGACTGTCGGAGAGCAGAAGTCCTGTTGCGGGCCAGGTAGTCACCTAAACCGTGAGTTGAGCGCGCTATCAACAGTAGACCTTTTAATCCCTAGCTCTTATCAAAAGTTTTTCAGACTGGCTCAATCGACGCTCACTGATGATTTTTAACCGAGCGGACAGCCAGTAAAATCCTATACACAGCTTCAATCCCAAGGTATCCCCTCACATTGCGACAAAATCCTCTTGTGCTTTCGAAATCATGCTGATATAATAGCTCTTAGCACACATGTTCGCATTTTACGGAGTAACTGTCTACAGTATTTCGCCCTTGAGGGAATGTAATGCTTGAAGTTAAAGAAATTGCCCTAAATAAGTTACGTCCTTGGGAAAATAATCCAAGAGTGAATAACCACGCCGTGGATGCTGTAGCTCAAAGCATCCACTCCTTCGGTTTCAATGTGCCTATTCTATGCGATCAGAATCTGACTATAATCGCTGGACATACACGATGGAAAGCGGCTCAAAAGCTTGGCATGTGGAAAGTCCCAGTGATCATAGTTGAGATGAGTGAAGCTAATCGGCGTGCCTTCGCTATTGCTGACAATAAGACTGCTGAGATAGCTAATTGGGATTTCCCAAAGCTGAGGGAGGTGTTAGAAGAACTCCGTTCTGAAGATATTGACATCAAGGACTTAGGGTTCAGTGACGAGGAAATAAGGCGGCTCATATTAAAAGATGAGGAGGAGGAGAACGTAATCCCTGAAGTCAGCAACTCTGCAGTGACTCGACCCGGCGATCTTTATATTTTGGGAAATCACCGGCTGCTCTGCGGTGACTCAAGAGACAAGGACTCTGTAATGTTGCTCACTGAAGGGCATACAATGAACCACGTCTTTGGCGGTCCTCCGTACTTCAACCAGAGAGCTTATTCTCACTGGGATAAGTACCAAGCATACCTTGATGACATGCGGCGTATTATTCAGAATTGTTGCGAAATTATGAAGGGTGGGGCGACATGTGTCTGGAACATTGCCAATGGATGCAGTACCCACCATGACCATATCAGCCACCACTCAAGGCTCTTTGAGGAGCACGGTTTCCAGTATTTGGATACCATCATCTGGAAAAAGACGGGAGCAAATTACGCCATACCAAGAAATTTCCATATTTTACGTAATTCATGTTATTATCCAGCACTAGAATGGGAAGCGCTATTAGTTTACCAGAAGCCAGGCGACATGCCTAAGATGACACGAGAGGGGCGGGAATACATGTCTAAATATCACACTGACGTCTGGGAGATACCAGCAGTTACAAATCAAGTGGATCATTTTGGTCATCCGGCAGTTTGCCCGGTAGAGATTCCATATCGTTCTATCCAGGCGTACACTAGCTCTGATGCCTGTATTTTTGAACCCTTCGGTGGTTCAGGTACTACACTAGTTGCTGCCGAAAAGGCGGCAAGAAAAGCATATCTGTTGGAACTCAATCCCGCATATTGTGATGTCATAGTAAAACGATGGGAAACACTCACCGGCAACAAAGTGGTTCGTGTCACCAGTTCAGTGTGATTTAACCTTATGAAGAACAATTGCAGACAAAAGGATTTGTTTGGTGAAACAATTGAAGGTTTCACGTTACCGGTGCAATATGAGCCGGTTTGCCCGGAATATGTCAGGTTCTCACAAATCTACCTGGCTGCAGGTAGCATTTCTACGCCAGAGCGCAGGCAATTTGTGAACCGTATCTGTCGCTTATATCCCGAATCTGACGTGAAAGAATGTCTGGATATTCCCCACAACCAGATCAGGCTAGACAAATCCGATGCACTTAGCCTGCACCGAGCCGGCAAGCAGACGCTTGTTTTCGGTGAGCTTAAGAGTTCAGTGCGTTTCAGCCAGGAAGAGGGAAATGCTTGCCCCAACTACTGGCATTTCTCCCCTTATGGTTTTTGCCCATATGGATGCAAATATTGTTACCTTGCCGGGACGGAGGGTGTAAAGTTTTCTCCCACTGTAAAAATATACGTCAATCTCCCGGAAATGCTTGTTGCAATTGACCGTATTGCCCGACGTTTGGGTAAACCAACCGCCTTTTATCTCGGGAAGCTACAAGACGCATTGGCACTTGACCCTCTAACGGCTTACTCTACGGTTTTAGTACCCTTTTTCGCTGAGCACCCCTTTGCTCGTATGATTCTCCTTACTAAAAGCACTAGCGTTGACCGGTTGTTAGAGCTTGAGCATCGAGGGCATACCATACTGTCATGGAGTGTTAATCCTTTAGAAGTTTGTAAGGTTTTTGAAGAGAATGTTCCAAATGTCGAAAAACGCCTAGAAGCGATGCGGCGGGCAACTTCTGCAGGATACCCAGTCCGCGCTGTGATGATGCCTATCATACCAATCGATGGCTGGGAAGACATCTATGTTAGATTCACCAGGCACCTTATAGATAGTGTTCCCTTAACGCGACTTACTCTAGGTGGTATTTGCACTTACAAGGGGGCGCGTAACCTCATGGAGCGGAAAATGGGATTGAATAACATAGTCTCTACTCATATTGAAGATGCGCACGGAGGATTGGGGGATGGCAGAGCACGCTACCCAAAGGCACTGAGAAGCGAAGCCTACTCTCTTATAATCGATACTGTGCGAAGGCTGCGGCCTGAACTCGAGCTTGCCTTATGTCTAGAAGAAAGTGAACTATGGCAAAAAACTGGGCTTGCAAATAATACAGGACGATGCAATTGCGTCCTGTGAATGAAATCGGACTGATATGGATAATGATTTATATACTGAGAAGCTAACCTGGTTCAAGCAGAATGAAAAACCGGAAGTTGTCTTGGTGATGGCTGATAATCTAGAACTCATCAAGATCGTCATCGCTTGGACCAACCTCGAAGTGAAGCATAGCCCCCGAAACCCCACTGCATTGCTTGGCGATAGAAAAATAATTTGTGGCAAAGGTCATCCCGAATGTCATAAGATTTTTGAGTAGACCCCCATTTTCTAAAGACATTGGCTACTGAATCTAAGCGGTCGATAGCAAGCAAAGAAAGTAACACTGATAGAGTCCCGAAGCATACCACTGAGATAAATACTATCCCCTTATATGTTATGACTGGGTGGATTTCAACGCTCGAATTATTAATGAAAAGCACGGACAAAGTCGCAACTACCACAATCAAAAGGGTATCAACCGTAATCGTTGACAAAGCTTTCTTAAGCAGAGAATCTTTAATCTCTGCTAATGTATCGCTCGGATATTCAGACAGATCTGTTTCTTTTTCGCGTAGAAAGCTATTCTGCTTCAAGTAAGTCCTTAATTTAGGTACGCCTGGAACCACAAAATAGACGAACCAAAAAATGGGTAGGAATAACAGACACCCCAGCGCCCAAATCTGGGGCCAGCCTAGCCTTGTAAGTTCTCTATGCAAAACGTACATTATCGGCCCCCACAATACGACTACATAGAAAATTCCTTGTCGTAAGAAGGCCTTTTTGCACCACTCAAAGAGCTTCACTTTTCACCT
The DNA here is from genome assembly GCA_963847595.1 of uncultured Chloroflexia bacterium. Lineage (GTDB taxonomy): Bacteria > Chloroflexota > Dehalococcoidia > SZUA-161 > SZUA-161 > JACWAE01. The sequence goes on from CAWKAJ010000002.1 coordinate 294,853, forward strand.
CGGCTCTCGGGTTCTGTTCGATCTAACTTGGTCACTATCAAGTTCGCCTATTTATTGGCTTCGTCTGACCTTCCCTCGGAATTAGTATCACCGGCTATTAGAGCCCAGTCGCTGTTTTAGCATACTCCATGGGAGCCATACCGTGCAATGAGCTGTGTGGCTGACCTCATTGTAATCCCTCTTCCAGCCTTCGATGATGTCCCGGGCATACTTCAGGTTCGTAAACCAGTTCTCATTCAAACATTCGTCCCTGAGCCGTCCGATAAAGCTCTCGTCATAGGCATTCTCAAGAGCATAGTCACAATAAGAGAGTGTCTTTTAGCTTCAAAGTAGAAGTGACAGGATGAAGCACTACAAGGCGCCGTTGCCTAGCAGAATGATACGCAATAGACAAGAAGTGGTAGCGAGGTAGATGATTGGTGCGGAGTTATCATTAAGGATGACTTGGCGCGCATAATCCAAAACCATGCGTGCTTACTAAATTGTTGTTGAACAACATGGCTTTTCGTTCAAGGCGTACTGTAATTGAACAGAACGAATAGTATATCTATTTCTTTAAGGATCAGTATAACATAGTGAAGCTAGAAATTGCTTGCAGGACGAGCAATATATTGTCCGAAGGTAGCCCACTAAGTTCTCGTCTGAGTTCCTCGGGAATCCTCTCGTACATTATCTGCGCTTCTTTCAGAAAGTGACTCTGTTTATTCAGCCCATGCATATCGCTTCTCCCTTTCCTTAGCTACCTCAGCTGTTAACCAACAACCTCCTTACCTTCAGGGCAGCATCGTGGAGCACAGGCCTCCCATGTCCCGGTAACAAGACGTCAAATTCCAATTTTGCCATTTTCTTCACCGATTCCAAAGCCTCTTTCATGTCTAGTGTCATCGCACTTGACGGGAGTTTCAGATCGCCTGTCTTATTTGTTCTTACGGCATCACCAGCGAATAGAGTATCCCCCGATTTATGGAGACAAATACTGCCTGCAGTATGTCCCGGGGTATGGACCACCTTAAGGTTTTCTATGTCGTCTCCATTCTTGAGGATAATGTCTGGCTTGACTGTTTGGAACCTCATGAATCTCATTGTGAGCTTGAAGATCATGCCAAGAAGGCCCCTTACCTTTTTCAGTTCTTTATCCCCAGAAAGGCTGGGGGCATCACCACCGTGTATGGCAATTTTTGCCCCAGTCATTCGCTTAAGCTCTGCCGCGCTTCCAGAATGGTCAATATCAGAGTGAGTCAAAACTATTAGCTTAACGCCCTTTCCAGCTTTATCCAAGGCTCTTATCTGTTTTAGGATCCTCTCTCCGTTTCTGGGCATGCCGGTGTCAATGACCAGAATGCCCTCATCTGTAATATAAAGGTAACTGTTAGCTCCCCTTATACCTTCAAGAAGGTGGATCCCAGGCTTTATTTCCATAAGATTCACCTCCCTACCATGATTGCGCCTAACGAATCTATAGGCAAATTCCCGGTTCGCCAAGGCCGCTGTAACTTGTGGTATTTTAGGGTCTCCCATAGCAGCAATCAAACTGCCTTCCAGCAACGCTCATGCCCCAAGCCTTATTTTTCTACTGGTCTTATCCTTGCAACCATTTTCTGGAACTGCCGAGACGGCTTGGCTGTTCCCGCGGTGCTCTTAACTATGGCATCAGCAATGCCCTGTATTTTCTCTACTGGGACTGAGACGATCATTATGTTCTCATCCCATCCCGCCATCCTCCTTGCGCTTATATCGCCGGCAGTAATGTTGAAGTTACCTGATACAATCGGATAGGTTATGCTGCTCCAGCAAAGCGACCCTCTCATTTCAAATGAGGGAGTCTTGCCATCCCAGAACTGAGCCAGCGTAATAAGTCTTGATACCTGTTCCGCATTCACAAGGAAAAGGACTAAATCGGGCACGAAAATATCTTTGTCAACGGGGTATAGATAGACCTTGCTGGCAATGCCGAGAGGTGGCTTAGCTATCTTCTCAGATTCAATCCTCGATCTGGTCGCTGTCTTAACATCACACCACAGCTTCTCCCCCTCGACTAGCATTTTGAGCGGTACCTTCCTTGTCTCGGTGAGTCCAAGGTGGCTCTTGCCTCCGGGGCAAGCGCAAGTCTCTTCAGAGAGCATTATCACTTTGCCACCAGCAGCCTCCAGTATGCCATTACATACGGCATATTGGCCCTTAGCTAGCTTAGCTGTAGGGGACTCGTCGGTGTATTTTACTCCTACTGCTTCCTTCTCTATACGCAGCGCATTCCTGATTTTTTTAACAGACTCCATATCTTAATCTCCTTTCATAGATAATAGAGACGTCACTGCTCTAGAAGCTTGGTGACTTTATGGTTTATGAGGGGCTTTCCCCACTGTACCACTTTTACACTCTGATGGGTCAGCCAAAACTGGCTTCGGGTAGACGACAACAGGATATATCATTCGTTTGTCTCGGTCAACGGTAGATCGGTGACGTTCCAGGACTAGGATGTTGAACACAGGTGCAATCAGCGCTACTCGGCTCTACTCAGAGCGCGTCAAGGCTGAACAATTCTCAGACACGTCCCTAAAATGTCACCAGGGCAAGAACAATCTGGAAAGGAGCCCTCTTTTCGGTCTTTCCAATCTCTTTGTGAAATCAGCAACCTTATACTTGGTGATCTTCGCTTTGCTCGCTGCAATTTCGAACGCTTTCTCTCTTCCCCCGAGTTCATCAACCAAACCCAGGTCCTTGGCTTCTTGTCCCAGGTACGTTTTCCCCGAAGAGATCTCCTTAATCACGTCTTCTCTTAACTGGCGCTTACCTTGAATTTCTCTAATGAAACTCTGCTGAATGATTCCGATCTCTTCCTCTCTCCTTTGTCTATCTTCTTGCTTCTCCTCTGGACTGAGAGGCTTGAAGGGGAGGCCTAACATTTTATGGACTCCAGAAGCTACGGCATCTATATCAACCCCAATCTTCTCTAGCAACTCCGAAACGTTAGGACGAATGCTAATCACTCCCACTGAACCTACTGTGCTCAAGGTGCCAGCCACGATGGAATCGGCAGCTGTGGCAATCCAATAGCCGCCGGAAGCTGCCATTTCCCTTATCCAGGCTACTGTCGGTTTATTAACAGATTTTATTGCTTGGGCAATCTCTTCACAAGAGAAAGGAGTCCCTCCCGATGAATTTATCTCCAAAACTAACGCTTTAATCGCTTTATTCCTTCTGATTTCTGCCAGTAACGGGACAATATCCAATGAAGAAGTTGTCTTCATCCCTGGTGCGCGAGATTTCTCAGATACAATTGTTCCTTTGATAGGAATTATGGCGATCTTGGCCATCGTTTTCTCCCAGAACTAAGTTCATCTCACTGGAATGAGTTAATGCTTCCATATATTATGTTCAGGCAAGTAGACTCATCCTATTACCATATCGACATTCTACCTCGACAAATGGACGAGCGCAAGAAACAAACAACAAGTCACCTGGATATGGCTAGTATGAACCACTGAAGCGGTGGCAGTAGAGGTAAGGTCACAGGCTAGAGGGGTATTAGGTTACGTATTATGGCAAGAGTAAAGTCATTTAATTCTTATAAGACAACAAATGTTCCTGTTCCTATGGCAATACTCTCTCCGTTGGATTTTGAAACTCGCATTTCAGCTACAAAAATGCGTTTGCCCGCCTTCACTACCCATCCCTCGGCATGAAGATTACATTCTCGCGCTGGATTCAAGAAATGAATCTTGAATTCACTTGTAGTCACCAAGTTCGTTTTGCTTTGAACTGCTACTGTGAACCAGCCTGCGGTGTCTAATAGAGTAGCTATCACACCTCCTGAATGCCACAAGGTTGGTCAAGATGTGGGTTGTAGGGAAGGTCAACATGAGCATGTCCCTGCTCATCAAATGAAAGGGTTGTGCCAAATAACTTCGCAATTCGGCCAAGACCAAATAATTCAAGCAGTTCCTTTTGCCTTGCAGTGTACATTTCGCCCTCCTAGGCTTGTTCCGGGGCCGTAGTAAATATATTAGTCTATAAGTGGTTTAGAGGGCAATTGTGGCAAGTCTATGTTTCTAGTAGGCAGGTTGAAACACTATAAAGCACACTTGGCCTAAGCCCCTTAGTCGAAATCTCAGGGTTTTTGGGGCTTATGGCATACGAGTTGGGGAGGCATGAAGCACTACAGGGCGCCGTTGGGGTAGATACATTGTGCGTCAGACCCTCCTCATTGCTCATTCTTCACCTTCACCTGATATGATGCCTATCGACATTAGATTAGTCTACTGGAGTAAATCCCCAACTCGTGGCAAGCTCATCTGCCTCGCTCCTCAACTTCCTCTGGGATTTTCCACCGTTGAAAACACGTAAACATGCGCAAGCAATCTGCTTGGCTAAATGCCACTCAAGTACTCTCTCGCGCTTTGTCAGCAACTGGTCAGAAATCACGATGAGATACAGCTTAATATTGAGTGTCTCGCGCCCTCGGTGCAATATCACCTCTCTCATCATACTGCCCTTGAGAGAATGGGTGGTAAATCGGCAAGCTCCTAACACAAACTCCTCCAGTTCAGGTGTTTTCGCTAAAATCTTGGTAACCGCCGTAGTGACGGCATCGGAGGTGCTTATGTTTCGCACTCCATCCCACAGCTCCTCGAATCTTTCTTCTGGCATTCGCAGCTGGCTACGCAAATCTCGTCGACTCATGCTATCCTCCTTTGCCGGTAGAGTGATTCTAGCTTGCCGAACGATTCAAATCAAGGTCTATCATGACTCGTTCATTTTCTCGTGCTGCATGAAGAACCACGGAGAACAGTTGCGGTAAATACCCAGCCGCTTGCGATAGCGAATAGAAACATTGTAGTATAAGTAGTCTGCGGTGCACATGTGCTGGGTGTAGTCATGGAAGATACTAACATTGAACGCATAGCAGCCGCACAATCCCTCTATACTAAGCCTCTTCTTGCGGTATACGATTGGCTCTTGCTTGGGCTGTACTGCCGCTTTGTATGGAGATGCCCCTCAAGTCATATGCTGGAGCTGTACAACCGGCATGTTTCAGTAAACCATCTGGATGTGGGTGTGGGAACGGGTTACTTTTTGGATCGATGCAAGTTTCCGACCGCCAACCCTCGACTCGCGTTAATGGATCTCAATCGCAATTGCCTCGAGGTATCCGGAAAGCGCCTAGCCCGGTACAAACCTTCGGTATACCAGAAGAACGTTTTAGACGCTATCAATATTAACACCCCAGGTTTTGACTCGATAGGAATGATGAACCTGCTCCACTGCTTGCCCGGCAATATAAAGAGCAAAGGAGTTGTGTTTGAAAATCTTAGAGCACTGTTGAACCCAAACGGGGTTGTATTCGGTTCGACTTTCCTGTACGGTGGGGTTCAGAGAAGCCTCCTGGCAACTTACACCTTGCATCTAACTAATCGTTGGGGATTAATGACAAATATGGAAGATGACCTGGAAGGCCTGAAAGCAATTCTAGCCCGACATTTTGCAGATAGTATTGTTCAAGTAACAGGATGCGTTGCTCTTTTTGTGGCCTTATAGACTGCTTTGCACGCCATCCACCGAGTTTCATGCAGAATTTGCGTCGTTTGCCTCACCCAAAATGTCATAGATTTTCAACACTTTTCGCGGCCCTTTTATGACTTCTTCACGTCAATATGTATATCATAGCTATGTTGTGAGATTGTGTAACGCAGAGCTAATTCGTCGAGCAGACGAAGTGATTATCCCCCAAAAGTGAGGAGGTGCTCATGAAAACGGCCGAGCTGGCAGACCTCATTAAAAGCCGCCGCTCCATTCGCATTTGGCAGGAGAGGCAAGTTCCCGAGGACTTGCTGCGTCAGGCAGTAGAGTTAGCCACCTATGCCCCTAATGCAGGCAACCAGCAAATTTGGTACTTTTACATCATCCTCAATAAGAAGATAATCGGTTCCATTGCGGATGCCGTACAGGCCAGTGCCGACTACATAGCCTCCTGGCCTGAAGCAGCTAAGTTCGGTGAAACTACCACGAGGATGCTACAAAGATCGAGTTTCTTCCGCAACGCACCCGCAGCCATTGCGGTAGCTGCCAAGCAGTACCAATCTCCTCTGGAACAGCTTTCGGCAATCCGGGAGGGAACTGACCCCAGAGCCAGACAAATCCGTCAGGCACGTAGTACAGCCAATGCTAGAATCCAGTCGGTAGCTTCAGCGATTGCCTACCTGCTCCTAGTATTGCATCAAATGGGGCTAGGTGCAGTGTGGATGACAGGTCCGATGCAAGCCAAATATGAGATAGAGAAGATTCTTAGAGTGCCTGAAGAGATGGACTTAGTCGCTTTCCTTCCTGTTGGCTATCCGGCCGAAACGCCAGCGCTGCGGGAAAGGAAACCGGTCAAAGAAGTCTGTCAATTTGTCAAGTAGCATAGCTTTTCAGGCTCTAATAGGGTTTCCGTTATGGCTAATTGTTTCTGAGAGAAAAAGCCCTCCGCCGCCGCAATCTCATCCAGTGTCTAGCTTGGTTTTCACCGTTGCGCGCTGACCTGATGTTGCTCTATAATAGTTAGGTTAAGCTGTGACCATGGTCCACCGTTCTTGATATGAGAAGGATTTACGTAATCGGAAACGGCGTGATGCAATAGAAAGCTCGGGGAATTCTTCCCCTTAAAATGCAAGATATTTCAAAAAATACCAGACCGCCTCGTGGTAAGCTGGATTACAAGTGGATTGCCCTTTCCAACACGACTCTTTCGATGCTGCTGGGCTTCCTCAACATGTCGAGCTGTGCTCCTGGCACTGCCGGTCATCTTCAGGGGCATTGGTATTAACCCACTGGCCCCAGGTAGCTCAGACTACCTGCTGTGGCTGCTGATGGGGTATATGCTGGTAACAGCCGTCTTTGTTGTTGCCTTTGGCCGTCTGGGAGACATGTTCGGACGAACCCGCATGTACAACCTTGGCTTTGCCATCTTTACCGTGGGTTCGCTTTTATGTGCCGTGACCTGGAGTACCGGGCCAGCCGGGGCAATTGAGTTGATCCTCTTCCGCGTCGTGCAAGGCAATTGGTGGTGCCTTCTTATTTGCTAACTCGGCAGCCATTCTCACTGATGCTTTTCCCGAAAACCAGCGGGGCATGGCTCTGGGTCTAAACCAGGTAGCTGGCATCGCCGGCTCTTTTTTGGGCATTCTGGTGGGTGGACTTCTGTCTCAGGTAGGGTGGCGATGGGTATTCCTCTTCAACGTGCCCATCGGGCTAGCAGGAACTATCTGGGCATACCGTTCCCTCCGCGAGGTAGGCACCCGAAAGAGGGAGCCTATCGACTGGTTAGGTAACCTCACCTTTGCCGCCGGCTTGACCATGATCCTGGTAGGCGTCATCTATGGCATCAATCCCAGCGCCACTTCGTCTATGAGTTGGACAACCCCCTTCGTATTGGGCATGTTCGGTGGCGGCATAGTTCTTCTGGTAGCCTTCTTCCTCATTGAGCAACGTGTAAAAGCGCCGATGTTCCGGCTCGATTTGTTCCGCATCCGTGCGTTCGCTGCGGGAAATTTGGCCGGGTTCATGGCATCTATGGCCCGGGGCGGATTTATGCTTATGCTCACTATATGGCTGCAGGGTATCTGGCTGCCCCTGCACGGCTATGATTTTGAGGTAACACCGCTCTGGGCAGGCATATATATGATACCTTCCAGCATAGGAATTCTGTTGCTCGGACCGCTCTCAGGCCGATTATCTGACCGCTATGGAGCACGCTATTTTGCTACAGGCGCCATGATTCTTACGGCGGTTGGCTTCTCACTTCTCTTAGCCCTACCGGTGAACTTCAAATATCCACTGTTCGCAGCGGTAATCTTTCTCGACGGCATATCCATGGGCATGTTCATGGCCCCCAACACTGCGGCGATCATGAACAGCCTTCCGCCCCAGCATCGTGGAGCAGGTTCCGGCATGAGGGCAACGCTTATGAACGTGGGCAGTCCTTTGTCCATGGCGATTATCTTTTCTCTGATGGTCGTCGGGTTGAATGCCTCAATGCCGGCCGCCCTATATAGTGGCCTTGTGCAGAACGGCATACCTGCCCAGATTGCCCAACAAGTGGCCAGTGCACCGCCTGTAGGCTACCTGTTTGCCGCGTTTCTGGGGTACAATCCTCTGGGTACCGTGATTCCGGCTAGCGTGTTGCATTCTCTGCCAGCGCAGCAGGCAGCCACTATCACCTCTAGAGCTTTCTTCCCCCAGCTTATTGACACCGCTTTCCACCGTGGTCTCGTTGAGGTACTGATCTTCTCTATTATAATGTGTCTTATCGGAGCCGCCGCTTCCTGGGTTCGGGGTGGTAAGTACGTCTACCACGAAGAGGCTAAGTCCTAGCGCAAAGGTTATGCTTCCAGGTCTGGGCTACACAAAGAAAACTATTCGGGGGTGAGAAGCCTTGTCCTGTCTCGAGTATATAGCAGTCCAAAAAGGGAATCAACCAGTGAATCCACCGACATTGGTGTCCCCGCTCAACACATATACGTAGTCCAACCTTTAAAAGCTTACACGTTGCGCTAAAATTCAAATGTCCTTCCTGGACATTCGGCTTATTGAAATTCCCGGAGGGTCAGTGTGGTCTCAGCAGGAGAATCGGGGTGGTGACTCCGTGCAAGACCTTCTCTGCGACGCTGCCAAAGACCCACCGGCCGAGCCCAGAGCGTCCGTGCGTCGACATCACAATGAGGCTTGCCCTGTTCTCGCTAACGTATTCGACTATTGTTTCAGCGGGTTTCCCTATCAGCACCTCTGAACGCACGTTTAATCCGGAATCCCTGAGTTGCTTCTCCATTTTAGCCAGATATCGTTCATCCTGGCACTTCCAACCTTGCACCATCTCATCCCAGTCAGAGGGGGCAGGAGCATAGTATGTAGCGGGCAATGTGGGGTCGCAGAGCGCGAGCAGTACTATTTCAATCGACCCGGGGTCGCTCCGTTTCGCCACGGCTTCGGCATGGGGCAGAACGGATTCAGCCAGCTCAGAGCAATCAAGGGGAACCAGTATTATGCGTATTGGCAGATGGTCATGTACAATCTCCGGGGGGAGCCCTGCTCTAACAAGCCATACAGGCACTTTCGAGGCGCGCAGCACTTTATCTGCAATGTTGCCCATAGTCCAACGCTGAACTCCGGTGCGCCCGTTAGTTGCCATCAGGATGAGGTCGACACCGTTGTCCTCTGCGTAGCGCAGTATCTCCTCTGCCGGATGGCCTATGGCTAAAACGCCTAGAGATTGAATGCTCTCAGCACAGACCTCAGCATGTTTGGTATGCTGCACGTCGCGGCATAAGCTACCTACAGTCTCAGCAGCCCTTTCAATATATCCTTTATGCAGTGCCACGAGATTTTTTTCTTCAGGCGGTATGATGTGAAGGAGGGTTATCTGCTCCAGTTTGAGGCTTACGATGATTTCTCCGGCGTAGGGAAACACAACTTCGGCCAACTCCGACCCATCCAAGGGAACAAGAATGTGTTTATACATTGCATGCGCATTCATGGTTCATATAGTTCGGGATTCCCCATTTCAACTCGTGATGAGGCGATACCTATCCCTCATCGCCTCAAGGCTGACAATATATAACCCTTTGGCGCTGGTTGTCAAGCCATCTCGGAGCCGAACCCTGTTGCAGCCCGCAACCTCCACACCCTCCCCTGCCCAACACCACTCCCAAGCTCCAAAATTCAAAGCAGAATCCCTCAAGCCCGGCGGGCTAAAGGCTTGCCTTTGGGAAGTAAGACCTTTATACTGAGTTTTGTACCAAGAGCATTTTTGAGTACTCCCAGATGCGCTAGCTTGGGGAGCTAGTTATTGTTGGCTGGTCTATTTCTCGAAGGTAGGCCATATTTTATCCGGCTAGACTCCTAGGGGCATCGATCGAATGAGGAGAAATGAAGATGGCAAAAAGTAAGATATTGGTCCCGGGGTTATTAGCGGGGCTGCTGGTTGGGCTATTATTCATTAGTAGCTGCACGCAATCATCGTCAGAAGGAAATTCAGCGTCAACTAGGTTTGAATGGATATACTACGCTATCATTGTAATAGTTATTATTGCGGTATTTTATCTCTTTATGATTAGGCCACAGTCTAATCAGCGTAAGCAGCAGCAGAAACTGATGACTGAGCTAAAGCCCGGTGATCAGGTCATAGGGGCTGGTGGAATCTATGGGGAAATAGAAAGCGTGGATGCAGATACCGTAGTACTGAAAGTGGAGTCTGGAGCCAAGATAAGAGTGGCGAAACAGAGTATTGCGGTCAAGCGTTAGTAGAGCAGCATCTGAGAGCACAAAACCTACGGCAACTGCCCGAGAAATATTCCATAATTGACAAAACGCTATTTGGTGCAGGTCAATGTTGTGAGTTCTCCCTCAGCGCTCCAAAACCTCTTCATTTTGCTCACCCCTTCGTGGCCGCGGCTATCGAGGTGCCGCTAAAGACCTTGATATTGGGGTGCAATAAAGGGGCAACTCGACGACTCTGGCGCCGGGCGGGATAAACACAGGGTTCATTATTCTCCCTCTAGTTGTGCTGATGCTGATAAACCTACTATACTGGTTCTTCTGGAGAAAAAAGCCGACGAATGGATCGTCGCGATAGAACCGAAATACCTGTGTCAGCGTATGTAAGTAAAGCACAAAGAGATAAGAGCATGGCAATAGAGGGAATGGCTATCGATAAGGGTACTCGACAACCAATTTCAACCAGAGTATCATGCACAGATGAGACTGTCTTGAGCCCAACGATCATTTTTACAGGAGAGGCACAATGGCGACTAATCCGGATGCATTTAGAGAGGAGCGCTGGCGTTCTCCGGAATATGTGGATTGGTGGATTAATGACCAAGTCAGGGAAGGAGACCGGAGACTTTTACGCAGGAAACTGCTATCCTTTATTCCTTTTGAATCCGAGGCCAGCTTGCGGGTTTTGGATGTTGGTGGAGGCGCTGGTGGACTTAGCATGGAAATCCTAACGGCATATCCGAAATGCAGTGTCGTTTGCCAGGATTTCTCGGAGGCTATGCTGGGCCACGCCCGGCTCAGCTTGGCACAATTCTCGGAACGGGTGACATTTGTCATGAGCGACCTCCGGGATTCCACCTGGTCGCAGATTATCGATGGTAGCTTTGATGCTGTTGTTACGTGCTCAGCGTTGCACAACGTCCCTGGCCGAATCCGGGAAATCTACCGCGAAGTCTTCAGGCTAGTTAATTCCGGTGGATGTTTCCTTAACTGCGATCTTGTGCCTCCGCCGGGACCCATGCTCGCAAAAATATACCTGAAGAACCGGCTTGCCGCTCACCGGGCCAGGATTAAAGAGGAAACCGGAGTGGATAAAAGCCTCGAAGAGATTGAAAAGGAGTGGCGGGAGCGTCGGAGTCACTATGCTCAATGGCCGGGAGGAACAGAAAGAGGATTCCGGATATCTGCCAGCGTTACCAACCATCTGGAATGGTTGAGCCAGGCCGGGTTTGATGAAGTAGATTGCCTCTGGAAAGACGCATGTCGCGCTATTGTCGGCGGCTTCAAACGCTGAGAGCGACCAGCCTCGACCTTGAACTTGTGAGGCTAACTGATTGAGGAGCGCACCCAGCTTTGAATAGCGCGCCAATGAGTGGGGGTTGCATCCTCTGTCGGGGAGGTATTGAACCAAGGCTATTACGTTGTTGTAGTTAGCGATGGAGTATCATCAGCAAACAACGACGCACATTAGAGATCGATGACGAATTTAAGAAGGCTGCGCGAAGTGGTAACTCACAACGAAATTCTTCAAGCCTGGGGCCTTCAAAGCGTTTCATGATGCCAGACAGTAAATAAAGATAGCTGGCAATAGTTTCACCAAAGCCTTGAACAGCTGGATTCGCTATGGCTTTGATTAGTATATAGTCACCGCTTCACTGCCCGCGGTCACGTTGTCGAGTTCGCAGTAGATCGTTAATGTTGTGTTCCCCCCAACGGTCGAGGCGCTGGGCTTGATGGTGACGTTTGTGCCGCCAATGAGCGTGACAGAGTAGTTACCGTCTGCCGTCACTGCAAAAGATAGCACGTCTCCAGCAGTCGGAGACGACAAATTGGCGACGATGTCTGCTGCACTCGGAAGCGCCAGAGTATGCGCTGAGGCAGTAGTGTCAAAGCGGTATAGCACGTATTGATCGAACTGAGCACCAGTCACACTGATGTCAGCAGCCCCGGCGTTATAGAAGCTGCTGGCCTGGGACCCGCCCGAGGACCCGACGCAGGAAGCTAGAGGGAACAGGCTGAGCGCCATGAGGATTAGAAGAGCGGGAACATACCAGCGGGTAGACTTCCATTTCATATGTTCCTCCTTTGCCAATTAAGGCAGAACTCGGTATAAATCTGCATTGAGAATACGATCATCCATGCCCTGATGTCTCACTGGATTGCGAAGGGCTTCTGTCGGGGTAAGAAAAGTTCTCTCTCCCCACTGGACAGGGTAACTGTCCTATTGCCAGGTGCACGCTGTTTTTTGATTCTGTTTGCCAAAACCAAAACCCTTGCTATCCCCCACAAATTAAGTCAGGTGGCCTGAAACAGGACTCCGCCGTTATGATCGTAGCGGCAGGTCAAACCATGCATCCCGACTCGGGCGAGGAAGCTCGACATTTGAACCTAATCCTCTCGAATCTACCGCTTTGGATTTTCTCACTTTGAGAAGGTTCATCAGTTACTCTCCGGGGGTTGAATTAAGTGTAGTGCCTTGACCTTCCGGCCGGACCATGATACTGGCAGCACTAATGGCGCCATTGCTATCAAGTGTCCCGAAAACGGTCAGAGAATCGCCCACACTAAGGTCTGATAAGGCTCCCGTGGCTGTCTTCTGAATGACGGTATTTGAATCGACATTCACCGTCACCTGTCCTTGCGCAGTCGTCACGGTCAGAGTATTGCCGCTAATCCCGCTAATAGTGCCCACAGTACCCGGACGCCCTGTCCCACCATTGGGGAAGCCGTTACCTGGGCTGTTCCTTGGTCTCGAGAACCCTCCACCATTTCCAGGAGTCGCCCCAGTCGGCGGGGTGAATTGACCGCCTTGGCCCTGCGGCCGGACCGTAATGGACGTAGCATTAATATTACCGCTATTGTCCGTGGTCCATATGACGGTCACGAACTCACCTTGACTAAGATCCGAAAGAGTGCTTTCAACTGTCTTCTCAATGATAGTGCCAGAGCCGACGTTCACAGTTACTTGTCCCTGCGAGGTAGTTAAGGCCAAGGTATTACCATTTATGGCCGCAAGGGTTCCATTAACGCCCTGACGCTGCACCGAGTTCGGCTGAGATGTCGCTGGCGTAGGCGTGGGCGATGCGGCTGGCGAAGATGTTGAGGAGCAGGCCACCGTTATCACAACCAGGGTAATTATCACAATTGCAGCTAATCCGTAGAAAATGGAATTTTTGAGGCTTGTTTTCATCGGTGAACCCTCCATCGTGGCATATGCATGGGCTGAGTCCTCTCACTGCTGGAGACCATATGGTCATATCTTCCTCTCAGTATCATATAAAGATAAGGCTTCAGGCAATTGGTACTCCCTCCAGGAACTTGAGTCTGATCGAATCTTGCCTTAGTGCTTTTGGCGCCTCATCTGTCCAGGCAATATGCTCAACTCCTATTATGACTTTCTGCTACCTTAATCATCCTATGGCAGAAGTTGCCCATTGAACAAGCGCTTGCCGCAGTTTGGACCTTCTCAAAGCACTACCCATTCTCTACCCCGTTGCCCAGCTCAGCATAGTTTGCCTCTTCCTTATGATGATGGCGCAACATTGGTTAATTTTACTCCCAATATAATGACTGCATATCATGAAGAAATTATAGAGAGATTGTGCTTTCTCTGTGCAATTGTCTGTATCCAGCGAAATCGAGACCCTTGTGAGACAGGCGTCAACTGCCACTTTGGGGGTTTCTCCTGCACTCAGCTAGATTCAACAAAAAATGTTGTTCTGCAGCACTCGGCCACCGCAAGACTAATTATTTTGGAGGCTTTTGAGGGCGTGATGAAGCTACACGATGCAGTAGTCGGCCAGCTTGAAGTAGACGCAACTTTTGTAACGTGACTATTTACCGTGCCAAATTGACCTTTAGAGTAATTGTAGTTCTCCTGACTTAGAAGCACAATAAAGTGTAAACGAGGGCATCAGTTCGCTGAGATAAGCTAATTCCGAATGAATGAAGCTCCGTAAGGCTCGAGGCATTATGCTCGTTAATTAACCAGTGGTAAGTAATCCTTCAGCAAGAATGGGAGGAACCAGTTGATATTTGGTGTTATTCTTCCCTTCGTCGCACTTGTTATCGTGGGTGGGCTACTGGCTTTACTCTTGATAAGACATGAAATCGGAGAGGTAAAGGGTCTTTGGCAAACAACCCGTCAAAGGTTCCTTCCAGTGGTTCGAAAAATCCTTCCGAGGTATCAGATGACAAGCCATCGCCACATGAAGTCAAGGCGCGATGCAAACCATACAAGCAGATTACCCAGGAGGACCGCCCGCAGCCGAACGTGAACGAGGAAAATCAGAGCCATCCATGGAGATGGTGAAACGATAAATATGTCGCCAATCTTCGAAGACCGCATCAAGCACTACCCGCTACTACTATTAGAAACCCTGCAGCCAAGTATCTCGGGATTCACTGATTTGTGAGCTAGAGTGCATAAGAAGGATATTCTTGAAGCATTAAATGTAGCATTACGCTAATCTAAAATAGCTCTAACATGCTGCTAAGGATTCGCCTATCTGGTCAAGTGATATAATTGGAACTCTGAGACAGCAGTTTCTAAAGGAGGAGTCATGCGAAGATTAGTCATTGTGCTAATCCTTTTGATCGTCCTTGTGTCCGTGCTCGGTGCGTTTGGCTGCACTAGGAAACAAGCAACACCTGCGCCATCATCAACACCCACGCCCACATCAATAGCGGCAGCCACGCCTACGCCACCTACATCAACAGCCACACCAGCCGCTCTTTTTCTCAAAGTAACAAGCCCCGAAGACGAAAGCGCTGTGAGCACCTCAAGCATCCAGGTCAGCGGCAGTACCATCGCCGGTGCCGTGGTGAGCGTAACTGTGAATGACAACACGCAGATGGCGGATGTGGGCCAGAATGGCAACTTCCAAGTTACGGTTCCGCTTGAGGAGGGTGTGAACCAGATAGATGTAGTCGCCAGCGACCCGCAAGGCGATGAGCAATCTGCCAACGTCACAGTTATGATGTACGCTCCGTAAAAATTGGGAGGATTGGGTAATTACCAAACGCCGACTTTTTCGTTTATATATAGTGAACAGGCAATATTCTAGAGATTGAGGAGGAGGGAAAGAGATGAAAGCCATACGGAGTGTTCTTATTCTAATGCTGGTAGCCGGGCTTGTGTTAACCAGTGTGGGCAGCGTTTTCGCGCAAAGCGGAACTGGCGCAGCCGCGGCAAGTCATCCCAATCCTGTGGTGAGAGCCCTGTGGCGAGCCTTCTTCGGCAACGTTACCGGGGTCAACGGTGACAACATCACGATTGCCACGAAGTATAGCGGTGATGTTGTGATGACGCTCACCGAGGGAACCCGATGCGAGATCCTGGGAGACACGGGGTGGGTCAAGCTAGACGAGTTCACGAATAAACTGGGAGGAGACCTCTCGGCGCTTGAAGGCGATAGTGTGGCGGTTGTAGCTATTAATGTGCAGGGTTCGCCTGGTGAGCTTACCGGTGATGCCGTGCTGTTCGTGGTAATGGAGCCCATCAGGATAATGCCGATCCATCAGACCACCGGCAATGTCACCGAGTTTTTTACAGATTCGAGCGGGAACGGGAACATCACCGTTACGGACATACATGGTGCGAGCTATGAGTTCACCATCATCGGCAACGAGACACGTTACAGCCCGCCAGGGATGGGATCTGGCAACATAACCGTCGACCAGACCTTCGTGACTGTAGTCAGCAGGGGTGAGCTGAATGCCCAGCCTGTGGCAAAAGTGATCTTGATCTACAATATGATACCCCTGGGCTGGTTAAGACCTCTACTCAATCCAGGTATCAACAGACCAAGGATACCCATTGGAAACATAACCATTCCCCCGGTTTACATCGGAGTGCTGTCGTATCATGAGTATAGTGGCAATGTCACCGAGTTTTTTACAGATTCGAGCGGGAACGGGAACATTACCATTGTGGACATGCAGGGCGCAAGCTATGAGTTCAGCATTATCGGCAACGAGACCCGTTACAGCCCGCCAGGGACTGGGCCTGGGAACATAACGATTAACAGTTTCGTGACCGTGGTTGGCAAGAGTGAACCAAATGCTCAGCCTGTGGCCGAAATGATCTCGCTGTCCCAGGACATACCCGGGCGTTGGCCACCCAGCCATTTGCCGATGCTCCCACGCCCCAATGTAGGCGGGAACGGACTGAGGTAAACATAAAGGGGCAGCTCCTATGAGTAATCAGCTGCCCCTTTATTGCTCCCTAAAATCAAGCGCAGCGCCACCGAAGATCAATATGGATGCGCTGGGACCCCCCAGAGCCACATGGCCTTGATTCCCTATATCATGCCTTTAGGGGTAAGGCGATAACTGGCCTATCTTCGCTGACTTTGTCACTAAATGGTCAGCACGGGTGGCATCCAATCTGCCTGGACTGCCCTGCCAGAGAATGACTATGCCATGAGCACTCTTGCATTATATTTGTATGACGTCACCGAGAAAGGATTATAATAAGGTCGTCAGGCAGTATGACACAGCCGTCCAGACGTGCAGTAATTCTTGAAGCCGAACCTCTGCCCAGCCGTGCTGACGGTGGGGGAGTAAGGCTTGTGCAGAATCTTGGAAGTCGTAGGTGGATTGCCCGGAGAATGAAAGCCATTGAATATATCTGTTTGGCTGTAGGCACCGGAGCGCTTGGAACTGCAATGACTTTTTGTCTCCTGTTTGCCTGTCGTTATTATGGCATTGATGTATCGCACAATATATGGTTGCTTGCCATACCTATCGGTCTATCCCTCGTGCTGAATATCTCGCTTATTGAGTTGTATAGTAGAGTCAAAAAGAATCGATAGATTGCGGGCTCGCCATTGACATCTTCCGTGACTGTAAGGCAAGATTGGCACAGCCATTGCAAGGAGATGATGGGGATACCACATGAGAAGAAGAAAAAACGCAAACGCGTGTGCTATCAAGTTAGCGAGTTCGTGTCGGGAGTAAAGACCTGGGAGCAACCGGGAACATTATCATCGCCGTTATTATTGGCCTCATCGCCATTATTTTCGTTTTGGCGCGCACAACGACGGCCAGTTCATCCGGCTTGTTCACTTGTCCCTTCTCAAGTGCAAGAAATGCGCGACAGGTTTCGATTTTGCGTGTATTCCCGGGGCATCCGTCAATTCGATTCGCCTCGGCAACTCTTGGTATCTCAGGCGTCCTGTTTGCAGGAAATGGTCAGTGTTAAATATGCGGAATACCTGGGTTGACCCGGAAACATACCGTTGCGCCATCAAGGTCGGCCTCAGCTAAGCTAGTCGTTGGAGTTGAATGCGCAAAAGCCTGAACTCTTTGAAGCCTTGCTCAGTCATCTTAGGTTCGGAGCAGACAATTGGCCACTTTGCGCCACATCAGTGAGATGGGGCTTGTTCTTGCTGCATAGTTGCTCCAAATTTCAGTCTTTTTCGAGCGACCGGTTTATCCGATGAGGTGGCTGGCTTAACATTTCGTCAGAATGTTAAGCTGGGATTTTCACAGGCGCTAATGTGCCGCCTGTGATTGGTCACTTTGGTGACAGGGAGCCGACAGTGAAACCGACTTGAAAAGGCCGGTTTTGTGTTTTTAAAGGGGGGTGATAGGTGAAAAGAGTGACAAAGCGATGTGCTCAGAGACAGTCTTCCTGCAAAGAAGGGCGGGATTGACAGTTTCTACAGCAGATACCTATAATGTCGGCGCTTATGAACTGAGGAGTTATAATGTCTGCATTTGGGCAAATGCAAATGTACTGGCGCTTTGCCTGGGGTCTAAGAAAATTCCTCAAGGAGCCGATTAACCTTGAGGGGAGCCGACAAATCATCAGGCAAAGGCTGGAGGATAGGGAAAAGAATCTTCTCACTATGGTAAAGAAGGCTATCTACGAGAACGAGTCTAGTCCTTATCTGAAGCTGCTCCGGTTTGTCGGTTGCGAGTATGGTGATTTCGAGCGGATGGTACGAGCAGATGGCATTGAGCCAACATTGAAGAAACTAGGCGAAGAGGGGGTCTACATAAGCATTGAAGAATTCAAAGGCAAGAAAGAACTTATTCGTGGTGCAAAGGCTTTTAAGTTCAGAGAAAGCGAATTTGATAACCCCTTCCTCTCCAGACATCTTGAAGCTAGCAGTGGTGCCAGCCGCAGCGCAGGAACCAGGACAATATATGACTTTGATTTCCTGGCGGAAACTTGGGCAGTCCATCGCATTCTATGCATTGATGCCTATGATATGGCTAATATCCCCCTTGCCATCTGGTGTCCTATAATGCCTGGAGTGGGTCCGGTGATTCTGCTGACATCCACTAAGGTTGGTAAAACTCCAGTAAAATGGTTTTCCACAGTCGAGAAGAGGGGTTTCAAACCATCACTTAAGAACAGAATGGGGACTAACTACATTGTTTATGCCGGCAGAC
The DNA here is from genome assembly GCA_963847595.1 of uncultured Chloroflexia bacterium. Classification (GTDB taxonomy): domain Bacteria; phylum Chloroflexota; class Dehalococcoidia; order SZUA-161; family SZUA-161; genus JACWAE01. The sequence goes on from CAWKAJ010000002.1 coordinate 313,504, forward strand.
TTTTTGGTGCAAAATGGCCAGTACCTGAGTATGTGGCATTAGACGACGCGTGGAAGGTAGCTCAGTGGCTTGCTGATTTCATGAAAGGGAAGGAAGGGTGTTGCCTCAACACCTATGTCAGCGATGCAGTGAGGATTTGCCAAGCTGCTAAGGAGAAAGGCCTGAGCATTGCAGGGGCAAAGTTCATTGTTAGCGGTGAGCCCCTTACCGAAGCGAAACGGAAAGAGATAGAATCATGCGGAGCTTATGTCTATCCTGGCTATGCTTTCATGGAAGCTGGTGTAGTCGGCTCTGGTTGCGTTAGTCCAGTCGTGGCTGATGAAGTTCACTTACATAAGGACTCATTTGCTTTAATTCAGCAGCCTAGAGAGGTGCCCTATTCCGCGGTGTCAGTTAATGCCTTCCTTTTTACTACCCTGGTTTTAAGTGCGCCCAAAGTCCTGCTCAATTCAGTTAATGCCTTCCTTTTTACTACCCTGGTTTTAAGTGCGCCCAAAGTCCTGCTCAATGTGGAGAGTGGTGATTATGGAACTCTTGCATCGCGAAGTTGCGGGTGTAAGTTTGAAGACTTTGGTTTTACTGAACATATCCATAGCATAAGAGGGTTTGATAAGCTGACTGGTGAAGGAATGACCTTTATTGCGACAGATTTAGTCAGGATTATTGACGAAGTATTGCCGGCTAAGTTTGGTGGTTCATCCACGAATTACCAAATGGTTGAAGAAGAAGATGAGAGAGGGCAAACCCGGATGAGCATAATAGTCAGCCCCGATGTTAGAGATATAAATGAGGCTGAACTTATTGAAACTATTCTTACTGAACTGGGCAAGGGAAAGGACACGCAGAGGATGATGGCTCACGTATGGTCTCAGGCAAAGACACTTCGTGTGAAACGGATGAGCCCATTTATCACTGCCAGAGGTAAGCTTCTACCATTGCATATTAAAAAGGCGAAATAGATACTCACTCCTGGAGTCGGTTCATACAATAACTAGCCAACACAATTGCTATCGGACTGTATTCTTATCCTACAACTAGCCAGTTTGTTTAATCATGCCAACATAGTACAGCCCATCTTCCACACCCACCCGCCCAACACCACTCCCAACCTCTAGAATTCAAAGCAATGCCCCTTAATTTCCCAGACCATATAAACCCGCATACACTTGTATTGTAAATACAAATACTTTGAATTGTAGTGCTTGGGGGGGGTAAGTACTTGAGTATAGAGAGTTTGGGGTATACCCTGCTCCTGAAGCTAAAATGCTCGTAACTCTAACCCTGTAAGTGCTACCATTTCTGGGGGCATGTCAAAGTTTCATCTTGACGGTTAACGGGGTGGAACGATATTTTATATCCCCAATTCTTTCAGTTTCGCCTCCGTGGGGATACCGTCTCTGGTCCATCCTCTGAAATCGTAGTACTCGCTCAATGCCTTCTCTAACTCGTTACCTTTGGGCACGTAATTGGCGGTTGAGGGAAGTGGGTCTAACTCTGGAATGATGTCATCCTTGCGAGTCACACCACACCTGCAATTAAATAGCCGTTTCAGGTTGAACATCCTCTCGCCGGCTTTTATCAGTTCTTTCGCATCTATTTCCCACCCGGTCAAGGCGGATAGCATCGCGGTCTGGGTACCAAAAGCTATGAGGGCCACCAAAGCGAACTTGCACTGGATTAGAGAATCAGCCACATCCGCAAGATCTTGTGACACCTTCGCATTGAGCCCTTGCCGTTCCAAAGAGTATTTCTTTACCTCTTCACCACCCAGGTGGAATGGGCTGAATCCAATTCCCGCTACCTCTGCCCACCCTATACCGTGGACGTGACATGCACCTCTTTCTGAAGTGCCATAAGAGATGGCGAGCCCCGGGAATGCCCTTGGATCATGCATGGCAAATGCCTGCCCTTTGCTGTGTTTAGCTATTCTTATTGAATCATGCCCAATCTTCTTTGCTGCTGGTACCAATCCGTCCGCGAGCACATTGCCGAAGCCCTGTCTCTTCGCTATTCTTTCTACCATTGTGACCATGGCATCGGCATTGCCCCATTTGAGTTCTATACCATCCGTATCCCTAGTTGTCACCCATCCGTTGTCGTAGCAACTCATGGCAAACGCAATCAGGCTGCCCGTTTCAATTGTGTCTAGCCCATATCTGTTACACATATCATTTGCTTTGGCAATTGCGGCCAGATCATCCACCATGCACAAGGGGCCTAAAGCGGCGGTGCTTTCATATTCAGCCCCATGTCCTTCGCAGGCGTACTTAGAAGGCGATGTCACTTTCACTATCCTGCCGCAGCCGATGGGACAAGCATAGCAATGGTAATTCTTTGTAAGGATTTTACGGTATATGCTACCGCCGCCGACCTTGGTGATGATCCTAGCGGTTTCACCTCTTCTAGCATCTCCCTTGGTCCAGTATTTGAAAGGAACATCACCTATCGGTTCGAACATCTCTAACAGTACCGCAGTACCGTACTTGGCAAACATGATGGACACAGGCCCATCTTTATTGAGTTTCAGACCTCTAATAAGCTGTGATAGTCGCTCTTTATTTGCTACTTCAACAACTTTCTTCCCCTTTACGGCGAGAGCCTTCAAGTTCTTGGAGCCCATTACTGCCCCCGCTCCACTCCTAGCGGCTGTCCTACCCATGTCATTCATGACACCGGCGAACCTAACCAAATTCTCGCCGCCCTGACCTATGCAGGCAACCCTAAAATCCGAGTCGTTCAAATCATTCTTTAGTTGTGCTTCTGTCTCGTATGCGTCTTTCCCCCACAAATGGGATGCGTCCTTAATTTCGACTGCTTTATCTGTAACGACCAAACAGACTGGGTTCTGGGCCTTCCCCTTAAACACAATAGCGTCATAACCCGCTCGCTTTAAGTATGGACCGACCCAGCCACCTGAATTGGCCTCACCCCAGATGCCAGTCAGCGGCGATCTGGTTCCTACTGCATATCTGCCCGAAAACGGTATGCCCGTGCCCTGGAGTGGCCCTGTGGCAAAGACCAACAGATTATCTGGCGATAAAGGGTCTATTTCAGGGCCAACCTCATCATAGACAATCTTTGCTGCTAAGCCACTTCCACCGATGTACTTCCTAGCCAGCTCTTCGTTAAGTGGTTTTTCCTCTGTTCTTCCGCTGGTTAGATCTACCCTCAGAATCTTGCCCATATATCCGTACATCTTATGACTTCTTCTTCCCGCCCAGCTTAGCTATGACCTCAGGGGCTGTGAGAGTCTCAATTAGCACGCCTGTACTCATTACCGCAGGGAAAATCACTTCCTTAACACCTCGGATTCTCAACACATCCATCAAAACGTATAAAGCCTCCGGTTCCAGTCCTTTCATTATTGGCTTTATCATCACCATGACATTCACTGTCATCTCTCTGACGAATGGCAGCTTCATAAGGCGGACCAACAGGCTTTCGAAAGATAGTCTAAATACCTTTCGCATGATGAAGAATAGAGCACCAATAACCCATGCTCCCACCTTGATCTCTGCAGTTACCACCAGGTCTGTTATGGGGTTACCTATCAGGAATGATAGGAGACCCATTAGGCGGCGTCTGCTAGTAATCCACTTAATCAGCTTTTGTATCATTGTTCCAACCCCAAGATGAGATTGAGTTTGGGATAATAAAATCACTATCCCAGTATCTACAGATACTAGCTTACCACAGAAATTATTTACCCGCTTTTTACGGAGAGGGACTTACCCGGCACTTCCCATTTGAATTACCGATGAGGTGATATTCATCTCTCATCGCCCCTGATGCCGACAATATATGACCCTTTGCGCTTGGTTGTCAAGCCATCCCAGAGCCGAACCCCCTTTGCAGCCTGCAGCGCCCATACCCTCCACTTACCCAACCCCGCTCCCAAGCTCTAGAATTCAAAGCAAAGCCCCTTAGTTTCTCAAACCATATAAACCCCGCATACACATGTATTGTAAATGCAAATACTTTGAATTGTAGTGCTTTGGGGAAGGGTTGTAGTTAAGTATCTGAGGGCGGAGAGTTTGGGACTTGGCTTGTCTCAAAAGCCTTACAACAGCATGACGCACTGCAGGGCAGTGGCGGGGCTGGGCTAGATAGCATTATGAACCTCTGCACGTGCAGAATGCAGTCCATAGTGAGTAGATTCGACTTTGTTTGTGATTGGCCTGTTGGATTCCCGCCCCCGGCGATGCTGAGCAGAAGTCTTTGTTACAGCTATCAACTGGAGCCATTCCGACCACATCTCCGCAACCTGTTCATCCATATCTTTGGCGATATCAGAAAATGAAATAATCCCCACAAGCTTGCCGCCTTCAGTAATAGGAACCCTCTTGATTCGGCTTGCTGCCATTACCTTAGCCAGGTTGATAAGCAGTGTTTCAGGTGGCACGGTCACGACCGGGCTGCTCATGTGGTTCGAAATACTGCATTTCTGTATATTGTGGCGCTGTGCCGCACAAGCCAGCAGGTCTCGGTCAGTGACTATACCACTTATTCCGGTCTTGTTCTCCTTCATCACCACCAGGCATCCCACGTCTTGTTCAAGCATCAGTTCGGATGCCTCAGTTACGGACATATCAGGGCCTGCAGTCACCACATCCTCTGCCATGATGTCACTGACTTTCTTCATAGTATTTGCCTCTCTATACTAATCCTACGGAAATTCGCCATACATTTGCCTGGTAGAATGCTAGCGCTACTTGATCAAACTTACCATAGACATTTCGGGGAGTATTGATGGGGAAATGGTACTGCTATTAGTAGATTGGGAGTATCCCAGTCTCCACACTCACCACATGTGCGACACCGCTCCCGAGTTCTAAAATCAAAGCAATGTCCCTCAAATCACGGCCCGAGGCCAAGGGACGTCATAGCGGCTCCGAATAGTCGGGAAATTAAAGCTAATAGAGAAGTGCTTATAGCTCTAATTTCCCGAAACCCTGATACGATCAATGACCCCTTGTATTGTAAATACAAATGCGTTGAATTGTAGCGCTTTAGGGGGTGTTATAGTTAAGGATTTGAGTGGAGAGAGTTTGGGGTTAGCTTATTCCAAAGGCCTACAGCATCAAACTCCATAGGGCGGTGTTTGGTTAGCTGCGATATGGCAAACGTAAGGGAGAAGGACATTGGCCTCTAAGTGTCCGCTAATTATCAAGGCTAAACCAACTCACTTTCATTGACTGCATACACAGCTAGTGATATAGTCAAAGCATAAGGTTGGTCCTTGACAAGAACCAGCATGCGGAGGTGGTTTATGCAGCATGAATTTGGCAGTGGTTCCCAGCAAAGGAAAGAGTTCATCAATAAGGTGGCTGAAAAGTTGGGTGTACCATCGGATAAGGTAGCAGCAGCCCTCCAAGAGGCCAGAAAAGAGAGACTTGATCAGTCAGTTATCCAGAGAATTCAACAGGCTGTTCAGAATGGCTTCATTACTCAAGCTGAGGCTGACCAAATACGTGTGTGGTGGAAGAGCCGCCCTGATGCCCTCAAGAAGCTCTGGTTAGGACGTATGCATGGTGGTCCATTAGGCAAGTGTGGAATAGAAGCGCCTCAGAAATAACACTTGAGTGCTGTTCGGAATAGGTTGGTAGAGCTGCTGATCCTTATATGTTTTTGGGCTTTCACCGATCTCAAACGAACGAAACCTCTAAAGAGCAGCCCTTTTCGAGCTCTTGGCTTCGGGACAGATATGTGCTTCGGTGCAGACCTCCGCTTTTTTGGAGCGGCCGGTTTGTCGATGGTCTACAATTTTGTCAGTAGCTAACTGTTCAGCGAAAATGTCAGTCCATGAAAGGATTGACATTGAGCACAAAGGAACAGACAAGGTTACAGATATTGAATGGTGTATTGGAGGGGCGCTGGTCCATGGTAGAGACTGCAGAGGTTCTGGGGGTGAGCGAGCGCCAGGGGTGGCGACTTCTAGCGGCGTATCGAAAGGAAGGCGCCGCCGCACTTGCCCATGGGAACCGCGGCCGTGTGCCATGGAACGCCACGCCTGCAGCCATGCGGCAGCAGGTAGTGGCTATGGCCCAGGAGCGCTACACAGGGATCAATAATACTCACCTGGCAGAGCTGCTGGCGCAGCGGGAGGGGATAACGCTGTCCCATTCCACGGTGCGGCGATTCCTGGCAGGAGCCGGAGTACCCAGCCCCCGACACCGACGGCCACCGCGTCACCGATGCCGGCGCCAACGTATGCCCCAGGAAGGGATGCTGCTGCAACTGGATGGCAGCCATCACCCCTGGCTGGAGGACCGGGGGCCCGTGCTCACTGGAGTGAACCCCTGAAACTGGACACAATGGGTTAGGAAGGTTTGGCAGGGTGGAGTATCTTATAATGGAGGAGAGGAAGGACCCTGCCATGAGAAACCAGAGGTCATTTAATGTAGAGTTCAAGCGCCAGGTAATTGAGGAGTTGCTTAGCGGTGAAAGCCGCCCCGCTCAGCTCTGTCGCCGTTACAACATCAGCTCGAGTCTGCTTTACCACTGGAAGAGGCAATACAGCAAAGGTAAGTTCAATAATGAACCCACCGAGGAAGGTGTCCTGCGGGACAGGGTAGAGAAGCTGGAGCGGCTGGTGGGTAAGCTCACCCTGGAGAACGAGTTTCTAAAAAAGGGGCTGCAGCACAGTCTCAACCAGTCTCCAAGAGACGGGAAATCGTCCGCCGGTTCAAGCACGTTATCAGGGATGTCCGGCAGGGGTGTGGACTGATGAAGCTGGCCAGGAGTAGTTTCTACTACAAGCCAAAGGGTAAGGATGCCTGCGGCGCCAGATGCCTTCCAAAAGCTGGCCTCGAAAGCCTCATTATCGCACAAATCAAGGAAAAGGTGTTGACGCAAGAATGCTTAGAGCAGCTGGTAACATTGGTCAACGAAGAACTGGACTCTACTCACGGCGTGCTCAAGGATAAGCTGGACGTCATTGACGCTGAGTTGAACGATGTGAGAGCTCGGTTATCAAAACTGTACGATGCTCTGGAGACGGGAAAACTTAGTCTGGACGACCTCGCGACCAGGATCAGGGAGCTAAAGTCAAGGCAGGACCAACTAAGTTCGGCAAGAGTTCAGGTAGAGGCTGGCCTGGTGTTACAAGGTGTGCAGCATGTGGATGGCAACTTGGTTAAGTCATATGCTCAAGATCTGCGAGGTCTGCTGGACGAGGCGGATTTCACCCAGAATAAGACTTTCCTGCGCTCATTTATTAGGCGCATCGTGATAGACGGAAACGAAGCCAGAATTCACTATAACTTGCCCATGCCGCCAGATGGGAAGAGGACACATTCAATAGGAGTTCTGCCTATTGACACCTCTGGTGGGGAAGGGGGGACTCGAACCCCCATGGGTTACCCCACATGATCCTAAGTCATGCTCGTCTGCCAATTCCGACACTTCCCCACGTTCAAAGTCAAGGCATATTATACCATTTTGCCTGGCGCTTTGCTCAGTTCAGCCTGATACTCACACAGCTCAAGTTTGTCTGTATACCAATCTGTGTTAAAATGTATTTATGAGATTGCGTGCATTTGAGCTTTACGAGCCTGTCCCCCAATTGAACGAGCCGCATGCCCTGGCTGTGCTCAAGCCCTGGATTGATGTGAGCAATGCGGGGACTCTGACCTTATCTCGGCTGGAGTCTCATCTAGGTGCCCTTCCCTTAGCCGAGATAGCCAGACCGGGCAATTTCTTCGACTTCACACGCTACCGTCCGACTCTGGAGATCAAAGAAGGCCGCCGCCAAGTTCAGATTCCCAATACAACTATCTCTTATGCCAAAATGCAGGAAGGTCACGACTTTATCTTCATGCACATCTTGGAGCCGCATATGCTGGCTGAGACATATATAGATTCCATACTCGATCTCCTCAAGAGGTTTGGAGTCAAAAGGTACTGCCTCATTGGAGCTATGTATGATATGGTCCCCTATACCCGACCGCTAATGGTCACAGGCTCAGCGAGCAACCTGAGGCTCCAAAAAGAGCTGGAGGTAGCGCACGTAGTATCCAGCGATTATCAGGGACCTACGACAATTGCTTATCTAATATCACAGCTAGGTCTTGAGATAGGAGTGGAGACTCTCAGCCTCATAGTGCACCTGGCGCAGTATCTCATGGTCGAGAACGATTACAGGGGCAAGAAAAGGCTGATGGAGGTACTCTCCGCTTTATACGATTTTCCGCTAGCCGAAGAGGATGCTGATAAAGCCAGAGAGCAGCAGGAGCAGGTCAGCCAGATCGCAGAACAGTTTATTCAACAGGAGCCAAGCTATAGGCTCATTCTGGACCAATTAGAAGCCTATTATGACTCGCGAGTCGGCCAGGCCCAGGAGGAAACGAAACTGTCACCTGAAGTCGAAAAATTCCTGCGTGACCTGGGCAGACGATTTAAACAAGGCTAAAAGGCTTCCCACTGCCGCGCCGCTACTATTCAACATTTCCTCATCGGAAGAAGATTCTGCCCAGCACAGGACTCGCAACAAAGACCGCTCCCTCAGGGCAGTTTTCCTGGCAGCAAAAGCAGCGGATACAGCGGTCATATTTGTACGTAGGCGACCTGGACTTATCCCCGGTGTGCCAGTCCACAGCTTTAGGCTCAACCGGACACATCTTGACGCAAACGCCACATTTGTTGCACTTGGCTTCGTCGATAACCGGCTTCTCGCATATCCGATTTTTGACGAAGCTCCTCACCCGACTACGGGTGCAGGGCGTCGGAGGAGTTCGAATCACTTCGAAACTCCGGTCAAGGAATGATTCTATGGCTTCGCCTACTATTTCGATATTTTCACTATGATATGTTCCCAGTCCTGCTTTCTCGCCTGGCTTTGATGTCGGCACAGCTTCAGGGTCAAGGTCAATGATTCTGCAAGCCGTGGCATCCATCGCAATTGGATCGCTGGATAGCAGCAAAACATTCATCTTTTTCGGTTTGCCGCCTCTTGGCCCGTTGCCCTCCATAGCCATGATGCCATCCATCACACACAGGCGTGGTTTGACCAGCGTGTTCAAATCAACCAGCATTGTGCAGAAATCATACGGGTCTGGTAACTTGACATGAAATTGGCCTTTAAGCAACCCGGGGATACATCCGAACTGGTTTTTCACCGCTCCCGTGAACCGGGGCAGAGGATGAGTCTTCAGTTTGGGAAGGCTCACCAGGCCGTCTGAGTCCAGGACGCCGTTAGCAATGACAAAGCTTTTTACCAGCAGCGCATCCTTATGACTTACCGTCCTGCCGGAATCAAAATCAGCCACGCTGAGCCCCAGCTCGTCGCCCACCTCTTTAAGGCCTGATTTTCTCATATTGGGTTCGCATTTCCCAAAGCTTGGCGAGTCGCCATAAGACACGCTGGCGCCTGCTTCTTTGAATAGTCGGCCCACAGCCTTGAACACAGCCGGGTGCGTGGTCACACTCTTCTCAGGCTTCGAGCCGATCAGCACATTCGGTTTCAGTACTATCTTTTCTCCGGGTTTTGCGAACTGAGCGATCCCTCCCAGAAGGTCGAGGCCGGACTTGATGGCTTCGTATACCTTCTCATCATCATATGTATCGCATCGTATCAAAGCGACTTTGCTTCTATCCATGGCTTCTTGTTCCTCCGAACCCAGACCAGCTTTACCCCACAATTCCATTATAGCCACATGCAGCAGTAAAGAACAACAACAAGGAACTACTGAACCATCCCGTTTGAGACTTTTATCACATAACAAATCGGCATTTCGCACTATCATTTGAGTAGAGGCAGGAGAATTTGCGAAGGACACTTCCAGTTGAACTTCCGAGAGCAAAAGGCAGATGCCCCGGATGCATGAGGCCTGTCTACAGACGCGGCATCAGGCATTGGGGCCAGGTGTGGCATGAGAGTTGCCTCAGGAAATCCTGAAGACCCTGAGAGCATTCACTCTGTAGCCAGCCTATGCTTCCCCAACAGCGCCCTTTAGTGTTTTATGCCGACTGATTTACTGCCTGGTTTTTATGCCCCGGTCTCTCAGCTCATACAGGACAGCCCAGATAGCAAAGATGAAGGCTGCGATCGCTATCTGAACCCACTCAGCCGGGTCGGTAGCCAACCTGTGCTTGCTCACGCTCGTCGCCACGCCTATGACCATGCACACTATGCCGACGAAGCCCGCCAGCCTGGACACCCAGAAGTACGACGTTGTGGGAACCCTTTCCATAAGTTCACCTCCTCAGGAAAGCAGAGCCTTCTGCAATCCCTCTAAAAGTCCTTGCATTAGTATAAATATCGCAATAGAATATCTCAACTGGCTGGAGCTTGACAAATAGGTCTGGCTACCTGATTCCGGAGGCAGCGAAATGTATTACTTTGCCTACGCATCGAATCTCAGTCACAAGCGTATGCTGCAGCTCTGCCCTGACTGCAAGCCCAAATTCACTGCCACCCTTCACAACTATAAACTGATATTCACCGGTTGGTCTAGAAAATGGCACGGCGGAGTTGCCACCATCAGGGCTTCCAGAGGCAGCAGGGTCATGGGAGGCGTCTATGAAATCTCTGAGAGATGCCTCAGGTCGCTCGATGGGCAGGAGGGATACCCCACAATCTACGATAGAATAAACGTTTCGGTAAAAACGAAGGATAGCGACCTTGTGCAGGCGGTAACCTACGTCAAGCGCGAGCAGTCGGAAGAGACCGCCCCTTCTGAGGAATACCTGGGGGTTATCAGACAGGGCTACAAAGACTGGCAACTTGTCTGAATTAATAATTAAGAGTGGGAAACTGGAGATAACAGCGCCCCGTAGCACTTCATGCCGTCTCCCCGTGTATGCTGAATAACCTCAGTCTGATGTCTCGCTCTCGACAGACTCCCTTGACTCATCAGCTTCGTTTGCCCAGCAGTCCACTGTTATTATCACCGGGGAGAGTATTGCCGGATGCGGAGGAATTCCCAGGTGGTACCAGAATCCCGGCGGAGCCGTTGCCAGCTCCTTAAATTGTTCCCGCAACAGCTTTATGTGTCGGCGTACAGTCGCTCTCTCGTGTGGATCGGTGATTGCTCTATCGGCGACGCTGGCGTTGGACACCACGTACTTTACCCATAAGCCTTCACCAGAACATTTGGCGCTGTTAACGCAGGTCTCGCAATCTTCTTCCTTGCAGGGCACACACGCGGCAATACACCACTTGCCGTAAGAGATCAAACGAGGGAAATCTATCTCCAGAGTCGCACATCTCGCCCTTTTGTTCCCCCGCATTATGAATAGCCAGATAAGGCTCCAGTTGTGCACTGTTCCCCCCGTCCCCTCTTGTGCCTTTAATTACATCTTACATCAAATTGTCAAGCCCGCAAGCCCGAGGTAAATTTACCATCGGGATTCCGGAATCTATTCCCTGGCTCTGCAAATTTACCATAACGTATAAATACTGTGGAGACTCTGTGGACAACTTCGTGGATAAAGCCATTGACAGGCAATGAGTACCCTAAGCTAGTATAGTCGCAGCCAAATATGCGGACTGTGTAGTCTCTTAGCTCAAAGCTCTTCTCTAGATTGTGAACACGAAATGGATGCAGAGTGCGGACCAACCCGCCTCCCCGAATGCAAGAACGAAGCACACTACTGGGTACTTGATGGCAAGAACCTGGGTGTCTGCAAAAAGTGCGGCGCTACTAAACAGTTCAATGCCGAGAGGTGGGTCTGGCAAAGGCGCAAGGTTGTCATAAGCAAGGGTAAGGTAGCCGACTAGCCTTATGCGACGCTGGCCAAGCTATCAACCGTGAGAGGCGTTCGCTATGCTTCGTTGGCTGGGCTAAGGGAAAACTTCGCTGAGTGAGCAACAGAAAATGTCTTGGTGGAGTTGACTACGCCTTCCCCAACTTGCCGTTCTTACTTTGCCTTCTTCAACAGAAGCAATACTCTCTGCTCACCATCACGCTTCGAAGGACGTAGAGGCGTATTATCCTTTACGAACTGACTCATAAGGTCGGACCCCAGCAGCTCCTCGTCTATTTCTATCGCCTCTTCTACCACGTCTATCTTCCTTAAATCGGGGATTATGGAAGTCTGCTTCTCCATAGCAGCAAAAATAGATGTCCCGCCGTCCGCAGTCCCCCACATCGATAAGATGCGCAAATGAGCGAGTTGCTGCAGTGATAGACGCAGCTTTTCCAACTGAACGAAATCCACCGGCGGTATTATCACCAGCTCCACCCGCCGCTTATGACCGGCTTTTCGCTTGTCCCCCTCCCCTTCCGCTTCCAGCGCCGTCCTTTCCATCATCAGGGCTTTCTTCTTAGCGTCTTCGATAATCTGTTGCGCCTTCTCTTCAGCCTGAGCCACTATCCTTGTTGCATCGGCCTCGGCTATCTTCACGGTCTCTCGGATGACCTGGCGGACCTTTTGTTCGAGTTCCCTGAATGCCTTGCTGCCTTCTTCGTTGGCTACCTTCCTGGCCTCCTCGATAGTCCTGTGCAGCTTCTGTTCGGCCTCTTCCAGCATCTTGAGTATCTCGGCCTCGGCATTCTTCGCCATTGCTGATGTTTTCTTATCTTCCATGACCTCTCACCCGCGCGGTATTCCCCCGTACCGCTAGCAGTCTAACACCTTACCGACAGGCAAGCAACACGGGATTCCCTAAAACAAGGCGCACACCGCTGTAGCGGTGTGCGCCAGACTTCCTCGCGATACCAATCTACTCAGTTCTGCCGCTTATTGCATACCAGCGCTAGGTTGTGCTGGCGATCAGATTCACCAGTACGTTGCTTCCCATCGTCCAGGCGCTCGTCTGGATTGCCGTAGCGCTGCCCACCATGAAGGTAACGGCCTTCCCATCATAGCTTATGCCTGTCGCCTTGGGTATCGTTATGGAATACGTGGAAGAACCGTTTACCGTTGCTGTTGTGGTGGTATACCCATATCCCGCTACTATCACCGTTACCACAGTACCGTCAGCTACATTGGCCCCATTGAGTGTCACCGTGCCGTGGAAGCGGCAGGGCGGACCGCTCACATTGTCCGGTGCCGGTGGCGTCATCAGTGGCGTAGCCGTAGGCGCTACTGTTGGAGTAGGAGTAGGTGCTGCTGTAGGTGTGGGTGCTTCCGTGGGAGTTGGTGTCGGTGCCACCGTCGGTGTTGGCGTCGGCGTGGGAGCTGGACTACTCTTACAACCCAGAGCTCCGAAGGCAAGTACCAGCACCAACAATGGGATCAACACCACCGCTATCTTTCTCATTTTACCTCCTTCTCTAAATAACGCCCCCGATTATACCACAGAAAAATCATGGTAGGAATAGTTATTTGGAGATAATTTTAGTTAATTGGGGAGTCCAGAGGGGCGTAGCCCCTCTGGCGGGGGTCTGGGGGTGTCCCCACAATTTCCCTATTCCCCCAATACTGGGGATACAGGTGTTGAACAGAACATCTGTAGACGTATTTGGGCAGAGTCCATTTTATAGCTATGCCGATTTACCAGGGGAGTGCAGAGGGGCGTAGCCCCTTTGCCGAGGGTCTGGGGATGTCCCCCAGTTTCCCAAGTCCCCCAAGATTGGGGGATATAGGGGTTGAACAGAACATCTGTAGACGTATTTGGGCAGAGTCCATTTTTATAGCTATACCGATTTACCAGGGGAGTGCAGAGGAGCAGAGCCCCTTTGCCGAGGGTCTGGGGGTGTCCCCCAGTTTCCCAAGTCCCCCAAAGATTGGGGGATAAAGGGGGTTGAACAGAGCGTTTGTAAACGCTCCTGCAATTGCTTATTGACATACCATCTCTTTGATTGTATCTTGTGTCCTGAGATGGCTGACGATATCACTTGTCCCAAGTGCGGCGGCCTTACGCCTGATGCGCGCTTCTGCAAGCATTGCGGCGAGGCTCTGCACACCTGCTTCTCCTGCGGCGCTAAAATATCGAAAGATGCCCAATTCTGTACCGAGTGCGGTATGGACGTGAAGCCGGCGGAGGTAGCCGTCGAAGCTGGCCCCAAAGCATACGCCAGATATGGGCCTAGCCTGATACCCCGGGACATTTTGATTGAGGGGGAAGAGCCTTTGTTCGAGACGCGGCCGGTGCTCTGGCTGCAGTTGATGCCCCCTATCGTATTCATCATCGTGAGTATAGGCATCCTTGTCGCCGTTTATTTCCACTTCCATATTGTAGGGATTCTCTATGGCTGCGCTGGATTCTTCCTTTTGGGGGCGCTCTGGGGGCTTCTGTCCTGGTTGGACTGGAGGCATACCGTCTTTGCTGCCACCAACCGCAGGATACTTCGCGAGACAGGCATCCTGCGCAAGTCCTATGTGGATTGCCCTCTGCGCAGCGTGCAGACTATACACCTGGATGTTTCCCTGTGGGGCAGGATCAATCGTTTTGGCACAGTGCGCATATGCGGAGGCGGGGTAGAAATCGACTGGGAGGCCATAGACGAACCGAGAGAGGCGCACAAAATACTGAGTGGGATTCTGGAACAATACAGGCGTCAGCCGGGCTGAGCCCGTTATTTAGATAGTCGTAGGCCAGAAACCGAGTTATATCAGTTTCTGGCCCATCGGTCTTCCTAGTTGCTTTTTAAGCTCTTGCTCTTCTGCCAGCAGCTCCACCAGTACGCCAGAGCCACCTCTGGCCTCAGCCTTGCTTCAGCGTCGCATCCCTTACAGGTGAGGATAATGGAATCCAGGGCAAGCTTTACTCCGAAGTTCTCGCAGCCGCACATCCCGCAGCTGATCCGGTCCGACATTGTGATGTCAGCCATATTAGCTTCTCCCTCCTTTTATCTTTCTGTTCTCCTCAGCCTCCTGCCCTTCCGCAGTATCTGGCGGCACGGATAGACTTGGTGGAATTCAGTAGACATTGTGCTTGGGTGGCAGAGGGGGGACAATCCCATTAAGGTACTATTTGATTTAGTACTTTACTCCTAATTCTGCCGAATTGGGCCAGGCTTGACTCAATCGTAAGCAGACACCCATAACAGGACGCGCAAAGCGGGAGTGACTCTACCACACTTGGGAGGAAATGTCAAGTTTAGTTAGGTCAATGATAAAGTCGCTAGGCTTCAACACTGGCATGATTATTGTTGGATTTTCTGCGGGCTTTCAAGCAGATGTCTAGGTCGAGAGCGTCTGCCACCTTGAAAAGCGTATTGAGCGTAGTATTGTAATCGCCCTTCTCCAACCTGCATATGGCAGGCTGCTTGGTGCCGATAATCCTGGCAACTTGTGTTTGGCTGAGCTTCAATTGATTTCTGCGCTTTATCAGACTTCGTATTATGTCATACTTAGGCTTTAGAGCCTCATATTCCTTGCGAATCCCCGGCCTCGCAAGTAATTCCGCCTCGAAGTCTTCGTATCTTGTAGCTTTCTTGGTCACCATTTTATTACCTTCTACATGTGCTAACTATGTACTAACACCGTAATAACCTTGTATGTACTACCTACATACCTACCTACATACCTACCTACATACTATAACATATATGTTATATTGTCAATACCCCGATTTATAATCATTTATTCTTTGAATTGCCAACAGTTTATCGCTCTCTGGCGTTTTGACTTCCTTTTTCAGAATAGCATGTAACAATATGAACCTGTGCCCTGTATAAGCAAAGAAGAATATACGATATATATCTGAGCCGTGTTTGATTCTGAGCTCTCTCAGACCGGACTTATCTATTTTTCTGACATAGGGCATACCAAGCGTGATATTGAATTGACTCAATAGCTTAAATACATGCAAGATTTCCGCTATTGCTCCATCGGGTTGCCCCAAAATGAAGTCTTTTACAGGCTCATCTCCCTGTTTGTCCTGATAAAAAACAACCTGCCAATTCATGCCAACAATTATAACATGCGTTTAGCTAATGTAGGATGGCAGATGTATCAGCGAAAGTCTTGGAAAAGTCTCTTGACATGGCCGAACAGATGTGCTAGTCTGCTTTCAATATGAGATGATAATGTCAGATACTTCAAAGAATGGATACCGGCGAAGGTTAAGAGCGTGTTCAAGGTGATCAGCGTATCTTAGCGAGAGAATGAATGAACGACATGAGCTTTATATGCAACGACTGAAACGTGCAGCAGGTCGATTAGCAACACGTTGGCGACTAACTATTCTTCTTTTGGTTGTGATTGTCGTCATAGCCTCGATATGGATTCTCAAGGCACATGCGCCAGAAGCAGTCATTTTAGCCCTCACACTTTTGGGTAGTACAACTATAGCTATAGTTCAATGGGACTCTCTGAGCGAAGCTCAGAAGATAAAGTATAGATTGCCGATGATTTTGGGAGTATTATGCATAGCTTTCGCTATCATCTACGGCATCAATGCATTGAGAATAGCGGCAACTCCGTCACCGTGATTCTTGAAAAATATCTTCTTCGTTCAATCGAAGCTAAAGGCGTAGCTTCAAAGGTTAAGAAGAGGTCGTGAAGTTTGGACTTGTTCATTGTGGGTGTATTTGAGGCAATAATAGCAACGCTTCTTGGGTTCTTTCTTGGTAAGAAGCTAGTTGATGCGCTCTCTGCTATAAGCACTTCGGCTATAATTCTGCCTTTGGCGTTAATTATTATCGGGAGCACTATAAAAATGATGAACGCTCCGCCGGAAACTGTGGCAACTGTTGGCAACGCTGCGGTCACGAACATCTGGGCTTATATTACCGGTCAACTTCCTGGCATTTTTGCGTCCGACCTTTGTGGCGCTGTTGTTGGTGCGGTAGTAGGGGTCTTTGCCGCACGGAAGAGCAATAGTTGGAATTAAATAAAAAGTACCCTGGATAGGACTCGAACCTATAACCCGCTGATTAAGAGTCAGCCGCTCTGCCAGTTGAGCTACCAGGGCACGCTCATCAACAGCGTATTATTCTACCATCTGCACTGATTGGAAGCAAGTAGAATCAGAGGTAAATCGTCTATAGCTAACTCATACCGTCCAGGAAAGCCTTGACGTTCTTGCCTAGAACACTGTGGTTGTAGCCGCCCTCCAGCACGCCGTACCGCCTCCCCTGGCAGGCCTTTAGCGAGAACTCCTTGACCAGCTTCCCGATGGTCTGATAGTCCTCAGCGGTGAGCAGTCCTCCCCAGTCCTCCACCCCGCGGTCGAACCCGGCCGAGACTGCGATTATGTCCCCCTTCTGCTTGTCTAAAAACCGGGCGATACCATCCACAAACTCCTGCCTGCTCCTGTCCTCCGGGTGGTGATACACCACCTCAGGCACCCTGCTGAAGGTATTGTCCGTGCCATCGCCGAAATGCAGGTCGAAGTCCAGTATCACCGCCCTGTTTATCTTTTTCTCCGCTCTGAGCCTGGCTATGGAGATGGCCATGTTGTTGAAGAAGCAGAAACCCCAGCAGGAATCCGGGCTGGCATGATGCCCCGGCGGCCGTATCAGCCCGAAGGCAGGCTCTCCACTCATCGCCAGTTCAGCCGACTTGATAGCTCCCCCTGCAGCCAGCAGAGCGACCTCGTACGCCTGACTCATCCTCTGAATATCTGCGACGTGCCACTCGGTATGTACCAGCTTAATATCCTCGATGGACGCCGGCTCCGGCGTGACCAACTCATAATGCGGCGAGACTTCTTTCAGTATGCTTTCAATGCGCCCCGCCTGGGCAGCGGGATCGCCGGCATAGACCTCCAGATACCTTGGGTGATACACGACCTTCATCTTCAGTCTTCGGCCTTCGGCATCAGCTCCCGAAGCGTATCGGCATAGACCTGGAAGCTGTAATCATCGAACAGAACGAATGCCACTTCTTTCAAAGAGCTGTTCTGCTCTGCGAAATCCATGGCAGTCTCCAGGGCTATCCTGGCCGCAGCCTCCAGGGGATAGCCATAGGCCCCCGTGCTTATGGCAGGGAAAGATATGCTCTTCAGTCCTTTTTCGGCTGCCAGCTTCAGGCTCTCCCTGTGCGCGCTGGCCAGCGTTTCCGCCTCTCCACTCCTGCCGCCATGCCACACCGGGCCCACAGTATGGATGACGTACTTAGCCTTGAGCCTGCCCCCTGTGGTGATAACCGCCTGGCCTGCAGGCAGGCGCCCTATCTTGTCCCTGATTCTGCGGCATTCCTCCATTATGGCCGGCCCGCCGGCGTGGTGTATCGCGCCATCCACGCCCCCGCCACCCATCAGCCCGGAGTTGGCGGCATTGACAATAGCATCGGTGGCCTGCTGGGTGATGTCGCCCTGAATCAAAACGAGCCTGGTCTTATTTACCACAAGCTCCATACTTACTTCTCGGGGCCCTCGCCCGCCTCTTTCTCAGCTTCGACTTCCTTAGTTCTGAGCCAGCGCTTGATCTCATCCAGTCCCGGCGGTGATACGTAGAACACCTCTATATCCGCAGGGAACTGCACCTGATGCCCTTCCCTCATCAGCAGTATCCCCACCTCGCTCTCCTTCAAGGTATCGTCTATCATCTTCGCTATGTGCTCGTTCCTCTTCTTCTGGGCCTCGATATATGACTGGTATACCTTGTCGAATACCTTCGCGTTCTGCAGGCCCACCGCCAGGCATCTCGTCCAGTCCATTGACTCCGTGAGCAGGTCGGCATCCTCCAGCGCCTCAAGCTCAGCCCCTTTGTCCAGCCTGGCTTTGATTATTCCGTAGCTTGTGCTGTTCAGCTCCTCGATAATCTTGCTCCCCTCCTCACCACCTACAGGCACCAGCTCGTGATACACCTTCTTTGCGATGCCCAGTTTCAGCTCCAGGCTGGTCAGTTGCACCTCTACCTGGTCCCAGTACCTGAACACTTTCTCGAAAAGCTCGCCCTGGATCTCCCTGGGAGTGAAGAGAAGGGGTACGAAGAACAGCTTCCTGGCAGCCTTGTATTCCTCAACCGCAGGTTTCTCTATTTTGCCCAGCTCTTGCGACATAATTCACCTCATGGGTAGTCTGGAGCATCTGCTCCAGACATGGTGCGGGGAGTGCTCCACCCTACCCAAAATCACCAGAAGTCGATATTGCTGATATTCTCAGCCGCCTTGATGGTCTTACCTATCTCGCGCCTCGTTGCCTCATTTTCGATAGGCTCCACTTCGGATATGGGCAGCCCCGCTTTATTCTTCTTCGTTTTCCACTTGGCTATAAACCCGGGCACAACCGCATACCCGCAGGTCCCTCCGCCGCCGCAGCAGGAGGAGTCCAGCGTAGTAGTCCCCATGACATAGAGCACTTCCTTGCCGTTATACTTCAGTCGCTCCTCCTTGCAGGGGATGTAGAACCCCGACAGACCCCTCACCTCTTCATTCAATGGCAGATGCGTATACTCCTGTTTCATTTCGTCTCCCTCCCCTCAAAGCGCTTCGGTTTGGACACCTTGGGCTTGTCCTTCCCGGCTTTAGTTTGCTTCTTGTTGGCAAAGCCCTTCATACGGAACCAGGACGGCGTGCGATAACCTTTTACGCTCATTTCTTCCTTCGCGGCAGCATAGCCGTTGACTGCCCCAGAGTTACCCTGCGCCCTTTTTGATTCTGTGCCCAGCTTTCAATCTCTACCAGACCTTCCCCATCCTTGATATATTTGTCTGCCACCTTGCCCTGGAAGGTCATGGTATCGCCCGGGAAAACGTTCCCCCTCATCTCAGCGTAATGCCTCCTCAGCATGCCCTCGCCGCCGATCCAGTTGGTGACTAGCTGCGCCAGGAACGCTGCGTTGTGCGGGCCGTGCGCTATGACATTAGGCAGCCCCAGCATCTGGTTGGCGAACTGCTGGTCGTAGTGATGCGGCCCGTAATCGTTGACCGCCGCCCCCCATTTCAGTATGGTCACCATGCTGATAGGTTTCACCATTGCCGGCAGCGCAGCGCCGACCTCGATATCCTCGAAATATATCTGCTTCTTGCCCGGAGGTTCCAGCTTCACCTCCTCCGGTGGCGGAGGGGGTTCTGCCGCCTTTGACGATGAGGACAAGCCCTCGATGGAAACCATGGCCTCGCTGGTTATCCCTGCCAGCTCGTTGCGCTGGTTGCGGTGCTCATTCTCCATGCGAACGAACACCATCCTGCCCGATTTCCCCTCCCTTTCGTATACGTCGCCGATCTTGGCCGTGCTCGTTATCAGGTCTCCCGGCCTCAAGGGGACAAAGAACTGGAACTCATAGAAAGCCTGGAACATCTTTGGGAAAGGAAGCTCAAACGGCATAATCGTGGCCATATGAGACAGGTCAGGGCGCTGTCTGAAGGCGCGGTTTGCCGGGTCGAATACGTGGAGGAAAGCCGGCGGCGCGATGATACCTCCCCAGCGCGTCTTCTTCGCATATTTCTCGTCCTGCCACAGCGGGTTCTCGTCCGTGGTTGCTTCGATGAATCGGTTAATAGCCCACAGCGACACCTCGTCAGGCGGAAAATCCTCAAACAGCTTGGCGCCGATGGACTTCTTCATCTCAGGGGTAACCGCCGGCTTACTCGCCATATCGTATATCCTCTATATTTTGGATTCTCCTTTATTGTGCCATCTGGCGTTGTGATGTGTCAAATACATAAATTTTGTAAAGGGGGATTTTTTTGTAGGGGCTCAAAATTTTGAACCCCTACTCATGTATACACGCCTTCCTTTTGTCATTGCCAACGAATACGCTTATTAGTGTCATGTAGGGGCGACCCGCTGGGTCGCCTGCGGAGGGGCAGTCCGTCATAGGCGGATGCCAGGGGTTTGGTGGTGTCCCCCAATTTCTTCTTCTCCCCCCATCCTTCCAAAGGAAGGAGAGGGAGTCAGAGGGGGTTGATGGATCTCTGTAGCCGCGTTCAACCGAACGCCCTTCCCAAGAGCTACCTACGGCGGGCAGTGAGCGCAGGTGGACATGAAGAGGCTGGTGCTCAAATAGCGGTCTCCGCGGTCGGGCAGCAACACCACCACCGTGCCCGATTTCATACCTTTGGCAAACTTAAGAGCCCCCGCCACCGCCGCCCCGCTCGACATCCCCACAAACAGGCCCTCTTTGGTGGCCAGCAGCCTGGTGGTCTCAAACGCCTCGTCATCCGTGACAGTTATCTCGTCATCCAGTGCAGACGACTTGAAAATGCGCGGCACAATAGATTCATGCAGGTTCTTCAGGCCCTGTATGCTGTGGTTCTCGGTAGGCTCCACGCCAATGATTTTCACCGCAGGCTTGTGCTCTTTGAAATACTTCGAGACGCCCATCAGCGTTCCGGTCGTGCCCATGCCCGCCACGAAGGCATCCACTTCTCCCTTGGTCTGCTTGAATATCTCCGGGCCTGTGGTCTCGTAATGGGCCACCACGTTGTTCTCGTTGTCGAACTGATTGGGCATAAAATACTGGTCAGGGCTCTCCTTGAGTATCTGGTGTGCGCGTATGATAGCGCCGTCGGTAGAACGGTTCCCCGCCGTGAGCTCGATCTCAGCGCCGAAAGCCTCGATGGTGCGCCGTCTCTCCACGCTGACGCACTCGGGCATGGCCAGCTTCACCTTGTAGCCCAGAGCTGCCCCGATCATTGCCAGAGCTATCCCGGTATTGCCCGACGTGGGCTCGAGAATGGTCTTGCCAGGGACCAGCTTGCCCGACTCGATGGCTTTCTTGACCATGTACAAGGCAGGACGGTCTTTGACCGAGCCGCCCGGATTACTGCCCTCTAGCTTGGCCATCAACCTGACCTTGTGCTTCGAATTCAGGTTCTTCAGTTCTACGAGGGGCGTATTCCCAATAGAATCAATAACGCTCATCTGTAATCTCTACGGCCTCCAAATTCAGGAGATAATCGAACTGCCATCGAAAACATTATATCATCTGGTGCACCTCGTGTCATTTTGTCCATGCTATAATAAACGCAACTTTGTCCCTTTTACTCTGAGAGGTACTGTGGATATTTCCGTAATAGTCTGCGCCAAGAATGCCGAGAAAACCATAGAGGCATGTCTCAAGTCAATCGAGGAGAACGAACCCTCGGAGATTATTCTCATAGACGGGAACTCCTCTGATGCTACTGTACAAATCGCAAGCAAGCACACCGACAGGATTTACTCCGATGAAGGCAAAGGCCTTGCTTATGCTCGGCAACTGGGAGCCCGGAAAGCCAGCAGCGAATACATCGCCTATGTTGACTCTGACGTTGTCCTGACCGCGAATTGTCTTCAAAAAATGCTGGGGGAATTGCAGGAAAAAGGATACGTGGGAATACACGCCCAGGTGTTAAGCCTGAGCAATGAGAACTATTGGGAGTGGGCCGAAGACCAGCATGTTCGCATGATGTTCAATAGGGTAGGCGAACGAGAATGGATCGGAAACATAGCTGCGATATTCAGAAGACAATTTGTAATAGAGAACCCTTTTGATCCCTTCTTCATCGGGGCTGGAGAAGATAAAACCCTTTCCCTGAACCTGAGGAAGAAAGGCCTTAAACTCGGCATTTCTTCAGCTCAAATCTACCACCAGCATAGGACCAGCGCCAGAGGTTTCATCAAGCAGAGAATCTGGTATGGCAAGGGTGGTTCCCGATTTCTCTGGAAATACAGGCGGATAGCCCAGCTTGTTCACCCTTCTTTGATAATACCTTTCGGCATATATGTGTGCCTCAGAAAAAGAAGCCCCAAGATGCTCCCGTACTATATTGTGTGGTCGGTTTCCAGCAACATCGGCCTGGCCACAGGAGTCGCCCAGCTTATATTCCAAAAGCTCAGGATGAACAGGCAGAATTGAAGTTCAAAGAAGTTTCTCCTCACCCGACTCTATGCATCAGGGAGGCTGCTATGAAGACTAACGCCATGAACTGGAGAAGATGGGCATTCGTTCTGGCGATGGCGGGGTGCGTCCAGTTTATCGTGCTCACCACAGTCGCCATGTTCTACTACCCCGGTGGAACATACACGAATCATGATGCGGTTGGCTATTCATTCTGGTATAACTTCTTCAGCGATTTAGGTAGACGGGCCACATTCTCGGGAGCTTCAAATACAGTCTCCCATATCCTTTTTGTCACAGCCCTTTGCTTCGCAGCGCTCGTCCTGGCTCTGGCCTTCGCCGCATTGCCCCGGCTATTCTCCGGGGTGAAGTCCGCCAGACGTCTCGCTTTCCTTGGGTCGATTGTCGGCATAATATCAGTTATCTCATACATCGGCATTGCGTCTGTGCCTGCGGACCTTCACCTGCCTACCCACAAGCTATTTGTCTATATAGCTTTCACGGCATTCCTTCTTGTTGTAGCGCTGTATTCCGCTGCCATATTCCGAAATAGAGCCTATCCTAACTTTTACGCATACACCTATCTGGCTTTTGCAGTCATATTAGCGCTCTACCTGGTACTTCTTTTCGCCGGCCCCAAAGCGGAGACATCATGGGGCAACAGGCTTCAAGCAACGGGACAGAAGATAGTGGTCTATGCCGAGATAGTGTGTATGTTCATTCAGTCATACGGGGCATTTAGACTTCAGAGGAAACTTCAGAGCCCTGAATAATCCCTATAGCGTCCTCAACTCCCACTTGCCATCGTGAATATACAGGAATGAGAATGAGTCTGTCATGTCGCCGTCATCCGCCAGCAGATCAGCATAGACCATCGGACAGTGAGTGTGCCCGATGACAAGCCTCACTTTTGTTCTCTGGGCATAGTCCATTGCCCTCAAATGAACCAAGCCAACATGCTTATTCCAATCTTCCCTCGCTCCCCTGACTTTCTGTTGATAGGGAGTACCTTTGTTGAAGCACGGCAGAGCCCTGAGGCAAGACCACACCCATATAGAAAAACGGGGGCACCTGCTTGACAGCCAGTAAGCCACCCGCGAGATACCGGGGAATAGAGGCAAGTTCCAGATAAAGTCGAACCCATTCCAGACCCAGTCGAATTCCCACCCGTGCTTGAAGGAAAATCCCTCCGCACGATACTCAGGTTTCATCCATGCTCCCGGCAGATATTTCCGTCTCGCCGAGTAATCGTGGTTCCGGTTCACCCAGATGTTAGTCAGCCCTTCTTCACTCCTGCGACGGTTTAGTTCACCCAGCTCCTTCCATGATTGCGTCGCTCGTATCACATCCCAGGTTTCTTCCCAGGGGTCTCCCACATCTCCCAGGTATACCAGGATATCCGGCTTCAACGCATCCATTCTCTGTACGAATTTCCTGATTATGTCAAGCTTAGAATCATCATGGATATGGAAGTCGCTCACCGCTACCATCGTCGCCATTGCCGCACCCCACCACCTCTCATAGATGTCTTTGAACAGGCTGCGACATTCTACTTAAGAGGCAATCAATCCTGCAAGCGGCTGAACGCAAAATTGGCGCATCAATCCTCTAAAAGAGGACTTGGTGGGAGGATAAGGTAAGTTAAAAGAAGAGCACCTTTAGTTGCCTAACCGACTTCGTGGCTTTTTACCTTCCAAACCCTGGCGCGCCCGGGGGATTCGACCGTAACACCGGGCCTACAGAAACCTGCGGCTTTGAGGTTCGAGGAGGTCTTACAGCCCAAGGAATAAGGGCAGCTTGCGTTCTCCTGTGTCAAGGTTCCACGGACACCTTGCGCTAGTACACAAATCGGAATAGAATATCCCCACAGAATTACCAGAATAGCCATTTGAAGAGGTCAAAAATAATACGGACAGAGGAAGTCAGCGGTCACAAGATGAAAAGGATTTTAATAGGCCTCTTAATTGGCACAGTATTTCTAGGTTTGCTGGTGTCAGGCATATCATGCACCAAAAAGGCTACCCAGGTTGTCTATGCAACACCGACACCTGCACCGACATCTACATTTGCCCCCGTGAACCCGAAAATAATCATCACATACTCCTCAACCACAATGACGCAAATAGGTACAGGATACTTCCCGGACACCCCCCGAGCAGGTAATGTCTACCTGGTGCTAGATATGACCATTCAGAACCAAGCTTATAATTCATTCAGTGTAAACCCACTCTACTTTTCAGTGGTGGTAAACGGTGTGAAGTATGATACAGCGGTCGTAATCAAACTGCAAAACAAATTACAGGCGGCAAACGTCCTTAATGGTGAGACAATGAGTGGGAACCTGGCTTTTGAAGTCCCATCATCGGTAACCTCCACAGGTTTTCAGCCCACATATGAAGGTTCTGGAACTTACAATGTCCAGTGGACTAGACAATAGCGCGACGGCACTGGGTTAGTGACCTTGGTTAGTGATTCATCAAAAACGCAAGTCCCTGAGCACCGCCAGGGGCTTAATTTTACGTTCAAAAATGGTGGCGCGCCCGGAGGGATTCGAACCCACGACCCTTGGTTCCGAAGACCAATGCTCTGATCCACTGAGCTACGGGCGCATCGCTACGACTTTTGAGAGGGAGTGCCTTCTTCTCGAATCGCAACAATGGGGTGAGCGGAGGGATTCGAACCCTCGTTCTCCAGGGCCACAACCTGGCGCCTTAAACCTCTCGGCTACGCCCACCATAACAGACAGTTTCCTGCCTTTCAAGCGAGCCAATTGTAGCATTGAATTTGGCTTGTAGTCAAGGTAAAATTGCTGCATCACCTCGGCCAACGGTTCAATTGCGCCTCGACACCGCATGTGCTAATATATCAGCGTGTTTGTCCGCTTCGATAAACCCTTCTCTGAAATACCACCTCATCTCATCAAGCACCTTTTTTTAATCCCGAGTCCCGGCATTCACACCATGCGAAATCCTCGACTCATCGAATTTTTGAATAGCCCGAAGGAGAACGTAGTATGAAAGCCCATGAATACCAGGCGAAGCAACTCATGGCGGAGTTCGGCGTCCCTGTCCCTCGCGGCAGCGTAGCCAAAACCCCCAGTGAAGCCAGAAAAATAGCATCCGACCTCGGCGGCAAGGTAGTAGTCAAGGCACAGGTCCACGCCGGGGGACGCGGCAAGGCCGGCGGCATCAAGGTCGTTTCTTCTCCGGACGAGGCGGAGCAGGCTGCGCAGAAGCTGCTCGGCTCCAAGCTGGTCACTCACCAGACCGGCCCTCAAGGTGTGCCCGTCAACGCTGTCCTCGTTGAGGAAGCCATCGACATTAAACGTGAGCTCTATTTGAGCATAGTCATCGACGGCGTCGCAGGTATGCCCGTCATCATGGCTAGCGAGGCCGGCGGCATGGACATCGAGGAGGTTGCCCGCACCAGCCCTGAGAAGATTCTCAAGGCTTACGTCTATCCCGCAGTCGGCGTGCGCACCTTCCTGGCACGGAAGCTGGCTTATGGCCTGAACCTGGCTCCGGAGCAGATGAAGGCCGGCTCAGAGCTCATAGCAAATCTCTATAAGCTGTTCCAGGCCAAAGACTGCTCGCTCGCCGAGATAAATCCCTTGGTAGTCACCGCCGACGGCAGAGTCCTCGCTGCGGACGCCAAGCTCAACTTCGACGATAATGCCTCCTATCGCCAGAAAGCTGTGGAAGCTCTCCGCGATATCGCCCAGGAAGACCCCCTCGAGGTGGAAGCCAAGAGCAAAGGCATTGAAAACTATATCAAGCTCGATGGCAGCATCGGCTGTCTGGTCAACGGCGCGGGACTCGCTATGGCTGTACTCGACCTCTTGAAGCAGGAAGGCGGCAACGCCGCCAACTTCCTCGATATCGGCACTATCAACGACCCCGAGCGAGTGGTGCAAGCCATCGGAATCATCAACTCCGACCCCAACGTCAGGGCGATGCTGATAAATATCTTCGGCGGCATGGCGCGCACAGACGTCATCGCCCAGGGCTTGGTCGCCGCGCACAAGAAAATGGAGATTAAAGTGCCTGTCGTCGTCCGCCTGGCCGGCACTAACGTAGCTCAGGGAGATAAAATACTGGACGAGTCAGGCTTGAAACTTATCAGAGCCAGTAACTTCCGGGAGGCTGCGCAGAAAGCAGTAGCGGCAGTCCAAAAATCCTAATGAGGTGTCTAAATGAGTATTCTTATTGATGAAAAGACGCGGCTTTTGGTACAGGGCATCACCGGCGGCGAGGGCAGTTTCCATACCCGCCGCTGCATTGACTATGGCACCAAAGTAGTTGCAGGCGTCACCCCGGGCAAGGGCGGCACTAAGATGGACGAAGTGCCGGTGTTCAATACCGTCGAGCGAGCGGTGGCTGAGACCGGTGCCAACACCAGCATTATCTTCGTCCCCGCTGCATTCGCAGCCGACGCCATTCTGGAGGCTGCCGACGCCGGCATCCCGCTCATCGTCTGCATCACCGAGGGCATCCCCACGCTGGACATGGTCATGGTCAGCAATTATCTGAAGCAAAAAGGAGCCAGGCTCATCGGCCCCAACTGCCCCGGCCTGCTTTCCGCCGGTAAGTGCAAGGTTGGCATCATGAGCGGCGACATCTTCCTCAAAGGTAATGTCGGCGTGGTCTCCCGCAGCGGCACTCTCACCTATGAGGCCGTGAGCCAGCTAACTACGCTGGGCATCGGGCAGACTACCTGTATCGGCCTGGGCGGCGACCCTATTATAGGCACAGTCTTCATCGATGCCCTGGAGCTATTCCAGAAAGACCCCGAGACCGAGGCAGTGGTGCTCATCGGCGAGATCGGCGGCAATCAGGAACAGAGGGCAGCGGAGTTCATCAAGAGCAAAATGACCAAGCCCGTGGTCGCCTTCGTCGCCGGGGCCAGCGCACCTCCAGGGCAGGCGCATGGGCCATGCCGGAGCTATCATCACGGGAGCGTCGGGCAGGGCGCAGGACAAAATGGATGCCCTGGCCGCTGTCGGCGTCACCGTGACCCAGAGCCCCGCTGAGATCGGCAGCACCATGCAGAAGGTGCTTGCCTCAAAGAAAGGCAAGAAAAGCCGCAAATAAATCGGCTTCCTCATAGGGGCGGGTTCCCCAACCCGCCCTTCCCCTTTCCATTCTTGACCGTATATCATGAAATATTCTTAACCAATGTATGTAGGAGCATTTATCAATGGAGGAGTGGAAAGTGAGCTTCTCCCTTTGCTGGTCCTTCTGCAGAAGGATAGGGATTTCGCTCAAAAGTTCCAGTGTCATTGCGAGCGAAGCGAAGCAATCTCATCGCCTTCTTGGTATTTATAACCACGAGGGGATTGCGGAGCCTGCTCCGAGCGCAAGAGAGGAGTCAACCTTCCTCCAAGAAGGACTCCTCGCAATGACATTAAAGTCCCCCAAGATTTAGGGGATTCAGGGTGTTGAAAAGGCGTTTGTAAACGCTCTGAGTTGCATTTCACTTGACACTTGTAGTATCCTATGGTTTAATCACCCTACTAGTTTTGAATAGGACTAGCTTTCGCCCCAAAGGGGCGGTTTTTTAATTGCACAAGCTGGAGAAGATATGAGAAGCGACGTTGTAAAACAAGGTGTCGAACGCGCTCCCCATCGGACGCTGCTCAAGGCACTGGGCTTGACCTCCAAGGAGATCGAGCAGCCCCTGGTGGGCATCGTAAACAGCTTCAATGAGGTCATCCCCGGCCATATCCACCTCAGAACCATCGCTGAAGCGGTGAAGGCCGGAGTGCATAGCGCAGGCGGCACACCGTTGGAGTTCGATACCATCGGCGTCTGCGATGGCATCGCTATGGGACATATCGGAATGAGGTACAGCCTGCCCAGCCGCGAGCTTATCGCCGATTCCATCGAGATTATGGTGCAGGCTCACGGCTTCGATGCCCTGGTGTTCATTCCTAACTGCGACAAGATTATCCCGGGGATGTTGATGGCTGCGGTGAGGCTCAATATACCTGCTATCTTCGTTAGCGGGGGCCCCATGCTGGCAGGGCATCTCGGCAGCAGGAGCATAGTTGACCTGAATAGCGTCTTTGAAGCAGTAGGCAAAGTAGCTAAAGGAGATATGACCCTGGCCGAGTTGGAGGAGCTCGAGGATAGGGCCTGCCCGGGCTGCGGCAGTTGCGCCGGGATGTTTACCGCTAATACCATGAACTGCCTCCTCGAGGCACTGGGTATGGCGCTTCCCGGCAACGGCACCATCCCTGCAGTCGATGCCCGCAGGATACGCCTGGCTAAAGAGGCCGGCAGCAAGGTCATGGCGCTGCTTGCAGCGGATATTCATCCGCTTGACATCATCACGAAGGATTCTATCTATAATGCCTTCGTGATAGACATGGCTTTGGGCGGCAGCACTAACTCCGTGCTGCACCTTATGGCGGTGGCACATGAAGCAGAGGTTGATTTCTCCCTGAAAGCAATAAACAAGATAGGCCTGAGCACTCCGCATCTTTCGAAGATAAGGCCCTCCGGCGAATATCACCTGGAGGATCTCGACCTTGCCGGAGGCATACCGGCGATTATGAACCAGCTCAGGAAGCATCTTAATTTGGAGGCGAAGACAGTCTCGGGCAAAACGCTGGGTAAGGTCATTGCAGGAGCAAAGGTGAGCGATAAGAATGTGATACGGCCTTTGTCGAACCCCTACTCTCCCAGAGGCGGCCTGAGCATTCTATTCGGCAACCTGGCGCCTAAAGGGGCTGTGGTGAAGAGCGCTGCCGTGCTCCCTGAGATGATGGTGCACACTGGGCCGGCGCGCGTGTTCAACTCCGAGGACGCAGCAACCAAGGCCATAATGGCGGGTTTGATAAGGGCAGGTGACGTGGTGGTCATCCGCTACGAGGGACCTAAAGGCGGCCCGGGAATGCCTGAGATGCTCACCCCGACCTCGCTCATCGCAGGCATGGGTCTGGAGAGTGAAGTAGCGTTAGTTACCGACGGACGGTTCTCCGGAGCTACCCGGGGCGCGGCCATAGGCCATGTCTCGCCGGAGGCAGCGGAGAGAGGCCCTATCGCTGCCTTGAGGGACGGAGACCGCATCAAGATAGATATCCCGAATAATAGAATAGATGTGGAGCTCAGCGAGAAGCAAATCGCTCAGCGCCTTTCCCAGGTGCCCAAATTCCAGCCCAAGATAAAGACAGGCTACTTAAAACGTTACATTGAGAAAGTCACCTCGGCATCAACCGGGGCAGTGTTCAAGTAGGAGCCCATTATGAAACGTACTGGTGCCCAAATCTTATGTGAAAGCCTGATCAAAGAGGGAGTGGAGGTTATCTTCGGCTTCCCCGGTGGCACCGTGCTCCCCCTGTATGATACTTTGCCTCAATACCCGCAGTTGCGGCACATCCTGGTGCGCCATGAGCAGGGCGCTGCCCATGCAGCCGACGGCTACGCCAGGGCCACCGGAAAAGTGGGAGTCTGCCTGGCAACTTCCGGGCCCGGAGCCTGCAACCTGGTGACCGGCATAGCTAATGCTCACCTGGATTCCTCGCCGATTGTTGCCATCACGGGACAGGTGGCAAGGCCCTTTATCGGTAAGGATGCCTTCCAGGAAATAGATATCACGGGCATTACAGTCCCTATAACCAAGCACAACTACCTCGTCCTCAAAGCAGAAGAACTGGCTACCGTGGTTAAGGAAGCATTCCATATCGCCAGGACCGGAAGGCCGGGGCCAGTCCTCATCGATATACCGCGCGATGTGTTCGTTGAGGAAGCGAATTTTCATTATCCGGAAAAGGTCAAGATAAGCGGCTTCAAAACGGTCATCCAGGGACATCCCGCTCAGATTAAGAAAGCAGCGAAACTTATCAACGAGTCCCAGAAGCCCGTCATCCTCGCGGGAAGAGGGGTTATCATATCGGGCGCATTTCCCGAGCTCAAGGAATTGGCCGAGAAAGCGCAAATCCCCGTGATTACCACCTTACTGGGTATCGGGTGCTTCCCTGAAGACCATATACTCAGCCTGGGCATGATAGGCATGCACGGCATGGCCTACGCCAACCTGGCTGTGAGCGCTTCCGACCTCGTTATCGCTATAGGCATGAGGTTCGACGACAGGGCAACCGGTAAGGTAAGCGGCTTCGCACCTCACGCTCAAATCATACACATAGACATAGACCCTGCTGAGATCGGCAAGAACGTGAGAGTAGATATACCCATCGTGGGCGATGTGAAGAATGTGCTCCGTGAGTTGAACAAACAAATTGAGGTCCAGACGCACGTCGACTGGATAGCGCAGGTTGAGGAATGGCGCCGTGACCACCCTGTAGTCGTTATTCGTGAAACGGACTCACTTCTGCCGCAGTTCGTGATTAGGAAGATTTACGAAGTAACCAAAGGCGATGCCATTATCGTTACCGGCGTGGGCCAGAATCAGATGTGGGCAGCGCAGCACTTCTGGTATAACAAGCCCAATACGCTGATATCATCCGGAGGCCTAGGAACGATGGGCTTCGAGTTGCCTGCTGCTATCGGGGCCAAGGTAGGAAAGCCCGATGAGACCGTATGGGCCGTAGCGGGCGATGGTGGCTTCCAGATGACCATCCAGGAATTGGGCACAGCCGCTCAGGATAATATCGCGGTGAAGATTGCCATTATCAACAACGGCTTCCTGGGCATGGTAAGACAATGGCAGGAGCTGTTTTACAAGAAGAACTACGTGGCAACACCTTTGAGCAACCCTGATTTCGTTAAAGTAGCCGAAGCTTATGGCATACCCGGGCTTAGAGTGACCGACAAAAAGCTTGTCGTGTCTGCCATTCAGAGAGCTATGGAATATGACGGCCCGTTCCTCATCGATTTCGTGGTTGAGCCGGAGGAAAATATCTATCCCATGGTAGCGCCGGGATGCACCCTGGCCGAAATCATCGAGGCACCCAAGCATAAAGTCAAGGTTCAGACAGGCTCGCAAGAGACAAGCAACCTGTAAGAGTGCAGTCCGCTATAGGCGGATGCTGGTGGTCTGGGAGTGTCTCCCAATTTCTTCTTCCAAGACTGGGGAATTAAGGAGTTTGAACTGAGGTGCAGGAAACCTCCTGACGGGGGTTTGGGGAATCCCCCAGTTCTCTAAGTCCCCACAAGACTGGGGGTCAGAGTCCATAGAAAGGGAGTGCAGAGGGCTTTGCCCTTTGCCGGGGGCATTGGGGGTGTCCCCCAATTTATTCTTCTCCCCCAATCTTGGGGGAGACAGAGGGGGTTGATAAGGAATTCCCTTATTAAGGAAAATAACCATGAATAGCAAAACAAAACACACCTTGGTAGCACTGGTCGAGGATAGACCTGGTGTCCTGAACCGCGTATCCAGTCTGTTCCGCAGGCGCAACTTCAACATAGAGAGCATTGCCGTGGGCCACTCCGAGCAGCCAGGCCTCTCCAGGATGACTATCCTCGTCGATGGGGCTACTACGGCCGTGGAGCAAGTGCGAAAACAGCTTGACAAAGTTATCGAGGTAGTCAAGGTAATCGACATCTCGGAGGAATCCATAGTTGCCCGGGAACTGGCTCTGATCAAGGTTCATGCCACCTCTTCCACCAGAAGCGAGATAATTCAGATAGTCGATATCTTCCGGGCGAACATTATAGACGTCGCTCCTAGCTCACTGATAGTGGAGGTCACCGGAGACACTGATAAGATAGATTCACTTTATAACCTGCTAAAAAGATTCGGGGTGAAGGAGCTCTCACGTACCGGCAGAATTGCCATGGCACGCGGAGCAGGAGCGGTCAGGGTAGAAGAGGAGCAACCGCCGGAGGTTCAAATCCCAAAAGCTAAAAGGGCTAAACCTGCCCAATGAGCATTGTCTAATAACTAGGGAGTGCAGAGGGGCAGAGCCCCTTTGCTGGGGGTTTGGGGGTGTCCCCCAATTTTCCCTTCTCCCCCGAGATTGGGGGAGCCAGAGGGGGTTGAAAAGCCATTGATAAGCAACCTCGGATTCAAAGGATTGAAAAGAGCCTTTGGAATCTTCTCAAAACAGATTTAATTGAAAGGACGGAGCAAGAGAATGTACTACGATAAGGATGCCGACCTGGGTTTACTCAAAGGCAAGACTATCGCCATAGTGGGCTACGGCAGCCAGGGCCATGCCCATGCCCAGAACCTCAGAGACAGCGGCTGCAATGTCGTCGTGGCTGAGCTCAAGGACAGCCCTCCCTGGAAAGAGGCGAAAAAGGCGAAGTTCGAGGTCCTCACCGCAGAAGAGGCAGCCCAAAAGGCCGACCTCATGACCCTGCTCGTGCCCGATACCCTGCATCCAACGGTATACCGCCTGATGCAGAAGGGTCTGACCAGGGGCAAGATGCTGATGTTCGCCCATGGCTTCAACATACACTACAGCCAGATCGTACCTCCCAAGGACATTGACGTCACTATGATAGCTCCCAAATGTCCGGGTCCTATGCTGCGGCGCACCTACACCGAAGGCGGAGGGGCGCCGGCTTTGATCGCCGTTCATCAGGATGCCACGGGCAAGGCTAAGAAGATTGCCCTGGCCTACGCCAAGGGCATCGGCTGCACCCGGGCCGGCGTTTTGGATACCACCTTCGCCGAAGAGACCGAGACCGACCTCTTCGGTGAGCAGACCGTACTCTGCGGCGGTGTTTCCTCCTTAATTAAGGCTGGCTTCGAGACACTGGTCGAGGCCGGCTATCAGCCGGAGATCGCTTATTTCGAGGTCCTTCACGAATTGAAGCTTATCACCGACCTCATCTACCAGGGCGGCTTGAGCTACATGCGCCACTCGGTGAGCGATACTGCCGAGTACGGCGACTATGTCTCCGGCCCCAGGGTCATAGACGAGTGCACCAAGCAGGCCATGATGCAGATTCTGGCAGAGATTCAGGACGGCACTTTCGCCACCCGCTGGATTCTCGAGAACCAGGCGGGCCGTCCCTCGTTCAATATCATGCGCAAGAGAGAGCAAGAACATCAGATAGAGATTGTGGGCAAGAAGCTTAGAGCCATGATGCCCTGGCTCAAGGCTGAGGCATAAGAAGCATAGGAGAACACCGTGGATAGGGTCATAATCTTCGACAGCACGCTGCGCGATGGCGAGCAGTCGGCAGGCGCAGCGCTCAATATAGACGAGAAGCTGGAGATCGCCCGGCAACTGGAGAGGCTGCGCATAGACGTAATCGAGGCTGGCTTCCCCATCTCCTCACCCGGCGATTCCGAAGCTGTGCGCCGCATTGCCAAAGAGGTGCGCGAACCAACTATCTGTGCTTTGGCTCACGCCAGCAAGGATGCTGTGGATGCAGCCTGGCAGGCAATCAAGGATGCACAACACCCTCGCATTCATGTCTTTCTCTCCACCTCAGAGATTCATATGGCTCACCAGCTTAAAAAGAGCAGGGAGCAGGTACTGGAGGCCGCCCGGAGCATGGTGGCACGGGCTAAGGGGTATCTTGATGACGTGGAATTTTCGCCCATGGACGCTACCCGCACCGACCCCGCGTTCCTGTACCAGATAATCGAAGCGACCATCGCGGCCGGGGCAACCACGGTAAATATACCCGACACCGTGGGCTACACTATACCCAAGGAGTTCTGCGCCCTGATAGAGGGCATCTTCCAGAATGTGCCCAATATCAAAAAAGCCGTGGTCAGCGTGCACTGTCACAACGACCTCGGCCTGGCCGTAGCCAACAGCTTGGCTGTGCTCGACTGCGGCGCGCGCCAGATTGAGTGTACCATCAACGGCATCGGCGAGCGCGCCGGCAACGCCTCTCTCGAAGAGATAGTGATGGCGTTGCGCACCCGCCGAGACCTGCTTAACTACACGACCAATGTAGATAGCACCCAAATCCATAGGACAAGCCGGCTGGTCAGCGACCTCACGGGCATGTCGGTGCAGCCCAACAAGGCCATTGTGGGTGCTAACGCCTTCCGCCATGAATCCGGCATTCATCAGGACGGCATGCTCAAGGAGAGGACTACCTACGAGATTATGGACCCCAGGGACATAGGTCTCACCGGCACCACACTGACCCTGGGCAAGCTCAGCGGCCGCCATGCCTTCAAAGCTCGCCTTGAGGAACTGGGTTATACCCTGAGCGATGAGGAGTTCACCCGCGCTTTCACCGCCTTCAAGGAGTTGGCAGACAAGAAGAAGGAGATAGGCGACCGTGATATAGAGGCGCTGATTGCGGAGGAGATGCGCACCTTCTCCGAGACCTACCACCTGGAGCACGTGCAGGTCTCCTGCGGCGACCACCTCGTCCCCACCGCCTCGGTGAGGTTGATTGGTCCGGGAGGACAACCCTTGGCCGATGCTGCCCTGGGCACAGGCCCTGTGGACGCTGTCTACAAGGCGATTAATCGCCTCGTCGGAGTGCCCAACAATCTCATCGAGTTCAGCGTCAAATCGGTTACTGCCGGCATAGACGCCATGGGCGAAGTGACCATAAGGCTAGAGAGCGGGGGCCGGATCTACACCGGACGCGGCGCTGCCACCGACATCATCGTGGCCTCAGCCAAGGCATATATGAACGCCCTCAACCGCCTCCTGTCAGCCATGCAAAAGCGCGACTAAGAGATAAGAGGTCAAAAAAATGAGCAGAGTGGAAGTGGAAGCGAAAGCTGAAGTCTTTTTGCTAGCATTGCAAGCGCTTACTAAAGCCGAACGGGATGCAGTCATCAATCGTCTCTTAGCTGACCCCGAAGTGAGAGAAGACATCATGGACATTGCCCTCATGGAGAAACGCAAAGGCGAACCGTCCCGGCCTTATCGGGAGTATGTCTCTGAGCGGGGCAAGAAAGCGAAACATTGAGATATAATGTTTACATTCAAAGGTCAGCCGAAAAGGAGTTGGATAAGCTCCCTCTCTCAATATATCGCCGCATAAATAACAAAATCCTCTTACTTGAAGAAAATCCCCGACCCCGTGGAAGCAAGAAATTAAGTGGACGTGAACAATATAGACTGCGCATAGGCGACTATAGAGTTCTTTATGATATAGACGACAGCAACCGTATCGTAACTGTTTTTGCAGTTGGCCATCGTGGTGAAGTATATCGTTAAATTCCTCTCCTGTGCACGTTATCATCCACAGGGTAGCCTGGAGCACCTGCTCCAGGCCAAGGTTGGAGATTTCAAATGACCTTAGCCGAAAAAATCCTGGCTGCCCCTTCATTAAAAGGGAGTGCAGAGGGGCATAGCCCCTTTGCTGGGGGTATGGGGGTACCCCCCAATTTTTAAAGTCCCCCAAGACTGGGGAATTTAGGGGGTTGACGATGATAAGGAGACTTCCTTGACCTTAGCCGAAAAAATATTAGCAGCCCATTGTGCCAAGAAAAAAGTTAGCCCGGGCGAACTGATAAACGTCAGGGTTGACTTGGTTTTGTCCAACGACATCACTGCTCCCATTGCTATAAAGGAGTTCCGCCGCATCGGGGTCAAGAAGGTATTCGACCCCAAGAAAGTCGTCATGGTGCCCGACCACTTCGTGCCCAACAAGGACATCCCCTCCGCCGAGCAGGCCAAGATGATGCGCGAGTTTGCCCTGGAGCAGAAACTGGTCTACTTCGAGGTCGGCGAGATGGGCATCGAGCACGTGCTGCTTCCAGAGAAGGGACTGGTGCTGCCCGGCGACGTCGTCATCGGCGCCGACTCCCATACCTGCACCTATGGCGCACTGGGAGCCTTCGCCACCGGCATGGGCTCCACCGACATCGCCGCCGCCATGGCCACCGGCGAGATTTGGATGAAGGTGCCTCCTACTATCAAGTTCGTCTATAACGGCAAGCTGCGCAAATGGGTCAGCGGCAAAGACCTTATTCTCTACACCATCGGTGACATCGGCGTGGACGGCGCCACCTACGCCTGTATGGAGTTCACCGGCGAGGCGATTTCCAGCCTCTCCATGGACAGCCGCTTCACCATGGCTAATATGGCAATTGAGGCCGGAGCCAAGGCAGGCATCTTCCATGTTGACCAGAAAACCTTAGATTATGTAAAGTTAAGGGCGAAACGACCCTACAAGGTCTACGAATCTGATAAGAATGCCCAATACGCCAAAGTCATTGAATACGATGTTTCGCAGATTGAGCCTCAGGTTGCCTTCCCTCACAAGCCCTCGAACGCCAGGCCTATAAGCAAGGTGGGCAAAATCGAGATAGACCAAGTGGTCATCGGCAGTTGCACCAACGGACGCATTGAGGACTTACAGATAGCTGCCAGAGTGCTCAGGGGCAGGAAGGTGCACAGGCGAGTGCGCTGCATCATCATCCCCGGCTCGCGCGAGGTCTACCTGGAGGCTCTACGCAGAGGTCTAATCAAACTGTTCATAGAGGCAGGCGCAGTGGTGAGCACGCCTACCTGCGGACCCTGTCTCGGAGGCTACATGGGGGTACTCGCCGCAGGAGAGCGCTGCGTTTCCACCACCAACCGCAACTTCGTGGGCAGGATGGGCAGCCCTCAGTCAGAAGTCTACCTGTCCAACCCCGCCGTCGCCGCCTCCAGCGCCGTGCTGGGGAGGATTGCAGGGCCAGAGGAGATAGTGGACTGAATGTCATATGTTGTATATGTGAACTATCCGAACAATAAGGCTATTGTGCACTCTACTGATTGCAACAGATATATAAATCGCAAGAGAAATAGAACCGTAAGTGGATATTGGTCTGAACCTTTCGAGAATAGAAGGGATGCACTTAACTATGCCAAAGAAACCAAGAGGGCTAAAAAAGACACTTGTTCGTTCTGCATAAGAGATTAAAGAAGAAGGAAGCAATGAACCTTCGCGGTAAAGTCCATAAATACGGCGACGATGTCAATACCGACGTCATTATCCCTGCACGCTACCTGAATGTATATGATCCTGCTGAGTTAGCTCAGCACTGCATGGAGGACCTGGATCCCGACTTTCTCAAGAAGGTCAAGCCAGACGACATCATCGTCGCTGGTTCTAACTTCGGCTGCGGCTCGTCGCGTGAGCACGCCCCGCTCGCTATCAAGGCCGCAGGCATAAGCTGCGTCATCGCCAGGAGCTTCGCCCGCATCTTCTACCGCAACGCCATTGATACAGGACTGCCCATTCTGGAATGCGAGGAGGCCGTTGATAAGACCGAGGCTGGCGACACACTTGAAGTCGAACTCTCTACAGGTGAAATCGTGAATATCACCAGAGGTCTCACCTTCAGGGCCAAACCCTACCCTGCCTTCATGCTCGAGCTGATAGAGGCAGGCGGGCTGATTGAGTATACCAAACGTAAAATAGCAGCACAGAGGAGCCGTTGATGAAATACGACATCGCCGTCTTACCAGGTGACGGCATCGGACCCGAGGTGGTGGCCGAGGCAACCAAGGTATTGGAAGCTTTAGGACGCAAATTCAAGCACGACTTCGTCTTCCACCCCGGAGATGTAGGTGGAGCATCCATAGATAAGCACGGCGAGGCCCTGACTAAAGACACACTCAAGATGTGCAAAAAGTGCGATGCTGTGTTGTTTGGTGCTGTAGGCGGACCCAGGTGGGACGACCCTCTGGGCAAGGTGCGTCCCGAGGACGGCCTGCTCGCCTTGCGCAAAGAGCTCAAGTTGTTTGCCAACCTGCGTCCGGTCAAGGTGCTCCCCATGCTCGCCGACCATACCACGCTCAAGCCCGAGATTGTTCATGGCGTAGACTTGCTGGTCGTCCGTGAGCTTACCGGCGGACTCTACTTCGGCAGGCCCAAACGCCGCTGGCAGACCTCCAAAGGCAGACGCGCGGTGGACACCATGTCCTACTCTGAGATGGAGATAGAGCGCATTCTCCGCGTCGGCTTCGAGCTGGCACGAAGGCGCAAGAAAAAGCTCACCTCGGTAGACAAAGCTAATGTATTGGAATCATCGCGGCTGTGGCGGCAGATTGCCACCGAGCTTGCCCCCGAATACCCCGATATCCAGTTGGAGCACCAACTGGTGGACTCCTGTTCCATGCGGCTCATCCAGCGTCCCGTCGAGTTCGACGTCATCGTCACCGAAAACACCTTCGGCGACATCCTCACCGACGAAGCATCCATGCTAGCGGGCTCCATGGGGATGCTGCCCTCGGCCAGCCTCGCCGGGATTCCCCAAGAGGGCAGCGCTACCTACGGCCTCTACGAACCGATACACGGCAGCTCCCCCAAACGCGCCGGACTGAACATGGCGAACCCCATTGCCACCATCCTCAGCAGCGCCATGATGCTGCGGTACTCGCTAGGCCTTGTCAAAGAGGCAGAAACAATCGAGAAAGCCGTCAACAGAGCTCTCAACGACGGCTACCGCACCTACGACATCATGAGCGATGATATGACGAAGGTCGGCACGCGCGAAATGGGCGACCTCATCGCCAGCAGGATTTAGAAACTCTAAATCCGAATCCTAAATTCTAAACAATATCTAATATCACAAATCCAAATTGCCTAAACATGGTTAATCTGTGTCTTGAAATTTGAATTTCGTATTTGTTTAGGATTTCGAGTTTAGAATTTCGAATTTTCCTGTGCCGTCGAAATCTGACCCTGCCTGGATTCCCTGGAGCCATTTCAGCTTGACTACTGACCACCCCTATAGTAATATTCTCACGAGGTCGTGCTAGATGGGGAGACAGCGGTGCCCTGTACCCGCAATCCGCTATAGCGGGATCGAATCCCCGCTCGAGGCTCTGCTCTTTCCGGGACTGTCTTCTGTCCATCGGTGGTGAACACTGGGTCCTGCGCGGCAGAACGCTATGAACCCCGTCAGATCCGGAAGGAAGCAGCGGTAAATAGTAAATTCTGGGTGCCGCAGGAGCACCTGGTGGGAGCCGGCGCCAGGGATAAGCCGGATGGGGAGGGTCGACAGTGGGTGCACGGCCTTAAGTTTGCTCTACTCTGTGACTGATTGGGGAGAAATCGAGGGGCTATGTCTACTGGCCCCATGTGCTGTTTAAGACCAGGAATTCAAATTTTAGGAGGGCAAGCTAAATGGAATTAGGTCTGGCAGGCAAAACGGTTATTGTCACCGGCGGAGGCTCCAACATCGGTCGCGCCATCACATTCGCGTTCGCCAAGGAGAAGTGCAATGTGGTCATCGCCGACATCGATGAGGAACAGGGCAAGAAGGTGGCTAAAGAGGCCAGCGCCCTGGGCGGCAAAGCCATCGGCGTCAAGACAGACGTCACGGACTATGCTTCGGTAGAGGCAATGGTCAAGAAGGCCATAGGGCAGTTCGGCGGCGTTGATGTCCTAGTGAACAACGCCGGCTTTGTATCCAACAAACTCTTCATGAAGAAGCCCAAAGAGGAATACGAGAAAGAGATCAAGATCAACTATCTGGGCGTCATAAATTGCACCAGGGTAGTCTTGGACCACTTTGTAGAGAAAAAAGCAGGCAGGATTGTGAACATTGCCTCCGATTCCGGCCGTGTAGGCGAGCCCAGGGAGGCTGTTTACTCCGGCACCAAGGGCGCCGTTATCGCCTTCTCCAAGGCCATAGCCAAGGAGATGGGCAGGTTCGGCATAAACGTCAACACCATTTGCCCAGGCGCTACCATACCTGAGAAACCCGGCACGGCGGGCAAGGACAGCATGTGGGCGGGCGACGTCACCCAGGATATGATTCCGGCCGAGGTTAAGGAGAAAATAATCAGCCAGTATCCCTTGCAGCGAATGGGCAAGCCCGAGGATACTGCTAACGCCGCAGTATTCCTGGCCTCTGCTGGAGCCGCTTTCATCACAGGCCAGACGCTCAGCGTCAGCGGCGGCTTCAGCATGTGCTAGAGACTGCTTAAAAAGAGGTGCAGGAAACCTCCTGACGGGGGCTTGGGGGCCTGTCCTGAGCTTGTCGAAGGATATCCTCCAACTTCCCCCAAGACTGGGGAATACAGGGAATTGAAAAAGGGAGTTCAGAGGGACAGAGTCCCTTTGCCGGGGGTCTGGGGGTGCCCCCCAATTATTTTCTTCTCCCCCAAGACTGGGGGAGCCAGAGGGGGTTGATGTAAAATATCTCATCAATCTCATAAAATAGTCCAAAATCCGTAAAAGGAGAACGACAAGGCGTGGAAGACATCAGACCCATAGACATTATGAACTACCCTTTCTGGAACCCTCATGCCTGGGATGGCAGAGAGTTCCAAATCCTGGCAGCCACCATGATGAGGTCGCATACCGGGCCTGGCTCCGAATTCCCCCGGAATATCCTCATCGATACCTTGAAGAAGCCAGCACCCCGCTTACCCGTCCCCATCCCCTCCACTGATGAATTCGTGGCGATGATGGATATAGAGGGCTACGACAAGATATTCATCCCTGCCATCAGGATGTGGTCTAACTGGGAGAAGAAGCTCATCTGGAACTACACCATTGACGAGGTCTACGAGCATATAAAGGACTATCCCGACCGCCTGATACCCGTAGTCGGCTACAACCCCTATCGGATCGAGGAGAGCCTGGAGGAAATGGAGAGGGGAGTCAAGGAATACGGAGCCAAGTACTGCTATTTCCACTCCCTCACCTTCGGCGTGCCCCTCAACGATAGAAGACTCTATCCCTGCTACGCCAAGTGCAGCGAGCTAGGGATACCCGTAGGCATGCAGACCGGCCATGCCGCAGAACTATTTCCCAGTTGGCCGGGGCGCCCTATTTACCTGGATGAGGTTGCATTGGACTTCCCCGGGCTCACCATCATCGGCTCTCACACCGGCTGGCCCTGGGGCAACGAGTTGGTAGCCATGGCCTGGAAGCATCCCAACGTCTACTGCGACTGCTCCGCCTGGATGCCCAAGCTCCTGTCCAAAATGCATCCCGACCTCTTCACCTTCATGTCATTCTGGGCAGGCCAGGAGAAGGTCCTCTTTGGCACCAACAACATGGGCCTTACAGCGTTCAAGAAGCAGTTCCTGGAGTTGCCGCTGAGCGACGAAGCCAAGAGAATGATAATGCGCGAGAACGCCATCAAAGTGTTCAAACTGAAAGATTCAAAACCCAAAAAGAAAAACTCCAAAAAGAGCAAATAAGCGCAGAGGGCTCAAAGCTATTGTGGAATCCAAGCTAATTTGGGAACAGTCGGCTATATACCACGGTCGGCTGTTCCCAAAAATTTTCCTTCGGGTATATAATCAGATTGCTTAAAAGAAACGCAGTCCCATGTAGGCGGTCCGCCTATGGCGGATGCGGTTATCCCCCAAATTAAAAACCCTTCCTGGGCTCAGAGATTAAATAGGGAGTGCAGAGGGGCTGAGCCCCTTTGCCGAGGATTTGGGGGTGTCCCCCAATTATTCCCTTCTCCCCCAAGACTGGGGGAGCCAGAGGGGGTTGATGTTATCTCATCAATCTCATAATCTGTTGAGGAGAGTGTGTTGAGAGGGAAAAGCAGTAGTATCCAAACTAAGTCAGACGGTCTGGTCAAACTGTCTTTAATGGATACTAGAAATCAGTTGCACCGCCTCGGGACAAGGGCTAAGAAGGGACTGGGTCAGCACTTCCTGATCGACCGGGGTGTGCTCCAGAAGATAATCTCAGCAGCGGAGCTTGCATCCACCGACACAGTGATAGAGGTCGGCCCTGGCTTGGGTGTATTGACCGAGGAACTGGTTAAAAAGGCAGGAAAAGTCATCGCCGTTGAGGCCGACCCCAAGCTCGCCTCCTCGCTGCAAACGAGGCTCTCCAAATTTGCCAACCTGACTGTCATAAATGCCGATATCCTCCAGCTAGACCCCCTGGAGTTAATCGATAGAAAGAGGCATTACAAAGTTGTTGCCAATCTGCCCTACTATATAGCCGCGCCGATACTGCGCCACTTCCTCGAGGCATCGCTCAAGCCCAGCCT
Source organism: uncultured Chloroflexia bacterium (assembly GCA_963847595.1). Classification (GTDB taxonomy): domain Bacteria; phylum Chloroflexota; class Dehalococcoidia; order SZUA-161; family SZUA-161; genus JACWAE01. The sequence goes on from CAWKAJ010000002.1 coordinate 355,898, forward strand.
CATGGTAGTCATGGTGCAAAAAGAAGTGGGACAGAGCATGGTGGCTGCTCCGGGCAACCTGAGTATCTTCGCCATCAGCGTGCAACTCTATGGTAAGCCCACCATCGTTGACTACGTGCCCGCGCAGAGCTTCTACCCCGAGCCCAAGGTCGATTCAGCTATCGTGCGCATTGAGGTCTACCCGAAGCCAGCGATAGCAGTAGAAAACATCACAGGTTTCTTCGAGATAGTCAAAGCGGGATTCAGCGCACCGCGCAAGCAGATACGAAACTCCCTCGCCCTGGGACTGCAGCTTGACTCGGCAGAGATTGTAGAATTATTGGAGCAAGCAGGCATAGCGCCCCAGCGGCGCCCCGAGACCCTATCTCTCGAAGAATGGGCCAGCTTGCACCGGGCATTCGCCAGTAAAGATATTAAAATCAAAGAGTAGAGGCCCTTCTTAGGAAGGCCTCCTTTGCCAAGATAAATGGTTTATACCTACAATGTAGGGGCGCATGGCATGTGCCCTCCTGACAGATAAACACTCGTTTGTCACCCTGAGCTTTAGCGAAGGGTCTCAAAAATGCTATTTTAGGATGCTTAAATTGGGACTTATAATTTCCTTATCGGCCTACGCCAAGATAAACCTGACCCTCGAGGTCCTGGCCAAGCGCCCTGACGGCTACCACGACATATCAACGATCCTTCAGGCTATCAGCCTGTCAGACACCATCACTTTTGAGCTTGGCGAAAGCCTTGATTTTCGCTGCAACGTACCCATTCTGCAAACGCCCGATAACCTGGTGCTAAAAGCAGCCTGGGTGCTTCAAGAAACCGCAGGCTCAAACAAGGGGGCTATTATTAATCTCACCAAGAGCATACCCATAGCTGCCGGACTGGGCTCAGGCGCAACCGACGCCGCCGCTACCCTGCTTGGCTTGAACCAGCTCTGGCAGTTGAATTTTTCTCTTGATAAATTAACCGGGCTTGCCGCAAAGCTCGGCTCCGATGTGGCTTTCTTCCTCTTCGGAGGCACCGCTTTGGCAAAGGGACGCGGCGAGCACATAACCCCCCTCCCTCCCGTTCCCCAACTCTGGCTGGTGCTGCTCCAGCCAGCTATCGAACCCGTACCCAGCAAGACAGCCCAGCTCTACTCTCAGTTGAACCACTCTCATTTCACCTCAGGTCAACTCACTGAGAAACTGGTTGCCCACCTGAACCACGGCGGCAAAGTAGAAGACTCCTTTCTATTCAACGCCTTCGAGCGGGTTGCCTTCGACTTCTTCCCCGGACTCACCGAGTATCGTTCCCGCTTGCTGAAGGCAGGGGCCAGAAGCGTCCACCTTGCAGGCTCGGGCCCTGCTCTGTTTGCCTTGGTGCCGGACAAAGCTCGTGGCGAAGCCATACTTAAGCGACTGGAAAATGAAGGACAGAAAGCTTATCTGGTTCACAGCGTGTGAGAGGTCATTTACTAATTGGGGTGTCACGGCAAAGTTTTAGTGTCATTGCGAGCGGAGCGAAGCAATCTCATCGCACCTCGAGCGGTGTCTCCAGTAGGTGATAGAAAATGTTAATGGATATCGTGGCCGGTCTCATCTGCGGATTATTAATGAGCTCGGTGTTCCTGGGGGCGCTGATATACATATTTCTCACCCACCGCGATATATATGACCGTCTGGCCAAGCGGCTGCCTCAGGGTGTACCCCCAACATTGGTGATGTTGTCACTGGTAGTTGGCGTGCCCCCGGCCTGGTGCATATTCGGGATTATTGCTGGTGCACTCTATCATTTGGCTATCGATGCTTCCCCGGGCGCAGGTCTGGGCAGCTCGAGTTCAGTCTTTACCCTGGCTATCATCTGCGTCACAGTGCTGCTGATGCTGCCGGCCCTTTTCCTCATCATCAGGCACAAAAAGCTAGGCTGGCTGTTTTTCACCATAAATCTAATGTTCGCAGGCTTCTTCGGCTGGCTTCTGCCCCTGCTCGCCCACTGGCGCTAATAACTTTCTCCAAACGAAGGCGCCAAGCATTCCCAAAACGCTTCTTTGGGGCACTTTGACTTTTAGAATTAAACACCCCACCTAGTGCATTTTTCCAACAGACCTGCGCCGATTTCATCTCTCCCTATATGTCATAACACTACATAAAAACATCGGGTTTTCTCTATTGACACTACCTGCACTGTGCGGTAAGAATATCTCACCATACATGCAACACAACCCCTTACCGGGTTTGTGGTTTTCATTTTTGCTCTGCTTCCATAGAGAAGCAGACTCCTTTAGAGCAGGCTTAGAGGCAACTCGCTAAGAAATATTTGCCTCATCGGAAATATCCGGTCCTGCTCTGCCCGCACAGCGAGTACGGAACTGTCCGTATTGCCTTGTTTCAAGTCAAATAATCAAGCCATACCCATTTTTGTATTGTACTCGTAAGGAGGAGGCTATGAGCAAGGATGAAAGGTTTGACATTGTCATCATCGGTGGAGGCCACAACGGCACAACAGCAGCAGCGTATCTGGCAAAGTGCGGGCTGAGTGTCTCCGTCTTGGAGGAAAGGCCGGAGTGCGGCGGAGCGCAGGAGAACGCAGACCCTATGGCAGGAGTGCACACCAGTCCCCATGCTGTGGGGCTTTACGGAGGAGCAGCCCCCGGCTGGGAGCAGTTGGAGCTGTGGAAATACGGTGCCCGCATGGACTGGACAGCCCAAAACCGCGGCCTGGGCCTGGAAGAGGGTAAGTTCGCCCTTTTGACGACAGGGGGAATCTCTACCGTCAGTCAGAAGGACCTGGAAGGCTGGCTAAAGCTATCCGGAATGCTGGGCAATCCCCCGTTCATGAAAGAGCTGTTGCGCGCCACCTTTTGGTGCCCTCCACACCCACCTGGGACAGAGTGTGATGCAGAAACCATCCCCTTCATGCAGGTTTATAAGCAGCATCTACCGGAGGTGTGGACCAAGGAGATGCTTGAGTGGACCTTGTTTGACCTGCTGGATGAGTATTGTGATACTGAGCCTTTCAAAGTATTTATGGCCTATATAGCCTGGATGTCAGGCGCCGCAGGTCACTTTGAGGGCATGGCCATCCCTGCTTTCGCAAGTGTTGCCGCCAGCGTACTCTACACTATAGGAGCCGCTCCCATGGGCGGTATACATGGCTACTATCACGCTCTCTTTCGCTGCGCCGTGGCGCATGGCGCAGTGTTCCGCACCTGCTGTCCCGTTGATGAGATTATCATTCAGGATGGACGGGCGGTTGGCGTGCGCCTCAGGGATAACGCGGCTATTGGTGGAAGAACGATTTGGGCGAATAAAGCGGTACTCAGTGCCACCGAAATCAAGCAGACCTTTCTCAAGCTCATCGGTCCTCGTCATCTTGACCCCGCCTTCAGGAAGCGAATCGAGGACCTCAATATCAAGGGAGGAAGCATTTACGTAAATCACTTCCTTACCCATGAGCGTCTGCGCTACCGACCCAAATACAAGGAGGGTGAGCTGGGAGGTGTCTGCTACCCGATGGACTCACGAGAGATTTATTATGAGCACACCACAGATGTCATGGGACATCAAGGCAATCCTATTGTACCCCCCGAAAGAGTATTGTGGCTCTGGGCCGGGAGCAATAAGATATACAACGACACCTACCATCGTCAATGCACCCGCCCCGGCAACTATCTGGAGTGCTCCATTGAAGTCTATGTTCCTCCACCTGAGTATCACGTAGGCGGCCCGGATGCTATTAACAAGGCAAAAGACCAGATGGACGCCTACATGATTAAGGCATTCAGCCAGGTTATCGAAAACCTGGATTCAAATAATATCATCCGCCACTGGAGTCTGACGCCTTGGGAGCAGGAGTTCCGCAACACAGGGCTGCTCGGTGGCTCATGGTATGGCCTCCGTCACTGCCGTGACCAGTGGTGGAATGAACGGCCTCTGCCTGAATTGGCTCGATACCGGACCCCTATCGAAGGGCTCTACCTGTGCCACCAATCTTCAGCCCACCCCGGCGGATTGTGCCTGATGGCTGTTGGCTATAACCTGATGCATACCCTCATCGAGGACGGCATCGCTGAGCCCGGAAAGTGGTGGTACCCGTCGCCATGGTATATACCCCAAAAAGACAAGATATCTGCGATACCCCGTCACTAATTGGGAAGGAGGTAGATTATGGCAACGCAGGAAACCTTACTCAGGCCATTTAGAGAATTCCCGGAAACAAGCGACTGGGATGTAGTTGTTATAGGAGGCGGGCCTAACGGCCTGATGGCTGCAGCCTATCTGGCTAAAGCGGGTGTAAAGGTGGCTCTGGTAGAGCGCCGCTATGAGGTAGGAGGCGGATTAGCTACCGAGGAAATCCTTCACCCCTGCTACTACTCTAACGCGCATGTCATCTACCACATGATGGTTGATTACATGCCCGTCATCAGGGACTTCAACCTGGACCCTCACGCTATCGTCTGGGTGAAACCCAACGCGCAAACAGCCATGGTGTTCGAGGATGGCAAATCCCTGCTCCTGACTCGTATGATAGAGGACACCAAGGACTCCATAAGTAAGTTCTCTTTCAAGGATGCGGTCAACTTCGGCAAGGTGATGAGGAGCTGGCGCCGTATCGTTGATGAGATAGTGGCTCCAGCAACCTATGTGCCCACCACGACGCCCATAGAAATGAGTATGGCTCTCCAGAAGACAAAGGTGGGCCAGGAGATGCTGGAACTCATTGAGCAAAGTCCGTTGCAGATAATTAATAATACGTTTGAAAACGACCGCGTTCGCGCCCTCATCCTGTATGCCAGTTGCATGTGGGGTCTGGACCCCAGAGAGACCGGCATAGGCTTCTTTGTACCCCTCCTCCTCGACCGGGGCATCAATAAATGCTATTGCTACGGGGGTTCGCACAAATTCGCTGGTGCTCTGGCACGGGAGATCGTCCGCCATGGAGGAACTATTATTGATGCGGCAGAAGTGACTAAAATCCAGATGCATAACGGGCGTGCCACTGGTGTCGAGCTGGCAGAGGGTCGTACCTTGAGCGCCAAAGCGGTTATGTCCACCCTCGACCCGCACACTACCTTCCTCGACTTGGTAGGAGCGCAAAATCTTGGTAAAGACTTCAAATCTTTAATTGATGGATGGAAGTACGATAAGTGGAGCTTCTTCACACTACACGTTGCCTCTAAGGAGCCCCCACGCTATAAGTGCGACGATCCCGGTGTCAATGAGGCATTCATGACCGTCTTGGGCATCGAAAGCACCGACCACCTTCTGGCGCATTGGGATAATGTAGTTGCCGGCAAGATTGATGCTAATTTCGGCGGCCATGCCACCTGCGAGAGCTTCTTCGACCCGCATCTGGTACATGCCCCCTGGGGCGGGCATGTCTCCTTCTTTCAGATACATGCCCCCTATGAGGTTAAGGGGGGATGGGAGAAACGAGGCAAAGAACTGGAGGAAGCGGCGCTGTCAAAATGGCATAAGGCGGCTCCCAACATGAAGCGCGAGAACATTATTATGACCATGCATGAGACACCGGTGGACATTGAAATCCGCTTCCCCAACATGCGCCGTGGCGGCATCAAGCATGGCGATTACAAACCGATACAACTGGGCTCCTTCCGCCCCAACCAGGAGTGCTCCAGCACCAGGACGCCTATTGAGGGGCTTTACGTATGCGGTGCTTCCACCTATCCGGGAGGGCTGGTGTTAGGTGGTCCCGGCTATCTTGGTGCGAATAAAGTGGCAGAGGACCTGGGTGTTAAGAAGTGGTGGAAACCTACCCCTGAGATGGAGCGTTACATCAAGACATACCTGGAATAGCTGTCCTCATCATCAGGCGCAAAAAGTTGGGCTGGCTGTTTTCGTAATAGACCTGGTATTCGCAGGCGTCTTCGGCTGGCTTCTGTCCCTGCTCGCCCACTGGCGCTAAAACTTTCCTCAAACAAAGACACCAAGCGCTCCAAAAACGCTTGGTTCAGGCACCTTAGCTCTTAGAATTGATCATTCCGTTAGATTGTTGCTCAATATTACTTTGACGAGATCAAATGGGCAAGGCGCTCCAAAAAGATTATCTCTTGTTGACAAGCTACAAGAGGTGTATAATTTGCCTAATCAAAATGTATGTAGAAAGCGTGAAGTGATCTGTGGAGGAACATACAGAACAAGACTCCAATCTTCAAAAACACCTCAAGGACTTAGTGGATACACTACCTAACCCTGTACACAAGCGTCTCATTCAGTCCTACAAGGGAAGTAATCCTCGAGAGTCTATGGAAAGTGAGTTAGGGGCAATACTATCAGAGGTTCTGCACCGTGAGGATTGAGAGCGTTACAATTCAAGGTTTTCGTGGCTTCAATAAAGAGCAGACCGTCGATTTCCATCCATCTTTGACCCTCATCTACGGTCCCAACAGCTATGGGAAAACGAGTATATCTGAAGCATTTGAATGGCTCCTTTACGGCATGACGTCCAAAGTTGAGAGAGCTGACTCGAAAGAGGAATACAAAGGTTGCTATCGTAACAGCCATTTGCCTGCTGAACTCATCCCATTTGTCAAAGCTCTGTTTTTCACCGATAGCAATAGAATGGAATTTCGCGCCGAGTTAACTGAAAATGACGAAATCAAAAGGTTTGTCAATAGCCAAGTAGTTGACTCTTGGCCATTTCCACAGAGCCTATCGGTTACACCAAGACCTTTCATACTTCAACATGCACTTAAATATCTGCTACTCGTAAAGCCTGACGAGCGATTTCAAAGGTTTGCTATACTGCTCGGACTTGAGGAACTGGACCAAATTCAACGCAATGTAGTTTCGTTGTGCACCAAACCGGAAGCGTGCATACCCAGCGAGGTAGAAAGATTCATTGCCGAAATCAACTCACTCGAGGCGCGTCTGGCAAATCAGTCTAGTCTAAAGACAATTCACAACCTCTACAAAAAGGGAAAACAGGGTCTATTGGAAACATATAAAGCAATAGACCTAGAGTGTGAACGACGTGTGCCGTCACAAACACTGCCTGGATCTGTTCTGCCGCAACTACTGAAAATCAGAGAGGAGGCTGTGGGCAAGATCTTCGCAGAGCGAATAACACTCCCAGATTATTCGGCTCAAGAAAAACTGGCAAATATCGCAGATAACGACTTCTTTATAAAGTTTGTTACTGATGAGTTCATCAAAGAGTATAAAGAGCTGATTGCCATCTCAACTGTCGAGCATGTATTTAAGCGAGCTCAATTCTACGGCATAGGCAGAGAACTGCTGCAACAAGCCCCTTCAAAATGTCCATTCTGCGGTCAGCAAATCGACAGAGCACTTTCACAACATATTCAAAAGGAGCATGAAAAACTTGACAAGGAAAGTGAACATGCTAACAAGCTGGAACGTCAGCGCCAACAGGTCATTGGTTCGCTGAGCAATTTAAGATCACGTTTGACGACTTGCCAAAGTCGCCATACCGCCAAGGTGGGAGCTTTCCTGAATCTCAAGAAATCATTGAATAAGCTCTCTACCATTCTTGCTCCAAAACATGAAGCGTATTCTAAATCTGTAGAAAACGCTCTTCGTCGACTAGATGCTTCGGCACAGACACTGGAAAACTCGTATAAAAAGATACTTGAATTACTACAACAAATAGAGGCATCCATACAACATTCTCGAGAAGATCCTCAGCTAATCAAAACCCTCGCAGAATGCCTGATGGCATATGTCAAAGATAATTCTGTCTACGCCCAGGCTGTAACCAATAACGTGCCCCCTATGGCCGACGCTTGACGTTTCCCCCGAAAACAGTAGCACCGCCATTTAGAGTCCTCCGCTATAATAAAACGAAAGAGGAGGGCTCATCATGGTACGCAAGAGGTACACCGAGGAACAGATCATCGCCGTGCTCAGGGAGGCAGAGGCCGGAGCTAAAGTAACCGATCTCTGCCGTAAATATGGGATGAGCGATGCCACCTATTACAACTGGAAAGCCAGGTATGCCGGACTGACCGTCAGTGAACTGAAAAGGTTGAAAGCCTTAGAAGAGGAAAACCGGCGTCTCAAGCAAATCGTGGGCGAGCAAGCACTGGACATCAGAGCGCTCAAGGATCTGCTATCAAAAAACTTCTAAAGCCCGGGGCCAAACGCCTGGCAGTTTCCCATGCCAGGGAGAGTCTTGGGCTGAGCGAAAGGAAAGCCTGCCTGCTGGTCAATATTTCGGCTTCGGTATATCGCTATAGGCCGAAATCGGATAGTGATGTTGCCCTGCGTCAGCGTTTACGGGAGCTGGCAGGACAGAGAAAACGGTTTGGCAGTCCCCGGCTCCACATTTTGCTGAGAAGGGAGGGGCTGGTGATTAATCACAAGCGGACAGAGAGGATCTATCATGAAGAGGGATTGGCGCTGAGGAGAAAGAGGCGTAGGAAAGGTGCTGCCGGGTTGAGGGTAATCATGCCATCACCGCAGAGGCCAAACCAGCGCTGGTCCATGGATTTTGTTACTGACAGCATCGTCACCGGGCGGCGTTTTCGCGCCCTTGCCATCGTGGATGACTACTCCCGGGAATGTCCCGTCATCGAGGTGGACACTTCACTGGGTGGTGCCAGAGTGGTGAGTGTGCTGGAAAGGCTAGCTGAAACGAGGGGATTGCCTAACGTAATTACCACGGACAATGGGCCGGAATTCGCAGGGCGGGCACTCGATGAATGGGCATACTGTAAGGGCGTGAAGCTGAACTTCATCCGGCCGGGAAAGCCAATTGAGAATGCCTATGCCGAGAGCTTCATCGGCAGGCTCAGGGACGAGTGTTTGAACGAGAACTGGTTTATGAACCTGAAGCATGCCCGGGACATCATCGAAGACTGGAGGAGGGATTACAACGAGGTCAGGCCACACAGCTCATTGCACGGTAGGGCTCCCATGGAGTATGCTGAAACAGCGGCTGGGCTCTAATAGCCGGTGATACTAATACCGGGGGAAGGTCAGAGCGAGGGAAACAAGTCATCCTTCTATCACACAACAAGAAATGGATAGACCAGGTTCGTAAGGGTTGTCGCTCAATAAATGGCCTGTACTACGAAATTACCGGATATACAAAAGTTGGTCCACATATTCAAGTTTTTCCATGGTGTAGTTGGCGAGAACGTCTTGATGAGGTGGATGCAATCTTGAAAGATCCAACAGCTAGTAGCGTGAGATTGCAGCAGGCTGAGCAGGAAATACGCCTTGTTGTCGCAGAGTTGACTTCAGAAATGTATTTGACGAAAAAGGGCACTAAGAAAGATCCCAACAAGCTAAACGCGGGGCAGGTAAGAAAAGCATTATTGGAATGCGGTATAAAGAATGATTTGGCGGATCGAATTAGTCAGACTTTCGAAACAACAGACAATTCTCACCACGCTCCTACGGACTATGCTGCGCATCGGCAGAGAATCAAGTGCTACCATGATTGGGCTCATGAACTAGCAAAACTTGCTGTCGCTTCTTGATGTTCCAGATATCCGCGATTGATTTCGTACTTCTCGAGCAAGCAATTAGCCAATGTTCAGCGTCAACAATAATGGGCCAATTGGGGGCCAAAGCCTAATCAACGCTGTACGGCTTGCTCTCGCTATCAACGAAATGTACCAAAAAGAAGTGTTTTTGTAGTACTTTGTGATTCCCCCTCGCCGCACAAGAATTAAAGCAACTCCCCCTTCTTGAACTACCTTCCGAAATGCTATTTCTCGCCATGTGTCTAGGAATCCTCTCAAATATAATGTTATAATTCCCTCATGGACCAGACCTATGTCTCCCTCGACCTCGAGACCACCGGCCTCAACCCTGATACCGACGAAATCATCGAGATCGGCGCCATTAAGTTTCAGGGTAAGGAGGTCGTTGATGCCTTCCATACCCTGGTCAACCCGCAGCGCCTGTTGCCTTATCGCATTCAGCTTCTTTGCGGCATCGCCCAGGCTGAGTTAGACGCTGCCCCTCCGTTCTCGGATATATCCAGCGGGCTTATCTCCTTCCTCGATAACAACCCCATTGTGGGGCACAATGTCTCCTTCGACCTCGGCTTCCTTGCCAGGAAAGGCATCAAGCCGCCCGATGCTACCTACGATACCTGGGAACTGGCGACTATTCTACTTTTTCAGCTATCCGATTACAGCCTCGCCTCGGTAAACAAACACCTCGGCCTGTCCATCCCCCATCATCGCTCCCTCCCCGACGCCATAGCAACCAAGGAGCTGTTCGTCGCCCTTCTCGACCGTGCCTACCAGCTCGACATCGCCACTGTGGAAGAGCTGGTCCGCCTGGCCGAAAAATCGGACTGGGCGCTCGGCTCCCTTTTCAGAGAGATACTCAGGTTCAAAACCAGGACAGCGTTCTCCGATACCCGCAGCCCCAAAGCTGCCAGGGGCGAAGATAAAAAGCCTCTCTGGGAAGCCAAGGCCAAGCAGCCTCTAACCCCTCGCGCTGAGAAAATCCCTCTGGACGCAGATAATCTCTCCCAAATCCTTGGGGCCGATGGCCCGCTGGCCAAAGCCTTCCCCGGCTATGAGCACCGCCCCGAGCAGATTCGCATGACCCAGGCCGTGGCGCAGGCGCTCAACAACAGCGAGCACCTCATCGTGGAAGCAGGCACAGGCACCGGAAAGTCGGTTGCCTATCTTCTGCCTTCCATATTCTTCGCCTCGCAGAACAGCCTGCCCGTTGTCATCTCCACCAACACCATAAACCTGCAGGAGCAGCTCATCGGCAAGGACATCCCCGATTTGCTGCAGGCGCTCGGGAAGGAACAGGAGACTATACTTAAGGACCTCAGGGCAGTTCAGGTCAAGGGCAGAGCTAATTACCTCTGTCTGAAGAGATATGAGTCCTTGAGGAACAGCGACAGGCTCTCCCTCGACGAAGCCAGGCTTCTCGCCCGCATCAGGGTCTGGCTGCTCTCCACGCAGAGCGGAGACCGCGCTGAGCTCAACCTGGGCGGCGGCGAGTTCTCCATCTGGAATAAGCTCTGCGCCGAGTTCGACGAGCGGCTGGAGAGCCAATGCCAGCACTACCAGCGCGGCACCTGTTATCTCTTCCGTGCGCGCAAGGCTGCCGAAAGCGCCCATCTCATCGTGGTCAACCACGCCCTGCTTCTGTCCGATATGGTTGCCGACAACAAGGTCCTGCCTCCCTATAATCACCTCATCATCGACGAAGCGCATCACCTTGAAGAAGAAGCGACCAGGCAACTGGGGTATCAAATCACCCAGTGGGACCTCTTCGAACACTTCAACCTGTTCCGACAGGAGGTCGGGGGACAGCGCAGCACCGGCCTCCTTGCCTGGCTGAATGACTGCTTCCGTGGCAGCACTGTAGCCTTATCCAGACAAAGGCAGGTGAAACAGCTCGCCGAATCGCTCAGCGAAAACGTGGACAAGGCGCGTGCCGGCGTCTCCAAGTTCTTCGACAGCCTCCGCGATTTCATCGAGGGCCATGCCTCTGACCAGGGCGAATATGACCGCAACCTGCTTTTGACATACTCCAAGCGAACGCAGCCGGGCTGGTCCAGGGTTGAGATTGCCTGGGAAGACCTGGGCCTGGTGCTCAGCGCCATCGCCGATGACTTAGACCATCTCTACACAGGCATGGAAGACCTGGCCGAAAACAAGGTGTCCGGCTACGATTACCTCATGCTGGAGATAGCATCCCTGCTTTTCCGCAACAAGGAGTTGCACCAGAAGCTGGACTCCCTGGTCTCTCATCCCAGTCCCGACAATATCTACTGGCTCACTACCAACATGCAGAACAACTCGGTGGGCATGTACACCGCTCCCCTCAGCGTGGCCAGTCTCCTGGAGAAATCGCTGTTCACCTCCAAGGACAGCGTTATCCTTACCGGCGCTACGCTGAGCACAGAAGGCACCTTCGAGTACATTAAAAGCAGGCTGGGACTCGAATATACCGGCGAGCTCCTTCTGGGCGCCCCTTTCGACTACCCTAACGCAGCTATGATTTACCTGCCCAACGATATTCCCGAGCCCGGAAGCCCGGGCTATCAAAAGGCGGTGGAGAAAACGCTTATCGACCTCTGCCGCGCCTGCAAAGGGCGCACGCTGGTCTTGTTCACTTCGCATTCCGCGCTGAGAAATACCCAGGCCGCCATCCAGTCCCCTCTGGAGGAAGAAGGTATCCTGGTGCTGGCTCAGGGTGTGGACGGCTCGCCCAAGCAGCTTCTCACCGCTTTCAAGGCCAATCCCCAGACCGTGCTACTGGGCACCTCCAGCTTGTGGGAGGGCATTGACGTCGTGGGAGAGGCGCTCAGCGTCCTGGTCATCGCTCGGCTGCCCTTCAGCGTGCCCACGGAACCCATATTCTCCGCTCGCTCCGAGCTGTTCGATGACCCCTTCAACCAGTATGCCATTCCCCTGGCCACCATTCGCTTCAAACAGGGCTTCGGCCGCCTCATCCGCAGCAAGACCGACCGCGGCGCCGTGGTTATCCTAGACAGGCGGCTGCAGACTAAGGGCTATAAGTCGGCTTTCTTCGATTCCATACCGCAGTGCACTATGGTCAAAGGCTCATCGCGCGACCTGCCTGCAGCGGTCACCCAGTGGCTCAAGGGAGAGCCCAAGGGCCATCGCAAAGGCCAGTCCGCACATCTCCCCAAATAGCTTTTCGGAGAGGCTTATATGAAGCAGATTTACGATTACATTGACGACCACTGGCAGGACGGTGTTGCAGACCTCGTGCGGCTCTGCCGCCAGCCCAGCATCAGCGCCCAGGGAGTGGGCATGCCCGAGATGGTCCAGCTTCTGGCGCAGGTCATGGGTGAATATGGTGTAAGCACCCGCATCCTCCCCGTTCCCAAAGGCAAATATCCTGTAGTCTACGGCGAAATCGCTGGCGCATCGCCAACCACTATCCTTTTCTATGACCACTATGATGTCCAGCCTCCCGAGCCCCTGGAGCTGTGGACCTCGCCCCCGTTCCAGCCCGTACAGCGCGAAGGCAAGCTGTTCGCGAGAGGGGTCTCCGACAACAAAGGCAACACCGTTGCCCGCCTTCTCGCCCTCAGAGCTTTCCAAAAGACGAAGCGCAAGCTTCCCATCTCCGTGAAGTTCATCATCGAAGGAGAGGAGGAGATAGGAAGCACTAACCTCGGCTCTTTCGTCAAGCGCAATCGCCGCCTTCTCCAAGCCGACGCCTGCATCTGGGAGTGCGGTGGGGTCAACTGGAAAGACCAGCCCATCATCATGTTCGGCCTCAAGGGCATTCTTTATGTCGAGCTAGAGGCGCGCGGAGCCTCGCAGGACGTCCACTCCTCGATGGGCACAGTGGTGCCCAACCCGGCCTGGCGCCTGGTATGGGCTCTTGCCTCCATCAAAGACATAGACGAGAATATCCGCATCGCAGGCTTCTACGACAATGTCACACCACCGACCAAACAGGAGATTAAAGCCATTAAAGCCATCCCGCGGGATGACGAGGAAACGAAACAAAGCCTCGGGCTCAAGGAGTTTGTCAAAGGGGTCACCGGGTTCGAATACAAGTCCCGCTATATCCTCGAGCCCATCTGCAATATCTGCGGCATCTACTCCGGCTACACCGGCGCCGGTTCCAAGACAGTCCTGCCCTGCGTTGCCCGGGCCAAGCTCGATTTTCGCCTCGTACCCAACCAGCGTCCCGAAGAGATCCTTTCCAAGCTGAGAAAGCATCTCGACAGCCACGGCTTCTCTGACATCACCATTGCTCCTACCACAGAAGGGGAAAATCCGGCCCGCACCCCGCTGGACTCCCCCTTCGTGAATATAGTCGCGTCCACAGGGAAGGAAGTCTTCGGAGCCGACCCTGTGATAATGCCCGCCATGGCTGGCAGCGGCCCCATGTACTATTTCACAGATACGCTGGGCTTGCCCACCGCTGGCATCGGAGTGGACTATCTGGGTTCCAGGGCGCATGCTCCCGACGAGAATATCAGGCTCGCCGATTTCATACTGGGCACAAAGCATGTGGCTGCCCTTCTGGAGCGCATGGCTTCGGACTGGCATCCCGGGCCAAAAGGAAGGAGCAAAAAATGGAAATAGCTGGCTGGGTAGGTATTGCCTTGACCCAGGTTTTCTACATACCGCAGCTCATCAAGATCCTCAGGAGCCACGATGTCAGTGGCATGGCTTTGCCTTCTTGGTTCATCCTGGCGATAGGACTGCTCTCTTATCTTATATTTAGCGTATCCGTACACAACAACGTATTCATAGCCGGCAATGCAGCGGGCATGATGCAGTCCTTATTTATGATTGCGCTCATCCTGAAATACAGAGGAAGCCAGGCAATCAAACAAAGCGCAGCCTAGTAGAAAAAGAGGTCTTCAGCAAACACGTATATCCCCAAATGTAGGGGCATTCACTAATCCGTTCGCCCTGAGCTTGTCGAAGGGTTTCTCCTCCTTTTCTAAAGGGGGATACAGGGGGATTACATAGCCTCCTCTTTCTTTAGAATTTAGCACTTAGGATTTAGAGTTTGCCCTTGGGGGTGCCCCCCAGTTTAAAAAATCCCCCAAGATTGGGGGACTCAGGGGGCTGAGAACAGATTAATAAACAACCTCATTCAGAGAGCGTTTAGCGAAGGGGGAGTGCAGAGGGGCAGAGCCCCTTTGCCGAGGGCCTTGGGGGTGCCCCCCAACTCCAAAAATCCCCCAAGCTTGGGGGACTCAGGGGGTTGAAAAGAGTATTCAACCGCTTTTAAGCGAGAAGACAAAGCCAACCCTAAGCGTTGGTTTTCACATCACTGAAAGGCTTCTGCACCGCCGAGCACTTTTTACACACAAAAGCCAGACCGCAGACATCCCATTGAGTCACGATAGAGCCGCAGCTATCCTTAACGTTCTCCGCCGAGGGGAAATGTATCTTCCCGCCGCAGGAAATACAACTGACCGCATATATCTCATCCAGAGGCTTGCCGCAGACACTGCACACTTCTTCCATCTATCCCTCAGCGTTTCCCCTTAGCCAGGCACTTGCGGACCAGCTTCCTCTCCGCCTCCCTGGTCTTTACCTCCCCGTTCAGCTTTGCTTCCTTGAGCGCTTTCAGCAGCGCCCCCATCCTCTTGCCCTCAGCAACGCCCATCTTCTTCAGGTCGTCGCCGCTGAGTGAGGTCTCCACAAACCTCAGGGTGGAGAGATAAAGCTCAAGCCTCTGCCGCACCAGCGCAGAATCCGTGACCAGAACCGCAGCCTGTATCGTCTCAGGACGATGACGCTCAAGCAAATAATAGACGCCGCTCGGCTTGAGCTCCAGCGCTGTCAGGCCTGGGAGAGCCCGTTTCAAAGCCGGAATATCTTTTAGCACCCGCGCCACTTCCGCCCCGAACTTCAAACGCTCCACGAAAGACTTCAGTGCCTCGTCATCAAGACGCCACGCCAGCATCACCAGATAAAGGTTCACATCCGGCTTGGAGCCGCCGCTCGCCTCGCGAGCCCTGTCGAAGTGTTCGCCCAGCCAGCCATTCCCCTCCAGCGCCGGGTGCAAATGCCTGAGCACACCCAGCCACTCAGCCCGATAGAAGACCTTCTCCGGGTAGTCCTCCTCCAGGATGCGTTCCAACTCATGGCGCAGCCGGTCCCCGCTCACCCTGTCCATGATAGCTGAATCGCGCCGTAGCTGGGTCGTAGTGTCAAACTCCAGCCTGAAACCAAGGCGCTGCTCGTACCTGATAGCGCGCCAGACGCGGGTGGGGTCGTCCTTAAAGCTCCTCTGATGTAACACCCTGACCAGGTGCCGGTCCAGGTCGTTCTTTCCCCCGTAGGGATCGACCAAATCCCCGAACCGCCCGGGCTCGACGCTCGCAGCCATAGCGTTTATCGAGAAATCCCGCCGGTACAGGTCCTCCTGGATGTTGCCCGGCTTTACTGTAGGCAATGCAGCAGGCTCAGCGTACGTTTCTAACCTCGCGGTCACCAGGTCGATACTGAAGGCATCCTGACTGAAGGTAGCGGTGCCGAATCGGGGGTGAGTCACCAACTTCCCGTCTCTGCCCTTAGCGAGCTGGCGAGCCAGCGCCAGGGCATCCCCTTCCACCACCAGGTCCAGGTCCAGATTGGGACGCTTCAACAGCAGGTCCCGCACTGCCCCGCCCACCAGGTATACCTTCTGACACCTGGCAGCGCCGATCTCTCCGGCAGCCTTTACCAGCGCCAGGATTTCAGGGGGCAGATATGTCTCGATATTCTTGCCGATATTAATCAAACCGAAATCTCCAGTGGACACTATTATATCAGGCGTTTCAATACCCTGATACGACGCTGGGCAGCAGATTCTATTCGGGGGGACCTGCTTGACTTTTACTCCAGCCCTGTAATATAAGCATGTATAACCCTCGGAGACCCTTATAAAGTTAGTCGAGGATATTAAACATTTGAAGGCACGGAAGCGAGAGAGCGCTGTGCTTTCCGAAAGGGAGACGCAACATGAAGAAGGAGCTAAAAGACTACAGCGGTCCCTACAACCATCACCTGAAATGGGAGGATTTCTCTAAAGAGTTCCTGGTCAAGTTGATGAAGTCATGGCAGGGTGCCTACCTGGGCATCCAGGGCGCCTGGGTCCAGGTCGTCTCCGAGAAATATGGCTCCGAAGCTGCTGACGCCTGCGCTCTGGCAGCTCTCCTTCTGCAGGCCGACAGAATGATTCCCGTGTGGGTTGAGCTGGGGAATATCAAGCTGAACACTGTCCTTGATTCCCTGAAGGTTATTCAGTTGGCTCCCGACGGCCATACCGAGTCCGAGCTTTTCGGCGGGGAAGTCGAAATCAAGAGTCCCAATCACATCATATCCACCACCACTAAATGCATCACATGTGAGTTCCTGGAAGCATTCGCGCCTGAGAGGATACAACAGCTTTGTTATACGATGGAGCAGCCGGTAATGGAGAAATTTCTTCATAACCCGAAGATAAAGGTGACGCCTCTGGAGCGGCCTCCCCGCAAAAGCCCCGATGAGCCCTTCTGCCGGTGGGAGCTCAAGATTGAGGAATGAAGGGACGAACAATACACCTAGCGTTCTCGCCCGTAAGTTCGAAAGGAGGCTATCATGAAGCCACAAAGTGATGCTCTTATCTTGCAGACAGGGGACACCCAGTCTTTGCCTTTCTGGAAGGACAAATCATGGAAACACTACCCTTTCGCCTATAAGGGCGCGGAGGAACATTTTACCTTGCCCTCAGCCATAGGATGGCACCAGGGGTGCGAATCTCAGTCCTGGGACATCGAAGCGTATGTCAAGGCCAAGGAAAGCGGGAAAATATACACCTTCGTCCATATCTACAGCTACAATGCCATGGGCAAGCTTTTCGGCTTCAGTTGCCGCGTACTTAATGTGGCTGATATCGCTGAGAAGAAGCGCTACGTCGATAGAAGATACCATTTCCGGCCATTGCCCACCCTGTATAAACCTCCTTTTGACATCACGGAAGGGAATCTTGACATCACCTATCACCCCCGTGGCTCCAGCGTAGACCGGTGGTATCCCAAGAAGGATTCCGCCGGGAATCTGATTCCTTTCGAATACCACCTGGAAGCCTCGAGCAACGCGAAGTCAGGAGCACAAACGAAGCTTTCTGTCGACATTGAGGCCCTGAAACCGCCTCTATTGGATGGAGGCATGGATTACCGCGGCATGCTCACCATGTTCGGGCAGCCGTACACTTTTGCTTTTTGCCTGAGTCCCCGGGTCAAAGTGCGGGGCACTCTTGAGATAGCAGGTAAGACCGAACATATCGAAGGCGTGGGCAAGGTAGGATTGCAGTGGGCACCCAAACAGTTTGGCAGCAAGAACAAACCCATAAAAAGAATCAAACATCAGTATTTGGGCGGACACCTCAGCAACGGCTGGGATCTTGGCCTCTGGCGCCAGTATGATACCCTGAGGTACAATCGGCTTTTGCCCTTCTCCGGCGTCTTCGCGCTTTTCGAGGACAACCCCATGGCGACGACCAACAGCTACACCTTCGAGCCCATAAGCTATTATCAGAATCGAGTGTGGCCCAGAGAATCGGGGCCCATATTCCGCACGGCTCCCAAGAATAGCTATATTACCCATGCTGCCAGGCTGATTGTTCCCGAGTGGGACGCCGACCTTGTTATCTCGCCCGTTCTTGAGGACAACACACAGGCTGTTTTTGTGGAATATTTCTTCGGCCCGGTGGAGATAACGGGAAAGGTTCGGGGCAAAGAGGTCTACGGTGTGGGCTTCCTGGAGGGCACCAAGCTCTATTATCAGGAGCACGAGTTCATAGAGATGATGCGCAATACCCTCAAGAACCTCCCCGACCAGGCCTTCATCGGGGCCCACGCTGCCATTCAGCGCAAGCTGAACAATGACCTGGAAGAGGCCTTGACCGCAGTTCAAGTAGGCGACAAATCCCGGGCCAAAGAGCTGTTAAAGGCTGATTTAGAGTTTATCTCACAGAACATTAAGGCAGAAATGACCGGAGCGCCTGCTGCAAGCCTCTCCGACCTTTGCCAAGATTTCATTAGTCGTCTCTAAAGCAAACGTTCCGACCCTTCTGTTGTAGGGGCACAGCATGCTGTGCCCAATTCGTAGGGGCGAGGTGCCCTCGCCCAAATATCTCTCCCCTGGCGGGAGAGAATTAAAGTGAGGGGGATAGTTTAGTTCCATTCGCCTCAACTCCGTCGGAGTGAAGTTGTAGGGGCCGCTGTAGCTATCGTACCGATAATGGACATTATACACAGCATAAGAGGTGAGTAGACTTTGCCGCTTGCATTCCTAGCAATACTACTAGTCATAGCTTCGGTGATAGCAATTCAAATAAGAGAAACAGGGAAATCCGCTGAGTCCTCTGGTAATATCGATGCATGCTAACGATTTCACTTTTTGTCTATTGATATGTATGAAACCACAAAAGTTGTAGTAACTGCACGCACATCCGTGCAGAAAGCTGCTTACATTTAGTCGTTTCCCTATCACTTGCCTAGCATTCCCATTTGTATTTTATACTGACCCCAGAATACTTCAACAACAAATATTGAGATGCACTGGCAACCGGGGTAAAATCGAGTATGCGCAGTCAGCACATCACATATGATGGAAATTCACCGATTCTGGAATTGCCTGGCGTAACTAATACAAGGTGAGAAGGAAGTCTGCATGCTAATTCTAGAGGAAATAAGTTCGGATGCTCGCAACATCTTTCTTTTGAGGAGGAACCGATGCAACCACATATCTTAGAGAAAGCCCTTCATGCGTGGCCGCAGTGGGGAGAGTTCATTCGCGAAGCTCGAATCAAAATGAACTTCAAGCCCGCCCTTTTGCAGATCGATGGTGAAGCTCAGAAGTGGGAAAAAGAGGTCGGCTGGCAGAAAGCAATAGGATTAGGATTAGAAGCTTTGAGGCAGATGGGGCTTCCATGGTACTTTGGATTTTACTGGCTGGCATGTTTTTGCGCTGATTATGAACGAGGAGATTCGATCGACTTTTCAGGAATAACTTCGCCTCCTCAAAAGGCTTCCGCAGTCTGGACAGACCTGTTGCGTAAGAAATTGCTCAAGGACAGAGGAACAGTCCTGCTCTATCACAAGAAGGGTCCGGGAAATAAACTTTACCCTCCTTATCCCTTCATCCTTGAAACAGACTTCCCGTTCGGCATTCAACAGGGCAAGAAACCGTCTGACTCCATGACGTACGGTATTGTCGAATTTGAGAAAAATGGCGAAAAACACAAGGTGGATGGTCTTTTTGAATTGGACAAGAACGGCAACCTGATTCCCAGCCAACGCGAGATGGCGGCTATCGTTGCACCACGTGGGACAGATGTCCAATTCTTCTTGGGGGAGACAAGGATACCTCCAGAACTCAGGGTCGAGTTTCCCATGTTTCTGGCTACTGAGGATGTGGTCGACATGGCCTTCAAACAAATTCAAGTCTACAGGAAGGGCGTCAGACACTATATGTCACATCCGCTGCTCAAATATATTGGACCAGCTAAGGTCAGCATAGATGAGGGTGTCATCAGAGTAAGGAGGGAGGCTAAAGAGGACATTGCCCGATACCAGAAAGGAGAGCTAACTTTTACTGATCTCATTCTTAGAGAATGGGAAAGGGAGCTTAAGCAAGGGGGAACGATAGCCGTTAAACTCAAAAATAAGCAAATAAGTGAATCAAGAGCTGCAACAGTCATCTATCACCGGCTGAGAAGACGTCTACAGCGTAGTCGGTTAATACCCCCCAGGCCTCAAAAAGGTTGGCGTTCCAAATTAAAATTGTGACGGCATTGCACCCCTAATATGGTTCCATGCTCTAATGCCCTCGGGAGTTATTCCCGGGGGCTTTTCTTATGGCCAAAATGTCTCCGAAAAGAATCAGGGTAAGGGAAAGGTACAGATTAGGCATAAGTGCCATACGATACGTATCTGTACCCGATGCCGAAGCAAGGCTATTGCGTGCAATTGATGTCTTGTTAAGAGTTGAGACACAGAGCAATTCTCCGCTCGATGAGACTGATAACGCTCCAAAGGGTTCTCATCCAGATAAAGGAGACCGGGAGGTAAAGCCAGATGGTATTTAGCCCCAGCAGTGAAGACTATCTGCGGTCTTTGGGAATCGTCTGGTTCATCGTAGACTTTCTGAAAGGCACAAGACTTGAAGGCTCGAAGCCAATAGAATTCGATTCTGTATCTAAGATGTATCTAATACCACACCCCAGAGCCAGCGAGAGCGCCGCGGCTACTTGAGTTAAGAGATAACAGGGTATGAGTAAAGCTTACTTAGAGAAAACAGAAATCGAAAAACTTGAGAAAGCAGCCACTAACCTGAGGGACCGTTTGCTTATCAGGTTATTATCTCATCTGGGATGCCGGATTTCGGAGGCTTTGAACATTGCCGAAGATGATGTTGACTTCGTTAGTGGCACTGTGACTATCCAGCATCTAAAGATGCGCCTCAAGCTTTCTTGCCCTCATTGTCAAGCTAGATTGGGTAAAAGTCACACCTTTTGTCCCGGGTGTGGACTAAAGGTAGAGGATGTTATCGCCAAGGAGCAGGAGCACCGCAAAGTGCGAACATTACCCTTGGACAAGGGGACTTTAAAGATGCTGAAGGATTAGATCAAGCGAGGACGACCAGTAAAACGTGGGGACAAGAAGAAGCTTATCTTTGAGATTAACCGGCATCGTGCCTGGCAGATACTGAGGGAATGTGCTGCAAAAGCCGGCTTACCTAAACTGGTCAATCCTGAAACGGGCAAGAGTCACGGGGTCAGCCCACATCGGCTGAGAGATGCGTTCGCGGTCCATGCTATGAAAGTCGATGATAGCGGGGACGCGCTTAGATTATTGCAGGAACACCTTGGTCATGTCAGCTTCAATACTACTGCTAAATACCGAAAGGTCGCTGGTGAAGAGTTGAAACTCTGGTACCGGAAGCTTTGGGAGGAGAAAGGTAGTGACTGAACTGCTGAGACCCACCCTAGGTGGCTTTCTCCGGCCCTTCGGCGATGATTGGTTTATCACGGAGCTTCTTTTTTAGGGCAATGGACTTGAAGGATCAACTGAGATTAACCCTGGACGTGGTGCGGCGCAGGCAGACATCAATTATGAGCACAAGGAAGCTCTCGCCCAGGCCGCAGCGCTACGACTGATTGCCAAATTGAAGCTAAATGGCGGAGTGCGACGTTCATATACCCCAACCAACTAAAAAGATGATGCAATGAGGACATGAAATGAAGTCACCTTCATTTGTTCAAATCTCCGGCTACAATATTCAAAGAATCCGTCAAATGAAGGTTCATTTGTTCATCAAAACGTTCAAAATTTTTGGATTTTGGACGCGAGTCCAAAACGAGAGAGAGGATACCCGCCCCCAGGCTTTGGAACTAGGCCTTTCCCACTGCTTCCCAGCTTTTCGGCGGTTCTGGACAAGGGCTTTAACTTTAAGGGGAGGTGAGTTATGTCTAAGGTAATATCGCCAAGTAAGAGGCGGCAGGCCTTACGTCTCTACATGCAGGGCTTCTCTTACGACCAGATTGCCGCAAAAACGGAGCTATCAGCAGGAACTGTGGCCAACATCGCTAGTGAGGCGAAACAGGGGGAATTCCCGGAACTGAATGAGGTTCGTGAACAGATAGACGGTCTCCGTGAGCTCTCTGTTGAACTGAGAAAAAACGATCTCAAGGTTTCTCAGTCCTTCCTCGGCTTGTCCTTCTATGAAAGGATTAGCAAATTGGGGATAGAGCCGCAAGTGTTGGACAGCTGGATTAAGATGTGCCATGCGATTTCGTCTCCGGACTACCCCGTAGAAGGGTTCATGGCAGCGGCGCTGCGGCTCAAGGAACTGGAGCACCAGAAGGGCATGAGCTATGAGGCGCTGGTTGAGGATTACGAGGCGAAGACCAGGGCTTTGAGCGAGGCCGAATCAAGAACCGGCGAGCTGGAAATAAGCCGTGAAACCCTCAGCCATGAGGTTCACAACCTCAGCGAGGAAAAACGTTCCCTAGAAACAACGGTTAGGGAGCTTGACACCGAGAAGAAGTCCCTTTCTCAGAGGGTGAAGAAATGGAGAGAGGAAGAAGAGGAAGCAAAAAATACGGTATCTGAACTTCAGAAGAGGCGCAAAGCGATTCAACTTGAGTGTCAGCAGCTGGAAAACAGAGCTGGAGCCCTGAGGGAAGAAATAGGTGAAAGGGAGGGCACATTAAACGCACTTCGATCATTGGGGTTCGGTGAGGCAGAACTGCTGAGACTGAAGAATAAGCTGGAAGAGTTAGCTGCGAACAGGGATATCAAACCGGTAGAACTCAGGGAAAGCCTGTTTCTTGATCTCGAGAGCTACGCTGATGTTTTAAGCTTCAGGAATGAAAAAAGGGAGTTAAGCCAGGCGGTGAAGAGGCTGAGGGAGCAGAAGCAAACGCTGGAGGCAGAAAACAAGGACTTGCAGGAGGGCATGAGAGAGTCACGAAAAGCATTCAGTGAAGCCGTCCAGCACATCAAGGGCCGGGAGAAAGAAATAGTATCAAGTATGGATATCCTGCTTAGCCAAGCCGGAGGCACGCTTAACAAGTCCGTATCACAGGCTGCATCGAGACTCAATGAATTTCAGGCGAACATCGAATCTGCGGGGCAGGACGTAAGGAGCATAGTGCGGGGAGCAGCAGGTGAGGCAATTGAATACGGGAGGGCCATGGGAAGGATGGAGAAGGTTGTGGGTGAGAGGGAGGAACTGGCGAAGCTGTTTGGCATATTAGGCGACGTTTCTTCCATCCCTAAAGATCTCGCTGTTAAGGCGCCACTAGTATTTCTGGGCAAGTTTCGCGAGTGGGTTGAAAAGACTCACGGCCTGAAGGACGAGAGCAAAGTGCTCTCAATAGTCGATGCATTGGTCACCTTGCTCAGGCAGGAGGCAGCATGAAGCCGGATGAATTCAAATTCAGGGCAAAGGCAGTGGCCGACAAAATGAAGGAGGGATTTGAGAATTTCGATGCGGCGTTGCGAGAGGAGAGGAGGAGATACTGGCTCCTGCTTGTGGACGAGTGCGAGAAAACGGTGGAACACCGGCAAGAGGCGCACAGGAGGCAGGAGCCGAATCTATATCGGGCCAAAATGGGACTTGGGTTCACGTTATTCGGGGAGATCGTAAAGCTGGCAGCGAAAAGCGATATGGCTGGTTATCCTTTCACCAAACTCGGCGACGACCTCTCCAAAGGCAGAGAACTGGTAATCGCGGTAAGTCCCGACGAGGGAATATTTATGCTGGGAGGCTTCGAAATGCTGGAGCTTCCCGAAGGAGAATGGCGAAAGCAGGACGAAAAAGGCAGGCTCCTGCTCACCCCTGCTGAGTTCAAACTTAAAATCCAAGACCTAAAAAGCAACCTCGTAAGCACGGACGACCCATATCCCCTACCTATCGAGATCATGCAGGGTGCGCCGCCGTTTCGCCACAGGAGCCAAATCTGACCTGGACTGCACATAATGGACAATTGTGCAATTTCAGTTATGTCGGTGTGATGCGTCCATGCAGGGGAAAATGATTGAGAGCACCTGACTTTTAATCAGGGCGTCGTGGGTCCGACTCCCACACCGCTCACCAGCTTCAAAATCCACCCTGTTATAAGCCCTGTGCTCTTCTATTTTCGCCAAGTTAGGCTGTCGTGGCTGCCGAAATCCCCATGACAAGTTAGGCACTCATCACTTGGGCTCTCGACCAGCGGCATTATAGCAAATAGAGGCTTTTTCTGCAATTTCTGTGATGTGGGTGTGATGTTTATCACCGAGGAGTTAATTCGGGGAAATTATACAGAAAATACGGGGAAAAATCAAAGAGCTTATACATAGATTAGGTGCTCTTCTTGAGATAGATTCTTGAGTTAGGGTGTAAACCTCCTGACCAATTGCGAGGATATTGTAAAGGACTCGCCTCCTTTTCTATGCAGGTGATGGTCTTGCCGTAAGCAGCATTCACTTCGTAGGGCCGAAGAACCGTTGGTTATCCCATTTGCCGAATTCCAGCATATACCACGCTGTGATCACTTTCTTTTTGATTTTCCAACCCTCGTCCGTTTTCACATACTTATCGTCGTAGACGCCCCCCATTTCCATAGCATCGCTATCGGGGAAACGCACCAATGCAGTCCAACCCCAATGTCCAGTTGCCTTGTCTCCATGTACTTCGATGTAAGGGGTGTGCCCAAGGTGCCACATGAAGCAGGGAGCTGGCTCGAGCACCTCTCGAAAGAGTTTAGCGATAGCCTTTCTGCCTTTGTATGTCGTTTCCTCAAGGCCAGGTACATGCAGGCCTTCGATATCTAACACCCCATCCTTGGCAAATGTCCCGGCAACGCCTTCGGCGTCCCTGACGTCGGCCCTCAACAGGTATGTTGCTATTAGGTTCCGGATCCCCCACTCAGCCTCCAGATCTTGCACCCTCGCTTCCAGTTGCTTAGTCTTCTCGGAACTCATTCTAGCCTCCTTCCGATTTATTATATGTTGAATTCATTAGCTGCAACGCAGGTTCGCCTTCCCACTACCTCCTACCTGAACACATTCTATGAAGCTGACGGCCTTGCTGAGAACAGCATTTACCGCATCGGGCCGAAGAATCCTTGGTTATTCCATTTGCCGAACTCCATCGAATACCACGCTGTAGCTACTTTCTTCTTGATTTTCCAACCCTCATCCGTTTTTACGTACTCATCGTCGTAGACACCCCCAAATTCCAGAGCCTCCCCACTTGGACAGCCCAATACTGTCCAACCCCAATGTCCAATTGCCTTATTTCCGTGTACCTCGATGTAGGGAGTGTGCGCAAGGTGCCAGGCGAATCCGGAGACCCCTTCCGTATCTCGAAAGACTTTAGCGATAGCCTTTCTGCCTTTGTATTTACCAAGGCCCACCAGCCCTCCGAAATCCATCACCCCGTCCTTGGCAAATGTCTCGGCAATGCCGTCGAAGTCCTTGGCGTCGACCTTCACCAGGTACCTTGCTGTTAGGTTCCGTATCTCGCACTCAGCCTCCAGATCTTGCACCCTCGCTTCCAGTTGCTTAGTCTTGTCAGAGCTCATTCTAGCCTCCTTCCGATTTATTATATGTTGAATTTATTGACTGCAACGCAAGTCTGCCTTCCCACTGCCTCCCGCCTGAGCACGAGAGCCGAAGAACCGCCTCCATGAATCGTCCCCTACAGGAACTCGGCGTGTGCTGACCAAAACCATCGGCATAGATCGCCTCAAGAATCGCGGTGATTGGGTATTTCACGTACCTTCTTGTGTCCTCGGCTTTCTGGACTCTCGCGTCCATTGTGCTCTTGTTCATCGGAGACCTGCTATGAGATGGCAGGGCTTTTAAATCCACTTCTTTAGCGGCATTCAACTAGATTCTAAATTTCAAGAAGTTAGGAATCCGCCGTCAGCCCATACTATTGAACCCGTCATATAATCTGAAGCTCCGCTGGCTAGGAACAGCACAACCTTGCCCATGTCATCAGGTTCACCCGCCTTGTTCAAAGGCACACGCGCCAAGTGTGAGTTCGCTAGTTCCTCCGGGCTCATATCCAGAACCTTCATCAGGCTCTCTGAAATTCCAACAGCCCCGGCTGTAACAATCCCGCCCGGAGCTAGAGCGTTGACTGTGATGCCGTAAGAGCCCAACTCGTTGGCCATGGATTTGGTAATCGATATCACGGCTGCCTTGGAGGCGCTGTATATTGCCTGGCCTCTGGCCGGAACCAGCCCTCCAAGCGAAGCTATATTAATGATCTTGCCGCCGTGTCCGGCTTTTATCATTTCCCTGGCCGCAGCCTGCGAGAAGCGAAGTGTACCTTTAACGTTGATGTCAAACATCTTCTCCACAAATGCCTCATCGCTGTCCATTAACTTGGCAGGTGCCATTATGCCCGCGCCATTGACCAGTATATCTATGCTACCGTAGGTATCTATGGCGGCCTGGATTGTCTTCTCAGCGCTTCTTACTTTACGCACGTCGGCTTTTACAAACTTCGCCTTCCCGCCCTTGCTTTTTATCTGCTTTACTGTATCCTTGGCTTCATTTTCAGCGATGTCAGCGATTATTACGCCGGCCCCGGCCTCTGCCAACCTGAAGGCAACACCCTGATTAATGCCCATAGCACCACCGGTCACCACAGCTCCTTGTCCACTCAGGTCGAAAAGTTGAGCTATCGTCTTCGGTGTCATGTTTACTCCCCCTCCCTATCATTGCTGCTGAGATAAAATAGCTAGAAAAGATCCTTGCGCAAAACTAGATTACTCTCCTTCATGTTTATCTTGTCTTTATACGCTCTCTGTAGGCTTTGGTATAGCGTCTGGCATATAAGTCACGACCTAGAATCAAATCGACTGCCAAGACAATGGGGCGGACTTTGCCTACATCAACGATCAAACAAGTAGCACCCGCAGCAATGACCGTTGCTATAAAAGCGTTATTGAGCAAGTCGCGGTCCGGCATGCCGAAGGAAACATTACTGGCTCCCATTGTGGTATTCACTCCCAACTCATCCGTTATTTTACGAATTGTGTCCACAATGGTAAGTCCTGCCTTATTATCCGCCCCTATCGCGAAAGCCAGACAGTCTATGATGACGTCTTTACGATTGATACCCAATGCCTCCGCACGATCAACTATCTTGTGAGCTATGGCGACACGCCTGTCCGAATCAGTCGGTGTGCCCTTATCGTCTTGCACAAGACCAATGACAGCAGCCCCGTATTCCTTTATTAAAGGGAGCACATTAGCCAGAGATTTTTCTTCTCCTGTTACTGAGTTGACCAGCGCCTTGCCTTTGTATTCTTTAAGCGCAGCTTCCATTGCCTTTATGTTGTCAGTATCGATACACAAAGGAATATCCACGGTTTTCATAATCTGTTGAATAGCCTGAGGCAGTATTACTGTCTGGTCAATGCCGATAGCACCAACATTTACATCAAGCGCATCAGCACCTGCTGCTGTCTGCTCTAAAGCTTCCCTTTCTAAGGGCTCCATATCACAGGTTTGAAGTGCTGCGGTTAACTTCTTTTTGCCTGTAGGATTGATGCGCTCCCCAATGAGTACAGTGGGATGTCCTCCACCGATGATTACTTCTTTCGACCTACTTGATAGCTTCGTTTCCAACAATATGTACTGCCTTCCTTTTGCCAAGCCAGAGAATTTCTTTATTTACTATGGGAGTTTTTTGGCTACAGCGTGACCTTCATGAATTGCGTCACACATTAAACGCATAGGTTCCACGCAATCACCGATTTTAGCCACCTGGACGCCCTTCTTCTCAAGCGCTTTGGCTACTTCATCATTGACTGTAAACTGCGGAACATAAACTACGGTATCGGCAGAAATGGTCTCCTTCTTGCCATTTTTTTCCACTACTACACCGCGGTCGGTTATCTCCACAGGCTTCATTCCCAGTTGTATGTTTATATTTTTAATTGCGGGCAATACATCCATGACCGCTAGTGCCTCATGAACCCCCTCTGCGGTGAACAAAGCCGCCTGCAACTGCGACATATCCTCCAACGGAAAGAGCAAAGTAGCTTTCTTGTTCAACTCGTCGGCGTACATAGCAACGTCTATACAACGGAATTCATATTCAGTGCCAAGTATCACAATATGGTTGCCTTTCATCTTACCCTGTAGGGCTTCCACAAAATCGATAGCGATGGGTTTATCGATTCCCTTGATCTTGGGCTTGCTTCTCTTGGCGCCCGTAGCCGAAATTACTGCATCGTATTTGCCCTTCAATATAGTATCTGCGGTAGCCTCTTCGTGCTTTACATTAACGCCCAGCCTTTTCATTTCGTTCCGGAAATAGGAAAGCAGGCGCGCCTTGTCAGCCCTGAATGCAGGAGTTGCATCTTCTACCAGATTGCCCCCCAGAACGTCCCTCTTCTCGTAAAGCGTCACTTTGTGCCCTTTTGTAGCTGCCACCCACGCAGCTTGGAGCCCGCCTGGCCCACCCCCGATAACAGCCACCTTTTGGGGATTTGCTGTCTTGTCCAGCGTTCCCTCGTACGCCGTATGGAACTCAGGGTTCACCGAGCAGGTCTCCACTCCTGTTCTCATTATCGCAGCACCGGTACAACTGATACCCTGCCTGACACAGGGTCGAATCTCATTGGCCCTACCTTCCCGGGCCTTGTTAGGCCATTCGGGATCAGCCCATAACGGCCTGCCCAGAGCAACGAAATCTGCCTTTCCTGTAGCCAATATTTCCTCTGCCAGTTCCGGTACAGTTATTCCGCCGTTACAGATAACGGGGATTTTGATGCCGCCTGATCTCTTAATTGCCTCAGCCAGGAAAACCTTGTCGCCACGAGGATAATATATAGGGATAAATATCTTGTAGTGAGTGAAAGGTCCGGCCGACGATACATTTATGGCATCAGCCCCGTTCTTTTCCAGAGCCCGGGCAAACGGTATGGACTCTGCCAGCGTTGAGCTGCCCTCTTCCCATGAAGTACCAGAGATTCTGCAGATTACAGGGAAATCATTGCCTACATATTTCCTTACGCTCTTTAAGACTTCGAGGGGGAATCTCATCCGGTTCTCCAGGCTGCCGCCCCACTTATCTGTGCGCAAGTTGTATTTCGCAGAGAAAAATTGGTCAATTAGATAACCGTGAGCCATATGGATTTCTACCGCTTCAAATCCCGCTTTTTGGGCTCTGAGTCCTGCCTTGCCGAAGTTTACAATAGTCTCCTCGATCTGTGGTTCAGTTAGTTCTTGAGACATCTGCTGAATGCCCATCACATTTTGATATAAGTATGCTGAAGGGGCAAAAGCGGGCTCACCCACCTTGACCCCACCTCCATGGTTAAGCTGTATACAGGCTCGGGCTCCGTTATCCTTGATAGCCTTTGCCAAGTTGGCCAAGCCTTGGATATACTCATCACTGCCGATCTCTATCATCATCGGAATTTCCGCAGCACCCTCTAAATCGATAGCGGACATCTCCACAATTATCAGCCCCACGCCTCCCCTAGCCCAAAGACTATAATAATTCACTTGATCCTGAGTTATAAAACCGTCCTCGGTAGCCGCGCTCATGTGCTGTGCCGGTTTGACAAGCCTGTTCTTAATCTCAAGGTTCCCTATTTGACCGGGTCGAAATATACTGTTGAACATTGGTTTGCCCCTTTCCTAATTTATTTTCTATGTTATGTACAATGCCGCCCTGAAAATCACTGCCTTCAGCTGGAATCTGACAACATCGACGACCTTCCTATCTCAAAGGCAATACAGCCGAAATGAAACCAGCCCAAACGCCATTTCGCCTTCTTACCACTTTTGGGGTAATGGTCTGGGATTATTTCGGTTTTTTATGCCTGTTATGAGAAACAAAAGTAGCTTGTTCTTAATAAAAAGACCCACTAACTGCATAAGGTCTTTATGTCCCAGCGCCAAGCTTGTATTTAAATCGAACCTGGTTTTGGACTCGACAGCTACATTAACTACAACATAGTCACCCGATCTCTTTAACTTGCTTATCTTCCCTTCAGTGTCGACTTTGCCAAGTGCGGGTGACGTTATTCTAATTTTCATACTTTAAAACTCCAGCGGCGGTTTGGGGTTATTTCGCGATTTAAATCCCGAAATCAGGAATAAGGCGACTGAACTGGATGCCATTTTCTTAATGAGAGTCATAATGTCACGGTGATCAAACGCCACCTGTACATTCCAATTTGCTGAACCTTCAGTATGGCAATTCAGAATCATATAGTCGCCCTGGAGCTTCACTTTGTCAGCTCTGGCATCCAGTGCGTTTTTCCCCATCATTCCATTTTTTATTTTCATAGCAGGCTCCATGGCATCTGGTTTTGGGCAGACGCCTGCTCCTAGAATTTAAGGGGGTACTTTCCGTATTTATGGACGGCATCTCTAGCCGCGAGGAAGTTCTCCAATGGTGTCTCATCATCAGGAGCGTCGGTCATCATAATATACCTCCCCCCCGGTGCCCCGATCTTGAGACATTCCTTCACACGCTCCCTGATCTGCTTCGGGGTATACCAGCGGAGCATCTCCTGTGTAAGAGCCCAGTATATGATGACAGTCCCTTTTTCATTGCTGATCTGTTTCATTTTTACGAGATCGGTGGGCGGGCCAAACATGAATATACCGTATCCCATTTCTGCGTATGTCTCAAGCAGCGGTGTGAAATCCGTCCGTCCCTGCCCACCCCCAGAAATCATCCATATGGCCGGAACATCTTCTAAAATTTTCTTATTATAAGGAGCACAGAACTTCTGGAACCATGCCGGTGAGGTAAATGATGGGCTGGCAAGACTATCAACTACGGCGCATGAAGGCATACCAGTTTGTTCTATCAGGTACTTTGCGAGATCAACAAGATACAAATAAAGTTTGTCGAACACTTTCACAGCTATATCAGAATATTTCTTGATTTCTGCGAATCCCTCTACGGGTCCGCGGAGGCAACTGTTGTACATATAGTAGGGGCCCAAAATAAAGCTTAACCCACATGTGGTAACATCACCCAATTTCTCGGTAAGAAACCTCTGTGTCTCCAACTGCCATTTGAGAGCATGTGAATCTCGCGGGTCAGGGAGAGGATTATCGAGGATATCTTCAAATCCTCTTTTCACACCCCATTCGGTTACTACTGGCAGTGTATTTGGCAGGAATTTCCACTTGGTCCCGAACACATCACTCAGATTCATGTCGATTGGCATATATCCATAAACGCTTTCCGTTTTGCATTCAAGGGCTGCTATCAGGGTAGCCTTCATATTAGCGACGGGATCCATGTATAGCTTCAGATAGTCGCAGCCAATCTTCTTCATGCCTATAATCCTGAGCAGCGACACAAACGGCACGCGGTCAATCTCAGTGCCCATCATAGCCCCTGCGCTTCTCTGCATAGGCGTCATTGGTTCAGACGTCCACATTGTCCTGAGCTTATGGCATAGGTCATCGATTTCTTCTCTATCACGTTTGGACAGCAGATCCTCAAAGTGCGCAAACTTCTTCAGATGTGGAACAGGATCAAAATTTTCGAAAGCCATGGCACAACCTCCTTGGCGTATTTGTGTTTATTTAATCGTTAAGCAGCAAACTGCTTATTACTTCTTCTTTGAGCCCATAAATTTCCTCGCCAGGACTACGGCATCGTAGCCGTCCTTGCCATAGCCATCGGCACCGATCGACTGCGCATATTTCTCGGTAACAGCGGCACCGCCGACCATGGTTTTTACCTTTTTTCTGATCCCGGCTTTCACTAATGCGTCCTCAATGTCTTTTAGCCTGGGCACCGTTGTCGTCAGCAGAGCAGATGCAGCTACAATATCTGCATTTACCTCTATGGCTTTCTGAACAAACTTGGACGCCGGCGCGTCAACCCCTACGTCATAGACTTTGAATCCCGCGCCGCTCAACATTGCGAATACAATGGTCTTGCCGAGGTCATGTATGTCTCCCTCGACAGTGCCGAGGACGATAGTGCCCAGGAATGAGGTGTCCCCTGAACCCATTCGGGGCAACAATACAGCGATTGCTCCCTCCGCGGCCCTACCACCTAAAATCAGGTCCGGCAAAAAGTACTCTCCTTTACGGTATTTTTCGCCTACTTCATCCATTCCTTCTCTGATAGCTTCGAGAATTTGAGCGACTCCCAGCCCTTGATCCAATGCCCTTTGCACGGCCGCTGCTGCGTCCTCTCTTTCGCCTGCATTCAAGGACTCGCTTATTTTTTTGAGGATCGTTTTCTTATCAGTCATTTTTCACTCCTTAAAAATACATAGATTTGCACGCTTGAGGAATTCCAAGACTTATACCTATCGTTATCAAGTATTGCATGAGTTATTTCCGCTGTCCCTTTGGCTCGCAGCTTGCTTAGCTCCGCCGAGCATCAGCAAGCTCTCCTTTCCAAAAGGGAGGCATCGCAGTTTCCCGCAATACCCAATCGCCTACCTGATCACAACAATTATTCCTGCACAAGAATCCCACCGTCAAGAGGAAATGCTTGACTTTTGTTAACTCTTTGTTCGACTTTTGTTAACTTTTTATACAACAGGGGAAGTAACTTGACCAAGACCGGTTTGGCATTTTGAGGTCATTTGTCGGGGAGACCGCCTGTGAATAAGAAAAGTAGCTTCAGCAGAGAGCCAAGTATATATGATATGACTTCATTCGAAATGTGGTAGAAAACATGCAGTTGTATTAACTGCCAGTGCGGATACGCCCTTGCTCAAGCTTTTGATCCAGCAGTTGAGCCATTTTCTCTACAGAATCAGCTCCGGATGAAGCAAAAGACTTCACCATCTCATTAAGTGAGAAAACCTCGCCTACGCTTATCTCTCTTCGTTTTAGTGCCAATACAACTGCCTCGGCTCTATTGCTTGCTACCAACTTGGTCCATGCCCGATTCAGTAATACTCTTACTGTACCGTTGGTTAGGCAGAGTCTATCGGCTATTTCTCTATTTGTGAGTCCACGGCCAGCAAGAATGAGGACGTCTCGTTCGCTTTTCGTTAATATACCATCCTGTCTTCTTTCCGTACAGATAATTTGTTCGTCCTTCTCCGGGAGGTGACCATGGTCCAGCTCCTGGCGCACAAGTTGCGCTATCCTTCTCAACATATCAGGGCTAAATGAGCAAAATAGTTCTGCCAACTCATCAAGCGAGAAGACCTCCCTAGGGCTTATCGCTCCCCGCTTCATAGCGGAAACGATGGCTTCGTTCTTATTGTGCGCTTCCAGCTTGATGCATGCATGATGTATTAGCGTCCTCACTCTGTTGACAGACATGCCGAGACGTTGGGCAATCTCAGCGTTGTTATGGTGCTGGCCATGTAGGGCGCCCAAGATGAGAATGTCTCGTTCCTCTGCAGTCAGAACTGTGCTCTTCGTTTTCATCGGAGTGCTATCCGATAATTAGTGGCGTAATTTGACGAATTTTCGTGGATTACATTTGGTGAAACTTATAGTAGACCGCCGCTAAATTCTTGTCAAGTTCAGGGGTGGTTTCTGATACCTTGTTCAGAGGGAAAGCATCCAGTGTTTGGACGCTGAGGCGACCCCTTTACCTGGATTTCGACAACTTAACCTGGTCCTGGCCTCTACTCTTACCACCACGGCAATGCATGAGCGACGACTTAATCAATGGTTAGGTGGTCTATATTCTGAATGTGGGGCGACTCCCTGATCTGTGTTTCGACATCCTGATTGGATATCTAAGCTACGGTTATGAGGCGGTCCTTTAAGCTGAGGTGAGAAGGTCAGAATGCCATTCCCAAGGCATTGTTCATTTGCGTGTAGGCGCGGTCTTGGTCGTTATTGCACAAACCGCTGGCTGTTGGCCAGAGGTAACAAAAGCGAGGATTGTGACCTAGTACTATGGCTGGCTGCACAAAAGTCCGGATGTTTAATAACCGAAATCGAAGATATCTCTTTTTCACCAAAAGATAGAATCTATGTCAAGAGTCTGACTTTGTGACTGTGCAATCCTATCCTCCACTCTGCTTTGGTACTGGCGAAGCCACTCTAAAAAAGGGATACCACTTCGAATAACATGGGCTATGTCACCACAACGTCCAGCTTACTGGCATGGCTAGAACCAATATGTTATGCTCTTTAGAAATCTAATTCCGTCTATTTCGGGGCGACTGTTCTCCGACAGAAAGAGGTAGTATGAGTAATATCAGTCTTAAAGCGCAGCTAGATAACTTGTTCAATCCCAAGGCAGTGGCCGTAATCGGGGCATCCAATTACTTCGGTAAGTGGGGATACAACGTCCTGAACCGTGTACTAAGTCATAAGCAAGGGCGAGAGATTTATGCTGTCAACAATAAAGAAGACAAAGTGTTCGGGATGAAAGCTTATAAGAGCGTGGTTGAGGTTCCCGGGCCGGTAGATTTTGCTGTGATAACCGTACCGTTTCAGGATGTCCCCGCTGCTGTGGAGGATTGCGTTAGAAAGGGGGTCATGAGCGCTGTCATTATCTCCGGCGGCCTCGCGGAGACAGGCGAAGAAGGCGCAAGGATACAAGGGCAAACGTTAGAACTCGCCCGTAGAGGAGGTATTCGCTTCATAGGTCCGAACTGCCTGGGTTTCTGTAATCCCTATGCAAACTTCTGCACTGCGCCTTTCTTGCCACCAATCGAGGCGGGGCCTGTGGCGCTTATCTCTCAGAGCGGGAACTCAGGCCAGGCAATACTTGATTACGGGCTGCAAATGGGAGTGGGATTCAGCAAGTTTATCAGCAGCGGAAACGAAGCTGACCTGCATTTCGAGGACTATCTGGAGTATCTGGCTCAGGACGAGAAGACTGAGATTATCCTAGGCTATGTAGAAGGCCTCAGGGAAGGCAAGCGGTTTCTGGAACTGGCAAAGGAAATAACCAAGAGGAAACGCATGGTCATTATGAAGGTGGGACGCACTGATGTCGGGACTAGGGCAGCACGTTCTCACTCTGCTGCTCTGGCGGGATCTGATGAAGTGCTCGATTCTGCGTTTAAGCAATGCGGTGTGATCAGGGTGGATAAGCTTCATGAAATGGTGGATGTCGCTGTTGCGTTGCTAGGCCAGTCCCTGCCCCGCGGGAAACGGGTGGGGGTGCTGTCGATGAGCGGCGGCATGGCGGTCATTGCCGCAGACGCCTTGAGAACAGAGGGGTTAGAATTACCCCCATTGTCAGCAGCAACTATGGAGAAACTGGAGACTATGATGTCACGGAGGTGGTCGGGCGGGAACCCTGTAGATCCCGCCGGGGACTTCGTCAATTACCAGGCTCTCTGGCCCATGATAGAGGATGAGAATTTCGACGCCATACTGGTGATTGGTGGTGTGGCGATGACCTCTGGCTTCGCCACGTGGGCACCGGCATCTATGAAACATGCGACTGAAGAAGTAGGGAAGCAGATGGAGGAGACTGAGCTTGAGTCTATAAAAACGACTATCGACCTTATGGCAAAACACCGTAAACCTGTCCTTTTTGCGGTGGGAGCTGAGCCTTTTGAAAGTGAGGGTAAGGTCTCTCTGAAGCTGAAGGAAAGTCACCTGAATCTCTACCCCGATCCGGAAGAGGCGGCTAAAGTACTTGCCCATTTAGTTGGATACAGCGAATACCTTGGGGCAAGTTAGCGAGTACGAAAAGACGGTGAACATTTCGCTGTGTTGTGCACCGATGCCGTTCAGTAGCCAAACAGGCTTAACAAAATGAGTGATTGTTACCGTTGGTTCTATCTACGTCTTTTTGTGTACAAAATCTGCTCTCAGCAAATAGCCCACGCTGGAGCTTTGGCTCCAGGCCATCTCTGTTCGCCTCCTTTCTCTTTCAACGTTTACGGTACTATTTTCCCATCAATAACCACCAAAATAACCATTGTCCATTTGGCGTAGTTGCGCTACTCTCTCAGTGTAATCGTCGCGTACTTATACGCTTATCGCCATAGGGATTGAACTATGAGGCAAAGTGTAACAGGGGATGCCACGCTGGAAAGGGTGCTCACTGTTTCTTGGGAGAATCCAGTCGCGAATTACGGATTGGTGCTGCGGAGGATCAAGCCGTTCTCTCCCGAAGCACAGACAAGCTATTAAGGGTGAGTGAGGAGGTCATACTTGCGGGGAAAAGCAAGCCAATTACGGAGTAAGCCTCGCCCGGCAGATCATATCACAAGCCAGCCAGACTGGAGGGAAGAGGCAGTTCAAGAAGCCAAGACACGCTACAAGGCCATCTTTGACAACCCTCTGGAGATGGTCTACGTCAACGATGAGCAAGGGCTCCTCTTGGACGCCAACGATTACGCTTTGGAGCGGCTAGGATATACTCGGGATGATCTTGGGAAGGTCAGGTTTCAGGACATAGTCCATCCAGAGGACCTTCCGGCAGCATTACAAACCATGACCGATATCTCAGCCAGTGGCTTCATGAAACGTCCTGTTGAGCTTCGCGTCATTACCAAATCTGGAGCGGTAATTTGGATTGAGACGTTCGGTATCACTCTGGAGCAAGGCGTTGACCGCTTTCTAGTTCTGGCTATTGCCCACGACATCAGCGACAGGAAATTGGCCGAGCAGGCGCTGCGGCAAAGAGAGCAAGACTATTCACTACTGTTGGAGAGCACACAAGATTGCATCATCGTGTTCGATGCTGAAACGTTGAAGGTCATCTTCGGTAACCGGCGTGCCGACCTGATGTTTGGATTCAATCCGATTTTGCATGATGGGATCGGGGTGAACTTACTGGATTTTGTGCACCCCGACGACAAAGAGGTGGTTCTGAAAGGCCTCGCCGAAGACCTGTACACCAGTGAGCGGCGCAGAAGATTCGAGGTTCGGGCGAGGACGAAAGACGGTAAAGAGATGTGGGTAAGCGCCCTTGCCACAAGGATCGAATTCCAGGGAAGGGTTGCGGTTCTGCTTTCATTGAAAGACATCACCGAGACCAAGCAGACGCAGGAAGCGCTAGGACAGTCGGAGGAGCTATACGCAGCCATGGCCAACTGCTCAGAGGTTGGCATTTATATTGTGCAAGATAGAAAGTTTGTGTTTGTAAACCCACAGTTTCAGAAGGACACAGGGTTTTCGGCTGATCAATTGCTAGGTACAGACTCACTGCGGATTGTCTATCCTGACGACAGAGAGACAGTCAGGGAAAACGCGGCCAAGATGCTGAAGGGCGAGATTACCTCTCCGTACGAGTACAGGGCTGTCGACAGAAGTGGAGGAACTAGAGTAGTTGTGGAAAGGGTTGCCTCTATTCGATACGGGGGAAAACCGGCAGCTATGGGGTGCTACATGGACATCACCCAGCGCAAGCTAGCGGAGCAGGCGTTGCGGGAATCGGAAGAGCACTACTCGGCATTGGTCAGAAACCTAACCGATGCAGTGTTCAAGTTCAAGGGAGGGGTAATTTCTTGGTGCAATGACAGGGTCGAGGAGATATACGGTTACCCGAAGGCTGAGCTGCTCGGCAAGAATGCAAGTTTCTTCTACCCGGGCGACGTCAGTGCACGCGAATTCACTACAGCGATGTCCGCAGCTATAAGAGAACGAGGGTTTCTCCGTGGCACAGCGAAGTTCAAGAGAAAGGACGGAAGCCTGGTAGACATCGAATATTCTCTCTCGCAGATACCCGGCAAAGAGCCACTTGAGCTAATCGCGATCGCCAGAGATATCACCGAGCGCAGGAATGCTGAGGTGAAGCTGAGCCAGACTATGGCTGAATTGACCCGTTCTAATAGCGAGCTGGAGCAATTCGCTTACGTGGCATCGCATGACCTGCAAGAACCGCTGCGCATGGTATCAAGTTACACACAATTGCTGGGGCGCCGCTACAAAGGCAAGCTCGATGCCGATGCAGACGAGTTTATTGGCTACGCTGTTGATGGCGCCACTAGAATGCAGCGCCTTATAAATGACCTGTTAGCTTATTCTCGGGTGGGCACCCGAGGTAAACCCTTTGAACCCACCAATTGCGAAGATGTCTTCAGCCAGGCAGTCGCTAATCTGCGGGCGGCGATTGAAGAAAATGGGGCAGTGGTTACCCATGACCACTTGCCCACCGTCATGGCTGATTCCGTACAAATTGTTCAGCTATTTCAGAATCTGATTGGCAACGCCATAAAGTTTCACGGCGATAAGCATCCGGAAGTGCATGTAGCGGCGAGGCAGAATGATACCGAGTGGTTCTTTTCGGTCAGGGACAACGGCATTGGCATAGACCCTGAGCACTTCGAGCGCATCTTTGTCATATTCCAACGCCTGCACGGTAGAGGAGAATATCCTGGCA
Organism: uncultured Chloroflexia bacterium; assembly: GCA_963847595.1. Lineage (GTDB taxonomy): Bacteria > Chloroflexota > Dehalococcoidia > SZUA-161 > SZUA-161 > JACWAE01. Next base: position 394,080 of record CAWKAJ010000002.1, read on the forward strand.
CGGGCATCGGCCTGGCGGTATGCAAGAGGATTGTGGAACGTCACAAGGGACGAATCTGGGTCGAGTCGAACGTTGGAAAGGGCTCCACGTTTTACTTCACAATCCCTGTTGTAGGAGATAAAGAGACATGAACACTACGGAGTTCGGTAGGCCAGCGGAAATTTTGTTGGTTGAAGACAATCCTGGCGATGTGCGCCTGACTATGGAGGCCTTTCGCGAGGTCAAAGTGTGCAATAGGATACACACAGTCTCCGATGGTGTGGAGGCTATGGCTTTTTTGCATCGAGATGGTGGTTACGTCAACGCGCCTTGCCCGGACCTGGTCCTGCTCGATCTGAACCTCCCCAAGAAAGATGGCCGCGCAGTTCTTGCAGCGATTAAGGCTGACAAAAATATGAAACATATCCCTGTAGTGGTTCTGACTACCTCGAGGGCCGAGGAGGACGTTATCAAGAGCTACGAGCTTCAGGCGAACTGCTATGTCACGAAGCCCGTTGACCTGGATCAGTTTCTGACGGCGGTAAAGGCGATAGGCGATTTCTGGCTCGGCGCGGTAAAGCTGCCGGGGAGTGAGTGCAGTGGACAGTGGTAAAACCAGGGTCTTTTTGATCGAGGACAATCCTGGAGATGCACGGCTGATACGGGACTTGCTCGCCGAAGCGGGGAACTCCCTGTTCGATCTAGGTCATGCCGACTGTCTCTCGATAGGGCTGAAGCGTCTTGCCGAGGGGGGCATCGATGTGCTCTTATTGGACCTTTCGCTTCCTGACAGCCAGGGTCTTGACAGTGTAAGCAAGGTGATCGCCAAAGCACCAAAAGTGCCCATCGTGGTAGTGAGCGGTCTTGAGGATGAGTTGGTTGCGATAAAGGCCGTGCAGGAGGGTGCCCAGGACTATCTGGTCAAGGGTAGCGTGGATGCCAAGCTCTTGGCGCGGTCGTTACGCTATGCTATCGAGCGGCAGCACCTTCGAGAAGCATTGAGTGAGAGCGAATCACATTACCGGCTGCTCGCCGACAACGCTGCGGATGTCATCTGGACAGCTAATAGGAAAGGGCAGATAACCTTTGTCAGCCCGTCTATGAAGCGCCTGCTGGGCTATACGGCTGAGGAGACCATGAAGCTGACGCTGAAGGATATTTTAACCCCCGATTCCGCTGAGCAAGCTCGCAAAGCAATTCTGGATCAAATCGAGATTAGGACTCCGGGATCACAATATCCGCCTCTGGTGCTAACTCTGGAACATGTGCGTAAAGACGGCTCTACTCTCTGGGCAGAGGTCATGATGTCGTTTCTGTGGGATGAAGATGGAAAGCTTAGTGAGGTTTTGGGAGTTACCCGTGACATCACGCAGCGCGAGAAGGCTGAGGAAACGCTGCGCCAAAGAGAGCAAGACTATCTAATCTTGTTGGAGAGCACGCATGACAGCATCCTCGTTGTCGATGCCGAGAGGCTGAACGTCGTCTTTGGTAACCGGCGTGCTGCGCTGATGTTTGGATTCGATCCTGTACTTCACGATGTAGTCGGGGTGAACCTGCTTGATTTTGTCCACCCTGAGGACAGAGAGATAGCTATAAAGGGGTTTGTAGAAGACGTATATCAGCGAGAGCGGCGACAGAGATACGATGTTAGAGCAAAGACGAAGGACGGCAGAGAGATATGGGTAAGCGCCCTTGCCACAAGGATTGAATTTCAAGGAAGAGTTGCGGTTTTGCTTTCATTGAGAGACGTCACTAAGGACAGGCGAATTGAGGAAGAGAAACAAAGGCTGGAGGAGGAGCTCCTCCTTGCTGGCCGGTTAGCGGCAATCGGCGAACTGGCAGCAGGGGTTGCGCACGAGTTGAACAACCCGCTTGCCGCGATCCAGGGGTTCGCTCAGCTTCTAACAAAAAGCAATGACCTAAATGAGGCCACAAAGAAAGACCTTGACACTATATATAGAGAGGCTCAGCGCGCTGTCAGAATCACCCAGAACTTGATTTCCTTTGCCCGAAGGCATAAGCCGGAGAAGCAGTTGATTTCGATCAACGAGGCTCTTGAGAAAACCCTGGAGCTGCGCGCTCATGAAATGAAGGCCAACAACATAGAACTATCGGTGCAATTGCAACCCGACCTTCCCCTGACCATAGCCGACTTCTATCAGGTACAGCAGGTATTTATGAATATTATCATTAATGCAGAACAGGCTATGGTTGAAGCACATGGCAAAGGCAAGTTTGTGATCAAGACGAGAACAGTAGGTAATAGTATCCAGATAACTTTTACAGACGATGGGCCAGGCATTTCTGAAGAGAACCTGGATAGGATATTTAACCCATTCTTCACTACTAAGGGGGTAGGGAAAGGCACGGGGCTGGGCCTGAGCATATGCCATGGTATTGTCCAGACACACGGTGGCCGTATATATGCCAAGAGCAAGCTGGGCAAAGGTGCCACTTTTGTGGTGGAAATACCTATTATATTCGAGGGTCAAGCCGTTGCTGAGCGGGCTGACCTGGTTCACGTAAAGGATGTCTGAAATCGCCGAAGCTAACTGTTCATATTGAAGGAAAGATTCTGCTAGCATTTAGCCCGCGAACTCAGCAGCACGACGTAGTACTAGACAGACCAGAAATGGTGGTAGCACACTCGATTTCAGCTTCGAAAACTGACTGGTTAGCGCAGAAAAACACAAGGCAGTACACATACCTACGCACTTAGAATCCGTTGCACCCCCAGACCAAGCCTCTTTAGTAGACCTCACACTCCAAGCTACCGTATAAATGTCCCACATCCCTTAATCTTCTAATACCTGCTTACACGACATTGCGGTTTGTCCAATCCCCAAGGTTAGTGCGCTTAAAACCGAGCCCCTTTCGCTAAGTCAGGGTGTCGAAATATGGATTAGAGTGTCGTCGCAGATTTGAAAGACCGACCTCCTTACTTCTGATCAGAGTTTTGCCAATCTGGAGCCGGAAGCAACTGAAAAGCGGGAGCTAGCCCAAAAGTGTCTATCCACCTTTGTAAGTGGTACCATTTCCGAGGGTAGGTCACTAATGGGAGCTCGCAAAAGCCAAGCAAGGGACTATTCTCCTATTGCGGTTTGTACCATCTGTCTATTTACCTCTGGTGTGCAGGAACATATCCTATGGTTAGAGACTAGGACTTCTCTCGTATGGGAGGCAACGTGGCTATTCCGAGGTTAGGCAGCTGTCCCAAATGCAAAGGCCAATTATTGCTGGAGAAAGACAATTATGGCTTGTACCAGCAATGCCTGCAATGTGGCTACCTTCATGATCTACAGACATTCCCAGTGCTTGATAGTGCTGAGATCGAAGACGAAAAGGAATTGGTAGGTTCCTGCCGTGTACCCGTAAATAAGGGTATGCGTGACGTATCGCAGAACACGCCTCCTTTATTTGAGCCGTCTCGTAGCCCAGCGATAGCAAACCCACTTGATTTCCAGCTCATTCTGGATGCTCTGCACAAAAGACACCAAGGCTAAGCCCAATAACAGCGGTGCCCTGAGTTGCTTCATGCTGCCCTAAGCTAGTCCCCAAACCCTCCACACTGAAATACTCAACTACAACGCCCCCTCCCAAAGCACTACAATTCAACGTATTTGTATTTACCGTGCATAGGTTCATTGATCGTGTCACGGTTTCGGGAAATTAAAGCTATAAGCATTTCTCTATTAGCTTTAATTTCCTCACCATTCTGAGGCGCTATGATGTCCCCTGGCCTCGAGTCGTGATTGGAGGGGCTTTGCTTTGAATTTTAGAGCTTGTGAGGGGTGTTGGGTATATGGTGAGTATGGAGGCTGCAGGCTGGAATATGAGTTCGGCTTTGGGACAGGTTGACAGGCAGGCGCAAAGGGTCATATATTGTCGGCGCTAGTGGCGATGAGGGATGAATATCGCCTCATCGGGAGTTGAAATCGGAAATCCCGGCTGAGAGCCTTCCTTTAGCTGTCGCTAAATATTGCTGTGTCTGCCCTAGGTCTGCCTTTGCCCTCTGATAATCCTGCTGGACACTACTACATCCTACCCCAATTAGCAAAACTATGAGCAGCACAATCCCAGCTATCAGTATTTTTCTCTGCATTTTCAGCATTCTTGCTACTTATTCTTTTACCACATTACATCCAAAATGCTCTAAACTTATCACCATCTCCACGGATGGCCATCTCCCGGGTTTGCCTCATCAATGTGTTCCGGCTGGTGTTCCTCTTGTGTACTCTGCTTGTATGGTTTGTTTGGCGTCTTGAATTCTTGTGGCGATGGCTTCTCGTCTGATAACTTAGAAGGATTCTTTGAACTGGTTGTTTGCCAAAGACCCTTGACTTCTCCGATCCCATGTTTAACTAAAAATAAAGCCAGAAGCCCACCCACGACAACAAGTGCGACGAAGGGCAGAAGAACACCAAATATCAACTGACTCCCCCTATTGCTGAAGGATCACTCATAAATTCCCCTAAACTGGCATAATGTCTCGCGCGTTACAGGGCTTTCTTCATGCGCAATAAGTCTATCTCGGCATACTGATGCCCTTACCTGCACCCTATTGTGCCTGTAAGTCAGGAGAAGCACAATTACTCTAATGGTCAATTTGCCACGGTAAATAGTCACATTACAAAAGTTCCAGTCCGGTTGCAGTTCCTCTCAATCGCTACCCTATTGCCCTTGGCTTCTCTTGCAGTATTAGGCACCTTTTCGCTTGGCCCTGTTTGACCCACTTGAAAAGTATTGGTTTGAGTGCAAAGGCTGGGAAGGTCTTTGTCGTAGTAGGCGTATTCGAGAAAAGCTGATTACCGGGCATTTTCCCTTTGACAATATTGGCACATATGTGCTATTATCCTGCCAACTGAATCCAAGCTCAGGAATAGCACCCCTACTTTAGATGCCGCCGCGCCTGTGTTACACTGAAGGCGTGAGACTCAAATTGAATAGCTTGGAGAAAAAGCTTTTCAGTGCCGCTCAGCCAGACCAGGCCTGGGGGGCTCTGATAGCATCCGGGGTCAGAACTCAAAAAGACCTCGACCACTATCTGGCCAAACTGAATACGCTGCATCAGCAGGTAGCACCCGAAATCCCCGCCGCGAGTGAGTTAAGAGTAGCGGGAGCGCTCTTCGACTGGCTATGGCGTGAAAAGCCCAACCGCTGTGAACGTCGGGGAAGCTACAAGCTGACCGAGGTCCTGGATGCCCAGCGCGACCCCAAAATTCAAAAAGTGGGAAACTGCCTCGGGTTAACTGTACTATACCATGTTCTGGCGCAGCGGCTCGGCTTGAAAGTAAAGGCAGTCCACGTCGAGGATGCCTTCGGACAGGGCCCACACGTTTTCTCCATCCTCTACACCGGCCAGGGCACTATAGACATCGAGCATATCCTGCCCCACGGCTTCGACTTCAAGGGCCATCTGCACAACCCTCATAGAACAGAGTGGGGCGAGGCCGAGCTTATCGCCGACATCTATCACAGCATCGGCAACAAGTTCTTCGAGCAAGGCAGCCACGAGGAGGCGGCTCAAAACTATAGCAAGGCTATTCGACTCAATCCCAAATACACCAAAGCCTATCTCAACCGGGCGCTCGCACTTTTCATGCTGGGGCGTGACAAAGAGGCCACAAAAGATTTAGAGATTATTTAGCCCCCGGGGAGTGCAGAGGGGCTACGCCCCTTTGCCAGGGGCATTGGGGGTGTCCCCCAAATCTCAAAAGTCCCCCAAGACTGGGGGACTTAGGGGGTTGATAAGAGTTCAGTCCTTTCCCCTTATTCCAGGAAATACTGCATGGTGCCGTCAGGTACCACTGCCACTTTGACCTTAGCTCTCTTGCTGTGGTCTTTGCTGAGCCTTTCCAGCACCTCAGGCCACGTCCTGGCCCAAACGATGTACTCAGGAGGAGCCAGCCAGTCAGCTCCTGCGATGTCTATGTAGGGAGTGAATACGATAAAAGTGTTTATGTTGTGGAGCGGGCCGGTGGGACGATTCCACAGTTTTCCGCCCAGCTTCTTCCCGAAGCTTCTCACCAGGTAGTGAGGCACCTGCCCGTCGGGCGCATTGGCAATGAGCACCAGATCGCCCCGGCCTCCCCGCAGCAAGCCGCCCAGCAGAGGGATTGCCAGCACAGCTTCATTGGCCTTGCAATAGGTGTTCAGGACTACGATATCCGGCGTCTCTGAAGGTGTTGTAGCGTAGACCTTCCTGGCGAGCTTCACTCCTTCGGCATAAGCAGCGATGGGGTCTCCCACGAAGACGGCTGCGGTTTGGCCCCGTCCGTTCAAGACAGTGTCTATCTTGACATCGAGCCCTGCCATCCGCGCCGCCTCATCGACGTCACGACGCATCACATTGCTCTCGAATGTAGCAACGCCAATCCCCGGGTCCTTGCCCTGACCGAGCAGCTTGGATACCAAATCGCGGTGATGGGCAGCCATAGTATCGATAGCGGCCACGCCGGGCAGGATGATTTTACCCCCGCCCCCAAAGCCAGTGAGAGGATGGGGAAGTATACCGCCGATGCCTATCTTCAAGTCGCAGCCCATTACCTCGGCATTTACCGCGACAGGCGTTCCGTTGCTAGTCTCTCCCAGGTATTTGCAATTCTCATAGGGATTATGGTTATACACCGGGAACCTGCTGAGCACTTTCTCGCCCAGTTTCTTAGCGAAATCGATGCGGGTGAGCGCACCGTGCGCTCCCACTGCGGCGATGAACCTTATGCTCTCATCCTTCACCCCAGCCGCTTTCAGCTCCTCAAGTACATAGGGCACTATCTCAGCCACCCTGGTGGGCCTGGACATATCGTCGAAAAGGATCGCCACCTCTTTCTTGCCCCTGGCGAGCTGCCTTATCGGCTTCGTGCCAATAGGTTTGGCGAACGCCTCGCGGAAGCCCTTATCGCCCAGCGCCCGCCTCCGGTGTCCCTTCATATAGCATACCGACACCTCCCATGAGGGCGGAAATTCCACTTCAAGCTCCGTGTTTTCGTACCAGGCGAGCTGCGGCAGGCGAATCCTTTTATCGTTCATCTTGTACGTCTCCTGCGGCCATTATAGGTCGACAGGCTCACGGATGCAATCCCCATTGCGCAAGGTCGGTAGCAACCAAGGGGAGTGCAGAGGGGCTTTGCCCCTCTGCTGGGTGTTTGGGGGATACCCCAAAACTAAAAGTCCCCCAAGATTGGGGGATGTAGGGGGTTGATAGAGCATTTGTGAACGCTTGTTGACTAGGATTGACAGAGCGCTGCCAATGTTGCATAATCCTCGCACAGGCCAGTATTGACTTCAGACGACCCGTGGCTACGGAATAGGGCCTGGTTCCAACGTTCTCCGCATTCTCTTTAAGCATCGAAAAACGGCGCAGGCCGTTAAGTAGTAAAATAGAGATACAAAGTCCAATTAAGCCAGCTAAAGGAGGAGAGATGCGCAGACTTCTGAGGGTCAATCTTTCCAAAGGTGTAACCAAAGAAGAAGATATCCCCAAAAAGGTACAAAATGACTTTGTGGGAGCGCGCGGTTTCTGCGCCAGATATCTCTATGATGAGGTCAAGCCGAATATCGATCCCCTGGGCCCGGAGAACAAGCTCTTTCTCACAGTAGGGCCGCTGGCCGGTACCAGCGCGCAGGCCTTCTCCAAATGGATCTCCGTCGCCAAGAGCCCCATCACCAACACCTATACCCGCAGTGTCGGAGGCGGCGATTTCGGCGCCTGGATGAAATGGGCAGGCTTCGAGCTTATGATTATCGAGGGAAAGGCAGCCAAGCCTTCCTACCTTTTCATCAAAGACGGCAAGTACGAAATCCTCGATGCTTCCGCTATCTGGGGCAAGACCACCAGCCAGGCCCAGGAATATCTGAAAGAAAAACACGGCCCGAAGGCGCGCATGGTCTGCATTGGGCCTGCGGCGCAGAAGTTGGTGCGTTACGGTCCCATCTTCAGCGGCGAACGCGCCGCCGGCCGCGGCGGTACCGGAACCGTGATGGCGTCCAAGAACCTTAATGCGGTGGTAATCGTAGCCGATAGAAAGGAAGATGTCGCGAATCCCGCAGAGTTCAAGAAGCTGGTGCAGGAGCAGGTAAAGGCCATGAAGGCGGGGCTGGGTTACGATGTATTCAAGGAATACGGGACTGTGCAGGGATTGGATTACTTCTACCCTACTTTCGGCTCTATTCCCATGAAGAACTGGCGCTATGGAGAGCTTGAGGGCTGGCCTGACAATATCGGAATGTGGCCATACTCCAAGCTCACTATAGACCACGTTGGCTGCTACGCATGCTCACTTAAATGCGGCAAGATCAGGAGAGTGCCCGACGGCCCCTACAAAGGGCTCACCGTCGAGGGCCCCCAGTTCGAGGGCGCCTGGACCTTCAGCGGACCCACCGGATGCATTGATACCAACGCTACACTGGTCTGTAACCACATCTGCGCCGAGCAAGGCCTGGACGTGATAAGCACTGGCAACAGCATAGGCTTCGCCTATGAGCTTTTCGAGAAGGGCATCCTGACTAAGAAGGATACGGATGGCCTTGTCCTGAAATACGGAGACCCTGAGCCTATGATTGCACTCGTCAAGAAGATCGCCGCTCGCGAGGGACTGGGCGACATCCTTGCTGAGGGCGTAAAAAGGGCTGCCGAACACATCGGCAAAGGCGCCGAGCAATATGCCATGCATGTCAAGGGGCTGGAGATGCCCGGTTATGACCCCCGCGCTCGTAAGGCTATGGGCTTGAACTGGGCCTTGAGCAACATGGGGGCAAACCACAACTTCGGCTGGCCCCAGCAGGAAATCGGCGATCCCAAGCCTCGGCTTTTGGATCCGACCGATGACGAGGGCCAGGGAGACATCATAAAATGGAACCACGATTCCACGGCTGCTCTGGAATTGGCTATCGCCTGCATATTCCCCAGCCACCACTTGCAGTTGTACGACCATGAGCTCATTGGGAAAATGTTAGCGGCAGCCACAGGCGTGCCCAAGTTTGCCAGCGTGGATTATCTGTTTTTTGTGGGGGAGAGGATATACAATCTCGAGCGATGCTTTAATGTCCGCGACGGCTTCAGCAGGAAAGACGACAAACTCCCCAAGAGATTTCTCACCGAGCCTCTGAAAGGCGGCATCCGCGACGGCCAGGTGATAAGGACGCCGGAAAAAATCATAGACCAATACTATGACCTCAGGGGCTGGGACCGCAACGGTATCCCTACCAAGGAGACGCTGGTCAAGCTCGGAATTGGTGACGTGGATAAAGATATCGCCAAGTTTCGCAAATAAGAGTAACTTTATAATATGTAGGGGCAGACCCGCGGGTCTGCCCAGTAACGCTTTAGATGAGGTATTGATATGCGAGAAGCAGTAGTGGTCGGCGAGAGGAAATTTGCTATAAGAAGGGCGCCCAAACCGGTACTCGATAAAGATGAAGTCCTGATAAAGGTGCGATGTTGCGGGATATGCGGCTCCGACCTGCACACTTATATTCTCGGGATGCCCGGAAGATACGGCCACGAGTACGCCGGAGACATTGTAGCAGTGGGCTCCGAGGTAAAAGGCTGGAAAGCAGGAGATAGGGTCACAGCCGAATCAGCCTGCTCCTGCAACGAGTGTTACTGGTGCACACAGGGAGAGATGGGGCTCTGCGAGACCTTTTTGGAGAGGTGGGGTGCCAGTGCCGGAGGCTTTGCCACATATACCAAGACTAAATACCAGCAGCTTCATAAACTGCCTTCAGGGCTAAGCTACGAGGAGGCATCAATCACCGAGCCAACGGCTGTGGCATTGCACGCTGTCCGCTTGTCCGGGATGCTTACAGGAGATGTAGTCGCGGTCCTCGGCCTGGGCCCCATAGGGCAGCTTGTGGCCCGGCTGGCCAGGATATCGGGGGCCAGGGCAGTCTATGCCTCAGAGACAAGCAAATCCAGAATCAAGCTGGCCAAGGGTGTAGTGGACGAAGTCATTGACGCCAAAAAAGTTGACCCCGCAGCCAGAATCCTTGAGCTTACTGATGGCAGGGGCCCCGACCTGGTATTCGAATGCGCCGGAGCGGTTGCGCCGACAATGCAGGCCATGACTATGACCAGAAAAGGCGGCACAATCGTCATTGTGGGAGTTTGCATGAATCTGGCTGAAATCATAGTGGGCAGCATTGCGCTGAGGGAGCTCACCATCAAGGGCTCTATGCTTTTTAACCCCGGCGAGTATGGCATTGCGCTAAGCCTGATAGCAGGCAAGAAAATCGATGTCGCCCCCTTGATAACGGATATTTTGCCCCTGGACAGAATTAACGAAGCCTTCGAGAAAGCTACCAGTGGCGAGGGAGCAAAGATACTGGTAAAACCCTGACCGAAGAGAAATAAAGGTCCTAAAGAAGAACTGGATTCACGCCCTCAACAAAGAGATTTACGCTTTGTAGTGTGAAAATTTGGGGGTTCAGTCAAACCGCAACCTCTACGACAGCTTCCTCAACAGATTCTTCGGTAGGGATTGGTTCGCCATCTTCCTGAAGGCTTTCGATATAAAGCTCTATGGCTTCTTTTATATTAGCTAAGGCTTCCTTCTTAGTGTCGCCTTCGCTGATACACCCGGGCAACAGGGGAACAGTGACCGTATAACCACCGGATTCATTAGGCTCAAGAATCACCCGATATGTTCTCATGCTAAACCTTACCTCCTCACAACAACAGCATCAAAGCCGATTATAGCATAACGTTAGTATATAAACACCCCGAACACTGTATGATGCAACACATACTTACTTTTGGGCAAAGGTGCCTGAAGAAAGCGATGGGAAACCCTACGAATACTCTTTCACCCTCTCCGCCAACTGCCTCGTCATTCCAGGGACTGATATAAGCTCCTCGATTGAGGCTTCCTTGATTGCCCTGACCGAGCCGAATTTCTTGAGCAGGGCGCGTTTGCGCTTGGGGCCGATGCCGGGCACCGACCAGGCTGAGGTCAATGCAGCTTTTTTGCGCACATGCAGATGATACGAAAGGGCGAAGCGGTGCGCCTCATCGCGGATGCGCTGCAATAGATAGAGCGCCTGGGAGTCGCGGAGCAGAACGAGCGATTCAGCTACATCAGGCAGGAAGATTTCCTCGTTCTCCTTGGCGATAGCAGCCAGGGGCACAGAGTCAACCTCAAGCTCTCGCATCACTTCCTGCCCCGAGGTTAGATGCCCCCTGCCTCCATCTATGAGCACCAGGTCTGGAATCACTGCCCAGGAAGATGCATCCTGCGCCTTGACCCGTTTGAAGCGCCGCCTCAGCACCTCCTGCATCATAGCGTAATCGTCAATACCTTCCACAGTCTTTATCTTGAAGCGACGATAGGCTGAGGGCTTGGGCCGTCCGTTCTCGAAGACCACCATGCTGCCTACAGCGGAGGTGCCCCGGATGTTCGATATGTCATAGCATTCCACCCTGTTAGGCAACCCGGGCAGCCTGAGCTGTTCCTGAAGCTCCCTGAGGGCCGCAGCGGTCTTGCCTGTGTCAGCCAGCCATTTGGCCTTGAGCTGAACGAGAGCCTGCTCAGCGTTCTCAGCTACCATGTCCACCAGTTTCTTTTTCTGGCCGCGCTGCGGGACTTTCAAGCTGACTTTGCCACCACGTAAGCTTTTCAGCCAGGATGATATGACCGCCACCTCTTGAGGTTCGGTCTGCAACAGTACCTGGGGAGGCACATAAGGAGCAGAGCCGTAGAACTGCTGGATGAAGCTGGCCATGATATGACCGGGCTCCTCGTCCTGCGTTCCCTCCATGATAAAATTCTCTCTCCCGATGAGCTTGCCGCCACGAACGAAGAATATCTGCACGCACGCATCGTTCCTCTCCCGGGCAAAAGCGATAACATCCTCGTCGCCTCCACCGGCCGAGAAAATCTTCTGACTCTGAGTCACACTCTCCACCGCCTGAAGCTGGTCGCGCAGTAAAGCGGCCTTCTCAAATTCCAGCGCCTCCGCAGCCCGCTCCATCTTACTCCGTAAATCACGTATCACCTTATCCTGCTTTCCCTCGAGGAAAAGTATGACCTGGTCTATAACCTCGCGATACTCATCTTTCGTTATCTGGCTGCTGCAAGCCCCAACGCAGCGTCGTATAGAGTAGTCGAAGCAGGGGCGCGGCTTCTTGCCCGTGATTACCCATTTGGGGGAACAATATCGAAACAATTTCTTAAGCAGGTCAAGTGTCATACGCACGGAGCCGGCGCTGGCGTAGGGGCCAAAGTAGCGACCGCCATCGTCCTCAAAGCGCCTTGTCAAGAATACGCGGGGCCATTCTTCATTAAGAGCAACTTTGATATAAGGATAGCTTTTATCATCCCTCAGTCGGACATTGTAGCGAGGTCGATGCTTCTTGATGAGGTTATTCTCGAGGATAAGGGCTTCCTGTTCGGAATCTGTAACGATGAAATCGAGGCTCTGCACCACGGACATCATCTGGTGCAGCTTAGAATCGTGGGTATGCGTAGTGGAGAAATACGACCTAACGCGGTTGCGCAGGCTGGCCGCTTTGCCTACGTAGAGTACCTTCCCGGCCCTGTCCTTGAACAGATAAATTCCCGGCTTTGCAGGCAGCGTTTTCAGTTGTTCCTTTAACCAGCCATGTTCCACTTAGGAGATCCACCTACCCCTCACGTTTGCCATCAGAGGTGCGGCTTACATTGATAACACCGGGCACTCCCTCTATCTTGGAGAACAGCCGACCCAGTTGCCCGATATTGTTCACATCCAGGGTGAGTAAAATGGCAAGGGTCCCGTCTTTGCTCTCCGTTTCCGACAGAGACACGGCAGTTATATTTACCTTTTCATCAGATACCAGAGTGGTGACATCACGTAAGAGGCCAACACGGTCCCAGGCATCGATAGTAATATTGACCGGGAAAGAAATACCCGCTTTGCCCCACTCTACCTTTATCAGTCTCTCCTTCTCGTCCTCATTGAGGATATTGGGACAGTTCTTGCGGTGGATAGTAATCCCTCTGCCGCGGGTAATGAAGCCGATAATTTCATCTCCAGGCACTGGCTGGCAACAGGAGGCAATGTGTGTCAGCAAATCGCCGACGCCGAGTACTTTGACTCCCGATGATGTCGACTTAGGTTTGGGAGGCGCTGGTGGAGTGGCTTGCTGAGGTCGCTCTTCGGGCGCGGTAAGCTTCATGCCTATCTGATTTGGGCTGATATCTCCACAGCCGATGGCTGCCAGGAAATCATCCACTAACTCGTACTTGAAAAGTTCTGCGATCTTTTCTCTGTCAGTAAAGCTTACCCCCAGACGCCGTAGCTCTTTCTCCAGAATTTCTCTGCCTCTCTCGACATTCTCTGCCTTCTCCCTGCGTCGGAACCACTGCTTGATCCTCTCCCGCGCCTGATTGGTATTGGCATAGCCCAGGTTGGGATTAAGCCAGTCGAGACTGGGGCCTCGATCTGCCTTCGTTGTCATGATCTCGATGGTATCGCCGTTACGCAGTTGATAGTCCAGTGAAACCAATCTGCCATTCACCTTGGCCCCTATGCAACGATGTCCCAGGTCAGTATGAATGCGATACGCAAAATCAAGGGGAGTCGCCCCTCTGGGCAACTCTTTTATCTCCCCCTTGGGGGTATAGACGAAGACCTGATCCTGGAAGATGTCAGTCTTGATCGATTCTATGAACGCTGTACCGCTGAGCTCGCGTTGCCACTCCATAAGCTGCCTGAGCCAGGTTATCTTTTCCTCAAACCCTATGTCCTTCTTTGCCCCTTCTTTATACTTCCAATGAGCGGCGACACCGTACTCAGCGAGACGGTGCATACGGTAGGTACGTATCTGTACCTCCAGCGGTCGGGCACTCAAGCACATCACGGTGCTGTGGAGCGCCTGGTACATGTTCTCTTTGGGATTGGCGATGAAATCGTCGAACTGGTCGGGAAGCGGATGCCACAGGTTGTGAACAACGCCCAGAGCGCTGTAGCAGTCCTGAATAGTGTCCACCAACACACGTAACGCGAGCAGGTCATGGATATCGCTGAACTCCTTGCCCTGAGCAGCGTACCTCTGCATCTTTCTATAAACACTGTAAAGACTCTTCGGCCTTCCTGTAACCTCCGCTTTGATGCCAGCTTTCTCCAGCTCGTCTCTCAGGATTTGAATCACCTGAGCTATGTATCGTTCTCGGGTGGCTCTCCGTGCAGCTACCAATCGAGCGACTTCGCGATATTTATCAGGCTGTAGATAGCGGAAAGCCAAGTCCTCCAACTCCCACCTCAACTGCCACATCCCCAGCCGGTGTGCGAGCGGAGCATAGATATCCATCGTCTCTTGAGCTATCCTCTGCTGTTTCTCAGGCGCTAATGCTTTCAAGGTACGCATATTATGCAACCTGTCGGCCAGTTTAATCAGCACTACGCGCACATCCTCCGCCATAGCCACGAACATCTTGCGCAAGCTTTCCACCTGGGCATCGCTTTCAGCTATTTTCTTAAGCCCGGCACTTTGCACCTGGGACGATATTTTATCCAGTCTCGTCACTCCCTCGACCAGCTTTGCCACCTCGGGGCCAAAACGACTTTCAATCTCCGAGAAAGGAACCCCGCAGTCCTCAGGCACGTCATGGAGCAGTGCAGCAGCAATAGAGGTTTCATCGAGTTGAAGGTCAGCTACAATCATAGCTACCTCCACAGGGTGCGTTATAAACGGCTCACCTGATAGACGAAGCTGATTGCCATGCGCTTTCAGGGCAAACTGATAGGCATTCTCTACTATAGTCAGCTTGCCTTCGGGGAGATACTCTCTTACCTTGTCGAGAAGAGGATTTATATCCATGGCCCACCTTCCACGTCCCCTGTCCTAAAGTATATTGCAAGGGTGTTCAGGATGCAAACTCCTTTACAAACCACTTCTGATGCTGTATGCTGCTAAACGTAAAAATCACGTGTTCGAGCACAGGAGGTTTCCATCTTGTATCAGGCCCCCAGAGGTACCTCGGACATATTGCCCCCAGAGCAGAGTTACTGGAGCTATATCAAACAGAAAGCAGCCGCCATCTGTGAACTCTACAGCTATCAACGCATCGAAACCCCCACGTTCGAAGACGCTCACCTCTTTGTGCGCAGCATCGGCGAGGATACTGACATCGTTGAGAAAGAGATGTACTCTTTTGAGGATAAAGGCGGAGACCAGATCACATTGCGCCCCGAGGGAACCGCCCCTGTGTGCCGCGCCTATGTGGAGCACGGTATGCACAACCTCCCCCAGCCGGTAAGGCTCTACTATATCGCCTCGATCTTCAGGTATGAGCGTCCCCAGGCAGGCAGATACCGCGAGCATCACCAGTTCGGCGTTGAAGCTTTGGGAGATGCCGACCCGGCGCTCGATGCCGAGGTCATCGATATGGCCTGGCAGCTTTATGTCAACTTAGGATTAAAAGGGCTTGCTCTCAGTTTAAACAGCATCGGCTGCAATAACTGTCGTCCGCCGTATCTCGAAAGCCTGCAAACCTACTACACCCAACACAAAGAATCGCTCTGCCCCGATTGTAAGCGACGCCTGGCAAAGAATACGCTGCGCCTCCTGGATTGCAAAAACCCGACTTGCTTGGCTCTGACCGAGCAAGCACCGAGAAGCATAGATTATCTGTGTCAAGAATGCGCGAACCACTTCGACCAGCTAAAGAGATACCTCAACCTCCTGAGCCTGCCATTTTCCCTCACTCATCGTTTGGTACGAGGTCTGGACTACTACACTAGAACTGTATTCGAGATATCCCCAGAGGGAGAAACCGGGTCTCAGGTTGCCATTGGCGGAGGAGGCAGGTATGACAACCTCATCGAGCAACTGGGGGGCAGGCCTACACCGGCAGTCGGCTTTGCCACCGGGATAGAGCGCCTGGTGCTCAATCTGAAGAAGCAAGAGGTTGCTATTCCCGTTTTACCACCGCCCACTGTGTTCGTAGCTTACCTTGGCAAAGATGCTAAGGACGAAGCAATAAGACTCACCGCCCATCTGCGCAAATCAGGTATAAGTGCCTTAGCCAGCCTCAACGAGAGAAGCCTTAAGGCCCAACTCAAGCAGGCCAATGTCTCAGGAGTGCGCTACACCTTAATCATCGGTGATGATGAGGTCAAGAGCAAATCAGTAGTGCTGAGGAACATGGCAAAGGGTGAGCAACAGGCCGTACCCCTAGACAAGCTAGCTGAGGCATTGAGGTAACCGCATCAGGCCCGCCTTCATTTAGAAGCATCACATCTGTGCTATAATATTTCACATATTAGGTCATGGGGTGGTCCCGTTGGGTGCGCTATGCTGGAACGACTTGACTCGATCGAAAAACGTTATGAAGAGCTATACGAGCTTATGGCTCAGCCCGAGGTAGCCCTCGACTTCGAGAGGCTGCAGAACCTGGCTAAGGAGCGCTCCTCCCTCGCTGACGTAGTGACCAAGTATCGAGAATACAAAGCCACTATGAAAAGCCTTAAGGATACCCAGGCTATGCTCAGCCAGAGGCTGGACGAGGATATGGCCGCTCTGGCCAAAGAGGAGATAAATAACATCCAGGGCAAACGCGAGCGGCTGCTGGAGGAGATCAAAATGGCTCTCCTGCCCAGAGACCCCGCCGACAAGAAGAACGTCATCGTGGAAATCCGCGCCGGCGCAGGCGGCGAGGAAGCAGCGCTCTTCGCCTCTGACCTCTTCCGAATGTATTCCCGCTATGCCGCCTCCCAGGGTTGGAAAGTGGACATCATGAACAGCAATGAAACAGGCATCGGCGGCTTCAAGGAGATAATCTTCGAGGTTAAGGGCCAGGGCGCTTATAGCAGGTTGAAGTACGAAAGCGGGGTCCACCGCGTGCAGCGTGTTCCAGTCACAGAATCATCAGGCCGCATTCATACCTCAACAGCTACAGTGGCTGTCCTGCCGGAGGCAGACGAGGTCGAGGTCGCCGTCGACCCTAACGACTTAAGGATAGACATCTTCCGCAGCGGCGGCGCCGGAGGACAGAATGTTAACAAAGTATCTTCTGCAGTGCGACTAACACACATCCCCACTGGAATGGTGGTTGTCTGCCAGGACGAGCGCTCGCAACTGCAGAACAAGATTAAAGCGATGGCAGTGCTTCGCGCACGGCTCTTGGACCAGGAACGCCAGCGTCAGTTCCGGGAGGTGACCGATGCCCGCCGCTCACAGGTAGGCACCGGGGACCGTTCCGAGAAGATTCGCACCTACAATTTCCCCCAGGGTAGAGTCTCGGACCACCGCATAGGCCTGACCATTCACAACCTTGAGGGTATACTCGAAGGTGATCTCGACGATATTATAGATGCCGTAGCCACCGCTGACCAGTCCAAGCAATTGGAGGCGAAGGTGGGGTAACTTTAGCCCAGGCGCTGGACCGGGCGGCAAAAGACCTCGCCGCACACAATATCGACAACGCACGCCTCGAGGCCGAGATTCTCCTGGCACACGTCTTGGGCATTGAACGTGTCAGTCTTTATGTCAACTCGAGACAGGAGCTTTTGCCCGATCAAACTGTCGCCTTCTCTGCCCTTATACAGCGCAGGATAGGGCATGAGCCCACCGCTTATATCACTGGCCACAAGGAATTCTTCGGCATCGACTTCAAGGTTTCGCCCGGCACCCTCATCCCCCGACCCGACACCGAGCTCCTCGTCGAAACCGCAATTGAGCTGGCTAACACAGCTTTCCCTCGTTCTTGCCTCATCGCTGATGTCGGCACAGGCTGCGGAGCCATCGCCATCTCCCTGGCCCTGCACCTTCCTCAAGCAAAGTTTTATGCCACCGACATCTCTGCCGCTGCTCTCGAATTGGCAAGGAGCAATTGCCGCAGACATAGGGTGAGCCATAGGGTCAGGCTGCTCCAAGGCGACCTGCTCGAGCCCTTGCCTGAACCAGTGCAACTCATCGTTGCCAACCTGCCCTACATCAGTGAGCCGGAATTGCCCAGACTACCCCTTGAAATATCGATGTTCGAGCCGCAGATGGCTCTGGCAGGAGGCACAGATGGCCTTATGCAGATTGAGAGACTTCTCTCCCAAGCCAGCAGCAAGCTGTCAAGTGGCGGAGCAGTCCTGCTTGAGGTTGGATACGACCAAGGATCAGCAGTGAAATCTCTGGCCCAGAAATGCTTCCCTACAGCGAAGATTAGCGTAATGACTGACCTCAGCGGGCTTGACCGTGTAGTGAGAATTTTCACTAACTTGTGAAAGAGGAGTCGCTGATCCCCCATCTCTTTGCATGAGCTTCCTTCAGCTTCTGAAAGTTGTTAATATAGGGAGTTAAAGTAATACCATCAGCAGTCATAATCACCGCGTCCTCTTTGTTATCAATATAGTAGCCGCGACGCGTTCCCACCTCTATCAAGCCATATTTCCTGTACAGGGCTTGAGCAATCTTATTGGAGTTGCGCACCTCCAGTGTGAAAAACCTTTCCTCATGTTCAATGGCGAGCTCTATTGATGCGATGAGCAGACGCTCTCCGATACCCTGATGCCGATAATCTTCGCGCACCGCTATGTTTGCCAGATGGGCCTCGTCTACCATGAACCAGAGGCCAGCAAATCCCAGGATGAATTGAGTTGGAGCCGTTGGCCTTTCCCTTCCCCCGAACAAGCGTCTCAGCCCCCATCTCAACGCCTCCAGCCTCGATTTCGGGGGGCTGGAGTTATCTACAGCCTCTGTCTCAGCGGCCGGCTCAGTTGGCTGGGGCATCTCCTCGTAGGCTACCAGGTAACGCGTCAGGGTATTAACTGTCAGTTCACGTTTGAAATTCGTGGGAGGCCAGGGCGGAGGGAAAGCCTCACGCTCGATCTGGGAGACCTGAGGTGCATCCCGTAGCTCCATGGCACGGATAGAATAAGCCGTCATATTAGCCGATCCTACTTTGTTTGCTACTCAAATTAGACTTTGCCGCATATTCTATCACACCTGAAAAGAGTTTTCTTGCCCTCGAGTACAACCGCATTGTTCAGTTAAAAATCCGACAGTCCATATAAAATATGGACATGCTTAATGAGACACTGATAGCTTTATGCGAGGAACTCCACCAACAGGGATTGCCCAAATCACACATTGCCCAGAGGTTGGGAAAGAATCGAGAAACGATTCATATCTGGATTAAGGGGATAGAACAGTATGGTCTCATTGAATTTCTCGACAGATACCGCCAGGCTAAGAAAGGAGAAAGAGCGAAAAGGAAGGCTGACCCCATAGTCAAAAGATGGATTTGGGAGATACGTGAAAGGGAATACGATTGTTGCGGGCAAAAGATTCAGTATTTCCTCAACCTTGAGCATGGCATTCACCTGTCTGTCCCTAAAATCTATGAAATACTATCAGAGAAGTACATTATCCGTCCCAGGTGGAAGAAAAACAAAGTAAGAGGAGAAGTACCCCAAGCATCAATGCCGAGAGAAGTAGTTCAGATGGATACTATCGACTTTGGTGAGCTTTATGCCTTTACCGCGATCGACATTTTTACTAGAGAAGCAGATATACTCATCGCAACTGAATTGACTGCTGATCTGGGATGTCAGTTCTTGCATCAGAGTATGAGACGCCGGTTTGACGGTCACGTTAAGCTGCTTCAAACAGACGGCGGGCCTGAGTTTAAAGCGGCATTTGAAAGTAATGCGCCATTGTTCTGTGATAGACACCGTGTCGCTCGACCTTACCGGAAGAATGAGCAATCCTACATCGAGAGTTTTAACCGAACCGTAAGAAAAGAATGCTTGGGATGGGTTAAGTACAGAGTATCGCAATTATCAGAATGCCGGGATATGGCAGAAATTTTTCTGAGGCGGTATCATTACCACAGGCCACATATGGGACGAGGAATGACACCTCCATTATCTAACAGGGAGGGAGACTGTCGGATATTAAAGTAGAATTAAGGGGTGCTGTACTGTTGCGGTGTATTGCCATTATTCATCCTATATTGAGCGTAGGCTCTATCACCCTAAACCCATCCTGCTCTGGGTACCCTCTTTCCTCTTAGCCTTTGGTAGTGCTAAAATCGGTGCTATTGAAGGTGGAACATCGGGCTTCTTTTTATGCAATAACTCCTCAATTGTTAAAATTTGAATGCGAGGGTATTTTGGTCCCAAAGGTGATTCGTAAAGCCCTTTGCCTGCTGCTTCCTTTTCCATTGGTTTCGTTGGGTCGGCTAGCGTAATGAATATCCCTATCTCTGCTTTCTCTCTATCTATGACGTGTCCCAAATCTCGTATCATAGATACAGTTACGTTTTCTCCACCTTTGACAGATATAATGCCCTTTTTCACCTTATCCTTTTCGTCTGTAAAATAGAGATACCCATCTATGCCTGTATCAGCACCTTTCTTTTTATCACCGTAAGGCTTCCCGCCATATATAAGGGATACAGCCCACCATTGGAATTGATATGTGTTTTGCTCCCATAGTGCTTTTGCTCCTGTTAGGTCTTTAGGTTCACCAATTACTTTGTATTCTATCCCTGAGAACATTCTATCTAACCGCCATTTCATTGTGGCGATAGCAAGATAGGTTATATCAATCCCTATCCAACGCCGTTTGAGGCGATTAGACACTGCGATACTTGTGCCACAACCGCAAAATGGGTCAAGAAAGACATCGCCCTCATTGCTACTTGCCCGAATGACACGCTCCAATAAAGCTTCAGGTTTTTGTGTCGGATACCCTATTCTCTCAGCATGAGCGGCCTGCAATCCGCTTATATCATCCCATAAAGATTGAATAGATACCCCTTTGCCTTCATCAAGATAATACTTACGATGTGGTACTGCTCCTGAACTAGGCTGAACAACTAATCCCTTTTCGATTAAGGCTTGCATCTTTTCAGGGGAATAACGCCAATAGCGAGTAACTCCCATTACCTCATATTTGGGATTACCCTTTGCTTCACCACCGGGGCCAATCATACTTACTAAACGATAATGGCGACCTGTTTCAGGCTCAATATACTTATATGCGGTTGATTTATAACTCTCCGAATATTCTCGGAAAGGCTGATTGAAATAGTAATCATCGCTTTTTGAGTAAAACAACAAGGTATCCGTATTTCGTCCCCATAATTTACTTCCCTGGCCTACGTTTCCCTTTATCGTATCGGCTCGTTTCCATATAATCTCATTTCGATAATTTGAATGGTCAAAAACAGCGTCCATCAATATCTTCAA
This sequence comes from uncultured Chloroflexia bacterium, assembly GCA_963847595.1. Lineage (GTDB taxonomy): Bacteria > Chloroflexota > Dehalococcoidia > SZUA-161 > SZUA-161 > JACWAE01. The sequence continues at coordinate 415,224 of CAWKAJ010000002.1, forward strand.
ATAATGGCTAGCCGTGGAGTCACAATGTAAGTATATAGAGCCAGTATCCTTGAGCACACGATGCAACTCTACTAGCCTAATGCACATCATGGTAAGATATGCCATCATATCGTTTTTATGAATGAAATTACTCAATGCAGTTATCACTTCTACTACTCGGCTTGGTGCAGAGATGATAATATCTTGAAAAGCCTTTTCAGATTCCAATCCCCAATGCCAAGAATCCCCAAATGCAGTTATCTGTGCTTCAGATGGTTCACCTGTGGGTTCTTTAAACAAGATATTATAGTTAGCCTTACTATTGAATGGAGGGTCAAGGTAGATTAAGTCTATAGAATTGTCAGGAATATACTTTCTCAAAATCTCTAAGTTGTCGCCATAATAGAGAATGTTAGTATCCATATTCACGCTCCCACTCGATTGCTGTGGGATATTATACACTGTTTATTACCCGACCATCCTAACCAGATCAGTCCATGTCGTGATGGGCGAATCAGTCCCCGCAACATCGGCAGGCGTGCGGTTGCCTAGTGCGATATGCGGTCTGAAGAAATTGTAGTGACAGACGAAGCCGGCGATGATTATCTTTGCCGTCGGCACAGTCTTGAATCCCCATAATACCTTGGTGCGCTCCTTTATCGTTCCCTGAAACCGCTCTATGATATTGGTGCTATCGCTGTCGGCAAAAGGTGAGCTTTGAATATGCACGGTGTCCGAGCCGAATACCAGTTCAATCCCATCTATGTAAGCTGCCAGCTTATCGGTGATTACCTTCTTGGGCGGCCTCTCAGCCTGGTCTAGGGCACGCTCCATAAGTATTCTGGCCTGCGCTGTACCACGATTCGGAGACAAGTAGCTGGCTAACAAGAATCGGGTGTCACGGTCAATAACATCCCATATCCAGTGAAGGTCGTAATCAAACTTGATTGCGGTTTCGTCCGCAATCCAGACGTTGCTTAACTTCTGGGGTTTCAGCGTGCTCAACAGCTCAGCCGCTTCTACCGAATACTTCAGCAGCCATGCGTAGACCGTGTTGCGGCTAACAGGATTGTTGTACACCTGAGCTAAATGATTGGCTACGTCGGTCAGCGATGAGCCTGTATAGTAGAGATTCAGGCTAGCACCTATTTGCTCAACAGGCGTCCTCATGCCAGCAGGTGCGTCTTTGGTATTGAACTTCCGCCCACAGCTATTACAAATATAATCCTGAACTCCGTCACGCACGCCGTACTTGTCTACGTCATCGGAACCGCACCATTTACAGACAATCACTTGAGGTTCAGTGAAGTGGTGCTCGGAATAATACCCGCTACACCTGTTTAGACAGTCTCTTAAATCTTCGTTTGGCACTTCACTCTCCTTTTGCTAAAGTTAATCAAGGCTGATAATCTGCTTTATCGCAAAGTAAGTACAACCACAAAGATGCCCAGGTGCCCTCGTGCTTATCTCGATAAGGGAGAGCAAATAGTGCAAGTTCCTTGAGATATGCCCCTTAATAGAATTGGCCTCAACTCACTTTTCAATCCATTTTCCTTGTTCTCAATATCTTTTATCAAACTATTTAATTCCGTAGCTTTCTGTTTAATGACACTATTCGCCAATACATCGCGACAGAATTTTTCCACCTGCTGCACCAACTTATCGTCACCTCGCGCAATAGTATTTTCCCCTTGAGAGTGCTTAATTACTAGAAGCACCAAAGTATGTGGGCGGCTTATTTGGCTGAACTGTGGTTCATAACTATGTATGGCACATCCATATAACGACGATATAAGTAGTTGGCGATAAATCCCTGGCCCATAATCCTTGGTATCCTGGGCAAGATAAGGTTCGACCTCTTTAAATTGTGCCTGCGTGAGTTGATCTGTAATATCCTTACTTATAGAATCACAGCGGTAGATAATACCAACTATGCTATTGCGCCAACCTGTAAGTTGTGCATCAAATTTAGGAAGTTCTGCTTTAATATGTTGCTTGAGGCAGTTCCATACATAAGAGTCACGCTCCACGCTAAGCACTACGGTTCCATCGTCCCATGTCATAGACTCTATATCGCCATACTTATACGGAAACCTTGTTCCAGATTTCAAAGTCATCATGTATAGGTTTTCTAGGTCTGGAGTTCTCATTTCATTGCAGAACTGGTTAGCAAGACTATGAAGCTTATCGTGAAAGTCCCGAACTTTTTCTACTAGCTGTGCATTCCTACCAGCATCTACCTTTTTCCATAATCTACAATAGGCAGGAATGGGAACAATAATTGAACTCACGATAGCGATGGTTACCCAACTCCAGACTGGAATATCCCCAAAGGGATGACCAGTATGTGCCGAATATATGGCAATAGCACCAAATATCACAGTTATTATTCCCATCGCCGCCCACCATCCACTGCCCAAATCTGAGAAGTAATCTCTGGTTGCTTTACAATTAAACATGTCCCTATTTTACCATACCCATACCCTAATACACCACAACAGTACAGCACCGAATTAAGCGACAACCGCATTGTTCAGTTAAAAATCCGACAGTCCATATAAAATATGGACATGCTTAATGAGACACTGATAGCTTTATGCGAGGAACTCCACCAACAGGGATTGCCCAAATCACACATTGCCCAGAGGTTGGGAAAGAATCGAGAAACGATTCATATCTGGATTAAGGGGATAGAACAGTATGGTCTCATTGAATTTCTCGACAGATACCGCCAGGCTAAGAAAGGAGAAAGAGCGAAAAGGAAGGCTGACCCCATAGTCAAAAGATGGATTTGGGAGATACGTGAAAGGGAATACGATTGTTGCGGGCAAAAGATTCAGTATTTCCTCAACCTTGAGCATGGCATTCACCTGTCTGTCCCTAAAATCTATGAAATACTATCAGAGAAGTACATTATCCGTCCCAGGTGGAAGAAAAACAAAGTAAGAGGAGAAGTACCCCAAGCATCAATGCCGAGAGAAGTAGTTCAGATGGATACTATCGACTTTGGTGAGCTTTATGCCTTTACCGCGATCGACATTTTTACTAGAGAAGCAGATATACTCATCGCAACTGAATTGACTGCTGATCTGGGATGTCAGTTCTTGCATCAGAGTATGAGACGCCGGTTTGACGGTCACGTTAAGCTGCTTCAAACAGACGGCGGGCCTGAGTTTAAAGCGGCATTTGAAAGTAATGCGCCATTGTTCTGTGATAGACACCGTGTCGCTCGACCTTACCGGAAGAATGAGCAATCCTACATCGAGAGTTTTAACCGAACCGTAAGAAAAGAATGCTTGGGATGGGTTAAGTACAGAGTATCGCAATTATCAGAATGCCGGGATATGGCAGAAATTTTTCTGAGGCGGTATCATTACCACAGGCCACATATGGGACGAGGAATGACACCTCCATTATCTAACAGGGAGGGAGACTGTCGGATATTAAAGTAGAATTAAGCGACAACTTGACAAAAAAGCCCCTAACTGGCATACTGAACAATGGTAACCGAGACTGTCTCGGTATCTCTTTGGTTACGAGGTATGGTGAAACCACTGCTAATATCTCTTCTTGACCCCACCGAGAGGGCAAATGTTACCCCAGGTTCCGCTCACTCCTCCCAGAAGCTGAGATGTTCGACTGAAACATTTTGTGTATGTTAACGATTTAAAGCCCGTAATTGAAATAGAGTAACCCGAATGTCAGGCAAAGAAAGGAGAAGCCTGATGGCAACAGTTCCAGACAGGCTAAAGAATTTAGGAGCGAGACAGGATAAAGAAAAGGCGGCAGGTGGCCCGCAGGCTATTGATAAGCAGCACCAGTCAGGTAAGCTTACCGCAAGGGAAAGGCTCGACCTGCTCTTCGATCCCGGCACATTCTGCGAGTTAGATATGTTCGTGCGCCATCGCTGTTCCGATTTCGACATGCCCAAGACCTACATCGCTGGCGAGGGCGTGATCACAGGTTATGGCACCGTAAATGGTCGCCAGGTATGCGCCTTCTCCCAGGACTTCACCGCCCGTGGGGGAACGCTGGGCGAGATGCATGCCAAAAAGATAGCCAAGGTCATGGACCTTGCTGTGAAATTGGGTGTACCCTGCATAGGCCTCAATGACTCCGGTGGCGCTCGTATTCAGGAGGGCATCGACGCCCTCGCAGGATATGGCAGCATATTCTTCCGCAATTCCTGCGCCTCAGGGGTTGTCCCTCAGATATCGGCCATAATGGGGCCTACCGCCGGAGGAGCGGTTTACTCCCCCGCTATGACCGACTGGGTTTTCATGGTTAAAAAGACCAGCTACATGTTCATCACCGGGCCCGAAGTCATCAAGACGGTAAGCGGTGAGACGATAGACTTCGAAAACCTCGGAGGAGCGCTGGTTCATAACACCAAGAGCGGGGTAGCTCACTTCATCTGCGATAGCGATGCCCATGCCATAGAGAGAATCAAGGAGCTGCTGAGCTATCTACCCTCTAACAATATGGAGGACCCTCCCATCGTTGAGACTGGAGACGACCCCACGCGCACAGCACCAGCACTCGATGCCATAATCCCCGAGAGCGCCCGCCAAACCTACGACATGAGGAACGTTATCTGCTCCATAGTGGACAACGGCACAATTATGGAGCCCCATTCTCTCTACGCTGAGAACATTATCGTCTGCTTCGCCCGCTTGAATGGGAGAACGATAGGAATCATCGCCAACAATCCTCAGATGATAGCCGGCAGCCTCGATGTAAATGCTTCCGACAAGGCCACGCGCTTCATCAGGTTCTGCGATGCCTTCAATATCCCGTTACTGACAGTGGTTGACGTCCCCGGCTACCTCCCGGGCACGGACCAGGAGTGGAACGGGATAATCAGGCATGGTGCCAAGCTTCTGTGGTGCTACTCCGAAGCAACGGTGCCCAAGATAACCATGATAGTGCGCAAGGCCTACGGTGGTGCTTATCTTGCCATGTGCGCCAAGGACCTTGGTGCTGACATGGTGTTCGCCTGGCCCACCGCTGAGATAGCAGTCATGGGCGCCGAAGGCGCAGCCAACATCATCCACCGCAAGGAGATACTCAGAGGCTGCTGACCCCAAGGCGAAGCTCCAGGAGAAGATTGAGGAATACCGCAATCTATTCTATACTCCTTATATTGCGGCGGCTCGCGGATTGGTGGACGAGGTTATCATGCCCAGCGATAGCCGTCCCAAGATAATCAATGCCCTGGAGTTCCTGTCGACCAAGCGCGAGACCAGGCCGCCCAAGAAGCACGGCAATATCCCAATGTAAGGAGTCTACTTAGTTAAATAAGAGAGTGCAGAGGGCAAAGCCCTTTGCCAGGAGTTTGGGGGCCTGTCCTGAGCTTGTCGAAGGATGTCCCCCAACTCTTAAATTCCCCCAAGGCTGGAGGATATAGGGGATTGAAAAGAGGTGTAGGATTCCTCCTGCCAGGGCTTGGGGTACCACCCAACTCTTAAATTCCCCCAAGACTGGGGCTATAGGGGATTGAAAAGAGGTGCAGGATTCCTCCTGCCAGGGGTTTGGGGGTGTCCCCCAAAATTCTTTCTTCTCCCCCAAGACTGGGGGAGCCAGAGGGGGCTGAAAAGAGTTCCTAAGTTACCTAGGACGAACAACATCGCGGGGTAGAAATAATGGACAAAGATAAAGGGAAAATAACAGCAGCTATCATGGCCGCTGTAAACGCGTATATGGAAGAAGAGGCAATGGCTCAAGGGCTGATGGCAGTCCCCCAGCGCAGGCCTGTTCCGGTGATAAGCTTATGGCATGTTTCAGGGCGCGAAGAGATGATGAGGATGCGCCAATTGTGGCAGCGAAGAATAGTCTAGAATGACATGCGCACAGCGCATTTTATGTCAATCTGAAGGAGGCACAAGCCATGTCCGCAAAGGCAAACTCAAAAGGAAAGAACCCGGTTAAGATATGCGATACCACTTTCCGCGATGCACATCAGTCCTCGTTCGCAACCAGGTTGCGCACCGACGATATGAAAGCCATCGCCCCCGAGATGGATAAGGTAGGCTTCCATTCTATGGAAGTCTGGGGCGGGGCCACATTCGACGTCTGCACTCGGTTCTTGAACGAAGACCCCTGGGAGAGGGTGCGTATCTTCAAAAAATTGATGCCCAATACCCCGCTTCAGATGCTGCTCAGGGGCCAGAACCTCGTGGGGTACCGCAACTACGCCGATGATGTGGTCGACGCGTTTGTAAAACACTCAGCAGAGGTCGGCATAGATATCTTCCGCGTTTTCGATGCCCTGAACGACGAGCGCAACGTTCAGGCTTCATTTGCCTCGATTAAGAAAGCTGGGAAGCATATCCAGGCCTGCCTCAGCTTCTCCCTCACTGAGAACAAAATCGGTGGTCCTGTCTTTACCATAGATTACTGGGTGAAAAAGGCCGTTACCTTCCAGGATATGGGCGCTGACAGCCTTTGCATCAAGGATATGGCGGGGTTGCTCTCCCCCTACGATGCCTACGAACTTATCTCGGCTCTCAAAGCAGCGCTCAAAATACCGGTGGAACTGCACACACACTACACCAGCGGCATGGCTTCCATGAGTTGCCTCAAAGCCATCGAAGCAGGGGTAGATATTATAGATACGGCGCTGGCTCCCTTCGCCTTACGCTCCTCCCAGCCCGCTATTGAGCCCATCGTAGCTGCTCTCCAGGGCACGCCTAGGGACTGCGGCCTCGATTTAGCACGTCTCCTTAAACTGGACGATTATTTTGAGTCCATAGGGCCCAAGTATCGCAGTTACCTGGACACCAGCAAGATGTCCATTATCGACACTGGAGTATTGATGCACCAGGTGCCCGGAGGGATGACCACCAACCTGGTCGCTCAGCTCAAGGAGGCTGACGCCCTGAACAGGTTACATGAGGTTCATGCCGAGCTGCCACGTGTCCGCAAAGAGCTGGGCTATCCTCCTCTGGTAACCCCTACCAGCCAGATTGTAGGCATTCAGGCTGTGCAGAATGTCCTCTTCGGCAGATACAAGATGATTTCAGGCCAGGTGAAGGACTACGTTTATGGCATGTATGGCAAGCCGCCTGCACCCATCGACCCCGAGGTACAGAAGATAGTGCTCAAAGGATATGAGAAAGGCGAAACGCCCATCACAGGCCGCGCTGCCGACTCACTGAAGCCGGAGATGGAGAAGGCCAGGCAGGATACCAAGGATATTGCCAAAGACATCGGTGACGTGCTTATCTATGCCATGTACCCTCAGACCGGCATGAAGTTCCTGCGTATAAAGTACGGCCTGGAGCCTGTGCCTGCGTCAATGAAGCCCAAGACCCTTGAGGAAATTAAGAGAGAGGACGACCTCATCGCCAAAGCCCTGGCAGGAAAGCTTGTAGAGAAAGTGGAAGCGCCCAAGAAGGAAGTCCCTGCCAAAGGCCCGGGTATGAGAACCTTCAACGTGTTTGTAGAGAGCGAATACTATAAGGTCGAGGTAGAGCCAACCGGCGGAGCTATTATCTCCGGGCCGGTTGCCAACCGACCCCCCGCTGCTCCGGCTCCCGTAGCGCAGCCCGCAGCCAAGCCTGTCGAGTCGGCTCCCAAAGCCGAAGTCAAAAAAGAGGCTCCACCGGCAGTATCCGCAGCCGAAGGCGACGTTACTCTGCCGGTACCCATGCCGGGGACAGTGATTCGCTACCTGGTAAAAGTGGGCGACAAGGTAAAGGCGGGCGACGTCGTGGTCATGCTCGAGGCTATGAAAATGGAGAACGCCATTCCTGCTCCCGCTGCTGGAACAATCAAAGCAGTCAACTTTGCCGCAGGCGCAGCAGTGAAGAAGGGCGAGGTGCTGGCGATAATCTCCACCAAATAGAGGCTTATCAACAGGTAGCATGGAGCGGATGCTCCATGCCTAGATAACTGTAAGGTAAACTAGCGACAAGGGAGTCCAGAGGGGCAAAGTCCCTTTGGCGGGGGTTTGGGGGTGTCCCCCAATCTTTCCTCCTCCCCCAAGACTGGGGGAGCCAGAGGGGGCTGAGAAGAGGTTTGCAAACGCTTTCTGATTGCAGAGTTGCCTGGCAACACAGACATATGTAAACTGTAGGGGCGTTCAATTGAACGCCCCTACGTTAATTTTCAATCGGTGAAGGTGTGGAGGGTTATGGGCAAGACCCTGGCCGAGAAAATCCTCAGCGAAAAGTCAGGTGCCGATGCGCGCGCTGGCGACATCGTGATAGCTCCTGTTGATACGGTCTTCGCTCAGGATGGCACGGGCCCTCTGGCGATAAGGCAGTTCCAGGCCTCAGGTTTCAAGAGGTTAGCCAATCCTGAGTCTACCATCTTCTTCCTTGACCACAATGTCCCTACGCCCACCAAGGAGCTATCCAATGACCACCTGCTCATCCGCGACTTCGCCAGAAACTGCGGCGCGTGCCTATCCGATGTCGGTGAAGGCATCTGCCATCAGGTGATCCCCGAATCCTACGCTAACCCTGGAGACATAATCGTGGGTGCCGACTCTCATACCGTTACCGCAGGGGCGCTGTGCGCCTTCGCCACCGGCATGGGTTCCACAGACATCGCCATCGCCTTTGCTTTGGGCAAGACCTGGTTCCGCGTGCCGCCGGGCATCAAAGTGAACGTCAAAGGCCGTTTTCCCGGCATGGTCTCAGCCAAAGACCTGATACTCTATCTCATTGGCAAGATTGGCGCCGATGGCGCTACCTATATGTCACTGGAATTCAGCGGCAGCACCATAGACCGGATGCCCATTTCCCAGCGCCTTACCATCGCCAATATGACAGTGGAAGCCGGTGCCAAGACCGGACTTTTCCCCTCAGATGAGGTCACCAAAAAGTATTTGGAGAAAAGAGGCCGTGCCGAGAAATGGCGTCCCCTCCAGCCGGATGCCGATGCCAAATACGAGCAGGTCATCGAGATTGATGCGTCCAAATTAGAGCCGATGGTGTCAAAGCCGCACACAGTAGATAATACCGCCACGGTTACAGAGGTCAAGGGCACCAGGGTGCATCAGGTATTCATCGGCACCTGCACCAACGGGCGTCTTGACGACCTGGCCATAGTAGCCAGGATACTCAGGGGCAAGAAGCGCCATCCCAATACCAGATTGCTGATTGCACCTGCGTCTAAAGAAGTGCTGCTGGGTGCAATCAAAGCAGGATATGTACGCACCTTAATTCAGGCAGGTGCGATTGTACTGCCGCCGGGCTGTGCTGCCTGCGTTGGGGGGCATCAGGGGATACTGGGCGACGGGGAGAACTGCCTTTCCACCGCCAACCGCAACTTCAAAGGCAGGATGGGCAACCCTAACGCCTTCATTTATCTATCAAGCCCCGCTACCGCCGCAGCTTCAGCCATCACAGGCGTAATCACCGACCCCAGGGAGCTTCTTCGCGCTCCATGAGACTTCGAGACGTTTCCAAGACTAAGGGGAGTCCAGAGGGGCAAAGCTCCTTTGGCGGGGGTCTGGGGGTGCCCCCCAGTTCTCAAATCCCCCAAGACTGGGGGAGTCAGAAGGGATTGAAAAGAGGTGCAGGATTCTTCCTGCCGGGGGCTTGGGGGTGTCCCCCAAAATTTCTTCTTCTCCCCCAAGACTGGGGGAGCCAGAGGGGGTTGAAAGATACTCACTTATTAAACTCCGTGCTTGTGAAGCTATGACGGAAGTGCTATCTTAGACGCTGTTCAAAGGGGAGTTTGTTTGTATGCTCACGGGTAAGGCGTTTAAATTTGGTGACGATATCTCCACCGACCTCATCCAGCCGGGGAGATACAACTATCTCCGCAGCAACCTGCCCGAGCTGGCCAAGCACGTCTTGGAGGACGCTGACCCCACCTTCGCCTCACGGGTAAAAAAGGGTGACTTCATAGTCGCTGGCAAGAACTTCGGGCTGGGCTCAAGCAGAGAGCACGCCCCCACCATCCTGAAACTTGCAGGAGTGAGCGCCGTCCTGGCAAAGTCGGTAGCCCGCATCTTTTTCCGCAACGCCATAAATGTAGGCTTGCCCGTCCTTATCTGCGATACCGACAAGATAAACGATGGCGACGAGCTTGAGATAGACCTCGCTTCAGGCACAATCGTAGACCTCACCAACGGTGCCAGGCTCACCTCTGGCGTAATCCCCGACGTCATGCTCAAAATCCTGTCCGAAGGCGGCCTCGTGCCCTATATTAAGAAGTATGGGGATTTTAAGGTGTAAGCCAATCTCCGCGGAGAGGAGGTTGCTCACGAAAATAATAGGCTATTTATGGTTTAATTCTTCAAAAGAAGAGATGAGAAGACGATTAAAACAGTCGCAGAGTAATAGCGGTGTCGGAATAACCATTAGCAGCTATTATATGAATTATTTTAATCCTCAAACGAAATCCGTAAAACTCGAATTCGATGACGGAACCCATGGAATAGCTACTGTTGAGAAAGACAGTTGGAATAATTGCCATCACCTTATAGATGATTCTATTGGCAGTTGGTCTCGTAAAAATGGCCTTGGGGAGAAAAAATTGACAATTCGTAGCGTCCCTGTTCGCTTAGAAGTTGTAAAGCCATTTGAAATATTTCGCGTACTAAAAACGTGGTGATATTGTAAGATGATAATCATAACTCACACTATCGCCCTCATCCCTAGCGACGGCGTTGGGCCAGAGATAACCGAGGCCACCAATAGGGTCTACCATATCGTAGTTGCCCAATTCATTGGGCTCTCGAGTCTGATAAATCAGGCAATTACTGAAGCCTTATGGAAGAGCAAACCCTACATTACCTATATCAGCGCTATTTTCCATCAGCCTAGGACTAGATTCCCCTTGACATTTGTATACAATTTGTATACAATAGCAGATAAAAGAGGTTATTGGTGCTTCAAATAGAGTCTCTGGAAATCGACGACCACATTCTGGAGAAGGTTGAATCGAAGCACCATGTTTCCTTTGTTGAAGTTGAAGAGGCTTGCCTCTCTGACCAGCGGCACATCAGAAGAGGCAAGGAAGGATTATATAAGGTCTTCAGTCAGACAACTGCCGGGCGATACATCCTGGTTGTCCTAGCAAACCTCGGCAAAGGCCACTGGAGAGTGGTCACCGCCCGTGAAATGACTGAGAGCGAAAGGCGATTATACATTAGAGAGGTGGAAGGGAGGTAAAATGACCAATTTAAACAAGGCAATCCAGCGTATTGAGCAAGGCGATGCCTGGGACGAGAGCGATGAGGTCGTTAAGGTTGATGTAAAGAAGCCACTGGACAAGGTGATCCCTGTCCGGCTCTCAGCCGACAAGTGGGAAGCACTGAGAAAAGAAGCCAATGAGCTTGGCATCGGGCCTACGACCCTCGCCCGTATGTGGATACTAGATAGATTGCGCCAGAAGAGCAAGGCAAGAGTTTAGCTTTGCCAACGCGTAGCGTTGGTTTTATTTCAACCGTGCCTTCTTTTTATCATACGAACTCTCCAAGATTACCTGTTTAGAATACCTACACAATTAGTCAAGATAATTTCACGTCCCTCGCGCATGATAACAACCACAGCAAGCAGAAATGTTATAATTAGCCTAAACCGTCAAAGAGAGTAAGTATGCCATATAACATCACCCTCATCCCCGGCGACGGCATTGGGCCTGAGATAACCGAGGCTACAGTCAGGGCGCTGAAGGCAACCGGCGTAGCCATCACGTGGGACATTCACCAAATCGGCGAAGCTGCGCTCAAGAAGCATGGCACGCCTTTACCTAAAGAAGTTCTCAGCTCTATCAGAAAGAACAAGGTAGCGCTCAAAGGCCCCGTCACCACCCCTGTCGGCAAAGGGTTCAGGAGTGTGAATGTCACCCTGCGCCAGGAACTCGACCTCTACGCTGGCCTGCGACCCTGCAAGACCTACCCCGGCATCAAGTCCAGATATCAGAATGTGGACATCGTAGTGGTCAGGGAGAACACCGAAGACCTCTACGCCGGCATTGAGTTCCAGAAAGGCGCCAAAAACACAAAAGAGCTAATTGAGTTTATAGACGAGAAATTACAGAAAAGAATCAGCCCTAACTCAGGCATCAGCATCAAGCCCATCTCGGAAAGGGCAACCAAAAGAATCGTTACCTTCGCCTTCGAATACGCACGCGCCCACGGCAGGGTGAAGGTCACCTGCGGGCACAAGGCGAACATCATGAAGTTCTCCGATGGCCTGTTCCTCGCTACTGCTCAAAAAGTCGCCAGGAGCTATCCCGACATCCGGTTCGAGGACGCCATCGTGGACAACCTCTGCATGCAGCTAGTGACAAAACCAGAGCGATATGATATTATTGTGCTGCCTAATTTATATGGCGACATAGTCTCGGAACTTTGCGCTGGGCTCGTGGGTGGAATCGGAGTAGTGCCCAGCGCTAATATTGGAGACAAGGCTGCGGTTTTCGAACCCGCTCACGGTAGCGCTCCTAAATATGCCGGGAGGAACAAAGTAAACCCCATGGCAATGATGCTCTCGGCCGCGATGATGCTCAGGCACATCGGAGAGGAAAAGCCTGCGCAAAGGCTGGAGAGCGCTATAATACAAACCATCTCCAAGGGCAAGACCGTCACCTACGACCTCAAAGCGGACCCCAACGACCCTTCCATTGCAACAACCTCCGCCGTTGCGGATGCTGTGATTAAAAAGCTAAAGGAGGCAAGATAATATGCGTAGCAAAGTAACCGTCGTCGGCGCCGGTAATGTGGGCGCTTCCTGTGCCCAACTGTTGGCACAGCGTGACTATGCTGACGTTGTGCTCGTGGATATCATCGAGGGCATGCCTCAGGGCAAGTCTCTAGACCTGCGGCAGGCCGGGCCTATCCGCTACTACGACACCAACATTATGGGCACAAACAACTATGCTGATACCGCTGACTCGGACGTAGTGGTCATCACATCCGGTGTGCCCCGCAAGCCGGGAATGAGCCGTGACGACCTGGTGCTTACCAATATGAAGATAGTCCAGAGCGTCACCGAGCAGATAGTCAAATACTCACCCAAGTGCATACTTGTCATGGTAGCCAACCCTCTGGATGCTATGGCTCACCTGGCGCTTCACGTGAGCAAGTTCCCCCGAAACCGCGTTATGGGCATGTCCGGAATCCTTGACACAGCCAGATTCAGAGCATTCGTCGCCATGGAGCTTGGCTGCTCGGTAGAGGACGTCTCCGCTCTGATTCTGGGCGGGCACGGTGACCAAATGGTGCCCATCACCAGGCTGGCTGCAGTAGGTGGGGTACCTCTGAGCGAGCTTATGCCCAAGGAAAAAATCGACGCCATTGCCAAGCGCACCGTCAACGGCGGCGCTGAGATCGTCGCCCTGCTCAAGACAGGCAGCGCCTTCTATGCCCCGGGTGCAGGTGCAGCCCTGATAGTTGACTCCATAGTCCTGGATAAGAAGAGAATCCTGCCCTGCTCCTCCTATCTCGACGGCGAGTACGGCATAAAGGGTACCTTCGTCGGTGTTCCAGTGAAGTTGGGCAAAGGCGGCATCGAGAAAATTATCGAGGTTAAACTGACTCCGGAGGAGAACGCAGCGCTACAGAAGTCAGCGAACGCAGTAATGGACCTCGTCAAAATAATGAAAATCTAAACGGTTGTGAACATGAGAGAAATCAAAGCAAAAGACATCACTGAGACAGTAGCACGGCTTAGCAAGGAAGCCAATTTCTACCTGGGTGATGACGTCATAGCCGCCCTGAAGAAGGCGCGAGAGCAGGAGGAGTCCCCAGCAGGACGCCAGATACTTGACCAGCTACTGGAGAACGCCGGAATCGCCGCTAAGGAGCAAATGCCTCTATGTCAGGACTGCGGCCTGGCTGTGGTCTTTGTCGAGATGGGGCAGGATGCTCACATCACAGGCGGCGAACTCGTCCAGGCCATAAACGAGGGTGTGCGCAAGGGTTACGCCGAAGGCTACCTGCGCAAATCCGCGGTCAAACAGCCTTTCTCAGCTAGAGTGAACACCAAGGACAATACCCCTGCCATCATTCATACCGAGATAGTCCCCGGCGACAAGCTGAAGATTACCATCGCCCCCAAAGGCGGCGGCAGTGAGAACATGAGCCGTTTCACCGTGCTCAAACCGGCTCAGGGTCGCCAGGGTGTGGTTGACTTCGTGGTCAATGCAGTAGATGAAGCAGGGAGCAATCCCTGTCCACCCACCATCGTCGGCGTGGGCATAGGAGGCACGGCTGAGAAGGCCATGATTATGGCCAAGAGGGCGTTACTGCGCGAAGTAGGCAAACCCTCGACCGACCCGGAGGTCGCAGAGCTTGAGAAAGAGCTTTTGCAGCGTATCAACTCAACTGGCGTAGGCCCCGGAGGTGTAGGGGGTAGAATCACCTCGCTCGCAGTTCACGTCGAGACCTTCCCTGCCCATATCGCCAGCCTGCCGGTGGCGGTCAACATCCAGTGCCACAGCGCGCGCCACAAGGAAGCCGTGCTCTAAGCTTCAGACATAGATTGTAGAGGTTGCCCAGCAACTGGGGAGTCCGGAAGGGGCCTTATCACGAAGGACCCTTTGGCGATCCTTCCGCAGAAAGATGGGGGTGTCCCTAAACTTAAAGTCCCCCAAGATTGGGGAATACAGAGGTTGTTTAATAACAGGGGTGTGCAGAGGGGCGTCCGCCTCAGGCGGATGCTAGGAGTTTGGGGGCCTCTCCTGAGCTTGTCGAAGGATGTCCCCCAAACCAAGAATCCCCCAAAATGGGGAATGCAGGGGTTGAAAAGAGGTGCAGGAATCCTCCTGCCGGGGGTTTGGGGTGTCCCCAAACTTAAAGTCCCCCAAGATTGGGGATACGAGGTTATTTAATAACAGGGGTATGCAGAGGGGCGAAGCCCCTTTGCCAAGGGTTTGGGGGTGTCCCCCAAATCCAAATTCCCCCAAGATTGGGGGACAAAGGGGGTTGAAGATGATTAGCAACCCCGGGGATTCAGAGGGTTGAAAAGCGTTTTGAAACGCTTTCATTTGTAGAATAGACCATTGGAGAATGATAACAATGGAAGTCAGTCATGATTTGTTAATCCTGGGGTCGGGGCTGGCTGGTCTGAGAGCGGCAGTCGAGGCAGCCAGGGTGAGCAAGGATGAGTTGGATATTGCCATTGTCTCCAGGGTTCAGCTCATGCGCTCTCACTCTGTTTGTGCCGAGGGCGGCACCGCCGCAGTCATGCGCCCCGAAGAAGGCGACAGCCTGGAGCTCCACGCCTGGGACACTGTTCGAGGAAGCGACTTCCTGGCAGACCAGGACGTGGTATGGCGCTTCGTGGAAGAATCACCCAGGGAGATCGTCCAGCTCGACCACTGGGGCATACCCTGGTCGAGGCGTCCCGATGGACGCATCAACCAGAGGCCCTTCGGCGGGCATAGCTTCGACCGTGCAGTCTTCGCCGAGGACAAGACCGGCTTCTTCGAGATGCACACCTTGTATGACATGCTTCAGAAGTATGCCAAAGTCACCCGCTACGATGAATGCTATGTCACCTCCATCATGATAGAGAACGGAGTCTTCCAGGGTGTAACAGCCTGGAACTTGACCACAGGCGAGTTCTTCCTGATCAGGGGCAAAGCTATGGTCATAGCCACCGGCGGTGCCTGCCGCATGTACGGATTCACCACCTATTCCTTCACAGCTACCGGTGACGGCATGGCTATGGCTTACCGCGCCGGGTTACCGCTTAAGGACATGGAGTTCGTGCAGTTCCATCCCACCGGCTTGGTGCCGTCAGGCATCCTCATCACCGAGGGCGCCAGAGGAGAAGGGGGATATCTCAAGAACAACAAAGACGAGCGCTTCATGCAGAAATACGCTCCTAGCAAAATGGAGACTGCGCCCAGGGATATAGTCTCTCGCTCCGAGACAACCGAGATCCTCGAAGGCAGAGGTTTCAAAAGCCCTGAAGGTATGGATTACGTGCACCTCGACCTGACCCATCTCGGAGCCCAGAAGATAAATGAGCGTCTGCCTATGATTAGAGAAGTCACCATTAAGTTCGCGTTCCTCGACCCTATAGAGAAGCCTATACCCGTACGTCCCGCAGCCCACTATTGCATGGGCGGCATCCATACCAACCTCGAAGGCGCAACTCCGGTGAAGGGTATCTGGGCAGCCGGCGAGGCAGCGTGTGTCTCCCTACACGGCGCGAACCGCCTGGGCTCCAACTCCACCGCCGAATGCCTGGTCTGGGGCAAGATAACTGGGGACAAAGCAGCCAAATACGCTGCCGCACAGAAATCATTGCCTCCTGCTCCCCAAAAGAAAGTGCAGGACGAGGAGAAGCGCGTTTTCGAGCAGATAGGCCACGGCGATGGCAGCGAGGACGTCTATATTATCCGCACCGAGCTGCAAAAAATGATGGACAACAACGTCGGTGTCTATCGCACCGGCCCTCAGATGGAAGACGCCCTGAAGAAGATCAAGGAACTGAAGCAGCGCATCAAGCGTGTGAAGGTCAAGGATAATAGCCGCATCTACAATACCAATCTGGTCAACGTCATAGAGACAACTAACCTCATCGAGTTGGCTGAAGCGATTGTGGTCGGAGGCTTGGCGCGCACTGAATCGCGCGGAGCCCATTCCAGGCGCGACTTCCCCAATCGAGATGACGTGAACTGGGGCAAGCATACCCTGGCTCACTACACTCTCGACGGGCCGAAACTGGACTATTCTCCGGTGACCATGACCATGTGGAAACCGGTGGAGAGGAAGTACTAATGGAAGCTGCAAGCAAACAGAAAGTGCCTTTACCGAATCGTCTGGGCATTAGAGGTTGGTTT
Organism: uncultured Chloroflexia bacterium; assembly: GCA_963847595.1. Taxonomy (GTDB): domain Bacteria; phylum Chloroflexota; class Dehalococcoidia; order SZUA-161; family SZUA-161; genus JACWAE01. Next base: position 431,958 of record CAWKAJ010000002.1, read on the forward strand.
TGGGCCGGACGCTACAAGATAGAAAGGTACCTGTACATTCTGCACAGGCTGACCGGATTCGGCCTGCTGGCCTATGTAGCCCTGCACCTTGTAGCAAATGGCTCTCGCTTATGGGGCGAGGGAAGCTGGGAAAGCACCATAAACTTCCTCAGTAACCCCGGGTTCAAGGTCGGCGAATACCTGGTGATGGCAGCATTCATCTATCACGCCCTAAATGGCGGCAGGCTCATGCTGCAACACCTGGGATTCACCCTGGGGAAGCCCAAGCCGCCCATATATCCCTATGTCGATGCCATGCGCCGCAGGCGACCCCTTACCTGGGCGCTGTTAGCTCTGATAATGGGCTTGGCCATATACGTTATGGTTGCGTTTATAATATACCCTTAAACTTGTGACATGGGAGACTAACATGCGAGAAAATCACTGGAAGATTCTGCAGTATGTCACTGGTATAGGCCTCTTCTTCCTGGTCGGAGGCTATCATCTGCTGCTAATGCATTTCAGTACAGGAGACCCTGAAAGTTGGAGCTCGGTTGCCCAGAGGGCGGCTAGCGCAGGCTGGCTTACCATTTACATATTGATGCTGATATTCGGTTTCTACCACGGCCTTCACGGGGTTAGAGGACTCATCTTGGAGCTCTCCCTGCCCAATAGAGCAATTAGAGTGCTGAACTGGACTATAGTGCTTGGCGGGCTCGCGGTTTTCGGTTACGCCATTTACATCCCTGTACACGCTTTCTAGGCGTCGAATATCACAGGCTCTAAGGAGCGATGAATGGAAAAAGTAACCTATAAAGTTCAAAGATACGACCCTGATAAGGACAAGAAACCACATATTCAAGTATTCACCATACCCTTCAAACACGGCATGACCGTGCTCGATGGCCTCATCTACATCAAGGAGAATGTGGATAACACACTTTCCTTCCGCAGTTCCTGCCGCATGGGCATTTGCGGCTCCTGCGGCATGCTCATCAACAATCTGCCCATGCTCGCCTGCCATACGCCTATTGAGGAACTGAAAAAAGACACCATAACTGTAAAGTCTCTCCCCAACTTCCCTATTGTCAGGGATTTGGTGGCCGACCTGTCTTTACTGTTTGCGAAACATAAGTCCATAAAGCCCTATATAATTGCGCCGGATATGGTGGAGATAGAAAGGCCCACAGCCGAGTTCTTGCAGGCCCAGGGGCAACTGATGGAGTTCGTGCAATTTGCGTACTGCGTTAAGTGCGGGCTGTGCATGGCCGCCTGCCCCACCGTGGCGACAGACAGGCACTTCCTGGGCCCCCAGCCTCTGGCTCAAGCCTACAGGTACTCTGCAGACCGCAGGGACGGCGGAGCCAAAGAGAGATTCCATGAGACCGATACACCTCACGGAATATGGCTCTGTCACCTCGCCGGTGCCTGCTCGGAGGCTTGCCCCAAAGGGGTAGACCCTGCGCTGGCCATGCAGTTGCTCAAGAGGGCCATTATCTCCGACAGCTTGCGGTTACGCAAGAAGCCGGTCCCGCCATCTGTGGCACCGCCGCAGACAGAGAAAAAGCCCAGGGTAGCCGTGCCTGAGTTCACCATAAAGAAGCCCGGCGCAAAATAGAAGGATTTGCGAGGGGTCAGAAGTACCCCTCCTGTAGGGGCGTTCTACTGAACGCCCAATTCCCCCTTTTCTAAAGGGGGTGTAGGGGGATTACAGACGGAGGATACAATGGAAAAGAAAATCACTTCTCCTATAAGCCCTGATGTCGTGGAAAGCCTCAAGGCCGGAGACCAGGTTCTCATCAGCGGCGTCATCTATGTGGGCCGCGATGCGGCGCATAAACGCCTGGTCGAATCGCTCGATAAGGGGGAGAAACTGCCCTTCGACATCAAGGGCCAGACTATCTACTACATGGGGCCCTCGCCCACAAAGCCGGGACATGTCATCGGCTCCGCAGGTCCCACCACCAGCGGCCGCATGGATGCGTATACACCGCGCCTGCTTGCCGCCGGTCTCAAAGCGATGATTGGCAAAGGCTTGCGCACCGACAAAGTGAAAGAGGCGATAAAAGAGCACAAGGCGGTCTATTTAGCCGCCACAGGTGGGGCAGCCGCGCTTATAGCCAAGGCCATCACCAAGTCGCAGATTATAGCCTACGAAGAGCTTGGCCCCGAGGCGCTCCTTCGGTTAGAGGTAAAAGACTTTCCCGCCGTGGTGATAAACGACTCCAAAGGTGGAGATTTATACCAGGAAGGCAAAGCAAAATACAGGATTCAAGTCGGGGCAGCCAAGAAATGAGCTCGTCTGGAGAGGTGGCAGGGAAGGTAGATTTGGAATGGGATGACAGCCATGTTGTGCCCGAGCATGTCACCCCCGATTTGATATTCCTCTTTGACAGAATGATCGAGGCTACCATAGATAAGGTAGCCTCCAAGAACAGTGACAGGGTACTGGACGTGGGCTGCGGACGGGCTGTGGATGCTATAAAGATAGCAAAGAAGGGTGGCCGGCTGGTCGGACTTGAGCCCTCAAGGATAATGCTTGACCACAGCAAGAAGTGTGTGGCTGACAGCGGCAAAGAGATTGCCCTGGTTCAGGCCATAGGAGAAAACCTCCCCTTCAAGACCGGCTCCTTCGATTGGGTTGTGTGCAAAGGCGCACTGGACCATTTCCCCAACCCCCAGAAGGCTGTGGCGGAAATGGCGCGCATCACCAAACCGGACGGCAGGGTGATTATCTCCATTGCCAATTTCGAGAGCCTGGGGCACCGTCTGGGTAAGAGCGGCCACTATATAGGCATGTTCGTCACCAGAAAAAGGCCCAAAGAGCGCCAGGCCTGGGAAACCCCGCCTGACCACACCATCAGACTTACATATCCGGTATTGAAGAAACTGGTTAGTCCTTACCTGGAGATTAAACAAAGCATGGGCATCTCCTTTATGTGGGGAGCGCCCAACTGGGACAGCATAACCTCAGCCATGCCCAAGAAAGCAGCATTTTTTATGTTAAGAAACCTGGACCGGATAGCACAGCGCTGCCCCGGTCTCAGCGATGTCATATTAATCACCTGCCGCCCCAAGAGAATGGATTCCCATGGCCAGTAAGAGAACGCTCCTGATAAACCCGCCCTACCCCTTTTCCGAGTTCCCCATCATACCCGTTGGCTTGCTCTACGTTGCCGGTGTCCTGGTACATTACGGGGTAGAGGTTGATGTCCTCGACCTCCTGGTCTCCAAGTATTCCAAAGACAAAATAAAGAAAAAGCTCGAGGAATATAAACCGGATGTCGTCGGCATAACCTGCGTCACCATGAATTACCCCGTTGCCTCCGATATACTCAAATACTGCAAGTCAGTCAACAAGGTAATCATTACGGTCATCGGCGGCCCGCATGTTACGTTTAATGCAGAGGAAACGCTCAAAGAGGCCCCCTGGATAGACATCGTGGTGAGACGTGAAGGCGAGTTCACCATGCTGGACATCGTGAACGGCAAAAAGCTCACCGATATAGACGGCATCGCCTATCGAGATAAAGACGGCAGCATAAAGCTGACTAAAGAGCGTGCTCTGATTGAAAACCTGGACGAGCTTCCGCCTCCTGCCAGGCATCTCTTCCCCATCTCGAAATATCTCGCCCTGGATGCCCACGCCAGCCTTCTCGCTGGCAGAGGCTGTCCCTTCAACTGCATCTTCTGCGTCGGCTCTAAGATGGGAGGCAGGAAGGCCAGGTACCGCAATCCCAAGCTAGTCGTGGATGAGATAGAGGAGTCTTTGGCCCTCGGTTTCAAGGAAGTCAACTTCGAGGACGACCTGCTCACGCTCAACCACAAGCACCTCAACGCGGTCTGCGACGAGATAATCGCCCGGGGCCTGAAGTTCAACTGGAGCGCCTTCGCCCGGGTAGATACCGTGACCCCCGAGATACTCAAGAAAATGAGAGAGGCAGGCTGTACCTGGGTCTCCTACGGCGTCGAAAGCGGCAACCAGCAGATTCTGGACCTGGTTAAGAAGAAAATCACCCTGGAAAAGGTCAGATACGCTGTCGCCATAGCCAGAGAGGCTGGTGTCAAAGTCCTGGCCTCCTTCATCATCGGGCTGCCTGGTGAGACCAAGGAGACCCTGAAAGATACTATGGACTTTGCGCAGGAGATTCAGACTTTCTACGGATTCCACGTGCTGGCTCCTTTCCCAGGCAGTGAGGTTAGAGAGGAAGCAGATAAATACGGCCTTGAGATACTGACTAGTGACTGGGCAAAATATGACGCTAACCGTGCAGTAACAAGGACTAAGGGTGCTGGCCCCGAAGATATTAACGCCGTTCTGCACAAATACTTCCAGGGGCTCAAACAGCCGCCGCCCGACCCTTCCCAGCCCCGAAGGCGCAGCCCGCTAGCGTGGGACCTAGTCTCGGGCGACATAATCGAGAACCTGGGGCCAATTGAGCCCAAGGGCGACCCCGTAGAAGATTTGATAGACAAGATAATGGAGATTTCGCTGCATCCCCGTCAGAGAGTCAGCGACAGCATTAAGAGATGGTACGCCGACGGCCTCCTCAAATACGACCGCAAAGACAGCAGTTTAGTCTGGCGCTGGAGCTAACCCTAATTTCTAGCATGGTATCGACGGTTCGAGCCCGCGAAGGCTAACTAGCTTCACCAAACCCCTCCAAGTCGGGGTTTTATAGCGCATTGTTCAGTTAAAAATCCGACAGTCCATATAAAATATGGACATGCTTAATGAGACACTGATAGCTTTATGCGAGGAACTCCACCAACAGGGATTGCCCAAATCACACATTGCCCAGAGGTTGGGAAAGAATCGAGAAACGATTCATATCTGGATTAAGGGGATAGAACAGTATGGTCTCATTGAATTTCTCGACAGATACCGCCAGGCTAAGAAAGGAGAAAGAGCGAAAAGGAAGGCTGACCCCATAGTCAAAAGATGGATTTGGGAGATACGTGAAAGGGAATACGATTGTTGCGGGCAAAAGATTCAGTATTTCCTCAACCTTGAGCATGGCATTCACCTGTCTGTCCCTAAAATCTATGAAATACTATCAGAGAAGTACATTATCCGTCCCAGGTGGAAGAAAAACAAAGTAAGAGGAGAAGTACCCCAAGCATCAATGCCGAGAGAAGTAGTTCAGATGGATACTATCGACTTTGGTGAGCTTTATGCCTTTACCGCGATCGACATTTTTACTAGAGAAGCAGATATACTCATCGCAACTGAATTGACTGCTGATCTGGGATGTCAGTTCTTGCATCAGAGTATGAGACGCCGGTTTGACGGTCACGTTAAGCTGCTTCAAACAGACGGCGGGCCTGAGTTTAAAGCGGCATTTGAAAGTAATGCGCCATTGTTCTGTGATAGACACCGTGTCGCTCGACCTTACCGGAAGAATGAGCAATCCTACATCGAGAGTTTTAACCGAACCGTAAGAAAAGAATGCTTGGGATGGGTTAAGTACAGAGTATCGCAATTATCAGAATGCCGGGATATGGCAGAAATTTTTCTGAGGCGGTATCATTACCACAGGCCACATATGGGACGAGGAATGACACCTCCATTATCTAACAGGGAGGGAGACTGTCGGATATTAAAGTAGAATTAAGCGTATAGTTGACAAGCGTCAGTAAATGTGTTAGAAAACGCCTTGCAAAATTTTCGCACAAAGCAATGCAAATCTTGATGCATCGAATTCGCTACGAACAATAATAGAGGAGGGGCTGAATGATATAATGAATCTGACAAAATAACCTATTCCAGTGTCATAGGTGCACGCCTTGCCTCAATTCAGAGAATAGGAGATGTATCATGAGATTCTTACTTACCATGCACAACAAGGATAGCCACTACGCACTTCCTCCGAAAAAGAGGATGCTCCTTTTTGAAAAAAGAGTTGTCCTCATCGAAAAGAATCTTAACAAAGGCAGATGTAAGAGCATATATTATGATGCTGACTTAAAAGGGAATTTTTCAATTTGGGATTTCAACACCAACGAAGAAGCTGCACAGCTAATTCTTGAAATACCTGGGCGAGAACACATAGACGTCGATATCAAGCCCGTTATGGATTTAGATGTTGCGGTGAAGCAAATGAAAATGTACTGGGAGATAGGATTAAATGAGTGAGTTATTGCTTCAAAAATAGCCCCCTTAACCGTTCGCCCGAGCCTGTCGAAGGGCCCACAATATGTCATTCCCGCCTTGAGCAGGAATCCAGGTGCCCTCGTTCATTCCCCTTTTCGTAAAGGGGGGCCTTGCCTAAAAAGTGCTAATTTTGAATGACTTCTTGGGCATCTGGCATTTCTGCCCAAAAAGTCGGCTCAATACCAAGCTCAAAGATTGACTGAATCAGAACGCATATATTATGACACAAAACCTTGCATAATACCTCATTAACCTGAGCCGTTGGGGTTTTCGCCCTCACAGAAGCCCCAAACTTAGCCTTTATCATGCTGAATGTGGATTCCACGTTAGACCTCTTATGATAGTGGAGCATAAAGGCGTCTCGGTTGTAATTGTAGAAGCACCACATTCTGTTCCATAGGCCATCAAACTTATGATGGTGGTCTCCCATGCCAGTAGAGCTTACCTTGAAGGGTATGAAGGCTGCTCCGCCTACCGCCTGAACTGCATGAAGATTGCGCCTATCCGAGTAAGCCTTGTCAGCCGATACCTCTTGAATGTCGAACGTCTTGGCGGTCTCAGCCACCAAAGCGGGAAATTGTAGAGTATCAGCCGACTGATACGGTGTAGCCTCAACAGCAGTAACAATATGGGTTTTGACACCGCACATAAGGTGAGTCTTTACCCATGCCTGTTGACTGCGTTCCTTGCCCCATTTGTGGTCAAACCAGCGAGCGTAGGTGCTGGTAGAAAAGCCAGAGGAGTCAACAGCGAACTCAGTCTCCACAGATTTTAGTACACTGGCACTCTGCTCAATGAGAGCCTTGAGAAGCAGAGTAAGCTCAGAGTTCTCCAAGTAGTTGAACCCGCTATTGTAGCATCCTGCTTTATCAATTAAACCTGCTTCTTGGGCTTCTCTCAGAAGGCAACTGAACCTGCGGCCAGACATGGTAGAGTAGGTTCTGTAAACGAGTCCGAACACCACGTCAGCCAGCGGCAGTCTCGGTCTCCCGAACTTGTATTCAGGCTGGGGGATTCCGTTACACAGGTCTCTAAGCAAAACCACGAACCTTTCCTGCTCGTGAGTCTGCGCAGCGTTGTAAGCAGCCCACTCTTGGGTGTATGTGATTCTTACTGTCTTAGTCTCTGTAACCGTCCCATCTGGCCTTGTCTCCCTCTGAACGATAAACTCTACAGCATAGATATGCTGGCACTTCTTATGCTCAGTCTCGAAATACTGGCAGGTGCAGAACGGCTCGCCGTGGTCAAGGTTCACGATGTACGTTCCCCTGCCAGATTGACTTGGGACAACGTATCCTAACTTATTCCTCTTGATGGTGTTGCTATTCGCTATTGCCAGTCCTCTTTCTTCCCAAATCCCCATCTCACTACTCCATTACTTATTTATTCATTATGTAGCTATTATACCATACTATCTATGGGTTTGTCAAGTGTTTTGGGGATAATTTTACTGGCATTTTCCTCCCAAATTATATTGACAAGCATATACTATTTATAGTATAATGCCGTGCAAATGAACGATGTACAGTCTAGGATAACTGCGCTTCAGGAAAAGGGTTGGACGCTCGCTGCCATAGCTGATGAAGTCGAACTCACAGTCAACGCTGTAGAGAAATGGAAGGCAGGAGTTCATAGTCCCAACAAAGTAACTCTCACCTTTTTAGACCAACTTCTGACACGGAAACGCATACCCGCCAAGAGACGCTATAAAAAGGCAAACAGAGGCAGAGATTTTCTTCAAGAGTAGGGTAGTAGGTTAATTTGAAATCAGCAGTTAATGACAAGAGGACTCATTATGCTGGCACTTTTTCGTCAGTTCTTTTCTTGCTTATGCGGCGTGTCTTGAGTAACGGCAACTCCTCAAACTTTGCGATTGCAATTTCAGTCTTAATATCTACGACCTCTAGTTGGGATTCCTCAATAGATTCTTTTTCTGGTTTCTTTAACAAAGACATTGTATCCTCCTAGCCCTCGTCCTCCAACTGTAATTGAAGCGCATCTACCTTTGCCCTGACATCGCCATGAATATTCTTGTGACCCTCCATGAGAATCTTATAGGCTTCACCTAGTGCAGAGAGCACCGAATCTTTCATAAAGTGTATAACCCCGCTCTTATCGATAACTGCAATATCGGTATAGTGCGAACCTACTCCTGGTGCCATTTCGGCATCTCTCTTGGCTTGGTAAGCTAAAAATACTGCTTGGTTTAAAGATAGCCTAGGGGAATACTCTGAACGAACAAATGATAATTCGGCATGGTGCTCGCCAGAACCAATAGCACAAAATCCCACAGCATCGAAACAGTCTGATGTTCCTGGGTCTCTGATATAGTGTATATGACCGCCACTAACATCTACTCCGGCAACCAACAATTCCAGACCAAGTTTCTCTGTCTCAATATTGCGAGTTAATCTTAGTATTAGATTCTCAGAAAGCTTGTCTTGCAGAGCAAGAAATGCTTTGAAGTCGAGACCTAATGGTTTGAGGTGCAATTCTTCTGCTCTTCGTTTCCTTGCTTGGACAAATTCACCCTTTAACTGGTCTACAACATCAATAACGTGCGGACTCCGTTTAGTATATAGTTCTCCTCTTGCGCTGCGAATCAATTCTACTAGACGGAGTGCTGAACCGGCTGATAATACGACACAACCAGCGGTAACTTGATGAACCTTTCGGACATCCTGCTCAAACTCAGTATCACCAGCTGTGATCATGCGGTCTGCTGCAACTACTACCTGCTGGCTTTCACAACAAAGCACAGCAAGACAGATGGTCATGCCGCCTTCCTCCCCTTATCGCTCTGCTTATTTTAGTTTACTATCAGTTCAATAAGCTATCACCCAAAATTCCCTCATGGGAGGTACTTTAGAGGCAACTCAGTGGCTTTTAGGCAAGTGGCAGTTTTAAGGACTGCCTCAAAGTCACTCTTGGCAAATGGGCGCTTGTGTTGTTTCGCTTTTCGTCGTTTTTGATATTGTATCACTAGCACTCATATGGTATAATAGCCAACTAGAAAGGTCGCACAACCTATTCATAGTTGGCTATTAACTTACGCCGGAGGGTATTGCTCATTGGTATGAGACTAGGTCCTAAAAACCTTAGAACGGTACGCCCGTTGCGGTTCGATCCCGCTACCCTCCGCTCGCATTTTTATGCTATCAGATGAGGAGTGTGTTTGGGAATCTCCCAAATATGAATGTATACATACCATATAGATACAAGCAGGGAAGGAGGCGAGACTGAATTGAATACATTAAGTTCATGGGAGGCCCAGACTATAGAGTTGATGCGTCTGATAGATGAAGAGATACATGAAGTGAAAGGACGCCTTGATTATCTCATTGAGGAGAAGAAAGTAGTCGAAAAGGCTCTAAACACCTACAGACATAGAGTCGGTGCAAAATATGCCCAATCTGTTCAGTCAATCAAAGCAGAGGAATTTGGGGGTAAGACTCTCAGGGAAATGTTGGTTCTAATAGCTGAACGCAATGACAAGCTAGTTGTAGTTAAGGATGCCGTTAAGTTGTTGAAGGAAGCTAGGGTATTCGGGAATCCTCTGCATGCTGATAGCCAAGTATATAGCACTTTGGGTAGAAGCCCGCAGTTCAGAAGGGTGGGTAGGGGCATTTTCAGGCTAAATGGTATACATGAACAGGAGAAGCCAACGAAAAGACATGGTACGCCAGGATTGAAGAATGCCCTGAAAGAATTGAAGCAGCAAAACCCGCAAATCACAAAAAAGGAAGCGGGGAACATACTTGTTAAACGGGGGTTTGACTTTGGGGGGAAAAAGCCCCAAAGAGCAGTTCACATGGCATGGGTAAATATGGGCTATGCCAGAAAAGAATCGCCTCAGATTCCAATGGGAATTTCTTCTGACCATGTAGGAGGCATCCCATTCATGGAATGTCCTAGTTGCCATAAATACAGAGGCAGGCCACAGAATGTAGCCCTTCACATAATGGGGGTATTTGACCCAGCACACATCGAATGGCTAACGGCACAGGGATTTAATCCGCCTGAATTGGTAAAAACGGGTGATTACACGACACTCATTGACTATCTAACCAAGATATCCGGGGGAACAACTCCGAACTAAGGATACTTACATGGGTTTTTCAAAGAATGTCTGGGGGCAACTGAAAGGTAAAACAACAGATGAGCTTATCTCAGCCTTGTTAAAAGATGGTTTTGTTCTTGACACACCAGTGAGAACTGAACGAGTCTATCGACATCCAGATGGGCGGAGAGTCTCCATCCATTACCATACAGGTAATCAATGCTTTGGCCCTGGTCTACTGAAGTCATTACTTGAAGATATAGGATGGTCCGAAAAAGATATGAAGCGTTTAAAACTCATCAAATAGCACAAGCAACCCTCAAGTCCTGTGTATAGTGAGTGATATACTTAGTTTCCTTGGGTTCTTCCCGAACAATAATACCTACTGGTATGGGGTCTCCATGCTTAATCAAAGACTCCAAATATGCCATAGCTGCGTCTCTAGCATTTTGCAAAGCTTCTTCTTCTGTGTCTCCACAGGTATGTAAACCCTTAAGAGCTGGGCAATAAGCATGAAAGGTCGTACCATCAGGCTCAATTATTACTTCGATTCTGAACTCAAGCATTGGTTTCTTTTCTCCCACTTCGTAGCCCCCTTCCCTTTATTAGTTTACAGGTTAGCTTAGTGGGAATGTAATCACCTAGAAGTCCTGCATAGGAAAGGTAAAATATTAGCCCTCTCTACGAATAGCATAGTACATAAGTACCACCTTTGTCAACATTAAAAGGAACGCCCACCAAGGACTTTTTGGGCAACCCATCGACTTCTTAGGCAGATGCCACTTTTTAGGCAAGGCTGTAAAGGGGGCAAGGGGGATTTATACAGGGGCAATATTCCCCAGGGTAGGTTGGAGCATCTGCTCCAACCCGCCCTCACAGGATGTCGCTACTTTGAAAATATGCTATTTTCATTTCACGTGGTGACCATCAAGTCGTCCTGACGGATTCTTGTTGAATAGCCTTTTCCCCCGTTCGCCCTGAGCCTATCGAAGAGCCTGCCCTCACCAGCGTAGGGGTAGACCCATATGTCTGCCCGAATTTGAGCATAGGGTCGGTGCTCCGCCACCGACCTTTTCGTAGGGGCAATTCACGAATTGCCCTTTCACACGTCATCTCTTTGAAAATAGAATGCCTAGGGCCTAATGTCATTCTGAGCTTTAGCGAAGAATCTCGGTCTTACTCTCAGGCTGCTCTATATGAGAGCCTTCGGTTGTCCGCCTCGGGCGGGCTCCAACCCGTGTAGGGGCACATAATTATGTGCCCTTGCCCCCAGGATTTGGGGATAAGGGGTTGAAAGAACGTTTGTAAACGGCCCCGTCCCTCTCCCCTGACGGGAGAGGTTAGAGCCCTGTCCTGAGTCTGCCGAAGGATGAGGGTGAAAGATACATTTAGGGATGCTTCAAGAACTATTGCGAATTCAGAATCTATTTCCTGCCATAGATTACACCAATTTGCCCGACCATGAATGGCAGTTTCATAGCCTGGGGGATGAACTTCTGATCGCTGGTGTTCACGAATTTAATATCTTGAATGCCCCAATTCTTGATTGTTGCGACTAAATCCTGAGGTTCACCATACATTCTCTTCAACAAGAAAATGTCCTGGAATACAAATAATCCACCTTTCTTAAGCACCCTCAAGGCTTCCTTGATAACTTCTTTCTTATCTTTGACATCCTGGACTTCGTGAAATACAAGATTACTAACCGTCACATCGAAAAACTCATCCGTAAATGGCAGTTTCGCAGCGCTAGCCTTCTGAAAGGATGTCCGTTCTGCTACCCCAGCAATCTCGGCGTTTTTTTCACAGGTTTGTTTCGAGTATTCCCACTGCTCACCCCAGTAGTCTATGCCGGTTACCCGAGCTTTAGGATACTTTTTGGCTGCTTCAATAGCAAGAGCTCCGTTCCCACAGCCGATGTCCAATAACCTGCCCTCTCCATCCCAAACCAGCAGATTAAATGCCAAATCCCTTATCTTCGCCTGGAGGTTGCCCCCTCTGGGTGAAAATTGGAAATAAGCATAGACGAAATAGGCTGGGGATATTAAAAAGAGGAACGTACCGACCAGGAAAAACAGTGACAAAAAAGATAAGCCCATGAATATGACTGCTAGTATGCCTGCTAGTATGACTGGAATGTAAATGGACTTTTTCGATACCCAGCTACCATAGTCAATTTTCTTTGTTTGAATATCGCTCATGTTCTTTGCCTCAAAATTGGGGTATTCGACATTTGTCACGCCGTTTGCATTTATTTCATCCCTATATATTTTTAGATATTGTGGTGGTAAATTTTTTGCCGTCCCGTTTGCAGATAATCTGCATGGCATTGCGACCGCACCCAGCTACCGCGGGCAAGCCTCCTCCCGGTTCCACCCACTGCCCGACCATGTAGAAGTTCTTCAGTCCGGGTAGCTCCTTGCTCATACGAGTCATAAAGGTCTTGCCGGTTAGCAACCAGCCCTCCCACGCACCGCGCCAGTTGCCCGTATAGCGCTCCCAGGTTACCGGGGTAGCTACATCACGCATTTCTACCTGTTTGGCCAGTCCTGGAAATCGCTTATCGAGAAAAGCTATTATCTGGTCGGCTGCCTTCTCCTTTTCCTGCTTGTATTGTTCCCGGTTCTCCAGTCTCAACTTCTGCCAGTAATCATAGTCTGCATATAGCCAGACTGCTAAGGCGGTTTTACCGGGTGGGGCGAGTGTTGGGTCATAGCTATAAATAGTCACAATGAGACGGTCGTAGGTCTTATTTCCAATAGAGATAGGTTCGTCCAGCATATAGGTGATATGATGCGGCTGCCCGGCAAAAGAGCGGGATACGCCTAAACCTATATAAACCAGAGGCGGAAATAGAGGGAGTTTTTCATAATATCCCTTGAGCTTGTCATTGATGAATTTGCCGTCAAGCATGTTGAAAATCGTGGAATGGCCGTCAGCGGCGGAGATAACAATATCGCCCCGGTGTTCCGTTCCATCGAGCAGGCGCACGCCGTTCGCCTGGCTATTCTCTACAAGTATCTTGGCGACTGGTGCACGGTAATGGACTTGACCTCCGAGTTCAAGGTAGCGCTTTTCTATGGCTCGTGAGAATTCCAGCGAGCCGCCTATAGGATATCCGGCTTGCTTCATATGCTGCCAGGCGAGACTCCCTTGCCTGGCAAATACAGAAAACTCTCCCATCTCGCCTGCAAAGGATGCCTTGAAAGCCCTGTTCAAAAACGGGTTTTTGAATCTTTGTGCATATTGAGCAGTGGAAATCCTCCTCCATTTCATGAATGTCATCATAAAGGGCAGCATGGAGAGCATCATCTTAAGGTTATCGAACGGAGTATATAGTTCCGGCGCCTTATCCGTCTTCCAGTTGATTCGGGTAAAACCGCGTGCTCCATTGATAAATTCCCGGATAACCTTTGTATCCTCCGGGGCGAGTTCTATCATGTGTTTCTCCAGGCGGTCCAGATTTGAATAGATGATCCAGGCTTTGCCCTCTTCGTCCTCAATTCGCCGGAACTCCTCGAAGTTGATAAATTGCCGGCCCTGAACGGCACCAAGCTCTTCCCATATATGGTGGTAACTGGAGTCCTGATTGCAACCGACCAGCCAGTGGATACAGCCATCTATGGTATACCCGTTACGTTTCCACGAGGTGCACACACCGCCCGGCTTGCTGTGCATCTCGAATATTTGAGTACGATAGCCGTTCATCTGGCCGTAGCAACCAGCGGATAAACCGGCAATTCCGGCTCCTATGATTATGATTGATTTTTCTGTCATCTGTGCCTCCCGCATCGACCTCGAGTCCAGCAAAAACGGGCTGCCCAATGTAGCACCCCATGGTTACTGTGATAATAGATAGCCGAACATGCAGATGTCAACAGTGGAGGAAGTCATAGGTTATCACATACCTTGTAGTATACCCTGTGAATCAGTTAAGCAGGGGGCGTTCGACTAAACGCCTTTTTTAGCTCTTCGTCTTCTGCCGAGGCCCCTTCCTCAAATAGACCACGAGGCTCTTGGGGAAGAAATTGTCAAGAAAGCTTTCCGAACGCTGGAAAATCCGGTTCCTGTGCCGGTTGCTGTCCATCTCCCAGACCAGAAACTTGTGATAGATTGCAGGCACCAGCGCCTTCTCGTTTCTCACCCCAAACACGCAGCGCAGCAGCCAGTACACTGAGTGATAAGCATGTTTGTGTCTAACAGCGTACACCTCGAAGTTGTTGCGCTCCAGCAGGTTAATGAGCTTGTTCGCGTGATAAATCCTGATGTGCCCGCCCGGATTTGTATGGTACGCTTCGGACAATGCCCAGCACATAGTCTCCGGAAGCCAGGTAGGTACGCTGACAGCCAGCTCCCCGCCATCTTTCAATACCCTCAGCAGCTCCCGCACACCCTGTTCATCATCTATTACGTGCTCCAGCACCTCTGAACAAATAATCTTATCGAAGCTGCCATCCTTAAAAGGCAGCTTCATGGTGTTCCCCAGGATCAGATTCCAACTTCCTTTAGCCAGGTTATCCTTCTCCATCTCCTGAAACATGTACTTCGCCTTGAGCAGAGACTCAAGGTCAATGTCCATGGAGTATACATCACAGTGGTCGAGGCTACAGGCATGCCAGCTATGCCTCCCTGCCCCGCACCCCACATCCAATACCCGCTCTCCGCTTTTTATGTCAAATAGTTTGAAATCTACAGTGAGCAAACTACACAACCTCCTTGTAGATTTCCAGCGTCCTCTTCGCCGCATCCTCCCAGCTAAAAGCCTCCTCTATCCTTTTCCTCGCTGCCTGCCCCAATCTCTGCCTCAGCGGCTCATCTGAGAGAAGCTGCTTTATCGCCCCTGCCAGGGCAACCGGGTCTTCTGCCGGCACCAGCACCCCTGCACTGCCGTTGCCCACGACTTCCGGCAAAGCGCCTGCCTTAGTAGCTATGACAGGCGTGCCGCAGGACATGGCTTCTGCGCAAGGGAGTCCAAAGCCCTCGTAAAGTGAAGCCGTAACCGCTACCTCTGCCGCGGAGTAATGCTTGACCAACTCTTCGGTGCTGAGACGGCCGGTAAAGGTGACCCTGTCTTCGAGGCCCAGCTCTCGTACCAGCCTTGGAGCATATTTAGTATGTTCGCCTATCCTATCCACGATGGTCAGTTTAACATCCGTATCGTCTTTCAGCAGTTGTATCGCCTTCAATAAATAGATAACGCCCTTCTTCCTGTCCTCGGTATTGGCCACCACGATGACTCTGTTAGGTTCCTTCTCGATATGGTCGACTTTCTTAAAGACCTCGGTGTCGATGCCGTTATGTACTACCCTCACCTTAGATTCGGGCACATGGAAGATGCGGACCACATCGTCCGCCGAGCTTTTTGAGACCGTTATCACGCGGTCCATCCTCTTGCTTACTACACCCTGCATGATGCTGAATGAATAGAATATGATTCGTTTGAACTTGCTCGCAAATCTCCTGGCCTGAGCCAGGTCTGCCTGCATATCAATGGGGATAGGGTGATGTATGGTAGCCACCACCGGTACACCCAGGCTCTTCATCATCAGCAAGCCATAGCCGAGCGTCTGGTTATCGTGAACAACGTCGAACTTCACACTGGGGTTCAGTTCGCGCAACTTCAGGTATGCCCTTACGCTGAAAGTGAATATCTCGGGGAACATTCCCACATGCTTTGCCACAACCTCATAGAAGTTGATGGGATCGAGCATCCGTAGGGGGTCTTTCAAGGAAGACAACGCCTGCGTCTCATATAGATTCAGGCCGTCAAGCTCATGCAGCTTCACTCCGTCGGGAACCGAGGGGTAAGGAGGCCCGGCCATCACATGTACTTCATGCCCCAACTGGTGGAGCGCCTTGGCCAGGTAATAGACGTAGATACCCTGGCCGCCGCAATACATATTGCCCCTGTAGGTTAAGAGGCATATCCTCATTCTTCACGCCACCGTATTGCTGAAATCTGCTCGGAGCCGCAAAAAGGCCCCTTCCTGCTAGGCAGGCAGGGGCTAAAATGAGTTCAAATGAGCCGCCATAACGTTCAACATTATACCAGAAAGCCACAACTTAGTGAAGTTGAAATCCTCTTCCGTCCCGCTATCTTGACATCCACCCCTGCTGCGACTAGCATTTGGTAACTACAGCCAAATTCCGTAGAAGGGGTGATCAAATGTCAGGACAACTAGCTGGTAGAGTCGCTTTAGTGACCGGTGCTGCCTCCGGCATCGGACGGGCCATCGCCCTCCGCTTCGCCCGCGAGGGGGCAAAAGTGGCCCTCGTGGATATTAACCTGGAGGGAGCCAACAAGGTCGCCCAAGAGATTAAAGGGCTCAAAGGCAAAGCTATAGCCATCAAATGCGATGTGGCCCGGGAAAAGCAGGTAGAGCAGGCAGTCAAACAGACTCAAGAACAGCTTGGCAACATAAGAATTCTGGTCAACAACGCAGGCTTCGCCGGAGGATGCTTCATCGCCGACCTGGCAACAAAAGAATGGCGCAGAATGTTTGGGGTCCATTGCGATGGCATGTTCTTCTTTTCCCGGGCAGTAATCAAGCGCATGGAAAAGGGCGACCGCATAATCAACATCTCATCGATGGATGGGATTCAAGGCCAGGTCTTCAGCACACACTACGCTGCCGCAAAAGGTGCGGTGATCGCTTTCACCACCTCGCTAGCCCTTGAGTTGGCGCCAAAAGGCATAACTGTTAACTCGATAGCCCCTGGAGTCATCAAAACAGCAATGGGTCAGATGCTGGTCGAAGTCGCTCCGCCCGACTTTGAAAATGAGATCCCGGCACTGAGATGGGGTGAGCCCGAGGACATCGCCGAGACAGCGCTGTTCCTCGCATCTCCGGGTGCCAGCTATGTGACAGGACAGACAATCCTTGTTGACGGCGGCATAACCATCGCCAACCCGGTAAATCGCTTCACCGCAAAGCTGATGGGATTGCCTTAGGCTGCGAAAAAGCTCCTTCGACAGAGCAATAAGAATATTCATAGCCCTGGTCGGAGGGTATCGCATAGTTTCTTCCCTGACCAGAGCGTAGGCCTTGACATGCTCACGAGTTAGCCTCGCCCCTGTCACGCTTAGGCTGGTAGTGATACCATGCTCAGCTCGCATTTGTAGCTGCCAATAATACTTTCGGAGTAATCCTTTCGGGTTAGACAAATTTGCCCATAGCCCCCGTTATAGCTAGCCCATTTTTTTGAAATAATACCCGAACGGGTGTTGTTAGGCCTAGATTGGCATAAGATATACTCTAACCGCATTTAAGCTTACCCGGTTTGAAGCCCTGTATGCTTAAGAGCCAGCGATGGCTAGATGCCAAGTCTCGAAGAAGTGTAACGAAATGCAAGGCTTAATAGTGAAGTCGGCCAGACAGGTAAATTCCAACTCTTTAGGGCATTATCCTCTCGGCCAGCCCGCAGAGAATGAAAAGAGTCGTATCATGACGCTGACCAATAGGGAAAGAGGCGTGCTCGTCCTTGCTGGCCGGGGGCTGACTAATCAGGATATCGCAGAAAAACTAGGGATTTCCAGCCGCACCGTGAAGTGCATATTGCATCATGCGTGCTTAAAGCTGAGAGCACCTAACAGGACACAGGCTCTTCTTATGGCCATACGCAAAGGCCACGTAAGCATCAAAGAAGTCCTTTCTCTTGATGAGCTGGCGGAGCTAATTGCTTCACTAGACCCCGAAGCGATTGATTCGGTAAACCAGCGCCTTAAGCTGAAAGATGAGAAGCCCGGCTTTTTATCAGACACGGAACTCACGCTGCATCATGACAGCAGGAGACTTGCCTCATCAGCCACAATGAGCGACCTCTCGACATGTCACAGCGATCAAAGGCCTCGAAAGAGCCAATGTGGTAATCCTGTCCCACGCTCAAAGCGTGTCTACAGTAGCTAGAGATCGCATTATCACAATAGTCACTGAACACATTCCGAAATAGAACAACGTTTACACGCATCAGACCCAGCAATCACCCTTTTGACCCAAGTACATCTAGCCCGCCATGTTGTCAATTGTATTTGCAGGTGGCTTTTTCAAAGTGTTACCACTTCTTCCAACACCGCCCTGCCATTCCTATCTCTGCTTTGTCTTTTCACGTTCCAGTTCGCCAAAAGTTATCGGCACTTCCTCATTCCGTAGAACTTTCTTTGGCAAACATACCAAAAACCTGCTGCCTTTGCCCGGTTCAGATTCAACCCATACCTTGCCACCGTGTCGGTTCAGTATCTTACGCACTATGGTCAGTCCTAAACCTTCACCGGCGCTGGCGTCTGGGTCCAGACGGCAGAATATCTCGAAAATCCGTTCCCTGTCTTTATCAGCTATGCCGATACCATTGTCCTCCACGCAATATGCCACTCTACCTCCCTCTTCCTTCCCTGAAATCCTGATCATCCCCGGCCTGTCAGCGTCGAGAAACTTCAGAGCATTATCCACGAGATTAGAGAATACCTGGTTGACCTGTGTCTCATCGCCATGGCATGGAGGCAATTCCTCAACCATAATCCTGGCCCCTGACTCCTTGACTTGAAATTCGAACGAGGCCACAACCTCTGCCATAAGCTTGTTCATATCCAGTTGCTTGATATTAAGCGCTGCTCGCCCCAGACGCGATAGCCGCAAAAGACCGGACAGCAGCGAGTCCATCTTGGCTGAGCTTGCCAGAATGTATTGAAATGCAACTGGGATATCCTCATCCAGAATAGGAACAAGCTTCTTCTTTACCCCGGGCGGCACGTCTTTGCTATTGAAAATCTCGTGTACCTGTGCAAATGATTCATCTAGTTCCCTGGTGAAACCCTGAATATTTACCAGCGGCGACCTCAGGTCATGTGAAGCTACGTAAACAATCTGCTCCAGCTCTCTGGTCTTTTCTGCCAGTTCGATAAGAAGATGTTCACGCTCTCTCTCAGCCTGCTTGCGCTCCGTTATATCGCGTGCCACTACTATTACCTTAATCGGATCTTTCGTCGGCGTGCGTGAGATAGAGTATTCTATATCCGCGAAAGTACCATCCTTCTTCTCTACCCTAGCCGTGCCACGAAAAACGCCTCGTTCTTTTATCGCCGCAGAAATCCCTTGAACGAACTCTGAAGCACCGACGCCCTCCGGAAAAAAGAATTCTGCGTTCTTGCCTATCAATTCGTCCTTAGTGTACCCATATATTTCCTCAACCTTGTCATTGCACCAGACAAGCACCGCCCCTTTGAACTCAAACACAGCATCGGCAAGGCTTCCAATCAATGTTGAATAGTGCTCCTCAGATTCCCGTAATGCCTCTTCAGTACATATAATGAGTTTGTCGACATCTTGAATAGCACGAAGAGAACAGGCTAGATGTTCAACCTTCTCGCCTGTTCTCTTGTGTTTCTTAGACACACCGGCCCTTGATTGATTCAATTGAATCCCTCCTCGCTAATCACAAACAGGACAAAATATCCTGATGTGCTTCAATCTTCCTTAACAGAGCAAGAGTATTGTGAAATTTAATGTCTCCTGACTGCTGCAAGGTTTGGAGTACTCAAATTTCCGGGGCAGGTTCTCCTATATTTATGCAACCACTCCGCAGCGCCAGCACCACAGCATGGGTACGATTATTCGCACCAAGTTTATGCTGAACAGCGCTGACATGGTTCTTAATGGTCTGCTCACTAACGTACAGGGCGTGAGCGATTTGCTTGTTTGAATAACCCTCAGCCACATACTTCAGAGTCTGAGTTTCCCTGGGAGTGAGGGGTACAATAAAAGCCCCCATCGCTCCATCCTCTTGCGAAATCCCCTGCAAGCGCCGCAATGATTGCTCAGCGATTTTGTTCCTGTCCGGCAAACTGTTGTTTAGGGGATACACACAATCCTTTATGTTCCTTACAACATCAGCCAGACCATCGCCTGAGCTGCCCTTGGCTAAGTAAGACACAGCCCCGGACCTGATAGCCTGAAATAGCTTGCTATCCTCAGGACACTGAACTCCTGTTTGTTTCTCTCCGGCAAGCTCCCGAAGCAAAGGAAGGCCTACAGGTACCAGTACCACTTTTGGCGAAATAGCCTCCAACACCTTAGTCAGGGTTCTGACATCATCCCTGTACTTATCTATGATACCGCCCAACTTATCCATTTTAGCTTCTTCTCCATCACCGTCATCACGCTTGTTTAGAGTCTTCTCCAATAAGCTCTGTTCCATCTCCCACCCCCACATTCAGATATTCCATAAGTTTGTGCCTCTAATCACACTTGTTGTTTGCCATGGTCACAAGCTATGAAGGCGAGTTGCCCATCTGATGCAATATCTCTGCAGCAAGCGCAGCAATGAAATGCACCCCATTAGCGAATATAGAAGATATGCTATCTCCAAGCTGTGCCTGCGCCTGAGTTGCGACATTAGCAGTAATGTCGACCTGACCATTCCCCCAGAGAGTGACTAACTCCCTGAGCAAAGAAACGACGCCAACAATCGCTCTTGCCAGATAGTCCATATTTGCCACCTCCTTTTTCTTTTTCGCTCTTATCTCGTTTCAACACTCATATTCTCTGTCATATTCTCTGTGCTAGACACCCATTGCCCAGCAGTTTCTTCTTTATCTCTGCCTCTGTCGCTACTAGTCTATTCAACCACGCTTGTGGGTTTAGGACATTGGCGCAACGCTCATTTTCTGTCCCCTGAAAACATGAAAAAAGCGCTATTTAGATAGAGGTTTTCCATCACTCGAGGTCGAGGTTTCCCATGAGTACGCTGTAACCGGTCTAATCCGTTTGTGGTAAGCCGATATTCCTACCACCAGGCTCAAAGCTACACGATTGCCTTGAAAGATTACCCCGAACGGGTGTTGCTTCGACATGGTTTGTTAGGAGTACACTATAGACATGCCGAAACTGGCATCTTGACTAACTGTCCTGCAAAACCAACTGGAAAGCATGGTGACTGCTTAGCTTCGACTCTTCAAAGATAGGGCAAATTATGGCTCTCCGGACGTTATGAACGCGTCTGTAACTTAAGGGGGTTAAAAAGAAGGACGATGGTCAAAATCAGAATTCTGCTGGCGGATGACCATGTCGTAGTAAGGCAGAGCCTTCGCCAGTTCCTCGAACATGAACGCGACCTTGAAGTGGTTGGAGAGGCTGGCAATGGCGAAGAGGCCGTCCAGCTAACGGCTCAACTTAAGCCTGATGTAACGGTGATGGATATCGCCATGCCCAATGTCAACGGCATCGAAGCGACAAAGAGAATAAAGATATCTAACCCGAGCACCTCAGTGTTAGCTCTTACTGCGTACGATTATGACCAGTACATCTTCGCCCTGCTTGAGGCAGGTGCTGCAGGCTACCTGCTGAAAGATGTCAGCGGGCAAGAGCTTATCGAAGCCATCCGGGCCGTTCGTCGAGGCGACTGTGTGCTCCACCCCGCGGTTGCACGCAAGGTACTGACCAGATTCAGACATTCCGGCACAGACCGTAGCGGGGATGGCAAAAAAGGCATTCTTACGGCGAGGGAGTGCGAGGTACTCAAGAGAGCAGCCAGAGGCATGTGGAATAAGGAGATTGCCGAGGAACTCTTTCTCAGTCTGAGCACAGTTGAGGCTCACCTGAGCAGCATCTTTAATAAGCTGGGCGTTAGCTCGCGTACCGAAGCGGTAGTAAGTGGCCTGAAAAAGGGTTTGTTAACCCTGGAAGACCTTGAAATAAAATGAATACTTAACTCTCTGGAAAAAGCCAAGAGCCAATCGCCTTCAGAAAGAAAGGGCCAAATGGCAAATAAAAGTGAGCCTCTACCCAATAAGCCTCGCTTGATATATGCTAAGCCAACGCAAGACACTGGCTTTGAACTCGGCTCTCAGAGCAATTTCCCTGTGGATGCCTTCCTCATGCTAGACGAGAACCTTAACCTCTTGAATATGAATGATGTGGGGAGAAAGCTGTTTGGCGTGTCAGAACCGGATGCGTTCGGCAAATGCATTGCGGATGTTGTACCTGACATCAAGAAGATAGGATTATTCAAGAAATATCGCCATGTCATAAGAACAGGAGAATCCCTTGTCACACATCAAAAACTTGGCGATAGGAGCCTAGTTGTTGAAGTGTTCAAGCTAGAAAAGGGCCTTGGCATAATAGCCAGCGACATGACTGAGCGCAAGAGGGCGGAGGAAGCCCTGCAAAACTCGGAAGAACTCTACTCGGCATTAGTCAAGAATCTCACCGATGCGGTATTTCTCTTCAAGGGCAGTGTAGTTACCTGGTGCAATGACATGGTGGAGAAGATTTACGGCTATCCTAAGAACGAGCTTCTCGGCAAACATGCAAGCTTCTTCTACCCAAATGACATCACCCCTTCAGAACTTACCAGAACATTATCTACCGCTTTAAAAGAACAAGGGCTCTTCTACGGCACAACTAAGTTCCGGAAAAAGGATGGAAGAGTTGTAGACATCGAATATTCCCTCTCGCAAATACGTGGTAAAGCCCCGATTGAGATAATGGCAGTAGCCAGAGACATTACAGAACGTCAGCGAGTGGAGGAAGAGCGAGAACATCTTCTTATCGAACTGGCAGAGAAAACCAAAGAGCTCGAGCAGATTGTATATGTAACATCACATGATCTGAGGTCGCCGCTGGTAAATATCCAGGGTTTCACCAGAGAATTAGATGAGTCCTTCAAACAAGTGCATCAGATTTTAGATAGCAGAGACGTGCCATCTGCAATAAAGAAGAAGCTTGCCCCCATCCTGGGCGAGGATATCACTCATGCATTTCAATACATCCTGGCAAGCTCATCCAAGATGGACTCGCTGCTATCTGGCCTTTTGCGGCTATCGCGTCTGGGGCGCGACATACTCAACATCCAGAGACTTGACATGAACAAACTAATGTCACAGGTGGTCTCGTCCTTTGAGTTTCAAATCAGGGAAGCAGGCGTAACCGTAAAGGTTGACGAATTGCCTCCGTGCTATGGCGATGAGACACAGGTCAACCAGGTATTCTCTAATCTCGTGGATAATGCTCTGAAGTTTCTCGACGCTGACAGGCCGGGGATGATCAGGATTTCAGGGAAGGAAGAGGGAGGTAGAGTGGCATATTGCGTGGAGGACAATGGTATCGGTATAGCAAATAAAGACAGGGAACGGATTTTCGAGATATTCTGCCGTCTGAACCCAGACGCCAGCGCCGGTGAAGGTTTAGGACTGACCATAGTGCGTAAGATATTGGACCGACACGGTGGCAAGGTATGGGTTGAATCTGAACCGGGCAAAGGTAGTAGATTCTCCGTGTCTTTGCAAACAAAAGAAGGCACAAATGACAAAAAATGAAGTGGTCCTACTTATAGCCGAAGACGATGAAGGACACGCCTCTCTCATTATGAAGAATCTGAGACGAGCAGGTATCTCCAATAATATGCTGCTCTTCAAAGACGGACAGGAAACGTTATCCTTCCTGTTCCAAAAAGGTAAGGGCCCCCACCGTATGCCAGGTGCCCGTTATCTTTTGCTATTGGACATTCGTATGCCGCGAGTTGATGGAGTGGAAGTCCTCCGTCAGATCAAACAGGACTCACAACTGTGCAGGCTACCCGTCATTATGATAACTACCACAGATGACCCGCGTGAGGTTGAGAACTGTCATAGCTTAGGATGCAGCAATTACATCACCAAACCCGTAGACTATGACAAGTTTACCAGAGTCATAAGGCAATTGGGTCTATTCCTGCTGGTGGTAGAGGTGCCGAGAATTGAGGGTGATCTGGTAACATGAGAGGAAAACTCCAAGTCACATGTGATACCGAAAAGAGTACACTCACGCCGCATTCGATTATTGTCGTTGAAGATGATGAGGCTCTATTGCGGCTGATTCAGAGAAACTTGCAGCGCGCAGGTTTCCGCACGGAAGGCGCTTCAAACGGTGCCGAAGCTATCTCCAAAATCGTTAGCAATCCTCCTGAATTGTTGCTTCTGGATTACCGTCTCCCGGATATGACCTGCAAACAGGTTGTCGAAACTCTCTCCGAACAGCAGCATAGCATCCCCTTCATCGTCATAACAGGCCATGGTGATGAAAAAGTGGCAGTAGAGATGATGAAGCTGGGAGCCAGAGACTATCTGGTCAAAGATAATGCACTCCTTGACCTGCTGCTCTCGGTTGTAAAACGGGTCGTCGAGCAGTCAACGCTTGAGAAACAGCTAGCCGACATGGAAAAGCAGTATCGTGCAATCTTTGAAAACGCAAGCGACGCAATCTGGGTGCAAGACCTGGATGGCAATATCATTACAGCTAACGAGGCAACAGCGAGGCTCTTAGGGTTTGGTCGGAGAGAACTGGCTGGAATGAATGTAGCTAGATTTTTGTCAAAGGAAGCTCTAGACACCTCCAAAGAACTGCAAAAGAAGATGCGGCACGGAGAAGTAATAAAGAATCCCTATGAGCTCCGGTTAAATAGAAAGGACGGAACAGAGGCAATCCTAAGATTAACCACAAATTTGCTGCTAAGCGGCAGTCACCCCGTGGGCTTCCAGCATGTCGCTAGAGACGTTACCGAAGAACGCCGCGCCCAGGAGAACTTGAGGTTCTACTCGCAACAAGTCACCAAAGCGCAAGAGGAAGAACGAAAACATATAGCGCGAGAGCTTCATGATTTCACCGCTCAGAGGCTCATCGCCCTATCACACAATTTGGAAGACTTCACCCGCAGCAACGGTCATTTGACGCCAGACAAGCTGTTGTTATTGACAAAGCTACGTGACCAGGTTAAAGAGGCTCTGCAGGAAATAAGGTCTTTTACCCGGGACTTGCGGCCTCCTATACTGGACGACCTCGGTTTACTCCCCGCGCTGGAGTGGCTGACCGATGATTTAAAAGAACGCTCAAGTGTGGAGGCAAATTTAAGGGTGCTTGGTACCCAACGGCGCCTTCCCCCCGAAGCGGAGTTACTGCTTTTTCGCATCATACAGGAAGCAGTCACTAACGTCAGGCGCCATGCCCAGGCATCAAAAGTTGAGGTCACGGTAGAATTCGGTGAAGCTGAAACCAGAGCCATCGTCCGGGACAATGGCACAGGATTCGAACCTCCAAAAACGCTGGGAGATTTGTCCCGCGTTGGCAAACTCGGACTCATTGGAATGCAAGAACGAGCACAATTGCTGGGCAGCAGCTTGAAGATAAGGTCCAAGCTAGGTGCTGGCACTACGGTTGTAGTTGAAGCTCCAGTATAAGTGGCTTAACCTACTGCTGAGCCTGTCGTAGTCGGAGTAGGGTGGGTTTCCCACCCGCCCTCTTCTTCTATGTCATTGCGAGGCCTTCACTAGCAAGGCCGTGCAATCTCACCCGCCTGTCTTGAGCCCGCTGAAGGATTGTCGAAGGGCATTTCCCCACCGACGTAGAGGCAGACCCATGTGTCTGCCCGAATGTGGGTAGATCGGAGCACCTGCTCCGACCTACAATTGTAGGGGCGACCCAATGGGTCGCCCTTTAAGGATGTCATTCTGAGCTTTAGCGAAGAATCTCAGTACTTAGCTCTGAGCTATTATCAGAGATTCTAAATTTTCATCCTTCTTGGTGACGGTAGTCGGAGTAGGGCGAGTTTCCAACCCGCCCCCTTCTTCTATGCCATTGCATTGTAGGGGCGACCCAATGGGTCGCCCTTTAAGGATGTCATTCTGAGCTTTAGCGAAGAATCTCAGTACTTAGCTCTGAGCTATTATCAGAGATTCTAAATTTTCATCCTTCTTGGTAGCGGTAGTCGGAGTAGGGCGAGTTTCCAACCCGCCCCCTTCTTCTATGCCATTGCGAGGCCTTCCCTAGCAAGGCCGTGGCAATCTCACCCGCCTATCTTGAGCCCCTGACAACGTACAACATACCATTCCTGCTTCTGCAGGAATCCAGGTGCCCCATTCATTCAGCCTTTTCTAAACCCCGTCCCTAGCTCTGAACAAGGACTTCTCCCTTACTTGTTCAGGGAGCGTCAATGGTGATTTACATGCATCTCATTCTTACCTTTAGCCGTAAGCCATTGGACATTTCTGTAACCTTGCACTTTGCTTTTCCTCTACATCTTCCCTCTCTACGACCTCAGCCCCTCTGCGGTGAATCATCCCCGCGACATTTTCCTCTTGACAGTATGAGAACTTATGTTCTACAATGACCCCATAACATCGGGACTGAATGTACACAGCTCCCGACCAAATTCAAGAGCCGCAAACAGCATCAACTGAGCCGCACTATTGTGGGCTGATAGCTTTGAGCTGATTGCTGGTTGCACCAGGCTCTTGGCATCACCCGGAAAATTGAATATGTGGGGTTTCGTTCGTGGGATTCAGTTTGGGGGAAATTGCTCCTCGACATAGGGACGTTTTTTACTCAAGCGGTCCCCGCTGCGTTCGGCTGAAGCTGATCACGGCCCGCGAAATCCCGGCGTCCGGCGACCCGAAAATTGAATAATTCATGCGCCATAAAACTCGGGCTACGCTATACCCAAAAAATCTGAGCTATCACGAATTTGGTGCAGTGTACTGAAAACCTACTTGGGATTTGAACCGTTCCATACTCAGCCTTTACTATCAACCCTTATGTAAGGTATACTCTTACTATCTACACTTCGCGATGGAGAGTCGGAATGAAGGCCTTGATTTTGGCAGGTGGCAAAGGGACAAGACTCAAGCCTATTACACACACCATACCCAAACAGCTTCTCCCTGTTGCCAATAAGCCAATCATGTTCTATGTACTGGATCAGATTAGAGAAGCAGGTATCACTGAGATCGGTATTATTATCTCTCCGGAGACCGGCGCCTACATCAAAGATGCCGTTAGTGACGGTTCAAGATGGAATAGCCAGATCACCTACATTCCGCAGGCCAATCCTAAGGGCTTGGCCCATGCCGTAAAAATAGCTCAACCCTTCCTGGGCGATTCCACGTTTCTCATGTTCCTTGGCGACAACCTCATTGAGGGCGGGGTAAAGAGCTTTGTTCAGGAGTTCGGAAGCCACTCTCCTGATGCCATGGTTCTGCTCAAGGAAGTCCCGGACCCACGCCTCTTTGGGGTTGCTGAGCTCAATGGTGAAGGTGAGGTAATTCACCTTGTAGAGAAGCCCCAAGAACCCAAGACTAACCTGGCTCTGGTCGGGATTTATCTATTTACTCCCCTTATCCATAGAGCGATAGCCAAAATCAAACCCTCCTGGCGCGGAGAGTTGGAAATAACCGATGCCATTCAGAAGCTTCTGGACATGGGCAAGAAAGTCAGGAGTCATATCCTCACGGGGTGGTGGCTTGATACTGGGAAAAAGGACGACCTGCTTGAAGCGAATCGAGTCGTCCTCGACAGCTTGCTCAAGCGCGATGTAAGGGGAGAAATTGACGCTAAAAGCAAAATAGTGGGCAGAGTAGAAATCAAAGAGGGCACCAAGGTGGAGAACAGCACCATCAGAGGCCCTGTGTCTATTGCCGAAGGGTGTCAAATCAGGAACTCATTTATAGGTCCCTTCACGAGCATAGGAGCAGGCACAGTGATAGAGGATTCCTCCGTGGGACATTCCGTCATATTGGAGAACAGTCGTATCTACCGAATCGAGCGCCTGGAGGACAGCCTCATCGGTACACGTGTCGAACTGAAGAGAGCCGACGAGAGATTCAACGCAGTTAAAATCTTCGTCGGCTGCGATTCCAGCCTGGAGCTATAGGAGGCCAAGATGGATTACATATCCGGAGTTAAAGTGCATAGGCTCCGCCTCATACCAGATGACCGGGGCTGGCTCATGGAACTGCTCCGATCAGACTGGGAAGAATTCGAGAAGTTCGGTCAAGCCTATGCCACCACATGCTACCCAAGTGTAATCAAAGCTTGGCACTATCACAAACTCCAGACTGACCACTTCACCTGCGTTAGCGGCCTCGCAAAGCTCGCCTTATATGATTCCCGCGATGATTCACCAACAAAGGGTTTAGTAAACGAATTCTACCTCGGCACCCTCAATCCAGTCTTAGTCAAGATACCGCGCAATGTCTATCACGGTTTTACTGCCGCAGGTAATGAGATGGCCATAATCGTTAACTTCCCCACACATCTTTATAACTACGAAAAGCCTGATGAATATCGCCTACCTTACGATGACCCATCTATCCCGTATAAATGGGAGGTAAAGATGGGATGAAGGCGCTTGTGACAGGCTCTGCCGGTATGTTGGCGAAGGACCTCATTCCCTGCCTCCAGAATCAAGGCCATGAAGTTATTGCCCCGCCCGAGGAAAAACTCGATATCACCAACCTGAGAGTTGTTAAAGACGCTGTGGATAGCTTTGCGCCGAAGCTCGTTATTAATTGCGCCGCCTACACCAATGTAGACGAGGCAGAAAAACAGGAGCACCAGGCACTCATAATAAACGGAGTTGGTGTTCAAAATCTGTGCTTGTTATGTCAGGCACATGATATCCCCCTAGTCCACTTCAGCACCGATTACGTCTTCGACGGCACTAAAGCAAGCCCTTACGCCATATACGACAGAACCAACCCCATAAATTCCTATGGGCGCTCTAAACTGCTGGGCGAAAAATATATTCTGTGGCTTCTCAGCAAGTTCTATCTTATTCGCACAAGTTGGCTTTTTGGACTCCACGGCAGGAACTTCATCGAGACCATGCTTGAAATCGGGCAAAAACAGAAACAGGTATCAGTGGTAACCGACCAGAGAGGCTGCCCTACCTGGACTCACGACCTTGCAGAAACGACTGTTGCTCTTGTCAAAACAGGACGTTATGGGCTTTACCACATAACCAATTCGGAGCCTACCACCTGGTTCGACTTCACGAAAGAGATATTCCGCCTCTCCGACATAAGCACACAAGTCCTACCCGTGACCTCAGAGCAGTTCCCTCGTCCAGCCAGGAGACCAAGAAACAGCGTTCTCGACCCCTTCCCTCTCAAAGAGGTTCTGGGAGAAGAAATGCCTTCATGGAAAGAGGCGCTCAAAGAATATTTATCCCAAAGGAAGGAAAGGGCAAAACCATGAGGTTGCTTGTAACCGGTGGCGCTGGCTTCATCGGCTCCAACTTCGTTCAGTACATCCTGGAGAAGCACCCTGACTACAAAGTGGTGAATCTCGATGCTCTCACCTACGCCGGAAGCCTCGAAAACCTCAAGGAGGTAAAAAACAACCGCAGACACAGGTTCGTCCAGGGTAAAATCGAGGACGGCAAGCTGGTAGATAAACTGATGGGAGACATCGACGTAGTAATAAACTTCGCCGCCGAGTCCCACGTGGATAGGAGCATACTCGAGCCTCAGGTGTTTGTTACCACCAATGTGCTAGGAACCCAGGTGTTGTTGGATGCAGCGCTTCGCCACAAGGTGAAGCTGTTCTACCAGATTTCCACAGACGAGGTGTACGGTGCTCTCAGGCTTGGCACAAAGGAGAGATTCGCCGAGAACTCGCCGCTCCGGCCCAATTCACCATACTCCGCCAGCAAGACCTCCGCTGATCTTTTGGTTCAAGCCTATCACCATACCTACAATATGTCCGTAGTCATTTCACGCTGCAGCAACAACTATGGCCCGAAGCAACACCCTGAGAAATTCATACCTACAGTTATACTGAACGCTTTGCACGATAAATCTGTTCCCATCTATGGCGATGGCTTATATGTGCGGGACTGGATTCATGTACTCGACCATTGCCAAGCCATCGACCTCATAATGCACAAAGGCAAATCAGGAGAGATCTACAATGTCGGCGCTGATAACGAATTGGCTAATATAGACCTCGCTAAGAGAATTCTTAAGATCCTGAGCAAGCCCGAATCGCTGCTCACGTCTGTCAAGGACCGCCCTGGTCATGACAGGCGTTACGCTATAGATAGCGCCAAGCTGAGGCGTAAACTGGGGTGGAAACCCACTATAGCCTTCGACCAAGGCCTAGCCGAGACCGTCCGTCATTATTCCGAGGCTGGCAAGTAAGAGCCCTTCAGTGCCATCCAGGTAAGCGGTCAGAACACCACTGACTACCTGTTGAGGAAATCCCTCAGGTTTCTTATCGAAAAACCTTTCATTAGTTTTGACACGACGCAGCTCTTAGGCTAGAATAAGTTCAAACTTGCGGGAGTAACTCAGGTGGTAGAGTTCCTGCCTTCCAAGCAGGTTGTCGCGGGTTCGAGTCCCGTCTCCCGCTCCAGCTTCAAAAAGGTGGCTTTCTGAGCTCCATTTCACTCGATTCCACACCAAGGCAGGGTGTCGGAAGTTCTTCTCCTCGCGACTCCTTAACTTGTCAGGGTTTTCTCATCACCTAAGGCCCACAAATAAATCACAGCGTGGTCACGTGTTTTTGACCACAGCAGAGAAAGAGGGCTAATATGGTGGTGAGAGCAAGAAACAAAAGGTGGCAGGAATTGGAGAAGTCAAACACACCCTTGGAGAAGCTGATCAGGCATTTTGAGGCTTACAATCGTAGTGAGGGGAAGTCAGCCAGGACAGTCGAGTGGTATACCAGGGTTCTAAGATTCTTCCAAAGGTATCTGGAGGAACAGGGTCACTCAACAGACCTCGGAGCCTTGACTTTGGAGCTGGTAAGAGACTTTGTACTCTATCTTCAGACGCGCAGGAAATGGGACAATCATCCGTGCATACCATCTCCCGGGGGGAACCCGGCAGCAATAAGTGTCAACAATTATGTAAGAGGCCTCAGAGCCTTTTTCAGTTGGCTCCATAGGGAAGGCTATACCGAGGAGAATGTCCTGGCGCGATTAAAGCCTCCCAAAGTGCCACAGAAATTGGTGGAAGTCCTCACAGATGCAGATGTGGGGTCTATTCTAGCTTGCCTGGATCCCAATATGGCTTCGGGGTGCAGAGACATAACCATGGTAATAACTCTCCTGGATACCGGCCTCAGATTGTCGGAACTGGCTGGGGTCAAAATGGCTGATGCCCATGTTGATCAAGGTTACCTAAAGGTTATGGGCAAGGGCGCGAAAGAACGAATGGTGCCCATAGGCTCTACCTGCCAGAAGGCTCTGCAGAGATACATATTTCATTTTAAGCCCGAGCCTTTCTACGCAGACCAAGATTATTTCTTCCTCACTCTAGAGGGCAAGCCAATGAACCTCAATGCAGTGAAGTTGATCTTCGCCCGCATCGCTCAGAGGTCAGGAGTGCGCCGTCTGCACGCCCATTTGTGCCGCCATACCTTCGCCACCAATTACCTGATAAACGGCGGCGATGTCTTTTCGCTCCAGCAGATCCTGGGTCACACGAGCCTTGAAATGGTCAGAAGGTATATAACCCTCGCCTCATCCCAGGTCAGAGTTCAGCACAGGAAGTTCTCGCCCATGGATAGGATGAATTTGCGGAGGGTGACGTTGGGCAGAGTGACCCGGAATGGTCCGTCAAACGAGAATGGGCTGGCCAGGAAGTATAATGCTGCCAAGAGCGGCAGCTAGTCCTCACCAGAGTTCTGATTGTCAACAAGGCAGGGTGTCGAAAGTCGAGTTAAGCAGTCGCCACAGATTCAGGACCCCGACTAGTTAACTCTTAAGCAGTGGGGCGAGAGTTCAAGGTTCTAAAAGCACGCTAGCTTCAAGAAGATGGCGTTCCGAAGGAAACCTCAATTGGAGGGTAGGTAATAATGGATAGATTCGAACAGGAAATACACATGTTAGATACGTTGTCCATGCCCAACTTTCACTTCTGGGAAGGGGTAACAGCCGTATCAGGCAAACCGAAAGGTGATTCGGTTTCGGGTATTGGCTGTGCGGAGTTGGTCCGTCTTGCCCTGAGTGAGGTGGAGCTTAAACCTGCTCGTCGTTAAACAGGATGCAGCCCGTCCACGTTATCTTATCGTCGCGGAATTTAGAATCCAATCCGAAGCTGTTTAATAAAGTTATGACATCTACTCCTATGGACTCCAGGGAATTTCTTGCCTTCTTAGGGTAAAGACAGGGCTCGCCGGTTGCAGCCAAGCAAGGCTCGCAGAGCCTGCAGTTGCCGCCTAGCATGCCCCAGATTTCTTCGATTCCCTGCTTCCTCAGCGATCCCTCGAGGCTAAGCACTTTATTGTGAAAATCGAGCATGCTCTTTATCAAGCCCTCAAGGTCACTCTTCACGTTCAGTGGTTGCGAATATTGCAGCAGGACACCCCGCTGAAACTTTTTGAGTCGGGACTTGATCTCATCAATTGTGTCTATATGAGGCGGGCACATGTAGTGGGTGCCGTAGCTCCCGCATTTGTTTTCCATACAAGCCGCTCTCACCTTCTGCTGCGGAACAAGCAGCTTGGGGTCAAATTCTAGGCAGGTCTCTATCCCCAATCGTTTTGCAGCTTTTGACAGCTTCATAAACACATCCCGGCTACTCTTAATTTCTGTTTATTTTGTCTTTATACGCTCTCTGTAGGCTTTCGTATAGCGTCTGGCATATGGGTCGCGACCTAGAATCAAATCTACTGCTAAGACGATAGGCCGGACTTTGGCTACATCAACAATTAAACAAGTTGCGCCTGCAGCAATGACTGTTGCTATAAAAGCGTTATTAAGCAGCTCGCGATCTGGCATGCCGAAGGAAACATTACTGGCTCCCATTGTGGTATTCACTCCCAGTTCATCCTTTATTCTACGAATTGTGTCCAAGATCGTAAGTCCAGACTTATTGTCGGCCCCTATTGCAAAAGCCAGGCAATCTATTACAACGTCTTCACGATGGATACCTAATGCCTCCGCACGGTCAACTATCTTGTGAGCTATAGCGACACGCCTGACCGAATCAGCCGGTGTGCCCTTGTCGTCCTGGACAAGACCGATGACAGCAGCTCCGTACTCCTTGATCAGAGGGAGCACATTTGCCAGAGATTTCTCTTCACCTGTTACTGAGTTTACCAGCGCTTTGCCCTTGTATACCTTAAGCGCAGCCTCCAGTGCCTTCATGTTGTCAGTATCGATACACAAAGGAATATCGACGGTTTTCATAACATGTTGGATAGCCTGAGGTAGCATTGCTATCTGGTCAATGCCTATGGCACCAACATTTACGTCAAGCACATCTGCACCCGCTAATGTCTGTTCCAAAGCTTCCCTTTTTACAGGCTCCATGTCACCAGTCTGAAGTGCTGCGGTTAATTTCTTTTTGCCGGTAGGATTGATTCGCTCGCCAATGAGTACAGTAGGTCGTCCTCCACCAATGATTACCTCTTTCGAGCTACTTGATAGCTTGGTTTCCATCGATAGATATTACCTCCCTCTTGCCACGCATAATTCTATATTTACCCAAGTAGTTGGCTTGAGCGAAGGTTAGTGCGAACTGTGAGGTTGCAGCCAATTCGATATATTTGACTCGTTCGGCTATGTCTTGCGCCTCTCCCCTCGCATCTTTTGATATTAGTGCCATCTTAGCGCCAGTGCCGGCAGCATTTCCCACCTGTTTAAAACGATTCAATGGTAGTGACGGCAGCATTCCTATAGTCACTGCACTCGCAACATCTATGTAACTACCAAAAGCTCCAGCTATAATCACCTGTTTTATCTCTTCCTCTGAACGAGAATTCGCATCCAATAAGACTTGGATACCAGTTCGTATTGCCCCTTTAGCCAGTTGGAGCTCGCGAATATCCTTCTGGGTAATCGTGATTGCAAACCCTCCACTGTTCTCCTCCTCACTTACTAAAACAAACTCTAGTTCCCCCTGACGAGTACGCACTCGCTGGTGATCGGCAGCCATCCTACCATTATCACCTAACACCCTGTTTAGGTATAGTTCTGCCATAGCATCAATTATTCCCGAGCCACAGATGCCAACCGGAGGCGTACCACCGATAGTTTGATAATTAACCCGGTCGCCCACAATTTGCATATGTTCTATTGCGCCATCGGCAGCCCTCATACCTTGTTTTATATGGGCTCCCTCAAAAGCAGGCCCCGAGGCACAAGATACACTGGTCATATTACTATCGCACGACAGGCAGACCTCGGTGTTTGTGCCAATGTCCAAAGCCAATACTACGCCTTTTTTTTGCGAGATCTTAGTAGCCAGCAACATCGCAACATGGTCGGCCCCAACGAATCCTGCAATATTAGGAAGAAGGTGTACATGACCACTGGGGACGACCTTAAGCCCTATGTCTCGCGCTTTGATATCCAAAGCCCCCTTAACCGCTGGGACATAAGGAGATAAGGCGAGTTGCTCAACAGGAAACCCCAACAAGAGATGGTGCATAGCAGTATTGCCTACGACCACTGCCTCTACGATATCCTGAGCTTTCACACCCACCTCGGCGCACAGCTCTCGCGCCAGTTGATTAACCGCAGTCACTGCCAGCTTCCGCAAATGGCCTGCTCCCTTTACCGATCCTGTAGCAAGCGCGATACGACTAATAACATCCTCACCATAAGCTATCTGTGGATTCATGGCACCTTTACTGGCCAAAACTTGACCTGTGCTCAAATCGAGCAAATAACCAGCTATCTTTGTAGTGCCAAGGTCAATAGCCAATCCCAGGCTGCGGCTTGGCCATGGACCAAGTGCCACGACCTCGTTCCCTCTCACCGAGACTTGTAGCTGCCATTTTGAGTGGCGTAGCACGGGAGATAACTGCTGTAATAACTTCATATCAATGGCGCTGGGATTTATATGATGCTCTCGATGCAGCGCTTGAAGCAGACGTTCAGCGTCAGCCTCATGGTCCTCTAGGGAAGGGGAGCCCATTTCAACGTGATAAGAGATAACAGCCGGGTCGGGACGAATATTTACCTCGAGTCCTTCTACCTGTGTTCTCTGGGGGGCTGTAAGCGACTCGGTGGGAATGTGTACCTTGCAATTCTCCAATGGATGGGTCTGGCACGCTAAACGATAGCCCTGCTCCAACTCGGCTGGCGAAAGCGCCTCTCGCTCATCTGAAGTTGGCTGAGTATGCTTACCGGACAGCACCTGTACTTTACAGCGGCCACACGTCCCTTTCCCGCCACACAGGCTGACGAGTTCAACGCCCAGTTGGTGTGCACACTCCAAAAGCGATTGCTTGGCTGTACACTGTCCTCGCCGTCCTACTGGTTCAAAGTCAATGTGGTACTCTGTCATATTTAACCCGTATCAATCGTTGACTTATGTCCTAAAGAAGGGCACTCTTGCCCAGCCAGACATGATCGTGTAAACAAATAGCGATAGGCACTCAAACTCCTAATGGCATCCGCCCCACTGCGGTGGCAATCACTTCTGTCTCAAGATAAATCTCATCTGGCCATCCACCACCGCCATGCACAGTGCGATCATGCTTATCAATGTGAACGTCCACCAAGCTAGCACCAGCATGACTAGCCCGATCCTGAGCCAACTGGCGTGATACGTCCTGTGCGCATGCTACAGCGTCTTCTAAGCGCGGGAAGTCGCGCACTTCAAAGGGCAAATGCACTCGATAGGCTTCTGCGCCATTGAGTGGGCGGATCAGAATGCGCACGGTTTGCACCACTTCACCGGCCACCGCGCCGACAGCATTGGCAATCTCTGCATGCTCGGGGATACAGAGATCAGCATGCAGTTGCGAAGCCACAGACGGGAGGTAGGTTGCTACTGGTGCGCCGATAGCAACCAGGGGACATCGCAGGGCCAGCGCTACGGAGAAACCCCCTGTAGCATCGCTAGCCAACGCCCGCTCAATGAACAGTCGCCCTACATTGTCCTGGCTGCTTAGTATCAGCCCTCCCTCTTCGGCTAATGCACTGGCGATCACTGCGCGCCCAAGCTCCACCACGACTCGCCGCACAACCATCTCGCAGAATTGCTCCGCGCTGACGCCCAGTTGTGTGGCCCACAGGGCTGCGCCGAGTTCGGCAGCCTCTAGAGAGCCGCACCGATATTGACCCAGCACATGGACAGCATCTGTAGGTGTGAAGGCACTAGCGGCAACGAGGCCACGCTCTATCAGTTCCTCCAGGGAGCGTCGGTACAGGGGCGGGTACTTCACCTTGCCCAGTACCCGAGACAAAGGGACTGGACCATCGCCGAGGATCCCCCAAATCTCCTGCTGGGTGGATGTGAGGTTGCCCTGCTCGATCCCTAGTGGCCGTTGCCGCATGATAAAACGTCCTGCGTCCTTATCTGCTGCACCCTTATCCACATGGTCTTGGGCTTGACATCGTAGCACATCCAGGGTCTCCCTGTACTGCATGGCCAGCTGGCTTAGGGGGATTACTCGTCGCGGGCCGACGCACAAGCCGCTGTCCTCATTTTGCCAGACCTCGCTATCCCCACCCAGACCTGTGGTGTGGATATCAATGGCCTCCACCATGGTCTGCCAGTCACCCACCCAAGCTCCATTGAGGTTCAGGAATGGTTGACCGTTGCGCAAGGCGGCGATGTCGGTGGTGGTGCCACCCATATCGAGCACGAAGACGTCGTTCATATCAGACAGATAGCGCGCGCCGACCACACTTGCGGCGGGGCCGGACAAGATGGTCTCTACCGGCCGTTCCAGCGCCATCTTGGCATCAATGAGCGAGCCATCACCTTTGACGATCATCAGAGGAGCATGGATGCCTTGGCGGGCCAGCGTGTCACGAACGGCGAGAATCAGCTGTTGCAGCAAGGGGATGAGACGGCTATTCAGAGCAACAGTGAAGGCCCGGCGTGGCGCGTGAAGGTGGGTGGTCAGTTCGTGTCCGCATGTCACCGGCAACCCGGTAAGGTCGCGGACCAATTGTCGTACCTGCAGCTCGTGCTTTGGGTTCCGAACGCCGAAGAACCCCGAAATGGCGAAAGCGGCTACGTGCTGTGCGTGGGCCAAGATGGCTTGACGCGCCGCATCAATGTCGAGGGGGGCCTGCTCCTCACCGGTAGAGGTGTGGCCGCCTGGGATGAACACGATTGCTCCCTTGGCAACGATCTTCTCGAACCCCATACCGCTCAGCAGGTCCGGGTCGTAGCCGATAAGTAGCAGGCAGATTGGGCTGCCCTGCCCTTCTACGATGGCGTTGGTAGCTAGTGTGGTGGACAGGGATACTGCCCGGATATCCGGAGGCGGATCTGGCATGACTGCCTCCACAGCGCTCTGGATCCCCACAGACAGGTCATATTTGGTGGTCAGGGCCTTGG
The DNA here is from genome assembly GCA_963847595.1 of uncultured Chloroflexia bacterium. Lineage (GTDB taxonomy): Bacteria > Chloroflexota > Dehalococcoidia > SZUA-161 > SZUA-161 > JACWAE01. The sequence continues at coordinate 469,203 of CAWKAJ010000002.1, forward strand.
CCTTGCCAATGACGCCGCGTTTATCGTCCAGCAGCACGGCGTCGGTGTATGTGCCACCCGTATCGATGCCCAAGAGTATAGAAATAGTGTCTTCTCCTTTTTCCCTTATCTATCTCATCTAATGTCGAAACTGGCAGGTGTATCGAAGCCTGCATAAATGGCAGGTCGAGCCCACGCATTTAGCCGTATAGTCAGGTCCAATGCCCACGAGTCCGGCTCCCGATTTCTTTGGTGACAGGATTCCGGCGTCGGTTATGGCCACACCTATCGCACTTAGGTCCAAGAGCTCACACAATGTTCTTTGTTCGTTTATTGTCCATCCGGCCAAGGACCCCGGCGACAGGGCACGGCTGATGCCCCAGCCCCGCCGGGCTGCCTCCTCCTCGACAATACGGCCGATTGGCTCACCCGCGGCAACTAAGGCGATGACTCCTGCTGTGTCGAGCAGGTAGCCCTCGAAAAGCCTCCCTTCAGCCAGCAGTCTCTGTACTTGTTCTTCCAACGCCGGGCCGATAGTGCAGACGCTTACCAGTGCCTCACGAGCGGGGGCGAGCAGATCAGCGTGTGGCCCCAAATGGAGGAGCGCATCACCAACTTGAACCGTCTCGCTGTCAAGCGCCTGGACGGGGAACCATTCATAGACTATGGCCGGGGTAACCAGGCGTTGTGCCTCCTCTATGGCCCAATGAGCGAGTTCATTGACTTTAGGCCGTTCAGCTGCCTGTCCCAGGTAGTGCAATAAATCGTCTACAGAGAGGACGGGATGAGGATCGGTGATTACTGGCATTCACATTTCTCACTTGGCGCCTTGCATTATAACTGGAGCCGTACTTTGAGTTCAGGCCTGATAGCACACTATCCCGGCCCCTCAGGCGTGACATGTCTTTCGAGCCCTTCCCGGACCGCTCTCTCGACACTTTCTTGCTCAACTCCATAGACGATGACATTAATCGTCAACTTCGCGCTTGCGATTTCGTGGGTCAGTTCCCCTTTGTATCGGGCTTTCTCCTCAAACGAGGTAATGCTGAAAAAGAGATGGTCATTTCCTTCAACCTCCAGCAGCCCCTTGATGTGGCCAATCAGCTTGCAGCCATCACGTTGAAGGGCGCAGGTCAGTTCTGATATAAAAGCATCTATTCTGCCAAGTAATTCACTAGCCGAGAGGGGGACTTCAAATTTCAGGCCCGCTTCCTGGGCATAAACCGTTGGATGCACTTCATGCCCTACATGGCTCATTGTAGCTCCCTAACCAGCTCCATAACAAGAGGTTCCAGGTTGATCCTCTTCTCCGCCGAGATGGACACTACCCTGGCCTGGGGGTTCAACTGATTGACGTTCTTGCTAATAAGGTCGATATTGGCTCCCTCGACTACATCGATCTTGTTGATGGCCACGATGTCCGCTGACTGGATCTGGGCTGTAAGCAGGGGGGTTAACATCTCGTACAACATCTCGTAGCGGGTGGCGTCCAAAAGCGTGAGTACCATGATGTCCGTGACCATCGGTGCATACCTCCGCACAGCGGTCACCACATCGCCCGGCGACGCCAAACCCGTGGGCTCGATGATTGTCAAATCCGTCTGGAAGAGCCGTTCGACCTTTTCCAGCGTCGAAACCAAATCGACAGACAGGGTACAACAAATACAACCGCCGAAGAGCTCCTGTACTTGCAGCCCTTCCTGACGGAGATACTTGCCGTCGATCCCTATCTCACCTATCTCATTTTCTATTATCGCTATCTTTTGCGAAGCAGCCGTCAGCCTCCGGGCGACTTCCAGCAGCAGCGTTGTCTTGCCCGAACCAAGAAAGCCGGCGATGACTAGCAGCTTCATCTCTTAGATAACTCGTAATTCCTGCCCGTTTGGATCATAGCCCTCCAGTTATCTAGTTTGACGGCGGTGGGCATCTCGCAGCCGGTGCTCAGGATAAACCCACCATCGCCGCCGACTTCGTCGATCAGTTTTTTGCAGTAGGCCTCCACATCTTCCGGCTTGCCCAGGGACATCAATGCGGGAGGTACGTCGCCAGCCAGGCACAAGTGACCTCGCAACACCTCTTTAGCGGCAAAGATATTGGTGGTGCTATCCAGAGCAAGAATAGCCGAGCTGCGAGGCAGACGCTTGAAATAGGGAATATTCTTGTCCCAATTCTGGTCCAGGTGGAACCAGGTAACGATACCTTCGGACCAAAGGGCGTCCACTATTTCCTGTGTGTACGGCCACCAGAACCGCTCGAATATCGGCAGGGGGAAGAAAAAGCCCTCGGCTCGCTCCTCGGCCGTGAAAGAGAGCTTGAAGCCCAAGGCCTGGCAGGCAGGGATAATTTGCTCAATATACTCACGGGTCACTACCTTCAGTGCCTTCTCCACCAGCGTCGGGTGGTAGCGCAGGTCTTCCATGAATCTCACCATAGAGCGGGCCATAGAAAATCTGAAGAAGGGATGAAGAGGGCTTGCATTGACAGGATATAGGGTGACAACTCCTCGTTTCTTCCACCTATCAAGCGCCCTAAAGAAGCTCGCTGCCCCCTCCTCCTGGGCCTTGGCCGCATCCTCCGGAGTTATGTCCATGATGCGGAACTGGTAATCCTCGTCCATAAATCTCTGCCAACCTATCTCAGCGATGGTGTCGTAGTCTTTCAGTGTCATGACCTCCTGCTCAAACGCCTGGGCTGTATAGTTGTCGGGCAAGTCCACACCTGGAAACTTAAACCTAACCCCCATGGCCCGGACCATTCCTACCTTTACCACCATAGGATTACCCTGGGCCATACTGGTCAGGTCCAGGTCCCATCCCCCGGTATAATCCCACACCTTGTCGATGGAGGCCCATTGTTTGTCTTCATCCGTACTTGCGTACCATTCCGCCACGGTCAAACCGGTGACCTGGGCAAAGGCTGCTGAGGCCAAGATATCGATAGGGACCCGATCCGGTTTCTCCAGGCGGACTGCGGCCCACACTCTTTCTTCAGAGGTCATAGTTTCTCTTCTAGCCATTTTTCTACTTCCCTCCCATCGATTTCATGCAGTACGCTACACCCTCCATTGCGTCCGTGGTCTGGAAGTCAGCCCCAATGTACTCTTTGACCATAGGAGTCGATATACCTCCTCCAACCATGAGCTTAAATTGTTTTCTCAGGCCAGCCTCTTCAAGCATCTCGGAGGCTTCCTTCATGGCGGCGAAGACGGAGGTAATCAGCGCTGAGAAGCCGACAAAATCGGGCTTGACCTCCTTCACCTTATCAACCACCAGCTGCGGGGCCACGTCCACTCCCAGGTTGTACACCTCAAACCCCTGGGCCTTGCACAGCGCGGCAAACAGGTCCTTGCCCAGGTAGTGGATGTCGCCTCTCAGAGTAGCCACCAGCACCTTACCCCGGGGCTTGGATGGGCGCGTCTTAGCCAAATATGGGTCTAGGATCTCTACCACCCCCTTGAAAAGCTCGGCGGACATCATTAATTCGGAGAGAAAGTACTCCCCTTTCTGGTACCGTTCGCCGACTATGATCATACCCCTGCGGCACTCGTCAAGAAGGTGAAGCGGGTTTTCACCTTTCTCACACCTACGCTTCACCATGTCGAGGGCCTCATCTCTATTAAGCTCCACGATAGCCATAGCCAAGTCTTCAGACATCCCCTTTTCTCCTTTCTAGATCACAAATTACTTCAGCTACCCAACCAATGAAAATTAATCGCTATTATGCAGTCTGATGAGCCTGTGAAACAAGGGTGTTGGCGATGATTAGCAACTTCATCTCTTAGAGAACTCGTAGTTCTTGGCTGTTTGGATCATAGCCCTCCAGTTATCGAGCTTGACGGCGGTGGGCATCTCGCAGCCGGTGCCCAGGATATACCCACCATCGCCGCCGACTTCGTCGATCAGTTTTTTGCAGTAGGCCTCCATATCTTCCGTCTTGCCCAGGCACATCAATGCGGGAGGTACGTCGCCAGCCAGGCACAAGTGACCTCGCAACACCTTTTTAGCTTCAATGATATTGGTGATGCTATCCAGAGCAAGAATCGCCGAGCCGCGAGGCAGTCGCTTGAAATAGGGCATATTCTTGTCCCAATTCAGGTCCAGGTGGAACCAGGTAACGATACCTTCGGACCAAAGGGCATCCACTATTTCCTGTGTGTACGGCCACCAGAAGCGCTCGAATACCGGCAGGGGGAAGAAGTGGGCCTCGGCTCGCTCCTCGGCCGTGAAAGAGAGCTTGAAGCCCAAGGCCTGGCAGGCAGGGATAATTTGCTCAATATACTCACGGGTCGCTGTCTTCAGGGCCTTCTCCACCAGCGCCGGGTGGTAGCGCAGGTCTTCCATGAATCTCACCATAGAGCGGCCTACAGAAAACCTGAAGAAGGGATGAAGAGGGCATGAGTTGACAGGATATAGGGTGACAACTCCTCGTTTCTTCCACCTCTCAAGCCCCCTAAAGAAGCTCGCTGCTCCCTCCTCCATGGCCTTGGCCACATCCGCCGGAGTTATGTCCATGATGCGGAACTGGTAATCCTCGTCCAGAAACCTCTGCCAACCTATATCAGCGATGGTGTCGTAGTCTTTCAGTGTCATGACCTCCTGCTCAAACGCCTGGGCTGTATAGTTCGGGGGCAAATCCTCACCTGGAAATTTCATCCTAACCCCCATGGCCCGGACCATTCCTATTTTTAACGCCATAGGACTACCCTGGGCGATACTGGACAGGTCCATGTCCCATCCCCCGGTATAATCCCACACCTTGTCGATGACGGCCCATGCTTTGTCTTCACTCGTATTTGCGTAATAGTCCGCCACGGTGTGACCGGTGGCCTTGAAACAGGCTGCTGAGGCCAAGATATTGACAGGGACCCGATCCGGTTTCTGCAGGCGGATGGCGGCCCACACTCTTTCTTCAGGGGTCATAGTTTCTCTTCTAGCCATTTTTACTTCCCTCCCATCGATTTCATGCAGTACGCTACACCCTCCATTGCGTCCGTGGTCTGGAAGTCAGCCCCAATGTACTCTTTAACCATAGGAGTCGATATGCCTCCTCCAACCATGAGCTTAAATTGTTTTCTCAGGCCAGCCTCTTCAAGCATCTCGGAGGCTTCCTTCATGGCGGCGAAGACGGAGGTAATCAGCGCTGAGAAGCCGACAAAATCGGGCTTGACCTCCTTCACCTTATCAACCACCAGCTGCGGGGCCACGTCCACTCCCAGGTTGTACACCTCAAACCCCTGGGCCTTGCACAGCGCGGCAAACAGGTCCTTGCCCAAGTAGTGGATGTCGCCTCTCAGAGTAGCCACCAGCACCTTACCCCGGGGCTTGGATGGGCGCGTCTTAGCCAAATATGGGTCTAGGATCTCTACCACCCCCTTGAAAAGCTCGGCGGACATCATTAATTCGGAGAGAAAGTACTCCCCTTTCTGGTACCGTTCGCCGACTATGATCATACCCCTGCGGCACTCGTCAAGAAGGTGAAGCGGGTTTTCACCTTTCTTACATCTCCTCTTCACCATGTCGAGGGCCTCATCTCTATTAAGCTCTACGATAGCCATACCCAAATCTTCGGACATCCCCTTTTCTCCTTTCCGATCACAAATTACTTCAGCCACCCAATGCCAATAGTGATCACACCTTTTCATCTCCTTTCCAGATTTGGCTAGTCTTGTTCATGAAGATCTAATTGTGCGCTCTCGGAAGACGGTTCTGAATTAAGTCAAGGTATCTGATCGCTGGGTCAACTGACACACTGATTTTTACTATTTCACAACACCAGAAATCAATTGCTACAGGAATCTACCCATTAACTTAGCGAAAGGTAAAGGCAAGAACAAGGCCCAAAAGAGCTATGAGAGGAGCTATTATGGGAACAAAGTTTGACTCAGGCAAGCCATAGGATGTGAAATAGAAGATTCCGTTAGACTACTGAACACCGGGGAGGGTAGCTTTCAACAATCCTATATCCCGTGCTCGCATACTGGCGCGGGCACGATTATCAACATCTAGTTTCTGGTAAATGTGCTTGAGATGGTTCTTAACAGTGTAGAGCGAGATAGCCAGCTTCTGGGCTATGGCTCGATTTGGAAAACCCGCAGCAATAAGCTCCAGCACCTCTATTTCTCGCTTGGTGAGAGGTTCACCTATATGACCCGATCCAATTTTTAGCTGAGAAGGGGCAGTGCCTTTAATCCTTGATTGCCCGTACTGGTTAAGGTTGTCTAAAACAGGCATATGAAACGCGCCCAGCAATTTGGAGACATAGGATGGGGCAATGCCTCTGGAGGCTGCCCGTTGGAGAAGTTGAAACATTGGCAGTCCTTCATCGATGAAGACCCGTACATAGCCTTCGTTCTCAGTCATGGCTAAGACATTCTCCAACGTCCTCAGGGCGCGTCGTAGTTTCCCTTCAGCATGAAGAACCAGGGACTTCAGAATGAGGGCCTCGACCATGATATTTGTCCATCCTTTCCCTTCTACATCCTGGCACACGTCCTCCAACAGCTCAAGCATCCCCTCTCGTTTTCCCTGAGCCAGTCTTAACCTTACAAAGGTTAATAATGGTATCTCTGACCATACGTCACGCATATCGGTCCCATAAATCCCAAATTGTATAAGATCAGGTGAAGAATCTTTCTGAGCTACCTCGCGTGACTGCATTGGCAAAAGTTTGGACCAGGTATGAGCATAGTCAGACGCTGCTGCCACATTGCCCACTATTAACCATAGATGGGTCATGAAGATATCGGCCAGTAAGCGATGTCCGACACTACCTTCATGTGTTATTTTTGCCTGGCGGGCTATGTCTATAGCAGCATCTGATTCCCCCAGGGCAATCTGTATTCGCGCTAGAGCCATGTGACCGTTCAAATGTATCACCGGTTCCGATCCTTGCTCACTTAGGTCTATAGCCCGCAGAATATTATCTCTCGATTCATCGAGATAGTTCCATTGGTAAAGTATCTCGCCTAAAAGCAGACGGGCATAGCAGGCCACAGGTGATTCCTTGCCATCGCTGGCTGTACCAAGCTGAATCGCCTCCCGGCAGCCTTCTGCTGCACTGTGCAGATGCCCCCTGGCAAATCGAATATGGGCAAGAATAGCGGTGCACAGACTGGTAAAATAGGTATAACTTACCAATTTAGATAATCTGACACACTCTTCTATGTAACCATGGGATGCCTCTAGTTCTCCCTTGGCCCAATAAATCATCCCCAGAACACCGTTAAGTGCATAACGTGCCATGGCCTCATCTTCAGGCAGGGACTTCAGCCCCTCCAGACACAACTTAATCGCTTGGGAAATATTTCCATCATGATAATTACCTATTGACTTAGCAACGGCTAAAAAGCCCCGGGTTGTGTCAGCATTTGGAGAGCCTGGCTGCGCCGATGTTTCCAAAGCCTCGCTTATTAATTTAGCGTACCGACGATAAGGCTCCCCGCTTTCGGGTTGTCTAATGCCCTCGCAGGCAAGAGCGCCGGCTACGCAAATCGTCAAGTTTTTAGCTACCATTTCTTCTGGCAGCCTGGCTACCCAGTCCTGAATTATACTGTGCTTGTCTTGTCCCACCACCGTAAAGACAATATGCTGAATCAGGTCTGCAGCACGGTCGAATTTCTCTGCTGCCAGAGCATGCTCGATAGCATCTTCCATCAGTCCCTGGCTTTCGTACCATTCACTGGCCCGGCTGTGCAGAGCAGGTAATATACCCGGTTGCGTCGCTTCCAGTTGTTTATGCAGCAGATCCCTGAAAAGGTGGTGGTAGCGGAACCATCTGCCCTCATCGTCGAGAGGCTGTAGAAATAGATGGTTAGCTACAAGTTGCTCCAGTATTAGCTGGCTGTCATCTCGTCCGGTAACAGCCTTGCACAGAGATTCGTTGAGGCGCTCCAGAATGCAAGTCTCCAGCAGGAAAGTGCGAATATGTTCTTTTTGCTGCTGCAGCACTTCTTTTGTCAGATACTCCATAATATCTTTGTTAGTCCCTTTAAAAGCAGGCATGATTTCACTGGCATCACGGCATCCCTGCATTGATACTGCCACCATCTGCAGTCCTGCAATCCATCCTTCAGTGCGGTCATGTATGGAATCCACCTGCTCTTTGTAAAGGGCTAGGCCCATTACCTCATTCAGGAATGAATAAGTTTCCTCGCGTGTGAATTGTAGGTCGCTGGCTTTTATCTCGGCCAGATGGCCGCGGCCGCGTAACCGCGCTAGGGGCAGCGGGGGGTCAACTCTGCTGGAGATGAACAGGCGGACCTGCGGCGGCAAGTATTCCAGCAGAAAGGCCAGTGAATCGTGTATGGCTTGAGTATTTATCTCGTGGTAATCATCGAGAACAATAATCAGGTCAGGTACCGCTTCGGAAATTTCATTGACCAATTCTGTCAGGGCTGACTCTACAGATGGCTTTCTGAACCGAAGCATAGCCAGTGTATGTTCGCCCAGACCCGGCTGTACCTTCTGCAGAGCTATGATAAGGCTGGCCCAGAAACGGGCGAAGTAATTGTCACGTTTATCCAGCGAAAGCCACGCGACGGGACGGTTAATATTAGCCAGGGCTTCGCCTAGAAATACAGTCTTGCCGTAGCCGGCGGGGGCAGAAACCAGTATTACTTTACGGGATAACGCAGCATCGAATCGCCTGCGCAGGCGGGGGCGTTCCAGGAATTCCCTGGGGATTACGGGTATATGCAGCTTTGGCGACGGCTGTGCCAAGCCCGGACTTCTCTCGACTTTCCTCCCCGAGGTACTGCTTACGCTCACCGCACCCTCCAAGTCACAATCACATTATAACCACAGCATACGATTGTGGTCAACCTTAGCAATTCTGGGTTTAAATCGGATATTTGGGCTAGGCTTAACCAAGAAGTTTGGGCTGACGGGTTATGTCATTTCTGACATACTCAGTTCGAAGTAGGTATATGTTCCGAAAGGAAGCCCCTTTGGTTCAGGCAATTATAGGTCTCGTTTAAATACGGCGCAATATACCACACGACTCTTTTGAAGCGCGGGCTTGTCTTAATGCCAAAAACAAAGGGTCCTGATTCAGTCCCCCTTCGGAATGGATCAAGCCACGAATCTGTTAAACTTTGACCTCCGTAACACCTTCCTTTTTCGGCATAAAAAGCTGCCACTTCTCTTCTGGAGGTGCAGGAGACATATAACTGCCAACCACTAGTGCGATTAGGGATATTATCACTCCTATAAACGCCGGCTCCAGGATGGATTGCATGTTTATCGATAGCTTCGGCAAAACTAGCCAGGTCCATAGGCCTGAGGTTGCCGCACCCAAAATCGATGACGCTAAAGCGCCTGTGGTAGTAACCCGCTTCCAGTAGAAGGCGGCCAAAGTTGGGACGAAGCTGGCCGGGATGATAATCCTGAATGTCCATAGGGTCAGGGATTCTATGCTGGCTCCCTGGGTTGCAAAGATGAGGCCGACTACACCGATCCCAGCACTTAAGAGCCTAACTCGGTTCATACTCACCTTGGTCTTGGGCCAGACGCCCCTCACCAGTAGTGTGGCTGCCACCAGTTGGTACATGACTACGGCGATGGCACTACCGGCCAACAAGGCGACAAACACTAGCCCCCGCAGGCCGGGGCCTAAGGTCGTGGCCAAGGTGGTCATGGCATCGTTAGGATTGATGTTTGGAAAGCTGACGCTAGCGCTCAGGCCGATAAATGCCGCCATCAGGCCTAAGACGATAATTAAAAGACCAGCTACACCAAGGCCTATCTTGGCGGTGCGTATGTTCTTAGTGGAGAAAACCAGCTGGTAAATATCCGCAGCGACCCACATAGAAAGGGTCAGCACCCAGAAAAAACCGAAGGCCATTATCAGGGCGTCGGGCGAGAAAAGGTTGAAAGAGCCAGGAGGTAAGACTGCAGTAAGCGCGTTCCAACCACCTGCCGCATGGATTCCGGCTGGAATGAGGACGATAACACCGGCTACCAAGATAAAAAACTTGACGATGTTGGTCACTGCCGAAGCCCACAAGCCACCCAGCGCGGTATATGTAATAAATGGGACGGCGATGATGAGCATGGCAGGAACTAGACCAATGTTAAAGACGGACTGAAGCACGTATCCACCACCCACAAAGCCGATACTGAGGAGGATGGTATAGGCCAAAGTCCCAAGGATGGCAATGACCGCCCGAGCAGCCGGGCCGTATCTCATCTCGAAGATATCGGTTAAAGAGTATTGCGCCAGAGCACGAAGCCTGCCCGGCGATGGTGAAAAGTAGGATCCAAGCACCAATACCCAGGGAGATAAAGAACCATGCGCCCGACATACCCACTTCAAATCCAAGGGTGGCCACTGCCATTGTGGCACTGGAGATCCCAGCAGCCAGCGTGATCACAATAAAGAAAGGACTGAGCTTGCGGCCGGCAATGAAATATTCATCATAATTCCTTCCCCGTTTGTATATCACAATCCCAATGATGAACATCAGGGTGATATACCCGATAACCATAGCCGCATCGACAAAACTATACATGCGTTTTGCTCCTTCAGAATAAAAAATACCCCTGCCCACCGTTCCGGTAAAGCAGGGGTAAAAAGTATAAAATTATGATTAGCCCCGTTTATTGCCACGGAAGGGCATCTTGTTTCCCAGGCAGGTCTCCTGACTTATGGTTCTCAGTTTAACTTGCGCCTTCCCATCCGAAGACAGTGGCTTAATGCAAGAAACTCCCCACTTACAGTGGCGGGCCCGTGCCGGAATCACACCGGCTTCCCTATTCTCCCCCGAAGGGGCACCTGGTAAAGTTCTGTTTCCAGTAAAGGATAGTAGCAGAGCCCTTACCTGAAGTCAATTCCTCGCATACACCGGGTTTGAACCTGAAGTAGATTAGTAACTTCTACATAGATACTAAATTGACGAAATGTTAAGCCAGCCACCTCATTGGATAAACCGGCTATCAGATTCGCATATCACACCCGGCTCACTGACATATCACATCTACATCACAGAAATTGCAGAAAAAGCGCCTGTTTGTTATAATACCAGCGGTCGAGGGTCTCGGTGATGAGTCCTTAACTAGTCTAGGCCAAGGAGAAGGTAGGGCACCAAGTTAAGGTTTTGGAATCGAGGTTTTGAGCCCCTTACAGCTTCGAAAATAGCCTTCAGAAACTTCCAAGCAGGTTGTCGCGGGTTCGAGTCCCGTCTCCCGCTCCACAGCTTAATTGCTCAACAATCTGCCTGACTGGAATCGCTAATTTTCCTCATTGTCCTGCGGCGTGGGATGCATCATTGAACTCTTTCGACGCACTATGCCGTTATCTTCGAATCTCTGTATATCAGCTTCGCTGTATCCCAATCCTTTTAGTACCTCGTCAGTGTGCTCACCAAGTTGCGGAGCTTGCGAACGTGCCTTAAGTGCTTGGCCGGAGAAAAATATCGGTGTCTTGACTATCTTGATCCCGCCCAGACCAGGATACTCCACATCATCAATCAGGCGTCGTGCTTTCACATATGGATCTGCCATCACTTCACCTATATTCCTCAGTTGGCCACTCGGGACGCCAGCTTCTGAGAGCATGGACTCGAGCTCTATCCCTCTGTATTGTCGCGTCACCTTTGTCAATGACTCGGCGAGCTTCTTACTGTGCTTCCGTCTCAATTCAGGCGTCGCATATCGAGAATCATTGCGCAAATCTTTCAGTCCCAGCACCTTGCATAAATTTTTCCACATCTCGTTGGACGCAACAGCAATCAGCACCCATCCATCACTGGTCTCAAAAGCTTGATAGGGGGCCCATTCTTTGTGAGCAGAACCCATTCTCTCAGGCAACTCACCAGTCATAGTGTAATGAGTTACAAATGCACTCATCTGTATGATACCGATATCCATTAATGAGATATCTATTCTTTCTCCCTTGCCTGTTTTCTCGCGATTAAGCAATGCGATGATGATTCCATATGCTCCATGTATCCCTGCACTGTAGTCGATCATTGGCGGAAGTATGCGTACCGGCGGTCTACCAGGTTCACCCGTGGCCAACATAATGTCTGACACTGCTTGGGCTACCGAGTCAAAGCTGGGGCGCTTGTGGTAAGGTCTTTGTTGTCCAAACCCAGATATCGAGCAATAGATTATCCTTGGGTTCATCCCTGAGATTGTTTTGTAGCCGAGGCCTAATCTATCCATTACGCCAGGCACAAAGTTCTCCACGAGAACATCGGCACTCTCCAGTAGTTTCAAAGCTATTCGATGACCGTCACCTGTTTTGAGATTGAGTGCGATACCTCGTTTATTCCGGTTTACATTCACAAATATAGCTCCGCCCATCGCCGTGCGGAAAAAATCGCCTGTTGTAGGCTCAACCTTAATCGTGTCCGCCCCGGCATCGGACAAAAGTGCAGTACATGCTGGTCCTGCCCAAGCATGACAAAAATCCACAACCTTTATTCCCTTGAGAGGCTGAAGCTGCACATTGTCACGCACAATTCACTCACCTATTTATTATGGAGATAATAGACGATTTTGTATTAAGTATCAATTAAAATCGTCCTGAACCCGGATATCAATGGATAAAGACTATCCCTGAGGTATATAATTAGTTTTGGGAAACATTGCGCACAACGTGGAGGAATAATGAAGCATATAGAAGGTACATTCAAAGAACCCAGAGGCCTTAATTTGTTCTACCAATATTGGCTGCCGGACCAGAACCCTAAGGCGGTTTTGATGATAGTACATGGGCTCGCTGAACACAGCAGCCGCTATACGAACATTGTTAACTATTTTGTTCCCCGAGCGTATGCAGTATGTGGCTTTGACTATCGAGGCCACGGTAAGTCGGAGGGACTGCGGTGTTACGCTGACAGATTCTCCGACTATGTAAGCGACGTCAGGGCGTTCTTCGAAAAAGTACATCAAGAGCATAGCAACCTTAAAATCTTCCTCGTTGGTCACAGTATGGGGGCAACCATTGCCGTAGCTTATACCGTCAAGTATCAGCATGATTTGGCCGGGCTCATAATCTCAGGAGTGGGTTTAAAGCCAGGCGCCAGCATCTCGCCGGCACTGAAGGCAGTAGCTCGGCTGATCTCCGCAGTATACCCCAAGATGGGTTTGACTGTCCTTGATGCTACTGCCATAAGCCGGGATAAGGCTGTCGTAGATGCCTATGTGAATGACCCCCTTGTATACAGGGGCAAGATAACTGCACGTCTGGGAGCGGAAATGATCAATACCATAGATAAACTGCCATCGCTGATACCGCAAATCAGCCTGCCTATTATTATTATGCATGGGACCGATGACCGTCTCTGTAACCCTGAGGGGAGCCAGATACTCTATGACCGTGTGGGGTCACGGGATAAAACACTGAAGCTATACAAAGGCTTTTACCACGAAATTTTTAATGAGCCCGAGCATGAGAAGGTCATGGCCGATGTTGAAACTTGGTTATCAGCTCACATCTAGCAGGGAAGGGAACCCAAGACTGGGATGAAGCAGTACATTCTTTCCATAGACCAGGGCACAACAGGAACTACTGCGCTTGTAGTTGATAAACGCGGAAATGTATGTGGGCGCGGGTATGCTGAAATCAATCAATACTATCCACAACCAGGCTGGGTAGAGCAGGACCCTGAGGACATATGGCTGAAGACTCTTCAAGCTATAGAACAGGCGAAAACACAAGCCAGCGTGGATGAAGCGAAAATCGCAGCCATCGGTATAACAAATCAGCGCGAGACGACAATTTTGATTGACAAAAAGACAGGCTGCGCAATTGGCCCAGCTATCGTGTGGCAGTGCCGACGCACTGCAGCACAATGCGATGAACTCAAAAGGCAAGGCCTTGAAGAAATGATTCGCTACAAGACAGGATTGATGCCAGACGCATACTTTTCTGCCACGAAGTTGGACTGGTTACTGGACAACATGGAGGGAATACGTCCGCTTGCCAAGCAGGGGAAAGTACTCTTTGCCAATGTTGATGCTTGGCTTATCTGGAAGCTCACTGGCGGCAAAGTTCATGCTACCGACGTTTCAAATGCTTCACGAACAATGCTCTTCAACCTACGCTCGCTGGATTGGGATCGCGACTTGCTCAAGTTGTTCAGGGTACCCAGCGCAATGCTGCCGGAGGTACGACCTTCCAGCAGTATATTTGGCTATACGCAAAGCGGCATTCCTATCACCGGCGTCGCGGGTGACCAGCAAGCAGCTCTATTCGGTCAAGCATGTTTTGAACCAGGCATGACGAAAATCACCCTGGGCACCGGCGCGTTCGTGCTTATGAATACGGGAGGCAAACCGGTGCAATCGAAGCATGGCTTGATAACGACTATCGCCTGGAGCACCAAAGACAGTGTTGAATACGCTCTGGAAGGCAGTGTATTCATTGCTGGAGCTGTTGTCCAGTGGCTACGAGACGGGCTGGGACTTATTACTGACGCAAATGAGTCGGAGCGACTGGCGACCGAAGTTGAGGATACAGGGGGAGTCTACTTCGTACCCGCCTTTGTCGGACTTGGAGCGCCTCATTGGGACATGCAGGCAAGAGGTACAATAGTAGGACTGACCCGGGGCACGCGCAAGTCCCATCTGGTCAGAGCAGCACTTGAGTCGATAGCCTATCAGGTATGTGACGTAGTAAAAGCGATATCATCCGATTCAGGATTGCGCATCAAAGAGATTCGCTTGGATGGGGGTGCCTCTGCCAATAATTTCCTTGCCCAGTTCCATGCAGATATGCTAAATGTGAGCCTGTCTCGGCCTAGATATGTGCAGACGACTGGCCTGGGAGCAGCATATCTCGCTGGATTGGCAATTGGATACTGGAAGGATCGTGCAGAGATCGCATCATTTTGGAAAGCAAATAGATATTTTGTGCCAGCTATTGACTCAGAGGAGCGAAGGGCCCTTTATCAGGGCTGGCATAGGGCTGTGAAGAGATCCAAAAGATGGCTGACTTAGTAAGGAGAAAGCTAAAGAGGGATCTTGACGCAGTTGCAGCCGAGACCTTCGATATCATTGTAATCGGTGGAGGCATTATAGGTGCCGGTATCGCTCGTGATGCTACCCTCAGAGGCTTCAGGACGTTGCTTGTGGATAAGGAGGATTTCGCCTATGGAACCACCTCTCGCTCATCCCGCTTAATTCACGGAGGCCTGCGTTACTTGAAGCAGCTAGATCTGGGTCTGGTGCGTCAGGACTTACGTGAACGAGAGATTCTTCTCCAAATTGCTCCTCATCTGGTTCACCCACTAGCATTCGTTATCCCGATTTCCAGCACAAGGCCTTTGCAGAGGGCGGCGCTACCATTCGGACTAACGCTCTATGACCTTCTCTTTTATCGCAAGAGCCTGCCTTCACACCGAAGGCTGTCCCGTAGCGAAACGCTGGAATTAGAGCCGGGGTTGGAACAGAGAGGACTGGTGGGCTCGTATCTCTATTATGATTGTCAGGCGCCTTTTGTAGAGCGCCTTTGCTTGGAAAATGCGCTATCCGCTTCGGAACACGGGGCAACTATATTGAATCACGCCAAAGTAGTAGGGCTCTTGAGAAACAGCAATGGCGTGTCCGGTGTCGAAGTTCAGGATGTGATGTCAGGGGAAACCTACGAGGTCAAAGCAAGCATTGTAGTCAACGCAACCGGGCATTGGGTGGATTCCTTACGCGAAATGCTGGGAAAGGGCGCAAGCGCTATGATTCGGAGAACTAAAGGAATTCATCTGCTCACAGCACAAATTTCGCGCAATGCCATTGTGTTGTTTGCACTGGCAGACAACCGCCTTTTCTTCGTAATTCCTTGGCAGGGTTACTCACTAATTGGAACTACCGACACTGACTACTCTGGCGACTTGAATTCAGTAGAGGCTGAGAAGGAAGATGTAACCTATTTGTTAACAGAGGTTCGAAGAATATTTCCGAGTATCGATTCTCAGGAGATTTTCTATGCATCCGCAGGTCTGCGGGCTCTGGCACGCTCGAATAGTAAGAGGCCAAGTGATGTTTCCAGAAGTCACAGGCTTGTGGATCACGAAAGGGAAGATGGCACACACGGCTTTATATCTGTATTGGGTGGAAAGATAACCGCCTACCGTGCTGTAGCTGAACAGGTTGTAAACCTGGTCTGTAAGAAATTGGGCTCGCAAGCTACATGCACCACAGACCAAGTTCCATTGCCTGGAGCTCAGAATGTAACGAAACAAATGATTGAGAAAGCTGCAAATGAACGAGGGATTACAGTCGAAACAGTGACGCATCTCACTGCTATCTACGGCTCGAGATTTACAGAGGTATTAGGGCTATTGAACCAAAATCCCAGTGGAGCACAGCGAATTTGTCCCCACTCTCCTGATATCTTGGCTCAGGTTCAGCATGCCGTGGAAAATGAAGGAGCACTCACCGCAGAGGATTTCCTGTTGCGCCGTAGTGCCCTGGGACTAGGATCCTGTTTGGGGTTAGATGCTTTAGACCATATTGCAGACGAGATGGGATCACTTCTTCATTGGAGCCAAAACGAGCAACAGAAACAGATGAATTCATATCGTACTCGGTCAGCTGGAAGATTGCGATTGGGATCTGGTCTGCAATCCTGAGTCTCACAGACTTCCGAGCATATTATCTCTGTTTCGAATTTTCTCTCCCATTCTGTATATCTTAGGAAATCAGGCCTATCTTGTTGGCCACAATCTCTCTCTGGAAGTCGGTGCCGCCGTAGCGGATGTCCGCAGCCTTAGCCCTTCTGAAGTATAGCGGTATGTCGTGCTCTCTACTCGTGCCGATGGCGCCATGGAGCAGCACGCCTCTCTCGGTGACCCACTTGTACTTCTCATTGACATACGCCTTAGCCATGGCCACTTCCTTAGTGCAGGGCATGCCTTCCGACTCCATCCAGGCTGCCTGGTAAAGGATGTAGCGGCTGGTCTGCATGGCAGTCCACATATCAGCCATGATATGCTGCAGCGCCTGGAACGCACCGATGGGCCTGTCGTACTGCACTCTTTCCTTGGAATAGGCTACAGTCATATCCACCGCAGCCTGCATACCACCAATAGACTCAGCGCACTTGGCGATAGCACCTCGGCGCATCACGTTCTCAACGATGTGCCAGCCCTTATCTAGCTTACCCAAGACGTTCTTGCTGGGAACTGAGACGTTCTTGAACTGCACCTCGCAGAGCTTGTCCATGCCTATCGTAGGCATTACTTCTACGTGTACCCCTGCGCTCTTAGCATCAACTATGAAAACGGTGACGCCATCATCCGCTGTAGCGCCTTTGCCGGTCCTGGCAACGCAGATTATGTAATTAGCAACGTTCGCCATTTCCACAAATACCTTCGTGCCCTCCAGGACGTAGTGGTCGCCCTTATGCGTAGCCTTGAGGGTAACCCCGGAGGCATCGAACAGTCCATTGGGCTCGAGCTGAGCCATGGTTACTATGAGCTCCCCACTGGCTATCTTGGGCAAGAACTCTTTCTTTTGCTCCTCGGTTCCAGCATCCATAATAGGGTAAGCACCTTCGATCACAGTGCAGATAAAGGGTCCAGGCAGAATATTCCTTCCCATCTCCTCTAAAAGCACTGTGAAGTCCTGGAAGGTCATCCCCTGACCGTTGTATTTCTCGGGGATAACCATTCCCTGCCATCCCAGATCAGCCATCTTCTTCCAAATCTCGGGGGAGTACCCTTTTACTTCGTCCTCTTCGAGTTCTTTTACCTTCTTCTTAGGACACTCAGCAGTCAGGAAATCCCTGGCAGCCTTTCTCAGCATTTCCTGTTCTTCAGTGAAAGCTATGTTCATGGTATTACTCCTTTACCTCGAACTCCGTCTATTTCATCCTGGGCAGGTTCAGACCGTTCCAGGCAATGATATTTCTTTGTATCTCGTTCGTGCCCATGGCTACGTTCAATCTGAAGTGGTGTTGATACCAGGTCTCGAAGAAGCCATTGAGTCTAGCCCATCTGGAAATCTCAACCTGGCCATAGGGGCCGAACAGGTCAGTCGCCATATGGGCCATGCGCGCCTGTAGCTCACCTGAGGTTATCTTCACTGCCGAGGCATCGAACGGGGCCATCTCTTTCTTGCTCTGGGCATCAGCTATGCGGTAGGCGAGACAACGGGCTGCCTCAAGCTCGCAGGCTGCCTGAGCCAGCCTGTTACGAACCAGCGGATCGTTCGCCAGCACCTCACCCTTCACCTTCGTCTCGTTGCAGTACTTAACCAAGTCTTCTAGCTGGCGCTGCATGCACATGATGGCTCCCAGATTAGACCTTTCGAAGCCAGCCAGCATCTGGGTGACCTGCCAGCCTTTGCCCTCTTCACCTACCACGTTCTTCACTGGCACACGCACATCGTCCAGAAATACTTCGTTATAATAGTGGCCGCCTTCCATATAGAAAAGTGGTTTCACAGTGATGCCAGGGGTTTTCATGTCGAACAGCAGAAAGGTAAGGCCCTGGTGTTTCTTTTCTGCATTAGGGTTGGTTCTCACCACAGCGAAGGCCCAGTGAGCGCGATGGGCGCCGGTGCTCCAGGTTTTCTGACCATTCAGGACATACTCATCGCCCTTGCGTATACCAGTTGTGGTCAGCGAAGCCAAGTCAGAACCAGCGTTAGGCTCGCTCCACAGCTCGCACCACATGACATCCCCGGCACCGATACCGGGCAGAAACATTCTCTTTATGTCCTCATTCCCCGCTCCTAGAATTGTGGGAGCGAGCATATCCACACCGAAGACATCTACTCCGCCTACATCGTAATATCCCTTAGCCTCAGCGAAGAACACCCTGTCCATCATTGTGCCGCTGCCGCCATACTGGGCCGGCCAGTCCAGCGCCAGCCATCCCCTCTTGGCAAACTCCTTGGCACAATGAATATGGTACTCCCAGCCTTCGTCGGTATCGTAGTTGCTCTCTAGCCCCACATAACCCTTGGGTTTAATCTTCTCCAAGTCTCTGCAAACATCGAAAAACTCTTTGCGCAGCTTCAACTGTTCATCTGAAAATTCGAAATCCATTATGAAGTCTCCTTGCATCCGTCAGGAGTGGATAACTATCGGGAAAACCATATGACTTTGTTTATTTCATCCTGGGTAGACCTAGGCCATACCAGGATATGATGTTCCTCTGTATCTCGTTCGTGCCCATAGCAATAAACAGCACAAACGACTGTTGATACCACTTCTCGTACCAGCCCTGGAACGGAGACCATCTGGAACGCTTGACCTGCCCGTATGGGCCCAAAATGTCGGCTCCCAGCCAAGAGAGACGTTCCTGTAGCTCACTGGCAAGTATATGCACCCCGGAAGCCTCGAACCCAGCCATCTCGTTCCTATCTTGGGCATCGGCTATACGGTAGCCAAGGCAGCGAAGCGCCTCAATCTCGCAAGCCATCTGGGAAAGCCTGCTGCGAATTAGGGGGTCATGCGCCAGCAATTTACCGCCTACCTTGGTCTCATTGCAGTACTTCACCAGCTCTTCCAACTGGCGAAGCATCATCATAATAGCGCCTAGGCTCGACCTCTCGAAGCCGGCTAGAAGCTGGGTTACCCGCCAGCCCTCGTTTTCCTGGCCGACAACGTTATCTACAGGTACATGTACATCATCCAGGAAGACCTCGTTGTAAACATGCGCCTGATCCATGTAGTAAAGCGGTTTCACAGTAACGCCCGGTGTCTTCATGTCAAAGAGGATAAAGGTGATACCCATTTGCTTCTTGGGAGCATGTGGGCCGGTTCTTACCAGTGCAAATGCCCAGTGAGCGCGGTGAGCGCCGGTGCTCCAGATTTTCTGACCATTTATGATGTACTCGTTTCCCTTTCGCACTGCCGACGTGGTCAGAGAAGCCAGGTCTGAGCCCGCGTTGGGCTCGCTCCACAGCTCGCACCACTGCACTTCACCCGAGGCGATTCCAGGCAGAAATCTCTTGCTTAGCTCCTCGTTGCCCACTCCCAGAAGTGTAGGAGCCAGCATCTCTGGCCCAAAGATATCTATCCCAGGGAGGTCATAATATCCCCTGGCTTCACCAAAGAACACCTTGTCCCCAATTGTGCCTTTGCCACCGTACTCAGGGGGCCAGCCAATCGAGATCCAGCCCCTTTTGGCGTACTCCCTGGCACAATAAAGGTGATACTCCCAGCCTTCATCAGTATCGTAAATGCTCTCCAGCCCAGCGAATCCGTTGGGCTTCTTTTTCTCCAATTCTTTGCAAACGTCGTAAAATTCTTTGCGCAGCCTAACCTGTTCGTCTGTAAGCTTGAAATCCATAGTAGGCCCTCCTTGCCCAGCCTTTAGGAACCTGCCGCCAGAGGAAACCCATAGATGAGCCTGCCTTACCTGGGCAGACGCTTCACTATCAGCTCTCTCTGTATCTCTGAAGTGCCTTCCAGCAATTCGTACATCTTGGCATCCCGGAACAGACGCTCGATCTTGTACTCTTTGCTGATGCCATAGGCACCATGCACCTGCATGCCCCATCTGCAGACATCTGTAGCGGTTGAGGTCACGAAAAGCTTGGTGATAGCCATATCTTTAATAGTGTCTTGGCCTTGGTCTTTCAAGAAGGCGGCTCGATAGGTCAACCAGCGCGAAGCCTCGAGCCTGGATGCCATCTCAGCCAGCAGCCAGTGGATAGCTTGCAAGTTGAATATGGGCTCATCGAAGTGCATCCTGTGCATGGAATACTTAATTGCTTCTTCCAGGGAAGCCTGCATTAGTCCTACGCATTGAGCGCTAAGGCACAGCTTGCCTATGGTCATGGCATCTTTCAGAGCATCGAACTTTCCGCCTTTGCCCCCCATGAGGTGGTCCTTAGGTACATGGACATCTTCAAAGAACACATCTGAAAGGTCTGTGCCCCTCAGCCCCAGCTTATCCATCTTAGGGCCGGTGGAGAACCCCTTCCTATTCGCCTCTATGAAGAACAGGCTGATATCACCCTCGAGCTTAGCAAATACACACATTACATCGGCCCAAGGGGCGTTGGTAATGAATCTTTTAACGCCGTTTATGATATATCCGTCTTTCACTTCCTTAGCCACGGTCTTAATCATCTTCGGGTTTGAACCGGTATCAGGTTCGGTGAAGCCGAAGCAGCCGACCTTCTTGCCCTCGGCGATTGGAATCATCCACTGCTTTTTCTGAGTTTCGGTGGCAAGCTTATTGAATCTGTCGCCCACCACGTGCTGCAATTGTATGTGTATCGCCAGAGCAGCCAAAACCTTGGCGATTTCCTCGAGCGCCAGTGCCAAGCTCACATGGTCAGATCCAGACCCTCCATATTTCGGGTCAAAGGGAACTCCGTAGAGACCCATCGCAGCCAGCTTCGGCCGGACCTCGTGGGGGAAATTGTTCTGCTTATCCATTATATCGACCAGAGGAGTAAGCTCTGCCTCGGTGAACTTCTTCACCGAATTCTTGAACATCTGTTGCTGCTCAGTCAGGTTGAAATCCACAGTGACTTTCCTCCCTTTTTGTTTGTTTCGACTCTACTTCTTGGGATATTTTCGGGCCTCTAACATCTCGATGAAGGATTCGATCTTCGACCTGACCCCGGCATCGTCGTACCCTCTGGGGTCAACCATGTTACCTTCGAACGACATGCTGGGGAGCCCCAGTTCGTCCCTCAGGATCACGCCTATATCAGGTTGTTCAGCGGTAAAATTCCTGCAGCACCGATTGGAGTGGAAAACTATACCATCCACATGGTACTGCTTCGCCCGTTTCTTATACAGCTCTGCCTTGCCCCACGACGCTGCGCGCATGAAGAAGCTTAGATATCTGCCAGCCAGACTGCCGAAGGGGTCGGAGGGATCCACGCGGCCGCTGAACGCATTTCCATAGAGGTCGGTGACAAATGCCGCGCCGAACTCCGCGAAATAGTTCAACAGGCGCATATTGTGATAGACAGGGAAAAGGTCCCAGATAAGGCGGAATCTTTCATTGGGAACGAAGCCGACCTTGTTGTCTACCCTCGTCTTCACCTCATCTCGAAGCTGCTTGTAGAATTCTACTGCCTCTTTGGTGCCCTTCAATGTAACCAAGGGAAACAGGCAGGTGAAAACGTCAATCTGACTTATTGGCGTAGGTATCGCTGCCCGCATAGCGTCTATCTCGTCCCAGAGCGCACTGGCTTGGTCTGAGTAAGACACCACCTCGCGCAGCTTGTCCATATCGAACTTTTTCTTGGTGGCCTGCTCCATCAACTTGACGGCTTCCTTCAGTTCCGCCGCATAATAGGCCTTGTGGCGCGGGGCCAGTGTGTCGCTGTCTACAGTGTACGCTGCGTCTATCAAGATCAAAGGACATTTGTAATGCCTCTGCATGGCTTCCCACCATTTGGGATGGGTGGCGCAGGCACCCTCGGTGGCAATCAGGATGTCCGGAGCAGGAGGCGGCTCGTCACCGAACGCGCCTTTCTTTTCAAACATGATGCCAAAGGCGCACAGGGCGTAGGCGCACAAGTCCTGTGAATAACCTCTAGCCTCACCGGCCTTGCAGAGTTCCTCAGCTACCTTTCTGGAGGAACAGAGCGCAGCGTAGTTTTCAGGGAAGAACGGGATACCATCGAAGGTATACACCAGTTCGATGGGGGTCATTGAGGTTATCCAGATCACCGGCTTACCATCTTGCTTGGCACTAGCAAGAGCTTTGTAATAAACATCGTTAAGGGTGCCTAAGGCTGCCGACGAAGCTAGCCTCACTGCCTTGAAGGGCGTCGCTGCAGGTTTATTTTGTTTGGTTTCCATTAAACTACCCCACCATTTCCATAAATGCCTGAACCATCGTCTTGAATTTTCCACCCGCCCAGCCCGTGTCCGAATGGTCAACCACCAGTACGGGAATACCATTCGCTTTAAGGCTGCTCTCTAGCCACGGGCGGTCGTAAAGATGAGTGTCGCAATACTTCTGGGTTAGCAGAATGACTCCCTTGACACGGTATTCCTTGGCCAACTCCAGCATGTGATACAACCTGGGCTCAGCAGGATGCTTGCATGGGCAAGGGACTTTCCTCAAATAGCGCTCGGCCAGGGCTCTCAGCGGCTCGGCATTCTCATCGACCGCAGAAGAATAGTAGCGGCTGCCGATATCTATGTCGTCAACCACAACATTGCCCCCACTCTCCTCAACAGCCTGTAGCAGCTCAATGGTCTCAAAAGTATTTCCTGCTATCATGAGCCGCATTTTGCCGTCCGTGGAGCCCTTAGCAGCCGAAAGACTGGGCAACAACTTGCGAAGCATTACGTTGTGCTCTTCTTTGGGCATAATGAGCCCTGCCCGCAGAACCGAAAACATCTCGCTACCGGAAAGGGGAGGGGCATCACGCAACCCGAGGTTATATAGCTCATGTACAAGAGCGCGGTTCTCATTGTACACCTTGATAGCCTGTCTCAACGACTGTTCGCTGATTTTTTTGCTGGTGTATTTCTCCAGAGATTCCCTGAATAGGTGTAGCTCTTCGATGAAGAAGTCAACGGCTGTGTCGGTGCTCTTGCCGGGGACCGGCAAGAAGTAATAGTAGGGGAGCTTGACATCCCTTTTCCAGATGCTGTAGAGCGCTCGGGTCATGTCGCAAGACTTGGGGAACACAGCTCCGTCGAGATAATTGTAATGCCCTTTCAGCGCCTGGTCCAGAGCACTCCTCATGAAGGAGCAGCAGATACTGGGTAGGTGAGCGTCAGCTAGCTCTACGTTCTCAGAGCTTCCTCTGATGCGTACAGGGATGAAGCCTGCTGCGTAAATGAGTTCCTCTGGAGTATAGTTGCAGAAGTACCCGAATATCTTTTTACCTGTCTTTTTCCATCCCTCCGCTAATTTATGCCTGTTGCGATAAGCCTCTTCGAACTCGGAGATCATCATTGTTTATCTAGCCCCATTTCCTTTATGGCTTGTTCTTTCAGAACGAACTTCTGAACCTTGCCTGTTGGCGTCATGGGAAAATCAGTCACAAACTTCACATATTTAGGAGCTTTATAATTCGCCATCTTTTCCCTTGCAAAGGCTATTATCTCATCGGCGGTGGCGGTCTGGCCCTCCTTTAGTTTGATGAACGCCATGCCCACCTCGCCCATCCTTTTATCAGGCACGCCGGTCACTGCAACCATGGCAATCTTGGGGTTGGTAAACAGGAAGTTCTCTATCTCGGCCGGGTAGGCATTCACGCCGCCGGTGATGAACATGTCCTTAATACGGCCGGTTATCTTTATATACCCCTTATCGTTCATGACGCCCAGGTTACCGGTGTGGAACCAACCGTTCTTGTCGAAGGCCTTCTTGGTTTCCTCAGGCATCTTGTAATACTCTTTCATAACAAACCAGCCCTTGGTACAAATCTCGCCTTGAGTGCCTCGCGCAACTTCTTTGCCGGTCTCAGGGTCCAGAATCTTCAGGTCGCAGCCTTTGAACATGAGCTTTCCGGCGGTATTAGCCACCACCTCTGGCGGGTCTCCGCGGCGAGAGCAGGTGCTGATACCAGAGTTCTCGGTCATGCCATAGGCCGAGATCACGTCCTTGATCCCCATCTTGTCCATAATAGCTCTCACCAGTTCGGGGGCAACATCCGAACCACCGATAATGCAGCTCTTTATGGAACGAGTGTTGCGCTTGGGGAAATCGGGATGATCCATCATCATGATATACATCGTTGGTGAGCCTGTGAAATTAGTAGCCTTCTCCTCGTCTATTAATCTCAGGGCCTCGCCAGGGTCAAATTGAAGCATGGGCAGTATGCAGGCGCCGTGGGATGCACCCAGCGTCATGCCAGTCATGTTACCCATATTATTATTGAACGGAGATACGACCAGGATGCGGTCTTTATCCATCATCTGGAATCTGTCACTAAAGCCCTCGATAACCTGGATGTACTGGTCGTGGGTTGTCACGACGCCCTTGGGGAAGCCGGTTGTCCCCGACGTGAAGGGGATAATATAGACGTCATCACGCTTGACTGCCTGCTGCGCCTTCTTCAACTCAGCACTGTTGGCGTAATCCTTGCCCATCTCCAGCACTTTATTGTAATCAAGCATGCCATCATAGCTCTGGCTGCTGACTACGATAACCCTCTTGAGCAAAGGCAGTTTCTCGCTTTTAAGCTCATTGGGCTTGCACTTCTTCAACTCAGGGAGGAGTTCATAAATCATGGGAATATAATCTGACTTCAGGAAGCGGTCCTGCACAAAGAAAGTAGTAGTATCAGATTTCTTTAGGATATACTCCAACTCGTGAACTCTGTATCGAGTATTGATTGGTATGACCGGGGCACCCAGTTTGACAGCGGCGAAATGTGCATAAACCCACTCGGGGAGATTGGCCATCCATATCGCTATCTTTTCATCCTTCTTGACGCCCAATTTGAGCAGGGCGTTAGCCATGCAGTTTACCTTGTCCATGTAGGTGTCATACGTTATTCTCGTGTTACCTTGGACTATAGCCTCGTTCTTGGGGAATTGCGTTGCTGCTCTGTCTAGTAGCTTTCCTAGGGTATCGTCCTTTTTTGACTTTAACATAATTTCTCCCTCCTACGCTAGAGTGCCACTTAACAGTCGTTTGAAGTTTTCATCGATTTCTTTTTGAATCTCAGCAATCTGGGCTTTGGTGAGATTGTGGAATCTTCCCTGTTTCTTAATATATTCCTCAACCGGTTTCCTCTTATCAGGAATATAATTGACGGTCAGCTTACGGTTTTCGTACTCGTACAGCACCACGCTTCCGGTCTCAACCCCGAGCCGTGAGATCTCTATGCCCAGAGCAGGGTCATACTCCCATCCCGGAGGACACGGGCAGATTATGTGGATAAATGATGGCTTGTTAAGTGATTTCGCCTTTCTGACCTTCGCCATCAAGTCTTCTGGATAGGCTGAGGATGCAGTGGCGATGTAAATATCGCCATGAGCTGCTACGATCTGCTCGATATTCTTTACCCTGCCTAGTCTCCCCCCCAGGGTTGTCTTGGTTCTGGCCATGAAAGGCGTCGACCCGCTCTTCTGGACGCCGGTATTCATGTAAGCCTGATTATCGTAGCAAAGATAGATTATGCGGTGTCCTCTTTCCAACGCAGCGGAGAATGTTTGCAGCCCGATGTCGAAGATGGCACCATCGCCAGCTACTAAGACCAAGTCGGCATTGATGCCTTTTCGCTTCATGGCAACTTCCATGCCGCTGGCGGCAGCGCCGGCGTGGCTGTAGGTGAAGAAAAAGAAGGGAACTGTCCAGCCTGTTAGCGGGTAGAAAGTGCCCACTGCAGACAGACAGCCCGCGTTATTGACAACCACTGCATTTTTATCGAATGCACTCAATACCATCCTGATAGCATGGAGGCTCAGGCAGCCAGCGCAGGAGGCGGTGCCCTTGCCTAAGCAACCATCTCCCTCTTTTATCACCGCCCTTTGAACCTTCTCCCCTTTAAGGAGCTTCTCCCAGTTATCAGAGCCGCTCATGGTTGCAGTGCGCTCATCGAAGCCTATCTTGAACCACTCCACGAACTCATCATCCCTCTTCGACCACGCTGTGAACATTTCATCAATGTCCTGGAAGCTGATGTCTTTACCGCTGACAATGTAATTGGATACAGATGCTGGCGATCTTCGGAGGGTTGATTTTATCTCAAGACAGGATATTCCCAAGGTATTGCCTGGGGTGCATGCTCGGTCGATTACCAGTATCTTCTTGGCGTTGGAGAGGTACTTTTTGACATCCTCCTCGGGGAAGGGTCTGAAGACCCTTAGCTTCAGCATGCCTACCTTCATGCCCTTCTGCCGGTACTCATCTACTTTCTCTCTGACCAAGCTGGCTATCGTGCCCATTGCCACTATTATCTGTTCCGCGTCTTCGGTCTTATACTCCTCTACCAGGTCGTACTTACGCCCAAACACCTGGGCGAATTCTTTGCAGACATCCTTTATCACCTGCTTGGCTTCCTGCATCGCTAGGTATTGTTGCATCTTGAAGCTGGGGTATTGAGTCATTACCGCAGGCCCTTGTGTCATGGGATAATCGGGGTCGACGAAAACGTGCTTGGCATGATACTTGGGCAGAAATTTGTCCACCTTCGCCTGCTCAGGGACATCAACCCGCTCGAAGCTGTGGCTCACCCTGTGACCCTCTGATACCACAAAGGAAGGCAGCAGCACCTTATCGTTTTCGCTGATTTTATATGCCATTATTACGGAATCTACAATCTCTTGCCCGTTTTCACAGTAAAACTGGAGGAAACTGGCATCCCTCTCCGACATGGAATCAGAATAGTCACTCGCCAACCCCTGTGGGATGCCTATCTCTCGACTGTCTATAGCCAACACCACGGGCAGAGCCATGCCTGAGGCAGCCCACAGCATCTCGCGCATCAAAGCAAGACCTTGAGAGCAGGTACAATTAAAGGTCCTGCATCCTGTTGCCGAAGCGCCAACACAAATGCCCATAGCACCCAACTCGGACTCGGCGTTGACAATGCTGGCATCCAACTCTCCAGCCGCAACCATCTCATGAAGCTCCTCCGAGGCTGGAGTGGCGGGGGTAATGGGGTAGGCGCTTATTACCTCAACTCGTGATAATTTAACACCGTGAGCGATGCACTGATTTCCGGAAAGAAACATTTCCATGTTATTGAGCCTCCTGCACCATTCGAATTACCCCTGCACAACATTCGTGGCTGCAGATTCCACAGCCTTTGCAGTAATCATAGTCAAACTCATATGTGCCATCTTTCTTCGACACACAGATGTCAGGGCAGAAATACAGACAATTGTTACACTCCCGGCAAATGCCGCAGGAGAAACACCTCTTAGCTTCTTTCATACCCCTTTCAGCCGGGATGCCTCGGTTAATCTCTGAGAAGTTCGCAACCCTCTTAGCAACCGATAACTCCGGCATCCTTACCGCTGCCTGGCGGGGGAAGTAGGCGGTATTGATCTCCTCGTATTTAGCCAGCTCTTTCGCTTGTTTCTCTTCAACCGGAGTGCCCTGCAAGGCATTGCCGATAAAGCGGGCTGCTCTCCTACCGGAAGCTATGGCATCTACTACCCTTCCAGCGCCCGTAACAGCATCGCCTCCGCCAAATACTTGCATACCCTTGGCCTTGCCGCCTTTCTCTGCAAGCTTGAGATCCTTGGGCAGCAGGGATAGGTCTGACGATTCGCCGATGGCAGTGATTACCGTATCGGCCTTCGTTTTAAATGTGGAGCCCTCGATGGGCACCGGTCTCTTTCTGCCGCTGGCGTCCGGCGCCCCTAGCTTCATTCTGACGAATTCCACTTCTTTGATCTTGCCATCCTGAGCTATTATCTTGGTGGGGGCTGCCAAGTAGATAATCTCAATTCCTTCTTTGCCAACTGCCTCAATCTCTTCTTCTACAGCAGGCATTTCCTCCCTGGTTCTGCGATAGACAATCGTAGCTTTTGACCCAAGCCTGAGGGCTGACCTGGCAGCATCGATAGCGGTATTGCCACCACCGACTACTATCACGTTCTTTCCTATTTTTATCTTGCCGTCCAGGCTCAATTGCCTCAGGAATTCAGTGCCCGAAATCACCCCGGTTGCGTCTTCACCGGGGATGTCCAGCTTTCGGCTGACCTGGGCTCCTGTGCCAACGAAGGCAGCATCGTAGTCCTTGAGCTCATTGATGTCCTTAATCTTGGCGTTCGCCTTGAAAGTAACACCTAGCGCCTTGATATCGGCTATCTCTTTGTCCAGTACCTTCCTGGGCAAACGATATTTGGGTATCCCAACTCTCAGCATCCCACCAATCTCCGGCAGAGCCTCGAGGACTGTTACCTGATAGCCTTCCTTGGCCAGGAAGTAGGCGCAGGAGAGGCCTGCGGGCCCAGAACCAACGATAGCTATTCGCTCCTTCTTCGGTGAAGCGCCTGGTTTCTCGGTTATCTTCTGGCTAATGGCATAGTCAGCCACCAGCCTTTCTAAGGCGTGGATGGACATGGCTTCGTCATATTTCCCGCGGTTGCATTCTTTCTCGCAGGGATGAGGACAAACCCGGCCGCAGACGCCCGGGAAGGGGCTGGTCTGTTTAATTAATCGCCAGGCGTCCAACAACTTCTCGTCTCGGATTAGCTTGATGAAACCCTGGATATTATTACCGACAGGGCAAGCGTTATTGCATGGAGGCATCTTCTCTTCATGCACCGGACGGAAATATCTCCAACTCCCGGTCTTGTTGACCATGGCGATGGTGCCGGCTGCATGGATGCCCGCTCCTCTAATGTACACCTTTGCCACGTTTCACCTCTTCATATCCAGCTTTAATGGCCTTGACATTAAGGTCCAGTTTATCCTTGGAGAATCTGGAAAGGATAAGTCGAGTGCCTTTCTCCAGGGAATCCAGCGAAAACAGACCCGTAGCAGCGGCGAATGCTCCGAGCATCACCGTATTGGTGATCGGGGTCTTCAGGAGGTCTACTGCTATAGCGGTGGCGTCTAGGTAGGTTGTATCGTGCTTGAGCCCCAAATCCTTGGGGGAATTGACCACCAGCTTGCCACCATCTTTCATAGCCGCCTCGACATTCACCGCCTTTACGAGCATGGGGTTCAATACTATTACATAGTCAGGGGCCAGGACCACGCCGCGCTCTGCAATAGGTTTTTCTCCGATCCTGCCGTAAGCTTCTACGGGAGCGCCGCGTCGTTCCACTGTAGCAGCCATGCATGATTGCCCATATTTGCCCTCGTAGGTAGCAGAAGCACATAGAATATGGGCAAAGGTTACCGCACCCTGTCCTCCCCTCCCGTGCACCCTTATTTGTATCATACTAACGACCTCCGCTGAATATAACCTTCACTATAGCGACTAGCTTACAACCCACTGAGGCTCTTCACCTTTGACAACACGCATGATATTGCCCAAAGAATTTACGTAGAAATTACGGAAGATATCCTCGGCGGTTACGCCGCCGATGTGAGGTGTGAGCACAACATTGTCCAGCTTTAGTAACCTGCTATTCTTGGGTGGCGGATCGCCGTGCTCACCATAAACGTCCAGGCCTGCACCACGAATCTTCTTTTGCTCCAGTATGTCAGCCAGAGCCTCTTCATCAACTATGGCGCCCCGGGAGGTGTTTATCAAATACGCTGTGGGCTTCATCATCTCTAGCTGTTTTCTGCCCATAAGGCCTCTGGTCTCAGGAGTGAGTAAGGCGTTTATGCTGATGTAATCAGAGGTTTTAAGCAGTTCCTCAAGGGAAACCTTCTTGGCAGGGAACTCCAGGTCTTTTGTGTCCTTGCGGTAAGGGTCAAAGAACTGGATATTCATCCCGAATCCATGAGCGAGCCTGGCAACCTGAGAGCCTATCTTGCCCATCCCGACGATGCCCAGGGTCTTGTCCCTTAGCTCGTAGACTTTCGCCACACACTGGCCAAATATCCACTCGCCAGCCTTCATAGTTTCGTGGGCTCTCGCCAGATTCTTGGATATGGCCAGCATCAGCATTATGGTATGCTCAGCTACCGGTATGACTCCTGCCGTTCCAGCATTTGAGACCTTAACATCTTTCTCCCGGGCTGACTTGAGGTCTACGTTGTCATAGCCTGCGCTGCACTGCTGGATGAAGATAAGTTTGTCAGCCTTATCGAACACATTCTTGGTTATCCTGTTTCTGGCCCCGACGAGGATATCCACGCCAGGAACCTTTGCTACCAGCTCCTGTTCATCGCCTTTCTCAGCCAACATCCAATCTATCTTGGATGTATATTCGGGGAACTGCTTGTTCGCCTGGTTAACCATCTCCTTGACTAGAGGGTCAGTGATAAGGATCTTATAGTGCTCTCTTTTCTTCATCTTGCTCTCCCTTTCCTCAAAAAAAATGTGGGTGTTCTGTCAAAGCAGAGACATTTACCCACAAGCTCATGAGTAATTTCTTCCAGGATTTGCGCCATGGAACTATTCGTAGAATAGTATATCTTACCCCCCTCTGAGAT
The DNA here is from genome assembly GCA_963847595.1 of uncultured Chloroflexia bacterium. Lineage (GTDB taxonomy): Bacteria > Chloroflexota > Dehalococcoidia > SZUA-161 > SZUA-161 > JACWAE01. The sequence continues at coordinate 500,074 of CAWKAJ010000002.1, forward strand.
GTCAATATTTTACAGTTCAACGTACCATGGCCGCTTGACTCAATATATCAGATATTCTTGATTCTGTACCCTGGTAATTGATTGACAGTTAAGAGCGAATATTCTACAATACCCAAGGCTTTGTTGGTCTCCAGAATGCTAATTTCCAATTTGAGCACCTCCTAAAAAAGAGCCAAGAGCCTCTAGACAACCAAGCTAAGGGAGATGGTAAACACATGAGAATCCACAGCAAAGTCGGTAACCTTAGTGATACAAACAAGTACATCAAAAACGGGAGTTTTGTCGCTATAGGCGGTGGCTGGAGCTGCAATAAGCCCATGGCCATAATCAGGGAGATCATCCGCCAGAAGATCACCGGCCTGAAGGTGATGTCCATCGTCGGGGGCTGGGAGATGGAGTGGCTTCTCGCTGCTGGCGCCGTCGACCATCTCGTCTTCAGTTTCTTAAGCCTGGAGTCATTCGGCCTGCCACCCAATTTCCGCAGGGTGGCAGAGAGAAAGTTGATCAAGCTAACCGAAATCGAGGGCTGCAGCATGATTAAAGGGCTGCAGGCCGCAGGACGTGGCCTCCCCTTCGCTGCATTTAATGGACCTAAGGGGTCTGACATTATTAAGGAAGCCCCAGAACTATATAAGACTGTTACCTGCCCCTTCACCGGGAAGGAGCTTACCGCGATACAGGCCATTGTGCCTGACGTGGCTATCATCCATGCCCAGAGGGCTGACGAGCAAGGTAATGTGCAAATATTCGGCACCTCGGCATCCGACCTGGACATGGCAATGGCTGCCAAGTCAGTAATCGTAACAGTAGAGGAGATCGTATCCCCGGAGAAAATGCGCTCAGATAAGACTGCCACAGTGCTCTTTCGTCCCGAGGTTGACCTTGTGATTCATCAGCCTTTCGCAGCCCTACCTTGTAGTTGTGTCCCTTATTACACTGCCCATCTAATGCAACTGATGAAGGACTCCCAGGGCATCAGCGACCCCAAGGCCGCTGGCGATTATATTCGAAACATACTAGGAAAGAACGAAGAAGAATACCTTAATAATATAGGTGGAGAAACTGCCAAGAAGAAGCTCACCAGTCTGGCCAAGAAGACCAGGAGCATCGAGTTCCCCAAGGCGCTGAGTCATGAGGCTGCCTCTGATTTCGATGCCTCAGCCCAGATGGTGGTAAGCTTAGCTCGTACCATTGACGACGGGGACTCCATAATACTGGGCTCGTTTACCCCGCTGGCTTACACGGCTTACATGCTGGCCAAGCTGACCCACGCGCCCAACGCCTTCATCGTAGGCTACAGCGGCGTAGATCCGCTTCCCTTCCAGTTGACCTTCCACTCATCTGAAGCTGCCTGTACCCACTATGCTGCGGGCCTGTGGTCTATGACGGAATGCATTGAGGCGCTGCACCTGCGGGGAATGGGCGATGTGGAGGCAGTTTCCAGTGCGCAACTGGATGCCAACGGCGATATCAATATCTCCTGGCTGGCGCTGCCGATTAAGGATGCTGAGGGCAAGCCCACAGGCCAGATAAACCCACGTGGTCTGAGGTTGCCAGGTGGTGCTGGGGCGCCGGTGGTCTATGGATTACACCGCAAGGGCATCGCATACTTCGCAGGGCACTCAAAACAGACCTTTGTACCAAAGGTCAATTACATCACAGGCACCAGGGTTTATTTTACAGACGAGGAGCGCAAGGCGCAGGGTCTCCGGCCTGGCCCTATGATTGTAGTCACCAACCTATGTGTGATGCAGATGATAGAGCGCGGCAGATGGAAGGTGCTGTCCCTGCACAAAGGCGTCAAACCCGAGGACGTGGTCAACAACACTGGCTTCAAAGTGGAGATAGAGCCCGATTGTCCTGTTACCAAAGCGCCCACCGTCCAGGAACTCGAACTCATCAAGCAGATCGACCCGCAAGGCATAAGGTTCCTGGATTTCATGAGCGGCAAGGAGAGGGCTGCCAAGCTCCCAGCCATTATTCAGTCCGAATGGGACAGCGTTTAAGAGAGAGGCTGATTATAAGCCAATCCACTTAGGAGGAAATATGGCATATCAAGTGATAAAGGTGGAAAAGAAAGACGGCGGCATCGCCGTTCTTACTTTTAACCGCCCCGACAAATTCAACGCTGCCAACGCCCAGATATTCCACGAGCTGGCGGCCGCAGTGCAGGAGATGGACAAGGACAAGGACGTAGGATGCATGATTCTGACAGGCCAGACCTTTATCCATCCCAAAAAGGGCACCCCCTTCTCAGTGTTCTCTGCGGGCGCTGATGTGGAGCAGTTCGCTGCCTTGGGCAAAACGGAGGCCGGGTTCGACTTCATCAAGGTCTGCTTCGAGCCCTTCAAGGCCATTGAGCTATCCGAGACTCCCATCATAGCTGCGGTGAACGGAGCGGCTTTTGGCTTCGGCTTTGAGATTGCCGGTGCCTGCGACGTGAGTTTTGCTGGCAAGAGCGCCAAGTTCGCTTTGAAGGAGATCAATCATGGCGCTGTACCTGCCTGGACCGTCACCCGCGGCCTGGAGAAGTTCGGCAAGGCAGTGGTGGCATATCTCTGCATGTCAGCCGTAGAAATCGAGCCTGAGGAAGCGAAGCGCCTGGGTATAGTGGTCGACGTCTTTGAGGATAATGAGCTGCTGCCCAAGTGTGAAGAGCTGGCGAGGCGTATTGCAGCTAACAGCTACATAGCCAAGACATTTATCAAAACGACACTCAACCGCCATGCCGTAGAAGAGTACCAGGAGGCTGAGCGCTTTATGCCAACAGTCTTCGCCACCGAGTTTATGCAGGGCGCTTTCGCCCGCTTCCTCAAAGGCGATACCAGAGGCAAACATTAGACTCGCTTGCAGTGCTCGAGATCCGGGTTAATTAAGGAGGAAACCGAATGTTCGACGAAAAGACCATGGAACAATGCAAGAAGTTGATGGAGCAATATAAGAAAGTTATCGATGAGCGCTATCAGGGCAAAGACTACGCCACTACCACTGGGTCCTCGAAGATACCCATAAAGGCAGTGTATACCCCTGCAGATATTCAGGACTTCGACTATGAAAAAGATATCGGCGTGCCAGGTTTCTATCCGTACATGAGAAGCAATTACCCGATTCATTACCAGTTCCAGCCCTGGATAAACCAGCCGGTGCATGGCTATGGGTTGCCTGAGCACACCCGCGAGAGGATGGACGCGTTAGCCAAGGCAGGCATGGAGGGGTACTTCGGCGGCAGAGCTTACAACTTGGTATGGGATGTGCCGTCTTATTTCGGGGTCGACCCCGACGAGCCCGATGCCCAGGGATACCAGGGCAAAGACGGAGTCTGCTGCGTCACGGATGAGGACTTCGGGCGGATGCTACACGGCATAGACCTGACCAAGACAAACATCATACTTATAAACGGCGACACGCTTCCCATACTGGCACATTTCATCGCCTATGCCGAAAGCCAGGGTGTAAAGCGCGACCAGCTTCGCGGCAACACTATGAACTGGGAATTCACCGCCTGGTATGCCCCGAACTTTCTCTGGGAGACCGAGGGCGCATTGAAACTCGCCACAGACCTCATCTACTTCTGCTGTAAAGAGATGCCCAGGTGGAACCACACTAATATACAGGGACATGGTATCTCAGAGACAGGTGCTGACGCTTTACACCAGATGGCTTATTCCATAGCCTGTGCACGTGCTGTATGCGACTCCTGCAAGGCCGCAGGCCTCGACCCCGATGAATTTATACAAGGCATAGGCTTCCAAATAGCGCAGGGCAACGACTTCTTTGAGTACATCTGCATGTTCAGGGCATGGAGAAAGCTGTGGGCCAGGGTAGCCCGGGAGCGATACGGCTGTAAGAAGCCGTCATCTATGCACTTGAGAACACATACACATACATCCTGCTTCGAATTGACCAAGCAGCAGCCGCTGGTCAATCTTATCCGCAGCTCGTTCCAAGCTCTGGGTGCCGCACTTTCAGGTACCACAGCAATGGAGATACCGGCATACGACGAGCCCATCGGCATCCCCACCGAGGAATCTGCAATTCTGGCTCTCAGGATTCAGCAGGTCATACGTCATGAGACCGGCGTAACCAAGGTCGGGGACCCATTGGCGGGCTCATATTATGTCGAGTGGCTTACCAAAAGGATGGAACAGGAGGGCGAAAAGATACTCAAGGAGATTGACGACGCCGGAGGTTTTGTCAAGGCGCATAAGAGCGGTATGTTGATCGCCAATTTACGCAAGAACGCCAACCAGTGGCGGAAGGAGGTAGACTCTGGTGAGAGAACTATTGTAGGTTGGAACAAATATATCGTTCCTGAGAAGGAGATTATCAAGGCCTTCCGACCTGACCCCAACGTAGCCAGGGTTGCTGCAGAGCGTATCAAGGAGTATAGAGCTAAGCGAGACCAGGCGAAAACCGATGCAGCTCTCAATAAACTGGTAGAGGCAGCTAAGAAGCTGGACAAAGGAGAGTACGGACATGTCATGCCGGCATGTGTCGAGGCTGCCAAGGCGAAGGCTACTGCCGGCGAGATATCCAAGACACTAAGGAAGGTCTTTAAGTGGGGTCCGCAATACAGTATTTCGCTGCCGCACTAAAGACAAATAACTTCTTGAGTGTCTAAGCTAAAGTGAGGAGGTAATTAAATTGACATCGAGCGGAAAAGCAAAGGTTTTACTGGTTAAGCACTGGATGGAGATACATGACCGCGGTGTGAAAAGCGTGGTAGCACGCCTGAGGGATGCCGGCTTCGAGGTTGTCTATATGGTGTATCAGCGCCCCGAGGAGATAGTAGCCGCTGCTATTCAGGAAGATGCGAATGTCATAGGTATGAGCTTTTCCACCGGGGCTTACGATGCCCATGTGCCGGCAGTGGTGCACGATATGAAGAAGAAGGGACTCAAAGACGTTATGCTGCTGGTGGGAGGCTTGATACCGGATGAAGATATTCCCGGATTGAAGAAACAGGGCGTCAAGGAGGTGTTCGGCGCTGGGTCAGATTTAAACAAATTGATCGAGCTGATAAACACCGTTGGCCCAAAAGCAGCTAGAGTATAATCATTCAGCCTGAATCAATAGAAGGGAGAATACAATGAATTTCGAAACTATTATCGTGGAGAAGAAGGATGGGGTAGCCAAGATAACCTTCAACAGGCCGCAGGTACTGAACGCGTTCAACCCTCAGATGTCTGACGAGCTTAAAGCTGCGGTCAAGGACATTGCTGCTGACAAAGAAGTCAGAGTAGTGGTCTTCAACGGCGCAGGCGACCGCGCGTTCATGGCCGGCGCGGATATCGATAAGACGATACTGCACTGGGTGGAAATGACGAAGAAGGGCGGCAGGGTCAGGGACGACCACGAACGTTACTTCTCACCCACGATGCTTGAGGAACTGCCTCAGCCCGTGATAGCTGCCATCAATGGCATCGCTTTCGGCATGGGCTGCGAGATTGCACTGGGCTGTGATATCAGGATAGCCACTGAAACCTCTCAGTTCGGCCAGCCCGAGATAAAGCTGGGCATTATGTGCGGCGGCGGAGGCAGCGTCAGGATGACACGCCTGGTGGGCAAGGGCAAGTCCATGGAGATGTGCCTCACTGGAGACCCCATCAACGCCCAGGAGGCCTACCGAATAGGCCTGGTGAACCAGGTTGTACCCCCAGATAAGCTTGAGGAAGCTGTCAATGCCATGGTGAAGAAGCTAATCAACAAGGGCGCTGTAGCCCTGGATTACACCAAGAAGGCTGTCAACAAGACCATGAATGTCAGCGTGTATGAGGCTATTGATTACGAGAAGAAGCTGTTCTCAGACATCTTCAAGACCGAGGACGCCGCCGAGGGAGCCAAAGCCTTCCTTGAAAAGAGAAAACCCAACTTCAAGGGAAAGTAACAGCTTCCCAGGATTAATCTCGAAATAGAAGAGGTAGGTCGGTGAATTCATCGGCCTATCTCTTTCATATTCAGGGTGAGTTAAGCAATGCGGCACTCACCTTATAGCTCTGCGCTGGGAGCTTTCGTGATCAAATAATAGCACATTAGTTCTAATATTGTCAAGGTAGAAATGTCGCATAATCTTTCTCCCTCTACCGCAGCGCTGCTGAACTTGACATTTTCTGATTTAATGGTATCATAGACTTAATAACCTGCTATAAGTTTGTAATTCCCCGACCTGTTCTATCAGCCAAGCATTCCCCAGGCCATGGATGATCAAACTCTAATCAGGTCTCAAGCATAGAAGAAGGAGGTCATCCATGAGCTACGCGGATAAAACTCTTACCTGCTCGGATTGCGGCACAGGTTTTACCTTTAGCGCTTCTGAGCAGGAGTTCTTCGCTTCGAAGGGCTTCACCAACGAGCCGGGGCGTTGTCCTGACTGCCGGGCAGCCAGAAAACAGCAGCGCGGTGGTGGTTATAGCGGCGGAGGCTCCCGACAGCCAAGGGAAATGTTCCCTGCTGTATGCGCCTCTTGCGGCAAAAGCACCCAGGTACCCTTCGAGCCGCGAAACGGGCGACCGGTTTATTGCTCTGACTGCTACTCTAAGTCGAGGCGGTAGAGATAACCGGAAGCAGTTGGCTTCAGTCCCCCGAATCGCTTTAAGAAACTAGGCTGAGGATAACGGGCAATTGGGAATGGTGCCCGATTCCTCTTTTCGCCACGCCATATTATTTTGCATCCACTATATCCTCCGCTTGCACCGTTTTGGGGCATATCCCCTGGAGTGCTCTCAAATTGATTTGACCGGGGCCTATCAATGGAGCAGTTTTCCCATTCTGCACGAGGAGGGGTTGAGATGGAGAATAAGCACGTGACAGCACATGATAGCGATTGTGAGGTGTGTATTCATCACTGGTTAATAAATGAGAGGAATTTCGGCGTTTGCAAGAAGTGTGGAGAGAGCAAGCAGTTTAGCAGCGGTTCATGGTACGACGCAAGCATCAGAAAGAATTCGCAGACCAAATCCGGCAAGGCGCCTCAAGGTGTTCCAGACACCAAGGGCTAACCTACTCCTTTGGCAACGCATTCTTCGTCGTGACAGGAGTCACCACGCTACATTTGTGTAGTCCAGAGCAGATGCCCAATCCGTCCTACAACCTACTGATAGCAGTACCTTTTTCCCATCAATACTCCCCGAAATATCTATGGCAAGTTTGATCAAGTAGCGCTAACATTCTAGCAGGTCAATTTACCGCGAATGTCCTGTAGGATTAGTATCGAGAGGTAAATACTATGAAGAAAGTCAGTGATATCATGGCAGAGGATGTGGTGACTGCAGACCCCGAGATGTCCGTAACTGAAGCAGCCAAACTGATGCTTGAACAAGACGTGGGATGCCTGGTGGTGATGAAGGAGAACAAGATAGGCGGTATAGTCACGGACAGGGACCTGCTGGCTTGTGCGGCACAGCGGCATAACATACAGAAATGCAGTATTTCGAATCACATGAGCAGCCCAGTCGTGACCGTGCCACCTGAAACACTACTTATCAACCTGGCTAAGGTAATGGCAGCAAGCCGAATCAAGAGGGTTCCTATTACCGAAGCTGGCAAGCTTGTGGGAATTATTTCATTTTCTGATATCGCCAAAGATATGGATGAACAGGTTGCTGGCATGTGGTCGGAATGGCTCCAGTTGATAGCTGTGACAAAGACTTCTAATCAGCATCGCCGGGGGCGGGGATCCAACAGGCCAACCACAAACCAGGTCAAGGTTGCCGAGCACGGCCATTTATAGAAAGCATTGACCATAACGCAGTCGAACACGCGATTTTGTGGGTGACGCACCGTTCCCCATCTTTTAGCCCTGATCCATTAATCTAGCGTAAGGCGGGGTATTGTTTCCTCCTACATCGAAGCATCGGGCTAGATTATACTCGCGACTACTATGATCACTAACCCCAGTCCGACTAAGACACATCTCCACCCAAGACCTTCGAAGTACCGCATAAGCGGTTTCCTGTTGAGCCAACCGTGTATGCAAACAGCGACGGCGAGTAGGATCGCAAAAATGATGTGATGGCCTGGTCCGCCTACGCCCACTGAACTCGAGTCTACTATTCCTGAGACAAATGTGCCTATACCCAATAAGACCATGATGATGCTAATGCTTTTCCTCATAACGGTTCTTTCTATAATTTCCCAATTCACGAGGTTAACAGACCATTGGTCAACCCGCGTAGCCAATTGCGCTCAGTTATATGAAATATATAGGTAGGTAATGGCCTTTTGAGACAAGCCTCTACGCATTTCTTACACCCTTGGCATCTCACGGCATAATCCATGTGAGAGTGTTTATGAGCCAGCAGCTTTGCCTCTCCAATTACTCAATTGGGGCACGTTTCAACACATTTCCAGCACGCCTTACACAAATGGGGAACAAGTCGAATGTACTTTGTCTTGGTGTGTCGGATAATGGTATTATGAATCCTAATCATGCATTGTATCTCCTTTTCTGCGTGTAACAGCTATCAGATAAACGAGACCGAGTTACATGTGAGATTCCAAAGCCACCTGGCGGTAGATTTTAGCAGAGAGGTAAGCTTTGAGGTCATTCAGGGTCCCAACTAGCTCTGTTAGAGTGATCTCACCAGTCTCATGCAGACGATGAAACACATTGTTGTGCATGTTTTCCGCTTCGAAGCGTATGGTCTCAACATACCTGGAATAAACACTCAGGTCTTCGAGAGTGAGTCCGATATCCATAAGCTTCTTAACTGTTCGACCAATGTACACATCCAGGCTATCATACTGCTCACTCTTCGGGATGCGAGTAGAAAGCAGTAGCCCCATATTCTCTAACGCTTTCAAGGTCTTTTTAGGTAGTCCAGTGGCAGTAACCAGTTCCGTCAAAGACATGGTTTTTGATTCGTCTTCTGTTCCCAGAGGATGAAATAGTTCATCCAGAAAAGAACGCATCTCGGCAATATGGCCTACTTCTTGCCCTTCACGCTTAGCCTGCATCACTAGCTTTATCACTGATAGGGGAAGAAACCTTTTCGCCTGCAGCTCTTTGATGAGGCGGATTTCTTCGATGCACGCAGGGTCATAGTAAGCCATATTGCGGGCTGTCTTCACTGGAGGAGTGAGCAAGCCCTCTCGCAGGTAATAGTGTATGGTTTGAATAGAAATGCCAGCGGTTTTAGCCACCTGGCTAATCCGTATCATATTTTTCTTGCTTGTATCAGTCTTCCTCATTCTTTAAGCTCAAACTGTACTGGTTTGTTGCATATAGTATATAGTATTACTATATACTTGTCAATACGACGTCAGAAATTTTACCAAGTTGTGCTAGATGGACAGAGAATGGGGCAGGGCAGCGAAGCTGCCCTGCCCCATTCCTATTTCTTAGCCCCCTCTCAATTAGTTAAGAGTAAAGTCAGACACAAAGAACATGTTAGAAGGCCTTGTTTCCTCTAATCCTTATCGGCACAAGAGATATCCTTAATGCAGTCCGCCGGGTAGAAGTTGTTCTCGTTTTTGTCATGATTGGGATACCACACCTGGGCAAAGAACGGGTTTCTCTTTGCCTCATCGTCATAGTTCCATGGCGGAGGCACGCACTCAGGACACCAGTGACCTGCTTTGAGGATAGTGTATGGTTTCCCTGCAAAAACGTGGCCCCGAGCGCATTTCCATTTGAGGGCATTATACATGTCGCCATTCCATCTCTTTGACAGGCACTCCCCGCCTCTGAATTTTGCCGCGCCTTGCAGGTCCTTAAGAGCAATCTTCTCTTTGGATTCATCATACCCGTGGTCAAGCCTGTGCCATGCCGGCTCGGGCTGCATCTGAGGCATATTTATGCCCCAAGCGGGAATCGCTTCATAAGTCTCATAATTCTTAAAGAAGGCAGTGATCCGCATATCACATTTATTCTTGTACCAGTAGGCTGTTCCGTTCCTGTGATTATCAGCCATATTTCTCAAGATTTCGTACGTAGATTGCTCCATCTGTTTCTGAAGCTCAGGGTTCTTTCTGCATTCAGCAACCATCTGCTGCATCTCCGGCGGCATAGTCCTGGCTAAATCTTCCCAGTAGACATCGAGTGAGTCTCTCCAGTAATGCAAGTACTGATTGAGGATACGGCTATCTTCATAGTACTGCATGTGAAAGTTCCTCAGAGCGAACCATTTTCGCTCTGCACAGGATTCAATCCCGGATAACCCGTTGACTTGAAAGCTCTTGTTCATAAGATCATAACAAACGCACCTCATTTTAGGGCCGCCGCCCATGTTGTATGCCCTGCGCCAGAAATCGGAATCATCGGGAATATCGAGGCAACGGACAAGGCCGTATCCGGCATCACGGCTGGTTATGTTCTCCATGAAAGAATCGATAGGCTGATGGAACATAATAGGGTCCATCAAACTACTGAATTCTGCATAGTCCACAGGCATGATATAGGTCATGCGCAGGGATGCCCAGTGCTTTATGTTAGAATCCAGAACAGCCCTCTCGCCGGCAATCTTGGTTACGGCATAAAAATCGAAGATGGAAGGTTTGAGCGGGTCTCCCACTCTCCCCCAGTGAATACTCTGCAGGCGGTCACCGGTCTCTGCTACAGTCCCGGTATAAACTAACCTGATGTGCTCGGCACCGTTAGGCTGCGCCTCAATCGCCTTGACTATGTTCTGTATGCCCTCGGTGTTGCATGCTTTAGCCGATTCAGGATAGTAATCGGCCTGAGGTGAAATGAAAGCCATGGCATCGAGTACCCAGTCAACTCCCCTGACCGCTTCCTCGACGTCTGCATAGTTTGCTGCATCGCCCCATACTATCTTGAATCCCCCTCGTTCCGTTACCCCTTTTCCAGGAATCAGCTTAATCCCAACCTCTTCCTCATACTTTCGGAAAAGACCTTTGTTCTTCTCCGAAGGACGCAGCAGAACTACTATGTCGTACTTTTTCCGTTTCCCCCACAGCTCTTTAAAAGCCTCGTGTCCCATAGTACCCGATGCACCGAATAAACAGACCTTTTCCTTTTTCATAGCTCACCCCACTTTAATATGCGCCTATTTCTCAAAAAAGCTCTACTGCCTAGATAATAACCAGACATGAGTCAAAAAGTCAAAAAAGAGGAGAAATCAGTAGCCAGGAGCGGATGCCCAGGCTACCCGCCCAAGGATGACAAAAAAATAGGGGCTGCAAATTTGCAGCCCCTACAGAATTACCGACCGTTGTACGGCTAACCTAATCGCATTTAGGTTGCGATTCCCTGAGCTCTTTGAAGTACTGAGCCTCCGTCTTGCCCGTGATCTCCTTGAAGTACTTGTCTGGCTTGATGCTTACAATAGTCTCGGCAAGCTCCTTCTTGCCTTCAAAGTTGGCCCGCCTCTGTATCATCATCTTCTGCGCCTGAGGTGAGCCAGCGCCGTGCAGCGCCTCGGGAAGACCGGCCCCTACCGCCATATTTTCGATAAGCCTGAGCATCTTCATCCTGTGCTCTGTCGGCGTCCCCGCCTTGCCCACCAAATACTTGTCTATGTACTTGCCGATCTCAGGATTTCTGAAGTCCTTCTCCGAAGGCATGGTTATGATCAAGCCACCGGCGATGTCCTGCGCCAGGCGCATCCACTCATAAGTAAATTTAGTTATGTTAAGTTTGACCACGTTCGCCAGGAGCGGATTGATGGTGTACGCCCCCGAATTGGTCTTGTTGCCCTGATATGAACACGCCAGCGAGCACGACCAGCACGTCTCCGCCATGCTAGTCATCTCAGCCAGCAGGTCCCTGATATAGGGAGACTTCTCCACTCCGTTGTTCTCCGCCATCCAGTAAGCAGCGCCCGTTACCACATCGGCGAGCCCGACTTTGCAGCCGCCGTAGTTGCTCCTGTGGAAACCTGCGAAGGTCTCCACAAGCTGGCCGGTGAAATCATATTCGCCGCACATGAAGACCCTGTCCCAGGGGACAAAAACGTTATCGAAGATTATCAGAGCCTCACCGCCGACGATGCCGTACTTGGCATTGCCAGGGTCGATTTCCCCATCGAGCCTTCTGGTATCGTTGGTCTGCCTGCCGAAAATCAGCGTGACGCCCTTGGCGTCAACAGGCACCGCGAAGCAGACAGCGTAATCCTTGTCTTCCACACCCATAGCCCTCGTGGGCATGGCCAATATCTCGTGGGCATTAACCGTGCCCGTAATATGGACCTTAGCGCCTCGAACTACTATGCCATCGTCCCTTTTCTCCACGACATGCAGATACAAATCCGGGTCCTGCTGCTGGTGCGGCCTCAAGCTCCTATCTCCCTTGGGGTCGGACATAGCTCCAGCCAGCATCAAATCGTTGTCCTGGACATATTTCAGGTATTTCTTGAACCGTTCGTGATATTTCGTACTATATTTCTTATCTATGTCATAGGTAGTAATGTAGGCAGCATTAAGGCCATCAAGCCCCACACACCTCTGGAAGCAGGTAGCTGTTTTCTGACCCAACAGGCGCATCATCTTCACTTTGTTAACCAGGTCGTCTACGCTGTGGTGGATATTGGTGAACCTGTTGACCTTCTCCCCGGTCAGATTGGAGGTGGCAGTCATCTCCTTCTCAAACTCGGGGTGTTTCGCCAGCTCGTAGGTCATAGCCGCTGCGATTATGTGAGGTTGGAACAGCGGGTAATCGACTACATTCTTCACCCTTTCCCCGAAGACATATACCCGGGGCTTCAGCTTCCTGAGGCTCTCTATATACTCTTTCCCGGATTTCATCGCCATCTAGTTTCCTTCCTTTCTTCTCCCCCTAAATATAGAATAGACCCTTCAGGTCCCAAATTCAAATTGACACTGCTAAGACTATTTCTTCTGCAGCCCCCCTGGCTCCCCCTTAAGTAGGCGACCTCAAACGCAAAGCCAGCCGCCATCCACGAATAGGGTTTGCCCGGTTATATAATTTGACTCATCAGAGGCCAGAAAAATAGCAGCGCCCACAACCTCCTCGGGCCGGGCGAATCTCTTCAGAAGGTTCTTGTTTTTGAGGTCATCGTATATCCGCTCATTTCCTCTCAAACCAGCGGTGAACTCCGTCTCAACGTAGGAAGGGCCTATGGCATTCACCAGTATGTTATGCTGGGCCCATTCAGCGGCCAGCACCTGAGTCAGCGAGATGATGCCTGCTTTGCTAGCACAGTAGGCGACCAGCCGGGGCAGGGCTACTTCTCCACCCACCGAGGTCATATTGATTATCTTGCCACTCTTCTGCTTGATCATCACCTTGCCCACAGCTTGGGCACAGAGGAATGCTCCCGTAAGGTTCGTAGCGATAATCTGATCCCATGCTTCCTTGTCGGTATCCTCAGCCCGCTTCCATATGGGGCTAATCCCGGCATTGTTGACCAGAATGTCTATTCTGCCGAACTGTTTCACCACCTGAGCAACCACCTGATTGATACTATCAACGCTCGTGACATCCAACCTGAGAGCAACCGATTTCTTGCCTTTCCTGGTCAGTTCCTCGGCAAGGCTTTTCGCCAAGTCCTCGGAGCGACCGCACACGATGACGGTGGCACCTTCCTCAGCGTAGCCTTTAGCGACAGCCCGGCCAATCCCTTTAGTAGAGCCGGTTACTATGGCAACCTTACCCCGTAGCCTCATCTGACTAAGCCCTCCTGTTAAGCAACACGGGCATAAATAGTGAGCAGAAATGAGTCTTGCAAGTGCTGAGTTGGAGAATGGTTAAGAACGTCCGGTGCCCTCTCAGGTTATTTTGGTGGAGCTGGGGTAGCGATAAGCAGAACTTTTGAGATGGTATTCGCTCTTTCTATTTAACTCCCCAGTTCTTTCCAGTAATGATTTTACCAGCTTACCCCAAGGTGCACAAGCAGGAATATATGGTCGAAACAGAGGTCAGCGGGTGCTTTTAATTACCCATTTTCACACAAAACAGTGTAGAGCCAAATTGTGGCCGCTATTGTAGGTAAGCACTCTATTTAATATAATAATCAGAATGGACTTACGATATGGAAACCTCGTTTAATGCTCTTATCTGATGCCCCTCACGAGTTCAATCGTTTCCATGAAAATAACAGCGCGCTTGCGCTCAGGAGAAAGGAATTAATATGGGTTTGAGCTGCGGTTTCGTAGGCTTGGCCTCTTGTGGGAAGACAGTCATTTTCAATGCAGTAACTGCTACTAGAGTATCAAATTGTGGTGGCTCCGAGATGAATCGGCTGGTGATTAATGTGCCTGACCAGCGTCTTGAGAGGCTGGCACAGATATACCACCCGCGTAAGGTAGTGCCGACTACACTCGAGATAGTTGATATCCCTGGTCTTACGGTTCGTCCTCAGACTGACGGACATGGCTTTCGCTTGCTCAGCCATGTGAAGAATGTCGAAGCGTTGCTGCACGTAATACGTTGTTTCGAGGATGGCAATGTCCCCTTCGAGTATGAGACAATAGACCCTGTACGAGATGTTGACACGGTTGACCTGGAATTGATGGCCGCAGACAGCGTGACTCTTGAAAACAAGATAAACCGTATGGCAAAAAAGTTGCGGGCCGGAGATAAAGACGCTATTCGAGAAGCTGCAGATTATGAAAAGGTGCGCTCTGGCATTCAGCAAGGCATTCCGGCACGCAAGCACAACCTCGACGCCAGGGAACTAGCCAGTGTCCGTGATTGCAACCTCGTCTCACTAAAGCCTGTACTCTACGTGGGCAACATCAAGTCTACCCAAGACGCCGCCAACAAGCATGTAACTGCGTTGAGGCGTATTGCTAATGCCGAGCATACGGAAATGATCGTTGTCTGCGGCAGAGATGAAGCCGATATCAGTCAGCTCGAGCCCGATGAACGAGAAGATTTCTTGAGAGAGCTAGGCATGGGAGAGTCCTCTATGGAGCGGCTTGTACACGCGGCATATCGGGTGCTTGGATTAGTGACCTTCTTTACAACTGGAGAAGATGAAGTGCGTGCCTGGACTTGCCGAAGGGGTGATAAAGCCCCGGTAGCTGCCGGGAAGATCCATTCGGACATGCAGAAGGGATTCGTCCGAATGGAGGTTATTAACTACGAGGACTTGATTGAATTCGGTAGTGAGGCAGCCGTGGCTAAAGCAGGCCGTCTGCGTGTCGAAAGTCGTGAATATGAAGTCCAAGATGGCGATATTGTGTGCGTGCTTTTTAACAAATAGGGATAGCAACTGAGAGAGTGGGAAGAATAGAGAGGATTCTACTGACTATTAGCCAAGCTTAATTCTGGGCTTTAAAGTGGAGCTGGGGGGGTTCGAACCCCCTACCTCTTGAATGCCATTCAAGCGCTCTCCCAAATGAGCTACAGCCCCACGCGTAATATCTTACTATAAAAAGGTGAGCCAATCAACACATTCGGCCACCCGCCCTCGGGTTGCGCCACCTCACAGGATAAAGTAAAATACTAAGGATTATCACCCGGGGGAGGGGCTATGGAGAAGTATCGCACCGAGCAAATCCGCAACGTCGTCTTGTTGTCTCACACCAATGCTGGCAAGACTTCGCTCTGCGAGAATATGCTGTTCCAGGCTAAGGCAATCAGCAGGCTGGGCAAAGTGGACGAGGGCACCACAACCTCAGACTACGAGCCCGAGGAGACCAAGCGCAAGATCAGCATTAACCTCTCCCTACTTCCCTTTGAGTGGAATAAGACCAAAGTCAACCTGATTGATTCACCGGGTTATCCCGATTTCGTCGGAGAAGTCAAAGCCTCGCTGCGCGCCGCCGACGGTGCAGTGGTCGTCGTTTCCGCAGCCGGTGGGGTAGAGGTGGGGACCGAGCTGGTCTGGAAATACGCCGATGATAGGGCACTGCCCCGAATCTTGTTTGTCAATAAGATTGATCGCGAGAACGCAGATTTCTTCAAGACTGTGGAGCAGTTGCAGAGCATGTTCGGCAGGAAATGCGTGCCTATCCAGTTACCCATAGGAGCTGAGAGCAAATTTGAAGGAGTGGTAGACCTGATCAGCAAGGCAGCCAAGCCACCGCAGTCCCTCGCCGACAAAGTAGCTTCCTTTCGTGAGAAACTGGTGGAATCCGTAGCTGAGACTGATGATACGCTTATCACCAAATACCTCGAGGGAACTGAGCTAACCGAGGATGAGATCCGCCGTGCCCTGCGGGCAGCGACAATCAACGGCAAGCTGGTGCCGGTACTGGCTGGCTCGGCACTGCAAAGCAAGGGCATCGCCGAGCTCATGGAGTCTATATTGAACTACCTCCCCTCTCCCAGGGACAAGGGCAAGGTCACAGCCAAAAACCCTCAAACCCAACAGGACGAGGAAGTCGAACCCGATGAGTCAGCGCCTCTCGCTGCACTGGTGTTCAAAACTACTGCCGACCCCTATGTGGGAAAACTCACCTATCTCAGAGTCTACAGCGGCGTCATTAAAAGCGATTCCAGCGTCTGGAACGCCACCAAGAAACGGGCCGAGCGCATTGGCCAGCTTTATATGATACGGGGCAAATCTCAGGAGGCAGTACCTCAAATTACCGCCGGAGACATCGGCGCAGTAGCCAAACTGGCGGAAACCGGGACCAGCGATACTCTTTGCAGTAAAGACCATCCTCTGACTCTCACTCCCATCGAGTTCCCCCAGCCCACGCTGAGCGTCTCGATCCAGCCCAAGACTAAGGCCGACCTGGATAAACTGGGAAGCTCTATGACCAGGCTGACCGAGGAGGACCCCACACTTGCTGTGCGCAAAGACATCGATACCGCAGAGACCGTCCTCTCGGGCATGGGAGATACTCACTTCGAAGTCGCTGCCGAGAAGATGAAACGCAAGTTCGGTGTCGAGGTGAAGATCGAGACTCCCAAGATACCCTATAGAGAGACAATCACCATGCCCGTAGAAGCAGAATACAAGCACAAGAAGCAGACCGGCGGACACGGACAGTATGGACACGTCTGGCTGAGGCTCGAACCACTGCCTCGAGGCAGTGGGGCTGAGTTCGCTTCAAAGGTTGTAGGCGGCTCAGTGCCCAAGAACTATATCCCCGCTGTGGAAAAGGGAGTCAATGAAGGCTTGAAGGAAGGCGGACTGGCCGGTTATCCTCTGACCGACATGAAGGTAACGCTATTCGATGGCAGCTTTCACGCCGTAGATTCCTCGGAGATATCCTTCAAGATAGCGGCCTCCTATGCCTTGAAAAAAGGGTTCTCCCAGGGGCAGCCGGTGCTGCTGGAGCCGATAATGAACGTCCACATCACCATCCCCGATAACTTCACCGGCGATGTCATGAGCGACCTCAACAGCAAGCGAGCCAGGGTAATGGGCATGTCGCCCGGCGGCGGGATCAATCACATAGATGCCCAGGCCCCGCTGGCCGAGATGCTGAAGTACGCCACCGATCTGAGAGCGATTACGCAGGGACGCGGCACCTATACAATGGAGTACAGCCACTACGAGCAGGTGCCGGCACACGTCACACAGAAGATAATTGCGGAATCAAAGAAAGAAACCGAGAAGGCCTAAGCTTAGGTCTTTTTGATAGAGATTTTGAGGAAGCGGCGCTTGCCCACCTGAACGATGCTGCCGTCCGGTATATCTACAGTAGTGCTATTGATTCTCTCTCCATTTATCTCTATTGCGCCCTGAGCAATGAGTCGCTTTACCTCGCCGCGACTCTTGACCAGTCCTTTTTCAAGCAAGGCTTTGGTGATATCTAGACGATAAATACCACCACCTAGATCAAACGCAGTACCAGTGTATTGCTCCATTTTTTCCGGTGCTTCTCCACTCTGCACCACTTTCTCGAAGTGAGATTCCGCCTCCTTGGCAGCGTGAGCGCTGTGAAACTGACCCACTATCTCCCGGGCCAGGCGCTTCTTGAGTATCATAGGGTTGACCGACTGCGCTGCAAGCTGCTGTTTGAACTCGGCAAGCTCTTTGTCAGAAACGTCGGTGAGCAGCTCGAAGTAGTCCATGAGCAGGTCATCAGGGATAGACATGACTTTGCCGTACATATCGTTAGGGGGATCGTCCACACCGATATAGTTGCCCAGGCTTTTGCTCATCTTCTGCTGGCCGTCAGTGCCCACCAGCAGAGGCACCAAGAACACCTGCTGCCGGGGCTGTCCTATCATCTGCTGCAGCTCTCTACCCATGAGGCAGTTGAATTTCTGGTCGATGCCGCCGAACTCGACATCAGCTTGAATAGCCACCGAGTCGTAGGCTTGAAGCAAGGGGTACAACAGCTCAGTGATAGCGATGGGACGCCCGCCTGAGTATCTGTTACTGAAGTCTTCCCGCGCCAGAAGCTGCGCTACAGTGAATTTGCTGGTGAGCCTGATAACATCAGCCAGGTTGAACTTGCCAAACCATTCGCTCTGCCAGCGGACCTCGGTCTTTTCCTTGTCCACTACCTTGAAGAATTGCTGCATGTAGGTCTCGGCGTTAGCTCGCACCTCCTCAGCAGAAAGCATAGGGCGGGTCTGAGACATCCCGCTGGGGTCGCCGATCTGCGCTGTCCAGTCGCCAACGATAACCACAACCTGGTGCCCCAGCTCCTGAAGCTGACGCAGCTTCCTCATGCCCACTACATGTCCCAGGTGAATATCAGGACGGCTGGGGTCGAAACCCATCTTCAGCCGCAGCTTCTTGCCCGATTCAAGCTGGCGCACTAACTCTTCCTCGACTATAATCTCAGCGACACCGCACTTCAGTATGGAGGCAGGGAATTTACCGGACATATTTTGCTCCCGCTGAGGGCTTTTTAAGTATCGTCTTAGCTTGCTCGACGTCTTTCTTAATCTGGGCTGACAGCTCTTCAGGGCCAGCGAACTTCACTTCGGGGCGCAGGCGCTCCACAAGCTCGATGGTAAGCTTTTGCCCATAGAGGTCTCCGGTGAAACCTATAATATGTACCTCTACCATGCGCCCGCTCTTGCCAAAGGTTGGCTTGACCCCGATATTGGTCACCGATTGATGGGCTTTGTCGCCAACGTGGGCCAGCGTAGCATAAACGCCATCTTCAGGAAGGGCCTGCTCAGGGTCAACCTGTATATTCGCCGTGGGGAAGCCTAAAACATGGCCTCGCTCCGCTCCACCCCCCACAGGCCCCCTGAGGCTGAAATATCGACCCAGCAGCTTGGTGGCTGTCTTCATATCGCCGCGAGCCAGAGCCTCCCTCACAGCAGTGCTGCTGACCAGGGAGCCTTCTACTATCAGAGGCTTCACTACTTCAACCGTGAAGCCAAGTTCCTGGCCCAGGGATTCGAGGGCAGCGACATTCCCCTCCCTGCCCCGGCCCAGGGCAAAGTTGGGGCCAATTACAAGGCCGCGCATCTTAAGATACCTCTTGAGATAGAGGACAAACTCTCGAGCGCTGAGTGCAGCAACTTCAGTAGTGAAAGTAAGAGGAACAACCAGATCAATCCCCAGACTTTTGAGAAGAGCGGCTCGCTCCTCGAGAGTGGTCAAGCGGGCAACCTTTGTTTTAGGGGACAGCACAGCCCTGGGATTAACGTTAAAGGTTACCACGCCGCTGAGGAAATTGCCCTCGGCGGCTCGCTGAGTCAGCTTCTTTATGAGATGTCGATGACCCAGATGAACGCCATCGAAAACCCCAATAGTAAGCAGGGCTTCGCGTTCAGGGGTAAAGGCTGAGAGCTCTGAGACTAGTTGCACTTTCACTGACTTAAAGCAAGACTTAACAAGCTTGTATTTTAGGGCAATAGCTGAATTACGTCAAGAAAAAATGCTCAGATCGTTTACAAATGCTTTTTCTCCCCTCATTTATTTCCCCTCCTTCCTTTGGAAGGAGGGGAAAATCATCTGTGTTCGCCGACTCAGGTTTCCCCTATGGTGTAAGCTTGACACAAGCTTGGGTGCTTGGTAAGATAATATAGTAGGGCTTTTTGGTGATGAAGCTCGATTTTATCTGGCATATAAAGATAGAGGCTTGTCAGGACTAGATAGTTAAGTATCTGACATAGCCTCTATTCTTGATAATCACCAGAGGAAGGAGCAACAAAACAGTGGGTGCAATCGAAAAATTCGAAGAGGTGTTGGCTACCCGACACCAGTATGCCCAGGATTGGAAGAAAAAGCACAACGGCAAGGCTATCGGCTGGCTTTGCAGCTATTCTCCGGTGGAGATCATGTATGCCGCGGGCATGCTGCCTGTGCGAATACTGGGCAGCCATGAAGTGCAGGACGTTACCGACCGTTACCTTTTCCCCACAGTCTGCCCGTTCTCTCGCGATGCCCTGGCCCAGGGCTTAAAAGGAAGATACAGCTACCTGGACGGCATTACCATGGCACGCACATGCTCCCATGTCCAGGGCACGTACGATAACTGGAAAAACTATATCACCACGTCCTTCAAGTACTACGTATGGCAGCCAAACCATGTGCAAAGCCCGAGGGCAAAACCCCTGATGGTGCAGGAATATAAAGGATTCATAGCAGCGCTGGATAAATTCACAGGTAAGAAAATAACAGATAAAGATTTGGAAAAGGCGATAGAGCTATACAACACAAACCGCAGGCTGATGAAGCAGGTCTATGAGTTCAGAAAGAAAGAGGAGCCACCTATCACTGGCGCCGAATGCATGGAGATGGTCGTAGCCAGTCAGTTGATGGATGTAGAAGAGCACAACAAGCTGCTAGAGCAATTACTTAAGGAGTTGCCCACCAGAAAGCTCAACCGCAATTTTGGAGTACGTCTGATGATGATAGGCAGCGAGATGGATGACATCGTGTTCGTCAAGATGATGGAGACACTCAACTGCACTATCGTCATAGATGAACACTGCACCGGAAGCCGCTATTTCTGGGATGAGGTGAAGCCCGGGAAAGACCCCGTGGCAGCCATCGCAGCGCGTTACGTCGACCGCTGGCAATGTCCTGCCGTGGCCGCTGAATTCAAACCCAGGGCCGACCGCATACTGAAACATGCCAAGGACTGGAAAGTTCAGGGCGCTCTCGTCTACCAGCAGAAGTTCTGTGACCCGCATGAGTTCGATATCCCCAGTCTCCTCAAAATGTTCAAGGATAATAATATTGCCACCCTTGTACTCGAGTTCGACGTCACCATCCCCTTCGGTCAGTTCCGCACCAGAATCGAGGCCTTCCTCGAGATACTCGAGCTGGAGCTGGTGTAACCATTACCATTAAGCCCATTACGTTAAACTAAATGGAGGCGAACGATAATGACAACTGAGACAAAATACAAGACCGCGCCTTTGAAATGCTGGCAAAAAGGCAAGGAACTAAGGCTTGAGGCTTACAGGGATTTAGCCACAGGACATGAGCAGGGAAAACTCATGGTCCTGGGCTGCGCTGCAACCCCTTACGGTATGCTGGCAGGGCTAGGCGATTTCGTTTTCCTCGCTGGAGAACCATATGGAGCCAGCGTGGCAGCCGACCCGCCTGTATCTATTCCTGCAATGGAGACTTACGAAGCCAGAGGGTACGCCCGCGATATGTGCGGCTACATGCGCAACTTCCTGGGCACCATGTTCCAAGACAAGTACTACTTCACAGGGGGCCCGTTCCCTAAATTCGACTTCGCCTGGAGCGTTCGCCACTGCCCGGCTGGCCATCCCAAGTGGCACCAGATTGTGTCCGAGTACCAGGGCATTCCCATGAACTACATCGATGACGAAACAATGCTGGCTATCGATGGCGACCAAGAGGCCAGGATAGACTATGTGGCAGGCCAGTACCTGGACAGCATCGAATGGATGGAGAAAATCACCAAGAGAAAATACGATGATGAAAAAGGCATCGAGGCGATGCGCAACTATTTCATCAACGAAGGACTATGGGGAGAAATAAACCTGCTCAACGGCGCCATCCCCGCCCCTATAGATATTAAGAGCATGTTCGCTCTGATGCCCATCTCTATGCTGAGAAGGCATGAAAAGGTTGCCATCGAGTTCCTTACGGAGCTCAGGGACGAGTTGAAAGAGCGTATCGCCGATAAGATCGCGGCTGTTCCAAATGAGAGATACAGAATGTGCATGCTCACGCCCCCGCCATGGAGCTTCCTCAAGGTATTCCGCTACCTCGAGAACTATGGAGTTGTCTTCGCCGGCACCTATGTATATCTGATTAACTCAGGCGAGGTTAAGTTCCTTTATGACGAAGGCAAGGTGGTGCCAGCCACACCTCCCGAAAAGCGCCCCGGCTGGAAAACCATGAAGAACAGGGAGGACCTGTGCAGGACCGTGGCACGCTGGCGGGCTGAGCACCCCTTCCAGTCGCACCTGGAAACGAGGAAAAAGGAATACGTCATCATGTTCAAGCACTGGAAGGCAAATGCATACCTGTTGCTGATAAACCGTGGCTGCGTGCCCATGACCACCAGCATGTACGACTTCCAGCGCGACCTCAACAAGCAGGGGATTCCGACATCGATGTTCGAAGGCAACTTCGCGGATTGCAGGGATATCGACGAGACAGGAGTACTCGATCGGCTGGAGACCTTCCTCGAAGGCCAAGGGATACGAAAGATACAAGACATATGATATTGGAAGCAGGTGTCATCAAGGAGTGAAGCAATAGCAATGAGGTGAGAGCGAAATGATAACAGCAGGCATAGACATGGGGGCCAAAACAATTAAGGCAGTTATCGTCAAGGATAACAAAATCGTGGCCCGCAGCATGAACCCAACCGGTTTCGAGCCAGTGGAAACAGCCGAGAAAACCCTTGAGGAGGCAATCAAACAAGCCGGCATATCGCGGGGTGATATTAAGAAGATTTTCACTACTGGCGCCGGGCGGAAGAGCATCCCCTTTGCGGACACTAGCGTTACCGAGGTTACTGCCGATGCCAAGGGTACGAACTACCTCCTTCCCTCAGTGAGAACGATTATTGATATCGGCGCCGAGGAGGCCCGCGGCATTAGCACTGATGCCAGTGGGAAGGTACTGGATTTTTCCAAGAACGACAAATGCGCTGCCGGTGCTGGCGCCTTTGTTGAGAGCATGTCCAGGGCTTTGGAGCTAACCGTACCACTGATGATCGAGATTTCACACAAATCAACAAAGGAAGCGCCCATAAATGCGACTTGCGCTGTTTTCGCTGAATCAGAGGTGGTATCGTTAATCCACACAAAGATTGATAAGGCCGATATTGCCCATGCTGTCCACGATGCCATCGCCTCCAGAGTATGCTCCATGGTGCGCAGGATACCCATAGAGAAGGATGTAGCTCTGATCGGCGGGGTGGCTAACAATACCGCCATTGTCGAAGCTATGAAGAAACATCTTGGTGTCGAGATAAAGGTTCCAGAGAAACCTGAGTACGTGAGTGCTCTGGGAGCCGCTCTTTTAGCGGCAGCTTAGCTGAGAAAGGAAAAGAGCGAAATGACGACTGAGTTCTATAGATGGACAGAGAACACCTGGAAATCGCCTGATATAGACTGGCGCAAGGGACAGACGATCACCTGTGGGATTGACGTCGGCTCTGTGAGCTCCCAGGCAGTAATTATGGTCGACGACAAGATATATGCCTTCTGCAACACACGCACCGGGTCCAACAGCCCCGACAGCGCCAATAAAGCCCTGAGCATATCACTTAAGGACACGGGCATGAAGCCAGAGGATATACAATTCATTGTGGGCACAGGATACGGTAGAGTCAACATTCCCATGGCCAAAAAGGCGATAACTGAGATTGCCTGCCACGCCCGGGGAGCAAACTACATGGGCGGGCCCACAGTAAAGACAATACTGGATATGGGCGGCCAGGACCTGAAAGGCATACACTGCGACGAAAGAGGCAAAGTCACCCAATTCTTGATGAACGATAAATGCGCCGCAGGCACAGGCCGCGGCATGGAAGTGATGGCCGAGCTATTACAAGTCCCCATCGTGGATGTAGGTAAAATGTCCCTGGATGTGAAAGAGGAGCCAGAGCCTGTGAGCAGCACCTGCGTTATCTTCGCCAAATCTGAGGCTATCGGTCTGCTGCGAAGCGGCTGGACCAAAAACATGGTGCTCGCCGCTTATTGTTCCGCCATGGCCCACAGAGTAGTCGGCCTTCTCGAGCGCATAGGAATAGAGAAGGAATTCGTGATCACCGGCGGCATCGCTAAGAACATCGGCGTTGTCAGCAGAATAGAGAAGGAATTAGGGCTCAAGGTAAAACCGTTGAGTCCCGACCCACAAATCGCTGGCGGTTTAGGCGCTGCCATCTTCGCCAGAGACCTCCTGCTGAAGTCCCGAAAGGCAGCATGATTGGAGTAAGATGTTCAACTGGCTTCTGAGAAAGCTACTGGTAATGCCCGGGTACATTGCCAACTATGGTTACACCGACGGCTCGGGAGACTGGTACATCGTCGTTGACAGCGATAAGTGCGACGGATGCGGCAAATGTGTAGAGGCATGCCCGAAAAATGTCCTGGAAATCATAGTCGATGACTATGACGACAAGGTAGTTGCAATAAGAAAGGAACATCACAAGAACATTAAGTATGTCTGCGCTCAATGCAAGCCGGTGAGCGGTCCCAGAGACGTGAAGTGCCAGAAGGCTTGTCCGAGCGGTGCCATCACCCATTCCTGGTAGACGCTCGCGCCATTTAACGTTTGACAGGCAAAAGCCGCTGGTGTAGACTAAATCAGCTATTCCGGGAATGGGATGAGCCGGTGGGTAAGGATACCAGGTAATTCAGGGCCACGTTTCCCATAGCGTGGCTCTTTATTTTGAGGCTTGCAGTCCCGGGTACTCAAAAGGAGCTACGAGGTTGTTAAGAGACATAGACCCAGAAGTTGCCGCTGCTATCGAACAAGATGAACAGCGACAGCGGTTCACCATCAACCTCATTGCCTCGGAAAACTACGCCTCAAGCGCCGTGCTCGAGGCGCAGGGTTCGGTGCTCACGAATAAGTATGCCGAGGGCTATCCGGGGAAGCGCTATTACGGTGGCTGTCAGAACGTTGATACAGTCGAAGAGCTGGCGATAAAGAGAGCGAAGGAACTCTTCAGCGCTGAGCACGCCAACGTGCAGGCCCATAGCGGGGCGCAGGCGAATATGGCAGCCTATTTTGCCCTGCTGGAATATGGCGATACCGTTCTGGCGATGAGCTTGCCTAACGGCGGACACCTTACCCACGGCAGCAAGATTAATTTCTCCGGGCAGGTTTTACAAGTTCATCACCTACGGCGTCGACAAAGAGACGGAAACGATAGACTATGACCAGGTAGAGAAACTTGCTTTGACACATAAGCCCAAGCTTATCATGGCAGGTGCCAGTTCCTACCCCAGAATAATAGATTTCAAAAGGTTTCGGCAGATAGCCGACAAGGTAGATGCTAAACTCGTTGTAGACATGGCCCACCCGGCAGGACTTATTGCTGCCGGTGTGCATCCCTCACCTGTGCCCCACGCTGAAGTGGTCACCTCCACCACACATAAGACATTGCGCGGGCCCAGAGGCGGGTTTATTCTCTGCCAGGCCAAATTTGCTTCGAGCATAGACGGCAACGTGTTTCCCGGCGTCCAGGGCGGCCCGCTCATGCATGTCATAGCCGCAAAGGCTGTTGCTTTCCACGAGGCGATGCAGCCCGAGTTTGTTTCCTATCAGAAATCAGTGCTCAGAAACGCCAAAGTTATGGCGGGCGAATTGGGGCGTTTGGGACTCCGACTCGTTTCAGGAGGAACGGATACACACCTCCTCCTTGTCGACCTGTCGCCCATCGGCATAACAGGTGTGGCAGCCGAAAAGGCACTTGACGCGGTAGGAATAACCGTCAATAAGAATGTTATTCCCTTCGACTCTCGGTCTCCCCAGGTTACCAGCGGCATCAGGCTGGGCACACCGGCGGTTACCAGCCGCGGGTTCAAGGACAAGGAGATAAAACTGATCGCCGGTCTCATCGTCAGAGTGTTTTCCAACCTGGGCAACGAGAAGATAAATGGGGAGGTTCGCCAACAGGTCAACGAGATATGCAATAAATTCCCGGTGCCTGGAATCACCGGGTAGGAAACAGGTATTCAAGAGTCGGAAAAAGTTTGTCGTCCACTTCGGTGGGATAACTTGCCGCCGATAGCTCTGCGTGGTATAATTAGCCAATCTTGGCTCAAACCAGGTTCGATTAATTAAGGAGTATGCACTTGCGCGACTATGAGCTTATTGTAATCGTCAGCCCGGAGGTTCCCGAGGAGGAACTGCCAACACACCTAGACAAGATAAGTGAGTTCATTACCAATAAGGGTGGTTCTGTAACTGAGGTCGAACGTTGGGGGAAAAGGAAGTTAGCCTACCCTATAAACCATTTCAGAGAGGGAAATTACGTGCTAACCCGGTTCAAGCTCGAACCCGGCACGACGGCGGAACTTGAGGCCAATTTGCGAATCTCAGAAAGGATCCTGCGCCATCTGCTGGTAAGATTGGGCGAATAAGGGCTAGGGGAAAGGAGTGCTAACATGGTGGGGTTGAACAAGGTGATCATCATCGGAAATGTGGGAACCGACCCTGAGATGCGCTTCACCCCTAACGGTAACCCTGTGACGTCGTTTCGCATTGCTACCAGTCGAACATATACAACGCCCGATGGCGAGAGGAAGCAGGAAACGGAATGGTTCGACGTAGTCACATGGAACAGGTTGGCCGAGAACTGCAATCAGTTCCTGACCAAAGGACAGCGTGCCTATGTCGAGGGCAGGCTGCGAACCCGTTCCTGGGAGGGGCAGGATGGCCAGAGGCACTCGCGTATCGAGATAATCGCCAATAGGGTGCTTTTCCTTGACAGGCGCCCGGCGGGTGCCGCTCCTGAGGCAGGAGCCGAAGGCGGGGCCGACGAAGACGTGGAGCCAAGCGATATCCCATTCTAGATTAGCGTGACCGGATAATACTATATAGATAAGTGAGTTGTGAATGCCAAAACCAAGAAGCCCGGTAACAAGAGATCGAGAACGAGGTGGGAGAGGTAAGGGTAGATACATCCCCAAGAGAAAGGTCTGCCCTTTCTGCGCAGGCAGAGTAGAAACTATCAACTATAAGGATGCGCCTTCACTGCGCCGCTATATCTCGGACAGAGGAAGAATAGAGCCCAGGCGCAGAACAGGTGTCTGCGCCAAACATCAGCGCACTCTGAGCGTTGCACTGAAACGGGCACGGCACATCGCTCTATTGCCCTATACCTCAGAGCACATCCGCCAGAGCGGGGGCGCCAGCCCCAGAGAGCACTCAAATCAACCGTAATCTGGCGAACCACAGTTAGATAGTTTGACCTTAATAGCGGAGACCGTGTCTTGAGCAAGAAACTTAAGCCACAACCCAAGCTCTCAGTTGCCAAGCGCCAACCTCCGAGGTGGCAACACGATAGGAATTTGACACTTGTTGTCTGGATAGTCATACCTCTAGTCATCGCACTGGCGTTAGGGCTGGTGGGCTACTGGGGCTACAATACTTACGTCGCTGCCTGGACTCAACCCATAGCTAAGATTGGCAATGAGACAATAGGTAATGCGACAACAGGCAATGTGACAAAAGGCAATGTGACTGTCATTGATATGCGCTACTACGTCAAAATGCTCCGGTTCTACTCACTGTCCTCTACAGGAAATACCGATGCAAGTACATTCCCTTCCCAGGTACTGTATCAGTTAGAAAACAACGAACTAGTAAGACAAGCAGCCCCAGGGCTGGGCCTCCAGGTCACCCCGGATGAGGTAACAGAAAAAATCAGTAATGACCTGATTTCATCGGTCACAGGCGGAGGTAATTCAACAGGGAATATAACAGGAAACATAACGCTGCCACAAACTGACCTGGGTAAAATGTATCAGCAGTGGCTCAACTATATACACCTCTCCGATAGCGAATATCGACAGTTCGTTGAGGACACTCTCCTTACCCAGAAACTAAATGATCAAATCACGCAGAGCGTACCCACGGAAGGCAAGCAGGTCCATGTCTATGCCATCCAGGTTGCTAATGAAGGAAACGCGACTGAGGTAGAAAACAAGCTTAATAATGGCGAGGACTTCGCCACCGTTGCTGAGGAATACTCCTTGGATAATACAACGAAAGATAATGGAGGCGACCTCGACTGGCTGCCTCAAGGCATCCTGCTTCCTGAGCTTGACCAGGTTGCCTTCAGCCTCGCCGCCGGCAATGTAAGCCAGCCTATACCGGCCTCAAACGGATACTATTATATAATTAAGGTGGCCGAGATAGACAATAACAGACCAATAGACGAGCAGTACCAGCAAATGCTTGCTTCCAACGAATTTACCAATTGGTTCACCGAGGAAAGGAATATCATCGAAATCAGAGAGTACCTGGACCAGACGAAGGCAACCTGGGCAATGAATCACATCACATAGCGGAATCGTGAGATAACAGTGGGCAAGAGAGAAAGCATAGGCATTGGCCTCTTGGGGTTGGGTGTAGTGGGCAGCGGGGTTGCCAAGACCATATTTGAGAAATCAGACGCCATAGCCCAGCAAGTAGGGTGCCCGCTGAGAATTAAGAAAATTCTGGTCAGGGACCTCACCAGGAAGCGGGATTTCGATGTACCCCAGCACCTTCTCACCACCGACCCCCAGCAGATAATCAGCGAGCCTGAGATAGACATTGTAATCGAAGTCATTGGCGGTGAGACTGAGGCGTTCGGGTACATAAAAGAAGCTATCTCCAAAAGAAAACACATCGTCACCGCTAATAAAGAGGTCATCTCCAAGCATAGCCTTGAGCTATTTGCCCTAGCCAGCAAGAACAAAGTCGATATCCGCTATGAGGCAAGCGTTGGGGGAGGCATCCCTCTAATCGCCCCTTTCAAACGCGACCTCCTGGCAAACAATATCTCAGCCATTCATGCCATTATCAACGGCACCACCAACTACATCCTTACCAGCATGACAAAGGATGGACTGGATTTCGCCACCGCATTAAAACAAGCCCAGAAATTGGGTTATGCTGAGGCCAACCCCGCTAATGATATTGACGGTGTAGATGCTGCCTACAAGCTTGCTATCCTCGCCACTCTCGCTTTCCGCACCGAGATTCGTCCCGATGATATTTACTACGAAGGCATCTCCCGACTTACGGCGCGCGACTTTCGCTATGCCAAAGAATTAGGATACGCCATAAAACTACTGGCCATCGCCAAGAAAGAGAAACAATCCATTCAAGTCAGGGTTCATCCTGCTTTTGTCCCTGAAGGCCTTGTGCTAGCCAATGTCGATGGCGTGTTCAATGCAATCCAGGTAGAAGGCGATTTGGTGGGCAGAGTGATCTTCTATGGAAGGGGGGCAGGCTCCTCACCCACAGCCAGCGCTGTCGTGGCCGATGTTATCCAACTGGCGCAAAACATCTATCTTGGAATACGCCCAAGGCCCCAACTCAAACTGTACAAAGCAAAGAAGCTCACACCTATTTCACAGGTCAAAACCCGCTACTACATGCGAGTGACCGTGGCTGACAGCCCCGGTGTTCTGGCACAGATCTCCAAGATACTGGGCGACCACTCGATTAGCATAGCCTCAGTAATCCAGAAAGAAGCCGATGAAGAGGCTGGAACGGCTGAGATAGTAATCATGACTCATCCTGCCAAGGAGGCGGCATTTCAAAAGGCCCTGCAAAGAACCCGCAAGTTGGCAGTGGTGAAGGACATCGGCAATTTCATCAGGGTTGAGGATTGATGAGCAAGCAGCAGTGTCTTCTCGTCAAATATCAGGATTTCCTGCCCGTGACTCCCCAGACCCCTATCACCACTATAGGCGAAGGCGATACACCACTGGTCAGGTCGCAGAGGTTGGAACGAGAGATCGGCTGCGGTGAGCTTTATTTCAAACTGGAAGGATGTAATCCAACCGGCTCTTTCAAAGACCGCGGCATGGTAGTCGCCGTAGCCAAGGCAGTAGAGGCCAAGAACTCAGCTATCATCTGTGCCTCCACCGGCAATACCAGCGCATCGGCAGCAGCGTACGGCGCAGTCTGCGGCCTCACTGTGTTTGTGGTCGTGCCCCAAGGAAACATCGCGCTGGGCAAGCTCGCCCAAGCCATAGTATATGGAGCCAAGATCATCGCCATAAACGATAACTTCGATAAGGCCCTGGAGCTAGTCCGCGCTCTCACGCAAAAACATCCAATCGCACTGGTGAATTCTCTAAATCCTCACCGCATCGAGGGTCAGAAAACAGCCGCATTTGAAATCGTGGATGCCCTCGGGAATGCCCCGGATTACCTCTTCATCCCCCTGGGTAATGCTGGGAACATCACCGCCTACTGGAGAGGGTTTGTGCACTACAAGCAAGCAGGCAAAGCGAAGAATACCCCAAAGATGATGGGATTTGAAGCAGAAGGCTCGGCAGCTATAGTGAGAGGAAAACCTATTCCCAATCCCAAAACAATCGCTTCAGCCATACGCATAGGCAATCCAGCTAGTTGGCAAAAGGCTGTTGCTGCCAGAGACGAGTCTGGAGGTGTTATCGACTATGTTACCGATGAGGAGATCTTGAGCGCCTACAAATCGCTCGCCGTTAGGGAGGGAATCTTCGGTGAGCCTGCATCGGCTGCCTCGGTGGCCGGGCTTATCAAGAAAGCGAAGAGCGGCATCGATTTTTCCGATAAGAAGGTGGTGTGTGTGATCACAGGGACAGGGCTCAAAGACCCGGATACTGCCCTCAAGAGCGCCCACACCATCCCTGAAATACCTGCAGACCTGGAAACCATTGAAAAGATTATAGTCCGAGGTTAAACGCCCATGCCAAATAACACTAACTCAAACAAATCACGCAGAAAAAACACTACGATCGATAAGGCCAAGATTGAGAAAGCAGTGGCTTCCATTATCGAGGCTATCGGGGAAGACCCGAAACGAGAGGGCTTGGTAGGCACCCCCAGGCGAATCGCTGAGATGTACGCCGAGGTTTTTGAGGGCATTTACGAAGACCCGGGGGAAGAGCTGCGCGTGGGTTTCGAAGAAGGCCACCAGGAGATGGTAATTCTTAAGGACATACCGTTCTATTCTATGTGTGAACATCACTTTCTCCCTTTTCATGGCCTGGCGCATGTAGGCTACATACCCAGCGGCCGAGTTGTGGGTGCCAGCAAGATAGGCAGGGTAGTAGAGATATTGGCCAAACGGCCTCAGTTACAGGAGCGGCTGACCACTCAGATTGCCAATACAATAGTATCAGTCCTGGAACCAAAAGGCGTAGCTGTAGTTATCCAGGCCGAACACCTGTGTATGACAATGCGGGGAGTTAAGAAACCAGGTAGCAATATCGTTACCTCCGCTATGAGAGGCCTATTCCAGAAGAACCCGCTTACACGCTCCGAATTCCTCTCTTTGGTGCAGGGCACTAGATAACCAAAGCTTGAGAGGCCGGGAGACCACCAAATGACACTCCATAAAAGAGACCGTCAACTGATTGAAACTCCTGAAGGAATAGGTCAGGTGCTGAAAGACGGCAAAGAGGTAGCAAAAGTCAGCTACACCTTATTCGTTGAAACGCTGGAAACGGGCGCAAAGTCATTCGGGATATCAAAGGAAACGCGCCTGAAACACAAGTCTGTCTCAGGCAAGATAGCGGTTTTGGCTGGAAATATAACGCTTGCTGCTGACGCCGCCGGCCTCTCGGGGCCTTTCCTGCTGGTCATGCAAGATGGACGCAAGGTTGACTTCTTTATCGATAGCCGCGCAAGCAGGACTAACTCTGGCCGACAAGAATATGAAATACAAGGCAGCGGTAACAAACTTTAGCCCTTGTTCCTTATTTCGATACTCTCATGTTGCCCTTGACAAGATTTTAATCGGGGTGCTATAGTTACCGAACTAGCGCCTGCCGCTTTTCTATATATTCCGCACTAAAACACATCAAAAAAAGGAGGTCTAATGAGCGCCCAGCAATTCAAGCACCTGTTCACCCCTATCAAAATCGGGCCCTTCACTGTGAAAAACAGGATAATGGTATCGCCCCACGGCCCGCTGATGAATGAGTTGGGGCTGCCTACCGAGGAATTCATCCACTATGAGATCGAGAAGGCAAAAGGTGGAGCGGGATGGGTAGCCATGTCGGTGGGCTATATTATGCCGCGCGACACATGGTTCATGAGACCCAACGGCGGACACTTCGACCGGCATATCTGGGCCTGGCAGAAAGAGATAATACCGGGCATGAAGAAGATCGCCGACGGTTGCCATGAACACGGAGCCAAATGCAGCTTCCAAATCTACTCCATAGACCTGGGGAATAAGCGAGGGCCATCGTGTACCCCGGACGCCAACTTTGCCGACGAGATGTGGGAGCCCATGACCAAAGCTGATATAAAAGAGCTTATGGACTATCACCGTATTTGCTGTGAGAACATCATGGCTGCCGGCTTCGACGGCATAGATATTCACAACCACTCGGGAGTAATTGCAGATTTCCTCTCAGGCAGCATCAACAGGCGCACCGATGAATATGGCGGCTCCCTGGAAAACCGCGCCCGGCTGCTCATGGAGATCATCGAGTTAACACGGAAAGTGGTGGGGAAAAACAAGGCCATTGGCTACACTTTAACCGTTGACGACCTGCTGCCTGGCTCCATCGTGCCGGATGAAGCAGTGCAGCTTGCCAAGTGGCTGGATAAGGATAAGAAGCTGGACTACCTAGTTTGCGGCGTGGGCAGGGAGACCCAGTCCATGCACATGTACTTCGGTCCACATTACCTTCCTCCTGCCTATCAGATGTACGCTGTGGAGCAAATCAAAGAGGTAGTGAAGAATATCCCCATAGTCGCCGTGGGCAGGATAAACGACCCCTTGCTGGCGGAAAGCCTGATAGCTGAAGGTAAATGCGATATTGTGGCTATGGCTAGGCCGCTCATCGCCGACCCTGAATTGCCCAACAAGGCCAAAGAGGGAAGGCTGGACGATATTCGACCCTGCATGGGAGACAACCAGAACTGCGTCAAATACATGATGGACGGCCAGCCCATAAGATGCATTTGCAACGCCACGGTAGGCATGGAGCATATGGGATGGGGCATCGGGGGTATGAAGAAGGCAGCTACCAAGAAGAAGGTAGTAGTAGTTGGTGGAGGACCCGCAGGGCTGGAGGCAGCCAGAGTAGCTGCCCTGAGGGGGCACGATGTAACCCTCTATGAGAAAGCCAAGGAACTGGGCGGGCAGGCCTTGCAGGCGGAGAAGCTGCCGGGCAGAGAGGAGATGGGAGGCCTGGTCAGGTGGCAGAAGATACAGCTCCCCCAGGCTGGCGTGAAGATAGTCACCGGCACCGAGGTAACATCGCAGATGATTCTGAACATGAAGCCCAAGCCGGACGTCGTGATAGTAGCAACGGGGGCCGAGTGGATGCGAAACGCCTTCTCCGGTCAGAGCACCGCGGAGGTAGTAGGGTGGCAACAGGACAACGTATTCACCCCGAGTGATGTTATCCTTGGGAAAGCCAAGATTGGGAAGAAAGCTGTTATCTGGGATGGGAGGCAGGATATCGTTGCCATCGGTGTTGCCGAGATTCTCGCCGATAAGGGCTGTCAGGTGCAGATACTGGCCCCGACTCCTTTTGTAGGTAGCCTGGACCAGATAAAGGACCAGACATGGTTCCACACCATGCCCAGAATCCTGAAGAAAGGGGTGGTGCTCAGCCCCCAATCCTTCTTGTTCATGGTTGCAGACAAGACCCTTACCGTAATCGATATCCATACCATGGAGGCGCGAGAGATCACGGATGTGGACACCGTTGTGCTGATAACAGGGAAAAACCCGGTTGACAGCCTCTACAACGAGCTTGAAGGTAAGGTCAAGGAGCTGTACAAGATAGGAGATGCCAGAAACCCACATACTATGGGTAGCGCCAACCGTGATGGGCACCTCATAGGAAGGTGGATATAGGAGGCGGAGAGGCAGCGGAAAATAAATAGACTGTGTTAAAATTGAAGAAGGAATAGCCTGCAGGGGCAGCCCTTGGGTAACAGTCGTCATTGTGTTATAATTTTGAGTTGACAGCTAAGAACCAAGGGGCTGCCCCTGCAGCTTTGTCGCACGCGATATCAGCGCAATATCAGAGTACGTACATGGCGGAAAAAGACCAGCAAATACCTCAGCAGACCCCTGATTCCCATTCTCGAGAGAAGAATGACAGTAAAGGTGTTTGGTTTATCGCCGAACACAAAGACGGAAAATTAGAAAAAGCTGCTTTCTTGCTTGCCGGAGAGTGCAAGTCCCTTGCCACAAAGCTGGGCGAAGATACTGCAGCGATAATTATAGGGCACCAGATTAAGGACCTAGCAACCGAGTTAGCCCCCTACGGAATCGACAAAGCGTTCGTTATATCGGATAAGCGCCTGGAGAAATACACTGGAGATACCTATGTTGATGCGCTGGCGCAGGTGGTCAGTTTCCATGAGCCATCAATTGTCCTGTTTGCTACAACGCCTATGGGAAACGACCTAGCCCCCAGGCTTGCTGCCAGGCTTAACGTTGGTTTGCTAGCCCGATATACTGAAATCGAAGCAGACAAAGATAAGAGACTGACGGCGCGGAGACCCATACATGGCGGAAAAGCCCAGGAAACAGTGACTGTACTCAGAAAACCATTAATAGCGACTGTCGAGCCTCAATTGCTGACTCTGCAGAAGTCCAGTGCTGTAAAGGAGCCTCAAGTCATCGAATGCAGGGCGAACATAGATTCAGAAAATAGTAAAACAAGGCTGCTTGACTATTTAAAAGCGGATCCGTGTGCAGTATGTGTAAGCGAGGCCGAGATTGTCATAGGAGTAGGTAAAGGGCTGGCCTGCGCCGACAATCTCAAACCGATTGAAGAGTTGGCCCGGATCTTGGGCGCTTCTATCGGCGGCAGCAGGCGTGCTACTGACGAGCGCTGGATAGTGGATGAAAGGAGAATCGGGTTGACCGGGAAGACTATAGCTCCCAAGCTTTACCTAATATGTGGCATCTCAGGGGCCTTCCATCACACCCTTAGCATAAAAGGCTCCCAGTTGATGGTAGCAATCAACACCGACCGCAATGCTCCCATAGCCAAGCTGGCTGACCTGGTACTAGTTGGAGATATGCAACAGATAATACCAGAGCTGACAAAGCAGTTGCGCGAAGTAATGAAGCCGACCACCTGACAATAAATGTATTGTGGTTATTCCAGCAACCTATGAAGATTATAGTCTGCATCAAACAGGTTCCTGACCCAACCATTGTTAAATTTAATATAGAGACCGGCGCTCTAGATAATATCCGCTACATATTGGATCCTGTGGACGAAGTAGCTGTAAGCGAAGCTATCAAAATTAGAGAGAGGGACGGCGGAAAAGTTACCGTAATTAGCCTCGGCCCCCCCAGGGTAGAAGAGGCATTGAGAACCTGCCTGAAAATGGGGGCCGACGAAGCAATACATCTTTGTGACGAAGCTTTCGACAACCTGGATGTCTATTCTACCTCAATAGTGCTGGCCAGGTTTATCTCAAAGCACCAGTATGACCTGATCCTTTGCGGCCGGGAGTCCATAGATGAAGGTACCGGCTTCTTAGGAGCTGGGATAGCAGAATGGTTGAATTTGCCGCTCATTACTGCTGTCACCCGGCTGGATATCTTTGCTGATACAAAAACCGCAAGAGTACACCGCCGTTTGAAGGGCGGCGATAGAGAGATCCTGGAATGCCAGTTACCGGCAGTCTTCACCGTCGAAAGCGTGCTCCGTAAACCTGTGTACCCTCCGCTTAAGACCATCCTGGCTGGCCTTAAAAAAAGCGTTACCAGGGTAGATGCCAAGTCCCTGGGCATCGACCTGAGAAGCATCGAGCCAGCTATAGCTGTGGTGAGCATATCCCAACCTAAACCCAGATTGAAGAAAACCGCCACCATTGATAGCAAGCTATCCGCCCACGAAAGAATGAAGCTCCTCATGTCAGGCGGCACCCAGCAAAAAGGCTCCAAGACTATCGAGAAGGCTCCTCAACAGGCAGCAGCCGAACTTATCCAGTTCCTAATTGCCAACGGAATCATCTCCAAACAATAACCACCTTTGCGATTAACACAGTTGTTGGCACCACACCCAACCCGACTCTCCACCTAGCAATTATCGCCAGGCTATTTCCACAGCGGCGACTATAATGCCCATTGCCCTCACCCAGATAGGCAAAACAGCCATAGAAGAATATGCGAGATATTGAGCCCTAATTGCTCGCCAATTACCATAAATTGGCACAAATGTCTAACAGTGGACTTGCTGTTCAGCGCAATCTGAGTTATCTTAGAGACTGTTAGCACTCTCTCCTAGAGAGTGCTAATTACTGGTTTGGCGATAAAAAAGTAACTATAGAAAGGGAGGTTGGAGATGGCAATGAATCTGAAACCTTTGGCAGACAGGGTCATCATAAAGCCGATAGTAAAGGACGAGGTAACCAAGGGCGGCATTGTACTGCCTGATACTGCCAAAGAGAAGCCACAGGAAGGCGAAATAGTGGCAGTCGGTCCGGGCAAGCTGGGGGAGGACGGGAAGCGGATCGAGATGGAAGTAAAAAAAGGAGACCGGGTGATCTATGCCAAATATGCAGGCTTGGAGTGGAAACACGATGGTGAAGAATATCTAATCCTGCGCGAAAGCGACATCCTGGCTAAGCTTAACAAGTAGTAGATAATCGTGCCTAAAACGATAGAGGAGGAAGATAAATGCCGAAACAAATAGCTTATGATGAAGATGCAAGACGTGCCTTGAAGAAAGGAATCGATGCCCTTGCTCAAGCAGTCAAGATAACCCTCGGCCCCAAAGGGCGTAATGTGGTGCTCGACAAGAAATGGGGCCCGCCGAGCGTCTGCAGTGACGGAGTAACCATCGCCAAGGAGATCGAGCTAAAGGACCCGTTTGAGAACATGGGCGCGCAGTTGATAAAGGAGGCAGCGACCAAGACAAACGATATCGCAGGGGATGGCACAACCACCGCAGTAGTACTGGCTCAGGCCATGGTGAATGAGGGAATGAAGAACGTAACCGCAGGGGCAAATCCCATGGCCATCAAAAAAGGCATAGAGAAGGCTGTAGCCACAATAGTTGAAGAACTCAAGAAAATATCAACCCCGATAAAAGGCAAGGAACAAATAGCTCAAATAGCTGGCCTCTCTGCGCATGATGACGCTATTGGGAACCTCATCGCTGATGTCATGGAGAAGGTAGGCAAGGACGGCGTAATCACTGTGGAGGAATCCAAAGGGATTAAGTTTGAAACCGAGTTTGTCGAGGGTATGCAATTCGACCGCGGCTATGTGAGCGCCTACTTCATCACCAACGCTGAACGCATGGACGCTACGCTAGAGGACCCGTACATATTGATCACCGACAAGAAAATCTCGGCTATTTCCGACATCCTGCCCCTTCTGGAGAAGTTGCTCCAGATCTCGAAGAACCTGGTAGTCATTGCCGAGGATGTCGAGGGAGAAGCCCTAGCCACATTGGTTGTCAACAAATTGCGAGGGACATTGAACTGCCTCGCAGTTAAAGCCCCGGGCTTTGGCGACAGACGCAAGGCTATGCTTGAAGACATCGCTATCCTCACTGGTGGCCAGGTTATCAGCGAGGAAATAGGTAGGAAGCTAGATTCAGCTACGATTGCCGATATGGGCCGTGCACGCAAGGTGGTA
This sequence comes from uncultured Chloroflexia bacterium, assembly GCA_963847595.1. Classification (GTDB taxonomy): domain Bacteria; phylum Chloroflexota; class Dehalococcoidia; order SZUA-161; family SZUA-161; genus JACWAE01. The sequence goes on from CAWKAJ010000002.1 coordinate 537,595, forward strand.
TCCAACAAAGATGACACTACCATCGTTGAGGGCAAGGGCTCGGATGAGGACATCAAAGGGCGAATCAAGCAGATCAAGGCACAGATAGATGAGACCACCTCCGATTTTGATCGCGAGAAACTGCAGGAGAGACTGGCTAGGCTAGCGGGAGGGGTTGCGGTAATCAAGGTCGGCGCCGCCACCGAGGTTGAACTAAAGGAAAAGAAAAACCGCGTGGAGGACGCCCTTTCGGCCACTCGCGCCGCTGTAGAAGAGGGAATAGTCCCCGGAGGCGGCGTTGCTCTACTAAACTCCCTGCCAGTTCTTGACAAGATGAAGCTAGAAGGCGATGAAGCAACCGGTGTAGCCATCGTGAGACGAGCCATTGAGGAGCCCCTGCGCCAGATAGCAATAAATGCCGGCAAAGAGGGCTCAGTTGCAGTAGACTTCGTTAAGAAGGCCAAGAAGGGCATTGGCTACGATGCTGACAAAGATGAGTACGGCAACATGGTAGAGCGCGGTATCATCGACCCGGCCAAAGTGACCCGCGCCGGATTACAGAATGCCGCCAGCATCGCCGCTATGGTCCTGACCACTGAATCCCTGATAACTGATATACCGGAGAAAGAGAAGATGCCGCCGATGCCAGCAGGTGGAATGGGTGGCATGGAAGGCATGTACTAAACAGACCAGGTACACAGACGATATGCTAAGTGGCTGCGGCTCACGCCGCAGCCACTTAGTTTTTCTTCTCTTTGAAGTAGGACGTATCAGAGCTAAAGCTTGAGCAGCTTCTCCAATCGGCCCTTGTTGCGAACAGGCCCGACCAGAGCGAGATTGGTCTTGCTGGTAAGCAATAGCTCCCTCGCTACCCTCTGCATATCGCTGGCGGTAATAGCATCAACTATCGACACCACCTCATCCACAGTGAGTATACGGCCAGTAAGCAACTCCTGCCCGCCCATCCAGCCCGATACGCTTCGCGTATCCTCCATGCGCAGCATTAGCCGCCCTTTGCCCATCTCCTTGGCTTTGACAACCTCAGCCTCGGGAATCTGCTCATCCCTCAGCCTGATAAGCTCTCTCAGTACAGCCTCTATGGTTAACTCTACCTTCTTCGGATCAACGCCAGCGTATATGGCAAGTGAACCCGTGTCACGGAAGTAGCTAACGTGGCTGTGAATATCATAGGCAAGCCCCTTTCGCTCCCGAATCTCCAGGAAAAGGCGGCTGCTCATCCCCTCACCCAAGACCACGTTCAAGAGGTCAAGAATAAAACGGTCCGGGTGCATGTTAGACAGGCCACGAATCGCCAGACAGAGGTGAACCTGCTCTGTCTTCCTCTGCTCGACCATGAGACACGGTGCATCCTGGCTATCTTCGGCAGGAGACCAATCTCCTGCTATTTCCTTAGGCCAATCTCCAAAGGCTTTGGCAATGGAATCAACCACTTCATCGTGGCTTATGTCACCTGCAACGCTGATTACAGAATTACCGGGGAGGTAGAGGCGAGACATATGGCCGAGAATCATCTGGCGATCAATGGCACTGACTGTATCCTTGCTTCCAGCGACATCACGCCCCAGGGCTTGATTGGGCCACACCACTTCATCTATGATAGTATCCACCCGGCTCTGGGGAGAATCCATGCTCATGTTCAGCTCTTCGATAATGACTTTGCGCTCGTTCTCCATCTCCACAGGATCGAACTTAGAATGGCGAAGCATATCGACCAACAAGTCCAAGGCCACAGGGTAATGGGGGCGGGCTACCTTTACCCAATAAACCGTCAACTCTTTGTCTGTCCCCCCGTTGAGGACACCCCCAACACCATCTATAGTCTCTGAGATTTCCTTGGATGTAGGCCGTTTCTCAGTGCCCTTGAAACAGAGATGCTCTACAAAATGGGACAATCCAGCCTGTTCCGGACGTTCATACCTTGACCCGGCGCCGATAAAGATGCTGATGCACGCCGAACGCGTATGGGGCATTTCGCTGGTGACTATCCGCAGTCCATTGTCCAAAACTGTCTTTCGATACATTAGATTCCTACGTCTTCCTAGCGGTACATAATAGCACGAAAGGGGCTTACGCCCCACTGGCAACATTTTAGCGGGCTACCGAAACGCTGTCAAACTGCTTGTCTGACATCCCAGCAAAGGTTCTGAGATAGCGAACATCTCAAATTATTCGATTAGGATGAGGTGAAATTATCTCAGCGACCGAACATCATGGCCAGAGGCTTATTCCTAAGCGCCCTCAATATAGAGTCACTATGCCAGTCAAAAGAGAAATCCGGAGACTGAAGTATGTCTTCATGGATATTGTTTGCCTGGATAATGTCGAATATATTCTCAATTTGCCTGTCGTCCAGCCTCTCATAGGTTTTTCGGGCCCAGTAGCCTATCTGAAGCTCCCTTGAAAGCTTCTTTTGCCAGTCCCTCTCGTAGTAGGACATTCTCTTCCCAGAAAAGTCGTCGCTTCGCAAAGCACCCTGTATAACCTCAGCAGCTATATCAGCGCAAAGCAGCCCATAATATACTCCGCCTCCCGTAGTGGGCTTGACCTGCCCCGCCGCATCCCCGACCACAACTATCCTCTCCCTATATGTCCTTGGCAGAGGGTTAAGTGGAATCCCTCCACAGGTGATCTTGGTTTCAGTGGAGGCTATCTTACCCTGGGCAAGGAGGCTCGAAAGGAGATTCTTCAAATAGGAACCGGGACTACGCCTTGAAAGAAGGCCAGCCAGTGCTTTGCCAGCAGAGGTGGGAACAAGCCAGCCGAAGAACCCAGGGGCTATCTCCTGCCCAAAATATACCTCTACCTCCCCCAAGTCTTTCGCGTTTACTTCGGCCTGGGCTCCCAGAACAAAGTCAGTGATTCTCCCCAACCCAAGCCTTTGGGGAAATGAGGTCCCAAAACCGCTGCTGATGATTGCCATTCGCCCTTCGAGGTCTCTTGTCTCACCCTTATGCTCCACAGCAGCCCTGACACAATTGTCCCTGAAAGTAATACCCTGCACCCTCGCCGACAAAAGGTAATCCGCCCCCTGCTCTTGAGCTTTCTGAGCCAGAGCACGATCAAAAGCAGCCCTATCTACTACATAGGCCTGGACTGTATCCTTGCTTAACCTGAGGCACTTGCCCGAGGGTGAGAAGAATTTGGCAGAACTGGCTTGAGTCAGGACGCCGTTGTTCACAATGGGGAATCGGGCAAAGCACTCTTTACCTATAATTCCAGTGCAACAAGCCGCATCGCCAACCCCCGGTCTCCGTTCGAAAATGCACACCTTGTACCCGAGCTTGGCAAGCCTGTAGGCAATATAACTCCCGATGGGGCCGGCACCCACGATCATTGCATCGTACAATTCTTCACCTGTTCACAAATCATACCAGCTTGGTAATGGCTTCCGTTAATGCTAGCACCAAAGAGTCCTGAATTCAAGGAGAATCCCAACCCAGACTTGCCTTTATCGTTGCAGCTAGTTATACTTACCCCTAGTTATAAAAGGAGTAAGCCAATGCCGTCCTATGCCTTTTTTAAGAACAAATTCGTCCCTCTCGCGGAAGCTAAAATTGGCATCCTGACCCATGCCCTGCACTACGGGACAGCCTGCTTCGAGGGAATCCGAGGTAACTGGAACAGCCAGGAAGAACAACTCTATATTTTCCGCTGCCAGGAGCACTACGAGAGATTGCTTAATAACTGCAAGCTGTTAAAAATCAGTATCCCCTATTCTGTGGATGAACTCTGTCGGCTCACTGTAGAACTCCTTCAGAAGTCCGGGTACAAAGAGGATATCTACATACGCCCTCTGGCCTACAAGAGCTCCGAGGCATTGGGTGTAAGACTGCACGGGCTCGAAGATGACATCTTCATAGCAGTTACTACGTTCGGTCCCTATTTAGATGCTACAAACGGCATCAAATGTTGTGTCTCCTCTTGGCTCAGGCCTGATGACAATATGATTCCCGCACGGGGTAAAATTACCGGTATTTATGTCAACAACGCACTCGCTAAAACCGAAGCTATCGAGAATGGCTTCCACGAGGCCATTATGCTGACCTCGGATAGCTATGTTTCCGAAGGCAGCGGTGAGAACATCTTTCTCGTGACGGATAGCAAGCTGGTGACTCCTTCCTGCTACGACAGGATTCTCATGGGTATCACCAGAGATGCTGTGATCAAACTGGCGAAGGACGAACTCGGTGTCGAAACCATAGAGCGGCATATCGACCGCAGCGAGCTATACCTGGCTGACGAGGTCTTCCTCACCGGCACCGCAGCCCACGTAACTCCTGTGGTCGAGATCGACCACCGTAGAGTGGCCAACGGGAAGATCGGGAAGCTGACCAAACAATTGCAAAAGCTGTATTCCAATGTAGAGTTCGGCAAGAACAAAAAATACCTCCATTGGTGTACCCCTGTCTACACAGAATCGGCTCGGGGCGCGAAAACCAGAGCGAGGCCACGGTAGGCGTGTTAATCTTATTGGGGATTGGCCTCTGCTGCTTCCTGGATACGGGACACCTGCCTCAGGACTATGGAGATGAAATCTCAAAGCTCATCTAATCCTGAACTCTCCCTCATCGTGCCCACTTACAACGAGCGGGAAAACATCGTGCCCCTTGTGGAGAGAATCCACAAATCACTATTCAACTATAACTACGAGCTCATTGTGGTCGACGACAACAGCCCTGATGGAACCTCCGAGCTAGCCAAAAGCCTCTCCTCCAAGTATCCGGTCTCAGTGCTCGTGCGCACAACTGAGCGCGGGCTGGCTTCAGCGGTAGTCGCCGGATTCAACCAGGCAAAAGGAGAGGTTTTAGGAGTCATCGATGCCGACCTACAGCATCCTCCCGAGTTTATACCAGACCTGCTGAATGCAATAAGAGGTGGAGCGGACGTGGCCATCGCCAGCCGCTACATCCCGGGCGGCGGCATCGAGGGCTGGACGCTCAAAAGGAAAATCATCTCAATAGGAGCTAAGCTACCAGCAAACCTGCTCCTGTCCTCGGCCAGAAAAATCAAAGACCCGCTATCAGGATTTTTCCTGTTTAAGAAGACGGTTATAGACGGCGCGGTGCTCAGCCCTACTGGCTATAAAATCCTTCTCGAAGTGCTGGCCAGGGGAAATGCAAATAATGTGGTAGAGGTGCCCTACACCTTTAAAGAGAGAGAAAGGGGTAAGAGCAACCTATCGGCAAAGGAGCAAATAAACTACCTGAAACACCTCTACCGCCTGGCGTGGGATGACGGAGGGATTAAGCGATTCTTAAAGTTTTGCGTAGTGGGAGTGATCGGTGCAGGGGTCAATCTGGGATTTCTGGTACTCTTCGTCGAGGTCGCAGGCTTAAACAAAATCGTAGCTCAAATACCAAGCTACGAGATCTCCATACTGACCAATTTCGCGTTTAACGAATTCTGGACATTCAGCGATCGCCGTACCCCTGGCCTGGAGTCTTTTCTGATGCGCGCTCTCAAGTTCAATCTGGTCAGCCTGGTTGGCTGGGGCATCAACCTGGCCGTGTACGCTCTCGCTTTGAAGGTCGCAGGAATTAACTATATCGTTTCCCAGGTAATTGCGATAGCGGTGGCCATGATGTGGAATTTCTTTTTCAATGTGGCATGGACATGGAAGATAAAACCCAAAGAAGGCAGGTAGCAACATGACTTTGGATTACTTTATACTGGTGTTCATATCATCCTTGGGAGTGTACCAGATAGCGGCAATCCATGCCAAGCTGGATGGCCTGTGTTTCTTCAGGCACCCGGTGATCCAGTATATCTTTGGCATCCTGGCAATTATCGGGGCCTTCGGCTGGTTTTTCACCAGCAAAGACCGCAATATACACACCACCGTAGAGGGCTCGCAACAGCTCGGTTTATTTCTCGGCTCAATTGTTGCGTCATACGTATTCACCGCAATCCTGGCATCCGTAATGCAAGCCAAAGTCGGCGCCAAAGGAGATATCCCCAGGGAAGGCAAGCAATACGACATGGGAATAGAGACGCTAAAGAAGACAACGCTCTTCGGCGGCATCATGAGCAGCCTGAGAAGAGAGAGAAAGGATAAAGACTAATGCCGCCACTTGCAGGATGGACCCTGACCGTAACGGGGTTCGTGGGTAAAGCTCCCGCCCTCGACCACGTGATGCGTCTCCTGGTCAACGACTTCTTCATCCCTTTAGTTATATGCTTAATCATGCTCGTACTATGGCTTGGACACTCGGATCGCATCAAGAGGGATCGCCTCCAGAGAACCGTGATGAATGCGGCCGTCGCCATCGGAATATCCGCGCTTGTTGTGAAACTAATAAATGCCTTTACGAATCCTTGGCCTCGCCCTTTCCTGGTCGATGACTCTGTTATCCGAGAGAGCGCAAGACGCGCCGCAGAGACTATTTTCTATTTTCCTCACGACCCGACTTTCCCCAGCAACGGAGTCACAATAGCCTTCGCTGCTGCCACAGGCGTCTGGCTCGGCAATCGCACCGCGGGCGCTATCCTCTATGTGCTGGCCACCCTCTGGGCAGTCGCCCGCTTCTACGCCGGCGTACACTTCTTTGTAGACGTAGCTGGCGGCGCTGCAATCGGCATACTCACAGCGCTCTTTATCAGCAAGATTTTTATGCCCCGAATCGAGCCCTGGCCAACGTGGGTTATGAATCTGTGCAGGTCCTTGTACCTGGCTTGAGGCAGATAACCGAGGGATAAGCAACAAATCGCAGCGGCTGCTACTTCAAGAGACGTTGTGAGTCCCTTTGTAGATGCGCCCATAACGCCCGTGGCCGTCTTCCAGGTTCAACAATTTCCTTAGCTCACCCGGTGTCATGACCTTCCTCTCGTTGTCCTCAGCCAATCTGTGAATACGCCGCACAAGGTCAGCGTTGCGTGCCAGCCTGGTCCGGCCCGAGTCGTACCAGATGTTGTCTTCGAGCCCAACCCTTACCCCTCCGCCGGCAGCGATGGCAACCGAGTTCATCATCAACTGAGCATCTCCAATCCCTGCCAGGCTCCAATATGAGTCAAGAGGGAGGTCGCGTATCATCATGCCCGCATGCAGCAGGTCGGCCTGGGCACAGGCGATATTGCCGAGTAACAGGTTGAAATAGTGAGGCGGCTGGAGCAGCCCTTTCCGCTCCAGATACTTAGCGTAGTTTATCATGCCCGCATCGAAGGCCTCAAGCTCAGGCATGATATTCCGGCTCAGCATCTCCCGGGCCAGCGCCTGTATCATGTCCGGGGAATTCACACTAGCCTCTTTGTTGAAGTTGACTGAACTCAGAGTCAGGCTACCCATGTCAGGTTTTACATTGCCCTCAAGCGTCAACGGCTCTGCGCGTTTCTCGAACTCCTTGAAATTACGCCCGCTCAAAGAGACAGCGATTACCAGGTCCTTTGAGAACTTGCGGATACCACTGATGAGCTTCTCATATACTTCGGCCCTGTATGTAGGTTCCCCGGTCTGTGCATCCCGCGCATGTAGATGGAGCATGGTAATGCCAAGCTCAACGGCCTCATGCACGTCTTCCACAATCTCCTGAACGGATACAGGGACATGCGGAGTCATTACTTTGGTAGGAATCATACCCGTGGGAGTTAAATTGACTATGAGATTCATGATTGCACTTTCCTCAGGCAGGCTTAAGTTTACTGGCACCATGAGCCTTAGAAGAAGCAACAAGTTCCTGGTACTTGCTCTGGCAGCTAGCCTGCTTCAAATGAAGCCCGCAGACAGCGCATGCTCCAGAACGGCAGTTGAGTGTTACCTGACCCTGCTGGGCACGCTCGTATTCCCTCTTGAGAAAACTGAGTTCGACTCCCGTATATATGTGAGACCAGGGCAATAGCTCATCGAGAGGGCGTTCTCTACAGGCATAGAAATAGGGGTCGAGGCCGCATTCACTGAAAGCCTTCTGCCAATTCTCAAATCTGAAATGCTCGCTCCAGGCATCGAATTTACATCCCAGTTGCCAGGCGCGGTAGATTACCTTAGCCAAGCGACGGTCACCTCGGGACAGCACTCCTTCGAGCAGGCTCACCTGCGGGTCCTGCCATGACAAATGGGCGCCGCTTTTCTTCAAGCCTGACTTCAGTATCTGCTGCCTGGCGGCCAAATCCTCGCCGGATGCCTGAGCCACCCACTGAAACGGCGTGTGGGGCTTGGGAATGAAGGTCGAGGCATTTATCCTGATATTCATGCCTCCATTTGCGATACCCCTTATCTTGTGCATCAGTTCCACAATGCCCGCGATATCGGCAGAGGTCTCAGTGGGCAACCCGATCATGAAGTAGAGCTTGATATTTTTCCATCCCCGTTCCCAGGCAGTCTCGACTGTCCGCAGTACATCCTCCTCGGAGACCCCCTTGTTAATCACGCGACGTAGGCGTTCCGTGCCCGCCTCAGGCGCGAAGGTGAGGCCTATCTTCTTTCTATCCTGAAAGGAATGAGCCAGCGCCACGGAGAAGGTATCGAGCCGCAGGCTGGGCAGCGAAAGGGTGAAGTTGCCACCCTTGTATCTACGCAGCAGCGTGCTGACTACATTCTCAATTCCTGGGTAATCGCTGGTGCTGAGGGAAAGCAGCGAAACCTCGTCGTAGCCGCAGCTCTTCACCAATCCTTCAACTGCCTTTACCACTTCTTCCTGAGTGCGTTCCCTGACCGGACGGTATATTATCCCGGCCTGACAGAAGCGACAGCCCTGGGCACAGCCCCGCTGAATCTCGACCGCCCCTCTATCGTGTATCACCTGCAGATAGGGCACCACTGGACCTGTCAAAGCCGGAGGCAGCTTATTCACAACACGGCGTTCAATGACAGGCTTCGCTTCAGCCACCGTGGGGGTTATCAAGGCCGCCGTGCCATCAGGGTGGTAATCAACTTTGTAAAAGCTGGGCACATAGATTCCGGAGATTTGGGCTGCCTCCTTCAGCAGCTCCTGTTTGCTGCCAGTCCCCTTCTTCTTCCACTTCCGGAACACCCCCAGAAACTCCAGAACCACCTCCTCCCCTTCGCCAACGACAAATAGGTCGATGAAGTCGCCCATAGGCTCCGGATTCAGGGTGCAACTACCGCCGGCGATCACCAGCGGCAGCGCGTCGCCCCTTTCAGCAGCCAGGACGGGTATCCCCGCCAGTTCAAGCATGTTCAGGACATTAGTGTAAGTTAGCTCATAACCCAGGGAGAAGCCCAGGATATCGAAGTCTTTGACCGGACGCTTCGATTCCAGGGTGAATAGCGGTATACCCTGGCAGCGCATCTCAGCCTCCATATCAACCCAGGGCGCAAATACACGCTCGGCAAGCACATCGGGCTGCCGGTTGAGCAGGTCATAGATAATAGACAGCCCCAGGTTGGACATGCCGATCTCATAGAGGTCGGGATAGGAGAGAGCTAGCCTTATCTGAGCCGTCTCCCAATCCTTTACCACGCTGTTCCACTCCCCGCCGGTATAGCGGGCAGGCTTGGTCACTTTGTAGAGGATGCCATCCAGATTAACCATCGCGAACCTCAAATTAGCAGAAACATTATAGCTTCGCACGCTTAGCAACGCAAATTAAGCGAGAGGTGGTTCGAAAGGCTTGACTTCTATAACTCCATGTCTTACCCTTAGTCTTGCGATGAGCCATCATGAAGGAGACAAGCCCCCTGAGCATGAGGGGGATACAGCTAACACAGACAAAACAGTCGTAGAGCAATCTGAGGCGAACCAGGCAGTCCCAAAGAAAAAAGGCCAACTCAAGTACCTGCTGCTGCTGGTAGCCGTATTCCTGGCAGTCATTCTGGTGACTGTGCTTGTACAGAAGCCGTCGAACCTCGACGAATATTTGAAGAGCTCAGGCTATACGGGTGTGCTCATGATGGCACTAATCGGCAGCGCATCTCCGGTCTGGCCTCTGCCCGGGTCATGGGCGATTTTCGTCGCGGCAGGACTGGGGCTTAACCCTATCATACTGGGGCTAATCGGTGGGATCGGTGAATCCATAGGCGAGCTTACCGGCTACACGTTTGGCTTCGGCGGACAGGTAGCGCTCCAGAGATTAAAGCAATACGCCCGGATAGAGAGATGGATGAAACGATGGGGCGGGCTCACCATTTTCTTTGTCTCGGCGATACCCAACTTCTTCATCAAGCTGGCGACAATCGCCGCGGGCAGCCTGCGCTACCCTCTGTGGAAGTTTTTCGTCTTCTGCTGGTCGGGGAAGACAATTAAGTCCTTTGCTTTCGCCTTTGCCGGCTACGGCCTTTTCGAGGGGATAAGGCACCTGATAGACCGCATATTTTAAACCAGCTTTTCAAACTCATTGCGGATTGCCTACAAAAACCCAATATTATACAATGGTTATGTATAGTCTTTAGCCCAAGCGACAGAATTACCATGCCAGACTTCAAAATCGTCTCTGATTTCGGACTTACCGGCGACCAGCCCCAGGCGGTGGAGAAGCTCGTCGAGGGGCTCAAGCAGAGCCATAAAAAGCAGACCCTCCTTGGCGTGACCGGCAGCGGCAAGACCTTCACTATGGCCAACGTCATCGAACGCGTGCAGCGCCCTACCCTGGTCATCGCCCACAACAAGACGCTGGCTGCCCAGCTCTGCTCTGAGTTCAGGGACTTCTTCCCCGAGAACGCTGTGGAGTACTTCGTCAGCTACTACGATTACTACCAGCCCGAAGCCTATATCCCCCGCACTGACACCTATATCGAGAAAGACGCGGATATCAACGACGAGATAGATAAGCTGCGCCATGCCGCCACCCGCGCCCTCTTCGTGCGCCGCGATGTCATCATCGTGGCCTCGGTCTCCTGCATCTATGGCCTGGGAGAGCCCAGCGAATACTACAGCTTTGTGGTCAGCCTCAAGAAAGGGGAAAAACGGAGTCGCGACCGCATCGCGCGCCAGTTGGTGGACCTGCAGTACCAGCGCAACGATATAGATTTCAGCCGCGGCCGCTTCCGCATCCGGGGCGATACCCTGGAAATACAGCCTGCCTACCAGGACATAGCGGTGCGCATCCAGTTCTGGGGCGACGAGATAGAGCGCATCCTGGAGGTAGACCCCCTCACAGGCGAACTGCTCGCCGATAAAGAGCAGATTGATATATACCCCGCCAAGCACTTCGTTACTTCATACGACAAGCTGATGGCTGCCATCGTCGACATTCAGGCAGAGCTTGAGGAGCGATTAGCCGAACTCAACAGCCAGGGCAAGCTGCTCGAGGCTCAGAGGCTTGAGTCACGCACCAACTACGACCTGGAGATGCTCCGTGAGACCGGATATTGCTCAGGCGTTGAGAACTACTCCCGCCACCTCGCCCGCAGGCCCGCAGGCAGCCCGCCCTGGACGCTTCTGGACTACTTCCCCGAGGACTTCATGCTCTTTATAGACGAGTCGCACATGAGCCTGCCCCAAATCAGAGGCATGTACCACGGAGATATTTCACGCAAGCAGACGCTGGTGGACTATGGCTTCCGCCTTCCCTCGGCGCTGGACAACCGTCCTCTGAACTTCGATGAGTTCGAGAAACATATAAACCAGGTGGTATATGTCTCGGCAACGCCGGGGCCTTATGAGTACCAGCACAGTGCCCAGATAGCGGAGCAGATTATCCGCCCCACAGGGCTGCTCGACCCCACCATCGAGGTCAAGCCGACCAAGGGGCAGGTAGACGACCTCCTCGACCAGATAAAGACGCGCACACTGCGCGGAGAGCGCTGCCTGGTCACCACCCTGACCAAGAGGATGGCCGAACAGCTAGCCGATTACCTGCTGGAGATGGGGATAAAGACCCACTACCTGCACTCGGAGATACAGACATTGGAGCGAGTGGAAATCCTGCGCGACCTCAGGCTGGGGGTCTACGACGTAGTGGTGGGCATCAACCTGCTGCGCGAGGGGTTGGACCTGCCTGAGGTAAGCCTGGTTGCCATACTGGACGCCGACAAGGAGGGCTACCTGAGGTCGGAGGGCGCGCTCATTCAGACCATGGGCCGCGCCGCCCGCCATATCGACGGGCATGTCATCATGTACGCGGACACCATAACCGAGTCCATGCGCCGCGCCATAGATGAGACGAACCGCAGGCGCAAGATTCAGACGGCGTATAATCAGGAGCACGGCATTACCCCACAGGGCATCAAGAAGGCCATCAAGGGCATCACAGACCAGCTCAAAGCAGTAGCTGAGACCCGGGCACAGTACACTGTGGCCACCGGCATCCCCAAGGATGAGATAGCACGCCTGATAAAGAACCTGGAATACCAAATGAAGGCCGCAGCCAAGAATCTGGAGTTCGAGAAGGCAGCGCTCATGAGAGACCAGATTATAGAGCTAAGAAAAGAGCTGGTGAGCGAGCCAGTTTCCCCGATAGCTAGAAAACGCTAATCTGGAGCAAAGGGGCGAATGAACCCCAGTTAAGGATAATCATCTTGGAAAGCGAAGAGACCAAACAGGAACGCCGCGAGAAGAAGCTGCAGAAGAAGCGCGAGAAGATTAGGCAGCATGGGCACAGCCTGGTTCGCGTCTACAAGGACGCCGTGCTCAAACGAGCTAAACAGGCAGGCAAGAAAGAGAAGAGTCCTTAGCCCCGGGTAACCTGCCTCCCGAAAACCGCTCCCAGTAGAATGTTAGACTTAGATTGGGATGGAGCAGATCACTTTTTTCACATTACCACCCGTTTCTGTATAAATTTCAACAGGCTAGCCCCACTCTTATTCCTTGACAGCGTGCAGAATATAAAATTATACTATTAAACAATCGTCCGATAGCCTATTTAAGATTTTCACAGGTAGGGGAAACAAGCAAGGCATTGAGATTAGCAGATGTCCTTACGGCTTCCAGGATTATTGCAGCACCAATAATAGCATGGCTCATATTCTCCAATGAGCCGCTTGCTGCTTATTATCTCTTTGCCGCCGCCGCAATGACGGACCTCCTCGACGGCTATGCTGCAAGGTTAAGCAAAAAAATCGTCACATATGGAGCAACCTTCGACGCTTTAGCCGATTTGGTTCTGGTTTATGTAACAATAGTTAGCCTCGCTATCAAGGTGGAAGCGTTCTGGCTCCTTGCTGTAGGGTTGATAACAGTAGCATTCATAGTACCCATACTGGGACTTATCGCAAGGAACGAAGGAAAGCTATCGATACCACACCTAGATACAAACATTCTTGCGGCTTTTGTCTATCCTACGATTATGCTACGCATAATCGATTGGCATTATGCAAATATTGTTCTTATCGCTGCGTTCCTGGTTATCCTGTACTACGTAAGTAAGTATGTGCGCTATTTACGAAGCATTTACAATTAAGCTTCTCCGAATAGCCTTTGGTTCTTTAAGCTGATCTTCTGGTGACCTTCCCCTCTATAAACAGGGAGCTATCCTGAACAAGTAAACTTCCTAAGTAAACCAGCGTATTCATCAATGCGTTGGATGAAAAAGGCTCACGCCTGCCGTTTAGAGAACACCCTTGAAATACCCTGCCATCGCGGCTCACGGAAGTGACTTCTATCGAATTCTGGCAGCCGATAGAGTCTCCACTTGGGAAGATTCCCCGAATACACTCCTGCTCTCAAAGCAAGCAATTGGGGGCTTCCGAACAGTATCGCTTTGAACATCCTCGGTTTTGAAAGTAGCGTTCTCCACACGAAGAACAATGTACTCATCGTTTGGGGAGGACAACCAGCGATGCTGGCAGTATGGTTCGTCTTATTATTACTCTGGATGGCACAGTTACCATAGAGAATTATTCTCTGCCCTGTTACTTGTGACACCCCGTTTCTCCCACTGTAAATCCTGGTATCTCCGAGGTCCAGGTTAGGATTGACTTTGCCGAATAGACCCAAGGAGTAAGCAAGGTTAGCATAGCATCCGGAGCAGATATGGTGTCCTGGATGGGGAACCGATAGGCCGGTTATACCGGCAAACTCAAATAACTCTTCCCCCGAGTTCACTTCCCACATCAGTTTCTCTTTCAGCAATTCAAGGCGCTCTCCTACAATTTGAAACGCGTTTACATCCATGGGTCTGTTATTAAGTTGAGCATATTCTCTCAGGTAGTCAATCTGCGAAGGCTCAAATCCAAGGATTGTGGCCCCCACACAATCACAAGCGAATGCATCGCGGCTGGCTATTATCAAGTTTTTGCGGCGTGCCACGCCCATCATAGCATCCGGCCCTTTTTCCAGCATATAGATGCCATCTATTATCGTTAGGTCACTCTCTAGAGATTGGTTCAGGAGACATATCAGATGCTCCAAGCCTTTCATGTGAAAGGCTTTCCTTGAGTCTACTTTAAGGCAGCCTTTTAGATTCTTGAAGCCTAGGGATACTTTCACCTGAGCGTGTGTCTTCAACACTGGCACGTTAATCAGGAAATCCGCCTCTAGTGCAATCTTTGAGATGCCGACCTTGACACCTCCCAAATCTTTATAATCAAATGGCCCATCGTTGAGATCGATTAACTTGGCACCGTATCTCTTGGCTACTCTGTTGATCCCTGTCTGTTTAAAACCTCTTCTGGTATTAGAGCCCAGCACGCCGAGGATGGTACCTTCACCGATAGAGATATTATTGCACCCATGCTCTGCCAACTTCCAAAGGATGCCCTCCACCATCTTAGAGGTGGTTACCATGCCGTAAGGCGGTATTGCAATCCACCCACCGAAGGTAATGTTGGGCTTTATCAGGACCCGGTCGTTCTTGTCAAGTTTGTCGAAGCCGCCGCATAGTTCGATAGCGCGGCCGATGGATTCAAGAGAGCCATCGAATTTGACAATCGATACCGTCACTATTAGCTCCTGGATGAGATGATAATATTGTTTTCACGAGAAATTCTCGTGAGTTTTTCTACTGGCTACTTATCCATTGTACAAGATAAGGCTCCTAAAATACAAAACCCGCTCAGGAAAGGTCACTATCTAGGCAATAACCCACTCAACCTCTTTGTCGTTTTTAAGCACAGAAACGATATGATTCCTATAATTTAGCTGCTCAACTATGAATAAGCAGCCTCTATAATTCAGGACTACATGATTCTTATCTGGAATAGAGACTAACCGGCAGGCCCTTAATCCACCGATGCCGACACCCACAGCCTTCAGAGTCGCTTCCTTCGCAGTCCAGTAGCGAAAAAAGGTGTCCCAAGACCTGTCTTTGCTTAGCTCCCATTCTCCCTCGCTCGCCACAAGGCTGAATATGGATTCCGACCGGGGTTTTATCTCTTCGATATCAATCCCTATCTTCTCCTTACTTACGACCGCTGCCACATATTTCGACTTGTGAGAAAGAGACCAATAATTGCCATCAAAAGGGCACGGCACATCGTCTTCATCCTTCAGCAGCTCTCCAAGCACTACGCCGCTCTTCTCCGCGCTCAATCTCAATGCTTCTCTGGAAATTCTGCTCAGCCTAGACACCTTCTCTTTCCCAGAGAGTTTATGCCCGGCTTCGCCGACTGGCAATATTACAGGGAATACAGTCATCGCTATCATCAAACCCTCATTGCCTTATCAATAATATTTTTATCAAAGTAGTTGACCGACATCCCACAATCCACCACGATGCCCTGGGCATTAATGCCGCTGGAGCGGTCGCTCAAAAGAAAAGCTACCGTATTGGCCACTTCTTTGGTTTCCAGGGCTTTCTTGCGCAGCGTCAATTGCTCGGCAAAAAGATAATAATCCAAGTATCCTGGTATCCCCGCGGATGCTGAAGTTTTCAACAAACTGGCGTTGACCGAATTGAACCTGACTTGAGAGAACGAACTAAAGGATTTAGCCAGGAAGCATATAGTTGAATCCAGGGCAGCCTTTACGGGTGCCATCCACCCATAGGGCTCTGCCGCCATCCTCGTGGTTGAAATCGATATGGTTACCACAGATGCATTCTTATCTAAGAGGTCTTTGAATGCATCTGCAATACTTATTAATGAATAACAGGATATATCAACAGACTGCAAAAAGTCCTTCTTCTTCGTCTCGTGAAATGGCCTGAGCTTCTCTCCATAGTTAGCAAAGGCGATAGAATGAACGATCCCATGGAGCTTAGGGTACTTCTTCGAGATGTCTTCAGCCAGCTTTGCGATTCCCTGCTCCCGTTCGACGTCACATATGTATATGTCTGCACCGGGAAGAATCTTCGAAACACTCTCCTTTGTTTCCTGAGACTGAACTACATAGACAACCTTCGCCCCTGCCTCTGAAAGAACTTGGCTGATAGAGAAGGCAACGCTCTTTTTATTGGCTACACCGAAGATAAGAAACGTTTTCTCCGCGATACCTAAGAAGTCCATATCATTCCCTCTATTTTTGAACTTTAGCTCTCTGGTTTAGCTAAGCTGCAAGCGAATTCGACCGTTGCCACAGTGTTACCCGAGACTGATGCTTTGCCTTTGAGGAAAAATGCGTTGCTCACCCTCTCCACCAACTCAGTTTCCATCTCCAAGACGGAACCCGGCTTGACCATTTTCTTGAACTTGGCATTGCTGATTCTGGTTAGCACGGGGATGCTATCTCCAGCACCGCCAACGATGCTGGAGAGCAAAATGGCCGCCGTTTGAAAAATGGACTCACAAATAAGAACGCCAGGCATAATCGGATTTCCAGGATAATGCCCTTTGAAAAATGGCTCCTCTGGACTTATCTCCTTTATCGCTCTAATCTTCGTATCAGTCAACTCTATGACCTTGTCGACGAACAAGAACGGTGGACGATGAGGTATCGCCTTTAATATCTGCTCCATTCTATAGACCTCCAGTCACTTCAAGCGTAGCACCATTAACGTATGATGCCTCTCTGGAAGCCAGGAAAAGAACGCAAGCAGCGACCTCCTCAGGCTTCCCGAATCTCCTCACTGGAACCTGGGCTATATAAGAATCGCGCAACTCCTTAGGCAGGTCCTCGATTAACTCAGTTGCTATAAATCCCGGTGAGACGCAATTGACCGTAATACCCCGTCGGGCGACCTCCTTAGACAATGATTTGGTCAAAGCAATCAGGCCCGCCTTCGAGGCAGCATAGTTCGCCTGGCCTTCAAATCCGTACTTCCCTGAAGGAGAGGTTATATTGATAATCCGTCCATATCTCTTGCGCATCAGGCTCATCACAGCAAATTTGCACATATAAAAGACCCCGCTGAGATTGACCTCCAGCACATCGTGCCACTCCGACTCTTTCATCATGGCCAGTACAGCGTCCTTGCGAATGCCTGCGTTATTTACAAGGACTTCAAAGCCTCCGTATTTCTTGTCTATGTATTCGAAAAAGTTCTCGACCTCTTTGTATTTAGCCACGTCACATTTTTGGACGTCTATATTCTCATCGTACTGACTGCTCTCTTGCTTAAATTTTAGCGCAGCAACCTCGTTTGAGGAGTAGGTGACAATAACCCGAGCCCCGGTTTTCAGGAAACTCTCGGCGATGCTCCTGCCTATCCCCCTCGTGCCACCCGTGACAATGACAGTCTGTCCTTTGAAATCATACATCTACGTCTCCCAAAACAAAATCAGGACATTAAGAATTTGTCAACATTGTTCGCGACAATCACTCCGTAGTTAGCTGCGCCCAACCACCCGGACATAATTATCCCCACTGACCCCGTATGGAAAAGTCCGGGAATCTCCTCAGGAAGCCCCATGCTGACCTTCAATCCTTCGAACTTGGTGCCGAAAGAAGCGCCACATTCATGAAGAGTGTACCTTTGAAATGTCTTGGGGGTAGCAGCTTCTACCCAATCGATTTTCGCTCGGGCTCCAGGAACATATCTTTCCAAAGCATCCAGTGTCGATTCGATTAACTCTTTCTTAGAGGCGCGATATTCTTCCTGGGACAGATTCGCCCAGTCTTCGTAGTTTGCATTAGTGGATGACACAATCGAGTACATGTCAGAGCCCGGCCGCGTTTCAGGATAATAGATAGAGAACGTCCTGCTGGTGATATCTCTGCTACGAAGTTTTACGGAATCGAATTTCTCTGCCACCGAGGTGAAAAGCAAGTCACCTATGTAATCGATTTTCTCACCTTTTTTAATACCTATGTAAACCTGGCAACTACTATTGTTTAGCCGCACCTCTCTTGCTTTTTTAATGAAGCTCTCGGAGAAATGCTCGTCACCGACAAATTTATGCACAGTCGATTTTAAATTACCGTTGGAAACAGCAGCTTTACACTTGATCATCTTGCCATTTGCCACAACTCCAGCAATCTTCTTATCCTCGACAACAATTTTTTCCACAGTGCACCTAGTTCGAATATCGACACGATTTCTAATAAGCTCAGCCTGCATCTTCTCGATAAACTTGTCTGTCCCACCCTGAACAGTATAAACTCCTTTGCTCATGAAATTGGAAAACACAATCCCATAGGTTATGGCTGGATCATCCAGAGTCGAGCCATTCGCATAGGCTATTGGTTCCATTAACATACGGACGACATCGTCATGGCCCGGGAAGAACTTTTCGAAGAGCTCTCTGGTTGTCATGGTCTGGTCATCGTAGAAATTCATATCCCTGGCCGTGTTAAAAAAGGCTTCAATATTGTCCCGAGGCACTCCGAAGCGCTCCTGCATGATGCGGGTGAAGTCCTCCCGATCAAAAGTCGTTGTCAAAGAGAACTGAGGGTTATCAAACCTGATTCCCTTGAGTTGAACAATCATATTGGCAATTTCTGGTGTCCAGTATTTACGGCAAGTCTTAATCATGCCGACAGGAAATCCGTGCAAGGAGACATCGAAGATGTGTCCCCCTTTCCTCTTGAACCAGGCAGCCAATCCACCAAGCTGATGGTGCTGTTCTAGAAGTAAGACAGAATGACCATTTCTAGCCAGCATATTGGAGCAAGTCAGCCCCGCCAATCCACTGCCGATAACTATGACATCGTATTCAGACTTTATGTCCTTCAACTTATCGCTCACCAGTAACCCCTTCTTTCCTTATCCTTTCTGTAGTATGTGAAGATTTGCCATAGATATACCACTTAGCATTGCTCCCACGATCCCCAGGAATCCCTGGTCCGTGCCACAGATAAATAGGTTCTCCACATGGGTTCTCCCTGTCTTGATTTTGTTGGGAGTACCATAGACTGCGCCGTTCAAATGACCTGTGTATTTATAAATTGTTTTAGGGGTAAATATATCAGAATAAACGATTGAGCGACGAAAATCTGGCACGAGTTTTACTACCTCCGCAAGAGTGGCCTCAAGCCATGCAGCTTTTTGCGCTGTATACTCTTTCTTATCTAGCTTGTTCCAGAGATCAAAGTTAGCCATGTTGGTTACTCTAATCATAGCTTCAGACAATGGTCTTTCAAACTGAAAATTGTTAGGGCAACATATAACGCCGCTTGAAACATCAACCAATTTGTCTGGTTTTTCATAATTGAATTTGTCAGAGTTATTATAAAAGGTGATTGTTGTATTATAACCCATCTCGGCTGGCTCTCTATTCAGGATCATGATGAACTCTATAAACGAGAGTTGCCCCACATCATGCTTAAATCCCGCAGGATCGTAATCGGATAGAAGCCTCATTGTTTCAACATAACCGGCCGATGATATTACATTATCAGTTCTCAGCACCTCGCCGTTATCGACCAATACTGATTCAACTCTGCCGTTAGCAACTTCAATACTCCGTACCCCGCACTTCAGCCTCAATTCACCACCATGCTCCTCATATTGCTTGACCAGTATGTCAAGAATATGCCGAACCCCAGCTTGTGGCCTAGCGAAACCCTCGCAGAAGATACTATTGAACATGATAACGAACTGCCCGAATTCCATGTCATTTTCACGCGCGTTACCGTAGAACATGAGTGGACAAAAGATCATATCAAGAAGGAGCGGATCGGAAATAATCGAGCTCACAACTTCGCGAGCCGATATCGGTTTCGCATCCAGGGCCAAGGCATCATATTCAGAGATATTCCTGAGCAGCTTCTGGAAATTGTCAGCTTGCGTTGGGAAATTCTCGCCTACTTCCTGGATAAAAAAGTTCAGGTCGTTATTAAATCTGAGTGTTTTGCCTGGGAACTTAATGACCGACATACGCTGCTGGCAAAGAGCGAAATCTTCGGTTTTTAGCTTGAGCTGTCGCAGCAACTTCGGCAGTGGCGTTGCTTTAGTCCCCTTTGGTACATAATTGGTCATGGCATGAAGACCAACATCGAATTTATGACCATCTCGGCTGTAAAATGAATTCAATCCACCGACGCGATGATGCTTTTCTAGGATGCAGACCTTTTTACCGTAGTAGGCCAATCTAATGCCAGCGGCCAGACCTGACATCCCTGCACCTATAATGAGGACATCATAACTCATAGCCAAGCCCCAAAGATAATTTTCTCCCCTTTTTCAAGGGGAGAAAATTATCTAAGTCTTCGATTCTTTGGTTAAATGAGGTGAAATGATGCTCTAGGTTCGCTGCCACCTTATTCGATTAAAACTGTTTCATGAGCGGCTCTAAATAAGCCACAGAGCCATCCAGAGTTGACAATTTCATATAGTCTTCTTCCGGCACCTTGATACCGTATCGTTTCCGCAACTCCATCATAATGTCCAGGAAATCCATTGAGTCCATTTCAATTTGGTCTCGTATGCGGACATCACCTTTGAGATTACTCAGGTCTTCATCTGGAACAATCTGGTGAATGACCTCTAAAATCATGGCTCGAATATCTTTTGCTTTCATATGTTCCCCTCTAATACAATAGCTGGAATAGTTCCTGAGTATTCATTTTTCATATCTTTTGACAATAAGGGCAGAATTGATGCCCAACATACCAAAGGAATTATCCAAAATGTAATTGACCTTGTCGACTTTTCGAGGTTCGTTTATTACAAGGTTCTTAAAAGCGCACTCAGGGTCTAAATCATCTATATTAATAGTCTGGTGGACGATATTATCCTCGAACGATGGCAAATTACCCACTAATTCCAAAGCACCAGCAGCACCCATAGTATGACCAATATAACTTTTAGTGTTGTTTATATATACCCCTGAATCGTCACCAAAGGCCCCTCTGATTGCCTGACATTCAGCCTTATCCCCTTCACGGGTCCCGGTTGCGTGAGTATTAAGAATATCGATATCGTTTGCTGATATGCCTGCTTTTCTGAGAGCAAGCCTCATACATTCGGATTGCCTCTGGGGGTTTGGAAGAATAAAATCAGATGCATCAGAGTTGATAGCATATCCAACGATCTCGCCGTAAATCCTTGCGCCTCTTTCAAGAGCAGTGCTTAACTTCTCCAGAACACAAATGCAGCCGCCCTCGGAGACAACAATACCGTTTCTGTTCTTATCAAAAGGTCGGCATGCCTTCTGAGGGTCTGGGTGGCTTGCCAACGCTCCTTCATTTTTAAAAGCAGCGAAGACACCAAATGTATTAGGGGTCTCGGAAACCCCGCCGCCCAAGGCCAAATCCACTTCGCCGAGCAGTAGCATTTGTAAACCTTGTATAATTCCAATACTGCCAGCAGCGCAAGCGGCTCCCAATGTGTAGTGTGGCCCGGTAATCCCCATATTCAAGGTGATTTCGCCGGCTGGATTATTGGCAACAGTTCTTGGGTTATGGTGGTGGGACCAAAAATCTACATTGTAGTCAAATTGCTTGATGTTATAGACCTCATGCTCTGTTTCCACGTTACCATGCTCGGTAACGCCGAGATAAATGCCAATTCTCGATTTATCAACAGAACTCAGGTCCAGTTTCGAATCAGCTATTGCCTCATTAGCGCAATAGATCGCAATAGAACCTGCCCGCGTCCCGCGGCGAACTTCTTTTTTTTCTGATACTTCAGCGGATCGAAATGGCAAATACCCGCTATGACCTCACCCATATAATGGGTCTCGATCTTCCCCACCCCAGATTTACCAGCAAGTAAGTTCTGTCGAAATTCTGTAAGATTGTTCCCGTTTGGTGCAGTCAGACCGATCCCGGTTATAACAATTCGCGTTTCATTATTCATCTTAGCGGCTATATCCTGCCCTATATCATCTTCTTAAACTACCACTCCAGGCCCAGCATAATGCAGGCTAAGCCACTACCCGCCGCCATCATCACTACTTTATCGCCGGCCTTAACATGGCCCTCCTCGACCCCTATGGCAAACGAAATAGGCAGAGAACATGACCCGATGTTCCCCAGGTATTCCACTGTGGAAAAGCCTCTTGATGCATCCAGACTCAAGGTACGAAACAACATCTCTTGATGGATAACGCTAACCTGATGGTTAAAAACCTTATCTGCTGTCCCATTGTGCCATCCCACTTCCTTCTGGAAAGCCTTCCATGTATCGGCCGCCAATCCCAAGCCATTTTTTAAAATTCCTTCAAAGTTAGCATGCATTTTGGGGTAACTATCCTCGTCGAAGAAACAAGTGTCATTGTCTACGCGGCAGAGGCCATTATGTTGTGAAGCAGCCCGTACCACCCCACCTACAAGTTTATGGCCCGATTTCGATAAAGATGAGTGGGTTAATACCGCTGCTACTGCTCCGGACCCCATAGTAAGAGAAGCAAAACCCTGTTTGAGCTTGGCGCGGTTAATATCCGTGTCCTTCAGGAGCGAGTCAATTGTGGCATCAGTAAGACGCCTGCTGCTCTCGCTGCCAACTATAATACCTGCTTTTACTTGACCCAATTCGATCATATTCGCCAGAGTCACCATACCATTGATGAAACCTAAACATGCGTTTGAGATATCAAAAATAACGGCTGTGGGCGGAAGTCCCAAAGAGTCATGGACTACAAAAGCAGTCGCCGGCTCTAGAAAATCACGACTCACAGAAGTAGAAAGAAGACACTCAATCTGATTCTTATCAATGCCCGACTTAGCGATAGCCTTTTCCGCCGCTTTGGTACTGAACTTACTTGGTGGCGTATTCTCATCCCAGAATCGACGCTCACGAATGCCAGTCATCAACTCCAGGCGCCCATAAGTGCGGTTCACCTTCTCATAGACTGGGGCTAGTCTCTCTTCCAAGCTAAGAGAGGTAACAATCGTCTCTGGTAATTCGTACCCGAATGCCTCTATACAAACCTTCTTATACAACATCTCAGTTCATCCTCTGAAAGCTCTCTCCCGCAACCAAACTATAAACGGAATCCCAAGCAGAAAGCGCGGAGCTTTCTATTTCCACCGCAGCTTACAATAAGGTGGCTGGCATGCCACAACTCAAAAGCCGCATCGGCAACAATTGTATCAGCCCCTAGGGGGAGTATCCTTGCCTTCTTTTGTTAGCAATGTCGGGATGCTAAACTTAATCTTGAGATTTGCCCACTTCTCAGCGGACTCAGCAGGTATTATCCTGTCCGGGATATACTTCCCCACCCCGGCAACGACCGCGGAAACTTTTCTCGAACTTGCTACAGTGTCTGGCACATACTCATCTGCTACAGCGAGAAGAGAGGCACGCACCCTCTCAGAAATATATTTTTCTATCTTCTCAATAATGGCATCAATTGTCTGAGGTGAAGCACGTTTATCTAATGCGTTCATAAAAAGAAGCAGCAGCCTATCCGGTACATACTTCTCCACTGCCTTTACCTCAAGCGAGAGCACCTTCCCATAGACAAATTTAGCTGGTGGTTTCAAGATAGACCTTTTTGCCTTCGACGGCATCTCTATACCTCCCACGCTAATTTGGCCCGTTTTGATGCGTATAATAACCCCTTATATACTAATAAATATCACACTTTAAGACATGTTTGTCAAGAGCAGATAGCTTAACTACACCTAACTTTACCTACATTCACCGTGTTGCGTCTCACTGTTTGAACAAACAACCTAACCTCTATCCATATATCGTTCGTGATAAGACTTCACCTGGTGCACAAAAGCCTCTATCCTTGTTTTCTCGTTGGTTGGTTTCAATCCCTCATATATCATGGTAATCATGGGTATCTGGTTGTGATCTCTCTGTATCTTTTTGTATATAGCAGTTGCTAAAGTCCCATAGAGACAATTAAGGACAATGAGGTTAGCTATACCGCTGCAACCTCCCCTTGCATAGCCCTTCGCTTTAGATAAGTTTACGGTTACCACAGGGTCTATGGACTCAGTAGCATAAGGAGCCGCAGCTTCTATCCTATCCGCCACCTTGGGCACCTTACAATCTTCATAGAGACCGTCCCCGAGCATCTTCTCAATTCTCCCTTTCCAGCTCATGAACCACAATCTTCTAATATAATAATAGGAGGCGGCAAAATATTCTCCCCTGGACAAGTGAATGCTAGGATATGCCTCATTGAAATACACCAGGTAATCCGTGGTGCTCGGTCCGTACCTTACTTCTGCCCCCAGTGACTCCAGCACTCTAATTATGTCATTATTGGCCCACGAGTTCATGCAGCTATAAAACTCGCCGACAATTCCTATAACTGGCCTGCTCTCTCTCTTTACAGGGATTGCATCCATGTCAGCTATCGACTTTTTCAGGGCCTCATCAAAGTCACCCTTGATAATACCAGCGGATATGTACTGTATTGCCTTGTCGTAGACCCTCTCACTCTCGCCCTTAGTTATCTCATAGGGGCGGGTATGAAGCAGCTTCTTTAACAAGACATCCGTAGCCAGCCAGCCTTTCCAGATAGCCTTGGCCCAGTTAATGCCAAACATTCTACTTGCATCATCGTGACGGATAGAGGTAATGGGAGCAATTACAGGCACATGGCTCAAACCCAATCTCTTAAGAACGAGTTTCTGGGATAAGCCATATTGGCTCATACGGCAGGAGCCATCGAAATTCAGCGTCACAAATGCCGACCTGTCTGGGTCGAAGTCAGCAGACTGCGCCTTTTTGACCAAATCCCCTGTGGTAATCAGATAGGGATGACATTCCCGGGCAGAAGCATATTTTCTACCCAGCTCTTCGGACTGTTCGTCAGGCATCGGTAACACTCTAGCGTCTATGCCTACCGATTGGAAGGCAGCGGCCCAGATATTAGAGTGCCCGGAAGCATTGTAAATGTAAAGTGTCCTCTCCAACTCCGCAATTCGTTTCGAAGGCTTGAAGATACTTATCAGTCCACGAGAGCCCACCACACTCAAATCTTCGAGAGCCTTTTCAGGCTCTTTGACTCTCGGTCTGTTAATGGTGTCTAGGAAAGCCTCGATCCTGGTTACCATTCCAGCATCACCGCTATGTTCATCCACCTCGAGAGCCAGATACGGATCTTCACCCATCGTATCCTCAAGATACTTGGCAAAAAAGGCGTCGGGGCCACAGCCATAATTGGTGACCATTATGGGATTTAGATTTTTACTGGCCTTTGCCATCAGCGCCGCTCTCAAAAGATTCTGCTCGTTCTTCCAAACCAAGTTTGAATAGTAAGGAGGTAACTCTACGGTATCCAAAGGCAGCAGGTCATAAGGTATGGCTATTACACCCAACTTTCGCAACTTTTTAGAGATATTTAGATTCAACCCCGTGTCATGAACGTTATAAGGTTTGCCTATCACCACTATTGCCTGACTATCTTCCTTAAGGCTATCCAGTATCTCTCGCCCTCTCTTTAGCCGCACCTTTTCGAACTCTTCCTGTGATTTAAGCGCCGCATTTATAGCGGAGGCGATATCACTTTTCGCCTTACCGAACCTTTTGCCTATCTCCATCATCTGCATCTCTAGATTTCTCTTTTCTTTTTCCATAAATAGGGTAGGGCTCATGATTTTGACCCTGTTTTCGAAGGCCGCCTTCAGAATAAATGGGATAGCCTGAATATAGGGGCAGTTGTAGCTTCTGTTTACATCATCCCTATCCTTCTCAAGATCGATTACGCAGGGCAGGAATATACAGTCGACACTTTTTTCTATGAGATTGACCATATGCCCATAAGCAACCTTTACCGGGTAGCATGTTTCGGCTAAGACTTCTTGAAGCCCTCCATGAATGAGTCTACTATTTGTTTTGTCAGAGAGCACTACCCTAATCCTGAGTTCCTTAAAAAATGTTGCCCAGAGCGGGAATTGCTCGAAAAACATAAGTATCCTGGGGATCCCGACCACTGGAGAACCCGTGTCAAACTCATTCTCATCATAATAGCGCATAAACATCTCTTCTCGCTCTTTGAAAAGATCGGGCACTTCCTTAGCAGCACCCTCTCCCCGTTGAATGTCGTATCTATCGCAGATGCCACCGTAGAACGATTCCTTTTTAGTCCCTATCAATACCCTCTTTACGTCGCAGTGATTTGGACAATGTTGACACTCAAAGGTCTTGACTTGATAGGTTCTACTCCGTAGATCAAAGCCTGCGAAATTGCTACTCTGCCGATTTCCATTTCCTCTTTCCCGCGCAATCAGGGCAGCGCCTATAGCACCAGTCACATTGTGGTGCTCAGGTATGGTAATTTGCTTACCCAGAATGTTTTCAAATGCCGCAGCCACGCTCTTATTTGATGCTACGCCACCTTGAAAATATATCCTCTTGCCAATCTTCTTATTTCCTACAACCTTCTCTATGTAATTATTAGCTACCGAATACGAAAGGCCAGCGACGAGGTCGACCTTGGGCAAGCCCACCTGTTGATGATGTATTAAATCAGACTCCATAAAAACAGTGCAACGTGTGCCCAAATCAGCGGGCTTCTTCGAATTGAAAGCGAGTCCACTAAATTCATCAATTCTTACACCTAATCTGGCAGCCTGTTCTTGAAGGAAAGAGCCGGTCCCCGCAGCGCAGACCTTGTTCATCTCAAAATCCACCACTGCCCCGTTCTTTAAGCGGATGAATTTCGAATCCTGGCCCCCGATCTCAAATATCGTATCAACAGTGTCGTCAATTTCTATAGTAGCTCTGGCCTGAGCCGTAATCTCATTGATCACTACATCAGCCCCCACGAAATCTCCCACGAAATAGCGGCCGCTGCCGGTGACCCCTACCCCTTGAACCTCGACGAGGTCTTCTATCCCTTTAGCTATATCTAAAAGGCCTTTCTTGACCGACTCGATCGGCTCGCCCTCGGTCATCAGGTATCTCTTGCGCAGCAGCCTCTTATCCTTATCCAGGATGACTATGTTAGTGCTCGCCGCGCCTACGTCGATTCCCAGATATACCTTTTCCTTCTGTCTTTCAGGGCTTTGCATGTCATCGGGGCTGGGCTTAAGGCCGTTACCTCCCCAGACCAATCTCTTCAAAAAGCCTTGCTTCGACTCGCTGGCTTCCTTAGCTATGTACTGCCTCAAATCACCTATCGCTTTACGGAGCTCGAGAGGAGTATCAACGCCCCTCTCCAGAGCCATGATTGCCGAGCCGAGAGCGCCCATGACGAGGAAATGCTCAGGGATAATCAGTTCCCCCGGCTGCAGGCCCAGCAAGTCCTCAAAAGCTTTGACCACACCCTTGTTTGCTGCCACGCCACCCTGAAATGCTATGGGTTTGTTGAATTTTCTGCCTTTGCCCAGGTTACTTATGTAGTTTCTGGCCAGGGCATAGCAGAGCCCGGCCACTATATCCTCTTTGGGGGTGCCCTCCTGCTGCAAATGAACCATATCTGACTTAGCAAAGACGCTGCATCGGCCAGCGACATTCGCCGGCCTTGTGGATTTCACAGCCAGAGCGCCAAACTCTTTATCGATAGAAATCCCCAGACGATACGCCTGCTGGTCGAGGAAGGAGCCGGTGCCTGCGGCACATATCTCATTGAGAGCATGGTCGATAATGACCGGCTTCCCCTTCTTCTCATCGAAATCCAGGAAAATCAGCTTCGAATCCTGTCCCCCGATCTCGATAACCGTCCTGACCTCTGGATGGTAATGAGTAACAGCCCTCGCCTGGGTTATAATCTCGTTTTCTTTATCTACATGTAGTATATCGGCAACCAGGTCGCGTCCGCTCCCTGTACCCAATACGCCGCTCACCCGGGGGAAATCTCCAGCAAGCCTATTGAGAGCATCGAGTAATACCGGGACAGGCTGCCCCTTAGTACGTTCGTACACGCTGGCAAGCAGGCGCACTTCTTCGTCGATTATAGCTATGTTGAGGCTAACCGAACCAATGTCTATTCCCATGTAGAGTTTGTCTCGGTCTGCCATTTTCTCCCCTCTAAACTAACCCGTTGCCAGCTATGCCCCTACTCAGCATCGCCGTGCACGTAACTAAAGTAAGCGCCCATCGCTTCTAGAGACTCAGCAGGAATCGGGGCAGGCTTGCCAATACTCAAAACACAGATGTATATTTTCGCAGTCTTCTCCAGCATCTCGCAGTTCGTAAAAGCTTCCCGCAGGTCCTTCCCTACACAGACCGCGCCATGATTTGCCAACAAAGCCGCATTTCTAGGTCCCAAGGCAGCCAGCACATTCTTCACCAGTTCGCCGCTGCCGGAGAGAGCATATTCGGCTACCTTTATCACTCCACCGAGATAGGTGACCTGGTCATCAACAATAGGAGGTATCTCCATGCCGGCAACCGCAAAGACACTGCTGAAAACAGGGTGGCTGTGAATGACAGCGTTCACCTTTTTGCGCGCTTTATAGACCCCTATGTGCAGCATTGTCTCGACAGAAGGGCTGAACTCCCCCTCAACCCGCTGTCCATCGAAGTCAACCACTGCTATATCGTCCACGCCGATTGTGTCATAGTAGCGGCTAGTGGGAGTAATAGCCATCAATTCACGTCCGCCGGGCTCGGTAAGGCGCACGCTCACATTTCCCGCCGTGCCCACCACAAAGCCTTTTTCGGACATTCGCTTGGCGGTCTCGAGCACCGCCTTCTTATCTGAACTCCACTTGCTCATCCAATCTCCTCACTGAAGCCTTCTATCTACCTGTTGTGAGTGGGAAGGCTAGATTCATTTTCGAAAGGGAACTCCGTCAGGCTCAGCGCCTGCCGAGCCTCGCAGGGAGAAGAGGCTAATCTCAGCAAGCACGAAAACGAGTTAAGAGGAATACTTTCATCTTACTTCAGTAGAGACTACATTATACCACAGATTCGTATCATCGTAAACCTGGAATCTGTGCCGGATAGATATGTTCAGGGGCGTCCGCCTGAGGCGGACGCCCCTGATTAAGATGCATAATCCGAACCTGCTCTTTCAACACGAGCGCACCGGCACTGTGAACCCGTTTTCGGCAATCACCTGCTTGTACCAGAGCGCGCTAGACTTGAGAATACGCTGCTGGCTCTCATAATCCACCCAGACGATGCCAAAGCGCTGCGCGTAGCCGAAGCTCCATTCGAAGTTGTCTATCAGCGACCAGACGAAATAGCCAGCCAGAGGCACACCACATTCAAAGGCTCGATGGGCAGCCACAAAATGGTCACGCAGATAGCTCAGCCGCCTTTGATCCCGCACACGTCCCTTCCCATCAGGGCCGTCGGAATAGCTCGCACCATTCTCTGTGACGTATATCTTGCCGGGGTGGTACTCAAAATACAACCGGCTCAGCAGGTGGCGGAGACCATATGGATAGACCATCATGCCGATATCGGTGTACTCGTATTCGGGCCCATTGTAGAGAAGAGTCAGAGGCTCGTTCTCGTTTTCGGGTGTGACCTCGCTGCGCAGTATCACCGGGGAGTAATAATTAACGCCCAGGAAATCTGTATGGGCGGCGATGGCTTCCAAATCGCCTGGCTTGACGAAACTCAGGCCATCCGCTGGCAGATGATCGGCTTCAATGTGCTCGGCCACTATATCAGCGGGATAGTGGCGACCATAGAGTGGATCGAGAAACCAGCGATTGAAGTAGCCATCACACTTACGAAAAACAGGGAGGACGGCAGTGTTCGAGGGACCGGGCACAAGCGGAAACAGAACGAGAGTAATGCCTACCTCAGCGTCAGGGCTGTTGCGGCGCAGCACAGGCACAGCCCAACCGTGGGAGAGCAGCAGATGGTGGCTGACCTTAAGCGAAGCAGGGTAATCTCTCTGTCCGGGCGCATGCATGCCGATTTGATGGCCCATCACTGTTATCGACCAGGGCTCGTTGTGAGTAATCCAATGCTTTACGCGGTCTCCCAATTTGCGACTGACGACATCAGCATACTCAACGAAGGCTTCGGCAGTGGAGCGTGCAGCCCAACCGCCTTTATCCTGCAGGCTCTGGGGCAAGTCCCAGTGGTATAAGGTCACGAAAGGCTCTATGCCTGCTTCCAGCAACCCCTCCACCAGACGACTGTAGAAATCCAACCCTTTCCGATTCACCCTTCCCCGTCCGGTCGGCAAGATACGAGGCCAGGATATAGAGAAGCGATAGGCCTTGAGCCCCAGTTCTTTCATCAGCGCGATATCTTCGCGCCAGAGATGGTAGTGGTCGCAGGCCACATCGCCAGTGCTGCCATCCAGAATGTTGCCGGGAGTATGGGCAAAGCGGTCCCAGATGGATTCGCCTTTGCTATCCTCGTTCCAGGCACCCTCGACCTGGTAGGCAGACGTGGCTGCGCCCCACATGAAACCTTCAGGGAAAGTAAGGCGACGAGAGGGCATGAAATCTCCTCATGACTTAAATGGCAATAGCAAGTGCCAGCCACATGGCTGGCTTAGCTTCTACTTCTTCTTACCGGTCTTTTCGCTGTTGTATATCTCCTCAGCCTCTTCAGGAGTAGCCTTCTTGTGGATGACAGCGCGCAGGGCTTTAATCATAGCCACGGGGTGCTCGTCCTGCCAGATGTTCCTTCCCAGGTTCACTCCCACCGCACCCTTCTGCATGCCGTCATAGACGAAATCGAAGACTTGGCGCTGAGTGTCCACCTTAGGCCCGCCCGCCATAACCACTGGCACAGGACATCCTTTCGTCACCTTGTCAAAGTTCTCACACCAATAGGTTTTTACCACACGTGCGCCTAATTCAGCAGCGATACGGCTGGCTAAAGCAAGATAGCGAGCGTCTCGCTTTTCCAGTTCCTTACCTACTGCGGTGACCGCCATCACGGGAATGCCATACCTCTCGCCGTCGTCTACAAGCTTCGCCAGATTCAATAGCGATTCTTTCTCATACTCAGTGCCCACAAAGATAGATATGCCCACCGCTGCCACATTGAGGCGAATAGCCTCCTCCATAGAGGTTGTTATGCCCTCATTAGCCAAGTCCTTGCCCACCATGCTGGCGCCGCCTGACACCCTCAGAATGATCGGTTTGGCTTTGTCAGGGTCTACCGATGAGCGCAAGACACCCCGGGTGATGAATACCGCGTCGGCATAGGGAAGAAGCGGCTCCAGCGTCTTACGGGGCTCCTCCAGTTTTCTGGTAGGCCCCTGAAAATATCCATGGTCGACAGGCAAAAACAAACAATGGCCGTCAGATTGGATAAGCTGGGCCATCCGGTTTGCCATTCCCCATTCCATATTAGAAATCCTCCTCATTTCGCATGCTGGTCTTAGTCTACGGGTGTAGCTTTGATTAGTCAAGACGCATTAAGCCACTGAGAGTTGCCGTATAACCCCGATTACCTTCCCCTGAACCTCCACATTCTTCGGGCTGGCGTAGATAGGTTTCATCTGATAGTTAGCAGGCTGGAGACGTATTCGGTTAGGCTCACGGAAGAGCTTCTTCAGGGTTATCTCGCCCTCTGACTTGAGCCAGGCAGCAACCATCTCGCCGTTATCGGCAGTCGCCGCCTGCTGCATCAGGACAATGTCACCATCGCTGATCAAGGCATCAACCATCGAGTTCCCTTTTACTCTCAGGGCATACACATCGCTCCTGCCCTTGACAAGCTCGCTGCTGACCTCCACGGTATCCAGCGGCTCCATCTCCCAGGTATCCGATGACGGCACCGGGATTGGCTCACCCGCAGCGATATAACCCAGGATCGGTACATGCATCATACGCCTCAGAGACCTGTCCAGAAGCTCGATGCCCCTAGATACCTCACG
This sequence comes from uncultured Chloroflexia bacterium, assembly GCA_963847595.1. Classification (GTDB taxonomy): domain Bacteria; phylum Chloroflexota; class Dehalococcoidia; order SZUA-161; family SZUA-161; genus JACWAE01. The sequence continues at coordinate 569,390 of CAWKAJ010000002.1, forward strand.
GTCGCGGCGTATGTAGCCCTCCTTCTCCAGTATCTTCAGATTGTAGTCCACCACGGAGGTCGAGCTGATGCCACACGCCTTCAATATGTCCCTGATACTGGGCGGATAATCCTTCTCTTCCCGAAAGCGCCGCAAAAAAGCGAGGATTTGTTTCTGTTTTATGGAGAGTGTCTTCATCCCTCACCTCTCATTCATTGTCGAACTCTTGTTCTACTGAAGCAAAGCTTACCACGGCAAATTCACGTTGTCAAGACTGCCGACTGAGAGGGTTTACAAACACTATTATCGACCATATGTATTCCTCAGATAATGCACTATTCCAAAATGAAGAAGCCGCTCGTACGAGCGGCTTCAAGTTGATACCGGCAAAAAACTTCAGGTGCTCCCCCAGGAGCAATTATTTCGCCGGGGCTGAAAATGCAGCGTTATACTTTTTTATCAGGCGCGATTTATGGCGGGCAGCATTATTGGGATGGATAACGCCCTTATGCGCTGCCTTGTCCAAAGCAACCGTCGCTTGCTGAACCGCCTCTTTAGCCGGCTCCGGCTCCTTACCCGAGATGAGCCCCTCAGCCTTGTCTATATAGGTCTTTACCGAGCTCTTGATAGCACGGTTGCGTCTTCGCTCTTCGCTTTGAACATGTATCATCTTCTTTGCTGATCTTGTATGTGCCAACTCCTCAACCTCCGATGGGACATATTACACCATCCTGTGGATTTTGTCTACTGGCGATTTAAGCATTTCCAAACGAATTTCAACTCCCTGAATCCCCCATTCTTGGGGGATTCTTGAACTGGGGGATACCCCCAGACCCCCAGCAAAGGGGCTCCGCCCCTCTGCACTCCTCAGCTTCCAGCAATCACTCACAACTTGCGGAACACAAACTACCAAAGTATAATCCCTATCATCAAAAGCGAGGCGAGCATGTCAGTCCTGGAGAAAATGGCAACAATATTTCCCGATACTGCGGAAGTGAACGAGAAGGGACACCTCACTATCGGGGGCTGCGACGTAGCTAAGCTCGCCGCTGAGTTTGGCACGCCGCTCTATATTTTCGATGAAGCCACTTTGCGCGGAACCTGCTCTGAGTTCCGCAAGGAGTTCGGTCGCCGCTACGCCGATACCCTGGTCATCTACGCGGCCAAGGCGTTCGTCAACCGGGCTCTGGCACGCATATTTAAAGAAGAGGGCCTGGGGCTGGATGTGGTCTCCGGAGGCGAGCTGAGCATTGCCAGGTCAGCCGATTTCCCCATGGACAAGGTCTTCTTCCATGGCAACAATAAGCTCCGTGAGGAGATAGAGCTGGCGATAGGCTGGAGAATAGGGCGCATCGTTGTGGATAATATGCACGAGCTTTCCCTGGTCAACCAGGTCGCCCAAAAGGCAAGGATTACTCAGGATATCCTGCTGCGGCTCACTCCCGGCATAGATGCCCATACCCATGAGTACGTTACCACCGGCGTCATAGATAGCAAATTCGGCTTGCCCATCGCCACAGGTCAGGCTGAGGAAGCCGTAGTTAAGGCATTATCTGCATCCAACCTCAAACTCACGGGATTGCATGTGCACCTGGGCTCGCTCATCTCCTCCATTGAGCCTTACCAGAAAGCGATAGAGATTGTATTCCGGTTCGCCGCCGAGATGAGAGAGAAGCATGGCTTCACCATGCGCGAGTTCAGTCCCGGCGGTGGGTTTGCTGTGCAATATACTCGGGATGCCCCCGCTCCGGATACCGCCTACTTCGCTCAGGCTATTTCCGCAGCTATTAAGTCCAGGAGCAAGGCGTTTGGACTGAAGCCACCCAGTATCATAGTAGAGCCCGGACGGGCGATCATAGGCCGCGCCGGCGTAGCCATTTACCGGGTGGGAGCGATCAAAGACATACCCGGGGTACGCAAGTACATAGCCGTTGATGGCGGTATGGCAGATAACATTCGGCCAGCCCTATATGGCTCGAGATATGAAGCAATTGTCGCCAACAAGGCTAACAAAAAAGCGCTTGAGAGAGTTAGCATTGTAGGCAAGTTCTGCGAATCAGGCGATGTTCTGGTCAAGGATGCAGAGATACCCCGGGTCACCCCAGGCGACATAGTAGCGATTCCGGTATCTGGCGCTTACTGTCTGTCTATGGCTTCTAACTACAATGCCTCGCTGAAGCCAGCCATTATTCTGGTTAAGAACAGCAAGGCCCGTCTCATTCGCCGCCGCGAAAGCTACGATGACTTGATACAGTACGATGCCGGCTGATTCTAACAGATACAAGAAGGTCGCAGGAGCGGCCGCTCCTGCGACCTTACGCTGTTCCTGCCCCGCAGGAATTCAAAAAAGGGTCTCTTCTCTTACCTGATCCGGTGGAGAAATGGCTGACGGTCGCCAGCCATCGCTAGCTCAAGCGACTCGTCACGGCTTACTGCCGGCTTTCTCTTTTTCTCTGAGAAGTCGGTAGCTATCAGTGTGATCTTCACCATGCGGTCCATCAACGGGTCTGCACCGAAGCCGAAGATTATCTGTGCTTCCGGGTCCGCCACATGTTTGATAATATTAGCTGCCTCATTTATCTCAGCCAGTGTAAGGTCGTTGCCAATGATGTTGAACAGTATCCTTTTCGCTTTATCAATGGAGAAATCGAATACAGGAGCAGCGATAACCGCCTGGGCAGCGTCTACAGCCCGTGTCGGCCCCCCACCACGCCCAACAGCTATCCAGCCAGGACCGGCTCCTCTCATTATAGTTTTCACATCATTGAAATCGAGGTTTATGTGCCCTACAGTCGTCACAACTTCATAAATACCCTGGACGCTCTGACGCAGGACATCATCGACCATCTTGAACGCCGTCTCGATTGAGACGTTCATATCGCACATGCTGAGAAGGCGGTCGTTGCAGATAACGACTATGGTATCCACCTTCTCCTTGAGCATCGTAATGCCTTCCTCAGCTACCTTAGCCCGCTGCGTGCCTTCGAAGCTAAAAGGTCTGGTTACCACGGCGACAGTGAGGATACCGAGCTCCTTGGCAATCTCGGCGACAACCGGTGCCGCGCCAGTGCCGGTGCCTCCGCCCATGCCCGCAGTTATGAACAATATGTCGGCACCCTGAACCGCTTTAGTCAGCTCATCGCGGCTTTCCTGAGCAGCCATCATACCCAGCTTATGGTCGCCACCCACACCGAGTCCCCTGGTCAATTTCTCCCCGATGCGAAGACGTATTGGCGCTATAGACTGCGCCAGGGCATTAGCATCGGTGTTCACTGCGATAAACTCAACGCCCTCCATTTTCTGTCCGAACATGTTATTCACAGCGTTGGAACCCCCGCCGCCTAACCCGATAACCTTGATCCGGGTTAAGCTCCCGACTCCTGTTTGAGGCGTATCCACCGATTTCTCCGCAGCAGTCTCAGTAACCATAGTTCCCCCTTTGCAAAAGGGCTAAATTCGCTCCGCAACCCTCATCCTCGCACTGCGACTTCTCGGATTAGCCTGTATTTCTTTTGATGAGGGCCTCACAGCCTTCCTGGTTACCAGTTTGAGATTGGGTTTATGTCCGCAGACACATACAGGCACCGAAGGAGGACAAAGGCACCCTTGCGACTCGCGGCGAAAGAATTCCTTAACCGTTCGGTCTTCCAGGGAGTGAAAGCTGATGACTACTACTCTACCGCCGCTACCCAGCAGATTTAGCGCCTGTCCCAGCGCAAGCTGTAGATTCTCCAACTCCTCATTCACCACGATACGCAACGCCTGAAAAGTCTTCGTTGCCGGGTGAATCCTGCCCCGCCCTCCCCCCACAGCATCCTGCACCACTCTGGCTAGCTCCAGGGTAGTCCTCAGGGGGCGCCTCTCTGCGATACGCCTTGCTATTTGCTTGCCTCGATGCTCCTCGCCGTATCTCTGCAAAAGCCCGGCCAGCTCTTGTTCAGAGTAGGTATTGACGATATCCGCTGCCGTAAGAGACTGCCTGGGACTGAACCTCATGTCCAGCGGGGCGTCCTGTTGAAAGCTAAAGCCACGGCCTGAAGCCTCAAGCTGAAGCGACGACATGCCGAGATCAAATATGATGCCGTTCACAGGCCGGAAGCTATATCTATGGCAAATGTTCTCAAGATACCTGAAATTCTCGTTAACCAGAATCGCATTACTGCCATAGGACCTGAATCTCTCTTTAGCCACCTTTATTGCTTCAGGGTCAGCATCAATGCCCAGGAGTTGTCCTCCAGGGGAACTCTCCTCGAGAATCGCCGCAGCGTGCCCTCCGCCATTGACTGTGCAATCGATATACCTGCCGCCACGTTGAATCAGCAGCGCTTTGATGCTCTCTTCGAGCAGAACGGGCTCATGGCTATATGCAGCACTCATGGTTAAAGTAATCATTGTTACATCTGCACTGCCTCTGCTATCTCAGCGGCGTGCTCAGACATAAATTCCTTTTCTGTCGCCCAGAGTTTCTTAGACCATATCTGAAGGTGACTGAATGCACCAACTATGGTCGCCTCATCATTGAGTTCAGCATACTGACGAAGAGTGAGTGGTATGATCACCCTTCCCTGACGGTCGAGCTCGAGATCGAAGGCACCGGAGAAGGTAAATCGGGAGATTCTCCTGGGATTGAGCTGAGTCAGAGGCAAAGCGACGAGCTTTTCCGCCACCTTCTCCCACTCCGGCACTGTGTAAGCGATAAGGCACTTATCGAATCCCCGTGAAACGACCAGGCCCGCGCGGAATACCTCCCTGAACCGTGCCGGGATAGCCAATCGTCCCTTATGGTCGATCCTCAGCTCATATTCGCCCAGTAGCATGCACTTCTACCCACTTTTCACCACTTTGCACCACTTTTAGCATATCTTAGTTGCCTTGTCAATATGTTTGGGGAACTTTTCTCAAGAGAAATAATTACCAATTGGTGAATAAATCGGACTTCAGCCTATTGAGCCTTTTCTTCAACATGTGTTATAATTTCATCTCGTTCTGTTATGGACAAGAGATGGGCGGGGGTTCTCAGGCTCATAGGGATAGGGTGGTACATCGCCGCCTGTATCTTTCTGGGCACGCTGGGAGGCCGGTGGGTCGGGCAGAAAGTTGGCGGCAATAGCAGCGAGGTCATATTCATCGTCCTTGGGTTAATCCTGGGGCTGATAGCAGCTTTCCTAGGTGTCTATCGCATGGTCAAGTCGACTTTAACGAATGACAAGGATAAGGGAAATAGCTAATGCCTAAATTGGGCGCGAAAAGCAAATTGGCAGCAATCGCTGGCATTGCTATTGCACTAATTGTCATCGGCAAGCTATTCTTCCCCGTTTCACGACCTGCTCTTGAGCTAGCTGCCAACTATAGTGAGCCCTTTTACAAACTGGGGCCCATTTATATCACAAATACAATTATCACATCCTGGCTCAGCATCATAGTGCTGATAGGGATCTTCTACTTCGCCACCCGCAAGATGAAGCTCGTCCCCAAAGGTCTGCAGAATACCGCAGAATGGATTATCGAAACACTCCTTGACTTCATTGAGGGAGTGGCAGGCAAGGAGAACGGCCGCAGATTCTTCCCCATAGTAGCTACTATCTTCTTATATGTCCTTTTTAATGCGTGGCTCGCACTGTTGCCAGTGTTTAATTTCATCGGAATAAACTATCTCCAGGCAGACGGCACTACGACATTTGTACCGATATTGCGCGCCGCCAATACCGACATCAATGTTCCTCTCATGCTGGCTTTGGTTTCATTCTTCAGCGTGGAATACTGGGGGGTCACTTCTCTGGGCCTCCGCTACTATCTGGGGAAGTTTTTCAAGTTCGGGCAGTTGCTGCAGGGACTGGGGCAACTCGTCAGGGGCAAGGTTAAGTCTGCCGTCGGCACCATCCTTTTCGGCGCCATCGATGTCTTCGTTGGCGCACTCGAACTTCTCAGCGAATTTGTGCGCATCATCAGCTTCACCTTCCGACTTTTCGGCAACATGATGGGAGGAGAAGTGCTGCTTCTAACCATACCATTTCTCATCCCCTGGGTATTTTCTTCCGTCTTTTACGGACTGGAGACATTCCTGGGCCTGATACAGGCTGTCATCTTTGGCGCGTTGACTTTGGTGTTCGCAACCATGGCTATAAGTAAACCGGAATCAGAGCACTAGAAATATCAAAGAAGGGGGTTAGGGGAGATGACTCCAGAAATAGCAAAATTGCTTGGCGCAGGACTGGCAATGGGCTTCGGCGCTATAGGACCGGGGATCGGGGTCGGGCTGCTGTGCAGTGGAGCTATGCAGGCATTAGGGCGCAACCCGGAGGCCAGAGGGCCAATCCTGACAAATATGATACTTGGCATCGCATTCGCTGAAGCCATCGCTATTTATGCGCTGGTCGTGGCTATCATACTCATCTTTGTTGCATAAATACGTGGTACGGAGAGCACTATCAGGTGAGGCGACGACCTGTCATCTTCTGAACTGAGGATTAGTAAGATAGACGGCCGTTTCCTAAGACAGGCAAAGGGAGTTATACAATGAGGTACCGCATAGGTCTTGCCGTTGCACTTATCGTGTTGTCGCTGCTGCTTAGCAGTTGCAGTGCCACGGGGGACCTGGGAATAAACTGGCATGGCCTTATCTCGCAGTTCATCAGCTTCGGCATACTGCTGGTTGTCCTTCTAGTCCTCGCCTACAAGCCAATAATGAAGATGCTCGATCAGCGGTCAAAGACGATCAAGGATAGCATGGACCAGGCCGAGTTGATCAAGCAGCAGACAGCCAAAACCGAGCAGATGGTTCAAGAGCAACTAGCGCAAGCACGCAGGCAAGGGCAGGACCTGGTGGCACAGGCAGCACAGATTGGGGAGCGCCTTCGAGAAGAAGCACGACAGCAGGCAAGGCAGGATGCCGAGGCCATCGTCGCCAGAGCGCGTACAGAAATCCAGACGGAGCGTGAGGAGACAATCGCTAAGCTTCGAGAAGAGTTCGTCGAGATAGCAATCCAGGCTGCGGAGAAGGTAATTAACAAAGCCTTGGATAAGGAAACACACAGGCAACTCATCCAAAAGACCCTGGAAGAGAGCACCAAGCTGAAGGAGGGGGACTAGTGGCTAGAGTCGCTTCCGCTAAGCGACATGCGCAGGCAGTGTTCCAAATCGCTCAGGAGAGAGACGAGGTGGAGAAGTGGCGCTCCGAATTGAGGACTATCGCTGCCACTCTAGCCGATCCTCAACTTCGGGCAATATTGGAAGACCCCAAAATCCACCTCGGCGATAAGGAGAATTTGATTAGCAAGTGCCTGCCAGGGATTAGCCAGCTTGCTCTGAACTTCACCTATCTTCTGGTAGCGAAACAAAGGTTAAACATACTGGAGCAGATAGTATCGGAATACGAACGTATGGCAGATGCCCATCTAGGCCTGGAGCATGCCAAGGTGATTACTGCCATTCCTCTCAATGAGGAAGACAAGGAAAAGCTGTCCGAGCGCCTTGCAGCAATAACAGGAAAGAAGATAGCGCTCACTACTGACGTCGATCCTGCCATCGTCGGCGGTTTTGTCGCCCGGGTCGGAGACGAACTCATCGACGGCAGCACCAAGGCAAAGCTCGAAGCTCTCAGGAGGCAATTGGTCCGGGCACCGATATAATTACAGTCACTGAACCCAATCTGGTTCGAGCATTCTAAGGAGACGAAGAGCTCGTTAAAACAGGGGAAAAGGAGTTGGACAAATGACTCGAGCTCAAGACATAGCTTCAGTTATCAGGCAGCAGATAGAGCAATTCGGGACTACAGTTTCCGCAGTTAATGTAGGTACCGTAGTCGAGGTTGGCGATGGCATCGCCCGAATTCACGGGCTTGCCAGAGCTAAATATAACGAATTACTTGAGTTCCCTAACGGCATAATCGGGCTGGCGCTCAACCTTGAGGAGGACAGCGTTGGCGCAGTAATACTCGGGGGATACTCCGAAATCAAAGAGGGCGATGAGGTTAAAACCACTGGTCGAATCGTAGAAGTACCGGTAGGGGAAGGGCTTATCGGGAGAGTGGTGAACTCGCTGGGACAGCCTATCGATGGCAAGGGGCCTGTCAATTACACCAAAACCCTACCTGTGGAACGAATCGCCCCCAATGTGGTTACCCGCACCTCGGTGAACACTCCCGTGCAAACAGGCATTAAGGCTATCGACAGCATTATCCCCATTGGCAGAGGACAGCGAGAGCTTATCATCGGTGACCGCTCAACCGGGAAAACCGCCATAGCTATAGACACAATCATAAACCAGAAAGGCGGTGACCTTATCTGCATATATGTCGCCATCGGGCAAAAATCCTCCAAGGTGGCACAGATGGTAGCGATCTTGGAGAACTATGGCGCTATGGGGCACACCATCGTGGTTTCGGCCAGCGCCTCCGACCCCGCAGCTCTACAGTATCTGGCGCCCTACGCTGGCTGCGCCATGGGCGAGTATTTTATGGAAAAAGGGCGCGATGCCCTGATTATCTACGACGACCTTTCCAAGCACGCCTGGGCATACAGACAGATATCGCTGCTCCTGCGCCGCCCCGCAGGTAGAGAAGCATATCCGGGAGATGTCTTTTACCTCCATTCACGCCTCCTTGAGAGGGCAGCAAAATATGACAAGGAACATGGGGGCGGTTCTCTGACCGCTCTGCCCATTATTGAGACCCAGGCTGCCGACTTCTCAGCCTACATCCCAACTAACGTCATCTCCATCACCGACGGACAGATATACCTGGAAACCGACCTGTTCAACGCAGGGATCAGGCCTGCTATGAACGTCGGCCTCTCAGTATCACGCGTTGGGGGTTCCGCACAGACCAAGGCCATGAAAAAGGTGGCAGGCAGGCTACGCATTGACCTCGCCCAGTACCGGGAGATGGCCACTTTTGCCCAGTTCGGCACGGCCGACCTGGACAAAACGACCAGAGCCCAACTCGACCGTGGTCAAAGAACCACCGAGGTACTGAAGCAACCCCAATATGTGCCTATGTCACTTGAGAAGCAGGTTATGATACTTTACGCTGTGACCAACGGATATCTTGATGATGTTCCCGTAGATAAAATAAGCCCTCTGGAGGAAGCCTTCCTCCGCTTCATGGAGAGCAATCATCCTGGTGTGGGCAAAGCTATCGCTTCGGAGAAGGCGCTGAGCGATAAAACCGAGGAGGCACTAAAGAACGCCATCACCCAGTTCCTGCCGACTGTGTCCTATTAAATTTGGAAGATTGAAAAATGATTCCGATTCGCATTATTCGTCGCCGTATCCGTTCCATTCGCAGCACGGCCAAAATCACCAAGGCCATGGAGATGATAGCCGCCTCCAAAATGAGGCAGGCACAGCTCCGCGTGCTTGCGGCACGGCCTTACTCAGAGAAGATGCGCGAGGTACTGACTAACCTTGCTGCCCAACCCAGAACAGAGGGTGACAGTCACCCCCTCCTTCAGCACAGAGAGGTGAAACACATAACAGTAATCCACGTCACCGCCGACCGCGGCCTCTGCGGAGGACTGAATGCCAACATCAACCGGAGGACAGCCTCCTTTATTCTGGAGCAGAGTTTACCTGTTAACCTCATCACAGTGGGACGTAAGGGTAGAGACTTTATGTCAAGATATGACCGGGCTATCCGTGCCGAGTTCACCCAGCTCGGCGACAAGCCTTCTCTGGTGGATACCACGCCCATCTCACGCGTGGTTATTGACGACTATGCCAACAAGCTCACCGACGAGATCTACCTGGCTTATACTGAATTCATCACCACCGTCATCCAGAGACCAGTGCTCTGGAAGCTATTGCCAATTGAGCCAGCTAAACTACAACACCATGCAGGGAACATAGATTATATTTACGAGCCTTCACCATCAGTGGTTCTGGGAGAGCTTCTGCCACGCTACGTGGAGATGCAAGTTTACCACGCCATATTGGAGTCCATAGCCAGCGAACAATCAGCTAGGATGGTAGCCATGCGCAACGCTACCGATAACGCCAATGAAATGATCGAAGACCTCACCTTAACCTATAATAAGGCGCGCCAGGAGTTAATTACTAAAGAACTCTTAGATATCGCCGGTGGGATAGTGACACTAACATAAGTAGATACCAGGAGAATATTATGGCAAAAGGTAGAGTGGTCCAAGTAATCGGTACAGTGGTTGATATAGAGTTTCCCCCGGATGAGTTGCCGACCCTGAACAACGCTATCGAAATCCCTCAAAATGGCGGCAAGCTCGTCCTGGAAGTACAGCAGCATGTAGGAAACAACTGGGTACGCTGCATCGCCCTTGCACCCACCGACGGAATTGAGCGCGGCTCTGAGGCTATTGATACTGGAGCTCCAATCGCAGTGCCTGTAGGGCGTGAAACGCTGGGCCGCTTGTTTAATATAGAAGGGGAGCCCTTGGATAACTTGGGCCCTGTGAACGCTAAGGAGCGCTGGCCGATACACCGTCCTCCTCCTCCCTTCACCGAGCAAGAGACTAAGATCGAGGTACTGGAGACTGGCATCAAGGTGATGGATTTAATTACTCCGTTCACTAGAGGAGGCAAAATTGGAGCCTACGGTGGCGCTGGAGTGGGCAAAACAGTTGTCATCCAGGAGCTTATACGCAACATCGCCACCGAACACGGCGGTTTCTCCGTCTTTGCCGGCATCGGGGAGAGGTCAAGGGAAGGCAACGACCTCTGGAACGAGATGAAGGCTTCGGGAGTCATCGATAAGACAGTGCTGGTCTTCGGCCAGATGAACGAGCCGCCGGGCGTGCGGCTGCGTATCGGGCTTACCGGGCTGACCATGGCTGAATATTTCCGTGATGTAGAAGGGCAGGACGTTCTCCTCTTCATTGACAATATCTATCGCTATATCCTGGCAGGGATGGAAGTCTCGGCTCTTCTGGGCAGGATGCCCTCAGCCGTAGGCTACCAGCCCACCCTGGCCACAGAGATGGGCGAACTGGAGGAGAGGATTACCTCAACCAAAAAAGGCTCCATCACCTCATTCCAGGCAATCTATGTCCCTGCTGACGACTATACAGACCCGGGCATCGTTACCACCTTCGGCCATCTCGATGCTGTTGTCGCCTTGGAGCGCTCCATCGCCGAGCAAGGACTCTTCCCTGCCGTCGATCCTCTGTCATCCACTTCGCGCATCCTCGACCCGCACATCGTGGGCGAAGAGCACTACCAGGTAGCGCGAGGAATACAGCGAGTGTTACAACGTTATAAAGACCTCCAGGACATCATCGCCATACTTGGCATCGAGGAGCTAAGCGAAGAAGACAAGCTCATTGTCAGCCGCGCTCGTAAGATACAGCGTTTCCTCTCTCAGCCCATGTTTGTCGCCGAGGCCTTCACCGGTCGACCGGGCAAATATGTCCCCGTAAAAGAAACGGTACGCGGCTTCAAAGAGATTCTGGAAGGCAAGCATGACGCCCTGCCCGAGCAGGCATTCTTAATGATAGGCACGATAGACGAGGCAGTAGAGCAGGCAAAAAAATTATAGGATAGCCCTGAGAATGCTTAAGATAAGGCTTGAGATCATAACTGCAGAACGGGTAGTCTATTCCGAGGATGTCGATATAGTAGTCGCACCGGGGATCGAAGGAGAACTGGGCATCCTACCCCACCACGCTCCCCTGATGACAATGCTCCAGCCCGGAGAGCTGATGGTGAGGAAAGACAACCAGGAAGAATCAATGTTCGTCAGCGGCGGGTTCCTCGAGGTGCTCGGAGACAGGGTAGTAGTTCTTGCCGATGTTGCCGAACGGGCCGATGAGATAGACATCGCCCGAGCAGAGGCAGCCAAGCACCGCGCCGAGGAGAGGATCGCCCAATATCCCGCCCATGTGGACCACGCTCGCGCTGAAGCAGCGCTGCTCCGCTCAATGATTCGGCTCAAGGTGGCCGAAAAGAGCAGAAAACGGAGACCGCTGGTTTAACCTGCGGCACAACTTGGAGCTTACTAACCTCTTGCCAGATAGAAAGTCATGCTTTGCAGCGCCAGAACCGGGTCTATCCCCTGTAATCGTACCCCGCGGGATACCCTGACGCAAACCGGCGCATAGTTGAGAACAGCCCTGATCCCGCTTTTGACCAGCTTATCAATAACCGCCTGTGCATCCTTAGAGGGCACTGCAACGATAGCTATATCGACCTTCTTGTCCTTAAGCGATGTTTCGAGGTCTGCGATGTCCTCAATCAGCACCCCACTTACCCGTTTGCCAATTAAATCCGGGTCATTCTCAAAGGCAGCGACTATCTTGAAACCCTCTGGCGCAAAACCTTTATAGTCTAATATGGCACGTCCTAACCGCCCCACGCCAACAAGCGCCATCAGCCATGTCTTATGGAGTCCTAAAATCTGTTGCACTTCGCTGTGCAGTCGGCTCACATTGTAGCCTCTTCCCTGCCTGCCAAATTTCCCAAAAAATGACAGGTCCTTCCGAATCTGAGCTGGCGTCATGCGCAGCCTGGCTCCCAGACCCCGGGAGCTGATAAACTCGACGCCCTCGGACTTCAAAAGGGCCAGCGCACGCAGATACGTCGGTAGACGCGAGACCACTACTTCTGGAATCTGTCTCTGCATGACCTTTTCCCCGGATGTCCCGTTATCGCTACTTGACCCCGACATGTGCGGCAATTGTCCCCAAATTTAGGCTCCTGTAGCCAACCTGTTGGAACCCAACATCCTTCATCATTTTCTGCAACTCGGCTATGCTGAGAAAGCAGCCGACCGAGCCCGGGAGATACTGATAAGCCTTGCCATCACCGCTTAACCAGCGACCCAAAACAGGCACTATTCTATTAAGATAAAATCGGTAGCAGGTGCCGACTATGCCAGACGCTGGCCTTACCAGCTCTAAACAGACAACTCGGCCCCCCGGTTTAACCACTCGACGCAACTCTGCAAGGAAAAGACTGATATCGGCCACGTTGCGCAATGCGAATCCGTTCAGAGCGCAGTCGAAGCTATTATCACCGAAGGGCAAAGCCAGGGCATCACCCACAATGAAGTCAACACTGCTCCCCAACCCCTTTTTCTCTGTCTTTGTCTGGCCCCGGCTGAGCATTTCCTGGCACAAGTCCAGCCCTACCACCGAATCAGTGTGCCTGGCAAGCTCCAGAGCCATATCTCCGGTTCCTGTAGCCGCATCCAGCGCCCGCCCTTGCCCCGGACAGGCAAGGCGTACTGCGACCCGGCGCCACCTATTATCCTGTCCCCAGCTCATTAAGCGGTTTATTAGGTCATAGCGGGGAGCAATCCTGGCAAACATCTCCCTGATGGCTCTCTCTTTAAACCTGTTACCATCCTGGGTATCCATTTATTTCGCCGTTACGGAATCGCTGCCGAACTCGATCCTTCTTGGTTTCACACGACACTTCTCGGCGGTAATGATGGACTCGATTTGAGAGATGGCCTTCCCAATCCCATCTTTGTGATTGACCACTACGTAATCGAACATGGAAAGGCTGTTCATCTCTTTTTCGGCCGCCTTTATCCTTACCTCCAAATCAATGCTGGATTCGGTCTTACGCTGTTTAAGTCTTTTGTTCAAATCCTCCATCGAGGGCGGAGCTAAGAAAATGAACACAGCCTGAGGGACAGTCTTTTTAATAGTAGCTGCCCCCTGGATATCCACCTTGACAATTACATCCTTCCCCTTATCCATAGCTTGCCGCAGCTCACTCCTGGGCACACCGTAGAGATTGCCGTAGACGTTAGCCCATTCCAGAAGCTCGCCCTTTTCGATCATGTTCTCAAATTCAGCCTTAGAAACAAAGTGGTAGTCGACCCCGTCGGTTTCTTTCTTGCGCCGGGGCCTGGTTGTTGCCGTCACCGCGTAGTGCATGTGATAGTCTCTCTTCTTAAACCCTTCCAGCACCGCATCCTTGCCCACCCCCGAGGGGCCGGATAGCACGATAAGCAACGGATTCGCACTCGTTCCTTTCACTTATTCACCTGCTTCTTTTTCAATCCAGCTTAGCTCCGCCACCCCGGGTTGCTGCCACCCTGCTGGCGATAGTTTCCGGATTAAGAGCTGCGAGCACAATATGACCGCTATCCATGATTATGACTGCTTTCGTCCTCCTGCCGCTCGTTAGATCGATCAAAAGGCCCTTGTTTTTCGCCGCTTGTATCGTGCGTTTGATTGGCGCTGAGGCCGGGGAAACAATGGCAAGCACCTTATCCATTGCCAAAATATTGCCGAAACCTACATGAACTAATTCCGTGCTCATCGTTATCTCCCTGAACTCAGATTCATAACTTCGCGGCGCTCAGACGCTTCAAGTCCTGCCAGAATCTGGGATATGATATATTTACAGCCTCAGCATTGTCAATCTCAGTTTCCCCTTCGGCAACCAGTGCAGCCACCCCAAGCATCATCGCCAGGCGATGGTCTCCATGGCTCTCGCAGGCAGCGCCGCGCAGCCTCTCCTTACCCTTAATAACCATGCCTTCAGGTAGTTCCTCCACGTCAGCGCCCATCTTCAGCAGTTCCTTCGCCGTAGCGCTGATCCTGTCCGTCTCCTTCACCCTCAGCTCCCTGGCGTCTCTTATCACGGTCTTTCCCCGAGCCACTGAGGCAGCTAGAGCAATAAGCGGAATCTCGTCGATCACCCTGGGGATAAGCTCTCCTCTAATCTCCAACCCTGATAGTTGGCTTGACTGCACCCTGAGGTCTGCCACAGGCTCGCCGCTCACCAGCCGTTCGTTCCCGACACTTAATCGGGCTCCCATCGCCTTGAGAACATCGATTATGCCGCTCCTCGTGGGATTGACGCCGATATTGTTTAATCGGATATCCGCCCGGTTATGAATGACACCTGCCACCAGCCAAAAGGCAGCAGAGCTTATGTCGCCGGGTACGATGATGTCTATAGCTTTTAGACCGCTTGGGGAGATAACGATAGTATCCCCTTTCGCTTCAATTTCAGCTCCCATGGCCTTGAGCATTCTTTCAGTATGATTACGAGAAGCAATGGGCTCCTTTATAACAGTATCCCCTTCGGCAAAGAGCGCCGCCAGCAACAGCGCTGATTTTAGCTGAGCGCTGGCGACAGGAAGCTTATAACGAATCCCGTGTAGATGCCCACCTTTAATCACCAGAGGAGCCCTTGAATCATGGCACCGTCCCCAAATCTGGGCTCCCATGAGCCTGAGAGGCTGGACCACGCGGTCCATAGGGCGGGAGCGCAGCGACTGGTCGCCCGTGATAACGGAGAGGAAAGGCTGAGCTGCAAGCAGCCCCGCGAGGAGGCGCATGGTCGTGGCGCTGTTCTCAGCACAAAGCACATCGCCAGCTTCCTTTAAACCCCCGTCTCCCACCCCCTTGACCACCAAACCGCCTTTAGATGACTCTATTTCTACACCCAAAGCCCGCATACACGCTACAGTGGCAAGACAGTCAGCCGACTGAGCGAAATTACTGACCCTGGCATCACCCCGGGCGATACCGTTGAGGATAACAGCGCGGTGAGAGATAGATTTGTCCCCGGGAGGACTGGCCTCGCCGCCAAGGGCAGGAGGAGCTTTCACAACCTGTTTCACGGTCTCTCCTCCCGCAACCATTTCTCCCTCTCCTCCCGCGCTTGAGCAAGCATGTCAGCCAATTCCTCGCTGTCCTCAGCTACCAGGTTGCGATACCCCTTAAGCACTTCAATATAGCGGTCTAACCAATCCACAATCTTCTCGCGGTTAGTGAGACAGATATCACGGTTCATCTCCGGGTTCCCCGAGGCCAGGCGGGAGAAATCGCGATAGCCCCCGGCCGCAAGCTTAGCCATCTCAGGCCACAACCGACTCTTCATAGTAGCAGTAACAAATGCAGTCGAAAGCAGCATGGGGAGATGGCTGACCCCTGCAACCAGGTTATCATGTGTCTCAGCGTCGATAAAGAAAGGCCTGGCTCCAATCGACTCCACCAGTTTTTTCAACTTTCTCACTGCCAGCGGAGTTGCACACGGAGATGGAGTAAGGCAATAGACACATCCTCGAAATAGATTGGCATCAGCCTCATCAATGCCAGAAGTCTCTTTGCCTGCCATGGGGTGACCGCCGATAAAGCTAACTTTGGCAGGCAGGTACTCCCCAGCCCACTGCATAACCTTCGTCTTGGTGCTGCCGGTATCCGTGACCAGGCACCTGGGTGATAAATGCTCCGATATTGACGCCAGCACCTCTTTGGTCGTCATCACAGGCGTAGCAATGACAACCATATCCGCTCCCGCCACAGCAGATGCCGGATTCTCAGCAGCCCGGTCTATAGCGCCGCAGTCTTTTGCCTTGGCCACAGTCTCCGAACTCCTGCTGAATCCTACAATCTCTGTCCCTTTAGCACTTTTCTTCTTCAGCGCCAGGGCCAACGAGCCTCCGATCAAGCCCAGCCCGATTATAGCAATCCTTTTCACAAAGCACCTCAAAGCTCAAAGTGGCTGCCCGACAAAGAAACGCGCGAACAGGTCTACAGCACGCAGCAAGAAATCCCACAGGAAGCCGACAAAATAGCCTAAGAATATTAACACAAGCAAGAGCATGGGGCCATATTGCTCCAGTCGCGCCATAGCTTCAGCCTGGCGTCGAGGCAAGATGCCGACCGCGATATTGAATCCATCCAGAGGAGCAATAGGTATAAGATTGAACACCGCCAGAATAATGTTGAACAGGATAACATAGCCAATTATATCAGCGGTGACCGAGCCAGCCGACCAACTGGCAAAAGGCAGCCACGAATAAGGCGAATGCCAGGCTACCGCACCCGACCTTATAATCACCCCTAAAACAGCAGCCAGGGCGAGATTAGACAGTGGGCCCGCAAATGCCGATAGAGCCATGCCCCTCCTGGGGTTCATGCGAAAGTAGCCAGGATTGATAGGCACGGGCTTGCCCCAGCCGAAGCCGACCAGCAACAGCATCAGAGTGCCCAGCGGGTCGAGATGCTTTATCGGGTTTAGAGAAAGCCTCCCCATCCTCTTCGCTGTGGGATCCCCGAGCCGGTACGCCATCAGCGCATGGCTGAACTCATGAACAGTTATCGCAATCAGCAGAGAAAAAACAACTACGACTACCAGTAAGAAGAAAGCCTTGGGGTCGTCTTTCAGCAGCCCCAGATTCCAGAGGAGCATAGCCCTTCCTTTTTTGAGGTATTATAGCATAGTTTACTCTACACTCATATAAATATATAAATTTGGTAGTGGTTCAGTTTGAAATTAGGGAAAATAGTATTACGCCAAAATATTCCAAAGTGGGATTATCCCACTTGACAAATAATCCCACCATTGATATAATGCGTGTGTATGTATGCAGGTAGCAGGGGGGACGGACATGGCAAATATAATAAAGGACGAGGAATTAACAAGAATACCCGGGAGTGTAAAACCGGATTCCAAAAAGAGAGTAGTTTTGCCCGGCTTCTTAGTGAGGGAGGATATTATCTACCATATCTACAGCAACAGCGTGGGGCAAATCGTATTAGACCCTCAGGTAACAATTCCTGCCTCAGAAGCCTGGCTATTCCAGAATCCCGTTGCTATTGCAGCGGTTCGGCGGGGTCTTGCTGATGCTGCACAGGGCAAAGTCTCAAGGGTTAACCTTAGTACTTTATAAGGTCTAAGCTTTGTTTGAGCTACAATGGACAGATGAGGCAAAGGCAACTTATAGCTTACTCAAGGACAATCCGTCAGAGAAAGCCCGCTGCAGGGCTGTTAAGAAAACCTTAAAACTTCTATCGGAGAATCCACGACATCCCGGGCTACAAACCCACCCATTTCTGAGTCTAAATGGGCCGAATGGGGAAAAGGTTTTTGAAGCATATGCACAACAGAAGACATCAGCAGCATATAGAGTGTTTTGGTATTATGGCCCATCGAAGGGGGAAATGACTATTTTCGCAATTACTCCTCACCCGTAGCTGCTTAAGTACACTTACTTTCCCACCTAGCCCTGGCTGCCCAGCCCCAGATTCCAGAGGAGCACGCCCCCCCTTTTTTGAGGTATTATAGCATAGTTCAATACCTATTTTGGGCATCATAAAACGATTGCAGGACGAACATGCGAACGCGCGGGCGATAGCCGGAGTCAATTTTTAACTGAGCGTAGCCGAAGCGCAACATACCAAGCATGAATACGCAGGAGAAATTTGGTTAGTTAGCTCTTCTCGATGCGGATTGACAAGCTTGCACTTCTCACAGTACAATCCTACCAGACATTGCGCCTCTACCAATGATGGAGCATCCGCAACATCAAGCATATATAATTCGATAGAGGGAGGTGACAGTCGATGCTTTTTAATGGCAGTGTTGAACTTCAGGCTTTGGATAGGCAAAGCAGAAGGGATGGGTATGGTTCGTGGTGCGCTATGTGTGGTGCTGGATTGTGGGGCTATTTTCCCCCGTCTGTTCCTAGAGTACCCGTAAGCAAAGGTGGGGACAAAAGAGCCCCCAACTGTGTAATGGTATGCCGTGAGTGCTTCCCTAAAATAAAGAATCCAGGCAAAGAGGAAATCCCGTGGAGCGCTATTCCGTACTATAACGCGGCTCCTCGTGATTGGTTTGAGCGGAGCAGACAACCACTGTAAGTTTATCCGTTTTTTGTTATCTAAATATCTTATGAAGCTATGTAGACTGGGCCCCGCAAGCGCACAGGTTTATCCCAATCCTCGGAAAACCAAAGTACCATCATAGCTAATCTCGAACCTCTCGTAGGATGAACTTGACAAATAGAGCAGATTATGTTATGTATATTACACGGAGCCAGGCGGTGCTTCCGAATTCAGGTTCAGGAGGTTCGCTATGAGGCTTCACGGATTGTATGGGGTAAGGCAGGTGGATGGTTGATGCCCCACCATCTGGGTGGTGGGGCGAGCAGACCCTCGGGTTCAGCTCGAGGAAAAGAGGTTGAGAGGTAAATCTCGTAAACAGAGCCTCGTTCAGTGGTGAACACCGAAGAAGAGTTGGGCTCGAGACACTAAAACTGAAGGAATTCAGGGTGGAGGACGCTGCAAAAGTGTCCTCCACATTTTTTGTTCTGTTAGAGAGAAGATTTTCCCGTTCGTGGTGAGCTTGTCGAACCATGAACGGACCATGACCGTTCACCCTTCGACAGGCTCAGGGCGAACGGTTTAAAAAACCCTATTTTCAAAGCAAGTAACATAAGCACATCGCAGCCACTAACAAAACTTATTTCCACTAGCTTCGACAGAGTTTATCCTCCACCGCACTAATCTTGCTCTCCATAGTAGCTCTCTTATCTCTCCGATCATCTATATTGGCAGATGTTCAACGATTCACCCTTACCCTTCAGCCTCAAAATAGGCCGTGTTATGGCAAGTAAGCGTGGTAGAGCTTAGGACGGCGACGGCATCGGAGTATGGTGCGGTATGATACAGGACAGCATGAAGCCCTACAGGGCGGTAGTGTTGGTGCCAACAGAGATTATCGTAGGCCGTGCTTTCCCTCAATAGTGCAGGGTGATGCCACGACTCCCCACGGCAAAGACATCCGAGGCGGAGCTGCCCCAGACACCATAAAGGGTGTTTGTGTGGTTGATGTTCATGGCGCTCCAGGCGCTGCCGTTGTAGTGCAGGATAATGCTATCTGCTCCCACGGCGAAGACATCCGAGGCAGAGTTGCCCCAGACACCCCAAAGGGTATCGGCAGTGCCGCTGGTCATGGTGCTCCAGCCACTGCCGTTGTAGTGCAAGATGGTGCCATCTTCCCCCACGGCGAAGACATCCGAGGCAGAGCTGCCCCAGACACCCTGAAGGTCTGAGTCGTTGCCGCTGCTCATGTTGCCCCAGGTGCTGCCGTCGTAGTGCAGGATAGCGCCATATTCCCCCACAGCAAAGACATCCGAGGCAGAACTGCCCCAGACACCATAAAGGTAATTGGTGCTGCCGCTGGTCATATCGCTCCAGGCACTGCCGTCGTAGTGCACGATAGCGCCATATTCCCCCACAGCAAAGACATCCGAGGCAGAGCTGCCCCAGACACCACGAAGGTAAGTGGCGCTGCCGCTGGTGATGACGCTCCAGGCGCTGCCGTCATAGTGCAGGATACTGCCATCACCCCCCACGACGAAGACATCCGAGGCAGAGCTGCCCCAGACCCCATAAAGGTCTGAGTCATTGCTGCTGCTCATGTTGCCCCAGGTGCTGCCGTTGTAGTGCAGGATGGTGCCACCTGTTCCCACGGCAAAGACATCCGAGGCAGAGCTGCCCCAGACACCATTAAGCCAACTTGCGTTCCCGCTGCTCATGGCGCTCCAGGCGGAGACTGGTGGGGCCGTAAGCGTGGTAGTCGGCGTAGGTGCAGATGTTGGTGTAGTGGTGAGTGTTGACGTTGGCGTCGCCGTCACAGAGGCGGTCTTGCTGCACGAGCTCCCTGACATCAGCAAAGTCAGCAATAGTGCTGCGAGGAGTGTGATCCACAGGACTTTTCTCATCTTGTTCTCCCAGTATTCAGATTAGCCAAAGCTGGCGCTATTCTACTGCGATTCGGATACTGGCGCAAGATGGAAACTAAGCGTGGGAGGGCCCAGGGGTGCGGGGGTATAGGCGGTGGTACCAAGCGCTAAAAAATGCTGACCCCTAGCTTCGACAGATTTTATCCTCTACTGCACCAATCTTGCTCTCCATAGTGGCTTTCTTATCTCTCCGGTCATCTATGTTGACAATGGTAACAACTCTTTGCACCCCTTCCTCAAACACGCTCTCATGCATTTTCCTGACCAGGCGCAGCACCTTGTCCAAATCTCCCTCGAGCACGGTGCCCATCGGGGTCAGCTTGTACTTAACAGACCTCTGACTCTGCAAGACCTTGAGCGCCCGGGCCACATAGCTGCTGATAGAAGTTGTTTCGGTTCCCAGCGGAACGATGCTGACCTGGACAATTGCCATTGTTATCACCTCATTCGAGCAAGATTGCATTGGAAGCGGCGCTTTATTTCACCTGCACCCTGTCGGCCCGACTTCGATAAAGCCTTTTCTCCATAATCTACTCCTGAGCTTAATCGTGTGGCGGGATTATACTACGAAACACATAATGTGTCTATTTTGCCAGCCAGTCTCCCGATTAAACACCTGGGCCAAATAGCACCAGCAAGACTGACATCCCGCCTCCTTTCCTCAATCGGGTCACAGGCGCCACCTCTATAGTAAATTTCATCCATACGGCAATTTCTGACACATTTTTGTTACCATTTCACGGATGAATACTATTGACAAACTGAATAAAGGGTGATATTGTTAGGCCATACGGCAAGCGGTTGCCGCTCACCGCTTGCCCACCAGCAGGAGATAACAATGGTGAAGAAGATACTGATAAAAGAGGATGTCTGCATCGGCTGTGGTCTTTGCCGGGTCTATTGTCAGACAGAGCACTCCCGTTCCAAAGATATAATCAAGGCATTTAAGAAAGAGGCACCCCATCCCCTGCCCCGCATCCGTGTGGAGAGAAACGGGGAGGTCTGCTTCTCAGTACAATGCCGGCATTGCGCCGAGCCCTGGTGTGTCTATTCTTGTCTGACCGGTGCCATGCATAAGGATCCGGCAAGCGGCGTAGTAACCGTCGACACTGAGAAATGTGCCGGTTGCTGGACTTGCATAGTAGCCTGTCCCTGCGGAGCTCTGGTCAAGGATACAAACAACAAGGTCATCGCAAAATGTGACCTCTGCGCCGGTCAAGATATACCGGTCTGCGTTGCTAATTGTCCCAATGAGGCGCTGGTGCTGAGTGTGGATGGGGGTGAAGCCAAGTGATCGCCGTGATCGACTATGGGGCAGGGAACCTGCGCAGTGTCACCAATGCCCTGGTTAAACTAGGTTATCAGCCAAAAGTGACCCGAGAGCCGAAAGATGTGCTCAGTGCTGACGCGGTGCTTTTCCCAGGCGTCGGTGCTGCCGCAGATGCTATGCAGAGCCTGAGAGATTCGGGCCTGGACAAAGTTATTCGAGAAGTGATACGCAAACACCAGCCACTTTTTGCCGTTTGCATAGGGATGCAAGTCCTGATGTCCTCAACCGAGGAGGGAGGGTGGCACGAGTGCCTCGGAGTAATACCCGGTGCAGTCAGAAGATTGCCCGCAGGGCTCAAAGTGCCGCACATGGGCTGGAATCAAGTAAAACAGAAGGTTCGGCATCCTATTTTCGAAGGTATTCCGGATGAATCAAATTTCTATTTCGTGCACAGCTATTACGCTGAACCGAAAGATGCGACGGTTATAGCCGGAACCACCGAATACGGGGTAACCATATGCAGCATGCTTATTAAGGATAACCTGGTGGCGACTCAATTTCATCCAGAGAAAAGCGGCACCATCGGCTTGAGGATGTACGACAACTTCCTGAAGACGACCGGGGTCAAGGAGTAGATGCTGTGGCAAAGACAAGAGCGCTGACAACGAGATACCTCATTATAGGGAACTCCGCCGGAGGCATAGGTGCTGCCGAGGCGATCCGAGATATAGACAGAGAAGGCCAAATCACTATAGTATCCGACGAGCCCTATCCCAGCTACTCCCGCCCGCTTATCTCGAAGTATTTGACCAGGGAACGTACCCTTGAGACCATGCTCTTTCGCCCGGCTGATTTCTACAGCCGGAACAATATCACGTCGATACTGGGGAAGAAAGTCAAGAGCCTCGGCCTCAGCGACCGCATCGCTGAGATTGAAAACGGGGAGCATATCTCCTGGGAAAAGCTGCTAATAGCCAGTGGAGGAGTACCCATAGTTCCTAAGATGGAAGGCGCCGGCAAAAGAGGCATCTTCACCTTTACCACCCTCGACGATGCCAAGGCTATTGATGAGTTTATCGAAAACGCTCATGCCGCAGTAGTCATCGGCGGTGGACTTATCGGCATAAGCGTAACCGAAGCCCTCAAAAAGCGCGGCGTGAAAGTCACTGTAGTAGAAATGAAGGATAGAATCCTGAATACTATCCTCGATGAGCAAGCATCCTCGATCGCTGAGGAAGCCTTGAAAAAGGCGGGCATCAGGATCATCACCAGCCGCACTGTGGCCGAGATTACCGGTAAGGAGTTTGTGAGAGGAGTAGTTCTGGATAACGGAGAAGATATGTCCTGTAGCCTGGTGGTGGTCGCTATCGGGGTATCACCGCGCATCGAGTTAGCCCGAGGCACTGAGATAAAGGTAAACCGCGGCATATCGGTAGATAGGCACATGGCTACTAACTATCCCAACGTTTACTCCTGTGGAGACGCAACCGAGGCCTATGATTTCGTCTACGGTTCAAATCGGCTAACTCCGATCTGGCCCAATGCCTACATCGGCGGCAGAGTTGCAGGCTACAACATGGCCGGAGTTAAAGCTGAATATCCTGGCGGCACAGCAATGAACTCGCTTAATTACTTCGGGTTAGATATCGCTTCAGCAGGTATAGCAATCCCGCCGGAGGGCGACGGCTATGAGTGTATCAGCAAACAAAAGGATACTATCTATCAGAGGGTAGTCCTGAAGGATGACCAGATAGTAGGAATGGTCTGCGTGGGCGACATCGAGAAGGCAGGCATACTCTTCGGTCTGATGAGAGACAGAGTCAAAGTAAGCAGTTTCAAGAAGATGCTTTTGAGCGATAACTTTGGGCTGGTATATTTGCCCAAGGAGTTGTGGCAGAAGCGACTGGAGAAAGATGTCACTATTATAGGAGGTCTGAAAAGATGAGAGACCTGGCTAAGATAAGCAATTTCCATTCCGACGATAAGGTGATAGACGCCTGCTCTATCTTTGGGATGATGGATACCACAGGAAAACTCTTCTCGGGCAAAGGTGTGATCAAAGCCATAACCAACATGCATTTCCGCGGCAATGGGCTGGGCGGTGGGTTCGCCATCTACGGACTATATCCGGAATACCCTGATTACTACGCCTTTCACATAATGTACCTGAGCCCCGAAGGTAAGGCCAACGTGGAGGCTTTCCTTAAGCAGCGATTCTGTATCGTAACTGACGAGGAAGTACCCACACAGCCTACTCCGGCCATAGTGAACCCGCCGCTCGTATGGCGCTACTTCCTCAAAGTAGAGCCGCAGGACGGCCGAGAACAGTCGGATGACGACTATGTTGTAGAGATGGTGATGAAGATCAACCTCGGAATTAAGGATGCCTTCGTTTTCTCCAGCGGCAAGAATATGGCGGTGTTCAAAGGGGTAGGTTACCCCGAGGAGATAGCGGAGTATTTCTGCCTGGAGCAATACAAGGGCTACTTGTGGACAGCGCACGGCAGATTTCCGACCAATACACCGGGCTGGTGGGGAGGCGCACATCCTTTCAACATTCTGGACTGGACAGTGGTTCACAACGGTGAGATCTCATCCTACGGGATAAACAGGCGCTATCTTGAGGGCTTCGGTTACCATTGCACCCTGCAGACCGATACCGAGGTGATAGCCTACGCCGTAGACCTTTTGGTGCGAAGGCACGGCCTCCCCATAGAGATAGTGGCCAAGATATTGGCGCCTCCTTTCTGGAGCGACATAGAGCGTATGCCAGAAGGGCAACAAAAATTGTTCCGCACGCTGCGTCAGGTGTATGGAAGCCTGCTCATGAACGGCCCTTTTACCATAATAATAGCTCATCAGGGTGAAATGATCGGGCTCACCGACAGGATAAGGCTGCGTCCGCTCACGGTCGGGGTGAAAGACCAGGTCCTATACCTTTCCTCGGAGGAATCTGCTATTCGCCTGATCTGCCAGGACCTTGACCGTGCCTGGATTCCCATGGGCGGCGAGCCCATTATAGGCAGGCTGAAGCCGGAAGGTGCTTTGTTAAGCACAAAGGCAGAGGCGCTGGGTAAAAAAAGCCGGGTCAGGTAGGGAGGTGGATTACAAATGGAGACGTTAAGGGGGGTCTGCCCTAAGTGCGGCAATCCGGTGGTTTTGACAGAATACGGCCGGTACTTGAGCAAAGAATTGAAAAAATTTGAGCACATTTACGAGGGTTGGTGCCCGAACTGCGTTGAGCGCGTGGTCGAGCATGGTGTGCCTAAGAGTTCTGAGGGATATAAGGCAAAGTCGAAGATTGCTAAATAGTACTCGAGCCTATGTTAACTAAGAGGATAATCCCGTGTCTGGATGTAACAGGTGGCCGCGTGGTTAAGGGCACGAGCTTTAAGGAACTTCGCGATGCCGGTGACCCTGTGGCGATGGCTGCTTTTTACTACCAGCAGGACGCTGATGAGCTGGTTTTCCTGGATATAGGTGCCACACCGGAAGGGCGCAAAACCATGGTGGAAGTGATTGAGAAAGTGGCGGAACAGGTTTTCATCCCACTCACCGTGGGTGGGGGACTGCGCAGCACGCGCGACATGCGACTCATGTTGGAATCAGGAGCCGATAAGACGGCAATCAACACCGCGGCTGTATTCAACCCAGAGCTTATCAGTGAAGGTGCGCAGAGGTTCGGCTCTCAGTGCATAGTTGTAGCTATCGATGCCAAGAGGGTAAAGGACAATGAAGCGCCCAGATGGGAGGTCTGCACTCACGGAGGAAGAAAGCCAACTGGAATAGATGCCTTAGAGTGGGCCAAGAAGGCTGTCGCTCTCGGCGCCGGAGAGGTGCTCCTTACCAGTTGGGATGCCGACGGTCACCGGGCAGGGTACGACTTGGAGCTGACTAAAGCCATAAGCGAGGCGGTGAGTGTACCGGTGATAGCGAGCGGAGGCGCGGGCAATCTCGAGCATCTCTATCAGGCGCTTATGGCTGGCAAGGCTGATGCCGTTCTTGCCGCCAGCATATTTCACTACCGAACCTATTCGATTCGCGAGGCAAAGGACTATCTGGCTGAAAGAGGGATTCCGGTCAGGAGATAGCAGGGGGATAAGTTGAAGACATATTTGCCACCAAGATTCATCGTTGAGCGAGATCCTGAGCGCTGCATACAGTGTCAGGTGTGCGTCAACCAGTGCTCCTTCGACACCCACTATTACGATGGCGAGGATGACATAGTAAGGAGCCGCGAAGGAACATGCGTTGGCTGCCATCGCTGCGTCATGTTCTGCCCCACAGGCGCGCTAAATGTGAGGAGGAATCCTCTGGATTACAGAGACAATCTCAACTGGCGTCCTGAAGCAATCGAGGACATCATCAAGCAGGCTGAGACCGGAGGCGTCCTTCTTACAGGTATGGGCAACGACAAAGGATACCGCGTCTACTGGGATCATTTAGTACTCAACGCCAGCCAGGTGACGAATCCCTCCATCGACCCGTTGCGTGAGCCTATGGAACTCGCCACTTACCTGGGTAGCAAGCCCGATAGAGTGGAGATAGACCCGAAAACGCTGAGCCTGAAGACTGAACTTGCTCCTCAGGTCAAGATTGAGGTGCCTGTAATGTTCGCTGCCATGTCATATGGGGCAGTGAGTATAAATGTACATGAGTCTCTGGCACGGGCAGCCACTGAGGCAGGCACTTTATGGAACACGGGAGAAGGCGGGCTTCATCCGAAGCTGTATAAATATGGAGCCAACACAATAGTCCAGGTAGCATCAGGCAGGTTCGGCGTCCATCAGGAGTACCTCGATACTGCAGCGGTAGTTGAGATAAAGATCGGCCAGGGAGCCAAGCCCGGCATAGGTGGACACCTGCCCGGGGAGAAGGTCAGCGCTGAGGTATCCATGACCAGGATGATCCCCAAGGGCACGGATGCCCTTTCGCCGTTTCCTCATCATGACATCTACTCCATCGAGGATTTGGCTCAGCTTGTTCACGCCCTGAAAGAGGCTACCAACTATGCGAAGCCGATAGCAGTCAAGATAGCCGCAGTTCACAATTCAGCAGCCATCGCCAGCGGCATGGTGCGAGCTGGGGCAGATATCATAGTCCTTGATGGATTACGGGGGTCTACAGGCGCTGCACCCAAGGTCACCCGAGACCATGTAGGCATACCTATCGAGTTGGCTCTTGCCTCAGTAGATAGCAGGCTAAGACAAGAGGGCATTCGCAACCGTGCCTCCGTTGTGGTCTCTGGTGGTATAAGGTGCAGTGGAGATGTAGCCAAAGCAATCGCCCTGGGTGCTGATGCAGTCTACATCGGCACTGCAGCACTTGTTGCCCTGGGCTGTACCATTTGTCAGCAGTGTCATACCGGGAAGTGCGCCTGGGGTATCTGCACCACCGACCTTGCTCTGACCAAGAGGGTGAATCCTGAGATCGGGGCAAGACGGCTGGCTAACCTGCTCCGGGGCTGGAGCCTGGAACTGAAGGATATTTTGGGTGGCCTGGGAGTCAATGCCCTGGAGAGCCTGAGGGGCAACCGTCTGCACCTGAGAGGCATCGACCTCACCGATACCGAACTCGAAATCCTGGGAGTAAGAATGGCAGGTAACTAAAATGACAGAGAAAGTTCACAACGAGAAAACTAACTCCATAGTGAAGATTGACGCCTACGGACTTTCCCATCGGGAACTGAACGCCAAGCTGAGGGAAGTAGTCTCGAATGGGACCCAGAAGATTGAGCTTCGGAATGTTTACGGCCAGAGATATATCGGCACGGACTTGAACAAAGCGGTTGAGATTGAGATATTCGGCGTGCCGGGGAACGACTTAGGCGCGTTCATGGACGGACCGAGGATTATTGTCCGCGGCAACGCCCAGGATGGTTGCGGCAACACCATGAACAATGGCGAGATAATCGTTCATGGCCACGCCGGCGATATCATAGGTCTATCAGCCAGAGGGGGCAATATTTTTGTCCGCGAGGACGTAGGCTACAGGGCCGGCATACACATGAAGGAATACCAGGACAAGAAGCCGGTGTTGGTCATTGGCGGCACAGCCCAGGACTTCTTCGGAGAGTATATGGCTGGCGGGATACTGATACTCCTGGGACTCAACCTGAAAGAAGGCGAATATCATAAAGCTAGATTCATCGGCACCGGAATGCACGGCGGCGTTATCTATATGAGGGGCAGCGTGGAAAGCTATCAACTGGGCAAAGAGGTAGGAATTGCCGAACTGGAAGAGAAGGACTACCAGACTCTTAAGGAACTTGTGGGGGAGTTTGCCACCTATTTCGGCTATAACGCCGAGGAAATACTGAAGCAAAAGTTTAGCAAGCTATATCCAAAGTGGCTCAGACCCTACGGAAGGCACTACGCCTATTGAGCGGGGGTGAGATATGATAGGGCAAGAGACTCCAGAAATAGAGAGAAAAGTAGTAGCCATCCTGAAAGTCCTTAGCGATTCCCAGGAGCCTCTGGGCGGCAGGGTTATTGCCCGTCGTCTCAGCGACTTCGGCATAGAGTTGGGCGAAAGGGCTGTGAGGTATCACCTCAAGCTGATGGATGAACGGGGCCTTACCCGCCCTGTGGGAGCGAGGGACGGCAGATATATTACGAAGCAGGGGATCGAAGAGCTAGGCGGCGCCCTTGTTCGCGATAGAGTGGGGGCCATAACTGCCAGAATCGAACTACTGGCCTATCGCACGTCACTGGATTTGGATAAACGCACCGGCGACCTGCCTATCAACACATCGTTGTTCTCCAGAGAGAAATTTAAGGCGGCTCTTGAAATAATGAAAGGGCCATTCAAAGCCAGGCTCTGTGTCAGCGAGCTTGTTGCTATAGCCTCCGAAGGAGAGATGCTAGGCGAGGTAACAGTGCCACCAGGCATGGTAGGACTAGCCACTGTGTCAAACGTAGCAATAAACGGGGTTTTACTGAAAGCTGGAATTCCACTTGATTCCAGGTTCGGCGGAGTGCTCCAGTTTCGGAACAACAGCCCGCTTCGCTTCATCGAGCTGATAGAATGCTCCGGTTGCTCACTTTCACCCGCGGAGATATTCGTCGCCAGCAAGATGACCAGGGTGAGCGAAGTAGCACGCTCGGGAGATGGCAAGATATTGGCTCATTTCCGTGAACTCCCATCGCCATGCAAGCCGATGGTCGAAACAATATTGAGAAAATCAAGAGAGGCGGGCATAGACGGCATTGTAATGATGGGGAAGCCTAATGAGACCGTATGTGAGATACCGGTTGGGTTCAACAAGATCGGCATCGTTCTTCAGAGCGGGCTCAACCCGGTGGCAGCGGCGGTGGAAGCAGGTATAGAAGTGACAAATCGCGCTATGAGCGGGGTAATTGACTACAGCAAGTTGATAAAATTTGAGAGCTTATTATAGACAATAACTGCGGAGGCTGGTCATCGTTGCTCAGAGCATCCATAATAACCAGCGGAAAAGGCCAGATAGCAAGACTCGGCACCGAGCTTACTAGCAAGGGCTTGCTTTGTTCGATTGACACCGACGGTAAGGAAACAGCCCATAAGGTCGCCGAGCGAGCTCTGGACCTGGTGTTCGTAGCTATAGATGGTGAGCCCGACAACCCTGAGATAATGAACCTGGCCAACAGTATCAAACAGGAAGGCCATCTGCCCGTAATCGCTCTTCTCTCCAAAAAGGCCCTTCATAGACTTGATTCCGGCCTGATTGTCGATGATTTTGTGGTCGAACCCTGGGATGCAAACGAAATAGCAATAAGAGCCAAACGAGTATTGGGGAATACAGGGGAGGCCGCTAATCAGGAGCTGATCCAGTGCGGGGACTTGACCATAGACCTGGCAAGGTATGAAGTTTATGTCAACGACAGACCTATAGAACTGACCTTCAAGGAATACGAGCTGCTCAGATTCCTGGCGAGGAACAAGGGACGAGTCTTCACCCGCGAGGCACTGCTCAACGAAGTCTGGGGCTACGAATACTACGGCGGCGACAGGACAGTTGATGTCCATATCACCAGACTCAGGAGCAAGCTCGAGGACTACACCCACACCTTCATCGAAACCGTGAGAAACATCGGCTACAGATTCAAGGAAAGCGCGTAGCTGACCTCCCATGTACCCCTTCTGTAACACAGATTTAACCTCTCTGTAATCTGTTTGAAACAATATTCCTTCATTATATTTCCTAAAAGTAACCCAATCTGCGGAAAAGGAGGGGCTGATAAATGATAAACAGCGGCGATACAGCCTGGATTTTGATGTCAGCAGCTTTGGTGATGCTGATGACGCCAGGCTTGGCTCTGTTCTATGGCGGCATGGTGAGACGCAAGAATGTTCTATCCACCATCATGATGAGCTTCGCCCTCCTGGCGCTGATCGCTATCCTTTGGGTTCTCTACGGATACAGTCTGACATTCGGTCCTGACGTAGGCGGCATAATCGGCAAACTCGACTGGATTGGCCTGAGGCATGTAGGACAGGCGGCTTCCAGTGTTTATGCCACGACGGTGCCTCAACTTGCATTTATGATATTCCAGGCCATGTTCGCTGTCATCACAGTAGCCCTTTGGACGGGAGGCATAGTAGAACGAACGAAGTTCAGCGCCTTTCTTGTTCTGGCGATACTGTGGTTCACCATCGTCTACTGTCCGGTGGCGCACTGGGTGTGGGGACACGGAGGCTGGCTGGCCAAGCTGGGCTTCCTTGACTTCGCCGGCGGTTCAGTGGTTCATATAAGTGCTGGCATGTCGGCGTTAGCCCTGGCTTTGCTGCTGCGCCCACGCAAGGGATATAAAGAGGGCGAGCCCATGGAGCCCAGCAACATACCTATGGTGATGATAGGTGCGGCCTTGCTGTGGTTCGGATGGTTTGGCTTCAATGCAGGAAGCGCTCTCGCCTCCGGCGGGCTTGCCTCCAGCGCCTTTGTGGCCACCAATACCGCAGCAGCGGCAGCCGCCTTAACCTGGATGATTCTGGGCTGGATTTACCGCCGCCCCTCCGTACTCGGTATAGCTACAGGGGCTGTGGCAGGACTAGCCGCAGTCACTCCTGGCGCAGGATTTATACCGCCGCTTGCCGGGATACCTATAGGCATAGTAGCCGCGATCATTTGCTACTATTGTATGGTTTTCAGAGCCAAGGGAAATATTGACGAGTCACTGGATGTGTGGGCAGTACACGGCATGGGAGGCATATGGGGCACTTTTGCAGTCGGCATCTTCGCCAGCGTTGCAGTTAACGTAGCGGGGGCCAACGGAGCAATTCATGGCAACCCTATGCTTCTGGCAAAGCAGCTCGCCGGCATCGCTGCAGTGGGAGCCTTCGCCTTCGCCGTTACCTGGATTTTGGGCAAGCTGGTTGACATTACCATCGGGCTACGGGTCAAAGAAGAGGAGGAGGTAGTAGGCCTGGATATTTCACAGCACGGAGAGAGAGCCTATGGAGGCATAGCACCATGAAAAAAATAGAGGCAATTATCAGGCCAGAGAAGCTGGAAGCGGTCAGGTCGGCCCTGGCGGAGGTCGGTGTATTCGGTATTACTGTGACTGAGGTGAGCGGCCGTGGCCGCCAGGGGGGCATCTCTCTGCAATGGCGCGCCGGGGAATACAGGGTGGAGTTCCTGCCCAAGGTAAAAATTGAGGCCGTGGTGCTCGACGATGATGTAGGCAAAACGCTGAACGCAATTGTCAGGAAAGCAAGAACGGGGGAAAAGGGCGACGGCAAGATATTCATCTTGCCCGTAGAGAACGCGGTTCGTGTGAGAACAGGAGACGAGGGCGAAAACGCAATATGAATAGTGTATAATATACACCACTATAAAAATTTAGGATAACTAATAAGGAGGTTTTAAATGCCAGCCAAGAGCAAAAAGGAGAGCAAGGAATATGTGCTCAAGATGGCAAAGGAACACGATGTGAAGTTCATCAGGATGTGGTTCACAGACATCCTGGGTGTGCTCAAAAGCTTTGCCATCACAGTGGAGGAATTGGATGGTGCCCTTGAGGAGGGCATGGGCTTTGACGGTTCTTCCATTCAGGGGTTTGCCCGTATCGACGAGAGTGATATGATGGCCCTACCAGACCCCGACACCTTCCAGTTGCTGCCGTGGCGGCCCAAGGAACATCACGCTGTGGCCAGGATGTTCTGCGACATAAAGATGCCCGGCGGCGAGCCATTCGAGGGCGATCCCAGGTATATTCTGAAGAGGAACCTGAAACGGGCATCCGACTTGGGGTACACTTACTACGTCGGTCCTGAGTTGGAGTATTTCTACTTTGCATTTAAGAAAGATGCCTACGGAAGGATCATGGACCCAAGAGAGCCGACAACCGAGCCTCTGGACCAGGGCGGCTACTTCGATATGGTGCCTCTGGATGTCGCCACCGACCTCAGGAGAGATACCGTCCTCACCCTCGAGGAGATGGGCATCGGAGTCGAATACTCCCATCACGAGGTTGCCACCAGTCAGCATGAGATAGACATGAGGTACACAGACGCCCTGACCATGGCTGACAGCGTGATGACCTATCGCCTCGTGGTCAAGCAGGTAGCCCTGAAGCACGACGTCTATGCTACGTTCATGCCGAAACCCGTCTTCGGCATCAATGGCAGCGGCATGCATGTTCATCAGTCTTTATTCAAAGATGGCAAGAACGCCTTTTTCGATGCCAAAGACCCATATCATCTATCTAAGCTAGCCAAGAACTATGTGGCCGGGCTGCTGAAGCACGCCCCCGAGATCACATCCGTCACCAGCCAGTGGGTCAACTCCTATAAGCGCCTGGTCCCTGGATATGAGGCTCCCGTTTATCTTTCCTGGGCACGGCGAAATCGCTCAGACCTTATCAGGGTCCCTGAATACAAGCCCGGCAAGGAGAATGCCACCAGGATAGAGTACAGGTCGCCCGATCCTGCCTGCAACCCGTACTTCACCTTTGCCGTCATGCTGGCTGCAGGACTGGACGGAATCGAGAAGGGACTTGAACCACCGGCGCCTGTTGAGGAAAACGTGTACGAAATGAGCAACGAAGAGAGGAAGAAGAAAGGCATAGGTACGTTGCCTGCCAGTCTCTGGGATGCCGTCCAGCTTACCGAGAAAAGCGAGCTGGTGCGTAAGGCACTGGGCGACCATGTCTTTGAAGCTTTCATCAAAAACAAGACAATTGAGTGGGATCAGTATCGAACCCAAGTGACAGATTATGAGCTTAAGAAATACCTGCCTGTCTTGTAAGCTGCGTAAGGCATTCTTACAAGGAGTTTAACATGCGCCGGCTGCGGCTGGGTATGGCTCAAATCAACACTACCGTCGGCGACTTCACGGGTAATACCAGGAAGACCTTGAAGGCTATCGCCGACGGCAGTGCCTTCGGTGTTAACCTCCTCACATTGCCCTAGCTTGCCATCTGCGGCTACCCCCGGAAGACCTACTGCTCAAGCCCAAATTCACAGAAGGCTGCCCATCACAAACAGGTTCAAGGGCTGCCAGAGCAAGCTTCTGACCTTATGCCCTTTTAGCTTCCACTAAGTGATGATATAATAAGAATCGTTGATTATGGAACGCTAAAAGAGGTCGACATGCTTCAAAGCGCCGGTTCTGAGGCAGAGAAGAAAATCATAGCCATTCTCAGGGTATTGAGTGAGTCTTCCGAGGCCCTTGGCTCCATCACAATAGCCCGGGATCTGGAGCGTTATGGCATCTTCCTGAGTGAGAGAGCAGTCAGATACCACCTGAAGATAACAGACCAAAGGGGTTATACCCAGCCTATGGGGCGGGATGGCAGGATGATCACCCCGAAGGGACTGGAAGAACTGCGAATGGCACTGGCCCCAGACCAAATCGGCTTCGTACAGGAGAAACTCGAACTCCTGGCTTTCCGTACTACGTTCGACCCCATCAAGCGGACTGGCCTGGTTGCTATCAATACCTCGCTTTTTGACAAAGACCAGTTCCAAAAAGCCCTGACACCCATGAGGGAGGCATTCGAGGCTGGGCTATGCGTAAGCTCACTCGTAGCAATGGCATCTGAGGGCGAGAAACTGGGAGATGTCGTCGTGCCGAGTGGCAAGATAGGCTTTGCTACTGTGTGCAGTGTAACCATAAACGGCGTCACGCTCAAGGCCGGCGTCCCCATAGAGTCCAGATTCGGCGGTGTGCTTGAGGTCAGAGACGCCAAGCCAAGGCGTTTCACGGCTATAATCAACTACGGAGGCACCTCAATCGATCCCTCGGAGCAATACATCCGAGCCAAGATGACGAGCGTGAGAGATACGGCAAGAACCGGCAATGGCAGGATACTGGCCAATTTTCGTGAGATACCAGCACAATCCAGGTCAATTGTAGATAATTGCGTCAAAGCTCTTAAAGACGCCGGCATTGGCGGAGTCTATATCCTGGGCAACACCAGCGAACCTGTTTGTCAGATCGCTGTAGGCCCTAACCGCGTTGGCATGGTACTACTCGGCGGGCTCAACCCCGTTGCCGCCGCTGTGGAAGCAGGGATTGAAGTTGAGAACATATCCGAAAGCGGCATGATAGATTGCCAGGAACTACGCAGCTTCAGGCAGTTATAGGCTGAACACTAAGCAGCCACAGCCCCGGCTATCCTTCACCAGCCTTCTTCTCTTCTGCTCCTCCTTGACCAGGAGGTTCTTTTAGCGCCTCTCAGCATCCTGGTTCTCCGTAATGGCCGCAACAGCTCTGCCTTTTCCGTATCTTGATAAAGTTGTTGCGGAACACAAGATACAGCTTTCTGCGGAGAGGCATTGGAGCTGACATATTGGTAAAGACGGCTCTCATACTCGGCATTCCCCTTCACCCCCTTCCTTTTTGCTGGCAAGAATATACTCTGAGCGCTTCAATGTCAATAGCGGTGCAGGGAATTCGTGCGGTAATCTTTGTTGGTGTCACCCGGGTTCTTGTGGGTTTATGTTGATTTGCCCTCCTCAACGATATTAGTGGCCGCACGTTTGAAGGCTTTATCTTGTCCTTTCATCAATATACTTTTGTAGTTTCTCTAGCCATTCTGAAAGAATAGTTAATCGGTGGTTCACCATTGGGTTATATGCGTTAGGGAATGTTTTTGGCAGAAATGAACCCAGTGTTTCCCAATTAGTTGCATCAGCAGGATGTATTTTGGCCATTGAGGACTTCACTTTAGGTAGCCAGGACGTAGTTACACCCTCCCACCATTTCTCAGCCTGTTCATCATTCTTAATATCATTGTTGCCTTCATTGATAAGGACAGCGCCTTTTAGCTTCAATTCGCTCAGTTCAGCTAGCACCTTTTTAAGCTGGTTGGTTTTTATCACTCTTCTGAAACTGTCAGCAATACAAAGGAGAGTTAATAAAGCAAACGCTGCTACTGCCCACCACCAGAGTTTGGATTCTTTGGGTTCAAGCACTTTGTTCAGAGAAAACCATAATCCACCAGCGCCAATTGCAGCTAAAGTCAGTTCTAATTTACCCATTATCCCTACCAGCGCCGCCAAAACGACTGATGGCAGCCATAGCACAATGCTGCTATCTGCCATTATAGCACGCTCCTATATCTTGAAGAGTAGCGTGAATTGGGATATTTAGTCAACATTTACCCACAACTACCGTCACCCGACATAGTTTGACGCTAGTATGTCCTTTTGCTACACTGTCTGAAACGACTCAGGACTTTGAACTGCCGGAGCAGCAATGCTAGGATTCATACAACACGTTTCGCAGGTTTTGGGCTTTCCTGGGGTGGTGCTCCTGATGGCGATTGAGAGCGCCTGCGTCCCCTTGCCCAGCGAAATCATCATGCCCCTCTCCGGCTGGATGCTGATCTCAGCCAAAGGGTTAGGGCCTGAATATGTCGTCCTGGCCGGATTTTGCGGCGCTGTGGGCAACGTTATCGGCTCTGTGGTCGCCTACGAGGTCGGAGCCTGGGGCGGCCGCCCCTTCCTCTACCGCTGGGGGAAATACCTTCTCATAACGCCCCACGATATCGAGCGCGCCGACCGCTGGTTCGACAGGTACGGTGACCGAATCACATTCCTATCAAGGCTTATCCCCGTGGTGCGCACATTCATCAGCCTTCCGGCAGGCATAGCCCGAATGAAGATGTGGAAATTCGTGCTTTACTGTTTCCTCGGCGCCTTCCCCTGGTCCGTCGGTCTGGCTTACGGAGGCTATGTTCTGGGGCAACACTGGGATGATATCCGCAACGCGATACGGCCCTTCGATTACCCCATCGTTGCGGTATTTGTGCTATTGGTAGCCTTCTTTGCCTGGCGGCGGCTCAGGGCACTCCGCTCCACACCCCAAGCTTAGAATATCGATAATCAGTAGGGGCGTTCAATTGAACGCCCCTACTGATTATTAGCCCTATCTAGAACCTAACCCTTAAGCAGCTCTTTGACCTTGTTCGTGAACGGAGGCATAATCTTCTTGTAGTCCCCGACCACGCCATAGCGCGCTACCTTGAAGATATTGGCCTCAGCGTCCTTGTTAATAGCGATGATATTCTTGGCCCCCGAGCAACCAGATAGATGTTGGCTCGCCCCTGATACAGCTACCGCGATGTAGAGTGTAGGAGAGACAATCTTGCCTGTGAGCCCAATCTGTAGAGTGGCCGGCACCCATCCGTTATCACAAGGTGGTCGGCTTGCACCCAAAGCCGCACCCAATATCTTGGCCAACTCTTTGAGCATTGCGAAGTTCTCAGGCCCGCCCATGCCCCTGCCACCGCAGACAACCACATTGGCGTCCTCGAGCTTCACGCCCTCTACTTTTTCCTTCACCCTCTCCACAAACTTGGCTCTTATCTTTGAAGCGTCCAGCTTAGGATCGAAGTGAATAATCTCGCCTTTGCGGGAATCGTTACGCGCCAGGGCCTCCATGGTTTTCGGCCTCACGGTCGCCATCTGGGGCCGGGTCTTCTCGCAGACTATCTCAGCCAAAGCGTTGCCGCCGTATACTGGTTTCGTCTGCACCATCAGCTTGCTCTGTGGTTCGATCTTCAGGTCAAGACAGTCCAGAGTAACACCGGTGCCCAACCTGAATGCCAGCCTCGGCGCCAGGTCGCGTCCCATAGGAGTCTGACCCACCAGCACGATATTGGGCTTGACCTCATGGCAAAGCTTCTCTATCGCGTCCACATAAGAATCGGTCACATAATCTTTGAGCAGAGGGCTTTCAACAACGTACACATTGTCCGCCCCGAAGGCGATAGCATCTTTAGCTGCATCACCGACCTTGTCCGCAAGCAGCACCGCCGATAACGGCTCACCAAGGCTGTCAGCGAGCTTTCTACCAACTCCCAGAAGTTCGTGGGTTATCGCAACCGGAGCGCAGTCCACACACTCACCGACTATCATCACGCCTTTATTGTCAGCCATCCGATTTACCTCCTTATCATCATGAGGAACTGACTTATATTAGTTTGACTTCCCTTAGCTTGAGGGCCAGCTTGTTTGCTGTGTCCTCCTCGTTTTCGCCGGCAACAATCTCGCACTTTGACTCACGAACCGGTATGAAAAGTTTCAACATGCTGGTATGTCGCCCGGCGCCGCCGATCTTTGACGCTTCGGCATTGATTTCCTTAGCGTTCCAGACCGGGACCTTCTTCTTGGCAGCAGCCATAATCCCCTTCAAGGGAGCGTATCTGGGCTCACCAAGCTCGTTGCTGACCGTGATCAAGGCAGGCATTGACACCTCGACGACTTCATAGCCGTCGGGGAACGCCCGCTCCACTCTAGCCTTGCCATCTTTCACCTCAATCTTCTTGGCTAAGGTAACACTGGGCAGACCCAGAAGCTCCGCTATACCGGAGCCAACCTGCCCCATGTCGAAGTCGCCGGCTTGCCTGCCACAAAAGATGAAGTCGAATTGTCCTATCTTCTTTATCGCTAGAGCCAGGACGTACGCGGTGGAAAAGCTGTCTGAATCCTCGAACGCAGGGTCATTGAGCAAGACCGCCTCGTCAGCTCCCATAGCCAGGCTATGCTTCAATATTTTCTCGGCCGTAGGGGCTCCCATGCTGATGACAGTCACCTTGCCACCCTTAGCATCCTTTTGACGGAGAGCAGCTTCTACAGCTTGCTCATCGAAGGGACTGATAACGGGGGGTTTGTCTTTAGCGGGAATTGCTCGCTTTGCTACAGGGTCAATAGCGAAAGCCGAGGCGGGGGTTTCGGGATCAGGAATTTCTTTAACACAGACAATCGAATGCACCTTCTTCCCTCCTTCTAAGCATGAAAATGGCTTTAGCTCCAGAGTCTAGAGCAAAGCCTGGTTAGACACCATCTATCAAGATAACATAAGTGCCAATCGAGTGTCAAGAAAAAATCCGCGGGGCATTCGCACCGGCACCCTTATATTTTGAATGCGCTGATTTAAAAAGTACTCATAATAGCGATTGGCATAGTTTAATCATTGTGTTAAGATAAGGCAACTATGAACTGGCTGGATGGGGTTATCATCGTTTTCCTCGGCATATGCGCGTTCATCGGTTCCCGAATGGGGCTGATAAAAACCTTCTTCCCTCTGGCCATAATCATTCTAGCTATCTTTGTGGCAGGACATTACTACCCCTCCGCTGCAAATTATTCAAACTCCTGGATGAGCAGTCCGAATCAGGCCAAAATAGTCGCCTTTATCATTATTTTCATTCTGGTAATAGTGGCAGCTATGCTATTCCTCTTCCTGCTGCGCAAATTGTTGGACCTGCTGCTCAAGGGCAAAGCCGAGATGACAAATAGTGTTATTCCCTTTATGGGAATCCTGATTGGTTTAGCCCTGGCTGGATACTTCAACGGATCCGTTGCAGGTTGGCTTTCCACCTGGCTACACAGCCACAGTCAGGCCGCAATAGCTGCCTTCATCATCATATTCATCCTGGGTGCAGCCGTCACGACCAGACTGCTGCTTTCATTGGCATCCTTGATAGAAAAGCCTCCCTATGCCTCGTTGGTGAACCAATTCAATGGCGTGGGCGGGACAATCCTGGGTTTGGCAATCGGCGGGGTGCTCTCCGGTGCCCTTCTCACCATAGTCGCCAACTTCTATTACGCAAGCGCAGAAACAACTGTGCGGAACTCCAGCCTTGCTGCATTTCTCCTGAATAACTTTCCCTTCGTGCTCCACATCCTCCCCAAAGAATTTGATATGGTGCGCCAGCTTTTTAGCTGAGGCAGGCCGTATCGACACAATTTGCATAAAACCTTCGATATGTTAAAATGAGAGCCAAAGTTCAGTTAGGGGCAGGGGGCAAGCATGAATTGGCTTGACATAGTCATCATAATCTTCTTAGCCATCACCACTATCACGGGACTAAGCAAAGGATTGATAAAGACCATCATACCCCTGGTGGGAGTTATCCTGGCTGTAGTCCTGGCAGGACGCTTCTACGGGTCAGTAGCAGATTGGCTATCTCACTGGCTCCATAGCTCCAGCCAGGCAAATATCGTGGGCTTCGCTATCATCTTCGTCGCCGTCGTCATAGTATCCCTGATAATAGCTTCGCTGCTCAGTAAATTCCTCAGCTTGCTGCTTCTGGGCTGGATAGATAAACTTGGAGGAGCGGCGTTAGGTTTTGTGATAGGCGGCTTTGTAATTGGCGCCATTCTCACCATAATCACCAAGTATAACTTTCCTGGGATGGAAGGAACTATCCAGAACTCCAGCCTTGCCTCCTTCTTTGTGGCTCACTTCAACATGGTACTGCCTCTGCTTCCCAAAGACTTCGACTCTGTGCGCCATTTTTTCGACTGAGGTGATTGCCGTCTCCCCCGCCGAGGGTTACAATGGGAGAACGGAGTAGCCACGGCTTCTGTGTACTTCAACTCATTATCCTTTCTTTAGGAATCTGCGAATGAGGGCAAGCAGTGGAAGCACAACACTTGCATAGCTGGCAGATGACTCCTGACCAAGCCAAGAGGGTGCAGCGAGAGCTGGCGGTGATGGTCTCCAAAAGGAACGAGGTCGAGGCTGTTAGCCTGGTGGCCGGCGTGGACATTTC
Source organism: uncultured Chloroflexia bacterium (assembly GCA_963847595.1). GTDB lineage: Bacteria > Chloroflexota > Dehalococcoidia > SZUA-161 > SZUA-161 > JACWAE01. The sequence goes on from CAWKAJ010000002.1 coordinate 609,087, forward strand.
AGCACCCGATGCCGCAGGACTGGCCCGGGCGGCAGTTATCGTCCTCAGCTACCCTGAGCTCATGCTCGTGGAGAAAAAAGTGATAACGAAAGAAGTCACGTTTCCTTACGTGCCCGGCCTTCTCTCATTCAGAGAATCGCCGCTGATTATAGCTGTCTGCGAAGAGCTGAAAGTCACTCCTGACCTCATTCTTGTGGACGGCCAGGGGATAGCTCACCCCAGGAGACTGGGTCTGGCCTCGCATCTGGGATTGCTCTGGGACAGACCGACAATAGGCTGCGCAAAATCGCGGCTCTGCGGCGAGCATAACATGGTGCCACCGGAGCCGGGCTCTTATGCTGAGCTAACTGATAATCATGAAGTGATAGGAGCAGCACTACGAACCAAGGCAGGTGTAGCTCCATTATATATATCGATTGGACACAAAGTAGACCTGGAAACGGCCATATCCTGGGTGCTTCGATGCTGCAGGGGTCAACGGCTGCCGGAGCCGACAAGACAGGCGCATCTTGCCGCCAGCGGAGGTCGTGAAGTTGCAAAGCCGACGGAGGCGCAAGCTCAGATGAGGCTCGGCATATAGACAAACAATAGCGGAAGAAGGGGTAAAATGGAAGAACAGAAGTTAAAACTAGGGGAATTGAAAGGCCGCATCTCTAACATACTGGTGCGTCTTTGACGTAGCCGGTAAAGAAAAACAGATCGCCCTACTCGAGCAGGAAACCGCCAAAGCCGATTTCTGGCAAGACCAGAAGAAGGCCCAGGAGACAATGCGCCACATCTCACAATTGAAAGATCTTGCAGCTACCTGGCGCAATCTGGAAAAAAGTGTATCGGACCTCGAAACACTGCTGGATTTATCTGTTACCGAGGGTGACAGCTCCCTGGACGAGGAGATCCCCACCGAAATAGAGAAAATCGAACGCAGTCTCGAAGAGCTGGAATTCGAACTTCATCTCGGCGGCGAGTATGACCGCAGAGGGGCTATGCTGGCAGTACACGCAGGCGCCGGCGGCACTGAATCACAGGATTGGGCGCAGATGCTGCTTAGAATGTATCTGCGATGGGCTGAGAAGCGTCATTACCAGGCCGAGGTCATCGAGCTTTCCCCTGGTGAAGAGGCAGGGATCAAAAGCGTTCTCATAGAGGTTAAAGGCGACTATGCTTATGGATACCTCAGAGGGGAGCGGGGGGTGCACCGATTGGTTCGTATCTCGCCTTTCGACGCCTCCCACAGCCGTCACACCTCCTTCGCCCTGGTGGAGGTTATGCCTGTTGTGGAGAGCAACGTGGATGTCAACATAGAGCCGGATGACATCAGGGTAGACGTCTTTCGTTCCAGCGGGCCTGGTGGACAGCATATGCAAAAGACAAGCAGCGCTGTTCGACTGACACACCTCCCCACCGGACTGGTAGTTACTTGCCAAAACGAACGCTCGCAGCTTCGAAACAAGGAAACAGCGATGCGAGTTCTTCGTTCGCGTCTGCTGGAACTCGAGTTAGAGAAGAAATCTCAGGAGCAGGCGAAACTAAAGGGCGAACATATTACCGCAGAATGGGGCAACCAGATACGCAGTTACGTGCTCCATCCCTACAAGATGGTCAAGGACCACCGCACAGGATATGAGACCAGTAACCCTAACGCCGTCCTCGATGGCGACATCGATGAACTGCTCAAAGATTATCTTAGGTCCACGGTGGAAAGTTGATAAATGAGACCGGTTACTTCCCGCCGGTCTGCCGCCACACATGACAGATGCGTTGCAGGGCGGTGAAGTTGGATAGCACAGCAATTATCCACAGCACCACCGTCATCGCATCGCTGTGCCAATGACCGATAATAAGGCCAATCGCAAGCAGGATAATTCTCTCGGTACGGGTGAAGAGCCCCACCTCGTCCTTGAGCCCCAGCCCCTCAGCTCTAGCCCTGGCATAGCTGGTTACCAGCGAACCTGTGAGAGCAGCACCGATTAGTATTATCTCCTGGTAATGCGAACCCTGGCTGGCATAATAGGCCAACAAGCCCAAGAACAGCGCCGCATCGGAGAAACGATCGAGGGTGGAATCGAGGAAAGCACCGAATTTGGTGCTGCGCCCTGTAGCACGCGCCAGCGCCCCGTCAAGAAAATCAAATGCTCCGGAGAAGAGCACCAGGAGCCCGCCTAAAAAAAATCGGCCTGTGGATAGCACCCAGGCTACACCTAGTGTCACCGCAAAGCCAGACACAGTCAGAGCGTTGGGGCTTAACCCGGTTTTGGCCAACAACGCAGCTGGAATTCTGCTAATACGCTGCGCCAGGGTGTGACGAACTTTGGCAAGCACAGGCAATCTCCTTGTTTACTACCCCGGTGCGGCCTTCCAGCAACTTCTCGTAATATGACATTACCCTCCGAGCAACCACCTCCCAGCTATAGTCCTTGGCCTTGAGCTTCCCCTTTTCCCCCATCCCATCCCGCATCGCCTTATCCTGAAGCAAGCTGAGGAGAGCACTCGCAAGCGCTTTTTCATCTTGCGGCTTTACCAACAGACCCTCTACGCCATGGCTAACAATTCCAGCATAACCTGGGATGTCCGAGGCAGCTATTGGTGTACCGGTCGCCATCGCCTCCAGCAAAACCATTCCGAAGCTCTCCCAGCCCGTAGCAGGAGAACAGAAGATATCGGCGGTGTTGTAGTAGCCAGGCAAATCCTCGAAAGGAACGTAACCTGCGAAAACAACGTCCTTCAGATTGCGTTTAGCGGCAAGCTTTTCATATTTCTGAGATAAACGGCCCGGAGGACTCACTACAATGAGGCGGCATTGGGGGAATTCTTTCTTCACGCGCTCGTAAGCACCGAGCAAGTATTTGAAACCCTTTCTTTTCTCCAATCTGCCCACAAAGAGGATGTTCAGTTTGTCATCACGGTACTTTTCTACAGGAGGCGCCTTATCGGAGAAACGCTCCAGGTCAATGCCATTGGGGATTATCTCATAATCTCCGGGAAAATATCTGTAGATAAAATCCCTGGCTGCCTGGGAGACAGCTATTTTGCCATCGAGCTTGTTCATCCACCTTTTAAGCAGTGGCTTCCATATAGCATAGCCAAAGCTGTTGCTGCGAGTGGCATGAAAAGTGCCCACGAGGACTACCCCTTCTGCGTGGTGCAACACAGAAACAGCTAAAGCAGGCATCATTGGCTCGTGGATATGAACAACGTCGAACTTCTCTGCCTCTAGCATCTTCTTGATACGATTGGAAAACATCAGCATCGGCGAAACCGGAGAACGGACTACGGAGCCGCTGGCGCGGATAGCCACAGGCTTCCCTATGACTATGGCGCTTTCATTCTCTTGCGTCTTCTTGGGTTTTGAGGAGGGAGCGATTATCTTCACCTCATGTCCCATGCGGGTGAAATGCTCCTCCAGAGAGGCAATATGATTATTCACCCCGCCGGGGTAAGCATAATCATAAGGAGAAACCAGAGCTATCTTCATGGCTCAATTATTTCTGTTTTCGCTGCTTTTTCGTTTTGGCACCAGATTTTGCCGCTGTGACTTCTTCCTTGCCGCCAGCAATGAAATCCTCAGTCAACTTTAGAGCCTGGCTATCAGTGTACTGAACCGGTGGAGATTTCATAAAGTAGGAAGAGGGGCCAACAAGCGACCCGCTAAGGCCTCGGTCCAGGGCTAGTTTGCAGCATCTTATAGCATCGATAACCACCCCGGCCGAGTTAGGGCTATCCCACACCTCCATCTTAAGCTCCAGATTCAGTGGCACATCTCCAAAAGTGCGCCCCTCCATCCGGATATAGCACCACTTGCGGTCCAGCAGCCAGGGAACATAGTCACTCGGGCCGACGTGGATATTGTCAGGGTCAAGAGTATAGTCAAGCTGGGAGGTTACGGCATTGGTCTTGGATATCTTCTTGGACTCCAGTCGCTCCCGTTCCAGCATATTATAGAAATCGGTGTTGCCTCCGAAGTTCAACTGGTATGTCCTCTCCAGCTTAACGCCGCGCTCACGGAAGAGCCTGGTTAACACACGATGAGTAATAGTTGCGCCCACCTGTGACTTTATGTCATCGCCAATGATGGGCAGTCCCACATCCTCAAACCGCTTCTGCCAGTACTTTTCGCGCGCAATGAACACCGGGATGCAATTAATCAAGCCGCATTTAGCAGCGAGTACCTGCTCCACATACCACTTAGTGGCCATCTCGCTGCCTACAGGTAGATAGTTAATAACGACATCGACCTTCCTGTCTTTGAGGATTCCCACGATGTCTGCGGTAGAGCCTGGGGCCTTGGTAATGATCTTGGAAAGGTATTTCCCCAGACCATCATGGGTCATGCCCCGTTCTACCACTACACCCGTGGTGGGCACATCACAAAACTTGATGGTATTGTTCGGCGGCGTGAATACCGCCTCCGCCAGGTCTTTCCCCACCTTATTGCGATCGATATCGAAGGCCGCTACAAAATTGATATCCCGGATATGATACCCCCCAAGATTGACATGCATCAGCCCGGGAACGAAATCATCTTCGGCTGCGTTGCGATAGTAATACACTCCCTGCACTAATGAGGAGGCACAGTTCCCCACACCGATTATTGCCACATTAATCTTACCCAAGTATTGATACTCCTTTCTTCATGCACTTAAGACCGGGTTCTTCCCAGCACACTCATGATAGACTTGCCCCGGCAGAAATCTTGTGCTATCCTCGATATCACTAAGATGCTTTGCGATTTTCATACTCATACGTCTATAAGCGACGGCGCTCTCTCGCCGCTAGAACTGGTGCGAAGGGCGCTCGTCAATGGTTACCACGCCATTGCAATTACTGATCATGTTGGAATCGGCTATCTGGAACGCCTGATAAATGAGATTACTGCTGATTGCACACTCGCTCGAAACCATTGGAACATAATCGCAATACCCGGAGTGGAACTCACTCACCTGCCAGCAACAGCAATCGCCGAGACCGCAAAGAAAGCTAAAGAACTGGGTGCAAAGCTGGTGGTAGTGCACGGCCAAACCGTTGCTGAGCCGGTTGAACCGGGCACTAACTTGGCTGCCGTTAAATCGCCACATGTTGATATTTTGGCTCACCCTGGAATGTTAACACTCGAAGAAGCGAAACTGGCGGCCGCCAACGGCATCTACCTCGAGATCACAGCAAGAAAGCAACATTCTGTTACCAACAAACACGTTGCCGAGATGGCACGCCGCGCAGGAGCAAAGCTCATCATCGATTCAGACGCACATGATGAACTCGACCTGCTGACTTACGAACTGGCCCTTAATATTGCTGAAAATGCCTCCCTTACTAAGGCTGAAATCACCGAGGCGCTGGAAACCAACCCCCAGACTCTGCTCCGCAAGCTGCTTGCAAGGTAAATGCGCCTTCTTCCTAATTCTGTAGACTATACAACTTTGAGTGTAAAAGTCAAGTTTTGCTGCGTTTCTCGAAAACCTTTTCTGGCTTCCAATAGCCTCGCTCTCCATCGTAACGAAGGATGGCGATAAATCGCCCCTCTCCGGAATAAGCCCGACACAAACTTGCAGAGACATCCCTTTCCGTTGCCAGGGCCAGGGGACGGCCGTTTATTATAGCCCTCTCGCTATTCTCATCAACAGTCATCATCGGTAGATGAAGCACCGCCGTGTCCATAGGATGGACGAGCTCGGACCAGTGCCCTTGCCTGAAAGCATCCTCAAGCTTCGAGATACTTACCGCATCGCTGATATGAAAAGGCCCGCTCTTCAAGCGGACCAGGTTTCTCAAATGTGCACCACAACCTAACTTCTGCCCCAGGTCATGGGCTAACGAGCGGATATAAGTCCCTTTGCTGCACTCCACCTCCAGGGTGAGTAGAGGAAGTTGCCAGTTGATTATCTCCAGCCGGGAAAACTCAACCCTTCTCGCCTTTCTCGGCAGTTCGACTCCCGCCCTCGCCCAGCGGTATAGGGGGACGCCTTTGTGCTTAACGGCGCTGTACATCGGGGGAATCTGGTCTATAAAGCCGCTGAACGAGGATACCGCCGTCTCGACCTGTTCTCTGGTCAAAGAAGATACGTCGCAGTGCTGGGTTACTTTCCCGGTAGCATCATAGGTATCGGTAGCTATACCTAGCTCTATCTCAGCTTTGTAAACCTTTGTGCCCTCGACCAGGAACTCAATCAGCCGTGTCCCTTGACCGAGAAGAACTGGCAACACACCCGTAGCTTCAGGGTCCAGAGTGCCAGCATGCCCCACCCGCCACTCCCCACTCAACCGCCTCACAAGAGCCACCACCTCAAAGGAGGTCATTCCTCGAGGCTTATCCAGATTCAGGATTCCATCAATGGTCAACTCTTGTCCGCTTTATCAGTACTATCACCGGGTGCCACCTCCTTGATCAACTGCAGCAGGCGGCTCCCGCGCTCGATAGACTCGTCACGGTGAAAACTCAGCTCGGGGGTATAGCGTAGTGACAGGCGCTCACCCAATCCTTTGCGCAGGAACCCCGAGGCGGCAGCAAGCCCTTTTTCAACCTGCTGCTTCTCTTCCTCCGTGCCCATGACGCTGACGAAAACCTTGGCATGCCTTAAGTCAGGGGAAGTAACTACCTCGGTCACACTGATGAGACCGCTTAACCTCGGGTCTCTGACCTCCCGCATGATCAACTCGCTTATCTCTTCACGGATAAGCTCGCTGACACGCTCCCTGCGCCGTGTTCCCATGTCGCCCCGATCTAGGGCGCGATAGCCTACATTTTCTCTTTTCTGTAGGTCTCGATGATATCGCCCACCTCAAATTCCGGAAAGCCCTCCACGCCAACACCGCACTCGAAACCGGCTGCGATCTCACGAACATTATCTTTGAAATGCTTCAGACTTGACACTTGCCCCTCGAAAACAGGTTGCCCTTTGCGCAAGACCCTGGCCGATGCCCCGCGACTGATCTTACCATCAGTTACATAAACACCTGCTATCTTGCCCTGCCTGGTACTGAAAGTAGCCCTTACCTCGCCATGTCCCTCGACGACATCCACATAGGTCGGCTCCAGCATACCAGCCAACGCTTTTTCAACATCCTCGACCAGCGTGTAAATCACCTGGTATGAACGGATATCGACACCTTCGTGTTCAGCAAGACGTTTTGCCCCTGGCTCAGGGCGTGCGTTAAACCCTATGATGATGCCCTTGGAGGCGACAGCCAGCATTACATCGTTTTCGGTTATGCTGCCGCTCCCCGAATGGACAATCCTCACTTTGACCTCACCGCTGCCCAGCCTTTCCAGGGAATCCCTTATCGGTTCTATACTTCCCTGGACATCGGTCTTGATAATTATGTTAAGCTCTTTTACGTTCCCTGCTTGAATTTGAGCAAACAGATTACTCAGCTTGGGTACTTTGGAGGCGCTGCTCATCTCTTTCTCTTTTTGCCGCCGCTGCACCTCAGCCCGAGCTTCCTTCTCATCGGCGACTGCGGCCAACGTGTCCCCAGCCTGGGGAACGCTGCTCAGCCCCAGCACACCGACAGGCATGGATGGCTCCGCTTTCTTCACGCGTTTGCCCTTATCATCGAACATAGCCTTGACCTTGCCCCAAATATCGCCAACCACAACGTAATCACCGATTTCGAGAGTGCCTGTCTGCACCAGAACTGTAGCCATAGGGCCTCTGCTGCTGTCCAACCTGGCCTCGATGACCACACCGATGGCCGCTCGGCCGGGGTCAGCCTTTAGCTCCAGAATCTCAGCAACAATGAGCAAGTTATCCAGCAGATCCGGTATGCCATCGCCTCGTTTGGCGGATACCGGCACACAGACAACGTCCCCTCCCCACTCCTCAATGATCACGCCATTATCAGCGAGCTGCTGTTTGACCCGGTCGGGGTTAGCAGTCGGCTTATCTATCTTGTTGATAGCGACTACGATAGGCACCCCCGCAGCCTTGGCATGGTCTATCGCCTCCAATGTCTGCGGCATCACACCATCGTCAGCAGCTACAACCAGGATAGCGATGTCGGTAACTTGAGCTCCCCGGGCCCTCATCGCGGTGAAGGCCTCGTGGCCAGGTGTATCGAGGAAAGTAATCTTCTGGCTATGAATCTCAACCTGATATGCGCCGATATGTTGCGTGATTTGGCCGGCTTCCGTATCAACCACATTAGTCTGCCTGATTGCGTCGAGCAGTTTAGTTTTACCGTGGTCGACATGACCCATAATAGTCACCACAGGAGGACGCAACTTTACGCCTTTGCCCGTCTCGGCAATGCGGGTCTTGGGGGCTGCTTGAGGAGACTGAGGCTCCTCTTTAGACTCAAAGCCTAGATCGGCAGCGACAATAGCAGCGGTTTCATAATCGATAACCTGATTGATATTGGCCATAACTCCGTTTCGCATCAAACATTTAATTGCATCTATGCCGCTGACCCCCAGGATGTCGGCCAGTTGCTTCACTGTAATCCTGCGAGGTAACACAACCGCTCGCTTAGCCTCCGCTTTAGCCTCCGGTTTGGCCTCAGGCTTTCCGGCAACCGGTGTCTTAGCGGGAGCGGCATTTCCCCCGTTGCCAACTTTACGCCTCATTCACAAGCTCCTTCACCGTGAAGCTCAAGATGCCGTACGACATCCTTACCAGCCGTAAGGAGTGTCTTGCTGTACCCTAAAAGTTCGGCGCGCTGCTCGGAACTTATCTCAATCTTCAAAGCATATTCCAGTCTTTTCTTAGTCAATCCGGCCTCCCAACAGTCCTGCGCCTTGCAAAGGTATGCGCCTCGTCCTGCTTTTTTGCCCCTGTTGTCTATCTCCAGAGTGCCCTGTGGGGTACGCACAATCCTCACCATCTCCCACTTCGGTCTCTTTTGACGGCAGACAATGCAGGTGCGCTCGGGAACGTGTTTAGGACGTTTTTGAGGCCCTGCCATCTACTACTTTATGCCTCCAGGTCTTCTTCTAACTCATCAAGGGCAGGCACTTTGTGCTTGCGGGCTCTCTTCGCCTTCCCACTCTCCAGCTTATCTTCCTTAAAGGTCTTCTTCTTTTTGTCCTTCTTCTTAACATCGGGCTTAGCAGCCTTAGGAGCAAAGATATCCTCGGCAAAGCGTATTTGCGGCTTCTCAGCGGGCACTTCAACCTCAGGAGGAGGTTCATAGGGAACCACCTCAACCTCTTCCTCAACTTTCTGAGGTAATGCCACAGCCCCCTCAACCTGAGCAACGCCCTCGCTGACTGCCAACCCTTCCTTCTCTAGAGGCACAGGCCCCTTAACCCGTGCTACCGCTTCCTCTACCTTTGTTGGCTTCTCAGCCACAGCCACGGCAGGAGGCGCCTCCTTCACCATCGTCTTCTTTTCCGCCTCAGCAACACTCTGACTCTTGATGTCAATCTTCCATCCGGTTAGCTTGGCTGCAAGCCTGGCATTCTGCCCCTCTTTTCCAATAGCCAGGGAGAGTTGGCCATCAGGTACAACCACCACTGCAGATTTCTCCGCCTCGTCGATATCCACATTGACCACTTGGGCAGGACTCAAGGCGTTGGCTACGAATACTTTGGGCTGAGCATGCCATTGAATCACATCTATCCGTTCGCCACCGAGTTCATTGACTACGTTCTGTATCCTCACACCTCGCAGCCCAACGCACGAACCCACAGGATCGATCCCCTCCTGCTGCGCTGCCACTGCTACTTTACTGCGAAAGCCAGCTTCTCGCGCTACCGCCTTAATCTCCACAATCCCATTATTAATCTCGGGCACCTCGAGCTCGAATAGGCGGCGCACCAGATTAGGGTGAGAGCGCGACAGTATAAGCCTCGGTCCCTTATTGGTGCGATTTACTTCAAGCAAGTACAGTCTGAGCCTTTGTCCCACACGATAGCGCTCGCTCCGCATCTGCTCGGTAGCAGGGAGTACACCCTCAGCTTTGCCCAGGTCGACAATGGCCTGCCTCGGCTCGACCCTCTGTACTACACCGCTGACGATGTCCCCTTCCCTATCTACGTATTCCCCGAATATGAACTCGCGCTCCGCTTCGCGAAGTCGCTGTAAGACCACCTGCTTGGCAGTCTGGGCAGCTATACGCCCGGCATGGAACTGCGTTGATTCCAAAGGAATAGTATCGCCCAGCTTGACATCTTTCTTGATCTTCTGCGCTTCGGCCAAGGAGATTTCCCGATAGACATCGGTCGGCTTCTCAACCACGGTCTTGAGAGTATAGACCTTAACATCGCCGCTAGCCGGGTTGATCTTCACCGAGATATTATGTTGTGCGCCAAGGTCGTCTTTCTTGAAAGCAGAGACCAATGCTGCCTCCACCGCAGAGAAGACTACGTCTTTGGGCAGATTTCTTTCTGCAGCTAACTGAGTTATAGCGAGTATGAAATCCGTCTTCATCCGGCCCTGGCCTCCTTTGCCCCACCACCACCCCCAATCAATTAAAAAAGTGGGTTAAACCCACTTAGTACAACTTGCCCGTGCGAGCACTATAGCACTTTTCAGGGTGGAATGCAACCCCTTTTACCCGTTCGGGGATCCCCAGATTTAGGGGCGAACCAATGTGTTCGCCCTAGAGACAAATTGGGCAGACGCTTTGGTCTGCCCTACAAGACAGCAACGCAGGCGGCGCTTATTTCAAGAGAGCCTTAAGCTTCTCAGCCACCCCAGCCAGTGGCACTAGCTCGGTTTCTTTCTCCCTGCGCAGCTTTACCTCCGCGCTGGACGACTTCAAGGTACGCCGGCTCACAGTGAGCCGCACAGGCATACCCAGAAGGTCAGCATCGTTGAACTTGACCCCCGGCGACTCGATGCGGTCGTCGAAAAGCACCTCAAACCTTTTCCGACAAAGCTCGGCGTAAAGCTTTTCCGCAGCCTCGGCAACCGCTGCCTCATCCATGCCCAGGGCGCAGAGATAAACCTGGTAGGGTGCTATCTCGAGAGGCCAGACGACACCTTTCTCATCGTGGTTCTCCTCGATGACTGCCGCCAGCAGCCGGCCAACGCCGATGCCGTAGCAGCCCATGACCAGAGGCTTCTGAACGCCATCGCGGTCAATATAGAAAGCCTGCTGTCTCTGGCTGAACACGGTGCCCAGCTTGAACACATGCCCGATCTCAATACCGCGCACGGACATCAGCTCAGCCCCGCACTTGGGACACTGGTACCCCGCCCGGGCCAGAGCTATGTCAATGACAAGGTCCGCCTTGAAGTCGCGAGGGTAGTTGGCATTTTTGAGATGGTAGCCATCCTTATTGGCACCGACCACGAAGTTATGGCCTGTGCTTATCGAGTCGTCGGCTATAACCTTGATCCCTTTGAGTCCTATTGCCGATGCCGAGCCAGCCACCAACCCCGCCGCTTTAACCTCCTCGTCATTGGCCAGCCTCAACTCAGAGCCCTTCAGAGCGTTCTTGAGCTTGACCTCGTTCACCTCCAGGTCACCCCTTATGGTAACGAAAACCAGCCCGCCGTCTGTCGAGTAGAAAACAGCCTTCAGAGTGCGGTTTTTAGGCATGCTCAGAAAGTTTGCTACCTCCTCGATGGTCTTAGCCCCTGGAGTAGCCACCTCCTCCAGAGGCAGCAGCGGTTCATCGGCCAGCTTCGTTTTGACAAAGCTTGCCCTCTCCACATTGGCCACGTAGCCACAGCTTTTGCAATAGACAACCTCGTCTTCCCCGACCTCCGTAGCCACCATGAACTCATGTGAATCCTTGCCCCCGATAGCTCCGCTATCAGCCTCGATGAGCATAGGGTTCAGCCCGCAGCGGGCATAGATGTTCCTGTATGCCTGAATCATCTTCTTATAGCTCACGTCGAGGGCTTCCGCATCGGCATCGAAGCTGTAAGCATCCTTCATGGTAAACTCGCGTACCCTCACCAGACCTCCGCGGGGCCGCGGCTCATCGCGGAACTTGGTCTGAATCTGGTAAAGCATCAAAGGCAGGTCGCGGTAGCTTTTCACATTGCGGCGGGCCAGGTCAGTGACCATCTCCTCATGTGTGGGCCCGAGCACTAGCGTGCGTTCACGTCGATCGATGAGCGTGAACAGCGACTTGCCAAAGGCGACGTCACGGCCACTTTCCTGCCATATTTCATAGGGTTGGAGCACAGGCATATGCAGTTCCTGTCCGCCTGCGCCGTCCATCTCCTCGCGGATGACCTGCTCCATTTTGCGCAGTGCCCGCCATCCCAGCGGCAGATACGAATAGACCCCCGACGTAACCTGCTGAATCATCCCGGCTTTAAGTAAAAGCTGGTGGCTCGCCGTCTCTGCCTCCGCCGGCACCTCCCGCAACGTTTTACCGAATAGCTTTGCTAGACGCATACTCTACCTCTTACTCGCTCACAATATTAAACTCTTTTGGCCTCTGCCATCAAGGCCTCGAGGAAATCGGCCTCTTCGACCGTCTTCACCTTATCGCCTTTCCTGAAGATAACGCCCCTGCCTTTGCCACACGCTATGCCCACATCAGCATCCCTGGCCTCTCCGGGGCCGTTCACCACACACCCCATCACAGCCACCTTAATTGGTTTTTCGACCCCTTTCAGCCTCTTCTCGACCATCTGAGCCAATCCCACAATATCGGTCTCAGAGCGCCCGCAGGAAGGGCAGCTTACCAGCGTAGGGCCTCGCTCCCTCAGCTTCAAAGACTTCAGTATCTCGTAGGCAGCCTCAACCTCCTGGCAGGCATCGGCAGTGGTCAGCGACACCCTGATGGTATCCCCGATGCCATCGTAAAGCAGTATACCCAGCCCCACCGCGCTGCGGATAGCCCCAGTCCAGGGCAAGCCCGCCTCGGTAATGCCCAGATGCAGCGGATAGGGTATCTTTTTTGCAATAGCCTCGTAAGCCTCAACAGTAGTAGGAACATCGAAGGCCTTGAGCGAGACCTTAATCAACTCGAAATCAAGGCTCTCCAAGAGCCTAATCTCATCCAGCGCAGCATCCACCATGCGCTCCACGACCGAAGCCTTTTTCTTAATGGCCTTGGGCAAGCTGCCCGCATTCACGCCAATGCGTATGGGCACTTCCCTCTCCTTAGCCGCATGCACTACTTTGGCAATGTGCTCTGGGTCACTGATGTTGCCCGGGTTTAATCTTAAGCCGTCTGCACCTGACTTCAATGCCGCCAGCGCCAGGCGGTAATCGAAATGAATGTCCGCAATAATAGGAAGCGAGACCTTTTTCTTTATGTCAACAATAGCCCTGGCTGCATCCATGTCCGGCACTGCTACCCTTACAATCTCGCAGCCGCACTCCCCAAGCTGGCGTATCTGCTTTACAGTCGACTTCACATCTCGGGTGTCAGTCTTGGTCATAGACTGCACCACGATTGGCCCGGCGCCGCCAATCTCCACTCCGCCGACCCTTATTACCTTCGATGCCCGACGCTTCATCACGGAGTCAGACTCCCCCCTCTGATAACACGCGCGATATCGAAGTAGCTTATCACCAGTATCAAGGCGATCAGCATGAAGAAACCTATATAATGAATCAACCCCTCGGTTCGAGGCGAGACGCGCTTCCCACGTCTCACTACCTCCAACGCCACAAATGCAATTCTACCTCCGTCAAGCGCCGGCAGAGGTAATATGTTGACTATCGCCAGGTTCATACTGATGAAAGCTATGAACTGTAACAGGTAGGAAGGCCCGGCTGCCCTTACCTCACCCGTGAGCTGGAAAATGCCAACGGGGCCGGTTACCTCCGGAGCCTTCTTTTGAGCGAACCAGCTTGTTATCTGATTTCCCATTAAGACGAATGTATCTTTGATTGACGAAATGCTCTTGGGCACCGCCTTCCAGAAAGGGTCGGACTGGCTAATATTTCCCGTAGCCACCATGCTCATCTGTATACCCACTGCCCCCTCGCCGGGAGGAGGATTCCACCGCGGGACTACCGTAGCCGTCTTCAAATTTCCGTCTGCATCCTTGAGCTCTAATGTAATCTTATTTCCCATATCGAGATTAATATCATATACAACATCACCGATATTCTGAATGGCGTGCCCGTTTATACTGAGCAAAGTATCTCCGGAAACAATTCCCGCCTCGGCCGCAGGAGAGTCCGGTGAAACCTGGTCTATTACGACATTCCCCACTTCCACCTGCCTGGGAACCATAAAAGCTATGGTCAGGAACACGATAGGAAGTATCGCATTCATCAGAGGGCCCGCAAACAGGGTCATGAACCTGACCACAGCTCTCTTGCTGGCGAAACTCCTGGGCTCGCCGGGGTCTTCCTCCCCCAGCATTTTGCAGAAGCCGCCCAAAGGTATCCAGTTGAGCGAATATATCGTCTCGCCGCGCCTGATGCCGAAAATCCTGGGCGGGAAGCCCATGCCGAATTCCTCGACCTTTATCCCCGATAGCTTGGCGGCAACAAAGTGTCCCCCTTCATGGACGAAGATTAAAAGGCCAAGGATGAGAACAAAAATTATTAGAGTTACTACGAACATCCCTTACCTCAAAATCCAGCCCTCGCAGCATCCCTGGCCCAGGCATCAGCAGCGATAATATCCTCCAGAGAGGGCTGGCCTACCCCTTTATGGCGCTCGATGGTCCTTGCCACAAGGTCGGCGATACCCGGGAAGCTTATCTTCTTCATCAGAAAAAGCTCCACCGCCACCTCATCAGCGGCGCACATCACTGCCGGATATGTCCCTCCCTTTACCGCAGCCTCCCTGGCAATCCTCAAACAGGGGAACCGCTCCAAATCCACCGCCTCGAAGTTGAGCGAGCCTATCTCAGCATATTCCATCCTGGAACGAAAAACTCCCTCCCAGCGCTCGGGATACGTCAGCGCATACTGAATGGGCAGCCTCATGTCAGGGAAGCTCAACTGAGCCTTTGTCGAGCCGTCGATGAACTCCACCAGAGAATGTATTATGCTCTGGTGATGAATTACCACCTCGATCCGGTCAAAAGGGACACCGAAAAGCCAGTGCGCCTCTATTATCTCCATGCCCTTATTCATCAAAGTGGCTGAGTCGATGGTTACCTTTGTCCCCATCTGCCAGGTGGGATGTCTCAGAGCCTCTTCAGGGGTAACCTCAGCAAGCTGCTTGGTAGTTTTTGAACGGAAGGGACCGCCGGAGGCAGTCAGGATAAGCCTGGCGATATCTTTCTTGTCCTCGCCGCGAAGACATTGCCAGATAGCGCTGTGCTCGCTGTCTATGGGCAATATCTCAACACCCTGGCGTTTAGCCTCGGCAGACACAACCTCCCCTGCCATCACCAGCACCTCTTTGTTTGCCAGGGCTACTGTCTTTCCGGCACTGATAGCAGCCAGCGTTGGCCCCAGGCCGGCTTTGCCTGCCGTGGCTATAACCACAAGTTCCACCTCGGGATGGGCAGCTATCTCTTCCATGGAGAGATGGCTCGCCCCGGGCATTCTCTCACCTTTGATTCCCGATTCTGTGGAGACCAGCTTTGGCTTGAATTCGCGGACTTGCGCCTTAAGCAGGGTGAGGTTTCTTCCACCGGTCAGGGCAACGACCTGGAATCTCTGAGGGAATGCACGAACAACCTCCAGGGTCTGCCGCCCTATGGAGCCTGTGGAACCGAGAATCGCCAGCCGCTTCACCCCATGAACCATCGCAAACAATAGTACACCACAACACCAGTGAAGACAATGCTATCAAGGCGGTCAAGGATGCCGCCGTGCCCGGGAATAAGATTGCTCGCTTCCTTCACACCCACGCTTCGCTTCAGCTTGGATTCGGCAAGGTCTCCCAACTGGGCAAAGATAGCGATGAGGACACCGAGAATAACCATTTTGCTGTAGCTGATGTCCACATCCAAGAGAAGCGCTAAGGCAATAACCGCTACTATGGCTCCAACGAACCCTCCGATGGCCCCTTCCCAGGTCTTCCCAGGTGATACGGTCGGCGCCATTTTATGCCTCCCCCAGGCTCGTCCCACGAAATAGGCAGTAGTATCAACCGCAAAAGTAGAGAACAGAGCGATGAGCACCCAGTCCCGTCCACTCCAATCCCCGCCATAGGAGTTCATTATCAGTACCCAATAGCTCAAAAGCCATCCCATGTAGAAAATGCCAGTCACGCTCGTTGCCCAGCCTACCATCACTTTTTCGCCTGAGGAACGTAAGAAGAGCACCCAGACCAAGGAAAGTGCAACTGCCGAGGCAATCAGCGCCGAAGTCACAAGAATATAAGTATTGCTAGAACTGTATTTAGGAGCATAGTAAGCATTGAAGATGAAGAAAAGAGTCCACAGCGTGCCGAAGATGGCCAGAGGCTGCCATCTCTTGCGGTCAACCATAGCGTAGAACTCAATAACACCCAGAAGGGCAGCGATAGCTACCACTATGGAAAACCAGGGGTTGCCAAACCAGATAGAAGCGAAGAGGATGGGAACGAAGATTACTGCGCTTAGTACCCTTTGCCGAAGCATCCGCCAATGAGGACCCCGGGAACAGATTTCCTCAGGTCCCTCTTGCTTCTCCTTCCGCTTTCAATCCGCCGAAGCGCCGTTCTCGCCGACTATAAGCCAGCAGCGCCTTGTCGACTTCCTCTTCATTGAAGTCCGGCCACAGGGTAGGCGTGGCGTAATATTCGCTATAAGCCGATTGCCAAATGAGGAAATTACTCAGGCGCATCTCCCCGGCAGTGCGAATAATAAGGTCTGGCTCAGGTACATTTGGAATGTAGAGATAACTGGAGAAAAGGGATTCGGTTATATCCTCCGGACGAATGCCGTCCTTCACAATGCGACGAACGGCATCCAGTATCTCAGCTCGGCCGCCGTAATCAAAAGCGATGCTCAGCGTTATCCCTTTATTATTTTTGGTCAGTTCAATCGCCTTGTTCACCTTAGCCTGCAATTCTGGCGACAGAGAATCAGCTTTCCCCAGATGATAGAGCCTGACCCCTCTTTCATGAAGGGCCTTGGTATCGCGGTCGATCATCTGGGCCAGGATATGAATTAACCCGTTGACCTCCTCATCAGGCCGCCTCCAATTCTCTGTGGAAAAAGCGTAGAGAGTGAGATACTTCACTTTATAATCGTTAAAGCGGTCGACAACACGGCGAACAATGTTGGTGCCAGCCTGATGCCCGGCAAGTCGGGGTAGACCACGTTGTTTAGCCCACCTACCGTTACCGTCCATAATAATGGCGACATGGTTTGGTAGAGGTGAAATCTTATTCACAATTGCTGCGGATGATTTATCTGCCACCGCCAGCCCTCACAGGTTAGAACTCCAGGAGCTCAGTCTCTTTGTCCTTCGCCGTACGGTCAATTTCCTCAATAAACTTATCGGTGAGCTGCTGCAATCGTGTCATAGCTCTCTTCTGCTCGTCTTCGGACATCTCTTTATTTTCCTTGAGTTTGCGCAGTCCCTCAACCCCATCCCGTCTCACGTTGCGTACCGCCACCCTCCCATCCTCCACCCGTTTGCGCACCACCTTCACCAACTGACTGCGCCGTTCCTCAGTAAGTTGGGGAATGGCGAGCCTGATGACATTGCCATCGTTATTGGGAGTCAATCCCAGATCAGACTTGAGGATAGCCTTCTCCACGTTCGGCAGAATCTGCTTGTCCCAAGGCTGAATCACAAGCAGCCTTGCCTCGGGGATGCCGATTCCTGCGATTTGGTTGAGCGGAACAGGGGTGCCATGGTAATCAACCATGATGTGCTCTACGAGTCCGGGATGAGCTCTCCCCGTGCGAATGGTTGACAGTTCGTGCTTCAAGACTTCGACTGCCTTGCGCATCTTGGTGTCTGCACTGAGCAAGACATCTTCACCGCTCATGGTCAACCCCCACTCAAAGTTAAAACCGGGTCAAAGTGTTGAAAACTTGTTTGAGCAAGGTTTTTCTTAAGGCCCTAGTCGCCACCGTGAACTAGTGTTCCCATGAGTTCTCCTGATACCACCCGCTCCAGGCTACGAGGAGCGCGAAGGTCGAAAACGATTATAGGGAGCTTGTTATCCATACAAAGAGACAAGGCTGTCGAGTCCATGACCTCAAGCCTCATTTTCAAGGCATCGAGGTAGCTCAACTCATCAAATCTCTTGGCTCCTGCATTAACCAAAGGGTCTGAATCATAAACGCCGTCAACTTTGTTCTTGGCCATAAGCAGAACATCGGCGCCGGTCTCTATCGCTCTCAAGGCTGCTGCCGTATCGGTGGTCATGTAAGGATTCCCGGTCCCAGCAGCGAAGATGACCACGCGCCCTTTCTCCAGATGGCGGATAGCGCGCCGCCGAATATAGGGTTCGGCAATCGCCTGAATCGCTATGGCGCTTTGGGTTCTGGTTAGTACCCCTTCTTTTTCCAGGGCATCCTGAAGAGCGAGAGCGTTAATCATAGTGGCCAGCATGCCTGCGTAATCGGCAGTGGCTCGATCCATACCTCTGGCCTCAGCAGCCGCCCCCCTCCAGATATTTCCGCCACCCACAACAACAGCGACCTGTATGCCGCTTTCAACTATTCGCTTTAACTGCTGGGCAATCTTCTCCACGGTGGCGGGGTCGATTCCGAACTCCCTCTCCCCCATGAGAGCCTCTCCGCTTAACTTCAGCAAAACACGCTTGTATTTAAGACTGTGCGTCTTTTCCATCCAGCCCCAGCTCGAACCGGACAAACCTTTTTACCTTGATATTCTCCCTCACCTTAGCGATGGCTTCAGTGATAACATCCTGAACCTTTTTCCCGGGATCTCTTATAAAAGGCTGAAGCAAAAGGCAATCCTCATCTGTAGCTTCCTCACCCTGGGGCACATCTTCCCGCCCCACAAATCTCGGCTTAGCGGCTACTACCTGCATCGCCAAATCATGTGCCAACTCTTTGAACTCCGGGGTGCGAGCTACGAAATCGCTCTCACAGTTTACCTCTATCAGGGCTCCAATTCGCCCCCCGCCATGAACATAAGCCTCCACCAGCCCCTGCCCCACAGCACGAGTCTCTTTCTTCTTAGCCATAGCGTGCCCGCGCTGCTTCAGTATTGCGGTAGCAGCAGCGATGTCACCGCCGCTCTCTTGCAGGGCGCGCTTGCACTCCATTATTCCGGCACTAGTCTGCTCGCGCAGCACTTTTATCGTTTCAGCGGAAACCTGCATATATCCCCCTAACCTTCTTTGGCAGCAGTCGTAGCTTGAGTTTTCGCAGGCTCTGCTGCTGCACCCTGGGCGACCGGCGCTGCCCCACCGACCTCCTTCACCTCACCCGCCATCTTCTCAGCCAGCGCCTCCCGGGCCTGCTTTCCCTGAAGGACTGCATCAGCAATCACAGCACAGAAAAGCGCCACCGCTCTGATAGCATCGTCGTTGCCCGGAATCGGATAGTCCACCTCGTCAGGGTCGCAATTGGTATCGACAATAGCAACGATAGGCACACCGACCTTCCTGGCTTCGGCAATGGCATTCCTCTCCTTGGAAGGATCGATAACAAACAAAGCACCTGGGATTCTTGTCATCTCTTTAACACCGCCTAGCAGACGGTTGAGATGCGCCATCCCTTTTTCCAGCTTCAAGGCTTCTTTCTTGGGCAGACGCTCCAACTCGCCTCGAGCCTTGCGGTCCTCCAGACGCACCAGATAGTCGATTCGAGACTGAATAGTGGAGAAATTGGTCAGCATTCCTCCCAACCAGCGCTGATTTACGTAGAACATGCCGCAGCGCTTAGCCTCTTGTTCTACTGCCTCCTGAGCCTGCTTCTTGCTGCCCACAAAGATAATGTTCTCGCCTCCCGCCACCACCTCTCGAATGAAACTACAAGACTTATTGAGCAATACTACGGTCTGCTCCAAATCGATGATATGAATACCGTTACGCTGGCTAAAGATATAAGTCTTCATCTTCGGGTTCCAGCGTCCTACCTGATGCCCGAAGTGTACGCCGGCCTCCAGCAACAACTTCATTGAGACGGTTTCTGCCATTTTTGAAACCCTCGCCCTCTCCAGTTATCCAATCCTTCACAGCTTCTAAGCCATGAAGGACCAGAGATTTTGTAGCCTAAGCCTTTTTAGGCTAAATGACAGTTTAGCATAGGCCTGAATAAAAGACAATAGCCATAAACTACAGCCATTCGACACTTGACAGGTTCTGGATAAGATGCTAAATTATATTTTGTTAGCACTCCTAGTCAGTGAGTGCTAATGTGCGGGGAACAAAGAGGGCGGCCTCAGCAAAAGGGACGCCCTTTCCATGAGGTGAAGCCTTGCCTATATATGAATATGAGTGCAGCAGTTGTCGCTCTCGATTCGAGCGGAAGCAAAGGTTCGATGAAGAGCCCATAGCTTCTTGCCCCAAGTGCTCGGGAAAGGCTCGCCGCCTCATTCATTCCGTGCCAGTCATCTTCAAAGGAAGCGGTTTCTACTGCACCGACCACGGTGGCAGCTCGGCTTGCAACTCAGCAGATAAATGCAAGGAAACCGAGTGCAAAGCAAAGACAGAGACCAAGAAGACAGAGGCTAAGAAAGAGGCAAAAACCGAGGACAAGAGTTGAGAGCCCTGGCCCAGCGGGTCTCCCAAGCCTCAGTTAGCATCGAAGGGCACCTGGTTTCCGCAATAAAACAAGGTCTGGTTGTCCTCATCGGCGTCGGTAAAGGGGATTCTGAGCCAGACGCTCAATACCTGGCAGATAAAATCGCCAACCTCCGCATCTTCTCCGACGAGGCAGACAAATTCAACCTATCCGCACTGGATATCGGCGGAGAAGCATTAGTAGTAAGCCAGTTTACCCTCCTCGCTGATACCCGCAAAGGACGCCGCCCCAGCTTCACCGAAGCCGCTCCACCCGAAAAAGCTGAGCCTCTGATCGAGACATTCGTCCAACTACTGCGTGCTGCCGGACTCAAAGTGGAAACCGGCCGCTTCCGGCAGAACATGCTGGTCGAAATCCACAACAGCGGGCCAGTTACTATTTTCATCAACAGCGAAGAGCGCCTGAAGCCACGTCGCAGCTAAACCCTTTGCGCTGAATTCTAAACATCACGCTATGTCGTTCAATGCTTGACACACAAACACCCCCATGTTATAGTTAATGCAACTAGTTGCAATAAGCCCTCTTTTGTGTTATCTTATATCCGAGGCCAAAAAATGAGCTGCACTGAGACTCTACGGGAACAAGGCTACAGGCTGACTCCACAGCGCCTGATGATACTCTCCGCAATACATGGCACAGACCACCATATTAGCGCTGAGGAGATATATGAGCAGGTATGCGCCAGATATCCCAACGTCAACATATCAACCGTCTATCGAACCCTGGAATTGCTCAAGGAGTTGGGACTGGTTACCGAGACCGACCTCGGCGGCGGAAAATTCCGCTATCATTCCGTGGAAAAGGGACACCATCACCACCTGATCTGCCGGAAGTGCGGGCGGATTTTTGAGCTTGATGAGGCTGTGCTTAATCCAATCGAAGGGACCATTCTGCGCAAATACGGATTCAAGGCTGACCTGAGCCACCTCGCTGTCTTCGGCAATTGTGTGCAGTGCCAGAAATAAATTTTTTTGAACGTTAATTGCAATCGCTTGCAACTGCTCCTGATTGCATAAGTAGCAGATGTAGAGGAGGGGACAACAATGTGTGAAGCTACGGCCTACCTGGTGAGCAGCGATAAGGAAAAAGAGATTATGAAGGATGTCGCATTAGTTGAAGTTCACGGGAAGCACTTAACATTTAGGGATATCCTCGGCAATGAGAAAAAACTCCAGGCCAAAATCAAAAAAATCGACCTGATACAGCATAAGGTTGCTGTTGAGGCGCTTTAGACAACACAGCATGGAAAAGGAGGATAGGCATGAAGAAGGCCGGTTTAATAGCTAGTATCCTGATTGGTGTGGTTTTATTGACCCTGGTGATTTTACCTCTGGGATGCACCGGAAGAGAGGCTTCGGCCAATCTTAAGGTGGTCACGACCACTTCTGACATCGCTTCGATTGTCGAGAAGGTTGGGGGAGATAAGGTTGAAGTTGTTAACATCATACCACCAGCTCAGTGCCCGGGGCAATTCGATGTCAAACCCAGCGACGTCCAGATGCTCGCGGATGCCAAACTCTTTCTGATGCATGGCTGGCAGGGCGAGCAATTCACTACAGGTTTAATCCAATCAGCGAACAATCCCGAGCTCAAGGTTGTCGTGCTCAATATCCAAGGTAACTGGATGATACCCACGGTTCAAGCTCAGGCGGTAGGTAATATCACCTCTACCCTGGCTGAAATAGACCCCCAGAATGCCAGCTATTACCAGAGCAACGCCGCATCAGCGCTTGCGGCCATCACTGCCACAGGCAACGAGGTCGAAACTGAGCTTGCAGCAGCGGGAAATTTGAGCCAGGTCAACGCAATCTGCGACGAGCAGCTAACTGACCTTGTGCAGTGGGCAGGGTTCAATGTTGTTGCCTCCTACCCCAGCCCTGACACCGACATCACCCCCAAAATAATGCAGGGACTCATTGACCAGGGCAAGCAAGCCGGAGCAGCCCTGGTAATTGGCAACCTCCAAAGCGGCACCTCAGATACCCCAGCGACTATGGCATCCGGAATTGGGGCCGGGGCCGTTCCGATAACCGTGTCCAATTTCCCGGGCGGGTTCGACAATACCGAGACCTGGGAAAAGGCCATAGACAAAGATGTCAGCCTCGTATTGCAGGCATTAGCTACATATAGAGGAAACAGCCATTGAGAAACCATCGCGAGACGAATAATACAATAGTAAAAATCGAAAATGCCGTAGTCTCATACCGTGAGGATGTCGCCTTGCGCGACGTCTCCCTTGAGGTGAAAAGGGGTGAGTTTGTGGGCATCATCGGCCCCAACGGGGCCGGTAAGACGACCCTTATTACTCTAATTAACGGCTTGGGGAAGCTCGTCCAGGGACGCGTCTGGGTATTGGGCCACAGCATCAGCAAAGGCTCAATCAACGGCATCAGGAAACGGGTAGGTTACGTGGCTCAGCTCCAGAATATCGACCCGCGAATGCCCATCAGCGTCGAGGAGGTAACGATGATTGGGCGCTACAGTCAATTGGGCGCATTTCGCAGGCCAGGCAAAGCTGACAGGGATATTGTGGGCAAAATGCTCGAGCTTGTGGGCATGAGCCATCTGGCAAAGCGCCCTATCGGGCACCTCTCGGGTGGAGAGCAGCAAAGAGTTGCCATGGCCCGCGCCCTGGCTCAGGAACCGGAGATGTTCCTTCTCGACGAGCCCACGGCCTCTTTAGACTGGCGCGCTCAAAAAGAGATTATGGAGCTGGTGAAGCAAATTCACGAGACACATAATCTTACCACGCTGTTCGTGACCCATGACCTGAATGCGCTGCCTGATACATGTGACCGCATCGTCTTGATGAAGGGAGGAAGAATCTGGCGAGAGGGTAAGCCGGGAGAAGTGTTGAGACAGGATACCCTGAGCCAGCTTTACGATGCCCCGATAACAATTAAAGAGCATGAGGGGAGGCAGGTATTCCTCAAAGAGGCCGGATAAATGCACCTATCTATCTTCGGCTACCAATTCATGCAGTATGCCATCCTGGCGGCATTCTTAGGCGGTGTGGCCTGCGCCACTGTCGGCGTCTTCGTGGTGCTGATGGGTGTCTCCTTCATGGGAGTATGTCTGGCCCATGCAGCTTTTGCCGGAGCCCTTCTGGGAGTTCTGCTGGGATTCAACCCCATGCTGGGCGCCTTCCTCTTTAGTCTGGGCGTTGCCGCTATCATCGGCCCACTCGCCACCAGAGGAGAGTTAAACCTCGACACCTCCATCGGTGTACTCTTCTCGCTGATGCTGGGACTGGCTTTCATCTTCATGGGCCTCATGCCCGGCCCCAAAACCCAGATGCTGAGCCTGCTCTGGGGCAGCATATTAACAGTCAGCAAAACCGACTTGATATGGCTCGGCATCGTGGCAGCGGCAGTTGTGGCAATTGTTGTGCTGTTCTACAAAGAAATCCAGGCGGTGATCTTCAACCGTGAGATAGCTTTGGCGGTGGGGATACCTGCCGGCCTTGTCATCTACGGCATCCTGTTCCTGACAGGTTCCACCATAACGGTATCGCTATCACCTATCGGCGGCTTGCTTATCTTCTGCCTCATCATCAACCCGGCGGCTGCCGCTTATCAGTTGACCTATAGCCTCAAAAAAATGTTCTTGCTCTCCGCAATCTTCGGCATAGTCTCAGGTTGGATAGGGCTGTTGGCTTCTTACCTTTTCAACGCGCCCAGCGGGGCCGCTATTATCGTAGCTTCCTCACTCATCTTCGGACTGGCTACCCTGTTCTCGCCCAAAAGAAAAGTAAAAAGATGGCAGGCAAGGGATGAACCATCGCGAGTACTTTAATCAGATGGCAGGCAAATGGGACAAGATGACCAGCGAGGAAACCAGGTCCCGACTGCCTGAACTGATACAAGATTTGAGAATCAAATCAGGTGACACCGTTCTCGATGTCGGAGGTGGCACAGGGATTCTGCTTCCCCTGCTCTCAGAAGTCGCAGGGAATAAGAGCAAGATAATTTCACTGGATATTGCGGAGGAGATGCTCAAGCGAGCAAGAGACAATAGCTATTCCAGTAACATACACTATGTTCACGCTGATGTAACTGCTATCCCTCTGGCGAGCGAGACATTCGATGTTGTCATCTGCTACTCGTGCTTTCCTCACTTCCCCGATAAGACCAAAGCCCTGGCGGAGATGGCGAGAGTGCTCCGAAGCAGCGGCCGCCTTGTTATCTGCCACACCGCCAGCCGCCACGAAATCAATAAGCTTCATGAATCGATAGGCGACGTTATCGGGAGAGACACCATCCCCGACGAAACAACAATGCGCGATATGCTGACAGCATCAGGACTGAAGCCTATAGAGTTTCGAGACGAAGCCCACCGCTATCTAGCTATAGCCGCCAAAGATTAGAAACAAATGGGACAAAGAGGAGACCCCACCCCCGTCTCAACCGGAGCCTGGAGTTTTCCTGCGGAAAATCTTTGAGTCCAAACTCAAGAACTCCCCTTTATGTACGAGTATCTGGAGTGCCAAGACCAGAAGCACGCAATCAATTATAAGGGCCTCCCGCGTGCTAAACTGCAGCGAAGCGATATTACCGAAGCAGCCACACTCCCCATACAGTCCACGGTAAAGCCTAGTGCTGTTGCCAATGATGAAACTCAGAGCCGCAAGGCCACCGATGCCGGCAGCGAATCTTGACAGAAGCCCCAGGATCAAGAGCGCTCCTATAACGATCTCCACATAGGGAAGCGCAGTCCCATAGACCCGGGCCAGTGCGTGCGGCAGAACGTTTTCCCCTTCGACCAGGTCAACAAACGCCGCTCTTTCAGGCAACTTGCCAGTTCCGGATATTATGAAAATTATCCCGAGAGCGATGCGGAAAACGAAGCTGAGATAAAGATTCCTGAATACTCCCCACGTTGCCCATGCACACCTTTTTATTCTATTCACCCGCACTCAACCTCCAAGCTTATATCTAGCGCCTTTGCCGAATGTGTGAGAGCCCCCACTGAGATGAGGTCGACTCCGGTCTCAGCCACAGAACGTACGTTATCCAGCGTGATCCCCCCTGATGCCTCCAGCAGCGCTCTCCCGTGCACCAACTCTACTACACGGCGCATGTCCTTTAACTTCATATTGTCCAGCATAATTATATCCGCCCTGGCGGATAACGCCTCCCGAGCCTGCTTCACAGACTCAACCTCGACCTCAATCTTCATAGTACGAGGGGCACGCTTGCGAGCCTTTTTAACCGACTCCCCTAGCCCTACTTCACAGGAGGCCAGTATAGCCAAATGGTTATCCTTAATCAGCACGCCATCGCTCAGATTCAGGCGATGATTATGCCCCCCGCCCACCCGCACTGCGTACTTTTCCAGCAGCCTCAAACCGGGTACAGTCTTGCGTGTATCCGTAATAATCGCCTTTGTCCCCGCGACAGCATCCACATACCGCGCCGTTTCTGTAGCAATGCCGCTGAGGTGCTGCAAGAAATTCAGGGCTGTCCTTTCTGATTTGAGCATGCTTGCCATCTTGCCCTCGATTGTAGCAACCACCTTCCCTTTACCAACCTTAGCGCCATCCTTTACCAGTGCTTTGAAGCGCAGCGAGCGGTCAACCTGGCGAAATACCTCTTTAGCCGCATCCATACCGGCAAGCACCCCATCCCTTTTGACCAATATAGCTGCCTTCCCCTCAAGCTCTGACGGCACAAGTGTCTCAGTAGTAACATCCCCATAAGCAAGGTCCTCGGCTAAAGCCTCGCTAACTATACGCTTCAACTGCTTTACCTCATCAGCTCGCATTATGCCGCTCTTCCTCAGCTTCTCCTGATAGGTGCTTTTCGTCTCAGATAACTGCCCGGCATTATCCTTTCAGCCAACCCACTCTATAAAAGACCCACCCCATGCCAACCATAATCACCCCAACCACCGAAAACACCTCCCAGAGATGTACACCCCAGGGGTTACCGATAAGGTTGCTTCCGAGCAACCCGCCCACTGCAGGGATTATGCCGAGGCAGGTGATTACCGCTATTATTCTCATCACCTTGTTCATCTCATACGATGTAGTATTGATGTACAGGTCAATGAGAGAAAGCAGGTTTTCTCTGGCATCCTGGGCAGTCTCATGCAGATAGGTAGCTTCATCCATAAGTATATCAAAGAGTCTCTCGTGTCTTTCACTGAACCCTTCGAGAGGCACACGCTTTGATGTAATGACAGTCACTATCTCCTTCAAATGGAGCAGCGATGGAACCAATTGGTTGACCTCTTTCTTGAGATGGAAAGTGGTCTCCAGAAAATCGGATGGCCGCTCCTTTAACGGGATATCCTCCAGCCGCACCACCTCACGTTCCAATGTGGCAATGATCTGTTCATCTTTTTCCAGAACATATTTGAGAATAGTATAGAGAATAGAAACAACGAGCGGCTCTCTAGAGTTGTGATATTTCTTGGCTTTCTCGAGTATCTGATCGAACAGGCTCGTTTTATGTTTGGAGACCGTGATGATATTCTGACCGTAACAGATTACCAACAGCCCGGCTCGGCTTACAAACAGGCGCTTAGTCCCCTTTTGAACTATTCTTGGTTCTGCAATACGCGCAAAGATCATTGAATAATGTTCGAAGTAATCGATCCTGGGGTATGACTCCTCAACAAGCTCGCTTTCCAGCAAGATTTTGGGCACACCCAGAGCACCGCTGAGTTCGTCAAAGTAAGACTCCGAGACAGAGGACATGTCCACCCAGGTCTGAGAAGGACTGTTCACATACCTCTTTACCTCTGAAAGAGAAACGTCCTCATGTATGTTCTCAAGGTCACTGTCCATGACCCTTATCTCCATTACGGGTGCCGTCTGAACCTCCCGCTGGACTGCAGCACGGGGATGCACTTTCCTGTCTACTGCCCTGCCTCCGACAGCTACAATCCTCACTATTCGCAATAGTCGCAACAAAGGAGACGACCTCGCGAACCCCCCGGTTACCACTGGAAGGAGAGCGGACAGTGGCAACAAGATTATCAGGAGATCAAGCAAATGCCACGGACTTAACACGTGCTTCCGAACGTTACGTGCTAGCGCGGCTTTCAGAAAATACTCTATGACAAATACCCCGAGTATGGTATAGTCAGCGGCCTCGAGAAAACCACCTACTGATCTCGAGAGATCAACGACAAGAGGTATGACCACTATCGGGACCATCAGCAAGGCGAGTGCAATCATTAGCCCATCGGGCAGCAGCAAATAGACCGTGGCCCGCAGTCTCGTCTTACGGTCCTCTTTCTTATCGGTCTCTAAATGGTCCCCCTGCTTCGTCATAAGGTCAGCATTATCCATGTAGCCCCCATTCGGACACTTGCAAAGCCTTAATGAAGCCTATCCTAACACGAGTATCAAGCATTATATGGAGTAGGTGTGCTTAGTAAATCTTCGCTCATGGATTAAGTGAAAAGTCAAGCCATCCTTCTGAACACGACGTGCTTGAGCCAGGCATCTGACAGATGCGGGAAATCGGAACGGAAATGAGCACCTCGACTCTCCTCCCTGATCAGGGCCGCTTCAGCCATCAAACGTCCCACCAGCACCATGTTAGCCAGTTCGTATGAAGGACGGTCTGTAGGCGGCTTAAGTTCCTTTTCCCATGCCGCAAGGATATTAGCTGCCTCCCTGAGCCCCTCTCCGGAACGCACAATGCCTACCTTATCCCAGAGCAGCGATTGTAAGGCAGTCAAGCTCAGAATGATGATGGCTAACAGCGGCAGTGTCCCGCTCTTTAAGAGAATAGACGTCATTCTTAGCAAGAGCAGTACTGTTTGCCTCTCCCTTCTTAGTCCTTTCCACAATTCTTTTGCCGAACACCAGGACCTCCAGCAGAGAGTTCGAGGCCAAACGGTTCGCACCGTGTACTCCGGTAGATGCCACCTCACCGCTGGCAAAGAGGCCCGAGATGTTGGTCTCGCCCTGGTAATTCGTCCTCACACCACCCATTATGTAGTGAGCGGCGGGACCCACCGGTATCATAGAAGTGGTGATATCCAGGCCATGGTCCAGGCAAAATCGGTATATCTGAGGGAAACGAGCAGATAACAGACGCGCCGGCAAGTGTGTCACATCGAGGAAAACGCGGTCTACCCCGGTCGCCTTCATCTCGGCGACGATGGCGCGTGCGACCACATCCCGGGGGGCCAGGTCGCCCTGAGGCGAGTACTTTAGCATAAAGCGCTCTCCCTTGATATTACGCAGTATACCGCCTTCTCCCCTCACCGCTTCTGAGATGAGAAACAACGGCACTCCCGGCAGTCGCAGCGCCGTAGGATGGAACTGGAAGAACTCCATATCGATGATCTCGGCGCCGGCACGATATGCCAAAGCCACGCCGTCGCCGGTAGCTATGTCAGGGTTAGTGGTAACCTTAAATAGCCGTCCCACCCCGCCTGTGGCCAAAATTAGGAAACGGCAGCCAAATTCCTCTGCGGTCCCCGAACGCAAGTCCAGAGCATTCACGCCGTATACCTTACCATCTCGAACCAGTATCTCAGTGACAAGAAAGTATTCGAAAATAGTAATCATCTTTGACCGGCGAGCAGCATTGCTCAATGTGACCTCGATGCGCTCACCGGTAGCATCGCCGCCGGCATGTAAAATACGGGGAACGCTGTGGGCAGCCTCTTTGGTCAGAGCAATTTCGCCATCAACCGTATCGAAGGGAACCCCCAGCTTAACCAGGTCAGCGATGCGGTCAGCAGCCTCCTCTGTTAGAATACGCACCGCCTCGGGATCACACAGGCCAGCGCCAGCGGCTATGGTATCCTTGAAGTGAAGCTCGGGAGAGTCAATGCTGCTGATAGCCGCAGCTATGCCGCCCTGAGCATGCTTGGTGTTGCACTCTTCTATGCTGCCTTTGGTCAGGATGAGGACGCTCCCCACCTCCTCAAGCAGCAAGGCATCGTAAAGCCCCGCGATCCCGCTCCCGATAATTATATAATCGTACTGTTTCATTCTTACCTCTAAGTTATTGCCAGCATTCGATCCAAAGCGCTCTTTGCCCTTACCCTTATATTCTCCGGGACAACAACTACGTTCCTTTTGAGTTCCATAGTCTTGGCAAGCCTTTCCAGAGTGGTCTTCTTCATGTTAGGGCACATCAAAGCTTTGGAGATTACATAAAAGGTCTTGTCAGGATTTTCCTTCTTCAAGCGGTGAATCAATCCCTCCTCTGTACCGATGAGGAACTTCTTCGCCGGGCTCTCCTTGATATATTTCGCCATCTGCGAGGTGCTGAGCACAGCATCGGCGAGTGCGATAACCTCGGCAGTGCATTCGGGATGCACCACCACCTTAGCATCCGGATGAGACTCCTTTGCTGCGATGACTTGCTTGGCATTTAGGCGCGCGTGAGTAACGCAATACCCGGGGTAGAGGATTATATTCTTCTTCGTCTTGGTTGAAACATAATGTCCCAGGTTCTGGTCCGGAATGAACAGTATCTCGTCGTTGGGCACCGCCTCAACCACTTTGACCGCATTGGCGGAGGTGCAACAGACATCGCTCTCAGCCTTCACCGCCGCCGTGGTATTGACATAGCAGACAACCGTAGCCCTGGGATAACGCCGCTTCCATTCCTTAAGATCATCTGCATCTATCATGTCGGCCATAGGGCAGCCGGCACTGCTTTCGGCCAGAAGCACGGTGCGTGTAGGATTCAGAATAGCCGCGCTCTCCGCCATGAAGTGCACCGCACAAAAAACTATGACCTCAACATCTAGCTGCGTCGCCTTGCGCGCCAACTCCAGGGAATCGCCCACAAAGTCAGCAATGTCCTGAACCTCGGGACGTTGATAGTTGTGGGCCATGATGACCGCGTTGAGGTCCTTTTTCAGCTTTAGAATCTTCTCACGGAGTTCCTCTTGGTTATCTACCGCTGCGTCTCCCATTCAAATATTTAATGATAGCTTAATCCAATCCACTTCGAGTGTCAACGCAAAAACAAAATGGTTGCTCAAAAACGGGGAGTGCAGAGGGGCAGAGCCCCCCTGCCAGGGGTCTGGGGATGTCCCCCAGCCCCTAAATCCCCCAAGACTGGGGGATTTAGGGGGTTGAAAAGAGATATTGCACCTTTACCCTATTCAGGTTAGAGTTAATGACAGCAAATCTCTGCGAGAAGAAAACTTGATTATCACGCATCTGAGCTTGACCAACTTCCGCAACTATGCCAGCCTGGAAATCGACCTGCCACCGCACATGACCGTGCTGCAGGGAGACAATGCTCAGGGCAAGAGCAACCTTCTGGAGGCAATCTATGTCCTGGCAACCAGCAGGTCACCTCGAACCTACTCAGATAGAGACCTTATCCACTGGGATGCCTTCAAAGAAGAAATCCCCACATGCCGCATTATGGCTGCCGTACAGAAGGCAGGGAGCAGTCTCAAGCTAGAGGTTGCCCTCAGCGCCAAAGCCGCTACTTCTCCCCAATCTCAGGACTTCTTCTCCCGATGGCAGCCTTCGACCAAGGGATCTTCTGTCCAGAAACGTATCAGGATAAACGGCGTCGTCCGCCACCCTGCTGACCTCATCGGACAGCTCAACGTGGTAACGTTCAGCGTCTACGACATAGACCTGGTGGGTGGTGAGCCTGCGCTACGCCGCCGCTACCTCGACATCACCAACTCCCAGATCGACCATAAGTATCTGCGCAACCTGCAACGATACAATCGAGTGCTCTGGCAGCGCAACCAGCTTCTGCGCCTGATTGCTGAAAACAAGGCAAACCTCGATGAGCTTGCCTTCTGGGACCAGCAATTGGTGGAAACAGGCGCCTACCTCATAGTGCAGAGGGAGCACACGGTGGCCGCGCTGGACCGCCTGGCACAGGGCATCCACGATGAGCTGAGCGGCGAACAGGGAAAGTCGAACTTCGTTTACTTTAGAAGCATAGACAAACAGAGAGGGAAAGAGGACTCCCAGATAGAGGAAACCGCCGAGGTATTCACCAAAGCTTTGCAAGCGGCACGAGAGAAGGAGGTGGCTCAGGGTATGTCTCTGGTGGGGCCACACCGTGACGATCTTCGCTTCTTTGTTAATGAGATGGATGCGGGGGCTTACGCCTCTCGTGGCCAGCAGAGAACTGTTGCCCTGTCGCTGAAGCTCGCCGAGGCTAAGTTCATGCTCGACACTACCAAAGAATATCCCATTCTTCTCTTGGATGATGTCCTCTCAGAGTTAGATGCCCAGAGGCGGCATCATTTGCTCAATTCCACAGCTAAGCACAAGCAAGTTCTAATCACCACCACAGACCTCGACCGCTTCGAGCAGGATTTTCTGGCACAGGCATCTTTATTCAGGGTAACTCAGGGGCGAATAGAGCAGCTACCAGCCTAGCGCGCTGACCGCTTCTTATCCTTGCTGCAGAACTTTATGATTTCGGCGAAGTTGTTAATCTTCCCCTGGTTGTTAGTCTCGAGGAAACCATCGTAGGTGAGGCTGATCCAGGGCTTGCCGTACTTTGCGCTGAGCTTTTCGGATATGGCAGCCACAATCCCTCCCGGCATACAGCCATGCGGCATCACTGAAATCACGCCATCGAATCGCGGGTCCTCCAGCCACTCCACCCCTGCACCTATGCTGAGAACAGCCTCACTGCCGCACTTCGGAGAGAGATACCCCTTCGATTTGTGGAGCAGTGCCTTGGTTGTAGGCTCTCTCGTATCGAGCAATGCCTCGAAATTCTCAATCACCGAGTGCTCGTCGTGATTCAGCAAGTACCTTCTTATATAGCCAGCCATAATCCTCTTTAAGTCACGGTCCCTCACGCCGTCCTCGATATTTCTATGTGTGATGTACTTGAGCCACTCCCCTATCGGAGAGATTACTACTTCCAGCCCTGCCTTTTCACACTCTTTGGCCAGGTTGCTGTTGCTGAACTTGTTTGACCGCAGGAATATCTCGCCGTTGATCCCCACCAGAGGCCTTCTAGGCTTATCGTGGTCTATCAGCGACTTAAATTGTGCAGTGGCATCCTTCAAGATATCATCGAGAGGCTCTTTTCTGCGGACGCAATCTGCAATCCTGAACAGGTACTCGCCGAATTGCTCCTCTGCCACCCCTTCAGATTTCTCGTAAGGGCGGGTGCGCCAGAGCAACTTCTCCAGATAGTCAACAGCAACGATACCCTTCCACGCCAGACGCTCGAACCCTGCACCCAACTTCAAGTCATGATACCCGTTGTTCGACACAGTGGTGCGTATCGGGAAATCGAAGCCCAATCCACGTAGTATCCTGATTTCCTCCACGGCATACTTACCGAAGCGGCAGGGACCGAACGCGCTGGCCAGGAACCCCTCGACATCCTTAGGATCAATTCCATACTTATCGTTCTCGTAGAAAAACTTCATGAAGTCGCCCAGAGTCACCCGGTAGGGAAGGCATTCTTTCCCCGACGTCACCTTGTTGCTATATAGAATGTTCTTCTCATCCTGCTCAGGTAGCACAACTGCATTCACTCCGAAGGCCTGCATGGCTGCGCCCAGCGCTACGGCGCCGGAACACATCCTCGGTATAAGGATAACTTTGTTGGAAGTGACCTTTGTATAGGCAACTCTCCGAATATCTCGCCCCCTCACCACAACCTCGCCAACTTTACTCGAGCTGGCGAAGCCCTTTATGGTATCCACAAAGGCCTCGAGACGGGTAACAATGCCTGCTTCAGCAGCATGTTCGTCGATCTCCAACTGCCCCAGAGGTTTGCCGCCCATAATATCTTCCACAATATTGAGAATAAATGAATTCGGACCACAGCCGAAGTTGGTCAGCACCAGCCCGAACAACTGCGGGTCCTTGGCAACTATGTCAGCGCCCGCTATATGCTTGGCCTCGTTAAACCAGTACGGACGGTCTGAGTATTCCCTCACATCCACCGACGCAAGTGGTAGAAAATCGAGCGGTATCGGCACTACATCCAGTTGAGCCAGCTTCTCTGCTATGCCCAGGTTCGCCCCCGAATCCTGCGACATATAGGACCTGGCGATAAGCACGACGCCCAACTGGCCGCCTTCCTTGAGCTGTGCCATTATCTTCCTGCCTAGCTCAGCCTGCGCTTCCTCGAAGCGGCGCTTCGCCTCGATACCGGCAAGAGCGGCTTTCTTTCCCTGGCTTCTACTGTATCCCATCTTCACTGCCACATCCGCCAGGTTATTTATCACATCATCATCGCCCCTGCTGAAGTCAATTAGCGGTATCAATAACCTCTTGCCCAGTCCTAGGGCCTGGCGTACGATGAAAGGCGATGCCTGCACCAACGGGCAGGAGTATTTCTGGTTCTCGTCACCCTCTTTCAATCCCATACGGATGGCGCAGGGATAGAGGATGTAGTCCACATTTTTGAGGCTCGCCGCATGGCCGTGCACCAGCTTGACTGGGAAACAACTATCCGAATAACTCAGCTCGACAGACTCCTCCATGATTTGGTTGTTGGTCTTGCTGGAGAAATATGTTTTCGCACCGAGCGCATTGAGGAATCCGATAAGCATCGGGGCATAATCGTACACCACGAGAGACCTGGGGATGCCCACCGATGGCCCTGTGCCTTCTCCCTCCTTGTAGTCCTTGAACAACAGCCGCTCGCGCACATCGAAAGCGGTCTCCATCCTCTCGCGGCTGATGGTGCTGTCGAAGAGGTCGCACCTGCTACCGTAGAAAGTGGACTTCTCTCCGGGTATCTCCATGCGGCTTATGGTGCAGTTGTTATCGCATTTCTTGCAGATAAAGGTAGAAATCTTATAGGAGCTGTCAACGACCTTCTGGAACCCCTTGAACTTCGAAGCTCTCCCCTCGATGGACTCCTTTGCCAGAAGCGCCGCGCCTATGGCGCCACTGACCTCCTTGTGTTCGGGCACCAGCGTGGTCTTGCCCTCAAGAGCCTTCTTAAATGCAGAGACTACGGCATCGTTGTAGAATACTGCGCCGGTCAGTATCACCTTGTTGCCCAGCTTCCTGTTGCCCAAGACCTTGGAGAGATAGTTCCCAGCGATGGATTTAGCCAGGCTTGCGGTTATCACCTCGATAGGCACGCCTTCCTGCTGAGCCGAAGCCACTGCCTGCCCCATGAAGGCAGCGCACCTCGAGCCCAGGTCAATGGTGTGGGGCGCGTTGAAGGCGAGCTTGGCAAACTCACCGTTTTGCACATGAATGCCAAGCTGCTCAGCCAGCTCGTCTATAAAGCTCCCCGTCCCGGCGGCGCAAGCCTTGTTCATTTGATAGTCTACGACCACGCTGTTTCGCTTGATAACGAGCTTGGAGTCCTGTCCCCCGATCTCGATAATATCAGCCTCGGGGTCTATCTCTGCGGCAGCCCTGGTCTGCGCCGTAATCTCGTTCTTTATCAGGTCTGCGCCGATGAAGCTGCCCACCAGGTATCTACCCGAGCCAGTGACGCCTACGCCAGCTATTCTGGCGTTATCGCCGATGTCGCGAATCAGGTTGCGGAAGACCTGCTTGACCGCCTCAACTGGCTTCCCTGCCGTCATGAGATAGTTCTTCTCCATGACCTTGGTACCCGACTCGTCGAGTATCACCGCCTTAGTGCTGGTGGAGCCAACATCTACTCCCAGATAGCCTGTGAATGGCGCCTCTATCTTAGTGGCTTTCCAGCCGTCCTTTTGGCTGACCTTCTCCAGACTCGACATCTCGAAATAGCGCGACTTGCCCTCAGTCTCTTTAGAGACAACTACTCGAGAACTCTTCCCCGATTCCCTGGCCAGCAGTGCCGAGCCAAAGACCTCGATATACAGATAATTCTCGGGGACGATGATATCTACGGGATGGCCGTTCCTCGCCGACAGCGCCTCACTGAGAGCCTTCTCCATGGCAGCATTGGCAGCGACTCCGCCCACAAAATAAACAGGCTCCTCGAAAACGCCCTTTTTCAGCGAGACGACCATTCTGGCTATGCTCTCACACAGAGCATAGAGCATCGCCGACATAGGAACGCCCTTCTGCTGCAGATGGATGAGGTCGCTCTTGGCGAAGACGCTGCACCTGGCGGCTATGCGGGGCGCGGGGCCTTCGCACTCCAGCGCAGTGCGGGCAAAGTCATCCAGACTGATCCCGATACGGTACGCCTGCTGCTCCAGGAACCTGCCGGTACCCGCAGCGCAGAGGGGGTTGGAGACAACCTGCCAGGGCTTTTTCAGCCCATCCTCAAGCGTTATGACGAAGGAGCTTTGCCCACCGATTTGTATGATGGTCTTGACATTGGGATAGAAATGGAGAAGACCTGAAGCAATCGCCAGCGAGCTGGAGTATTCCGCCCAGTTCAGCTCCTTGGATATCACACCTCTGCCGGAGCCGGATACGCCAGCCGTGGCGATTTCCTTGAGATTGAACTTCCCCTCCAGCCTGGAGATGAGAGAGTTTACCGCTGACTTGGGGCTGGCGGTTATCTTCTCAGAATCGAGATATACCGCCTTGCCATCCTCAGAGATTAATGCCGCCTTGGCACAGACAGAGCCAACGTCCAGACCTAAAGAATAGCTCATATCCCTGCAATTTTATCACAAATCGGAGTTCTCTTGAAGAGGTCAACAGCACCTTTTTGAATTCTGCACCTACCTAAACCTATCTATACTACCCCGAAGATACCGACGGCGATGCTGGTTATATATTAATGCCTAGCTTTGTTCTTATCTCTACTCGCACCAGTCCCACCGCTTTTTTGTTCAGATGAATCTCGTCACTCGAGTACTCTTTCAGCATAAGGCCATCTTTATCTGTGACCGCGTCATAAATATCAATGAACGCATAGCCATTCTTCTGGCAAAATGCCCTCAGCTTCTCATTGAACATCCTGTTAATCTGACTGCGCTCCTCAGGCGTTCCGTAAAAGGGATACTTGTACTCATTCCCTACTTCAGTAGCGGGAGATACACAGTAAACGCAGAAGTTCATCCCGCGCTCCTTAAGTTGCGCCATGACCTCGCCGTAGTTAGAAATAGTTCTGTCTATCAACTCGCCTATCGAATACTTCCCGTTGCTTTTCTTGTACTGGTAGTAGATGTGTATCCTGCAATCTATTTCACCGAAGGATAGCATCAACAAATCCCTCTTACCGAGCTTATTAATCACCTTGAATAGTTGTTCGTTTGACTTGGTGGTGCTGTGCTTCCTATTTAGATTGTACGCTGTGGCAGCGCCGAGATGATGTGCCATGAATGGCATGCTCCCCCTGAACGGGACCACGTGGCTGTCCCCTACAACGTGGATAAGCGGCTTATTGAGCACCCTGGCGTAGAGCACCGTAAAGGCATCAACAAGGAATACTCTGAAGTTAGTTAGACCGTTTCTAACCGGGCTTATCGCCCAGAGTATTATGTAAATATAAAAATAGCGTCTCCCCTGGACTTTGGAGACCTCCTTAGCCATATAGAGAGTGCCCTTTATACCCCGGGGGACATTATTCCGACTCACGCCGCTATTTTAATACAAAGCTAGAGATTATCAATCACCGCCTTCAGTTTGGCGCGCACTCATCTATTTTTGGGACGTCATAAGTTTGAAATCCACTTTATATGTTTTCACTTCTATGTAGTCTAGGCTTCTGACAGCATAATTCAGGGCGTCGTCGATGCCTTTCGCTATTATTATTCCTCTTACCTTTTGACCTTTTTCGGCAATATTTTCACTTACCCAATTTATATATCTTAAGGTTTGTCCTACTGTTGAATCGCTAGTTTTTCCTCTTTTTAATTCTATGACTACCAAATCATTGCTATCTTTGTCGAGAGCTAAGAAATCTATGCTCCAAGTTCCAGCAGGAAACTGTCTTCCATTTTGATCATCAGCTTTGTATAACTGAAGTCTTGCATTCCAATTGATTTTATCCCAATTCTGGTAGATAAACTCCTCCAGATGTACTTCTAAGGCAAATTCAGTTTGACTTTCTACGTCAGGAGCAGTTGTAATCTGCTCAACCAAGCTTCTTTGTCTCTCACCCATGATTACTTCATAATCATCCTCCCGTACTTGCCTAACTCCACCTTGGAAATATGAGCCCCAAAATTCTTTGTTCTCAATGAATCCTAGCTTCGGAATTAATTCCTCTACAGACTTTGGACTACTCCAAATGTCAATTTCATCTAATAGAACCCCATAATCGCTTGTATAGAATTGTTTCCCATGCCCATATTGTTTCCTCTGGTTGTTATCTAATTTAAAATAAGCAGAAGTCAAGGTGGCAGTACCAGCAAATATTTTTCTAGGCCAGCCAACATAATAAATGACTTTGTCACCCTTGCTTAGGCTCTTTCGATTTGGCGTCTTCTCTCCAAGCCCCCAGAAGCGATCCTCCATTCTCTGTCTAAATATCTCCTCCGCTGTGAAAGTCTCACCACCTTCTTTATGCCCCGTAACGGTAAATATCCAGTAATTCATCCATCTTCCCTCCTTTAATAACAACCTCAGCTTCTGGAGACCGCCTATTGTTTCATAGATTATCAATCACCGCCTTCAGTTTAGCTCGCACCTGTTCTCCCACATCCCTCAGCTTGGGATTGTCAATAGCTGCCATGGATGCCACAGGGTCTATGGCAGCGACCTCCACCTTCCCACCAGGAAGTTCCTGCACAATCACGTTGCAGGGGAGCATCAGCCCGATTTTGTCCTCCGCCTGCAGCGCCTTGTATGCGAAGGGCGGGTTGCAAGCCCCGAGTATTCTGTAGTTCCTGAAATCCACATTCAGCTTCTTCTTCAGGGTTGCCTTCACATCTATCTCCGTCAGGATGCCGAAGCCGTCCTTTTTCAGCGCCTCAGTCACCCTGGCAATAGCCTCATCGAATGACACCTTTAACGCCTTGCTGAAATAGTAGCTCATGATAATTTCTCCTTCTTTCTCACCCGCCCATCAAAAAACCCAGCACCTCTTTATTGAACCTGCCCCTCATCTCCATGAAAAAGGCGTGGGAGCCGCTCTTGACCAGAACCAGTTTAGCGTTGGGGATGTGGCTAGCTATAACCTCAGAGGCACCAGGCGATATTATCCTGTCGCCTGTCCCGGTTATCACCAGCGTGGGGGCTTTTATCAAGTGCAGTCTGTCCAGCGTAGTGTAACTGGTGACAGCCGCCATCTGCTTAAAATGGCCCTCGGGGTTGATTGATTTCATACTGTACCTCGCCAAGGACAGCAGTATCATCCTCCACAGCCTCTTATTGAAAGCTGCGGAGACCATGAAATTCATCAACTTCCTGAAATCCATATTACTGATATCGACGTCAGTGCTGCCTTCACGAATGCCGAGAGCCTCCATCAACTCAGGTTGGATATCAATGACTTCCCTACTGGCAAAGGTGCTGCCCAGGACAAGCTTACTCACCCTCTCCGGGTAAGAGATAGCGACCTCCTGAGCCACCATCCCTCCTAGCGACAGCCCCAATACATGAGCCTTATCGACGCCGATAGAATCCATCAGGCCGATTACATCGTCCGCCATTGTCCTGATAGTATAGGGCTCACTTGATTTATCAGTTTTTCCTATGCCCCTATTGTCAAAGATAATTACCTTGTAGTATTTCTTGAAAACATGCGCCTGAAAAAACCAGGCCTGATGATTTCCAGCGAAACCTTGTATCATAACCAGCGGCACCCCCTTGCCGTGCACTTCATAGTACATATTGATTCCGTTCACTGGCGCTTTTGGCATTTTGTCCCTCCTTGTCCCAAGGAATTCCAGCCACCGACGATGATACCATTGTTTCTAATACGGAAGCAATCCTCGAAGATAGAGTCGAACCGGAAGTAGGGGCTAACAGTCAGCAGGCAATCTCTTGGCGGCTCTAAAGTTGATATGAGAATTCATCTGGAAAGGGCAGGGGGGATTGTCACAACGAGAGCAAAAATATTGTGGAGCTAGCTTAAAGTATGCCTATCGACTTGGCATTCCACAGACATACTATCGCCAGGGCCAGGCAAGCCCAAACGAGCATCCTCCTCAAAGATACTCTGGCAAACCTGTTTATCCCTACCATGATAACCAGAGCAAAGGCTCCCTTTAACACAAGCAGCCATGAGCCGACCAGAGGCTGGAGGATTAGGTTAGCTTCAGCCATCTTTCCATTAATTCCCACAGATTCCAGCATGGCATGTGCCCTGTTTGTTAACATAGTGTCCACAACGTTTAAACCCAGGAATAAGAGGAGCCAGAATATGGTTCTGGATTGAAGATTGTCCGATTTGGCTTCCAGCCGTATTCTTGTCAGCAAGGCTCTGACAGATTCCAGCCGGGATGAGGATTGGGATTTCAGTTGCAGCTCCAACTCTTACGCCTCCCTACAACAACTAATCCCGTGCTCTATCGTTTAGACGTGCTAAAGAAGTTGCTGGCAATTGGAGTGCACGGCGGCCTTGTTGCACGACTCTTTGGTAGGTAATGTATACTTTCATGAACTAAATGTCAATTCAGGCAAGTACTTTAGTACAATAATTCGGAGGATAAGTAAAGTTATGTTAGGAGTGTTGAGGCAAAGTGAACTCTCACGAAGACATGGCAGAGCAAACCTGAGGCGTCACATCACCATAGATGATTCGCCACGAACGATGGTAGATTACGAACCCTCCAGCAGAACTTGACAATCAAATAGTGCACGCCTACACTTTTTGTACAAAGTATCGCCATCGCTGCGAACAACTAATGATACCGGCTCGAGGATTCTGATAGTAGACTGCTGCGTTCATAGCATGTCAGAGAAAGCCCGCATCGCGCATCCCAGCCAATCTGAATTCCAGTGAATATAGGTTTCATATTCCCTACCGCAGACAGGGCCTTGATTGGGGGCGTCACTAAAGCAAGCATCTCTACTTATTTATAGGGTAGTGGCCGAGAAACGGGCCCCACCATTCCCCCGAAACGCCCTTACCCCATAAATCATCAGCGTTAACGGGACACCTTGAAAATATAATGTGATCTACACTTTGGGCTCTCAGTTATTTCTGAAGGCCCAAGTGTCCCACTTTCCCTGACCATATAGACATCTGCGTTGTCATCTAACTACGCTCACGCTAGCCTGGCTATTTGAAAGACTACGATAGCGAGCGACAACGAAAGTACCAGTTGCAAGCCTATGGAAAAGGCCACCCAGCGCCAGCCTCCGGTCTCCTGGCGAATCGCTGACACCGTAGCAACACAAGGCACGAAAAGAACCAGCGCCACGAGGAATGCTATCGCTGCAGCGGGTGTCAGCATCCCTTTCAGAGCCTGACTCAGCCCGGCCTTTTGGCTGCCCAGTAATACGCCGAGGGTTGCTATTGTGTTCTCCTTGGCTACGAAGCTGGTCAATAGAGCCACCATGAGCTGCCAGTTCAGCCCCATAAGCCTGCCAACCGGCTCAAGTCCTCTGCCAATGTGGCCAAGGATGCTCCCTTCAATATTGCCTGAGGGAAAATAGGATAGGACCCAGATGATGATAGACACGACCAGTATGATTGTTCCAGCGCGTTTGATGAATGCTATGGTCCGCTGCCATGAAACCAGCCCAATGGTTCGCGGATTAGGCTCGTGGTAGAGCGGCAGTTCCATCATCAGAACGGCCTTCTCGCCTTGAAAGATGAAGCGGTTCATCAGTAACCCTGCAACCACCAACACTACCAGGCTAAAGACGATGATTCCCGCCGTTACCAGTATTGCTTGGCCGCCGAAGATCGCTGCTGCGATCACTGCGATTACTGCCATCCTGCCTGAACAAGGGATAAGAGGTGCCACCAGCACTGTCAAAAGACGAGCCCGCTTGGACTCGATGATGCGCGTCCCCATCACTGCGGGGACGTTGCACCCGAAACCCAGAAGCAGCGGCAAGGACGACTTGCCATGCAATCCCAACAGGTGCATGAACCTGTCTGTGACGAAAGCCACGCGGGCCGTATACCCAACATCTTCCAGAAAACCCCACATCACGAAGAAGAGAAACAGTATGGGAAGAAATGTGAGAACTGTTCCCACCCCGCCTAGAAGGCCGTTGCCAAGAAAGCTTTGCAGCCAGCCTGGCATGAAATGCGCGTGGTCAAATACCAATGTCTGCAATCTTTCAATCAGGCTGACCTGCAGGAAATGCTGCACGGGGACGCCTATCCCATAAACGACGAGGAAGACGAGGATCAACACTGCTGCCAGAACTGCCAAGCCCCAGATCGGATGGGTTGCAGCACGGTCGAGTCTCTCGGTGACAGAGCCTCGGCCTATGGCAGGCCTTTCTTGAGCCGACGATAGCACATTCTTGACCCAATCAAAGCGGAGCCCGGCTAAGGTTATTGCTGCAGACTCCTTGTCGCTGAGAAAGGAGTCCAGTTCCGCTTGTCGGTCCTGTGATAGGCGGTCGTGTAGCAATTTGTTGATCTGGCTATCGCCCTCTAATACCTTCATAGCCGCCCAGTGCCTCGGGTAGGGGCTCGTGTCTGCATCTGTCAAGAGACCTTCAATATGAGCTATGTCACCCGAGATCTTGCTGCCATACTCCACATGTCCCACTGCCGGGGAATCCACCGCTTGAGTGCATTTCTGTGCAATGACTTCCACCAGCTCCTTCAAACCCTGGTTCTTGCTGGCCACCATGGGGACAACTGGCATATGCAGCGCTGACTCTAGGGCCTTAACGTCGATATTCATGCCTTCCTGTCGGGCTACATCCACCATGTTCAGGGCGACTATCAAACGCGGTGTCAGCTCCATGAGCTCAGTTACAAGATACAAGTGGCGGTCCAGGCTGGCCGCATTGAGCAGGGCGACAACCACATCGGGCTTTTCCGTCACCAGGTAGTCCCGGGCAATCTGCTCCTCCAGTGAGTTGGCAGTGAGGCTGTATGTGCCTGGCAGGTCGACCAGTTGGAGAGTCAAACCATTATAGCGGGCTATCCCGGTCTTCTGTTCCACTGTCTTCCCCGGCCAGTTACCCACGTGCTGGGAGAGGCCTGTTAGGAGATTGAAAACTGTGCTCTTGCCTACATTGGGTGCTCCGGCCAGCGCCACGACGATGGTTTTCTTGTCAGGTTTCTCAGGTTGCTCTAGCATTTGGGGTTCATTCTAGTCACCATTATCTTGGCAGCCATTCCTTGACCGAGAGCCACTTCCACATCGTGGACCTTGGCCAAGACGGGGCCGCGCCCGAAGTTCTCGATCATTTTCACGGTGCTCCCTGGAGTGAATCCCATTGAGAGGCACCGTCCCAACATCCCCTTGCCGCCTGTGTACGACTTCAGAACGCCAGATTCTCCAGTCTGGAGCATGCTCATGGGAATCTCCTCGTCAGCCGCTTCTTCACCGGGGGAGACTGAAATGGCCATGAGATAATCCGCAGTAGCTTTGTCGAGCAGCAATTTTTTTCCGTCCAGTTTCAG
Organism: uncultured Chloroflexia bacterium; assembly: GCA_963847595.1. Classification (GTDB taxonomy): domain Bacteria; phylum Chloroflexota; class Dehalococcoidia; order SZUA-161; family SZUA-161; genus JACWAE01. The sequence goes on from CAWKAJ010000002.1 coordinate 651,892, forward strand.
CTCCAGGGTTCCGTTATCGTTCTTCCTTTCGATCTTTACGATCGACTTCGGCTTCAACCCCCATTTCTCTATTTTCCTCAACAACCGGCCCTCCTCCTTAACCACCGCAGAGATACGCACCTTTTGCCCCACCTCAAACTCCGCAAGCGGCCTGACATCCTGATCCTTGACATATCCATTCTTGTCCGGAATTGGGTTGCCATGAGGGCAGGTGTCTGTGTAACCTAAAAGTGAGGCTAAACTCTCCTCCATATCCGGAGAAATGGCGTGTTCCAGGCGACAGGCTGCATCGTGAACCTTGTCCCATCGGAGACCAAGGATATCTGTCAGAAACCTCTCCCAAAGGCGATGCCGCCTGATTGTGGTCAATGCTGCTCGGCTACCTTCAGCGGTGAGCGAAACCCCTCTGTTGTGTTCGTAGTTTATCAGCCCTTCAGCCTCCAGCCTTCGTATCATATCGGTGACAGCTGGTAGAGAAACTCCCAGATCAGCCGCGAGAGATGACGTGGAAACAGGCATTTCAGTTTTCTGCCTCTTGGCAATCGCCTCCAGATACTCTTCCACCCGTTCGCTTCTCATTGGTCTAAACCTCCGATAGTGATTTAAGTCAGCCTAATTTAAGCCGACTTAATTATAACACATTGCACAAGCGAAGAGCAAGACCTGCATGTGTTCACTTGAGGACAATTATTGATTGCAGACAGAAGAGCAATAATGTCTTAATCTCATAATAAGCAAGACCCAGAAATAGGTGGATGGAAAGGCTGGTCTTCATTGTCTGGGCTCAGGTATTGACAAAGTTATACTATCTATAATAAACTTAATAATATCAGGAACTAATACTATTAACATGCCAAGAGATACAAAACAAAGGGAAGCCATTCTCAGGATTTTGCGGGGCACTAGATCTCACCCTACTGCTGATTGGATATATGAAGAGGCAAAAAAGGAGATACCCCACATCAGCAAAGGGACAGTGTATCGTAATCTAAAAGTGTTGCAGGACAATGGACAAGTTTCAGAGCTAAATCTTGATGGCACTGTAAGTAGATATGAGGCAAAGCGGGAGAATCACTATCATTTTAGATGCGAACGGTGTGGCCGAGTATTTGATGTCGATGAGCCGGTCAACACCAAGCTGGATAGAAAGGTAGCCAGGAAAACAGGACTCAAGGTCTCATGCCATCAACTCGAGTTCCGTGGGCTGTGTCACAATTGTCAGCATGAGCAGGCGGAAAGGACGGAATGGTGTGGCAGTGAAAAAAGCAGGTGAGCAATACCGGTGCAATATCTGTGGCAATGCGGTTATCGTGACCAAGGTCAGCGATGGCACTCTGGTCCGTTGCGGAAAAAATACGGGAAAATTGAGGGATAGGAGGGATACACATGAGCAAATCAGTTAAAGGTACACAGACAGAAAAGAACCTTCTGGCAGCTTTCGCTGGAGAATCACAGGCAAGAAACCGTTACACCTATTTTGCCAGCGCTGCCCGAAAAGAAGGCTTCGAGCAGATTGCCAAAGTGGAAAAGTTTCACGAGTCAAGGTACAGAAAACTGGTCAACAATATCGCCGATGGCGCGGTATTCAAGAAGAAATCTGCCATCAAGTGGCATTGCACAAATTGCGGGTATGTATTCGAGGGCACAGAAGCGCCTAAGGAATGTCCGGCTTGTAAGCACCCTCAGGCATTTTACGAGTTACTGGCGGAAAATTACTAATAAGGTACGGGGCGAAGCTGTGGAGGGAGGTGGTATGAACGTATGGAACTGTTCATCAACTGGGGCTATTAATATCAACAAAAGAAATTCATGAGAAAAGAGGGTATCATGAAAAAACGACACCTTACCACGAATCAAGGCGTATCGGTCACCGATAACCAGAACTCTTTGACAATCGGCGAACGTGGTCCGGTCTTATTACAGGATGTACAGTTTATTGAGAAAATGGCTCACTTCGATAGGGAACGCATCCCCGAAAGGGTTGTTCATGCCAAGGGGGCAGGGGCTCATGGCTACTTTCAGGTTTACCGGAGCATGAAGCCTTATACGAAGGCGAAATTTCTGCAGGATCCGAAGAAAAAGACCCCTGTGTTCGTGCGATTCTCCACCGTTACCGGAGGTCGAGGCTCAGCAGATACGGTGCGCGACCCTCGTGGTTTTGCGGTCAAGTTCTACACCGAGGATGGCAATTATGATCTGGTCGGTAACAACCTCCCCGTGTTCTTCATCCGGGACGCCATCAAATTCCCCGATATGGTTCATGCTTTCAAAGGCGCACCGGATACAAATATGCCATCAGCATCCTCGGCACATAACCGCTTTTGGGATTTCATATCGCTGACACCGGAATCGACGCACATGATTATCTGGCTCTTTTCCGATCGTGGCACTCCGAAGAGCTACAGAATGCAAGAGGGTTTTGGCGTCAATACCTATGTATGGGTAAACGACAAAGGCAAAGCGGTATATGTGAAATACCACTGGAAGCCCAAATTGGGTGTGCAGAACCTTGACCGCCATGAGGCAACCCGCCTGGCTGGGGTTGATCCGGATTATCTCACCCGCGACCTTCGCGATGCTATCGCCAGAGGCGAAGAGGTTGAGTATGAGCTTAACGTTCAGATGATGGATATTGCTGACGAATTGAAACATGATTTTGATCCCCTAGACCCCACAAAGACCTGGCCTGAGAGCAAGTTCCCGCTGCTGCCGGTGGGCAAAATGATACTTGACCGTAATCCAGACAACTTCTTTGCCGAAGTGGAGCAAGCAGCCTTCTGTCCCGCCAGCCTTGTACCCGGGATCGAGTTTTCTGCTGATAAGTTACTTCAGGGTAGAACATTCTCATATGCTGATACTCAGCGCCATCGGCTCGGAGCTAACTACCTCCAACTCACCATTAACAGGCCTATAGTGCCAGTCGATAATAACCAACGTGATGGCGCCATGCAATTCGGTCAGTTCAGCGGTCCAGTCAACTATGAGCCCAATAGTCTGGGTGGTGGCATGCCTGGAGAGGCTCCAGAAGAAGGCAAGCCACGGGCATACAAGCTAGATGGTGAAGTAACTCGCCGTAAAATAGGATTAACTAACGATTTCTCACAGGCTGGAGAGAGGTATCGCGCCTTTAGTAAGATGAACCAGGAGCACCTGGTAGACAATCTCATCACAGATTTAGCACACATTGACGCGCTAATGCAGAAGCGTGTGATAGAGAATCTGACCAAAGCTGACCGCAAGTTGGGGAAAGCAGTAGCAAAAGGTCTAAAACTATAAGAGATAATAAAAGGAACGGAGCCGCTGTTGCAGCAAGTATACGCTCGGCGGTTCCGTTCCGCCTGGTCACTCTGTCCTACTGCTCCAAAACGTTCTAGTTTATTGACCCCAGGACCTAAATGATCCTATTTGACGTGTGCTCAATCATGATACTATCTCGCACCGTATCTTGAGGGAACTCTTACAGGTATCAAATCGTCTATTATTATAGGTGGCAATCACACTTATCATAATTCAAAGCTTTCAAACCGGAATCAAGAGGTGGCTATTATGACAAGGATAATCCTAAGCATATTGATGGTGATAACACTTCTAAGCCTAGTAGGTTGCGGCCAAACGGCGTCAGGCCAGGTGCTACAGTCCGACAAGCCGCGGGACACCTCGCCTTCGGTAGGTGAGAGTGACCTGACAGCGCTGGTTGATGGCAATAATGCCTTCGCCTTCGACTTATATCAGGTGCTCAAACAAACGGGAGGTAACCTCTTTTACTCACCATACAGCATATCGGAGGCGCTGGCTATGGCTTATGCGGGGGCTCGCGGGGAGACTGAAAAAGACATGGCGCAAGCTTTGAACTTCACGCTGTCACAGGATGATTTGCACCCTGCCTTTAATAGCCTCGACCTTCAGCTCAAGCAGCGGGGGCAAGGGGCTGCCGGTAAGAACGGGACAGGCTTCAAGCTTGATGTGGCCAATGCCATCTGGGGGCAGAAGGATTACCAGTTCCTGGCGCAATACCTCGATGTCCTGGCACAGAATTATGGGGCGGGGTTAAGGATTGTAGATTTCATTAATCAAACGGAACAGTCCCGGGTCACGATTAATCAATGGGTCAGCGACCAGACTCAGGGCAAGATTAAAGACCTGATTCCCCCGGGAGCAATAAGTGACATGACCCGGCTCGTATTGACCAATGCCGTCTATTTCAACGCAGCCTGGCAATATCCCTTCAATAAAGAGGCGACCTCCGATGGCGCGTTCTATTTACTCGATGGGAGCAGTGTCACGGCACCCATGATGAAGCAGACGGAGTCCTTGGGGTACGCAGAGGGCGCTAATTATGAGGCGGTGGAATTGCCGTATTCCGGACAGGAGCTCTCGATGGTGATTTTGCTGCCCAAAGCCGGGCAGTTTGAAGCCTTTGAGAATTCGTTAGATGCTGACCTTGTTAAGACCATCATCGGTGAATTAAAGACGTCTCAGGTATCTTTGACAATGCCCAAATTTGAATACGAGTCCAGTTTCGGCTTAAAGCAGGCCCTGAGCACGCTGGGCATGGGAGTAGCTTTCACTCCCGACGCTGACTTTTCGGGCATGAATGGAGACCACAACCTGTTGATTCAGGATGTCTTGCATAAGGCATTCGTCTCGGTAGACGAGGCTGGAACTGAAGCAGCCGCTGCCTCGGCAGTGATAGTGGGAATTACGGCAATGCCAGCACAGCAGGCTCAGGTAACGATCGACCGGCCTTTCCTCTTCCTTATCCGGGATATAGCGACTGGCAGCATAATATTTGTGGGGCGGGTCCTCAATCCAACGGCATAATATTTCTAACATGCATTGGCAGGTACAGAGACAACGTTGAAAAGTCAAATTTGGACTATTACCGGATTAGTTTTGCTGGTCATCGCATTAATCGGATTACCAGCTTGCGCTGCAACTACCGAAACTAAGCCTACTGTGACACCTCCCATCTCCACACTCCCACCAAACACTTCCTCAACTACATCCGAGTCAGTGAACGGGCTAATTCTCTCTCTTTCGTTGAACTCAACGACATTTCAGCCCGGTCAAGAGATTTCGGTGGTAATCGACGAACAGAATACGCTGGCGGCGGTGAATAACGTCTCTGCCTCGAATGGCTGGCCATTGAGAGGATTGAGCGTGGGGCCTTGTGGGACTCTCAACTATCCCATGGGAGTGGCAATCTTTCAAGGATACTATACATCTTCGAATGTCTCATCCGCGACGTCACTTCAGCTTTACCAGCCCGGCATATATCATTGCCCTATGATACTGGGTGGTATTAACGCATACGTTTTTCAGCCCTCAAGCGATATTGCCAGCGTGTTTGGCAGTTGCGATCCTAATCCATGCCTCACCGATTTTAAAATAAGTTCTGAAATTACGGTGACGGGATATTGGACCAACGGCCAAGAAGCGACGCTCAGCAACTTCACTCCGGGCGTATACACTGTCGTCGGTGGAGACGAATGGGGCGCATTGGCAGTGCTTCATTTCGTTGTTCAGGGTAATGACGAATCCACCCCGGTAACTGAGCAATCATTTGTCCCACCTCAATGAGCTGCTTGAATAAGCCTAAGTGCAAGCTCATATACCTCCGCCTCCATTGCGCGGTGCAATTTGTTTAGAGCTTGCAGGACGAGCAATATCTTGTCCGGAGGTAGTGCACTAAGTTCTCGTCTGAGTTCCTCCGGAATCCTCTCATACATTATCTGCGCTTCTTTCGGCAAGTTACTCTGTTTATTCAGCCTTTCCATATCTCTTCTCCCTTTCCTTAGCTACTTCAGGTACAAGCCAACAACCAGGGTCAGGAGCCATCATATCGCCTGTCTCTTCGTACGCCCTGCCCCGGCACCCGGAACAGGGACCTTTGTAGGAGCAGTTGCCACATTCACCCTTGAGCAATTCTCTCTGCCGCAGTTTGGTTAATACCGTCGAATTTTCCCAGATAGAGCTTATGCTCTGCTCTCTGATGTTACCTAGCTTAACCTGCAGTAACATGCACGGGTTTACTTCGCCGTTGGATAGGACCATAACATAGCCCATGGGCATCCCGGCGGCGCACCCCCTCCCGTAATAAGGAATCCTTTGCAGCATCTGCGCCGGGAGGCGTCTGGGCTGGATGTGTTTCTGCTGCAGAAGGAGAGGATACATGGGACACCCAGGAATTCTAATCACAATGGGGCAGTCCTCTTGAGCCTGAGCAAGCCATTCCATTATTTGTTTCCTTTCGTCAATGCTCAAGACGTCGTTTTTACACTCCTGCTTAGCCCTTCCGGCTGCCACTAGATCGAAGAATTCAGCGGCATTAGCGCGACTCTCCACCGCCAGACGCAGCATGTCTTCCACCTGTGACAGGGTTTGCTTTCTGATAACCATATTGAACTGGAAAAGCAGACCGGCATTACGGCACGCCTCCGCACCTTTAAGCGCCTGCTTGAAGGAACCGCTTACGCCCCTGAAGGAGTCATGGGTTTGAGCATTAGCTCCGTCAATGGATATGGCAACTGACATGACACCTGCGTCCAGCAACTTTCTTGCCATTTTTTCATCAATAAGAGTGCCGTTGCTGCCGATAGTGGTTCTTATGCCTTTTGCTGAGGCGTACTTTACCACATCTATTAAGTCCTCCCGGCATAAGGGTTCGCCTCCATCAACAATCAGGAGCCCTATTCCCCAGTCTGATAAATCGTCCATGAGACGAAATGCTTCCTTGGTTGACAACTCATCAGAGGCTGGATGGTCAACGGATTCGCTGTAGCAGTGCTTGCACTTCAGATTACATTTCGTAGTGATACTATAGGAAACCATGAACGGTGGCCGTATTGGCATGAAGAGACCTCCTTGTCATTCTTTAGGCAGTTTGCATCAACGTGCATATTACACCGACTTGCAGAGCGGCGCAAGGCTTGTCACAAAATAGAGAAAACCACCTCAAGAGCAGGTGCCTCCTTGGGGATCTCGGTTCACCATGAGGGTTCCGAAGAACAGCAAAGGTCCCCAAGACTAAGAGATGCTATGACATCTTGAATAGAAGGCAGCCATGTCACGTTCCCAATGAGCTCTGAGCTTGATTGCCTATAGTCTCATTTTCCTTGTGTGTGGCGAGTTCCCTTCGGAACATAGTCGAAGAACTTGTCAATGGTATCACCCGATGCCCATTCTGATCTGATCCGCGTTCGCTTCTCTACTCGGCGCAACTCGGACAGGATCATACGGTTGAGAGCCGCTGCACTCTCTCCTTCAAACTCCGCCTCAACTTTAAATCCTTGTTCTGTTTCTCTAATGGTTCCCTTATTACCAATAATCCGCTCGAGGCAGGGTTTGATAGCCGATAAGTTATCACTGCTTACCTGGGCCAACAGCCTAAACTTCTTCTGAGCCATTTTACCTCCCTTTCAAAGACTGGACAGCACTATACGCTCTAAGGGTAAATGTTTGATGTCGTCAATAGTGACCTGCGGATGCCAGTCTCATCCAAGCTGCCTTCCAGCAACGCTCATGCCCAAAGCCTTATTTTTTTACTGATCCTATCCTTCTGGTGATCTCCTCAAACTGCGGGGATGTCTTAGCTGTTCCCGCCGTGCTCTTACCTATGGCATCAGCAATGCCCTGTATTTTCTCTACCGGGACTGAGGCGATCATTATGTTTTTATCCCATCCCGCCATCATCCTTGCGCTTATATCGCCGGCAGTAATGTTGAAGTTACCTGATACAATCGGATAGGTTATGCTGCTCCAGCAAAGCGACCCTCTCATTTCAAATGAGGGAGTCTTGCCATCCCAGAACTGAGCCAGCGTAATAAGTCTTGATACCTGTTCCGCATTCACGAGGAAAATGATTAAATCAGGCACGAAAATATCTTTGTCAACCGGGTATAAATAGACCTTGCTGGCAATGCCGAGAGGTGGTTTAGCTATCTTCTCAGATTCAATCCTCGATCTGGTCGCTGTCTTAACATCACACCACAGCTTCTCCCCCTCTACTAGCATCTTAACCGGTATCTTGAATGTCTCGGTGAGTCCAATATGGGTCTTCCCTCCGGGGCAAGCGCAAGTCTCCTCAGATAGCATTATCACTTTGCCGCCAGCAGCCTCCAGTACGCCATTACATACGGTATACCGGCCCTTAGCTAGCTTAGCTGTAGGGGACTCGTCGGTGTATTTCACTCCCACTGCTTCCCTCTCTATGCCAAGCGCGTCCCTTATTTTTCTAGCAGATTCCATCTTTCAACCTCCCCTCAGAGATGATAGATGATAAGGACATCCCTACCCTATAGAAACTTGTTTGCTTTATGTTTTGTCAGAGGTCACTCCCTACTGCAGAACGCTTTCTGTCTGCGAGCGATGACTCAAAACAGCCTGGTGAAGTAGACGATTACATAATACATCGTTCGGCGCTCTCGGTCAAAGGTGAATTGATGGACAACAAAGTCCAGAGTGCGCAGTCGGGATAACAACTCCACACGCTTCCAGAATAGGCCAGCCTTGCCTAGAGGAAATCCTGGAAGTGCCTGAGTATCCGCCGGGCCTCATACAAGCCCTTCTTGGACTGATTTCGCAGCAGCAGCTTGAAGTAATTTAAGAGGCAAATAGGCCGTCGTTTGTCATGTGGCGCAACCGCAACCTCCGCTTGCCATCCTCCCCAAGCAGCATTTCCAGCAACTCCCTTAATGTGAGGGCTTCGAGGTCCCGGGGGAGAACCCCAACTCTAGTGGTAGCGGAGGGATTTGAACCCCCGACCAAGGGCTTATGAGTCCCCTGCTCTACCGACTGAGCTACGCTACCACGGGAATATATGATAGCACCGCATACTGAGAGCGTCAATCTTGGGTGAGTGTTAAACCGTTTGATGACAGCAAGTTGGCTTACGGATTACGTCAATGTGCGAGGAGCGCCACGACCCTGTCCAATATCTTGTGAGCAACCTCTGATTTGAGCATCAGCGGAAGCTGTTCCGCCTTGCCCTCGCGGTCGATAAAGGTCACGCGGTTAGTGTCTGTGTCGAACCCGCTGTCCTTTGCCGTGATGTCATTGACCACGATAAGGTCAAGCTGCTTCTTCCTGAGCTTCTCGGTGGCTCTGGCTACCAGGTCCCCGCTTTCCGCAGCGAAGCCGACCTTGATAATATCCCCCTTCACCTCACCGAGTATGTCGCTCGTCTTCACCAACTCGAGATTCAAGGTATCGGCTTCCCTCTTTATCTTGCCCTCGGTTACGGTAGCGGGGCGGTAATCAGCCACAGCGGCAGCCATGATGAGAACGTCTGCGGCAGCAACCGCCTTAAGCACCGCATCCCTCATCTGTTCCGCAGTCTGCACAAGCATCACATCAACCCCTGGCGGAGCTGCGAGCGCCGTAGGCCCGGTGACCAGGGTCACCACCGCACCTCTGTCCCTGGCAGCCTCAGCTACAGCATAGCCCATCTTCCCCGAGGAACGATTGCCTATATACCTTACCAGGTCAATGGGCTCCTGCGTACCGCCGGCGCTGACCACAATCTGCTTCTCAGCCAGATCGCCTTTCCTGCCCAGTACGTGGTAGATAGTGCCCAGGATCTCCTCATTCTCGATAAGCCGCCCCATCCCTACCAGCCCGGAGGCCAGGCGGCCATAGCCGGGGCCCACAATAGTGAAGCCTCGCGAGCGTAACTTAGTCAAATTCTCTTGTGTTACGGAGTTCTGCCACATACCAGCATCCATCGCCGGCGCCAGAATCACCGGAGCCCTGGTAGCGAGTACCGTGCTGAGCAGCATCTCATCAGCGATTCCTGCCGCCATCTTGGCAATAGCATCCGCAGTAGCAGGAGCTATGACCACCACATCAGCTTTCTCCGCCAGCGCGACATGTTCCACGCTGAACTCGGATGACAAGTCAAACATATCAGTGACCACCGGCCTATGAGTTACGGAGCGAAAGGTCAACGGCGTCACGAATTGCATGGCCGCCTTGGTCATCACCACATCGACGCACAACCCTTTCTGGGTCAACTTGCTGGCGATGTCAGCAGCCTTATACGCAGCTATGCTGCCCGTTACACCCAGGACTACGTTTTTCCCCTTGAACACATTCCCTCCAGATATTTACTAATGGACGATATTCAGCTCGTGGATCAATCTCAGGCCAACCAGCGTCAAATCGGGGTTCAGTACCTCAATAATATCAGTTTCCTTGGCGATAACGCCTGCCAGGCCGCCTGTAGCGATCACCCTCACCTTCCCGCCAAGCTCTTTCTTCATGCGGGCTACAATGCCCTCGATAAGCCCGACGTAGCCGAAAATAATGCCCGACTGCATGGCAGCCACAGTGTTTCTGCCAATAGCTTTCTTGGGGCGGGTTAGCTCAACGCGTGGCAATTTAGCTGCGCGCTCGAAGAGCGCATCGGCCGCGATCCCGATGCCCGGTGCTATAGCTCCCCCGAGGTAATCTCCCTCCTCGGACACCGCATCCAGCGTGGTAGCAGTGCCCAGGTCGATAACGATCAGCGGGCCGCCGTAGAGCCGATGAGCCGCCGCGGCATTGACCACACGGTCGGCTCCAACCTCTCGGGGATTATCGAGTGAGATACGCACCCCGGTTTTGATCCCCGAGCCTACAACCAGCGGGTTTATCCTGCAATAACGCTGACATAGTTCCTCAAAGGTCGTCACCACCGGCGGGACCGAGCTTGAGATGATAGCTTCATCGATATCGGAAAAGGAAAGGCCTTCGAGGGTCAACAGATTGAGCAGCAGCGCTGCATATTCATCGGCAAGCTTGTGGACATCGGTGGACAGCCTCCAGGTAGCCCTCAGCTTCTCGCCCAGGAAAACGCCCAGAGCGACAGTGGTATTCCCGATGTCAATTGCCAGCAACATTCCAGCCTCACCCCCTCGCTTGCCGATAGCCTGGAGAACTGTCTAAGCGAGACAAAGGACCGTTGAATTGACGTCTATTATAGCGAAGTTCGTTTGCGGTTACAACAAGACGCTTTGTGAGAGGGTTCGTTAATCATTTTCCAATTTCCCTCCCCCTTTGAAAGGCTGGTGTGCCTTATGCATCATTTTCAGGAATAGGCCCGGCTACCGTGCCTTTACCTCTTGAGTACTTTTGTGATTTGGTGCCGAGCCCCTTTGCAGAAAACTGACGCCCGAGATAGTCCAGTCCCTTCTTGGTATCGCTGGCAACCCGCGGCTTGTCGCAGTTGGCAATCCTGTACTTGAATAGCCAGTAGGTAAACTCCTGCAACTGACCCAAAGTCATGGTATCGCTTTGGGGATAGCCTTTGTCTTCTCGGAATTGCCTCAGCAGTTCCTTCCGGCCGGCTCCATAGACCCGCTGATAGCTATCGCCTATATCGCTTCCGCCACTGGAGAAGACATGGGATTGACACTCTTTGCAGATTTCTTCCTCAACTGCGAGGAGGACGAACTTCTCCACAATGACACCGTAAAAGTAGTTGAGGTAGGCATGGTATTTGGCAGCGCCGACAAGCCTCTTGAAATCATCCTCGGATAGTTCTTCAGGCATCCTGCCAAAGAAGAGCAGGTCAATCAGCTCTTGCTCTGGAATAAGGCCGTCCACCTCTCCGCAGAGACGCTGGGCCAGAAGCAGCCAGTCGAATGCCTCACCATCGATTAGGTAGCAGTAATGATGTTCACCATGGCTTTCCTCGGGCCAGCTCCAGAGCCCGATAGCTTCAAGCAAGGCAACATGCCATGGTTTTCCGCTGGCTATGGCTTGCTTAAGATGTTGGACTGCTTCGCCATCGCCAACAGACGCCACAGAAAAGGGAATAGGATTATCTTGCCTCATTCTTCCAATTTACCCCTAACAGATTATCATCCCACATACGCAATGATTTCGCAAGAACCAGCTCTATCACCACATTCCGTTCGTGGTGAGCCCTTCGGCAAGCTCAGGACAGGCTTTTCGAATCATGAACAGTCCTTCGATAGGCTCAGGACAAACGCCCCACAACCTTTCACTTATCAACTCCTCTATCCTGCTTGAAGAATGCTTCCACCTCGCTCAGGCTTCTTGTGTTTAAAATATTTCTGGCCTCACACCAACCCCGCCGCGCTACCCCGACCCCGAATCGTATAAGCTCTAAATGCCCCGCCCTGTGAGAATCGGTGCAGATAGCCAGTTTCACCCCCAGCTCTTTCGCCCTCAACGCGTGAATATCCTTCAAATCCAACCTCTCGGGCATGGCATTAATCTCCAGCGCCGTGTTCGTCCTCACCGCAGCCTTGAAAACCTCCTCCAGGTCAACCTCTATCGGCTCACGTTCTCCGATAAGCCTGCAGGTCGGATGAGCCAGTATATCAATATGAGGGTTCTCCAGAGCACGGATAATCCTCTTGGTCATCTTGTCCTTGTCCTGCCCCATCGCAGAGTGTACAGCAGCCACCACAACATCTATTTCACTCAGAAGTTCATCGGGATAGTCGAGCGCGCCATCGGCTCGTATATCCACCTCGATACCCGTGAACAGGCGAATGCTCTTCAGCTTGCGGTCCACCTCTCTTATCTCGGCTATTTGCTGCCTCAGCCTTTCCTCGTTCAGCCCGTGCGCGATGCCCCTGCCTGCCGAGTGGTCTGTAATTGCCATATACTTGTACCCACGAGCCTTGGCCGCAGTTGCCATTGCCTCAATGGTGTCGTGCCCGTCACTCCACTCAGTGTGTACGTGAAAATCTCCCTTTATATCGCGAACCTCTATAAGATGAGGCAGCGCTCTTTTCTCCGCCAACTCTATCTCGTTGCGCGCTTCCCGCAGCTCAGGAGGAATATACTGAAGCCCAATCCTCTCGTAAAAAGCTTCCTCGGTGGTGAATTTCTCTATTTCTCCGGTCTTCACCACAGTAATACCATACTCGCTCAGGCTCAAACCCTGCCTGACCGCCCTCTCTCTGAGGGCTACATTATGTTCCTTGCTCCCGGTGAAATGCTGCAGCAGCGAGCCGAAGCTGTCAGGCTCCACCATCCTCAGGTCAACCTGAAGACCGCTCTTGACGATAACGCTGGCTTTGGTTGGCCCCTGTGCCAGGACCTCCTCCACCATCGGGAGGCGCACAAACGACTTGATGACGCTCTCTGGGTCTTCGGCAGTGCCCATGATATCTATATCGCCTATAGTCTCCTTGAAGCGGCGCAGGCTGCCTGCAGGGGTGAGGTTGCGCACGCCGGTCTGTTTTTTCAGGGCGGACACAATCTCCTCAGCCAGTGGCAGCGCCTCCCCAAGCGGGATACGTTTATCCTTGCGCCGCATGGTCTGGATATGGTGGAGTATGTTCTCAGCAGTCTTATCGCCCAGGCGGTACAGGGAAGCCACTCTGCCATCTAGAATTGCCTTCTCCAACTCGTCAACATTTGATATTCCCAGCTCTTTGGAGAGGCGCAAAGCAGTTTTCGGGCCGACGCCAGGGATAGTCATCAGGTTGACGATGCCTGCGGGGAATTCGGAGCGGAGCTTTGCGTAGGCCTCGAGTTTGCCGGTGGTCAATAGCTCGGTTATCTTGTTAGAAATGGCCTCGCCGACGCCGGGGATTTCGCGGAGCCTGCCTTCCCTCATCAACTGGTCAAGCTCTTCGGGCAGGGTTTCGATGGTGCGGGCAGCCTTCTGGTAAGCCCTGATTTTAAAGGGGTTGTCCTCCTTCAGCTCCAGGAGGTCGGCCATATCCTGAAACACCTGAGCGATGGCCGCATTGTTCATGGCTTACCCTTGTCACCGATACATTCCGAAAACCGAATTTACTCCGTTCGCCTTGAGCCCTGTCCTGAGCTTGCCCAAACCACAAACGTTATATAGCATCCTTGGGTAGCTTGGAGCACCTGCTCCAAGAGTAGGAGCGAACCCATGTGTTCGCCCTTTAACTCTTTCGGGTAGACACACTGGCCTGCCCTTGGCCTTCCTTACCGCAGCACTTCTTATATTTCTTGCCGCTGCCGCAGGGGCAGGGGTCATTTCGCCCTATCTTGTCGCCCGCAGGGACTCTCTCCTTTTCTCGTGGCTTCTCCTGCTTCACTATGCCCACGTGGTAAATGGTATGCACAATCTCGTGACGTACGCCAGCCATCATGTTCTGGAATGTCTCATGCCCTTGCGTCTTGTAAGCCACCAGCGGGTCTCTCTGCGCTAGGGACTGCAGCCCTATTTCCTGCCGCATATTCTCCATATCCGTGAGATGTTGCACCCAGTGGCTGTCTATGGCACGCAGCATCACCAGCCTCTCCACAATCCTCATATTCTGCGGCCCGAGCTCTTTTTCGCGCTCCTCATAAAGGGATTCCGCATATTCTTCAAGCTTCTGTTCGACATCCTTGCGGCTCATCTTGGAAATAGCGTCCTTGCTTAGCTGAGGAGGCAGAGGCAGGATAGCGTTTGCACCTGCGACAAGTCCATCGAGGTCCCATTGGTCAGCGCGCTCGTCGCCGAGGTAGTTATGAACAATATCTCTAAGGGCATCCTTAATCATATCCTGAACATTTGCTTTCAGGTCTGCCCCGCTCAGTATCTTGCTTCTCTCTTCATAGATTACTTCGCGTTGTGTATTGACCACATCGTCATAGTCCACCAGGTGCTTGCGGATATCGAAGTGATAGGCCTCGACCTTCTGTTGGGCATTCTCGATAACCTTGCTCACCATACCATGCTCCAGAGGCGTGTTCTCGTCGAACCCGGCCCACTCCATAAACCCCTTAACGCGGTCGCCGCCGAACCTGCGCATTATATCGTCCTCGAGCGACACATAGAAGCGCGAGCTGCCAGGGTCTCCCTGACGTCCGGCACGGCCTCGCAACTGGTTGTCTATACGCCTCGCCTCATGTCGCTCCGTGCCAACAATATGTAGGCCGCTCAGTTGAACCACCTTATCGTGCTCCGCCTGCCACTCCTTATAGTCTCTTCCCTCCGGGTTGCCGCCGAGGATGATGTCCACACCGCGCCCCGCCATATTGGTGGCGATGGTGACCATTCCCTTTTTCCCTGCCTGTGCCACAATTTCTGCTTCCTTCTCAGCCCGTTCTGGTTTGGCATTGAGTATCTGATGCTGGATGCCCTTCTTTTGCAGCATCTGGCTCAGGTGCTCCGATTTCTCGATGGAGACCGTGCCTACCAGCACCGGACGTCCCTCTTTATTCAGCTCCTCAATCTCTCTCACCACCGCCCGGAATTTAGCTTCCTCGTTCTTGTATATCTGGTCTCGGTACTCCTCTCGAATCATTGGCTTATTCGTGGGAATAACCACCACATCGAGTTTATATATCTTGTCGAACTCCTCAGCCTCTGTAACCGCCGTGCCGGTCATCCCCGCGAGTTTATCGTACATCCGGAAGTAATTCTGGAAGGTGATGGTGGCCATCGTTACGCTCTCGCGCTGAATCTTCACATTTTCCTTGGCCTCAATTGCCTGATGCAGTCCTTCAGAGTAGCGGCGACCGAACATCAGCCTGCCCGTGAATTCGTCAACTATGATTACTTCCCCATCCTTCACCACATAATCGCGGTCTTTCAGATAGAATTGTTTGGCCTTAAGAGCAGCTTCTACATGGTGAACGTTTTTGTACCTTTCGCCAACGTGAGTTAGGTCCTCCTCCTGCTGACCAGCTCTCCCGTACATGTCAGGGTCACCAAAATTAGCAGCAATCTTATGTTCACCACGAGGTGTTAGAAATAGATTTCGCTCCTTCTCATCGAAACGGTAATCATACTCGCTGTTCACTCTGGCTAAAGCAGCTTCTTTCCCTACTTCCTTGCCCATCTCGTCAACTTTGGTCTCGCTAATCCCTTTGAAGTTCTGGACTGCGCGCGCCGCTTTAACATATACCGACGTGGCTTCCTCCGCAGCGCCGCTGATGATGAGCGGGGTACGCGCCTCATCGATAAGGATGTTGTCCACCTCATCGACGATGGCGTAATTGAGGTCACGCTGTACGCACTGGGAGAGATCGCCCACCATATTGTCCCTGAGGTAATCGAACCCGAACTCATTGTTGGTGCCATAGGTGACATCGGCCTCATAGGCTTGGCGGCGGGTAATCGGGCGCAGATGCCTCAGCCTGGCGTCCTCAGATTCATAGGAAGGGTCAAAGAGGAAAGCAGCCTCATGCTGGATGCTGGCAACAGATATGCCCAGGGCATTATAGATAGGACCCATCCATTGCACATCGCGCTTCGCCAGGTAGTCGTTCACCGTGACTACGTGAACGCCCTCGCCGGTCAGAGCATTCAGGGTAACAGGCAGAGTAGCCACCAGCGTCTTGCCTTCGCCGGTCTTCATCTCGGCGATCTTGCCCTGGTGGAGAACAGCCCCACCTATCAACTGGACATCGAAGTGGCGTTGGCCAATGGTCCGTTTCGCGGCTTCGCGAACGGCAGCGAATACCTCGGGCAATAGAGAATCCAGCGACTCATCCTCTTCCAGGCGAGCTTTAAACTCTGCCGCCTTCGTCTTCAACTCATCATCGCTGAGCTTCTCGAACTCTGGCTCGAGCGCGTTTATCTTGTCGACTGCTGGCTGCAGCCGCCTGAGCTCCCGCTCATTGGAATCTCCCATAAAACCGATAATCCGCTTGAACATGAACTCCCTCTACTGGAACATCGCGCCCACTGACAGTCCAGCATGAATGCGGTGTATGGCCTCACCGATTAGGGATGCTAGGGAAAGCACAGTAATCTTAGCGACCCTTTTTGAGTCAGGTACTGGCACAGTGTCTGTAACCACCAATTCCTTGAGATTGCTCGAGGCGATGCGCTGCACGGCAGGGCCTGATAGTATTGGATGTGTGCAGCAGGCATAGACTTCGGTAGCGCCATACTCCTTCAGAGCCGAGGCAGCGCTTGTAAGCGAGCCCCCCGTATCCACTTCGTCATCCACAAGCAGTGCCCGTTTCCCTTCAACCTCGCCGATAATGGTAAGGGTCTCCGATTTATCCACATTGCCTATTCTGCGTTTCTCCACAATGGCCAGGGGAACATGGAGCCTGGCAGCGATATCTCGGGCACGCTTGGTAATGCCGATATCGGTCGCTACTACAACAAAGCTATCAACCGATTTCTCTGCGAAATAATCGCTGAGTATATACATGGCAGTCAGCTCATCCACTGGAATATTGAAAAATCCCTGTATCTGCCCGGCATGGAGGTCCACAGTCAGCACGCGGTCAGCCCCGGCCACCGTGATCAGGTCAGCCACCAGCCTGGCCGTTATAGGCACTCGGGGCTGGTCTTTTTTATCGGTGCGACTATAGCCATAGTAGGGCATCACTGCTGTGATCCTCCCTGCTGAGGCACGCCTCATGGCATCAATCATTATCAGAAGCTCCATGAGATTCTTGTTGACAGGGGTGCATATAGGTTGAACGACAAAGATATCGCGCTCTCTAACATTCTCCAGGATTTTAACAAAGATGTTCTCATTGGTGAATTCGAACACCTCCGCCTTGCCCAAAGGTATGCTCAAATAATCGCAAATCGCCTGGGCCAGCTTCGGATGAGCGTTGCCACTAAACACCTTCAACTCGTCAAACACTTTCATCCCCCTTACAAGTGATGACACTATTCATTTTACCAAACAAATATAGCACAAACGAATTTGACGGGCAATCAAGCTTGTTCTGCACTATCCCAGTGATAGAAGACACCCTTAGAGGTATCGAAGGGATAAAAAAATATCAAGCCTTACCGCTTAGCTTCGCGCACTATCTTATCGATGACAGGGGTAATATCTCTGGAGGTATCGACGGCATAGTAGTTGCGGCTGATCCGCTCTACCCGCGTCCTCATCCTCTGGTAAATACTCCAACCTGCATCCGACTTATCTTCGGGATTGACACCTTCAGCCCTACCCTGAAGGCGCTGCCGCACCAGTTCCCTGGGTGCCTCCACCTGCACCAGGATAAGCTTTGCCTGGAGACGCTGAGCTATACGATACAGGGGTTCCCGGTGATGCTCTACGAGATTGGTGGCATCCAGAATGACTGAAATTCCGCTGCTGAGGAGGTCTTCTATAAGGCGATGGCAGCCACAAAAAAGACGGTGGCTCTCCTCTGCGCTGTATGTAGGGGCCGGGAAGAGCTGCTTGCGCAGGGCGTCGCTCTCTACGACCACGCTGGGCAGCCGTTCTGCCAGCTTGCGGCTGAAGTAAGACTTACCTGTACCCGGCAAGCCGCTCACAATAATAAGCGCCGGCTTAGCTACAGGCTCCGGAAGCCCGCCCAGCGCCTTCTTTAGCTCTTGTACGTCGCCAGTCACTCTCCCGGCATCCATTGTCCCATGATAATTCAACAGCGTCCATCCAAACAATAGTACCTAAGTACTCTCAACCAGAGAAAAGGGCATCACTTTCAAGATGCCCCCAAAGTAAAATTCGCCTATATCTCGCTTCTATCGAACAGCAAGCGGTTTAGCAACATGCGATTTTTCCACGTTGGCTTGCGTAAGTCCTCGCGCAATTTGGCAGTGAGCCTTCTCAGCATAAGCATTACGAAAAGGCCAATGAAGGCAAATACCACCTCACGGGGTTGCCCCACACCCCAGGCAGCCAGGGGCATCACAGCGAAAGCTCCTGCCATACCCAGGGGTAGACTCAAACTGGGCGGACCTCCGAACCTGAGTCTCTCGCTCAGAGTCTGGTTTCGTTGCAGCAGCCGGGGAATTGTTCTAACAGCGGCTCCTATTACAACAGGCACCAAAGCGATAAGCATGGCATAGGTAGCCAGCGCACCAGACATAGCCAGGCCTATGCTGTTCCCCCTCTCCCCATCGAACTTCAAAAACACAGGCCACATCTGTCCCGCCACGGCAGCAACTCCGGCGCAAGCAACCCATCCAGGGGCGAAGCCCCCAACGTTCCGAGCAAGCAAAACCACGATGACCGCTTTGGCGAAATCGAAGGTCACCCCGACAAAACCCTCTACACGCCCTACATTTCGCCACAAGGCAATGTGCATATCGTCATACTTTCTGAGGTCTACTCCATGAAGCCTGCCTAACAGATACAGCAAAGGGAACGAGCCCAGGATGTAAGACCCTATGATGAGAGCGACCTTATCCCACATCTATGTCCTCCTCGCTGTAAAAAGCGAGAGCTATTATACCAGGTCCGGCCTCGAGTTAGATTTGACTCTTGCTAGATATTGTTTAAGCTTTGGCAGCATCTGATTAATCCCAGTCTCAGCCCACGTTGGTCGGTTCAGTAACCAAATTCACTGCAGCCGAGAAGCCCCGCCACTCGTCTCTCTTTTCATTCAAGACACTGTGTCCCATCTTAGTGAGGTAATAATACCTTCTCTCCTGTCCATTCGGAATACGTTCCCACTTGCCTTCGATAAGCCCTACCCTCTCCAATCTATGCAAAGCCGTATAAAGTGTGCCTTCCTTGAATTCAAAGTAACCGCCACTTCTCTTCCCGATCTCCTTAATCAATTGATAGCCATACATCTGCTCCTGCCCGATCAGCGACAGGAGCAGATGGTCGGTGTTTCCCTTCAGCAGTTCACGACCGTATCTCATCTTACGCCCAGTACCTCGTACTACGAGGTAGTAGTATATCACAGGCTGATGTGTTGTCAAGCGTCTCGCAATCTAAACAAATACGCCCCGCGGCTCTAGGGCTTGGCAGAGCCGAAAGCATATGATAAAATTTACGCGGCGGGCAAAAGGAGGTATTATGCCTGACATTACAACTGAATTGCCACATCGCCAGATATTCTTTGACATCCGATTTGGCTGGATAGTCTATATATTGGCTGTTATTGCGCTGGCAGCCTTCGTCTATGCGGTTTATCACCGTTATCGCCTCTGGAGAGTGGGAAAGGAAGGCAGCGCTTCTGAAAGTCAGGGAAAGAGATTCCTGACTTTCATTCGCACCGGTTTCGTTGATGGCTTCGTTCACAGAAGGATACTCCGGGACTTTTACCCGGGCTCAATGCACGCACTTCTCTTCTGGGGAGCTTTGCTTCTCCTCCTCGGAACTGCCATGGACGTGATTAATCACTACATCACTACGCCGCTCGGCGCAGATTTCCTGCAGGGCAATACCTACCTTGCTTTCTCCTTCCTTACCAACCTCGGTGGCGTGATGCTCCTTGTAGGGGTAATCATAGCTTTCGTCCGGAGATACATCCAGAGGCCTTCGAGACTGGATAATATATTCGACGATGCTACGGCGTTGACTTTCATTTTCGTCATCGTGCTTACCGGATTCATACTCGAAGGGCTTCGCATCCGGGTAACGAACTATCCCCCATATTGGGACGAATGGAGGTTTTTGGGCTTCGCTTTTTCCAAAGCTTTCGCGGGCGGATCCCATTTGATTGGCTGGTATCAAGGCATGTGGTGGTTCCACACAGCATTAGTTATAGGAGCTATTATCTACATCTCGCTTGCATTCCACAGGCTGACGCATATTATAGTATCCCCTGTTAACGTATATTTCAGGTCTCTGACACCTAAAGGCGCTTTGGCTACCATAGACCTGGAGAACACGGAGACATTCGGCGCCTCCAAAATACAGGACTTCACCTGGAAGGACATGCTCGACTTCGATTCCTGTACTCGCTGCGGCCGCTGCCAGGACAACTGCCCCGCTCATTTGAGTGGAAAGCCTCTCTCGCCCAAGAAGGTAATTCAGGACCTCAAAGCCCTCTTTGTGGAAAAAGCGCCGCTTCTCCTGAAAGCAAAGGCCGCAGCAGCCGTAGCCACAGCCAACGCAGATAATCCAGGAGAAGGCAGTAGCCCCGGCACATGTGATACCCCTGGTGAAACCACCGGGCGCAAGATGATCGGCGATATAATCACTGAGGACGTAATCTGGGCATGTACTACTTGCCGGGCCTGCCTCGAGCAGTGCCCTGTCTTCATCCAGCCCATGCAGAAGATCATAGAGATGCGGCGCAATCTGGTGCTGGAGCAGACTAAGTTCCCCGAGACTGCCATGGGCGCCCTCAGAAGCATGGAGCAAAGGGGACACCCCTGGCGTGGCACTATGGCCACCAGAACAGACTGGGCCGATGGCCTTGGCATTAAGCCGCTATCGGAGAATAAAGACGTAGACATACTCTACTGGGTTGGCTGCACTGGAGCGTTAGAGGAACGAAATATGAAGGTGGCAACTTCAGTAGGCAAGATATTGAAGGCTGCAGGCGTCAATTTCGGTATATTAGGCAACGAGGAGACCTGCTGCGGCGAACCTGCTCGCCGGATAGGGAACGAATACCTGTACCAGACGCTTGCCCAGCAAAATGTGGAGATCCTCAACAGCTACGGAGTAAAGAAAATCGTCACCTCATGCCCTCACTGCTTCAATACCCTCAAGAATGAATACCCTCAATTTAAGGGCAACTTTGAGGTTGTGCATCACACCGAGTTTATCTCCGGCCTGCTCAAGCAGGGCAAACTCACCATCGCCCAGAAACTGGACAAGAAGGCTACCTACCATGATTCCTGTTATCTGGGCAGGTACAATGACATATACAAGGCACCGCGAGAGATACTGAACTATGTCACCGGCGTAGCCCCGTTGGAAATGACGCATCGCAAGAGCAAGGCCTTCTGCTGTGGCGCAGGGGGCGGCAGGATGTGGATGGAAGAGCAGATCGGTAGGCGGATCAACCAGATGCGCACCGAGGAAGCTATCAACGCCAAAGCTGAGATATTAGCTTCAGCTTGCCCCTACTGTCTTCAGATGTTTGAAGACGCTATCAAGGCTCTTGAGGCAGAGGGAAAGCTCAAAGTCATGGATTTGGCTGAAATACTGGTGGCGTCAATCCAGTAAGATAATTGCGAGTTATCTCACAAAGTAAGGGGCGTTCGTTTGAGCGCCCCTTTCAGTTTTTCAGGCAGTTCGACTATATTTTCGTGTATTCTCGGAATTTGATACGTAGGTAACCGCCAATTCCCCAGAGAATGTATAGGGGCACTTCCCACCGGTGCAGTATGCGCGAGTAATCCCACACAAACTTGGGAAAGGTAACCGCAAAATATAGCCAGGCTACCGCAAGCTGCGGTTTAGCGAAATGCTTGTCCATAAACAGAAACTGGCCCCTTGTGGCGTAATACACAGGCATTCCCATGAGCCTATCCCTTTTACCTATCCCAAAACCCTTGTGCCAGATCCTGGACTCTGGTACGAAAAGAACTTTGAAGCCTTTTCGGGCAGCGCGGACACAAAGGTCAACATCCTCCCATCCAAAGAAAAATCTCTCGTCAAGCATGCCTACTGTCTGCAACACATCGCGTGAGATAAACATAAAACATCCGCTGATCCAATCGACTTTCGCTATTTCGTTAAACTGCCCCTTGTCCGCTTCGCCGCTGCCTTTGATGGGCGTCCTGCCCGTCCTGTAGTTGATGATGCCCCCGGCAAACCATATCAACTCGGGGAGCTCATAGCAAAGAACCTTGCCTCCGGCTATGCCCACACTCTTATCGCTTTGGGCAATACTGACCAGACCCTCCAGAAAATCGGGAGCAACCACCGTGTCGTTGTTCAACAAAACGACATAATCAGCCCCTCTGGCCAGAGCATCCTTAATCCCAGTATTGCACCCCCCGGCAAACCCAGAGTTCCTGTCATGCAAAATTAACTTGATGGAATCTCCGAATCTCTGCTTCAGCAGGCTGACGTCGTCCCCCACCGAGCCGTTATCAACCACTATCACGTCAAAATTGGGGTAGGTTGCCTTTCTGAGGGATTCCAGACACTCAACGCTGTCGTTGAAGTTGTTCCAGTTTACCGTGATTACGGATACTTTGGGGAAAGACATCATGAGCGGCTCTTGGTTAGTTTCTTCGCTACAGCGATTATGTACGCCGATGATATGAACTCACTGTCGTTAAAGTCATGCACATAATAGTTGGTCCGATCTACTGAATTATCCGCGAGTTTGACATCGCATTGCCCGTACAACTTGATGTGAGCAAAATACCTGCGCAGCAGACGGCAGAACTCTTCAGGCCAGAATTCTTTAACATGAAAGGTGTTCATGGGCTTATCCAGGTTTGGAGAAAAGATCCTCCTGTTTGGAGTCGAACAAATCAACAGGCCATCCTCTTTAAGCACCCTGCGGCACTCGCCCAAAAACTTCCCGTATTGCCTGATGTGCTCTATGGTCTCGAAAGAGACAACAACGTCAAAAGTATTGTCTCCGAACGGTAACCTTATGGCGTCAGCGCAAACAAAGCTTGCTTTATTATTTTCGCCGAACCTCTCCCGAGCATAATCTACCGCTGCCACTGATAAGTCTACACCCACAACCCCCTCAGCCCCCTTCTCCATCATGTAGCCCGCACCGTAACCGGTCCCACACGCCACATCCAGAACAACCTTGTTTTCAGTCAGACCTGCAGCAAAGACATATCTATATATATGCTCGTCATAAATCGTTTGAGGAGTCTTGCCCGGCACCACGCGTTCCCCGGTAAACTCCATATCTGTTCGATACATATTCTGCAACCGCTATCTAATCAGCTCACGACGGTGGAGAATAGACAATATCTTGTTTATTTTACCACACGAGAGACAGAAAAAGCATATAGCTTGCCCGGATCGTTCTCCCTCATGATTGTGGACAAGCTCGGCAAAACAGGTTATATTCTCGCCAGGAACAGGTTGATAACATATGCTGGCGGCTGTGAAAAGGCTCTGATTCGATTAAGGAGGGGTTCATGGAGAGCAAGAAGGCGGAAGAGATAAAGAAGAAGGCCGAGGCTGACGCAAGCAGGATACTCAAAGAAGCCGAACAAAGAGGACGCCTGATTATAGAGGAGGCCAGGAAGAAAGCCGATTCTGAAGCAAATAAAATACTTAAAGAAGTTGAGCAAAAAGGGCGTCAGATCATAGACGAGGCGAGCAAGAAGGCTGAATCCCAGCTCAAGGCAGGCAAGCCAGCCCCGGACACCGACCAGAAAACCCGTCAGATTCTCGAGGAGGCCAGGGTAAAGGCAGAGGCAGAAGCAAACAAGATAACCGCCGAAGCAGAGCGTAAAGGACGCCAGATTATCGAGGAAGCTCAGAAAGTAGCCGCCTCTCAAGCCAAAGTAAGCAAGCCAGCCCCGGACATCGACCAGAAAACCCGTCAGATTCTCGAGGAGGCCAGGATAAAGGCCGAGGCAGAAGCAAACAAGATAACCGCCGAAGCTGAGCAAAAAGGACGCCACATTATCGAGGAAGCCCGAAAAGTAGCCGCCTCTCAAGCCAAAGCTGGCAAGCCAGCCCCGGACGTCGAAATCAAGTCAAATGAGATAATCGCCGAAGCCGAACAAAAAGCCCGACAGATTATTGAAGAGGCAGAGAGAATAGCTGCCGTCCCTGCTGACCAAAGAACCCAACAGATTATTAAGGTAATTAAGGAGAAGGCAAGCTTAGAAACAAAAGGAAAATCGCAGCAGCCGAAAGCCGCCTATAAGAAGCGTGTGGAGATAGTGGTAGCGCCACCTGTAGATTTCGCCCAACTCGAGAAATTGCGCACATCGCTGCAGCGCCTTCCCGGCCTGCGTATCCTGTCCATAGGGGGCTCTCCGGGCGGCGGCACCCAAATCTCTATCATGATGGACAAACCGGCTCCCATTGTCGAAAGTCTAATACCAATGGACTTTGTGGAAGAAGCTGTAGAAGAGGAGTTGTTCGACTCGCACCCACTCGGAGATTTTCTGAAAAAGGCCATGCCTGGCCCGCAGGCAAAACGGCCTCCTGATGAGCAGAGGGTCCTCGTGGTACTGAAGAGGGCTTAAATGGCTACAGGTTGTATGCCAACAATTTCCCATTGCAATGTAGGGGCGAACCCATGTGTTCGCCCCCAATCATAATGGCGGCTTTGTCCTATGTCATTGCGAGTCCGCATAAATGAAAAGCCCTCCCGCAAGCGGTAGGGCTCCACAATTAGCGCCTTTGATTTAGACTATTGGCTCAACCTTTGATGGTGGACTCCCCGATATCTATCCAACCCTGACGCAGGGCTAGCACCACAGCGTGGGTGCGGTCATTAGCATCGAGCTTGTCCAGGATGGAAGTGACATGGTTCTTTATGGTTTGCTCGCTGATGCCGAGAACATGGGCGATCTGCTTGTTGGAATAACCCTCAGCCACATATTTCAGAGTCTCCGTCTCCCTGGGGGTGAGCGGCGTGGCCAGTGTCTCCATAGCCTTGCCCATCAACGACACATCCTGGAACTGCCTCAAGACCTGCTCAGCGACCCTGGGCCTGCCCAGCAGGCTCTCATTTATGGGGCGCTCCCCTTTGACAATCCTTCTGATAGCTGAAGCCAGCTCCTCGGCAGAAACATCTTTGCTCAGATAAGCTACTGCTCCGGACCTGATTGACTGGAATAGCTGGTCATCATCTGGTACCGAGGTGAGTGCCATTACAGCTACTCTAGGGCACCGGGTAGTGATTTGCCGCCCCAGGTCGAGTCCCCTGAGCAAGGGGAGATCAACATCAAGGAGCGCCACATTGGGCGAAAAAGCCTCTATTAAAGCCAGGGCCTCAGGACCGGGAGCGCAATCACCCAGTACCTCGATCTCCTTAGCACAACCAGCAAGCCCTTGCCTAATCCCATGGCGATAGAGCGCCTGCCTGTCAACCACGAAAACCGTGATTCTGTCCACTTTTGTACCCCCTGCGATTTAAACCTGGTTAAAATAGCCTCAGCACAGAAATTAGCACAAGATGTGCAACGTGTCTATAGTACTTTTCTCCTATTTTGTCAAGTTTTGTGCTTCTTTCTACACCTTTTCTAACATTTTGTCAAGTAAATTGACCGTTCATCCCAGTCTCTAAGGCTCTCTAAGCCCAATATAACACCGGCTTCGGACTCAGTCCATAGCTATTTGTATCTACTCGGGGGATGGCGAAAAAGTCTTCACTGTTCCTCCCAGACATCCCGCGCCGCACCGGCAGACCTGCTTGTCCACACCTGAAATGTAGCGTCGTGACTCTCGTCACGACGCAAAAAGTAAGGGCGTCCTCCTGTTTTCCCCATGTCATTGCGAGTCCGCCTCTGGCGGACGTGGCAATCTCACCGCCACCCGTTAATACCTGGACTAACGCAGAGACTCCTTCGTAGTCCGCCCCAATCGATCCCCTCATAACGACAAAAGGCGCGGTTCCCGCGCCTCTCCATGCCTGCTGCTGATACCCGAATGCTGAAATCTTACCCGGTTACGGATACCTGCCGCCGAATCCGGCGTACCACAAACCATTATTCTCAAAGACACCGTAGATTCTGTTATATTCGCCCACTATCCAGGTAATACTTCCCGTGCCGGCAGAAGAGTTGTACCTGCTGCACGACTTGGGCAGCTGATTAAGGTATGGTCCATGCTCATCGGCCAGCGGCGAGTTATTATCGCCGGGGGCTGTATCCGGGCCCGCACCGGTGACATCACATTGGCCCGCCCCGTTGACCAGCATTCCCATCCAGATCGCGGCAGCTTCTATATCGTCCGTAGTAGCTGGCATTCCTGTACTGGTATTTATTACCACGTTCACCGCATACTTGCCCATCATGGTTTGATTGCCTAAGTAGAGGGTAGACTCATTGCCCGAGGCCGTAGGATAGTTATGCACAGAAGTATAATTGCCCGCTTCATTCCAGCCGCCCGAGCTGCTGTAATTATGTGCGTCGGCCAAGAACGTAGACACCGCTAGCTGTATGGTCCCCTCATCCATAGTATAGCTCTCCGCCTCCCCACGCCCGGTCAGTCCCACCACGTTAAACACAACCACCGCCGCCAGTATGCCCAGGATGCCTAGCACAACTATCAGCTCTATCAGGGTGAAGCCGCGTTCCCACCGCTTGAACTCTTCTATGTTTCACCTCGAACGCAAATAATACTGTAAGGCTTCCTCTCGGTGATACCTGTGAAATATATGATACCAAACGTGCTTCCCGGCACAATCCCCAAAAAGTACGGGTTTCCTCCCCACTCAACCTCACTCGAATTCCCTACGTCATTGACCTTTTCTATGTCATTGCGAGTCCGCCTTTTTCCTTATGTCTTTGCGAGGCCATCCGCAGGAGGCCGCGGCAATCCCACCGTCCCCATTCCCATTTACGAGTTCGGGGAGATTGCTTCGTCGCTGCGTTCCTCGCAATGACACATCGACCATCAACACCCTCACGCCATGTCTTTGCGCGTCCGCCTTTTTCCTTATGTCTTTGCGAGGCCATCCGCAGGAGGCCGTGGCAATCTCACCGCACCCCTTCGCAACCTACCGGGAGGAAGGACTCGCAATGACACCCGGGGACACGAAGAGAGCCCGCCTTGGGGCGGGCTCTCTTCAAAACATTCTTACTTCAAACCCAAACCTCAGCTAAACTATGCATCACGGATATGACCCACTGAAGCCGGCATACCAGACACTGTTATACTGATACGCAGAATAGACGGTGCCGTCATAGCCCACTATCCAGGTATAGCCGCCTCCGGGCAACTGAGCGCCGTTGTAGGCGTTACTAGCCGACTTCGGCACGGTCTGCAGATAAAGCCCGGTATCGTTGCCATTCACCGACACGTTCCCAAGTAGGGTATTCGTTGCCCCGCCTGTCCAGAAGCCTGGAGGATTGACCAGCAACCCCATCCAGATAGCCGAGTTTATTATGTCCTGAGTCGTGGCAACTCCGCTGGCTACACCGGTAGGCGCTCCATTGGTAATCCCGCTTTCCACTAGCGCCGGATTGGTCGGGTTCCTCGTGTCGCCCCCGGCAGCGCCTGTCATTAGGAACGGTGCGTCGCCGCTTGTGGACAGAGAAGCCAGCGCGCAGGGATAGTAATGGTTCGCCGTTATGTTACCAGTATCCCCCCACTTCGCAGCTAATGCACCTTGGTTAGTCTGTGCACCGACATCGAAGCCCGTGTGGGTGTCCGAGTAGAAAGCGGACGCCGAAAGCTGGATTGTCTGCTGGTCAGTCGCCAGAGACTGCTTGCCTCCTCTCCCCATCAAGCCCACTACGTTGGGGATGACCACCGCTGCTAAGATGCCGAGAATTGCGACCACGATCAGTAGCTCGATCAGGGTAAAGCCCCTCTCTCCTCTCTTGAAACTCATCATGTTTCACCTCCTTCCTTGCATACTTTTTCTGATTACAGGCTAACATAGCCTCAATTGGGTGTCTATATTACTATCAGTCAAATTACCACCCCCATTTAGTACTTATCAGAGGGCATGTCCACCGAGACATTCCCCGTACTGCTTATGCGCCATACCCCCTCGTCCCAGTGCCGCGGCAGCTTGGAGATAAATTGCGGATAGAAGCTCATTATCTTTCCCTCCTCGTTCACAAAGCTAGCATGGAAATCGATGGGAGCATCTTGGCCCTCCAACGGCAACAGGGCATCTGACGTTGGCCACATAGCCTTACCAGTAGCAATGGACGATGCAGTGGCATAAGAACCGACAGCGGTCTGGACATCGCTCACATCAACGTCCATAGCCGATCCCTTCGCCTTGGTGTAGAACCCGTGGGTAGCCAATATCACCACCGCTACCAGGATCATGACGACGATCAGAGCAACCATCAGCTCCATGAAGGTGAACCCGCCCTGGTTCTTCCTCTTCTGCATCATATTACTCATCATCGCACCCTTCTCCCTATGTCATTGCGAGGCCATCCGAAAGAGGCCGCGGCAATCTCATACAGCCTCACCTCACCGAGACCCCATAGTCCACCACCAGTGGAAAATCCTGTCGCCCCAGATCAGCGCCACCATAGCCCCCATCGCCAGGAACGGCCCGTAGGGGATGGCGGCCTTCCTGTTCTTCACCAGCCGGGATAGCAGCAAAAACACCGCTGCCAGACCGCCGATTATAATGCCCACAAGCAGCGCCACTACCACCAGAGGGAAGCCGCTCATCAGCCCGATGAAAGCAGCCAGCTTCACATCGCCATAGCCCATGCCGCGACCCCGCGTGAGCAGATACGGCAGCAGCATCAGGACAAAGCCTACCGCCCCTCCCATCAAGGCGCTGAGAACAAAGCCCGGGCCAACCTTGGGCCAGAATTGCTCGAATCCTCCCCAGAAGAACGAGAAGGCGAAAGCGAGTATCATCGCCGGGAAAACCACGATGTTCAGTATCAGCTCCTGCTCCAGGTCGATGGCAAAGATGACAATGAAGATAGCAGCGTAGACGACGGCGAAGCCAAGCTCCAAACTGAGGCCATAATGCCATGCCAGGAAGGCAAAAATAGCGGCAGTGGCAAATTCCACAACAGGCACCCGCAGAGGGATGCGAGCCCCGCAGTAGCGGCAGTGGCCCCTCAGCCAGAGATAGCTGAACACAGGCACCAGGTCAACCGCCTTGAGGCCCTGGTTGCAGCTATCGCAATGTGACCCGGGCCTGACTATCGACTTGTCTTTTGGAAGACGGTCAATACATAAGTTGAGAAAGCTGCCTACTGACAGACCGAGCAGGGCAAATCCCACCGTTACAATAGCGAGCATTCAGCCTCCAAACGTGTAGGGGCGAACCAGTGTGTTCGCCCTCGAACCAAATGGGGCATCCGCCAAAGGCAGATGCCCCCTACGCATACGCATTTGCTGATACCCGATTTCTTAGTTTACCACTTCCCTTTTAGCATCAGCCCCACGTTGACCGAATACTGCTCCAGTGGAAAATTCTCAGGACACCCTGGAGGAGGTTCAACGCGAGCCACACTGCGCCCGCTGGCCTGGGCCAGCCTCGGAGCCATCTCAGGGTCTAGAGCAAGTCCCCCGCTCAGATAGATAGGAGTCTCAGCGGTAATGCCGGAATCATGATGGCTGCGGTTGTAATAATCTATGGTGAAAGGCAGCTCCCGGACAAGGTGCTGCCAGGCTGCCTCCGGGCTCGGAGCAGCATCCTTAACCGGAATGGTGCGGAACTGGCTCGGGAAGGACTTATCCACTATGACTATCTCCACCGTATCTACCTCGCCATGTACAATGATGCCATTCTTACAGCCGACGGTTCGGGCCAGGGCGAAAGGTCTGAGCTCCATGCCTTTTAGCTTTAGCCCTGCACTGCGGCAGGTCTCCACCATATTTATGACGTTGTTTCTGGGCACAGCCAGCGCATAGACCGACTGCTTCTGCTTCGATGTCACGCCATTGGCCACCGGCTGCCAGTAAATGTAGTCCACGTCTGCAGCGCCCGGCATGACCCTCTTCACCTCCCTGACTACCACATCCTCCATGCCGCCTCCCTTTACCCTGGGCAACGTAAGCACCTGGCTGGCAGCGCCCGTGCTGGGCAAGGCAGCAAGCGCACCGCTCCGCGGGACACCCTTCTCCTGTATCACCTCAGCCATAATCTTGCCTACATCCTGAGGTGCGGTGACCAGCCCGTCTTTTACGAAATTAGGGTTCAGGGGAATACTATACCAGCTTACAATCTTCTTCCCGGAGAAGATGAGTATCCTCAGAGACAGGCCTTCCACCGAGAAAGCCATTGCATAGCCATTAAAAAGACTCATTTTCGCCCTCCCTTCAGCCCCCTGACATCAGCAGATGGCTGCAACACTTTTGTCAATCCCTCTCTTCATCTTCCTGAATCGACTACATTCTTAACCATTACGATTGTGTCAGAATGACCACAGTAAACGTGCCGCCCGTCGGAGTGAAAGATGCATTCTCAAGGCTCAGGCCGGGGTACGGGCCCTGTTCCAGGTAGCTCAAGAAAGAGTCCATCGATTGATAGTCCCCGGACACCTGCACGTTGGTTTCATTCCGAACGTACTGCTGCCCACCGACCGTCTCAGTGCCCGTCGCCCCCCTGGGGCTCAGGCTGACCAGCTCTACACCGTATTTGTCTGCTGCCCCCGCAATGTAAGCGCTCAGCCCGACACTGGGAAACGTGGCTGAGAAACTGGGAGTGTTCTTCAAGCTATCCTGCTCCGCCTGCAGCTTTGTCACATCGTATTTGTCCTGCGCCAGACTCAAATTCACCTTGGCGACCTTTGCTTGCGTCTCAAGCTTCGCCTGCTGGTCTGCAACAGATTGCGAGCCTGAGTAAAAAACAAAGGCAACGACAACCAGGACCACGATTACAGCGGCGAGAGCTGCCACTCTGGTATTGCGTTTGATTAACTCAATTGCTTGCGTCATTGGCCACCCCCTGGCGTAACACTTACAGTCAACGAGAATGACCCATCGCTGCTAAACGATGGCAACCCCACCAGGGTGAACCTTGGATCGTTATCCAGGGCACGCCCGAAGTCGGAGGCATCGGTGTAGCTTGGAGCGCTTCCATTTATCACCAGGTTATCCCCGCTCTGAGTAATGGAATTGATATCCACCCATACAGGGACAAGGGAATACACCCCACTTAAGGCATTCCCCAGCAGCACCTTGGAAGCCACAAAAGCATCATAGCTCTGCTTCGCCGCATTAAGCTGGCTGATTGAGTTGATGAGCTGCAGCGCTTCAGGGTTACTTGAGAGAGCCGTGGTCCGCTGCTGCATGGTTGTTGTCTGTGTCTCCAGGTTGGCGATATCAGCCTGGCTGCTACTCTTCGCATGGGCAAAGTAGAAACATCCCACACCCAGAAGCAGAATGACCACTATCAGCGCGAACGTCTTCGTATCTATCAGGGCCTTGGGGCGCAGCTCTGCCGGCAAAATATTGATATCAATATTCATTTCCTGCTACCCTCCAACTTCATAATCTCAGGGATATGGACATACCCACACAGATATTACATGGCTTGGCGACCTTTTTTTCAATCCCCCAAATTCCCTATTCCGGATGGCCTTTTAGTTCTGGACGGCGCTTCAGCCGCCTGCCCCGAACTAGCCCAGCCATCTCACGACCGGATAAAATCATGAACCGACCGTTCGTTCGACATAGTAAGCCTTTGCGCTAGCCCTAGTGACCTCCAAGCTGATACTGGTAGGTAATAGAAGCCACATTGAATGAATAGTTCGGCGGGGGCACCACATTGGTCTTGAAGGACAGGATTATATAGTTAAGGTACCATCTATCTCCCTGCGTTTGGAGTAGCACGTTGGCTTGCGTATCGTTGCCCACCTCGCTCAATATATTGTAGGTATCTAGGTCTATCCCGCTCTGGCCATTGGTGGACAGGCAGTTCATCACATTGTCCACCGGATTGTTGGGCCCGCTCAAAAAGGTGTAATTCCCCTGGGAAGCCCCTTTGAAGCCTATGGAATCTCCTGAGTAAACCACATCGCCCTCACCCACGAAGTATGTAACCTTGCCGCTTACCGTACCTTCAGGAGGATAGAAATCGTTCAGCGTAAACGGGGCCTGGACGTATGGTCCAGAAGAGACATAGATGCATGGAGGCAAGATCGAACCCGGACCGTTATAATCGGTAGTCGGCTGGACCATGAACGGACAGATAGCCGCATTATGTATGGGGTCCCAGAGGTAGAACTGGTGAGCCGTCCCGGTAGGGCTCTCGTAGAGCACAATCAGAGACCATCCGGAGAAGCACCTCGTGTCCGAGTTGGGGTCACTTCCCCCTACGGTAGCTGTCACATTGCCCACAGCATACTGCCCGTCGCCCGTGACGCCCGCGTATGTGCCATTGCCAGTCAGTAATTGCGTCACGTCATCGAAACATGCGTAGGTATGGCCTACAGGGCTAGTAGGCGGGACCACCGTCTGTGCCGGGGGCAGCGCCGTCCCGTATTTATCGTAAGCTGCGTGCTGCACCGTCACCCAGTGCTTGGCGTAGTAGTAGTCTATAGTTACGGTACCTTGCAGCTTACTATGTTGGATTTGATAACCCACAGTGTTTGGATTTGTATTGTTCCCTACTGTGAAACCGGTATACCTTATATCGTTCCCTGAAGTCTGATTTATCGTGTAGTCGGTGCCGTTGCCCAGCGGCATCGTGCCGGATACGCTGTAGTCTATGGATACCGCCCCGGACAAAGAATCGTTGATAATTGTGACATTGCCCGTAGTGTAGTTTATAGTGTAGTTACCGCTTTGAGACAATGTTTGATTTCCCACCTTGACATTAGGCGCAGGCGATAGCTGAATAGGCGTATGAGCTGTAAAAAAGGTGTCATTGCCGTTATGCGCTATTGCGTTGCCCAGACCCTCCCCCAGGTATCTCATATTCGATAAGGTTAAGGCCGGCTGATGCGCCAGAAGATCCATGGGCTCCTGCGCGGATTGAGCGTACGAGCTGACAGTATATGTCAGGTTTCCCGAAGACGCTGCAAATGATTCCGGCCCGTAGCGCATGGGATACATGAAGTTCACCGTTGTGTCAGGCTGGCTCCCGTTGCCCACCCAATCGCTAGTCTTCATAAATGCAGACCAGTAGAGCCAGGCTGCGGTAACCGTTGCGTCACTGGGAATGGTCGTGATTTGATCCCTCCCGTCGTAGAAAAATCCGCCATATGTGACCCATGTGGAGTTGTCGCTCGGGTTTACGGCCTTCCTCTTGATTCCGTCCCCAACGTTATCGAAAAGCAGCGCAGCGCCCGCCGCTACATAGTCCCCGTAACTTGCGGCACCATTCTTGTTCACCTCGCCTTGCCCTGCATAGGCCGCAACCTGGGTATTGGTGCCCAATATCTGGCTGTGTGCCTTCGAAACAGCCTTGTAAATCTGGTACCCTTGGTCCCACGAGAGATAAGTCTGATTCCCAGGTCCATGTGCCTTGATCCAGATGAACATCCCGTCCACAACTTGCGTCGGGGGCATATCGTAAGTGAACGTTAAGTCCCAGACGATAGGCAACGCCGTGCTATTGCCCCAGGACTGCCCCAGGTTGACCGTGGAAGAGAAATCCCACTCCAGGATTGTGCCGTCGGCATAGGTATCTGGTAGTATATCCGGCTGTTGGGGCAGGTACTGGTTGAGTGCAGCGGTAGTTTGGTTTCCTATAACACCTACGTACTCACAGCCTGAGGGCATCCACACCCCGATTCTGTCCAGATATGCCGGATCGTTGACTCCAGAACTGCCTACAGTTGGATCGAAATTCGGGTCGGTATAGGCTATCTCGACGTCATCACTATTAGTCTGGTAGCCAATCCACACATTGTCGACGGAGAAACTGGCGCTCACAGTGATTGCCACATCGTCGATGTACACGATTTCGCTGGAACTACTCATGTTAGCTTTAAAACGAATGTTATACCAGCTCGCTGTTGCCGTATAAGGGAGAACCACGGTGATAGGCGTAGACGGATAGTTAGTGAGAAGTTGATTCCTGGTCCACGTCTGTACAGTAGTCCAAGCATACTGATTAGACTGCATGTCCAATTCAAAGCTGTCACTACTTGAACTCCAACTGTTTTGCTTCGCATAGAACTGTAATACAAGCTGCGACCCGCTGTAAGTGGAGATATTCGAGATACCCCGATATACGTTACCCCGGTTTGAGCTGTTGCTATTCCCCACAAGACTGAGGTGACGAGGAGCGCTACGAGGTGTACCCGTTGTAGTAACACTGGCACCCGATGTTGATGGCACCCAGTTACCAGACCAGCCTGTTGGATTTCCGTTCCAGTAAGGAGAGGTGCCGGCATCAAAGTTATCCTGGGCCAGCGTCTGTGTTGACAGGCTGGCATCGAAGCGTACCCAGAGCGGGGACGTCGTGTCACCCCCACCTATGCCATATTGGTCGTAAAGGTCTACGTCGAACGAATTAAAATTGGTGGATTCATTGCCGTCGACCCAGGTCGTCACGGGAGTCCAGTTACCCCCGTCAGTGCTCACACTGCAATCAGCGCTATTGCTTGCACCGAAAGACACCGCCTTGGCCTGGAACTTGAGCTCCGGTTGCATATACTTGGGAATATTTGTCTGGCGCGTAGCATTGCCGCCTGTACCTGCAAACTGGAGACAATTCCCGCTTGCTCCTCCGCTGGCAAGGCTGACATTACCCGTAGATGTCCAGTTACCTGTCCAGTTGCCTCCCGAGCTTCCCCCAGGCCAGCCGTGGTCGAAATCATCGGCTGCGGCTGTCGCCTGGACAGTCTGAAGCATCCCCACCACCACCAACTTGTCGGATTTGTCCGTATCTAAGGACGGGTTCGTGTCGTTGTTCACCGGCGCCGGATTTGCCCAATTCTTGGTCGCGTTTCCCGGCAAGCTCTCGGGAAGCCAGACCTTCTGCACGGTTACGTTCTCAGTTCTATCGTTCATCGCCGGCGTCCCTGGATTGTAGGAAGAAGTATTCCCGAATGGGAGGCTCGCCAGGGCAGTGCCTTTCTGTTCGGTCTTTATCTGGTACAGCGCGTCCTCTATGCCTGCATCGGAGGCGTAAAGTTCCAGCGTCCTTTGTGTACGTATGTAAGCAGCGCGATGGCTGCTATATGTGAACTGCATCAGTGGCACCAGGATAAGCGCGGCCAGCATAAGTATAATTGTTGTGTAGAGGAGAATCTGCCCGGACTGGCCTTTCTTCGATTCCGTCTTATTCCTCATGTCCGCCTCCAACCCTACGCTCGATTATCACTTGCTTCTCGGGTTAATATCATACGTCCTGGTCGCTACCTTGCCGTCAACATTGGCGGTCACATCTAATTCCAGCACATTAGTTGCATTGCCGCCCGTCACCCACTCACAACTGGTCCCATTTGGGTCAAGGTATTGACCCACCACAGTCGTACCCTCGTCTATGACAGAGCCGCCCTTGGGTGTATATTGATAGTGGCGGCTGAGCGTCCAGACCTCACCTTCAACAGAGTATGTGATCTGGTTTAAATTGCCGTTCCAGTCTGTCCACTCTATGGTTAGTGGAAATCCCTGCGCACTCCCAAGGCTGATTCCGTCGGGCCGGGCCTGAACTGTATCTTCGGTGATCCAGAATCCCACGTACTGCACCTGGAGCATCGCCATCGTGTTAGCTCTATTCTGGGCAGTCGCTATGGTCATATGGCTCACTAGCTCTACGGTGCCCCCCACGATAAGGGCGCTGATCGCGATGGCTATCGCCAACTCAACCAGGGTGAAACCTGGCTGACTTCTCTTCCTTTTCTTCTGAGACAGTAAAACCTTCACCATCTTCCTCAGCGGTCAACCTTATAGGCTATGACCGAAAGCACTAACTTATTCTCGTGATAAACCTGAACCGTAAGCTCCTGTATCCCCACGTCACTTGCGCCGGCTTGAGTGAAATCCACATATTGATGCACAGGCGTAGGAGCCGGGCTGGGACCCGGCGTAGGTGTCGGCGCAGCGAGCGGGATAATCATAATGGGACGGGCTATGACATTGATAAGGTAGCCGTCGGTAGGGACAGCCACTGTTGGGTAAACAGGGTTCGGCACCGTTGCATTACCGTAGATATACGGGCAGCCTTTGATATACTCAATCTGGGTTCGGACCAGGCTTTCGGCAATGGTTTGCTCATTCCACCTGTACTGCTGGTTGTTCAACATAATGAGGACAGGAGGTACCGAAGAAGTTATCAGGCCCAGAACGACAATCGCGATTACGACCTCAACAAGGGTCGCACCCCTTGAACTGCGATGAAGCCTATTGCACCAAATCCGCTTAACAACCTTCCACATGACCTGCCACCCATCTTTCTCCCTTTTACCATTACGTTTGAGGCAATGCACCCACCAGCGAGTAGATAGAACTGAATAGGGTTACAGCAATGAGGCCTATAATCGCTCCTACACCGATCGTCAACGCCGGCGTCAGCATCCCGGTAACCTGAGTTATAGCTCTCTCCGATTCCTCCTCATAAAATGCAGCGACTTTCATCAGATGGCTCTCCAAATTGCCTGATTCCTCGCCCACACCTATCATCTCCGACATCAGAGACGGGAAAATGGGGTCGGCAGCCACCGCCTGGGAGAAGAGCTTGCCATCACCCACGTTGGAGCGCACGTTAGCCACTGCATCCGCCAGCACTAGATTATCGGTTGTCTCTGAAGCAAGCTTCAGGGCCTCGAACAAAGATACGCCTGCCCCCACCAGCATGCCCATACTTCTGGTGAATCTGGCCAGATTCCCCTTCAGGATGGCGCCTCCTATGACAGGTATCTTCAATATGAAACGGTCCTTGTTCTTTTTCCCTGCTGGCGTTTTAGTATACAAAACGAATGCAATAACTATAATCACCACCCCCAGGAGCATGTATATGAAGTTGTGGCTGAAGAAACCGCCCACTGCAATAAGCCCCCTGGTCAGAGGCGGCAATTTCGACCCGAACTCCTTAAACATGGAGGTTATCGCGGGTATCACAAAGGTCAGCATGATAAATACAGCGCCCACTGCAAGAAGCATTACGAACGCCGGGTACGCCAGGCTGCCTTTAACCTTCTTAGCTGTAGCCTCATCTCTCTCCATATGAGTCGATATTTCCTTCAACACCTGGGACAGGTTGCCTACCTCTTCACCTGTTCTGAGCAGATAAACATAGAAGTTGGGGAAGACTTTAGGAAACTTACCGCAGGCCTCTGAGAAACGCGTCCCCCTCTCCAGATCCTTCATCACCTCGCGCAGCACAGCTCTGAAACTTGGCCTGCCGAAGCGGCTTTGTATGGTCAGGGCACGCAATATGGGAATACCGGCATCGAGAAGGCTGGCTAGGTTTCGGCTGAACTGGATTACATCACGCCGTTTCACACCGAAGAGCGAGGGCAGCATCTCGTGCAAAGGAGGTAACTTTAGGCTCTTCTTCAAATCGACTATGGTGAGGCCCGACTTCCACAGTATCTCCTCGGCGGTCGTCTCTGATTCAGCCTCGACGACGCCGTTAACCAGACTCCCTTCGACTGTGCTAGCGGTATATTTAAACTCCATAGCTTCACCTCCGCCACAACTCTATGTTATGCAGCGAGGTACACACTGTCCATAGTACTTTAGAAGAAATGGCATAGTGATTTAGTTATATCCTGAAATAGCCGCCTGTGGTGGATAGCAACTTGAGCTATTTTCTAGAGGATGGTGAACACGTTGCGCATGACTTCCCCTGGGGCTGTGAGGCCATCTTTGACCTTTTGCATGCCATCACGGCTCATAGGGATCATGCCTTCTTTGATCGCCTGCTCCTTGAGCTCGCTTGCGGATGCACCCTTAATCAGCGTTTTCCTCATAGCATCGGTGAGGGTAAGCAGTTCATACACACCTATCCTGCCCAGGAAACCGCTGCGCGAACAGAAATTACATCCTCGACCGACCGAGAATTTGTCCCTCGTCTCACCCATCGCTGTCGCATACGCCATAGCTTCAGCAGCAGGAACATCTGTAGTCTGGCGGCAATAGGGGCATACCTTCCTCACCAGCCGTTGAGAGAGGCTCCCGATCACCGCCGAGGTAACCAAAAAAGGCTCCACGCCCATATCTATCAAGCGAATCATGGCACTTACAGCGTCATTAGCATGTATAGAACTCAGCACCAGATGACCTGTGATTGCTGCTTGAACAGCGGTAGTAGCAGTCTCGGCATCTCTGATTTCACCAACCAGGATAACATCCGGGTCGAGTCTCATGATCGCTCGTAACCCCACCGGGAAAGTAATGCCCGCCTGCCTGTTGACCTGTATCTGGTTGATACCTTTGAAACTATACTCTATGGGGTCTTCAATGGTCATCATATTACGCTCTTTGGCATCTAGCTTCTGCAATGCTGAGTAGAGTGTGGTGGTTTTGCCTGAACCGGTAGGACCGTTTACCAGAATCATGCCGAAGGGCGATGCCAAAAGCTTCTCAAACGGCTGCAAAACCGAGGGGGTCATCCCTAGCTCGGGAAGCTTTATCAGAAGCATGGATTTGTCCAACACCCTTAGCACTGCCATCTCACCATGAGCCCCTTCGACAGTAGCCACCCGGAAATCCACCCTCTTATTGCCTACGGTAGCACCGAACTGTCCGTCTTGAGGACGGCGCCGTTCAGCAATATTCAGATTAGCCAACACCTTAATTCTGGTGAGAATAGCAGTATGCACCCCTAATGGAAGGCGGACTGCATCATGCAGCACGCCGTCTATTCTATTTCGCACCAGAAGGCCATCCTCTTGCGGCTCGATGTGTATATCTGAGGCTCGATCTCTTACCGCTTGCGTAAGCATCATGTCCACCGCTTGCACCACCGGAGCTTGCTTCAGCGCCTCGACCTCAGAGACATCTCCGACTTCCGTCTCTACCTTTAGATTGGCTAACTGGCTTAGGTTTACCTGCTGCTCTATCTGCGAAGTCAGCTTGTAGTTTCCATCTATAGCCTTATCCATCTTCATGCCGACGGGAATAACCGTCACAATCCGTTTTCGGGTCAACGAAGCTAGTGCATTAACAGCCCGAAAGTCATGCGGATCTTCTGTAGCTACAGTCAGCGTATCGCCATCTACTGATACCGGTAAAATATGGTGCTCTCTGGCCACCTGCTCCGGTACCAAAGCTATAGCCTCAGGCTGGACTTCAAAACGAGCCAGGTTGACGACAGGGACGCCATACTTCAAGCTGAGAACAGAGGCCAACACCTCAGAATCGATTAGGCCCTGCTCTAAAAGCACCTCGGACAATTTTTTGTTTGACCTGTCAGCCACTTCTTGGGCAGTCTTCAACTCAGCCTCGCTGATGAAAGCCCCTTTCAAGAGCGTTGCGCCCAGGTCACCGCTGTTATCAGTAGAATTTCTCTCTGCCAATTCCTAATTCTCCTTGACTGGCCTTAGAATGCGTCTTCCTTTATGACTGTTCTCCTTCGATGCGAATAGCTTAAAGACCAAATCCCAGTGACAAAGCAGAAGAATGTCACTGGAGAAAACCGCTAATTCATCCTGCTCACCGATTCCTTATTTCGATGGCGCGAGTGGTAGGCAGGGAGAGCTTTTTCCAGATCCTCCGGTCTTTGCGCCCTAAGTAGAGCCTCCTCGAGTTCGATCACGCCACTCCTGACCGCAGCCTCCAGAGCCTGGTCAAGGGTCTGCATCCCTTGCTGACTGTTTGTCTCAATAATTGAGGAGATCTGGGTAGTCCTATTCTCCCGGATAAGATTGCGGATAGCATAATTGGCCAACATTATTTCAAAGATTGCTACCCTCCCCTTGCCATCAGCCCTTGGCACAAGAAGTTGCGCCAGCACTGCCTCTAAGGTTAGTGCCAACTGCGCCCTGACTTGCTCCTGCTGTACCGAAGGAAACTCACTAATGAGACGGCTTATGACATTAACAGCGCCCTGCGTATGCGCAGTAGCCAAAACCAGATGACCTGTTTCGGCAGCCGAAAGAGCTGCAGCTATGGTCGCTACATCACGCATCTCACCCACAAGTATGACATCCGAGTTCTGCCGTAATGCATGCCTCATTGCAGAGGCAAAAGACGTGGTATCCTCGTCCAATTCCCTCTGAATGATAAGGCACTTCCTATTGGAATAGAGGTACTCGATCGGGTCTTCAACAGTGACAACCTTTCTACTGGCTTTCCCATTAAGGTAATCAATCATAGCTGCCTGCGTAGTTGACTTGCCACTGCTTGTTGGGCCAGTCACCAGAATCAAGCCTTTTCGCTTCATGATCAAAGTCTTGCAGATATCGGGAAGGCCCAATTCTTCCATTGAGGGCACTTTCACGGGCAGACATCGAACAGCAAGCGCAATGGAGCCTCTCTGCATGGAAGCATTCACTCTGAACCTGCCTACCCCTGAGATGCTGTGGGCAAAGTCAAGTTCTAGCTCCCTGTAGAAAGCTTTCTGCTGCTTCTCCGATGTGATAGATTCAAATGCTTTCTTCACCTCAGAGGGTGTCATCAGTTCGCCGCTAACAGGAACAAGCTCATGATTTAAACGGAGCATAGCAGGAGCTGACACCACCAGGTGAACATCACTGGCCCCCCATTGCATAGCTACACGGAGAAGTTCATCTATCTCCATCTCACGCCTCTTTGGGATTCAGCGATAAGACTTGCTTCGCTCCCGGCTCTTTCAAGTTTGCCTTCTTAGCCAATTGACTCTCGGTTAGAGATACAAAGACTTCTATGATGTTGGGATCAAACTGTGTCCCGGCGCAGCGCTTCAATTCCGCCAAAGCCTGTTCTGTGGTGAATTTCCCTTGCCGATACGGACGTAGCGAAGTCATGGCATCATAGGAATCAGCCACGGCCATAATTCGGGCATCAAGAGGGATATTCTCGCCCTTTAACCCTGCAGGGTAGCCAGCGCCATCATAGCGTTCGTGATGATACTGAATTGCCGCCAGACAGCCACTCAAGCTCTCAACGTGTTTAAGTATGGCTACACCCAGCTTGGGGTGGGCTCGTATGGGCTCCCAGTCTTCGTCGCTCAATGGCCCGGACTTCATAAGAAGTCGATCAGATACTCCGATCTTGCCTATGTCGTGCAGCAACGCGGCAGCGCGCAGTGTGGCTATCCTTTCTTGAGAGTAGCCGAGAGCCTCGGCAATATCGGTAGCATACTTGCTCACTTTCTTGGAATGACCATAGGTGTAATGGTCCTTGGCATCAACGGTAGCTGCCAGGGCATAGATTGTGCTCAGGATTCCTGGTTCCCTTTCCGGCTTCGCACCCGCTGATAACACGTCGGAAGCCATTATTTCCGAAGCCAGGCATACTCGATTCCTTCCCATCTGCTTCGCATAATATAGGGAGGCATCCGCTGCCTGGATTATCTCCTCTCTCATGACTCCGTCAGTGGGCCAGGAGGCTATGCCAATACTGCAAGTCAACGGAGCGCCCTTCGAATCCAGCTCAACCTCTATCCTCTTCCGTATCCTCTCGGCAACTTTGCAGGCGTCATCGAGAGATGCCTGGGGCAGTATGACAGTAAACTCATCCCCGCCGTAGCGGAAAGCCATGTCTATGCCTCTTATCGAACTCTTGATATATTGCCCTATCTGCTTGAGCATATCATCGCCTGCTAAATGACCATAGATGTCGTTATACGCTTTGAAGAGGTCCATATCCAAAAAGAGCAGGGAGAATATGTCACCGAAGCGAGAACATCTGGAGATCTCCTCGTCCAGGCGCTCATGAAAATAACGATGGTTGAATAAGCTGGTCAACTCATCGGTGTGAGCCCTCTCCTTGGCCTTAGCGTAAAGCTGCGCGGTTTCCATCACTACCCCCGCCTCACCACCCACAGTCACCAGCAGGTCCATATCGTCTGTAGAGTAAGACCCACCCGACTGCTTTTTGCTCAATGCCAGAATACCTATCAGGTTCCCTTTGCTCTTTATGGGGCAGAGCAGCTCTATTCCCAGAGCATCGAGGCTTTTGCTTTCCGCTTCCCAGAGATTCTTGAACTCGGGGGCAAAATCTATAAGCTCTCGGGAGAGAGGCTTTTCTTCTTTACTAAGCCAATTGACTATTGGGCTCTCCTTACCTAACTTCATGGAAGTGATCGGCTCGCCTTCTACCAGCCGCTCGGCGTACTGTGAGACGAAATCGCCATTGCTGGAGAGCAGGAGGCTCGCCTGACTGGCCCCCACGGCTTTTGTTAGCGGACGCAACATTGCCTCAGCTAACTCGCCCAGGTCCAGAACGCTGCTCATCCTCTGAGCGAAAGTGAGCACCATCCGCCTGTAGTCATAGCTTTCCCCG
Source organism: uncultured Chloroflexia bacterium (assembly GCA_963847595.1). GTDB lineage: Bacteria > Chloroflexota > Dehalococcoidia > SZUA-161 > SZUA-161 > JACWAE01. The sequence goes on from CAWKAJ010000002.1 coordinate 694,368, forward strand.
TAGAACATTTTGTCCACAACTCGCTGAATAGCCATCCTCAATGGGTTGAACAGCCAGGCCATGAAAAGCGCCATGGCGAAGATAGCCGCCAGGTTGGCGGAGGTGTTCCATCCCTGTAGAAAGTAATGTACGCCATAGAGCATAAGCAAGAATGAGGCCGTAACGAAAATGCTTATCAGTGAGTATACAAGTCCTTTTCTTATCAGCAGTCTGATGTCGAGAAGACGATATTTCATAATGGCATAGCTAATCACCAGGGCATTGCCCAGATGCCCAATTTGCTCATAAGGATATTTGGGCAGAGGTGGAATGCTGGTCCTGATGCTAAAGGCCAATAAGAGACCAAAACCGCCCAATAAATAGGCGATCCTATTCCGACTTAGAGGATCAGCCGAGGACCTGTACCTGCGCACCAGAGCGATTACAGATAAGAGGAAAAAGACGGCGCCTATAGTTGTCATTAGGTAAAGTAATTTCCCATAGCTAATGTTTAGCATTCCATTCGCGACAGAGACGCTTTCCGGTAAATAGCCTAATATCGCGAGCGGAACCAAAATTAACGCCACAGTCGCGTAGCCGAGCTTTACTGCGATATCGTTTTTCCTATCGACGAAAACGCTGATGAAATGATAGTAGGCTATAATCGAAGACACGCCACTCAGGGCCACCAAACTGGCCCATAAGCGAGTTAGTCCTAATACATCAATGAAGAGTAGAAGAGTGCTCAGGCTCCAGCACAAAGCAATAACAACGTAAACGACAAAAATCCGCCGCACCTTTGTGTGCGTGTCGCGCAATACACCCACCAGCATAGTGGAGTAGATAATTAGGGTAAGTAATAGGATTACAGAATATAAATTCATGTCACAAGAAGCCCCTCTAGCGACTTAGCATGTTGAATTCTATAATCATTATCCGACTAACGAGAGGATGTTCAATCCTACGATGGTAACAGTTTCAGCAGTACTTACGACATTGCGAAACAACAATTAAGTCAATCACACCTCGACAATACTCACCGTAGTACCCTTGACCGCACAAAACCTTATACGACTTCACTGGAATGCTCCAAAAACGGCGAGACTCATCCAATTAATAGTGCATGTGATCTAAAGAGCGAGGCTAGACAATTCCGAAACTATAACTCAACATAGCTTCACAGCTTCCATAATTGGCTTTGACACCTATTGCGGCACGATTTTTATGCAGTTCCCCGAGGATATGTTTCCAGAAACACCGTGGCCTATAAAATCATTAGTGTCATGCTCCCGTGCAAAGGCATATAGGATAGCAGAACCGCATCAGCAACCTGTCGTTTTGAAAGCCATTTGCTGTCAGAGACCCTTCCCTATGGGGCTATTCCACTTACCATCCAGGGCGCAGGATATCAAGCTACAAAGAGACACCCTTAATGACGAACGATGCCTGTGAACGGCGTGGAGCTTCACATAAATGCAGATGCACAAACCCCTGCAAGGCTTCTTTGATCCGGTACTAAAGTCATACTACCCTGCATTTCAAAGACTAGAACTATTGGGTGATGTACAGGTTGCGCTTCGGAGTCTATAGTGAGGGCAGAGTAGCTTCGGATAATATGCAGAAGAACCCAACTTGCGCACCGATGTGATATGGAGAAATGGTTATGCGTGGAACAAAGATAATGATAGTGAGCAATCAGCACTCGTTTCGAATTGAACTACGTCAAGCCCTATCTAAAAGCGCTGCCCTTGAGGCTATAGAGATACGGGAATGTGACCTGGGCGAGGTCAATAATGATGCAATCGCTGAAATCATAGCGATTTCGCCCGATATAGTCCTGCTGGATATCGGATATCCCGTCTACAATGCACTCAATCTAGCGAGGAAAATCGATGAAACATTACCCCGCATTGGAGTCATACTGTTGAGCGCCAACCCGGAAGAGGCTGACAACGAATTATTTGAGGCTGCCAAGAGCGGAGCAATTGCCTACATTATTAGAGGTAAGCAGACTGCTGAGGCAGAGCTCATTGAGGCAATAAAACAAGCATCCAGTGGCGAGCGCCCTATTATTGACAAGGTAATCAACAATCCCGGGGTTGCTCGACGCATATTAAAACGCTTCCACGATATGGCATCAATGTCTGGAACCACGGAAGCAGTTGCCTTTCCACACAACCTGGACTTGGAAGAGCTAGAAGTTCTGCAACTTATCTCTAAGGGCCGTCAAAGAAAGCAGATCGCCAGCGTTCTAGGCGTTAGCGAGCTTACAATAGGGGAACGCGTCAGCAGCATACTTTTCAAACTGAACTCAAACGAGAGAACTCTTGACCTGTTTGTCAGAGTGCGTGCCAGCCTGCTCTCCGTTCGGCTTGCACGTGATGGAAACCTATTTATATTGAATGCCTCTCCAACCCCATGCCAGCCGCAACTCTTGCATGACGGTGCCCACCCCCAATAACCTGCATCTTGTCGAGATTTTGGTGTTTGGGATGTTCCACACGAAGCTCAACATCTGCCCCTATTGTCTGCGGGGATACGATAAGCTGCAGAAGCAACAGGCTGAACCGGTTAAGAACGAGGTTTTCCTACGACCAGGGACCAGAACTCTTGGACTTTCACCACGTCAAGCTTCTCCAGATCGAAAATAAGCGCTGCCGATGATACGCCGGGTTCATATTCATGAGCAGGTCCGATTTGCTTGCAGCACGAGAGATACTCTAGGATAAAACTGAGATAATCTGAAGCACATACTCCGTAAATATAGCGCACTCTGTTCACCTTAGCCCACTGATACATGCACCTCAGGAGAACAGCAATCACTCTGAAACCTTCCCCTTTTCCTCTTAGATCTCTTGAAATTGCGAATCTGGAAGTCTCTACAGTGTCTTTCTCTTTACGAATGCGGTAGCCACGATTAACCAAGTCGGCGAAATCCTTCTCTATCATAAATCCACTTTTCGGAAGAATAACGCGACAGTATCCTACGAGTTCACCTGAATCCTCGAAAGCGCCGAAGTGAACAGAGTTTTTGTCGTACTCGTCGATCTCCTGGCCGGTGCTGTCAAGCAATGACCAGCCCAGTTCCTCGAGAAATATTTTGTGCCGGAATGTCCGGGCCCCTTCCATGTCATCTTGGTTATCCGGATCAAGCACTCTCGCTGATAAAGAACCGTCTTTCACTTCTATCCGGTCTTTCGTTTTTTGCATTTCCACACCTCCCTGACCGATACTCGGTACTCTGTCCGAGACCGACCATAAATCACGATACAGACCCAACCACGAACTTTCGGTCTATCAGGTCGATATATGTATATTGAGGCGCACTCGGGACAGCCCTTTTCCCTAAGAGTATATTTATAGCTTCGGCAGAAGCCAGAATCGATGCTAGACCAACGCCTATGCTATTGGTAGGTGCTGGTCTATCCCCCGCAAGGACTTCACGCATAATCCTATCGGCTTCATCCGAAGCAGGTGAAGCATACGAAGGCATAACCGGGCAAATTCTTTCCACTGGGACTATCAGCTCCTGTGCATCTTCCAGGTCTAAATCAGATGGTAGTTTGTCATACTCTTCCAGAGTGAGCCCATTGGGGTCAAAAATCACAACGAGGGCTCCGAATCCTATATCAACAGCGAACATATAATATATTCCTCTTCGCCTGGCTGCCCGCTGCAGGAGAATGGACTCCTTGAAAGATCCGAAGTCCATCTCGTCAATCACTAAATCACAACCGGTTACGAAAAGCTCGGCATCGTTCTCCGTTTTTATGCCTGTCTTGCTGTACCGTATCCACGCCTGGGGATTTATGTCCTTCGTCTGCTTGAACACTGCCTCTGCCCTATTCTGCCCTAGATTAAGCATTGATGACCCGAATTGTCGGTTGAGGTTACTTCGTTCAAAATTCTCAGGGTCAAGAATTTTCAATTGACCAACACCGAGCCTTGTCAATCTCTCCACTAGCAAACCACCGACACCACCCATGCCCGCAATCCCTATAGTTGACCTCCGAAGTTTTTCCTGCTCCGACTCCGCAAAGAATCCTATGTTTCGAGAAAAAATAGACTTATATAAATCGTCCATCGCGCCACACCCGGTGCTCCCTTTTTTCATGGTCAAGCCGGCCTCTTGCTACAGGCTTTCCTTTGCGAATAAACCTAAAGTACTACGTAGGGTAGGTATATACAACAAATTCAATAATATGTCAAGTTTCGTATAGTATTGTTAGCTTTGACTGGTAAAGACCAGGAGGTTTTGACACAACTCCTCGGACGTGTTACTTTATGACAAGGAGCAATCTAAGATTTGAGATATTATTACCGTTGCCTTTGCCCGACCAGAGACGCACCCCCATGACTATACTAAAGTCCTATGGGGGTAGGTACTAAACTCCCATTGTAGGATAAGTTAGGTATTATTAAAATCCAGTCACAGTGAGCCGAGAAAGGATGCAAAGCTATGGATACAAGCGACGGCAAGACAAGAGAGCTCTGGGGACGTAAGTTCAAAGTAGTCAAGAACGGGTTGGATGAAGCCGAGGTATTCTCATTTATTGGCGGCCTTATTGATCAAAACAATGCTCTCGCCAGTAAGCTGGAGCACCTGGATTCGCTCACAAAGCTTGCAGAGAGAACAGTAATCGAGGCTAATAAGCAGGCTCAGAGTGTTAAGAAGGAAGCTGAGGAAAAAGCTAACGCCAGCGCTGCTTCGATTATCGCAGAGGCTGAAGAGAAAGCCAGAAAAGAAATAGAGAGAATCATCTCAGATGGTGAGCGAAAAGCAAAACAGAGCGCACAAGAAAAAATCGCAGCAGCAGAACAGCAGGCGCAATTTATGCTCACCGCAGCAGAAGAGAGAGCAGAATCAATCAAGATAAATGCTAATGACGAAGCCAATAAGACTGTTGCTGAAGCCAAACAGAGCGCCGCAGCAACAGAACAGCAAGCCCAGGAAGTGCTTAAAGCAGCAGAAGAAAAAGCAGACTTGATCAACACGAATGCCAATGATGAAGCAAATAGGATCATTGCCGAAGCCAAGCAAAACGCCATGGCAACAGAACAGCAAGCCCAGGAAATGCTCAAGGCAGCGGAGGAAAAAGCAGACTCAATCAGGATAAATGCTGAAAGGAAAGCTAACAAGATTATCGCCGAAGCAAAAGAAAAGGCCGAGGACTTGGTGAACGCAAGAACCGCCAGCGCAGAAAAAGAAGCCCAGAGTATGTTGGAGGCGGCAAGGGCCAAGGCTGAGGAAGAGGCACTTCTTATCAAGCAAAAATCAGAACAGGTGTTAAAAAGAAGTAAGAGAATAGCAGAGGGTGAGATAAAGGAAAAGCTCAAGAAGGTCTATCAGGGACTGCTTTCGAGCTTGGAAGAAATTGACGAGACCACAATCATACCTCCAACAGCGGAGAGCAAAGAGCCGGAGCCAGTTAAACCGGAACCAGTTGTTCATGTGAAACCAGAGAAAAAGACCAAAGAATCACAAAAGCAGTTCTCTTTGTCCGAGGAGAAAGCGGAAGTGAAGGAAAGCCCTAACCTCTATGAGGGCAATGTAGAACTGGTCATTCCGCCTCCCCTTGGTTTAGACCGCATGCTGCAACTTCACAAGCATCTGAGGAATATCCCCAATATAGAGGTCTTGAATCTTGGGGTTTCCGCCGACAAGAGCATAACAATTAGAGTTTCACTGGAGAATCCTACCCCGCTTCGTAAGATCCTGGAAGACCTCCCGGAGGTAGAGACAACTGAAGACGCGCCACAAGATGCTGAGATGACGCCCTCGACCAAGAAAACCGGGGAGAGAGCATCCGTAAAAAGAATCATAGTAAACACAAAGAAATAGGCCCGACTACTTTGTAGGGTGTAGGCTTTCCAATCAATACCCGAGAATGTTCTTACAGGGTTCAGAAACGCTCTGCAACTTTATCAGACCTACCCTCTCTCCATAGTCTCTGGCTTTGATAACCCCGACTTCTTTCTTCATCCACGCATTCGACTTCGACGGTTGCAGGAGCCCATAGTACTTGCGAAACTTACATTTGAATCAAAAGTCCGTTGAAATCGTCAAAAAAACCGTCTCTAGTGTTTGATAATACGCTATTCATCCCCTTGCAACATCAGTACCCGAAACACTACTAAAGTTCTGCATAATCAAGTACGAAAATCTTATTGTAAAGCAATACGAACTTCAGCAGAATTGAATAGGGGATACATAGCAGATAAACCGCAGATGGATGTGAATGCCATGGAGAAGGAACTCTGGGGGCGAAAGTTCCGGATCGTTCAGAGCGGCCTGGATGAAGCCGAGGTATCTGCTTTTGTTAGCAGCTTGGCAGAGCAAGATAATGGCCTCGCTGACAAACTGAAGCATATTGATTCCCTTGTCGGCAACTTAGGGAACCAAGATAACAACCTTGCTCAGAAACTGGAACAACTGGAATCACTTGTCGCCAGCTTGACAGATCAATTTAATAACTTCATACAAAAACTTGACCAGCCGCAACTGGTCGCAAGGCATTCCGACAACTCCTCGGCCGGCATCGACAACGAGAAACTTGAGCCTCTAGATTCACTTCTAAAGTTCGCAGAGAAAACCATAGTCGAGGCTGAGAAACAGGCCGTGATCATCAAGATGGAAATGGTAGAAAAGGCAAACAGCACGGCCACTGCAATAATCGCCGATGCGAGAGAGAGGGCTGAAACAGAAGCAAACAAGATCGCCGCCGAAGCTAAGCGTAGAGCTGAGGAGCAAGCTCAAAACATCGTCAAAGAGGCGGAGGACAGAGCACGGGAAATACAGGCACCTGCTAAGCAGCAAGCTGACCTGATTCTCGAGGAAGCTAAAGATAAGCTATTGGCAGCCGAAGAGCAAGTTCAAACACTTATTGAAACGGCGGAAAGCAAAGCTAAAGCGCGAGCCGAGGACATTACCGCCGAGATCGTACAAAGTGCAGACCGGAGAGCGCAAGACATACTTAAACAGTCTGAAGACAAAGCAAGAACGCAGGCAAATGAAATCATCGCCGAAGCTGAGATTAAAGCGAAAGTCACAGCTCAACAAACAATCTCAGACGCCGAGCAGCACGCCCAGGAGATCCCCAAGAAAGCACAAAGCAAAGCAGATGCGATTGTGATAGCTGCCGAGAAGCAGGCTTCCTGGATTATCGCCGACGCCACTGAGAAAGCCAAAGAAAAAGCCAAGACGGAACTGGACAAGATCACCGCCGAAGCCGAGCGGAAAGCAGAACAAAAAGCACACGATAAAATCGCTGACGCAGAACAACAAGTTCAAGACATTATTAAGGCAGCAGAAGATAAGGCTAGGGCCCGAGCAGACGAAATCACCGCCGAGATTGAACAAAGAGCCGACCAGACAGCACTGGAAAAAATCACAGCGGCGCAGCACCAATCTCAGGAAATCGCGAAACAGGCCGAAGACAAAGCAAGAATACAGGCAAATGAAATCATATCAGAAGCTGAGGTCAAGGCCAAAGTCAGGGCGCAGCAAAGAATCGCAGATGCAGAACAGCAGGCTCAGGAACTCCCCAAGAAAGCCCAGTACAAAGCTGAGGCAATCATAGCAGCAGCGGAGAGACAAGCTTCCTGGATTATCGCCGAGGCTCCCGAAAAGGCAGCAGACAAAGCCAAGGCAGAAGCAAATGAGATTATTGCGGAAGCCAACCGTAAGTCAGAACAGCAAGCACAGGAAAGAATCGCTGAGGCCGAACAACAAGCGAAGCATCTCCTTAGAGAGGCAGAAGAGAGCGCGGCGAAAGCTAAGACAGAGTCAGACAAAACTATTGCCGAAGCGGAACGGAAGGCCAAGATTAAGGCTCAAGAGAGAGTGTCTGCAGCAGAGCAACAGGCTCGGGACGTTCTGAAACGGGCGGAAGAGGAGGCAGAAAAGACCAACGCATCGACGGAAAGAAAAGCCAACAGGATCATAGCCGAAGCAAAGGAAAACGCCGTATTAACTGAACAGCAGGCGCAGGAAATCCTTAAACAGGCAGAGGAAAAAGCAGAAAAAATCAACGCATACGCTCAAAAAGAAGCTAACAGGATCATAGCCGAAGCAAAACAAAACATTTTGGGATCAGAACAACAGGCCCAAGACATTCTCAGAGAGGCAGAGAGAAAAGCACATACAGCTAAGGCATCGGCAGAAAAAGAAGCTATCAGAATTACGGCTGAAGCTAGAGAAAAAGCGGAAGAGAAAGCAAGAACAGACGTAGATAGAATCATTGTCGAAGCCCGGCAAAGAGCCGAGCAACAAGCAGCGGAAAGAGTTACGGCAGCGGAACAGCATGCCCGAGATGTTCTTAGAGAAGCAGAACATAAGGCTCAAGCCTCGCTCACCTACGCCCAGCAGGAAACCAACAGAATTATCGCTGAAGCTAGAGAAAGGGCCGAGCATTTAGTCAAAGCAAGATTAGCAGCTGAGGAGAAGGAAGCTCAGAATACCCTGGCTGCAGCAAAGGATTCAGGAAAAGCTGCATCTGCTCAAGGAGAGGAAACAAAAAAGGAATCCCCGGAGCATCCGTCTCGAGGCCACGAAGAGAAACAGGAGGACCCTGGTATTTATAAGGGCACCATAGAACTGGCGATACCACCTCCTATAGGTTTAGACCGAATGCTTCAACTTCATAAACACCTGAAACAAACCCCTCAAGTAGAGGTTTTGAACCTGGGTGGCTCGGTGGACAAGGGTATTACCATCAGACTGCTCCTCGAGAATCCCACACCGCTTCTGAAAGTCCTCGAAGACCTGCCCGAAGTACAGAAAGCGTCAGATGAGCTATCCGGCACCGAGAAGACAGTGCCCGCCAGGCAGACAGGCGAAGAACCACCTATCAAGAGAATCCTGGTCATTACCAGAGAGTAAGCGAGCGGACCTGGGTCTTTTTATACAGCGGGCACCAGCGCATCGTAATCACGGAGAAGGAGAGGGTACATGCATCTTCTTCATTTGCGGAATCTTATCTTTCAGTAACAGCGCCTGAGCATGTGCATCTTCGCAGCGCTTCAGCGCATCCTGCAGCCTCAACTTCGCTTTCGGGGTGACTTTCCCCATTAACTCCGTCAACACCGTTTTCTGATTAGAAGTCAGCCCCATTAGCCTGTCAATAGATTTGTTTCCGACCTGTTCATCTCGGCTCAATATTTCGATTGCCCCGTTTGTCTCTGTATTCATTGTTCCCAGGAGTGTCTGTGGTATATTGCGATTGCTCTCAGCCAACGACTTGAGTTCATTGAGCCTCCGCTGAGCGAGTTTCATATAAAAGTTAGCCTTAGCTTCGCTGCCCAGCGTAAAGAATCCCTGCACCTTCTCAGTCGCAGTCTTCACCGGGTACAGAGTATCACCGGGCAGGCTACTTGCCGATGCTGTTACCGTGCCCACGCCAACCAGAATGAGTACCAGAACCGCCGCTAAAGCTACAGCCCAGCGCCGTTGCCAAACCCACAGCGGCATTCGGCGTTCCGTCTTCTTCTTTTCTCTGGCCTCGAGTGCCGAGACCAACCGGTTCCTGGCTGATGTCTTGTATTCAGGGCGCGGTTCAATAAGAGAGGCGACTTTCCTAGTGGATAAGGCTGCTCTAAGGAGCGGCTCGAGTTCCGCCGCCTGTTCCGGGTAGCTTTCCAGACATTGTTCAATGCTGTCACCCTTTAGAGTGATGCGATCGAGACATATATCCAATATGTCGTCAAAGCTCTTCTTCATGATTTCTCCCGGACGAAAGCCTCTTGCGCAGCGCTGCCAGTGCGCTGTGTTGCAGCACTTTCACGGCTCCCTGACTTTTCCCAAGCACGTTCGCAACCTCAGCAGTGGACAGCCCGCCGGCAAAGCGTAATTCAATCACATCCCGTTGCGCCTGGGTGAGCTGCCCCACCGTTTCCATGACCCGATGGATATCCAAATTCCTTTCAGCTTCCAGCACAGGGTCTGCGTCATCACTTACTAACCAGTCCTCCAAAGGCGTGTGCAGTTTTGCCTTACTTGTTCTCCTATAGTCGATAACCTGATTATGCGCGATGCGAAACAACCATGCTGAAACCGGCACCCCTCGCCATTTGAACGCTGAGATAGACTCAACGGCTTTGAGGAACACCTGTCCCGCTAAGTCCTCAGCCTCCGTCTTATCGCCTACCCTCAGAGCAATGTACCGATACACCCTGGAGAAGTATCTCTCATAGACCTCAGCCCATGCCTCAGGGTCTCGCCTTTGCAGCCTTCGGGCAGTGCTTTCCTCATCCTGCACCTGCAGCTCCTCCCCTCAATTGCTGGTCATCAGTATAACCCAGGGGAGAAGCGCAGGCAAAGCTTCCCATTCAAAACAACTCGGCCGAATGCCAACTCTTTCAGCAAAACAACTTATCTCCAGCCATCGGTGGTCTGCAATCGCCTAATCTCCTAACGGCCCATCATCCACCCATGGTTCCTCATCCAAAGACCAATCCCATTCTCAAGACTCTTCATATTAAGCCCATGCAATAGCACCGGGGCAGGAGGACCATATTTGCCGATATTAAGCACTACGGGTTCCCCAAGCGCACCGGTGATGTTGCCGCTCACACCACTTATAGTGAAAATGCCCCCTCCTTCTATGTTGCCGCTAATGACACCCCCAGAAGCAGAAGTCACATTGCCCTGAAGCCTGAGGTAGAAAGGTGTTACAGGGGCCTCCAACTCAACCACCAAATTGGCCACACCATTGTTGCTGCATACTGCTATCCAGTCGCCGTACTCAAGGGTACCAAAGCCGACACTCTGGTTCGGTGCCATCCAGACCGTGTACTTCGTATCAGAATTGACATTAATAGTTTGGTTTGTGTTCTGTCCTCGGGGAAGCAAGGTAATAGTACCATTCCCCGCGGTCCCCGCTGTCCCCATAACTGTGCCCAATACCAAATTCTTACAGTTCAGGATCCCTTGGTTCGCGTTATTACCATTGCCTTTAGCATAGGCGATGGTCATGCCGCTGGCCAGGGCTACCACAGCCACCAGTACACCGAGAATCAGCAACATCTTCTTATTCATTAGTAAACTCCTCGTTAGTAAACTCCCTGTTTGATTCACAGGTGATAAACCCATTATCAACATTTGGGCCGCCGTGCTCAACAACCCTCACTCATGTCTCACCCCCTTCTCGCCTTTCGTGCTTCTAATAATTAAAACGAAAAAAGGAGCAAAAGGTTAGCCCTCGAAGTCAAAAGCTAATAACCAATCTCAACTCGCCTGCAAAAGCCCTCTGCCACACGGTGTGTGGATAGCAATGGGGCCCCAAAAGCCTTGACATAGTTTTGCAGGGAGTGTATTATTCAAGCCCCGCTCGAAATATCAAATTGACTGCCCCAAATTGCCCGGCAGTAGTGAGCATTATGGAGGCACAAGCGCTGAATAGCAGATTGATGGCAGGTCACCTCTTTCCCCTAAGATTTGTTCCTCATTTGGCTTCAGAATTCTTATTTCACGACCAAATGAACGAGATGAAGCTCTGTATTTGGGCAGAGCATAACCAAATCGTCAAACCGCATACCTAGGCCATGCAAATAATTCAAGGGGGAATCCATGGTAGAGCAAGCCCTCTCAGACGTTAAGGTGCTGGATTTGACCTGGCATATTGCCGGGCCCTATTGCACCAAGCTTCTCGCAGACTACGGGGCTGACGTGATAAAGGTGGAAAGACCGGGCAAAGGAGACCCCGCAAGGGCCATGGGGCCTTTCTTCAAGGATGAGCCGAATCCCGAGAGAAGCGGTCTCTTCCTCCATCTCAACACCAACAAGAAAGGGATCACCCTCAATCTGAAGAGCGCTACCGGCAAGAAGATATTCAAGCAGCTTGTCGCAGATTCTGACATCCTTGTGGAGAGCTTCAGCCCCCATGTCATGCCTGGCCTCGGACTTGACTACCAGACGTTGGAAAAGATAAATCCTAGGCTGGTGATGGTCTCCATCTCCAGCTTCGGACAAACCGGCCCTTACCGCGATTTCAAGGCATCGGAGATAGTTGAATATGCTATGGGCGGCGAGATGTATTCCACAGGAATCGCCGGCAGAGAACCGCTGAAGCTGGGGGGTAACGTCATTCAGTATCAATCAGGAAGCGTTGCCGCAGTAGCAACTCTGGGCGCGTTCTACGCCGCAGAATTTCAAGAAATCGGCCAGCATGTAGATGTCTCCATTATGGAAACACAGGCAGGCAGCGCCGACAGAAGAATCATGTATATTCTGAGCTATATCATGGCTGGAGTAATAACCACTCGCTGGCCGCCACCGCGAGAAGCGGTCAGGATGCTCATCATGCCCCAGGGTGTCTACCCCTGCAAAGATGGTTTCGTTAACACCCTGAGCTTGCCTCAGTGGTGGTCAAGATATATTGAAGCTCTGGGAATGCCAGAACTCAAAGATGACCCCAGATTTCAAAATATCTACAGTGCCGAAGCCGGAATGGAGTTCGATGCCATCTGGTATTCCTGGCTTGCCGACCACACCAAAGAAGAGCTTTTTGATATCTTCCTTAAATCCAAAATCGCCAGCGCTCCCGTCAATAGTCCTGGAGATTTGCTGAAGAATGTTCAACTCAAAGCTAGGGAATACTTCGTAGAAGTCGACCATCCGGAAACAGGCAAAGTCACCTACCCGGGCGCGCCGTTCAAGATGTCAGAGACCTCCTGGCAAATCAGACAGCCCGCCCCGTTACTGGGACAGCACAATGAAGAGATATATTGTGGGCGTCTGGGATACACTAAACAGAAGCTGGTTAAACTTCGTGAAGGTGGGATTATTTAGCCAGGTAAGAGAAGGAGAACAGTGAGATGGCCAAGCTACCGTTGGAAGGAGTGAGAATTGTTGCCCTGCCTGTTGTGTTCGCCGGCCCTTTTGCCACTATGCTCCTCGCCGACCTGGGTGCGGAGGTTATCTTGGTTGAGTCGGTCCATCACTTCCCTACAATCACCAGGGGATATATGCCCAAACCACCACAATTTCTTGTCCCCACCACGGGAGCAACCTTTGGAGGCAGCGGAGGCATACAAACTTATGTCAACCATTGGGCGGGGGACAGGCCCTGGGACCGCTTCGTCATGTTCCATGCCCTGGGCAGAAATAAGCTGAGCTGTTGCATTGACATCACCAGACCTCAGGGAGTCGAGGTCTTCAAGAGACTGATAAAAGTAAGTGACGTCTTTTTCGAGAGCAATGCCGCAGATACTATGGAGAAGCTGAACTTGACGTACGACGTGCTCAATAAGGTAAATCCCGCTCTAATATATCTCAGTATGCCCGGGCTTGGCTGCACCGGCCCCCACAAGTATTGCACGGTTTTCGGCGCACAACTCCAGGCTCTGGCTGGCCACACCTGGCTAACGCGTTATCCTGACCTGGACTATACCACTACCCAGTCCCTCATATTCCATAGCGATGCCGCTGCTGGCGCCATTGCCGCCTTCGCTGTACTCTGCGCCCTGCGCCACCGCAAGCGCACTGGGAAGGGCCAGTTCATTGACTTGGCCCAGCTTGAATCTGTGATCCCTCACCTTGGAGAGGCGATTATGGACTACACCATGAATGGCAGGGTTCAGGAGCCTTTAGGCAATCGCCATCCCCTCATGGCCCCCCACGGGGTCTACCGCTGCCTGGGCGACGATAAATGGGTAGCTCTTTCAGTATCCTCCGAGGACGAATGGCAAAAGCTGTGCCATGCTTTGGGCGACCCGCCTTGGAGCAAAGAGGAAAGATTCTCCACACCTCTCAATCGTCTGAAAAACCAGGATGAGTTGGATAAGTATATCGAAGAGTGGACTTGCCGCCACGATAATTACGAGGTCATGTACATCTTGCAAAAGGAGGGAATTGCAGCAGGTCCGGTGTTGGACCAGCGCGATGCCTTCCACGATGCCCAGTTGGCAAGCCGCGGCTTCTTCGAGCAAGTCAGCCACCGGGAAGCAGGAACTCATCTCTACCCTGGAATGCTGTGGAAAATGGGCAAGACCCCTATAAGCATCCGCAAGCCCCCGCCATGTCTTGGCGAGCACAACGACTACGTATTCAAAGATGTGCTCGGAATGTCTGACGACGAGATTGCCGGGTTAGAAAAGGATAAACTTATAGGCGGTGACGAGTACATAGTTGAATCAATATTCTAATAAGACTTTCTTCTCACAGATAGATGATGTTTATAAAGGGGGAGTGCAGAGGGGCTTTGCCCCTTTGCCAGTCCTCCCGCGGAAGGATGGGGGCGTCCCCCAAATGTAGGGCGCATGGCATGCGCCCTTCCCCCGAGACAGGGGTAATTTAGTGGTCTGAGAAGAGGTGCAGGATTCATCCTGCCAGGGGTTTGGGGGTGTCCCCCAATTTTCCCAAGTCCCCCCAAGATTGGGGGGGGGATAGAGGGGGCTGAAAAGACGTTTGTGAACTCTCTCAGAGACTTATCTTGACACGGCGTGGCAACAGTTTAAAATGGAAGGCGTGATGTCTGCGAAGTTTATCAGATATCCGGAAAAGGCTACAGGAACAATAGGCCTGTTCTTCAGTACTCCCTGATTAGCAAGAAGAACAGGCTTTGTTGTACCTAAAATTACAAAAGAGCGTCTCAAAAACTAAAAAGGAGGTTTAAAACAGGTATGGCAAAAAAGGGAATGCTGGAAGGTAAGGTCGCAATCGTAACAGGCTCAGGAAGAGGACTTGGCAGAGCCCATGCCCTGGCGATGGCTGAAGAGGGCGCCAAGCTCGTTATCAACGACCTTGGAGTGGAATGGGACGGCACAGGAAAGGCCAAGGGTCCTGCTGATGAGGTCGTCAAAGAGATAAAGGCCATGGGCGGAGACGCTGTGGCCAACTTCGAAAGTGTAACGAATTTCGACGCAGCGCAGAAAATCATAGAGTCCGCAGTTAAGCACTTCGGCAAACTCGACATCCTGGTCAATAACGCTGGTTTCCTCCGAGACAAGATGACCTTCAATATGACCAAAGAGGAGTGGGACGCTATCATCGAAGTCCACCTCACTGGGACCTTCAACTGCGGCAGGCATGCCTGTGCTTACTTCAGAGAGCAGAACAAGGCAGGCGCGCCCATTAAAGGTCGGATAATAAATACCATGTCCCACGCCGGCCTTCTGGGCAATGCTGGGCAAGCCAATTACGCCTCTGCCAAGCTGGGCATCGGCGCCCTGACCATGGTCTGGGCCAGGGAGATGGAGAAATACGGTATGACCGCCAATGCCATTGTCCCTATGGCCAGGACTCGAATGACAACCCAGACCGCGGGCCTAGGCGGGATGTTCGAAAAGAAAGAGGGTGCGTTCGACGACATGGCTCCCGAGAATGTATCCCCCCTTGTTGTCTATCTCGCTAGCGACGCAGCCCAGAACATAAACGGACGCTGGCTGTCCATCAGGGGCGGCAAGCTCGAGTCGTGGCTGTCGCCGCAGCTTGCCAAGACGATTGACATAGACAGAAAGTGGAAGCCGCAGGAAATAGCGCAGAGGATAAAAGAGCTGGGCGACCTTTCTCTGCCCCAGATGACGTTATAGCATTGAGGAACATTTCTGTTCTTAGCAAAAGCACAAAATAGAGGCCGTTAGAATATGACCCAGCCAACACCCTTTCTCAGTGTGTTGGCTGGGTAAGTTGATGTCCCTTTTAAGCTTGCCGAGCTAGTTAAGAACGCTCGCCCTTGATGCTGGCTCCTCACAGCCTGAGTTAGGCCCTAGAGGAGTCCAGTTATTGTGTTTGGATTTGCATCCGACTAGAATTAAGATTAGAGGTATCATCACATAGGAATAAGCTGACAGAAGGGAATATTGAATGAAATATAAGCGCCTTATCTGCGACAAGGATAAGAAGAATCATATCGCCATAGTAACCCTGAACCGTCCCGACAACGCCAATTCCTTCGACTTCCTTCTCATGGAAGAAATAGACCATGTCTTCAGGGATAACCTCGAACTTGACGATGATATCAGGGCAATCGTTTTAACAGGGGCAGGCAAGTATTTCTCTGCCGGCGTAGACCTTTCGATGTTCGTTGACAAAACTGCGCAGGTTGAAAAAGAAGAGATGGACAAGGGAGTTGCCTCATCACGGGTGGGTGAGCAGACGGAGGAAGTCCCTTGGGGCAAGGGGACGGTCGTGGGAGCTGTAGCCTTTATGCAGACCATGCGCAAGCCGATTATCGCCGCTGTAAATGGTCCGGCGGCCGGCATGGGCGTCTCCTTTGCCTTGGCCTGCGACATCCGGATAGCCTCAGATAAGGCCAAATTCGCCATGATGTTTGTTAAACGGGGGCTTGCGCCCGACACCGCAGGTTCCTTCACCCTGCCCCGTGTCGTTGGCTTTTCCAAAGCCAAAGAATTGCTGCTCACCGGAGAAACCATAGATGCTGCCGAGGCCTATCGCATAGGCATGGTCAGCAAAGTATTCCCCCATGATGAGCTTATGACGGCAGCGAGAGAACTGGCCTGTAAAATAGGGGCGCTCCCCCCGATGGCGGTTGGCCTGAACAAATTGGCCCTGCACAAGTCTATGGCACAGACCGACATAATAGCGCAGATGATGGTGGAAATCGAATGCCAGGACAAGCTCATGGCAACCGAGGACTTCAAAGAGGCAGCCACAGCGTTTATGGAGAAGCGGCCGCCCGTATTTAAGGGCAAATAGACTTTAAGCACTTCATCTTTGGAAAGGAAGTTAAGTGGCTTACAAGCTCCAGACAAGGGTCACCAGGATTCTAGGCACAAAGTATCCTCTGGTCATGGGAACCATGGGGTACCAGTCCACCGCAGAGTTCGTGGCCGCAGCAGCCAATGCCGGCGTCTTTGCCTGTCTATCGTCTGTCATGTCCAGGACGAGTCAGGCGCTTCGAGAACAGATACGGAAAACCAAAAGCCTTACCGATAAGCCGTTCGGGGTAAACATCAACCTTTTCCCCATGATAAGCCCCCTGCCTCACGAAGAGTATATAGACGCCGCTCTCGAAGAAGGAGTCACCGTCTTCGAAACCTCAGGCCGCAGCCCTGAAAACCTCGTCCCTCGCATCAAAAGTGCCGGGGCCACGTTTATGCACAAATGCGCCCGGCTCCGGGACGCCAGAACAGCCGAGCGTGTCGGCGCGGATATTGTGGAGGTAGTGGGATTCGAGTGCGGCGGACATCCCAGCAAGGAAAATGTCACCAGTCTTGTCCTTGTCCCCCAGGTGGTGGACGCAGTGAAGGTCCCCGTCATTGCCGGCGGCGGCATCGCAGACGCCAGGGGAGTCGTGGCTGTCTTCGCGCTGGGAGCCGAGGGCGTGCTGATGGGCACCAGATTTCTAGCCACCAAAGAGTGCCCTATCCCCCTCAGCTTCAAGAATAAACTCATCGAGGCGCAGTCCACCGACACCTTGTTTGTAATGCGCACCTTAAGCGACCCCATGAGAGCGTTGCGCAACAAACTGACGCTGGAGGTTCAGGAGCTAGAGGATAAGGGCGCTCCCCAAGAACAAATCATCCCCATGCTCGCCGGGCAGAGAAGCCTGAAAGCAATGGAAGCTGGCGATGTGGAAAATGCACTACTGGCTTGTGGACAGGTCGTTGGCTTAATCCACGACATCCCCACAGTGAAAGAGCTCGTCGAGAACATAATGAGCGAGGCAACCGCTGTCTACGAGCAGCTTGGCAAAACTCTGGGCAAGAAGCGCTAAAGACCATCTCTGTTGGAAATAAGAACACAATAACAAATGGGGAGTGCAGAGAGGTTAAAGGGGATCAAAGATGGATTTTAGATTCACCCCGGAAGAACAAGCTTTAAGGAAACAATTCGAAGATTTCTACAGGGAAGAGATGAAGAACGCTCCTCCCGAATGGGGCACATCCATGGAGGCCATGTTCGGACTGGATGTGTGCTGGGAGTTCCACAAGAAGATGGCCAAGAAGTTAGCGGCAAAGAGATGGCTCTCCCGTCCCTGGCCCAAAGAGTATGGCGGACAGGATGCTTCCCTCGTAGAGCAATTCATCTTCAGCGAAGTGCAAGGCTACCACAGGGGTGCAGGAGTTGACCCCTGGGGCATGAGTATGCTCGCCCCCACCCTTCTCTATGGCGGCAGCGATGAGCAAAAGAGGGAGCACCTGCCTTATATAGCGAGAGCTGAGCGGTTCTGGACTCAGTTGTGGAGCGAGCCCGGTGCCGGCTCCGACCTGGCATCACTCACCACACATGCCGTAAGAAAAGGCGATGATTATATTGTCAACGGGCAGAAAATCTGGACCAGCGGGGCTCACCGCGCTGACTGGGGCTTCATGCTCGCCAGGACAGACCCCAATTCCAGGAGAAGCCAGGGCCTCTCCTTCTTCCTGTTGGATATGAAAACTCCAGGCATTACCGTCAGGCCCATACTGAGCCTGGAAGGCTCTCATCTGTTCAATGAGGTCTTCTTCGATGATGTCCGCATTCCGGCGCGCAACCTGGTGGGTGAGGAGAACCAGGGTTGGATAACCTCCCAGATGACATCGAACTTCGAGCGCTCCATGATTATAATATTTTCCTTCTTGAAGCGAGAGCTTGAGGAGTTGGTGGAGTTCTGCAAGGAGACAAAAAAAGACGGCAAGCCCCTGGCCCAAGACCCCTTCGTTAAACACAGGCTGGCTCAGCTTGCCATAGAAATTGAGTCGGGCCGTTCCTACGCCTATTTCGTAGTTTGGAATCAGATTAAGGGCGGCCTGATAGCAGCTGGGTCCTATGCTGCAGCAGCCAAGGTCATGGCCACCGAGCTGAACCAGCGCTTCTTTTACACAGGTTGTCAGATACTTGGACTCTACTCGCAGGTAGGAGAATCCAGATGGGCGCCCATGCAGGGTAAATTTGAGAAGGAATATCTGCAGTGCGTCAGCCTGAACATGGGTGGAGGCACTTCTGAGGTAATGAGGAATCTTGTTTGTTCACTGGGACTGGGGCTACCGAGAAGCTGGTAGCGAAATGAGACGTAAGGAGGAAACAAAAATGCCCAGAAAAACAACAACCAAAGCTGCAAAAATACCCAGAGAGGTAGTCATGGTAGACTATTGCCGAACCCCGCATGGCAGGGCAAGCCAGAAGAGGCCAGGCTTCTTCTCCCACATCCGTGGAGACGACCTGGCAATAGCTATTGTCGAGAAGCTGCTTAAGCGGACGGGCGTAGATAGAAAGATGATCGACGAGGTCACGATGGGCTCGCCCAATCTGACAGGTGAGCAGCAGAACCCGGCCAGAACAGTTGGCTTGCTGACCTGTCCCTACGAGACCCGTGCTTTGAGCGTCGACCGTGCCTGCACCTCAAGTATGGCAGGTGCTCAATTCGGCATCATGGCTATTCAACTCGGTTTGGAAGACATCTTTATCGGCGGAGGCGCTGAGAGCTGTTCTCACTTTCCCATACCCCTCTGGACATTCGACACAGACATGAACAAGATGATGGAAGAGGCCATAGCCACCGGCGCAGTCTCGCGTGGCCTGCCCAACCCGAAGCTATGGGAAATCATTGACCCTGCTACACTCATCGCCATGGGCAACACCGCGGAAAACCTGGCAAAAATATACAACGTCACCAGAGAAGATTGCGACCAGTGGGCTTTGAAGAGCAACCTAGGCGCTGCCGAGGCCCAGAGAAAAGGCTGGCGCAAGAACGAGATTATTCCAACGATGGGCAAATTTCCTGATGGCACGGAAAAATTAGTCGACTACGACGAGGACGTCCGCCCCGACACAACCATTGAGAAGCTGCGAACCCTTCCGACTCTATACAATCCGACTGGTGTAGTCACAGCCGCCGGCTCTTCAAAACAGGCCGACGCCGCAGGGGCAGCCATGTT
The DNA here is from genome assembly GCA_963847595.1 of uncultured Chloroflexia bacterium. Classification (GTDB taxonomy): domain Bacteria; phylum Chloroflexota; class Dehalococcoidia; order SZUA-161; family SZUA-161; genus JACWAE01. The sequence goes on from CAWKAJ010000002.1 coordinate 714,165, forward strand.
CATGACCAAGGAGAAGGCCAGGGAACTGGGCCTTATACCGATGTGCACTGTGAGATCACTGGCTTGGGAAGCGTGTGACCCAGGGATAATGGGATACAGTGCTACACTGGCATCCGACAAAGCTGTGAAAAGGGCGGGATTGAAGCCCAAGGACATAGACCTCTGGGAGTCCAATGCAGCTTTTGCCGTACCGCCCATAGTTCAGTGCAAGTTGCTTGGAATACCCCGGGACAGAATGAACGTTAATGGAGACGCTTTGTGTATCGGCCATCCTATTGGAGCAAGCGGCATCCGGATGGTCGGCACCCTGATTCACGAGATGAACCGTCGCGGAGTCAGATACGGCTGCGCAGCCATATGCGGTGGCTACGGCCAGGGAACGGCCATGGTTGTTGAGAAAGAGGACTACGATTGGGACGGGCGTCGTGCCTGGCTGACCTAGGAGCAGCACTCTTGAAGGTCACTTATCACTGGGGAGTGCAGAGGGGAATATCCCCTCTGCCAGGGGTCAGGGGGTGTCCCCCGTCTCAAGATTCCCCCAAGAGTGGGGGACACAGGGGGTTGAAAAACGTTTGTAAATGCTCTCCTCAATACAAGTGTCCGACCCGAGGTGATTAAGAGGAGGTTAAAATGAACCTGGATTTAACCGAAGAGCAGGAAATGCTGCGCACCTCAGCGCGCGATTTCCTCACCAAGGAATGTCCCAAGACACTAGTACGCAAGCTGGAGGAAGACCAGAAAGGTTACTCCCCCGAACTGTGGAAAAAGATGGCTGATTTGGGCTGGATGGGTTTGGTGCTTCCGGAAAAGTACGGTGGTCAGGGAATGGGTTTCATGGACCTCATCATCCTGCTCCAGGAGATGGGGCGAAACATAGTGCCCGGTCCCTTCTTCTCCACTGTTGTTCTGGGCAGCCTGCCCATCCTCTCTGCGGGTACCGAGGAGCAGAAAAAGGAGTTCCTCCCCAAAATCGCCAAAGGCGAGCTGATTATGACCCTGGCCTTCACCGAACCCAGCGCCAGATACGACGCCGCCGGAGTTCAGACAAAGGCTGTAGCCCAGGGTGATAGCTTCGTCATCGATGGCACCAAGCTGTTCGTGGAGAACGCCCATATAGCCGATTACATAATCTGCGTTGCCAGGACTAAGAAAGGGACCACCCCCGAAGAGGGCATTACCCTGTTCCTGATAGATGCCAGGAGCCCCGGCATCAAATGCGAGGTCATGCCCACCATCGGCGCCGACAAGCTTTGCGAGGTCGTTCTCAAGAATGTGAAGGTTCCTAAGAAAAACATGCTGGGAAAGCTAAATGAAGGATGGCCCATCCTGGCCAAAACCTTAGAGCAGGCCACCATAGCCAAATGTGCTGAGATGGTCGGCGGCCAGGAGGCCTCTATGGACATGACCCTATCTTATGTCAAGGAGAGAACCCAGTACGGCAAGCCCATAGGCAGCTTCCAGGTGATTCAGCACTACTGCGCCAATATGTGGATGAACGTTGAGACCAGCAGGGACATTCTCTACAAGACCGCCTGCAGCGTTGCCGAAGGCCTTCCCGGCAGTGCATCGGAGGTCGCTATAGCCAAGGGATGGATTAACGAAGCCTACAAATTCGTCACCGAGAGAGCCGTGCAATGTCATGGCGCTATCGGCACCACCAGGGACCATGATATCGGGCTCTACTACCGAAGGGCCAAGTCGGGTGAGCTTGCCTTCGGCGATACCGATTTCCAGAAAGAGTTGGTCGCCCGACAATTAGGGCTGTAGGCCCCATATTTAACTTCAGCGAGAGGGAAAGCAATGGACTTCCAGTTTACTGCCCAACAGGAAGCCTTCAGACAAGAGGTTCGTGATTACCTTCGTAAGGAGCTAGGTCCGAATTGGCGGGGCGGAAAAACACACGAGATGTTCAACCCCGAATTCAGCCGCAAGCTCGGCAAGAAAGGCTGGATAGGCATAGGCTGGCCCAAGGAGTACGGCGGACTCGGCCGTCCCCACATGGACCAGCTCATCTTCGGCGAAGAGATGCTGTACGGCAGAGCGCCTGCGGCTGCTCACATCCTGGCGCAGAATATGGTGGGGCCTACCCTAATGAATGTGGGAAGTGAGGAGCATAAGAAAAAGTTCCTGCCCATGATTCTGAGCGGAGAGGTCGTGTTTTGCCTGGCCTATACCGAGCCTCAGGCGGGCTCAGACCTCGCATCCTTACAGACCAGCGCCGTGGCAGACGGTGATTACTTCAGAATAAACGGACAGAAAACCTTCATCAGCTTTGCCGGTGAGGCTCACTACGGCTGGATCGGAGTTAGAACCGACCCCAATGCCCCCAAGAAACACAGGGGTATCAGCATCTTCATTGTCGACATGAAGACTCCTGGTATCACGACACGCAAGCTGGATACCATGTTCGACCATACGCTATATGAAGTATTCTTCGATGATGCAAAAGTCCACAAGAGCTGTGTGGTAGGACAACTGAATCAAGGCTGGTACTATATTACCCAGGCTCTCGATCACGAAAGGGTCTTCATGGCAGCCACCATAGCAGGCTACCAGCGCATATTCGACGAGATAGTAGAATACGCCAAATCAACGAAACGAGACGGTAAACCGATAAGCAAAGACCCCATCATTCAGCAAAAGCTGACTGAAATGGCAATAGAACTACATGTCGGACGTCTATTGGGATATCGACTGGCCTGGCTTCTCGAGCAGGGCATCGTTCCCTTCTCCGAGGCATCCATATCAAAGGTCTTCACCAGCGAACTTGAGAAACGCCTGGGTAATCTAGGTATGCAAGTCCTCGGCCTGTACGGCATCTTGCAGCAGGGCACTCGCCAGGCTCCTTATGATGGATACCTGGAGTGGGAATATAGATTCTCACCCATGCAAGCCGTCGGCGGTGGCGCTAACGAGATTCAGCGTATCATCATAGCCATTGCCGGCCTCGGTCTCCCCAGGTAGAGTAATTCATCAAACCGTAATCTGCGGATGTGACTGGCGAAAGTAGTAGGGGCACAGTGCACTGTGCCCTAAAAATCCCCCAAGACCGGGGAATACAGGGGTTGAGTGCTTGAGAACCCCCTAAATCTGCGGACGTGACTGACGAAAGGAGGAGGAATGCTAATCGATGCCCATTATCACCTTGTAGCCGAAGAATGGTATCCCGAGGGATGGTGGCAAACTGTGTCCGGCATGTATCTCGAAGGGATGAAGGCGTTGGGCATGGAGATGCCCCTGGATACGATAAGGCAAACCCTGATTCCTGCGATGTGGGACCCTGAGGGAGAAGCACTGCTCAACGATATGGAAACCAATGGCATCGACAAGACCGTTCTATTGCCCATGGATTACTGGGTAATGTACGGCGAGCCGAAGGCATCCCTTGAAAAGCAACTCAAGGCGTATGCAAGACTTCAAGATAAGCACCCCGGCAAAATAATCGCTTTTGCCACCGTCGATCCGCGCAGGCCTGATGCAGTGCAAATAGTGGAACGCGCTATCAAGGAGTGGGGCCTTAAGGGCCTGAACCTTTATCCTCAGACAGGGTTCTTTGTCAACGAACCCAAGACCTATCGTGTGCTGGAGAAGATTGCCGAATTGGGAGTCCCTCTGTCGTGCCATACGGGACAGCTCGGTGCCGCGCCACTTCGTGGCAGGTACGGTGACCCGATTCATCTCGATGATGTGACACAAGATTTCCCCAATCTCAAAATAACTGCCGGCCATATGGCCTTCGGCTGGCATGAGCAGCTTTTCTATCTTGCCGGTTTGAAATACAACATACTAACCGATGTCTCCGCCTGGCAGGACGTAGCGAAGTTCAACTTCCGCAAATTCTGCACCGTCCTCAGAAGTGCCCTGGACCACCTGGGCAAAGATCGGGTTCTCTTCGGCACCGACAATCCTTTCGTGTCTGCTCTTATGTCAACTAAGGAATATGCAGACCTCATCAAAGGGCTGCCCCAGAACGCCCCCGAGGGGATAACCTTCACCGAGGACGAGGTCAACGCCATACTGGGCGGAAATGCCGACAGGATTTTTTCTGCAAAGAAAGCAACCAAAAAGAGAACTTCTAAATAGCCATAAATAGTTGCCAAACGTCCTCTAAATCAGAAATTCCTCTCCCAACGGATAGGAGGTGATAAGTTGAGCTTGAGAGATAAGTGTGCCATCGTTGGAGCCGGCATGACCAGGCTGGGCAAAAAAATCTCCGACAAAAGCACCACGGGCTTTGCCCTCGAAGCTTGCAAGATAGCCATTGAGGACGCGGGCCTCGCCAAAGACGATGTGGATGGGCTTTTGTTCGTCCACCCCTCGCAGCAGGGAGAACGACACGGCTTTTCGGGAAGGGTGGCTGACCTTTTGGGCATCTCATCCAACTTCAATGCCACCGTCGACTGCGGCGGCGCTACGCCCATCGTCACAGTGCAAATGGCTGCCATGGCCATCAACGCCGGTATGTGCCGCACTGTGGTCTGCTGCTACGGTTGGCAGAACAACCCTATAGATGTCCCACCCAGCCTGCCCCCTAATTTCGAGTTTACCCTGCCCCAGGGAGAAATCTCAGCAGTCCCGTTTCTGGCTCAGGTCACGCGCAGGCATATGCACGATTTCGGCACCACCAGTGAGCAGCTCGGAGCAGTGGCAGTCACCTGCAGAAAACACGCCTGCCTCAACCCGAACGCTCAGATGTACGGCAAACCCATCACGCTCGAGGACCATCATCATTCCCGCTGGGTGGCGGAGCCCTTGCGCCTGCTTGACTGTTGCCCCTGGACGGATGGCGGCGGTGCCGTGGTAGTGACCTCGGCAGCAAGGGCCAAGAACCTCAAGCGCCGCCCTATCTACATCAGCGGCTGGGGACAGGCGCACGGAGCGCCGCTGCTGCGCCCCTGGCGCAGGCCCAAAGTATCCGATTGGGCTGTTTGGACCAGGGCCAGCGATACGGCCTTCAAAATGGCGGGGGTAACCCGCAAGGACATAGACGTCTGCCAGCTTTACGATGCCTTCACCATCGTGTTTCTGCTGCAACTGGAGGCCACTGGCTTATGTAAACAGGGAGAGAGCGGGCCTTTCGTTGCGGAAGGCAGGGCTGAGCTGGGCGGAGAGCTTCCCTGCAACACCGCCGGCGGGCTGCTCTCCGAAGGCCACACCATGGGCCTGGGCCACATAGTAGAAGCGGTACGCCAGCTCAGGGGAGAATGCAAGGGGAGGCAGGTGAAGAATGCCGAGCTTGCTCTCGTCACTGGATTCGGGGGCGTGGTCAACGAGTATCCCCCGACCTTCAGTTTTTCTTCCCTCATCCTAAGGAGGTAATTGATGGAAGAGTTCAGAGTTCCCCGGCCGCTTCCTTCGCCAACCGAAGACTCAAAGCCGTTCTGGGATGGCTGCCAGAGGCAAGAGTTTTTGATTCAGAAATGTGACGATTGCGGAATGTGGCGTTTCCCGCCCAGCATCATCTGCCCCAGGTGCATGAGCATGAATTTCCAATGGACCAAAGCCAGCGGCAAAGCCAGGGTTTTCTCCTGGCAAATCACTCATCAGCCCTTCTATCCGGCCTGGGATACTCCCTACAATGTCGCCATCGTCGAGTTGGCGGAAGGGCCTCGCATTCACAGCAACATAGTGGGCTGCAAAAACGAGGATATATATATAGACATGCCGCTTGAGCTCATCTTCGAGAAGGTCGAAGAACAGGACTGGTACCTGCCCAAGTTCAAGCCAGCTTCCAAGCCAGGAGCATCCAGAAAATCGAAATGAGGAGGTGAACATGCCTGCAGTACTATTCGAGAAGAAGGAACATATAGCAATCGTCACCATGAACCGTCGCGAGGCCCTGAATGCCATGGACGACGAGATGATGGACCAGCTTTGCGACGCCTGGGTGAAAGTCAGAGATGACCGTGATATCTGGGCAGCCATCATCACCGGGGCTGGCAAGACCGCCTTCTCCGTCGGCGGCGACCTTAAGACCTTCCTGCCCAAGATCACCCAGTCCGACCTCCGGGATCTCCAGTCAGACCCCCAGGCCGCTAAGTCGCTTACCGCTGTCCTCCGCGGATTCGACCTTTTCAAGCCCGTGATTGCGGCGGTCAACGGCTTCTGCATGGGCGGAGGTCTGGAGATGCTGCTCGGCACGGATATCAGGGTTGCCTCGGAGAACGCAGTGTTCGCCATAATGGAACCGACCTGGGCGCTCTTCCCTGGCGGCGGAACGACGGTCAGAGTGCCGCGACAGATACCCTACTGCCGCGCCATGGAGATGCTGCTTACAGCGAACCAGATCACGGCTCAGGACGCTGTAGAATACGGCCTGATCAACAAGGTCGTACCCCGCGAGCAACTAATGCCTGCGGCCATGGAATATGCAGAGAAAATCTGCTCAAATGGACCACTCGCAGTGCAGGCCATCAAAGAGTCAGTGCTCAGAGGACTTGCCCTCGATGCCGCCTACTCCGTAGAGCGGCTGATGTCCATGATTATATTCGGAACTGAGGATGCCAAAGAGGGGCCCAGAGCCTTCATGGAAAAGCGCGCACCCTGTTGGAAGTGCAAATAAAATAGTAGGGGCGGGTTTGAAACCCGCCCCACATTTTTGAAATTCGTAGGCCTATTCTTTAATATGTAGGGGCACAGCATGCTGTGCCCTTCCCTACTTTCGTTCCATCCTCAAACGGTATCTCCTGCTTACTATTACGATGGCCGGCACTACCACCACCATAACTCCCACGATTATACCTATAAAACTCCAGGGAACAACCCAGAACTCCCCTGTTCGAGATTTGTTTACCAGTTCCCCCTTCTGGTCTAAATAGCCGATCACCACGCTCGCCTTCACCTTCCCAAACAAAGGCGCTTGTTGCCAGTTGCTCTTCATCACCCCATCGCTATTGGGCAAGATAACCGCCTGTCCCAAATCCAGCTCGCTGCTTCCTCCCAGAGAGGCGCTGAAGTGCGCCCTGGCCGCCACAGTCAAATGAACATTTCCCGAGTTATGCACCACCACACCAGCCTCAACAGGTCCCTTTCCGGCAAAGCCCGGCAACACAAGAGAGGCAATATCGGCATTAGCAATGACCTCAATCTCGGTGATGCCTGGGACGGTGATGTAGAAAAGAGTGGGGATTCTGGTGGAAATCGAGACCGCGCCTTGATTTGCCGACGGGATAGCCTCAAAGAATAGAGCAGCGTAGTGTCCTCCAGGCTCCACTTCGTTCGGCGCTGATATGCTAGCCTCAATCTCCCGACTTTCTCCAGGAGCAAGCTCAAAATCAGCTTCTGCTACACTGAGCCATCTCGAAGCTGAGTAGCTCTCATGCCCCGGCTCAGAGAATACGAAATTGCCTTCCCTGTCGATGGAGAAATCCCTGACATATGCCTTAATCGCGATAGATTCACTGCCTTGATTTTGGACATGAATAATCTTGGCTGCTCGCTCACCGATATTTACCATCATCTCAACACAAGTCGGCCAGACACTTATCCCCCCCTGTGCCGAAGTCGAAGACGAGAAGATGCAAGAACCGACAGCCAGGAGCATGACTACTATCACACTATCCCTTAAATATCTCATCGTTTCATCACAAATAGAGGGCAGCAAGATAAACTTAGGCTGCCCTCTGATCATTTGACGCCGGGGTCTTAAGGACTGCCTACTACCAGAGTGTAAGTGTGCAGTGCGGAGTAATAGCTTTGATTCGGGTCATTGGAAGGCTGGCCGGCAGGGATTGTAAGCTTGTAGGCTACATTGACAGTGCTGCCGCTGGTTGCCGAGCCGTTAGTGACCACACTGGATGGTGAACCCGAACTTCCGAATTCGGTACTTGATGTCATATATGTTGGGCCCGAGTCGCCACTCGATTTAAACGTGAAACTGGCCGAGGGTATCGTGGCACCAAGCACAGAGTCCCTCAGGTCTTGGTTTTTGCTCACCGTCAGATGCCAGGCGCTGTTCGATGTGATACCTAAAGAAAGGGTCTTCTCCAGGGTCTGTCCCGGCCCCATATCTCCAAAATCAATCGAATTATTAGTCCCTGTTGTCCCGCCCGTAATGCCAAGGCTGCCACCTGTTTCAACGTTAACTCTAGGCCTAACCTCAGTACTCCATTGACCTGCAGCGCTCGATGTCCCCAACAGGCCGAAAACAAGGACCAACCCCATAACCATGACAACCACCAGTGCTACTGACAGCGGGACAAACCTGGTCTTCACTTCTCACTCCTTTCTTTCTAGGACAGTCTGATATAATTTTCGTCGCAGATAGTCCTGCTGATGTAGCATTATACAAGAGGATCTCTTTTCATGCAAGAGGTTTCTTGAAAAATCGGAGAAATGGTAAATTGCGACCCGTGCCAGAACAAAAAAAGAAGTGGGCGTCCTTGCGGACGCCCACTTATCTATCACACAAAACGTTCTACCCTATTACAGCCGCTGCTTCGTTCTAGCGATAATCTGGTCCTGCACCTCCGTAGCCATATCGGTGAAGTAGGCGCTGAAACCGGCAACGCGGACTACCAGGCTTTGATAGTTGTCCGGATGAACCTGGGCATCCTTCAGTACCTTATCATCGATCACGTTGCCCTGGATATGGTGGATGCCCAGGTCAACGAAGGTCCTCAGATAGGCGACGAACTTCGACCTGTTATCGCCCTCGAGGAACTCCGGCATCCATCTCTGGTTGAACAAATGGTTGAAGGTCAGCAGCGGGTCTATCTTGGCCACAGACTTCAACACGGCCGTGGGCCCCTTCTTATCCGTGCCCGGTAGCGGCGAGACCGTACCATCGTTGAACACATCGCGGTCCTTCCGGCCATCGGGTGTCGCGCCCGTAAGGCCGCTGAAGCTGAAGTAGCTGGCGCTGCCGCTGCCATCGCTCTGCACATTGAATCCATATATTGTTTTGAAGCTATGTATCGTCTGGCATGTCCTGATATAGACATCCCTGGCGAACAGGTCGACGTAGTCGTCGTCGTTACCGAACTTGGGAGCATCCAGGAACATCTGCCGCAGCTCCTCATGCCCCTCCCAGTTATCTTTCAGAGCCTGCAGAAGCTGCGCCATGGTGACCTTCTTGTCCTCGAAAATCAACTTCTTCATCGCCACCAGTGCATTGGCCACCGTCACCTGCCCCACCGGCTGCATATTGGTCTTGTGCCATTTGTGCAGCTCTCTGACATCCTGGGCATTCTCAATGCAACCATCCAGCAAGGCTGAGTTGAACGGCTGGGGCAGCCAGATTTCCTCAACGGCATCCGTTATATTGCTGAAAATCACTAACTTTTCAGCGAAGAACTTCACCTGCTCCAGATATGCCTTGATCACATCCTCGATGGAGGTGAAGGTTAAGGGATCAGGGGTAGGAGCACCTATCAGTTTACTACCATCGAAGAACTTGGGGTCTCTACCCTGATTCAGAGCATATTCCAGGCACTTGGGCAGGGCGAAGCCTACACCGGCAATACCACGGTGCCCCATAGGATAGCCCACTACCGCCCACCTCATGCAACCCTCGACACACCAGTTTCTGGCGTACTCCAGGGGTATCCCTTTGCCCACCAGCCACGTTACCATGAATTCGTCGTTGAATATGCCATAGTGGCCTGCATCCTGCCTCATGATATCCGTGAACCTGTAGAGGAACTCGTCCGGGGTATTCTTGTGCAGCCTGACCACCATCATCGGCTCCACGAGCTTCAGAGCCTTAACGCTATCCATGATTATATAGGTCAGCTCATTGGTGGCATCTCGTCCCATTTTATCCTGGCCGCCGATTGTTACGTAACGGGGTGTAGTATGAGCGCCGCTGCCCATTATCGGCGCATTGAAGTCCGACAGCTCGGTGAGCTTGAGCCAGACATACTCTATCAGCTCCTGCGCTTCAGCGGGGGTTATCTTGCCTGCCTCCTTATCCTTCTTATAGAACGGGTACCACAGATAGTCCACCCTGTCCCCGATTCCGCTGGTCTGGATATCCAGCACCCTCACCAGAAGGAACATGAGGTACCAGGCCTGTAACACCTCATGGAAACTCCGGGGCGGGTTCTCAGGCACCCTGGAGCAGCTTTCTGCGATCTGCTCCAGCTCCTTCTTCCTCTTTTTGTCATCCTCAGCCGCAGCCAGTGTTTTAGCCAGCTCGGCATACCTGTGCGCCCACCTGATGGCAGCGTCGATGCTTATGATGACTGCCTCCAGAAATGCCTTCTTCTTCAGAAAATCTCGAGGATTGTCACGAATCAGGTCTCTGTCCTGAGTTACCTGAGCTAGCTTGTCCTGAGCTTCCTTTCGTATGCCCTTTAACCCTACCTTGAATACCTTCTCGTAATTGGGCACCTGCCCGGAGTGAGCGCCGTGTACCCAGACAAACACACCCTGGTTCATATAAGACCAGTAAGGCTTGTCCGCTTCAGCAAGATACTGGCGTTCAGCGCCTTGCACGGACTTATTGAACCAGTACTTATTGATTTCGTGCATCTCGGCACGCTCTTCGTCGGTCAGCATATCCTTGTAGCCCATCTCAATGGCTTTATCCACCCAGCGAGAATAGAGTTCCGGATAGCTGATTACATGGTCGGGGGACTTGGAGGAATTGCCAGCGATGCGGTCGTAGTCATTTATCAAAACGGTCATGTTGTCCAGGTAATTAGCCATCGCCTTGGCTCTGCGGATAGCGATGGGTTCGCCCTCAGTCGCTTTGTACGCCTGAGTCACAAAGCGGGCTCGCTCTATGTCGAGCTTCAAAGTCGGCCGGATATTGCTTATCTTACCCAGCTTCTCCTGCTCCTCGACACGGCCTGTTCGCTTGCCCATCATGGTTCGAAAGCGCACCTGGTCTGCTATTATCTGTGTCATCCTTTTCTCTTCTACAACTGCCATGGCAAGACCCCCTTTCTGTCCTTAACCAACTTAAGATGGCCACATTTTAACGATTGATGCCATACCTGTATGTGACTTTTGTCTCTTTTCTCGGTTCGTGCCTCAGGACGGCCCGCTACGTTCAAAATGCTATTTCAACCCACTTTGATTATAACATAATAACCAGCTTCGGGCAAGCTCGCACAAGTTCGTCGATACTTTGCCGCAGGCCCCGGCAGGCAATGTCTTATCTCCACCAACTGCTGAGGTCTTTTGGCAAATGGTAACTGTAGATGAGTACCTCGCTGCTGAATGACAACGCCGTCCCCCAAATGTAGGGGCACACAGTGCACTGTACCCTAAAAGCCCCCAAGACTGGGGGATTCAGGGGTTGATAACAGCAGTTGTGAACCCTCTCTCACTTTCACTTGACCAAACGGCAAAAAGCGATTAAACTAATCACTGTTGTTTTTGACAGCAGAAAACATCCCGTAAATTCATTTTAAGGGGGAGAATAACGTGGCTGACGAGATAAAAATGGGAATCGATATTTATGATCCCTACCAGCATCCGGAGGAATGGACTCCGGAGATGTACAAGAAGCTGGAACAGGCCAGGGACATAGTTGAGGAGTGGTGGCTGCCCAACCGCAGACAACTCGACAAGCTGGGCGGCGTCATGGCCATGACAGAGATGTCAGACGTCTATTATGGCATGCATAAGCAAATAATAAAAGACGGCTTCTACGGCAGCGTGATACCCAAGGAATATGGCGGTCCAGGATGGAGCTCCATGCAGTGCGGGCTCCTCTCCGCTGAGATTACCAAGATGGCTTACACTCCCAGGATGGATGACGCCTTCTTTAACGGTGAGCCTGCAGTTCGAATGTTGCTCAAATGGACTCCGGACGAGAAAACCAAGCGTGAATATCTTAAGAGAATTCTAGATGGTGGATTCTGCACCCTGTGGGCGACCGACCCCGAGTCAGGCGTCGATATGGGCGCTATGCGCGGCACCGCCGTCAAGGACGGCGACTATTACCTCCTCAACGGCCCCAAGTGGTGGATGGCCATGTGCAGCCCGGGCCCGGTCGGACTTCAGTGGCACCTGGTGCTGCTGAAAACAGACACCACCAAGCGCACCAGCGGACTAACTATGTTTATAGTAAATGACGACGAGCCCGGCATCATCCGCGGACGTGAGGGTGACCTCATGGGAGCCAGATGGGGCTGCGCCCGCTACGAGCTGCTTCTGAAGGACCTGAAGGTGCACAAGAGCCGCCTGGCTGCCCCCGAGGGCAAAGGCCTGTTCGCCCTGGTCGATGCCATGAACAAGCACATGGGCAACCAGGCGTTCCAGGCCGTAGGTACACAGGAAGCCGCCATAAAGCTTGTCACCGAGTACACTTCTTCCACTATTAGATGGGACCACCCTCTGATTGAGTACCAGGGAGTCCATTTCCCCATAGCCGATATGTGGGTCAACGCCGAGGCTTCCCGCGCTATTGCTGCCAAGGCCTGTAAACTCTACGACGAGGGCGAGATTAATGCACTGCATGGTAAATGGTCTATCCTCGCCTTCCGCATGGCTGCCCCGGCAGCCCTCGAAGCCTGTCTCAAAGCTCTGGAACTCATGGGCGCCCGAGGCATCGAGAGAGAGGAAGGCTGGCCTCTGGAGCTGATGTACCGCGATTCCATGATCTTCCAGTTGTACCGCACGCCCAACGTAGACAGAAAGTTCCTTGCCTCCTACCTCGTGCGCAAGAGGCTCTAAGCCAGTTTAACAGCATATTTTCATGTAGGGGCGGGTTTGAAACCCGCCCTTTCAGTTCCTACTCGTGTCATTGCGAGTTTTCCTTTAGCAGAGTCGGAGGCCCCTTTTTTATGTCGTTGTCCGCCTCAGGCGGGCGTGGCAATCTCCCCCGCCGCGCTGCTTGTTCGCCGAAAGCCCAAATATGTCATTGCTTTGAAAATAGAATACTGAGGGCTCAATGTCATTCTGAGCTTTAGCGAAGAATCTCAGGAGAGTAGGGCGGGTTTGGAAACCCGCCCTTGCCAGATATTGTATCTTCGAAGACACGCTATTTTCATTCTTCGTGGTGAACATTGTAATATTCATGACGGATTCATGCACAAGCAGGAATCTAGCAGTACCTTTACCCCTTACTATTTGCCTATCCCTTTCAGTACCGCGTGACCATTGTAACCAACCCGTTCTAGTGCTATCTTCTTCTACGAAGCCACCAGTAGGACATGAGCTTTTCCAGCCCCCTGGTTGCTCCAGCGCAATTTGAGCAGTAGAAGGAATACGATGAAAACAGCGCTGCAGAAAGAGCTCAAAATAATCTCCACAGGGAACGATGAGCTCGACAAGAAGATGGGTGGTGGGATACCCCTGGGAACCCTCACCCTTGTCGAAGGGCAATCCGACTCCGGCAAATCTGTGCTCACGCAGCAAATGCTCTGGGGCTCGCTGAATAACGGATGTACCGCTATGATCATCACCACTGAGAACACAACGAAGAGCCTTATCACCCAAATGCAAAGCCTGAGCTTCGATATCACGGATTATGTCCTCCTTTCCCGATTTTCGATATATCCCATAGACATCAAGAAAATTAGGCAAAACCTGAGCGCAGGCATCGTGCCCCTGCTTACCGGTTGTGCCCATAGGGGCGTCGACCTGGCAGTGATAGACTCCCTCACCTACTATCTAACCCATGCCACTATCGAGGACGTGCTCTCCTTCTTCGAGGAGTGCAAGACGCTCACCGGCAGGGGGATGAGCATTGTCTGCGTGGCTCATTCCTACGCCTTCAATGAGGAGGCCATGGTCAGGTTAGGGTCCATGTGTGATGCCCACCTGAGGCTGCGTATCGAGACCATGGGGAGCAAGATGATAAAGCTACTGGAGGTAGCCAAGGTGCGGGGCGCCAAGCTGACCACAGGCAATATCATATCCTTCGATGTCGAGCCTAACTGGGGCATCCGGGTCATCCCCTACTCCAAAGCCAAAGCCTAGACGCTTCCCTCCCCACGGTATTGTCCACCAACAGATAAGTCATATCTATTAAATACGAATACCCCTTCATATGTAGTACCCACCCCATCTGCTGCAATAGAATGCTCCCGGCCAAGTCTAGGTTGCCGAACTCTCGGCAGTCAACTCAAGTCTTTCAACGTATTCCTGACACCATGAACCCGAGTCATGGTGTCGAAATCCGAATTAAGTAGTCGCTCCGGATTCGGAATACGAAGTCCTCAACTCTTGGTCCGCAACCAATGGCGAAAGCTAACCATACTATACGAAACTTGACATATTGTTACATTTGTTGTATATACGTACCCTACGTAGTACTTCAGTCATAGTAGTATAGGATACTTTGACAGAGCAGTTGCGCGGACTGTTGATGAGGTAGCGTTAATACGCTCATGTCAACTTGCTTGACCGGTAATTCTTAGAATTCTTAGGTAGGGCGTATGTTAACCTACGGAAAGTTTGTGATCTCGGATGTCAAGTGAAATTGGTATTCTCGAAGAAAGTGGTGTCAAAGAGCCCCTTCAACAGCGCCGTGGGCTTGCCCGCCTCAATATGTGGAATGTCTATTCGTATGTCTATGATTTACTACCCAGATACTTCAGGTCGTATCAAAAACTGTTAGCCGATGTTGTATCAACAGTGGAGACCGCTACTCCCAGGGGCGGTAGAGTGCTGGATTCGGGTTGTGGTACAGGCAACTTCTCGATCAGCTTAGCTCTCAAAGGTTACGATGTTGAGGGTATAGATACCTCAAATGCAATGTTAGGAAGGGCAAGGCTAAAAAAGAAGAAGACAGGTTTGGAAAATGTTAAGTTCAAGGAGTGGGACATAGAAAAGGGGCTTGCCCTGCATCCTGATGCTAGCTTCGACTGCGTTGTTTCTGTTCATGCTTTGTACACTTTGCGAGAACCTGAAGCTGCTGTCCGCGAGTACTTAAGGGTGCTCAAGCCATCAGGGCACCTAATTATGGCTGAACCTCGTTACCCTATAAAGATACTTCCGATTGCTAAGGAAATCTATCGTGAGGGTGGCTTGGCGGATATCGTGAAACTCCTTTTTACTCAATCGGGCGTCGGGGTCTGCAATTTGCTGATTGGAAAAAGGTTAAGAGATGGTAGTTACCATTACTGGGATGAAGAGAGCCTGAGAAACGTACTCCAAGGCGCTTGCCTCAGGATCGATGGTGTAGTACCTGCATATGCCGCTGGTTCTGACTTGCTGACAACCTCGGTGAAGCCCAGGCACTGCTTTCAAATGAGCGGTTATACGTTCTTAAGCGCGGAGAGTCGTGAAGACCTGGAGAAGGTTCTGAGGTTAAGATATCAAGTCTACTGCGCTGAGCTGGGTTTACTGCCTGAGAACCAGAGCGGACTGGAGCGTGATAAATATGATGACTACGCGATTAGTTTTCTAGCCGTGGATGAAAACGATAGAGCCGTTGGCACAATTAGATTGGTTCATAACAACCCCCAGGGATTGCCCATGGATTCTGATTTTCCCTTAACAGACTATATGAAAACGCACGGCATATCAAGGGCTCTTGAGATTGGAAGGTTTGCCATTGATAAGAGTGTTAGTCGTGATGCTCATATCACTATAGCCTTGGGTCTATTCACGTGCCTGTATGATTACTGCTGTGAGACAGGGACGTACGATATATTTGCGGTTACAAACCCAAAAACCATGGAAAAATATGCAATGGCTGGAGTCAATGTTATCGGAGAACCATTCAGGTATTCGAAGCCTTTAACCGGGGGATTGTGGGTTCCAGTGCACGCCAATATTCGCGCGGCTCGGGAAGGATACGAAAACTATTTAGCGCGTGGGCAGGGCTCTGCTAAGGTGGCCTGATTTGTCATGTACTTAGGAATGTTTGTCACCCATGAAACTCATTAGTCCTTCGCACAATAGGCCTCACTGTGTGACCTGAGGAGAATAATTCTACTTATTGATTCTCCATGCCAGCAAATAGGCAGGCCAAGAAATCTATACGCTCCAGTATATCTTCGTCAAGCTTGATGTCATGTGTCTGCTCTATTCTTGCGATGGTACCCGTGTAACCAATATGGGCAAGTAAGCGCCATCCCTTCTTTGCAGAGTATTGCTGGGGCTTGCTGGGAGATTTGTCACACAGGCATATCTCCGCGTCACTAAGCTGGCATGCGTTAGCTGTTGGAACGACCCTGTTATTGCTCTTGAATCTTCGTCTCCACACCGCTCTCAGAAAATTCCTCATAGTTATTGCTTTCAACCTCGCCTTAACCTCATTCTGATGATTATCCTGTAGCTCATCAATAGGACATTGGTACTTTTTATATTAGTGATTTTGTTTCCGGCTTAGGCCATGTTGTATCTAATTCGGTCAAGTATAGTAGGGTTTCGTGAACTCAGGATTATTTCTGAGAGCATTATCGAGGTCTGCCTGATTTAGATGTACTTTAGGATGTCGGAAGTACTGTCCCAACAATGACCATCGTAGTCTTGACCACTCTCTTATAAGAAAGATAATGGTTATAGAGTTCGATGAACTGTATCTCACTTAGCCCGCGTGGGAGCTTAATTTAGCATGAATATATATTGTATATTGCTATTGCTCAGCCTCATTGTCTTCTCCACATTACTGATAGGCGTCCTGCGCGATAGCCGGACAAAGATACGTCAGCGCTTCGCGGTGTACGTGATTGTAGCCATGGCGTGGAGTTTGAGCGTCCTAGTATTTTACCTTAGTATATTCTACCTTAATACGTCTGAATTCACTCGCGCCTTGGCTAGTGCGGCGGCTGTAATTGGCGTGTGCACGATAATCGCTTATTATGACTTTGTCCGTGTTTTCGTTCATAAAACGTCGAATGTAGAGGTGAAGCTAGGGTACGCAGCTGTAGCGCTTGTCTTGGTCCCACTGGCAGCGCTGGGCTATATCCCTGAGAGCGTTTCTATAACTAATGGGGCGATTGATATCACATATGGTCCGTTCTTGTATCTAATTACCGCTATAGGCGCCGTCTTTTTCCTCTTATCTGTAATCGCTCTGGTGCGCGGCTATAGGGCCTCTGCTGATCCACTGAGTCGAAACAGGATTGCCTATTTGTCGGGCGGCCTTGCCCTTTATTTTGCCTTTAGCATCAGGTCTAGTATTCCCCCCACGCCCCACTATCCTTTTGAGCATATCGGTCATCTGGCCAATGCCCTGGTGATTGGCTATGCCATCACGAAGTACAAGTTGCTCGATATCAAACTGCTGATAAGAAAAGGGATTGTATACTCACTGATAAGCATTTTCGTTACGGCCTCATTCCTGCTCGTGCTCTATGGCATACATTACTTCCTACAGGGATGGAACACCTCCGTCAACCTGGCGGCTATCTTCGCCATGGCGCTTTTCATGGCCTGGCTGTTCAACCCTTTGAGGATGGCTATTCAGCGAGTTGTGGACAAAATGTTCTACGGGGAAAGCTATGACTACAGGCGGATGGTGCTCAATTTCGCTCAGAGGATGAGCAGCGTTCTGGACCTGGGTGAATTAGCGGAGGCAATGTTGCGTCCGCTAACGAAAGCCGTGGGAGCCAGTCAGGCGAGCCTCCTGCTCTCCAGCAATGGCGATTTCGTCTCACAGTACGCCGAACGGCTGGTAGAAGGCGAGCCGATCATTTCGATGAAGTTAGGTAAGGAGAGCTCAATAGTCAATTGGCTTACTAAAGAAAATAAACCTCTGTCCCAGGAGCTTATAGATTCGACTCCGGAATTCAAGGAGATAACGGAAGTAGAAAGAAATAGCCTCGATGCTCTGGGAATAGAGCTGCTCTGCCCCATAAAGAGCAAAGGCAACCTGATAGGTATTCTGGCATTGAGCAAAAAGCAGTCGGGTGGGTCTTACTCTACAGACGATATGGACCTGCTGGTGACTGTGGGTGGTGAGGCGGGGGTAGTGATGGAAACCGCGCAGCTTTACGCTAAGGCCAAGGAGAGGGCTCACACCGATGAGTTGACCAGCTTATTCAACCATCGTTATTTTCATGAGCGCCTGGACGAGGAGATCTCCAGATGTTCTCGCTTCGGTGACATATTCTCCCTGCTCTTTTTGGATATGGACCTCTTCAAAGCGTATAACGACATCTATGGTCATTTAGCAGGCGATGATATGCTCAAGCAGATAGGGCAATATATCAAGAGTTCGATAAGAGGCATAGACATGGCTTTCCGCTACGGCGGGGATGAGTTTACTGTCATACTGCCCCAGGCATCTCTCGATGACGCCTGCAAAGTTGCCGAGAGGATACGGAAGAGGATAGAGGTTGAGCTGGATTCGAAGGGCGCTCCGTTGACTTGCAGTATTGGCATAGCCTCCTGGCCCACTGACGGAGTCATGAGAGAGGAGATAATCCAGGCAGCGGATGCCTCCCTATATTATGCGAAGCAGATGGGAAGGAATCGAGTATGCCTGGCTTCGGAAATAATGGCTTCCGACGTGTTATCAGCGGGTGCGAAGCCGGAAAGGGAACCAGGAATCCTGAGCACAATCTATGCCCTGGCAGCTACCGTTGATGCCAAGGACCATTACACCTATGGTCATTCCAAGAAAGTGAGCGAGTACTCCACTGGCATCGCCGAGGCTCTCGGCTACTCTCAAGAAAGGATAGCCACGCTGCGCGCTGCCGCATTGTTACACGATATAGGCAAGATCGGCGTGTCTGATAGAGTGCTTACGAAGTCCGGGCCGTTGAGCGACGAGGATTGGGAGCCCATACGTGCTCACCCCAAGCTGGGTGTGGCCATACTTAAACACGTTGAGAGCTTGAGTGGCTGCCTGGCGGCGATTCAGTATCATCACGAACGCTACGATGGCACCGGATATCCTGCAGGGTTAAAGGGCGAGAATATCCCTCTTGATGCCCGAATTATGGCCGTGGCTGATTCCTATGATGCTATGACTTCGCTGCGTCCCTATCGGCAGGGTAAATTCACCCGGGAGCAGGCATTGGCAGAGTTAAAACGCTGCGCCGGCACGCAATTCGATCCCAGAATCGTTGAGGTGTTTCTGTCTATTAGTAGCCGTGCGGAAGAAGAACATCCCCATCTGCCCCACCAGTCAGGCTGACGCCCCGCCCTGTTCGGACTTCTTTACAGAAAGAGATGTTGTTAGGCAATACTTGCACGTTGACAAAAGGCAGCCCTTTTGCAGAGCGCCCACGTCAGTGTACATTACTGGAACCTCTGCCAGCGGCCCGATGACTGCGGCGAAAGCCTGCCCGGAGCCAATGCCAAATACTGCCACGGCTACGGCGATAGCCAGTTCGGAATTGTTGCTGGCAGCAGTGTTAATCAAATCCTTGAGGAAGCTGATAATGCTCGGTCTCGGTTGATGGGATTTTTGAAGCGGTAGTCTTGACCAGCCACACCCAAGAGGAACCATTGAATTCAACCACTTGACAGGCCTACACTTTGGTGCTATTGTTTCTTTCTGAAATCATTTGCAAAAGAAATGAATTTAGCATCCGTATCCACTAGTGATCGTGCCGCTGCCCTCTTGATGGACGTGATTCCTCTGATCATGAACTGCATCCGCGCTGAAACATGCCATTATATGCCCGAGTTATCGATGCCCCAGCTGCGTACCCTCAGCTTCCTCTACCGTCATGAGGACGCTTCAGTTTCACAAGTGGCCGACTACGTGGGCTTGAAACTGCCCTCAATGTCGAAGACAATCAATGCTTTGGTGGTTCGTAAACTGGTCATTAGCCGCGCATCCCGCGAAGACCGACGCTGCGTCAGGCTAAGGCTGAGCTCAAGGGGAGTTGACGAACTGATGCGCGCCCGGCGGCTCCTTGAGGCGCGTCTGGTCGAGAGGCTGGCGGTGCTGGGGCCCCGGCAACAGGCCGGGATCGCTGCTGCACTCGAAGCCGTACGCCCTTTATTTGCGGGGAAGAGGCATCAGGCTTAACGACAGGAAAATAATCAATATGACAAACATTTTGACTGCAGTCGATAACCACATCTGCCTTTGTGACATTACTTTCATCAGCGAGTCACAATACAGCATTCGATTACGGTTGGATAACTGATGCGGGGAACCTGATCTGTTGGGGAAGGTTGAATAACGTACATGAAGAGATGAGACAGCGGATAGGAGATGCGCCTGTCGCCGGCACGTACAATAATCGGGATGGCGCTACATGGATGCGGGTCCCCGAGAGGCAAGGTAAGGCAGAAAAATATCATGACGGTAATGCACAGGAGATTTGAGAAAAATGACACAAGACTCGACAAACGCTGGCCGCCCCCAGGTGGGGGCACACTATAAATGGATCGCCCTTTCGAACACTACGCTCAGTGTGCTCATGGCTGCCCTCAGCGGCTCGAGCATAATGCTCGCATTGCCGGTTATCTTCAGGGGCATCCATATTGACCCGCTGGCCCCAGGAAGCTTCGACTACCTGCTCTGGTTGCTCATGGGTTACATGGTCGTTGTGGCTGTCCTCGTAGTCATGTTTGGCCGTCTGGGAGACATGTTCGGGCGTACCCGCATGTACAACCTCGGCTTTGCTGTCTTCACTATCGGCTCCGCGTTGTGTGCTGCCGCGTGGAGCACGGGATCCGCTGGGGCACTTGAGTTAATCATCTTTCGGGTGGTGCAAGGTATCGGCGGTGCCTTTCTATTTGCCAACTCTTCAGCCATTTTGACCGATGCCTTTCCCGAAAATCAGCGCGGCATGGCCCTCGGACTGAACCAGGTATCTGCTATTGCCGGCGCCTTCTTAGGTATCCTGGTGGGCGGGCTTTTATCCCAGGTGGGGTGGCGGTGGGTATTCCTCGTCAACGTGCCCATAGGCGTTGCCGGGACAATCTGGACATACATCTCACTTAAAGAGATAGGCATTCGGAAAAGAGAGCCTATCGACTGGTGGGGAAATCTCAGCTTTGCTGCTGGTCTGACCATGCTGTTGGTAGGCATCACCTATGGCATTAAGCCCAGCGGCACTTCCTCTATGGGCTGGACAACCCCATTCGTGGTAGGCATGCTTGCCGGCGGGGTCGCCCTTCTGCTGGGGTTCACCCTCATCGAACGGCGAGTGCGAGCGCCCATGTTCCGCCTCAACCTATTCCGCATTCGCGCTTTCGCTGCCGGCAATGCAGCCGGGTTCTTAGCAGCCGTAGCTCGGGGCGGGCTGATGTTTATGCTTGCCATCTGGCTGCAGGGCATCTGGCTCCCGCTGCACGGCTACGATTTTAAGGTCACGCCGCTCTGGGCAGGGATCTACATGTTGCCCATGAGCATCGGGTTTCTGATAGCCGGTCCGCTTTTCGGTCGGCTGTCTGACCGTTTCGGGGCGCGCTACTTCGCCACTGGCGGAATGATACTGGCGGCTGTCAGCTTTGGCCTGATGATGGCTCTGCCAGTCGCTTTCCCCTATTTGCTGTTTGCGCTGCTAATCCTCCTCAATGGCCTCTCCATGGGGATGTTCGCAGCGCCCAACACAGCAGCGATCATGAACAGCGTTCCCGCGCAGCATCGTGGCGCAAGTTCCGGCATGGTGGCGACACTCTTTAACGTGGGAATGCCGCTGTCCATCGGCATTTTCTTCTCCCTCATGATCATCGGCATGAACGCTTCGGTACCGGCAACTATGTACAGCGGACTCACACAACATGGTGTGCCCACACAGGTCGCACAACAACTTGCCAGTGCGCCGCCGGTAGGCTACCTGTTTGCTGCATTCCTGGGCTACAACCCGCTGGGAACGCTGATCCCTTCCAGTGTGCTCAATTCCCTGCCTGCGGCGCAGGCGGCGACCATAACCTCCAGAAGCTTCTTCCCACAGCTCATCGACGGGGCTTTTCATCACGGTCTTACCATCGTGTTTACCTTCTCCGCTGTGATGTGTCTTATCGCCGCTGGCGCCTCATGGCTACGCGGCGGCAGGTACGTCTATCGTGAAGCAGGGGAGTAAGGGACCACCGGGATGGAATTCTGAGGAGGACATAGTGCTCGATGGGTCTAAAAGATGACAGAGACTCCGCCTTTCGTAGCTATCTTCGGTAGCTAGTTGCTCCGACGCTACCGAGCAAATCTTCTTAAAGGGAGGAGCAATAAATACTGTCTTGGTTCAGGGAAAAGAGCTCTATGGGAAGCTGAAGCGTGAGATTGCCCTCTAAAGTCACCCCGTTTTTTATTCATGGGGCAACTCCCTAAAGTGAGCTACAAGTGAGAAGCCCCTTTTGATACAGCTTGCCGACTTTTGAGATAGACGTTACTTATCATACAAAGCTCGTCAAGGGAGAGGGATGGGGCGAGAGGATGGGACGGAGACCTCATACGCTTCGTTGAGGCGAAACTCAAATGATGCTATAATTAGCCTGAGAGCGATTGCAGCCGCTTTTTTTTAAAAGGAAGGCATCAGGACACCTAACATGGAAGACAGACCCAAAAAGCTGAATATCGAGGTCACCTCAAGATGCAATCTCAATTGCGATATGTGCATGAGGAAGGTCTTGATGGAGGACTCAGGCGATATGAGCCTGGAGACCTATAAAGCTTTGCTGCCGGTCTTCCCCGAACTCGAAACAGTTAACGTCATCGGCATCGGCGAGCCGCTCATGAACGAGAACATCCTCGAGATGATTCGTCTGGGCAAGAAGCATCTCCCTTCGAACGGGACTTTCAGCCTCACCACCAATGCCACTCTGATCAATCCAAAGATGGCTAAGGATTTGGTAGCCTCCGGCATCGACGACATCGTCATCTCTATGGACGGCGCCACTCCCACCACCTTCAACGACATCAGAAAACAGGCCAGCTACGACGAGGTGCTGAGGAATATCGGATTCCTGAATAAGGCTAAAAGGGCTCTGGGCAGCGTAACGCCCCGGCTTGGATTCGAGTTCGTCGCTATGAAAAAGAACGTCGCCGAGCTGCCGCAGCTTGTCGACCTCGCAGCGAAGCACGGCATAAGCTTCATCATCGTCACCAACCTGCTGCCTCACACCGAGGAGATGGTAAAGGAAGTTCTTTATGACTACAACTCGGACAAAGCCATTGAGCTGTTCAACGAAGCAGTTGCCGAAGCCAGACGCCGCAACCTGGACATGGCATTCGAAAACGTCGACGTCGAGAACTATGCCAGCGCCCTTTTCGGCGTGCCCCCTCTGAAGGACAGGCTCCGCAATCCTAAACCGATGCGGAAATGGGATGAGCGTTTGCAGAAAAAGTACCAGCTTCTGGATGATGTAGTGGCCAAAGCCCGGGAACAGAACGTAGTGCTCAACCTGAAGAACCTGATGGCAAGGGACGGCACTGACCCTGGGCAGATAGCCGCTATATTCGCCGAGACCGGCGCCAGGGCCAGGAAACACGGCATCAGTCTCGAACTCCCGCCGCTGATACCCAGAAGCCAGAGAGAATGCGGCTTCATGAAGAACAGGATTGCCTTCATTAGCTGGGACGGCTACGTCAGGCCCTGCAACAACCTCTACCATTCGTATATATGTTATGTCAATAACAGGAAGAAGAGCATAACCAGCAAGAGCTTCGGAAATGTGTTGCAGCAGAGTTTTAATGAGATATGGAATTCGAGAGAATATCGCAGCTTCCGCAGAAACGTGGATAAGTTCGACTTCGCCCCGTGTGGAGACTGCCCTCATGCCGAGGGCTGCTTCGCGCTGCTTTCCCCGGTGTTCCGCAAAGACTGCTATGAATACACTCAGCCCTGTGGAGACTGTCCCTGGGCTCGAGGTATTCTGAAGTGTATGTAAGACTGAGGATTACTTCTTTTTCGTCCCTGATGGGTACGGAACGTTAGGGCGGTCCCCTCTAACTTCCTTGAGGACATACGCAGTCTTGTTTCTCTCAGGTGCTATCTCAAACTTATATTCGACCAGCTTCCATACAGCCCGTTTGCCGCACTTGGGGCACGGGGGCAACAGCTCTCCCCTGAACTTATAGACCTTGCTTTCCTTGGCCGATGGTTGGCATTTTGAAGAAGCGATATGCTGCACGAATCCGTAATCGCCATCGATAGGCGCCCTTATCGCAGTCCTGACCTCAGTGCCAAGCGGTATATCTATCATCTTGCGCTGCTGCATCTTTTGCCCCCTTTAAGGTTTGAATAACTACTGACGCAATTCGTTAAAATAATAACATATACAGAAGCCATTGTCGAGTATTTATTCATGACTATCACTCCTGCGAAAGCTGGGATATGCAGCGAGGCCGCTTAGTGACAAGGGAGTGCAGAGGAATTCCCCCTCTGCCGAGGGACTGGGGGTGTCCCCCAGTTTTTAAATTCCCCCAAGAGTGGGAGACACAGGGGGTTGAAAAGAGGTCTTTGCACTGCACTTATAGTCAAGAGCGACCTCCTGTGGTATCATACACATCCATAGAATATGCTGAGGTATAGCCATGGCGAAAAGACAGCCGGGCCGCAGAAAGCGGGCTACTAAAGGCGATTCGGTAAGCAGAGCAAAGAAAGATGCCAAGAGCCTCGCCAAAAGCATTGGCGGATTCATCCCGGGTTTGGGAACCATCCTCGGTATAGAAAGCGTATATCGAGATGGGAAAAAATTGATGGACTCCGGGCCCAAAGCCGTGAAATCCATGTTTAGCATCAGAATAGGAACGAAGCGCCCCAAACGCCGCTCCACCAAAAGGTCCAAGCGATAGCACGGCTAGGAACAAACCGAGCGGTAAGTTCATGGAAATAAATCATGTGAGGATGATATCATGGGTTTCGTAAAATCCGACAAGGAACTCGGAAGAATCGCTCGAAGCAAAGGTGGATTGTACCAGTTCTACGATGCAGAAATGCTGACGGTTATGTGGGAAACGAAGCAGGAGATTGTGAAGCGCCTGCTTCCGCCGCCGCTCAAGCCGACCAGAAGGCCGCTCGCGATGGCTTTCGTTGCATACTATCCCAAAACCAACTTTTGCCCGTCTTATTATGAGGCTGGCCTTTTCCTGAGAGCTACCTTCAAAAGTGTGGAGGGCAACTATTGCCTTGCCATGCCTGTAACGAACGATATGGCGATGGCCGGAGGCCGCGAGGAATTCGGGTATCCCAAGAAATTAGCCAATATCGATTTCAAGCGCAGCGGCAATTCTGTTAGAGGGCATGTGGAGCGTCACGGTCTGCGTTTCTTTGAGATTCATGCCAGATTGACCGGCAAACCGAGCTCGGATGACTTCCCGAAGCTCATGGCCAGCAAAGAAAAGGACGGAGGAATATTTAACTACAATTTCAAATATTTTTTGGCCCCCGATGAAAGCGTATTCGACTACAACCCCCGCCTTGTGAGGGAAAAGGTCATCCTGCGTCCAAGCCTCGTTAAGTGGGGCGAGGCCGAAGTCAAACTATCACCCTCAGATTACGACCCCTGGGCTGAAATAGAGGTCGTCAGGATGCTGGGTGCGGTATATACGGTGGGCAACAATACCATGTTAAGAGGCAGCTTTGTAGCCGAAGCCGACCCAACCGCTTTCGCCCCCTATGCAACTCTGAAATGGGACTGGTGGCCCGTAGACTAGAGCAATACAGCTTGGCACAGTGAAACACCATCGCTGAATTGAACCCTCTCTCGCAATATGCTAGAATATCCGAGGTATTTAATCCCAACCTGAATGTTTTTAAACTCCCCTCTTGCGAAAGGAGCTTGATTAGATGGAGTTCGGTTTCACAGAGAAAGAAAACGCCCTGCGCAAAGAGCTCAGAGAGTTCATTGCCAGGGAACTGCCGCCGGGATGGGTAGGAGAGGGAGGAGTTAACGAGGAATACGGCACCGATAAGGGCTGGGAGGCTGCCAAGGTGATGGCCAAGAAGCTGGCAGCCAAGAAGTGGCTCACCATCGCCTGGCCTAAAGAGTACGGCGGACTCAGCGCCTCACATATGGAACACGTCATCTACAGGGAAGAGACGGCTTACCACTCGGTGCCGGGCATCGACATGGGGGTGGGGGGCGTCAACTGGATAGGCCCCACGCTTATGATTTTTGGCACCGAAGAGCAGAAGAGAAGACATCTACCCAAAATAGCCGCCGGGGAAACCTTCTGGTGCACTGCCTACAGCGAGCCCGAGGTCGGCTCCGACATGGCCTCAATGAAGTGCCGCGCAGTGAGAAAAGGCAATGAGTATATAATTAACGGACAGAAGGTATGGATAAGCGGCGGCCACCGCGCCCACTGGTGCTGGATGGGAGTGAGAACAGACCCTGATGCACCCAAACACAGAGGAATCACCTTAATTCTCATAGATATGAAAACCCCGGGCGTAACCGTCAAACCGCTGCTCAACATGGCTGATTCCTATGCCAACTGCGAGGTCTTCTTCGACGACGCACACGTGCCCGTGGAAAACCGCATCGGAGAGGAAAATCAGGGCTGGCACTATATCATGACAGCGCTCGATTTCGAGCGAACCGCCGGTATCGACCTTACCGCCAGGGCCCACCGCATGGCAGACGAACTCGTAAAGTACTGCAAAGAGGCAAAGCGAGATGGCAAGCCATTGGGCGAAGACCCCATAATACGCAACAGGCTGGCGGACCTCCTTGTTGAGTGCGAAGTAGGCCGACTGATGTGCTACCGCATCGCCTGGATGGAGGACAGAAACCAGGTCCCGAACTATGAGGCATCCACAGCCAAGACCCTGGGTGCGGAGTTGGGCCAGAAAATCAGCAACTTCGGACTGCATATCATGGGGCTTTACGGTCAGCTAGAACACGGCCACGGGGTACCGATAAAGGGAATGCTGCACGAAGCTTATCTCTACACCCGCGGCGATACCATCGCTGGCGGAACCTCTGAAATAAACCGAAACGTCATCGCCATGAGAGGTCTGGGGCTGCCAAGGGGTTAAAAAAGGGAGGTGAAGCGCTGTGAGTGACTTCAAAGCCAATATCTTGAAAGGCCGCGTAGCCCTTATCACCGGTGGCGCGACAGGTATCGGGAAGGAGATCGCCCGCACGCTGGGGAAACACGGGGCCAAGATTGTCATCACCAGCCGCAAGCAGGAGAATCTGGATGCCGCCTGCCAGGAATTCAAAAAAGAGGGCATAGAATGTTTCGCTGTGCCATCGGATGTGCGCAATCCTGAAGCGGTCGAGAAGGTTATCGCTTCCGCCATAGAGAAATACGGCAGTTTGAATATCGTGGTGAATTGCGCGGCCGGGATGTTCCCTGCACCTATCGAAAGACTGTCGTACAACGGATTCAAAACAATCGTTGACATCGACTTGCTGGGTACGTATAACGTTACGAAGGCCGCATTTACCGCTTACTTGAAGGAGCACGGCGGCTGCATTGTCAATATCACGGCCCCGTTCGAACACTGGGGGGTTAGCACTATGTCCCATGTCGCAGCGGCCAAGACAGGCGTTGAGTCTCTGACAAGGAGCTGCGCCGTCGAATGGGCACCGCTGGGGATTCGGGTCAACGCCGTTGCTCCCGGTTTCATCTCAGAGACGGAAGGAGTCAAACGATTCGCTGAATCTAAAGATGTGCAGGTTGACAGGTCGCTGAAGGGGACAAGACAGGATATGGCAAATGCTGTGCTATTTCTGGTCAGCGACTCGGCCCGCTTTATCAATGGCGTATGTATTCGCGTGGATGGCGGCGCTACCATCGACTTGCTGAGGATGCCGGTAGTGTGACCACGGCAGAGTCGAATTGACGATGTCGTGACTAGTTGATTACCTTCTCTTCAACAAGCCGGGCTATCTCCACTTCGGTCTTGCCCAGAAGCTCACGGAAGACATAGTCATTGTGCTGACCCAGCATCGGAGCAGGACGGCGAACTTCACCCGGAGTCCCGCTCATCTTAAAGGGGATGCCTGCGATAATATCGACGCCGGTTGCAGGATGCTCGACCTGTAAGTGGGTCTCTCGCGCCGCATAGTGAGGGTCAGAGAACCGCTCAGTTAAATCGAGGCAAGGGGCTGCAGCGATACCTGCCTTCTGCAAGACTTCCATCACCTCGTAATTGCTGAGGTCGATGGTCCAGGCTGAGATAAGCCTGTCCAGTTCCTCAAGGTTTCTCAGCCGATTGAACTTATCGCTGAACCTTTTTTCTTTTACCCACGTTGGATTGCCCATAGCATCGCAGAATCTGCGCCACTCCTCCTCGGTATCCACCGCTATGGAGACCCATCTATCCTCCCCTTGACAGCGGTAATTGTTGTGCGGAGCCATAGTGGGGCTGCGGTTCCCCATGGTGCCCAAGACTCTGCCGGTCATGAAGTACTCCATAAATGCCTCACCGATTATGGAAGCGCCCACCTCTATCTGCGCCATGTCTATGCACTGCCCCTTGCCTGTCCTCTCCCTGTAATAAAGGGCAGAGAGCACGGCGAAAGCCCCGTGGATTGCAGAAGTAACATCGAGATAGGGCGTTTGTTCTCCAAGCACCCGCTCACCGGGATAGCCGATCAGACTCGAGTAGCCACAGAGAGCGCCCAGGGACGGGGCATAGGTGACGATATCATACAGCGGCCCGTACTGCCCAGCAGCAGGCAAGGATATCGTGACAAGCTGGGGATTAGCTTTGCTGAGCTCTGCGTATTCAAGACCGAGCTTCTTCAGCCCCTTGGGCGAGAAATTATCGAGCGCCACATCGCTTATCTGTATCAGCTCTTTAATTAAGGCCAGGCCCCGGGGGTCGGACATATCCACAGTGATGCCCAGTTTGTTGCGGTTCATGCTGTGGAAGACAAAGTCGGTCTCCGGGCCAACAGTAGAGCGTCCCGGCGTCAGCCTGGCGCTGTCCAGCCGCTTGTTAGTCTCCACCTTGATGACCTCGGCGCCCATGTCAGCCAGTAACTCGCCGAGCAAAGGCCCAGCCCACACCCACGAAAAATCTACGACGCGGTAACCGCTTAAAGGATAATTCGCCATTGTCTGTAATTCTCCCTTACCTTAGATAATGCCGCCCTTGCGCAGCCGCACCAACTCCTCTCGGGAGTACCCCAGCCGGCCGCAGTATATTTCCTCGTTGTGCTCCCCCAGCAATGGTGCCGAACGGTTTAGCTGCCAGGGGCTCTGAGAAAGCTTATAAGGCGCACCGGGATACTTCAATACGCCCGTCTTGGCTCGGTCCTTCTCCACAAAATAGCCCCGCTCCCTGAAATGAGAGTCGTTGGCAACCTCGTCTATGCTCCGCACCGGAGCGAAGGTTATCTGGTCGCGCCGGCATATTTCGAAGAGCTCGTCCTTGGTCTTACCTATGATTAAAGCTTCAACCATCGCATCCATCTCGTCTGCATGTTCCAGCGCCACCATAATGCGATCCCTGAACCTGGGGTCGGGCATCCACTCCGGAGTGCCCATAGCTTCGAGAAATCTCTTCCACTGGAAGCCCTGGATGGCGATGAGACACATGTAGCCATCCTTGCAGGGGAGGATACACCACGGATAGACGCTGATAGTGCGGTGCCCCGACCTGATGCTCTTCCTGCCTTCGAATACGCCCAGATGCACGCCATGGCCCAGATGGATGGTGGCCCATACCTCCGCCTCTGAAATATCGACGTGCTGTCCCTCACCCGTAGAGCGGCGGGCAAAAATAGCGCCCATTGTCGCTGTAGCCGCCATAGCGCCGCTCTGGTAATGGCTCTGAGAAAGCGGTGGAGCCAAGGGCTCGCGCTCGGCCTCGCCGGTGCGCATGGTCTGCCCGCCCAGGCCAGCAGTGTTAATGGCATGGCCTTTGTAGTCTTTGTAAGGACCCGTCTGCCCATACGGGGTGATGGATGTAACAATGAGGCGCGGGTTTAGTTCCTTCAGACTGGCATAATCGAGGCCGTGGTCGGCCATCTTCTGGGGCGGGTTATTTTCCACAAAGACATCGGCATCCTTGAGCAACCGCTTCAGGATTTTCTGGCCTGTCTTTGCTTCGACATTGAGAGTAATACCTAGTTTATTGGTGTTCAGATATAAAAAAAGCCCGCTTTTCTCAGGGTGAGGCTCATCATTGAGGAAAGGGCCATGCCGCCTCGATTCGTCTCCCGAGCCGGGCTCCTCTATCTTTATCACCTCGGCACCGAGATCAGCCATCAACTTAGTACAATAGGCTGCCGATATAAAGTTGCCGTACTCCACAATTTTGAGTCCGGAGAGCGCCTGTTCAGCCACTTGCTAAACCTCCAGTCTTTGCCCGACCGTCAACGCGCAGCTACCACGCAACACAAGAAGGGATTTATCTCAGGATTGACTGCTGCGACCAGCTAGATATTATGACTTAATTGCCTCGTTTGGGCAAGAGGCAGAAGCTACAGGGGCACCCACAACAGCATCAAAAATGTGACAACTCTTTAACCTTTTTCCCTTTCATTTTATGACTTCTTCATATCTTTCCAACTAATATTAGGATATTAAACGGTAAGAGGAGGAGGCAAAATGGCAGCGAAAACACAGAGCACCAAGCAGAAGGCAGCTACGAAGGGAAAAATCAGTAAGAATGACTCGTACGCTTGCGAGTCATGTGGGCTGGTAGTCTTAGTAGACGAAGAATGCGGCTGCGTAGAAGCACATGAGATCATTTGCTGCGGCGAGCCCATGAAGAAGACCGCCAAAGCCAGGGCAACCAAAAAGTAAAGTCCTGACGTCGCAGTCTATATTATACTCAATCTCGTATCATTCTAGCGCGAAGGCTTCCGGTACTGAGCAAGTGAAACCTTGCTTCTATAGATTAGAGCCAGATATGGGACTGGTGTCTAGCGGAGCATATTCATGCCAGAAGAGCAGCTACTATGCCCACGAGGAAAATGCCATCGAAAACGCCGGCGCCCCCGATGCTGATCATATTAGGCCCGAGCCGCCTGATAGCGGGGAAGTTGAGCAGATCAGCCCCTATCAGAGTCCCCATAGTTCCAGAAACGTATGCCACCGGAGGCGCATTGTGGCGCGCTAACAAGAGAGCCAGTGCAACCGATAGGAGAGGTGGGATCAACACCGGCATGACAATCCCTACCCCCGGTTTGGGCCGAGCGACCATCTTGGCTATCACGGCGACCACAATCGTAGCGACGACCGTCTGCCATATAGGCGCCCTTGTCACCAGCAGGTATAACGAGAATCCGGTAGGCACCAAAGCACCACCTACATTTACAGCCAGAACCTGTTCCTTAACTCGCGGCGGGATATAGTAGAACAACGAAAAGGGAAAAGAAGGCTGCGCTTGCTGCTCATATACCACCTTGCGGCGCGAAATGGGGATATTGATCACGCTGCCTACCAGGGAGAAGCCCAGCAGCCCCGCGGCAGCCGCCAGAGAAAGGCCCAGTTTGGTGAAAGAGAAAGTGACAAGCTCCGCAGACAAGAGGACTAAGATAGTCCCCAGCAAAATCAACATTATCAGCATGAGCCGGAAAGAAGCCCTATTTCTCATTGTGAGCCTCACAACAACAAAAAACGATACTTAAAGCCGAATTATATGTTAAGCAAGTTAGATGAAAAAATCATAAAATCCCCTGCCAAAAGCTTAAGAAGTTATCACATTCTGTTATAGCAACGTTAGACGCACTGACTAGTAGAGGATACTAAGAAGAAATACTGACTGGATATAAAAAGCACTTATTTATCAAGAAGCTGCGAGAGGCAGAGGCGATAGGCTAAGCAATCATCATAAGTCTCAGCGATTGTCCGGCACAATCTTAACCAGCAGGCTGCGGCTCCTGGGGCCATCGAATTCACAGAAGAAGATGCCCTGCCATGTTCCCAGCACCAGTCTACCCTCATCCACCAGCACCATTGCGGAACTGCCCAGTAGACTTGACTTGATGTGGGCAGGAGAGTTGCCTTCCAAGTGGCGATAGCCGCCATGTTGAGGCACTATAGCATCAAGCTGCTCAATGATATCTTCAACAACACTGGGGTCGGCCTGCTCGTTCAGCGTGACTGCGGCAGTGGTGTGGGGGACGAATAGATAGCAGACGCCGCTTTCTACATGGCTGGAGTCCACAACCTCTTGAACGGCTCGGGTAATGTTCTGAAACTCTACCCTCGACCTCGTCTTTATACCCAGCCTGTGTATCATGAGACCGCCTCAGTTCGTTTGTTATGAACAGGCTTTTTTGTTATGTCCCGTTGTGCCCGTCAGCGGTGACATCTCTCTAAGCCTCTGCACTATACCCGGCAGGACAGAGAGCACGTAGTCCACATCTTCATCGGTATTATCAGTCCCGACCGTGAACCGAAGGCTGCCGTGGGCCAACTCCTCGGGAAGTCGCGTGGCAACAAGCACGTGCGAGGGGTCGTTGGAGCCCGTAGTACAGGCGCTGCCGCTTGAGGCGGCTATGCCCAGCAAGTCAAGGTGCAGCAGGATGGATTCCCCTTCAACATACTGGAAAGATAAGTTCAGGTTGTTGGGCAGGCGTTGCGTAGGATGACCGTTGAGATAAACTTCCCCGATCCGAGACTTTATGCCCTCGAGCAAGCGGTCGCGCAACCTCTGGCAGTATTGGCTGTTTGACCCCCTCTCATCAGCGGCCATCTTAAGAGCAACCGCAGTGCCCACAATTCCGGGGATATTCTCCGTACCCGCCCTGCGGCCATTCTCCTGAGCACCGCCGGTCTGCTGAGGCACAAATGACGTTCCCTTCCTGATATAGAAGATACCCATCCCCTTGGGCCCGCGGAACTTGTGCGCCGATAGGCTCAGCATATCTACGCCCAGCTTATTCACATCAAGGTCCAGTGCCCCGGCACCCTGAACTGCATCGGTATGGAATACGATTTTTCTCTGCTTAGACTTGGCTTTAACCAATCTGGCAAACTCAGCCACAGGCTCGATGGTGCCGATTTCGTTGTTAGCCAGCATTATACTGACCAGAATGGTCTTATCGGTAATTGCTTTTTCTAAGTCATCGGCGTTGACTAGTCCAAAGCGGTCCACCGGGAGATAGGTTACTTTGAAGCCAACCTCCTCCAGATAGTGGCAGGTATGCAGCACAGCATGATGCTCGATGGCTGAGGTGATGATATGATTGCCCTCTTTCTTCAGAGCAAACGCCGCTCCTTTGAGTGCAGCGTTGTCAGACTCGCTGCCGCCGCTGGTGAATATAATTTCTCCAGGCTTACACCCTAAAACACCAGCCACGGTCATCCGCGCTTCATCTGTTGCCTTTCTAGCCTCCTGGGCGATGGAGTAGATGCTTGAAGGATTGCCATAAATCTGGCTGAAATAAGGAAGCATTGCCTCCAAAACTTTGGGATGAACCGAAGTCGTGGCTGCATGGTCCATATAAATCAATTTATGCTTCAACTTTTCTCCTCCGCTGAGACGCCTGGCTGACTTCTGACTCTTGGCTAGAGCACAAATCGGCAAGGGTCGTAGTATCAAGCACCCTGGCTATGCTATTGCGCACCTGTTCCCAAAGCGGCTTGGAAGGGCAAAACATTTCCCTGCGGCAATAACCAGCCCCTGCCTCCTCCGACACACATTCGGCAGGAGCAATAGGACCCTCCAGGGCCCGTACCACCTGCCCTGCAGTTATTGAGGCAGGGTCGGCGGTCAATCGATAGCCCCCATGTGCTCCACGCGTGCCTCCCACCAAACCGGCTCTGCGCAATACAGTTACGAGCTGCTCCAGATAACTCAAAGAGATGTCTTCCGATTTAGCGATCTCAGCCAGCGACATAGGCCCTTTCTGATAACCCTGCGCCAGGGCTATCATAGTACGCAGTCCGTAACGCGCCCTGCTTGAGAATTTCATCGCAATAATTCCTGGTACTTTAGTAGGAATTGTAACATTACGGCATATCCCTGTCAACACAGCGACTGAATTAGCTTGACAATACGAAGGCTGACTTGATACAATGCAAAGCGAACAGTAGTTTCGTGGCCCCGTGGTGTAGCGGTCTAACATATCTGCCTGTCACGCAGAAGATCGTGGGTTCGAATCCCATCGGGGTCGCTTCTGCAATACGTAGTTTGACATCCCTTCGTATTGCAAATCGAAGAAAGGCTTGAACTCGGGTCGTGGTGTAACAGCCACCACTTTCCTATTTCCAATCCACACCCCTTCAAATAGACAAGTAGCCAGTCGATTCCTTTGCTCTTGGGTAGCCAGTTGCCACGCTGCACAAATGTCCTTCAAGAATAGAGCAAGCTTTTCGAGCAACTTTTCCTCACTCATTACTGGCGTGAGTTGTTTAAGTCCGTCTTGTATGCCAGCATAATCAGCCAGGTATTCCTCCTGCGTTATGTGTCCCCATTTGTACAACTCTTTCGTCCGTTTTAGCCGAGCCTCAAGCACTGCCCTCTGCTTGCCTACATCGTAGGCTGATTCTAACCTCCGGTGAGCTCCCAGTATCTTCTCTTGATAATCATCTGGGATATGGAAGGCTGTCAGGTAAGCCAGAAGTTGTTCCTCATAGACGTCCAAGCAGGTAGATGGCTCAGAACAATCTCCACTCTTGATTCTGCCATTGCAAACCAGTCTTACTCGTCCTCTGCCTTTGAATGACCTTAACGTGCGTCCACATTCGGCGCACCTAGCTATTCCTGATAACGAATATACGCTAGCATCTGAGCGAATAGTCTGTGGCTTATTTGCTCTCTCTGCCCTTGCCCTTTGCACTTGCTCAAATAGGTCTGGCTGCACAAACGGCTCATGCTTGGCCTTCATCCACCCTCCATTACCGTTTGGGATATAGCCTATGTAAAACCTATTGGAGAGCATATCCTTAACCGTATCTTTGGAGAACGGCCTTGAGCCATGAGTGCCAGTTGTCCTACATCCTGACTGATTTAGAACAATGGCTATTTGCCTGTCGGTTTCCCCCTGCGCTGCATGGTCAAACGCCATCTTCAAGCCTTCGTAGTTGCGAACCCTTACTTGTTGCTCATCCACTTTAACATTCCTCTCCTGCATGTCTGGAATCGGTATCCCGTCCTCCCCTTTTGTGGCCCCGAACGGCAGTATTCCACAATACAATCCTTGCATCCTCCTCTCATGCCATCCCTTCTTGGTTTCTTGGCTGAGGTTGTCTGAATAGTATTGTGCGAATGCCCCAAGTAAAGCTAAGTGTACCTTCCCCGAGGGTGTTGTGAAATCCATCTGCTCGTTGATAGAGATAAAAGCAATCCCTGCCTTCAAGAGCTTGTCGAAGTATTCGAGAGTAATACGCAGATTTCTTGAGAAACGATCCAGCTTGTGCACCACCACCACGTCGAACTTCCTTGCCAGCGCATCTGCCATCATTTCCTTGAACACAGGGCGTTTGTTGATGTCCTCAGTCCTCGCAGATTTACCCTCCTCAAGGTATTCGTGTTCGGCGATCCACCCCCTCCCTTGACACAACGCCTGAAACGCTCTTCTCTGGGCATCAATGCTGTAGCCTTCGGTTTGTTCCTCGGTGCTAACCCTAGCGTATAATCCTGCTCTCATCCCTTGCCCCTCCTGACTAATTTTTTCTCCTTCTCTATCTTCTCCACTATCGCCTCTTCAAGCCACCGTCCCAGCGTCTTCTTCTCAGTCACAGCAGCAACCCGGGCTTGGTGGAGAACGTCAAGGTCTACCCTGATGCTGGTGTTTGGTTTTATTCCTGTCCTGGGTCTACCTGTGCGCTGTCCCATGCATTCACTGTAACCAATGTAATACAAAAAGTCAAGAGGCTCTGAATTACGCGTACATCGTGTGATCCAACATTTTGACGATTTCTCAACCCAACCGCCTTTATCAGGTGGGTGATAAGCTTGCAAAAGGGGATGCCCGCAGCTAAGCATGCATTTACGCGGAAACCATGTGTTCCTTAAGGACTTGCTTTTGGATTACGTGGATTGTGCGCCGTAATGTAACTTAACAAAGCGATGAATTGTGACCGGCGGTAACAAAACAAGCAAATTTGACCCAGGCTGCACATTATGGACAATTAGCAATGATAAACAAATTGGACAACAGTGTTATCACCTGACATAATGAGGCAGAACGACCGATTGTAAAATACTCTATAGCATATAGGATGAGATAGCAGATGCGCAGCGAAGAAGTACCCATGCAGACAACAAGGTTGATTGTAGTGGATGACGAGCCGCTTTTTAGAGAGCTTTTGTGCCGAACCCTCTCTGCAGAGCAAGGTTTGCAGGTGGTAGGGGTAGCGGGAGATGGGGAGACTGCAATCCGCCTGGCCAAGCAAGAGAAACCTGATGTAGTGATTATGGATATTGAGCTCCCGGGAAAGCTGGACGGAATCGAGGCAGCATTGCAGATTAAGAGGGAAAGGCCCCAGACTGGTATCGTAATTCTGTCTGTTCATAATGAGCGGCGCTATGTGACAAGCCTACCACTAGAGACCATACAGGGATGGGCATATCTTCTTAAACAGACGGCACCGGATCTGGCAACGGTTGTCCGAGCCATTCAGGGTAGTAAGGCTGGCATGGTTGTGTTGGACCCTGCTGTGGTATCGAACCTGCGCCCCAAGCAAGGCTCGGCACTGGCGAGATTGAACCCCAGACATCAGGAGGTTCTGGAACTCCTGGCTCAAGGCTATAGCAACGCTGCAATAGCCCGGTTGTTGAACCTGTCCCGCAAGTCGGTTGAGACCTACATAAACGCCATATATCAGGGACTTCATCTTTCCCACGAACAGGGTATCCGCGCCCGGGTCAAAGCCACCCTCCTCTATCTGGAAGGCTCTAGGAGCCGTCAAGCATAGACGAGAAAAATCATCAAGCGGGCACTTGACTTGTACGAGAAGGCTGATGGTCAATACCTTTTGATTGTTGTTGACCAAAACGCTATTTTGTGCAGTTCAATATTTGTTCGCACACTCAGCGCTCCAAAAACGGGATGCCTCCACCTAAGCTCGACACTATCGTTGTTATACGATTACGTCAGTAGCTAACTGTTAAGGGATAATGTCAGTCATGAGAGGACTGACATTGACACAGCAAGAGCAAGGGAGACTACAGACATTGAACCTGGTATTGGAGGGACGGATGGGGGTGGCGGAGGCAGCCTGTGTCCTTGGGCTGAGTGAACGCCACGCGTGGCGAATCTTGGCGGCATATCGAGCGGAGGGCGTCGCTGCGCTGGCCCACGGGAATCGAGGCTGTCGGCCTGCCAATGCCACTTCTGAGGAAACGCGGCAACGAGTGATTACGCTTGCACGCACACAGTACGCCGGGCTCAACCATACTCACCTGACTGAGCTGCTCGTAGAGCGTGAAGCCCTGACCCTGTCACGATCCACGGTGCGGAATATTCTCGTGGGTGCCGGCCTAGCCAGCCCCCGCCATCGACGACCACCGCGGCACCGCTGCCGACGAGAGCGCATGCCGCAAGAGGGAGTGCTGGTACAGGTCGACGGCAGCCACCACCGTTGGCTTGGAGAACGTGGCCCCTGGCTCACGCTGCTCCTGGCCGTGGACGACGCCACCGGCACTGTGCCATACGCGCTGTTTCGCGAGCAGGAGGATACCGAAGGCTATTTCCGCTTGATGAAGGGTATCATACAGCGGCGGGGCATTCCACTGGCACTCTACAGCGATCGCTACTTCGTGTTCTGTCATTCGAAACCGGCGAATGAGACTGGAGAAGCGTCCCTCGTCGACAGGGACAAACCGACCCAGTTTGGCCGAGCCATGCGGGAACTCGGGGTGACACAGGTATTCGCCCGTAGCCCGGAGGCGAAAGGGCGGGTCGAGCGGGCTAATGGCACTTTCCAAGACAGGCTGGTAGCAGAGCTGCGCCTGGCTGGCGCCAGCACGCTGGCAGAGGCCAATAACGTCCTGGGGGAGTTCCTAACCCAGTTCAACCAGCGATTCGGCGTGCCAGCTGCCCAGTCGGGGTCTGCCTATCGTGAGGTGCCGGAGGGACTCGACATAGAGGGTGTGCTCTGCGTTAAGGAGATACGGCGCGTGGCGAAGGATAACACGGTGCGGTACCGAGGGCGCACCCTGCAGCTGTACCCTGGGGCTGAGCAGCCCAGCTATGCCCGGACCCATGTCGAGGTACAGGAACGTTTGGACGGTCGTCTGCTTGTGCGTTATCGTGAGCAGATCATCACTCCTGAGGAAGCACCTCCTCTCGCCGCCGAACTCCGCGCGCGGGCAGACGCGGGTTTTGCTGATGCCTATACATCTGTGCCTCTCCCAGAGCAGCCAGTAGCAACCAGGAAGCCGCGCACCACCCTCGGCTGGGATGGAGACTGGTATAGGGACGACGCAAAGAAGTGCATCCATGGGCAGTTGGTGCTGGCAGGGATGGAACGGGCGCGGGAACAGGGTAAGCGAATCGGAAGGCCCTCGGTGACGGAACGGGATGGGTTCTCCCAACGATTTATGGCAGCGGTGGAACGTCTTGAACAAGGAGGAATATCCCGGCGGCAGGCGGCCAGGGAACTGGCCATCGGTTATGCCACGCTCAAGCGTCTCCTCGATGCACGCTTATATCCAATTAACGGTAGTGAGCAAGCAATGCTTGTTCCCACCACAACCTGTGATGATGGGATTGTCTATGATGGTATTCTGGTGACGTACTGACAAAATCGCTTAACAGTTAACCCTGACATTTTCCCTTGACAACGATCCGAAAACCAGGGGCTCTAGAAGGACTTCTTTCTGGCTAATTTGTTTGGAGCAGCAGCAAGCCCCAAAGTGTCCATTACATAATGTCTTCTAAGTGTCCCATCTTCCCTGAGGGCGAACAGTCTCGTCTACTGATTGATGAACAGTACTTTTACCTACCCGATTTTCTCGAATCAGCAAACGGTTATATCGAAAGAGAAGTACTTTCGAGTAATTGTAAGACTACAGATTAGCCCATACTATCAAACTATAGCAAGAGAATTGATCGTAAAGCGCCCCTAACTCTACCAAGTCAATGTTTTCACTAGATCATACAACGTAGGAATTCAGGACAAAGATCTCAATGACCATTGTGTACGGCTAGTAGGGGGAGATGCGCATGGCTGGTAAATATAGAATTCTACTGCT
Organism: uncultured Chloroflexia bacterium; assembly: GCA_963847595.1. GTDB lineage: Bacteria > Chloroflexota > Dehalococcoidia > SZUA-161 > SZUA-161 > JACWAE01. The sequence goes on from CAWKAJ010000002.1 coordinate 752,975, forward strand.
AATCATAGCACTCACACTTGTGGCAATGATCTCGTCCACAGTGGTCTATGCAGGTCATAGCCCGAGGCCAACGCCCACGGCAACATCCGCCTCAGATCGTATTCCTCACGGGCAATTGCGCACATTAGCAACGCCTACGCCTGTGCCAACAGTGACACCCACGCCTACGCCTGTGCCAACAGTGACACCCACGCCTACGCCTGTGCCAACAGTGACACCCACGCCTACGCCTGTGCCAACAGTGACACCTACACCTACGCCTGTGCTAACAGTGACACCTACACCTAGTCCAACAGGCGGTGGCGGTGGTGGAAGCATGCCTGCACCAACCGCTGAGACGCCAACGGTGACACCAACGCCCACGCCGACACCAACACCTACGCCTACGCCTGTGCCAACAGTGACACCTACGCCTACACCAACGCCCACGCCGACACCTACACCTACGCCTACACCTGTGCCAACAGTGACACCTACGCCTACACCAACGCCAGCACCGACACCTACGCCTACACCGACGCCTACGCCTACACCGACGCCTACGCCTACACCGACGCCTACGCCTACACCGACGCCTACGCCTACACCGACACCTACGCCTGTGCCAACAGTGACACCTACGCCTACGCCTACACCGACACCTACGCCTGTGCCAACAGTGACACCTACGCCTACACCTACGCCTACGCCTACACCGACACCTACGCCTACACCGACACCTACGCCTACACCTACGTCAACACCCACACCTACGCCAACACCCACGCCCACACCGACGCCAACGCGAACACCGACGCCCACGCCTACACCAACGCCAATGCCAACACCTACGCCCACGCCAACACCGACGCCCACGCCTACACCAACGCCAACACCGACGCCGACGCCAACGCCGACGCCCACGCCTACACCAACGCCCACGCCAACACCTACGCCCACGCCAACACCGACGCCCACGCCAACACCGACGCCCACGCCAACACCTACGCCAATGCCAACACCCACGCCCACACCTACACCTACGCCAACGCCAACGCCAACACCTACGCCAACGCCAACACCAACGCCTACACCTACACCGACGCCAACACCAACGCCTACGCCTACACCAACGCCATATCTGTTGACTGTTGCCTCAAGCACTAATCCTGACCCTAGTGCTAACTATCATTGCAGTGGCACCAATGACCAAAAAGTCATAAACCAAGCTATCAATGCTTTGCCAAAGAGTGGGGGAGAGGTTTTGCTGGAGAAAGGTACATTCAATCTAACTTCCTCCGTGACTATGAACGATAATACTTCTCTCTATGGTTCTGGTATGGATATTACTATTCTTCGTTTCACTACCGATATGACAGCCATAGTGAACCAGTACATAGGAGGCAGCCAGTACAACTCCAACATAGCTTTGCAGGAGTTTACGGTGGACGGCAACTACACGGGCGTTACAGGCTCAAGCAACGCCATAGAGGTGCAGCACGTCAATGGCTTCTCGATGTACCACGTCAAGATTGAGAACCCCAGAGCTTTCTGCTGCTCCATAAGGTTCTCCACCAACGTGACTGTGAATGCCTGCCAGGCCTATGCCAGCGGCCAGTACCACGACGGGTTCAAGCTAGCCGGCACCACCAATGCCCTGTTTGAGAACTGCAACATAGCCAGCGGCGATGACTGCGTCAGCTCGACAGGAGAGCAGCTTGCGGCAGGCAATGTCACTATTACTCACAATACTCTGACCTCGGACTTTGCCCACGGTGTGTTCATTGGCCCAGAGGCAGATGACCCCATGCCCGTGTCCAATGACACTATCTCGTACAACACCATATACTCCACAGCCGATGCTGGAATATCGCTCTACGCTGTGAACGAGGACGTGCTGCTGAGCAACATCACGATAGTCGGGAATAATATCACGAGCCCTGGCATGCAGACGCTCAACCCCTCTGGCGCAGCCTACGGGATACACTGCTCTGGCAACCCGAATACTCCAGCGCAGAACATAACTGTGACGGGCAACAACATAACCTTCACCAACACTCCATCGTCTCAGTCAGCAAGAGGAATCCTGTTCGAGCTTACCAACGGCATAACAGTGAGCAACAATGTCGTGAGCTTCAATGAGGCGCTGGCAAGTGACTCTAGGGGCATCCAGATTGGCGATGCAGGCGTGCCGTGCAGCAACTTCGACCTTGAGAGCAACCAGGTCAATAACAACGGGCATGGCGCAGACGCCATAGCAATACTGCGAAGCTCGACGGGGCAACTTGACTACAACACGGCAAAGAACGGCAACCAGGCAGGCATATTCATCGAGGGAGACAGCACCAATTCCTGCCAGAACATCACGCTCTACGCCAACACCTGCATAGACGACCAATCTGTACACACGCAGCAATATGGCGTTCTGGAGGGGAGCAACTCGGACTACAACATAATAACAAACAACAATGTCTGTGGATACGTTGTCTCAGCAGTTTCTACAACTGGTAAACATACAACGGTATCAGGTACAATAATATGTGGTGCTGCACCTACTCCGACACCAACCCCTTAGTCCACCATCGACCCCTGCTCTAGCCCACCTTATTGCCAAGGCCCACTTCAACACCTAAGCCCTCGCTCACAGGTACACCAACGCCATGGCTGAGAAGCGTAACTTCACCGCTGTCGATGACGCCATTGGCTTAACCAGTGAACAACTAGCACGCGGCAATGTGACGATCATGAACAGCACACTGATATCCGACTCCCCTCATGGCGTATGCATGTTCGGTATCACGAAGTTCTGTCCCATAGCCGAGAGAATTTCACAAGTGCTGTTATCAGCATTGGAAGGGTAATGTCCAACATATCCCAAACGGCAAGTAAAATCTCTATCAAGAGAAGTACTGGTTTGAGTATATTGTGTCCTATGCGATCAAACGTAAATCATGGCTGTCTGTAACCACCAGATAAGGGATGCCTGCATTGCGGATGATGCCCGTATGATGCACCGCATTTCTCCATTCAGTAATAACTCTCGACTCGCCGGCCAGATCGCCCAATTGTGCCACAAAGACTATATTGGGGTGAACCACTGAAACTGGACAAAATGGGTTAGGGAGGTTTCGGGGGGCAAGAGTATCTCATAATGGAGATGAGGAAGAACCCTGCCATGAGAAACCAGAGGGCTTCAAACGTACAGTTCAAGCGCCAGGTAATTGGGAAGTTGCTTAGCGGTGAAAGCCATCCCGCTCAGGTCTGTCGCCGTTAAAACATCAACTCGAGTCTGCTTTAGCTCTGGAAGAGGCGATACAGCAAAGGCAAGTTCAATAATGAACCCACCGAGGAAGGCGCCCTCCGGGACAGGAGAGAAGCTGGAGCTGCTGGTGGGTAAGCTTACCCTGGACAACGAGTTTCTAAAAAGGGGTCGCAGCACAGTCTCAACCAATCTCCAAGAAACGGAAAATTGTCAGCCGGGTTAAGCACGTCATCGGGGATGTTCGGCTGGGTGTGGACCTATGAAGCTGGCCAGGAGTAGTTTCTAATACAATCCAAAGGGTAAGGATACCGAGTGTATGAAAGCCGAGGTTGACTTAAGGGACAAGACTGAGGCCATCTGTCTTGAATTGAATGACTTCATGGAGGCTGGCAAGGAGAGATTGACACGGGACACGACCAGGGGGACGCCACCAGGGCCGAAGTTCAGGGATTGAAGCGCGAAAATGCCAGGTTGAAGCATCCAGTGGCCGAGCTATCCCTGCAGGTGCATGTCCTTAAAAAAACGGCTGTGCCGGATCTGCAATAAAGGGGAGGTACACTCGAGTGAGTGCTGGGAAGAAGAGGGAAATCATGGCCCTGGTTGCTGACTCCGGGTTGCCGCGCCGCAGGGCGCTTGCCCAGTTAGGATTGCCGAAGAGCACCTATTACCGCTGGTTAAGGAGGCACAGTCTGTAGGAAGGCTTGAGGACAGCAGGGGTGGGTCGCCTGAACCCTGGAACAGGCTCAGGGCGGAGGAAGAAGAGCAGATTCTGGCACAGGCGAGGGTCTCACCAGAGCTCTCTGCACGTGAGATTGCCCTCAGGGTCACCGACTTTGATGGTATGTATGTATCAGAGAGCACAGTATTCCGTATACTGAAGCGAGAGGGGCTGATCAAGCCGGCTGAGGTAGTGGGCTTCAAGGCAGGCAAGGAGTATCAGCGGAAGACGAGAGGGCCTAACGAGCTCTGGGCTACCGACTGTGCTCACATTAAGGTGATTGACTGGGGCTGGTATTACCTAGTGACGGTGATGGATGACTACAGCCGCTTCATACTGGCCTGGGAGCTCAAGAGTGATATGGCAGCAGGTCACTGATTGACGTAGTTCAGCAGGCAGTGGATCTGACCGGGATGACTGATGTGCCGGTGGAGGACCGGACAGTGCTGCTGTCCGATAATGGCCCTGGCTATATTTCCCGGCAGTTCAACGAGTACCTGGGGCTGGTAGAAATCAGGCACATCATAGCTGCTCTCTTCCATCCCCAGAGCAATGGCAATATAGAAAGATGGCACCGCACTATCAAAGCAGAGATTAACCTCGTGCCTTACCAGGTGCCTGGTGTGCTGAGGGAAGCAATTGCAGCGTTCATCGAGTACTATAACTAACTCCCGGCGATATCACAAGGGACTCGGTTACGTTACACCCTATGACGTCCGCTCAAGTAGAATCAGCTATCCACATATCCTCCTGCGGCATTTGCGCCATTGCGCAAATCGACGTAGAATATCGCAAGAAATAAGGCTACGGCGTCAAGAGAGGAAGCATGGCCAGGTTTCTAAGGAACGTAATCGTCGCAGAGATTCTGTTTAGCTTGCTCATCTTGGCAATATCATGCACTAAAGCGACCAATGAAACACCAACACCGGCGATTACATCTACTCCCGCCGTCACCTTACAACTCACACCTATTCCCTCCTCTACACCCATTCCCACTTTTTCCATTCCACCTGTCATCTCTCCCACTGCGCCCATCCAGACTCCAACGCCTTGGCCATCGCCTACACCTACGGCGACTCCGTCATCCACCGCTGTCCTACTACCAGCTGGTGGTGGAGGGGGAGGTGGGGGGGGCGGCGGAGGATTTTATGCGACGCCCACGCCAACACCGACGCCCACACCTACACCTACGCCAACGCCAACGCCAACACCTACGCCAACGCCAACACCAACGCCTACACCTACACCGACGCCAACACCAACGCCTACGCCTACACCAACGCCATATCTGTTGACTGTTGCCTCAAGCACTAATCCTGACCCTAGTGCTAACTATCATTGCAGTGGCACCAATGACCAAAAAGTCATAAACCAAGCTATCAATGCTTTGCCAAAGAGTGGGGGAGAGGTTTTGCTGGAGAAAGGTACATTCAATCTAACTTCCTCCGTGACTATGAACGATAATACTTCTCTCTATGGTTCTGGTATGGATATTACTATTCTTCGTTTCACTACCGATATGACAGCCATAGTGAACCAGTACATAGGAGGCAGCCAGTACAACTCCAACATAGCTTTGCAGGAGTTTACGGTGGACGGCAACTACACGGGCGTTACAGGCTCAAGCAACGCCATAGAGGTGCAGCACGTCAATGGCTTCTCGATGTACCACGTCAAGATTGAGAACCCCAGAGCTTTCTGCTGCTCCATAAGGTTCTCCACCAACGTGACTGTGAATGCCTGCCAGGCCTATGCCAGCGGCCAGTACCACGACGGGTTCAAGCTAGCCGGCACCACCAATGCCCTGTTTGAGAACTGCAACATAGCCAGCGGCGATGACTGCGTCAGCTCGACAGGAGAGCAGCTTGCGGCAGGCAATGTCACTATTACTCACAATACTCTGACCTCGGACTTTGCCCACGGTGTGTTCATTGGCCCAGAGGCAGATGACCCCATGCCCGTGTCCAATGACACTATCTCGTACAACACCATATACTCCACAGCCGATGCTGGAATATCGCTCTACGCTGTGAACGAGGACGTGCTGCTGAGCAACATCACGATAGTCGGGAATAATATCACGAGCCCTGGCATGCAGACGCTCAACCCCTCTGGCGCAGCCTACGGGATACACTGCTCTGGCAACCCGAATACTCCAGCGCAGAACATAACTGTGACGGGCAACAACATAACCTTCACCAACACTCCATCGTCTCAGTCAGCAAGAGGAATCCTGTTCGAGCTTACCAACGGCATAACAGTGAGCAACAATGTCGTGAGCTTCAATGAGGCGCTGGCAAGTGACTCTAGGGGCATCCAGATTGGCGATGCAGGCGTGCCGTGCAGCAACTTCGACCTTGAGAGCAACCAGGTCAATAACAACGGGCATGGCGCAGACGCCATAGCAATACTGCGAAGCTCGACGGGGCAACTTGACTACAACACGGCAAAGAACGGCAACCAGGCAGGCATATTCATCGAGGGAGACAGCACCAATTCCTGCCAGAACATCACGCTCTACGCCAACACCTGCATAGACGACCAATCTGTACACACGCAGCAATATGGCGTTCTGGAGGGGAGCAACTCGGACTACAACATAATAACAAACAACGATGTCTGTGGATACGTTGTCTCAGCAGTTTCTACAACTGGTAAACATACAACGGTATCAGGTACAATAATATGTGGTGCTGCACCTACTCCGACACCAACTGCCTAGAAATCTAGCCGAAAAGCCATTTCATGGAGAAAACTAAATTGGTTGACGTTGCGTTTCCACTTCCCAAGGTGTGAAATTGTGGAAAACGCGTTCAGAAATACCGCGAAACACGGGGCAAGAGAAAAGACCGCAGAAAAAGCTCCGCATACTGCTGATTTCATTATCCCCGCCTTCGTAGCAACAATGCAATAGTGAGCAATCCGAGGGAGAGAAGGTGGGGTGTTCCCTACTGACGTTCAGCAGCGAACCTAATCATACGTCAAGACACGACGGTTACGTGTAGTACGTCCAATAATGACTAGGCTACGCACAAGCAACAGTTTGGCATCCTTGAGGACGGCGTATTAGACTACAACACTATCACATACAACGACTGCCGTGGAAATAGTGTAGAACGGATTGCCATTGTAGGAGCACATACGGTGGTTCAAAATGACACTGTGTAAATCGAGTAATGACCCGAAAGTCGATAGTGCGCTCATCGCTGAGCAGCTGTTCTTTCCATTGTGGCGGAGTGTTGCGAAGATTATTGAGGGCGGTTGTTATGACAAAACGTCACATGTAAACTGATCATACATTGGACCGCTATTGTCACCTCACTGCATTTACGCATGTAGTATCTCATTGTAAGCCGACTCAGCCATATAGGCAATATTATCCCAATCATATTCTTCGGCATACTTCTCGTACTGGTTGACTTGGCTGCCTTTTTCGAGAACCGCTAATATCTTTGCAGCAATGCTCTCGGCTCGCGGCTCACAAACAAAACCATTCTTTCCTTCTATTATCAGGTCACGCGCAGCATTCATTGGTTGGTTGACAGTAACAACTGGCAAGTTGCAACTGTTTGCCTCGATAGCTACAATCCCAAAACCTTCTCTCTCAGAAGGCAGTACAAATACCTTCGACGATTTCAACCTTGAGAACACTTCTTCCTGTGTTTTCAAGAATCCTTCCATCCGAACATTCTTCTCCAATTCATAATTCTTAATCATTTGTTGAAGCCTCTCCTGCTCGGATCCGTCTCCGATTATGTGGCATTCTACATTGGGATATTCTTTTTTTACAATTGTTAAAGATTCGATTAATAAATCTAATCTTTTTTCTTTAATCAATCTTCCGGCATATATAATGTCGGATTTTGTACTCGAGGGAGACGCCGCTTTGACTGCTCCGAGGTCTATACCGTTGGGAATGACCCTTATGCGGCCCTTGACACCAATTTGTCTTAGCCTATGCTCGGTAGTGGCTGATACGGCAATCACATTATCGGTCAGGTGAGTTACAAATAGCTCAACCATCTTACCGAACCAGCCTGGCTTCCCTAAGTATGTATACCAATAATTATTCCAAACCTCATGCCAAGTAATAACCAGATTGGAAGCACGGGGTACAGAAGCATACTTAGCAGAGAAGCACGGGAAGTATGGGAAGTTCTGGCAGTCAATGATGTCATATCGCTCTTGTCCCAAAGGGCCTGCTACCCTCAATCCAAACTTCAGAGCCTCACCTACCGACCTACGATCTCCGGCGAATAGCGGAATGGGAGGACATACCCCATGCAGATAGACTCCATCTTGCCTGCATTCATTGTCGCCTTCCCAGTACTTCATACCGAAGATGTGGACTTCATGTCCTCTACGCCCAAGCCTAGTAGCTATCTCCCGTATTCGCTTCTCGGTTCCACCAACCACATAAGGATACACTACATCATACACATACGCTATCTTCACTACCACACTCCTCATCACCTATACGGATGGGATCCACAACTTGTTAAGCTAGTCCGGTCCAGGCCCAGCAGGCAAGTGACTAATTGCTGTGTTAATCTCATTCTCATCAGCAACACCATCGCAGACATAATCTGCAGTTCCAGGATTCGGGCTATTGCTGGCTGCTACCTTTAACGTAGGCGTCGGTGTAGGTGTAGGCGTAGGTGTAGGCGTAGGCGTCGGTGCTGGCGTTGGTGTAGGCGTAGGTGTCACTGTTGGCACAGGCGTAGGCGTGGGTGTCACTGTTGGCACAGGCGTAGGCGTTGCTAATGTGCGCAATTGCCCGTGAGGAATACGATCTGAGGCGGATGTTGCCGTGGGCGTTGGCCTCGGGCTATGACCTGCATAGACCACTGTGGACGAGATCATTGCCACAAGTGTGAGTGCTATGATTAGCAGTAGAATTCTATATTTACCAGCCATGCGCATCTCCCCCTACTAGCCGTACACAATGGTCATTGAGATCTTTGTCCTGAATTCCTACGTTGTATGATCTAGTGAAAACATTGACTTGGTAGAGTTAGGGGCGCTTTACGATCAATTCTCTTGCTATAGTTTGATAGTATGGGCTAATCTGTAGTCTTACAATTACTCGAAAGTACTTCTCTTCGATATAACCGTTTGCTGATTCGAGAAAATCGGGTAGGTAAAAGTACTGTTCATCAATCAGTAGACGAGACTGTTCGCCCTCAGGGAAGATGGGACACTTAGAAGACATTATGTAATGGACACTTTGGGGCTTGCTGCTGCTCCAAACAAATTAGCCAGAAAGAAGCCTTTTTGGCCCACCGAGCTATACAAGATGTCGTTGTTATACGATTACGTCAGTAGCTAACTGTTAAGGGATAATGTCAGTCATGAGAGGACTGACATTGACACAGCAAGAGCAAGGGAGACTACAGACATTGAACCTGGTATTGGAGGGACGGATGGGGGTGGCGGAGGCAGCCTGTGTCCTTGGGGTAAGTGAACGCCACGCGTGGCGAATCTTGGCGGCATATCGAGGGGAGGGCGTCGCTGCGCTGGCCCACGGGAATCGAGGCTGTCGGCCTGCCAATGCCACTTCTGAGGAAACGCGGCAACGAGTGATTACGCTTGCACGCACACAGTACGCCGGGCTCAACCATACTCACCTGACTGAGCTGCTCGTAGAGCGTCAAGCCCTGACCCTGTCACGATCCACGGTGCGGAATATTCTCGTGGGTGCCGGCCTAGCCAGCCCCCGCCGTCGACGACCACCGCGCCACCGCTGCCGACGAGAGCGCATGCCGCAAGAGGGAGTGCTGGTACAGGTCGACGGCAGCCACCACCGTTGGTTTGGAGAACGTGGCCCCTGGCTCACGCTGCTCCTGGCCGTGGACGACGCCACCGGCACTGTACCGTACGCGCTGTTTCGCGAGCAGGAGGATACCGAAGGCTATTTCCGCTTGATGAAGGGTATCATACAGCGGCGGGGCATTCCACTGGCACTCTACAGCGATCGCTACTTCGTGTTCTGTCATTCGAAACCGGCGAATGAGACTGGAGAAGCGTCCCTCGTCGACAGGGACAAACCGACCCAGTTTGGGCGAGCCATGCGGGAACTCGGGGTGACACAGGTATTCGCCCGTAGCCCGGAGGCGAAAGGGCGGGTCGAGCGGGCTAATGGCACTTTCCAAGACAGGCTGGTAGCAGAACTGCGACTGGCCGGCGCCAGTACTGTTGATGAGGCGAACAGCCTCCTCGAAGCGTTCTTGCCACGTTTCAACCAGCGCTTTGGTGTCCCGGCGGCCCAGTCGGGGTCTGCCTATCGTGAGGTGCCGGAGGGACTGGACATAGAGGGTGTGCTCTGCGTTAAGGAGATACGGCGCGTGGCGAAGGATAACACGGTGCGGTACCAAGGGCGCACCCTGCAGCTGTACCCTGGGGCTGAGCAGCCCAGCTATGCCCGGACCCATGTCGAGGTACAGGAACGTTTGGACGGTCGTCTGCTTGTGCGTCATCGTGGGCAGATCATCACTCCTGAGGATGCACCTCCTCTCGCCGCCGAACTCCGCGCGCGGGCAGACGCGGGTTTTGCTGATGCCTATACATCTGTGCCTCTCCCAGAGCAGCCAGTAGCAACCAGGAAGCCGCGCACCACCCTGGGCTGGGATGGAGACTGGTATAGGGACGACGCAAAGAAGTGCATCCATGGGCAGTTGGTGCTGGCAGGGATGGAACGGGCGCGGGAACAGGGTAAGCGAATCGGAAGGCCCTCGGTGACGGAACGGGATGGGTTCTCCCACCGATTTATGGCAGCGGTGGAACGTCTTGAACAGGGAGCAATATCCCGGCGGCAGGCGGCCAGGGAACTGGCCATCGGTTATGCCACGCTCAAGCGTCTCCTCGATGCACGCTTATATCCAATTAATGGTAGTGAGCAAGCAATGCTTGTTCCCACCACAACCTGTGATGATGGGATTGTCTATGATGGTATTCTGGTGACGTACTGACAAAATCGCTTAACAGTTAACCCTGACATTTTCCCTTGACAACGACATACAAGAATAATCCAAGCTGCCGAGGGCGTCGCCGTTTTGGAGCAGCAACATCGGAGATGCTGAGGTTCATTGAAAGGTGGAGCTGTGGGGTTACGCTTTCTGGCGCTTCTTGCAATAAGCCAAACCATCTTCTCCCAGAGCACGAATCGATTGCTAAACAAAACTCGCTTTTGTTACCTCTGGCCAACAACATAGCGGTTTATGCAATAACGACCAAGGCCGCGCCTATACGGAAATGAACACTGCCTTGGAAATAGCATTCTGACCTTCTCACCTCAGCTTAAAGGTCCGCCTCTTAACGGTAGCTTAGATATCCAGTTAGGGTGTCGAAACACGAATCAGGCAGTCGCCCCAAATTCAGAACATAGACTACCTGTATGGCGATGTAATTAGCCAGAATATTTTAGTTAAGCAGCTTGAGGTGTTTTGGTTTGAGGTAACTATTCAATCATTTTGCGATATGTCGCCTTTCAGGTGGAGATTTGGCCATCCCGTTTCTCTACGCCTGCTTATGTGTTATTATAAGAATACGTAGAATAGACAAAAGGATGATGAATGAAAACGAATCAAACTGTGAATATCATCAAAAATCGGAGAAGTATCCGACAATTTAGAGATCAACAAATACCCGACTCAGAATTGCAGACTATTATGGAATGCGCCATACTTGCTCCTAATGCTATGAATCAACAACAATGGCATTTTAGCGTTATTCAGAATAAGGACCTCCTTCTAAGAATGATAAATATCACTAAAGAAAACATGCTGAATTGCGGTCTTGAATTCTTCGCCAGTAGAGCAAAAGATCCCAATTTTCACCCCTACTATCATGCACCTACGATTATTTTTGTTACTGCAGACGAAAAGAACGGTCTCGCCAAAATCGATGCAGCATTAGCCGCCCAAAATATTTTAATAGCTGCAAAGTCGTACAACATCGGTTCATGTATTATGACGAGCACAGAGTTTCTTTTTGCATCCGAAAAGGGCGAGGCTATAAAAAAAGAAATGGGAATTCCGGATGGTTATACCCACATTTGTGCTATCGCCTTGGGATACCAGGAAGGTGAGAGTCCCATTGCCCGTCCCAGAAATAAAGAAGTCATAACTTATATAAGATAACTAAATTCTTACGCAATTACCGGTTTCATGCTTCACGTTGTATGATAGAAGAGGAATATTGAGTCTACGTCCATGTGGACATGCCGATGTTCGCGAATTGGTAACCACCACCGCCCTGTAGTGCTTTGTGCTATAATACTCAGCAAAAATGGTGGGATAAGTTAAGAGAAGTCAAGTTCATATTATTGACTATTAACATAAACACTCTATAATTTCCTCCGCCACAAACTTCCCTCACTAACTGGTGGCGCTTGCTCTGCTCCCGCTGAGGAGCAGACATCGGTAACGAAGAGTAATATACTTGAGTAGGGGGGAATTAAGATGAGTGCACGTCAGACAGTCAGAAGTAAGTGGTTTCCTATTGTGTTGCTCCTCGCGCTTGTTGGTTCACTGTTTGTGACAACACTTGCCGCTGGGGCCCAAAGCACTGCGACGCAGGCAGTAGCTCCAGACCAACCGGGAACGTATCACGTTGGCTATTACTTCGTATCCTACTACGTATCGCCCTATGGGTGGTACACTGCTACAGTTAGATACCCTGCATTACGGGATGGATGGCGCGCACTTCCTGATAAGTCAGGGAAGCCTTATGCCGGCATCGTGGTGACCGATGGCTATCTATCCCTTGGGTCCATGATTGATTGGATTGCTGAGGATCTTACATCTTGCGGATATGTGACTCTGTGCTTCACCACACCGAACCCCGCATTAAACGACGACGCACAGTGGGCTGCCGGATTCAACGGCGGCATCTCCAAGCTGCAGTCTGAACCCAATACTGCGCCTCTGTCTCCAATTTACAGGCTCCTCGATATAGCAAAGGGGTTTGGCGTCATTGGCCTGTCCAGTGGGGGTGCAGGAGCAATGATAGCGGCTGCGAGTAATTCGCTGATTCACGCTGTTGTAGCTCTGGCTCCGGATAAGAATCAGCAGACTGACAATGCTGCGTCACTAATAAAGGTACCGATTCAGCTCCAGGTGGGAAGCAATGATCAATTGAATCCCCCGGCCCCTGTTTCTGCGTTGTATGCAGAAATAACACAAGCACCCTACAAAGAGTTCGACGAAATCAATGGCGGTAACCACGTGGGCTTCCTTGATGTATGGGCAGCACAACTAGCTCAGGCCTTGAGCGGGGACGGGCCTTGCACCATTGGGTACGCGGCGCAGCACCAAGCTGCCAGCGGGTACTTCTTACCCTTCTTTGAGACTTACCTACCCTGAAAAGTGTATTAGCTTCATAGAAGGTTGGAGAAAGCAGAAGATCCGGCTCGTGTCGGGGCTTCTGCTTTTTTATAGTGCATGTATTTTGGCCACCCACCACCATCCTGCAGCGGTTCATGCTGTCCTCAAAGCTGAAGGTTAGCGAGCCTGCTTGTGACATTATAGAAATCGCAGTAGAATCTAATAGGAAAGAGAGGTTAATATTATGCAACTATCAAGAATATGGAAGATTGGGGTTGCCGCCACCGTAGTCGGAGTGGTAGCTTTGGTCGTTACTGCTTGCTCTGGAGCGAAGACAGTCACTTCGACCCTACCTACGCCTCCTGCTTCCACAGTGACTTCGACCGCGGCCTCGCCGCAACCATCAGCTAGTGGCAGCAATCTAGTCGCTCTTACCGTGCCTGTTACCGGTAGTGGCGGATTCAATTACACCCAGGGAACCTACCTCGAAGGTTTCGAGTTCACGGCAAACAGGGCGATCAGCATCACCAAACTCGGCGCCTACGATTCCAACTACTCCAGCTTGCCCAATGGCAGCGAGACCTTCGCTCTGGCTGAGGTCGCGGTGTACGACCTTACCACCCATACCCTTCTGGGATCTGTCACGGTAAAAGCCTCTGACCCCGTGACCGGGGTCTACCACTATGCTTCACTCGCCACTCCCATCGCGTTGAACACGACGGATAACTACGCAGTCGTCTGGGTCTCAGGCACAAATTATTACATCGCATCACCAGCCCTCACCCCAGCGGATGTAAATTCAGCGATCACTTACGTGGGCTTCGTCAGCTACGGCCCAGGCGGTCTCACGCAGACGAGCACAATGGTCGAGCCGAATTGGTTCTACAGCGAACTAAAGAATGGCTCCAGCACGCTGGGTTACGACCTCGGACCGAACTTCATGTTCGTAGTGGAATGAGCGATCCCATCATTTCATGGGGTGAGATGGATATTTGGTGATTCGGTCATTTGGGCTTTGGTAATTGACCATTGACCCGCCCGCTATTGCTTCATGCTTTCCCCAACTCAATGTCGAGTAATCCAAGCTGCTTCACACTTCGCGGTCTTGGAGGACTCTGAACGGCAATTCTAAGCATGACAGGATAGTGATGCCTATGTTTGTGCAAAGGTAACATCAAAGTAAATGGTTACCTTAATTGCACATTGTAGCGTGATGTGCAGGCCAAGTGCGTCGATCGCCGAATCACGGAGAGACCGAGCACAGTCGAACTCCCCCCGAAGCGCGATATACCATCATATACTTTCTCAGTGGTGCTACGCCAGTGGGACAAATTATATTAACTTATGGATAATTCACTACTAGGCAATCTCACCTTCGGCAGAAACGCTAACCACCTTGAAAACTACCTTCACCTTTGCAGGTATCCAATCCTCCAAATATCTCACCTTCTCATGCATAGGCAAGTCCCATTTCGGGCTCACTTCGAACCTCACAATGATCCGTTTACCCCTTGCCTTGACCTCGGACACAGACCCTCTGAATGCAAGCACTCTTTCAATTTCCAGCTTGGCTCGCTCAAGGTTGTCCGTAGCAGTTCCATTGATGGGCTCCAAGACGATTCTCATCTTCTATAAACCTCTTGAGATATTCTACTACGGAAGGTATAATGCCGCTAGTAGTCCTCGGGAATGGTGAAATAATCTATCCTTTGGAACAACGGAACAATTGAATGCGCCAGCCTTACGAACAGAACTTCGACCAAAACTTCAAACCTGAATTGACGTATGAGGAATGTCTCCACATAGTCAAGAACCTTGAAGCCGTTAGAAGATGCCATTTGATTAACAGCCCCATAGTTGACAAGGCAGCCAGGTTCATGCAACGCCAAAGGATTTATGATCTCCCAGCATTGAACCACCTCATAGAGGATGTGGCAGCCGAAGCGTTGAAGGATAATGGACAACCATCCTCGATACCAGAGCCTCCAAAACAAGTTACCCCTTACTGACAGTATATTTGTCGTCCGGTGTTCTATAGCAGAGAAGGAAGCTCGTGCTCCCTTCTCTGCTACCCTTCCGGGAACTTTCCCTTATTTATCGCTCTTCTTGACCGGCTTCTCTTGCTTCTTCTCAGGCTTAGCTGCTGGTTTGGCACCGCAGCCACATCCACACTGTTCAGCCATCGCTTCGCTCCTTTCTTGTTCTTGCGTGATATATCTATTTTACACCTTTTTGTTTGACTCTGCCCAGTTCAGCTCTCATATATTCAGTGGCCTCCCAGGCTATTTAGAGGTGCCCTATCTAGGAGAAGAACACAACACATTTTGAGTTTTAGCATATATGCTATTGAAGCTATCTAGAGCCGAAAACAGTATGGTATTATTATATTAGAGATGGAGGTCTCGCAAAATGAACAAGGAGAGCTTTATCAGTTATTACATTTTGACTCCACAAGGTAGGTACTCAATTCCACAACTCAAAAGTCAGGGTAAGGATGACGAGGCGAAAATACTCGAAAGTCTGCGGAGTGGTGGAGCAACCGTGGAGGATACAGTTAAGGATACAAATCTTGATGAGGGTACAGTTCACGCCGCGATACCTGAGCTTATAGATGAAGGTTGGGTCAGGGAAGAGAAGTCTAAGAGGAAAACCCTACTCTGACTTGTTTCGGAACCTACCAGGCGCAACAAATAGGCGAATTGTCGAGCAGGGGTGATAGCTTGGAGAACCAACGCGAAGGTTCTCTCAAGAGTTTTATCTTTACTTAGTTAATAATATAGAAAATAGCGGGAAGGTGATATAGAATAGCGTGTAAGGAGATGCCAGATACTATGCCACCCTCTAACCATGAGGTCAAAATCCGAAGGATGGTCGAAGCAGACCTTGAGGCAGTGAAAGAAATAGATCGACTGCTGGTTGGCCAGGAGCGCGCTGCATCGTGGCCCTTAAGCGTTGAGGACGAATTGGCGTTCTATCGTCCTGCACCGGGTTTTGTAGCTGAGTTAGAAGGTAAGATCGTCGGCTTCCTGCTGGGTGACATAAGGAGATCGAGATATGGGATGGGGCTAAGCGGGTGGATAGATATGATAGGTGTTGCGCCTGAGCACCAGAGAAAGGGAATAGCCCGCAGGTTAGTGCGGGCATTCTGGGCGGAGTGCCAGCAAAAACACCTCAGAACAAATATTATCGTCAGGGAGGACGATGAAAGGCTGATTCGCTTCTGTACATCTATAGGCTTCCGCCCGGGGGAGCTGACCAACCTGGAAATGTAATTTCGAGCGACAGTTATCGAAAGGCTGGCTGGCTGGTGTTTTCTCCATCCTCGCCGACATTGAAACCACACAGGCGCAGTCTGAAATAGTAAGGGAAGAGTAGAGTATGCTGCCAGACAGTGATAAAATCAAGATTCGAAGGATGGTCGGGGCAGACCTGGACAAGGTGGAAGCGATAGATAGAGCGCTTGCCGGTGAAAGGCGGGCCTTGTCTTGGCCATTAAGAGTTGAAACTGAGTGGGCAGTATATCGTCCGGCGTTAAGCTATGTGGCCGAACTGGGGGATGAGATAGTAGGTTTCTTATTAGGGGACATAAGAGGCGCGGAATACGGGACAGATATAAGTGGCTGGATAGATATGATGGGTGTCGCACCTCAGTATCAGCATCAGAGAATAGGGCGAAGGCTAGTAGAGACATTTCGTGAAGAATGCAAGCGAAATCTGGTCAAGGCAAGAGTTATTGTCAGGGAGGATGATGAACGCCTAACGAGATTTTGGACATCTGTGGGCTTCCAGAGGGGGAAGCTGGTTAGCTTCGAAGGTTAAAACCGAGGACACTTATCTTCTAAAGTTCGAAATTGTACGCACACAATTGCTTGTTTAGCAGTCCGATAAACAATAGTGGCTGGACTCGCTCTCAATATCGCATTCCTTCCAGCCATTCCGTTCTTGGAATTTTAGCAAAGAGGGGCGCAGGATTCGACCTACGCCCCTTTCTCTTGGGCTACCAGTGGGGACGGACGGGGGCATGAGTTCAAGCGTTCTAGGCTACGGCTACAGGTTCTTTTGCCCTGGCTTCGACTTGTGCTCGTTTTTCAGCTTCCATGCGGATAGCCTTGCGCACCGTCCGGGTGGCGTGATGAAACTCCCTCGCTATCTGCTTGATGTTCTTTTGCTCCACAAAGTAGGCTTGCCGGATGAGATCCATTTTATCAGGCAGTGGCTCAGGCAGTAGATCGCCTGGCTGCGCGGCTACCAGCAGCGGGGTGAGAGGACGGCCACGACCGTTCTCCCTCTTCATCTCCCTGATCAGCCCTTGCCTTACCAGGGGGTCACAGTACCAGCCGAGCTCCCGCGGAGAGAGGTTGAGGCGGCGGTAGAGATCCCGCCTGCTCATCCCCCCATTGTCCCTGAGAAGGGACAGGATGGTTTCCTCCAGGTCATACCAATTTCGGGCCGGTATCCTCTTCGGCTTTTCCTGTCTCCCGTTTTCACGCCAAAGCTTGAGGTATGCTTTATCTTCACCGCTCAGAGGTATCCCGGCTATTTCTTTGTAGCCGATCACGGTGAGCTTTCGCGGGAAGCGCCGGAGCAGAGCCCTGGCGTCAACCCAGGCGTCCAGGTCCAGGGCGTTGTCATCGGCCAGAACCTCCCAGAGCTCCAGGCCATCGTCGCCGATGGCCTGGTTGAGACTAAAGAAGCGCTTCGCCTTGCGGCACCGGAGATTCGGACTCTCATCCCTGCACTTTTGTCTCTGCTCTTTGCCGCAGTTCCCGCAATCTACGATAATGCCCCTGGCTCGCAGCCTTTCCTTCTCCCAGTAAGCGGTTAGCTCGTAGCTGCAAACCCGCATCATGCCGGCCTCAGTCAGGGGCTTCCCCTTTGCCTCATACTTCGCCTTTACCTTTGCCATCTCCAGGATAAGGTCGTGTCGAAAGTCCTCCCTATCCTCGAGCTTTACCTTGCGGACAAAGTATTCGGCTATCTTGGCGTATGTCGCCCAGTCACCGTCCAGCTCACCGACCAGGGCTTCGTTCCCACCATCGCCAGGGCGGTATCCTCTATAGCTGGAGTAGGTGCACTCCATCATACTCACCCCCTTTCTGGCCTTATAAAACAAAGAGCCTCTAACGCCGATGACGGAAGGCAAGGCTTCGCCCTGCCCCCCCTCGCTGTGGAGTTAGAGGCTCTTAGAAAGCAAAAAGACTCCCGATAACCGAGAGTCTTTGCTTTCGATTGAAACTTAACCTTGATGGGATTTGCTTAACTGAGATAGTGTGCAATCGCTTTATTGCACGTTAGTTCAACTTCTTTCGCTACATCTGTGGGCAAGCCCTTCCCATAGCGGATATACTTCCGCTTGCGGTTTTTTGATACGTTCGCTAAAGGGGCTTTCAAGTCTACGTGCAATCGCACATAACTAGAGGCTATGCGGACTTTGGCGAACGGCTTAAAGGTTAGG
This sequence comes from uncultured Chloroflexia bacterium, assembly GCA_963847595.1. GTDB lineage: Bacteria > Chloroflexota > Dehalococcoidia > SZUA-161 > SZUA-161 > JACWAE01. Next base: position 771,712 of record CAWKAJ010000002.1, read on the forward strand.
CCACTAATCCCCAAACACTCTATAAAGTAAGTCGGTTGGCTTTCGTGGTATATGTCCCGACTGATTGCGTTAAACTGCCCTCTGAGCTTGCCGACTTCGGGGATAGTGTGAAGCAATCGGGCTATTGCTTTACGCTCGTACGCTTTGGCTTGCTTATCTTCGGCAATCCAATCCCCTATAACTTCCGTTAGTCTCAAGTCATAGAGGCGGATTACTTCGGGGTTAGTTACCCAATCGGGAATTAGTTTATACTCAACAGTCCAAAGCGGGTTTCCGTTCTTATCAAGTATGGGGTTTCCGTACCTATCCACGCACTTTATCGGCTTTGGCTTTATCCCGAATAGGGGCTTTGGCCTATGGTAAACGTAGTGCTCAAAGTCATCACAAGCCGTATGGCCTAACAAGCAACGATTGCCGTACTTCGCCCATAGGTCTAGCAATTGGGCTTGCCGTTCGTTCGTTGCCCACTTCGGCATATATCCCCCCTTCTCTCTCTAGCCCTAATTCGGGGGGTGATATACGCTTATGTATTGGCTTTGCTCGCTATCGGTTCGGGTTATGCTGCTACGGGTTCGGGTTCGGTTTGGGGAGCTTCGGACTGGGCTTCGGCTTTATCCTGCTTCGCTATAGCTTCGGCCATAGCTTCGGCCACCGCCTTGCTTATCGCTATCCTGTCGGCCTCTCTGATGGGCTTTCCTGCCTCTATGCTGGTGCTTACTTCGGCCTTGTACTTGTCGGGTTCGGCCTTGCGGACTGTTGCGGAGAAGTGTTGCAGGTTCGCTATCAAGTTCTCACGAACCATCTTAACACCTTCGCCCAATTCCTTCGCCACCCTGATAACGGGCTTGCCCGTATTGGGGTTAAACTTCGCAACTCCATCCTTGCCGTACGCTAACCGAAGCGGTGCGCCTAGAGCTTCGGGGGGTATAACCGTTTTGCCCATCACGTTAGAGGCCGTGAAGAACGGAAGCCACACAGTCTCAAGGTCAACGCTCCAAACCTTGCGCCCTTGCGGTTTGCTCGGTGCGGGATTGAGCAACATAGCGATATATTCAGGGGTTGTAAACTCGACTGTCATACGCTTTCACCTCTCAATTAGATTTAAGCGTATATCAAACCCCCGAATCAGGGCTAGAGTGATGAATGACTCACTAATCCACTTTCGGCCTATCCCTTGCCGATTGTAGGGGCTTTCGCCCTGTTCCTTATAAGGGGTTTGGCCTAATCGTTCGGGTTAGCTACCCATCAAGGTCAAGTCATTTTTTGTTAAGGTGCTGAAGCTATTTACACTCTCAAAATATAGCTATGAGGATAGGATACTTTACAAAAGTACCTTTTGTATAGGAAAAGAAGTAGCTAGTTCTTCAATTGAAGCTAAAAATCGTAGTTTTAGTGAAAGTTAGCTTCGGAAATATGTGGATTGAGATAGATTGAGTCAAAACCTTGTCAACTGAACTCAGGATGACTAGCGGCTATCTGGTCTGCCCCCCAGGCCAGCGCCTCCGCTCCCTCTTGGGAGGTCAGCGAGTAGAGGACTTGCTCCTGGAGAAAAGCATACGGGTTTCAGTATCCAACCGGCACGACAAAGTAGGATGAGCCTGTTCATACCGGACCCTGTACGGTGGCCTGTGAGTATCAGCACCCATATCTGTTTACCATACCCTTTTCCCGTTGTTTACCATAGCCTTTGCCCTATAGGTTACCATAGCTGTTTACGACCGAATGAATCAGCCAGTCAATAAAATGAGAATCAGAAATCGTTCGTTCGTTTTTTTATAAGGCTTTACGCCCAGAAATCATCGACCAGGCCAGAGCGTTAGATGCAGAGGGGGTTACCTTATAGCCGGATTGCTAAGTGCCTGTGCATTAGCAAGACGGCAGTTGCAGAGAACACCATGGACGTTCCTTTATGCTCTACCAGCGAATCTCAGGCGGGGCGGCAACCACGCGAGCAGGAGACCTCAAGTTCTCCTGCTCAAGCTCAACTTAGACTTATACTAAATCCAGGCCTCCAGGCGGAAAATATCGCAGATATGGACTAGGGTTTGTCGATAGAAGGAAAAGATGGAAAGGACTTGGTGTTAACGCCACCGCAGAAAAGGATGAGTTTGACCGGGAGATCGCCAAGCTTGAGCAGTTTCGAGCCAGACGACTGAGGATGGTGGGAGCGCGACTCATCGAAGAAAAACACCCTCCACTAACTCAAGCTTCTCCCAATCTCAAGCGATGCATGGTAGACTCACAAGGCCATATAGACGTGGTTCCAGATGGCCAAGGCGAATTGACTTGGAGTCAAGCTCTGCGCTATATACCATCACGGAGGCTGAAGGGGACTGAGGCTACTAAGCCCCATCTGGCTCCTGAACCGCCACCGTTCGTTTCACACAGATGCGGCGGTCTGACCCTAGCTCCCGATAGACAGGGCCAGTTGACCTTGTATAAGGCCAGGTGGTATAACACGTGGCTGCGTGCGCAGCGCAAGGGTCCCGTACCTGGGGGAGACTTGGGGAGAATATAGGAAGGCTCACACGCGGAAAAGTTGCTGATTTCGTGGATGTTGTAAATAGCTGAAGGGCGCGCAAGGCGTTTGTGCATGATATCTTTTGCGATGGGAAAATTTGCACCTAAGTTTCAGGACCGGCAGCAACTCCGCAAAGAGCAAGAATAGAGCCCATTTTGCGGCTGCAAATCTGCCGAAGCTATTGAAGCTAAAGCCGTGGGAGAGATGGTAGGTCCTCCGGGACCCGGGCCAGGGTGGACCAGAGCCGGGAGCAGATCAGGGGTCGGCGCAGATATCGTTTGACCAAGCCGGGATATTGCTTAAGAAACACAGCCTACATGCATTTAGGTGGTGTCACACCTTCCCCAACCCTATCCTGTATACAGAACTTCTCAAACCACCCGATTCACCGCAATGAGGACATTTAAATACCAACTTTTCCAGGATCGGGAGCATATTTTGTATGCTGAGTTCCGTCGTGTTCCTGCATCTAGGGCACAGGACGTTAATCCTATAAGGAGCGATCACCTTCCGAACTACTTCTTCTGCTATGGACTGTGCGGATTCCTTGAGAACATCGTTTTCACGTTCCAAAGCAGCTATTCGAGCTTCATATTTGTTCTTCGCGGTGGCGTATGCTCTTTCTTCCACCTCTTTGACATTAAGAGTGTTAGTTTCCATGACAGCCAATTGAGACTTAACAAAATCAGCGAATGACAATCCATCGGAAGCGAGTCGTCTTTTCAACAACTCGTGTGTCTCAGCATCCAAGCGACACGACAAAGTAGGGTGAGCCTGTTCATACCGCACCCTGGACGGTGGCCTGTGAGTATCAGCACCCATATCTGTTTACTATACCCTTTTCACGTAGTTTAGCATACCGGCTGGTCTCCTAGAGCGAGTTAGCGGCGGTGGAGCCTGCGCCGGCTTTTGCTGACTGGTTCTGGTTGCCACGTTCCCCCCCATATCTTGTCATAGCTCTCATGAGGATCCGGTTCTGAGAATTGCAAGTAGTTCCGCAAATGCTCTTACGGTTTGTTGACTTTGCGAGCTTGACGAATGGCTATCGTTAATCTTATTCTTGCTCATGGGAGTGGTTTTCGTCAGTGCCATTACTCAGCGCAGCTTGAGCAGAAGCCTGACTTGGTGTCTGTTCTTCAACCTTAGGGGCTTGGCCTTCCGCGATATCTTTTAGAACCAGGGATAGGCGCCACAGGGCCCATTCCGTTGGGTTGTCAGCGTACGCAGGCGTCCTAGTTTCTGCTCGCTTTGACACCCCGAACCTCCTCAAGGACTTCCACAATTCGACCCGGTAGCTCAGAGCCAGGACGCAGCCGCCTTATCTCGAGACCATCGATTGCGTTCATCCTTGCCCCCTGCTAGAATGGCCATGAAATTTAGTTCTTCCCTAAATTGGAACATATCGCTGTGGACAATGTCACCAGATGTCACTGGGCAACATAAATGACCAGCAAGTTCACAAGAGTGGACAATTTTGACGAACAGGGGAGAAGTTTCCTCAAGGGGCTTGGGGTGTACGTCGGACCAGAGGTAGTGAGGGAAATAGCCGAACGTGTCCTTAAAAATGAACCACTTTATCCTCTGCACAAGATAGATGGCCCGCGATATAGGGCTGGCAAAGGCACAGTGTACAAGATCAAAGGCCTAATCGAAGGGGGAAAACTTGACCCTATTCTGCGCTATTGGGGCCTAATCGAGGCCACAGGGGAGACTGAAAAGCCAGAAGAGGATGCAATGCAGCTAGCGCACCTGAGGGCACTGCTGGCCTTTGTGAAAGACGAAAGGCTAATCGAGACCTTCTTTGTGAAACGCCCAGTTGCCGTAATGGAACTGATGCTGTCGGCGATATGGGAGAACCACCTGCGCGGGACACGCCATGTCGTTGCGCTTACAGTAGCATTCAGCTGGGAAATGCTCCCCATAAGAAGCTGGCTCCGAGACCATATCCCTGAGCATAGCGTCTGGCAACGGATGAGAGAGTTCAAGACAAGAGAGTGGGAGTATCGGTCGTCAATTGCCGACATGGTAGTGGCCTTGCGAGCAGAGTTCGAAGATGCTCTTGGTTTCCCGGCGACCGACATCATGGGACCGTCAGAGGAGCAGCGGCTCCTGCTGGATATCTTTGCCTGGCTGACTGGGATGTTGTTGGGCAAATTGGATCACTATCACCGCACTGCGGCCAGCCTAGGAACCCAGGGAAACGCAGGAGCACATGAAGCGAGCTTTGGCCTTTACTGGGGAGGCACCTGCTACGGCCAGGGGACAGGAGAGCAGATAGAATGCGCCCGAGCAGCGGTGGACAGAATGCTCGAACGTTGGCTGAAGTCCCAGGACGTTCGGTCAGTAGTGTACAGATTCCAAGAGTTGGAGAACCTAGTCAAGGCAATAGTGGCGGACATCGATCAGATAGATGAGGCTGTCCTAGCCCAAGGAACATGCCCGGAGTGCCCAAAACTGAAATCCAAACAAGGGGGCAAAAAACTAGAGTTGTGAAGCTTTCCTAGATCGATTGTTCAGATTGCGTTCAGCGTTCGCCTAACTGCCTCATGTGATACCCCATACTCCTTGGCAAGCTGACGCAGGCTCTTGTTGCCGCGCTGCTGAATCAGTCCCGCCCACAAGGAAGGTGATAACTTCCGTCGTGAAACACTGATGTGCTGAATCTGGGGGCATAACACCTCCACAAGGTAGGCGGTGCATTGCACTTCGGGGCCCGACCCCCATCGGGGTCGCTCTTTCAAACTCCTTCCAACACTTGAGTCTCAATTGTCATTTACCTCCTTGGTCGCCGCATACGACTCATAGGGAAAATGAGAAGCCCGCGCATTCGTCTTCAATACTGGTCGAAGGAGGCGTTCATGGAAGACGCTGTGGCACAGATGAAAGAGTTGGCGAGGCAAGCTTTAGTGGCTACCAGCGGCGTCATCTCCGTTAAAGGCTTGAAGGATGAAGTACGCATCATAAGAGACCGGTGGGGAGTACCTCATATATTTGCTATCAGTGTGAAAGACCTTTTCTTCGCCGAGGGTTATACCCATGCCCAGGAGAGACTATGGCAGATGGAGTTCAATCGTCGGCTGGCCTGCGGCACTCTATCCGAGATTGTAGGTGAACTGGCTCTGGACATTGATGTCTTCATGCGCACCATGGGGCTGAGACGCACCTCCGAAGCAGCAGCCAAGCTGATCCAAGAAAAGGGTGATAAGCTTACCAGGGATGCGACCGCGGCCTATGTCATGGGAGTCAATGCGTTCATCGAAAGCCACATCGACAATCCCCCTTTCGAATACAGGGTCCTGGGCTGGCAGCCGTCTCGATGGACACTGGCTGATACCAATGCCTGCGGCCTGCTTGTGGCCTGGCAGTTGTCCATGAATTGGGATAATGAACTGCTTAGAGCAGAATTGATCGAACGGCTGGGCGAGAAGCGTGCCCGGGACCTGCTCCCATTTTACCCTCCAGAGGCATCGCTTGTAGTTCCCTCACAAGGTTTATTTGGGGAGATAGCCGAATCGGTACTGGAATGCCAGAAGAATGTTAGAGGTTCCCTCAGTTCAGACCCAGTGCAGCCTGGCAGCAACAACTGGGTAATAGATGGAAGCAAGTCTACCACTGGCATGCCCCTCCTTGCCAGCGACCCTCACCTGCTTATCGGGATGCCATCCGTCTGGTACGAAGCACACCTTGTAGCTCCTGGATTCAACGTCATTGGTGCTACCTTCCCCGGATCGCCTCCAGTGTTCATCGGGCACAATGCACGCATTGCCTGGGGGCTGACCAACCTGTGCTCCGATGTCCAAGACCTCTATGTCGAGAAGCTGAATCCCAAAAACCCTCGCCAATACCTGTATCAAGGCAAATGGGAAGATGCCGAGGTTTGTATTGAGCAGTTCCTGGTGCGTGGCAGGGAAGAGCCAGCTACCAAGGAGCTTCTAATCACCCGGCACGGACCCGTAATAGACTCACTGCTGCTGGGGATGGCGAGACCCGAAGTGAGAAAAGGGCTTCACGATACTCTAGCCCTGCGCTGGACAGGTCACGATCCGACTAACCCCGCTCTCGCTCTTAAAGGCCTGATCAAACTTAACCAGGTCAACAACTGGAAGGAATTCAGAGAAGCGCTGCGCCTTTGCGGCCTCATCTCTCAGAATGTCGTGTATGCGGACGTGGATGGCAACATCGGGTACGTCGCCAACAGCATAATCCCCATCAGGGCGAAAGGGCAGGGGCTGGTCCCGGTTCCGGGATGGACGGGGGATTACGAGTGGACAGGTTACATTCCGTTCGATGAGCTTCCGAGCGCCTTTAACCCGCCCACTCACTTCTTTGCCACTGCCAACAACAAGATTGTGGACGATGATTATCCCTATCTCATCACGCATGACTGGCTGCCGGCGTATCGAGTGCGGCGCATTGTACAGATGCTGACAGCCAAAGAAAAACTTTCGCTGGATGATTTCAAAAAGATGCAAGCCGATGTCTACTCCGTTCAGGCCCGCGAGCTTCTCCCCTTCCTAACTAGGCTCGAACCAAAGAACCAGAGACAAAAGAAAGCCCTCGAATACCTCCGTCGCTGGGATTTTCGGATGGACAAGGATAGCATTGCTGCCACTCTGTTTCATATGTGGTATCTAAAGCTGGTGCAGAACGTCCTGAGGGATAAGCTGGGCCAGGATATTTTCGAGCACTACTTCTACAAGAGGCTGGTCGGGAACTGCTTCCATATCCTGGCTATGCCCAAGCTGCTTGAGTATCCCACCTCATTCTGGTTCGGCGATGACTCTAAGTCAAATATGGAGAAGCGAGACAATCTTGTCAGGTTAAGCCTGAACCAGGCCATAAAAGAACTTACCGAGAAGATAGGCACTGATATGTCCACCTGGCGTTGGGGCAGGATACATACAGCCACCTTCAGTCATCGTCTCGGGATGATGCCGCCATTAGACCAAATCCTCAATGCAGGACCTGTGGAGGTTGGCGGCGATGAATATACAGTCAACAATGGGGGATTCGATTACAGCGCAGACTTTGCCCAGGTTATTATCCCCAGCTACCGCCAGATCATAGACCTTAGCGACCTGTCCAAGTCAATTTCAATGCACAGCACGGGGCAGTCAGGGCAACCGGCCAGCGACCACTACAAAGATTTCGTCGAACCCTGGGCCAAGGTAGAATATCATCCCATGCTTTTCGATGAAAAATCTATCAAGAAGGAAGCTAAAGAGGTGCTCCGGCTGAAGCCCGGCGCCCCAAAGAGATTGCCTGGCAAGAAGAAAAATGGTTGAACTTTTCCCGTTTTTTGAAACGAGACAAAAGTCACATACAAGGCCTACCACTTAGTCTAATATTTCAATATAAATAAGAATGGAGATCGAATTCGCTAGCAACAAACGCAGAGAAGTCCTAATGAGAAAGGTGGTAACAAAAAATGCCTATCTATCTGTATGAGTGCGAAAAATGCGGACACAAGTTTGAACTCCCAAGGAAAATAGGCGAGACCGACAAAGAGCTGAAATGCCCTAAATGTGGAGCTGAGCACCCGCGAAGGGATTTCTCTGAATTCAACACATGTTCACCGAGCCCATCGTGGTCTTCTCAAGGTGGCTGAGGCCCGCGAAGGTAGTGAGACAGTTTGCCTCTCAGAAAGAATCTCATATACATCCAATCTTGGCATAGTCTTGGAGGGCGGGTTTGAAACCTGCCCTCCTTGATATTCTCCAACTGCCGCTTTTGCCTCGGATATTTGACTCTGCTACATTGGGGACTTAAAATTGAATATATCATAAAAGGGCTTTGAGATGAGCACAAAAGGCTATATCGAAATCGACCACGAGCTGTGCAAGGGCTGCGAGATCTGCATCCATTTCTGCCCCAAGCACGCCATCTCTCAATCCAGTAAAGTGAATACCGCTGGCTACTCTCCGGCTTCCTTCAGCAAAGATGGCGAATGCACTGGATGCGCTATCTGCGCCCTAGTATGTCCCGAGGTGGCGATAGAGGTTTACCGTGGCTAAAGTCCTTATGACCGGCAACGCCGCCATCGGAGAGGCAGCCATCAGGGCTGGCTGCCAGTGCTATTTCGGCTACCCCATCACGCCCCAGAACGAGCTTACCGAGTATATGGCTACCCACCTCAGCCGGAGGAAAGGCTGCTCATTTATTCAGGCGGAGAGTGAGATCGCAGCCATCAATATGGTGTACGGGGCCAGCCTGGCCGGGGCCAGAACTATGACCTCGTCCTCCAGCCCCGGCATCAGCTTGAAGCAGGAGGGAATATCTTATCTGGCTGCCTGCGAACTCCCCGCAGTTATTGTGAATATGTCACGGGGCGGGCCGGGGTTAGGCAGTATCTCCGCCGCCCAATCGGACTATTTTCAGGCCACCCGCGGCGGAGGCCACGGCGACTACCGCACCATAGTCCTGGCGCCATCATCCGTACAGGAACTGGCTGATTTCACTCACCACGCCTTCGATCTCGCCGATAAGTACCTGATCCCGGTCATTATCCTGGGAGACGGCATGCTGGGACAGATGATGGAGCCTGTGGAATTCAAACACGAGGCCCCGGAGGAATTGCCTATCAGAAGCCGGGCTTTAAGGGGTGCAAAAGGTCGTCCCAGCAGGATTATCAAGACCTTCACCTCCAAGCCGGCAGAGCTTGAGGAGATAAACTGGAGCCTGTTCCGAAGATACCAACTGATTAAAAAGCAGGAGACCACTTGCGATACCTTCATGACTGAAGACGCCAAGCTGATAGTTGTTGCCTTCGGCATAGCAGCTAGAATTGCCAAAGGGGCAATTAAGACTGCCCGCTCAAACGGACTGAAAGTAGGAATGCTCAGGCCGATTACCCTCTGGCCATTCCCTGCGGAGAAGGTTCAGGAGTTGGCAAAAAGCGTAAAACAATACCTTGTCTTCGAGATGAATATGGGCCAGATGGTCGAAGATGTGCAACTGGCGCTGGGAGGCAATGGGGAAGTCTCCTTCTACGGCAGGCCCGGGGGCGTAATCCCCACGCCCAGCGAGGTCTCTAAAGTGATCTCACGCATTTACTACCAGAAAGGTCTGAAATAGGGAAATGGAGAAAATCTACACCCGCCCCAAGTCACTGAAAAAGGCAGTTTTCCATTACTGTCCCGGGTGCGGCCATTCCATAGTCCACCGGCTTATCTGCGAGGTCATCGACGAGTTGAACCTTCAGGAACGGGTCATCGGCATACCTCCGCCGGGGTGCTCTGTCTTCGCCTACCACTACTTCGATGTGGATATGGCGGAATCGGCTCACGGCAGAGGCGCAGCCGTGGCTACCGGCATCAAGAGAGCATATCCCGAGGCGATAGTGTTTACCTATCAGGGGGACGGCGACTTGGCTGCTATTGGCACCGCCGAGACCATTCACGCTGCCAATAGAGGCGAAAGGATAACTGCCATCTTCATCAATAACGCTGTCTACGGCATGACCGGCGGCCAGATGGCTCCGACCACCCTTTTGGAGCAGAAGACCACCACTACCCCTTACGGACGTGATATAAAACTCGAGGGCTATCCCATCAAGATCAGCGAGATGCTAGCCTTGACCAGGGGCGCTGTCTATATCGAGCGCACCGCGGCGAATTCACCAGTCAATATTAGAAAAACGAAAAAGGCGATACGCAAGGCATTTCAAACGCAGATAGATGACCTCGGCTTCTCTCTGGTCGAGATACTTTCCCCATGCCCTACCAACTGGCGAATGACCCCAATAGAAGCATGGCAGTGGATAGACAAGGTGATGGCGAAAGAATACCCATTAGGGGTAATAAAGGATATTACCGGAAAGCAAGATGCTGATTAAGACAGTATTCGCAGGTTTCGGAGGACAGGGCGTCCTCTCCATGGGCCTCAATCTTGCCCAGGCAGCGATGATGGAAGGGAAGAACGTAACTTACCTCCCCTCCTACGGCGCGGAGGTGCGCGGCGGCACCGCCAACTGCACCGTGGTCATATCCGATGAGGAGATCGCCTCTCCCGTCGCCTCGGCCCCGGAGTTCGTGGTAGCCATGAACAAACCGTCGCTGGTTAGATTCCAGAATCAAATTCAATCGGGGGGCGTTCTTCTTATTAATTCATCCCTGATAGAAGCTGAAATCTCGAGGGGCGATGTTGATATTGTAAAAGTTCCCGCAGGTGAAATCGCCGACAAGTTGGACAGCCCCAAATCCGCCAACATGGTGATGCTGGGAGCGTTTATAAAGAAAAGCAACCTTGTTTCTATCTCTACCGTAGTCGAAGAGCTAAAGAACACCTTGAAGAAAAAGGAGAAACTGATCGCCATCAACGAAAAGGCCTTGATGGCAGGTTACAACCTGGTTTGAGAGGTGCAGGATACCTCCTGCCAGGGGTATCGGGGGTGTCCCCCAATTTTTTCTTCTCCCCGAGACTGGGGGAGACAGAGGGGGTTGAAAAGAGGAGCAACTTATGAGCGTAAAACAGCTTTCGGTGAGTCTGGATAATGTTCCGGGCAAGTTCCTGGCTGTGAGCGAATGCCTCGGTGCAGAGGGGATAAACATCAGGGCTATTTCAGTAGCCGACACTTCAGACATCAGCACCGTAAGATTTGTAGTGGATGATCCCGATAAATGCCTGAATGTCTTGAAAAGCCACGGATATTCCGTAAAAGAGACCGATGTAATGGCTGTAGAGGTCCCTGACCACCCTGGCGGCCTTCAGGCTATACTCAAGCCTCTCAAGGCTGCCAATATCAATGTCCTTTATCTCTATCCCTATCTGGGCAGGGGAGAAAGCGGCCAGCCCATAGTCATCATGGGCGTCAACGAAACCGAAGAGGCGCTCAAGGTCTTAAAGAAAAACTGGGTTCATACCTTCGGGAAAGAGATTTACGCACTGTAGTTCTAGGTTCTGGAATACGAATAGACTTATGTAAGGGGATTTATTATTCTCCGGCAGCTTCAATAATTCTCACCTTTACTTTGAGCAGGCCGAGTTTCTTACAGGCTCTCCAGCGTCTCTCGCCGTCAACGATTCGGAACCAGTTTCCAATTCGCTCCACCACAATAGGCTCTTGAAGCCCGTTACATAAGATATCATCGCATATAGCGAGAATTGCCGTCTCCTCGTATATCAGACGGTAGTTAGGGCGTATCTTGTCGATTTTTATCTCTCGTATGTCTTCCTTCGACGTGTTCCCCATTTCCGCCTCCTTCCTAGCCGAATCTGTGACTGACTCCATAGCCACCCTTGGGAAAACGCCACTCTATGTTCAGATGAGGGCAGGCGATCCTGCAGGAACCACACTCCAGACAGCCTTCGTAGTTGACACTTATGTGGTCCCCCTCCAGCCGGTAGACATATGCAGGGCAGAAATAAAGGCAAGGTTGGTCCGGGCACTCTTTGGCACATTTCTCTCCATCGACTATGCGGAGATGGCTTTCCTCGGCTACTTTAAAACGGTCAAGGAACAGCTTGTCCTCTATTTTCATGCTCATCTTATCGCCCTCCATCCACGCCAGAGAAGCCAGAGTAGCCTGCGGAGCGGCATCTGTTTGCGGAACTCTTTCACTATCAGTTTCTGCTTCTCCTTCTTGCTGACCCCATTCACCGTAAGCATCTCCCTTGCAGCAGAGGAGGTGGCTCGTGGGAGCTCGTTAAATAACTCCTTATTCTGATATAGAAATCTACCGAACCTTCGGTACTTCTTCATATCCTTGATAACGTATGAATCAGCAAGCCTTTCGGCATACCTGACTAAGCCCTTCCTGGAATAATCGCCCCGCTTAAGTGCCTCAATTATGCTTTCCGCCGCCATCTTCCCGGACGCCATGGCCAGGTTATTCCCTTCACGATGCAGGGCATTGAACAGCATCGCCGAGTCTCCCGCGATAAGATAGCCATCGCCGTAAACCGCAGGCATGGCATCATATCCACCCTCAGCGAGCCAGTGCGCAATATACTCCCGAGGGTGTCCACCCGAGATAAGGGGCACAACCATAGGATGCTGTTTGAAAGCTTCGATCAACTCATACGGCTTGATTTTACTGGCAGCGAAATCGGCAAGGTTAGCGCCAATGGAAAGGGATAAAGAGTTGCGGTTTGTGTAGATGGCCGCTACTCCATCCATCCCGCCGGTAATCTCGCCCAATATCTCGATGGTCACCCCGTCTTCACCAGTGACTCCGAAGCGTTGTTCAATAGTCGCACTGGGAAGTTCCAAGATTTCCTTGACCGCCAGTGCCACGAGCTCCGGCTTGGGCTCCACACGAAAGCCTGTCTTGGCAGCTAAAGGAGAGTTGATTCCATCAGCCAGAAGTGTGACTTTAGCCTGCACCTCCCCTTGCTCTCTTCCTGTGCTAACCCCCACAACTCGTCCTTTCTCATCCCGGAGCAGGTCAACAACCACCGTAGAGGGAACGATTAAAGCGCCCTTCTTATGAGCCTGCTCCGCATACCAGCGGTCGAACTTAGCCCTGGTGACGGTAAAAGCGTTGTGCTTTCTAGTAGTAGCAAAAATGCTGTCCCGGTATCCAATGCCGTAGCCGCTTTCCTTGGACAAATACCAAATCCTGGACTCAATAATGTTCCTCTCAATTGGACAGTTGCGTTCTGCGTAGTCTGGAATTATCTGAGCCAGGTCATGACCATAGAGCACCCCGCCCGACATATTTTTGGAGCCCGGGTATTCACCTCGTTCAAAGACAACAGTCCTTATCCCTGCATCCGCCAGTATGCACGCAGCAGAGATACCGGCAGGCCCCGCCCCCACTATGACCACATCGAAGGCTTCTTTCACTTTGAGTTTCCCTTGCTCTGGAAGGTCTGAATTCTTGCCTCAAGACCTTTGATCAACTTCGGCACTATCTCTCGATAATCTCCTATCAGCGCGTAGTCAGCTACTTGAACCAGAGGAGCATGGCGATCGGTATTAATGGCGATTATCTTCTCTGAACCCTGCATGCCAACCAGGTGCTGTACTGCACCGGAGACTGCCACCCCGATATAAATCTTTGGGGACACTGTCTTTCCTGTCTGCCCCACCTGTCTGGTATAAGGAAGGAGTCCGGCCTGCACCACCGGCCTCGAACAGCCGATAGTCCCTCCCATGAGTTTAGCAAGTTCCTCAAGCATCGACATGGCTCCTGCGTCACAGGCCCCTTTGCCCGCAACCACCAGAACCGGAGCCCTGCCGATATCCTCACCGCCCACTTCCGCAGCTATAGGGACAAAATCAATGACCCGCGGCAGCGCTTCCTTAGGAGCTTCGAAATCCAGAGTGCGAATCTCTCCCTGGCGCTGAGGGTCTTTCTTTGGCATCTTCATTACCCCGGGCCTCACTGTGCTCATCTGAGGCCGGTGGCTTCGACAAACAATGGTAGCCATGATATTGCCACCAAAGGTAGGACGAGTCATCAGTAGCAGGCGTTCCTGCGTGTCTATATCCAGGCCCGTGCAATCGGCAGTCAGCCCCGTCTCCAACTGCGTGGCGACCACGCTTGCCAAATCTCTTCCCTGCGGGGTAGCTCCCAAGAGCAATACCTCCGGTTTGACTTGTTCGCACAAACGGACCATCATCTTACCATATACTCTCGACAAGTACGTTTGAAGCAAGGGGTTATCAATCATATACACAATATCACAGCCATAGGTTATGGCCTCTTTGGCCACAGGCTCCACACCACTCCCCAAAAGGAATCCAAATACCTGAGCATTCAGTTTCCCAGCCAACTCCCTGGCTTTCCCTAAAAGCTCCCAGGAGACTTCAGCCACCTTGTCCCCTCTAACTTCAATGAAAACGGCTACGCCCTGATATTCATCTAACGGACGGGGTTTTTGGCCGATTCCTGTAAGCTTTTTCTTCCTGGGCTTCTCGAATATGACAGCCTCTACCGGGCAGACATCGAAGCACTTGCCACAGCCAATGCATACCTCAGGGTCAACTCTTGCTACGCCACCCTGCATCTCTATGGCACCGACAGGACATTCCCCAACACAGAGCTGGCAGCCAATACATTTGTCGGGAATGATTTCTGAGACGTCTCTACCCTTGCTGTTCTTAGGCATGATTACGCCTTGCCTTTATCGAAAAGCTCGCCCAGCAATTCCACTTCTTTCCCGAAAAAGGCAGCCAGGAAATTATCGACAACCTGCTCGCTACTACCTGTGCCATCAAAGATAACGCCACCTCTCTGTGGCTTGGGGACGAAGATCTCCTTGACCCAGGTAGGAGAGCCTTTCAGCCCCAGGCGTTCCGGCGGAGCTTCTATTTGACCAGCGCCCCACACCTTGATATCCTGCCTCAACGCACGTACGAACTCAGGAAGCGTGGCATAGCGAGGAGTAGTCAATTCCAATTCCACAGTCAGCAGCGCGGGCAATTTGCCCTCGATTGTCTCGCTACCGCCTTCAACCTGTCGTCTCACCGTGATGGTCCTGTTCTCTATATCCACTTTAATAATCTTCGATACATAAACGAACTGGTTATAGCCTAGACGAGTGGCAGTACCGGGGCCAGTCTGGCCCGTATCACCATCGATCGCCTGCCTGCCGCAGATAACGAGGTCAACGGGGTCAGCAGCAGAAATCTTGGATATGGCTCTGGCCAGAGTATAACTGGTAGCAAGGGTATCGGCTCCGGCAAATGCCCTGTCAGATAACAGGATAGCTTCGTTAGCTCCCAGAGACAGGCATTCCCGCAGTGCCGACTCAGTTTGCGGAGGCCCCATAGAAATAACGGTTACTTTGCCACCGTATTTCTCTATGAGCTGAACCCCAGCCTCAGTAGCAACCAGATCGTAGGGGTTACTTATTGATTCCACTCCGGAGCGAACCAGAGTGTTAGTCTCAGGGTCTATTTTCACCTGAGCAGTGTCAGGAACTTGTTTCATACAGCAGACAATATGCATCGTCTAAACCCTGGATGTTTATATCTCACCCGCAAAAGAAAAACATCTCCGCTTAGGAGATGGAATGTACATGAGGAGCCTGAACCCTGCTTTTACTTATTCCCCGTCTCTCTGACCGCCACCCCCATAGCTCCCGGGCCGGCGTGGGTGCCGAGCACAGGGCCAACCCTTGTTAGATAGAGGGGTGTATCCGGGTGACTTGACTTTATGCGCTCGGCAAGAGCCTCAGCATCTTCATTACTCGTTGTGTACGACACAGCTATCTCGCTCACCTGCGGGAAGTCTTCCACAAAATCATAAAGGCGCTTAATAGACGTGGCCCTGGTGCGTGCCACGCCAGCAAGCATAAGCTTGCCATCGCGCATGGTGAGCAAAGGCTTCACCCTCAGCACTGAGCCCAGCAAGCCGTAGCCCTTGCCAACACGCCCTCCCCTGACCACATATTTGAGGGTATCTAGAACCAATAAAAGATGCATTCGGGGGATGGATTCTCTCACCACCTCAGCCACTTTTTCCAAACTCGCTCCAGTTTTAGCTTCCCTGGCAGCAGCAATAGCCAGGATTCCATAGCTCATCGCCACCGACAGGGAGTCTATAACCTCTATATTGCATTTCTTATTACTAACAAGCCCTTTGGCCAATAACGCTGAGTTGTAAACGCCGCTTTCTCTAGATGTAAGATGTATCGAGATTATTTCGTTCGTCTCAGCGGCAAGCTTATTATAGACATCGGCGAAGTCTTGCGGGGAAGGCACTGAGGTCGTGGGGAAAACAGAATCGTGATCCAGCCTGGCGTAGACCTCATCCTCGCTTATGTCCAACCTGTCACGGTAAGCTTTGCCTCCAAACACTACATACGCAGGCACTATAGTAATGTCCCACTCTTTCGCCAACTTTTCCGGGATATCGGATGTGCTGTCGACCACAACCTTTACTGTCATGCGGCTCCTTCAGGTCTATTTTACAATAGCCAGTCAGTTTGGCAAACTTTGTACCTGCTACGCTACAACTGACTTAAACATAGACTAGGGTCACAACCAATCGGCTTCGCTTTTAAAAAAGACAGTAGCCAGAGGCGGCAGGGTCATATCCAGGGAGTATGGGCGGCCATGAAATGAAACAGGTACAGCCTCAATACCGCCCAGATTGCCGTGGCCACTGCCTCCGTACTCCTTGGCATCACCGTTCAAGAGCTCTTTCCAGAAACCGCCGCGCGGCACGCCCACCTTATAGTTGAACCTGGTTATCGGCGTAAAATTGCAGGCAACCAGCACCATATCATCTCCCGCTCGCCCCTTACGCAGGAAGCTGATGACATTCTGGTCTGAGTCATTACAATCTATCCACTCGAACCCGGCCGAGCTGAAGTCAAGCTCATGGAGCGACGGCTCGCTCCGGTAAAGTTGATTCAGGTTCTCAACCCATCTCTGAAGACCGGAGTGTGGTTCATAATCGAGGAGATGCCATTCCAGGCTCTCGTCGTGGTTCCATTCCCGCCACTGGCCAAACTCACCGCCCATGAAAAGTAACTTCTTCCCGGGCTGTCCATACATATACCCCAGTAGAAGTCTCAGATTAGCGAACTTCTGCCATGTGTCGCCCGGCATCTTGCTCAAAAGCGCTCCCTTGCCGTGCACCACCTCATCGTGAGAAAGAGGAAGGACAAAATTCTCCGTGAAGGCATAAAGCATACGAAAGGTCAACTGGTTGTGATGGTACTTCCTGTAGATAGGGTCTCGAGTGATATATACCAGCGTATCATGCATCCAGCCCATGTCCCATTTGGCGCCAAACCCCAGTCCGCCTACATATGTTGGCCTGGAGACCATCGGCCAGGCAGTGGATTCCTCGGCGATCGTCTGAACATCCGGATGTTTCTTATAGACCTCCTCGTTAAAGCGGCGCAAAAAGTCGATAGCCTCGAGGTTCTCTTTGCCACCATATTTATTGGGAATCCACTTGCCATTTTTACGCGAGTAGTCCAGATAGAGCATTGAGGCAACTGCATCCAGGCGCAGGCCATCGGCATGATAATTACCCAGCCAGAATAGGGCGCTGCTAATGAGAAAACTTCGTATTTCGTTCCGTCCGTAATTGAAGATGAAGCTGTTCCAGTCAGGATGAAGCCCTTTGTCGGGGTCAGCGTGCTCGTAGAGATGAGTTCCATCGAAGAAGCCCGGCCCGTGTTCATCCGTAGGAAAGTGCGACGGCACCCAATCCAGGATGACGCCGATGCCGTGCTGGTGCAAGGTATCAACCAGATTCATGAAGTCTTGAGGAGTGCCATAGCGGCTTGTGGGAGCGAAATAGCCGGTTGCCTGGTAGCCCCAGGAAGCATAAAAGGGATGCTCCATGATCGGGAGAAACTCCACATGGGTGAAGCCCATACGCTGGACATAATCAGCCAGCCTCAGCGCCAGCTCCTTGTAAGTAAGAGAGCGATTCCCCTCCTCGGGCACCCGCCTCCAGGAGCCCAGATGCACCTCGTAGATAGCAATAGGGCTGTCCAATGAATTACGGCCGCGGCGTTTCTCCATCCATTCCCCATCGCCCCAGGTATAGTCCAGATTCCAGACAACCGAGGCCGTCTTGGGAGGCACCTCGTCATAGAATCCAAACGGGTCCGCCTTATCTACTCGATACCCATTATATCGGGAGCGAACATGATACTTGTAGAGTATTCCCTTGCCTATGCCGGGAACGAAGCATTCCCAGATTCCTGACCGGCCCCTGGAACGCATCGGGTGGCTTGCCCTGTCCCAGCCATTGAAGTCCCCTGCAACACACACCTGCTCCGCATCAGGAGCCCAAACGGCGAAATAAGTACCCTCCACGCCGTTTGCGTTCAGACAATGGGCACCCAGCTTCTCATACAAGCCGAAATGATTTCCCTCGTTAAAAAGATAGAGGTCATCGTCGGTCAACAGGGTCACGTCGAATGATACCGGATGACTCCCCTCTTTCAGCAAAGGGGTCGGTGTTAGCTCGCTGTCATCTCTTCTCTGCATCGCCGTAGACCTCTACTCTCAGTTGCGGGTATCCTATACTCTCCCTGTTCTCGCCAAGTATAAGACGCTTCGGAGTTGAGGTCAAGGGCTGCAACTGAAGCCTTTTACCAACAGATAGGGCAAAGTGGTGAAACCCTCCTTTCCGAGGAAGGAGTGGAAACATAGGGGTTGAAAAGAGAATTATAGGAATGGGATTGTTTTCGGTTAGAGATTTGGAAGTTTTCTCCAAGCTGCCAGTGCAATTGGCGTAAACGGTCTAAACAGCGGAAACCTCAATATTTTCTCAAGTCGTAGCATGAACGCTACATAGTCTTCTATCGCTTTGCTGATATCCTGAGCCGCGACACGCCTGTATCCGTGGCGCATTTGTACAAGGAAAATCTCCGCGTACATCTGGGCTCTGTCTCTTTGTGTCTTTGCCTTCTCATGAACATGGTCTGCTGAAAGCAAACTGTTTACCCTAACAATGGGAAATGTCTTGGCAATTTTAATCCATAGGTCCAAGTCCATCACATAGCACAAATCTTCATCTAAAGGCCCACATTTGTGCCAAGCCTCTTTTGAGAAAAAACAGGCTGATTGTGCATAGTTGTTCTTCGGCCAGTCAGCTATTGCTTCCATTACTAGACGATTCGGCCAAATTTTCCTTAGCACCTTACTATTCAAGTCCACTCGTAAACATCCACCACACCAAGCTCCACCTTTTCCAGATGAGGCGTATGCCAAAGCTACATTTTTCAAAGCGTTTTGCGTTAAATAATCATCGGAATTCAACCAACTGTAGATTTTACCACTTGCTTTGCTGAAACCCTTGTTTATGGCATGGCTCTGACCCCTATCTCGTTCTGAGACCCAGAACGCAAGCCATCTTTCATATTTCTCTATTATCTCAACGGAATCGTCAGTAGAGCCACCATCTATGATAATATATTCCAAGTCGGGATAGCCTTGAAGAAGAACAGAACGGATGGTTTCTTCAATAAATAGCCCCTGATTGAGACTCGGGGTAACAATACTGATCCTTGGCCAAGGAGAACCATTGGGCATGTCTTCGGCAAAGTTTAGGCTTCCCCCCCTCCAGGGCCAACCTGTCCTGTAGTGTGCTGGAGGTGGAAGCTCTGCCAAAGATGGGGACCGCATAACCAACTCGCTTTCCCTGTTTTTCAGAAAGTTCTTCTCAAGAAGTACTGAAGGTGGATAGTTGCCAAGAAATTCGTGAAACCGGTCAAGCACCTGCCAGATAGGCTGAGATTGCGTTGATTACGAACCCGGGGGGGCAAGCTCTGCCTTGTAGAGCTCAAACAATTCGTGGTTAGATTTGGTTCGTAGCAATACCTATCTCTTTCCATTTTCACCGAGTATCAGTAGCAGCAGTTCTTTTAGCGGTATGGCTTCAGATAGAACCACTACTATGGTGGGCAGTACAGGATTTGAACCTGTGACCTCTTGCGTGTGAAGCAAGCGCTCTATCCGCTGAGCTAACCGCCCCCGAAAGTGAAGCTATTTTAGCCCCAAAAGTATGTATTGTAAAGGGGGCGTCCCAAACCTGGAGGTTGAGTTAGCAATTCAGCCCGCTCGGATGGTACTGGTTGTGCTATAATGTTACGAAACTATTCTGAAGCTGTCAAAATAACCACATGAGCACTGTCCAAAGAATCGCCAGAAATACGAGCCTATTACTTGTCTCCCAGATTATAAGTTACCTATTGAGCTTCTTCGCGGTGGCTTACATCGCCCGCTACCTGGGGGCGGCCGGTTATGGGATAATCTCCTTCGCTTTCGCTTTTGCCACGCTTTTCTCCGTCCTCGCCGACCTAGGGCTCCAGTACCTCGTTGTGAGGGAGGTGGCCCGCGATAAATCGCTCGCCTCCAAATACCTTGCCAATGTCAACATAATGAAGATAATCCTGGGGGCAATCACTTTCGGTCTGATAGCTCTCACCATAAACCTCATGGGCTCCCCCCAGCAGACAGTCTATGTTGTCTACATCGTCAGCCTATCAGTTGTCTGCAGTTCTCTAGCCTCGACGTTCTATTCCATCTTTCAAGCTCACGAGAGAATGGAACATCAATCTCTGGCACAGGTACTAAGTGCCGCTTTAATGCTGGCAGGAGTTGTCCTGGCCGTGAAACACCACATCAGCATCATCGGCTTTTCCTGGGTATATGTCTTTGCCAGTGTCATAAGCTTGGTCTACGCCCTTGGCATTTTCAGGTGGAAATTCTCCAGCTCCCCTTCCTGGTCTCGCCAAAAGACAGCCTTGGATTGGAGCTTCTGGAAGGTGACCATCAAAGAAGCGTTACCATTTGGACTATCGTCGATTTTCGTTACCATCTTTTATTGGATAAGCTCCGTGATGCTCTCTTCGATGAAAGGCGTTGTGGAGGTCGGCTGGTATAACGCAGCCTTCAGGATGGTGCTGGTTTTACTATATATTCCCACTGCTCTTAACATCGTCATTTACCCGCTGATGTCAAGATTTCACCTATCTTCTCAAGATGCATTGAGATTGTCGTACGAAAAATACTTTAAATATATGCTTATTCTCGCAGTGCCGATTGGAGTCGGGACTACACTCCTTGCGAACAGGATTATCCTGCTGATATTCGGCAGCCAATATAGCCCCTCCACTATAGCCCTTCAAATTCTGGTTTGGGCTGCGGCATTTATTTTCGTCGGCAGTGCGTTCTACCAACTGCTTTCAGCTACTAACAACCAGCGAAAAGGGATGGTATTGGCAGGCATGGAGATGATACTTAATGTAATCCTCAACTTGTCACTTATTCCAAGATACGGCTACAAGGGATCCGCTATCGCCACGCTTGCAACTGAGGGCTTCGCTCTAATTCTAGGTGTTTGGTTCTGCTCCAGCCTCGGCTACCCCATGCCCAAGAGGCTCATCAGCACTGCCATAAAGGTCGTGGTCGCCAGTTCCCTAATGGCGGCATTCATTATATTCTTTCATAACTTAACTCTGCCCCTACTCATAGCTGTTTCTATCGTAATCTACTTTATGTTATTATTGGCAATGGGCGGAATTGACAAAGAAGACCGAAATTTAGTTAGAGCAATGCTGAGCTCAAAGGAAAAGGTACCTTAGAAGAATGACCAAACGATATGTGCCTCCATCGGACATAGCCCGTAACATTAAGAAGCAGCGCCATCAATTGGATGACCGTCAAAAAGCAACGCTTCGTTTGCTGGAGCAGGCACCTCTGGATGATGCGCATACTGTCTTAGATGTCGGACTTGGTAATGGCGAGATTTCTAAGTGGCTGGCCCGGAAGGGGAAAATAGTAACGGCTATCGGGCTTGAAATCAGTTCCTATGGTATTGAAACTTCGGTTCTAACAAAGCAGTTTGGCATCTCTATCTGTGAGGCTACATTAGAAAAACTGCCTTTCAAAAATGGGTCATTTGATGCAGTAGTGTTGAGCCATGTACTGGAACACTGTCTAAACGTAGGTATATCACTTCAGGACGCCAAGCGAGTCCTAAAGGATGGCGGACTTCTCATTGTTTTTGTGCCACCATCGATGGGTTGGGTTGCTTCGGGACATGTATCGGTAGGCTGGACAGTAGGACAACTCATGTACGTGCTTCTGATAGCCGGTTTCCAAGTGAAGGATGGCAGATTCTTCCTTGATGGCGAGAGACAAGTCTGCGCATTCGTAAAAAAGAACTGTTGTCAGGAACTGCCTGCATTGCGGTGTGATTTTGGAGATATCCGCATTCTATCGGATGCAAATTTACTGCCATTACCCATCAGATTTATCGAAACTGATGTAGACGACACAAAAACTTACTTACCAGCAATGGACGAATTACGTGACACGTTCTGGGGCAACATCGAGTCAATCAACTGGCAATCTACTGATTCGCCGAGCACCCAAACAACCGATTCGCCGAAACCTCGGACAATTCTATATCGAAGCGTAATGCTTGTTTCACGTGTGATGCCGAAAGTGCTCAAGAGACGGCTTGCGGCATATTTGATTGCAGGAGGGAATTTGCTCAGAGAAGGCCTATGAAAAGGTTTGTCAAGTATACAATCGCCAAATTCAATATGCACAATTTTTATCATCTCAAGGAATTCTATTACGAGGAATTCGTAAAATTGTTGCGAACTAAAGGATTTAGGGTAAAGGCAAAATATGGTCAAACTCTTCCCATTTCGCCAAGTTTGCATGGAACCCCGTTAAATATCGGAAGGTTCTTCCCCAAATATGCTGTGACTGTGGTTGTCCATTGTATTAGGGAGTAACGGGCATAGAAGTGTCAGATACGACCAGAACAGGGTTGAGTCTTATTCCTTCACTGAAAGAAAAAGGTTGGACTCTATTTCAAAAGAAGGAAATCTGTGAACAATTAATGATGAGGCGATCCTTGAGCAATGGTTGACAACGATTCCAAGCTGCCCGTAGTTTCAGTACTGATGCCGGTATATAACGGCGAAAGGTATTTAAAGGAAGCTATTGAAAGCATCCTCAACCAGACTTTTCGCGATTTTGAGTTCATTATTATTGATGGTGGCTCAACTGATGGCTCTCCAGCCATGCTTGCCTCTTATCAACAGAAGAATGACCGAATACATGTATACTACCAAGAGAATCAGAGATTGGCTGCTTCACTTAACATGGGATGTCAGCTTGCCCGAGGAAAGTATATAGCCCGGATGGATGCGGATGATGTGAGCCTGCCGGAACGACTTGCAAAGCAGGTGAACTATTTGGAAGCAAATCCTGACATTGGGGTAGTTGGTACATGGGTACAAGTGATTGCCGAGAACGGCAAGCCATCATCAATTTGGCGTCTGCCCACAGCACCATTCATGATAAGATGGTCGCTGAGCTTTGGTAACATTATTGTTCATTCATCAGTTATGATGAGACGTGATGTTATTGCACAGTTGGGTTTCTATCGTATGGAGGCCTTGCAAGCTGAGGACTACGACCTCTGGGCCCGCGCTAGCCTTGCTACGCGAGTTGCCAACATGCCGGAGGTCTTGATACGATACCGCCTCTGGGAAGGAGGAGCTACTTCGCGTCGTCCCAAAGAAAACGAGCAATATGCGGCCAGAGTTAGCCATTCTATGATCGCCCGTTTGCTGGGCTCCGATGTCACTTTTGAGACAGCCGCAAATCTACGGCGAGTGCTATTCTATTTGCCTCTGGATAGCTCCCAGCAAATTGACCAAATAGACAGCCTTATCCATCAACTTTACCGAGCATATTTAAGAACAAATTCTCTAAATTCTAAGGAGACCAGGGCAGTTGCTCGGGACGCTGGTGGGAGGCTTTACGCTTTAGCTGCGTTAGCCAGTAAAATTTCTCCAGGGAAAGGTTTTAGGATTCTCATTCAAGCACTCGGATTCAATCCTCGCTTAATACTCACGTTGCCCTCGCAACTTATCAAAAAGGGTATGAGGATACTTAGGCTTCGACTATAGTTGTACATTGCAATAGAGACAGAGGACATAGACCCAATGAGAATAACATTCGTAGTCCCCTTTATCACCTCGACTGGTGGAATCAGGGTGGTATATGAACATGCGAACAGACTTCAAGAGCGTGGACACCAGGTTACCATAGCCCACCCGATAATCCCCATGAAACTGGGGGCAGAATGGCATAATATAAGAAGTCTATCATTACAAGTGCTTGGACTACTGGGGGATATAAAGAGGGGCAACAAAGTCGATTGGTTTCAGCTCCACACCCCGCTGAAAAGGGCACTCTACTTTCCGGAGAAATATAGAATCTCCTCCCTGGAGAGATTTGTGCCTGATGGCGATGTTGTCGTTGCTACTGCATGGCCTACTGCCTACTTTGTCAATAACCTTAGCCAGAAGAAGGGAGAAAAGTTCTATTTTATTCAGGGTTATGAATCAGAAGAAGTAGGTGGTGAATCTCAGCTTTGGGATGATGCCCAGAAGATAGAAGACGACCCCCTAAGGCTACCACTGGCGGTAGTAGATCAGGATACCAGTCATCTTTGGTTCCACAAGCGCAGAGAAAAGCTTGACGGAACCTACAAATTGCCCCTGCATAAGATAACCATTTCTTCCTGGTTAAAGGCTCTTTTGGAAGAGAATTTCGGACAGAAAGTCGAGGCCTTGATTATAAATGGCGTGAATAGCCAAGAGTTTTTTAATGTGCACAAGCGCTATAACGAGAAAAAGCGGGTCTTGATGTTACACCATACCGCAAAATTGAAAGGTATAGAGGATGGGATAAAAGCTTTCGAGATAGCTAGAGAACGACTCCCTGAGATACAGCTAGTGATGTTCAGCACATATCCGCCAGACCATAATACTCCAAGTTATGCTGAATTTCATCGGAACATATACGGAGAGGATTTGAGGAATTTGTATTGCTCCTGCGATATCTTTATATGTCCAAGCTGGATGGAAGGTTGTCAATTGCCACCAATGGAAGCTATGGCTTGTAAGTGCGCTTTAGCTGCGACCAGCGTTGGTGGGGTACCAGATTACACTATCCCCGGGAAAACTGCGTTAGTCTCACCGCCCAGAGCACCAGAATTATTGGCGCAAAATATTATCATGTTATTGGAAGATGAGTCATTGTTGAGACAAATCTCCGAAGCAGGCTGTGAGTACATCATGAATTTTACCTGGGATAGGGCAACCGATAAGCTTGAGCAGTTGTTTAAAGACGTCCTGAACGAACATTGATGGCAGCAAGAGGTACCGGATATTCTTAACTGGTATGGGGATGACACGGAACACCTGGTGAGTGCTGGAAGCACTAAGACAAGAGACATTTGATGAGCAAAAGAAGCGATGGGAAAAGCCCTCGTGGCGCTGTAGAATGCAACAACTAGCTTGGCAAGTATTGACAATGAGAGTTATGATTCTGTGATATGCTCGCATGGAATTGAGTATACGGTGCTTCTTAAATCGAACGCACACTGGAGAAGAAAAAGCCCCTTCGAATTGGATAAGGTCAGTTAAAGAGGACAATGTTTTCCATAATATGCATATTCAATAACAAGGAAGTTCTCGATAACTTGCTTCTGGCAAGCCTGAAGGAGCAGACAACTCCTTATGAGTTGATACTGCTTGATAACACGTCCCGGAAATATAAATCTGCGAGCAACGCGTTAAATAAAGGTGCACGAGATGCCAAAGGGGATTATCTGATGTTTGTTCATCAGGATGTATCATTAGTTTCAAGATATAACCTTAAGTATGCTGAGGAAGTCCTGGCTGGACTGCCCAATCTCGGGGCTGCAGGAGTTGCCGGGAGCACCAGGAATGGCGGTTTCAGTATTATGCACCAGGGGATTCCCCCGAGGCCAGTCCACAGCCACCTGGGCATGACCGAGCCAGTATGTACGCAAACGCTGGACGAGTGCCTGATAATGGTCCCCAAGTCGGTGTTTAAGGTCACTCAATTTGACGAAAACACTTGTGACGATTGGCATTTATATACTGTTGATTACTGCTTGAGCCTGGCAAACCTGGGATTCAATATATATGTAATCCCAATGTATATATATCACCAGTCGCTTGGCGGCCACAACGCTAATATCTTGCAAGATGTCACGCATCTCGGGCCATATCCTGAAGGATATTACCGTACCTTGAAAAAGCTGATAACTAAGCATAAAAGCCGCTATAAAAACATCTATACGACTACTGTAAACTGGAATACTCGCCTTCCTTTACTTCTGCAAAGAATTATTCATCTTGCAAAACATCTTGTTTACTCAACGCTTAGAACAATACTCAAACCATTAAGGGGGGTATTGTCCTGAACTTTTAATCAGGGTATCGTGGGTTCGAGTCCCACACCGCTCACTCTCACTTTGCGGAGCAGTTGCTAACATTTTGCTAACATTGGCCTTAGAGTTTTCGCTAACATCCGCCCCTTCACCCCGAAGCTTCACCAACAGAAACCCGAACTCGAAGCTGGCCGAGGTGTAAGGAGAAAAGGCCTAAGTAAGCCATTGTACGGGCGCGGAAAGGCGAGGGAAACCAGCGTACGAGGAGAAAAAGACCTGACTGACACCAAAAGGCCAGAGCTTTAAAGCTCTGGCGCTTCGGGCTTCCGGCCTAGAGCGAGCGCTTCCGCTGTCTCCAGGCAACAGGATCATACGCACAAAACGGAGACGATGTCAAGAAGCCTGTCGGTAGGGTTCTTCTCGAGTGTTCTGACCCCGAAATCACATTATGGTTAATTATGACGAGTCACCCAAATCATCGTCACCTTGACAGTCAATTATCCAAAGTCTAACATGACTATGCAATAGCACAATCACATCACATGTCGAGGCTTAAATGCGTCATTATTATCAACTAGGATTACAGGCGATAAGAATTATTTTAAAGGAGGGATGGAGAAGTTTTTTCCGTAGATTAAAACGGAGATTACGCCCTATTGAGACTATTAGTATACATGGTGAAAGAGTTACCCATCTCTATCCTAATGACCTTTATTATGCACATTTATCTATATATAGATTTGCCGAACAATTTTGTGAAGATAGAGTTGTGCTTGATGCTGGTTCAGGAGGTGGATATGGAACAGCATATTTGGCGAAAAGCGGGGCTCGGTTAGCTTGGGGAATTGATATTGGAGCTGATGCAGTTGCATTTAGCAATAACACCTTTAAATTGCCTAATTTGAAATATTCTATCATGGATTTACAGGATATTTCCCAATTACCGTCTGACTATTTTGATGTCGTGTTTACATCTAATGCACTTGAACATGTTCGAAACGTAAATCAATTTCTTTATCACGTTTGCAGAATAATTAAACCGAACGGTATAATGATCATCTCTGTTCCTCCCATTTTAGATGAGGCTGCTAAATCTGGAAATATAAGCAATCGATTTCATCTTAATATTTGGTCACCTCGTCAATGGTTCTTTATGACCAATTTATACTTCAGAGATATACATTGTTATAGACACATTTTTAATAGACAGGACATACATTTCGATGCTACTAATACTCCGGAAAGAACGGTTATTACAGAAAAAGACTTTGTTTTTCCACCTATTCCTTTTAATAGTTTTTATGACCTTTCCACAATAACCATAATTATGACTGCGCAAAAACCAAGACCTATCGATCAAATCCCTACTCCAAATGAGCCAATAGTCTTTATAGATGATTCATTTTCACGATAATTAGTGAGGTACAATCAAAAAGTGTGGAAATAGTGACGCATCTTGCAAAACATCTTGTTTACTCAATACTTAGAACAGTACTTAAACCATTAAGAGGTATATTGTCATAAGCTTCCCGTAAAAAGGAATATGGGATAGGATAGGGCCAAAAGAAATAGCTTGGGTCGAAAGGCCCTCCGAGGAAGGCTTGCTACATAAAGAATAATTTTCAGGCAGTACTTATTTGAGGGATAGCTCATGAAGCAAGAGAAATTGAAGGTTTTCGTTACCGGCGGAGCAGGATTCATCGGCAGTCACCTGGTTGACAGATTGATGGCGGACGGTAACCGGGTGACTGTGTTCGATAACCTTACTTCGGGGAAAATGGAGTTTATCGAGCACCACATGGCTAAACGTGATTTTAAACTTGTACAAGCAGACCTGCTCGAACTGGATAAAGTGAAGGCGGCCATAGCAGGACATGACGTGGTCTTTCACCTCTCCGCTAACCCGGATGCCAGATGGGGAATAGATAACACCGAACTCGATTTGAAGCAGGAGACCATTGCCACCTATAACGTCCTGGAATCAATGCGCCTTTCCGGAGTCAAGAGAATCGTATTCTCCTCAAGCGGCACAATCTATGGTGAGACCCCGGTTATCCCTCTGCCTGAAGACTACGGCCCTGTGCTCCCTGCCTCTCTCTATGGCGCAGGCAAAGTGGCTTGCGAAGGGCTGATAAGCGCTTTTTGCGGCACTTTCGATATGCAAGCCTGGATTTTCAGATTCGCCAATGTTGTGGGCAGGAGGACAACACACGGGGTCATTTTCGATTTCATGAACAAGCTGAAGCAGAACCCTGCAGAGCTGGAAATACTCGGAGATGGCACTCAGTGCAAGCCATATTTGCACGTTGAAGATTGTATCTCCGGCATTCTCTTTGGATTCAAGAACTCCCGCGATAAAATCAACGTATTCAACCTGGGCTGCTCTTCAGCTACCAACGTAACTACGATAGCAAAAATGCTGGTGGAAGAGATGGGACTCAATAAGGTCAAGTTCAAGTACACGGGGGGCGACCGAGGCTGGCCTGGGGACATACCGCAGGTGAGATTTAATGTGCAGAAGATGAGTAACTTAGGGTGGAATGCCAGGTATACCTCGGATGAAGCTGTAAAAAGGGCAATAAGGGATATCCTGGGGAAGGTATAGAACGTAAAAATGCAAGTGGCTATTCTCGCCGGCGGTTTAGCGACCAGGCTGGGCCCTCTAACTAAAGAGACACCCAAATCTTTAATCAGCATACAAGATAAACCATTTCTTCAATATCAATTGGAATTCCTCAAAAAGGGTGGAGTAAAGAACGTAGTTCTATGCATCGGCTATCTGGGAGAGCAAATTGAAAAATATTTCGGGGACGGCAGAGAATTCGGCATTAATATAAAGTATAGCTATGATGGCGACAAGCTCCTGGGCACTGCCGGCGCATTGAAAAATGCGGAGGGATTGCTGGAAAACGAGTTCGCCGTTATGTATGGAGACTCCTACCTTTTCCTCGATTTTTCTGCCGTGGCCTCTTACTTCAGAAAATTCGATAGGCTGGGGCTTATGGTGGTCTACAAGAACACCGATAGATACGAAAAGAGCAATGTGGTCATCGACGGCAATTTGGTGAAGGAGTATAATAAAAAAGTAAGAACTAAAGACATGGTTTATATTGACTATGGGGCAAGTATCCTGAGAAAGGAAGCTTTGAAACTGGTGCCTCAAAATCAACCGTATTCACTGGAGGAACTCTTCTCTCAATTGATTGACCTGAAACAGCTTCTATCCTATGAGGTAGGTAGACGCTTCTACCAGATAGGTTCGCTGGAAGGACTGCACGAGTTCGAAAGATATATTTCAGGCAAGGGAAGGCAGTGATAGTCTCCAGGGCGCCTGTTAGGATAACCTTGGGCGGCGGCGGGACAGACCTAAAGTCCTACTACTCTAAATACGGCGGCTTCTTGATAGCCGGTGCCATCGATAGTTATATATTTATCTCGGCAAACAAGAGATTTTATGATAGCATCCGCTTAAGTTACTCTCAGACAGAGATTGTGAAAGAAGTCTCTGACGTAAAACACCGCATTTTCAGGGAGGCTTTGGCGTACCTTGGTATTGACAGTGGCATTGAGCTTGTCTCGATTGCCGATGTTCCTGCGAACTGTGGCCTGGGGACCTCATCGAGTTTCACCGTCTCCTTGTTAAATGCGCTTCATGCATATAAAAGGGAATTCGTCTCCCAAAAACAGCTCGCGGAGGAAGCCTGCCACATAGAGATAGATGCCCTCCACGAGCCCATAGGTAAGCAGGACCAGTATATCGCAGCCTTTGGCGGGCTAACTTGCCTCACCTTCGAGAAGAGCGGGAACGTCTTAGTCGAGGCATTGAAGATTTCAGATGAAATTCTGGACCAACTCGAGAGCAATATATCGCTCTTCTATACCGGAATCGAGAGGAGCGCTTCGGATATCCTTTCCGAACAGGATGAGAAAAGTAAGAAAGACGACCCTAATATGATTGAGAACCTTCATAAGATAAAAGAGATCGGACTGCAGACAAGAAAGGCTTTGGAGAGAGGTAACGTCAATGAGTTCGGCGAGCTTCTCCATACTCATTGGGAGACTAAACGGAAGCGTTCCGACAGGATGTCCGACCCCTTTATCGACGAATGCTACGAGGCAGCGCGCAAGAATGGTGCCCTGGGAGGCAAGCTGATAGGCGCCGGCGGCGGCGGATTCTTTATGTTTTACTGCCCCAATAGCGATAAGCTCAGATTATCGCAAACCATGAAGAAGATGGGCCTCAGGCCAATGAAATTCAATTTTGATTTCGAGGGAGCAAAGATTCTGGTAAACATGAAGAGGTTCTAGGAGTTTGCTTTGGACAACAAAGAGTTTATCCGGAACTATCTTTCCGAAATGAAGAAGACTGTCGATGACATCTCTATCGAAGATGTAGACAGGGTCGTAGAACTACTCTATGATGCCTGGCAGAAGGGAAATCAGGTCTTTGTCTGCGGCAATGGTGGCTCTGCTTCTACCGCTACACATTTTACCTGCGATTTATCCAAAACGACGATTGTCAAAGGTAAGAAAAGATTCAAGGCCCATTGCCTTAACGATAATATCCCGCTCATGAGTGCGCTCATAAATGACGAGGGTTTCGATAACCTTTTTTACGAGCAACTCGTGAGCCACTTCCAGGAAGGAGATGTGCTTATTTGTATCAGCGTTCATGGCGGAGCAGGAAAGGATAAGGCTGGTTTGTGGTCTCAGAACCTTCTCAAAGCAATGAAGTATGCTCACGACACGGGGGGCAAAACTATAGGTTTCAGTGGATTTGACGGCGGGCCTATGAAAGAAATCGCTGACGCCTGTATCGTTGTTCCGGTAGACTCAACCCCACAAGTCGAGTCGTTTCATCTGGCACTGGAGCACATGATTTGCAGTTGCCTGAGGGAGAAGATAGTTAAGTCGTGAACCCCGCAATCTTCCTGGACAGAGACGGTGTGATAAACGAGCTTATTTATTACCCTGAGCACGGCATAGTCGATTCGCCTTTTACCGAGGAGCAATTCAAACTCATTCCGGCTGTGAGCGAGACGATCAATAAGTTTCACGATCTTGGATTCAAGGTTATAGTTATATCCAATCAGCCGGGTATCGCCAAGGGGAACCTCTCCGAAAAGACTTTTGAGAGAATTAGAGATACAATGAAAAAACATCTCGCTAAGAAAGGGGCATTCCTAGACGCAGAATACTACTGCTTTCATCATCCTGAAGCTAAGGTCAAAAGACTGAAGGCGAATTGCAGTTGCAGAAAGCCTGAACCCGGATTGATCCTTCAAGCTGCCAAGGATATGAGCATAGATTTATCCCGGTCCTGGATGATAGGTGATGGGCTGACTGATGTCAAAGCAGGTATGAAGGCTGGGTGCAGAACCATCCTTCTGGGCAGGATGAAGTGCGAATCTTGCCACCTGATGGATGAACAGGACACCCGTCCCGATTTTATTGCTCCGAATCTCCTGGAGGCAATCCGAATCGTAGAAAAAGAGGGGGGTGCTTATGGACATCTACATTGATTCAGCAAGCGTAACCGAGATAGAGAAATGGCTTAAGATGGGGGTGATAGACGGCGTCACCACCAATCCTTCCATCATGCTCAAGGACAGTGTCTACAATATCGAGTCTGGAGCAAAGCAGATTGCCGCTTTGGTCAATCCGCGACCGGTGAGTGTAGAGGTGACCACTAACAGCCTCGATGAGATGATAACTCAGGCCAGGGGATTTTCTTCATGGGCGTCTAACATAGTCGTCAAGATTCCGCAGATAACTCAGGATGGGGTTCCCTGCTATGGTGTAATAAGACAGCTTGAGAGTGAAGGTATAAGAGTAAACGCTACTATAGCTATGTCGTTGGGCCAGGTCATGCTGGCAGCAAAGGCAGGAGCAAGCTATATCAGCATCTTTGCCGGACGTGTGAGTGATGAGGGCGGTAATGCCTCCGAGGTTATAAGAAATGCTGTTAATTGGCTGGAACGCTGGAAATACAAAAGCAAGATTATTGTAGGCAGCATCAGAGAAGTAATAAATATTCAAGAAGCAGCCGTCGCGGGCGCACATATCATAACTATTCCACCACAATTTCTGGCCAAAATGGCAGACCACAGATACACTAGGGCAACTGTCGAGCAATTTGTAGATGATGCAAATAAGGCTCTAAAATTAATGGGAGAGAAAGCTAAGCACAGGGGCTAACTGGGTTCCAATCTAAGTCTCTGATTAACTGGTAATAGAGAGTGTACAAAGCTGGATTCAGTAGGAGTTGACATACTACTACTTCCCACCGGGTTGAAGCTCCTTTGTGCAAAACAACTCAAAGTAACACTTGGGATAGGAACACAATAGTTTTTGGCTTAGGTCTGATACCAGTTGCCAAAACAAATTCGGGGCGAATTTTATCTCCCCGTCGTAGCCTCTGAGAACTCTCCATCCATTTACCCCGTGCACTTTGAAACCTAGATTCCTCAACTCCGAAGCGGTCCAAGCGGACTTCTGTAACTCTGAGAGCTGTGAATCACCCGGATATAAGTCGCCATTGGGGCACAGTACTACTAATTTTCTTCCAGCCAGATTTTCTAATCGTTTAAGCAGGCTGTGACCATCCTCCTTGGGGAAATGATCGAGAACGTCAAGAGCCATGACAGCATCGAACTTGGATTCTCCAAGTCCCCTCCAATCAGGAGCGCTGGCGTCGAAGGTACGTAGAGCAATCCCTGATAGGTCCCTTGCTATCGATTGGATGGGGAAATCTCTCTGCCACCCTATGTCCAGGACAGATTTGCAGCCCGAGAGTTCGCGCCTTAGAGTCCTTCCCATATAGCTAAAGAACTGCGGAAACAAACGTACATAAAACCTCCTAATAAGGTCAACCACTGGCCTCACTGTAAGCTCGGTTCTCGAAAGGCTTCCACTTGTGGTAAAGATGTGCTTGTACCCTGCCTTATGTTTTTCGAACAGAATTCTTTGCTCCTTAAGAAGGTCAGCAATATTAAGATTGGGCGAATTATGGTAAATTTGGCTCGGTATCACATAATTGCGCAACCCTTGGGAAGTAGCAGTCAAACAATAATCCGCGCCGTAGCAATGCCATCCTCTGAAATTCTCCTCATCAAATTGAATAGCTTCGAATACCCCCCCGGGGATAATTAGAACACTCTCGTCTAATGTTTGGACTACCTCGGGTTCGGCAAAAGGTTTCCCCCATAGGTGATATCTGTCTCGGATAAAGCCATGATTCTGCCCTTTTTCATTGACACCGGCACAGCCTGCTACACCCAACTTTGAGATACCTTTCAAGATCTTTTCGGCGTTTTCCAACCAATATTCGCCTGGCAGTATTACATCCTGGTGAGCAAACATGAGGTAATCACCGTGAGCCTGTTTAGCAAGATGATTCAGCGCACTGGCAGCAGATTTGAAAGCTCCGCTAGAATTATCTACCGAAATCAACTCATAATGGGAAGTCTGTTTCTGGATAGACTTCTTAAGCATACTACTGAAAGCCAGCGTATCATTATAGACACAAATTACAGAGAGCACGGAGTATCCCTCCAAATGCTGCCTGGCATCTGCATTACCACCTGTAGATGTTCATCGACCTAACAGCTTGTGATATAACTGGCCTAAGTTCCTTCCGCATTCTTCCAAGGTATATCCTTTTTCTTGCACTGTTTCCAGACCTTTTTGTCCTATTTTCCCCCTCAGAGTTTCATCTTGGATTAACGTTTCAAGCTTTCTGACCCACTCCTCAGAAGTAGTTGCCAGATATCCATTCAGACCATCAGTTATTATATAATTGTTCTCACCAACGGCTGAAGCAACAACAGGTATACCCATTGCCATAGACTCCAGGACTTTCATGGCGCATTTTCCTTCTGAAAAGGTATCTTTCCTAAGAGGCGCCACGCTGATATCGAACTCAGACATTAATTCCGGAACTTTATGTAGATCGACCACATGATCAAGACCGTAATCAACACTTAGGGTATTGATATTTTCAAACATGCTCCTGACTTCTTCAACGCCTAAGGCACTTACCAGCTTGAGCTTTATCGGATGCCTTCTGCTCAACTCGGTCAATGGCCCAACAAGCAGTCTCAGATTCTCCACATGGAAGTTGGCCAGCCCCATCCAGCCAATTATAATTTCCTTCTTGTTGTAGGGGATTCTGCTTATCGGGTGGAATATGGCTGTATCTACTGGGGTCGGGATCAGATGAACGTTATTGTTGAGGGGACGTGCATACTCCACCAAAAAGTGACTACCCACAGTGACCATATCACACTTTTTAATAATACTAGGCAAGTAGTGATACCACACTTTGTGCAGTGCTATATGGCCGCTGGCCTCGTGCACAAAAAGGGCGTCATCGAAATCATAGATTATCTTTTTCTTCAAGAGCTTGCTCAGCGACAAAATGAGATAGGCAAGTAAGTTTCCCTGTCGATGCAGCACCAAGATGTCAGAACTTTTCAAGCGGGCAACAACGGAAAAATATGATTTCAAGTTTGGGACAGGTGACGTCTCCGACCCTAGAAGACCCGCATAGACCTGAGATTCTATGCCATATTTCTGTAATTCGCGGGAAATCAAGCGCCCTCTATGCTCGAGGCTAGAGCCCTGAGGGGTAGTATCTGCAAAAAAAATTATCTTCATTCTGATTCGCTTTTATTCATCAGAAACACGACTCTCCTATATTCCAGGCTGTTCCTTTTTTCCTTGGCTCTGCGCCATCCCCATAGCGATAAGCCTGCTTAGCGAAATCCTTTAGTCCTCTATTATGATTATGCAAGACAATAGCATCCGGAGTATATATCAATATTTATCTATGGTTACTGCGATACAGAATCCCCTGTACTTAGAGTAGCAGGGTTCTAAGTCTGTTTCCCCACCGCCAAGCGTTATCTTTACTGGTGCTCTTGATACTATCAAGGTTTCTCTCTTTTGATGCATTCTCTAAACTCTGCTAGCCTGCCCCTCCAGCAACGAATGCTCTCATTTTAACTATATCTCAATTTTTTCTCTACCCAATTATATGTGAGTCTCAAGCCTTCATCTAGACTAACGCGTGGTTGCCAAGATAACAAAGCCTTAGACTTAGCTATGTCTGACGTTCTACTTATAGGGCCACTCGGTCTGGAGACATCATAAGTTATTTTTATTTGCTTTCCTGATATACGCACCACCTTTTCACCTATAGCACCGATACTTGTTGGCACAACAGAGCCCATATGCTTGATTATAGTCACGCAGGTCAGCTTTGTTTATCCTAACCACCCTGCCCTGACTGACAAGGATCTGAACTAAGTAACTGCCTATGAAGACCAAACCACCTGTGACCAGTAATTTATTCATGTTACTGCCCTATATACCCAATATGAGCCAAAAAGGTTACGCCTACCATAGCCTTGAAGCAACCTATCTGCATCAGCCAACCTTGCAGTTTCCACTATAATGTCAGGATGCTTCTGGCTAATAAACTTGAGTCCGCCTTCCAATACATCTATCTCTCTACCCTCGGCATCTATCTTTACCACTATAGGCTGATTTAACTCAAGCAAACTGTCTAAGGTCATACAGTTGACCAACTCGCAATTCTTATCTGCTTTATCAGTGACATAGCTCAATGAAGGAATTGAATCATGTCTTAGATAAACACTAGCCATTGTTGAACCCACTGCTGAATGGCAAGGATATACGTTCTTCAGAGTCCTACAATTTCTCCCAAGTATCTTATAGGTCTCTTTATTCGGCTCAAAACAAAAAACCTCTCTTGCCATCCTTGAAGCATAAACTGTGTGGCAACCTATATAAGCTCCAATGTCAATGAAAATACTGTCTTTACTAAGCAAACTTTTTAATTCACGCTTCACATAAGGTTCCCACAAGCCCAAAGCCATATAGCACTCCTGCAAATATAGAGGTCTAAAACAAAAACCATTCATGGAAACTGCAAAAGTAGTTTTATATTTGCTAAAAGGCACTGTCAGCACTCTATTATATGCAACCTCAGCCAATCTATTTAAGCTTAAGAGATAAGTCCAAACTCTGG
The DNA here is from genome assembly GCA_963847595.1 of uncultured Chloroflexia bacterium. Taxonomy (GTDB): domain Bacteria; phylum Chloroflexota; class Dehalococcoidia; order SZUA-161; family SZUA-161; genus JACWAE01. The sequence continues at coordinate 807,938 of CAWKAJ010000002.1, forward strand.
CATTTATCATCGCTTGAATACCTGTTTCCAAAATCCAGCAATAAAGGCTAAATGTTGAGAAGCAAAGGCTAAAGGCACAGACACCACAAAAACCGCCTCTTTGTTCTGCCTTGCTGTTAATAGCCCAATCGTTACAGCCAACAGAACATACAATCCAGCTATCACGGCAAGCACTACCCAAGAATAGATAGCAGACAGAAGCATAAAAGGCGCAACAAAAGCGACAATGGCTTGAGAGTCAAATAGTCTAGCCTCTCTCCTGTCCTTGCCATACCTATATGACTTTTTGATAAACTCCAACAATCCCCTATCATGATCGTGCAAAATTACAGCATCAGGTGTATAAATCAGCCTACCCAACTTACTTAGCCTAGTTGAGAACTCTAAATCTTCCCCCCCCTTCAAATTTGTCTTGAATCCGCCAACTGCCACTATGTTTTTCTTACTCACCATGCCATTCGCGCCACAAACACTTAACCTCTTCATTTCTTTCCGAGTAGTCCACCTAGACCTAGCCCCACTAAAGGGAGTTTGAAAAGTCAGATTTATAGAACGAGTCCACAAGCCTGTCCCTATATCATTAAATCTTCCCCCTACTCCTACAATACCTTCATGGAACTCTAAGATTAGATTATGAAGCCAATTCTTATCAGGAATACAGTCTGCATCAGTAAAAGCTATAAACTCGCCTAGTGCCTCATCTACGCCCATCTGTAATGCTCCTGCCCTTGTATGGTAGTCCTCAAAAACTAATTTGGCAGGAAAGCCCTTTACCACATCTGCAGTCCCATCCGTAGAATGCCCATCTACAACTATGACTTCATAGGGGCGAATAGATTGGTTCAGCACAGACTCAAGACATTTTCCTATCTTGTTGGCGTTGTTCACGACTGGTATCACAACCGATATCTTCTCTGCCATCTAATCTCCTTATTGCCAATGGTTGGAAGGATAGCTCCGGCATTCTCCCTGTTATCATCTGTGTAGCCCCTGAAATCATTTCCTACAGAAATGCACCTCTTAGCCCCTCCATCCGTCCATGCCTCTTATACCTCCACCCCAACTTGGCTACCACCAGCTCTATTGTGATAATCCTAGTACAATATCTTCACTGGAAATGTGCTTGCGTTCTCAACTGTTTATCGGAAGAATGACCACCAACTACTATCACCTCGCAGGGCTTAAGCGACTGCGAGAAAACAGCATCTAGGCAGTGCGTAATCTTATAAGCTTCGTTTCTAACCGGTATTACAACCGATATCCTAGGGCCGCTCATCTCTCTTGTTGCCTTGTTTGCACCAACCAATTCATTTCCACTTGGAGGAGATACCACCCTTCTTATGTCAATGAAGTCACTTCCAATAATACCCGGGATGTGGAATGCGATGTCTTAATCTAGGCTATCACGTATACTTAATTACACTCATTGATTGAGGCTATTACTCTATCTTAGATGCCAATTGGTTAGCGCTCTCTCATTAATTCTTTTACTGCCTGAAGCATAAGCGCAGCGAATATCGCCAGCAGTCCTGCCAGACAGAGCAAAATTGTCTCCAATGCATTCCCCACTGCCAACTCTTTGGTCGCACTGTAGACCGATAATACATGCACTCCTATCACCAGACCGCCCACTAAGAGCCCAAACCCCGGCACCCCAAACAACAACAAGGGCTGCCTTAAGCTGAACAAAACAAGCACTCTGCTTAGAACGCCTACGCCATGACCTATCGGGCTCCGCTTCGCACTACCTGTATAAGAAACATCTATGGGCACTTCCGCCACCTTGAGGCCTCTTCTCCCTATAGCGAATTGTATCTCGGAACTAACCGCCATCCCGTCCTCAGCTAGATCCAACTCCTTGAGTGCCTTTGCCGAGTATGCCCTAAACCCACTTTGAGAATCACTGATTTTTTGCCCCGAGCCCACGTTAGTGATAGCCGTCAGAGCTCGCTGCCCTAGCCGACGATAAAAAGGCGGCTTCTTAGCCGCCCCTAGGAACCGAGAGCCAATTACAACATCTGCCTCGCCATCGAGAAGAGGTTTGATCACTTTGGGAATGTCTCTGGGGTCATGCTGCCCGTCGCCATCAAGAATGACCAACACATCTGCGCCAAGTTGTTTCCCCTTTTCCAGGGCACTCCGGATTGCAGCACCATATCCTCGATTCTGCCCATGCTGGTGAACCGTCGCACCCGCTCCGGCAGCGATCTCAGCAGTTGCATCTGTCGAACCATCGTCGATAACTAAGACGCTATCGGCGAACTTTTTTGCCTTGACCACTATGCTGCCGATGCAACGTTCCTCGTTAAAACATGGGATGGCGACAACAACCTTCGGCTTATCCTTCGCTTGTTCTCTGGCTGTCAGTTCATCTTTCATCACTAGCCATCTCCATTGCCTTAAGCAGTGTAGCATAAGGCAGTCAATTTGACAAACGATGGATTTACATTGGGCTGCTTCTAGGGAGCGATGTAAAGGTGTTCCTTAGGGAGAATATTGGAATATCTCCACTTCGGAGATGTTTCCCTGCTGCTGTGTCGCAACTGTAGTTGGAGACTGGTGGATCAACTCATAATGCCCCAGTTTTTCGAGAGGGACAGGGCTGTCAACCGGACTGTTGCCCACTATCTGATAGCCCGGGTTAGCATCTACAAAAGATTTGGCATCGTCATAGGTGGAAAATGTTTTCTGATCGGTGATGACCTTTGCCGTGAACGTACCGCCATCGGTAGCCGTCAACTGCTGCTGCTTCCAGGAAATGGTTATGACCTGCTGAGGAACCCATTCCTGACCTTGGAAGAGGTATAAGCGGGAGCACATGGATTGATAATATTCCGGATAATAAAGCATCACCGGTTGATACGTCCCTGTCTGGGTACTCTGATAAAACACATCGAAAAATTGAGATTGGTCCTTGCCTGCCCAGACTGCCATGGCATAGAATTTCCCAACAGCCATAGAACTATCTATTATTACATACTTGGAGTCCAGCCTATCCAGTATCTGGCTGCCTGATGCCTCATCCTGCGCAGTAAAAAACAAGCCTGCATCCGTAGCACCGGCCTGGCTCGGATTCGCGTTGGGTATGCGGTGGGCGATATAGGTTATGAAGTAACCATAGTCCCACCAGCTCATCACTCCGTATGCCGATGCTGGATATTGGTAAGCCGTTCCATTGGCCGGCATCTGGTATAGTTCATAGTAGAAGTTAGGGTTGTTAAAGGGGTCCGGGGTATTGTCTCTCATCCAGACGAGAGATTCATGCCAGTCGGGGTCAACGCCTGTATTCGCTTTAACGCGGTCAATCGCCAGGCCTATATTGGGGTAGAATGCCAAGAAGAACACCACTATCAGTATGAGCGAGACGTAGACGTTTCTCGCGTTTAGATACCTGGTTGCCAAAACCCGCTGTTCGCGTTTCTTAGCTTTGCCTTTCCTTTGTTTTGACTTCTTGCCCTGCTTAGTCTTCCATACCTCTTTCTCACTCTTCCTAACTCTGCTATCTTCCCCTACTTCAATGCCTTCAGGGGCTTCCCTGAGGCCAGCGAACTCAAGTGCCCTCCAACACAAATAGGCAGTGAGCACAGCAATGTTCACGGCGAAATAGTATCCGAAGCGGTTTTCAGCCCATGTAGCCGCCAGCATCACCAGGCTCCATATAAGTAGCAATGTCTTCTCGGCAGCTCCTTCCCTAATGACAAGGTATGCAATTATTACCAGAGATATTAGAGCCAAGTACAAACATATGGCGAAGTCCTGCCATGCCATGGATAAGTTGAGCCGCTGCACCTCAGCGACTGTCCTCATACCCGAGCTCGGGGTAAACACACTCAGCCTATCCAAGATCGCTCTAAACAAGGAAGGGTCTGCCAGATAGAATAATCCTGCTCCGATACCGCCCAGGACAACCAGCGCCGCCGGATACCAGAGCCTCTTCATGTCCCTACTGGTCATCAAAAAGGAAACAACACCAAGCGCCAGGAAGGCCAGGATACCTACGAGAAGCGCAGCAAACTGGAGGTTCCACAACACGTATCCATTCCAGCACGCGCTGACCATGAACAGGGCTATTAGGAAGCAGAGACCCGCAGCGATACAAAGGTAATCAGTAGATTTGCCCCTGAGATGGTCTATAACAAATTGAATGACAGCGAAAATGAAAATTATGAAAATGAACAGCCCGCCACCCTGCCAGGTAAGTAGATAGACTCCCAGCGCTATCCCGGCCAGCACAGAATAAAGCAAGGGCCTCCTCAGGGTCCTCCAATCTCTCACCCAAAGGCTCTTGAAAGAAATGTCACTTTCCCTTGAGCTCTTCACCGCCAGAATCAAGAACATTATCGTTACCGCACTGAACAGGGTTTCGGTAACATGGTATTCGGGGAATCCCAGCATGGAGCGCCAGAGGAAAGCACCCGGCAAAATGCCAATCAGGGCCGCGCCAATAAGCCCTGCCTTCTTGTTGAATAGCTCTTTACCGATGAAGTAGACCGGCACAGTGACCAGCGCCCCCAGGATGGCCGGCAGATAGGCTCCTACCGTTTCTATGACCTTCTGAGTTGGTGAGCCGGCACCGAAGACCCAGGCGAAGAAGCCCCAAAGTAGATAGAAAAAGGGCGGTTGAGTTATGGGCATTCCGCCTGGGTAGAGGCCATAGGGGTCAATAAGCATCCGGTGCGGGAAGTGGAGAGCCAACATCAGCACCTGCCGCATATGATAATAGTTGTCCGTTTCCTGGAAGTTGACCCAACCGCTGGCAAAGACGTTATGGTAATTGAAGTACGTGCGCAGGAACAGGGCGATTAAGAAGACTGCGAACAAGGCCAGGCCATATTTGGAGCGCGTTAAGAATTTCATCTTCACACTATACGGTGGCACCGTTCATTTTACGCATACTCGATTTCGGTGTTTGATAACATTCAAGGCAAACATAGTCTAATAGCCGCCCAAGCTATGCCATTAGGGATAAAATTACCACATATTAAGTATTTATTCAACCCCTCTACTTTTGTCCCCGGTTGTGCCAGAAAATACTCACACATAATATCACACCGCACCATGAAAAATTAGCACAACCGCGAGGCAGCGAAGGTGCTTTGAGATCAGATGATAATAGAGGCAACAGTTCTGAAGGGCAAGCCAGCATCCCAACAAAATCAACTTCGCCAACTAGCTCATCCGCGAATACGGCGCAACTCATCTGGTTTGCTACACCTCAGCAATGCATCCTCAAGAGTCACCGCCCCTGACCTCACGAGCTCCTGTAGCGCTTGGTCCATAGTCTGCATGCCGAATTGCTTTCCGGTCTGCAAGTAAGTAGGAAGTTGCTCAGTCCTGGCATCACGGATGAGATTACGTATGGCATCAGTCGCCACCATGATTTCGAAAGCAGCTACTCTCCCCTTGCCCCCAGCTCTGGGCAAAAGGAACTGAGAGAGTACACCCTCCAACACCATCGATAGCTGGAATCTAATCTGCGGTTGCTGGTGAGCGGGGAAAACATCGACTATGCGGTCAATGGTCTGAGGAGCGCTCGCCGTATGCAGTGTACTCAAAACTAGGTGACCAGTCTCTGCAGCAGTGATCGCAGTTGATATTGTCTCCAAATCACGCATCTCTCCTACAAGTATTACATCAGGATCCTGACGCAAGGCATGCTTCAAGGCAATGGCGAAGGACTTTGTATCATCGCCCAGGTCTCTCTGGGCAATGAGACACTTCTCGTTATGATGAAGGAACTCAATAGGATCCTCGATCGTGATTACATTTCGTCTATCGGTCTTATTTAGATAATCAATCATAGCAGCCAATGTGGTTGACTTCCCCATTCCTGTAGGTCCGGTAACTAGGACCAAGCCCTTGGTCTTAACAGCTAGAGTCTTACAGACAGGCGGCAATCCAAGTTGATCGATCGTTGGCACTTTCAGCGGCACCTGTCGCATAGCTATGCTGATTGTCCCCCGCTGAAAGAAAGCGTTGACCCTGAAACGAGCCAAGCCAGCTATGCTGAACGGCATGTCCAATTCCAGCTCGTTGTAGAATCTCTCTCTCTGCCGCTCAGTAGTGATATGCTCCAGCGATTCTTTCATAAACTGCGGAGTAACATTGGGCAGTTCCTCCAAAGGTCTAAGAACACCATCAATGCGAAGCACAGGCGGGCTTGGCACCCTCAAATGCAAGTCAGAGGCTCCCTTTTCCACCATTAATCGCAATAGTTCTTCGACATTCAAGCCTTAGCAACACCTTTCTATGATGAGAAAACAGACGACCGGTTTTTCCCGCCTCTTTTCGCATTATACATAGCCTCATCTGCCTTCTTTAGAAGCTCCGCGACTACCGAGGCATGATCCGGGTAGGTAACTATACCAGAGCTTATGGTTATTCCTGCCTCTTTGCCCTCCAGTTTCATCTTATAACGTTCTACCTGAGCCCTAATCCTCTCCGCAATTTTAATGGCGCTTCTGCTATCGGTCACAGGCGCGAGAAGCACAAATTCGTCCCCTCCCCACCTGGCTGCAACATCAGAAGCCCGAGTGTTGACTTTAACGATCTTAGCCACTTCCTTCAAAAATCCATCTCCCACGTGGTGGCCAAAGCGATCATTTATGGCTTTAAGTCCATCCAGGTCAATCATTACGAGCGATAGCGGGGCTTTGCTTCTCTGAGCACGTATGAACTCGCGTTCTACTTGGTCCATCAGGTATCGCCGATTGTAAAGGCCCGTCAAGGCGTCAGTGAAAGCAAGTTCCAAGGCATGCTCATATAGCTGAGCGTTCTCAATAGCCATACCTATCTGATTGGCAATAGTATCAAGCATCAACATCTCCCAATCAGGGAATTTGCGATACCTGCGGCTCCCCACACCCATTACCGCCAGAATCTTCTCTTTCGCCATTATCGGCACAGCAGCGAATGATTGGATGCCGTCCCCCATTTTCCTCATCCGCGAAAGCTTGGAATCAGCAGACACATCCTCCGCCAGAATCGGCTTCCCCGATTTAGCTACCTGCCCTATGAATCCATAGCCAATACTTACTACCTCCACCTTCCGGATAAACTCTGGGGACATCCCTCGATGTGCCCTCAGCAGTAACTTGCTTGTCTGTTCGTCTAACAAGAATATGCCGCCCACTTCTACTCCCATCACCATCAGTACAGTATCCAGGACATTATCCAGCAGTTCTTCCAGATTCAATGTCCGGCTCACTGTAGCTCCGATATTAAACAGCGCCTCGAGTTGCTTCGTATAGCGTCTGACCTCCTCTTCAGCCTTTTTGCGCTCCGTAATGTCCCGCGCCACCGATATTATCGCGACGATTTTACCTTCCTGGGAGTACAGCGGAGCCCCGCTTACCTCGCCAAACTTCCTTGTCCCATCCTTGGAAATAAACTCATATTCTGTGGAAACGATTCGTTCGCCAGAGAACACGTGCATGGCATCCATGAATGCTCGTTCTAGTGACTCCGGCGCCAGGATATTCAACCCCTGAAATGGCTTGCCTACCAGCTCCTCTGGCTTGTATCCTATGACCCTCTCCACTGAAGGTGACACCTGGATAACCTTGAACTCAGGGTCGATGGAATATATGATGTCAGATATACTCTCAAAGTGCAGACGATACTTTTCTTCGCTCTCCCTTAATGCCTCCTCCATCCTCTTCCTCTCTGTAATATCCTTAAGAGTTCCTAAAACCGACCGCTTTCCTTTGTAGCGGACAGATGCCACTCTATCCAAAACCCAGACCATCCCCGAGTCTTTCCTTATCAACCTGAACTCATAGGGAGAGCTGCTGTGCCCCTTCAAAACCTCGATTGCCTTCGCTCTGACTGTCTCTTTATCATCCGCATGGACATAATCGAGAGAATGCGTTCCCATCAGCTCATCTGATGTATAGCCTGATATCTCTTCGAACAGGCGATTGACATACAAAAACTTTCCATCCTGCAATAAGTATATTCCCGTCGTAGCCGCCTCTAGCATGCCTCGCGCTAGCTCTTCAGAATCGCGCAGCGCTTCTTCAGCCCGCTTGCGTTCCGAAATGTCCCTTATCACCGCGACTAATGTTTTGGGGTTACCTTGAGCATCTTTTATAACCGAAGCCGTAAAGTTGATGGGAATTTCCTCACCATCTTTGGTGATGGCGTTCATATCAATGGGTTTAGCGCTGCTTTTTTCTATAACCTTCTTTAAATATCCCTGCGCCTTCGCCCTATCCTTTGACTTGCTGTACGTCGGCAGCTTAAGAGCTGAGGTCCCCATGAGTTCATTAGCCTTGTAGCCGAGCAATTTTTCGAAGGCTTTGTTGACATAGATTATCTCCCCGCTCATATTAACCAACATAACGCCATCGGGCATTCCTTCGATAGTTGCTGCTGCTACAAGCTCGCCCTGCTTCAGAACTTCCTCTGCCCACTTGCTCTCGGACAGTGCCTGTTCCAGCTCCGCTACCCGCGCATGCAGATTATTCAGTTCTCTCATGAGCTGTTTTTCAGTCTTCCCTTTATATTTTTCCTCTGACCCACCAACCATGCCTGCCCCCAGTAAACGTCTACCCAGAGAAGCCACCGTTCAGAGGCCCTAATCAGGCCCATACTACCAAAAATGCAAAGCTGAAGCAATGCTAAAGGTAATGTATTGATTGGTACTTTATACCCCCCAGCTATCCCAATTTCGGGGGACATCAGCACCCACCCGGCCAACAATTCCTGCACGAGTAACTGTTGATACCATAGCAGGCCATAGAAACCATGTCAAACGAAAAAGATGAGCTCTTGTGAACGTCTCTCGGCCAGCCAGTCTCCGAAACTGCAACACGAACACGAGGAGTGCTTTCTGAGGAAAGGCTCGCAATTACACTTGATTGCGCACATCTGATACTTGTTATTCCAAAATGATAGGGGCACTGCGCGCAACGCCCCTATCATTTGAATCTTATTCCGGAAAATATATACCGCACTTCATCCGCTGCTTCTCTCAACAGCATTAACAGGTATTTCCACACGCACCGTTGTCCCCTGACCAGGCTCGCTCTGTATCTCACAAGCCCCCTTCATCAGTTCCGCCCGCTTGCGTATGCTGAACAGCCCGGTGCCCCGTTTCCTGGCCCTATCCAGGTAGGCCCGGTCGAATCCCTTGCCCCAATCCCGTACCTCAACTTTTACCCGCTCATCTTCCGAGTTGATTTTGACGCGGAGTTGCTTCGTATCGGCATGTTTTCTGGCATTGAAAACTGCCTCATGGATGATCCGATACAATCCGGTCTCGATATCCTTGGGCAGCCTTATAGCGTCAGCCTTGAAATCTATTTTTAACCCTGTTTCCTGCCCCAGACGCTTCAACTCCTGCCGTAGCGTTGAAACAAGGCCGAGGTCGCTCAGTGTCGCTGGCTGTAGGCTGTTGATAACCTCCCTCGATTCCTGGATAGCTTGCTTCACCTGAGCACTCGTCTTAGCGAGCAGTTGCTTGGTCCGCGTATCGTCAGGTGCGGTCGCTTCCAAAGCCTGGAGATACTGGAAGGCAGAAACCAGTGTCTGAGCCACGCCATCGTGGACTTCCAGGCAAATGCGCTCCCTCTCCCTTTCCTGAGCATCAATAGTCTCCCTGATTAACGCCCGCACCTCTTCATATAACATGGCGTTCTGCATGCCGATTCCTATCTGGTTGCCCACCGTCCTGAGCAGGTCTATATCGCCAGGACTAAACTTACGGTAAGCGCGGTTACCCACAGCGATCAGACCACTTAGCTGACCCCTCACCACGAAGGGAACAGCGGCAAACGACTGTATTTCCTCCTTTTCTTTCGCCTCCTTCGTTATACTGAGCCCGGTTTCCTCGAATATCTTCCTCAATGGGGTGCTTCCCCCCTTCCACTCCTTTATCTTCTGAACGTTATTTTCATTCAGTTTTATCGTCGCCAGCCTTGCAATAGTCTCGTCAGACAACCCTCTGCTTGTTCTCAACACAAGCTCCTTCTCTACCATGTCCAGCAGGTACACACAGCCCGCCTCTGCCTCCATAACCTCAATCACTCTATCCAGTGATATATTCAACAACTCTTCCAACTCCAGGGTCTGGCTCGCTGCCTGCGCTATGGCATGAAGAGCCTCCACCCGCCTGGTATGTCTCAACAACTCCTCGTGGGCTTGCTCTCGCTCGGTGACATCGCGGTAATTGACCACAATCCCCCCTACCGCCGGGTCATCGAGAAGGTTCCTGGCTATGACCTCAACAGTACGCCACGAGCCATCCTTATGCCGAACACGCATTTCTGTTCTTTTTGAAATACCTGGATTCAGCATCAATTCTTCGTAGACGTCCATAGCTTTTGGCATGTCTTCCGGGTGAATTTCTGAAAAGCTGTTTGTGCCAATTACCTCCTCCGGTTTATATCCGCGTGGAGGATTAACCCCAGGGATCGTGGATTTTATAATTCCGTCCTTAGTAATAACCACAATAGCATCCAAAGCGTTTTCTATTAGAGACCTGAAATATTCCTCAGACTTTCTCAGATTTTCCGTGGCAATTTTGCTATCGGTGATATCCTCTATCATACCAATGGCGAACTGGAGTTTGCCGCCCAGACCCCGGACAGCGGAAAGGGTCGTACGTCCCCAAACCATTTGACCATCTTTTCTGATATAGCGCGTCTCAACCTGGTAGTGGTCACGCTTCCCTCTGAGCATCTCTTGAAAGAGTCCCGCATCTACTGTGGCGTCGTCAGGATGCATGTAATCTGTGAAGGCCATGCTGCGGAGCTCCTCTACAGTGTAACCGAGCATCTCCCGCAGCGCTGGATTGATTCTGAACGGTTGCCCAACTATGCTCAGGAGACCTACCCCGATAGCTGCGCCATCGAAGATTGCTCGGAATTGTGCCTCGCTTTCTCTCAGCGCTTCCTCAGCCTTTTTCCTCTCGGTAACGTCTCTGACATAGACCACCGTTGCGCTTTTACCTTGATATCTCATAGCACCCATGCTGATCTCAATAGGCAACATTGACCCGTCTTTGCACAATGCCATTACCCCATAGTGACTTGGCAGTGCTTCTCCCTTCCGCTTCCGCCTATGTTTATCCTGCAACCATATTCGGTCTCCGGGAAGGAACAAGTCCCGAGCCGGCATACCCAGCATCTCTTCTCGTTGATAGCCAAGCATCCCGGAAAGCGCATCGTTCCCAAAGGCAATAACAGCTTTATCCCCTTCGACACGTTCCACTATCATAATTCCCTCGCCCGCCAACCCTGCCGTGTCCACTAATGCCCTGTACCTTTCCTCAGACTCCCTTATTGTATCCTCCGCCCTCTTGCGTTCGGTAGCATCATCATATACAGCAACTATTTCTCCTGTGGGTAATCTATAAACATAATTTTCCCGGTACCCAACAACATGTTCGTCCTTGTATAGCGAAATCGGATGATGCTCCGGATTTCCAGTCCTACACACTCTGCGGAACACATCAAGAAGGCCAAAATCCTTGACTCCGGGAAAAACATCAAGAACACTTTTCCCAATGAGGTCTTCTCTTTTTACTTTTTCAATCCTCTCACCTGCCTTATTAAAGTCTTTAAAGATAAAATCCTGGCCTTCGTTAGCTGCCTCATAAACCGCTACGCCGCTGCTCATACTCTCAAACAGCCCCCTGAACCTAACCTCGCTATGCCGCAGTTCCTCCTCCGCCTTCTTGCGCTTAGTTATGTCACGTACATTGCCGGTAATAGCAATTGGCCCATTCTTCTCGTCGCACAACACTGAACTGGTATCGCTCATCCAGCGATAACCCGATTTCCTGTGTTTGACGCGATACTCAATAGTCGGAGGCGCTGTATCGTCTGCAGTGGTACGCTTCGTCAGCTTGTTGAAGTGTTCTCTTACCATCTCCACATCATCAGGATGTATCACTGAAGTCGCTTTCTCAAAGCCAAACGCTATCAGTTCCTCAGGGCTATAGCCCAGAGCTTCAATGGACGATGGACTCACGTAATCGTACGTACCCGTCTTAAGATTCAATTGATATATCACATCCACGGAATGCTCGAGAACACTGCGGAATTTTCTCTCACTCTCGCGCACCGCTTCTTCAGCCTGCTTGTGCTCGGTGATGTCTCTGAGGTTGCCAATTACTGCCACAGGGGCATTTCGGTCATCATATATTACAGCTCGGCTATCGCTAAACCAGCGATACCCTAATTCTCTGTGCAAGGCGCGATATTCAATTCTTGAGTATTTTCCTTCTTCTCGAGGGTGCGTCACAATGTTCAAACAGTTCTCTAACAGCATATCCCTGTCTTCAGGATGTACTATCTCCAAATCTTCTTCCAGGCTGAGAGCCGTATACTCTTCAGGGCTGTATCCAAGCAAAGCTCTTGAAGCCGGGCTCAAATAGTCATATTTGCCGGTCCGGAGGTCCATGCGATATACCAGGTCAGGAGAATTATTCAGTACACTGCGGAATCGCGCTTCACTCTGACTCAACGCCTCTTCCATCTGTTTGCGCTCGGTGATGTCCCGTTGAAAGGCAGCATACGCCACAATCTCACCGTGCTCATATAGGGGAAAGGCCTTGAACTCGCAGACAAAGGTACTACCATCCTTTCTCCTGTTTAAGGCTGACCCGAGGAACGTTCTACCGGAAGATACGGCTTGGTATATCTCATTCTGCGTACCTTCTGCATTCGGCTCAATGTTAAAGATGCCGGGAGATTTACCCACAAGTTCCTCCAGTGAGTATCCGAACATTCTCTGTGCCGCATCATTAATATAGGTGATTTCATAACTTAGGTTGGTGACGGTGACAGCATCGTTTGCCTGCTCAACGATGGTGCTGAGAAATTCCAGCCTCCGTTCCATCAGCTTACGCTCAGTTATGTCTCTCAACACTGCGACAAAGCCAGTGGCATTGCCCGAGATGTCCTTCAGCAGACTGACATTCATCTCTACAAGGAACCCAGAACCATCGGCCATCACCACATTGTGTTCGATAAGCCCTGTAGTCCCTTGTTCTAGCACCTTCTGCATCTCGGCTACAGCTTTTCCCCTCTCCTGAGGGACAATCAACTCGAAAGCGCTCTTACCGATTAGCTGTCCGTGGGCGCTGGCTCTGTACATCTCCAATCCCTTTGGGTTGACATCAGTGATGATAGCTTCCAAATCAGTAACACAGACGCCATCTTTGACGGAGTCAAACATGCGTTGCAGTCTCTCCCGTGCACTCCACAATTCCTCCTCTGCCTGTTTACGTTCGGTGATGTCTCTAAGACTTCCGACTAGTGCTACTGGTTCATCCCCATCGTAGACTATGGAACGGTTATCGAACATCCAGCGATACCCCAGTTTCTTATGGGCGAAACGGTACTCGATAGCAGAAGGGGCATTCCCGTTCCCGGCGTTCATTACCAAGTCGATGACATTCTGGTCCAACCTCTCCGAATCATCAGGATGTACCAGAGACCTTCCGCCCACTATCCCCAGCGCAATCAGCTCATCGGGGGTATATCCAATCACCTTTTCCGAAGATGGTGCCACATAATCGTATTCACCGGTCTTGAGATTCAGCCAATATATCATATCCAGGGAATTATCGAGCACATTACGGAATCTTTCCTCGCTTTGTCGCAGCGCCTCCTCTGCCTTCTTGCGCTCGGTGATATCACTTATAAAACCCTCAATCGCGACAATTTCGTTACCGTGTTTAACAGGTTGTATATTGAAACTGTGGTACTCAATGTCACCGTCTTTTCTGAGACGGCTAAACTCACCTGCTATGGCTTCCCTAGCCAATGCCCGTTCGATGAGCTCTCTTGACTGCTCCACTGCGTCTTCAGTTTGCGTAATTTCAAAAGGCTTACCAATAACCTCCTCAAGTGAAAAACCATGCATACGTTCCCATACCGGATTTACGTACTGCCATAGCCCATCCTTCCCCACCCTATAATAGCCAAAAGGCGCATTTTCAAGTATCGATCGAAATCTTTCCTCAGAGTCTCTCAACTCCTCTTCTGCCTTCTTGCGTGCTGTAATGTCGCGGATAACAGCACTGAATCCGGTCATCTCATCACCCTGGACAATAGGAGTTGGGCTGGAATAGAACCAAACGCTGTGCCCATCCTTGTGAATTCCCCTAAACTCTAATACAGGGTGTTCTTTTTCACCATCAAGCCCTTTTGCGAATATATTCAGTACATTCTCCTTATCATCCGGGTGCAAAAAGTCAGCGAAGTTCCTGCCTAGCAACTCCTCTTGTGAATAGCCAGTCATCCTGCAGAGTGCTTCATTGACAAGAGTCAACTCTCCTTTCAAGTCTATGATTGCTACCCCGGCGCTGGTTGTCTCAATAAAGCTTCGATACTTTGCCTCGCTCTTCGCAAGCTCTTCCTCCATCCGCCTGCGCTCGGTGACGTCCCTCAATATGCCTGTTAGTCCAACTATCTTGCCACAATCTTTTAGGGGTGTGGCACCGAAGTTGACCAGCACTTCATGCCCATCCTTATGTTGAACAGGAACTTCATCGAGCACGTTCTTGCCTGAGAGAACCTCTTTCATCATTCCCACCACCTTGGGAATGATTTCTGCACTTAGCAAAGAGGAAAATTGTTTGCCCAGAAGTTCCTCCCTTTTATACCCGAATGTGCTGGCAAATACCTCATTTATAAATGTAAACTTACCTGAAGTATCTACCTGGTAAATCCCATCGAGAGAAGTCTCGACAATTGCTTCATATCTCTCTTCGCTCTTTCTCAATGCCTCCTCAGACTTTTTGCGCTCTGTAATATCGTGAGCGATGGCTATGACCTCGACCTCCTCCCCCCGCCCTATGGGGCAGGTGGAAATCTCAACAGATACTCGACTCCCATCTTTTCCTATCAATTCAAACTCATCAGGCCCAGTGGATTCACCCGCCGCACTCAGTTCCAGCAACCGAGCAGCTTTGGGCAAATATTCAGGAGCAAAAAGAGGAACCTCAAAAAAACTTTTGCCCTTGATTTCTTCCCAGGCATAGCCCGTGAGTCTCTCCCCTGCCCTGTTTCCGTGCAGAATAGTCCCTTTCAAATCGAAGATAAAAATACAGTCAGGGGCGCTCTGAGGATTAGTCGCCAATCCTTTCTGTGAGTCATACGGCGTCTTCTCAGCCATTTTCAGCGCGTCGAGGTCGCTGAATATTATCCCAAACCCCTTTCCCACCTTAAATGCTTCGACTTTTAAGTGTACGTCTAAGAATCCCGAATGAACGATGATACTGTCTGCAAAGAAAGATTTACTCTTTCTTATAACATTTAAATATTTTTCATATCTTCCATTATTTTTGTTATCTGGTTTTACATTAGGTGCGCCACTCAGGATATCCTCACGAATCACATTTTACCCCAATATTAAATGGAACACACTCCGCACTACCGGGTTCATTCCTACAATGTTAAGGTTTCTATCAAACAAGATGAAGGCATCTGAAGAGGTATCCGTAATATTGCTTGCTCTAGCTCCTCGACGTTTCAGTCGTTCAAGGAAAGGCAGGCGTAGTTTACTTATCGCATGTTTAGTTCTTCTCTCCATCTCGCGCCTCCTCGCCGGATTGTGTAACACTCACCTTAAAAGCCAGCGGCCACTCTCTTAGACCTTCGAATTGAGAGTGGCCGCATTACCTCTATAGGCTACATCCTGTCGACCATGCTCACGGTTGTTGTATAAACACAGTGCTCAGCTAAATTGCTCCGAATGAAAAACTTCGCTGCACAGCAGGATATAAACTACGAACTACGGCGCTTTTTCAGGCTGATGATCTACAAGTCCGGCGCGCACAGCTTTAACAGCAGCCTGTGTTCTATCGGACACACCCATCTTCAACATGATAGTCTGCACATGCTTCTTAGCGGTATCCTCGCTTATAGAGAGCTCCTGCCCGATCTCCTTATTGCTTCGTCCCAAAACCACCAGGCGCAGCACATCATTTTCACGACGCGTTAGTTCGTCCAGATTAGCTGGTCCTGCGGACTTGCTTCTACTCTGATCTCCGTTAGCATTGGCTAGACTCAACATGGCCTCGCGCAGCAGGCAGGTCTTGATGAGCATGCCGCCGCTGGTGACTGCGCGTATGGCATGGATAAGGAGATCTCTTGAGGTATCCTTGAGCAGGTAGCCTACCGCACCAGCCTTGACTGCGTCCACAATATAGGCATCGTTATCATAAATGGTGAGCACGATGACCGCGGTAGAAGGGAATTGGCTTCTTATACGCTTGGTGGCCTCCAAGCCCTCCATATTGGGCATGCGGATATCCATCAAGACCACATCGGGATGGCACTCGTTGACCTTATCTATAGCCTCCAGACCATCGCTCGCTTCTGCTACAACCTCGATGTCCGGAACAGTGGCCAGCATAGTATGGAGACCTTCGCGCACCACCGGATGATCGTCAGCCAGAAGGACCTTTATTTTATCCATGCCAAACCTCCCAATCCTTCGCACCGTTGCGTTTCCTAACAGTGGCGTGCGAGACTATCCGCGGAGTAAATAGTGGGCGCTAGCGAATCTCCAGAGAGAGACCTTTACCCACAATAACCTAGGGAATCTCCAAACAAAAGTCAACATAACTTTTGCTCAAATATCTGTACTATGCCTCCTATATTTGATAATCTCTGTCACTTTCACGTCGTGAGATGCTTAAGAGGCTTCCCCTGTCACCTGTTTTACCCCTCCAAAATAGATAGAGCTTCCACATAATGGAAGCTCTTTAAAACATGCTGGGTCACACTTCTACATCCATATAGCGGCACCGGCGGGAACAACTTATATATCAACTAATATCCCCTGAACTTACCAGCCCACTGAAGTATACTGTGGCTTAATAATGGCTGAACACACCCTTTCAGGTAATCTTTCGAAGCAACTATGCCGACCACGACTCAACAGCATGGCCCAAACGGGTTACCCCAAACAGGTTACCCCAAGTATAGAAAATCGAGCCTTCCCCGAGAAGGCTGCGTTTGTGGCGGAGGACAGCCTATGCTCTGCCCTCCGCAGCGTCTTCGAGCGCTCTTCCAGATAGCCGCTTCCCAGTGAATCAGGGCAAGAAACGTTCCCGCTTCAGCGATGTTTTGCATCATTTCTATCCCCGTATCTATCCCAGGCGAAAAGAACCCGTGCTATAATAGCTCAAGCCCATGTTTACTCACCTTCATGTCCATACTGAATACAGTCTTCTTGATGGCATGTGCCGCATCTCCCCTCTCATTAGCAGAGCCAAGGAGCTGGGCATGGATTGCCTGGCAATTACTGACCACGGGGCTCTCTACGGTATCATCACATTCTACCGCGAAGCTAAAGAGGCTGGGATAAAGCCCATCATCGGTTGTGAGGTCTATGTAGCACCCAAGGAAAAGGAGAATAAGCTCGCAACTGAGAAAAACCCTTATCACCTCATCTTGTTAGCCAAAAATGACGTCGGCTATCATAATTTGCTCAGGTTGGCTACATCGGCTCACCTCGAAGGGTTCTACTATAAGCCCAGAGTTGATAAGGAGTTACTCTCACGATACCACGATGGTCTAGTGGCACTCTCGGCCTGCCCTAATGGGGAACCGGGACGCCTCATCATGGAAGGCCGTACCGATGATGCCGAGAAGGCTGCCAAGTGGTACAGGGAAGTTTTCGGCGATTTCTATCTCGAACTCCAGAAGCACGATGTGCCTGAGCTCGCCCAGATCAATAAAGAGCTAATCGGCATGAGCCGGAAGCTTGACATCCCCCTTGTTGCCACCAATGATGTACATTATGTAAATAAAGATGACTCCTATGCTCACGATGTTCTGCTCTGCATCCAGACCAACAACACTATTTACAACGAGAAGCGCCCTAAGATGGCGGACGATTCATTTTACCTCAAGAGCCCCCAGGAGATGGCAGAGCTCTTTGCCGAGATACCGGAGGCTATATCCAACACTGAGCGAATCGCCGCGCTATGTAACCTGAGCCTGGAATTTGGCCGTCTCCATCTCCCAGAGGCAGAGTTGCCTCCGGGCAAAACCGTTGATGAGTGGCTTAGAGAACTTTCCTATCGGGGCCTGGCGGCCCGTTATTCGGAACCCCCGCCGCAGGTACTGAAGAGATTTGAATATGAACTCGATGTCATAAAGCAGACCAAGTTCGCCAATTATTTCCTGGTAATCTATGATGTCATCTCCTTCGTTCGCAAACAGAATATCCTGTTCGGCGTCCGCGGCAGCGCCGCTGCCAGCATCGTTCTCTACTGCCTGGGCGTCACTGACATCGACCCGCTGGCGCACCGGCTGGTTTTCGAGCGTTTCCTCAACATAGAGCGCAAGGAAATGCCGGATATCGACCTGGATTTCCAGGACGACCGCCGCGATGAGGTTATCGCATATGTGGCCCAGAAATACGGGCATGATCGTGTAGCCCAAATAATCACCTTCGGCACTATGGGGGCAAAAGCAGCTATCAGAGATGTGGGGCGAGCCTTGGGGATGCCTTATAGCAATGTGGACCAGGTAGCGAGACAAATACCTGGGGGCCCGTCGATTGAGATTAAGGACGCGCTCGAGACAATCAGTGAGCTGCGCAACAGCTACAATAATGACGCCACCATAAAACATCTCATAGATACTGCACTCAGGCTCGAAGGTGTCGCCCGTCACGCCTCCACCCATGCAGCCGGAGTGGTCATCTCCCGAGAGCCCCTCATCAATCATGTCCCCCTGCAACGTCCCAGCAGAGACGAAGCGCAAAGCGTCAACATGACCCAGTTCGCTATGGACGATATAGCCCGGATAGGGCTCCTGAAGATGGACTTCCTGGGGCTGATAAACCTCTCCATCCTGGAGAAAGCGAAACAGACTATAGCCAGGACCCGTGGCATCGACTTAGACCTACAACACCTGCCTCTAGATGACAAGAAGACTTTCGACCTTCTCTCATCGGGCGAGACCACAGGGGTGTTTCAACTTGAAAGCGCCCCCATGCGCCGCTACATCAAAGAGCTCAAGCCAAGCTGTTTTGGAGATATAGCTGCTATGATAGCCCTTTACAGGCCGGGGCCCAAGCAACACATTCCAACCTTCATCAGGGCAAAACACGGTGTAGAGCCTATTCGGTTCCCCCACCCAGCACTCACCGAAATCCTCGAGGAGACCTATGGTGTCATCGTCTATCAGGACCAGGTGCTACTCATCGTCCAGGCATTTGCAGGCTATAGTCTGGGCGAGGCAGATATTGTACGCAAGGCGATGGGGAAGAAAATCCCCGAGGTGATGAAAAAAGAGATGCAGCGCTTCCTCGCCGGAGCGAAGAAAAAGGGATTCTCCAAAGAGCTGGCTGAGCAGGTGTGGAGCCTCATCGAACCTTTCGCTGGTTACGCCTTCAATAAGGCGCACAGCGTGAGTTACGCCATGATCGCCTACCAGACTGCCTATCTTAAGGCGAACTACCCCGTGGAATTCATGTCCGCTCTGCTCACCAAGCATATGGGTCAAGCAGATAAAGTAGCTTTGGCTGTTGCAGAATGTCACCGGCTCGGCATTAGAGTACTGCCCCCGGATGTCAGTCGAAGCGGGGAGACGTTTACCATTGAACAGGAAGGGGATGCTCCTGCAGCTATTCGCTTCGGTCTGGCAGCAATTAAGAACGTTGGTGCTTCGGCGATCCGACCCATTATCGTCGCCCGAGAAGAAGGTGGCCCGTTTAAGTCTATTGACGACTTTT
Source organism: uncultured Chloroflexia bacterium (assembly GCA_963847595.1). Taxonomy (GTDB): domain Bacteria; phylum Chloroflexota; class Dehalococcoidia; order SZUA-161; family SZUA-161; genus JACWAE01. Next base: position 827,645 of record CAWKAJ010000002.1, read on the forward strand.
GTCGCCGGGCTGATCTCAGAAACCTCAACAAACGTGCTCTCGAAAGTATGATCAAGGCCGGGGCGTTGGACTCTCTGGGGAACCGCGGCAGCCTCTTGGCTGGCGTAGACCGCATTCTGTCTCTGGCGCAAACCGAGCGGCGTCTTAAGGAAAAAGGTCAGTCTACCATGTTCGATCTCTGGGGACAGAGCGTGGAAGTTCCCTTGCCCGGGCTTGAACTCCAGCCTGTAGAGGTACCCGCAAAAGAAAGGCTGGCCTGGGAAAAAGAGCTGCTGGGTGTATACCTTTCCGAACACCCATTTACCCATGCCTCTAGACAATTGTCTTCTCAGGTTGATGTCTTCTGCGGGCAAATCAGCGAGGAAATGATAGGCCAGATAGTGATAACAGCGGGGACAGTAACTTCAGTACGGCAATCCTTCACCAAAGATAAACGTCCCTTTGTCAGTGCCATTATCGAAGACTTCGGTGGCAGCATAGAGGTGACGGCTTGGAGTGAGGTATATGAACGCACCAAAGACATCTGGCAGGAGGGAAATACACTCCTGCTCAAGGGCAAAGTAAAGGCCAGGGGCGAGGGAGTGCAATTGACTTGCCTCACCGCGTCGCTGTACCAGCCAGGCAATGTTGAGGAGACTCCTGATGTGATCAAACCACTGCAAGCAGCGCCCCCTCGCCGTAAACTGCAGATAAATCTCCCTACATCAGAGGACACCAACGCTGATATCCAACGTCTCAGGCAAGTATTTGACACTCTCAGGCTATTCCCAGGTGAGGATGAAGTTAATCTTGCCATTGTCAGCACACAAGGGGTTACAAAGCTGGAAGTGCCTGACTTGGCTACTGGCTACTGCCCAGAGCTTCACCGCCAATTGCTGGGACTGATCGGTGAAGGCAACTTAATAGTCTAGGATAGTGACTGACAGATTTAGCTGAGGACACGCAGCCTGCCAGCTTCCAGTTCAAGAAGACGCCTTTTCAACACCAGGCCGCCCCTAAATCCGCCTAGAGCTCCGTTGCTAGCGACCACCCGATGGCAAGGTACAATGATGGGGAATGGATTTCGAGCCAGCGCCCCGCCCACCGCCCTGAGCGCCCGGGGCTTTCCAATCTGCTGTGCCACCCAGGCATAGGTTTTGGTCTCCCCGTAAGGGATGGAGACAGTTGCATTCCAGACTGCTCGATTAAAGGTTGTAGCACCGCTCTGGTCAAGCCTTTCCGGGAAGAGTACCTTCTCACCATTGAAGTATCGCTGAAGTCGATTGGGCAAGTCATCAAACGCAGAGGTATCTTCGACAGCATCTGGAGCAAATTCCTTTATCTCAGATAGCGCTGCCTTTCGGGACGATTTGGGCAACGTAAGAAGAGCCAGTCCTGCCTCTGAACCACCCATCGCCACCCACCCGAATCTAGTAGCAACAACCACAAATTTAATCACCAAATAGAACTCCAAGGCCAAAATGATAGTTATCAAAGACCGCTAACTTTTCCACTATAATCCGAACCATCCCGATTTACAACTTAAGATAATTCTCACGGGATTATCGCAATATTGTCACTTGTATTTATTGCCCTGATATGCTATGCTTGCCTCGGATTGGCTGAAAAAGAGTCGCCCAGGCGTGGGCTGAAAGGGTTGGTTCGGAGGAGTTAGAGTTAGGAGATGGTGACGGAGAAGGAAAAGGAGAAGGCGCTCGACATAGCGATCAGCCAGATCGAAAAGCAATTCGGCAAGGGCTCGATCATGAGGTTGGGGGAGGCCTCTGCGAGAGTAGCAGTCGAGATTATACCTACAGGGTCGCTCTCTTTGGACTTGGCCCTTGGGGTTGGCGGTATTCCGCGGGGGCGGGTGACAGAGATTTTTGGCCCCGAAGCCGCCGGCAAGTCAACCTTGTGCCAGCACATAATAGCTGAAGCTCAAAAGACCGGCGGAAAAGCGGCGTACATAGATGTGGAACACGCTCTCGATGCTGCTTATGCTGCCACCTGCGGGGTTAAGCTGGACGACCTGCTTATCTCCCAGCCGGATACCGGGGAGCAAGCCCTGGAGATCACCGAAACTCTGGTCCGCAGCGGGGCTATAGATGTAGTGGTCATCGATAGTGTGGCCGCTCTTGCCCCGAGGGCAGAGATAGAGGGGGAGATGGGGGATTCCCATGTCGGATTGCAGGCGCGGTTAATGTCCCAGGCGCTGCGTAAACTGTCAGCGGCTATAAGCAAGTCGCGAACTGCGGTGGTATTCGTTAACCAGTTGAGGGAGAAAGTAGGCATTATCTTCGGCAACCCTGAAGTAACTCCAGGAGGTAGGGCTCTCAAATTCTACAGTTCGGTAAGGATCGATCTGAGACGAGTGGACAACATAAAAGTGGGAACCAAGATAGTAGGCACCAGAATCAGGGCCAAGGTAGTCAAAAACAAGGTCGCTTCCCCCTTTAAGTCTGCTGAGTTTGACATTATGTTTGGTCAAGGCATCAGCAAGGACGGCGACCTGCTTGACCTTGGTGTTGAGATGGGGATAATTAAGAAGAGCGGTGCCTTCTTCTCCTATGGAGAGACTCGTATCGGTCAGGGACGCGAGAATGCCAAGGAATACCTGGGACAGCACCAGGACATGGCACAAGAGATAGAGCGCCAGATTAGAACAACCGCTAGCACACAAAGAGAATTCTTCTCCGCCGAACCCGAGCCTGCATCAGCAGACTAACTCCAGTCCCACACCCCGAGCGCTGCGACCTGGCCTTCCCAATGGGCATTTCTGACCTTGCTTCAGCCATTAAAGTCAGAGGACGAGGATGAATACCATAACTGCCATTGAGCGACAGAAGACACAGAAAGGGAGGTTCAATTTATTCTTGGATGGGGCTTTTGCCTTCAGCATAAGCATCCCTGTAGCAGCCACAGCCGGTCTTCAAGAAGGGCAAAAACTATCACCAGCCGAGATTGAGAAGCTCAAGAACGCCGAGCTACTTCATCGCTCGCTTAATACCGCGCTCAGATTTCTGAGCCCACGTCCTCGCAGTGAGGCAGAAATAAGGTCTAGGCTGCGCCGCCAGGGTTATGACATGGAAATCATCCAGCAGGTGATTGCCAGGTTGAAAGAGCAAAAGTTGGTAGACGATACCCTTTTCGCCCAATTCTGGCGGGATAACAGAGAGAACTTTAAGCCGCGCAGCCGCCGACTCATTGAGGCAGAGCTAAAGCAAAAAGGCGTAGACGCTGAGACAATTGCTGAAGCCACGGCGAGTTTCGATGACGAGCTTGGCGTCTACAAGGCCGCCCAAAGAAAAGCCGTTTCGCTAGCAGGTTTGGATTACCCCGGCTTTCGTAAACGTTTGGGGACGTTCCTGAGACAACGTGGCTTTTCTTATGAGTTGATAAATCAGACTATAGAAAGGATATGGCAGGAGCAGGGCAATATACAACCCGACCTGCGGTCCTGTAATACAGAAAGAGGGTTTTAGAAATGGATAGATTGCTTTTGATACTGATACCTATCGTAACACTCCTCGTCGGAGGAGCAATCGGTTTCTTCATCCGAAACCTTATTATGGCGAGGAGAATTCACCTCGCCCGAAGAGATGCCACCAAGATTCTGGAAGAGGCATCTACCAAGCAGAAGGAAATACTCCTTGAGGCAAAAGAGGAAGCGATAAAGATCAAGGCTGATGTCGAGAACGAGGTTCGAGTACGCCGCTCCGAGCTTCACCGCCAGGAAAGACGTATAGCCCAGAAAGAGGAGAACCTCGACCGTAAAACCGAAGGGATTGAGCGGCGGGAACGCAACATCGGCTCCAAAGAGAAGGAAATAGAGAGATCACTGGCACAGCTCGACGAGTTCAAGAAAAAACAGGTTCACCAGCTTGAGCTCATCTCGGGTATGTCCACGTCAGAGGCTAAGACACTGCTATTAACCGCAGTTGAGGAGGAAGTTCGGCAGGATATGGCAAAGCGCATACGCGAGGTTGAGGCTCAAGTCAAAGAGGAATCGGAGCAAAAAGCTCGCGAGGTCGTTGCCTTCGCTATTCAGAGATGCGCCACTGATGTTGTCTCCGGAACCACGGTCTCAGTGGTTCCCTTGCCCTCAGATGATATGAAAGGTCGTCTCATCGGTCGCGAGGGTCGCAATATCAGGGCTTTGGAGAATGCCACAGGCGTCGACCTCATAGTAGACGACACACCCGAGGCCGTTACAATATCCTGCTTTGACCCGATTCGCCGCGAGATAGCCAGGTTATCCTTGGTGAACTTGATCCTTGATGGCCGCATCCATCCCGCTCGCATTGAGGAGGTTGTAGCCAAGGCTAAGGAAGAGGTGGATGCTATCATACAGACCGAGGGAGAGCAAGCAGCATATAAGACTGGAGTCGTTGGACTCCATCCCGAGTTAATCAAGCTGCTGGGACGTCTGAAGTTTCGCTTCAGCTACGGACAGAACGTGCTAATCCATAGCACCGAAGTATCGTATCTATCCGGAATGATCGCTGCTGAGTTGGGCGCTAACGTCAATATAGCCAAGACAGCAGGGCTATTGCACGACATAGGCAAGGCGGTAGACCAGGAGGTTGAGGGACCACATGCTGCAATCGGTGCCGACTTAACAAAGCGTCTGGGCAAATCCATAGAGGTATCTAGAGCTATCGGCGAGCACCACGGAGAGACTGACTCTATGAGCGTCTATGGCTTCATCGTCTCGGCCGCTGATGCTATCTCGAGCTCAAGGCCGGGAGCAAGGCGCGAATCCCTGGAACAACACCTGAAGAGGCTCGAGGCATTGGAGAACGTGGCCTCGAGTTTCCCAGGGGTAGAGAAATCGTTCGCCATCCAGGCTGGTCGTGAGGTTCGTATTCTGGTTAAACCCCAGGAAATTGACGACCTGGCGGCCGCGAGGTTAGCCAGAGACATCGTGAAGAAGATAGAGGAAAACCTGGAGTACCCCGGGCAGATTAAGGTTACCGTAATCCGCGAGACGCGAGCAGTAGATTACGCCAAGTAAGACTCAAATCTAGCCGAGGGAGGGGCATTGCGACTATTAATGGTTGGCGATGTAGTGGGGAAACCTGGCAGGAAAGCCGTGTCGGTTTTCCTGCCAGAGTTACGCAAAAAGCACGAGATCGACCTCATTGTGGCCAACGGCGAAAATGCCGCCGGCGGCATCGGGCTTACGCCAGAGACTGCTGAAGAGCTTTTTCAATCTGGCGTGGATGTTATCACGTCAGGCAACCATATCTGGCATCACAGGGAGATTGTCCCCTATCTTGAGGAAGAGCCCCGCATTTTACGCCCGCTGAATATGCCACCCGGCGTACCTGGCCAAGGCTATGTGATTACAGACAAAGCAATGATAGTAAGCCTGTTGGCACGAGTATTTGTAGGCAACTTCGACTGCCCTTTTCGAACTATGGATCGCCTTCTTGAAGAGGTCAATCCCAGGCCACCTATCATTATAGTCGACTTCCACGGAGAAGCAACGGCAGAGAAGATAGCGCTGGGATGGTATCTCGATGGGCGCGTGAGCGCCGTGCTGGGGACCCATACCCATGTCGGCACCGTCGATGCACGAGTTCTGCCGCGGGGTACCGCCTTTGTCAGCGATGTTGGCATGGTAGGTCCGATCAACTCTGTTATCGGAGACGACATAGATTCAGTGATTGAAAGATTCCTCACATCCATGCCCCACCGCTTATCGGTTGGCAAGGGAAATCCGATTTTCAACTCGGTCCTGGTAGATGTGGATGAGGATACCGGTAGAGCCTCGAGCATCAGCCGACTAGACCTGGAGTTGCAAGAGAGATGAGGGCTGACCTGCACCTGCACACCACTGCTTCCGATGGAAGGTTAACCCCTCAGGAGTTGGTACGCAAAGCGGTTGAACTTAAGCTCGACGTTATCGCCATCACCGACCACGACTCGGTAGAAGGCGTACCACCAGCTATCGAGGCAGCCAAAAGCTTCACCCAGCTTATGGTCATACCGGGGGTGGAGATAAATACCGATGTCCCCAGGGGCGAGGTGCATATCCTGGGCTATTTCCTGGATTACCGTAACCCGGAACTCAACCGTACCCTGGGAGAACTGCGTAATTCTCGCTATGAACGTGGCCAGAAGATGGTAGCCAAGCTGGTGGAATTGGGCATCAATGTGGACTGGGGAAGAGTGGAAGAATTGGCTGGAAAAGGTTCGATAGGACGGCCGCACATTGCGCAGGCAATGCTGGAGCAAGGATACGTGTCCTCCCTTCGGGAAGCCTTCACCGAGTACATCGGGCGCAATGGCCCTGCCTACGTTGAACGCAAAAAACTCACCCCGATTGAAGCAGTTAAAGTAGTGCTTGAGGCAGATGGATTGCCGGTCCTCGCCCACCCCGCAGATATCGAGCCGCTAGAGCCTTTTCTACTCCAATTGAAGAAGGCGGGAATCGTAGGCATCGAAATCTATTACGACGGCTATAACTCTAAAACCATCGCTCAACTCAAGAGATTTGCCAGGAAGCTTGACCTTATAGCTTGCGGGGGCAGTGACTTCCACGGATTAGATGAATACATTGGCTCTGATATCGGCAGCGTAAACCTGCCTAGAGAGTCTGTGGAGCAGCTCATCTCCTTATCAAAGCAAAAAGGACGGTGACGCCATGATGTTAGGTTCCAGAGAAATCCAGCAGATCATCCCGCATCGTTGGCCTTTCCTTTTGGTAGATAAGATCATCGACCTGAAGCCGGGCGAGGAAGCAGTAGGGATTAAGAACATTTCCGCAGGCGAGATCTTCTTCCAGGGTCATTTCCCCGGCTATCCCATCTTCCCCGGTGTACTCATTATTGAAGCCTTAGCCCAGGTTGGTGCCGTGGCGATATTGAGCCCTGCGGAGAACAAGGGCAAGATCGTCCTTTTCGCTGGTGTTGACGGATTTCGCTTCCGCAAGCCGGTGCTTCCGGGCGACTGCCTGCGCTTGGAAGTAAAGCTCACCAAGATTCGAGGCCCTATCGGCAAAGGTACGGCTAAGGCAACGGTGGACGACAAAACAGTTGCCGAAGGCGAACTAACCTTTGCTCTCACTGGTTCGGGAGAATCCCTCGGAGAAAAGCAGGCATGAGGTGTGCCCGCCACCCCGATATCGAGACTGACCTTAGATGTGGTAAATGCGAGCAGCCCATCTGTCCCAAGTGCGCGGTGCAAACGCCGGTAGGGTTGCGCTGCCCGAAGTGCGCTGCAATGAGAAGGCTGCCAGTTTATGAAATCTCGACCATTTTCTACATAAGAGCGATTGCAGCAGGTTTGGCAACCGCTACGGCATTGGGCGCCATCTGGCCGTTTATACCACTGGGCGGCTTCTTTTTGTTTTTCATAGCTTTAGTCATTGGCTACCTCATTGGAGAAGCAATTAGCCTGTCGGTAAACCGAAAACGTGGCCCGGGCCTGCAGATAGTTGCCGGGATAAGCGTATTTGTGAGCTATGCCGTTAGAAGCCTCGTCGAGGTACCCGAGCATGGCTTTTTACACACATTCGCTGATGTATATGGCCTAATCGCCCTGATTCTAGGTATAATTGTCGCAGTTGGCCTACTCCGGAGAAATTGACACACATCGCATTTTGTGCTAATATCGTGCAGGATTAATAATTTTTAGGAGCCCTATCCCCCGGAGACGGCAATGTTTTTAGTAAATATTATTAGTTATTGCCGAAGCAAGATGGGATGCGGTATCTATGCGCGGAGTATTTTTTCGAGTCATTGTCGCAATAATCATCGGCATCGGGGGATGGCAGCTAGGCAAGTTCATCGGTGGGAGGACACACGCAAGTAGTGAGCTGACCTGGATTCTGACTCTCGCTATCGGTGGCTATGTCGTTGGCTACCTGCTCGCTCCATCCCTAACCACCCGCCCTTGGCGGTGGCTTCGAGGGCGTGTCCGCCTGATGCCGCGGATGCTGCCATTTCCTAGTCTTGTGGCTGCAGCCATAGGGCTGGCTTTTGCTTTGGTTATCACAGCCCTGGCAACCCTGCCCCTGTCTTTGCTCTCCGCCCCCTGGGACAAGTTTGCACCTCTTATTCTTGGCGTCTTCCTGTGCTTGCTCTTTATCCCCATCATGGTACTGCAGGGGCCTACTGTTTTGCGGTTCTTCTTCAGCGCCGCCCCCAATTTGCCATCGCCGAGGGATAATAGAAATGACCTCCTCATAGTAGATACAAATGCTATCATCGACGGACGGATAGCTGACATCATCCAGACAGGTTTCATACACGGCACCTTACTCATCCCCAGGTTTGTCCTAGATGAGTTGCGCCACATCGCCGATTCCTCGGATGCGCTGCGCCGCAACCGGGGACGCAGAGGCTTGGAGATGTTGACCCAGCTTCAGAAAGGATCAGATGTCCCGGTTCAAATATCTGATATAGACTTTGAGGACACCCACGAGGTCGATTCCAAGCTGGTGAGGTTGGCCAAAACACTGCGCTGCCCAATTGTCAGCAATGATTTCAATCTCAATAGGGTGGCTACGCTTCAGGGCATAAAGGTGCTCAACATCAACGAGCTGGCTAATGCTGTCAAGCCCGTGATCCTGCCCGGAGAGGACATGACACTGCGCATTGTTCAAGAGGGCAAGGAGCCTGGCCAGGGCATTGGTTTTCTCGATGATGGCACCATGGTAGTGGTCGAAGGAGGACGCCGCTACCTCAATACGGAGCTGAGTATCGCTGTCACCAGGGTATTACAGACTGCGGCAGGCCGCATGATCTTCGCACAACCCAAAGAAGCCGTCGATGAAAGAAGTAAACGGTAAAGTCAGCGCTGTAATCGTCGCTGCCGGCACCAGCACCCGAATGGGTGGGATAGACAAGGTCTTCGCCCCATTAAACGGACAACCCTTGCTGGCCAAGGTGATGACTGTCTTCCAGGATTGCTGTTCTGTAGATGAAATAGTCCTCGTACTGGCCAAGAAGAGCCTGGAGCAGGGACGTACGCTGGTGAAAGAACGAGGCTGGTCTAAGGTAATTGCAGTATGCTCGGGAGGGCCAAGGCGTCAGGATTCAGTCAAAGAAGGTTTGCGGCGGCTCGTTGATTGCGACTGGGTAGTAATCCATGACGGTGCCAGGCCTTGCGTCAGCGCTGATCTTGTCGAACGCGGGCTGATAGCAGCTCAGAAAACTGGGGCCGCAATTGCCGGAGTCCCAGTCAAAGATACCATCAAGATTGTCTCCCGCCGCGGCTTCGTGCAGCAGACACCTGCTCGCCAATGCTTATGGGCAGCACAGACGCCCCAAGTCTTTCGCTACGACCTTATAGTGGAAGCTTACCGCCAGGCAGATGATGAAGTAACCGATGACGCCGCACTGGTGGAGAAGCTGGGCCACAGGGTCGAAGTCTACATGGGGGCCTACCATAATATTAAAGTGACCACCCCTGAGGACCTGGCGGTGGCCGAGGTTCTTCTACAAAAACAAGGGACAAAACAGCCCGCGACCACGGAGGCCCTATGCGCGTCGGTATCGGCTACGATGCACACCGGCTAACTATCGGTCGTCGACTCATCCTCGGCGGCGTGGAGATTCCCTTCGACAAAGGGCTTGAAGGCTGGAGCGATGCTGACGTTTTATCTCATGCCATAATGGATTCCCTCTTAGGCGCTGCCGGATTAAGAGATATCGGATACCATTTCCCCCCTAACAACCCCGCTTACAAAGATATCTCCAGCATTACTCTGCTTAACCGCGTAGCTGATTTGCTAAAGTCACAGGGCTGGCGCATAGGTAACATCGATGCTACAATAGTTGCCGAGCGTCCCCTTCTCCGACATTTTATCAGCCCTATGAAACAAACCTTAGCCCGTGCCCTGTCTATTGGTGAAACCCAGGTAGGGATTAAGGCAACCACCAACGAAGGCTTGGGCTTCACTGGACGGGAGGAAGGGATCGCTGCTTACGCGGTGGCTCTGTTGGAAACAGCCTGATGAAGATATATAACACCCTCTCCGGGCGCAAAGAGGATTTCAGACCCCAAGACGATATAGTGAAAATGTATGTCTGCGGGGTAACCCCCTATGCCCCCAGCCACCTCGGCCATGCCATGAGCTATATCGTCTTCGACACTATCAGACGCTACCTTGAATTTCGTGGCTACAAAGTAAAATACGTGCAAAACTTCACTGACATTGATGACAAAATCATAGCCCGCGCTAATGAGTCTGGCATCTCTGCCAAAGAACTGGCGCAAAAATTTATCGACCAATACTTCGCAGATATGGACGCTCTGAATATAAAACGGGCCGATATTTACCCCAGAGCCACTGAGGAAATCCCCAAGATGCTTGAGGTCATCAAAGGCCTGATACAAAAAGGGCATGCCTACGAGTCCGGAGGCGATGTCTATTTTCGGGTTAATAGTGACCCTGACTACGGCAAGCTCAGCCATCGTACCCTTGATGGCATGATGGCTGGTGCGCGCATCGAGGTAGGTGAAGCCAAGGAACACCCACTGGATTTCGCCTTGTGGAAGGCAGCCAAGCCTGGCGAGCCGCAGTGGCACAGCCCCTGGGGACAGGGAAGACCGGGCTGGCACATCGAATGCACTGCTATGTCGCTAAAATATTTGGGGCAGACACTGGATATTCACGGCGGGGGGCAAGACCTCATCTTCCCCCATCACGAAAACGAGATCGCCCAATCCGAGTCCTTCACAGGCGTTAAACCCTTCGTCCGCCACTGGCTGCACAACGGACTTCTGCAATTGGGCGAGGCGAAAATGAGCAAGTCCACCGGAAAGCTTATAGGTATCAAGGAAACACTAGACAACAAGTACAGCTCAGACACCATTCGCCTCTGGATACTTAGCTCCAATTACCGCAGTCCCGCTACTTACTCCGACGAAAATATGTTGGCTGCTGAGAGAGGGATAAATAGACTAGTTCTCACTGCCCGTACAAATATCGATAGAAGTACAACTGAGAATTTAGACCCAGCTGCTTACAAGAAGCAATTCATCGAAGCCATGGACGATGATTTCAACACACCGCAGGCTGTGGCGTCTCTATTCGACCTTGCTCGCGAGATAAATCGCGGCCGCGATGAAGGTTTGGGCGTCAGCGAAGCACAGGAAGCATTGATGGAGTTGGCTGGAGTGCTAGGGCTTACATTGACGCGTGCTGATGTTCACGCTCCATTATCCCGAGGACTAAGTCGCTCTCGAGGATTACCGCTTAAGGCTATCACTATTAATGGCATTGATGAGAATGTGGTTAATGCCATCAATAAAGTTGCAAATGAGGGCATTAGCATAGATGAGAAAGCAGTCAATGCTATGATCGACAAACGAGAAGAGCTGCGCAGAGAGAAGAAGTGGGAGCTTGCCGATTGGATTCGGGGCCGCCTGGAGGAGCTTGGCATTGCGCTGGAGGACACCCCCCAGGGCACAAGATGGCGGAGATTCAGGAAATCTTGACTTTGCTTTCTTTCCCTTTTATACTTATGTACTTAGTGCACTTTAACTAGAAAAGGTCGAAAAAGGCCCGAGTAGCGCAACGGCAGCGCAGCCGATTTGTAATCGGCAGGTTAGCGGTTCGAATCCGCTCTCGGGCTCTGGGCAGATACCGGAGGGGTGGGTGAGAGGCTAATACCAACAGACTGTAAATCTGTCGCCTGAAATGGCTACGCAGGTTCGAATCCTGCCCCCTCCACCATGCAAGTGCCCACATAGCTCAGCGGTAGAGCACCTTCTTGGTAAGAAGGGGGTCACCAGTTCAAATCTGGTTGTGGGCTGAAGAACTTTAATCGGATCGGGAGGAAGACAAAGTGGCAAAGAAGATTTTCCAGAGGACTAAACCACATGTCAACGTGGGCACAATCGGGCATGTCGACCATGGCAAGACAACCTTGACCGCGGCAATAACAAAGGTTCTAGCCACTGCGGGTTATGCTCAGTTTCGCCCCTTTGACTCTATTGATAATGCCCCCGAGGAGAAGGCTAGGGGCATGACAATCGCTATAGCTCACATAGAGTACGAGACGGAGAAGCGCCATTACGCCCACGTGGACTGCCCTGGCCACGCCGACTATATCAAGAATATGATAACCGGCGCTGCCCAGATGGATGGTGCCATATTGGTGGTAGCTGCTGATGACGGAGTTATGCCTCAGACACGAGAGCATCTCCTCCTCGCACGTCAGGTTGAGGTTCCTTCTGTACTGATCGCCCTGAATAAGATTGATGCAGTGGATGACCCCGATCTGTTGGAGGTCACCGAGCTGGAGTTGAGAGAGGAGCTACTACCCAAATACGGTTTTCCGGGTGACAAGACCCCCATTATACGAGTTAGTGCCCTCAAGGCTTTGGAGTGCGGCTGTGGCAAGAGAGACTGCCAGTGGTGTGGCAAAATCTGGCAGCTCATGGATGCAGTGGACAGCTACATCCCGCTGCCCAAGCGTCCTGCAGACAAGCCATTCCTCATGTCCGTAGAGGACGTCTTCGCCATCAAAGGACGAGGCACTGTGGCCACAGGCAGGATAGAGCGAGGCGTTATAAAAGTGGGGCAAGAGGTTGAAATAGTAGGGATGAAGGAGACCAGAAAGACGGTGGTCACCGGCGTGGAGATGTTCCACAAGACGCTGGAGGAAGGGCAACCGGGCGATGCTGTCGGCTGCCTGCTCCGAGGGATTGAACGGGAAGAGATAGAGCGAGGACAGGTACTGGCCTTCCCCGGTTCAATAAAGCCTCATACTCTTTTCGAAGGTCAGGTATATGTACTGACCAAGGAAGAGGGTGGCCGTCATACCCCGTTCTTCAACGGGTACAGGCCCCAGTTCTACATTAGAACCATGGATATTACCGGAACTGCTGAGCTACCAGCGGGAGTTGAGATGGCGATGCCCGGTGACAACATCAATATGAAAGTGAAGCTGATTGTTCCCATGGCTTTGGAGCAAGGAGTCAGATTCGCCATCAGGGAGGGTGGTAGAACTGTCGGATCCGGCCTGATAACAAAAATTCTAGAGTAAATAATGCCTAAAAAATCCGAGGCCCGAAACATTATCTACCTCGCCTGCACTGAGTGCAAGGAGAGGACATATAGCACTATCAAGAATAAAAAGAACGACCCCGGGAGGTTGGAACTGAAGAAGTACTGTCCCCGCTGTCGAAAGCACACTTTACACAGAGAGACAAAGTGAAAAGTAGAGACCAATAGTGAAGAGTCAGGCGGCAGTAAAAAAGCCAGGCAAAGAAAGATTCAAGTTCGTCAGTGACATCGTCGCAGAGCTAAGAAAGGTAACGTGGCCGTCAAGAGGGGAAGCTCTCCGCTTAACGGGCATGGTTATTGCCTTCACAGTAGCAGTTGCTATAATCCTTGGGGTGGTTGACTACGGATTTTCTAAATTGATGAACGTTATCTTGTTCAAATAGTGCTTGGCCGTCTAACTAAAACAACAGTAGATCATGATAGTAGTCGCTGCCTCGATTGGTTTCTATCCCTGAACATTGAACATGGATAAGACCCTTATGGAACAAAACGCAAAGAAGTGGTACGTCATCCACACCTACTCCGGATACGAAAACCGGGTCAAGACTAACCTGGAACATCGTATCAAGTCAATGGACGTGGGAGACAAGATATTCCAGGTAGTGGTGCCCACCGAGGACGAAATCGAAATCAGGGACGGGCAACGACGTACCGTAGCAAAGAAGATATTCCCCGGCTATATACTGGTTGAGATGATTATGGATGAAGAAAGCTGGCATGTTGTACGCAATACCCCTGGGGTCACCGGCATCGTGAGCGCCCAGGATGATAAGGGCAAGGTCGAGCCCGTTCCCCTTGATGAGCCCGAGGTTAAAACAATCCTGAAACAGATGGAGGCCGAGACACCGAGAGTCAAGGTTGGCTTCAACAGAGGGCAGAGCGTTCGTATCATTGATGGACCATTCATAGATTTCATAGGCGTGGTTGACGATATCAATGCCGAGAAGGGCAAAGTAAAAGTCTTGGTTTCCTTCTTTGGTCGAGAGACTCCAGTTGAACTGGACTTCCTGCAGGTAGAAAGGCTCTAGCTAGTAAATCAACTGACAAAAGGTTTGAGAACATGGCAAAAAAAATCAAGGCAGTAGTCAAACTCCAGATTGAGGCAGGCAAAGCGAATCCGGCTCCACCGGTAGGCCCTGCGCTGGGACAGCATGGTGTCAATATCATGGCATTCTGCAAAGAATATAACGAGCAGACTGCGTCACAGGCTGGAGCAGTAGTCCCCGTGGAGATCACTATCTATGAAGACCGCTCCTTCACCTTCGTTACTAAGACACCACCGGCGGCCGATTTATTGAAGAAGGCGATGGGTGCAGAGAAGGGCAGCGGTAACCCCAGCCGAAATAAAATCGGCTCCATCCCGCGGGATAAAATCCGCGAGATCGCTAAACTGAAGCTCAAAGACCTGAATGCTAAGGACCTCGAGGGGGCAATGAGGATGGTGGAGGGCACAGCACGAAGCATGGGCATCGAGGTCACACAGTAGGAGCAACATGGCCAAACATGGTAAGAAGTATCAGGAAGCAGAAAAGCTCATAGATAGGAATAAGGCGTACGATCCCGAAGAGGCTATTAGTTTAGCTAAGAAGACGTCTTACGCCAAATTTGACCAGACAGTTGAACTCCACTTGCGCATGGGCGTGGATCCACGCCATGCCGACCAGCAAGTTCGCGGCGTTGCCCTCTTGCCAAATGGCTTGGGCAAACCGCTTCGAGTACTTGTCTTTGCTCAGGGCGAGGCGCAGAAAATCGCCCAGGACGCCGGAGCTGATTCTGTTGGCGGCGACGAAGTTATCAAGAAGATAGAGGAAGGCTGGCTCGAATTTGATATTGCCGTCGCCACTCCCGATATGATGCCCAAGATAGGGAAACTAGGCAAGATTCTGGGAAGAAAAGGGCTCATGCCCAATCCCAAATCAGGAACTATCTCACAACCTGCTGACCTGCCGCGGGTTATCGCCGACGCTCGTAAAGGCCGAGTGGAATTCAAGCTGGACAAGACCGCTATCATCCACACCCCGGTGGGCAAAGTCAGCTTCGATGACAAGAAGCTGCTGGAAAACCTGTCTGCAATAGTTGAAGCCATAGTTAAGGCAAAGCCCAGTGGTGCCAAAGGTCAGTACATAAAGACTGCCACACTAACTACCTCAATGGGACCGGGAATCAAGCTTGATCTAACGCCAACCCTCTCCCTGACCACCTCTTAGTAGTTGGCTTTATCCCTATTTAGTCAAGACAGACGGTTAGACACGACTGTGCGAAAGGAGAGCCAAATGGTAGGGATTGTTTCCTACGGTGCTTATATACCCATTTACCGGCTGAGCCGTGACATGCCCTGGTTGACCTGGGGTGGGCTGCCCGTCGGAGGCGAAAGGTCGGTCGCCAACTTCGATGAAGACAGCATCACCATGGCGGTGGAGGCTGGTAACAATTGTCTGCAAGGCTTCAACCGGGACGAAATCGATGCCCTATTCCTGGCTTCAACCACTACACCTTACAAAGAGAAGCAGTGTGCTGGCATCGTTGCTGAAGCGCTCGACCTCAAGCGTAATATACGGACCGCTGATTTCACCAACTCTCTGAGGTCAGCGACCATTGCCCTGAGAGCTGCCATGGATGCTATTGCCGCCGGCTCTGCGAAGAAAGTGCTCGTAGTTGCCGCAGATTGCCGCATGGGGCAGCCTTCTACAGAGTACGAACAGGCATTTGGAGATGGGTCTGCTGCCATCCTTCTGAGCAGCACTGACCTGATAGCGAGCATTGATGCAAGCCACACCCACTATAACGATATCATGGACCTGTGGCGATTGGATACCGACCAATTCGTCAGATTCTGGGAAGACCGCTTCATCGTCGAGAATGGCTACCTGGATAACACCGCCGAGGCTGTCAAAGCCATCATGAGCGAACAGGGACTAAAAGCAGCCGATTTCACCAAGGTTGTCCTCTACGCTTTCGATAATAGAAGACACCAGCAGCTAGTCAGAAATCTGGGTTTTGACTACAAGACTCAGGTTCAAGATAACATATTCTCCAATGTTGGCAACACTGGCAGTGCCTATGCTCTGATGATGCTGGTCGGCGCCCTGGAGGAAGCGAAGGCTGGCGATAAGCTGTTGCTCGCCAACTACGGAGATGGGGCCGATGCTTTCGTCCTGACCGTCACTAAGGGGATAAAGAAACTAAAAGAGCGGCGCGGGATAAAATATCATCTGGATTCCAAGCTGCCCCTGATGAGCTATGACAAGTACCTGCGCTATCGCGGCATCATTCAGGGATACACTTTCTGGGAGAACCAATCTGCAGCCACCATCTCCTGGCGGGACCGCAGGTGGAATCTCAACTGCCGTGGTGGCAAATGCCTGGTCTGCGGCAATATCAACTTCCCGCCGCAGCGTATTTGCATGTATTGCCAGAGCCAGGACAAGTTCGAGGAAATCCGCCTCGCTGATAGAAGGGGCAAGCTATTCACCTACAGCAAAGATAACCTGGGCCCCAGCCTCGATTCACCTATCATCCTGTGCATCATTGACTTCGATGAGGGCGGGAGATTCTACGCCCAGATGACAGACCGCGACCCCGACAAAATAGAGCACGAGATGGCAGTGGAGCTTACCTTCAGATGGATGCACAGCGAACGAGGCATCCGTAACTACTACTGGAAGTGCCGACCTTTGAGAGGAGCCTAAGGAAGGTGAAATATGGAAAGCATTAAAGATAAAGTCGCCATAGTAGGGATGGGCTGCAGCAAATTCGGGGAGCGCTGGGATTGCAGCGCCTGGGACCTCGTAGTTGAAGCAACCTCTGAGGCTTTCCAGGATGCCGGCGTTGGGCCCAAAGACATACAGGCAGCCTGGTCGGGCACCCTCGGCTTCGCCGGAGGCCAGAGCCTGGCTTATCCCCTCAAGCTGGACTATCTGCCCATTGTCAGGGTTGAGAACCTCTGCGGCACCGGTCTGGAAACCATTAGAGGGGCTACTTACGCACTTATCTCGAAGGCTTATGACCTCGTTCTCTGTGTAGGCTTTGAAAAGACGAAAGACCGGGGCGTGGGAGGCCTGGGCTCCGGAGAGCCGATGGGCGGCATACATCCTGTGTTCGGCATCCAGGGAACTCCCCCGGGACGCTACGCCATGGCAGCCACCAGGTACTTCGCCCAATATGGGGCTGAGAAGAAACACCTGGCTATGATCTCGGTGAAGAGCCACTATAACGGCGCCCGCAATCCCAAGGCGCACCTGCGCCGTGAGATAACACTGGACCAGGCACTGAATGCCCCCATGATCGCCTGGCCTCTGGGACTCTTCGATTGCTGCGGCGTAACCGATGGCGCAGCCGCCGCTATCCTCTGCCGTGCCGAGGACGCCAAAAAGTTCCGGAAGGACTATATTACGGTCAAGGCTCTGGGCAATGCAGCAGGGCCGGGCTGCGGCAAGATGATGACAACCTACGATTGGGTGCACTGGGAGGAGACCTATAGGGCAACCCTTCAGACATATCAGCAGGCCGGAATCAAGAACCCCCGAAAAGAGATAGACATAGTGGAATGCCACGACTGCTTCTCCATCGCCGAGCTCATGTGCTATGAGGCCATGGGCTTCTGTGAGAGGGGAAAAGCCAAGTACGACATCGAAGCCGGCACGTTCGCATTGAATGGCGAAGTGGCCTTCAATGCTGGCGGCGGTCTGAAGTCATTCGGCCATCCTGTTGGTGCCAGCGGCGTCAGGGAAGTCTACGAGATATACAAGCAGATTCAGGGCAAAGCCGAAGAGCCTTCCCGACAGCTCAAGAATGTCCAACTGGGAATAGCCCATAACCAGGGCGGGCATCCCGGCACCTTCATGTGCAGCATGGGCATCTTCGGCGTCCCCGGCCGCTAGTGAGTCATATGTCACCCTGAGCATAGCGAAGGGTCTCAGATTCTTCACTTCGCCCATAGAATGACTCGCAATGCCAGCCCATTCCTCATAATCCCCCCTTTTGTAAAGGGGGCTAGGGGGATTTTAAGAGGTGCAGGATGCTTCCTGCCGGGGGCTTGGGGGCCTGTCCTGAGCTTGTCGAAGGATCTCCCCCCAATCTCCATAGTCCCCCAAGATTGGGGGATTTAGGGGGTTGAAAAGAGATTAATAAAGAACCTTCTGATATTAAACTTGCATAGTCAGGGGTTTTGATTTAGAATAAACCAACAACTGAATAACGCTGAAGACAGCGGGTGCCTCATTGGCTTAATCTTATGCCTGCCGAAGCAACTTTACTGAGAGACGAAGAGTCCTTATGTTGCAGGCATAAGGACTCTCTTTTTATGGAGGACAGAAAGAATGCCTACGGAGAAAAAGGTCGAGATTGTGGAGCAACTAACCAAACTGCTCTCCCAGAACAAATTCATAATTGCTGCCGAGTACCGCGGGATATCCGTAGCCGAGATGTCGCAACTGCGACGTCAGCTCCGGGAGATAGGGACCGAATTCCATGTGTCCAAAAACACCCTGGCTAAATTCGCCGCGGAGAAGGCAGGCAAAGCGGGCCTTTCCCAGTATCTCCAGGGCCCGATAGCGCTAGCCTTTTGCAAAGGGGACGCCACCCAACTGGCGAAGGTCCTGACCAACTATGCCCGCGCTTCGAAGACCGCTCTCACTATTAAGGGCGGCATACTTGACGTACGGGTGCTCACCCCGCAGGAAGTATACAGCCTCGCCACCATGCCCCCGATAGATGTCATGAGGGCTAGGTTGCTCGGGGTGCTGCAGAGTCCCATCTATTCACTGCACAATGTACTCAGCGCCAACTTACGTGGTCTTGGTGCACTATTAAATGCTAGAATTCAACAAATGGGAGGAATCGCAAATGTCTCATGATGAAGCCGCCGAGAAAAATGTGGAAGCAGAGAAAGAAGAGGCCGGTGCCGTAGCGGCAGAGGAGGAAAAGGCGCACAAGAAGCGTGCTCCCGCTGCCAAAAAGGAAACGACGAAGACGCTGACCAAGGACGAACTCATTGCTGCCATAAAAGAAATGACCGTACTTGAGCTTTCAGAGCTGGTCAAAGCGCTGGAAGAGACATTCGGGATCAGCGCCGCCGTACCGATGATGGCTGCTGCCCCTGCTGCTGGTGCCGCCGCTGGCGCCCCTGCCGCCGCCGCTGTCGAGGAACAGACTGAGTTCACCGTAATACTCAAAGAGGTCGGCGCCAACAAAATCAGCGTAATCAAAGCAGTGCGCGAGGTAACAACGCTGGGCTTGAAGGAAGCCAAAGAGTTGGTTGAAGCTGCTCCCAAGACAGTTAAAGAGGGCGTGAACAAGGCCGAGGCCGCCACACTCAAGGAGAAGCTCACCGCAGCCGGCGCTACTGTCGAGGTTAAGTAACTGCTTTGAAAATAGAATGCGCAGAGTATTGTGTCATTCTGAGCTTTAGCGAAGAATCTCAGTACTCAGTCCTGCGCTACTATTTTCATTCTTGTTGGTGACGATGAAATCGTCATGAGGGATTACTGCTCGCAACGTTCATCGAGTTAGACACGAGCCGTAGGGGCACGGTGCACCGTGCCCCTAGCCGTTGTCCATCAACTATCCGCAGGGAGTGCAGAGGGGCGCAGCCCCTCCCTTTAATTCCCCCTTTTGGAAAGGGGGATACAGGGGGATTACAGTGATATCCTTCTCCGAAGGACTGGGGTTTGTGGGCCTGTCCCGAGCCTATGCCGAGGGCAAATTCCAAATCGTTAAATCCAAAAATTTCTATCATATTAGTCATTCAGGGCTTAGAAATTAGGATTTAGAATTTTTCGATGGGGGTTGAGGAAATGGAGTATTACCCTCTCATCAAGGAGCTACCCGCCACAGAGCGCCCCAGAGAACGCCTCAAGCAATACGGCGCTGCCTCACTATCCAACAGCGAGCTTGTCGCAATCATACTGCGCACCGGCGCTGCCTCAGAGAGCGTGCTCAACCTTTCAGCGAGATTGCTCACCAAGTTCCGCGGCCTCGCCGGGCTGGCCAAAGCCGGCTTCGGCGAACTCTGTCAGGAGCGTGGCCTGGGAGAGGCAAAAACAGCCCAGCTCAAAGCTGCGCTGGAACTGGGACGCAGGCTGATGTCCACCCAGCCGGAGGAACGCCTGGTAGTCAAGTCGCCCGCTGACATCGCCAACCTGCTGCAGGCAGAGATGAGCTTTCTGGAACAGGAAGAGTTGCGGCTCGTGCTGCTGAATACCAAGAACCAGGTGCTCGCCGTCCCCCGCGTCTATAAAGGCAATGTCAACACCTCGCTGATAAAGGTCGGCGAGCTTTTCAAAGAAGCGGTTAGAGAGAACTGCCCCGCACTGGTGGTAGTGCACAATCACCCTTCGGGAGACCCCACACCCAGTCCCGAGGACATCAAGGTGACCGAGCAGATTGTGAAAGCAGGCAAGCTGCTCGACATCGAAGTGCTCGACCACCTCATCATCGGCCAGCAGCGCTACATCAGCCTCAAAGAAAGAGGCCTCGGCTTCCCCACGTAGGGGCGAACCCATGTGTTCGCCTTTTCCCGCGTCTTTCCTGCCTGACCTGTCCCCGACTCGATCAGGGAGCGGGAATCCAGGTGCCCGTCATCATGTCATTCTGAGCTTCAGCGAAGAATCTCGGCACCTCACTTTATACTCACTGGTGATATTATCATCCCCAGCCCGTCTTCATCCTGGGTAGCTTGGAGCACCCGCTCCAACCAAGTAGGGGCACAAAATCTTGCGTCCAAAAACGTAGGGGCGGTTCGTGAACCGCCCCTCATGTCATTGCGAGGAGTCCGCCTCTGGCGGACGACGAAGCAATCTCCGCGTCATGCTTATAGTAGGGGCACAGCGTGCTGTGCCCCCCATTCCCCCTTTCCTAAGCTTGTCCCTTACTCGTTCAGCTTCTGTAGGGTGGGTGCAGTAAAACGCAACCCACCCCCCAAACAAACGGGAAAGGTGGGTTTCGCAACGCTCCACCCACCCTACCACTAACGTAGGGGCGAACGGATTAGCTCTCGCTCCATGTGGCATCATCTTAAAATTTGCTATTCAGTTGTAGGCGGCTCGCGAAACACTCCTCAGTCGGCGGGCGCCGTACGCTGCACCCAACCCATGGTTGCAACCTATTCAGGAGCTTTCGCAGGCCAATATTAGCACGAATATTCTAATAGTGTCACGGGGAAAATGTCGCAGCGTGCTTTACGTGTGAAGGATGCAGTTACGATGTGTTGCTTGCAACAGACCATAAAATTCAGCGGGCAGACTACCGGATATTGAACTGAGTACAACATGAAGCACTACAGGGCGTGGTAAAGGCACGGTCAGCCTTCTTGGCTGTTCAATTGCGCTTCTGATTGCCCAGGCGATTATTCACCACTTTGATAACCTGTGCTATAGGCCCACTTTTTCGTTGCGGCGGTAAGCTGGGGGTCGTTAGTGCACAAGCGTAGATACGTTATCATCATGTTTGCATGCACGTGCCCTAACCCGATGTCCGACTTAAGCCATGCCAAGAGGTCGGCGTACTTTGCAGTCATCTTCCCCTGCTTTACAAAGCCCTTCTTATTTGCTAACTTCCAGAAATCTTCTGGCGTCTTCCCAGTCTTGGCCTGAATGCTTTTCATGTATGCTTTGAATGTACCAGGCATATCGATTTCTCCTCTTTTGCTGGCCACTCCGTCAGCTACTGGGTACGCCAAGTAACGGCATTCTTGAGGCAACCAACCATAGTTGCTGTCTATCTCGGTTGTACCTTTGCCATGGCGGCCGCATGGCGACCGGCAATCATACCGAAGACCATAGCTGGCCCGATCGTCGATCCTGGACCAGGGTAGGTACGCCCCATGACTGCGGCTGTGTTGTTACCTGCCGCGTAGAGACCACTGATGACCGAGCCATCCTTGCGAAGCACACGCGCATTCTCGTCAGTAAGAAGCCCGCCCATCGTGCCCAGATCGCCTGGCCAGATCTTTAAGGCATAGAAAGGCGGTTTTTCGATTGGGCCGAGGTTGGGGTTCGGTTTGACGCGCGGGTCGGAGTAGTAGCGATCGTAAGCGCTATCCCCCCGACCGAAGTCCTCATCCCTCCCATTCTTTGCGAACTGGGAGAACCGCTTAGCGGTGGCCACCAGCCCAGCCTCGTCGATGCCCATCTTGCGGGCGAGCTCTGGGAGCGAGTTAGCCTTGGTGATAAAGCCTTCCTTATACGCCGACTTCGGAGTAATACGCGGCATCATATTCAGCCCAAGCAAGTAATATTTGCGATGCCGCGAATCAAGGATGAGATATGCTGGAATCGCTGGCACAACCTTATTGCGTTTATACTGTTGCTGGCCACAAGCGACGTAGGACTGTGACTCGTTCATGAATCGCTGGCCTGAGCTGTCAACTATCATGCTGTATGGCAAGGAACGCTCGAAGAGTACCGGCACGGGACCGCTTTTGGGCAAGAGTGTCGGCATCCACCAGGATTCATCCATCATCTCTACGGCGGCTCCGACGGCGATTCCGGCCTGGATACCATCCCCC
Source organism: uncultured Chloroflexia bacterium (assembly GCA_963847595.1). Taxonomy (GTDB): domain Bacteria; phylum Chloroflexota; class Dehalococcoidia; order SZUA-161; family SZUA-161; genus JACWAE01. Next base: position 850,153 of record CAWKAJ010000002.1, read on the forward strand.
GTATTGCCGGAGGCACCGACTGTCCATTCGGTGGAGATGGGATGTTGCTGGTATTGCTGGCGCATCGCATCATTATGTTCAAAGCCACCCGCAGAGAGTATGACACCATGTGTAGCACGGATACGTATGTCCTTGCCTCCCTTTTCGGCTGTCACACCAACAACAGCATCACCGTCTGTTATCAGACTCACCATCGGGGTCTTAAGCCAGACAGGGACTGATCGATCAAGTAAGATCTTAAGCAACTGGCCGATCAACGATCCACCCATGGAAACGCGCCGCTTGCCAAGCAGCCTCCACAGAATTGTACGTCTGCCGATAATGTCCACCACCACAGTGAAGAATGCACTCCAGGTGCGCATCGCAATGTTGAGCTTGCTGGCTTCATAGGTATGCATTGGTACTGGAATTGCATACACCTTGTCTTTCCACTGCTTACCAAGAGAGCGCAGGTCAAACAAATCGCCTTCCACGCAACGACCCTCGGCACAACCCCCGGAACACTCTGGGTAATAGTCCGGGTAGCCGCGCGCATAGATAGCTTTGAATCCCAGACCCTCGAGCCATGTCACAAGCTCAGGAGCATGCTTGACATAGGCCTCGCGACGTTCCTTAGAACTCGCAGGTCCCTTCTCTGGAATGACTTCATTGAGATAAGTCAGCGCGGCCTCATTGGAGTCATCAACTCCGCACGCCTTCATATACGGATTGTTCGGGATCCAAAAACCACCTCCCGACTTGGCAGTGGACCCCCCGACCTTGTCCATACTCTCGAGAACAATCACTTCACACCCGGCATCACGAGCAGCTACCGCCGCGGTCAAGCCTGCAGCCCCCGATCCTACGACAACAACGTTTGTTGTGTGTTCAAATTCCATCTTACAGCATTCTTCTCTCCAGCACTCGCGTGCTGAGAACATAATATCATCTATACTTTATCAATCGTATTTAACCGACATTTCCCATTTCAACTTGCGATGAGGCGATTCTCATCTGTCATTGCCTTTTGTCCGGATTGTAACCTCGTGCCAGGGCGGCTGTCAACGCGGCAGTCATGAGTCAGGCTCATTTGGGACAGGGCCAGTTGAACATTACCGAGAATTGTTGAGTGGTAGGGGGATTAGTATTCGAGTGTAGGCGATTTGGGGTTTAGCTTATTCCAAAAGCCTCAGAGGAGCATGAAGCACTACAGCGCCCTGGTGGTGGTGCACAATCACCCTTCGGGAGACCCCACACCCAGTCCCGAGGATATAAAAGTGACAGAGCAAATTGTGAAAGCAGGCAAGCTTCTGGATATTGAAGTGCTCGACCACCTCATCATCGGCCAGCAGCGCTACATCAGCCTCAAGGAAAGAGGGATAGGGTTCAGGTAGGCTATTCCAATCCGCAGGGCGGGTTTGAAACCCGCCCCTACAGAAATACAATGCCGATAGTGGTACAGTTGCCTCACCCTCATCCTTCGGCCAACTCAGGACAGGCCTAGCTCCTCCCGTCAAGGGAGGAAAGAGGGCGAGGTGCCCTCGCCCCTACATTTCATATAATTCGCCCGCTATTGACTGACAGACGTGCGACATTTTCCCCTTGACAGCACCAGAACTTATGTTCTATACTTGCACCATTACATCGGGACTGAATGTACACAGCTCCCGACCAAATTCAAGAGCAGCAAACAGCATCTACTGAGCCGCACAATTGTGGGCTGATAGCTTTAAGCTGATTGCTGGTTGCACAAAGCTCTTGGCAAGCCCCGGAAAATTGAATATGTGGGGTTTCGTTCGTGGGATTCAGTTTTGGGGAAATTACTCCTCTTCATAGGGACGTTTTTTACCCGAGCGGTCCCCGCTGCGTTCGGCTGAAGCTGATCACGGCCTGCGAAATCCCGGCGTCCGGCGACCCCAAAATTGAATAATTCATGCGTCATAAAACCCGGGCTGTGCTATACCCAAAAGACCAAACCCTGGCTGGTAATGACAGGCCAAATGCGATAACATGATGTTGTTTTCAACCAAATGTTGCTACGGGAGCGAGACAGATGCTTAGCAAACGAGAGTTAGCCCGGTATGGCAGGCAGATACTGATCCCGGAGTGGGCAAAGGCGGGGCAACAAAAGCTGAAGAAGGCAAAGGTCGTGGTTGCCGGCGCGGGAGGCCTGGGCTCGCCTGTCCTGACCTATCTGGCGGTCGCAGGTGTGGGCAAATTGAGGATCATAGATGGCGATAAGGTGGAGCTCGGCAACCTGAACCGTCAGATACTGCACTGGGATAAGGACATAGGCAGAGCCAAGGTCGATTCGGCAAAGGAGAAGCTGGAATCGCTGAATCCGGATATAGAGGTGGAAGCCATACACGAGAGGATAACGGAAGATAATGTCTACGACTTGGTGGAGGGTTATGCTATCGTCGATGCCGTCGATGATCTGCCCACCAGGTTTTTGCTGAACAGGGCAGCACTGAGGAAGAATCTTCCTTTCTTCCACGGCGCAATCTACGGCTTCGAAGGCAGAGCTACCACCATAATCCCGGGCAAGACATCGTGTCTGAGGTGTCTGTATCAAGAGGTAATGCCAGGGAAAATCCCCGTGGTCGGGGTCACTCCGGCGGTTATCGGATGCATCCAAGCTACAGAGGTGCTAAAGTATATCCTGGGCATAGGTGAGCTGCTGACAGACAGGTTCCTGATTTACGACGGGCTCAGTATGAGATTCACCGAAGTCAAACTGAAGAAAGACCCGAATTGCTGCGAGTGTAAGTAAACGGCGGTTTGCCAAGGGGTGAAGTATGGTTACGGTAAAAGTATCCCCGCTATTGCGCAGGTACACCAATGACAAAGAGTCCGTGAAGGTAAAGGGAAACAGCCCTATGGAATGCCTTCATGCCCTGGAGGCTAAATACCCTGATTTGAAACGACTGCTATACGATAAGAACGGCGCATTATTGGCCCGGGTCATGTTCTTCGTCAATAACCAGAGAATTCACGCCGATGAATTGAATAGTACCCTGAAGAATGGGGATGAGCTCCTCATATCCGTGGCCATCGGCGGGGCCTAGAGTTAGGGCAGACACGTGGGTCTGCCGCTACGAGTCTTTCTCAGTTAAGCTCAAAAGCCAGGAAACGCCATCGCACGCGTCCCGTGTCATATCTTGTAATCCTTTTCAATTTGAAACCGGCTTTGTTAAACTTGTCCCACAACTCCGCTTCATACTTCTTATCGGTTGTCTCTACGAACCATGTAGGAACCCCGAGCAATTCAGCATCTGATAGATTCAATATGGCCTGTTCGCAACCCGGGCTCACGAACTTGCAAATGTCGACCGCGCCGTGTTTCTGCAAAACCTCACTGAGAGATAGGGTCTCTATTTTAATGGTCCGGTTCCCCTTAGAGCCGACCAGACAATTAAGCTCAGAGTACATGATTTCCTTCTCCCCATGCTTATCGGAGACGCCCAGGTTGTACAGTTCAGCGTTTATGCCGTTCAGCTCCACGTTTTGTCCCAGCCAGTAGTAGAACTCCTTCATGGGCTCATAACATATTATCTTCGAGGCACCCCTGTTCCAGAAATATGTGGCAGTATCGCCAACGTAGGCTCCGACATCCAGAACCGTCTTTCCGGAGTAATCGACGCCGCCGTCAAATACTTCGTTCAAAAAGACGTACTCTAAGGTATCCACATTCGTTGCGGGAGCCCTGAATTTATGATTGCGAATGCTCACTTCAAGTATGCCGTCGGACACCGGTTTGAGGTTTACGTTACGTCCCATGTAATAAACAATCTTGTATATCGTGTTCGAGCCCATATATCCCTGTATCCCGTTTCTGAACCTGATGTTCACGGGCCTTCTTGACACATAGGCCAGCAAAGCGGCATGCCAGTTTGCGATGAGTTTTATACTGAGTAGGAAAATCCTGGCTCTTGCTATCAATGCTTTAGGCCGACCAAAGAGCGAAGCCATGAACGTTTTCACCACCAACTTGGGTAATCTTCTGCTCGTGATAATTCGAGGGGCAGACACATTGGTCTGCCCCTACATAAATTTCAATAGCGCCTGGCCCAAACTAGAAAATGATGCTGGTCCGGGTGGCAAGTCCCTGGTCCTGCTCTTTAAAAGCCCGCTCTATTTGTTCCAGGGGATACGTACAGCAAAGTATCTTTTCGAAGGGGTATCTGTCCTTGGCCCGGCTCAGGAAGTCCAACGCTTTCTTCAAAGCTTCAGCGGTGTACAAGGCAACGCCCACAATGCTTTTGCCGGCAATCACAATCATGGCAGGGTCCAGCTCAACGGTCTTCAGCGGGCTGACGTTGCCGATCTCCAGATAGCGCCCTCCATTGCCCAACATATCCAGGCCTTCAGGAATGACGCGGGGGAATCCGACAAGCTCGGCGACAACATCTGCCCCCCAGCCATCGGTAAGCTCCTTCACCCTGCCTGACCGCTCGTAGGGCTCCTTATATTCCTTCATGTCTATCACTTCATCGGCGCCAAAGGCCTTGGCCAGCTCCAGCCGCTCATCGATGCCATCAATGACGATGACTTTCTTCGCCCCCATGTCCCTGGCTACCGCGGTAGCATAGATGCCCAACCCCCCTGCACCCTGGATGGCGATAGTCTCGCCGAAGCTGAATTTCACCTTCTCCAGGCCGTAGATAACCTCAGAGAGGGCGCAGTTGGCAGGGGCGACTATTTCGTCACTGACGTCATCAGGCACTTTGAAAACGGTCTGATGGGGGATAACGTAATAGTACTCGGCATAGGCCCCACGGAAGTGGGGAGGAGCATCACAGGTGTTCACCACGGTGATGTAGGCCGCGGGGCAGGCTGCATCATCTCCCCTCAGGCATGCCTTACAGCGCCCGCAGGGGACGAAATAGCGGTAGACCACCCTGTCACCCACTGCCAGGGGCTGGCCCGCTGAGTCGGTGGCAACGCCCTCGCCCAGTTTGGCCACAGCGCCCACCATCTCATGCCCCAGTATCACCGGCATAGGCTGCCCCAGTCCAGCAAGGTCGACATCGCCCCGCCACATGTGGAGGTCAGACCCACAGATATTAGCCCTTCTCATCTTGACCACTATGGCACCCGGCTCGGGTTCCGGCACGGGATATTCCCTGATCTCCATAGGGTGACCCAACCCGTGATAGACTGCTGCCCTGCCCTTTTTAGCTTTAGCCATTTAGACCCCCTTCCTGCTCTCAGATTAATTATGATTTAAGGAAAATCAGCGCGACCCTGTGCGCTGATTTCTAACACGGCAGAAGGTGTTTGTCAAGCAGAAAGGGCAGGGCATGCCGTGCCCCTACGGTTAGCTTGGACGAAAGAAGGCAGAGAGGGTATGTAGGGGCAATTCATGAATTGCCCCTACATTTGTCCGGAATAAGAAAGGGGCTCGTCCTTCCTGCGGAAGGACGAGCCCCGCTAGCATCTACTAAGCCAAACTAGCTTACTTCAGCGAGTAAGCGCCATGCTTCTCAGCAGGGAAGTAATCGCCGGGCAGATAGGTCTTGCTCTGAGCGTACTTGGTCGGGCTGTACTCCTCGAGCTTCAGTGCCTTCCTCTTGCCATCGATGTGAGCTATGGCATCTTTCACAGCCTTCTTATGGTCGGGCTCGAAGTACCAGGCAGCACCGAACTTCTTCTGGTATCCCTCGGTGATTAGCTTCACAACCTCCGGGCTGCCAGCGACCGGTGAGCCCACGCCCATCCAGGTGGTCACGCCGGAGGCTACAAAGTAAGTGCCGATGCTGAGCGCCTTCTCGGACATCCATTCCGGAGCAAAGCCCGCCACAGGCAGGTCGCTGATATCCTCGCCCAGTCCACCTTCACAGGCTGACTGCGTAAGTACGGTCAGGATACGGGTGTTATCCACGCAGGAGCCCATATGCAGCACCGGCGGGATACCTATGGTCTGGCAGATTTCCTTCAGCCCCGGGCCGCACTGGTCCATGACCTCAGGAGTGAGCAGGCCAGCTTTGGCGCAGGCTATGGCGTTGCATCCAGTGGTAACCACCAGAATATCGTTCTTAATCAACTCCTGAACAACGTAAAGGTGGGGGTCATCCATGGTCACCCTGGGGTTGTTGCAGCCAACCACGCCGGCGGCGCCGCGGATGCGCCCTGCCATAATAGCATCGTTCAGGGGGCGGAAGGACTCTCGCAGGGTCCCACCCAACATATAGGCAATGTATTCATGGGAAAAGCCGGCTACCAGATGGTCCTGTACATCTGGGATATGCACCTTGCCCCTCTTAGGGTAGTTGTCGATAGCCATGCGAAGGATTGACTTGGCAATCTCCATCGCTCTATGCTCTTCGAACTCGATATGGGTCGCACCCTCGATCTTGGCCTTGGGTGAGGTGGTAATTATCTTGGTATGGTAGTTCTTGGCAACTTCAACCAGACCCTGCATGATGCACTGGATATCCACCACCATAGCATCCACAGCACCGGTAAGAATTGATAACTCCTGAGCCAGGAAGTTGCCCAGCAGGGGCACGCCCTGTCGCATCAGGACCTCGTTGGCAGTGCAGCAGATGCCCGCCAGGTTTACGCCCTTGGCGCCCTTGGACTTGGCGTAATTGATAATCTCGGGGTCAGAGGCCGCAGCCACGATCAACTCGGAGAGAGTGGGCTCGTGGCCGTGTATCACCACGTTTACCTCGTCCTCACGGAGCACGCCGAAGTTGGACCCTGAAGCTATCGGGCCGGGGGTGCCGAAGAGTATATCGCTGATGTCGGTGCTGAGCATGGAGCCGCCCCAGCCATCAGCCAGAGCAGTGCGGACGGAATGGTCCAGGATATGCTCGGCATCCTGGTCGACACCTATGCTGGTGCGGTGCAGTGTCTCCACGATCTCACGGTCAACCCCACGGGGCACAACACCCAGCTTGCGCCAGATGGCCTGACGCTTGGCGGGAGCCCTGCTGATATAAATTAATTCACCTTCCTGCTTGCCGAATTCGCCCAGGGCCGTCTTGGCCACGTCTATAGCGACATCATTTATCTCCCGACCCTGGACCGGCACGCCCAGGTAACCGGCTACTCTATACAGTTTCCTTATATCCTTTACGCAGTAGTCCGGCGCCTCACCTGTAGCAGCAGCTAATAGAGTCAAAGCCATACCACGTCCATGGTCGGAGTGGGCAGCCGTACCACCAGCTACGCCTCGTGCCAGGTTTCTCGCTGAGACGGTTGACTTGGTGGCACCGCAAATCCCTACCGTTGTCTTGCCCGTCAGGCGGCAAGGGCCCATAAAGCAATGTTTACAGCAATTACCTTCATGTCCTATAGGACATGGTTTAGTTTCATCAGCTCGCTTGAAAGCGGTGGATACACCTTCAGCTTCAGCTTTCTTGAGCATTTCGACTACTACGGGGTCTACACTCTTTTTGTCGGCCATCTTTACTCCTTTACCACGAGGTATTAGTATCGCAATTCACCAACTTACATTTTATCACATGCCAGGAGGCATGTAAATCACTATGTGCAAGCGATTTTTTGAACTGACGCCAATCCCGTCAGCTACCAGGCAGAGCGGTTGTTCGTCATTGGGTTGCGCTGCTGGTTTCGTCTATCGTCAATCGGTTTGCGTGCCCCACAACCCATCCACGAATTACGTTTCGAGTCGCGCAACCGCAACCATTCACCACAAAACAAGGGTGCGGTAAGCGCGCCCTTATATCTCGTTGCTAAACGTAGGCCATTGAGCTATAATCGGGGCATCGGGGCGTAGCGCAGCCTGGTTAGCGCGCAGCGTTCGGGACGCTGAGGTCGGTGGTTCAAATCCACTCGCCCCGACTTTGTTTTACCCCGCACCCTAAATTTCTTCAATTGCGAGCGGGAATTTTGACATCACCTTACAGCCGCTCTTTTTGATGAGAATAGGGTTTTCATAGTGCTTGCTATTCAGTTTGTGTTATCATAAGGCTCACCAAAGATGGGGTGCTACGGATGAATGGTGCCGACCTCATTGTAGAGACTGCTATCAGAGCAGGTATTAAGGTATGTTTTGCCAATCCTGGAACCACAGAAATGCCGATAGTGCTGGCGCTCGATTCCAGGTCGGGCATCAAACCCGTTCTAGGCCTCTTTGAAGGCGTCTGCACCGGGGCCGCCGACGGCTATGGGAGAATGCTCGAAAAACCCGCCATGACTCTACTCCATCTGGGGCCTGGCTTCGCCAACGGCATCGCCAACCTTCATAACGCAAGAAGGGCGCGCACACCTGTAGTAAGCTTGATCGGTGAACATGCGACGTGGCACAGGTCGGCAGACCCGCCTCTGGCAATGGACATTCGCGCGCTGGCAGGCACCGTATCAGGATGGCAAAGAACCAACAAATCAGCCAGAGCATTGTCCAGGGATATGGCCGATACGATTGACGCTTCAATGTACGGACAGATAGCGACACTCATCGTGCCCAACAACTATCAGTTGCAGGCATGTGAGGGTGCAAGCATAGCCAGTCCTCAGTTCAAGTACGATCCTATCGATTCAGGCAGCATCAAAGCAGCCGTCCAGCTTCTACGAGCCCACCGAAAGACCGTTCTTATTCTGGGTGGCAGGGCTTTACGCAAAAAGGGCCTTGATGCTGCGGCGCGCATCAAAGCTGTGGCTGGCTGTGACGTCCTTGCGACCACATTCCCGGCCTACGTGGAGCGGGGCAGTGGTCTGCTCAGCGTCCCGCGCATTCCCTATTTCCCTGAAGGGGGCATCGAAATTCTCTCAGGTTACGAAGCGGCGGTCCTTGCAGGCACCAAAGAGCCTGTGACTTTCTTCGGATATGAGGGTGTGCCGGGCAGGCTACTGACAGAGAATCAGCTGAGAGTTGAGATAGCTATCGATAAGCAGGATATTGTGGAAGCCCTTGAGTCCTTGGCTGACGCACTGAATGCCCCCAAGTCTTCGAAGATTACGACAGAGCATCCGGTGAGGAGCCACAATACTTCCGGTCTTCCAACTGGAGAACTCACTCCTGATAAAGTGTGTCTTACAATAGCCGCCCTTCAGCCGGAAGGTGCCATCATCATCGACGAAGGCCTTACGACCTCCTTTTCATATTATTCGGTTTCCGCAGATTCAGCTCCCCACAGCTTCATTACTATCGCCGGTGGCTCCATTGGATACGGGATGCCCTGCGCCGCTGGCGCAGCGATTGCATGCCCTGAAAGGCCTGTAATAAACCTGCAGGCAGACGGCAGCGCTATGTACACCATGCAGGCGCTTTGGACAGAGGCCCGACAAGGGTTGAATGTCACTACATTGATTTGTTCGAATAGGAGTTACAATATCCTCAAAGTTGAGCTCATTCGGGCGGAGGTTAAGTCGACCGGCCCTGAAGCGTCATCCCTCATCGAACTCGATCACCCGGAGATTAACTGGGTCAAACTCGCGGAGGGGATGGGTGTGTCGGCGGTATCAGTCGATACTGCAGAAGCGCTGGCGCGCGAGTTCCGTAAGGCGCTCTCGGAACCAGGCCCTCATCTCATATCGATGATTCTGGTGTAGTCTAATCTCGCACTAGACGACAACTTACTAAGGATTCGCACCTTATGTAAACTCTCACGGATAGGAGAAAGCGCATGGCCTATGAATCAATTATCCTGGAAAAGGCAGAGCATGTAGCAACGATAACTCTGAATCGCCCCAAGGTTGGCAATGCCTTCGATATGACTCTGGGGGCGGAGTTCGACCACGCCATCAAACTGCTGGGCAAAGATAGAGACATCAGAGCAATAATCATCACTGGCGCCGGCAGCTATTTCAGTACCGGCATAGACCTCAGCATGTTCACAGCCCCAGAGCGACATGCCAGTAAAGTAGTTGCCCTCAAAGACGTATTGCCTGCTGAAGATGACGAAACGTTTGGCAAAGGTACTGCTGTGGCTGCCGTAATCAGGATCAAGAATATGCCCAAACCGGTGATCGCCGCCGTTAATGGTACGGCTGTAGGCTTAGGGCTTTCCATAGTCCTGGCATGCGATATCATTATTGCCTCCTCAATGGCGAAATTTGGCATGGTGTTTGTCAAGCGCGGCGTTGTCCCCGATACGGGTGCTTCATTCGATCTCCCCCGTGTTGTGGGACTGAAAAAGGCATGTGAACTTACTTTTACCGGAGATACCATAGATGCCGCTGAGGCTGAGCACATAGGCATGGTCAGCCGAGTCGTCCCTCAAGATGACCTGATGAATACAGCCAGACAGCTGGCAGCGAAAATGGCAGATAACCCGCCGCTAGCTGTGGGACTTGCCAAGTCACAGCTTTATCGGGCAATGGTAGAGACCGATATGCTCAGGCACATGAAATGGGAAGTGGAAAACATGGAGAATCTCATGAAAACGGCGGATTTTATGGAAGCCGCATCAGCGTTTTTCGAAAAACGCAAGCCAATTTTCAAAGGCGAGTAGTATAGACGCCCCTGCGCAAGCGCTCACATCTCCTCTTGGACAAGTCCCGGCTTGAGGACTCGTATTTGACACATACATATAGTGTGAGTTACCATAAATTAAGTAACCATCAATAAGCTGACCAAAATAAGTGAGCAAACAGAATGCCAGGAAACCCGCTTACAAGTAAGAGACTGTACGAAATCAGATGGCACGGCCGAGGTGGCCAAGGAGCCATAACCGCCGCCAAAATAGCAGCGCAGGCGGCTTTTCTCGAAGGTTACCGAGGAGTAACTGCTGCACCATCATTCGGGGCTGAGAGAAGGGGCGCTCCGGTAAGTGCGTCAACCAGAATTTCCCCGAAGCCGGTCATAGTCATGTCCCAGGTAGAAAATCCTGATGTAGTGGTCGTCCTCGACCCGACGCTATTAAAATGCGATGGAGTAGTCAACGGACTGGGCAGAGGAGGATGGCTCATTGTTAATTCCAGGCAAGCCCCTGACGAGCTCGGAGTTGCAGGGGAGTTCAAAATCGCCACAGCCGATGCTACCAATGTCTGTCAGGAACTGGGGTTGTTCGTCGCTGGCCACACAATAGTGAATACAGCGATTTTGGGAGCATTTGCCAGAGCAACCGGGTTGCTCAACATGGCAAGCCTGGAAGAGGTTATAAGAGAAAGATTCCCCAAGCAAGATGTAGATATAAACCTTGCAGCAATACGGAAAACATACGAGATAACGAAAGTTGAGAGAGCGAAGGATTAGGGACCAGTGGGGACGAGAAATTGCGGTCACATATGCGGTGAATCATCGCCTGGTATCGGGGAAGGCGGCAAGACCGGCGATTGGGGCGATTACCAACCTGCAATAGACCAAGAGAAATGCCTCCCGGCGAAGCAAAACAAAGCCAGCTGTTTTCAATGCTGGCTTTATTGTCCCGATGGGGTTGTAAGCAAGACCATTCCTGTGAAAGTGAACCTGGAATACTGCAAAGGTTGCGGGATATGTGCACAAGTTTGTCCCGCACAGGCTATAACTATGGTCGCCAAAGAGACACGGGGTTCTGCGTAAGGCAGATGGAATAGACTTGACAGAGAAGCGGTTAGCCAAGACAGAAAAGACACAAATAATCGATGGCAATCGAGCGGCGGCTCTGGGCGCTAAACTCAGCCGTGTGCAGGTGATAGCTGCATACCCTATTACACCTCAGACACCTCTCACAGAAGCACTATCGGAATTTGTAGAACGGGGCGAGCTCGATGCCCAGTATGTTGCGGTTGAGAGTGAGCATAGCGCGCTCGCCGTCTGCACTTCGGCCTCCATAGTAGGAGCCAGAGCATTTACAGCCACCAGCTCTCACGGCTTAGCCTACATGCACGAGATGCTGCATTGGGCCGCAGGGACTCGTCTCCCCTTAGTCCTGGCTTGTGTCAACCGTGCTATCGGAGCGCCCTGGAACGTGCTGAATGACCAGCAAGACTCCATATCCCAGAGGGATACGGGTTGGATACAAATATACGCTCGAAACAACCAAGAGATATTGGATTCAGTAGTCCAGGCTTACAGGATCGCCGAGAAAGTCTATGTACCCGTGATGGTTTGTTACGACGGCTACATTCTATCCCACACCGAAATGCCTGTCGATGTTCCAAGTCAAAAGGATGTGGACAAGTTTTTGCCGCCGTACAAGCCTCATACCATGCTGGACCCCAATAATCCCAAGAACTACAACCTGGTAACGCTGGCGAATCCCAGGCTTAACGCCGAAGGTGTGCTCTGCCACGGTTATATGGAAATCAGGTATCTACTTCAGGAGGCCCTGCAGAACTCGATAGATACGATAGTTCAAACAGGGCGAGAATTCGGTGAGCTTTTCGGAAGAAGCTACAATTTGCTATGGAAGGATGGAATGGACGATGCCGATATAGTGATTGTAGCTATGGGCAGCCTGGCTATGGAGGCAATGGCAGCTTCAGAGATGCTCAAGGAAGAAGGGTACAAGACAGGGGTACTGGGCTTGAGATTATTCAGACCTTTCCCTAAGAAGGATGTAGTGGAAGCGTTGCGAGAATCACGAGCCATTATGGTCTTTGACAAGAATATTAGCTACGGACAAGAGGGAGCGACCTGTTCCGAGATCAAGTCAGCCCTTTACGGCAGTGGAGCAAAAGCGGCGATACGAAACTTTATCGTGGGACTGGGTGGACGCGATGTGACTGCCAGGGAAATGGCGGATGCTGTAAAGAGCTCATTGCCGTCGCTCAGTGATACCACGCTAAATAGAGAATATCCTCAATGGATATGTCATATTTGACAGGATAAAAGCAGTGGCAGTCAATGCAGTTAACCTCAGCGAAAAGGAATACCTGCTCCCCGGGAACAGGCTTTGCCCCGGCTGTGCTCTATCGCTTGCCTATCGTCATATTTTGAAAGCGTTCGAAGGGCAGGTCATTGTTACCGTGCCTGCCAGTTGCCTCACCGTATTGCATGGCATGTATCCCGTCACATCTGTGATTGTACCATGTGTTAACACCCCCTTTGCCACAACTGGGGCTTCCGCCACAGGGCTGGTTGCCGGCATGAAGGCGCTCGGCAAGAAGGGCCTGACTGTATTGGCTATAGCCGGTGATGGAGGCACATACGACATAGGAATCCAGTCATTGAGCGGTGCCATCGAGAGACGGTCCGATTTTGTCTACATCTGTTACGATAATGAAGGCTATATGAACACAGGCAATCAACGTTCCGGCTCGACACCGCTCGGTGCTATCTCCGGTACTACACCGATTCTAGGGAAGCAGCAGAGTCCCAAAGACATCACGGCAATAATGGAAGCGCACGGCATACCCTATGCGGCTACCGCTAACGCCTGCTACCCGTTGGACCTCTACGAGAAAGTCAGGAAAGCGAGAGTAATACAAGGTACAAGGTTCATACATGTTTTCACCCCGTGTCCTCCCGGATGGCGCTTTCCTTTCAGCGACACCATAAAAATCGGCCAGCTTGCAGTGGAAACCGGATGGGTTATTCTTTTCGAGGTTGAAGGTGGCATCTTCCGCCTCACCTCGGCCAGCGAGTCCATCGCCCGGCGAGGCAAACTGAAGCCGCTGAGAGAATATCTATCCCTACAGGGAAGGTTCAAGAATATTACTGAGGATCAAATCAACGAATTGCAGTCAGCAGTAGATGTTCGTTGGAAGCGCTGCCTGGATAGGGCAAGCAATAAATAGCCTGCACTTGTCCGATATTTCAAGGATTCTTAGCTTTGTTACACCCCAAAATAGCCGCGGGCTTCTATTTACGTTGCCAGCCCTCCCACTCATGCCGCTTTAGCTCGCTGCGTTTGATTTTCCCTGAGATGGTCTTCGGCAAATCGTTGACAAAATCTATCTTCCTCGGATGTTTGTAGGGCGCGGTAACCTTTTTAACATGCTCCTGCAATTCCTTCTTCAATTCTTCTGACGGAGAGTATCCGGGTGCTAATACCACGAAAGCCTTTACCACCTCACCTCTCAGATCATCGGGGCTTGCCACAACTGCCGACTCAGCAACGGCCGGATGCTCTATCAATGCAGATTCTACTTCGAATGGGCCTATCCTGTAACCGGAAGAGATTATTACGTCGTCTGCTCGCCCCACAAACCAATAGTAACCGTCTTCATCCTTAAATGCTTTGTCGCCGGTGTAATACCAGTCTCCCTTGTAGACATCGCTCGTTTTCTTAGAAACTTTCCAGTATTCTTTGAAAAGACCGACCGGCCGTGTAGGTTTTACTTTGATAGCTATATGCCCCTCGGCTTTGGGTGGCAGTTCCCTGCCGTCTTCGTCGACAATGGAAATGTCAAAGCCCGGCGTGGGCTTGCCCATCGACCCAGGCTTTATCGGCATGCAGCGGTAATTTGCTACTATATTGACGGTCTCCGTCTGCCCGTATCCATCGTAAATCTTTAGACCTGTTTGCTTCTCCCATTGATATATGACTTCCGGGTTAAGGGGTTCTCCCGCCGCCAAACAGTGCCGAAGACTATCAAGTTTGTATCGTCTCAGGTTCTCTAGAACGAGGACGCGATACACTGTGGGAGGAGCACAGAATACGGTGATCCCATAACGCTTCAAAAGGTCCAACGTTATTGAGGGGTCAAACTTTCCCTGGGTATCATGCAAGAAGAGCGTTGACCCTATCGTCCATTGACCGAACAGCCTACTCCAGGCCGCCTTTGACCATCCCATATCCGAGATGGTCCAATGAAGGTCGACGGGCTTGAGGTCCTGCCAGTACTTCGCTGTGATGAGATGCCCTATACCATAGGATGCCTGGGTGTGTATCACCATTTTGGGATACGATACTGTACCTGAGGTAAAATAGAGCAGCATAGGGTCGTCACTTCTTGTCTTTTCGACTGGCGTTTTCTCGTCTGAGATTTTGGCCATTTCGGATTCGTAACTCAGCCATCCCCCCGCCTGCTGCCCTCTGACAAGCATGACGTGTTTAAGCGATTTGCATTTCCCCCCGATCCCCTCCAGTTTGGAGGCATTACTCCCGTCAGTCAATATCATTATTGATTCAGATTGGTTGATTCGGTACTCGATATCCTTTGAGGTACATTGCGTAGTTGCAGGCATAGGAATGACGCCCAATTTGATCATCCCGATTATTGCCTCGTACCACTCCGGTATAGGAGGCAGCATAAGAAATACCCGGTCGCCTTTCTTCAGTCCAAGCTTCTTCAAGCTATTGGCGAAGCGATTCGATGCCGCACTGATATCGGAAAAAGTGCAATGTTTGGGGTTTGCGCCGCTAGCGTCTACTGCAAGCAATGCCAGCTTCTGAGGCTGTAGCTTAGCCCATCGATCTACCACATCGTAGCCAAAATTGAAATACTTTGGTACCTCCAGTTTAAACTCTTTCCGCTCCAGTTCGTAGTTGGTCATGTTAGGATCGTTTGGAGTAGCCATGCACTATTAACCCTCCCCTGTCTGCTCAAAGTCAAAGATGCCTATATTATACAAGATTATAGAAATTGTTAACAGTTGACTTTTGACTATCCACTATATATACTGTGCTCGGATAGGTTATCCTTGCCTAACCCCAGCATCCTGCGGGTGCACAAATGAGAGAGCGCTTCAAGCCTCCAACCTACTTATGCTACGAGATGGCTGACTTTCTGAGCAACCAAGTAATCAAAGGCGAATTGAAATCAGGCGATAAGATTACGAAGCCAAACTGAAGAACCTAATAAATTAATAGTAAATACAAACAAATACATAAGGAGGCAACAATGAAAGAGGCTACTATTAGAAAGGGTGGCTCATTTCTTCTGGAGGATGTACCACCCGAAGAGGTGTTCACGCCAGAGGATTTTAGCGAAGAGCACCAGATGATTATCAGCACTACTGAAAAATTCATCAAGAACGAAGTGACACCCAACATAGAGAAACTGGAGCACAAAGATTGGGAGCTGAGCCGTAAACTTATGGCCCAGGCAGGGGAATTAGGTCTGTTGGGAGCTGAAATCGAGGAAAAATACGGCGGCTCACAAATGGATATGATAACCGCCTTGCTCATTGTCGAGCACTGTTCGGCGGCGGGTTCGTTTGGCTTAACTCTAAATTGCCATACCGGGATAGGTTCGGAACCCCTCATCTATTTCGGCAATAAGGCCCAAAAAGCGAAGTACCTGCCCGGGATAGCACGCGGAGAAACGATTGGGGCCTACGCTCTCACGGAGCCCGGTGCGGGCTCAGACGCCATGTCGCTAAAAACTACGGCAAAGCTTACACCTGATGGAAAATACTACAAACTCGACGGCGCCAAGCAGTTCATTACCAATGCAGGATTTGCCGACATCATCTTTACCTATGCCAAGGTTGATGGCGAAAAAATGACTGCGTTCATTTTAGAGAGAGGCTACGACGGAGTATCCACAGGGGCAGAGGAACATAAGATGGGGCTTCGCGGTTCGTCGACGTGCTCCATATTCTTCGACGGCGCAAAGGTGCCGGTGGAGAACGTTCTTTTTGAAGTTGGCAGAGGCCATGTAGTGATGTTCAACGTTCTGGATATCGGTCGATTCAAACTTGGTGCCGGTTCGGTAGGCGTAGCTAAATTGGCACTGGAGTCGGCTGTTAAATACTCTAAGGAACGGGTACAGTTCAATAAACCCATATGCCAATTCGGCCTGATAAAACGTAAAATAGCTGAGATGGCTACCAGAATTTATGTCGCAGAGAGTATGATATATAGAGCAGGAGGACTTGTAGAAGCGATTCTCAAAACGGTCGATCATAACGCTGAGGATGCTGGCAGGCGCGCAGCGAAAGGCATATCCGAGTACGCTATCGAGTGTTCTATCAACAAGGTCTATGCCTCGGAAATGCTCAGCTATGTTGCGGATGAGGCTGTTCAAATATACGGAGGCTATGGTTTTATTGAAGAATATCCTGCTGAAAGAATACATCGTGATAACCGAGTTTTCCGGATATTTGAGGGAACAAACGAGATAAATAGGCTTATCATAACAGGATGGCTGATGAGGCAAGGGCTTAAGAATGAGATTCCTTTATTCACCGCCGCGGCGGAAGCAAAGGAAAAATTACAGGGCGCAAAACCCATTAAAAGTCATGCTAAGGATGGCGCTTTGGAATTCCAGCACAAACTCACAGGGAGGGCGAAGCAGGTATTCCTGTGGTTATGCGGAGATGCAGCTCAGAAGTATGGGATGGCTATTGAAGAGCAACAAGAGGTTCTGGGCCTATTAGCTGATATTGCTCAGGAAATCTACGCCATGGATAGTGGATTGCTCCGGGCTCGCAAATCTATAAAATCTGTGGGTGAAAAACAGTCTAAGACTAAGATAGAAATGGTACAATTATACGTAAATGACGCGGTGGTTAGGGTTGCAGGTTACGCTAGACAGATACTTGCAGCGATGGAGACCGGTGACAATCTTGATAAACAGATTAATGTGCTGAATAATGCTCTTGAATTTACGCCCATTGACGGCGTACAACTGAGACAGGCAATCGCTGACCGCATAACAGAGGCAGAAAAATTCACCTGTTGTTAACAGTCAAGTCTTCCGTCCCACCTACACCGGTCTTTATTTAGGCTAGGGGGACAGGTGTTGCCTGCCCCCTACTTCGGTGGCCAAGGATTTGGGCGAGGATGCTTGCACTTTGGCGCATGTGTTGTAGGTTGCCGCAATAGTCGGAAGAATAGGCTGGCTAAGGACTATCTACATCTCGTCGAGGAAATGGGCGCTAAGCTAATGTGGTTTGGCGGCGAAGCCCAGTCCTAGCTCTTTGAGTGTTTGGTGCGTGGGCTTGCCAGTGTCAGGGTCCCAGCCGTACTCTGCATATGCTCCGGAGAGTAGAACCCCGAGGTCAGGCACGTTTCCTTCAGTACCGCCGCTGCCCAGAGGCTTGAGCAGGAGCTCAGGCAGCCGGTCGTTGGCAACCGTAAGGCCGCGACGCAGGTTGAGCACTCGCTTGAGTGTGACTATGCGTTTGCCCATCGTCAGCAGGTCGTCCATCTTGAGGTCCCAACCTGTGGCGCTGTTCAGCGCTGCAAGCACTTGCTCAACGCTGGGACTCATGAACTGGCATATATTGATTGAGTTATAAAGATTGCGCCAGGCCTGATGGCGGGCTGCTATACGGCCTTTTTCTTCAGATGACTCCAGGCGCTCGCCGGGCGTTACACCCAGTTCGATAGGAGGTCGCTGGCCCATGTCTACACTGTACATGTCGCCCTCCATGTGGCTGGCACCACAGGGCGATAGAGCGTAGGTCACAGCCATGCCGGCGAACGCTCGCGGATCGTGCATAGGAAGCTCCAGTCTGTTGACAGTCACTGCCAACTCAGGGACACCGAACCGCTCAGCTAGGGCAGCGCTTCCTTCGGCTAGCGTATCGCCGAAACCTTCACGGCGGGCAATCATTTCAATCAAGCGGTGGCTGGTTTTGATGTCGCCGTAGCGAATCTCAATGCCGCCGGTCTGCTCTTTGCTGATGATGCCCCGCTCGAACATCTCGCAGGCTAGTGCTATAGTGCCGCCCGTGCTGATGGTATCGAGTCCGTGCATGTTGCACAGGTGTCCTGCGTATATCACGCCCTCCAGGTCATCCACCATTGCCAGCGAACCAAAAGCGGCGATCGTCTCGTATTCAGGGCCGTCTACCTTGTCCAGACCGTAGGTGGGAGCGCGCGTCTCACGGCCACAGCCTATAGGACAGCGATAGCAGGCATATCTCTTGTTCTGGTACTTGTCAGCCATCACGACACCTGATAGGTTGTTTACATTCTCCCACTCGCCTTGCTGGAAATAGCGGATGGGCATGTCACCGTACATATGCAGAATGTCTATGCTTCCGGCCGTGCCAGCCATCCGGAATGCCGTGACTTGCATGTCCTCGCCCAGGTTAGCGATAATTTCACGCACCGTGTCCTGGAAACGCTTGTGGTCGTACAAAGGGACCTTTGCAGAGCCGTGCACGCCTATCGCCTTTAGCTTCTTTGAGCCCATAACAGCGCCCATGCCGCTCCGGGCAGCAGCGCGGCCACTGTCGTTCATCACAGCAGCCATCTTGACCTGGTTCTCGCCCGCTGAGCCGATGCAGGCCACCCGGGCTTTAGGCTGGCCCAGCGCTTCCTGCACCTTCTTCTGCGTAGCGTAGGAATCAGCGCCCCAGATACCGGTGGCATCGTGAAGCTCGGCTTTGCCCTCGACTATGGAGAGCCATACCGGTTTCTGTGCCTTCCCGGTGATGACAATGCCATCATAACCGGCGAAGCGTAATTCAGGGCCGAAATAGCCACCAGAGTTGGACTCTCCCCAGATGAGTGTAGCTGGTGAGAGAGCACACACGCTGTAGCGGCCGGACGAAGGCATGGCTGTGCCGACCAGTGGTCCGGTCATGAAGATCAGCGGATTACCAGGGCCCAACGGGTCGGTGTGCGCATCGACCATATCATAGACCAGACGTGCCGCCAGCCCGCTGCCGCCAGCGAAGGCGCGAGCATATTCTTCACTTAAGGGTATGTCCCGCAGCTCGGTTCCGCTCAGGTCAACGCGCAAGATTTTCCCCATATACCCGTTCATCCTTAGCCTCCTTCAAACGCCGGGGCACCATAACATTATGAGCGCCTCCAACCTTTACATTCAGAGACGCCGGAGCACGTTCCAAAGTGCTAGTTGAAACAGATGCCTAACATACCGGGAGCCTTTAGGGGGTCTCCAGCTTATGTCCAAAGAGCGTCTAGAAATCAACAGTTCGGCCGTTGTAGGCGTAAAGGAAAAGCTGACGCAATTCGTCATACGAGGGCGTGCGAACGGCAGTGACTATCTGCGTGTCGTTGAAAGCGTCGTCTACCATTTTGTCCAGCCGCCCCTCGTAGGCATCTCGCTTAATGCCGGTTTCGGCGACGCTGACGGGGCTGCCAAGATTATGGCATAGGTTGCGAACAGCATCGGCTAGCTTACGCGCTGCCCGCTCCCCCCCTTTGTCGGAGCAGGCGGTAAATGCGGCCATCTGCGCGAAGCGCTCGGGCGCTTCACGTGCCCCAAATTCGATGGTGTAGGGAAGGAATATGGCAACCGCACGGCCGTGAGGTATGTGAAATGCTGCGCCCAGCACATGCCCCATGGCGTGAGCCATCGAGGCCATGGCGTTTCCGAAAGCTAGGCCAGCGCAGGTAGCGGCATTGTGCATCTTCTCGCGCGCCTGCATATCGGAGCCATCAGCGTAGGCACGCGGAAGGTATTCCAATACGGCGCGAACTGCTTCTATGCATAGTCCGTCCGTGACGTCGGTGCGCCATGTGCAGGTGTATCCTTCAACAGCATGGGTCAGTGCATCTAGGCCGGTGTCGGCGGTCAGGCGAGGCGGCATACCGGCAGCCATCTGGGGGTCGACAATAGCAATGTCGGCGGCGTTCTCACGATTGCCCAGGCCCATCTTGCGTTGAGCCTCGGTATCTGTAAGGACTATGCCCCAGGTGACCTCAGCGCCGGTGCCGCTGGTCGTGGGGATAGTTATCAAGCGGGCTTTTTGACGCAGGCCCAGGTTAATAAATGGGCTGATCGCCGCCGGCTCCAGGTCTGGCCGCTCGTACAGGATCCAGATTGCTTTGGCGGCATCCATGGGGGAGCCACCGCCCAGTCCCACGATCCAGTCAGGCCCAAGCTTTCGTGCAAGCTCCGACCCTTTGAGCACTGTCTGCACACTGGGGTCAGGCTCAACTTGGTCGAACACGTGCACTGCAATCCCTGCCTTGTCCAGATGGTCCTTCACCTTGTTGAGCAAGCCGGCCTTCACCAGATTCACGTCGGTGACAACTAAGGCGTGTTTGCCCTCGAGTTCGTCGAGAGCATCGAGCGCTCCCTCACCGAACACGATCCGCGGTGAGACGAAATACCACATCTCGCCAACCTCCTTCCGACAATTTCAGTCTCCGAAGTCTGTCGGTACCTTGGCGCAACAGGAGACTATCTCCTTGGCAGCTTTGGGGTAGCGCATGATTTTCATCATGTTGCCCTCCAGCTTAAGTTTGCGAGTCATCATACCCTGGATGGGGTCGAGTTTACCTTCGATGACCTTGCGCCATACAGCCGCTGGGGCGCGGATAAAGAACTGAGCCTTGCGCTCATCCCTGGTGGCAATCATCGCTGCCCCAGTGCACTTGCCATGTAAGAGGCCGAGGAACATGTATGCCTCCTTGGGAAGTGTGGCGTCAGGTTCAGCGATGAAGATGAAGTCGCCCTCCCAATCCTTGGCGGACTTCTCGTAGGCGTCGCTGGCGTTGAGCTGGCGCCCGAGTTCCTTGATCCATTCGTCGGACGGGAATTTGAATGCCATGTGTGTATCTCCTTTCTCCAAGATTCCTATTCAGGTGAACACCCTCAGCGGGAGCGGAGCACAAAGGGCACGAAGCAAAGATGGGCGAGAAATTCGCAGTGCATTATTTATATCACTAGCCAAAGGGCGTGTCAATACAACCGACGGGGCGGAAAGAAGTCCTTGTGGAGCTACGATGGTGGGAATCCCTGACCCTGAGCGACCGGGAAGCCAGAGGATAAAGCCTTCATCAAGCCCAGGGAGAAATATAGGGGCAAGCTGAACGCAGATGACATCATTGCAGAAATGAGCTGCCTGCTATCCCAGTACCTAAATACGTGGAATTCAGAGACGATATGTCCTTGACCGTAAGTGATAAAATAAAATAGCCCTCAGAGAAGAAGAGAGCAAGGACATGAAAAGCAAACAACCCATGAAGGACAGCCAAGCGATAGAAGAAGCATTAGGTAGAAGGCTTCTTCTAGGCGAAACGATAGTCCGTAACTCCCGCAAGTACCCCGATAAAGAAGCCCTTATATATGGGAAAACTCGCCTCACCTACAAGCAACTTAACGCTCGTATCAACCGTTTGGCTCATGCGTTATTAGATATTGGCATCACCAAAGGTGTCAAAGTTGCAATTCTGTCCTACAACTGCAATCAGTTTATCGAAGCTTATTACGCTTTGGGGAAAATCGGCGGCATAGCTGTCCCGCTCAACTTCCGCCTCCATACTGAAGAGCTCATCTACATGGTCAACCACTCCGACGCAGAGGCTTTCATAATCGGTGAACCCTTTGTGCAGATGGTCAAAGACATGCGAAAAGATTTACCACAGGTGAGAAAATACATTTCTATCACCGATAAGTCTGTGAAAGGTATGCTGCACTACGAAAATTTGATCGCAAAATATCCTGATGATGAACCGCTCGTTCTCATCGATGAAGATGATCCCCTATTCATTATGTACACGGCGGGAACTACAGGCAGACCCAAAGGAGCCATAATAACTCACAAGAATGAAGTGGTCATGTGGATGCTGGGTGGCTTTTACGTATTCGCTGAGCCAGGCCTTTTTACCAACCGCAGGCTCCTGGACTTCAAATCCTTCGCTGTTCCACCGATATTCCATCTGGCAGCCTTTGGTTTCTGTCAGTTCAATTTCTTCGGCGGTACCACAGTCGTTCTACCAGAGGAAGTCTTCGACCCGGTTGAAATCATGAGTACAATCCAGGAGGAAAAGATTAACGCCATCCTGCTAATTCCTGCCATGGCGAACTTCATTCTGCTGCTGCCAGACCTGGACAAGTACGATAGAAGCTCTCTCCAAATATGGCTCTCCGGCGGGGCGATCTTGCCCACAGAGACCCGCAGGCTAATACAGAAGCATTTCCCCAATGTGCGAATCATCGACCTCTTCGGGCAAACCGAGATGAGTCCGGTTGTTAGCGGGCTTCTGCCCAGTGAATCAAAGGGACGTGAAACATCTGTGGGAAGAGTCCTTCCTTTTATCGAGATGAGGATAGTAGATGACAACGACAATGATGTACCTGTCGGCGCAGTAGGTGAAGCAGCCTATCAAGGACCTACCCTAATGAAGGAGTACTACAAAGATCCCAAAGCTACGGCGGAAGCCATGAGGAGCGGGTGGTTCCACAGCGGTGACCTAGTGAGGCGTGACGCACAGGGGTACGTTTATGTGGTTGACAGGAAGAAAGATATGATTATCAGCGGGGGCGAGAATATCTACCCTGCTGAGATAGAGGAGGTTCTTTATAGTAACCCCAAGATACTGGAGTGCGCTGTTATAGGCGTTTTCGATGAGCAGTGGGGCGAATCGGTAAAGGCAGTTGTAGTATGCAAGCCGGGAGAGCAACTCACGGAGCAGGAGGTCATAGAGTACTGTAAGCAGCATCTAGCAAGCTATAAGAAACCCAGGTCGGTAGATTTTGTGGATGCCCTGCCGCGTAACACGGTAGGGAAGGTGCTGAAGAGGGTATTGAAGGAACAATACGGCAAGTCTGTCAAGTATAAATAAAAAGGAAGCTGAAACCAACAAGATGTCGGGGGTTCGAATCCACTCGCCCCGACTTCGCTTCTTAAATCCCACGTGTAACGAGACCGCAAGGGTTGATACTGCGACTGGAGTGGTTGAAGACTATTCAAGCGGAAGAATGCCCTGCAAGCCTCTGATAAAGGTCGGCATACAATCGGGCGGAGCGAGCCCAGGAAAAATCGGCAGCCATCGCATTCTTCATTATTGTTGACCACTCTTTCTTCTGCTGTGATAAATTCAGGGCCCGATCCAAAACCTGCATAAGCGCGGGAACCTCATAGGGGCCAAAGAGGAAACCGTTCCCCCTCTCCGTCTTCGAGTCGAACTCGTTGACGGTGTCGCTTAGGCCTCCGGTGGCTCTCACGATAGGGATAGTGCCGTATCTCATACCGTACATCTGAGTAAGGCCGCTCGGCTCGTAGCGGGAAGGCATGAGCAGCAGGTCGCACCCCGCTATGACCTTGTGGGACAGAGCCTCATCGAAGGCAATCCGTACCCCGGCCTTTCCAGGGTATCGCTCAGGCATCTCGCCAAAAATCTGCTCGTAGCGCCTATCGCCTGTACCCAAGAGAACGAACTGAATATCCCGGGAAAGCAGGTCGTCCATTGCTTTTTCAAGAAGATCGAAACCCTTCTGCGTGGTCAGGCGCGAGACCATTCCAATGAGAGGAATATCGGGGTCAGTATGTATGTTGAAAATCCTCTGTAATTCTGACTTGCAGAACCTTTTTCCCGAAAGATTATGGGGATCATACCCGTAAGGGATTAACGGGTCGGTTTCAGGATTCCATATTTCATAGTCGGCCCCGTTGAGAATACCCACTAAGTCCTTCGCCCGCTCCCGAAAGACCCCGTCCAGCCCGAAGCCTTGCTCGGCGGTCTTAATCTCCTCGGCATATGTCGGGCTCACAGTACTGACCTTGTCAGCAAAGATGAGGCCTCCCTTGAGGAAGTTGATTTTACCGTAGTACTCCAGATAGCGTGGAGCGAAGAAATATCCATCGAGGTTTAGCAAATGCCAATCCGGATAGCCGAAAAGGCCCTGGAATCCCAGATTGTGCACTGTTAACACAGTTTTCACGGAGGAAAGCTCCGGATAGAGATGAGGTTGAGCCTTGAGGAAAACGATAGCGAGAGCCGACTGCCAGTCGTGTGCGTGCAGAATCGCAGGTGTCTCCAGCTTCAAGACTTCAAGGATGGCCCTGGAGAAAAAGATAAATCTCTCGGCATTGTCTGGATAGTCCCCCTCTGATGTACCATAAAGGCCCTCCCGGTCGAAGTACTGGTCAGCTAGGATTAGATAGATGGAGATAGCGCTTCCTGTCTTTGTCCGCAGCAGCCTTCCTTCTTCTCTGCGGCGTGATACCGGAACAGTGAAGCTGATGCCCGTGTCCTCCAGCGGGAACCCCGAACTAATGACAGAGCGGTGCGCAGGCATAATAAGAGAGACCCGCAGCCCGAGCCGTTCCAGTGCCCTGGGCAGCGAGCCCAATACATCGCCCAGACCGCCGGTCTTGGCCAGGGGAGCGATCTCCGGCGACGCCATAACTATATGCAGCGGCGGTGCTTGGGAAAGCCCTTGAGCCATATCTATTGACTCCATAGAACTTTACCGATTTCCCAATTGGTAGTATATCCGAATGGCGGGGAATATTGAAGCATGTTTCACAAAGCATTTAAAAACATTTTTTGAACTCCCTAAATCCCCCGTGTAAACCTAGTGTCATTGCGAGCGAAGCGAAGCAATCTAATCGCGCCCCTTTATAACCCCGAGCACGCGGAGATTGCTTCGTCGTCCGCCCAGGCGTACCTCTCGCAATGACAAAGGAATCCTCTTCAAGGGGCACCCCCCTCTGCACCCCCTATTGGTGAAGTGAATCTCAATTTGATATAATCTTTACATGCAAGAGTGCTAATCTGGTGGGGTAGCCACGAAGAGGTAAGGGAAATGGAAAAGTTGCAGACATTAGTAATGGCCGGGGGTATAGGTGAGAGATTGCAACCTCTGACCATGGGACGAACTAAGCCCGCAGTACCCTTCGGAGGTAAATATCGGCTCATCGATTTCACTTTAAGCAACTGCGTCAACTCGGGCTTGCGCAGGATTTTCGTGCTCACTCAGTACAGGTCGGGGTCATTGAATGTCCATGTCCAGGAAGGTTGGGGGATTTCTGCCTCGGGGTTAGGAGAATATATATACACCGTGCCCGCTCAACAGAAGCACGGAGTGGACTGGTACCGCGGCACAGCTGATGCCGTACGGCAGAACATGGACCTGATTACAAGAAGAGAAATCGAACATATTTTGATCCTTTCCGGCGATCATGTATACAAGATGGACTACCGCCAGATGCTGGCCTATCACAAGAGGAAAGACGCAGGGCTGACCATATCCGGTATCAGGGTAAAAAAAGAGCAAGCTGCCTTAAAACTCGGGGTGTTGGCAGTAGACCGAGATCTCAGGCTGGTCAAGTTCGAGGAAAAACCCGCCAAGCCAAGGACGATTCCGGATTCGCCGGACTATGTCCTTGCTTCAATGGGTGTCTACATCTTTAAGATGAGCGCCTTGAGAGAGGCCCTGCAAGGAACGGAAGACGACTTCGGCAAAGAGGTCATTCCCAGAATGACAGCTAAGGGTTATAAAGTCTTTGTTTACGACTACGAGAATGAGAACAGGATAGAGGATTTTGTGGTCGAAGTGAAGGATGGCAGAAGAAATAAAGTCCTGGTTCACGGGACTCGTGATTCCTCCTACTGGAGGGATGTGGGGGATATCGACTCTTACTACGAAGCCAGCATGGACCTTGTAGGTGTTGACCCGCTGTTCAATCTCTACGGAGAGAAATGGCCATTCAGGTCATATCAAAAGCCGCGCCCCCCGACCAAGTGTGTTCTGGGAGGAAGGATACCGGATTCCCTTGTGTCTGATGGATGTATTATCAGCGGCGGCGGGGTCGGGGGTTCTATTCTATCTCCGGGAGTTGTCGTTGAGAGTGGCGCTCTGGTGGAGAGCTCGATCATATTTGATGACGTTATCATAGAGCCTGGAGCGAGGATAACACGAGCCATCGTCGACAAGGAATCCAGAATCCATGCGGGCGCCACTATCGGCTATGACCACGAGGCAGACAAGCGTAGAGGATGTACAGTATCGCCGTCTGGCATAGTAGTTATTCCCAAAGGCATGGATATAAATCCTGCTTGAGCGCAGTCAACGCAAAGGTCGCTTCTACTTTCGCATCACTGAGAGTCAGGCATCACCCTCGTACCCGCATTGAAGGCAATGCATATATTCGCCTTCGGGTTCCAGGCTGTAGTAGAGATCGCCTCTACATTTTGGGCATCCCCTCAACAGCCATCTCAACCTGATAATCCTAGGCAATTTACTTTTTCCATACGCACTACGCTGTGTCATGGTGTTGGTGTCAATACAGAGAATCGGACATGCTGACTTTCTCCTGAACATGGAGCTTATGGCGATATTGTTCTTAACTCTGCGTCTTCTGTATTGTGCTTTATCCATTGTTTCACCAGTTGAGTCTGAGTCCTACAGATGTCTATCTGGCCTCTCACTCAGCTCTGTACCCAAGAGACTTCCCTCAGTTGCTCTTGGTTCAAGGCTTTCATTACTTACTGACTACGGTCAACTTCTTAACCCGACCCCTGAGTCCAAGGCTGCTGTTAATTTTCGCCTTGATGCACTCCATCAATTGCTCCGTAGTCTGCTTGCCGACCCACTTCTCGTCCAGTTTCAGGGTCGCTTTGAATTTGATCTCTATTTCTGGCATTAAATACCTATCCGCTATATCTGATTATGCTGGGGAGCCATTAGGCAAATAGTAACCGGTAAAGA
This sequence comes from uncultured Chloroflexia bacterium, assembly GCA_963847595.1. GTDB lineage: Bacteria > Chloroflexota > Dehalococcoidia > SZUA-161 > SZUA-161 > JACWAE01. The sequence continues at coordinate 877,279 of CAWKAJ010000002.1, forward strand.
TATTGATATCGCTTCTGAACTGGGCCCTCAAATGTATACTATTTTACTTTCCTGTAATATTCTGAATTAAATCTGATTTCCTCAGCTAGCAGTGCGTTGACGTCCTCCAGTCTGAACCTTCGATCGCCACGAGGGCCAACTCGGTATGCACTAATTATTCCCTGCTCACTCCATCTTCTCAGCGTGTTACAATGGACGCAGAGAATTCGGCATGCTTCTCCGGTCCTGAGCATCCTACCTGTTTGGTCTCTATTGCCATTTCTTGTCTGTGTTGTCCCCTTGGTAACCATGATCACTCCTGTCTAGCAACATTCCCGCTCGGTTGATTTTTGTACAAATCTTGATCGCTCGGGAATATTGAGAACATGGCTTCTACCATGATAACCAATCAATTAACGAATAATCCTTCATAGTCGCAATATATCATGCTGACATGAAAAAGTTGTTAAAATAGGGTTAAGTCAACATTAATATGCAGATACATTGCAGAAACCAACGGATTGGGCATAGCCTCTGATTTCAGCATTACGCGCAGACGTTTTTCAGCGTGGACAACAGGAGGCTCTTAGAGGGATGTCGCTGGTCATTTGCTAAGCCGGAGAGCAATATGTCAATAGATATATTCCAGGCATATTACCCTTTATACCGGCGTTGCCAAAATATATCCTACTCCGACCTTTGTAAGGATGAGCTTAGGATTGCCAGGATCGGCCTCAAGCTTCTCTCTTAAATGCCGTATATATACCCTCAGGCTATCAGTAGCGCCGGGATGATCCTCTCCCCAGATTACTTCGACAAGTCTCGAATGGGTGACTACATGACCCGCGTTTTCCATCAGGTGATACATAATGCGACCCTCGATGAGTGTAAGACTTATATCCTTGCCTCCATATGTAAGTTGGAATGTGGAGGGGTCTAGCTGCAATGGGCCGCAAACTACAGGAGCCTCTTGGTCAGGAGAGATTTGCTTGCGCAACTGAACTTTAAGGCGAGATAGTAACTCCAGCTGTCTGAAAGGCTTGACTATATAGTCGTCAGCCCCCCACTCTAAACCCCTGATTATATCGTCCTCGTCCCCTCTCACAGTCAGGATTACGATTGGTACCGAAGAAAAAAGGCGGATCTGCCTCAGAACCTCATAGCCGTCCATGTCGGGAAGGCCGAGGTCTAGGATCACAAGGTCCGGTTTCTCATCCTCGACCAGATCCAGTCCTTCCTCTCCAAGGCTTGCCGATATAAGTTGAGCCTCAGGCCAGCGCATCTGAAATGCTAGCCGAATTAGACTCACTATGGTGTCATCATCCTCAATAATCAACACTTTCCATAGTTTAGCTCCTGCGTCTGTCTCCACAGCCGGTTTTTCAGCCGTCTCCAATGGCAGTGAGAAGCCAAATGTAGAGCCTTTGCCCGGACTACTTTTCACCCATATCCGGCCATTTTGCAACTCGACAAGCATCTTACATAAAGCGAGCCCTACGCCCAATCCCTTTGAAGTGTCAGTCTGCAGGCGATGATATGGTTGGAAGAGATATTTCTGGTCTTCTTTAGATATACCACGGCCTGTATCCTGAACCTCAACGACAATTGTGGAATTCCTCTGCTTCGCCTTAAGCTTGACACTTCCGCCCACTGCAGTGAATTTGAGCGCATTGTTGACAAGGTTGGTCACTACTTGCTGAAGTCGAGCCGCATCCGCCCGAACCCGGGGAAGCGAGGCAGGTAGCATAAGCACCAGGGATTGTCCACGCCTTGAAGCTAAGGGAGTCATGCTTTCGGCCGTCTCCCGAAGTAGCTGCAATATGTCGACCCAGTCTAGTTTTACCTGGAGCATACCCACTTCGCCTCTTGCAAGATCGAGCAGCTCATCGATTCTACTCCCCAGGTTTGAGGCTCCCTGTCGAATGTTCTTCGCCAATGTCTGCAACGGCTCTTCGTGGAGTTCGGAAACTAGCAGGTCTGCAGCTGCCAGCACCGAAGTGAGAGGTGTCTTTAGCTCGTGAGCAAGAGCACGGGTGAACTCCACCCTTCTTTTCATTTCCTCTTCGAGTTGATGCCTTAATTCCTTTTCCTGTTGATAGAGCTGATGCAGCTGCTCCTCCGCCTGCCTGCGTTCCGTGATATCACGTATGTTTGCTACGACACCCTTTACAGCAGGGTTATTGAGCAGGTTTTGGCCCACTACTTCAACGGTACGCAACGAGCCATTCTTATGCCAAACGCGTAGTTCATCGCGTACATTCACACCCGGCTTTTGAATCAGTTCAGTGAAAGTCTTGGACACCCTTCTCAAGTCATCTGCATGAACATGCTCAAACGGGCTCTTGCCTATATACTCAACCAGTTTGTATCCCAATAGACGTTCAAATGACGGGCTTTCATAGGAAACCAGTCCCTTAGCATCTATAATTACCATAGCTTCCAGAGAGTTTTCGATGAGAGCCCTAAAATGTTCTTCACTGCGTAATAGCGCTTCTTGCATACTCTTCTGTTCAGTTATATCACGGAAATTGGCGACTACTCCTGCTACAGCGGGGTTATCGAGAAGATTCTTGCCTATAACTTCAATAGTCCGCCATGACCCATCTGCGTGGCGCGCCCGTATTTCATACCGAATCGTGAGACCCGGATTCTGGATCAACCTAGTAAATGCGTCGGTGGCTTTCGGTAAATCTTCAGGGTGCACGAAATCAAAAGAACTTCTGCCTATATCATCGTATATTTTGTAACCAAACACCCGTTCGATAGATGCTGTTTTGTTGCGGATAGCTCCATTGCCATTAATAACCACCATGCCATCTGAAGCGTTCTCAATGAGAGCATTATAGTAATTTTCCGTGCGTTGCAACTGCTTCTGAGCTTTTGTGAGTTCCGTAACATCGTTAACTACCAGGCCAATGCAATTCTGCATCCTGATTGCCTTTATGTTCAGGCGCTTCTCGCCATCCTTCGTGGTCAGGACAATGTAGCCTGCCTTGAAGGATCCCCCTGATTCCAATAATCTCAGGAGCTTGCGATGAATAGGCGACTCTCTGATACTTGGTATTATTTCCAGCAAGTTCTTAGTACGGCCTGATTTTTGAGTCTTTGGGGATAGGCCTAGCAGTTTCTGGGCCGCGGGGTTTGTCATCAGAAGATCGAGGTTCTTATCGAGTAAGAGCAATGCATCTGACAATACTTCTGCCAGTTGGCTGAGTCCATTAATAAACTCTCTTGTCGCCGGGGCATTAACGTGCCGCGATTTACTGGGAACGGCTCCGTTTCTTTTCCTCATGTATCGCCTCGTTGAATCGGTGTGATGAGACTGAAATGCAGGGGCTAAGTATCACCTACGGAGCAGACCCCACGGCAATCCACTGCACCGAGGCATTGGAAACCCCGGCGCCATTGTGGTCTATACTCAGCGTCAGCGCAACTATCAGAAGCAGTACAGCCAGAAATGCTAAGCGTTTCACTTCTTCCCCTTTCTAGCTTCGGTCCGAGGACAAGTTAAATCAGCCCAGAACATCTTGCCTCACAGCCAGCATCTTGTCAAGCTTGGCACAGCGCAAATCAGGACTCGCGTAGTGGGTTTTGTAAGACGTGTCCAGCCGAACCACGCTGGGTGAAATCTAAAAGAAACCTACCTTGCAGCAAGGAATTTACCAAACTATCGGTCAGTACTAACTATCTATCCCCCAAGTTACCATTCTCTACACACAAAATGAACTTTTGGGTTATTCCAAACTACATTATGTGGCCTTACCATGATTTTGTATCATGAAAGCCCACTCATAGAACAGGATGTGATTATGCGAGATGGTTTCGAGATGAAGCTGGTGTGGAAACTCTCAACCTTTGCTATTGTACTTGGTTTTCTGTTCAGCCTGATAGCCTTTGTTCCCTTCGTGTCAGCCGATAACGGGCAGAGTAGTAACACGCTTCCGGAACGTCTGCTGGTTCAATTTCAGCCGGGCACAAGCTTGAATGACATGGCTCAGGTGAACAAGCGGGAAGGCACTAGTGCTGAAGCGACACTCTCCCAAATTGGAGTTCAAGTAGTTACAATTCCCAGTGGGCAGCAGGCCTCCAAGATGGCATCTTACAGGTCGCAGAAAGAGGTGCGTTATGTGGAGGTTGATAGTGTAGCTCAGGCTGCGGATGTCCCCAATGACCCATATTTTAACTTGCAGTGGGGACTGACAAAAGTTCAAGCTCCGCAGGCTTGGGACATAACCAAAGGTAGTCCAAACGTTATTATCGCTATCCTTGATACCGGCATCGATGTAACTCATCCCGATTTAGCAGGAAAGGTAGTATCCAGTGTCAATTTCACCGATAGCAGCACGCCTTATGCCAACGGTCAAAGCCACGGCACGCATGTCGCCGGCATCGCTGCCGCCACAACCAACAACGGCGTGGGCATAGCCGGTTTGGGCCGTAATTCGAGCCTGATGAATGTTAAGGTGCTCGACGATAACGGCTACGGTTATTATTCGTGGATCGCCCAGGGCATTATCTGGGCAGCAGATAATGGAGCCGATGTGATTAATCTCAGCCTCGGCGGAAGCACCGCTTCGACAACCCTCGAGGATGCAGTGAACTATGCCTGGAGCAAGGGAGCGGTAGTAGTAGCAGCAGCCGGCAACAATGGCAGCACCTCCGCTTTCTACCCGGCTGATTGCACCAATTGTATATCGGTTGCTGCTACCGATTCTAACGATGCTCTGGCATCATGGTCAAATTACGGTAGCTGGGTGGACGTGGCTGCTCCCGGAGTATCTATCTACTCCTGCATACCAGACGATCAATACGGTTATATGTCTGGAACCTCGATGTCTTCTCCTTTTGTGGCTGGCCTGTGCGGCCTGGTCTTCTCTGTGGCGAGCGATACCAACGGTAATGGTCAGATCAACGATGAGGTAAAGTCTGCGGTAGAAACAAGCTGTGACAATGTAGGCATCGATGTAGCTTATGGCCGCATCAATGCTTACCGCGCAGTCCAACTGGCTTCCACCATCTCAACACCTACACCGACGCCAACGCCTACACCGATGCCGACACCTACACCCACGCCGACGCCTACTCCTACACCGACGCCAACACCTACGCCGACGCCTACTCCTACACCGACGCCAACGCCTACACCGATGCCGACACCTACGCCTACACCGACGCCGACGCCTACTCCTACACCGACGCCAACGCCTACACCGATGCCGACACCTACGCCGACGCCAACACCTACGCCGACGCCAACACCTACGCCGACGCCTACACCTACGCCGACGCCTACACCTACGCCGACGCCTACACCACGCCGACGCCCACGCCGACGCCTACGCCGACACCTACGCCTACGCCTACGCCTACGCCGACACCTACGCCTACGCCCACGCCAACACCTACGCCGACGCCTACGCCTACGCCAACACCTACGCCTACACCAACACCTACGCCTACGCCCACGCCAACACCTACGCCGACGCCTACGCCGACACCCACACCGACACCTACGCCTACGCCTACACCAACACCTACGCCTACGCCCACGCCAACACCTACGCCGACGCCTACGCCGACACCCACACCGACACCTACGCCTACGCCCAGGCCGACAGCTACGCCTACACCTACGCCTACGCCTACGCCTACACCTACGCCGACGCCTACGCCCACGCCCACGCCAACACCTACGCCGACGCCCACGCCAACACCTACGCCGACGCCCACGCCAACACCTACGCCGACGCCTACACCCACACCTGTGCCAACACCTACACCCACACCTGTGCCAACACCTACACCCACACCCATGCCGCCAATCACAGTGAGCATGGATGCCCCTGATTTTGTAGCTCAAGATTCCGTCTTCGTCGCGAGAGTCAATGTGACTGGATTAACAGGTTCCTATTCTGCTAACTATGAGATTGTCTTCAATCCCAGTGTATTTGAGGTGGGAAATATCACAGATGGGCAAATAGATGGTAACCTGACCCCAGTTGAAACATGGCAGGCAATCACTCCCGGAGTGATAAGAGTCGTACAAAGCGCCCCAGAGCTTTACGGGGGGAATGGCTCCGGATACATAGCGGAGTTGCAGTTCCATGTTATTGGTTCAGACGGTAACTCCAGCGAGATTAACTTCTCAAACGGAGTATTTAATGACGTTAACGCAAATCAGGTGCCTTCGACCTGGACCGGAAAAGCCAGCATCGGAGTGTATGAACCCGGCGACGCTAATAATGACGGGAGTGTAAACAGCCTCGACATAACCAAAGTAGAGAGGATCATAATGGGGTTAGACAATCGAACCCCGGGCGCCGATGCCAATGGTGATGGCAACGTCAACGCGCTTGATATCACACAAATAAAGCTGATTATGATAGGCAAATGAAAGGTCTATACCCCTATCTTGCTGCATGGAAATAGTATCAAACCTAAACTGCCCCAACTTACCATTCCCCGCTATTAGTACTTTCGTCATATAGCTCGAATATCCTAGTCAAATTTGACCTTTTTGGGTGATTGAGCCCCCGTCACAAAGTGGCATATACTCGATTCAGGATATATTCGATTTTATAGTAGCCTTGGTAGTGTGCCAATGAGGAAAATGAAGGTAAGAAGAGATCTCTTCCTGACAGTTGTGATCCTATGCCTGGTCATGGGGTTGACTTCCACTTCTATTGTGCGTGCTCAGGATACTATCACCGTAAGCATCAGTGCACCTGGTGAGGTTGCTGAAGGCGCTGACTTCATAGCCATGGTCAATATCAACCAGGTGATAAACTTCGATTCTACCGACTATGTTGTCACCTTTGATCCTACCGTCCTCCAAGTGGGGAATATCACAGATGGCATCATAGCCGGGACTACCATCCCTGTTGACATGTGGGGGATAATCACACCAGGCACGATAATGGTGATACAGAATGTCCCCGGCCTTCCTGGAGTGAGCGGCTCCGGGTACCTTGCAGAAATACACTTCCACGTCATTGGCTCAGCCGGTAACACCAGCGATATCGACCTCTCCAATGGCGTGCTAAGTGACAATTCGGCAAATGAGATACTGGCTACCTGGGTGGGTGCATCTGTTCATGTGTACATCCCGACACCCACGCCGACGCCTACACCTACGCCTATGCCAACGTCAACGCCTACACCAACGCCGACACCTACGCCTGCACCAACGTCAACTTATGCTCCACCAAGTGGTGGAGGTGGCGGCGGGGGAGGCGGGGGTGGGGGGGGCATTCCTACGCCAACACGTGCGCCAACGCCAACACCCACGCCGGCGCCAACAGCCGCGCCTGCAGCGACACAGGCACCTGCCCACACAGTCAATATAAGCCTGGAAGCTGGCTGGAACCTTTTCTCGTTCAACGTGATTCCGAGCTCATCCAGCACAGAGACTGTGCTCTCTTCCCTAGAAGGGCTGTACACGGTTGTAGAAACGTTTAGCGGCGAAACCTTATCATATTACTCTGGAAACTCATCTGAAGAGAATACGCTGAATACCCTGGATCCTTACCACGGTTACTGGATCAAGATGGAGCAGGCAGGTACATTAAGCATAACGGGAACCCCCGTGGCAGCGACTACGCCCCTGTCTCTGCAAGAGGGCTGGAACCTGGTAAGCTACCTTGCCGATGAGCCGCTCCCTGTGAGCACAGCTCTCTCCTCAATTGACGGCCTTTATACCGCGGTCCTGGGTTACGATGGCCAGGCAGTTTCCTTTTATCCCGCCCTGCCGCCGGAGATGAACACTCTGGATGTTCTCCGGCCGGCATACGGTTACTGGATCAAGATGAGTGCGCCAGCAACACTGGTCTATCACAGCAGTTGATGATGGAGAGAACTTCATGCCGAAAATAGAAAAAACCAAGGGGAGAGTAAATCGAAAGCTATTGCTTATTATTGCTCCTGTGTTGCTGGTGATTGTTGCTATAGCTATAGCAGCAGTGGTCATACCGGGGAGAGGTGGCAACGGACAACTCTCGCCAGAAGGACCTACCCCTACTGCTTCCACTCCCGACGGCTCATATATTCCCGGTACTTTGGCGCCCACAAATAGCTGGATGAACTTCTACGGCCTGGAATGCACTCTTGATGGGCAACCGCTGCCTGTGGGAACTGTAATAACAGTCCGTGATCCAGAAGGTATGCTCTGCGGTGAGTTCTCGGTCACTCAGGCCGGCCGTTACGGCTTAATGCCGGTGTACGGTGACGAGCTAGCAACCGAAACTCATGAGGGGGCAGTACCCGGAGATTCACTTGACTTTTACGTCAATGGCATCAAGGCCACAGTAACAGGGCCAGATGAACCTGTGTGGACAGCAATGGGCGACTTGAAGCAGGTAAATCTAGCAGCTTCCACTACGCATTGAGCCCCATCACAGACGGCAAGCTTCCGAAATATAAGGAGTTTGGAGCTAAAATAGCAACTCCGATGAAGGCCTAAATTAGAAACAGTTTAGTGATTTACCTCTTAATAAAACCACTCTCAACTCCAGTTTTGCGATTGCATTCTGCATAGGCACAGGTTTATAACCGCCTTCTCTTGAGTGCTTAAAGCTATCGGTTTGGGGGGGGATTGGTGACGCTAGCCTCCATCAACTGATATAATAGGCCATAGCCATGAAACCTGAATCCGTAGCAGACAAATCTGTGACTGAAAAACCCCATGAGCAAGCCTTAGAAGCACTCAAATCGTTTTTGCAGCCCTGGCACGCTGCAATTGAAGCTCCCGCTGAGGCCCAGAGGAAGGTGCTGAGCATTCTCCTGGAGGGCTATGCCCAGACCGATTACGGAAAGACCCATGGGGCGGAACACATAGAAAGCATCGAGGATTACCGCCGCGCCTTTCCCGTCGTTACCTACGAAGACTGCAAGCCTCTCATCCAGCGCGTGATGGCCGGAGAGACAGGGTTACTGCTCAGCGAAGAGCCGATTGGCTGGGCTATCACTCGAGGCACTACAGGCGACGAGTCCAAGTTCATACCCATGACCCCTACCGACCTCAAGATGAGGGTCAGCGCCGGCCGGGCTATGCTCAACTACGTTGTCAGCAATAGATGCTACGAAATGCTGGAGGGCGCTAATCTGAACCTGAACTTCCCTTCCGCGGTGGGAAAGGTGCAGGTAGGAGAAAAAGAACTGGAATATGGCTATAGCTCGGGCATTTACCTGAAGCATGTATCGGCATACACCCCCATACGCTCAGTCCCCACGCAGGAGGAAATTGATGCTATCGGTGGCAGCAAGTCCCGCAACGCCTGGGAAGCCCGTTTCGAGCTGGCGTATCAGAAATGCAAGGATGAAGACGTTACCATGGTCGGCGGTGTTTCGCCTACAGCCATTTTGTTCGGCAGCTATCTGCGCCGCGCCCACGGCGTCTATCCTAAGGACGTATGGAAAGTGCGTGTTATGACCTTGGGCAGTGTGCCCGGTATCAATACCCGACAGGAGCCTGCATTGCGCGCCCTCTACGGGCCGGTGGATATTCGCGAGATTTACGGGGCTACTGAAGGAATGTTCGGGCAGCAGAGAGACAACCGCAGGGCCTGGGTGCCCAACTACGACCAGTTCTTCTTCGAGGTGCAGACCCGACGGGGCATAAAGCTGCTACACGAGATGAAACCCTGCGAGTGGGGCAGCCTCATCGTTTCCACGCCGGTCCTGGCTCGCTATAAGATCGGCGACATGATACTGGCAGTTCGGCCCCCATACTTCCGCTGCATCGGCCGCGACCGCTGGTGGACGCCCCTGGATTATGCCTGGGGGGAGTTCATGACATTGAACCTCGGCCAGCTTTAGGTTCAACGCCGAGGGACAAACGCACGAATCAATATCATGAGTGCAATAGCGATCAGTATAATTACCCAAATATAGTTCCAACTTATGAGCGAACCCAAGCCTATGCCCAGCAGGACTAATCCAATAATCACATTCCCCGTCACTGCACGCCGGTGTGTGGGCACAAGCAGACGATAGAATGCCGTAAGCAGCAGGACAGCTCCGGCTCCGGCAAAGAAGACGGCCCAGCCTTCCCACCAACTGAAATGGTCTTTATAACCCGTTGTTTCCGCCAATATTACCAGCGCCCCCCAGATGATGACCACCGCCCATGCCACCGCATTAACCCGGTCTCGCCGCCACTTCTCGTCCCAACCCTTTCTTTTCTCGTCTTCCTTCTCATCCTTCTCCCGCCTCTTCTCCTCGTCCTTCTCTTCCCTATGATGATGATGTCCTTCCGACATGAGTCCTCCTTTGAAAGGTCGATGATTTTCAGTAATTCAACGATAAGACTGCCGCAGACCTGAGACTACGGGAATATTAATTCCCTAATCCGTCTTTGTCAACCGCGTAATGCTGAAAGCCACCCTCATTCCAAGTGATTCCCCCTTTCGGGGTACGTATTGCGTCAAATTAAACTGTTACCGAAGACCTCCATATTGCTTCATAATTGCGGTTACCGAACTGGCGTGCGCTCAGACAGCCGCCACAGCTGCTCCAGAGTTGAGTTTATCTGTTTCAAAAGCAGTACAGGGTTCAATCCGTGATAAATGGCTGCCAGTTCAGCCCGATTAGCCTCAGTTAGTACACCCGATTGCAGTAAACGCTGGTGCGGTGTCCGCGCAGTCTCATAGAGCTTGTATACTTTGGCCCCATGCCTGGCCTTACTTATTAGCTTCATCGTGGGCTGAAAGAAGTTCTGGTACAACCGAACCAGGCTATAAGTCCTTTCCAGACATTCGAAGGCAGATTTCGAGGCGTAGCGGTCGTATCCCACCAGGCGGCGCACCACATTCCCGTTTTTCTGCTCTACGTGGCAACTGTCGTTCTTTTTGTAAGAGCGAGAGCGGGTAAAGGTGATCTTCTCCTGGAGACAATAGGTATAAAAGTACTGGTTGATGAATTCACTGCCATTGTCCGAGTCCACACCCAGGAGTGGGAAAGGAAGACGCTGCCGCATCCGGTGTACCGCCTGACGCACCCGAAACTGACCTTTACCCCACACCGGGCAGGCATTCCGTCCAGCCGCTGGCTACGTCCACAGCACAGAGGGTGTTCAGGTAAAAGCCCTCGGTACTCTCACCACAATGAGCTACCAGGTCTGTTTCCATGAAACCAGGCTTGTTCTCCTGCCAATCGGCAAAGGTCCTGATGGGTATGGCGCTCTTGAGCAAGCACCCTGGTCTGGTAGTACTCAGTGAACTTCGACCTCCCGCTTGGCGCCAGGGTCGCAGCAGCCTGTCAATGGTGGACGGGCTCATCTGGCAGAGTTGTGCTTCCGTAGAAGCATCTATGTGCTGCTCATTATGCTGCCTAAGCACCTTTACCATGTCTGGTATGAAGGGTTGCAATCGCTTGGAGCACAAACGGTCACTAGCCTCCCAGATCGCTTTCAGCGCTCCGGTAACTTCTGTACCATATTTACATGGCCGACCACGTCGCTTGCTTGCCCTGGGCTGGCTTAGCCGATTCAATAACCTGATAGCCGCCTTGCGGTGCAAGCCCGTAACCTGTGTAAATTCATCCAACATTCTGCCCTTATCTTCTCTTGATGACCGAAAATATCTGCTTTGGAGTGCCTGTGTATATTCTATAATGCTGCGTCGTGTCACCCTTACCTCCTTCGGTAACACTAATTTTGACGCAACGATACCACTTTCGGTAACAATAATTATGAGTCAATGCGGGGTATTGCAATTCGCAGAATCAGATGTTATCATGGGCACTCACAAAAATAACCTCTCACAGGCGCAACTGAGGAAGGAGGCGGTGATGGCTATAAAGGTGATTATCGAGAGGTCAGTCAGTCCCGATAACCAGGGGGAGGTAGCGGAGCTGTTAAAGGAACTCAGGGCAAAAGCAATCCGTCAGCAGGGATACATATCCGGCGAAACGCTATTCTCAGTGGACCACTCTGGTACCCATGTGGCAATCAGCACCTGGGAAAGCTTGCGTGAGTGGAGAGCCTGGGAGAAAAACCCGGAGAGAACAGCGATTGTGGACCAGATAGAGAGGCTTTTAAAGGCTAAGAGCAAGGTCTCGATATTTGCCACCACGCCCCGCTCTATAGCTGAAGGTGTGTAATCCTGGTAACGATGCAGGAGTCAATCCCCCAGGTTTCGCTTCGCTTCGTCCCACAGGGCATTCTGCTCCTCGAACGACAGGTCGCGGATGGAGACGCCGCGCTTGCGGCAAGCCTCTTCCATGTAGCGGAAGCGGCGGGAGAACCGCTCGTTAGCCAGGCGTAAAGCCTCCTCAAGGTCAACGCCCTGCCAACGGGCGGCGTTGACCATGGCAAACAGGACGTCACCAAACTCGTGAATCTTCTCCTGCCGGGTATCGGCCCTTTGAAGTTCACCCAGTTCTTCCACCAGCTTGTCCAGTATGCCCTCGTATTCCTTCCAGTCGAACCCTACCCCGGCAACTCTGCGCTGTATGGAATGGCTGTAGCTCAACGCCGGCAGACCCTTGGGGACGCTGGAAAGCAATGAATCATCCTTTTTGCGCTCGTTTCGCTTCAACTCCTCCCACTCTTGGGCAACCTCATCTGCGTTCGCTGCCTTGGACTTTCCGAAAACATGGGGATGGCGGCGGATGAGCTTGGTAGCGATAGACTTGACCACATCCCCTATCTCGAATTCTCCGGCTTCCCTGGCTATTTGCGCATGCAGCAGAATCTGCAGCAGCAGGTCGCCCAGCTCCTCGCAGAGCTTTTCGCTGTTCTCGTCATCCAGAGCCTGGAGCACCTCGTAAGCTTCCTCGATGAGATAGGGCTTGATCGAGGCGTGGGTCTGAGCGCGGTCCCAGGGGCAGCCATCGGGCGCCCTCAGCTTGGCCACGATTTTCTCCAGGGTGTCGAAACTCGAGGTGTCTTGTTCCATTAGGCTTTCCTCTAAATCGCCAGTGCCTGCGGTATATGTTCCGGGGGTCTCACCAGCTTCAGGTTCAGCGCCTGGTAATCGCACTTGAGCACGCAGATTCCGCAGCCCATACACTTCTCAGCATCGACTGCAGCCTTCTCTTTCTTGGAGCCTTTCGGCTTCACCATCTTTATGGCGCCGAAGGGACACCAGTCCACGCAGATCTCGCAGCCGGTACAGAGGTCTTCGTCAAGCTGAGCTTCGTATCTGCTCTTGGCGATGCACTTCGTGACTGGCGCCTGGAACCTGTTAATGGGCTCGTAAATCATGCAGCAATCGGTGCAGCAGTTGCACATACCCCACCGCGGCCTCATGCGCATGGAGTTCTCACAGGTGTGAATCAGCCCCAGCCCCTCGCACTGGTCTATCAGGGCCAAGGCTTCTTCATAGCTGAGCCTCTTGCCAGCGTTGCGGCTGATGAGGTATTCGGCGGAGACGTTGAACTGGATGTCAACCATAGGATGGGACTTCTTACACTTTTTGCCGATAGCTCCCTTTCGTCTGCGGCAGGTGCAGTAGGAGACTGCTATCGAGCGCGCCGAGTTTATTATCTGGCGCATATCCTCGCAGGGCAGTATCTCAGGACTGTTAAGGATAGCCTTGTAAGCAGGTACAATCCTTCCCTGGGGCTGCTCCCTCTTGAGCCAATCGGCAACCTGGTCTGGGTCCCACTCGTTAACACAGAAGTCATCCCACAACTCGAAGATTTTCTTGTCGCGAACATCATCGCGGTCGAAAGAGCACATCGTTATGTCATGTAATTGCACCACGGCGAGGGCAAAGCTGGCCTCTTCAAGGCTCTCCGGGCCTCGTGCAAAGACAACCCCCTTGCGATATAGACCTTCGACCTCCTTTTTCACTGCCGCCACATCCATGTTGAGCTTCTTGGCCAGCTCATCGTATTTCATGGGCATGAGGGCGGCAAGCTCGGCCTGCCTGGGGGTCATCAGGTATTCCAGTATACGGCGGTAACGGAGCGAATCTTTGTATCCATGTCTCTCCGCTAGACTCGAATATACGTCATTTTTAGTCATGTTGCCTACCTCAAGGCCATTATATAATTCCCATCTCGAATTGACAAGGTTGGATGCGCTCGACTACCATATTCAGAGCAGAGGTAGAGATCAAGTGAAAGCGCTGGCAGCAATAAACACCATCATTTTCATCATCTGCATACCCTTATTGCTTATCACCAGCAATCTAAGGTTCGCGGTAAATGACATTCGACTGTATGAGTATGGCTTCAATAAATATAACGTCAGCGAGGAAACAGGGTTAGATAAAGGGAACCTCACCGAGATCGCTCAAAAGCTAATCACATATTTCAACTCAGACCAAGAATTCGTCGACATCAGTGTTTACAACCAGCGCGACATAGACCATCTGAAGGACGTTAAAGGACTGATTCAGTTGGCGTACCGCCTCCAATTTATTTCCCTGGCTTACATCGCCATATATATCGGCTTCAACCTCCTCCGTCTGGGCGGCGCTTTCTGGCAGCAGCTTGCCAGGCGGCTTATCTGGGGTAGCTGGACCACAATTGCTCTCCTGGGAATCCTCGGTATAATAGCGCTCGTCGACTTCGACCAGCTATTCTTGCTGTTTCACTTAGTCAGCTTCCGCAACGACCTATGGCAACTTTATCCTGGGGATAACCTGCTGGCGATGTTCCCCGAGGGCTTCTTTAATGATGCCGCCCTGTTCCTTGGAGGAGCAATCATCCTGGAAGCGATAATCATCGGTGTAGCTGCCTGGGGCTTTCTGAAGTGGAAAGGAAAAGCTAAACCTGAACCAACGCCACAGCAGTCAAACTAAGAAATAGCGAGTGGCATCCGCCAGAGGCGGATGCCACTACAATGTAATTACATCCCAAACTTTAGTGGCAAGTAGAGCAACTGGTAGCAGAGCACCCGCTGCAGCCACCACCCCCGGCTACAGGAGCAGAACTCCCGCTCGAACTCTTGGTGAAAGCAGCAAACGATGACACCGCCCGCTTCGCCCCGTTCTTACAGGTAGGACAAGCTGCGTCTTCGTTAGCCTTGCTCATGGGACGAAGCAGCTCAAACTTAAGCCCGCATTTAGGACAGCAATATTCGTAAATAGGCACCCCAACCCCTCCGATTCAATTCTAACACCCCGTCAAGCAGCGAGTCAATTCGATAAAGCTCGATATAGGTCACATGAAACAATCAGCCAATATATGGAATGAAGGTGCACAATTGCCGCAGGCAAAAGATGGATGCCCTTTGGTATCAGAGCGCATTGGCATACGCCCGGAATGCCGGATACAAGCCATTTAAAGGTCAAGAGTTATGGGGATCGCCACCGAACCATGGTTTATCTAAACGCTTAGGCGTATTTACTCAGAAACCAGACCTTATCGAATTCCTTAATTTGCTTAACCGTGGTTTCAGGCTTCCACACCACTCGCATAGCGATGTCCTTGCGGATATCTACCATTTCATATAGCTCTGGCCATATAAAAGCTGGAATGATATATGCAGCGATAGCTATCTTGCCAGCCCCCTTTACGAATTCTTGATATTTCGCCTTGTTGATTATGTAGGTGCTATCAAATGTGTTATCCATTATTACACCCCCATATTTTTGTACAGCCAGCTTCAGTGGTTATTGACTATACTACCTTGTTTATGGAAATGCAAATCTCGCCATGAGAAGTTGTCCGATAGACTCCTTTGTATTCACCTTTTGCTAAAGAACCTCATAGACTCGTCGCTTAATTCTACTTTAATATCCGACAGTCTCCCTCCCTGTTAGATAATGGAGGTGTCATTCCTCGTCCCATATGTGGCCTGTGGTAATGATACCGCCTCAGAAAAATTTCTGCCATATCCCGGCATTCTGATAATTGCGATACTCTGTACTTAACCCATCCCAAGCATTCTTTTCTTACGGTTCGGTTAAAACTCTCGATGTAGGATTGCTCATTCTTCCGGTAAGGTCGAGCGACACGGTGTCTATCACAGAACAATGGCGCATTACTTTCAAATGCCGCTTTAAACTCAGGCCCGCCGTCTGTTTGAAGCAGCTTAACGTGACCGTCAAACCGGCGTCTCATACTCTGATGCAAGAACTGACATCCCAGATCAGCAGTCAATTCAGTTGCGATGAGTATATCTGCTTCTCTAGTAAAAATGTCGATCGCGGTAAAGGCATAAAGCTCACCAAAGTCGATAGTATCCATCTGAACTACTTCTCTCGGCATTGATGCTTGGGGTACTTCTCCTCTTACTTTGTTTTTCTTCCACCTGGGACGGATAATGTACTTCTCTGATAGTATTTCATAGATTTTAGGGACAGACAGGTGAATGCCATGCTCAAGGTTGAGGAAATACTGAATCTTTTGCCCGCAACAATCGTATTCCCTTTCACGTATCTCCCAAATCCATCTTTTGACTATGGGGTCAGCCTTCCTTTTCGCTCTTTCTCCTTTCTTAGCCTGGCGGTATCTGTCGAGAAATTCAATGAGACCATACTGTTCTATCCCCTTAATCCAGATATGAATCGTTTCTCGATTCTTTCCCAACCTCTGGGCAATGTGTGATTTGGGCAATCCCTGTTGGTGGAGTTCCTCGCATAAAGCTATCAGTGTCTCATTAAGCATGTCCATATTTTATATGGACTGTCGGATTTTTAACTGAACAATGCGCTCGTTTGACAAGGTATAGGTAGCGGGATACAATCGATTTTTGGGTAAAGAGATGCAAAGCAAATACGATGTAATCATCGTTGGCGGCGGGCCTGCGGGCATCTTCGCCGCCCTGGAATTAAGCCAGTCGACCAACCTCAGCATCCTGCTTCTTGAGAAAGGCAGAGACCTCCATCTCCGTAGATGCCCCATCATCGGCAAGAACCGGAGCTGTCCTCCCTGCTCACCCTGCGACCTGGTCAGCGGCTGGGGCGGTGCTGGTGCATTTAGCGATGGCAAGCTGACGCTTTCCCCACAGGTAGGCGGCCAACTTGAAGCCTATCTGGGGACGGAGAAGGCTGCTGCTTTGATCAGCTATGTCGACGATATCTACCTCAAGTTCGGGGCGTCCAACGAAGTCTATGGCACTGGCGCTGAGGTGGGGCAATTAAGCCAAAAGGCGAAGAAGGTTGGCCTGAGGCTGATTCCTGCGCCGATACGACATATGGGCACGGAAAGCTGCCGTGAAGTACTGCGAGATATGCACAAGTTCCTGGCCGACCGAATCGAGAGTCAAACCGACACTGCCGCCATTTCTCTAATCAGACAAAATGGCAGAATCAAAGGTATACAGACCGATGACGGCCAGAGAATAGAATCTCGCTACCTTATCATCGCCCCGGGCAGAGAGGGAGCTGATTGGCTGCTTAAAGAGGCTGCCAGGCTCGGGCTCACCCTCCATAACAATCCCATCGACGTCGGCGTCAGGGTGGAGATGCCCCTGACAGTGCTCCAGGAGCTGACCGATAGCCTCTATGAGATTAAGCTTGAGTTCTACTCTCCCACCTTCGGTGACCGCATCAGGACCTTCTGCATGTGCCCTGCCGGCGAGGTTACCATGGAGACTACAGGTGGTCTCGAGCCCGTGATAACAGTGAACGGCCACAGCTACGCTCATCGCAAGACAGGCAACACCAATTTCGCCATACTGGTCAGCGCTACTTTCTCCCCTCCCTTCCGCGAGCCCATTGCCTACGGAAAGTATCTGGCCCGTATTGCCAACATCATAAGCGGAGGGGTGATCGTGCAAAGGTGGGGCGACCTCAGCCAGGGCCGCATTTCCACCTCAAACTCCATCGAAGAAGGCGCAGTCAAACCCACCTTGAAGAGTGCCACTCCGGGCGACCTCGGCTATGTGCTCCCTTATCGCTTCCTGAAGGGAATCAACGAGATGCTCACCGCCATGGATAACCTGGTTCCGGGTGTAGCTTCTCCCGACACGCTTCTCTACGGCATCGAGGTCAAGTTCTACTCATCCCGCCTTGAGCTCACCCAGAACCTTGAGACCGAGATACCCAACCTGTTCGCCATAGGCGACGGCGCAGGTGTTAGCCGGGGCCTGATTCAGGCTGCTGCCTCTGGGATAGTAGCAGCCAGGGAGATAGTCAAAAGAGCTATCTAGAAGTTCCCCTTCGCTGGCATCGACTGACTTCTTCCCCCAGCCAAGGTCTCCCGTTTGACAAAAAGTGGCGAGATGCTTATATTTAATAGGGCCACCGCAGTATTCGCTAGAAGTTAATAAGCGAACGAAAACGGGGAGTAGCGCAGTCTGGTAGCGCACTTGCATGGGGTGCAAGGGGTCGCAGGTTCAAATCCTGTCTCCCCGACTTTTTTTACCCTATTTTTCCTCTGCCCGACTTTCCACATACTGGAAACCACTTAAAAAGCCGACCTTTTCTGCTCCCAAGGGCTTGACAAACTTGAGGAAAAGTGGTACAAACAGTCCGTTGTTTCCCAAAATTAATACGGACTTCTAAGCATCTTCAAGTTAGTAATGGCGATTTATGTAGTCCGTAAGTCCATCAAAGTACCGAATTAGAGGCGGACAGGTTAGAAGTGGCTAGAAGAGCACGGCAGATAACGAGCCCCGGCTGCCTGGGGCAGATGGCCCAGAGATATTGTAGATATTGCAGCGAGAGATGCCCCATCACAGCGCTCTGCGTGCTCATATTGATGGGCGAATACCTGCGGCGTGACCACAAGCCATCCCAGGAATCAACCGATGTCACCCAGTTCCTGACTATCCCACCTTTGACTGTCCCGCCTGATGAGCTGTAGCAAAGAGAAAGCACGCGAAGGAATCGAGATGAAAAGGGCGATAAGCTGGCTAACCTATATTTGGCTGCTCATAGTAGAGACTTGCGAAGACCTGCTCGAATCAGTCAGGAAACTTCTCTTCGAGCACAGCAATCCTTCAATCGAGAGTAGAAATCCTCGTCTGAACGATAGATTTCGGATTCTGCCGCCAACAGCCGTCCACTGAAACTTAGCTTTTGGTGGGCGGAGAAGGATTCGAACCTTCGACCCCTACTTTATCAGAGTAGTGCTCTAGCCGACTGAGCTACCCGCCCGAATGCGTGCGCCCCCAGGGGTTGAGGACATCCTGGCTTCGGCAATCGAAGCGCAGTCCTGATTATAGCATGTGATAGCTGACCTAATCAACATCGTCCGCGATAGCTCAGCAAGCCAATTCAACACCAGTCCCCAATCACTTAAAAGATTAACCTCCTCTGGCATATTATTGGTATAATGTAAGTGCAACCCAGCCTGTGCTTGAAAGGAGAGGCTTGAAGATAATTCGACCTGACGAGGGGCAGATTTTCGATATCGAACTCGATGAAGACTTGCTGCACAAGAATCAAGAGTTGGCAAAGGAAAACAAGAAGCTTCTGGACAGCCACAAAATTCTGGCGATCGATATCATGGGCTCGGTGGGCTCAGGGAAGACCTCCCTCGTAGTCCAACTGGTGAAGCACTTGAAGATTAAATATCACATAGCTGCGTTAGCCGGGGATACCGCGACAACCATAGACGCAGAGCGCATAAAAGCAGCGGGGGCAGAAGTTCTGGAGATAAACACCGGCAAGGAATGCCACCTCGACGCCAACCTAGTCAAGAAGGCGCTCGGGGAATTGAACCTGAAGAAAATAAATCTGCTCTTCATTGAGAATGTGGGGAATATTATCTGTCCGGCCGATTTCCCCCTCGGCTCCCATAAACGCATAGTGGTTCTTTCGCTCACCGAAGGTCCTTACGTGGTGCTCAAACACCCCTTCTCTTTTATGGATGCAGACGTGGTAGCGATAAACAAGATCGATCTCTCCCAGGCCACAGGCATCGCTCCTGCCGAGTTCGAGAAGCAGCTTCATGAGTTGAAGCCATCTCTGAAAGCGGTGCGGACGAACTGCACTACCGGAGAAGGTATAGCTGAAGTAGCGAAGGCGCTGGGGTTATAGCTCCGGCCATTCGATTCCTGGAAGGTAGAAATTTGCACGAAGTTTCCATCTCGCACGCAATAGCCGATCTGGTCCTCAAAGAATCTGAGAAACAAGAGGCTAAGAAGGTATTGCTGGTAGAGCTTGAAATCGGGGAGCTTTCCCTGCTCAACCCGGAACAGGTAGAGTTCTGGGTGAAGCTTGCCTTTGAAAAGACTCCTGCCAGTGAGGCGGAATTAAAGATTGAAGTGGTGAAACCGGAGATACACTGTGCTTCTTGTGGCTACACAGGTACTTTAGAGTCCAAGGATGACCCGCTCTGCCACTTTCTCATCCCCGTTTTCCAATGCCCTCAGTGTGGCTCAGGAGAGATAACGGTACAACGTGGGAAGGAGTGCCGGGTAAAGAGGATTGAAATCCTGACCTGATTAGGTCGTTGGCCTGCAAAGCTAACCCTGCTATCTTCCTGTAGGGGCGAACCTGTGTGTTCGCCCTTAGCCTTAAATTAGGGCAGGTACATCGGTATGCCTCTACAAAAGAAAGCACCTTAACCTCTGGATAGTGGAAGGAGGGGTCGATCTTATTAACATCACGACGATGGAGTTTCCCCCATCGACCGACCTAGGATTCCTGAGGCCGAAGCCTCGAAGACTCCCTAGAAAGGAGGTGATCCAGCCGCAGCTTCCGCTACGACTACCTTGTTACGACTTCGTCCCAATTACCAGCCCCACCCTGGGCGACTACCTCCTTGCGGTTAGCACATCGACTTCAGGTGTTGCCGGCTTTCATGACGTGACGGGCGGTGTGTACAAGGCCCGAGAACGTATTCAACGCAGTATGCTGACCTGCGTTTACTAGCAACTCCAACTTCATGGAGGCGGGTTTCAGCCTCCAATCCGAACTGGGGGTAGTTTTGATGGGATTAGCTCCGGATCGCTCCTTAGCAACCCTTTGTACTACCCATTGTAGCGTGTGTGTAGCCC
The DNA here is from genome assembly GCA_963847595.1 of uncultured Chloroflexia bacterium. Lineage (GTDB taxonomy): Bacteria > Chloroflexota > Dehalococcoidia > SZUA-161 > SZUA-161 > JACWAE01. Next base: position 898,097 of record CAWKAJ010000002.1, read on the forward strand.
AAGACGTAAGAGCCGTGCTGACTTGACGTCATCCCCACCTTCCTCCCCTTCTAAAGGGCAGTCTGGCCAGAGAAATCAACTGACCACGAGGGTTGCGCTCGTTGCGGGACTTAACCCAACACCTCACGGCACGAGCTGACGACAGCCATGCAGCATCTGTATACCTGTCCCGAAGGAGGAGCAGACTTCTCTGCTTTTCAGGTATATGTCAAGTCTTGGTAAGGTTCTTCGCGTTGCGTCGAATTAAACCACACGCTCCGCTGCTTGTGCGGGCCCCCGTCAATTCCTTTGAGTTTTAGCCTTGCGGCCGTACTCCCCAGGCGGGACACTTATAGCGTTAACTTCGGCACGGAGGGGGTCGATACCCCCCATACCTAGTGTCCATAGTTTACGGCGTGGACTACCAGGGTATCTAATCCTGTTTGCTACCCACGCTTTCGCGCCTCAGCGTCAGGAACAGCCCAGGAAGCCGCCTTCGCCACTGGTGTTCCTCCCGATATCTACGCATTTCACCACTACACCGGGAATTCCACTTCCCTCTGCTGTCCTCAAGCCCACCAGTTTCGGTTGACCCCTCCCAGTTAAGCCGAGAGATTTCACAACCGACTTAATAGGCCGCCTACGCGCTCTTTACGCCCAATAAATCCGGATAACGCTCGCCTCCTACGTATTACCGCGGCTGCTGGCACGTAGTTAGCCGAGGCTTATTCGTTAGGTACCGTCAGAACTTCTTCCCTAACAAAAGGGCTTTACGACCCGAAGGCCTTCTTCACCCACGCGGCGTTGCTGCGTCAGGCTTTCGCCCATTGCGCAAAATTCCTTGCTGCTGCCTCCCGTAGGAGTCTGGGCCGTATCTCAGTCCCAGTGTGGCTGGATATCCTCTCAGACCAGCTACCCGTCATTGGCTTGGTAGGCCATTACCCTACCAACTACCTGATAGGACGCAAGCCCAACCTCAAGCGCCTTGCGGCTTTGACGCCAAGATAATAACCTCAGCGCGTCATGCGGTATTAGCCCCAATTTCTCGGGGTTATTCCCCACTCAAGGATAGGTTACTTACGCGTTACTCACCCGTCTGCCACTATCCCCCTTGCGGAGGATCGTTCGACTTGCATGCATAAGGCACGCCGCCAGCGTTTATCCTGAGCCAGGATCAAACTCGCAGTTCAAACCTTACTTCCTTCCACTATCCAGTTGTTAAGGTGCTGTTACCTGCACGAATTTATAGTTTAAGCTATTCCAGCAGGTTTGTCAATACTACGCATTGTTCAGTTAAAAATCCGACAGTCCATATAAAATATGGACATGCTTAATGAGACACTGATAGCTTTATGCGAGGAACTCCACCAACAGGGATTGCCCAAATCACACATTGCCCAGAGGTTGGGAAAGAATCGAGAAACGATTCATATCTGGATTAAGGGGATAGAACAGTATGGTCTCATTGAATTTCTCGACAGATACCGCCAGGCTAAGAAAGGAGAAAGAGCGAAAAGGAAGGCTGACCCCATAGTCAAAAGATGGATTTGGGAGATACGTGAAAGGGAATACGATTGTTGCGGGCAAAAGATTCAGTATTTCCTCAACCTTGAGCATGGCATTCACCTGTCTGTCCCTAAAATCTATGAAATACTATCAGAGAAGTACATTATCCGTCCCAGGTGGAAGAAAAACAAAGTAAGAGGAGAAGTACCCCAAGCATCAATGCCGAGAGAAGTAGTTCAGATGGATACTATCGACTTTGGTGAGCTTTATGCCTTTACCGCGATCGACATTTTTACTAGAGAAGCAGATATACTCATCGCAACTGAATTGACTGCTGATCTGGGATGTCAGTTCTTGCATCAGAGTATGAGACGCCGGTTTGACGGTCACGTTAAGCTGCTTCAAACAGACGGCGGGCCTGAGTTTAAAGCGGCATTTGAAAGTAATGCGCCATTGTTCTGTGATAGACACCGTGTCGCTCGACCTTACCGGAAGAATGAGCAATCCTACATCGAGAGTTTTAACCGAACCGTAAGAAAAGAATGCTTGGGATGGGTTAAGTACAGAGTATCGCAATTATCAGAATGCCGGGATATGGCAGAAATTTTTCTGAGGCGGTATCATTACCACAGGCCACATATGGGACGAGGAATGACACCTCCATTATCTAACAGGGAGGGAGACTGTCGGATATTAAAGTAGAATTAAGCGTACTACCAGGACATTACTTTATATCTGCCGCACAGGGATTTTTTAGCAGTTTTCCTTAGGCCTGTCAAGTTTCCTGGATGTCTTTTCGACACCTTCTTCACCCGCACACAAGGCCTTACGCACTCAGCGCCTTCTACTCAAGTTGACAACCCTTCCTCACAATGCTATTGTAGAACCAAGGCCACAGAGTGACCCCAATGTATTAACCCGGAGGACATATGGTGAAAGACCAAGGTGCAACGAAGAAAAAGGTGGAAGCTGCCCTGGCCAAGATAAGGCCTAACCTGCAGGCAGACGGCGGAGATGTCGAGCTCGTAGATGTCAGCGACGGCAAGGTAAAGGTAAAACTGACCGGAGCTTGCGGCGGATGTCCTATGGCGGCTATGACTCTGCATCGCGGTGTGGAGCGGGTAATAAAGGAACAGGTCCCCGAAATCGTCGAGGTAATCGAAGTCTAAAGAGTTCAAAGAGGCGTTGCACCCGAAGGGTGCAACGCCTCCAGTCATCGTTCGGATAGTCCCGTTAGAATCTGTCCTCTATACCCCTTTATCCAGCTCAAACGCTTTGTGCAGAGCGCGTACCGCCTCACTTGTCTTGGCCTCGTCGATAATACAGGTTATCTTTATCTCCGAGGTAGTGATCAACTCGATATTTATGCCCGCCTCATAAAGAGCACGGAACATCATCGCTGCATAACCCGGCGCAGTCTGCATACCGGAACCGACAACGCTGACTTTCGCCAGCTTGCTATCGCTGACGCACTCCTTCGCTTTAATGGCTTTGACCACAGGCTCGATCACCTTCATCGCCTTCTTCAGGTCCGTTCTGGTCACCGTAAAAGTGAGGTCGGTGATACCATTGATACTCGCATTCTGAACAATGGTGTCTACACTTACGTTTGCCTTAGCCATAGGGTCGAAAATGGCGCTGGCAATCCCCGGCTTGTCAGGGACACCCACTACAGTCACTTTAGCCACATTTAGGTCATGAGCGATTCCTCGCACCTTATTTCGTGCTTCCATCGAAACGCCTCCATGGATAAGAGTACCCGGATTGTTGCTGAAACTAGAAGCCACCAGTATAGGCATCTTGTACACCTCGCCCAACTCCACAGCCCTTGAGTGCATGACCTTAGAGCCGAGGGACGCCAATTCCAGCATCTCCTCATAGCCTATCTCATCAAGTTTCCTTGCCTCGGGGACGAGCCTGGGGTCTGCAGTGTAAACACCATCCACATCGGTGTATATCTCGCACGTATCCGCTCCCAGAGCTATAGCCAGCGCCACCGCGGTGGTATCCGAGCCGCCGCGGCCCAGCGTAGTGATATCCATCTTGTCCGTAATCCCCTGAAAACCGGCAACTATCACGATCTTGCCCCTATCGAGTTCCTTATGTATGCGCCGGGGATCGATCCCCAGGATACGAGCACGGCTATGCACAGCATCGGTTTTTATCCCTGCCTGCGCCCCGCTGAGGCTGATCGACTTCGCCCCCATCGCCTTCAATGCCATAGCGAGCAGGGTACAGGACACTATCTCGCCGGTCGAGAGAAGGAAGTCCATTTCTCGCTCATCTGGTTCGTCCGAGACCTGCTGGGCAAGTTTGATCAGGTCATCGGTGGTCTTCCCCATGGCCGAGACCACCACCACCACCTGCTTTCCCTTATCCTGGGCCTCTATCGCCCGACGGGCCACGTTCTTAATCTTGTCAGCGTCAGCCACCGAGCTGCCGCCGTATTTCTGCACAACAATTGCCATCATCCGCTCCCTTGTATTAACTTCCGCATGATAGTATAGCCATCTCTGATAAAAATTCCAGAGTTCTTCGCCTCTTTCTCGCTGAACGCTCTGGTGCTCGCTGGCTTGAGACCACTTCCCCAGATCATGAACGGTACCGGGTCTGCAACGTGGGTCCTCACTTCGATAGGCGTTGCATGGTCGGGCATGGCCAGTACCCGCAGGCTGTCTTTCCTGTACGCAAGCAGACGCCCCATCACCTCTTTATCCGCACGCTCGATGGCCTTTATCTTCTCATCGATATGACCGCCATGGGCAGCTTCGTCAGGCGCTTCGATATGGATAACCACCAGGTCATGATTATCGAGCGCATTCAGAGCACCTGCTACCTGTGCAGTGAAATCGTTGTCCATGCCATCCGTTACGCCGGGGATATCCAAGTTATCAATACCGGCCATCTTGGCCAGACCACGAAGCAGGTCAACCCCCGAGGTCATGGCAGCACTGACACCATACACCTTCTTAAAGGAAGGCAGCTTAGGTATCTCGCCGCTGCCCCAGAACAGCCAGATCATGGTGGCAGGAGTCTCTCCACGAGCTTGGCGCGCCTTGTTTACCGGATGGTCTCGCAGCACTTCCACAGAGCGCTCCATCAGGTCTCGCAGCAGGTCGCTGCCCGGCCCATGCGGGAGATATTCCTCAATGGGCTTGTTGGGAATATCGTGCGGTGGGGTGCAGATGGCTTGGAGCGTCTCTGTATTCCCCTTTATCTTGCAGATATGCCTGTAGCTAACGCCCGGGTAGAATCGTGCCTTCTCACCGCCCAGGCTCTTATTCAGCGCATCAATTAGGGCATGGGCCTCACTATCTCCGATGTGCCCTGCGCTGTAGTCCCACATCTTCCCATCGCGAACTGAGACCAGATTGCAGCGAAAGGCAGCCTCGCCTTTGTTTATAGGTATGCCCATGCTAGCAGCCTCAATGGCGCTCCTGCCTTTATAATAGACCCCGGGGTCGTAGCCTAATATGGACATACAGGCACAGGCGCTGGAAGGCTCCATTCCCTCCGGCACTGTCTGCACCAGCCCCAGGTGACCCTCGCGCGCCATTCGACCGAGGTTGGGAGTGCGCGCCAGTTCCAGACACGTCTTACCACCACGTTCGGGGAGCGGCCAGCCGGAGGCACCATCTATTATGACAACGCAGTATTTCACAATAAATAGAGTATAACTGCGCAAGGAGGCCAATTCAAGAATTGTGGGGCCACGGCATGTCAGCCCTACTCCAGTAAAATCTGCGTGCCTGCGTTGTTCAGGAAAAAGATCTCGCCAAGTTCCCTGGCTAACACCATGCAGGCATTAAATCCCGTGCAATGGGAGACGCCGAGCTTCTGCAAGCCCAGCTTCTTAAGCTCACTGGCGGTTTTCTCAATGCGCTCCTGAGAAGAGAGATACAAGTGCGTGCCGCCGATTATGGTATTTATATATTCCCCTCCGGTGAGCTTCTGGACATGGCGCACGGTATTGATGATGCCGCGGTGAGCGCAGCCGGTAATCAGCGCCAGACCCTGACCTGTCCTTACTATCAGCGCAAGGTCGTCAGCCAGAGGGTCCGGTATCATCCTGCCACCCTTCTTTGCGTAGAGCCGGTCATCAATGGTCTCGTAGTCATTAGTCATCTCTATCTCGCCGGTGGTCATTATCTCGTCGCTTATCTTGTAAGGCTTTCTGGACAAAGTAAAAGAGGCGCCGAAAGACTCCAGGTCCTCTCTGAGAAAGGGCATCCCCACATAACGGTCCGACTCGCTATACCGCGCATATTTCGGTATCCAAATATCGGGATGGGCTATGACCTCGATTCCCTTTTTCGCCCTCCTCAGCACCTCGCGCAGCCCGCCTGTGTGGTCTCCGTGAGCATGGCTGAGCACAATCCTGTCAACGGTAGAGAGGTCGATACCCAGGAGGTCAGCATTGTGCACAGCCGCTTTGCTCATGCCGGTATCCAGGAGGACTTTGCAGCTTTCCGTCTCCACGAGAACGCTCAAGCCCCATTCGCCCATAAGGTCAAGCTGGGCGCTATTTTCACTTAAGGTAATAATACGAACAGCCATGGTACTACCTCCAATCAGGGCTAAGTATAGCGTTAGCAGAGTGGAAGTTCAATCGGGAAGCAGGGCGGACCTCTTCGAATCTGGTTCTTTTGGGGTATAGCACGGCCGGGTTTTTATGACGCATGAATTATTCAATTTTGGGGTCGCCGGACGCCGGGATTTCGCGGGCCGTGATCAGCTTCAGCCGAACGCAGCGGGGACCGCTGGGGTAAAAAACGTCCCTATGTCGAGGAGTAATTTCCCCAAAACGAATTCCCACGAACGAAACCCCACATATTCAATTTTCCGGGGGATGCCAAGAGCTTTACGCAACCAGCAATCAGCTTCAAAGCTATCAGCCCACAACTGTGAGGCTCAGTAGATGCTGGCTGCCGCTCTTGAATTTGGTCGGGAGCTGTGTACATTCAGTCCCGATGTAATGTGGTCATTGTAGAACAAAAGTTCTTAATCTGTCAAGAGGAAAATGTCGCGGGGCGAGGCCGTTCGCCGCAAAGGATGAAGCACGAAGGGCGACCCGATTGGTCGCCCCTACAAGGCACAAGGCCTTGTGCCCCTACGAACTTTGACGGAAGTCACGACACTACACCGAGATTCTTCGCTACGCTCAGAATGACACGGCGGGGGGGGCAACCTCGCTCCCGCAAGGGGCGAGAGGATTGGGGCGAGGTACCCTCGCCCCTACTCGTCGTGACCCGCCAGAGGCGGATACGACGCTACATCGGGGAAAAGAGATTCTACCTGGACAGCGAAGGGGTTTTCAGGAGATAGCGGCCGTCTTCGGTGGGGAACACCTCTCTCAGAGGCAAGGTGCAGCCAGACTCGATAGCCGTGAAGCCGTATTTATCTCGAATGTGGTCTATAGCCTGGTTAAGCTGCTCCAGCAGCTCAGCCCAGGGGTCGAACATATTGAGCTGTCTCCCCTCAACCAGGTTCGATACGCCGATGCCGATGAGCCGCACCGGCACAGCCCTGTGCTCCAGTTCTTTATCTAATAATTTGCATCCAACATCAAATATTGTCCGGTCAGTATCAGCAGCTTGCTTCAAGGTATGGCTGCGGGTTATGGTCTCGAAATCAGCATACCTGAGCTTCAAGGTTATGCACCTCGACTGCTTGCCCTGAGCGCGAAGCTCGGCACCCACCCGCTCGCTTAAGTAATGCAGCATAGCCTTAAGGAATCTACGGTCAAAGGTATCCCGGGCAAAAGTGGTGGAGCGGCTTATGGACTTGGGTGGCCCTAGCGCTGCTTCCACCTTACTGTTATCTATGCCGCTGGCATAGCGGTGCAGCACCTCGCCCCATACACCGAAAGTCTGTTTCATAAAGGAGAGAGGCAGGCGGCTAAGCTCTCCTATGGTTTTGATCCCCATCCTCTTCAGCACCATCTCGCCCTTGGCTCCCACGCCGGGCAGCCTGGCAATGGGCAACGGCGCCAGGAAAAGACGCTCCTGACCGGGAGCGACCTCAATCAGACCATCGGGCTTGGACAGGCCCGAGGCCACCTTAGCCACCACCTTCGAGCTTGCGATCCCTACCGAGGCTGTGATACCTAGCTCACCTTTTATGCGCTGCTTTATGCGCAGCGCTGTTTCCCGGGCCGGGCCATAGAGCGGCTCGAAGCCGCTGAGGTCCAGATAAGCCTCCTCCAGCCCCAGCGGCTCGATATCAGGCGTGAACTCACTGAGTATAGCCATGAATCTTTCCGAGGCATCGCTATAGCGATGGAAGTTGCCACCGAGAAAGATAGCATGGGGGCACAGGCGATGGGCCCGGGCCAAAGGCATCCCGGACTTCAACCCGTAGGCTCGTGCTTCGTACGAGGCGCAGGCGACCACGCCGCGGCCGTTGGGGTCTCCGCCAACCACCACAGGCTTGCCCCGCAGGGCAGGGTTGAACACCTGCTCCACCGAGACAAAGAAGGCATCGAGGTCGATATGCAAAATGCAGCGAGCCATTTCCCGTTTTCTATTAAGTTTTCTATGGAGAACATATGTTCTAACATATTATAGAGCTATGCTCTTCCCTCTGTCAAGGTCAAATTGTCGCGCCATTGACATCACAGACAGTCTAATGGTATAAGTTAGTCCACATACGAGATCTCCCACTGGTACAGTGCTCACTCTGTGCAACTTTTTTGCGTTGTAAGGTCTCCTACTGCGCTTTTTAGTACGCTAGGGCTAAGGACAGGCCAATAGACCCGAAATGGAGAACATATGATGACACAGAAGGCAAACCGCGAAGGTATGTTGGGTGACTACCGCATCCTCGACTTAACCGACCACAAGGGAATCTACTGCGCCAAGGTACTCGCTGACCTCGGGGCTGACGTCATCAAAATCGAGAAACCGGGCGGAGACGCTGCCCGAAACATTGGCCCATTCTACAAAGACATCCCCCACCCGGAGAAAAGCCTTTACTGGTGGGCCTACAATACCAGCAAAAGAGGCATAACCCTGAACCTCGAGACCGCCGATGGAGTAGATATATTCCGCAGGCTGGTCAAGACCGCTGATGCCGTGGTAGAGTCGTTCGCACCGGGATACATGGACAGGCTGGGGCTGGGATATTCAGCGCTCAGCGAAATAAATCCGGGCATTATTATGACCTCCATCTCCCCCTTCGGACAAACAGGCCCTCACAAAGACTGGAAAGCTACGGACCTTGTGGGTTGGGCAGTGGCCGGTCAGGCATATGTCACCGGAGATGACGACCGTCCTCCGTGTCAGGTCAGCTTCCCCCACTGCTACCTCGTTGCAGGCTGCCATGCTGCATCGGGGACGCTGGCTGCCCTATACTACCGGGAGCTCTCAGGGGAAGGCCAGCACGTTGACGTCTCCATGCAGGAATCCGTGCTATGGACCACGCTTCTGTTGGTGCAGTTCTGGGACATGATGAAGATCAACCTGTTTCGCGCCGGTTCCCGCCGCTCCATGGGCACCGCATTGTTCAGGCTTGCCTTTCCCTGCAAGGATGGGTTCGTGGGCTTTCTCATAGCAGGAGGCCAGCTAGCTTCAATCTCGATGCCGCCGTTACTAAAATGGATGGCTGAGGAGGGAATGCTGGGAGCTTTTGAGGACAAAAGGGACTGGGAAGCCAGAGACTGGATAGAGAAGGTAGACGCCTGGTCGTTGACTCAGGAAACGATCGATGCCTGGGAGAACAGTATAATAGATTTCTTTGCCGGCAAGACCAAGGCCGAGATATACGAGAAGGCACGGGAGAGAGGCATGATAATTTACCCCGTGAGCACCACCCAGGACCTGGCGCAGAACGCTCAGCTTAAGGCCAGGGATTTCTATGTAGAGGTTGAACACCCGGAATTAGGTGAAACCGTAACCTATGTGGGTTCCCCATACAAGAATGACTGTGGCTCCCTGGAGAATATCGAGGCGTGCCCCGCTTATCGGCGAGCACAACCGGGAAATCTACGAAGGGGAGTTGGGCCTGTCCCCAGAGCATACGCGCCTGCTCAAGGAAGCAGGAGTCATCTGAATACTGGAAGCTCAAAAACTCTTATGACGATTGCCATCCTTCACTTTGTGAAGAACCACCAAGGGTTAAAAATAAAATGTCATTCTGAGGAGTCCGCCAGAGGCGGACGACCGAAGAATCTCAGATAATAGCTCAGGGTGAGTACCGAGATTCTTCGCTCCGCTCAGAATGACATAAAGCCTAAGCGCTTTATTTTCAGAGGAATGCGGAGGCAGTTGATGACGAAGAAGCGCATATTTGAAGGGGTGAAAATAGCCGATTTCACCTGGCTGGGGGTCGGCCCCATCGCCATAAAGTTTATGGCCGACATGGGGGCGACGGTCATCCATATCGAATCATATACCAGGCCTGACATTACCAGAGTGTCCGCTCCCTACAAAGACTGGCAGCCGGGCATAAACCGCAGTGCTTTCTTCGCCGTCTATAACGACAGCAAATACGGCATAACCCTTAACCTGAGGATGCCCCAGGCGCAGCAGGTCGCCAAAAGGATAATCCGCAACTGGGCCGATGTGGTCGCCGACGCCCACCTGCCAGGCATTATGGAGAAGTTCGGCCTGGAATACGAGACTCTGAGAAAGGAGAAACCGGACCTCATTCACGTTGCCACTTCCTTACAGGGCAAAACAGGCCCCTACAGCACGATGCCGGGTCATGGCATGGTCGGGGTGTCGCTGGGCGGCTTTACCCAGGTCACCGGATGGCCTGATAGAGAGCCCACAGTGCCCTTCGGAGCCCTTACCGATTTCCTAACCTTCCCCCACATGGTGACTGCTCTTATCGCAGCGCTTATCCATCGCAGGAAGACCGGCGAGGGACAGTACATTGAGCTCTCCCAACTGGAATGCAGCGTGCAATTCCTGGCACCGCCCATCATGGATTACATGATAAACGGGCGGATTCTGGAGCGCACGGGCAACCGATCTACGTACGCCGCGCCACACGGCGTCTACCGCTGCAAGGGCGAAGGCGAGAGATGGTGCGCCATAGCCGTAAGTACCGAAGAAGAGTGGCGCAACTTCTGCAAGGTCATCGGCAATCCCGCATGGACGAAAGAGGCCAAGTTCGACACGTTCAGGGGCCGCAAGGGCAACGAGGACGAGTTGGATGCGTTCGTGGAGGGATGGACGGTCAACCACCCGCCGGAGGAAGTAATGAGGCGGATGCAGGCGGCAGGGGTGCCCGCAGGAGTAGTAGAGAGCGGCGAAGACCTGGTCGCAGACCCCCAGTTGAACCACCGGGGCACCCATGTCATTCTGAAACATCCCGAGATCGGGCCGCATATCTACCAGGCTCCGCCTTATCGCTTCTCGAAGACGCCTCACGAGCTTACCATGCCCGCCCCCTGCCTGGGCCAGCACAATGAATACGTGCTGAAAGAGATTCTGGGAATGTCCGACGACGAAGTAGCAGAGCTGCTCATAGCGGGCGCCCTTGAGTAAAGGAAACGATGACAGGTACTTGACAAAAGCAATTTATGGTTCCATAATAGAACCGTTATGGAACCAGAGGGGTGTCAAATGCGCGCCATCACTGTCAAAAATATTCCCGACAATCTATATCAGCGTTTAAAGCAGAGTGCGACGGAAAACCGACGCAGCATCAACAGCGAAATACTCGTCTGCATAGAACGAACAGTTCAAACTCAGAAGCACGAGAGCGCTAATGACATCCTCGCCAGGGCTCGCCAACTGCGACAAAAAACCAGAGGACATGCGCTCACTGACAGGAAATTTAACGAAATGAAAACAGCGGGAAGGCCATGATCGTCGTAGACACAAATGTGATCGGTTACCTATTCTTATCCAGCAAGCGAACCGACCAGGCCGAACAAGCCCTGCTGAAAGATTACCACTGGGTTGCGCCTCCGCTGTGGAGAAGCGAGCTCTGTAACGTCCTGGCAACCTGCACAAATCAAAGCTTAATAAGCCTGGAAGATGCCCTCATTGTTATCTCAGAAGCTGAGCAATTGATGAAAGATTCCGAATATGGAGTCGCTTCGGAGAAGATACTCAGACTGGCAACACAAAGCGGATGCTCCGCTTACGACTGTGAATTTGTTGCCTTAGCCATGGATTTGAATGCTCCCCTTGTCACCGTAGATAAGAAAATACTCGCCAAGTTCCCCGATGTAGCAATTTCTTTAGATAAGTTTGTGTCCAAATAGCAGGCGACCTAAACCTCACCAAAGGAGACTCGACCTCTAGACTCCTCGCAACGGAGGCCGTTTAGCAACACTTCTCAACCCCCTTTATCCCCCAATCTTGGGGGATTTTAGGTTTGGGGGACACCCCCAAACCCCTGGCAGAGGGGACTCGCCCCTCTGCACTCCCCATTAGTAAACAATCTCCACAACCAGCCGTTGATTTATCGTAGAAGAATCGCTATACTATCAAACACTTCAGACAAAATAAGAGGGGATACAAGGGAGGAGGTTTAGAAATGCCAGAAATAGAAGTCGGCAAGGTCAGTGCCTTTTTCGCCCGACCCGTAGTGGCCGGCATCGACCTCACCTCAACCGTCAAGGTCGGCGACAAGCTCCATATCAAGGGTCATACGACTGACGTTGAGGTTACCATCGAGTCGATGCAAATCCACAACGTGAACGTGCAGGAGGCAAAATCCGGGGATTCTATCGGAGTTAAGGTCCCTGACAGGGTGCGGCCTGGAGACCATGTCTACAAGATCACTCCATGAGTCTCCACAGGACCATCAGGTTATCCTCGGTTGCCTTCAGCTAGTGGCCTGCTATCGCTTTGCCCAGGTTTGCCATCTCGATGGCATGTAACGCAGCCTGCGAGCCGTAGTTGCCTGACTTCGTGCCCGCCCTCTCTATGGCCTGCTCCAGGGTATCAGCGGTAATCACCCCCAGGATGACAGGGAGCCCGGTCGCCAGACTTACGTTGGCAATACCTTTGCTCACCTCAGCAGCGATATAATCGAAGTGCGGCGTGCCGCCGCGAATCACAGCGCCCAGGCAGATTATGGCATCGTATCTTCCCGACTCAGCCATCTTCTTGGCAATGAGCGGTATCTCGAAGGAGCCCGGCGTCCAGGCAACGTCTACGTCTGCCTCCTTGACGCCATGGCGGGCCAGCGTATCCTGTGCTCCATCCAGAAGCTTGCCGGTGATAAACTCATTGAAACGCGAGACTATGACCCCGAACTTCAGCCCCTCCCCCACCAACTTGCCTACATAACGCTTAGCCAAGATTCACCTCCCCGATAAATTCGCTTGAGGTTGAATATCCTTTTATCAACCCCCTAAATCCCCCAGTCTTGGGGGACTTGTAGAACTGGGGGGACACCCCCAGACCCCCGGCAGGATGTATCCTGCACCTCTTTTTATTAACTCCCTATATCCCTAATCTTGGGGGACTTGTGGAACTGGGGGGACACCCCCAGACCCCCGGCAGGATGTATCCTGCACCTCTTTATTATTAACCGCCTATATCCCTAATCTTGGGGGACTTATACAACTGGGGAATACCCCATCAGTCTTAGGAAGACTGCTTTTCTTTTAACTGCCTCACTCATCCAGCTTCAGCAGATGCCCCATCTTCTTGCGCTTGGTTTCAAGATACCTGACATTCTGAGGGTTAGGCTTGCAGATGATGGGCACCGTTTCCACGACCTCCAGGCCATACCCCTCGAGTCCAATGACCTTTTTCGGATTATTGGTCAGCAGTCGCAGCTTGTGCACTCCGAGGTCAGCCAGAATCTGAGCCCCGATACCGTAATCGCGGAGATCGCTGCCAAAGCCCAGCGCCTCATTGGCCTCTACCGTGTCCAAGCCCTGGTCCTGAAGGGCATAGGCACGAATCTTGTTGTGCAGTCCGATGCCGCGGCCCTCCTGCCTCATATAGAGGAATACCCCGCGTCCCTCCTCGGCAATAGCCTTCATGGCAAGGTCGATTTGCTCTCCGCAATCACAGCGCATGCTGTGGAACACATCGCCGGTAAGGCATTCGCTATGCACGCGCACCAGCACCGGCTTATCCCCCCCATTGAGGTCGCCTTTGACCAGCGCCACATGCTCATCGGGGTCGATGGCGCTCTTGTAAGCGATGGCGTGAAAATCGCCGTATCTGGTGGGCAACCTCGCCTCAGCTACCCTAACTATCAGCTTCTCGTGGCGGCGACGATGAGCGATAATCTGAGCCACGCTCACCATTTTGACGCCGTGCTCGGCTGCCATTACCTCCAACTGAGGCACCCGGGCCATCGTTCCGTCCTCGTTCAATATCTCACAGATAACCCCTGCCGGATACAGCCCCGCCGCCTTTAACAGGTCCACGACAGCCTCAGTGTGGCCCGCGCGCACCAGAACGCCGCCGTCCCTGGCACGTAAAGGGAACATATGCCCCGGGCGCGATATATCTTCAGGTTTGGTGGCGGGATCGATGAGGGCCCTCACCGTCGCCGCCCGGTCATGGGCAGAGATGCCGGTGGTCACCTTATGCTTAGCTTCGACCGACACAGTGAAAGGGCTGGAGAACCTCGAGGTATTATCCTGAACCATCATCGGGATATTCAATTCGTCCAGCCTCTGGCCGGTCATGGCTATGCATATAAGCCCTCTGCCGTACTTAGCCATGAAATTGATGGCCTCGGGCGTGACTTTTTCCGCAGCGATAGCCAGGTCTCCCTCGTTCTCCCGGCCCTCGTCGTCCACGATAATGAGGAACTTCCCTGCCTTTATCTCCGCAATTGCTTCAGGTATAGTTGCTAGAGCCATTTTTAAACCCTCAAAGGCCTAGGCAGGCAGAAAACCGTGCTTGCCCAAAAACTCAAGGCTCACACCTGGTTTGCGCTCGCCCACCAGCTTCTCCACATATTTGGCAATTATGTCAACCTCTAGATTCACCACATCGCCCGGTTTCTTGCGTCCCAGAGTAGTGTGTTGCAAGGTATAGGAAACCAGAGAGACCATAAAAGAGACGGCACTGCAGTGAGTAACCGTGAGGCTGACCCCATCCACCGCAATGAACCCTTTCTCCACTACATAACGTACTATATCCGGAGGGGCGGCGACCTTCATCAGGAGCGCCTCGCCTTCGGCAACCACCGAACTCACCCTCCCTGTGCCATCCACGTGTCCTTGAACGAAGTGACCTCCTAAACGGCCGTCTGCCGCCAGAGCCAACTCCAGATTGACCCCCTCGCCGGGGCGCAGGGCTCCCAGGTTGGTGCGGCGCAGGGTCTCAGGCATGACATCGATGGAAAAAGTGTTGCCGCCCATAGCGGTAATCGTGAGGCAGGCACCATTGACATTGATGCTGTCGCCCAGCTCAGTGCCTTTAAGGACACTGTCCGCCGCAATGGTGAGTCTCCCTGCTTGCAGCGACTTAACAGTGCCTATTTCCTCAACGATGCCGGTGAACATTTCTCCGCTTCTGCCTCTTTCTCACCCGATTATGTAATTCTATCACCTCACTCGTTAACGTGCAACTAGAAGATAGTTTGGGCAGGTTGGAAACCTGCCCTACACAAGGGGGGCTAATTTGGGCGGGTTTCAAACCCGCCCCTGCTACGCTGCAAAAATAGGGCAGCCCGCCTGTGGCGGGCTGCCCCTCTCTCCTTCAGCTCCAAAAGGGAAACTTGGCTACTCTGTTTACTCGATAGAGTATCCTACCTGTACTGTTATGGTTATATCCAGCTCGCCCGGGCTAATCGGCGTGCTTGCGGAAGCGCCCTCAGCAGAAGCTGTCAACCGAATAGGCGAAGGTATATAGCTGCCGCTCTCAGAGATATAGATGGCCTTGCCCAGTGTGACTCCAGCCAGGGTAGCCAGTTGTTGCGCCTTGGCGGCAGCATCTTGCATTGCCTTCTCGCGGGCCTGGTTATTATAGTTCGTGGGGTCATTCACAGTGAAGCTGATGCCATTGATTCGAGTTAAATTGCCCCCGGCATCAGTCACAGCATCTATAATAGTGCCGGCCGTGCTAATGTCCCTGATTTTTGCCGTGACCGTGTTGGTAGCGCTATAACCGGTTGTAATTTGCTCGTTCGTCTTGTCATTCCATGTGGTCACCGGAGAAATACTGTACCACTGCGTCTGAATATCATTGTCCGCGACTCCGTTCGTCTTGAGCGCATCCACCACCGCATTCATCGCAGAAGATGCCTCGCTCTGTGCTACCTTCACGGTTGTCTCCTGCGCCTCGACACCCAGGGTCAGAATGGCGACATCAGGCGTAGCCATCACCTCTCCTGTCCCGCTAACCCAGATTCCCGTCTGCTGAGAGGTGGATCCCGTAAGCGCAACATTGACACTCTGCGGAACCGAAACCCCTTGTGCCTCCGTCGAACTGGTGCCCCCCTGAGAATCGCAGCCAATCAGCAGCAGAGAAACCGCCAGAACCAAGCCGAGTACCAGGAACAGCCCTTTTTTCATCCTGAACCTCCTTCTCCAACCCGCCGCCCAGGCTCAGAGACAACGGGCGCGCTTCTAAGTAGTATTATTGCCAATAACTTTCTGCCCCATCATATCCCAGTTGCTGTCCATCACCGCTGAAGTGACCTTGCCTTCCTGGACCACTATACTTGCTGGGTGCGGAGTGATTACCTGCGCAACTATAAGCCCCGCGCGATTTCCATAACCAGCCTGGCGGCAATCGAATTGGTACACAAACTCCCAGCAATAGGGGCATTTCAAGGTGGTTGTGTTCACCAGCGCGAGGGTTCCCATCATGCCATCGAACTGGAAAGTGGGGTCGTTAATCACATATTGCCGGGCAATCTCCTGGCTTTCATCCTGAGATATACCCTTGTCGCCGGTATTCGGGGCTGCTTCACCTGAACTGCACGCCACCGCCAGCAAACTCACGAGCGGGGGCAGGCACCTTCTCATCCTGCGCCCACGTTTTTCCTGCGCTGCCTTCTGGCGTAAATCATTAGCCCCAGCAGAACGAATACCGCAGCACCCAGGCCTATCTCAGTCTGTCGCAGCGGCCAACCTACACCAGCCTCGCCCTGAACTATCACTCCTGCTCCGGTCGGCCCTTCATTGCCGAGAATAGTCGGGACTGGCTGAGCTGCAGGCTGAGAAGCAGGAGGAGAAGGAGGAGAAGAGGAGAGTACACCGTAATCTGTGTATCCTGCAGCTTTTGCTGTAGCAAGAGACATCTGACCCATTACACCAGGGACAGCGACCATCGTCTGATGCTCATCAAGAGCCGGTGGTGTTGGAGGAAGTACGGTGTAATCTGTGAATCCTACAGCTTTTGCGGTAGCAAGAGACATTTGCCCCATAACCCCTGGGACGACGACCATCGTCTGCTGCTCAGTATATGAGGGCGCTGATTGAACATAGGTCGCGTTACCTCCGTTATTAACCCCGGCATTATTCACAAAAACATGGGAAAAATCGCCCGCAAGCAGCACCACGAGAGCTATAGCGACAACAGCCGTGGCGGGCCGCAGCCAGCGCATGCTTGCTGGGCCGAAAGCGCTCTCGCGTCTGGGCGCGGGCGCAGCTACAGTGAAGGAACGCGGCGCTGGCACTTCAGGCACCCTGTGCAATAGCTGCACCGTCATCCTCAGAGATTCGAGCTCTTTGGAGCAAGCCTCACATGTCTCGAGATGACGCTCAACGAGGCTTTTGTTCTCGCTGTCGAGCCTGTTATCGACATATTCGGAGAGCATGCCCCGTACTCTTCGGCACAAAGGCTCCCCTTTACCCCTGAACATTTTATTACCCCTTCTATTTATTAAGACGGAATTTAGATGGCAAAAGTTCCTCGCGCTGGAGCAGAAAGTCTCTCAGGCGCGTTCGTCCCCTGTTCAACCGTGACTTCACTGTACCCAGAGAACAGCCTGTAACCTGGGCGACCTCTTCATAACTCAAGCCCTGGACATCGGAAAGGACAATCACCAAGCGCTGGTCCTCGGGCAAATGCGTCAGCCCTTCGCTGAGGAACCTGCCCAGTTCCCGGCGCAGGGCATAATCCTCGGGAGATTCGTTATTATTTGCTTGAGGAAGCTCGTCAGGCTCCAGCAGCAGAGTGTCCAGCGAGACTACGCGGTAGCGTCGCGCCACTCTCAGCTTGTCATGGCAGGAGTTGGCGGCGATACGCAGGACCCAGGACTTGAAGCTGCCGCCCCGGAACTTGCCGATAGCTTTATATGCGGAGAGAAACGTATCCTGGCTGGCGTCCTCGGCCGCCTCAGCGTTGCCCAACATCCGCAAGGCAAGGTTGTAGACTATACGTTGGTATTGCTCGACCAGGAGGTTGAAAGCCTCAACGTCGCCGGATTTAGTTCTCGAGATTAGGTCCTGTTCATCCATCAATAACTCACCTTGAGAGCCTACAAACACCATATAAATCGTGCTTGACTCACAGGTAGCATCCTATTTATACTAGTTGAGTATATGTAAAGCTCTGTTCATTTTAACATAGTCTTGCCACCCCAATCTAACAGGGTATTCGCAGTAATCTGCCCAATAAGGAATGTTTAGGAGCTTTGACAAGGGGCTTAAGCCCCTTGTCTACCATATAAGATGAGAACTCTAGTCCGCGAAACGCTGCAGGTCATTCTCCTGGCCCTAGTCATCTTCTTCTCCATCCATTTCATGATACAGAACTTCAGGATCGACGGCACAAGCATGGAACCCAACCTGCACAACAGCGAATATGTGATTGTTAACAAGACAGCCTACTGGTTCGGCCATAATCCCCAAAGGGGCGATGTCATCGTCTTCCAGGCGCCCGACCAGCCGCAGAATGACCGCGTCAAGAGGATAATCGGCTTGCCCGGCGAGACCGTGGAGGTGACGCCTGACGGCACCGTATATATAACTGGTATAAACGGTAACCGCTCCAAGCTGGAGGAACCATATCTGCCAACCCAACACAGCGGCACCAGCGGGACGTGGACAGTCCCTGAGGGAGAGTACTTTGTCATGGGAGATAACCGCAGCGTCAGCTACGACTCCCGCGAGGGGGGGCCGGTGCCCCGAAACAAGATAATCGGCAAGGCATGGCTCATCGTCTGGCCCCTACACGATTGGGGGTGGGCCCCCAACCATTCCATAGTGATGGCAGCAGCGACACCTTAGCCTCTTTAAGAGGGATCCTGGAAAATAGGGAGCGCTCGGGGTGCTTATACAATAATTATGAGAACTATAATCCGCGATACACTGCAGGTTATCCTTCTGGCCCTGGTCATCTTCTTCGCTATCCATTTCATGGTGCAGAACTTCCGAATTGAACAGACAAGTATGCTGCCTAATTTACACGAAGGACAATATGTATTGGTAAACAAGACAGCCTACTGGTTCGGTCACACCCCCCAAAGAGGCGATGTCGTCATCTTCCAGGTGCCCGACCAGCCTGACCGGATCAAGCGGGTGATCGGTTTACCTGGAGAGACCGTAGAGGTGACGCCTGACGGCACCGTATATATAACTGATATAAACGGTAACCGCTCCAAGCTGGAAGAACCATATCTGGCTAACCAGCACAGTGGCGTCAGCGGGACCTGGGTAGTGCCCGAGGGAGAATACTTCGTCATGGGAGACAACCGCAGTGTCAGCCAAGACTCTCGTGAGATAGGCCCTATACCCGATAATAAGATAGTCGGCAAGGCATGGCTCATCGTCTGGCCCCTGAAAGAGTGGGGATGGGCTCCCAACCACTCCGTAGCGATGGCAGCAACACCATAACTTTTCGGTGCCCTTGACTTAAGATATTTCATAAACTACAATCATCTTAACTGAGGCGTCATGCGGAGAGAGACACCTATGAAAAAGGACCTGATGGAGATTCTGGCGTGCCCTGTGTGTAAGGGCGACCTCCAACTCGAAATCACGGAGGAGGACGATAAAGAGGTCATCACGGGTACTTTGAAGTGCACTAAGTGCTCCCAAATCTATCCCATTAAGGATTCCATACCTAACCTGCTGCCACCGGACCTTCGCAATTAAGTCAAAGGTTCCAGCCAAAAGTTAGGAGGTAAGAACAGATAAATGAACAGGTTCAAGGTGGGTGGTGCGTTAATCTGTCTTGGCTGTGTAGTTCTTGCCGGCCTTTTTATCTGGGGTTTGGTCGCTGGTGGGGACTGGCGTTTCTGGGCAATCGCTGCACCTGTGATCGTAGCCTTCCTGGGAGCCCTGGGAATAGGCTTCTCTATCGGTCGCCTGATGGCGACGACTGAGGAAGCTCCCAAAACCCAATCCAAGGAAAAAAGCGCTGCCAGCTCTGCCTCATGAGCGGCATTCTTGAAAGCAGCCTTTACGGGGTGTAGGTAACCCTCGATTCTGGAGATTCCCAGACCTCAACCTGTGAGATAACCATACCGCTCAGTCGCTTCGTAAGCTCCTTATAGATAGTGGCTGCTATGTTTTCAGAAGACGGGTTGATTTTGTCGAAGGGCTTAATATCGTTCAAACACACGTGATCGAACCGCTTCAGTACCTCGCCTGCATACTTCTTAAGCTCCACAAAGTCGAAAGCTAAACCTATCTCATTGAGCTTCTTGGCTTCTACGCTTACCACGACCTCGAAGCGGTGCCCGTGCAGTGCCTCGCATTTGCCGCCGTAGCCCCTTAAATAGTGGGCGGCATCGAAATGCTGCCTGACCGATACCTGATACATATCTCCTCCCAAAGCTTTCGCATTATTATGTAGGGTCGAACCCATGTGTTCGCCCTCGCCCGTACTGTGGGCAGACACACGGGTCTGCCCCTACAATTTGCTCAATCTACCCATCTTTCTCACACCACCCAGTCCATTCACCATGGCCAGTAAATCTTCGACCTTCTCATGTATCACAGGATGAACCAGCTTCGGTGCAATCTCGGCCAGCGGCGCGAGCACGAAGGCGCGCTCCGCGATGCCAGGGTGAGGGATGGTGAGCTCCGCTGTCTGGACAGCCCGGTCGCCATAGAAAAGTATATCTATATCAATAAGCCTGGGAGCATTACGAAAGCTGGGCTGCCTGCCCAGGTCGCTCTCGATGCTTTTCACGAATCGGAGAAGGTCAGAAGGCTCCAGTTCGGTTACCCCAGAGACGACTGCGTTGAAGTACAGAGGCTGCTCCTCGTAATAGACAGGCTCCGTCTCGTAGACCGAGGACACTTTCTTAATCGTCATCTTTTGAGATAAGCGCTCTACAGCCGACTTAAGATTGCCCATCCTGTCACCCAAATTTGAACCCAGGGCCAGGTACACCTCAACTCCTCTCACGGGTGCTTGCCCCTGACAATAGCATCGCTCATCCTGGCTACCCGCACCATCTGCGCCACATCGTGCACTCTCACGATATCAGCGCCGTTGGCGATGCCGATAGCCACTGTAGCCGCCGTCCCCTCCAGGCGCTGGTCCACAGGCAGATCGAGCACGTGCCCGATGAACGACTTGCGCGAGGTGCCCAAGAGGATAGGCCTTCCCAGCACCTTCAGCTCAGCCAAGCGGCGCACTATCTCCACATTTTGCTCCGCTGTCTTGCCGAAGCCTACGCCGGGGTCGATGATGATGTTGTCCCAAGCCACACCAGCATCCAGCGCCACCTGAATGCTTCTTTTGAGGCTGGCGATAAGCTCGGGGAAGAAGTCGTGAAAGCGGGAGTCCCTTTGATTTTGAGAGATGACCAGAGGCACACCTGCCTCCGCCGCCACTCGCGCCAGCTTGGGATCACGCTTCAGCTCCCAGACATCGTTTATCATGCGCGCCCCGGCCGCCACTGACTTGCGCGCCACCTCTGACTTATAAGTGTCTATGCTCACCGGCACAGATAACTCGCTGGCCAGCCTCTCGATGACCGGCAGCACGCGCCCCAGTTCCTGCTCAGCGGAGATAGGGTCGAAGCCAGGGCGGGTGGACTCTCCGCCCACGTCTATGATATCAGCGCCCTCAGCGGCAAACCGCTTCCCCTGGACGATAGCAGTGTCTGCATCGCGCAGCCCATCGCCGGAGAAGGAATCAGGGTCGACATTGACTATGCCCATAACATAGGTGCGCTGTCCCCACCTGAATTCCATATTCCCGCAACGAGTAATACCCAGTGGTTTGGCTGAATCTTTGTTCATCGACAACTACGCGTTCGACTACATTATAGCATGGTGACTTTCCCGTGCGCACAGATTTACTGAGCAGCCTTTCTATGGTAAAATCGAATCTGTAAAAAGAGAGTTTCCAGGCTGTAGGTGACATTAGGATGCCGATTTACGAATACAGATGCGCTAACTGCCGACGCCGCGTGGATATATACGTCCAAGGCTTTTCCCCGCCCACCAACCCAAGCTGTACCAGGTGCGGCAGCAAAGAGCTCAGCCGTATCTATTCCTCTTTTGCGGTGCGGAGGTCTAAGAACGATAAAGGCGTCTATGACGAGATACTATCTGACTCCAAACTCACGCACGGGCTGATGAGGAATGACCCTCGCGCCCTCGCCGAGTGGAGCCGAAAGATGGCGCGTGCCACCGGCGAGGACGTTACCCCTGAGTCCGAGGAGCTTCTCAGCCGTCTGGATGCGGGCGAGGACATGAACAAGGTGGTAGAGGATTTCAAACAGACTGAGATGGGGGAAGACACGGAAACAGGAGGCGCGGAAGCGGAGTGAGCGGTTATGCCTATCTATGAATTCTTCTGCAAGTCATGTCAACAGAAGGCAAGCTTCTTCGTGAGGAGCTTTAATCCTCCCCAGAACCCGATATGCCCTGCCTGCGGCAGCAGCGGACTCGACCGCTGTATCTCCGGATTCGCTTACCACAGGACAACCAAGGATGTCTGGGAACAGTCCGGCCCGGCCGCCGCAATACCTAAAGACCCTGACTACTACAAAGACCCGCGCAACATAGGCAGATGGACCGAGAAAAGGCTCAAAGACCTCGGTGTGGATATGGATAGCGAAGAATACAAAGATACCTTTTCCGGAGTTAAAGAGTCGATCGCAGCCGCCAGAGAGGGCGAGATGCCCAAGCCGCTCAAGGAACTGCTTTAGGAACGCCCCAATATGCTGCGTATTCTCGATGTTAACCTCAATCGCATCGGCGAGGGACTACGCCTCCTCGAAGATATCACACGCTTCATCCTGAACGACTCCGAACTCAGCGAGGAGTTGAAAAATATGCGCCATGAGCTGTTGCCCAAAGACCAGTCTCTTCTGAAAAGGCTCTTGAGCGCTCGAAAGGCTGAGGAGGACGTAGGAGCCTTCCTGGATGTGGATAGCGAGGCCGAGCGAGCGGATACCGTCAGCCTGGTCAGCGCAAACTCGCGCCGTGTTCAGCAATCGCTGCGAGTCCTCGAAGAACTGGCCAAGGTCCAGGGCGACGATTTCGGCCTGGACTGGGACAAATTCAAGCACGCCCGCTTCGCCCTCTACACGCTTGAGCAGAAGATAGTATCGGAGCTGCTCCGCCACAACAAGAGAGAGCAGGTCGCCGGGCTCTACGTGATAATAGATACCCAGGCACTGAGAGGACGAAGCGAACTCGAGGTCGCCCGCCAGGCGATTCAAGGGGGCGCCCGAATGATTCAACTCCGCGATAAGCTGCGGCCCAAAGGCATGCTTGTGCCCCTGGCTCGAGAGCTTAAAAAGATATGTGCTGAGTCCAATGTACTATTTATTGTGGACGACTATCTCGACCTCGCCATAGCCTCCGACGCCGATGGCCTCCACATCGGACAGGAGGATTTGCCTATTGAGACCGCCCGCAAGATGTTGCCAGGCGACAAAATACTGGGCTGCTCCGCAGCCACGCTGGAAGAAGCGCTTGAAGCCGAAAAGGAAGGCGCCGATTACATAGCAGTAGGCTGTATCTACCCTACGCCGTCGAAGTCACCGACAAGGCTTGCCGGACTTAAAACGTTGCGACAGGTGAAAAGCAAAGTATCAGTGCCTGTAGTTGCTATCGGCGGCATAAACGAGGATAATATCGGCAAAGTTATTGGCGCCGGCGCTGATGCAGTCGCCGTGATCAGCGCCGTGCTCGGTGCCGACAATGTCAAAGAGGCAAGCCAGAGGCTTGCCGAGATAATAAACAGAGGAAGTGCTAAATGAATAGACCCACCGCGAGACTTGATACTATCGCAGATAAAGTGCGAGTTTACTTCGCCGCAGAGGACAGCGCCCGCGAGAAGGGGCTGGGACTCTCCAGAGAAACAATCCGCTTCAGCGCCAATGCCATCCGTGCCGTGCATCGCGGGGAATTCGACCAGGCACGAGAGCTCATCGCCTCAGCACGCGCCAACGTCGAAAACATGACCCGAACCCTCGCCGAACACGGCGAGCTGGCCTACGGCGGGTTTGTCCACAACGGGACGAAAGAGTATGCAGAGGCATGCATTACTCTGTCACTGGTGGCAGGTGAAACCCTGCCCGATCCCGATGAGCTTGGCGTAAGCTACGCCGCTTACCTCAACGGACTCGGCGAGGCAGCAGGCGAGATGAGGCGGCACCTGCTCGATACCTTGAGAGAGGGCAAGATCGAGCGTTGCGAGGAAATACTCTGGGCTATGGACGACATCTACAGCCTTCTGGTGACCATCGATTTTCACGATGCACTGACCGGCGGCTTGAGGCGTACCACCGATATGGTGCGAGGCGTTCTCGAGAGAACACGCGGCGACTACACCATCTCCTTGAGGCAGAAGCAACTCGAAGAGAAGCTGGACGAGTTCGGAAACAAGGTGAGCAAAAAGAAATCCTCATAACATAAGCACGCTGTCGTGCGCGGTCAGGCCCCCTGACCAGGAGGCAGAAGTTGATGGCTGGGTATGAGGTTGTGCATGTTGCCGTAGCTGTCCCGAATATCCCCGAGCCAGAAATCGTCAAGAAGGTAGCGGCTATTGTCAATAAAGACCCTTACCAGACACGCCTTCTCCTGAGCGGCGGGCTTCCCAGGCTCATCGCACACTATCACAGCGTCCAGGAAGCAGAATTAACAGCCCGAAATCTGATAGACCTAGGGCTGTCAGCTTTTGTCTGCAAAAACTCTGAACTGCGCAAGCCCTCAAAGGTCTTCACTGCTCAGACTATCGAATTGTCAGTGGGGGAAGCCACCTTTCGTAACAGGGGCGGCCAGGCAAAAAGAATACTGTCCAGCGATGTCTTCTTGATTCTTAAGGGTACTCTGCAAACTCCTGAGGAGGAAGAAACCACAGTAACCAGAAAGGAGATAAATTGGGGCGCTACCCTGCTGACGGGCGGCTTCCCTGTCTCGCGCACTGTCAAAGAGAAAATCGGCGGTGTAGCAGTTCAAGCAGAACCTCTTGCGAGGCTCTACAATCGGGAATCTTCGGAGCCTACCGTGCAGATGTTGCAGCATGGCATGGCCTATTCATTTTTAGGTGCTCAGATAGCCCCCTCATCCGCAGCCAATTTCAACATTATGGTTGCGAAACTGCAGGAGTTGTTCCCCGGGGCTATCTTCGATGACAGGTTGACGAAATCTTCCAGGCCCGGCGCGCCCTCCGCCAAAACCTCTGACGACCTGGAACTCAACTGCAAGCTGCTCTATCTGTACTATAAGATAAAAAGCTGACTTAGCCATTCGGAATAGCTAAGTCAACTCGCACATGTCTGGCAATTCAGTCTATTTTTTAGCCGGTGACCACGCTTTTGACCTCAGGCACTTCCTGCTTGAGTATGCGTTCGATCCCGTTTTTCAGCGTCATCGTAGACATAGGACAGCCGCCGCAGGCTCCAATGAGCCTCACCGAAACCACACCCTCTTTTACACCCAGCAGTTCCACATCACCTCCGTCAGCCTGCAAGGCAGGCCTGATGCGGGCAAGCGCTGCTTCAACTTTTTCTTTCATTGTTTTCTCCTCCCTTTTGGAGATACCCTCCATCACTTAATCACTATATATGCTAGCAAGAGAGTTAACCTTTGTATGTTACTTTTGTCTCATTTCCGCCATATTAAAGACCTTTCCTTTGAGGTAGCTTCTGCTATAATCGCTTCATGGGAATATCAGTTGATAGACTATTGCCGAGCTAAACGCCGAAATTTTATGAGCCAAGATATCGCTCTTTACATTCACTTTCCCTTTTGCAGACGCAGGTGTAGCTACTGCTCCTTCGTATCGTACCAGGGCCGCGAGTCCGACATTCCTGATTATGTCAACGCCCTTGAGAAGGAACTGGCCTTGCGCACCAGTGGACAAAAAGTGCACAGCATCTACTTCGGCGGGGGGACTCCCAGCCTGCTTTCCCCAGAGCAGATTCACGACATACTTCACACCATTCACTCTCTTTTCGCCGTGGACGAAGCATCTGAAGCAACACTTGAAGCCAATCCTGGCACGGTCAGCGAGATATATCTGACAGCCGTCAGAAAAGCGGGGATAAATCGGCTTAGCCTGGGCGTGCAGAGTTTTGATGATGGCAAGCTTGCGCTGCTGGGCCGCATCCATACCGCATCGGAGGCAAGAGACGCAGTCCGATTTGCGCGGAATGCCGGATTCACCAATCTGAGTTTGGACCTCATCTACGGTTTGCCAGGACAGACTATAGCAAGCTGGCGTGAAGCTCTTGAAGAGGTTATCGAACTCGGCCCGGAGCACATCTCGCTCTACCCACTAACCCTCGAGGACGATGCGCCTTTGAGGACAGCAATCCAGCGGAGAGAGGTCCCCTCAATTGACCCTGACCTCACCGCCGACCAGTACGAACTAGCGCAGGATACGCTGGCAGCACATAGCTACCTTCACTATGAGATATCGAACTGGGCCAGGGACGGGTATAAGTGCGAACACAACATGGTCTATTGGCATAACCTGCCTTACCTGGGGATAGGTGTCGCCGCTCATTCCTACATTCACGGCCACCGCCTCGCGAATGCTACAGACCTAGATAGCTACCTGAATGCTTTTTCACACAACTTACCGCCTGCGTGGGAACTGGACGAAGACATCGGGCCGGAGCTGGAACTTTCTGAGACAGTTATCCTTGGTTTGAGGCTGAGCGAAGGGTTATGTTTGGAGGACATTCGAAGTCGATTTGGCATAGATTTACTTAAGCATTACGGCCAGCAGGTCGACGAGGCGGCCAGTTTTGGGCTACTGGAATATACAGGCAAACGAATCAGGCTCACGCGCCGAGGCAGGCTGCTGGGCAACGAAGTCTTTTGGCGCTTCCTGCCCAAGAAAACCGTAGAGGAATTTGAATAGTTGCAGACCATGGATAAGTCAAGCATAAGAAATTTCTGCATCATCGCTCATATAGACCACGGCAAGTCCACGCTCGCGGACCGCCTCATCGAGCTCACTGGCGCTATGCGCAGGGAGGAGATTCGTGAACAGGTAATGGACAGCATGGAACTGGAACGCGAACGCGGCATCACCATTAAGGCGAAGGCTATCCGTCTCGACTACAAGGCCAATGACGGCAAAACCTATCGGCTGAACCTTATCGACACTCCCGGGCATGTCGATTTCTCCTATGAGGTCTCGCGCACCCTGGCCGCCTGCGAAGGCGCAGTGTTGGTCATAGATGCTTCACAGGGCATCCAGGCGCAGACGCTGGCAAATGTTTACCTGGCTATGGAGCACAACCTTGAAATCATCCCCGTCCTCAATAAGATCGACCTGCCGACCGCCGAAATCGACCGCGTAATCGACGAGATTGAAACTGTGCTCGGCTATGGACCGGAGAGCGTTCTGCGCATAAGCGCCAAGACCGGACTCGGCGTGCCGCAATTGCTGGAGAAGATAGTGCAGCGCATTCCGCCTCCTGGAGGCAACGTCGATTCGCCGCTTCGGGCACTCATCTTCGATTCGCACTACGATTCCTACAAGGGCGTGATAGCTTACCTCCGAGTAACGGATGGGCAAATCTCTAAGGGAAGCAAACTCCGCCTTATGGGCCAAGGCACTGAGTTAGAGGTGCTGGAAGTTGGCTACTTTGCTCCAGAGCCATGCCCGGTACAGACGCTCTCGGCAGGAGATGTCGGCTATATCGCTACCGGACTGAAGAATGTGGCTGAGTGCCGCGTCGGCGACACTATAACCTCCATATCCAGTGGAGCCAAAGAGCCCCTGCTGGGATACCGCCCCGCAAAGCCGATGGTGTTCGCCGGTGTGTATCCTACCGAGCCAGACGATTACCTGGAGCTTCGTGAGGCTATCGAGAAACTCAGCCTCAACGATGCTTCATTCACATACCAGCCTGAGTCGAGCCCTCTTCTGGGTCACGGCTTCCGCTGCGGCTTTCTTGGCTTGCTGCACCTTGACATTGTACGCGAGCGACTGGAACGGGAGTTCTTTTTGTCGCTGGTGGTCACAGCGCCAGGCGTCAGCTTCATCGTCACCAAGACCAATGGGCAGACAGTGACAATGGTCAACCCCGGTGATCTGCCACTATCACATGAGATAGAGAAAGTAGAAGAGCCCTGGGTCAGCATCTCGATCATCACTCCGTCTAAGTTCATCGGCCCATTGATGGATCTCATCATGGGATGCGGCGGAGTCCACAAACGCACGGAGTATCTGGGACACTCCAAGACTCCAGGAGAGTTGGGACAGCGAGTACAGCTTGAGTACGATATGCCCCTGCGCTCGATGCTCACCACATTCTATGACCAGTTAAAGAGCCGCAGCCAGGGCTATGCTTCCATGGATTATGAGTTCATGGGATACCACGAGGCAAAACTGGTCAAGCTCGATGTACTGGTGAATGGGGTGCTTGTGGATGCCTTCAGCCGCATCATTCCGCCGGAGAAAGCCCACGATATAGGTGAGGCGATAGTCTCCAAGCTCAAGGAAGAAATCCCCCGCCAACTGTTTCAGGTGCCGCTCCAGGCAGCCGTGGGGAGCCATATTGTAGCCCGGGCTAACATACCTGCCAAGCGCAAGGATGTCCTGGCGAAATGCTACGGCGGCGACGTTACCCGCAAACGCAAGCTACTGGAGAAGCAAAAAGAGGGCAAGAAGAAAATGAAACAGATAGGCAAGGTGGAAGTTCCCAAAGAGGCATTTATGAGCGTGCTGAAGCTTAACTGGTGATAGCGGAGGCCAACAAAATGTAAGGGCGAACACCCTGGTTCGCCCTTCTTATTGGGGAATCTTCCCC
This sequence comes from uncultured Chloroflexia bacterium, assembly GCA_963847595.1. GTDB lineage: Bacteria > Chloroflexota > Dehalococcoidia > SZUA-161 > SZUA-161 > JACWAE01. Next base: position 926,648 of record CAWKAJ010000002.1, read on the forward strand.
ATTATATCTTCAAGCTTCTCCAGGTCGAGTCCCCGCACCACAGCGCGCTCCATCATCCACTCGCCTAATGATTCCGGCGGCGTCTTCACCTGGACTGCCAGCCTGGGCACCAGGCTAAGCGCTCCATCGACACAGGATGATATGCAGATGCCACAGCCGAAGCAGCGCTGTTCATCCACCTTGCACATGCCATCCACCACAGACAGAGCCTTGAACTGGCAGCGTTCCAAGCAGAGCTCGCAACCGACGCACAGCTTCTCATCCACACTAGCCCTGAAGGCTGAGGGCGCCAGTATGCTCATGATGCCGAACTCAGCAGCGCCACGCAGTATGGCGCAGGCACAGGCACAGCAATTGCAGATATATTCTATCTCCCCCTGATAGTTGCCGGTGGTATGAACCAGGCCAGCCTCTTCAGCGCGGCGCAGCATCTCCAGGGCCTCTTCCTTTGTCAACGACTTGATGTGCTTGGCCTTTTCGTAGGCGTTAGGCTTCTTGCTGAACATGAGGCAGATGTTCACCGGGTGCTCGCATGGCTGTCCCAGCAGCTTCTTCTGCACGCGGCAGATGCAGTCCAACACGCCCCACGACTGTGCCTTTGCCAGTATCTCCGAGGCGCTCTCATAAGGAAGTACCTGGATTCCTACCTGCACAGCTTTCTCGACAGGGATGACACGTTGCATCGACGGCTGCAAATTCAGTGACTTATGGAAGGCTTCCTTGTAGTAGTCCTCAAATAGCCGCGCCATTTCCTCATCCATACGACTGATCTGCAACTCGTAGATGCCCACGATGAAAGGTATCAGGCCGAAGACAGGCCCTTTCTCTCCCCGTTTCATCCGTATCAGCCCCTTGCCTGCCATACCTTTGAGGGTAGCCTCCGTAGCTTGGGGGTCATCGCCAGTGCGCTGTGCGATCTGCTCCGCATATTCGGTGGCCAGCTTCAAATGCAGAGCCAAGGCAGCCTCCTGCGGCGTGAATAACTTGGCCAATATTCTCAGTTCCACACCGCTCTTCGTAGCAGGGAAGCCGTTAGGGATAGTATCCAGCCTTTGAGCCAGTTTCTTGTATACTGTATTATCCAGACTTTTGTCCATCAAAGCATACCTTCTCAGATTTTTATTTAAGAGCAGCCCCTATTGAATAACTCAATTATATATTATAAACCATTTCAGAGCCCTGCCAAATGTGTTAGCGAACTCATTTAGTAACTGGGGAGTCCCCCAGTTACGCAAATCCCCCAGGGCTGGGGGACCTGGGGGGTGATTCAGACTGTGAAGGTTCTCAAATACTATTAATGGCTGGCGCCAAGCAGACTCGTTATAGCACTCTGAACATCCGCACGGGACCTCATCAGACAAGCGAGACGGGAGGAAGCTGAGCCATTATTGCTATTAGAACTGACTTCTCTCCGTATCTCCTCACGGATCAGCCTGTCCACCTCCTCCAGCTTCGCCACTAACTCATCGCACTGTATGGGCACTTGTCCCCCTTTCTCCTGATGACTGGGGCAGTCTGATGCCACAGCTACTTTTTTCGCTCGCACTGATGGCCGAGACCTGAGACCTGCTCTCGGAGTCCTTGACCCGGATGAGGTTTTTCCGTTTTTGTCCTTCATCTCAACAACTCCTGGGACTTAATGAGTTCAAGCTGTCGTACAGGCTTGGTGGTGAACTTGTGGCAGTCCTTGCAGAGGTAGCGTTGCTCCAGGCCTCTTTCGCCGCGGTTATACCTACCAGCCTTCACCACGCGGTCTCTGCCACAGTTAGGACACCTTCCGTGCTCTCCAGCCATCGCTCCGCCTGAATTTGGTATATGCCGCGCAATATAATGGGTATATACCATTTTGTCAAGTAGGTTATGGGATTGTTTTCCGAGTCTCCAGTTAGATAAAAACGATGCAGATACCGAACCACCACACTGAGCACAACAATATTCAAGCAATATTCTTAAAGCAACTAGCATGAGAGATGGATTGCCTCACCATACTTCTACCCCGCCGTCACTAGTATTAACCAATCCTACCCAAACCTCCCAATTTTGGAGGATACGCTGGCACAATATGCGATTACCTGAAATTTCAATTTAATGTTAACATTCTACAAAATGACTGTTGACATTAATGTTGACATCAAAAGACGAATAATCTATAGTGTCCTCAAACAGTAGGCCCATTTATGACTGAAAAAGTAAGGAGCCTTATCTAATGGACTTCAAGCCATCAAACAACTTGTGTGCGCAGATAGCTGAATACCTCAGTACCCAAATAATTAAAGGCGAATTGAAGTCTGGGGAGAGAATCAAAGAAGCAAAACTAGCCCAGGAATTGGGTGTCAGCAGAGGGCCCATTCGAGAAGCATTACACGTCCTTGAGAAAAAACGATTGGTTGAGATGACGCCCCGGCGCGGGGCCAGGGTCACACAGATGTCGGCCTCTTACGCCGCCTCGCTTTATGATATTATAGTCGAACTCTACGGGTTAGCAGCCAGAAAGGCCGCGGAGAACAGGTCAAGCAAAGACCTTCAGGGGATTCGCCATGCTCTCAAGAGAATTAAGGATTGCGCAGATAAGGGAGACGTCCCCGCCTACTATGATGCCATCTTTCAACTGGCCTTAGTTGGAGAGAAGGTAGCCAGGAACCCCTTGCTGGAGCAGATGCTCAGCGACCTCGAGCCAGTTACACGCCGGGTTCAGTTTGCGTCCTTGAGACATCGCACTGAAGACCTTAAAAAGAGCGTCGCCTTTTTCGAGCGTTTTATGCAGTGTGTAGAAGCGAAAGATGGGGAAATGGCTTGTCAGACCATCCGCGCTTACACTCAGAACGAAAGGGAACTTGCACTGAGCAATAGAAGAGCGCCCTCAACTGGTGATAAAGAGAGTAGAGGTAATTCGGCCAGACATTTCAGAAGAAGAAAGGTGAGCAATGGAAAAAAGAACGATTAAAAAGGCAGCAGTTCTCGGTGCCGGAGTGATGGGGAGCAAGATAGCTGCTCTCCTGGCAGGCGTGGACATACCTACCTACCTGCTCGATATTGTACCCAAAGAACTCGATCAGCAGGACTTGAAGAAAAAGCTGACCAAAGATTCCGCTGCTTTCAGAAACAAGTTCGCGCTATCGGGCATACAAAGCACAATAGGTGCAAGCCCACCTGCAATGTACACTCCCGATGATGCCAAACTCATCATCCCAGGCAATTTCGAGGATAATTTGCCCTGGCTTGCAGACGCTGACTGGATCATCGAGGGAGTGGTGGAGAACCTGAAGATAAAGCAAGAACTGCTGCAGAAGGTTGAACCCTACTTAAAGCCCAGTGCCATACTTACCACAAACACTTCGGGGCTCTCAATAGAGAGAATTGCAGAGAAAATGTCCAAAGAGTCAAGAGCACGCTTCATGGGTACGCACTTTTTCAACCCACCAAGGCACATGAAGCTCCTCGAAATTATCCCAGGAAAGCTCACTGATAAAGATGTCGTCTCCTTCATGGCTGATTTCTGCGAGAGGCGCCTTGGTAAAAGCATCGTCTTCGCTAAAGACACGCCTAACTTCATCGCCAATAGAATAGGTATCTATGCCATGCTGGGCGTAATCAAGATCATGGTAGAGGACGGCTACACCATTGATGAGGTAGATGCCATAACCGGGCCCCCGATGGGCAGACCCAAAAGCGCCTCCTTCAGGACATCGGATATGGTAGGATTGGATACCTTCGTCAAGGTAGCCCAGAATGTGTCCGAGAACGTAAAAGACCCAGCGGAGAAGAATGATTTCGCTATCCCCGACTTCGTCAAAAAAATGGTAGAGGCTGGACTTCTTGGTGATAAGACACAAGCAGGCTTCTATAAGAAGGTGATTGAGGCTGGGGGGTCAAAGATCCACACCCTGGATTACAAGACCATGGAGTACACCCCTCAGAAGAAAGTGGCCTTGCCCAAGCTGGATGAACTTAAATGGATATTTGATCCTGCCGGTAGGTTGAAGGATCTGGCATATTCTGACGATAGGGCAGGACATTTCGCCTGGAAAGCGCTCAAAAAGATGCTCCTTTACTCTGCTTCCAAGATACCCGAGATAGCTGACGACATACTAAGTGTCGACCGGGCCATGAGATGGGGATTCAACTGGGACCTCGGGCCATTCGAAACTTGGGATGCCATAGGCTTCAAGAAATCTATAGAGAAAATGACGAGAGAAGGAGAAGCGCTACCGGACGGTATAGAAAGAATGTTCAAATCGGGCAGAGAGCATTTCTATCAGAAAAGGCGCGGAAGAAGCTACTATTTTGACCTTGTCAAGGCAGACTATGAAAAGATTGAGGAGAAGCCCGAGATCATCCTCATACCCTCGCTGAAGGAGAGGAAGAAGGTTATCAAGTCCAATGAGGGGGCAAGTCTTCTTGATATAGGCGATGGGGTTGCCTGCCTGGAGTTTCATTCACTGAACAACGCCATCGACCCCGATGTTATCCAGATGATACTGGACAGCATTAATGAAGTGGAAGCTAACTTCGCAGGGCTTGTTATCGGCAACCAGGGAGCCAATTTCTGCGTGGGCGCAGACTTAAAACAGATTTACCTTGCGGCGCAGGAAAAGCAGTGGGATAACCTTGAGCTAGCGTTGAAAAATCTTCAGCAAGCGTGTATGAGGATCAAATATTCCGAGAAGCCCGTCGTGGCAGCACCTTTCCGCATGACCCTGGGTGGGGGTTGTGAGGTATGCCTAGCCTCCAGCATAGTCAGGGCGCATGCTGAGTGTTATATGGGACTGGTGGAAGTTGGTGTGGGCGTCATCCCGGCTGGAGGCGGCACCAAAGAGATGCTGCTGAGAGCCATTGACTGCATTCCCACGAGCGTCCCCAGCGCCGTTCCCGGTGGTGGCAGGCCTGACCTTATTCCCTACGTAGCAAATGTTTTCCAAACCATCGCAATGGCCAAGGTCTCCACATCTGCACAAGATGCTAAGGGGTTGGGTTACCTGCGTCCACATGATGGGATTACCATGAGCTACGACCATCTGCTGCATGACGCCAAGCAACTGGTCATTGCTCTGGAGAAAACCGGCTATCGCCCGCCAAGACCCCGAAACCAGATCAGGGTGACAGGCAGGTCTGGCATGGCGCTTATTGAATTCCTTATATACCTTCTAAGGGAGGGCCTATACATATCCGACTACGATACGGTCGTCGCCAAGAAGGTGGCGTATGTGCTCACTGGTGGAGATGTTGAACAGCATACACTGGTAACAGAACAGTACATTCTGGACCTGGAAAAGGAAGCCTTCATGTCACTGTGTGGGGAGGAGAAGACTCAAGCCAGGATTAAGCACATGCTTGAGACAGGCAGACCCCTAAGAAACTAGTATTAATACTTGAGGAGATATGACGATGAGGGAAGCAGTAATAGTATCAGCAGTCAGAACAGCCATAGCGAGAGCATTCGACGGCAGCCTCAGGAATACAAGGGTTGAGCACACAGCTACCGAAGTGGTCAAGGAAGCATTGAAAAGGGCAAAGGGATTGAACCCCCAAGATATAGATGATCTGGTCATGGGCTGCTCCTTCCCTGAGGCAGAGGCGGGTATGAACTTGGGCAGGATTATCGCCTTGAAGGCCGGATTGCCCAACACTGTGCCGGGAAGGACGGTAAACAGGTTCTGTGCTTCCGGACTCGAGTCCATTGCCCTAGCCTGTGAGAGGATTATGTGCGGTTTCGCCGACGTAATTATAGCGGCGGGTGCGGAGCATATGACGCTGGTTCCCATGGGAGGGAACAAGGCGATGCCAGACCCTGATTTGGTGAAAACATTACCGGCGGCATATATAACCATGGGGCTCACAGCGGAGAATGTCGCTGGGCGGTTCAATATAAGCAGACAAGAACAAGATGCGTTCTCCTTCGAGAGCCATCAAAAGGCGGTCAAGGCCTTGCAAGAGGGAAGGTTCAAGGAGCAAATCCTGCCTATACGGGTGATAGACAGGACATTCCAGAATGGGAAGGCGGTGAGTAAGGAGAAGGTCTTCGACACAGATGAATGCGTAAGGGCCGATACTTCCCTGGAGAAACTCGCCAATCTGAGACCGCTCTTCCGCGCTGGAGGCACAGTGACCGCGGGGAACTCCTGCCCCATGAACGATGCGGCAGCAGCAGTTGTAGTCATGTCCCGGGACAAGGCGAAACAACTGGGGCTTAAGCCCATGGGCGTGTTCAGGTCAATCGGTGTGGCCGGGGTTGACCCCGAGGTTATGGGCATAGGCCCGGTTTTTGCCATACCCAAAGCCTTGAAATATGCTGGAATCTCGCTCGACCAGGTTGACCTTATAGAGCTGAACGAGGCATTTGCCAGCCAGTCGATATATGTGGTTAAGACCCTGGGGATAGATATGAACAGGCTGAATGTGAATGGCGGCTCTATCGCGCTCGGCCATCCCCTGGGCTGTACCGGCGTTTATCTCACCACCAAGTTGCTTTACGAGATGGCGCGAAGAAAGGCCAGATTCGGTATTACCACCATGTGTATTGGGGGCGGCATGGGCGCAGCAGGGGTATTCGAAAGGGAAGATTAAGGAGGGGAAGCTATGGCAGAGAAAACTATCAGAAAGGGCGGCTCGTTCCTTTTTGAAGAGGTGCCTGCCTCAGATGTGTTCACCCCTGAGGACTTCACCGAAGAGCACCAGATGATAATCAGTACCACCGACCGTTTCGTCAAGAATGAAGTAACACCCAATATGGAAAAACTGGAGCATAAGGACTGGGACTTGAACCGCAAGCTCATGCTGCAGGTAGGTGAACTGGGTCTTCTGGGAACAGATATAGAAGAGAAGTATGGCGGCTCCCACATGGGCAGCATAACCTCTCTGATAATTAGCGAGCATACAGCCGCTGCGGGCTCCTTTGGCGTGACTTTGAACTGTCATGCGGGGATAGGCTCAATGCCTTTGGTATTATTCGGCACTAAGTCCCAGAAAGAGAAATATCTTCCCCTCATGGTGCGCGGTGAAAAGATAGGGGCCTATGCCCTGACCGAGCCGGAGGCTGGCACCGACGCCATCTCCATAAAAACCACGGCGGTTCTATCGCCGGACGGCAAATACTATAAACTCGATGGCGCAAAGCAGTTTATCACCAACGGAGCCTTTGCCGACATCATTTTCACCTATGCCAAGGTCGGCGGTGACAAATTCACCGCGTTTATCCTGGAGAGAGGCTTCGAGGGTGTGTCTTCAGGCTCTGAGGAAAAGAAGCTGGGGATTCGCGGCTCCTCGACGTGCTCCATATTCCTCGATGGAGCCAAGGTGCCGGTAGAGAATGTCGTCTTTGATATAGGTAGGGGGCACGTGGTAGCGTTCAACATCCTCGACATAGGCAGGTTCAAATTGGCGGCTGTGTGTGTAGGAGCGGCCAAGCTGGCTATTGAGGATTCGGTGAAATATGCCAAGCAGAGGAAGCAATTCGGTAAATCGATATGCGAGTTCGGCCTGATTAAGCACAAGCTTGCTGAGATGGCCACGAGGACATATATGCTAGAGAGCATGGTCTATCGCACCGGTGGACTCATAGAGGCTATACTCGCCACCCTGAATCCAGCCGCTGAGGATATCGGCAGACAAACCGCAAAAAGCATTTCCGAGTACGCCGTAGAGTGCTCTATCAACAAAGTGTTCGGTTCCGAGGTTGAGGGCTATGTGGCTGACGAGACACTTCAGATATATGGTGGTTATGGGTACATCGAGGAATATCCTGCGGAAAGGATTTATCGGGACTCTCGAATTACCCGAATATTTGAAGGGACAAACGAGATAAACAGGGTCATTATAACCGGATGGCTGATGAGACAGGCACTGAAGAACGAGTTACCGCTCTTCACCGAGGCCGAGAACATTAAAGCGAAGTTACCGACGATGAAGCCCATGCGTCCCGGTGCAAAGGATGGCCCTCTGGGATACCAGCGCAAGCTCGTGGATAGGGCGAAGAAGATATTCGTGTTTCTCGCCGGGGCTGCGGCTCAGAAGTACGGCATGGCCATAGAGGAGCAACAGGAAATCCTGGGGTTGCTCGCCGATATCGCTCAGGAAATCTACGCCATGGAGAGCGGCCTTCTCAGGGCGCTCAAGTCCATCGACTCTGTAGGTGAAAACGGGTCGAAAACAAAGATAGATATGGTGCGGCTATATGTCAACGACGCCATGATGAGGATAAGTAATAATGCCCAGCACGTAATATCGGCAATGGAGGGAGGTGAGACGCTCGATAGCCAACTGGCGATGCTAAGGAAGGCCCTTCAGTTCACCACCATAAATACCGTACAAGCGAGGAGAAATATCGCCGACCGAATCATAGAGGCAGAGAAATTTGCCTGCTAACGGAGAGGCTGTAGTTGTACGGCAAGCCTGTCACCTGTTTGGTGAGTTGCTATAATCTGATTCCTTCTCGACGATTGGGTAAATGGTTCGAAAGTTGGCTTTTGTGAGTTAGTTTGCTGCAGTACGGCTCAATCTGCAGATAAAAATGAAAAAGGATGGATAACATGGTAGGAATTACAGCATACGGCGCTTATGTACCACTGTACCGCATACAGCGTATGACCATCTATCAGGCGCTGGGATGGTTGAATCCAGCCTCGCTGCTTCCAGGCGAGAAGGCGGTGGCAAACTATGATGAGGACAGCCTTACCATGGCGGTGGCTGCCGCCGTGGACTGCCTGAATGGCCTCGAACGGGATAAGGTAGACGGCCTGTTCTTCGCCACTACCACTGCACCCTACAAAGAGAGGCAGAATGCAGGGATAATCGCCACAGCGCTCGACCTTCGCCCCGAGGTTAGGACCTCCGACTTTGCCACCTCTCTCAAGTCTGGGACCGGAGCACTGATTTCTGCCTATGACGCTGTATCTTCCGGTTCAGCCAAGAAAGTCCTGGTCTGTGCCTCCGATTGCCGCCTGGGGAAGCCCGGTGGCTATCAGGAGGAAATCTACGGCGATGGTGCCGCCGCTCTCATGCTGGGTGACAAGGATGTCATAGCCACCATTGAGGGCACTTATTCTCTCTCCTATGATTTCTCGGACAACTGGAGGTCTGACGAGGACAAGTTCAATCGTACCTGGGAGGACAGATGGATCAGAGACGAAGGTTACGGTAAGTTCATCTCTGAAGCTATCTCCGGGTTGATGAAGAAGTACGACCTCAAGCCTCAGGACATCGCCAAAGTAGTTTACCCCTGCCTTTATATCGGAGCCCATTCAGGCATTGGCAAGAATCTGGGATTTGAGCGCAATCAGATACAAGACCATTTGTTTACATCTATCGGCAATACAGGCACAGCTTATCCCCTCATGATACTGGTGGCAGCCCTTGAGGAGGCCAAGGCGGGAGACAAAATCATTGTTGCCAGTTATGGAAACGGCAGCGATGCCATACTCCTCGAGGTAACAAAGAACATAAAGAAGGTAAAAGACAGAAGGGGCATGAAGAAGCACCTAGACTCAAAGAAGGACCTGGGCCTTTATGAGAAATATGTAACCTTCCGTGAGGTGCTCCCCATAGATACTGGCGGCCGCGGTGAGGAAGTTGGCCCTACACAGATGACAATTCTGTGGAGAGAACGCAAGTGGCTCCTGGGTCTTTGCGGGTCGAAGTGCAGGCGCTGCGGTACGCCGCAATATCCGCCTCAGGAGATATGTGCTAACCCCAAATGTGGGGCTGTCAACGAGATGGACGGCTATAGGTTCTCCGACAAGAAGGGACACCTGTTTACCTATACGGGAGACATTTTAGCCTTTAGCCCCGGCCCGCCGGCCATCTATGGCATGGTTGACTTCGAAGGTGGCGGCAGATGGATATTCGACTTGAATGACTGCGAGCTCGACTCACTCAAGGTAGGCATGCCTGTGGAGATGAGCTTTCGCAGGAAATACCACGATCTGGCACGACGTCTCCATGTCTACTTCTGGAAAGCAACACCGATTCGAGCCTAGGGGCCTATTTTAGGTTTATTCAAAAGGGAGGAACCATGGCAGAAGGTATAAAGGATAAGGTCGCTATCATTGGTATGGGGTGCACCAAGTTTGGCGAGCGATGGGATAAGAGCGCCAATAAATTGATGGTCGAGGCCTTCATCGAGGCCCTCGAAGATGCAGGCATTGAAAAGAAAGCTATCCAGGCCGCCTGGTTGGGTACCTGCTACGAGGAAACATCCGTGGGGAAATCAGCCATCCCTCTGTCTATCACACTTAAGCTGCCCTTCATTCCTGCAACCAGGGTTGAGAATTTCTGCGCTACCGGCTCGGAGGCCTTGAGGGGCGCTTGTTATGGCGTAGCCTCCGGTGCCTTTGATATCGCTTTGGCGGTTGGTGTGGAGAAACTTAAAGATACAGGTTACGGTGGCCTTCCTCAAACTGACTCACAAGTGGGCACATCCTATAGATTCGCCTTCCCCAACTATACTCCTCCCGGGATGTTTGCCATGATGGGCACCAGATATTTTGCCCAGTATGGGCTCACCCCTCAAGAGGGTAAACATGTCCTGGCCAGAATAACCGTGAAGAGCCATCACAACGGCGCGCTCAACCCCAAAGCTCACCTGCGTCGCGAGGTGACTATAGAGGATGTGGTGAACGCACCTATCGTGGCCTGGCCTTTAGGGCTATTCGACTGCTGCGGAGTGAGCGACGGTGCGGCGGCGGCTATTGTCTGTCGGGCAGACATCGCTAAGAAATTCAGGCCTGACCCCATATATGTTAAGTCGCTCCAGATAGCTGCGAGCTCTGGAGAAGAGATAATGTGCTGCGAGTGGGACTACGCTCATGTCGAGTCGACTGTCAGGGCTTCTCAGAGGGCTTTCAAAGAGGCAGGGATCAAGGACCCTCGAAAAGAGATAAGCATGATGGAAGTGCACGACTGCTTCTCCATAACCGAGCTTACCATATATGAAGACCTGGGTATATCGCCTAGGGGTAAAGCCAAAGATGATGTTGAGGCGGGGTTCTACGACCTGGATGGGAAGCTGCCTTGCCAGCCCGACGGCGGACTCAAGTGCTTCGGACATCCCATAGGCGCCTCGGGTCTGCGGATGATGTACGAGATGTACAAGCAGCTTCAGGGTAAAGCTGGGCCTCGACAAATAAAGAACCCCAAGTTTGGCCTGACCCATAATATGGGCGGCATACCGCCTATGAATGTGGTCAGCATCTGCATAGCCGGGCTTTAGGCTTCGGACAAGACATATCGACAGCGCACTCAATTCTGCAAGGAGAAGCACATGGACTGCTCTTTCACTGAAGAGCAGCAGATGCTGAAAGTCAGTGTGCGCAATTTTCTGGGGAAAGAAATAGCGCCTGTGGTTAACGCTCACGAGAAGAAAGTCCCCCTGACTAAGGCGGAAACTACAGTCTTTATTAAACAGTTGCCTCCCTTCGGGTACTTGACGGGATTTCTGCCCGAAAAATATGGGGGGCACAACTGGAAGCCAAAACCAACGGAATCCTGGTCGAAGAACTGTCAGGGGTCTGGGCCAGCCTTGCGGGAACCATTTTCATCGCTGCGGGATCCCTTGGGGTCTTGAGCAAGGCAGGCAGCCCGGAGCAAGTGGAGCGATATTTCAGGGATGCCAGAACTATGACAATACCCGAAGGCACAACTCAGATGCAGAAACTGATTGTGGGAAGAGACATTCTTGGGTTAAGAGCTATGGTCTAGAGCTAATCAGGAGATAAGGCGAAAATGGGAGCTGCTGAGGCAAAACGCCTGGCTTTACAAGGGATAAGGGTACTGGATATGGCGTGGGTCGGCCCCGGCTCCTTTTGCGCTACTATTCTCGGCGACCTCGGCGCAGACATCATAAAGATTCACGAGCCTGACCCTGAGCAGCGCGGTAGCCTTCTCAAATATGCGCTGCCGAATGACCCCGCTTTCCCCGGCTTAAGGAATTGCAGAGTCATGGGCCTTGATTTGAAATCCAAAGATGGCCGCAGCATCTTCTATGAGCTTGCTAAGGCCGCCGATGTCGTCATAGAGAGCTACAGGCCTGGAGTTACGAAGCGTCTCGGCGTCGACTACAAGGCCATCAAGAAGATAAATCCCAGAATCGTCTATGCCTCCATGACAAGCTATGGGCAAGATGGGCCTTATCGCGATATGCCCGGACACGACATTAACTACTTATCCCTGGGGGGCTTGTTGGGTCTGACAGGTGAATCTGGCGGTGCGCCGGTTCTGCCGGGCACCCTGCTGGCAGACCTCGCCGCCGGGGGTATGTCTGCTGCAATCGGGATTCTGGCGGCATTGACGTCTCGAGTGGAGACAGGCAAGGGACAATTCGTCGATGTGTCCATGACCGACGGCGTGGTAGCGCTGATGTCCATGTGGATAAACCCCCATCTCGCGTATGGGCTGGACTTTGAAAGAGGCGACACGATGTTTACCGGCCATTACGCCTGGTACAATGTTTACCAGACAAAAGATGGCAAGTACATTAGCATCGGAGCCTTTGAACCCTGGTTTTACGCCAATTTATGTCAACTTTTAGGGCGTGATGATTTCATCGAGCACCAATTCGCGGAGGGTGAGAAGCGAGAGGAAATCTCCCAGTATTTTAAACAGACCTTCCTGACCAAAAACAGAGACGAGTGGTTGGAAATACTGCGACGGAAAGACACCTGTGTTGCTCCTGTCTATTCCATGGACGAGCTTGTCTTGGACCCCCAATTGATTTCTCGCGGAATGATAAACGAGCTGCCTCATCCCGTTCTCGGTACTGTGAGGCAAGTGGGCTCCATGCTCAAGATGTCCGGCTCGCCATTCCGGGTGAGGAACTGGAGCACGCAGTTCGGGCAGCACACTGACGAGATATTACAGGAAATAGGATATGATGCGAAGCGCATCGATGCACTGCGCAGAGCTGGGGTGATAGGCTGACAGCACGATTGTGCCTTTCCCATTTGACAAGTGAGGAGATGCCCACGTATAATTTTGCAACACGAGTCAACAGGAAAACACCCCTAATAGGGTGTCCTGTCTTTTGCCAAGCACGTCTATTCTAATAAACACCTGTTGTTTTACTGAACTATTTTATTCAAGGAGGAAATAAATGTCCTGGAAAGATGAATACAGGTCTAAGTTATGCAGTCATAAGAAGGCCGCGAAGCTTATTAAATCTCATGACCGTATGTTCACTCCCCTCGGCCTCGACGAGCCTTCCACAGCGCTGATGGATGCAATTGCTGACCGGAAAGATGAGCTTGAGGACATTCAGTATATTAATGCACTCGTATTTCATCCTTACAAAATTTTTGCTCCTGAGTACATGAAGACCTTTGATATGATGTGCGGCTTCTATAACCAGCTTACCATGTCGCAGCATGATGCGGGCATCACTACATACATCCCGGTACAAAGCTCCACTGTGGGCGTTGTGGCAAAGAAGCGGCAGGCAGCCGATCCACGCAGGCATGTAATGATCACTCAGGTCAGCCCCCCGGACGACCACGGATATGTATCGCTCGGCCTTGACTTATTCTTCACGCCGGACATCATTGACCAGGGCGCAGTGGTTATCGGAGAGGTCAACCCGCATGTGCCGCATACCTACGGCAATTCGCACTACCACGTCAGCCGCTTCGCTAAGTTCATCGAGATAGACGAACCTCTGTTTTCGCCCCCGATGCCCGAGCCGTCGGAGGTGCACAAAAAGATTGCAGCGAACGTGGTGAGCCTGCTCAAGGACAGAGATTGTCTTCAGGTAGGAATAGGCGCAGTTCCAGGCCAGATATCCAAGCTTCTTGCCGACTGCGGGCTGAAAGACCTGGGCATTCACACTGAGATGGCTCCGCAGGGCACCCACCTGCTTGTGGAGAGGGGTGTCGTCACCTGCAAGTATAAAGAGACCCATCCCAACAAGATGATCATGGCTTTTGCCGTCGGCGACCAGGAGCTTTACGACTTCCTGGGCAACAATCCCATGGTCGAGTTCTACTGTGCTTCGTATTCCAACTCAATTCCCCTGCTGGTCAGGGAGAAGAACCTGGTGGCCATAAACGGCTCCGTCGAGGTCGACCTTGTAGGCACTATTGCCTCGGAGTCTTTCGGCGATTCCATGCGCTCCGGCGTGGGCGGGCAGCTCGACTTTGTGATCGGCTCTTACTGGTCCGAAGGAGGAAGGGCGATCAACATTCTGCCCAGCACCGCCCATGACGGTAAGATATCACGCATTGTGCCTTACCTGACGCACGGAGCTCGCGTGACCGTGCCCAGGCATTACGCGCAGTATGTAGTCACCGAATATGGGATTGCCAACCTTGCACCTTTGAATGAAAGAGAGCGCGCCCTGGCCCTTATCGAGATTGCGCATCCCAAGTTCAGGAACGACCTTCTGAAGGCAGCCAAGAAGAGACTCAGGTTTTAGCAGGATTGCCTTGCAGACCAGGTCATAGAGGCGGAGAAGCACACCTGTTAGCAGGGAGGCGAATGTGGAGAAGGTGTGGCTGAAGAATTATGACACAGGTGTTCCCGCAACTATAGACTACCCCAGGCTCACCCTGCACCAACTGCTCGAGGAAACCGCAAGCCGCTTCCCCGCCTACACGGCCATTATATTCCCCGGCGCTTTGGGGGATGCCTACAGGCTGAGCTATAAACGCCTGGAACAGCAAGTAAATAGGCTGGCTAACGCCCTGATAAATCTCGGGGTCAAGAAGGGCGACAGGGTTGTCCTGCTTTTACCTAATTGCCCTCAGTTCGTTATCAGCTACTACGCTGTGCTTAAGGCAGGAGGCGCAGTGGTAGCTACTAATCCTCTGTACTCGCCCCGTGAAATGGAACACCAGTTCAACGATTGCGGCGCCGAGACTATCATTGTCCTCAGCCTCTTTTACCGCACTGTCGCACAGATTAAGGAGCGCACCAGGCTGAAGAATGTCATAGTAACGAACATCAAAGAGTACCTGCCCCCTGTCAGCCGCCTCCTTTTCACCCTCCTCCGCGAGAAGAAAGAGGGACACCGGGTTGACATCTCCGGCGCCAAGAATACCTATTCTTTTCAAGGCTTATTGAAGCGCTCCCCACCCACACCCCCTTCAGTGACTGTGACTCCCGATGATATCGCTATGTTTCAGTATACAGGCGGGACCACCGGCATTAGCAAGGGCGCAGTAGCTCTACACAGAAATGTGGTTGCCAACGTATACCAGATGAAGGCCTGGGCCAGCCCCGTCAAGCCTAAGGAGGCTGGAGAGGTAGTGATGGGAGTAATGCCCCTGTTCCATGTTTACGGCATGGTGGCGGTAATGCACCTCTCTGTGCTGGGTGGAGCGGCGATGGTGTTGCTGCCTCGCTGGGACACCCTGCAAGTGCTGAAAGCCATCAACCGATATAAGCCTGCTCTCTTCCCCGGCGTGCCTACAATGTACGTGGCGATCAATAACCATCCGGATGTGAAGAAATACAATCTGCGTTCTATCAAGGGCTGTACCAGCGGCGGAGCGCCGCTGCCGCTGGAGGTGCAGCAGCAGTTCGAGCACATTACCGGGGGCAATCTGTCGGAGGGCTACGGCCTCAGTGAAGCCCCTGTTGTAGTCACTGCGAATCCGCAAATCGGGAAACGCAAAGCCGGAAGTATCGGGGTGCCTTTCCCTGATGTTGAGGCCAGGATAATGGACGTGGAGACCGGCGAGAAGGAGATGCCTTGGGGAGAGGTCGGGGAGCTGGTTATCAAAGGGCCTCAGGTGATGCAAGGGTACTGGAACCGGCCCGAGGAGACGAAACAGGTATTACGCAACGGCTGGCTCTATACCGGAGACCTGGCCAAGATGGATGAGGACGGCTTCTTCTTCATTGTAGACCGCAAGAAGGAGATGATTATCGCCGGCGGCTATAACATCTATCCTCGCGAAATCGAGGAGGTTCTCTACGAACACCCCAAGGTCAAGGAAGCAGTTGCTTACGGAGTCCCCCACCCCTACCGGGGCGAGACGGTGAAAGTGGCCATTGTGCTCAAGGAAGGCGAGACCGCCACCACTGAGGAAATCATCGAGTTCTGCCGCGAGCGCCTGGCTCGCTTCAAGGTGCCCAAAATAGTGGAGTTCAGGGAGAGCCTGCCCAAGTCCCTCATCGGCAAAGTGCTGCGCCGCGTATTGATGGAGGAGGAGAAGGCCAAACTGGCCGCCGCTCAGAAAGAGCAAGAGGGGAAATAGAAAAATGGTGGAACAGCCGCCCACGGCTGTTCAAATCATATGCAAACAACCAAGGCTAAGACAGGCAGGGGTGCCTGTCCCACCAGTTAGAAGATGAAGTGCTGAGCAAGTGAAAGAATTAAGCGGAGTAGAACAATCACCCCCGACTGTTCCTTCAACAAAATGTGTCGGACCTGATTTAGCTATCTCCAGAAGAAATCTTCCTCACTGGCAACTGGGCGGTTCTACCTATTTTGTTACTTTCCGCGTGAGACAAGGAATTGTCCTTTCCGCCGAGGAAAGAGCGATGGTGCTTGAATCCTGCCTATGTGGAAACGAGGGAACCGGCAAGGGCGCATCGGACAAAAGTAGAACAGGCGAGGGCGCCTGTTCCACCGAGTGGCGACTCCATGCTGCTATAGTAATGCCAGATCATGTGCACTTGCTGTTAACACCTGCGGAGATCCAATCTGGCAGATGGATTTCCTTGTCTCAAATAATGCAGGGCATCAAAAGTGCCACTTCCCACCGTATAAATAAGCGCCGAGGAAGAAAGGGTCCGTTGTGGCAGGATGAATCTTACGACCGAATCATACGCGATGAAGAGGAGTTCAACAGCAAGTTGAAATATATTTGCGAGAATGCAGCTAAGGCCAGTTTGATTGAGGATAGTCTTGACTATCCTTTCTTCTGGTGGGAGGACAGCAAGCAAAAGGAATCAGGGTAAACTCCCCGGACTTCTTATTTCATCCGAACCTTGCGCAACGCCATCAGCAGCCCTGCGATGCTCTTGGCATCGCATACTTCCCCTGATGCAATAAGCCCGTAAGCTTTTTTTAGCGGAACGCGCACCAGTTCGATGTTCTCATCATCGTCTGCGGCCCTTTTCAAAGGTTTGAGTTCAGTGGCAAGATAGAGGTACATATACTCCGTAGTAAAGCCCGGGCTGGTGTAAAAAACGCTCAACTCCTCCCACTTCTCAGCGGAGAAGCCAGTCTCCTCCTCAAGCTCCCTGCGGGCACCCTCCAGAGGATTCTCGCCCGGCTCTATGCCGCCGGCAGGTATCTCCAGCAGCATCCTCTCCACGGGTTTGCGGTATTGACGCACAAGCAGGACGTTATTCTCAGAATCAACGGCAACGATGGCGGTGCAGCCTGCATGCTCCACAATCTCCCGCTTCGTCTTTTTGCCCGATGGCAGCTCCACGGTATCAACTCTCAGGTTGATAATTTTCCCCTCGTATATCCGCTCGCTATGCAGAGTTCGTTCAGGGCTCATCTTCATCGCTCAACGGCTGCGGGCGGCCCGAGATGCACAATCAGCGGCACCTCGTCACAATCCGGGAACTTGGGGCAGTTATAGCACTCGCCCCAGACCTTGCGCGGCAGTGCCGCCCTGTCAATGCTAACAAAGCCGCATTTTTGGAAAAACTCGGGCTTATAGGTCAAACAGAAAACAGTAGAGATGCCCAGTTCCCTGGCTTCCTCAATACAGGTATTTACCAGTGCCACACCAATGCCCTGCTTCTGACTCCCCTTTGCCACTGCCAGCGACTTTATCTCAGCCAGGTCAGCCCAGCTTACAT
Organism: uncultured Chloroflexia bacterium; assembly: GCA_963847595.1. GTDB lineage: Bacteria > Chloroflexota > Dehalococcoidia > SZUA-161 > SZUA-161 > JACWAE01. The sequence goes on from CAWKAJ010000002.1 coordinate 944,393, forward strand.
GGAGCGCCACGCACGCAACCACCTTATCACGGTTCCTGACCACAAAATAGTCCCTGATATTCTCGTAAATCTCGCTCAGGGCACGGGGAAGCATCTCGCCCTGTGCAGCGAACTTGTTGATGAGCTTGTGCATCTGGGGCACATCAGCCATCTTGGCTTTTTCCACCTTCATTTAGACTTACTCCCGCTTTTCCAGCTTCGGCATTAATGTACTGTAAAAGGTCGCAGGCCATTCAGCCCTGAGCATCTTCGTTACATAAGGACTGCGCTTGATTCTCACAACGTCGCCATCGCTCAATGGCACCTCGATCTGTCCATCGACGCTGAGCGTGGCTCTATGAGTGGTGTTCACTTCGAGTTCCACCACTGCCTCAGCGGGCAAGACCAGCGCAGTGGCCAGGCTCAGGTGAGCAGCAATCGGCTTTAACAATATTTCCTCAGCTTGAGGATGAAGGATCGGCCCGCCGGCAGCCAGCGAATATCCGGTGCTGCCGGTCGCAGTGGCCAGAATCAACCCATCGCATTTATAAGTTGTCAGCAGTTGCCCGTCTATAGTTGCCTTGACCCGAATCAAACGGCATCTCTCGCCTCGACCCACGACCACATCGTTTAGCGCATGGAGCGGAGGCATATTAGCCGAAGCAATCTCCGCTTGAAGCATAGCTCTCTCCTCCACCCAGCCCACGCCTTCGACGAAGGCAGGCACTCCGGTCAGGGCGTCCCCAGCGTTCAGCTCGGTCATAAACCCCAGACGGCCCAGATTTATGCCCAGTATCGGGATACCCTTAGGGCTGGCAATGCGCGCTGCCCTCAGAATCGTGCCATCACCGCCCAGACAAATAACGAATCTGGTCCCCTCTATCTGCTCACACGCCTTTTCCTCCTCCCACGCCGAGCAAACCCAGACTGATGCTCCTGTGTCTCCCACAACCTTTGCCAGTTGTTGAGCTAAAGTCCCCGCAGCAGAGACTTTAGACTGGAACAGAATGCCAATCTTTTTATTCGAGCATGACCTGTTACTCATAGCCTTCCCTACGTGTTCCACAATAGAACCAGAAACTCGCGATTTCCCTCCGCGCCCAGAATCGGCGACGCCACCAGGCCACCCAATCTGAAGCCGTGGTCAACAGCCCAGCAGACAAAGCGCCCCAGAACACCGGCATGAACAAGGGGGTCTTTGACCAGGCCGCCCTTGCCCACCTGCCCCTTACCTGCTTCAAATTGAGGCTTGACCAGCACTATCAGTTGCCCCCCCGCCTTCACCAGCCTGGCCACTGTGGGCACTACCTTCTCCAGAGAGATGAACGATACATCCAACGTAGCCAGGTCAACAGGCTCGGGCAGAGTGAAGGAATAGCGGGCATTTATCCGCTCCATCACCACCACCCTCGGGTCCTGTCTCAGTTTATAATCAAGTTGCCCGTAGCCGACGTCGACAGCGTAGACCTTGCGCGCCCCGCGCTTCAGCAGACAATCAGTGAAACCGCCGGTGGAGGCGCCGACATCGACCGCCACCAGGCCGTTCACATCCACCTGGAACTGGTCAAGCGCATAATCCAGCTTGACCCCGCCCCTGCTCACGAACTGAGGGCTCTCTAGGATTTCAACCTCAGCGTCCTCATCGACCAGGGTGCTGGGCTTGACGATTGTCCTGTTGTCCGCGACAACAGCGCCCTCCATCACCATAACCCTGGCCTTCTCTCTGCTTTCCACCAGCCCCCTGACCACAAGCAGGGTATCTATCCTCCGTTTGGCCACAATGCATTTAGCATAGACTCGAAGCTTCGGAAAGTCAAGGCTAGTGCAAGGGAGCATTCAGAGGTCAGCGGTCAGTTATCGGCATTAGTCATTCGGTTGCGCTGCTCGTTTCGTTTATCGCTTTGCGCTTAATGTTGCCCCATAACCTTTCCACGAACCACGATTCGAGTCGCGCAACAGCAACCCTTCCACGAAACCGAGACATCCCCAATTGCCACCCCTAGAAGAAAAGTCTTTCTCGGTGTATTATATCTCCAGCTTAATTCGGAGGAATCTGATGACGCTGGCGTTGGAAGGAATCAAGGTTATAGACCTGTCCCGCACTGTGCCCGGGCCATACTGCACCATGATGCTGGCGGATATGGGTGCCGAGGTAATCAAGGTGGAAGACCCCGGGTACTCTATGGGGATGCTTCCCGACCAGGAGAAACACGCCGCTTACGATTATCTATCTCGCAACAAAAAGAGCATCGCGCTCAATCTGAAGTCAGCGGAAGCCAAAGAAATTTTCCACAAGCTGGTAAAAAACGCTGATGTCGTCATGGAAGCATTCCGCCCCAGTGTCGCTAAAAGGCTGAGTGTGGACTATCACACCGCATCCAAGCTTAATCCCAGGATTATCTATTGCAGCCTCACCGGCTTCGGACAGGACGGCCCCTACCGCGACCTCCCCGGCCACGACCCTAACTACACCTCCATCGCAGGCGCTGTGGGGCTCACCGGCGACCACAGGGGCAACCCTGTCATCATCCGAGCTGCTGTAGGCGATATCGGCAGTGCCCTTCATGCCGTGATCGGCATCCTTTTCGCCATAATTGCGCGAGAAAAGACCGGGAAAGGTCAATTTGTGGATATATCCATGACCGACAGCGTCCTGCCCTTCCTTTCCGTCAGCTTGCTGAGATACTTCCGGGACGGCTTCATCCCCAAAAGAGGCTGGCCCTCGCCGACCATAAACATCTGGCAGACCAAGGACGGCAAGTACATTACGACCGGACTGGTAGAGCCTCATTTCTGGGAGCGCTTCTGCCGCGCCATCGGCAGAGAGGACCTCATCCCCTTCCACCATGCCAAGGGTGAGAAGCTACATGAAGTCTATGGCATAATCAGAGAGACTATCCTCACTAAAACTCGGGATGAATGGTTCCAGATTATGAAAGAGGCGGACACCTGCGTCAGCCCTGTATTAGAGCTTGACGAAGTGGTCAACGACCCCCAGTTGCAGCATCGCGAGATGTTTCCCGAGTTCGAGCATCCCGCGCTGGGGAAGGTAAGACAGCTCGGCATGCCCGTGAAGCTCTCAGAGACGCCGGCGAAGTTCAGGAACTTCTCGCCTGTACTTGGACAGCACACCGATGAGATTCTACAAGAGCTCGGCTACACCAATAAGCAGATCGAAGAACTCCGCAAAGCAGGGGTTGTAAAATAGCTGTAGGGACACAAAATTTTGTGCCCCTACAGCCTGTGGTAAGGGAACACCAGCCTTTTCACCCCAGCCACACTCTCCTCAGCGAAGCGGCGCGCTTCCTTCCTGATTCGGCTGTCCAGGCTTGGCTTTTCAGTATCCCTCAGCCTCTTCAGGCCGTAAAGCTCCTGATACCTCTTGGGTATCTCATCAGGCCATTGCCGGTCTATCATCATCCCGTATGCTAAGGTCCAGCATCTCGCCACCACGCTCATCTCATAGCCACCGCCACCCACAGCAACCCATCTCGGCGCCAGTTGCCTCAGCCTCCTCATCACAGCCTCATAGCCTTCCGTAGTCAGGTTTAGCTGGGTCATCGGATCGAGGTAATGTGTATCGCAGCCAAGCTGGGTGAATACAATATCCGGGTTGAAGCTGCCTACCAGCACAGGCACCACCTGGTCAAATGCCCAGAGATAGACCTCATCATCGGTATAAGGGGCAAGGGGGATATTCACCGAATACCCCTTGCCTGCACCAACACCTATCTCTGAAGGCTCACCCGTGCCAGGGAAAAGAAGCCTCCCTGTCTCGTGAAGCGAGATGGTGAGCACCTGGTCGCTATCATAAAATGCGTTTTGAACTCCATCGGCGTGATGAGCATCTATATCTATATAAGCCACCCTGAGCCCCTTCGCCAAAAGGTGTTTTATAGCGATAACGACATCGTTGAAAATGCAGAAGCCGGAGGCACAATTCGGGGCTGCATGATGCCCTCCGCCGGAATGGTTAAAGGCAACATCCACATTGCCCTCAGCTACCCAATCCGCTGCCTTCAGAGTTGCGCCCACTATCCTGACGGACACCTCATACATCCCGGGGAAGACAGGATTGTCCCCATACTCGCTGAAATTGAACTTGGCGGCATCGCACAGCCTGTCGCCGCGGCTAAAGCACCTCACCGCTTCCACATAGTCATTTGTATGGAAGCTGAGTAGAGCAGCTTCATCAGCCCTTTCAGGGACAACCAGCTTCGAATTCGATTTATTGAAGGCTCGGTAGGCACGGAGCAACTCATAGGTGTACTTCAAACGGCTCGGGTTGAATTCCTCATCCTCTACCATAGTGCGCGCCACCAGCCCCTCATCATACACAAAAGCAGCTTTCCTCATGATTCGCTCACTATTTTCTCAAGCTCCCTGCTCATCCTCTGCCAGTGTGTCCCCCGCCAGTAGACGCGGTGGCAGGCAGGGCATTGCATGTATTGAGTTTGAGTCTCAAAAACATAGGGCGGCACAAGTTCCTTAACCTCTTCCTTGTCCTTGGGCACCAGGGGTTGATTGCACTCCAGACAAAGCGTGAACGGCTTTATCTCCTCCGCCAGTTTCAGCGTTCTGACCACTTGGCGAAGCTGCGCCTTGACCTCTTCGCTCTCGATCAGGATCACCTTGAGGCGGCCGGTGGTAGCCACGCGCCTCTTGAGTATCTGGGTATCCTTGGTCAGCAGCACCCTATTCTCGGATAAAGCCAGCCGCACCAGCCTGTTATCATCGAGGTCATTGATGAATACAGTATCGAAGCCTGCTATCCTGAGCCATCTCGCCAGCCTGCCCACGTTGGAATCAACGATGAACTTCACTCCAGGATTTTAGCACAAAACTCCATTCGTTGTAGGGGCGTTCAATTGAACGCCCCTACCGCTGACGGCTGAAAGCTAACCGACTATGATATAATCTACCCACAAGGGGGGATTCGTGCCTCGTTTCGAGGTGATCGACCACACGGCCGATGTCGGCATAATCGCCTATGGCAGCGACCTCAAGGAAGCCTTTGCCAACTCAGCTTATGGCATGTTCAGCCTGATAGCCGACCTCGACGGAGTGAAAGAGAAGGTCAGCCGCAAGGTCGATATACAATCCACCGACCGGGAGGCTCTGCTTGTAGACTGGCTCAATGAGCTGCTTTATCTATTCGATGTAGAGCATGTCATATTCAAAAGATTCGAAATTACCGCTCTGAGCCGGAACAGGCTGCGGGCCAAGGCCTATGGAGAGAAGGTAGATACCTCGCGACACCAACTCAAGACCGGAGTCAAAGCAGCTACCTATCATATGCTCAAAATCGAGAGCAATAAAGAGGCAAAAGTCCAGTTCATCCTGGACATCTAGGGGGAGGGGAAGATGACAGAAGCATGGCATGGAACACTAATCAAAATAGACGATTACCGCTGGGAGATACCCCAGACATATAAACCGGGGATGCGCGTGCCCGGACTGGTGTATGCCGACGAGAAAATGCTGCGCCTCATCAAAGATGACCAATCCCTGGAGCAGGTAGCCAATGTCGCCTTTCTACCCGGGATAGTGAGCAGGTCAATGGCTATGCCCGACATTCACTGGGGCTACGGCTTCCCCATTGGCGGGGTTGCCGCAACCCGGGTCAGCGACGGCGTGGTCTCGCCGGGAGGCGTGGGCTTCGATATCAACTGCGGCGTGCGCCTCCTGCGCACCGACCTCACGGAGAGCGAGGTCAAGCCCAGGATAGAGAAGCTGCTTACCGACCTTTTCCACAATGTCCCCTCTGGCTTGGGCTCTGAGGGCAAAATCAGGCTCAGAGGCAAGGAGATAGAGAAGCTGCTGCTCAAGGGCGCTGCCTGGGCAGTGGAAGGGGGGTTCGGTGAGACGGAAGACCTCGAGTACACCGAAGAGCATGGATTTATGGAAGCGGCCGACCCTGAGAAGGTGAGCCAAAAGGCCGAGACACGTGGCCTGCCCCAATCGGGCACACTGGGCTCAGGCAACCACTTCCTTGAAGTACAGGTAGTAGATGAAATCTATAACCCCACTATCGCCCAGGTCTTCGGCATAGCAGAGATAGGTCAGATACTGCTCCTCATTCACACGGGCTCCCGCGGCTTCGGCTACCAGGTCTGCGACGATTATCTGAAGACCATGGGGACTGCCGCCAGAAACTACGGTATCGAATTGCCCGATCGCCAGCTTGCCTGCGCGCCGGTGAAATCCCCCGAAGGACAGGACTATCTGGCGGCGATGGCCTGCGCTGCAAACTATGCCTGGGCAAATCGCCAGTGCATCACACATTGGGCCAGAGAGTCCTTCGCCAAAGTCTTCGACAAAAGCCCTCGCGATTTGGGCATGAGGGTGGTCTATGATGTGGCGCACAACATCGCTAAAATAGAGGAGCACCAGGTCGAAGGCAAGAAGCTCACGGTCTGCGTACATCGCAAAGGTGCAACCAGGGCGTTTCCAGCCGGACATCCCGATGTGCCCAGGGCGTATCGCAAGGTAGGACAGCCGGTGCTCATCCCCGGAGATATGGGACGGTACTCCTACGTCGCTGTAGGTACCGAGAGGGCTATGCAGGAGACCTTCGGCTCCACCTGCCACGGCGCAGGGAGGGTTCAGAGCCGCTCCGCAGCCAAGAGAAGCGCCCGCGGCTCCGACATCCTTGCCGAGCTGGCCGCCAAGGGTATCGCCGTAAAGGTGGCGAGCATTTCGGGCCTGGCTGAAGAAGCATCGTCAGCTTACAAGGATGTCGCCGAGGTTGTGCATGTAACCGATGCCGCCGGCATCTCGACCAAGGTGGTCAAAGCCAGGCCTATCGGCGTCATCAAAGGCTAGGCGTTACTCCTGCGAAACTACAGCCTCGACACAATCTAACCATCACGGATACGGGTAATGTTGAACATAGTATCCCTGAGCTTAATATCCGTGCTCATAGGTTTCCTGGGCTCGCTCACAGGCTTAGGCGGGGCCAGTATCCTTATCCCCATACTGGTCCTCCTGGGAGTCCCGGTCAAGGAGGCAATAGCAGCCGGGATGGTGAGCATCATAGCTACCTCCAGCGGCTCCGCTGCATCTTACGTAAGGGACAGGCTCACCAACGTAAAAATTGCCATGTATCTCGAGATGTTCACCATCACAGGTGCCATCGTAGGTGCCACCATCACGTCTGTCATCGCTCCCCAGTATCTGTATTTCTTCTTTGCTGCGTTCTTGCTCACCTCTTTTATTGGCCTTAGGCGTTTGACCGAAAGTTCTGGTGCAGCGCCGGTAAATCAGGACAGGCTCTCGATATGGCTCCACCTCAGAGGTAGTTACTTCGATGAAGCCAAGAAGCGAGTCATTGAGTATAGAGCAACCAATGCCCTCTGGGGAGGACTGGGAATGATTGTAGCCGGGCTTGCTGCAGGGATGCTTGGCATAGGCGCCGGCGCGTTCAAGGTCACCGTTCAGGAGAACATCCTGAAGCTGCCGCCCAAGGTTTCCAGCACCACCAGCAACTTCATTATCGGAATGACGGCGTTAGCGGCGACCAGTGTCTACCTCTTTTCCGGACTGCTCAACCTGACCCTGGTGGCTCCCATTGCAATAGGGACTACTATCGGCGCAGTCATAGGCGGAAGGGTGTTGAACAGGCTCAGCGACATAAGTCTCAGATACCTCTTTTTTGCCATCGTTATCTACCTTATCGTTCAGATGCTATACAAGGGGGTAACCTCGATTTGAACTCGAAAGAACTGGGTAGCGGCGAGACTAAACTGGAGACGATCATAAGCTATCTACTCATCGTGGGCGTTGTCCTCAGCCTTGCTCTGGAGATCGCGGGGATCGCTATCTTCTATAAGTCCCGCGGTAATTTAGATATCCTGCTACAGGACAAGGCCATGTTTATTCAGGGGCGAGACTTCTTCAGCTTCCTGTACCAGTTATTTGCCAGAGGACCCATGCAGAATACCGGAGTCTTCCTTATGACTCTCGGCGTAGCTGCGTTGATCCTGACTCCTTTTGTTAGAGTCGTCGCATCAGCCCTGTACTTTGCCTGGAGAAAAGACAACAAGTATGTGCTTATAACAGCCTTCGTCCTGATTGCTATCACGTTAAGTCTGGCTTTGCATTAGATAATGATTCCCCGACTTTTGCTGTAGAACCCTTAATTTGGTAGTGGGCCGTTCCGAATCTGGATGAAGTCACAACTCGGCAAGGGCTCTACTTTCTTCTTCACGATTCCCGTGGAGGCCAAGCCAGGTGCCAGCGGTAATGCGGCAGGGTAGGTCAGCCGACCCCATCATTCACACAGAATGTTCCGAATCTTCTGTATCAGCTGCTCTGGTTTGAATGGTTTAGCCATGAATTCAGTGGCGCCGAGTGCCAGGGTTTCAGGACCCAGGGAGTCTCGAGCGCTCATGACGATGACAGGCAACTGGGAGAATGTTCGCAGCTCTTTGAGAACCTCAAACCCATCCGCCCCGGGAAGGAACACATCGAGAACGATGATGTCAGGCTTCTCCGATTTCACCATGCCGATGGCTTGATCCCCCCTCATCGTCGAGACGACATTATAACCTGAGGCTCTAAGCGATATGCTCAGGAACCTCAATATCCTCGGTTCGTCCTCTACTACCAGAACCGATCTATCGCGCCTATTTTTCTCATCCATGACTGTGTTTACCCCTTGACGCTCTGAAACCGCGTTGCAAATAGATTGAGAGCCTCCAGCACTGTTGTTCCAATATTAATCATAATGTGTCAAGAAGTAATAACATTCAGCGGTGAAAAATCAAAAACTTATTACATTTCCTCGACACATGGCCTGCCATGATAGTCGCATTAGACCTCTTTAATGACCATGGGGGACACCTTCAGCACGTTCGCACTCAACTTGACAATTTGGGGCAATTTGGCATACAATTACCTTTAACATGCAGCTTCAGTGCCTTGAAAATGCCATGAAAATCAATGTTGCCCAGCAACTTAAGGAACATGTGGGCTCAGTCCGCCAATACGATATTGACGAGACAGACGAGGATGGATTCCCTGTCCTGGGCAACGTCCAGTTGCTTCGCACCAATCACAGCATCCTCGTAACTGGCACACTCGAGACCATTGTTAGAGACAAATGCAGCCGCTGCCTCGAGCAGTTCGAATATCCCTTGAAGATGGATATCGAAGAGGAGTATTTTCTCACCAGAGACCCGGTCAGCGGCTTACCTCTGCCCCCGCCGACTGAAGCTGGCGCCTTTCTTATCGACGAAAACCACGTCCTCAATCTTGGCGAAGCAGTGCGCCAATATAAGATAATGACTCTTCCCATGAAGCCGGTCTGTCGTGATGACTGTGCCGGATTGTGCCCTCACTGTGGACGCAACCTCAATTATGTAACGTGCGAGTGCCCGCCTGCTCCCCCTGATGCACGTTGGGCCCCGCTTCAGGCCCTGCGTACCAAGAACAGGCAGAGGGGGAGAAAGAAAGGGGTTAGTTAGACAATGCCACCGCTACCGAAAAGAAAATATGCTAAGGCGCGACAGGGGAAAAGACGCAGTCACCTCGGTGTGCTCGTCCCATCCCTTGTCCCCTGTTCTCAATGCCACAACCTCAAGCCTGCCCACGAGGTCTGCCATTTCTGCGGAACCTATAATGGGAGAGAAGTAATCAAAGAGAAGGCACCCAAGAAAAAGGAGTAATCCTTTAGAGGCAGCATATGGCTGAGCTTGAAACAAAGTCTAAATCAAAAACTGCTCACGTCTTCCCGGGCCAGGGCTCCCAATCTGTGGGAATGGGCCACAAACTCTACCAGAGCTCGCCCAAAGCCAAGGAGGTCTTCGAGGAAGCCGACGAGGCTCTCCAGTTTTCTATCTCGCGGCTCTGCTTTGAGGGTCCCGAAGAAGAACTCCGCCAGACCATCAACGCCCAGCCAGCGATAATGACAGTCAGCATCGCCTGCTTGAGGGCTGCCTCAGAGGTCAACCATTCGGTATCTCCAGCCTTCGTCGCCGGCCACAGCCTTGGCGAATATACTGCTCTGGTTGCTGCCAACGTACTCAGCTTTACCGATGCTATCCGGCTGGTCAGAGAACGAGGACGCTTGATGCAGAAGGCAGGTGAAATCAAACCCGGAGGCATGGCAGCAGTCATCGGCCTCGATGAAGCGGCCCTAAGAGAAATATGTCGCGAGAGCGGTGCCGAAATCGCCAATTTCAACTGCTCAGTCCAGATTGTCATCAGTGGCTCTAAGGAGGCCCTGGCGCGCGCTATGGGCTTGGCGGAAGCCAGAGGCGCGCGGAGGGTCATACCACTTCAGGTCAGCGGCGCCTTTCACTCAACCCTGATGCAGCCTACCATCGAAGGCATGTCTGAGGCTATCGCACAAATTGATTTCAGAACACCAAAAGTTCCTATTGTGGTTAACAGCACTGCCCAGCCAGTAACCACCGCCGAGGGAGTGAAAGAGGAGCTATTGCGCCAGCTTTGTAACTGCGTTCAGTGGCAGCCATCGGTCGAGTATATGGTAGAAGAGGGAGTCTCCACTTTTATTGAGATCGGTCCCGGCCAGGTGCTCTCCGGGCTGATTAAAAGGATCAGCAATAAAGTACAAGTGCTCAATGTGAGCGATCCGGAGTCCATCAAAGCCTTAGGCCTCTGAAACGCACCTGGTTCCGTTTATTTTCCAATCGAGAGATGATGATGAGCTTGTCTAATAGGGTCGCCATAGTCACAGGCAGCGGCCAGGGTATCGGGCGGGAGATAGCGCTGAAGCTGGCAGAGCAGGGAGCCAGCATAGTAGTCAGCGACGTCAACGCGACTACCGCAAAGGAAGTCGCCTCCGAAATCGAGGCGAAAAATGGTAAAAGCATCGCTATTCCCGCAAATGTTGCCGTGTCCGACGAAGTAAGTAAACTCGTAGAACAGACCTTGTCCTCGTTTGGCCATATCGACATCCTGGTTAACAACGCCGGAATTACACGGGATGGCCTCCTTCTGAGAATGTCCGAGGCCGATTGGGACCTGGTATTGAACATCAACCTCAAGGGTGCTTTTATTTGCACTCAGGCAGTGCTAAGGCATATGATAAGGCAGCGCTGGGGACGAATCGTCAATATCGCGAGCGTCGTCGGCCTGACGGGAAATGCGGGGCAGGCTAACTACGCTGCCTCGAAAGCTGGCCTGATAGGTCTCACCAAGACCACCGCCAGAGAAGTTGCCTCGAGGGCCATTACTGTCAATGCCGTCGCCCCCGGTTTCATCGATACAGGTATGACACAGAAGCTCAGTGAGAATGTGAAGCAGGAGTTCCTTAAGCAAGTCCCCGTGGGTTACCTTGGCTTGCCTAAGGATGTAGCTTATGCTGTGGCTTTCCTCGTCTCAGAGGAAGCCCACTACATCACCGGGCAGGTGATAAATGTGAATGGTGGGATGGCGATGCTATGATAAATTCTTATCTCCTCGCCAAAAAGGACTCAGGTAAGACTTGTGACGTGTACAGACAAGCTCTTTCCTTCCTGGGAGGTGCTTGCCGTCCTTAATCCCATCTCTGAGTGTGTCCGCCTGTTAGCCGGGCGACATTTCACAAATAACCCTGTTCACAGAGATTCCCTAACCTGAAAGAAGATGGTAAAATAGGCAGAACATGCGCACTGGATAAGTGGTCGCTTGCGCAAATTAACAATATGAAACAGCCTCAGTCGAGGGATTTATGCCGGGCATGAGGCACAAGGCCAGGATGGTGGCGCTGCAGGCGCTCTTCGAGAGCGATTGCACCAGCCACAACGCAGAAGCTTCCCTGAACAGGCTGGCCAAAGAGCAGGCACTGCCGGAATCAGCAGTGTCCTTCGCCACAGAGCTGGTCAAGGGAGTGCTGGCGCACAAAAAACGGATTGATGCCCTGATTCAGGCTCATGCACCCAACTGGCCCGTGCAGCAACTGGCTGTGGTCGATAGAAATATACTGAGGCTTGCAATTTTTGAGATTTCGATAGAAAATAAAGTGCCCTTAAAAGCAGCCATCAACGAGGCGGTGGAGCTCGCCAAGACCTTCGGCAGCGAGAGTTCACCCAAGTTCATAAACGGAGTGCTTGGCGCGATAAGCCAGGCTAAGTAGGCAGTCAGGCAGACTATTCATCAGGAAGGAGACAGAAGGATGGCAACCGTCTTCGAGAGAGTGAAAAGAATCGTCGTTAACCAGTTGGGTGTCGAGGAAGCAGACGTAAAACCTGAGTCCTCCTTCGTCGACGACCTCAACGCTGACTCCCTCGATCTGGTAGAGTTGGTCATGTCATTAGAAGAGGAGTTTAGCAACGAAGCGAAACGAATAGAGATCCCCGATGAGGATGCTGAAAAAATAAAGACCGTACAAGATGCAATTGATTATATTAAGGAACAGGGGGTAGAGGACGAGCAGTAGCTCGACAAAATAAGGCAAAAACCCCGGGGAATTGCGGTAAGCTAGTGAATCCCTGCAATAAGTATCGTCGCTCCTTCATTCGTTATCGCAGTTCCCCATTTATATGTGCGGTTGCTTCACAGGTTACCCGCTCTCGGCAACCTCACCTTCCTGGCTCCGCTAACAGCCCCTCTTAAACCCCCTTGACAACCGCAGATTTCCGAGCACAATAGCTTCATAGACTTGAAATAGGTGCTGTGATATCGTTTTTCAAACAGGCTGAGATTAAAATACAATGAAATCGAAGCTAATCTGGTATATAGCAACGGGAGCCATTGCGGGGCTGGTGGCCGGTTTTCTGGGGATAGGGGGCGGCATACTGCTGGTGCCCTTAATGGTCGGGGTTCTGGGTCTCACGCAGCATAAGGCTCATGGCACCTCGCTTGCCGTTATCATTCCTATCGCTATAATAAGCGCCATAGTATATGCCCTGCGCCATCAAGTCGATTGGATACTCGTGGCAGCAATAGGTTCAGCCAGTGTCGCCGGCGCTATTATAGGGGCAAAATTAATGATGAAAGTGCCTGCTCTTAGGCTGCGACAGCTTTTCGGCGCATACACTATAGCCATCGGGATTTTACTATTGGTGAGGTAGACTGATAACATATGCATATAGTGATTGCCGTTGCCGTAGGCTTAGTTGCGGGAGTTATCAGCGGAGTGCTCGGCGTCGGCGGCGGCACAATCTCCATTCCAGCTATGGTTCTATTCCTGGGAGTGGAACAGCACACAGCTCAGGGAGTTTCACTAGCCGCTATGATGTTCACAGCCTTGGTTGGCGCCTTTATTCACTACAGGCAGGGGAACGTAAAATTGAGCGCAGTGTTTTTGATAATCCCTAGCGCAGTCGCCTTTTCATTCTTGGGAGCCTGGGCAGCGGGCCACGTCACTGCAGAATGGCTGTCCAGGGCTTTTGCCATTTTCCTGTTACTCATCGGATGCAGAATGTTGCTATTTAATCGAGGAGGTCAAGGTGTCAGCGTTAGCTGAGCTATACCGAAAAATAGCTGCGTGCACGGATTGTGAAGAGCTCGCCAGGACTCGCACACAGACAGTCCCCGGGGAAGGCCCCGATAAGCCCCAGATAGTGTTCATTGGAGAAGCTCCGGGATTCCACGAAGACCAGCAGGGGCGCCCCTTCGTAGGTCAGGCAGGGCAGTTCCTGGAGCAACTGCTCAACTCTATCGGTTTCAAGCGTAGCAATGTCTATATCTGTAACGTTATCAAATGCCGTCCGCCCAACAACCGCGACCCGCTTCCTGTCGAGATTAAGAATTGCCAGAAGTGGTTGGACCAGCAGCTTGAGCTGCTCTCACCCAAGATGATAGTCACCCTGGGCCGCTACTCACTGGCAAGATATTTCCCCGGAGAGCCCATCAGCAAGGTTCATGGCAAGGCGCGCAAGCAAGATGGTATCATCTATTTCGCCATGTATCATCCTGCAGCCGCCCTGCACCAGCAGAGCCTGCGTCAGACCATTGAGGCTGATATGCTCAAAATACCCTCGCTGTTGACTCAGGTGGAACCCATCGAGGAGGTAAAAAAAGAGGATAAACCCCAGCAGCTATCGATGTTTTAGGAAGAAGACATAATAATGGCAAAATCGCGTTCCAAAAAACAAGTTAGTAAACCCCAGGCATCTCTGGCTCTTCTGCCCACGCCCAGGGGGATGCTGTGGATTGTCGTAGCGGTAACGGCGATAGCAGCGATAATGTTCTTCGGGGGCCACGCTATTTTCGAGGCGATAGGTTTCGGTTTCTTTCTGGGAGTCTTGTGGGTGGCAGTTGTCGTCTATCTAGTATGGCGACAGGGATTGGGCAGCCTGTCCCAGTGGTGGAACCTCTGGCTGGGCGCAGTTGTATTCACCCTCGCTCTCTGGGGAATATTCGCTCTATTCCTCCCCTCAGCATCTATCGCCAATGCTGACTTCTCCCAGGTAAGCCTCGGAGGAAGCGCCGGCAGAAGCTTCATCGGCAACCAGGGCGTTGGCGCTCCACCGGCAGCGCGGCTGGTAATTTTGTTCCTGATCGGGATAGGGCTGGTCATCCCCCGCCCCAGCCTCAGAGCCCTTCAGTTCCTGTCCCAAGCGGCAAAGAGAGCAGGCTCGATGACCCTCGCTGGCCTCCGGTGGTTCTTGCCCAGATTAGGGCGAGTGGCAGCCAGACTAAACCAAAGATATGCCCTCAGCCGATTGCTGACAGCACCCGTTACCGCTCTTGGGAAAAGGCTGGGCCGTAGGGGCACAGCCGAACCTGAGATAGGAAACGAAGAGGCTGGCGAAGTCGTGGCCTCGGCTCCCGATTCTGCGGTCGCTGAGGATAAAGCTGCGCCTGACAAAGCAGGTGCAGGGGAGCAATTACCCCTGCCCATCCCTGACGTTAAAAAGAAAAAACCGCCAACTGCTGAGACCAGGGAGTCCAGGCCTCAATCCATGATTACTGCGAAGCAGCAGTTGCCGCCTATCGAACTTCTCGATAAGGCAACCGATATTGAATTCTCCGAAGTGGGCAACGAGCAGAAGGCAAAGCTTATCGAGGAGGCACTAAGAAGCTATGGGGTAGATGCCAAGGTAATGCAAATAAACCCCGGGCCGTCCGTTACCCAATTTGGCATAGAGCCGGGGTGGGATCGCAAGTACAAGCGAGTGGTGGAGCGAGACCGTGAGGGCAAGGCCAAACTGGATAGAGATGGTAATCCCATAGAGAGGCTGGAGGAGATATCCAAGACCAGGGTAAAAGTCGAACGCATCACCGCCCTCGCCAATAACCTCGCTCTGGCTTTAGCCACCCCCAATATCAGAATCGAAGCTCCAGTCCCTGGAAAATCGCTGGTAGGCATCGAGGTCCCCAACACCACCACTTCCATCGTCCGCCTCAGGGGAGTAATTGAGGGCATAGCTTTCCAGAAGCTCAAGACAAAGACAAAGCTCGCCATAGCACTGGGCAAAGGGAGCGCCGGTGAGCCGGTATCGGCCGACCTGTGCAAGATGCCACACCTGCTCATCGCCGGCGCCACTGGAAGCGGCAAGACAGTATTCATCAACTCCAGCATCACTTGCTTGCTGATGTATAATACGCCGCGAGACTTGCGACTGCTCCTGATAGACCCCAAGCGGGTAGAGCTTGTAAGCTTCGAGGGAGTGCCCCACCTTATATCGCCGGTGGTAACCGAATCGGACAAGGCTATCGATGCCCTGCGCCGCATCCTGCGAGAGATGGATAACCGCTATAGCAAGTTTTCAGCGACAGGAGTGCGCAATATCGAAGGCTATAACCACAGCCATCTCGCCACGGAGCCCATGCCGTATCTGATAGTGATCATTGATGAGCTGGCTCATCTCATGATGACTGCCGCTGAGGTGGTCGAGCCTGCGATCTGCCGCCTGGCCCAAATGTCACGGGCTACCGGCATACATCTCATCGTAGCCACTCAACGTCCTTCGGTTGACGTGGTTACCGGGCTGATCAAAGCCAATTTCCCCAGCCGCATAAGCTTCGCTGTAGCCTCTGGGGTGGACTCTCGTACCATCCTCGACACCGTTGGCGCTGAGACCCTTTTGGGAGGCGGCGATATGCTCTATTTGCCGCCAGATGCTCCCAAACCCAAGCGGCTGCGCGGATGCTTCGTCTCCGACCAGGAGATAGACAGAATAGCGACCTTCTGGAAGCAGCAAATAACACAGACTCCCACACCATTAGAGGATACTATAGCCCAGGCCTTTGCTTCCTTACCTACCGAAGAATTTAAAGATGAGGACCCATTGTTAGCGACCGGAAGAAGGCTTGCCAGGGAGTATTCCCACCTCTCCACCTCCCTCCTTCAGCGGCGCCTGCACATAGGCTATCCCCGAGCAGCACGAATCATGGACCTGCTCGAGGAGGAGGGCACAGTCGTGCGCCACGAGCAAGATAAGCCCGGCGAAGTGCCTGAGAGAGAGGAGGGAATCGGAGATGAAAACGGAAATAATGAAGAAGCGTAACTATTTCTTCTGGTATTTCCTTAACTGAGGGGAAAGTCAATCTACCCTGAGGTAAAGAATAGTTGACACCCTTTCAGTTATGATGCACTATGTTAATATAGCTTGCAGACGTCTGCAGCTTCAAGCTGAAGTGCATTTGTGCCAATGGCGGAGGCCGGTTAAACAATGGTTGTGAAGCAAATAAGATTCATTGCGGCCACGGTAAAGCAGGCTGTCAATGAGTTTCTGGCTGACAACTGCACGCATCTATCGGCAGCAATCTCATATTACATTTTGTTTGCACTTTTCCCCCTCGCTCTGGCAGCGATCACTATATTAGGCTATTTTTCGAGGTCGCCAGACATCGGGGCTAGAGTGAGTCAAGCCATAGCCGAAGTGTTTCCGGTGTCCGGTCAAGTTGTGTCCGATACTATCCAGGGCATCTCCCAGGGCTGGGGCACGGCAGGAGCAATAGCCATTATAGGGCTTCTCTGGTCTGGCATGGGCTTCTTCGGTGCTGTCAGAAAATCGCTGAACACTGCTTGGGGGATAAAACAACCCCGCCCCTTCCTCCGTGAGAGATTGATGGAATTCATCATGATGCTGGGGCTGGGTGCTCTCTTGATCGTGTCCTTCGGGCTAACTGCTGCTTTTAAAGTTATCCAGACAGCAAACATCTCCGTTTTCGGGCATCTCCTGAGTAACGGGCTATTCTGGCACGTCATCGTGATATTGACCAGCGTCGCCATTACTTTTGTGGTTTTCCTCTTTCTCTACAAGTTCGTTCCCAATACCCGGGTTCGCTGGCGACATGTCTGGGTCGGGGCATTAGTGGCGGCAGTGCTAATGGAGATTGCGAAGAACGTTTTTGTCTTTTTCGTAGGACACTTCGCTACCTACAACCTCGTCTACGGCTCCGTGAGCACAATCATCGCTTTGATGGTATGGTCGTATATCTCTGCTATGATACTGCTCTTTTGCGCCAAGCTCATCTCGGCATTTACAAAAATGAGCCCCATAACGGTGCCGGAGACATCGCTAGCTGCAGCAAGTAATGTAAATAGACTTGATGGCTCACCCATGCCAACATTCTCAGAAAACCCCAAAACGGCGGTGGGAAAGCAAGCCGACACCGCTGCACCTCAGTACAATCGCGATGAGTCCGACCTAAAAGAGAGGATAGAGCCCAAGGTCAATCCGTCCAAAGCCGACCTTCGATTTCGAGGATAACAAGACTATTTCAATCTTTTAACAGCTAGATTCACCTTATTGCCATCAATAACCTGGCTCTTGCCGAAGGCATCCTCAGGGGGCTTTCCTTCAACCAGCTTCCTTGACAGTGTTTCCTGCTTGACATAGTGGGCGAATCTTTCCATCACACGCTTCACTGAAGGCCCGCCCTCGTAATAGGTTTCGATATAATCGGCTATATCAAAACCCGCTTGCTTGCGTAAGGTCTGAAGGCGATGCACCAGCTCGCGCGCCAGCCCTTCGTCAAGAAGCTCCTGGCTGATTTCAGTATCAATCATCACCGCCAGGCCGCTTTCCTCTATCGCAGGCCATTCCGGATGTCCCTCTGCAGGCAAACTATCGACAACGCTCAACTCTTTCACATTTAGCTCATCCAGTACATGGGAAGCCATTTGCTCCAGGCTCGCTTTCTCAGCTTCAGTCCTGACCTTGACCAAAACCTTTGCCAACGGCTGGCGCACCTTCAAGTTTGACTTAGCGCGAGCAGCGCGTCCCAGGCTCGTCACCTTCACCACCAGATTGATAGCAGCAGACAGTTTCTCGTCCACCTGACTCAAGTCAGCCAGCGGATAGTCTGCAAGATGAATGCTTTCCGGTGCATCTTTATCGAACGGCTTTACCAGGTTTTGATAAAGCTCCTCGGCCACAAAAGGAGTAAGCGGCGCAATGAGCTTGGCTAGGGTAACCAGACACTGGTATAGTGTAGTATAGGCTGATTGCTTGTCAGTGTCGTTCTCGCTCTTCCAGAACCGCCTCCTGCTCCTCCTCACATACCAGTTGGAGAGGTTGTCCACAAATTCCTCAATCTTGCGTCCTGCCGCCGTTGCATCATATCCATCAAGAGAGCGAGTTACTCCATCAATGAGCTGGTTCAGCTCTGAGAGTATCCAGCGGTCAAGCTCCGGCCGACATTCTACGTTAGCAACAGTAGCAGGGTTGAACTTATCTATATTGGCATAGGTCACGAAGAAGGAATATGTATTCCATAGCGTGAGCAGGAACTTGCGCACTACTTCCTCGACCAGCTCCTTGGAGAAACGGCGCACGTTACCCGGCGGAGAGGAGGTATACATATACCAGCGCACGGCATCTGCCCCACTCGTAGCCAGTACCTCCTCAGGCTTGACCACGTTCCCCTTCGACTTGCTCATCTTCTCGCCTGCGCTATCCAGAATGTGCCCCAGACATATCACATTCTTGAAACAGGGCTGCTCAGTGAGAAGAATAGACAGCGCATGTAAGCTGTAAAACCAGCCACGCGTCTGGTCTACCGCTTCGCAGATATAGTCAGCAGGGAAGCTGGCCTTGAAAAGATGCTGGCTCTCGAAAGGATAGTGCCACTGGGCAAAAGGCATAGCACCTGAGTCAAACCAGCAGTCAATGACCTCCGGGACGCGGTGCATCTCTCCACCGCATTTGAGACAACTGTAGGTAGCCTCATCTACATAGGGCCGGTGTAGATCCGATAGCTTCTCTACGCCCTCAACGCCCTCCTTTTGCTTAAGCTCTCTAACGCTTCCAATGCACTCGTCATGTTTACAACTCTCACACCGCCAGACAGGCAGCGGCGTGCCCCAGTAGCGTTCGCGGGAGAATGCCCAGTCCACATTGTTATTCAGCCAGTCTCCGAACCGTCCGTACTTGATGTACTCCGGGTACCAGTTAATCTCGGCATTCCCTGAAATGAGCCTGTCCTTCATCGCTGTCGTTTTGATATACCACGAGGGCTTGGCGTAGTAGAGCAACGGCGTATTGCACCGCCAGCAGAAAGGATATGTATGGCGAATGCGTTCGCTGCGGTAGAGAAGCCCACTCGACTTCAGGTCTTCCAGAATAAGAGGGTCAGCATCCTTCACAAATTTCCCTGCAAAGGGATAGGTGCCCTGAATTATCCCCTGCAAATCCACATAGTCCCGCACAAAATCGAGGTCGTTATCCCCGCCGGCTTCAAAGTCAACCTCACCGAAAGCAGGCGCAGTATGCACAATGCCCGTGCCATCTTCCATAGACACGAAGCCAGCAGCGATAACTGGGTAGTCAAGGTCTTCGTCTGCTTCTTGAACCGCCAGAAGATTTTTTCTGAAGCCCCTTCGCTCCACGCTGAACCTATGGGGGTTAAACAAAGGCTCGTATCTCAGCCCTTTGCCCTTTCCTGCTATTTCTGAGCCCTTGACCCCGGCTACCTCACGATAGCCTTCGAGCCCCACTTTATTTACAAGTGCAGAGGCCATAATAAGGTAATCGTCCTTACCCTCCATTACTGAATAATCAGCGTCAGGTGCTACTGCCAGGGCAGTGTTCCCGGGAAGTGTCCAGGGTGTAGTAGTCCAGGCCAGCAAATAGGCAGGCTTACTCAAAAATTTGTTGAAAAAGGGCTCAAGCGGTGTCGTCTCAACCGAACTGGGCTTTATTTTAAACTTTATGTAAATCGATGGGTCATCCGCCTCATCGTAGCCCAGGGCAACCTCATGGGAAGACAGCGATGTGCCGCAGCGAGGGCAGTGCGGCGTGACCCTGTAGCTCTGATAGATAAGCCCCTTATCCCAGAGCGACTTAATTATCCACCAGCAGGTCTCGATATAGCCGTTGTCGAACGTTACGTAAGGATGTTTCATGTCTATCCAGAAGCCGATGCGGTCGGTGAGCTTCTCCCAGTCCTTAACGTATTTGAGCACATTCTTGCGGCAGCGGCTGTTGAATTCAGCAATACCGTACTCCTCGATCTCACGCTTGCTCTTCAACCCCAACTCGCGCTCAACCTCTAGCTCCACAGGCAGGCCGTGAGTATCCCAGCCTGCTCTGCGGGGAGCATAGTAGCCCTTCATCGTCTTGTAGCGGGGGAATACATCCTTAAACACCCTTGCCAGCACGTGGTGAATCCCCGGGCTGGCATTGGCAGTTGGCGGGCCATCATAGAGAACATAAGAAGGACCGCCCAGGCGCTGCTCCACGCTGCGCTCAAATACCCGCTTCTCTTGCCAGAACCCGATTATCCTCTGCTCAAGCTCAGGGAAATTCACCTTGCTCGATACAGGCTGGAACATCAAATCCTCCTGCCCAAACAAGAAGTCCCGTCCCTTGAAGGGACGGGACTCGAATCCCGCGGTACCACCCTGCTTCCCCGAAATATCGGGGCACTCTCTAAGGCATCCTCCCTTCCCTGGAAGGACCCCGTCTGGGATAACGGTTGACGAAACCGGCCAAATCTACTTTCCTTCCGGAATGGAAGAATTTCGGTTGGCGGCTCAGGAGTGATTTTCGTGCGGGTTGGTCACATCTGCTCTCACCACACCAGACTCGCTGTGTGATAACCCCGCCTACTCGTCTCCGTCACTGCCTTTTTCTATTGGAAATTATCACAGCGCAGTGGACTTGTCAACGTCCAAAGCTTGCTTGCTATCTTCCCGGGAATTGCGGCTGCCTGCCTTCCAGGAACGACTTTACGCCCTCGGCGAAATCTTCAGTCGTGCCATGAGCAGTCATAGCGAGCATCTCCAACTCCAGACCAGTCTCCAGGCTGCCTTCCATGCCGCGGTTGACCAGCTTCTTAACAGCCTTCATAGCCATGGGACTCTTGGTCAGAAGCTTATTCACCAGCTCGTTAGTGGCTTCCTGAAGCTTGTCAGCAGGGACAGCCTTATTGATGAGCCCCAGCCTCTCTGCCTCAGCCGCTGTGATTCGGTCACCTGTATATAGAAGCTCCTTAGCTTTTCTCATGCCGATAAGGCGAGGCAGTCTCTGGCTAGCGCCGCCGCCGGGTGTTAGCCCTCTGTTGGCATGCTGGTCAGAGAGCTTGACATTGTCGCCAGCGATAGCGAGGTCGCAAACCATAATAAGCTCCAGGCCTCCGGCCAGAGCTATGCCGTTTACCGCAGCTATCACCGGTACACTCAAATTCTCAATGGCACTGAATGTCTTGTTCCAGAGCCGAAGAAAGTAATCACGTGGTTTGTCAGGAGGGATAGACGCTATTCCTGTAAGGTCAGCTCCAGTGCAGAATGCCTTGCCGGTGGCCGTGACCACCGCAACCCTCACCGAGATGTCATTCTCGATATCTTCACATGCTGCATACATCTCTTCGAGTGTCTTGGGGTCCAGAGCATTCATGACATCTGGACGATTCAGGGTTATCTTCGCAACCCCGTCCTTCTTCTCGAAAATGATGTTCTTGAACTTCATTACTACCTCCTGCTTAGTCTACAAATTCCGAAATCCATATTTTCAGACCTGTTTGCCTTTGCTGTCACTCTTCGACAGAATCGCTATCTTGCGCTCCTCGCCCTGGCCTATGCTTTGGGTAGCTACATCAGGGTTATCTTTCAACTCGAGGTGAATAATCCTGCGCTCGTTGGGAGGCATCGGCTCCAGGGTTACCGACCTGCCAGTGGACTTTACCTGCTCTGCCAGGCGTCGCGCAAGCAAACGCAACGATTCGTAGCGCCTCTGCCTGTATCCCTCGACATCCACAACCACTCCAACGCGGGACTTAAGCCGTCTGCTGATAATAAGATTGACCAAATATTGCAGGGCCGAAAGTGTCTCACCACGCCTCCCGATAAGGATACCTAGATCCTCTCCCTTTATATCGAGCGGAATATTCCCTACCTCACCAGCACCACTTTTGTCCAGCACAACATTAGCAGGCACCTTCATTAAAGAGAGGATGTCCTGCAGGACCGCCTCAGCCATACCCGCAACATCCTCACCACCCTCAGGCTTTTGTCCCAGCGGCGTTACCCTGACCCTGACTTCCTCCGAGCCAAAGCCAAAGATACCAGCCTTTCCTTTCTTAACAACGACAACCTCTACTTCCGAACGGCCCAGCCCCAATTCAGCCAGAGCAATCGCGATGGCTTCCTCTTCAGTCTTTGCGCTTACCTCTACGCTTTCCATGACTACCCTTCTTTCGTTGAGAGATGATATCGCCTTCCACAGCCTCCTTCTTCTCATAACTTGCACCATCTGCATTAGCACCACTTAGCTCCGGGGCTACACTCTTCCCAGCCTTCTTTCCCGTACTTGCTGTTTCCTCAGTCTTCTCCGCGGGATTATTCGCTGGTTGAGGAGCGCCCCTCTTCAAAAATGATGGTAGAGAAGGCCAAGTCAAAGTGCCCCAGCCGGTTACGCGATACTGCAATACCATGCTGATAATATTGGAGATCACCCAGTAAAGAGAAAGCCCGCTGGGAAGTGACAGAGAGAAAAGGCCAAACATCAATGGCAGTACCCACAGCATAATACGGTTCATAGACTGCTGTTGAGGGTCTGTGGAGGGCTGTGTCGACATTTTCTGCAGCGCCCACATGCTCGCCACCGTCAGGATCGCCATGAAGATATCCCCTTTGGTGAGATCCAGCCACAAGAAATGATGGTTCAGGGGTAGCGCGTCCCGAATCACCGCCGAGGAATACAGTTGTTTGGATAAACCAAGAAGGTTCTCAGGAGTATATGCGAGAGCCTGTATAACAGACTGATACAGAGCAAGCCAGATGGGGAACTGAACGAGCATGGGGAAAGCACAGCCAAGTGGATTAACACCTGTTTCTTTATACAGCTTCATCGTCTCCTGACTTAGCTTCTGCTGGTCCTTGGCATATTTCTTTTGCAGCTCTTGCATCTTGGGCCCTATTGCCTGCATCGCCCTGCTGGATTGCAGCTGCTTCATGGTAACAGGAAACATAAGCAGCCGAATGATGATAGTCAGCACTATGACAGCAATGCCGAAGCTGCCAAGAAAATACTTGGACATCAGGACTAGGAAGTTCAGCATGGGCTCCAGGAGAATTGTGTTCCAGACGCCGGTTATGGAAATGACGCCAGCAATAAGGAGGACTATCACCACTCCTATGAGCAGGAAAATGAGGAATCTGCGCACATTGAAAGGTTGGGCAGCTTTTGCCTCAGCCATGGTTTCTTCTATCTCACTTAGTCAATGGTACGCCCCAGACTTGGCGACCCGTCTGACCATCCAACGCATAAAGTTTGTTATCCTGACTATTTATGTAAACCGTGCCCCCCGCAGCACAAAGAGGGGAAAGAACTTTAGAGTTGATGCCGTCGAATTCCCACTTCTTTTCACCGGTATTCAAGTCAAGTCCATAGACCTTGCCCACTTCGGAGGCCACCACCAGCACCCCCCCAGCTATGACCGGCGACGCTTCGACCAAGCTACCTGCATCGAAAGGTTTAGGCCAGACCATAGTGCCGTTGCCGGCGTCTAAGGCATAAACGTTATGGTCAAGGCAGCCAGCGTAGATGGTGCCATTATTATAAGCAGCCTGCGACCAGAACCAGTTACCCGCACCCTCGAAGACCCACTTCTGCGTACCGCTGTCTGCATCTATAGCGTAGAATTTGTTATCGAAGGAACCGACATATACCACTCCTTCGACAACCAGGGGGGTAGAGGCTATGCCGCCACCGGTCTTGAACGACCATTTCTTTGTCCCATCGGTGGCATTCAAGGCGTAGAGGCTGTGATCGAGAGAACCAAAGTAAACGACTCCGTCAACAACAACAGGTGTAGCCCAGACCTCATTCTCGGCGGAGAAACCCCACTTCAAAGACCCATTGTCGGCATCGAGCGCAGAAAGGTTTCCGTTGGATGAGCCTACAAATACAGTGCCGTCACTAACCGCTACCCCGCCGGAAACAGCGCTTTTTAGGTTATAATTCCATCCCTGCACTCCACTGGCAGCATCTATGGCATAGACCTCCCCGGTATGGAACGCCACATAGACCGAGCCATTGGCAACGGCAGGAGCACCATAGAGTTTCCCTCCCACAATCGAGCTTGCCGCACAGGTGAAAGAGCTGGCTGTCTGTCCGGATTGCCCTGCTGTTGGCTGCCAGTCCCATTTTCGACTCCCGCTGTCCGGATTCAAAGCGAGGACTCTGCCATCCATGGTGCCAACATATAGAGTACCCCCTTCACTTACAGTTCCAGGCCAGCCGCGAGCACCATAGCAGGCAGACAAGGTTAGACTAGCAAGAATAACAACTACGAGAATAGCCTTTGTCAATCTAAATCGCCTGATTTTTGCCATCGAGAGAAACCGTTAATAGATAGGCAGAAACGGGGTCAGGGCACAGGGTCTACACCGCCCTTGGCCAGGGGATGACAGCTACAGATGCGCTTCGCCGTAAGCCAACCACCTTTCACCACACCATACTTCTCAACTGCCTCGTAGCCGTATTGGGAACAGGAGGGCACATAGCGACATGAACTGAGCCTGCCAGGAGAGATGGCCACCTGATAAAAACGTATTAGCCCCAAAGCGATTTGTTTCACCCTTTCGATTCCCCTCTTCCCTTGGCTCCATCCTTATCTGCCAAAATTCGTGCTCGGCGCAGCAACCCTGCCACCGATGCTCCTAATTCGTGATAGTTTGCTGTAGCTGCCTGGCTGCGGGCTATTAACACCACATCCCATCCCGTCTTCGCAGCCGTCGCCCTTGCCGCCTCGCGTAACAGCCTCTTCACCCGGTTGCGCACCACTGCCTTACCCAGGCGTTTACCGGCTACGAAACCGTACCGGTTCCACTCCAGACCATTAGGCAGCGTTTTAAGCACGACGAGATCGTTTGCCCACGTCCTCCCATGCTCATAAACGGCAGCAAACTGCGAATTCTTCCTGAGCCTTTCCTTTTCACCCATTCCGCCACAGCAGCAAGACTATACAGCAAGCTTATGGCGACCCTTGAGCCGCCTCCGTCTCAGAACTAACCGTCCGCCGCGAGTAGCCATACGTGAAAGAAAACCATGTTTGCGTTTTCTTCGTAACTTCTTCGGTTGATAAGTTCGTTTCGGCATTCTCTTCCTGCTTTACTTAAAGGCTCTTTATTATACTGTATCCCGTTCTCCAATGTCAATTTGCACCGGCTTGCTCGCAAATATGAAAGCGTCAAAGCATCTACATAGCATGTTTCAAAACAACAATCTCAGTTGCCTGAGAGAATTGCCCTGCCTTTAGCTCCAAATCGCTTGTGTTGAGCCTCTTCACATTAGCTTTGCCCTTCAGGAAATCGTCCACCCCGGCGATTGGGAAAGAGCACTTGTCGTTTCTATAGTGCATGGGGATCACCACCTTGGGCTTGATCTGGTCGCAAATCTTGCTCGCCGCGGCGGCATCTATAGTGTAGAAGCCTCCCACCGGTATCATCAGGACATCGACCGGCCCTATCTCAGCGATCTCAGGCCCGGATAGCAGATGTCCCAGGTCTCCCAGATGGCAGAGCCTCACGCCGTTCACAGTGAAACAGAACGCCGTGTTCGGCCCGCGCTGGCTTCCTTGGGAGGCATCATGGTAAACTTCAACCCCATTGAATTCGATACCCTTCTCCTTTTTCTTGCCTCCGCCGCTTACCAGCTTGGGGTTTCCTTTGACCCTGGCACCGAAATGGTCCCCGTGCTTATGGCTAACGACTACGACATCGGCTGGACCCTCAATCTGCGCATATTGAAGGTCGGGGTAAACTCCGTACGGGTCGGTTATTATTCTGGTGCCATCGTCAGCGGTTATCAGGAAAGCCGAATGACCCAGCCATCTTATCTTCATGATAAAACCTCCTTCGGCGCTATTTTCCCCACTCCTCGGCAATTGCCAGGGCGAAATTGACCAGAGTCCTTACCGCAACCCCGGTGGCACCTTTCACTGTATAAGCCCGCTCCTTACTAGAGAATGATGTGCCGGCAATATCCAGGTGCGTCCAGGGGGTATCCTGGCTGAACTCAGCCAGGAACTGGGCGGCGGTAATAGCCCCTCCCCATCTGCCACCCGAGTTCTTAATGTCAGCCACGTCGCTCTTATTCTGCTCCTTGTACTCATCGAACATGGGGAGCTGCCAGATTTTCTCCCCCGATTCTTCACCGGCCTTGATCACCTTGGCAACCGTCTCCTGGTTATTGCCAAAAGCGCCGGTGCAGACATCACCCAGGGCCACATGGCAGGCTCCGGTCAGGGTCGCCACATCCACCAGGGGGGAAAGCCCCAGCTTCCTGGCATAGCAGAGGGCATCGGCGAGTATCAGCCTGCCTTCCGCATCGGTGTTCACCACCTCTATCGTTTTGCCATTCATTGCCTTCAACACGTCCCCCGGTTTCAGCGCAGCGCCTCCCGGCAGATTCTCCGTCGCCGGTATCAGTCCGGTAACATTTACTTTAGCCTTGAACTCAGCGATAGCTCTCATCGCAGCTATCACCGCCGCACCGCCGGCCATATCGCCTTTCATCTCGTCCATGCCCTCGGCAGGCTTGATTGAGATACCTCCCGAATCGAAGGTCAGCCCCTTGCCCACCAGACCCAGGGTGGTTTTCGAGAAACCGTCTCCCCGGTAGCTGATGACGATGAATTTCGGCGGCTGTCTGCTGCCCTGAGCTACACCTAAGAGTGCCCCCATGCCCAGGTTCTTCATCTCCTCCCGCTCCAAAACAGTGCACTCCATCCCGTATTTCGCAGCCGCGTTGCGCGCCACCTCCGCCATATCTGAGGGCGTCATATAGTTGGCAGGCTCGTTAATCATATCCCGGGCATAGTTAGTAGCCTCAGCCAGTATCCGGCCCCGATTAACCCCCTGTTCCAGAGCAGCGTGTTTACTCCCGTCCCGCTCTACGATAAGCAGTTCCTCTATCTCGCCATGCTCCGGCTCTTTAGTGATGTGTTTGCGGAAAGTATAAAGCCCGAGGATACTGCCCTCGGTCAGGGCCTGAGCCGCTTTTCCAGCGTCCATGCCGCCTATTCCAGCTCCATGGACTATGGTTGCCGCCTGTTTGACGCCCAATCTCCTCAGAAACCTGCAAACCTCCGCCATCGCTGCGCGAATGGAGTCCAGGGTGAACTTCTCCTGCTTCCCCAGACCCAGCACCACCACCCGCTCCGTCTCCATCTTCCCCAGGGTATGAATAAGGGTCATCTCATTGAGCTTGCCCTTGATTTCACCCTCTGCGATAAGCCTGGTTATAGCCCCTCCCAGAGCCTGGTCCACCGCCCCCGTAGCTCCGCCCGGACGCTCCACTCCCTCGAACAGGTTCACAATAGCGGCGCCGACTTTAATCTTGGTTATATCGCCGGAGACAACATTTACCTCCAACTCAGCCTCCTTCTACTGCCTGAAACGTTGGCGCGGGTTATTCTATGCGACTTGCTTTGTGGATAATATCCAAAACACAACATAAATGCAACATATTAAAACAGTAGGGGCGGGTTTGGAACCCGCCCCCAAAATGTCTACCGTGCTCGGCAGAATTATGGCTGCTCGCTGTGGATGACAATATCGCACTAGGTTCTGGTGATACCCGTGCAGACTCTCTTACGCCTGCCAGAGCTCTTCCAAGCCAAGGTTTCTCACAGTATCAGCTTCCCATTGCATGAGCTGATTCCTCGCCTCTACCGGATTATCTAAGAGTTTCTTGAGCAACTGCGCCTCTGCTGCCATTTCCTTCTCCCAAAATCTATTTAGAGGTTTCTTAAGTGTACGAAATCGTGTTGCCATTTGCTGCTGCCAGTACTCAATGCTGATATTGATCAATTCCAGCAGCCGATCCAACTGGTCCCCGGCAGCAGTTGTGTTGCCAGCCAATGCTAGTGTGTATACAATTGTCTGATGGATATGTTCGTTGTTTGGGGCTTCCTTAGCCGCGTTTTCAAGATAGTCCAAGACTCCTTCTATCGTACCAACACTATTCAGAAAAGGGACGGCTTCCTTCCTGATGACAGCGGTCAGTTCTTCTAAAAGTGCGGGATCGTCTGCATTCCAACCCCAAGCAGGCAGACGTCTTCCAAAAGTTAAGTGGATGAACTTCGCAGGAACATATAGTGGTTGGAAGAAAACCGATAGATAAAACGATCTCGCGTCACCTGATCTCTCAAATAGAACTGCTCTCAAGACATGTTCAATATGACCAAAGACCATCATGTCTCCTTTAACCATGAATCCTGCCCGGAAGCTGTGGAAGCAGCTTGTGCTCTATGGCGATGAATTCTTTCTTTTTCATGGTCTTATCTCTACGGCCTTATCTCCATTATGGGCCCTCTAAAAATGGGTGGCAAGCAACCGTAGGGTGGGTGGAGTGCCAACGAAACCCACCCTCCAAAACCTTATCGCAAGTGTTACCCCGAATGATAATCTCATAAGACATGTTTTTCAAGCGTCTATACTCAATGGTTGCGATGATCATTGAAAAGTTGAGGGACACGCAGCTAAAACGGAGATTTGAACCGCACCCTGAACAGGCCCTTTACGTCCTCCCAGGCCGTTTTACCAACTTTCACCGTGGTGCCGGCGTCATCCACCCATTCCACGGGAACCTCTTTGATGCGGTAACCCTTTTTCTGGGCAAGCAGCAGAAGCTCGGTATCGAAGAACCAGGCCTGGTCCTTAATAAAGGGAACAATATCCTGCACCACATCACGCCTCACCGCCTTGAAGCCGCACTGAGCATCATGGAAGCTGGGCAGGAACATCGCCCTGATCAGGAAATTATAGCTGCGTGAGGTTATCTCGCGCTTCAAGCCCCGTCTGACCCTGGAGCCTCCAACCAGCCGCGAGCCTATGGCAACGCCGTATCCCTCATCAAGCGCTTTGATCAACGGAGGGAAAGCGGTCAGCTTGGTCGAGAGGTCAACATCCATGTAGGCTACGGCATCAGCCTTGCTCTCCAGCCAAGCTTTTCTGAGGGCACGGCCGCGCCCCTTCAAATCGAGGTGGACATATGTTACATGAGGGTACTGCTGCGACAGGGCCTGGGCCACAGCCAGCGTCTTATCCGTAGAGCCATTATCGGCGATGACAATCTGCCACTGGTAAGGCAGATGCTCATTGAGGAAATCCCACAATGTAGCTATACAGCGAGGCAGGTCTTTCTCCTCGTTATAGCCCGGGATCACTACATCAACGGTCTTCATAAACCCATCTAATGTTTGAAATGGCGCACTCCGGTGAAGACCATCGCCATCTTATATTGGTTTGCTACCTTTATCGCCTCCTCATCCCGCACCGAGCCTCCGGGCTCGACGATAGCAGTGACGCCGCCCTTGGCAGCCAGCTCCACGCCATCTGGGAAGGGGAAGAAAGCATCCGAGCCGAGCACGCTTCCCTTACTGCGCTCCCCCGCCTTCTTCAAGGCTATCTCCACGCTCACCACCCTGCTCGGCTGCCCCGCCCCCATGCCCACGACCATAGAGTCCTTGGCCAGCACGATGGCGTTTGACTTCACATGCTTGACCGCCTTCCAGGCAAACAGCAGGTCCTCTAGCTCCTTCTTGGTCGGCTCCCGCTCGGTCACAGTACGCCAGCCCGATGTAGTCTCAACCAGGGCATCAGGGGTTTGCATAAGGAAGCCACCCCCGACCCTGCGAAAGTCGAATCTGGTTGAAGTCACTGCCTTCTGCGTGCCCATGTCGAGGATGCGGACATCTTTTCTCTGCTTGAGCAGCTCGAGTGCCTTATCGTCATAGCTGGGCGCAATGATTACCTCATAGAATATCTTGCTCATCTCCTGGGCCGTGGCAGCATCCACAGGCCTGTTCGAAGCGACTATACCGCCATAGGCCGCCACGGTATCGCCGGAGTAGGCACGGCGGTACGCCTCGGCAAGGTCTTTATGCGATGCCAACCCGCAGGGATTGGTATGCTTAATCACAGCCACTGCGGGAGCCTCGAAGTCATTGGCTGCATTCCAGGCGGCATCGGCATCCAGGATGTTGTTGAAGGAAAGCTCCTTGCCCCAGAGCTGCTTCGCCGAGCTTATGCCCACCCCTTTTCCGCTCGCTACCTCCTCACTATAGAAAGCAGCCTTCTGATGCGGGTTCTCCCCATAGCGCAGGTCGTACTTCTTCTTCAAAGCTATAGTCAGCTCGCTGGCAAACCCTTCCTCATCGCCGCGCAGGTATTGAGCTATCGCCGTATCATAGGCAGCAACATGCTGGAAAGCTTTCTGGGCCAACCTCTTTCGTTCCTCAATCTTTACCGCACCCTTCGCCAATTGTTCCACAAGCGGCTTGTAGTCCGCAGGGTCGACCACAACCAGCACGTGAGGAAAGTTCTTGGCCGCTGCGCGAATCATCGTCGGCCCGCCGATGTCTATGTTCTCCAATGCTTCATCCAAACTCACGTTCGACTTGGCCACAGTCTCTTTGAAAGGATAAAGGTTGACCGCTACCAGGTCGATGAGCCCTATCTTATTCTTATCGAGCTCAGCCATATGAGCAGGCAGATTTCGTTTCGCTAGAATGCCGCCATGCACCGCAGGATGCAGCGTCTTTACCCGCCCGTCCAGAATTTCAGGGAAGCCGGTCAAATCGCTGACGCTTCGCACCTTCACCCCGGCTTCCACCAGCGCCTTCTTGGTGCCGCCGGTGCTGAATAGCTCGAAGCCAAGTTTGTGCAGACCTTTAGCGAAGTCGACTACACCGCTTTTATCGGAAACACTTATGATAGCACGCAAAGAATCTCTCCTTTTCTCTTTTTCTTTTGAAATTGTGTTCTTAGGGAGCTACAAGGCTAAGCTATTATGACCCGCTCCTCCCCACGCATCCTCCCCATCTCACCGATGACCCACGCTTTAGGAACGGCGGCGATTATCTTGTCAACGTCGTCCGGCGAGCAGACCACCAGCATGCCCACACCCATATTGAACACGCGGTACATCTCTTTGTCGTCCACATTGCCTCTCTTCTGAATCAATGTGAAGATGGGAGGAACTTTCCAGGAACTCCTATCGATTCTGGCTGCCAGCCCCTTGGGGAAGATGCGCGGCAAGTTGCCGGGGATGCCGCCTCCTGTGATATGCGCCATCCCTTTAACCATGGGCAGAGATGCTTTGAGCAGCGGGTAGTAACAGCGGTGAGGTTCCAGCAGTGCTTCTCCCAGAGTCTTCCGAATCTCCGGATAGAAGGTTTCCAGCTTCGAAGGGGCAGTGCCGAAAATCCTGCGCACCAGCGAATAGCCGTTGGTATGCAGGCCGTTTGAAGGCAGCCCCACGATAGCATCTCCCGCCTTGATTGCCCTGCCGTTGATGACTTTTCGCCTCTCCACCACCCCCACGATGAAACCCGCCAGGTCGTAGTCGCCCAAGGCGTACACCCCGGGCATCTCGGCGGTCTCACCGCCGATAAGCGCGCAGCCTGCATCGGAACACGCCTGCGCCAGACCGCTGACTATGCTCTCCACCTGCTCCGGGACGAGCCTGCCCATAGCTATGTAATCAAGAAAAAACAGGGGCTCGGCGCCGCAGGTGAAGATGTCGTTTATGCAGTGATTGACCAAGTCAATGCCGACAGTATCGTGCTTGTCCAGAGCGATAGCGAGCTTGAGCTTGGTGCCCACCCCATCGACGCTGGAGACCAGCACCGGCTCTTTATACCCGGAGGAGAGTTGGAACAGGCCGGCGAACAGCCCTATGTCCGTAAGGACCTCGGGGCGGAAAGTTGTGCGTACCTTCTTCTTGATAAGCTCCTTCGCCCTGTCGGCGGCATTTATGTCCACGCCGGCTGCAGCGTAGGTTTGGTGAGCTTTCGTCTTGCGTTTCACTAACTCGAACTCCAATTTGGGTAGGTTGGAGCAGGTGCTCCAACCGCGCGTGCCAACCCCACTCCTGTAAAAATCGGGCACGGCATACCATGCCCCTTCATTCTAGATTTGAATTGCCTGCCTTACTTGCCCTCGATCCTCTCGCAGAATTCCTTGCTCTGGTCCGGGTTGCGGGCTGTCTCCAATGCCAGCTTGTCCATCTCAAGCTGCACAGGCACCGGATAGTCTCCGGTGAAGCAGGCAAGGCAAAAATCCTCCCTCGGCAAATCTACGGCTTGGATCAGGCCGTCTATGCTGAGATAGCCCAGAGAATCAGCCCCTATAGCTTTAGCGATCTCCGGCACCGTCTTTCTGGAAGCTATAAGCTCTCTCCTAGTAGCCATGTCCACGCCGAAGAAGCAAGGATACCTGATAGGCGGGGCACAGATGCACATGTGCACCTCGGTTGCCCCCGCTCTGCGCAGCAAGTTGACAACCTGAGGAGTCGTTGTGCCGCGAACGATGCTATCGTCTACCACAACCAGCCGCCTCCCTGAAATCACATCGGACATGGGATTGAACTTGAGCTTGACTCCCAGTTCGCGCAGCCTTTGTTCCGGCTCGATGAAGGTACGCCCCACATAGCGGTTCTTAAGCAGAGCCTCACTATAGGGGATTCCCGAGGCCAGCGAGTAGCCGATGCCAGCGGCCGTCGCCGAGTCGGGGACGCCGATGACCAGGTCGGCAGCTCTAGGGTGCTCACGAGCCAGTTGCTCCCCCATAGCCCAACGCGCCTGATAGATGCGCCGGCCCTTGATAACGCTATCGGGGCGGGCAAAGTAGATATACTCAAAAATGCAGAGTGCCTTCCTGTCGGCTATCCCTCCCTTGAAGCTGTTGACCCCATCCCTGTCCACAACCACTATCTCGCCAGGCTCGACCTCTCGGAGGAACTCAGCCCCCAGGTGGTCCAGAGCACATGTCTCCGAGGCTATGGCCCACCCATTACCATTGAGGGAGCCCAAACAAAGAGGGCGCACTCCCATAGGGTCTCGCACCCCGAACAGCTTGTCCTTGGTCAAAATCACCAAGCTGTACGCTCCCGAGATCCTGCTCATTGCATATTTGATCTTCTCCACCATGCTTTCCCTGGGAGCTGAAGCTATGAGATACGCTATGACCTCTGAGTCTGTAGTGGTGGAGAAAGCATAGCCTTTCTCCTCCAGTTCCTTGCGCAGGTAGTCGGCATTTACGATGTTGCCGTTGTGCGCCAGAGCTATCTCACCCGAAGGGCTGGGCACCAGTAACGGCTGCGCGTTGAACCTGCGGCTCGACCCTGTCGTAGAATAGCGGTTGTGCCCGATGGCGGAAGCTCCTCGCAACTGGTCCAGGATCGCCTCGGTGAACACCTGCGCTACCAGCCCCATAGCTGCATGAAGGCGTATCTTGCTTCCATCGGATGTGGCGATGCCAGAGCTCTCCTGCCCGCGATGCTGCAGGGCATAGAGAGCAAAAAATGCGAGCCTTGCCACCTCCTCTCCCGGAGCGTATACCCCGAAGACGCCGCAAGACTCGTGCAGACTAGCCCCCGTTGGTACAGGAAGCTGTTTCATATCCTTCTCTCACACCCTGATTATAGTCCCAAGAAATTCAAGAATCAATGAGCAGACGCAGGGGCACGGCATGCCGTGCCCCTACCACTCTATTCTCATTCTTCGTCATGAACGTCGTCTCATCAAAGCTGCTTTCACCAACAGGGATTGCATAAGCACACAAGACCTCTCTATACTAATGACCTATGAACGGCCCTGCCCCTATGCAGCCCTCTTCGCCTAACCCGACCGGAGTCATAGTGACCGGCGGGATTACCGCCAACGCCCTGGGAATAATAAGGAGCTTCGGACGGCGCGGCATCCCGGTCGTGTACATTGATTCGGACTCGCGCTCCTTTGTTAGACGCTCCAGATATATAAATAGACGCTTGACCTGCAAAAATATAAGCGATTCAGAGAGCGACTTCATCAGCCTTCTCAAAGACTTCGCCAGGCGTGAAAACCACAAAATGATGGTTGTCCCCGTGGGCGACGAAGCTCTCCTAGCTCTCTCCAGGCACAGAGACGAACTGGAGCAGTTCTACGTTCCGGTGCCCGACTACGATACTGCACAGAAACTGGTGAATAAAAAACGTTTCTATCTCATGCTACATGAGATGCACCTTCCCCATCCTAAAACATATTTCCCTGAAGGTCTGACCGAATTGGTGTCAATGGGGAAAACGCTGGCTTACCCTTACATAATCAAGCCAGCCTATTCCATCCCCTTTCAGGAAGAATTCGGGCGAAAGGTATTTCAGGTAAAGTCCCCTCAAGACCTCCACCGGGCAGTGGATAAATTGAGAGACAAGAACATGGAGGTCATGATACAGGAGATAATACCCGGGAGAGAGCTATACGCATTCTTCACCTATTTCAATAAACTATCGGAACCGCTGGCAATTTGCGGCTGGGATAAGATACGGCAATATCCCCTCGATTTCGGCTTCGGCACGTTCTGCAAGAGCAACTGGAGGCCTGCTGCGGCCCATGATTCTCTCCAGCTACTGCGAACAATGGGATACCAGGGATTTGCCGAAGTGGAACTAAAAAGGGGCCCCAAAGACGGCGAATACAAAATAATCGAGATAAACGCTCGTACCTCGCTGCAAAATACACTGGCCGGAGCATGCGGCGCAGATGTTGCGTACGCAGCTTACCTGGACGCAGGCGGACAAGCTGCGAAACCATCGCTTTCTTTCCGCAACAATGTCTTGTGGACGGATGATTTCCTGGACACGGTTTCCTTCCTCCAGCACCTGGTACGCAGAGACATCGGTAGAGGAGAGATAATCGACTCGCTCAACCCCGGAAAAGTACGTTCGGTGGCAGCCTGGGATGACCCGCTGCCCTTTGCCTTTCGAGCCCTCACTATCAGCCAGCGTGCATTTCGCTTGATGCTCAGTAAGCTGAATCCTCGCTTCGCGTCAAAATAGTAATCCATGCTTCCGATGGAATATAAAATCGTAGGTGCGTTCAACTGAACTTCCCGTCCCTATACGCGTTGACATGGGTTAGTGATTGACAGTAGAATTCAAACAGCCGCTGTTTAGCGGTAGCAGGAAGTCTAGAGGTGCTTTTTTATGGAGTTTGTAATCAAATAATCCTGAGTCTTAAGGAGGAAACCATGGCAAAAATCACCGAAGAGATGAAGGCATTGATTAAGGAGCAGCAGGCCTTCATCGCCACCGCGAGTCCCGACGGCACGCCTAACATAGCTCCCAAAGGCAGCACCAGAGTGCTGGACGAAGAACATATCACCTTCGCCGAGTCAGCGGGAAAGCGCACCTACGAAAACCTCAAGAAGAACCCTAAAGTATCCATCGTGGTCTGCGACAGAGCCCAGATGAAGTGCCTGCGTTTCCAGGGCAAGGCCGAGATACTCACCTCCGGCCCCCTATTCGAGAAAAGCGTCGAGAACATGAAGAAGATGGGCGCGCCTCCTCCCCAGGCGCTGATCAAGGTCAAGGTGGATGAAATTTTCGACCTGGGCATGCCCGGATTCGGCAAAAAGATAGCCTAGCAGGGTAAATCCTAAACTCTAAGCCCGAAATTCTAGACAAATTCGAAATCCGAACCTCCGAATGTTTAAACATTTGGATTTAGGGTTTCTCCTACCCCAATCATCTCCCCCGGAGGGAGAGATAAGAGTGAGGGGGATTTAGGGGCTGATTAGAAGCTAGACTAGAGTCAACGTAATGCTCATTGGCTTGATATCTGATACTCATATACCCGAGATAGCACAGACGCTTCCCTCAAGGGTAAAAGAAGTATTCAAGGGTGTAGACCTGATCCTGCACGCCGGGGATATCTTTGTCGACTCGGTGTTGGAAGAACTGGGAACCATAGCGCCGGTGCTGGCTGCCCGGGGTGACGACGACTACCCCGTACAGGACAAGCGCATGGACGAAGTACAGAACCTGACCCTCGATGGCCTCAACGTTTATGTCATACACTCTTCACAGTATTTCGCCCGTGACCTGATCGAGCACCCCGAGAAGCATAACCTGAAGAAAGCTCCTGATATCGTAGTCTTCGGTCACACTCACAGAGACGTTGTGCGGACCGTGGGCAACTCCCTCCTGGTTAATCCGGGCAGCGCGACCTTCCCCTACTATCAACTCAGGATGGGCACCGTAGCCCTGCTCAGCATCAAAGCAGGCAAGGCTGAGGCACACATCGTGCCGCTTTACGAGAATCAAGCGTCAGAGGTGAAGCACTAATGGCCGAAGAGACCGGGCCAGACGAGAAGCCAGCCGGACGTAGAGTCTATTATGACCTGGCGCGCGCAGCACAGCAGAGAGAGAAGTTCTATGACCTGGTGATGAAAGCGATTGATGAGCTGGCACCAGAGTTTCGGGAAAGGCTGGAGAACGTAGATGTGGTTGTAGAGGACTGGCCCAGCCCGGCCCAGCTCGCCAGGAACAACGTCAAAAGCCGATTCTCCCTGCTTGGCCTCTATGAAGGCGTGCCTCATATACATAGAGGGCCCGGGTATGGCATGGTGCTGCCCGACAAGATAACCATCTTCCGCAAGCCCATCGAAGCTCGCTGCCACTCCTGGCATGAGGTTGAAGAAGAGGTGGGGAGAGTGGTGCGGCACGAAATAGCGCATCACTTCGGCATAGACGACCAAAGGCTGCACACCCTGGAGAACGAAAAGTAGGGGCGAACCAATGTGTTCGCCCTTAACTTTTAGCCTTGGATCCCTGCGTAAGCGGGCATGGTATAATTCTCAAGACCCTTCAGCCGATAAGATTTGGAGTATCTGCTTACCTTGACAGTGTAACCTGCTTTTGCTATCCTCATAATGCTAAGAGTCCGTGAGATTAATTCGGGCTTTATTGTTGTTTAAGAGATAAATAGGGGGATATAGCTCAACTGGGAGAGCGCTGCGTTCGCATCGCAGAGGTCGGGGGTTCGAATCCCCCTATCTCCACCAGCCCCTGTAGCTCAGAGGATAGAGCAGCGGTTTCCTAAACCGCATGTCGGGCGTTCGAGTCGCCCCAGGGGTACCAGAAAGAAAAAGGGGCAGCGCAGAGGGGTGTAGCTCAGTCAGGTAGAGCGGCGGTCTCCAAAACCGTTGGTCGTGGGTTCGAATCCTGCCACCCCTGCCATTTGCCGAGGTGGTGGAACCTGGTAGACACGCCATCTTGAGGGGGTGGTGAGCGAAAGCTCGTAGGAGTTCAAATCTCCTCCTCGGCACCATGCTATAATATAACGTGACACGAGCGGAAGTAGTTCAGCGGTAGAATGCCTCCTTGCCAAGGAGGAGGTCGCGAGTTCGAATCTCGTCTTCCGCTCCAGTGGCGACGTAGCCAAGTGGCAAGGCGGGGGTCTGCAAAACCCCTATTCACCGGTTCGAATCCGGTCGTCGCCTCTTTTGTTTGCACAAACTCAGAAGCCTCCTCCAAAAACGAGATTGTTTATGAATCCTTTTTCAACCCCCTGTCCCCCACTCTGGGGGGACTTTAGAAGCTGGGGGACACCCCCAGACCCCCGCCAAAGGGGCTTCGCCCATCTGGACTTCTCAGTTGCTAAACAATCTCAAAAACTCATCTCGACACGCCCAGATATTCGCTATATTCGACCAGACGAGACAGCGCTTTGGCCCCTCTCTCGGGCGTGGGGTACGGGACAAGATAATTCTGTTCCAGCCATCTGTAGACTTCTCCCTGTCTCACGATATCGACGCCCATGGCACAGAAGACGACAGGCTTGCCATACTTGCCCATCACCTCCTTCACTCTTCCCAGTAGCTTCAGCTCGCCATCCTCCGCCAGCTTCCTCAGTTCATCTATGTTGGTCATCGATGGCGCATGTACGGAAAGCCACTCAAGGAATCGGCGAGTCGATGCCGGAGCACCCAGTACCAATAGGGCGTCTACATTCTCATCCTCAATCAACGGCCACAGGCAGTTATAGTTGAAGCGGTCCCCGCCCATGTCGATAGGGTTCCCGTGAGACCACCGCCGGGACAGAACTGAACTCAGCTTCTCTATCGTTGCAGGTGAGAGAGATGCCAGCTCCATACCCTGCCTTACCACAGCGTCTGCGGCCATCACGGCCATGCCTCCGCCTATCGATAACACTGCTACCCGCCTTCCCCGAGGCAGCGGCTGGCCCAATAAAACCTGGGCCACGTCGATCAGTTCCCCAATCTCCTCCACCCTGATCACCCCGGCCTGCTTGAACGCCGCATCGGTGATTACATCTGAACCCGCCAGGGCAGCTGTGTGCGATCGCGCTGCCGTAGCGCCAGCCTGCGTTCGCCCTGCCTTCACTACGACAATAGGCTTCTGCTTTGTAATCTCCTTTGCCAACTCGAAGAAGCGCTGGCCCTCCCTGAGGCCCTCGATATAGCCCAGAATAACCCTTGTCTCACCATCCTGGGCCATATATTCCAGGTAGTCCTCGTAGTGCAAGTCAGCCTCGTTCCCGCTGCTGACATACTTGCTGAATCCCAGACCACTTTCTATGCCCACGGTGATAATTGACTGTCCCGAGTTCCCGCTTTGAGAGATAAGCGCCACAGGCCCTCTTCTCAACGGTGGCAGAAAGATGACAGTATTGAAATCTGAGGAGGTATCGAAAAATCCCATGCAGTTGGGGCCCATGAAGCGTATCCCGCCGCGCCGGGCGACCTCGACCAACTGGCTCTGGACTTTTGCTCCCTCTTCGCCGGTCTCGGCAAGGCCTCCGGAGATAACCACAATGGCTTTGACTCCCTTCCGAATGCACTCCTCCATAGTTGGCGGGACATCCTGGAACGGCACCGTAATGATCGCCAAATCTACGGGAGCAGGTACTTCAAGTATGCTCGGATAAGCCTTCAACCCAAGCACTTCGGCTTCATGTTTGTTAACAGCATATATCTCCCTGCCTTTATCGCTTAACAAGAGGGTCAGGATATTGAAGCCCCACTTGCCGAAAGTACTGGATGCACCGATCAAGGCCACCGAACGAGGATTGAATAGGTTATCTAGCTGCTCTTTAAGTGTCATTTCGCTCTACCATAAATAGAACTCCTCAACGTCTATACTTCTATTTCTTCGTCTATTTTTAGAACTTTGACTTTGAATCCGGCTTTCTCTGCTTTTGCAGCGAACTCTCCGGGATCGACCTTGATCTGGGGTAAAGTGTTGTAATGCATAGGTATTGCCAATTCAGGCTTTATTATCTTCAGGGCTTCTACCGCCTCATCAATATTCATGGTGAAATATCCCCCTATTGGGACGAAAAACACTTCTATTTTACCAAGCGCCGTTATCCCTTTCAAAAAGGTGTCCCCCGGATGATATAACCTTTTACCCTCCACCTCGAACACAAACCCAGTCGCGTATTTGCTATGAGGATGATTTGAGGCA
Source organism: uncultured Chloroflexia bacterium (assembly GCA_963847595.1). Lineage (GTDB taxonomy): Bacteria > Chloroflexota > Dehalococcoidia > SZUA-161 > SZUA-161 > JACWAE01. Next base: position 983,971 of record CAWKAJ010000002.1, read on the forward strand.
ACCATCTCTATTCTAATCCCCTCAACCGTTCTTTTCTCTCCAATCATCATCTCCTGGGATTTTTGCGTTTTGAAGCCTCTAGGGCAAACCACGGGAGAATCGAATCGCGATACGTCTGTATGATCTACATGTTCATGAGTAACCAGGATTAAATCCGGCTTACCTTTATACTCCGGAGCGAGAGGATTGTTTGAGAAAAAGGGGTCTATGAGAACGGTCTTATCATTCCTTATCTCAAAACATGAATGACTCAGCCATCTGATTTTCATATTTCACCTCCAAAATCATAATCGGGTTTAAGAGTTTCATTCCAATCGGGAGGATCGACAGCAGCTATTTTCCCCAACACACCTTATTAAGCCGCATCCACGTACCATATTGTTTTATCCGCATGGTACTTTTCGGGAGACCTCACCTCTGCAGAACTTTATGCTCTACCTCACAATGTTCGGATATAAGCGTGCTGCTATTGTAACTAATACCGCTGTCGTGAGCACCAGGACGCCGAAGTCAAGTCCTAACCCATATTCACTTACCCCTTGAGTCAACATCAATCCCCGCAGCGCATCTACCTGGTATGTCAGCGGGTTTACATGCGCGATTACTTGCAGCCAGCGAGGCATCACCGAAATCGGGTAGATTGCGCTGCTGGCGAAGAAGAGCGGCATCGTCAAGACCTGGCCGATGCCCATAAAACGTTCGCGTGTCTTAACCACGAACGCCACAATCATCGAAAGCGAGGTGAAAGCAGTGGCTCCCAGGAGAACGGCAGCCAGTACGCCTAATAAAGCCAACGGGTTCCAGTTAATCCCCACCCTGAGAATTACCGCAAGGATAAATATAAGCACCGCTTGCGGCAATCCGCGCACACCCCCCGACAGCGCTTTGCCCAATGCCAGGGCGCCACGCGATGTGGGACTGACCAGGAATTTGTGAACTATGCCTAAATCCCGCTCCCAGATAAGAGCTATGCCGCTGAAAATGGCTATGAACAGCGTACTCTGGGCCAGGACGCCCGGAGTCAAGAAGTCGATATAGCGCAGGTTCCCCGTCGGTATGGCTCTAATGTGAGTGAACACCTCGCCGAATACCAGAAGCCAGATAACCGGTTGCACGGCGCGCATGATCAGCTCAGTCGGGTCGTGGCGTATTTTGCGCACCTCAAATTCGGACATGGCTAACGTCTTGTCCACGAACCCGACAATAACGGATAAAGGGTTTTTAGGCCTGATTAGAGTGGACTCAACCGAGCCGCTGGGCCGTCCGCCTTGTCCTGAAGACGTCACGATAGCTTCCTCCCGATTCCAATTCGCTCCCTGAATAATAGATAAACACATCCTCTAGCGTTGCACCTTCTCGCCCTATGGACGCCTTAAGGTCGTCCGGCCTCCCCATCGCAACTACCTTGCCCCGGTGCATGATCGCCACCCGGTCGCACATACTGTCGGCTTCCTCCATAAGATGTGTGGTCATCAGTATGGTTGTCCCGTACTCGTTACGCAATTGCTCGACATGTTCCCAGACTGCTTTCCGTGCCAATGGGTCCAGACCCACTGTTGGTTCATCTAAGAACAGCACCGGAGGTCTGTGCAGTATGGACTGAGCGATCTCCAGACGTCGCACCATGCCGCCGGAGTACGTGCGCACGAGCTTGTCCGCACACTCCTCCAGCCCCATAAACTTGAGAGCATTGCGTATCCGCGGTTTCCTCTCACGGCGGGGTATATCGTAGAGCCTGGCGAAGATCAGCAGATTCTCGTAGCCAGTAAGCGTGCCTTCAGTGGAGAGCATCTGCGGTACGTAACCAATCACTCGACGCACAGCGCTGGCGCGGCGGCGAATGCTGTAACCCGCTATACTGGCTTCGCCCGACGTAGGCGGCAGCAACGTGATCAGCATCTTAATCGCCGTGGTCTTGCCGGCCCCATTCGGGCCCAGTAATCCGAACGTCTCTCCGGCCTCCACCGAAATAGTCATTGCGTCCACAGCAGTCAGCTCTCCGAATCGACGTGTGAGCTCATTGGTTTCTATGATTGCAGTATTCATTGAATTACCCGACTCCTTTGCCTGCGGGCGGCACTTGCAGCGCAAATACCTGCCCTAACATCTTCAATGCTTCTACAACCCTGGCTTGTTGCTCGGGCAGAAGTGCCGACAGCGCTTCAGCCAGCCGTGCCTCCGTGATTCGGCGCGTTCGCCTGAGTTCGGCAAGCCCGTGTGCGCTCAGCCTCAAGCTAACGTACCGCCGGTCATGGGCCAGTGCCCTGCGTATGACCAGTTTCCTGGCAACCAAAGCATCGATAGCCTTCGACATGGATGGCAACTTAAATCCGATGTGTTCCGCCACCTCCGACAGCGAGACCCCCTCATTTCGATACAGATATAGGAGTGTTCGCAACTCAGGCACTGAAAGGCCCGGGGTACGGTGGCTGCGCATCTCCATGCGTATGCGCTGCATCACCCGGGGAACCACCTCCATCAAAAGAGCAGCGCCCTCGAGCTCAGAAGGAGAAATATTACTTTCCCTTTTCAACTGTTTCATAAGAAAAGTATAATACAGTCAGCACGGAGAAGTCAATAAGGCGGGGCAGGGAAAAAGTTGAGAATTTGTAACATTTCGGGAAACGACTACCCTGATTCGGCAGATAGCCCTGTAGCACAGCGCGTTCAGTTTTTACATTAAACGCTGAGTCTGAAAGGCGGATACCGATCGGTGGCCAGCAGGAAAGCGTATGACACCACCCTTAAAGCCCATCTGAACACGCCTTCTACGAAATCGAACAGGGCTTTCGGATAGCGGCCCGTAAACAGTATGGCGAACCACGCGATTATCACCGCCACCAGGGCAGCGATAGCAAGAAGCGAGAGCACGATGTAGTGAGGAATCGCCAAAAGCCATTTCACCAGCGGCAGCCAGCGGTGAAGCTCCTCTTCAGCTTTGGGGTACGGGATTTCGATGTGGTACAGCCGCTCGTCATCAGTTGACGGATACTCATCTCTCAGTAGCGCGAGGTATGCCCAGACTCGGGTGCCGAACTTAGTCAGGGCCAGATTCCAGTCAAACCACCACCTGGGATATTTTTGCAGGAATAGAAGCATCAACACCGTGGGGATGAAGACCAGTCCGCCCTCTGCGATGCGGAATATCCACCCATTCCCACCCCAGCCAAACATGCCGCCGGCGACTAAACCAAAGATGATGAGAATAGGAATAGCCGTAAGCAGCCTGAAAAATGTAGTTATCCGGTTCATCTTTTTGTCCGGATAATCTATGGACAGGTTAATTGGATATGGTTTTGTAACTTCTGCCACAATAAAACCTCCGGATACAATAGTCTCGGCTCTCTCAGTTGCGAGCAAATAATCTCCCGCAATTGTACCACAGAAAGCGACCTCCGAGTAGAATCGGGACATATCCCTAGTACAAGGCCGTTTACTTATGGGGAGTGCAGAGGGGATTCGCCCCTCTGCCAGGGGATTGGGGGTGTCCCCCAACTCCCTTAATTCCCCCCAGACTGGGGGACAGGGGGTTGAAAACAGATTAATAAACACCATCATGGTGTGCATATTGACATCGATTGCTTCTGATTGTATCTTGATATAGCAATGGCACACAATGTTAAATGCCCTCGATGCGGAAGGTCTACTCTTGATGCCACCTTCTGTCAGTATTGCGGCAAAGCTCTGCATGCTTGCCCGGCCTGCGGTGCCAGGATATCCACTCACGCCCTATTCTGCCCGGAGTGCGGAGCACCAATCTCTAAGGAGCAGAGAGAGGCCATAGCTGTAGAACGCACCTCCCCGGCCTGGTGGCTATTGCCCCTAGTGCTGAGCGTCGGAGGTCTTGGCTGGGTTGGCGGCCTGGTAGCCTGGTCACTTATCCGATACAGAGACCCGTCCAAGGCCACAGGTCTACTTTGGCTTGGCATTACATTGACTGTAATAGAGATCGTCATTGTCATAGTGGTGAGAGCGACACAGCATTAAGCATATCGCTCCCACGTTAGCCTCCATAAGCTATCGATAGGTTTGCAGAAGCCGAGGTGGCGGAACCGGCAGACGCGAGGGACTTAAAATCCCTTGGGCTTCGGCCCTTGCGGGTTCAAATCCCGCCCTCGGCACCATCGAACAGGTTAATTTGTTCACTCAGAAGTTAACCCGTTCCTTCATTCAATCCCGCAGGGACGGACTCTCCAGAGGAGACACAAAGCTTGCTGGCGTACCTACATTGTATATCTAGAAAACTACTTTTCTCCGTTTGCAAAGTATGACTTCTCACAAACAGGTCCGCCAAATTACTTTCTGGCCAGCCTCTAGGCTTTAGCCTTGCAGTAAGGTATCACTCTGATACCCCAGTTGGGCTCGACATCGAAGGAGATGATATTCCCTGTGTTAAGGTCGGCGCCCCGCACCTTGGCCACCTCCAGAATCTTTATCATCTTGGTCCCCATAGTCTCTATGCGCAATCTCAGGTGAGCGTCACACATCGACCCCAGCCTGACCATGGCGTTTTCATCGAAGGCATATGAGTGCGCCACACAGATAATGCCCATCCCCTTGCCCGAAAGTCTCTTGCACTCCTCAAAGAAGGAGAGCACTTCTTCCATGGAAGCATGGGTCACGTAGTACGTGAGGGAATCGATTATCGCCACGTCGACGCCCTTATTCGCATAACTTTCCAGCATGGGCAGTAGACCTGCGCTCAGGCTCCGCCTCGTTTTCTTGGTGTCTATGGGATATATCCACAGTCGGGACAGGAGAAGATAGTCCATGATGTCCAGATTCAGGCTCTGCATCTGAGTCACCAGGCTCTTCACCGTGTTCTCCGTGGTGAAGACCACAGCACTACAGCCCTTTATCAGCGAGCCCCAGACCATTTGCTGGGTGAGCACCGACTTACCCGAATCAGGCTGGCCCTCCACAAGGCTGAGCGACCTCAGCGGTATCCCCCCACCTATCCTCTTGTCCAATTCATCGTTCCCTGTAGAGATTAATCTGGGATCCTTCTCTGAACCTGTCCTCATTTCATTCCTCCTAACCCCGAAATCGCGCTGAGGCAACCATGCCACCAGCATTCGACAGAACTACCAACTTGGTAATGTCGTTCCCTGGTGATATCAGTTTCAACCTAAGCAGCGCAACCTCACTCGGCCCAGGCTCGAACACCTCGCGTTGCCTCATGCTCTTGTTCGAGAAGATTTTGGCGACGCTCCACAATAGCTCTGGGGGATATTCATACTAGAATAGCCTACTGGAAGATTAGGGCCACTTTATCTTGTTAGCAATAGGCATCTCGGAGTATATAGAGGAGAGAATGGTACTGACCTGCCCCCGGAAATGGTACCACTTACAGAGTTAGGGTTACGAGCATTTTAGCTTCAGGAGCTGGTGGCTTGTAACGCAACGGGTTATGTGGCCGGAACTGACTATATCCCTTCCTCCAGTCGGCAATCAATACCTTAGCTTTAGTCAGTGTGGCAAAAATTTCGCGGTTGAGCAGTGTTCGCCATCAGCGAAAATGGAACTGCGATAATATTACCCGAGCCACCACTTTGGGGCTTACTCTAAATCTACTTCTGGGAAAACTCGAAACCAGGTGGTTATCGAGCACCGTATCGCTCAACAACTGCTTGTTGGCATGCGGTACTTATCACAACGGATGGCATGTATTTACTAAGGACAAAACGAGAGCGACGATAATAATCGCACCAAAGATAATCGAAACTACTTGTGCGTAATTTCGTCGTGGTTTTGGCATGATTGCCTTTCGTGGAGCGGTTAGCAAGAGTATATAGTGGTTCAAAAAGGGAATCAACCAGTTCAGATACACTAAGTTTGCTAAGCAGTTTAGCTAGACTTTGCTGACTTAAAATCCGTGGGCTTCGGCCCTTGCGGGTTCAAATCCCGCCCTCGGCACCACTCCAGGAAGCTTCGTCACTGCTATAAGCCAAACGTTATGTATATCCACATATAAAGCTTTGGCCCCAGAAGTTTCACTCCCTTCTGGGGCCAAAATATCTTGTTCTCCACTAAGCCAGAAATGCCGGCTTCTGTAGCCTAGCATCTGGTATCGTTCAGATACTTGTGCTCAAAATACAACTTCAAATCAAAGTAGCTTTCTACTATTTCTTTATAATCGTTTGGCCTGGGCTTGCCATTTGGCGCGTTCTCAAGTATTTTGTTTATCAAAGGTATTGTCAATATTCCCACAACAGTATCTATTGTTTGTTGCGACATTACCATCCCTGCACCTCCTCGCTTCTAATTAAGTAAGCGTAGCGAACCTTCTCTGGGATTACTTCACTTTAGATTGTGCAGTTACCAATAGGAAATGGCAATCCCGCTTAATAACTATCTCGTTTCTTACTTTAGTAAGCCCTTCTCAAGAGTAGAAAGTACTTCTGCAACGCTGCCAACAAACTTGAGACAGTCGCGTCCACGCCTCAGTTCCTCTCCCATCTGCACCACAGGCTATTTCCCAAAATGTGATAACTTCTTAACGTTTTCCTCCATGCTTTTATAACTTCTTTATCCCCGGGTGCTTATTATAATGCTGGATAATGCCTTTATTGACAGGCTGAGACCTGTCCCGTTATCGTAGTATGCGGCAAATTAAGCTGCGAGCTGGTTCTGGGGACTGGTCAGGACATCGGACCGGGAGCCAAAGAGGAAGGAGAATATACCATGTGGAAGTGCACCAACTGCCATCATGTAGAACTCACCAAAGACCGACCATTACGCTGCCCCGTATGCGGTGCGGGTGCGGAGAAACTCGCCCCCCATGAAATCCCGGGCATAAAAGGAACGAAGACCTTGGAAAACCTGAAGACTGGCTTCGTCGCCGAGTCCCAGGCTCATCAAAGAAACCTCGCTTTCGCTTTTAAAGCTGAGCAGGACGACTTCCCCCAGGTAGCCAGGCTTTTCCGAGCCATAGCCGAGGCAGAGGGAATCCATGCTTTCAACCATCTGCGCCTCCTGGGTGGAGTGTCCGACACTCAGGAGAACCTGGAGTCTGCTTTCGAGAGGGAGAACCTGGCAAGTAAGACCTATCCTCGATTCATTAAGGAGGCCAATGAGGAGGAGAATACAAGCGTAGCGAAAATCTTTAGCTATTCCCGGGATGTGGAAGCAGGCCATGCCAAGCTTTACAAGAAGGCTCTGGAGCACATGGTACAGGAGGCAGACACCAAATACTATGTTTGCGGCGTCTGCGGCTATGTCTCAGACGGCGACCTGCCCGACCAATGCCCGATTTGCGGCGCTCCCAAAGAAAAATTCCGGAGCATAGTCTAGCTTAGCAAGCAGGAAAGCAGAATGTTTTTGACCTGAATTCTTAACCGTGACATCCTCTACGGACTGCCTGATGATCTTGACCATGATAAGGTCTTGACATGAAGAGCGTTAAGAACAGTCCCATCCTTAGAGTATGTGCCTTAACAGGAAGCGGCTCTGAAGCTAACCGCTCGTTCAACCAAGACTGTAGTCAATTGACAAGTGCCTAAACGAATGTTTAAAATTATCAGCGGAAGGGAGATTAAGGTAAATCATGGCTGAAGAGCGCAATCTGAGCCTCGATGAGGCTGTAACCATGTATCTTGCCACCCTGCCGCCGGAGCAGAGGCAGGAAAGCCAGCAGGAGTTGAACAGGTTCGTTCGGTGGTATGGTGGAGATCGTCTGATGAGCGAGCTCGGCGCGAGAGAGATTGGAGAATACGGCGAGAGTGTAAGTAAGAGCATCAGATCCTCAGTAACCGACCCCGCCAAGAAGATCGAGCCAGTAAGAAACTTCCTCACTTTTGCCAAAAAGACAAAACTGACAGGGGTAAACCTCGCCCCCAATCTTAGAGTCAGCAAGACCAAAAAGGGACCGATGGTGAAGCGCAGCAATAACGAGCCTGCCCAGGTTCATCTCACCTCTGAGGGCCATGCTGCCATGAAATCGGAACTGGAGACGCTCAAAGACGAACGGCCCCTCGTTGTGGAGCAAATTCGCCATGCTGCAGCGGACAAGGACTTCCGAGAGAACGCCCCACTCGAGGCAGCCAGAGAGCATCAGGGGCAGTTGGAAGCTCGGATCAGGGAACTGGAGGCCACCATCAAAGGGGCTACCATCATGAAGGAAAAGACAAGCATCACGCTGAGAGTAGGCATCGGCTGCACAGTAGGCTTGTCCGACCTTACCTCCGGTGAACAATTGCACTACACTTTGGTTAGTCCCAGTGAATCCAACCCTACCAAGGGCAAACTCTCCATTGCCTCGCCCACCGGCAAAGCTTTGTTGGATCAAGAGATCGGCACTGTAGTAGAGGTCACGGCACCCGTGGGTACCTTCCGCTACCGAATCGAGGATATAAAAGGCTAAAATTGAAGGCATTTTTGTAGGGGCGGGCGCCTGAGGCGGACGCCCCTACCGTCTAATTTAAAGCTCCGCCTGGAAATCCGTCAGGTCGCCCCGGGAAAACCCTAACGATTCGAAGAAAGATAGCATCCACCAATCCCGCCAGTTGACCATCACATGCACCTTCCTAATACCCTTCTTGCGACATCGCTGCTTCCAGGCCTCAACCATCTTTTTGCCAATGCCCTTGTGCTGATACTCAGGTAAAATACCGATCAATTCTATCCAGGCAACACTGCGCAACTCAGTCGGCGAACCCACAACCCGACCCAGCACAAAGCCTACTATCTCGTCTCCTGCCTCAGCCACCACGCTGGCATCCACCTCGCCGCCGATACAACTATCGGGCACCGGTGCGTAGGTCGCTGCCCTGCTATCCCCTTTTGTCTCCCTCTCAATAGCCAGGACACCCTCGAGATCCTCCACCCTCATCTCGCGGATTTTCACTCTGCTTTTCGTTTCAGCCGTCTTCGCCACTTACTCGCCTCCTTCGTTCGAAAATAACCCCTCCTTGAATATCAGGCCGGAACCTAACAATATTAAGAAGGCCTCACACCTGAAATATAGTGGCTAAGGTTATATCACGGACACTCAGTGTTGTCAATCAGGCGAAAGTAATATTTGGAGCCCAAAATGATGATAGTGCGAGGCTTGGCTCTTGATTATATCTAACCTTAACCTGAAGCTCTCCTACAGCTCCTTACCCGTGAGCTTGCGGTAAGCCTCCCGGTATCTCTTCGACGTCTCCTCGACTATCTTCGGCGGAAGCTCAGGGGCAGGGGGCTCTTTGTTCCAGCCGGACTCGGTGAGCCAGTCTCTCAGGGGCTGCTTATCGAAGCTGGGCTGCGACTTTCCCGGAGAGTATTTCTCAGCCTCCCAGAATCGGCTGGAGTCCGGAGTAAGCAGCTCGTCAATCAAAGACAGCTTGCCTCCAATCATGCCGAACTCCATCTTGGTATCAGCAATAATTATGCCTCGTTTCAAGGCATACTGCGCAGCGTAACTATAGACAGCAATGCTCTTTTCCATTATCTCCCTAGTAATTGACTTGCCTACAAGCTTCTCCATCTGTTTGATGGTAAGCGGCTGGTCATGTCCCGCAGCTTCCTTAGTGGTGGGAGTGAAGATGGGCTCGGGGAATTTCTCAGATTCCTTAAGGCCTTTGGGTAAAGCCATGCCCGAAACCGTGCCACCCTGCTTGTACTCAGCCCATGCTGAACCTGACAAGTAACCCCGAACCACGCACTCAATATCGACGCGCTCCGCCTTCCTCACAATCATGGAACGTCGCTCCACATAAGCGGGATACGAATAATAGGAGACGCAGACCCGCTCCCCATATACACGATTGAGCCAGTTAACGTCGTTTACTACCTCGACCACATGATTGGGCACTATGTGAGACGTTTTCTCAAACCAGAATGCGGAAAGCTGGTTCAGGACGATTCCCTTCTCGGGGATGCCGCCGGGCAGTACCACATCGAAGGCAGACACCCGGTCGGTAACAATGATGAGCAACTGGTCATTGCCCATCTCGTATGTATCCCGCACCTTCCCCCTGTGATACAGATTCGGCAAGTTGGACTCACGTAGGATTGACATGTGCCTCGTTCTCCTCGACTTTCGCCTCTCATATATAATCTTCCCTACCCCAACCCCACCCTCTGGAAGACCTCGTCAACGTAGCGCAGGAAGTAGTTATAGTCAAAGATAGCCTTGAGTTCAGATTTCTTAAGCTGCTTGGACACATCATCATCTTTCAATAATAACTCAAGGAAGCTCACCCTCTCCTTCCACGACTTCATAGAGTTGCGTTGCACGATTTTGTAAGCCTTCTCCCTCGAAAGCCCCTTCTCAATCAAAGCCAGCATCACCCGCTGAGAGAAAATGAGCCCCTGCGTTATCTCCAGGTTCTCCTTCATCCGCTCAGGATAGACCTGAAGCCCTTTCATAACATACGTAAAAATGCTCAAGGCATAATCAAGGACAAGACAGGCATCGGGCAGGATAACCCGCTCTGCGGAAGAATGGCTGATATCACGTTCGTGCCACAGGGCAACGTTCTCCATAGCAGTCACCGCATACCCCCGGACGAGGCGGGCCAGCCCGCAGACGCGCTCGCAGAGCTCAGGGTTTCGCTTATGCGGCATCGCCGAAGAGCCTGTCTGCCCCGGCTCGAAGGGCTCCTCAGCCTCCAGAACCTCGGTGCGCTGCAGTCCCCTGATCTCGGTGGCAAATTTCTCCAGAGAGCTGGCGATGATAGCCAGGGTGGTGACGAACTGAGCGTGCCGGTCGCGCTGTATAATCTGGCTTGATACCGGCGCCACTCCCAGACCCAGCTTGGCGCAGGCTATTTCCTCCACCTTGGGCGGGACCGTGGCATGAGTCCCCACCGCGCCCGATATTTTCCCCACAGCGACCATCTTCCTTGCTTCATCGAGCCTGTGGGCATTCCTCTTCATCTCCTCGACCCAGATAGCGAGCTTAAGCCCAAAGGTAATCGGCTCGGCATGGACGCCGTGAGTGCGTCCCATCATGATGGTATGCTTATGTTCCAGAGCCTGTTTCTTGATGACAGCGGCTAGCTCGTCGATGTCCTTGGCCAGTATATCCGCTGCTCCGACAAACTGGAGGGCAAGTGCCGTATCCATGATATCCGAAGAGGTAAGCCCGAGATGGATAAAGCGGCTCTCATCTCCCAGGCTCTCCGATACCGACTTCAGGAATGCGGTCACATCGTGATGAGTCTCCTTGAGAATCTCATCCATGCGCTTCAGGTCACAGCGCGCTTCCCTTATTTTGGGTATCGCTTCTTTGGGGATAGCGCCCTGCTCTGCCCACGCCTCACAGACGGCTATCTCCACCTTGAGCCACTTGTCGAACTTGCTCTCGTCCGACCACACCTTCTTCATCCGTGGCCTGGAATAACGTTCAATCATCCCTCAACCCCTTTTGCGTAATATGTCAGCTTCCCTTTCACCCTCTATTGCCTCACCATCTGCCTGTACCGGGGCATCTGCATCACCGCCGCCGCAGCAGATATAGCCGCTGTCCTCTTCCTATCATCGAATACCTCGGACAGCTTTTCCTCCAGTGGCTTCTCACGCTTCATAATCCTCTTCATGTCTTCCATCAAGCTGGTTTCCATTTCCAGGAAATGCGTTGCCAGATCGCCCTTCACAAAACGCTGATTCTCCATCACTGCCTTATGAAATGGGATATTCGTCTTAACGCCTACAATGATATACTCATAAAGAGCGCGCCGCATTCTGATGATAGCCTCGTTTCTGTCCCTGCCCCAGACCACAAGCTTAGATATCATAGAGTCATAGAGATGAGGTATCACATACCTGGTATGCACCCCGCTATCCACACGAACCCCGATTCCGCCAGGTGACCGATAGCCTCGGAGCTTGCCCGGGGAGGGCATGAAGTTATTCAAGGGGTCCTCCGCATTGATCCGGCACTCTATGGCCCATCCGTTCAGCCGGACATCTTTCTGTTTCACGCTCAAAGGCAGCCCTAAGGCTATCCTCAACTGCTCCTTGACAATGTCGATGCCGGTTACCATCTCAGTGACTGCATGTTCGACCTGAATTCGAGTATTCATCTCCAGGAAATAGAATTTCCCCTCGGAGAACAGGAATTCAACCGTACCTGCGCCTTCATAGCCTACCCTTTTTGCAAGCTTCACCGCCACAGTCCCCATCTCCCTCCTGAGTTCCGGGGTGAGCGCTGGCGAGGGGCACTCCTCGATCAACTTCTGATACCGTCGCTGTATGGAACACTCACGTTCACAAAGATGTATCACATTCCCTTGTGAGTCCGCCAGTATCTGAAATTCTATGTGACGTGAATGCGATAGAAATTTCTCGATGTAGACATCGGGCAACCCGAAAGCTGAACTGGCTATCCTGCGTGCAGATTCCAGTGCTTTGCTCAGTTCCTCCTCATTGCTGGCACGGATTATCCCGATCCCACCCCCTCCCCCCGAAGGCTTAATCATCACAGGATAACCTATCTTTTCAATAATGCTCTTTGCCTGCTCGAGGTCCGATACTGCTACCTCAACGCCAGGAACCAACGGGAGACCTGCTTTCTTCACCTCGCGCCGGGCCGTCTGCTTATCGCCCATCAACTGCATCACTCCGCTCGATGGCCCCACAAATTTTATCCCGTTCGACTCACAGGCATAAGCCAGTCCTGGGTTCTCGGCGAGAAACCCGTAACCCGGATGGATAGCAAAGGCGCCGCTTTCCTTGGCCACCTCCATTATTCTGTCTATATTGAGATAACTCTCGGTTGCCGGCGCAGGGCCGATGTAATACGCCTCATTAGCGTATTTGGCAAACAACGCCTCTCTATCTGCCTCGGAGTATACCGCAACCGATTTCAGCCCCAGCTCGCGGCAGGCGCGCATTATCCGAATCGCTATCTCGCCCCGGTTTGCTACCAATACCTTGTTCTTCATCTAGTCAACCAGCGCTATGATATCGCCGGCTCCCACCCTCTGTCCCTCATAGACAAATATATCCCTGACAACACCTGCATGAGGCGCAGTCACCTTATTTTCCATTTTCAAGGCCTCGATCACGGCTACCACTCCACCCTTCTTCACCTTCTCGCCCACTTTCACGTCAATCCTGAGCACCATGCCACGCAAAGGAGACACCACAGCGCCTTTGGATACCTTCTTAGCGATTTTAGGCTCTTCGACCTCCACTATCTTGCCTGACGGCGGAGACACCTTAACATTGAACACCTCGCCGTCTACATCCACGCTGAGCTCGATAGGTGATTCCATCGCTGAAGCACCTGAACCCACAGCTTCAACTACGCCCGGCATTGCTTCTTCTTCCAACTCGCCGCGCAGGAACCTTACTGCCAATTGAGGGAAAAGGGCATAAGTGACTAAATCTTCCTCTCTGTCATGGAGAATCCCCAGCTTGTACCCGGCATCCCGCATCAGTTCCAATTCTGAAGCAATCAGTTCGGCAGGCCGGCCCTCGATAGGCTTCGCGTCACCTATCACAAATCTCTTCACCTCTTCATTTACATCAGACGGCGGCCTTCCGTAGTGACCCAGAAGGTAATCCTTTAACTCTTCAGTTACTCTCTTGTATCTTTTCCCGGAGAGCACATTCAACACCGCCTGTGTTACTACGACCTGGCTTGCCGGAGCAGCCAGCGGCGGGTAGCCCAGGTCGGCTCGCACGCGGGGGACTTCTTCCAGCACGTCATCCAGCTTATCCAGTATATTCTGCTCTCGCAGCTGATTCACCAGGTTAGAGAACATCCCTCCGGGGATTTGATGCGCAAGCACATATACGCTGGGGTGAATCACCTCGGTGGTGAAAAGTGGCCCGTATTTTCTGCTCAAAGCAACGAAATATTCACCTATTTCATAGAGCAGGTCCAGGTCCAGGCCTGTGTCATAAGGGGTATCCTTGAAGGCTGCCACCACTCCCTCGGTAGGTGGCAAAGATGTCCCTCCACCGAAAGCGGAAAATGCAGTATCGAGGATATCGACACCGCCCAGCGCTGCAGCATGATAGCTCATGAGTGCCATCCCGCTGGAACAGTGAGAATGAAGGGCAAGGGGAATGCTCACCCGCTCCTTTATCGCTTTCACTAGCTCGCTCGCAGCCTGTGGCGAAATCAATCCAGCCAGATCCTTTATGCAAATCGAGTCGCAACCGATAGACTCCAACTCGTCTGCCATTTCGGCAAACGTTTCAATACTGTGTACAGGGCTGGTAGTGTAGCAAATTGCCCCCTGGACATACGCCCCCTGATCCTTCGCTACTTGAATTGCCAACTTCATATTTTGCACATCATTGAGGGCATCATATATGCTGAATATATCTATCCCATTCTTCACTGCAAGGCGGATAAACTCTCGTACCACATCGTCAGAATAATGCCGGTAACCCACCAGGCTCTGCCCTCTGAGCACCATTTGCAGGCGGGTGTCTTTAATCTTCTCCTTCAAGTCACTTAGCCGCACCCAGGGGTCCTCGTTGAGAAACCTGAGGCACGCATCGAAGGTGGCTCCTCCCCATACATCGAGCGAGAAGAAACCCACCTTATCCAGCATCTCGGCGATAGGCAACATATCCCTGGTGCGCATTCGGGTGGCGATAAGCGATTGATGAGCGTCTCTTAGCGTGGTATCAGTTATCAGAATGCCCATTAAGCGTTCTCCTGCAAATCCTCCAAGCTAAATCTATCCGCTGGCTAATTCCTGGCGGTATTTTTCGTAGCTTCTTCTTATTTTATCATTCTTGAGTCCCAGAATCTCGGCAGCAAAGTAGGCAGCGTTTTTCGCCCCACCTATGCCAACACTGGCCACCGGGACGCCCCCTGGCATCTGAACTATCGAAAGTAAGGCATCCACTCCTTTAAGGTCGCTGCTGGGCAAGGGGACACCGACGACAGGAATAGTCGTCCAGCTGGCGAGAACGCCTGGCAAGTGCGCTGCCATACCTGCCCCTGCGATAATGACTTCGACGCCACGCTTCTGTGCGTTCTGCCCGTATTCCCGCGCCTTCTCCGGCGTGCGATGAGCCGAGATTATCGACACCTCGTACTCGATGCCGAGCTGCTCCAGAACCTGCAGCGCCGGCTTCATCAAATTAGCATCGGACTCACTGCCCATGACTATACCCACTAGTGGCATGGCTACCCCTCCTCTGCGGCAATATCCTTCCTGTAATAACAATTCTCAAAACTGATGCGAGGCAGGTTAAGATAAACCCTCTCCCGCGCCTCAGCGATGGTTTTTCCTGTGGACACTACTGTTAGCACTCTTCCGCTGGCAGTGCATATCTTTCCGCCATCCAATTTGGTTCCGGCATGGAAAACGAGCATATCGGAGTCAATCTTATCTAAACCCGAGATAGGAAAGCCCTGTTTGTAGCTGCCGGGATACCCGCCGGACGCCATCACTACTCCCACGCAGGCGCCACTGTCCCACTCAACCCTCGTTCGGCTCAGAGTGCCCTCTATTACCGACATCATTATGTCCACCAAATCGCTCTTCAGCAGCGGAAGCTGAACCTGAGTCTCAGGGTCACCGAAGCGAGCGTTAAACTCCAGGACCTTCGGCCCCTCCGCAGTAAGCATCAGTCCGGCATAGAGCACCCCTTTATAGGGTTTCCCCTCCTTAGCCATCGCCTTCACCACGGGCTCCACAATGGTTTTGACCGCCTTGTCAATTGCCTTTTTATCGAGGAACCTCGAAGGGCTGTAGCAACCCATGCCGCCCGTATTGGGCCCCATGTCTTTGTCGAATACTCTCTTGTAATCCCGAGCAGGGACCATAGGCACAACCGTTTTGCCATCAGTGAATGCCAGAAGACTGGTCTCGCGCCCTACCAGACACTCCTCAACCAGCACCTGATTCCCGGCATCGCCGAAGACCCGCTTTTCCATGATATCGGAAAGCGCCTTCAAAGCCTCACCCATCGATTGAGCCACGATAGCTCCCTTGCCCGCTGCCAGCCCGTCAGCCTTGATTACCACAGGGACAGGCTGCTTTCTGACATAAGCTTCCGCCTCTTTAAAGGAAGTGAAAATCGCATCTCTAGCACAGGGTATGCCGTACTTCTGCATCAGCCTCTTGGCGAACACCTTGCTCGACTCGATAAGCGCGGCCTCCTTAGTAGGCCCGAATGCCGGTATACCCAGCCTCTCGAGCTTGTCCACAATCCCCGCAGCCAGAGGGGCCTCAGGCCCCACCACCACCAGGTCAACTTTATTGTCCTTCGCTGCGCCTGCCAGAGCATCCAAGTTGGTTGGAGATATATCCAGGTTCCTGGCGATCTGGCCCGTGCCAGCGTTGCCCGGGGCAACGTATACCTCTTTAACTCTCTTGCTTCGGGAGAGCTTCCAGGTCAGGGTATGCTCGCGCGCACCACCCCCCACAACCATTACCTTCATCGCTTAATCGCTCCCCGGCGCACTTCTCTATTCTTTCCAACCACCTTTAACACCCACACCTTTCCCAGGGAATTAAACCGTTTTTGCCTTTCGTTACCAGAGGGTTCACTCCCACTCTATCGTTGAGGGAGGTTTTGAGGAAATATCGTAGACCACGCGGTTCACTTCGGGAACCTCGTTAACAATGCGGTTGGAAATTCGCGCCAGTACATCGTACGGCAAGCGCGCCCAATCAGCAGTCATGGCATCCTCCGAGGTCACCGCGCGCACCGCCACCATATAGCCGTAAGTCCTGGCGTCTCCCATCACCCCCACACTCCTCACCGGAGTGAGCACAGCAAAGCTCTGCCACAACTGGCGGTATAGCTTCGCCTTCTTGATTTCATTCATCACAATCCAGTCAGCGGCGCGGAGTATCTCCAGCCTTTCCTTAGTCACCTCACCGATGATGCGAATGGCAAGGCCGGGCCCCGGGAAAGGCTGCCGGTAGACCATGTCCTCCGAAAGCCCCACTGCCAGCCCCACTTCCCGCACCTCATCCTTAAACAAATAGCGCAGGGGCTCAACCAGAGATAGCTTCATCCGGCTGGGTAGCCCCCCCACATTGTGATGGGTCTTTATCGTCGCCACTGCTTTACTCCCGGAGGACGCGCTTTCGATAACGTCAGGATACAAGGTGCCCTGAGCCAGGAAATCGACCTGCCCGATCTTGGCCGCTTCCTCTTCGAAGATCTTGACAAACTCCTCGCCGATAATATGGCGCTTCTCTTCGGGGTCAATTACCCCCTTGAGCCGCTTTAGAAACCTTTCGCTGCCATCCACATACACCAGATTCATCTTAATATTCTTCTGGAAGGTATTGAGCGTGCGTTCCACCTCTTCCCTGCGCAGCAAGCCCGTATTGACGAAGATGCAGGTCAGTTGGTCGCCGATGGCTCGGTGAATCAGCGTGGCTACCACTGAAGAGTCAACCCCACCCGAGAGCGCGCAGATAACCCGTCCTTTTCCCGCCTGCTCCTTGATCCGCTCAATGCTCTCGGCAACAAAGCTGCCCGGCGTCCAGTTTCCGCTGCATCCACAAATCTTGTACAGAAAGTTCTGCAGAATGGTTTTGCCTTGAGGGGTATGAGCTACCTCCGGGTGGAACTGCAAGCCTATAAGCCCCTGTTCATTGCCCATGGCGGCAATGGGAGAGTTCTCGGTATAAGCCAGGGAGACAAACCCGGGGGGCATCTCCTCGATTCGATCGCCATGGCTCATCCATACCGACATCTCCGGCGGAAGACCGGCAAATAAGGGGGTATTCGTCGAGTTCTGGTGCAGAATGGCAAGCCCGTACTCTCGTTTCACCCCCCGGGCCACCTTACCGCCGAGTTGGTGAGAGATAAGCTGCATGCCGTAACAGATGCCCAGCACCGGCAGGCGGCTTTCGTAAACATAGGCTGGGGCCTGGGGTGCTCCCGGCTCGTAGACGCTGCTGGGCCCACCCGAGAGGATGAAACCTTTGGGGCGCAGGGCGGCGACACTGTCCCAGGGAGCATCGTGAGGCACGACCTCGCAGTAGACCCGGCATTCCCTCACCCTGCGGGCGATAAGCCAGCTATACTGAGACCCGAAGTCGATGACCGCCACCGCCTCCCGCTCCTTCTCGACCTTCTCCTCAGGCTCAGCTAGCGGCTGCTCCCCTTTTCGCCCCTTGGCGATCTCCAGGTAGGCAGAGACCTCGACATCGCCGCTGACAGCAACACGGTGGCTCTCCTGTTTGTCCTTTCCCATTGTCAAGGTCTGCCTCCTGTAATCGACCAAAGCTTACCAAAGTGGTATACTGAAGTCAAGTTCGCAGTGCACTTGTGACCTGTCCCAAATGCTGAAACAACCCACTATAGAAAAGCAAATCAAACTCGCCATCTCAATCCTCAAAAAGGGTGGCATTGTTGCCTTCCCTACCGATACTGTTTATGGTCTCGGGGCCGACCCCCTGAATGAACAGGCTGTCGCTAAAATCTACAAGGTGAAAAAACGCCCCCACAACCTCCCCCTCCCCCTGTTGCTGGCTGAGAAATCCGACTTACTAAAGGTTGCCATCGTTGTGCCCGAGATAGTATGGCAATTAGCGGAGCGTTTTCTTCCGGGAGGTCTCACGCTAGTCCTGAGAAAAAGCCCCTGGGTGCCCAGTTCTGTGACTGCCGGCGGAGATACTATTGCAGTGCGGATTCCCGACCACCCTGTCCCCATTGCGCTCATTCGAGGATTGGGCAGCCCTGTAGTTGGAACTAGTGCCAATCTCTCGGGGAAGCCCAGCCCGGTCACCGCCGAAGAGGTTCGCGAGCAGTTGGGCGATGAGGTAGACCTCATCATCAATGGTGGCAGGTGTCCCGGCGGCACCGAATCCACCGTGCTCGACGTCAGCAGTAAAGTCCCTGCCCTGATCAGAGAAGGTGCGATACCCAGGGCGGAGCTAGCAAAGCTCTGTGGGCCTCTCTTGATAAAGACGTAATGTCTGCTAGTTCAGGGTTAATAGAACCCCGCTAAATTCCTCCTTTCAAGACGTCGCACTCTGGCGGAGTGTGATATAATATTCATACTTCCCCAAAAGGTTGCTAAAACTAGAGAAGAAAAGAATGCGCATCGCTATCGGCTCTGACCATGCCGGGTTTGCCATGAAGCAGATGATAGTCGGTTTACTCTCTGAGTTAGGGCATAGCTGCGAGGACTTCGGCTGCTTCAATAGCAACTCAGTGGATTATCCTGACATCGCGCGGCCCGTAGCTGAGGCGGTATCTAAGAAGAGTTTTGATCGTGCCATTTTAGTTTGCAGCACCGGCATTGGCATGTCGATTGTCGCCAACAAAGTGCCCGGAATCAGGGCTGCTGTATGTCATGACACATTCAGCGCCCGGCGTGCCCGGGAGCACAACGATGCCAATGTGCTGTGCCTCGGCGAGTGGGTCATAGGCCAGGGTCTGATGCGCGAGATAGTTACTACCTACTTGAGCACCGACTTTGCCGGCGGCAGACATGCCCGGCGGGTAGAAAAGATACACGCTATAGAGCGCTGACGCATATATCGTTCTCCTGCATGGCTCATGGCGAGGAGGCAGACATCGTGGGAAATATGCTGGACAAAATAAAGAGCCCCGCTGACTTGAAGGGCCTCTCTTACCCCGAGCTCAGCCAACTCGCAGATGAGATCAGAAGCGAATTGGTAAATGTAGTGAGCAACAACGGAGGGCATTTAGCCTCCAGTCTGGGAGCCGTCGAGATCTCCATCGCTCTGCACCGGGTATTCGACAGTCCCACTGACAAAATCGTCTGGGATGTGGGACACCAGAGTTACGCGCACAAATTGCTCACAGGACGAAGGGAACGATTCGATACCCTGCGCCAGTACCGCGGTCTGTCAGGATTCCCCGATCGCTCAGAGAGCCCACACGATGTTTTCGGCACAGGACATGCCTCGACCTCGATCTCCGCAGCTTTGGGCATTGCCATAGCCCGAGACCTGTCCGGTGAGGATTTTCATGTAGTCGCCGTCATAGGCGACGGCTCCTTGACGGGAGGCATGGCGTTAGAGGCGCTAAACCATGCAGGCCACCTGGCCAAAAGGATGATAGTCGTCCTCAATGACAATGCCATGGCGATCTCGCCCAGCGTGGGCGCACTCTCCCAGTCGCTGAATAAGATCACACTCGACCCAAGATACTATCTAGCCAAAGAAGAGGCCGGGCGGGTGATCAAGATGCTCCCCGGAGGTACCACTGTCTGGTCGGGGATGAAACGGGTCAAGACAGGCATTAAGGGTGTGGTTCTGCCAACCACGCTCTGGGACTCCCTTGGATTCAAATATATCGGCCCTATCGATGGACACAATATAGCCGAACTCGAAGAAGCCTTGATAAAGGCACGTGATTACACGCCGGGGCCTGTTTTCCTCCACGCTATTACCACAAAAGGAAAAGGCTATGAGCCTGCCGAGGAGGATAGCATCAAGTTTCACGGATTATCAGGCAAGACCAATGTGAGCAATAAGATACCTTCGTACAGCGAGGTCTTCGGCAAGACCATGCTGCGCCTGTTCCGGGAAAACGATAAATTGATAGCGATCAGCGCAGCCATGACTGAAGGAACAGGCTTGAGCATGGTAGCTCAAAAATTCCCTAAGCGTGTCTTCGATGTCGGCATCTGCGAGCAGCATGCGGTAACCTTAGCCGCTGGCCTTGCCACGCAAGGTTTCATCCCTATCGTAGCCATCTACTCCACCTTCCTGCAGCGGGCGTTCGACCAAGTTATCCATGACGTATGCATCCAGAACCTGCCTGTTGTTTTCGCTCTAGATAGGGCGGGCATTGTCGGTGAGGACGGCAGGACTCACCAGGGCACCCTTGACCTTTCATACCTGAGCTGCATCCCCAATCTGGCGGTAGCTGCCCCCAGCGATGAAAACGAGCTGGGGCACATGCTCTATACTGCAACAAGGTACGGAGGACCTATAGCCATTCGTTATCCTCGAGGCATAGGCAGGGGAATATCTCTCGACGAAAAGCTCAAGGAGTTGCCCATAGGTAAAGGTAGAGTTATCAAGACTGGAGACGACCTGGCTATCATTGCCATCGGTTCCGCTGTGGCTCCTTCCCTGGACGCAGCCTGGCTCCTCAATAAAAAGGGCATCGAATGCGCCATAGTTGACGCTCGTTTCGCTAAGCCCTTGGACTCCGACCTCATCCTGGAAACCGTGAGCACGACAAAGAGACTGGTCACCGTGGAGGAGAATGCCCTCGCCGGAGGCTTCGGTAGCTCGGTGCTGAGCCTTCTCTCCAGTATTGCTGGTGTTCGCGCCCTGCGCATAGGAATTCCCGACGAATTCGTGGAGCATGGTTCACAGGAACTTCTCCGTGCTAATTACAGCCTCGACGCCGATGGTATAACGCGGAGTATCCTGTCCTTCTTTCCCGAGCTTGCCCGATATTCTTACCATACCAAGGCTAAGGACTGAGGAAAACGCCGCTCAAACTTCCCTGGATGCGTATATTTTATACAAGGCGCTCCTGATTTTTGCTGCCGAGAGGGGAAATGGCTAACCTGGATACTATCTGGCAACGATACAGGGCAGAGCTGGAGGCAGAAGTGAAGTTCGCCGTTGGCGAAGCCTCCTTACCCATGTACGGTATGATGCGCTACCACCTGGGGTGGATCGATGAACAAGGCAACCCGCAAACGGCAACGATAGGCAAAAGGCTTCGCCCCGTTCTCTGCCTTCTCGCCTGCCAGGCGGTGGGAGGAGACTGGCACCAGGCGCTCCCCGCAGCAGCCGCTGTGGAGCTGGTTCACAACTTCTCCCTGATCCACGACGACATCCAGGATAGAAGCCCAGCGCGAAGGGGACGGGCTACGGTGTGGCACATTTGGGGTCAGCCTCAGGCGATAAATGTCGGCGATGGCATGCACGCCCTGGCGCTATCGTCGTTGTTGAGGCTTGAGGATGCTGGTATATCCCATCAGAAGGTAGTGCGCGCTGCCCGTATCCTCGGTGAAGCTAGCCTCAAGCTTTGCGAAGGACAATATCTCGACATAAGCTACGAGAACCGCCTCGACATCGGTATCAATGACTATTTGGAGATGATCGGCTGCAAAACAGCCGCCCTGTTCCGTTGCTCACTGGAAATTGGCGCATGTCTGGGTACGGACGACGATTCTCTGCTGGCGCGTTTGAAACTGTTTGGCCATTATCTGGGGATGACCTTTCAGGTGCACGATGATGTCCTGAGCCTCTGGGGTGACGAAAAGGTCACTGGCAAACCCAATACCTCCGATATCCGAATGAAGAAAAAAACACTGCCCATCGTCTATGCACTTGAGAAAACGAAGGGTGAGGACAGAGAACTGCTATGGTCGATCTACCAAAAAAAGGTGATTGGCCCTACTGACATAGAGAACGTGCTGCACATACTCAATAGACTGGATGCCCAGGGCTATGTTCAGGGCATGAGTGACAAACAGTATCGCGCGGCTATCTCCGAATTGAATGATGTTAATATACCACTGCCTGCTAAGGAAGATCTCAGGGCAATTGCTGCTTTCCTCCTAAAGCGCCAATACTAGTAGCCGCTTCGAACACTTCCATCTAATCCGCTGGCAAAAAAATCCCTAAAAGTCTCACCCTAAACCATAGCACTTTTGATTAAGCCGTTGTATAATCAGCACGCCGCATACGATTTAGTTGGTATATAAACGGGAGGAGGCCGAGATGTTGAAACTGGCGATCACAGGAAAAGGGGGCGTAGGCAAGACCACCCTGGCCAGCCTCCTGGCTCGCCTTTACGCTGCCGAGGGTAGCACCGTGCTGGCTATAGACGCCAACCCCGATGCCAACCTGGGTACAGCCCTCGGCATTTCTTCGAAGGACCTGCAGAGCATCACGCCCATCGCAGAGATGAAAGAATTGATAGCGGAACGCACTGGAGGCAAGCCCGGCACCACAGGTGGCTTCTTCAAAATCAACCCCAAAGTGGATGATATTCCCGACCGCTTCTCTGTAAAGAAGGATGGCCTCAGACTGCTGGTTATGGGCACAGTGAAAAAGGGCGGCGGCGGCTGCATGTGCCCGGAGAGCGCCCTGCTCAGGAACCTGCTGAATCACCTCGTTCTCCGAAAGTCTGAGATTGTGATTATGGACATGGATGCCGGCATTGAGCACCTGGGGCGAGCCACAGCAACCGCCGTGAACGCCTTCATAGTAGTGGTGGAGCCTGGACAGAGAAGCATCGAGACAGCGAGGGCTGTAAAGAGACTGGCTCAAGATATAGGTATCAAGAAATGCTATGTCGTAGGCAACAAGATCGCCAGCGATGCTGACCGCCAGTTCATTACGGAGAACCTGCCCGATTTCGAGCTTCTCGGCTATATCAGCTTCAATCCCAAGATCGCCGAGGCGGACCGCAAGGGCATCAGTCCTTACGATAACGACGCCAAAGTAGTCTCTGAGGTAAAAACAATAAAAGAACGGCTCGAAGCTATATCGAGGTGATACTATGAATAAGCAAACTGTTCGCGACATCGACCTCAAAGGGAAGAAGGTACTGGTCAGAGTTGATTTCAATGTCCCGCTCGACCCACAGACCAAGGCCATCAGCGATGATAGCCGCATCCGTGCTGCACTGCCCACCATAAAATACTTGCTCGATAAAAAGAGCAAGGTCATCCTTTGTTCTCACCTGGGTCGTCCCAACGGCAAGGTGGTCGAGGATATGCGCCTGGCTCCCATCGCCAAGCGCCTCTCCGAGCTGCTGAAGCGGCCCGTGCCCTGTACCAGGGACTGCATCGGTCCCGAGGTAGAGGAAGCAGTCTCGAAAATGAAAGAACGGGATGTCCTCATGCTGGAGAACCTCCGCTTCCATGCCGAGGAGGAGAAAAACGACCCCGCCTTCGCCCAAGCTCTGGCTAAGCTGGCTGACGTTTATGTCAACGATGCCTTCGGCACCGCTCACCGCGCCCATGCCTCTACTGAGGGTGTAACTAAGTACCTTCCGGCCGTAGCAGGTTTTCTTATGGAGAAAGAGATAGATTACCTGGGCAAAGCCCTTGCCGGAGCCGCTCGCCCCTTCGCTGCCATCATCGGCGGGGCCAAGGTGAGCGACAAGATGGCGCTCCTGGACAATATACTGGGCAAAGTGGATTACCTGCTTATCGGCGGCGGCATGTGCTGCACCTTCCTCAAGGCTCAAAATTACAATGTGGGCAAATCGCAAGTCGAAGATGACAAGCTCAACGTTGCCCGGGACCTCATGAGCAAAGCCGCCAGGACAAATGTCGAAGTAGTATTGCCCGGGGATGTCGTGGTCGCTGACAAATTCGCCACGGGCGCTGCTGTAAAGACAGTTCCCATCGGCAGCATACCATCTGACTGGTATGTTATGGACATTGGTCCCAACACCGTCAAAAGCTTCAGCGACAGGCTCAAGAAATGCAAGACAGCCTTCTGGAACGGCACCATGGGCGTCTTCGAGTACAAAGAGTTCAAAGCGGGCACCGAGGGCATAGCCAGACAACTGGCAAGCCTCAAAGCCACCACCATCACTGGCGGCGGCTCCACCGCCGAGGCCGTTATGGACCTTGGACTGGAAAAGAAGATGAGCCACGTCTCCACCGGCGGGGGCGCTGCCCTGGAATTCCTTGAGGGCAAGACCCTGCCCGGCGTGGCCGCCCTGCTGGATAAGAAAAAGTAACGGAGAAGCCTATGCTCAGCTTAGAGCAACTGAAGGAAATCTCAAGACAATCCGACTCAAAGATAGTGCTCCTAGTAATCGACGGCCTGGGCGGGCTGCCCGGACCCGGGACCGGCAAGACCGAGCTTGAGACTGCCCACATCCCCAACCTCGCCGAACTGGCAAGTAAGGGGACATGCGGCTTGACTGAGCCGGTGTCACCAGGCATCACGCCCGGCAGCGCCCCGGGACATCTCGCGCTTTTCGGCTACGACCCCGTAAAGTGCCTTGTGGGGCGAGGTATATTAGAGGCCCTGGGCATAGATTTCGACCTCAAGAAGGGCGACGTTGCCGCCCGAGGCAATTTCTGCACTATAGACGAGAAGGGGCTTGTTACAGACCGCAGGGCAGGCCGTATCTCAACCGAAGAGAACGCTAAGCTATGCCAGAAGCTGAGTAAAATAAAGCTCAAGGGCGCTCAAGTTCTTGTAGCGCCAGTTAAGGAGCACCGTTTCCTCCTAGTGCTTCGCGGCGAAGGGCTGACCGGCGACGCCAGCGACTCCGACCCCGAGCAGGTAGGAGTGGCTCCGCTGAACGTAGTCGCACATTCCCCCAAAGGGAAGAAAACCGCTAAGATGGCCAATGAGTTCGCCACCATGGCTAAAGCGGCTTTGGCCGATTCCCATCCTGCCAATATGATCCTGCTGCGCGGCTTCTCCCAGCATCCTAACCTGCCCACCATGAACGAGATCTTCAAGCTCAACCCTGCCGCCATCGCCGCCTATCCCATGTACCGCGGGCTGGCTAAGCTGGTGGGCATGAAGCTTCTCGACACCGGTGCCACTATAGAGCAGGAGTTCGACACGCTCGCCAGGCACTACGCTGAGCATGACTTCTTCTTCGTCCATATCAAAAAAACGGATTCCTCAGGCGAGGACGGCGATTTCGACACTAAGGTTCATGTGCTTGAGGAAATCGACAGATTCCTGCCTATGATAACAAGACTTAATCCGGATGTCCTGATAGTTACCGGAGACCACTCTACACCGGCCATGCTCAAAGGGCATAGCTGGCATCCCGTGCCGCTTGTTTTATACTCTAAGTGGTGCCGCGCCGACCATGTACATGAGTTCGGGGAGACAGCCTGCGCCTCCGGCGGCCTGGGGAGGTTCCCTGCCGTGGAGGTCATGCCCCTGGCTATGGCCAATGCCCTCAAGTTGACTAAATTCGGCGCTTAGGAGGATATCCCGATGCGGACACCCATAATTGCTGGCAACTGGAAGATGAACACCACCGTCGCCGAGGCTGCCGAGCTGGTTAAAACAATGAAAGAGAAGCTGCACCCGATAGCAGGCGTAGAGAAGGTGCTCTGCCCTCCTTTCGTCTCCCTGACCACAGTCAAGGAGCTTATCAAAAGCACGTCCATCAAATTGGGTGCGCAGAATATGTATTTCGAACGCAGTGGCGCTTATACCGGCGAGGTATCGCCCACAATGCTGGCCGGGCTTTGCGAGTTCGTCATCCTGGGGCATTCGGAGAGAAGAGGGTATTTCGGAGAAACCGACCAACTGGTCAATAAGAAGGTTAAAGCTGCACTCGAAGTAGGGCTTACTCCCATCGCATGTGTCGGCGAAAGCCTGGAGCAGAACAACGCCGGAGAGACTGTGAGTATCATCACGCGGCAGGTCAAAGCAGCTTTCGATGGTATAGCCTCACCTAAAGGAACGATTATAGCTTATGAGCCGATTTGGGCCATCGGCACCGGCAAGTCTGCTAGCGGTGAGCAGGCCAACGCCGTCATCAAGGTTATCCGTGATATGATTGCCAGAATTTACGGAGACCAGGTAGCCCAGGCTATGCGCATCCAGTACGGCGGCAGCGTCAACAGCGCTAATATCGCTGAGTTCATCAGACAGCCCGAGATCGACGGTGCGCTGGTGGGGGGCGCCAGCCTTAAAACACCTGACTTCTTGGGCATAGTGGAGCAGACCGCCAAGATAAAGAAAACGGGATGAGCCCTCTGGTCGCAATAGTAGGCCCAACCGCCACAGGCAAGAGCAGCCTAGCCCTCGAGCTTTGCCAAACCCTCAACGGCGAGATAATCAGCGCCGACAGCCGTCAGGTCTATCGCTACATGGACATCGGCACCGCCAAGCCCACCGAAGAGGAACGAGCGCTTGCCCCTCACCAGCTCATAGATGTGGTTGACCCCGATGAGGATTTTAGCCTCGCCCTTTATCAAAGCAAAGCACTGGAAACGATAGACGATATTCAGCGTAGAAAAAAGACAGCGTTCCTGGTAGGCGGCAGCGGCCTCTATGTCTGGGCGTTACTGGAAGGATGGCGCATACCCCAGGTTCCCCCCGACCCTAACCTGAGGCGCGAACTGGAGGCTAGAGCTAAAGTTGAAGGAGGCGAGAAACTATATAGCGAGCTTAAGGAAACCGACCCCGCTGCCGCAGAGCGCATCGACCCCCGGAATGTCCGCAGAGTGATTCGGGCGCTCGAGGTCAGTCTCCAGGGCACCCCATTCTCGCAGCTTCAGGTCAAGCAGCCCTTCATTGATTCCGTTATCATAGGTTTGACCACAGATAGGGCCAACCTCTACCGGCGCATAGACGCCCGTGTGGACAGCATGATAGAAAAAGGATTGGTGGCAGAGGTCGAAAGCCTGGTAGCCAGAGGTTATGGATTCGACCTGCCCTCGATGTCAGGCCTGGGCTACAAGCAAATCGGATTGTATTTGCAGGGCAAGACAGACCTGCCCGCCGCCATCCAGCAAATCAAGTTCGACACTCACAGCTTCGCCCGGCATCAGTACAACTGGTTCCGTCTCAAAGACAAACGCATCAACTGGTTCGAATTAGGAAAAGATTCAAATCAAGCCATTCATCGTTTTGTGCAAAGATTTGTGGTAAAGTAATGTACTACTGGACAATGTCGGGTAGCCTGGAGCATCTGCTCCAGGCAGGTAGGGGACGCCGCATTAGACCGTAGGGGCGAAGCAGTGCTTCGCCCAGCTATGATTTATCGCTGGAGGTAGCTTATGGCCAAGCTTTCCGAAGAAGTCAAAGCGATGATAGCCGAGATCCGCCCTGGCATGATAGCCACTGCAAGCACGGACGGCAAACCCAACGTCTCAGCCAAAGGCTCATTCCGCGTGCTCGACGATGACCACGTCATTTTCGCCGATATCAACTCGCCGCGCACCATTGCCAACTTGAAGGAGAACCCTTATGTATCTGCAATCGTGGTGCACCCTCGCACCCTCAAGGGCTGCCGCATCTGGGGCAAAGGCGAGATACTCAGCTCAGGCCCCCTGTTCGACCAACTGAACAAAGAGTTCACCGAAAAAGGCCTGAAAGTCAACCATGTTGTAAAAATAAAAGTAGACAAAGTTCAGGAGACCCCTTAGTGTTTCTATGTCACCCTGAGCGCCAGCGAAGGGTCTCAGAACCTTAGCTCAACTCAGAATGACAGACGGAGTATCCAGATGAATTTTGTGAAGCTTCAAGCCACAGGCAACGACTTCGTGTTGATAGATGCACGCAGGATGAGGCAGCGTGAGTGGTCGGAGTTAGCCAAAGCCATGTGTCACCGCCATTTCGGCGTAGGTGCTGATGGCATCCTCCTCATTATGCCCTCGAAAAGAGCTGATTTCTATATGCGCATGTTCAACCCCGATGGCTCCGAGGCCGAGGCTTGCGGCAACGGGCTGAGATGCGCCGCAAGGTACGCTATGGATAACGGATTGGCAAAGGGGCCTGAAATAAAGATAGAGACCCCTGCCGGTATGAAGATAGCGCGAATCAAGAGTAGTAAAAGTATCCAGGTAGCTATGGGCAAGCCTACATTAAAGCCCTCCGCAATTCCTGTGATTGTGAATAGAGAAGGCATCCCCGAGGCTTCACCTGTCATAGACTACCCTTTGACCATAAGTAAGATGAAGCTAAGGATAACCTGCGTCTCCATGGGCAACCCCCACGCTGTCTGCTTTTTAGAGCAGCCTGTTTCTGATTTCCCGTTAGCCGAGGTTGGCCCCAAGATGGAGCATCACTCCATGTTTCCCAACCGGGTGAACTTCGAGATAGTGAACGTCATCAGCAGAAAGAAGCTCAAGGCACAGGTATGGGAGCGGGGGGCTGAGGAGACCCTTTCCTGCGGCACCGGCGCCTGCGCCATAGCCGTCGCAGCCAGGCTCAAGAAGCTTACCGACAACCCGGTTGATATAATACTGCCCGGCGGCACGCTGACCGTAGACTGGGATGGCAAAGGCGAGGTATTTCTCAGCGGCCCCGCTAAAGTAGTGTTCGAAGGAAAATGGAAAGACTAGCAGAGTCGAAAGGGAGGGGAAAATGAGTTTCGTAATCGCTGTCTATGTGCCGGAGGGTATCGTCATGGCTTCGGACAGCCGCCAGTCGGTCACCATCGAAGGCAAAAACCCCGAAGGCAATCCCTTCAAGGTCGATACCGTCAACTCTGACGCTGTAATAAAAACATATCTCCTGGAGAAACAGCAAATCGGCATCTCCAGCTTCGGCCAGGACTTGCTCGGCGGCATACCCACAGCCAGTCATATCAAGAAATTTATCGAGGAGGAACTAAAGAGTAACGACGATGTAACCACCGTCCCCAGAAAGCTTGTTGAATATTTCCGCAAATCATTTCCTAATGCCGATGCTGGTTTCCATATCGCCGGCTACAGAAAAGAGGGCAAGAGCAGCGTGCCCTATATCTATTCCTGCCATGTTGCCAAGAATGAGGTTGGGCGGAGAAACACCAAGCCCGATGGCTCCCTTGCCTACGGCGCTACCTGGTCGGGACAGGGTGATATCCTCAGTTCCATCCTCATTCCAGTTATAATCAAGGATGAAAAAGGCAACGATAAAGCCATCCGTTCGCCGGCGCCCATTATCTGGGACGCCATGTCGCTGCAGGATGCCATAGATTTCTCCATTTACGCCATCCGGACCACCATCGATACCATGCGCTTCCAGGCGCGGCCCAAAAACGTCGGCGGCCCCATAGACGTCCTGGTTCTCACACCAGACGAAACCAAATGGATTCAACGAAAAGCACTGCGCGCCAGTACTCTATAGAGAGGATTCAAACCTATGCAACTAGCCAATCGCATCCAGAAATTGCCACCTTATCTCTTCGTCGAGATCAGTAAGAAGATCGCCCAGAAAAAGGCCCAGGGGATTGACGTGGTCAGCTTCGGCATCGGCGACCCCGACATCCCCACCCCACCCCATATCATCAAGCGCCTCTGCCAGGCGGCTAAAGACCCCGCAAACCATCGCTACCCTGAGACCGACGGCCTGCCCCAACTGCGCCAGGCCATCGCCAAGTGGTACCAGAGCCGCTTCAACCTGTCCTTCGACCCCGATAAAGAAGTGCTGCCGCTCATCGGCTCCAAGGAGGGCATCGGACATATCGCCCTGTGCTTTATAGACCCTGGAGACGTTGCCCTTGTCCCTGACCCTGGCTATCCTGTCTACTCCCTAGGCACTATGTTCGCTGGTGGCGAGAGCTATCTCATGCCGCTCACCGGGGACAACGGCTTCCTGCCCGACCTCAATAAAATTCCCGTTAAGGTAGCCCGGAAGGCCAGGCTGATGTGGCTCAACTACCCCAACAACCCTACCGGAGCAGTCGCCGACCTCCGTTTCTTCGAGAAGGTAGTTGCCTTCGCCAAAAAGTACGACATTGCAGTCTGCCACGATGGTCCCTACTCCGAGGTCGCCTTCGATGGCTACCGTCCCGTAAGCTTCCTCCAGGCGCGCGGCGCCAGAGATGTGGGAGTAGAATTCCACTCGCTTTCCAAGAGCTATAATATGACCGGATGGCGAATCGGTATGGTCGTGGGCAACGAAAAGATAGTCAACGCGTTGATGCGGGTGAAATCTAATCTCGATTCGGGCATTCCCCAGGCCATCCAGCACGCCGGTATCGCGGCCCTCCTGGGGAACCAGGACTGCATCGCAGAGCACAACGCCATCTACCAGCGCAGGCGCGATTTGGTGGTGAAGACGCTGAGAAAAATAGGGCTTGAAGTGAAGCTGCCCCAGGCCAGCCTCTACATTTGGGCGAAGATACCCGAAGGCTACACCTCGCTCGACTTCTGCGCCAAGCTGCTCGACGAAGCCTCAGTGGTAGTCACGCCCGGTACTGGCTACGGCAAATACGGCGAGGGCTACATCCGTCTCTCCCTGACTACGCCGGACGACAGAGTCAAGGAAGGGCTCGCCAGATTGCAGAAATGGGCTGGTAAACGCACTCTGTAGGGGCAGACCCGCGTGTCTGCCCTGAACTGAGGGAGGAAATAAACGAAGAGACAGCCAGTCTCCACCCTGCCCCCGATTGAGAAGGCTTTCCTGGTCGGGGTCCAGGTCAGAGGCGAGAATAACACCTGGCCCCTTCAAGGCTCCGTCGAAGAACTGAGACAGCTTGCGCGCACCGCCGGTGCTGAAGTGGTGGGTTCATTTACCCAGCGCCTGGGAGCCCCGAATCATGCCTACTACATGGGAAAAGGCAAACTCGAGGAGCTTGTTTCACTTAAAGACAAGCTTGGCTACAACCTCGTCGTCTTCGATGATGAGCTCTCCCCGGCGCAGCAGCGCAACCTGGAAGAAGCCCTTGACGTCAAAGTAATAGACCGCTCTGCCCTTATCCTCGATATCTTCGCCCAGCGTGCCAAGACCCACGAAGGCCGACTTCAGGTCGAGCTTGCTCAACAGGAATATCTCCTGCCCCGCCTGGCCGGACGCTGGCCTCACCTGGAGCGTCTGGGCGGCGGCATCGGCACCAGAGGCCCCGGCGAGACACAGCTGGAAAGCGACCGCCGCATCATCCAGCGCAAGATACAGCGTCTCAAAGAGGACCTGGAGGCGGTGAGGAAGCACAGAGCGCTCTATCGCCACCGCCGCAGCATCGAAGGCATCCCGGTTGTGGCTATCGTAGGCTATACCAATGCCGGAAAAAGCACCCTGCTCAACGCACTGAGCGACGCCAATGTATTAGTCGAGGACAAGCTGTTCGCCACCCTCGACCCCACCACCCGTCGCCTCACCCTCCCCGATAAGAGACAGGTGCTCATAACTGACACTGTCGGATTCATCCAGAAGCTGCCCCCGACCGTGGTCGCTGCCTTCAGAGCCACCCTCGAAGAGCTATCTGAAGCAGACCTGTTGCTCCACATAGTGGACATCGCCAGCGACACCTCGGCCCAGCAATGCCATACAGTTGAGGACATTCTCAAAGACCTGGGCCTCGCCGACAAGCCAACCCTGCTCGTACTCAATAAGATTGATTTGCTCGGCGGAGAAATCGAACCGGGCGATGACGAGGCAGTTCGCAAATATATCGACCAGCTTTGTGCCAGAGTCCAGAAGGCAGCCTTTATCTCTGCCTCCAAAGGCTGGGGCCTGAATAGAATGCTCGAACTCATTGCGGAGATGTTGGACAGTAAGTAGATAGAAGAGACATAGGCTGTTTTTTAAGATGTCATTTCCGCTTGTTTCCACTCAGAACCTCGTGTAGAATAACGCGGGAGGGATGATGAAAATTCGCAAGGCAGTGGTGACCGCTGCAGGCTGGGGCACCAGGTTCCTTCCCGCAACCAAGGCGCAGCCCAAGGAAATGCTGCCCCTGGTTGACAAGCCCATCATCCAGTACGTGATAGAAGAAGCCGTGGCCTCCGGCATCAAGCATATCATCATCGTCACAGCCCTAGGCAAACGCGCCATCGAAGACCATTTCGACCGTTCCTTTGAACTGGAACACATCTTGCAGAAGAAAGGTAACGCCGAACTCTTACAAAAACTGCAAAATATCTCCGAACTCGCGGATATTTCCTATATTCGCCAGAAAGAGCAGCTTGGACTGGGACACGCCATACTGGTGACCAGGGAACTCATCGGCGACGAACCCTTCGCCGTCTTTCTCCCCGACGACCTCATACAGGCCAACGTGCCCGCCATGAAGCAGATGATTGAGGTATACAACCGCTATCAGCACAGCGTAATCGCTGTTCAGCCCGTAGCTAAAGAGGATACCAAAGCATACGGTATTATTGAGCCAAAGCAACTGGAAGACCGGGTATATCAGGTGCTCAGCCTTGTGGAGAAGCCAGGGCCCAAAGAAGCCCCATCGAATCTGGCGATAGTGGGCAGATACATCCTTACGCCAGAAATATTCGGCATGTTAGACAAGACTTCACCCGGTAAAGGTGGGGAGATTCAGCTTACCGATGGCTTGAAGCTGCTGCTGGAGAAACAGCCGATATATGCATATCAGTTTGAGGGAACACGTTACGATACGGGCATGCCGCTGGGCTTTCTCAAGGCATCCGTAGAGTTCGCACTTAACCGACCCGATATCGGGGCTACCTTCCGGGAATACCTGCGCCACCTGAAGCTAACTGACTAAAAGAATGCCTTGCTGGCCACAACCTGAAGTAGGGGCACAGCGCGCTGTGCCCCAATACAATTCATCCCAGTTCCTGCAAGTTGCACCTGGCAGCTTTGCCCGCAGCTAATATCCACATAAGATATTGGAGGTAGAGTAAAGGTATATGAGCAAACGTTATATTGACTTTCGCGATGATGTTACCTACGATTATTATTAGTAGTAGTACTAGTACCATTGCCAGCAAAAATTAGGTACGATAGTTTATCCAGAGTCATATCAACTAGGATAGCATCCCATAATGCTTACAAGAGAAGAGAGACGTAAACCGCTGAATCTGGTGAGCTTAACCAAGGCTCTGGCCATCGTCTGGGTCGTCCTGTCCCTGTCTGAGGCCAGCGTTACCTACCTATGTCTGCAGAATGCCGCCAACATCGAAGGCAACCCTTTCGCCAGATTGCTGCTTTCGCACAATGAGGCACTGTTTTACGGAGCAAAACTTCTGGTTACTGCAGCTGTGGGCTTGGGGTTCTGGTGGCTCGCCGACAGGACCAAATATCTAAAGCTAATGCTCGCCTTCCAGATACTACTGGTCGTCATGTTTGCCGGTATCCTCGGCAACAACATCCTGCATCTCTAGAGTAAATAGAGCTATCTCATAGCAGGGCATGGGCAAGCCCAAAGATTATTCCTGGCTAACTTTCTTAACCTTCTTGGCAATCTGTGCAATCTGTTTGGTTTCCTCCAGTAGAGAATACACGCTCATATCGCTCAGTTCCTTGGACAGCGAACTGGTCACTTCAGTTGCCAGCCCCTCGCTTCTGAACACGTCCAGCACGCTTTCGATCTTCTCTTCCTCCTGAGGGGTGTTTGCAGGTGGCATATTTGCCGCCTCAACCTTCTGCCCGACCGGCTCAGGCGCTCTGGCCTCCGCTTTAGCCCCTGACAGGACTGCACTGGCTTCGGCTTCAGCCTTACCGGCTTCCGCCTTTTCAGACTCGGCGAGCGCCGCCGCAGGAGTCTCCACCTGCGCGTCAGACTGAATCGGGCTTACCATCTGGCTCCCCGTTGCCTGAGCTGCCGCCTCGACTTTTTCGGTGCTGCTCATGTCCTCATTACCCGCCTTGATAGCCTGCCCCACAGCTTGTGGTGCAACATCAGCTACCGGCGGCGTCTCACTCGCTCCTTCCTCAGCCAGAGCGACCCCCTTCTTCTTACTCTCGAGAAACTCCCCCACCGGGTCATTATCCAGAGGGAGATGCTCTTCCCTCTCTTTGAACAATGCTGCAAGGTGATTCAAAGGTCGTTGCAGCACCGACCGGATCCTTTGAATTGTATTCATAAGCCTCCTCCTCAGCTTGACTACGACGTCATTTTAGGTATCGAGGAGAATATCCTCTCAGCCAATATGGGCACGAACACCAGCATCGCACCCGATACGACTGTAGTTACGGCAAGATAGTTATAAAGTTTGTACCTGTTGCCGCCGTCAGCCGCCTTAATAGCGAAGGCATTAGCGCCAGCCAGGGCCAGAATGACAGGTATCACCAGGGTGCCCAGCAAATGAACATTCTTGAAACTGAAAGTGAATACCTGAACCGTGCTTATCGGAGCGCTTGCTATCGCTTTCGAGTAGACCCCTTCCACTGTGCTGCCGAAGATGTTTATCACCTGTGTCACGAACAGCAGCAGCGCGACAAGGGCAACATGCATTCCCAGCACCAGTATTACGAATGAGGACGATACCTGCGCCCTCTTGGCACGCAGGAAGTCCAGGCTCATCGCTATTATGGAAGAACGATTCCCCACCTCTTCGGGATCGCCGCCCAGCCTGGTGGCGTCGTTAAACATCTTCACGCTTCGGTATATCGTTTCGCTGCCTGTCTCCAGAGAAAAGCGCTGCCAGCAGAGTTCCGGCTTGAGCCTGGAGACCAGCCTGGAGCGAAGATGTTTCACATCCTTAGCCAGGTTTGCCGTTGACCTCAGGTCCAGCCTATCCAGAGCGTTGGACACCGTAACCCCAATCGCTGATGCCACGTTCCCCAACGACCGGAGGAAAGTGCTGATGTCCGAATCCTTCCTGGTCACTTGCCGGTCGAAAAGCGTGCCGGCTATACCTATAGGAAACACCAGCGCACCGGCTACCATAAGCGCCCATCCCAGCCCAACCCCCGCCAACATGAATACTGCAAAAGCTGCTATAGAAACCGGAATTAATATCCTTGCCAACTGTCGAGCACGACTGTGGGCAGCGCAATTCGATGCTTGAGAGTGTACTCTAATTTCCTTGGGCGATACCCTGTATATCGCCCAGGCCCCCAAGATTGAGATAACGATGGTCACCCCTACCAGCGCCACTGTAATCCCGATTGCCACAGGGTATATCAGCATCGAGATAGCGGCTACCATGACGATCAGCGCGGCAGACACAATGAGAGCGCCGTACGCTTCCGTCCATTTCTTCAGCGACTCTATACCGCGCTCATATTCATTCTTGAAAGCCTCTGCCTGAATCTGTGCTTCCTGAGCCAGAAAGTCTGACTCGGGTTCTCCCGAACCCAGAGAGCTGGAGAGACGCAACAGCAGGCTTTTCACCGCCGGCTCCTTCGTCGACTCCCCGACGATACGGCAAGCTACCGAATAGTCATATCGCATCTTCTTTGCCAGATTATGTATCTCCGCAAAGTAGCGCGATGAGCTGCACGGAAGCTGGGAGGCAAACTCAAATATCTGGCTGCGCGGTATTCCTGCCGCAGCGATAGATGACATATACGCCAGTTGGTAAAACAGGTCGTAACTCAGGTAATCGCTGTTACCACTGCTTTTATAATTAGAAGAGTCTTTCTTCTTGCGCCCTGGCCAGAACTTTGAGAAGTTCATAGAAATCCTTCACTCCCTTTTCTTTATGTAGCTTTTCCAGTATCCTCGCCCTCCGCTCCACCAGGGAATATACCTGCATCTTCTTGTCGGGAGGGAAACCACGCTTTATAGCGATTTTGTCTTCCAGGAGATAGCTGTTTCTTCTGCCCACAAAATCAAAGGTGTCCGTTACCGGATTCCAGCGAAACACCTCCACATAGGAGAAAGTGTTAGTTGTTGAATCATAACCAACTATCTCGCTGATGCTTGTCGCTCGGCGCCCTAACTTCCCGTTGGGCAGCTTCACAGCGTTCTGACAGACTACAACATTCAGGTTGTCTATGTAGGTCTTAGGTATGCTGATAGGATTTCCTGTGAGACGCTGTATTAGTTTTTCCACATTGGAAGCGTGGAAAGTGCTCATCACTTCATGGCCTGTCTGCATCGCTCCAAAGGCTATACTCCCCTCCTCACCTCTGATCTCACCTATGATTATTACGTTAGGGCGTTGTCTCAAGGCAGCCTTTAACAGGTCGAACATGCTTACGCTGGCCCCCTTATCCCCCTGCCCCGGCGCCCGGGATACCTCTCGAATCCAGTTGGCATGAGGCACCTGAAGCTCAGGCGTATCCTCGATGCTCACTATCTTGTAGCTCAGCGGGATAAACGTAGTGACAGCGTTGAGCAGTGTAGTTTTGCCTGATGCCGTCTCACCGACGACAAACAAATTCATGCCATCCTCGATCACTACAGAAAGATAAGCTGCCATTTCGTAGCTAATGCTTCCGAACTCGACAAGTTCAATGATGCTCAGTGGAACGTCACTGAACTTTCTGATGGAAAAGTTGCTGCCGCGTCGCGAGACCTCCCTGCCAAAGACTATGTTTATACGTGAGCCATCTGGCAAGGTGGCATCTACGATAGGATTGCGCAGTGTTACAGGCCTCTTTATCTGCTCAGAAAGGCGCAGCACGAAATCGTCCAGGTCCTCGTGCACTTCGAATGTTATAGCCGATTTGACACCCTTGAAAATCTTGTGTTCCAGAAATATGGTGCCCAGCCCGCTGCAACTGATGTCCTCTATATATGTATCTTTAATCATCACGTCTATGGTGCCCATTCCCACCTTGTCCCTGACCATGAGGTATTTTATGGCTTCAAGTTGTTCAGGAGTAACCTGCACCTTCGTCTTAGTGGCAACCTTACCATGCCCACTGCCACCGCTGTCCTTGCTATCTTTGGTATTAGACGAAGACGAACTAGAGCCATTTTGATGTACGACACAAACCATATCTACCAATTTCAGCATGGCTTCCTTTCTCTCCGCGTCTGATTCAGCCGCGCTCATTCCACCGGCTACATCGACCAGTCTGCTCTCCACCTCCGGCAGCACCTGGCTCATATCCTGAGTGAGACTTGGCTCTATCGGAATATAGATAGGCCTGCCGCCACCTGGCTCAGAGTACATATGAACGAAAACGTTGTCAGATATAAGATAAATAAGGTTCTTTCGCGGCAGGTCGCCCTGCGCCCGCGTCAGCTTGGTGAAGTATTCCGGCACGCCGATCTCGCTGACAGGAATCAGGCGTAGATAGTCCAGAAGATGCTTGTTCTGCTTACAAGCCTCCTGCAGCGCTTCGGGCAGCAACTGTAAGAGGTCTCCCTCAGACATGTTGTTCTGGGGAGACCCTGACTCGCCCTGGTTAATAAAGGGCAAAACTATCTTGGGCATGGCGTTCCCTAAGCCTTAGCTTTTGAATAGGGTATCACTCTGATACCCCAGTTAGGCTCGACATCGAAGGATATGATATTCCCTGTGTTAAGGTCGGCGCCCCGTACCTTAGCCACCTCCAGAATTTTTATCATCTTGCTCCCCATAGTCTCTATGCGCAATCTCAGGTGAGCATCACACATCGACCCCAGCCTGACCATGGCGTTTTCATCGAAGGCATATGAGTGCGCCACACAGATAATGCCCATCCCCTTGCCCGAAAGCCTCTTGCACTCCTCGAAGAAGGAGAGCACTTCTTCCATGGAAGCATGGGTCACGTAGTACGTGAGGGAATCGATTATCGCCACGTCGACGCCCTTATTCGCATAACTTTCCAGCATGGGCAGTAGACCTGCGCTCAGGCTCCGCCTCGTTTTCTTGGTGTCTATGGGATATATCCACAGTCGGGACAGGAGGAGATAGTCCATGATGTCCAGATTCAGGCTCTGCATCTGAGTTACCAGGCTCTTCACCGTGTTCTCCGTGGTGAAGACCACGGCACTACAGCCCTTCTTCAGCGAGCCCCAGACCATTTGCTGGGTGAGCACCGACTTACCCGAATCGGGCTGGCCCTCCACAAGGCTAAGCGACCTCAGTGGTATCCCCCCGCCTATCTTCTTGTCCAATTCATCGTTCCCAGTAGAGATTATTCTGGGATCCTTCTCTGAACCTGTCCTCATTTCATTCCTCCTAACCCTTGAATTGTGCCGAAGTTGCTACTCCGTTAGCGCTGGACACGTTTATGAAGTCGGTAGTGCCCGCACCCGGTAGCGGCGCAAGGCTCAACCTCATCAACATGACTTCGCCCGGGTCCAGTATCCCGGGCTCGAAAACCTCTTTTTGTCCCAGGCTTTCGTCTGTGTATATACCAACAATAGTCCACTGGCCCTCACCGGGGCTTGAGTTCTCAGTATATGAAAGCTGGCTGATGTGATACTCGCCGCTGGCATCATAGTACTGCACCACTACGTCCCAATTAGCAAATTGGGCGAGGTGCACCTCGCCGCTGTTGAGAACCGAGACCTCCACAGAGTCTCCTTGCGTTTGGGCATCAACGACCTTGATATCAGTCCTCAACACCTCCTGCGTTGTCTGCACCGTCTGCTTTAAAGATTGAGACACAGAGTCAAATGAAGTGTAAGCGGCTTGTGACCAAGTCAAAGCCGCTGCCATCATCAACGCTATAACAACCAGTGCCACAATTGCATTGCTCATCGGAATCACATGCTGAAGTCGTATTCATCGGACACACCATTAGGGGCCATGACCTTGACATTGTATGGCCCCGAAGGAAGAGGGCTGCTGTACTGTATATCTATCATTAAGGTAGTCGCTTCACCCCACTCCGTGCCGTTCTCAATTGTATAGCTCCACCGCGGGTATGAACCTCCGGCGTAGTCCACATAGGGTATCCACGTCCAGATAGTGTTGTTACCGGAAAGGAAGACATCGCAGCGCGTTATATCGTCCACGGGTGCCGTGCCGATATTCTTTACCCATACGAACACATCGAAAACGCCATTCGAATTGGTGTCCACCCAGTTCCCGCTGCTATCCAGTTCCCCCGTGGCATGTATAATCTTGATCTGGGTTTCTATGCGTTCGTTCATGCTGGCGGAAATGCTGCTCAGCGCCCCACTGGAGCTGGTAATAGCCGGATACACAGCGTTGATCACCAGGACCACGCAGACCACTGACGCAACCACGAGCAGTATGGTGGCAAGCACCTTATCCATGGCTAGCCACCCCTTCTGTTCTTCTGCCCCTTGTCCAGAAGCATTGACAGCACCACAGACTCAAGCGCCCCTGTTCGGTAGCGCAACAGGCTATCCAGCTCTATCAGCAGTTGCACGCTTTCCGCCGCCGGTACAGTCTCGTCATCCCCGGCGTGGTTACCATTGCTGTAGAGGTCTGCCAGCAGCAGGATGACCTGCTTCATTCTCGGCGTCAGATTGCCGGTTATGTCGTATATCTCCACCAGCTTGCATATCTGCGCCTTGCTTACAGATGCGACAGCCCGTGACAGCCATTGCGACAGCACAGATACAGTCAGCAGGTCCACCCGCCCCTCACCGTCCGGATTTCTGCCGGCAAGGCCGGTCATGCCGCTGCGATTCATCGCATGCTCCATGTCCAGACTTTCTTCGGCGACCCCAGCGCCCGAACCTTTTTCCCCGAATGCAGGCCCGGCAGAAGCAGGCTCAGCTACGACCTTAACGTCATTTTCTTCCTGAGGAGTTGCTGCGCTGATAGTCCCCGTAGGAAAGGCGCTAGACTGCACATTCACGACGCCGGTAGCCAACTGCTCCTTGATGTCCAGCAGAACCGCTTTAATCTGGTTCTTGAGTACCTTGAATTCTTCTTCCAGAGCCTTAATTCTTTGTTCTTCCATGCTGCCACCCCTGATTTTTATACCATTGAGGTCGCTGACGGGGCGGAGTCGCCGCCCCGCTGTCAGCGACCTCTTTCATCTTCGCCCACTCCTACTTCTAGTCGAGGTTCATCACAGGATCGATCCTGGCGGGCAATGTCCGATTTATGACCAGAGCCGCGCCGGTCACAGGCTTCACCTCAATGGTGAATGTGCTGTAAATGCCGGGACTAACGGTAAGCCCAGTCAATTTTACCGTAACCACAGCCTGATTATCCTGCTCCAGCAGGTTACTACCACCGGTATTACTGTTCTTGCCTATCCAGGCGACAGACCACGGCATATCGGCAACATGCTGGTTGTTGTCGGTGTAGCTTATTATGGTAACGTGTGTAGCATTTCCACCATCGTTCGGCGTCAGGTCAATGGCCTGACCCTGCAAAGCGTTGGTCAGCGTGAAGGACACCGCCGTCACGTTCCCGGTGGTTGTGTTACCATACGCAAACACACTACCCTTGATCTCCATGGTCGCCCTGGTTTCCGCTATCCCTGAATAGACCGCCTCCTGGCCCTTCTGGGACGAGAATATGCCTGCCGACAACACTGTGTAGGCGAACACCGATGCCACGACCACAAAGGCAATCAGGATGATCGCCGTCTCCAGGCCAGTGATGCCTCTCTCATCCCGGCGCAGGTTCTTGTTCAATCCCTTAAGCATCTCGCTTACCTCCTTTTAGTTTTAGTTCCTTGTCTGTTTCCTTAATCTATACCCGATTCTCACGGCTTGACCCTAGTTCAGTATCATGTAGTTATCAAGGGAAGCAGGGGTCGTCCTCTCGATAGTCAGCACGCTGCCAATGGGCGGCTTGATGTCTATATCGAAGGTTTTATAGGTGCCTATGCCACCACCAGCAATCGCTTCCAGGTCTATCGTCATCTGGAAGGTCTGGCCGGAACCGAGTATATGGTTGTCACCACTCGTCGCATTGCCGCCCAGTTGCATTGCAGTCCAGGCCAGGTCGTCAACGCGTTGAGTGCTATCAGCATAGGAAACAACCACCACGTTGTCGCTGTCATTGCCAGCTAGGCCGCTATGATTGTTCGGTTGTGTCAGGTCGATGGGCTCACCATTCAAAGCATTGGCTACGCAGATCACCAGCTGGGTGATATTGCCAGCTGTGGCATTGCCAACCACATCGCCCCTAAGCTCCAGCGTGGACCTCGCAGTTTGCAGCCCCGTATAGACCGCCTCCTGCCCCTTCTGAGACGAGAAGATACCTGCCGACAACACTGTGTAGGCAAATACGGAGGCCACAACCACGAAGGCAATCAGGATGATCGCCGTCTCTAGGCCGGTGATGCCTCTCTCGTCCCTGCGCATCGTCTTTGCTAATCTTTTCAACATCCTTATTTCCTCCTTATCAGTTTGATGCCACTTCCCGCTACAGCCTGCTCGTGGCGCTGCAGGCTGCTGCCAGAGAAAACACATGGCCTAGGCTTTGATCATCCCTATCACCTCCCTCTGGCCTTGACCTTTCGCATCCGTATAGCTCGTATCATATAGGAAGGCCAAAACGTCTTGTTTCCGATATCTCCAGTCGCCGCGGCCTCCAACCTTGTAGGCCCTGAGCTTTCCGCAGCGACTCCAGCGCCTTACAGAGCTGACATGCACCCTGAGAAATTCAGCTACTTCATCACAGGTCATGATTGCTTTATCGCCGGACTTTTTACCGTTTGATCTCTTTTTTGATATTGTTGCTGTTTTGTTCACTGTGCTGCCCTCTTCGTATCAATCCAGGCTTCCGCAATCAAAAAGTGCTCAATGTTATCCTGTGAAGCCATTTTGATACTCTATTGTTTCTCCGCCGTACTTCTAGGAATTAATTCGTCTATTGAATAAGAATTCGCACCTTTTGCGAGCAATTAGATACACATCGGTAGCAATCGTAGCAACTGCATACTATTGCTACAATCACCAGCCAGTACTAGACGGAATAGATAAATAGTCATGCCTTAAAGCTGCCCCATTCCAATCCGCTCTTTCCTAAAGGGGGTAGGTAGTACCGTCGTCACCTGGCGCAATTGAGCCACTTTTAGTCTCACAGGTGTCACCAACTTCTAAAAGTCCCCCAAGACTGGGGGATGCAGGGGGTTAAGCACTCTCCGCTTACTCCCCTTGCCATAAAAGATTTCTTGTATTATTATTAAATGGCATGGAATGACGATTCCTTCTAGAAACCATTCGATACAGTGTCCAGTAGTATTATCGAAAGTTTAGACCTCAAGATAGGCGAACGTAAGGCGCACTACCTCAAAGCAGGCAGCGGTTGCCCTGTTGTTCTGTTACATGGTGGTGCCAGCAATTCCAATGACTGGACAGAGACCATGTCCGCCCTTTCTCAGTCTTACAGCCTATATGCCCCCGACATGCTGGGATACGGCTTGACCGACAGAGACAAGCCCGGCTACTATTTGTCTGAGTTCGTCGACTTCGCCTTCGACTTCATCCAAACGTTGGGCTTAGACTCAGTGGACCTCGTAGGACATTCCATCGGTGGCAGAGTATGTCTGGAGATCGCTCTCCAACACCCGGAGAAAGTCCGCAGGCTTGTCCTTATTGATACCGTAGGATTTGCCAGACTAGCCCGGTGGGGGACCTTCCTCGGCGCCGCGGCCTGGGCTATTCGTGGGATGCTAAGGCGTCCGCAACCCTACCCCAGATTCCTCAAAAAAGATGGGGAGGACAAGGACTGGAGATGCCTGGACAAGCTCACAACGCTCAAGGTGCCCACCCTCGTAATATGGAGCAGCCGTGACCCTTACTATCCCTTGAAAGAAGCTATCCAGGCCAAGCAATTGATACCCGGGGTACGCTTTGAGATCTTCGCAGGCTATGGCCATGCCCCTCATGCGAAGAATCGGGAATACTTCAACAACCTTCTACTCAGTTACCTTGACCACGACCAGCCATGTGAGCCCCGGAAACAACCCTGAAACCCAGAACTCGAAGCCCCGCTCAAACTCAAAGCCTGACAACAGCCCTCAGCTTTCAGCCTGTAGCCTATATGTAGGGGCGCATGGCATGCCCCCCCCTGTCCCCAAGACTGGGGGCCATAGGGAGTTGAAAGTTGACAACCAGAGCACAGACCTCTAATATTTGCTTTATAATAATAGAGTTGAGTAACTCCGTCCGAGGATGATATGAGAACGCTGCTGGTAAATCCCCCCTACCCATTTTCCGAGATCCCCATCATGCCCATGGGGCTGTCATACCTGGGCAGCGTCTTGGAACACAGCGGCCACGAAGTGCAAATCCTCGACCTTCTGGTGTCCCGATACTCCAAAGAAAAGATAAAGGACAAGCTCAATGAGTATCAGCCCGATATTGTCGGCGTAACGTCCGTGACGCTGAATTACCCCGTCGCCTCCGACATACTCAAGTACACCAAGTCCGTGGACAAAGAAATTATCACCATCATCGGCGGACCCCATGTCACCTTTGCTCCCGTAGAAACGCTC
Organism: uncultured Chloroflexia bacterium; assembly: GCA_963847595.1. Lineage (GTDB taxonomy): Bacteria > Chloroflexota > Dehalococcoidia > SZUA-161 > SZUA-161 > JACWAE01. The sequence continues at coordinate 1,027,440 of CAWKAJ010000002.1, forward strand.
ACCGAAGCCCCCTGGATAGACATCGTGGTCAAGGGTGAAGGCGAGATGACCATGCTTGACATCGTGAGCGGCAAAAAGCTCGCCGATATAGATGGAATTGCCTACAGGGACAAGGCCAATGGCATAAAACAGACAAGAGACCGCCGTTTGATTGAGGACCTGGACGAGCTTCCCCTGCCGGCGAAACACCTTTTCCCCTTGTCGCGATACCTTGCCCTTGATGTACACGCCAGCATCCTCACCGGCAGAGGTTGCCCTTTCAACTGCATCTTCTGCGTCGGCTCCAAAATGGGCGGCAGAAGAGTCAGATACCGCAACCCCAAGCTCATCGCTGATGAGATAGAGCAAGCCCTGGCATCCGGCTTCACAGAGATAAATTTCGAGGACGATCACCTCACGCTCAATCACAAGCACCTCAATGCCCTCTGCGACGAGATAATAGCCAGAGGCCTGAAGTTCAACTGGAGCGCCTTTTCCAGGGTAGATACCGTGAACTCGGAGATACTCCGCAAGATGAAGCAGGCCGGATGTACCTGGCTCCTGTACGGCGTGGAGAGTGGGAATCAGGAGATTCTGGATACCATCAAGAAGAAAATCACCTTGCAGAAAGTAAAAGATGCCGTGGACATGGCAAAGGAGGCAGGCGTCGGCATTCTGGCATCATTCATTGTAGGCTTACCCGGTGAGACTGTGGAAACACTGAGGCAGACTATGCAATTTGCCCAGGGGCTAGGGACATCTTACGGATTTAACGTTCTATCGCCCTTCCCTGGGACTGAGGTGCGTGAGAAGGCTGCAGAATACGGCATAGAGATACTGACGAATGACTGGACAAAGTACGACTGCAACAGGCCGTTAACGCGTACCAAAGATGCTGGCCCCGAGGAGATAAACGCCTTCCTCCAGCAATACTTCGAGGGACTAAATAAATACCTCGCCCAACTGGAGAAAGAGAACAAAGCATCTCAGGGAGAATCCGCTAAAGAGAAGAGACGCAGCCCGCTGTCGATAGCTATACTGAAGGGCGATGTCATCGAAAGCCTGACCATGATGAAGCCGGAGGAAAACCCGGTTGAAGCTCTGGTGAGTAAAGTGGCCGAGCTCGTGCCATATTCACATCAGCAGGTCAAAGAGGACATCACCAAGTGGGTCGATAAAGGGCTCCTGAAATACACCGTAAAAGACGGCCACCTGGTCTGGGACTGGACCTGACCGTCTGGGTAGGTCGGAGCACCTGCTCCAAGCCGAAGCACCTGCTCCGACCATGCTCCGCAATGTCATTCCCGCGAAAGTGGGAATCCAGGTGCGCTACGAACCAATCCCCACTTTTTAAACTCGTCCCTGACTCGTTCAGGGAGCAGGAATCCAGTTACTACAAACCCCGCAAATGAAGGGATAAAAATTTCCCTCCCCTTGAGGGAGGGACTAAAGGGAAGGGGAACAGTCCCCAAGACTGGGAGATTAGGGGGGTTGATTCAGAGGAGGCAATCAGCTTCCCTCAATTAACAACATACACCTGGGCAGTGCTCTCGGCCAGCACCGTGCCATCCCTGAGCGTTATCTCAGCGGCTGTGCTGAAAAGCTTCCTCGTCTTCTTGACCACCCTTCCCGTAACCACCAGAGGCACTCCAATCGGTACAGGCTGCCTGATCCTGACCTCCGTCTTGGCAGTGACTCCCCTTATCTCCGGGTAGAATGCATAAGCCATCGCCTCATCGAGAATAGTGAAAATGATGCCGCCGTGCACGTACCCGCGCCATCCCTGGTAGAATTCGCTCACGGTGAACTCGCCTCTGGCCTCGTCGCCATCCTTCACAATCTTGAGCTTGAGCCCTACAGGGTTATCCTTCCCACAGGCGAAGCACATGGGGAACTCGCTTTGATTGACATCGATCCCCGCCAGCTTCTTCTCCCAACTCAGCATACCTGCCCTCCGTTACGCTGTGCCTGCATTATACTACTGCTACGAAAGCAAGGGCACAGCGCGCCCTGCACACTCCCGAGAGTGCTAAAAACCCAAATTGCATCCCCTGTCAACCCAGAATCAGCCGCGCCCTCTGAAAACGTGCCATGGTTGCCAGAAGCAGGACCGCATCCGCTGCGATGATAACACCCATCGCAATAAGAACGGCCTCCATGAAGGTAACTCCTGCTAGCGCACTACCTATCTGCTTATGAAAGACACTGAATATCACCCCCAGAACTACTGCAGGTATCATCAGTGTAGTCACCAAAAGCTGCTGGGCCGACTGCACAGTGGCAGACCGCAGCGAGATCAGGATGCCCACGCCGGCAACAAATACTGCCAGCAGAAAGCTCAACACCACATCGGCTACAACTATGGGCGGTGAATACAACAATATATGGCCCTGCCAATGAGCCGCATTAACTGTCACCAGAGCCAGCAATATGGCTATGATTGCCACCAGCCAGCCATAGGCCACAGCCACGGCAAGCTTGCCGAACAGTATTGCCCTGTCCGTCAGGCGGCTTGCGAGCAGCGTGCTAAGCGTGTGTCGCTCCCGCTCTCCGGCAAAGGAATCGGGGATTGTCGTAGCCACCAGCAGCGTCGGTATCATTAGAGCAGTCAGCGCCAGGGGGCTGGTCACCCAGTCGGATCCTTGCGCCAATGGGAACCAGATAGCCACCAGTACCAGAGGGATCAATAAATTCCACAAAGCTCTTAGCCTGCTGCCCCGGCTCACAAACAAGCCCTTCCGTTCTTTCCATATCACAGTCAGCATGTCGCCCATCATCGCTCTTCCTCCATCAGCGTCAGGAACACCTCTTCCAGGCTGGCCTTGCCCTTACGCACCTCCTCCACCTGAACTCCGGCGCCCACCATCAGGCTGACTAGCGGCGCAACGTCCATCTCCTGTCGCAGTTGGATTGATAATCGTTTGTCCTGCACTTCTACAGCCGAGACCTCGGGCCGCGCCCGCAGCAGGCCGAGCACATTCTCATTGAATCCGCTTCCTACAACCTCGATGTGGGGAGCGCCAGTATGCGCCCTCAACTCGTCGGGATGCCCCACCGCCAATAGTCTCCCCTGGCGAATCACTGCCACCAGGCGGCACAGCCTCTCCGCTTCCGCCATGTTATGCGTGGTCAAAAATACCGTCACGCCCTCGCGGGCAGTCAGACCAGCCAGATCGTCACGCAGCGATGCTGCAGCCACCACATCGAGCCCGGCCGTGGGTTCATCCAGAAACACTAGAGATGGCCGATGCAGCAGTGCCCGGGCCGTAGCCAGCTTCTGCTTCATGCCGCGGCTCCATTTCTCTACAGACTCCCTTCTCCGTTCCCATAGCCCGAAGTGAGTGAGCAGTTCCTTGATCCGAGCCTGCCTTTCGGCCGCGGCTATCTTCCACACCCGCCCGTAGAATTCCAGGTTATCCTCGGCGCTCATCTGCTCGTAAAGGCCCGGATACTCCAGCAGCGCTCCCGAGCGGGTGCGTATCTCACCCGCTTGCGTCCTTGTATCGAAGCCCAGCACCTCGGCCTTGCCTGTAGTTGGCTCCAGGAGGCCCAGCAGCAAATTGATAGTCGTAGTCTTCCCGGATGCGTTAGGCCCCAGGAAGCCGAAAATAATCCCGCTGGGAACCTCTATCGAGAGGCCCTCTACGGCTCTTATCGCACCGAAATCCCGGGACAGGTTCTCTGTGCGGATCGCGATCTCGCTCATAATATCCCTTTAAAACGAAGATGGGCGTACTGCCCATCCCCTTCCCGGTTTTCCGGGTTCCCATTCCCACCTATTCCGCTATTCCATTGCGTTTGCTTCTGTCTATTATAACTTCATACGCCCGCATGCGAAAGCGGGGCAAGCATTTTGCCCCGCGACGGATAGAACAAGCTAAAGCTGATGTTGGATGACACTAATATCTGCTTGGCAAAAAGGCTCTAAGAGTAGAGAATCTTCTCTCCGTAATGGCCGAGCATAACGACTATCGGGACCAAAATCACTAATAGCGCTAGGTATCCATAGGACGATGGCGTCTCTGCTACTAATACGTTAGAATCCACAGACCGCCAGATGACACATGTTGTAACAACAACAGCCAACGCAATGCCATAAGTTGCCTTTAGCACAAATACTCTTCCCACTCTGCCCTCATAGGTGATTCTCCAACTGAAGACGCCAAGAAGCCCTGCCGCAGTGCCGGTTAAGAGAGCTCCTATAAGCAAATAGTAAGACGCCACTTCGAAAGAGGATTTATGAGTAGAAATATAGATAAGCGCCAATATAGGAATCGCAATAGAATATGCAATCGGGAAATGGACTAGCATCGGGTGAGGATGGAATCCCTCTACCCAGTCTGCAAGTGTACGTTTGGAAGGCTTTTCCTGTCTTAGTTCCCCGACTACCGGGAATTTTGTCAGCACTTCTTCAGCATGAGGCGCATTTGCTATCTCTTCAGTCAGATCGGTTCCGGCATGGTGCCGACCCTGATGTTTGCCCGTTTTCCAGAGTGGACTCTCAGAAACGTCATAGATTTTCCCTTTGAAAGCCACGTATACTGGTTTTCCAGACTTACCATCGAATTCTCTCAACTCTTCTAAGGTCAGCAGCACTCTCCCTTTGTCTCCCATTTATTCCTCCCTGAGCCCCCGGGTCAGCTTTTCAGCTAATACTTGCTGCTGACTTGCAGCGCTCTTATCGCCATGCCGGTGGCCAATCATAAATGACATCGCAGAGGGTTCAAAGGTAACATATACCCTGCCCGTCCCCTTTTCCGATTTTCCAAGTCTCCGTTCCCACCTATTCCGCTGCGTTTGCCTCCGTCTATTATATCTTCATACGCCCGCGTGCAAAAGCGGGGCGCTGATTTTGCCCAAGACAAACAAAATAGGCCAGGCATCTGAGACAAAAGTCACATACAATATCAAATATTGAGACTATGATTTCCTGAAATGAAGAAGAGGAGGTGTTAAGATGATTGTACTACTTCTTCTACTGTTGATAGCGATTCCGGTAATAGCGTTATTATTACCGCTAATTGCCGCTCCGTTACCGGGCTTACTGGCTGTGCTTGCGGTCCCCGCGATAGCGGTGCTGGCCGTGGTTGCTGCTCCTGCCCTCGCCATAGCAGGACTGGCAGGTGCATTTTCAAATGCAAGTATCAGCGTACCGGTTTTGGGAACGCTGGAAGTCTTGGGCATAGCGGTTGGGGTGTTCGGCGTGATAGCAGTTTTGGCTTACGCTGCCAATCGACTGGCTGCTAGGACTCAGCTACCGGCGCTCAGGCCGAGGGAAGTACCCGTCAGGGCAAGAGAACAGAATAGACTCCAGACCCGACGTCAGACAGCCGTCAGCATGACAGAGCAGACCTTACCCGCTAATCTAGCTGCTCAATGCCAGGAGCTGGAATCAGTGCCATGCCCGGTTTAGCCAAGACATGTTAGACATCATTAAATAGGTGCCTAATGGGAGCTGACAGATGACATCTGTCAGCTCCCATTCTTTCACTTCCGTATGCTTGTTCGATGTGCCATTCACATAAGTCCAAAATGTTACGACTCTTTAACTTTTCCGCAGCCCATTTTATGATTTCTTGATGCTTATCCTTTATACTTTGCCTAGTGTTAATATTGATGCTCATAATAATGGTGTTCACTACACCGAGCGGCTTTTCGATTCTAGCCTTCGATTCCCTAATTCAGTCCAAAAGGAGGAGCCCGTGAAAGAAATAAGTCTGGATACCGCAATCGAAATCGGGTCGCCCTATCCCTACACTTTAGTCGTTACCTCAGACAAGAAGGGAAAACCCAATGCCATGGGCCTATCATGGTGGACCTTCACCTCCCTGCAGCCGCCCATGATAGCCATCTCCGTTGGCCATGCCCGCTACACGCACGAATGCATAGAAGCCAGCAAGGAATTCGTCCTCTGTTTCCCCTCCAAAGAGCAGGCCCAGGCTGCCTGGTTATGCGGCATCAAGTCCGGTCGCAAGACTGACAAATTCACCGAAGCAGGATTCTCTACTACTCCCTCCAAAGTCGTAAGACCTCCCATCATCGAGAGGGCTACCGTGGCCTATGAGTGCAAAGTCGTGGGACAAATGGAATGCGGCGATCATACCCTTTATAACGCAGAAATCGCTGCTGTTCATGGCAATCCCGAACTGATAAAGCACGTCTACACCGTTCACTATAGGAAGCTGCTCAGTATCGACCGCCAGGGCAACGTGGATTCCGACGTGTAATACAGCGTCGGTAAACAGGTCTCCTGTCAGGAGAGAGTAACGTGGAGCTTATACCTCCTCCACCCCACCCACCTTAGGAAGCCTTACCTCAGTGCCATTGCCTCTCAAGTGCTCACTGTAAAACTCAGGTTGTTCGCTGTGGACTGGTATCAGAATCTTGGGCTTTATACCATGAACAACGCTGAGCAGGTCTGGGCCGCAGGCATGGCCTGAGGCATGCAAGCCTTTCTGCTCGTCAGGGATACTCCACTCCCTGTTGCTTTCCACAGGGAGCCCAAAAGCCTTGATGCCAAAATATTCAAGCCATTCATGCAGACGGTGGAAGTCTATCTCCTGCTCCTCGTCGTGGGGCTCGCTGGAGCTGAACACATACAGGCTGCCCGGTTTGGGTCGAATGCTCGGCAGCTCGTTTATGTCCAGGAAGCTGAAACAGAGGATAAATTTGTCCTGCGCCGAGCTAACATCCTCGGCCAGCACAATCTTACTGTCACACTCTTTACAGATATTGCGCACCCACGAGTCAACCCTGGCAATGGTATCCTGATAAATGACGATGTTGCTGTCCCTAGCTATATCGGGTATCTCTGGCTCCAGTAGACGCATTGTTTTCAAGAGATAAGCGTCCTTGGGCAATATCGCCAGCTTCCTGTTTGTATCTCTGGCGATCTGCAGAAAGGTGAGCAAGCGGTCCACATCCCTGGCGTAGAAATCGGCGATGACGAGGCTCCTTGCTTTCGCGATAGCCTTCAGCGCATTTTCATAAACCTCGCGCTCGGTTACATTAGTATCCCGGCTCACATTGGTCCCCTCAAGTATCAGCACCCTTGGGCGTAAGCGGGCAGCTTCCTCAATAAAGTTTTTTGTCAGCGCAGCGCGTTTCCCGTGAAGCCGCAGGTCGCCGCTGTAGATTACCCAGCCTGAACTCGTCTCGATGCCCCAGGCGCAGGCACCGGGGATAGAATGATCAACAGGTAAGCAGAGTAGATTGAGGCCGCAACCACTGTGAGGGTTCAGCGGACAGGAGACAAGCTCTCTCTGCCTGGTGGCTTTCTCCCAGAATCCACTCGTCCAGAACTGTAACGCGTCGGCGCTCAAAGTCTCAAGCGACTTATCGGCGATACAGAACTGACGCTGCTGCTTCACTCTGCTTTTGGAGAACAAAGCGGGCTGCTTCCAATCCTCGGGGGAACCCCACGTAGTAGGACTGAAATAGCATATCTGCTGTTCCAGGCCGGATCTTCCCGAATCCTGGATTGCCTTGGCGATAAACGCCGTCACGGCAGTTGAATACACTGGTATGCTGGGCTTGAGAAAAGAGATATAGCCTGAATGGTCGAGGTGGGCATGGGTGAGCAGCACCCCATCCACCCCTTCAAGCTTGCGATACAGGGAATTATCCCGAAACCGCTCCCAGAGTCCGGGCGTTTCCAGGTCTTCTCGATAGAGTCCTTCCAGAGGCGGCAGCAACCCCATGGCCATGGGGTCGAGCAGCCCTGCGCCGGTTCGTGGTTTAAGGTACTCCTCGTAGAAAAGCTTGTGTCTTTTATAGGGGAAGCCAAAATCGAGGAAAAGCCTGCGACCCGCATCCTCGAGGAGTACCTTGTTCCCGCCTATCTCGTTTACGCCTCCGTAAAAAGTCAGTTTCACCACCCATTTCCCCCTTAGACTCCTTATTATCCACCATACCAAGGAAGTTGATCCCAAATTCCTCTCCCTTGACGGGAGAGGGTAGGTGAGGGTGAAAGCCTTGCTCCAGTCTAACTTAATATCCGACTAGAGGCAAGTGAAAAGAACCAGATAAAAGCACACTCTGGCCTTGGCCAGCCGCAAGGCTTATACTAAGTTCATGTCAACCAAGCCCTTACTCAAAGCTTTGACTGAAGCAGGTATCGGTTCCCGCAGGTGGCTGGCCGATTCCATAAAGCAGGGCAGGGTGAAAGTAAACGGGGAGATAGCAGAGGACTTCCGCCAGCCGGTGAATGTGGAAACAGACCGCATCTCGATAAGCGGGCAGCCGGTTGACCTCAAGCCCAGGCAACTGGTTTACCTCATACTCAACAAGCCCCCAGGCATTATGTCTACTACCAGCGACGAGAGAGGGCGCAGGACAGTCCTAGACATACTACCCGAGAAATACCGCCATCTTAGGCTGTACCCCGTAGGGCGGCTGGACAAAGACAGCACTGGCCTTCTGCTTCTGACCAACGATGGCGAACTCACCAACCAGCTCACCCATCCCAGGTTCGAGCACGAGAAGGAGTACCTGGTCTCCATCGATGTGAAGCTCAAGCCGGACGAAAAACGAAAGCTGGAGCAGGGCATTGAGCTTGAAGATGGCCCCACCCACCCTGCCACAGTCAAAGAAATAGAAGCTCCGCCCTTCAACTACAGTATTACGATACATGAGGGCAGAAAGCGGCAGGTGCGCCGCATGTTCGACAGTCTGGGACATCCCGTGCTGGCGCTTAAGAGGGTTCGCCTGGGCAACCTCTATCTGGGCAAACTGAAAGAGGGAGAGCTTCGCGAGCTAAGCGCTAAAGAGGTAAAAGCTCTGCTCAAATGAGAAGACTGAGAGGTGCAGGATACATCCTGCCGGGGTTTGGAGGTATCCCCCACCTTTAAAGTCCCCCAATACTGGGGGATTTAGGGGGTTCAAAAAAGGTTATTAAACCCTTTCAACTCGTTATCTTGACAGGTGAAGGAGGCTAAGCTACAATTTCACCATATGCCGAGGTAGCTCAGTTGGTAGAGCACGCGACTGAAAATCGCGGTGTCAGCAGTTCGATTCTGCTCCTCGGCACTGCCGCCGAAGTGGCGGAATAGGCAGACGCGGCAGTCTCAAAAACTGTTGGGGGGCAACTCCCGTGCCGGTTCGAACCCGGCCTTCGGCACTGGTGCCGAGTGGTGTAGTGGTAGCACAGAGGACTTTGGATCCTTCGGCCCAGGTTCGAATCCTGGCTCGGCAGCCACCTTAAAGCGTTATCACCACTGCTCTTCCCCCGGGGTAACATCTGAACGCAGCAATGGAGTATTTGCTTTATAAGCTATGTTGATCAGCGCCAACCAGGAAATCGTTATCATTAAACCAATCATACAAACCCAAATAACTACAGGAGAGTATTTTGGCTAAGCAAGATAAGAGTGCAGGAACTGTCTGGTGGGTTTTCCTTGGTTTATATGTCTTTTGCATCGGCGGCTTACTAATTTATAGCGCCTTTAGCGGCTGGTTTGGAGCCCATGCCTGGGCTCTGTATTCAATCTATGTCATTGCTATAATTTTTGGTTCAATTCTTGGTTTCTTTGTCCCGCAGTCTATTCGTGAATCTATTCAAAAGCGCTTCAGTAATAAGAAGCGTTCCTAGTTTTAAGTTTTCTTTCTATCCTCAAATTCAGACCATAAGCGAGACCGTGTTCCTATTCTCATTTGAAAGATATAGCCAAGTAAGGTCAACGTCTGAGTATAGTGGCCGTTTAGCAACATAGATAATATTGATTGAGACAGCCACAGCATGATATACTTAACAATGCCGTGGCGCTCCGCAGTAGCTCAGCGGTAGAGCGGGCGGCTGTTAACCGCTTGGTCGTAGGTTCGAGTCCTACCTGCGGAGCCAGTTTTATTCTTGGCATTTTGCTTAAATCCCCTAACTCGCATTAGCTTCCTCCTTTTTTGCTTAATTTTGCTTCATTACGTTTGCTTTTTGGCTTTCTTTGCCTCTCGTAGTCCAAACTGAGGACTACCCAGTCACGACCCAACTTCTTCGCTTCGATTACACCGTCTCTGGCAAGTCTTTTCACATGGTCTGGCGACAGACCTAATTCTTTTGCTGCCTGCTTTGTCGAGTACATTTCAGTGCCCATAGAATAATTATAACCGCTAGAGGGCATATTGTCAAGCCATTCTTGAGAATAGAAGGCGTCATTTACTGGAGGTTGTCTGGTGTGTACTTTAAGGGTGCTGCAATTAAAATTGCATTGTCGATTACACACGAGTGAGTGCAACTATAATTGCATAAAATTATATTGACCAGAATATTGGTTTCACGGAAAATGTAATTGGAGGTGAAATAATGTCCATTCAAATCGTAACCAACTACGCAAACGCAATAACCTCAGCCTGCGAACTCGACATGAACCAGGCGAAAACAGTCATCTATTGGGCGATTGCTACGCATGGTATAGAGAAGCTGGAATTAATGCCCATTTTAGCCTTGTCCGGCCCACACGGAACAGGAAAGAGCACATTGATAAAGGTGATGGGGCAAGTCTGTTACCAGCCGAGACTGATGGACGGTGAAATGAGTAAGGCGGAACTGAGGGACAAATTGGAACTCAACACCACTGCCATCATTGAAGAAGCTGACAATGTAGAGGAGCGTTCGATTCTTAAAAGGTATTCCCGTCAGACAGCAGATACCAGCGTAAAGCGTGGTAGCGCAAGTCAAGGCTGGACTAGCAAAGAGGTGCACACTTTTGGTGCCACTGCGTTACATCGAAGGCTATCCTTCAAAGACCCTGCGGTGGATAGTAGAAGCATTGCCGTCAGAACTACTTACAGACCAGGCAACTATACAATACCAGTTCTAGACGCCAGTCCTTTAGCAGCTATAGCAGCGAGTATTGACTGGTCACAGAAAGTGCCGGTCATTGCAGGTCTTGACGGTAGAGCTGTCGATATATGGATGCCGTTGTGCCAAGCCGCTGTTGCCTGTAATGATGTTGAGTTCATGGCCTACGCCGTAAGTGAAATCACTAAGGCTATTGAGAATCTCAAGGAAGGGCAAGGACAAGAGCCTGTTCAATTGGTGGTATCGAAACTGATAGCGTTGGTATGGGACGACCAGGATAAAAACTTCAAAGATAGGGTGGCATTGAAGGCTATAGAGAAGGGTTTGAAAGAGGATGGGGCCAAAATCAATAGCTGGCAGGCGGGCAAGACATTGAGAGAGCAGGGCTTTGAGGTTAAGACCGTCGGCGGTAACCAAATCGTCTTAGTGAACGGCAAAGCACAGCTTGCGGCAGTGGCTAAGAACCTGAATATTGTCGATGACCTCTTGAAGTGAAGACAAAGCTGAAGGCATGAAATCATGAAAACTAAGCCCCTTTATTTATATAAAGAGTAAATAAGAAATATCTGTAAATTTTAATTTCATAATTTCATACTATAGAAGCAGGGAACTTCAGCCAGTAGGTCAGCTTCAATTTCTAATTTTGCCGCCAGTATTGAAATCAGTATTTCACCCTTGCCCCATGAACTTATGTGCCCCAGACAGAAGTGATTTCTGCTCGAAGGGCAAAGTTGACATCATTTAGCTTGGGGTTGAGGACATTTTATGTACAATAGGCTATGAATGAGGTAGGATGTAAATGCTATGTGGTCACATTGGTCTATACGTTGTTGCGTAATCGAAAATCAGGGAGGGCAATGGAGATGATGCTCAAAAATCGGCTTCTTCTACTTGTTACTATCTTGGCTTGCTTAGCTTTTCTTTTGGGATTGCTCGCTTCGTGCTCTTCATCATCAACTTCTAATCAGTCTCCAAGTCCTACTCCGACGATTACTCAGGCTCCCACTCCGACTCCCACTCCCACTCCAGTACCAACCCCTACTCCTTCACCAACACCTACGCCTATCCCAACTCTACAGCCTACTCCTTCACCAACACCTACGCCTATCCCAACTCTACAGCCTACTCCTTCTCCCACGATAACAGTACATACCACATGGAATGCAAAGTGGTTCACAATGGAGAAAGACAATCCAGCAGGTGTATACGGGACCTATATTGGGTCTTCACAGTTCCCTGCCACCTTCTATTATAAATGGGGAACTGGTCCAATATTTGGTGGTCTTTCGGACTGGGTCGGTTTTCAAGCTACGGCTACCATTAACATGGGAAGGCCTGGCGGTGGCTATGTGAATTTCACAGTCATACATGATGAGGGAATACAACTCTATCTTGATGGTGGAATAATAATAAACAACTGGGTTCTCGTTCGGGATAATAACGGTTTTCCTCAACACGATTCCGACACCGTAAGTATCTACCTAACACCTGGAAAGCATACGCTTCTCCTTGACTATTGGGAAGCAACAATCTGGGCTTACGTTTCTTTTTCCTGTGACTCAGACGTTTTGAAATGGTAGGAGCCTTCATCTTAACATGCGTGCTTCAAGCTGAAATTTAGAGGCCTCGGCTCGTGTAGGGTTTCCTCTTTTTTGTGAGTTGAAGATATTTTACCCAATCCACCACCGCCCCGTGTGCTTCATGCTGTTATGATACTTCAGTAGCAGGCTAAATCCCACACTCTCTACACTCAAGTACTGAACTACAACGTCTCTCCAAAGCACTACAATTCGAGAGATTTGTATTCACAATACTCTGGTATGTGGGTTTTATATGGTTTGCGAAATTGAGGGGCTTTGCTTTGAATTCTAGGGCTTGGGAGCGGTGTGGGGGATGTCGTGAGCGTGGAGGCTGCGGGCTGTGACGGGGGTTCGGCTCTGGGATGGCTTGACAGCCAGGGGGACAGAATTCTATCATCTCCCAATAGGACTACGGGGCCGGGTCACGCCGCCCCCCTCAGTTGATATGGGAAATTCCGGTTTACGAGTATGAACAAAGTAAGAGAGATGAAATTATTAAGAGAGGCGACAGAAGGGCTCGATGAGCGCCGCCAAGATTATCGGCGAGTGGGCGGATGTGGGGAAAAACCGATATTCCGGATGTATCAATGCCATGATACCAAGACAATGCTGACGACCACCATGCGCCGGGATGGTCTCGGAAAGAAAAATACCCAGGAGGCCTTGCTATGAAAAAAGACCCATACCGGCGTATTGTCTGGATATATGACCTGGTGGCAGAGCCTCCGGCAGGCATATTACGAAGAATCGCTTTGGAGGTATATCCTCCCCGGGAGAATATGTACATTCTCGATGCGGGGTGTGGAACTGGGACACAACTGAAATTATTTAGTAGATTCGACTGCAAATTGTACGGGGTCGATACCTCAGCCGTCATGCTGGATGCCGCGCGCCGAAAACTGGGTGATGCTGCTGAGTTATCGCTGCAGGACATCTCACACATGACCTTTCCCGACCGGATGTTTGACCTTGTCACCCTGGTATTAGTGCTGCACGAATTACCTGCCTTATTACGACCGGCTGTCTTGACTGAGTGTAAGCGTGTGTTGAAAGGGGATGGATGTATCCTCTTGATAGATTATCATTTTGGGCCTTACTCGTTTCCTCCGGGTTACCTCTTGAGAATTCCAAGGAGGTTTATGGAAATCGGCGTCGGGCGCGAGCATTATGCGAACTACCGCGACTATCAAAAACGAGGAGGTCTAGCGCCCCTGCTCGCAGAGACGAAATTGTCGACAGACAAACGAATTGTCGCTCTGGGCGGGGTAGCGGCAGTTTATTTGCTTCGCCCGCAATAATTTGCCTTACCTCAAAGATCTCATCAAACAATGCCAGTGACCAAGGCCTATGACAGCTCCATCATGATTCAGAGGTTGGAGAGTGAACTATGGAGCAGCAGATACCTTAGTTTAGTTAAAAGTCAGCTGCTCTGACCTATTTTCTCTTAGATTGACAGGTCACACTGATCTCACTTCGCAATCACACGAATTCAGAATGTCAGAGGATACTCTGACACCCGGTTACAGCCGCGATAGCTGATGAGCAAAAGCTTGTCTGTCGTTCATACTCTCGTTTCACAAAAAAGTCCTTTTGGATAGGCAAATTATACACCATTCATAGCTTGCCGAATGATTCAACTCAAGGTCTATCATGACTCGTTCATTTTCTCGTGCTGCATGAAGAACCATGGAGAACAGTTGCGGTAAATACCCAGCCGCTTGCAATAGCGAATAGAAACATCGTAGTATAGGGAGTCTGCGGTGCACCTATGCTGGGTGTAGTCATGGAAGATACTAACATTGAACGCATAAAGGCCGCACAATCCCTCTATACTAAGCCTCTTCTTGCGGTATACGATTGGCTCTTGCTTGGGCTGCACTGCCGCTTTATATGGAGATGCCCATCAAAACATATGCTTGGCCTGTACAACCAGCATATTTCCTCAAACCACTTGGATGTCGGCGTGGGAACGGGTTACTTTTTGGACCGATGCAAGTTTCCAACAGCCAATCCCCGGCTCGCGTTGATGGACCTCAATCGCAATTGCCTCGAAGTGTCCGGGAAGCGCCTAGCCCGGTACAAACCTTCGGTATACCAGAGGAACGTTTTAGACCCTATCCATATTGACACCCCAGGTTTTGACTCGATAGGAATGATGAATCTGCTCCACTGCCTACCCGGTAATATAAAGAGCAAAGGAGTTGTGTTTAATAATCTTAAGGTCTTGTTGAACCCAAACGGGGTTGTATTCGGTTCGACTTTCCTGTACGGTGGGGTTCAGAGAAGCCTCCTGGCAACTTACACCTTGCATCTAACTAATCGTTTGGGATTAATGACAAATATGGAAGATGACCTGGAAGGCTTGAAAGCAATTCTAGCCCGACATTTTGCAGATAGTATTGTTCAAGTAATAGGATGCGTTGCTCTTTTTGTGGCCTTGTAGACTGCTTTGCACGCCATCCACTGAGTTTCATGCAGAATTTGCGTCATTTGCCTCACCGAATGACCTGCCCCCGGAAGTGGTACAACAATTGGTGGCAGATCACAGCGAACTATTGATAGATTCCCCCAAATGTAATATTTTCTTAACCTTTTTCCCACTACATTTTATAACTTTTTGATGCGTTCTTGCTAATATATAATTACATATTTACTCACTGGGGGTCGTTGCGAGGAGGTTAATATGATTGGAGAAAGAGTCAGGCATTATCAAGGCAAGAACACAGATTTTAATAGTCTGAAGGGCAAAATAGAAGATTATCTCAAGGGCAAGGGCTTCAAGATTCAGTCTTCGCCACCGAGCCCTCACGGCACAGTGATACAGGCACAGAAAGGTGGTTTCCTGCGATCAATAATAACCGCCGATAGGGCTCTCACCATATTGATCAGTGGCGAGCCTAACAACTTCACTATTCGGGTGGGGGTTGGAAGATGGCTTAAGCACTTGGGAATTACGGCTGTGGAAGCTCTCTTAATATCTGAACTGTTCTTACTTGTCGATGTGCCAGAGACGCTCTGGAACTTCGAGGTTGAAAACGAGGTAATCAAAAACATAGATTCCTTGGTAGGGTAAGCCTGCATAGCTGGGTCGGATTACTCGTGTATACCGATCCCTGTTGGCTTTGAAGGCCAAAATCGGATTATCAGGGTCTGCAATTACTCTGCTGCGGAAGTCTATAGCTACCTTATCTGACCAATCAACAGTCTTCATGATTGCCTGCATTCTATCATAGCCTCCGGTCTGCTGTCTCCCCAAATTCAAAGCTATGGCCCATGCAACGGGTCGACATATCGTTGTTCGTAGCTGACCGGGGTGGTAGCTGAACAAAACCGAGGATTGTTGTCTAGAAAACGACACTAGCTTAATGGAAGCACAAGTCGGCGCATTACACTGAGCAATGAAATGTTTAGGTTAATTGACCTTGGGGAGACACGCGCAGAATGCGGTGGTGGTGGTAAAGTGGTAAAACAGAGAAGAACCTTAAGGATTTGTGTGCTGTACCTCATCTTTTACGCAAATGCCTCCCGCTCCCAGCTATCGTCACCCTCCTGCCATTGGTAGGGCAGATCAACTATCGTGCCGGGCTCCTTGATAGATTTGAGCGCGTCGAACGCATCTTTGATAATCTTCATCTGGAGATCGCGGTCAAACGGTTTCCCGGTTGTATGTCCCAACGGGAAGTTTAGGAAAACTGACCTCGGTGGCTTAACCGATTCTGTAATATCCCGCGCTGAGCTTACTGTGATCGTTGGTATCCCTCCCTCCTCTACCGTCCTGGCAATCAGTCCCACGGACTGATGGCAAAGCGGTCATGCAGGGACCAAGAAAAGGACATCCACCCGATGCGATTTGAGCCTACTGAGTATCTGTGGTGCTAGCTCATTCTTTAGGGCAGTGAGGCGGAAGATGCGCCCCATGATTGTGTAGTTTACCGGAGAAAGCTCGCCA
Organism: uncultured Chloroflexia bacterium; assembly: GCA_963847595.1. Classification (GTDB taxonomy): domain Bacteria; phylum Chloroflexota; class Dehalococcoidia; order SZUA-161; family SZUA-161; genus JACWAE01. Next base: position 1,043,740 of record CAWKAJ010000002.1, read on the forward strand.
ATATAACCCTCTTTTTCTAGTTCCCTGAAGCGCTCTATCGGAAAAACACAGTTGACATCACTCTCAGCATCGGAACGATCGTAGTTGTTATGACTTATGGCCAATTCTCTGACATCAATGTCTTTAGGTATTTCCCGAAAGGTCAGGTCGTTCTTATCGGGATCGAAGGGTTTTTGCTTTCCCCTGATATAGAACCCGCCGGTGCTGAGTAGCGAAACGCGGCACTCATTAAGGTTCTTTTGAAAAGGGGTAAAGGGAGCAGACTTATTTACTACCCACTCGTAAGGTGGGAATCCTTGAGCCGAGAAAGCGGCCCTGGTAAGTTCGATGTACTTTACTGGCGACATATGATCCTCCTTTATGTTTAGTTTCGAGATGTGTGATCAAGCACCTTGGCATTAGTGGAGGCTACCGCAACGATTCTCTATGAGGATGCGTGCCGCTCCTCATAGACTTTTTTCATTATCACTATATCATATATCGCCTTAAAACCAAGTCCGTAAATCGTCAGGGTAAATTAGCAAGTTCTGAGGCAGGACTTAATGTATACTCTGGGGCTTGCTCACATCTCACTAGATCTCTGCTCTGCTTTCTGGCCAATAATCAGGGTTTGGTATTCTCGCGGAAAGCCCTGCTTCTCAAAATCTGGGGCCACGACTATTTTAGAGGAGCCCGGACTGTGGACGTACACATTAGAAGGCTCAGGAGCAAGATAAAGGACAGCCGCCATTCTTTCATCAATACGGTGAGAGGCGCGGGCTACAAGTTTAGAGAGTAGGTTTTGCCCCATAGCTATGGCTACATAGCCATGGGCTCCTCCCATTCAGGACCATTACACTAATCAATCAGAACCTCGAAACATTTCTTCCTATATGCCTATCCAGGCAACCATTATCCCTGGCTGTCAGACCATCCTCTACGTGATGGATTGTTACTACGAGCACTCTATTGGGCAACTTGATACTCCAAAATGGGCCACTCTAAGCTCGAACTATCATCTAGAAACCAAGTGCTTCAAGGGACTTGTTTTGATGAGGCATGATAGCGGTACGAAGAAGACGAAGTAAGGGAAACACAATCTGTCCATTTATGCTACATCGAAAAGGATGCGCTTAATGAAAACTTGATAGAGCATGTAATTAGCCGTATAGTATTGCTCGAGGGCAAAAATGAGTAGCAGCAAAATCCTTGTAGTTGAAGATGACCGAAACCTGCTCGAGGTTCTGAAATACAACCTCGCCAAAGAAGGTTATGCTGTAGTCACTGCCACTGATGGTGTCCAGGCTTTAGATGTCGCACGAAGCGAGAAGCCCGATTTGATTGTCCTGGATATTATGCTTCCCAAACTCGACGGCTTCGAGGTCTGCCGCATCCTGCGCACGGAGATGACCGCGCCTATTCTCATGCTCACTGCCAGAGCTGAGGAAACCGACAAAGTGGTGGGCCTTGAGCTTGGAGCAGATGATTACATGACCAAACCCTTCAGCATGAAGGAGTTCCTGGCCCGTGTAAAAGCAATGCTTCGCCGTGCCGAGATGATAAAGATAGCTGCAAGCTCTGCCAAAGAAACCATCCCTTCTTTAATTAAGGTCGGCGAGATAGAGATCGACCTTGCTCGCCACACGGTATCGCGAATCGGCACCCTTATCGACCTGAGCCCCAAGGAGTTCGACCTCCTCGCCTTCCTCATTAAGAACAGGGAGCAGGTATTCAGCCGCGACCAATTGCTGGAGAAGGTCTGGGGCTATGATTATGCCGGTGACACACGAACTGTAGATGTCCACGTAAGGTGGTTAAGACAGAAAATTGAGTACGACCCGGCAAACCCCAAACACCTTTTGACGGTGCGGGGCATCGGCTACAAATTCGAAGGGTAAAAGTGTTTCGCAGCATCAGATGGCGCATTGGCATAGTTTTCGCCGTACTCATCATAGCATGTATCGGTGGGCTCGGCGCCTATTTGTCCCACCTGACCAGAAGTGACCACCTGGACACTCTGAGGACACAACTCACCGGCCAGGCATGGCTCGTTGAAGACCTCAGCGCTCCCTATTTCGCGGGCAATCAGACTGCAAGCCTGGAAGCGTTAGCCCAGAGGCTGGGAGAGCAAATCGGCGCACGAATTACCATTATCAACAAAGATGGAGTAGTCCTGGCCGATTCAGAGGAAGACCCGGCCACCATGGACAACCACTCCAATAGACCTGAGGTTATAGACGCTCTCTCCAAAGGAACCGGCAGCAGCATCCGCTACAGCGCAACCCTCCACTACAACATGATGTATGCTGCAGTACCTATAACCTTAAATGGCGGAGCAGTGGGCATTGCTCGTGTAGCTCTACCGCTAACCCAGATAGATAAATCACTGTCACACGTCAACCAAATTATCATCATCGGAGCCGTGATTGCTGCCGTAATCGCTATTTTGCTGGCATTTCAGATATTAAGGATCACCACGGAGCCAGTTAAAAAGTTGACGCAATTATCCAAGAGAATGGCTAAGGGGGAGCTAGGCCAGGAAATCAATATAACCTCTCGGGATGAGGTTGGCGAGCTTGCCAGAGCATTCAACCAGATGGCAGCCAGGCTCAAAGAGATGGTGGCCCTCGTCACTAACGAGCGCGATAGGATGGCAACCATCTTATCCAACATAGATGATGCCATCTTCGTGGTAGACGGTGATAGCAAAGTGACCACGATGAATCAAGCAGCAGAGAAAACCTTCCAGACTCAAGCGAATAAAGCCCTGGGACATACCTTTATCGAAGTCGTGCGTGACCATGAGATCAATGAGGTGCTGCAACGTTGCCTGAGCACGAGAAAACAGCAGACAGGGACCGTGGAGACAAAGCCCCAAAAGCAGTTCCTGTCAATTATGACTACGCCCTTACCAGGCGCTGGCGGCTGCCTGGTACATATCCGGGACCTTACCGAGTTGCGCAAGCTGGAGATGGTTCGCCAGGATTTCATCTCGAATATATCCCACGAGCTCCGCACCCCTATAGCCTCGGTCAAGGCCCTCGCTGAAACACTAAATGAAGGCGCAATCGAAGACGCATCGGTAGCGAAAGATTTCCTGAGCAGGATAAACGTTGAAGTGGATAAATTGGCTCAAATGGTGCAGGAACTGGGGGAGCTATCCAGCATCGAGAGCGGCGAAGCCCATCTTCAGAAAAGGCATATCAACATAGCTGACGCGATCGAGCACGCTGTGGAAAGGCTCAAGGCGCAGTCCGACCGTGTCGGGCTCAACCTCAATGTCGACATCGCTACCACCTTGCCCAAAGCCATGGCTGACGAGGCCCGTGTGGAGCAGGTTCTGGTCAACCTCATTCATAATGCCATCAAATTCACCCCTTCCGGCGGCAGAATCACCATCTCAGCCAAAGCCAGAGACAATGATATTCTGGTCTCGGTAGCCGACACTGGCGTGGGCATCCCCGCTGACGATTTGCCGCGCATCTTCGAGCGTTTCTACAAAGCTGATAAGTCCCGTTCCGGCGGCGGCACAGGGCTGGGCCTGGCAATCGCCAAGCACATCGTCGAAGCCCACGGGGGCAAGATTTGGGCGGAGAGCGTGGAAGGGAAGGGCTCGACTTTCAACTTCACTCTGCCTCTAACTTCCGCAACTTAAACAGACGCTATCGCCGCTCCCCAGCAACTACACGCTTGTTTGTAGCCTACTCACGCCCGAGCCGGCTTTTGTCCAGAAATAACCAAGCCTAGTGGATTTTTACTTATATGCCAGCCCTGAAGCTTCGTCTTGGCGAGTAAAGCTTCGGCTTCGCCTATGACGTACGAGGCCTTGATAGAGGTTATAAGACCGGGGCGAATCTCTTTAGGACGAGTCACGAACCATAGAAACCACTTGATGAAAGGGCTCATGTCACGGCGCAGGTCACTAACACAATATCTACCACCTGGCTTGAGAACCCTGGCTATCTCGTTCAGAATCTCCTCGGGACTCGCCCACTCATGCAGTGAGCCATTGCTGAAGACAGCATCAAAATACTCGCTTTCAAAAGGCATCTTGCGAGCATCTCCTTTAACATATTTAACCCTACCTGTTAGGCCATATTCCTTTGCATTTCGTTCTGCAATTGCTATCATGTCCTCGCTGATGTCCAGTCCGCTGAGGGTAGTGCCCTGAGTATGCTTGAGCCACTCCAGGCCAAGGTATCCAGGGCCAGGACCTACTTCAAGGGCAAGACCTGAAGAAAGGCCGGCGCTAATTATCATCTTGGTCTCAAGCCAACCCCTGTCCCTCATCCGCCGCATCATCTCATCATAAGCCTTTGTGTTGAATTCACCTGTTATTCCCTGATCAGTTTCAATAATTCTCGGCTTCACCATCACGTCCTCCGCAACATATCATACCGCCAACTGTCCCAATGTAAATGGCAATGAATAATTTTTAACAAATATTTAACAAAACCTTAAACATCTCTTAATCATCGCCTGCTATCATCAATTTAGAACGATGAAGAGAATCCTGTTTGTATGTGTTCATAACGCGGGCCGAAGCCAGATGGCTGAGGCCTTTTTTAATCATTATGCTAAGGGTAAAGCACAAGCCTTTTCTGCAGGAACCCACTATGCCAGCCACATAAATCCTACCGTAATAGAAGCCATGAGAGAGGTAGGCATAGACATCAGCAACAAGCGTCCCAAGATGCTGAGCCTAGAGATGCTGGGAGTGGCTGACAAGGTCATCACCATGGGCTGCGGGGTGGAAGGGGTTTGCCCTGCTAGCTTCGTTCCCACCGAAGACTGGCAACTGGAAGACCCCGAAGGCAAACCCATAGAGAAAGTGAGGACAATCAGGGACGAAATTGAAACGAAGGTGAAAAAACTGATTGAGGACATATCGGGAAATCCTGCTACGGCCCAGCCTCATAAAACTGAAACAAAGTAAATAGGAGGTAAAAGTAAAACATGAAAATTAGAAAGGGATGGAAATGGCTCATATTCCCTATAGTCGCAGGTCTGCTTGTGGCAACTTTTTTGCTGGTAGGATGCAGCAGCACACCAACGTCGAGCGGATCTGGTAGCACACCAACGTCCACGCCTGCCCAGACCGCCAGCCCAACGCCGTCACCTGCGCCTACAACTACGGCGACGACGCCGTCACAATCTCTGAGCTTGAACGGGGCGGGCGGCACATTCCCTGCACCTCTGTACACCAAGTGGTTTGACGAATACTACACGCTCACAGGCGTAAAAATAAACTATCAGGCTGTCGGTTCCGGCGCAGGTATCAATCAGATTACAGCAGGCACCGTCGACTTCGGCGCCAGCGACGCTATCATGACACCTGCACAGCAGACAGCGGCCGAGGCCGCGGGTGGACCGATCCTGCATATACCAATGACCAGCGGTGCAGTCGCTATCATCTATAACCTGACCGGTATCGACTCGGGACAGATCAAGCTTACAGGTGATGTCCTGGCGAAGATCTACCTGAAAACAATAACAACCTGGAATGACCCGCAAATAATTGCCCTCAACCCGGGACTGAACCTTCCCAACACCCCAATTGCAGTGGTGCATCGGTCTGATGGTTCCGGTACCACCTTCATCTTCACAAACTATCTCTCGAAGGTAAGCTCCGACTGGAGCACTAAGGTAGGCAGTGCAACGTCAGTCAATTGGCCCGGGGATATCGGCGCCCAGGGAAATGCCGGGGTGGCAGGTACGGTACAGCAGACACCCGGTGCTATCGGTTATGTTGAGCTGGCTTATGCCGAGCAAAATAAGCTGCCGTGGGTGTTGTTACAGAATGCCGCCGGCAATTATGAAGCTCCTACCCTGGCTGGAACGACCGCAGCGATGGCTGGTGTTTCTTTACCTGACGACATGAAGGTAATGATTACCGACTCGTCTAACCCGGACGCCTACCCGATTTGCGGCCTCACCTGGATACTGGTCTACGCAAACCAGACCGATAAAACGAAAGGTGAAGCCCTGGTGAACATGCTCTGGTGGGCGATACATGACGGGCAACAGTATGTAACGTCGCTCGACTATGCCCCTCTATCAAGCGCAGTAGTAACCAAGGCGGAAAACGAGATAAAGTCTATCAACTATCAAGGACAGCCATTGCTCAGTCCTTAGGCACCCAAAACGACAATCGATAGGGCAAATGCAGGGAGGTGAACCCTCTTCTGCATTCGCCGTTTGTCTGGTAAAGGAGGCCTGAGAGCAGTAGCCCGCGATGAAATACAATGCACCCGATACGATACTGCCCGCAAGGGTGAAAAACCAGACTTTGGGCCGCCACAGGCGCTTGGGCGACAGAATCTTCTCGAATCTAACGCTTTTCTTTGCTCTGGTGATAGTCGGTATCCTCGTGGGCCTGCTTATTGTCCTGAACATAGATGCCGCGCCGGCTATCAGCAAGTTCGGACTTTCCTTCCTCAGCAGCACATCGTGGGACCCGGTCAAAGAATCATTTGGTGCCCTTCCTGCGATTTACGGTACTCTGCTGAGCTCGGCAATCGGTGTTCTAATCGCTCTGCCGATAAGCCTGGGAGCAGCCATTTTTCTGGTGGAAATGGCACCATCATGGCTACGAGGGCCCTGCTCTTTTCTCATCGAAATGCTGGCGGCTATACCCAGCGTAATCATCGGGTTATGGGGGATATTTGTTCTGGTGCCGTTCATGAGACCGATTGAGAGGTGGCTGGGAGGACATTTAGGATTCATCCCGCTATTTCACGGGCAGGTGTTTGGCGTTGGTTTCCTTACCGCAGGTATCATTCTCGCGCTAATGATTATTCCAATCATCACTGCGGTGAGCCGGGACGCGATTCGGGCTGTCCCTGACCATCAGCGGGAAGCGATGCTGGCGCTGGGGGCGACACGCTGGGAGACGATTCGCCGGGCAGTCCTGCCTTATTGCCGCTCCGGACTGGTAGGAGCGACAATCCTGGGGCTGGGACGAGCCCTTGGTGAAACCATGGCGGTGACCATGGTCATCGGTAATACGTACAAGTTGACCGCCTCGCTCTTCTCTCCCGGCTCTACTATTGCCAGCAAGATTGCCAGCGAGTTCGGTGAGGCTTCCAGCGGGCTCTTCATCGGCAGCCTTGTAGAACTGGCACTGGTGCTCTTCGCCGTCACGCTGCTGGTAAACGTGGTTGCCCGTCTGCTGGTGTGGCGTTTGACTGCAGTGAAGGCGGCAGGGGAATGATATATGTCTGAAACTAGACATTTACGGCGGAAGTGGTCTAACCGGGTAATGCTCGTCCTGAGCGGTTGCGCCGCCGGGCTTGCTATCATGATTCTAGCCATTATCCTGGGTTATATACTGGTCCATGGGATCTCTTACATCAATCTAGGCTTCCTTACCCACGCAGCCAAACCAGTTGGTGAGGCTGGTGGGGGAATGCGTAACGAAATTCTCGGCACCCTTATCTTGATAGGGCTGGCTTCAATACTCGCCCTGCCGGTTGGGCTGATGGCAGGCGTCTTCCTGAGCGATTTCGCCAGCCCGAAAATGGCTACGACAGTCCGGTTCGCAGCGGATATTTTAGCTGGAGTGCCCTCAATTGTGGTGGGGGTGTTCGCCTATGCTATTATAGTCCGGCCCATGCACTCATACTCCGCACTCTCGGCCGGTGCAGCGCTGGCAATAATCATGATTCCCATTGTCGCCCGGACGGCCGAGGAGTCATTGCGACTGGTGCCGAACTCGATGCGAGAAGCGGCGCTGGCCCTGGGTATCACGCGATGGCGAGCAGTGGTAGGAGTAGTCATACCAGGCGCTCTCACCGGCATTGTCACCGGGGTAATGCTGGCCATTGCTCGCATTGCCGGGGAGACCGCCCCGCTGCTCTTCACAGCCCTGGGCAGCAACTTTGGCTTCCAGGGTCTCCTCAAGCCCATAGGGGCGTTGCCGTTGCAGATATACCAATACGCCCTGTCGCCTTACTCGGACTGGAAGCAGCAGGCCTGGGCCGGAGCTTTCCTCCTACTACTGCTGGTTCTCAGCATAAGTATCCTCGTGCGCTGGATTAGCAACCGGAGGCATGTGTAACCGGTCCCGAAGAATGTTATGATATGAAAGGAAAGGCAAATGACTATGGTACAAGACCAGGTTAATAATACCAAGCAGTGCAATCCTGAAGAAGGGACAATCCAGATGCAAGATAAAAAAGGCATCCTGGAAGCCGAGAACTTGAGTGCCTGGTACGGCAATGCGCTTTGCCTCAAGGACATCAGCATAAGTATCCAGGCAAAGACAGTAACCGCTATCATTGGTCCCTCCGGCTGCGGAAAATCCACATTCATTCGCTGCCTCAACCGAATGCATGAGGTCTCGCACGGGGGACGGGTAGCTGGCCGCGTTTTGTTGGATTGCAAAGACATCTACGCCAGAGACGTTGACCCGGTTGTCATCCGTCGGCGTATTGGCATGGTCTTTCAGAAGCCAAGCCCTTTCCCCACGATGTCCGTCTTCGACAACGTAGCTGCCGGTCTCAGGCTAACGCGACTCTGGAGCCGGCGCGGGGACCTGGAAGAAGTTGTTGAACGCAGCTTGCGCAACGCAGCCCTGTGGGACGAGGTAAAAGATAAGCTAAACCAGTCAGGGGCTTCTCTTTCAGGCGGGCAGCAACAGCGCCTCTGCATTGCCCGTGCCATAGCCGTGGAGCCGGAGATAATTCTGTTAGATGAGCCATGCAGCTCACTCGACCCCGCATCTACACTCAAGATCGAGGAGCTTATGCAGGATTTGACAAAGAATTATACTATCGTTATCGTGACCCACAATATGCAGCAGGCGGCGCGGGTCTCCGAATGGACCAGCTTCTTCCTGCTGGGGGAGATGATAGAATACGGGAAGACCGTGGACATCTTCAGCCGGCCGAAAGATAAGAGAACAGAGGACTACATTACAGGCCGCTTCGGCTAAGGGAGATAGTTTAACAAGGGGGAGGGGTTGAAATATGGTAAGAACGAGTTTCGAGCGACATCTTCATGAACTTCAGGATGATGTACTTGTTTTAGGCAGTATGGTTGAGAAGGCTATTTACCGCTCTATGGAAGCCCTCAAAAACAGGGACTTGGAGCTGGCAAAACAGGTCATTGCCGATGACAGCGAGATAGACCGAAAGCGCTTCGATATCGAGGAGAAGTGCATCGAGCTCATCGTTACCCAGCAGCCGGTGGCCAGCGACCTGAGGATCATAGTCGCCGTCCTTAATATCATCATCGACCTCGAAAGGATAGGCGACCATGCCGAGGGAGTTGGCAAAATCACATTGATGATCGGCAACGAGCCACCGTTAAAGCCACTGATTGATTTGCCACGCATGGCACAGAAGACGGGTGATATGCTAAGGCGAAGCCTGGATGCCTTCGTCAACCGCGATGCGGAGGCCGCCAGGAAGATTTCCAAAGAGGATGATGAGATTGACGGCTTATATGACCAGGTTTTCCGAGAGCTGCTCACTTTCATGGCAGAGGACTCCAGGACCATTACCAGGGCTACCCGCCTCATCTGGGTAGCACACAACCTGGAGCGGAGTGCCGACAGGGTCACCAACATCTGTGAGCGTGTCGTTTTCGTTGTAACCGGTAAGATGGAGGAGATCGGGGTTTCGAAATACTAAGAATATGCCAGCTATGCCTCGATGAATCTAATCATGGTTTGTGACTATTACACATAGCTTCAAAAGCAATACATCACACCTACATCACAGAAATTGCTTGTTGGTGGGCATTAACGGAGCAGGTTAGCAGTAACTGTATCGAGGTAATAAGACTACTAATAAGGTAATAATATTACCAAGAGTACACCAGTGGGGACAGCTCCCGAACATTTCTTTGAGAAGAAGCCCCTGATTCCGGCTTTACAGCGGCTGCTTGCCTCTGACTCAAAGCCACAGTAATTCTATAGGGGCTGGCATCATTCGTCAAGCAGCAGAGGGCAAAAGTAACAAAGCGATGAAAAGTCCCTTCCGAGGAGCTCCCGGATAGCTGGGTGTGTCCTGTCTGTGGCGCGGCAAAGAACATGTTTCAGAAGATAGAATCCTAGTTGTACCCTCTAAGTCCCCTCCATCCGCTCAATCCCAATACCGTAAATCCGTATTTACAATGCTTGTGCATGTGTTTATATAGTGTATGTAGTCAACGAAAGTGGGACAACAGTTTAAACCTTCAGCATTAGCGGCCACTTCATTGGATAATCTGCTGCTCCAAAAGGACATATCTCTATCCCCAGAAATAGGCCCATTACTGTTACAATTCCAAATTGACTCTTAACTAGAGGACACGCGCGATATCGAATGCGCGCCATAGCGCATCTATTATCTTCCCTGGCCCCTCACAATCCCCGATAGAATAGAGTTCCTTCACCTTACCCTGCAAAGCTTTCAACAGGTATGTCTCCGGCTTTAGACCCAGGGCCAGTATGATTGTATCGGCCTTAAGTTCAGCCTCGAACCTATGGTATTTATTCTCCACAACAGCGCCGTGCTCTGATATCCGAACCAGATTGGTATTAGTCAACACGCTCACGCCGTTCTCAGCCAGCATCTTAAAGAGATATTGCTTGTTTGCCTCGAAGACATCAGAGATGATCTCCTCAAGCGCTTCAACTATAGTTACCCTCTTGCCCTTTTGCGCCAGGTAGACTGCGGTTTCGCAACCCACCAGGCCACCGCCCGCGACGACGACACGTTCGCCAGCCTTTTTCTTGGCCAAGAGGACATCAATGGCAGTGACAACCTTCTCATTCTTGATTCCCGGGATCTCGGGCACCAGTGGGCTGGAGCCTGTGGCAACGATCACTACCTCCGGTTTCATCTTCTTCACCAGCTCCATGGTAACCGCCTGCCTCAACTCGGTCTTCACACCAAGCTTCCTCAACTGGGTAACATAGTAATCGTTCAGCAGTCTCACATCGCGCTTAAACTCGGGGACCGATCCCTCTATCAGATGTCCCCCCAGCCTATCGCGCTTTTCATACAGGGTTACCTGATGCCCCCTCAATGCAGCTACTCTGGCTGCCTCCATGCCTGCAATGCCACCTCCCACCACGAGCACAGCCCTGGGTTTCTCAGACGGGGTTATGGTGTACTCTTTCTCGTTGCCTGTGGCAGGGTTCACAGTACAGCTCAAGGAGACTCCTGTCATTATCCTGGCTAAACACCCATCGTGACACCCTATACAAGGGCAGATGTCCTCCAGCCTGCCTTCCTTTACCTTCAAAGGCCATTCCGGATCCGCCAGAAGCGCCCTTCCCAGAGCGACAAAATCCGCTTTCCCTGCCTTGAGAACGCCGTCTGCCAGCTCCGCATATCCCAGCCGTCCTACGGTGATAACGGGGATTTTAACCGCCTTCTTAGCTGCTTCTGCCATGTCTACCATGCAGCCAGGCGGCTGGTATATTGGGGGATGCGGCCAGTACCAATCATCGTAGCAGCCAGCATCGACATGGAGGGCATCTACACCTGCCTTCTCCAATCTCCTGGCAATCTCCAAAGACTCCTCGACGCCACGACCACCTTCCAGGTAATGGTTGATGGCATACCTGTAGATTACAGGGAAGTCACTTCCCGCTTTCCCTTTTATGTTTTTTATGATTTCCAACGAAAACCGCAGCCTGTTGTCCAGGTCTCCCCCGTACTTATCTTTCCGTTTGTTCCACAGAGAGGTCGTAAACTGGTCCATCAGGTATCCCTCGTGACCATGCAGCTCTATGGCATCGATGCCTGCTGCCTTAACTATCTCAGCAGCGGTATTGAAAGATTCCACTATAGCGTCCACCTCGCCTATCGTGAGCTCGCGGGTGACTACTTTCTGGTCCCAGACGTTTGGCACGGCAGATGCTCCCACCGCTTCGAGGTTCAATAGTGCTATCATATGGGGGTTAAACACGCGTCCGAAGCCTGCTGTCAACTGGATCGCTATCTTAGCACCATGGCTGTGAACAGAATCGGCTAGCTGCCTCAGCATAGGTATAACGTCGGGACTATCGATTCTTGGTACGAAGGACATCCCCTGCTTTTTTATCGGGCCGAACTCAATGTCAAGGATAGGAAGGCAAAGCCCGGTTATTATCAGACCGACGCCACCTTTGGCCCGTGCCACATAGTAATCTATAACTCGCTGCGAAATCATGCCATCTGGTTCTATGAGTCCAATAATGCCCATGGGTGCCATCGCTATTCTGTTCTTTATCAGCAGCTTGCCTATTCTACCCGGCTCGAATAACTTCTCGATCTTGTACATATCTCACCTCCTATCTCTAGCTGATACGCACGTCAACTCCAGAAGCTCCCGGAAGTGCTGGCAGTAGTGCACCAATGCTAATATCCGGCCTGGTTACTGTCAACACCTTGGGAATACAGAGAAAAGTCACCTATTGACGCAATGCGACCCAACAAAACGCTATGCTGTCCGGCATGGGTCTGCCGACCTCAAAGGCTGTTCCTCTTCAGGCTTATTTGAATAAATGGCTCACAGCCCTATGTTTACTGCGACCTTTTCCAGGTGCAAGTCAGTATCTCCCAGGAAGGACTCCGCCCCCAGGACGCGGCGGTAATACAGACCGATGTCATGGTCCATGGTGAAACCTATGGCTCCATGTATTTTGACCCCACTCAAGGCAACACTCCTGTATACCTCATTGGCCCTCGCTTTGGCGATGGCAATTTGCAGATCACAAGGAGCACCAGTGCTGAGCAGCCATGCTGCCTGGTAGACCAGGTACTGTAGTCCCTCGATATCAATGAGCATGTCAACAAGCTTGTGCTGTATGACCTGGAAAGACCCGATGGGCTTCCCGAACTGCATCCTCTCTTTAGCATAGGTGTTCGACATATCCAGAACCGCCTGGCATGCCCCGGATACTTCTGCACATTTCAATACTGTGGCCTTTCTCATGATATACTCAACTATGTCCCAGCCCTGGCCCGCCTTGCCCAGAATATCTTCCTTGGGAATCTTCACATTCTTAAAACTAACCCTGCACTGCCTCTCACCGGTTAGTGTGGGTATTGTTTCCATACTCGTGCCCGGCTTCCTGGCGTCAACGATGAAAAATGTCAGCCCCTTCTCTGGTACCTTGCCCCTGGCGGTCCGAGCTATGACCAGCAAATAGTCGGCCGCATTGGCATAAGGGACAAACATCTTCTCCCCATTGATTACAAATTCTCCACCTTCCAACTTCGCCTCGGCTTTTATTGCTGAAGCACCATAGCCTCCTGATGGCTCAGTCATCGCCAGAGTCCAAATCTTTTCCCCTCCACCAATGGGAGCAAGATATTCTGCCTTTTGGGAGTCATTACCATACTCGAGTATGGGGAGAGCGCAAAGCGCTACGGTAGAGAAGAAAGGCCCGGGCAGAATGTTTCGGCCCATCTCTTCCATTAAAACCATCAAGTCTATAAAGTCAGCATTTAAGCCTCCATATTCCTCAGGGAAGACAAGACCCATCCATCCCATCTCTGCCATATGGCGCCAGGCTACAGAATCATAGCCCTTCTCGTCCTTCTCAAGCTCTTTAACCTTGGTTTTGGGACATTCCCTGGCTAGAAAGCGCCTTGCTTCATTGCGGAGCATATCCTGGTGTTCGGAAAAGCTAAAATCCATCGCGATCACCTCTATCCTTTCAATATGATTTAGGTAGCCCCAGCTTGAATTGCCCGATGATGTTTTTCTCTATTTCGTCTGTGCCGGCTGCTATGGTAATACCCGGAAAGAGCAAATACAGATGCTGTATGGTTCCTTTTAGCTTGGCAAACTTGGAATTCTGGCCTATCTGGGAATAGGCTCCTAATATCTCTGTGCCGGTATTAGCCATCCACTCCTGTAGACAGTCACCGTACGCCTTATTTCGGGAAGCCTCGTAGATAGGGATTACACCTTGGCTCATCTTCCAGGCTATTTCGTACGACAGCATCTTTAAGGTTTCCAGTTCTACTGCCCTTTCTGCCAGCTTATGCCGAATTACAGGGTTCTGAGATAGCGGTACCCCATTTTCTTTAGTTTCGGCTACGTACTCCACAAGACTCTCCAGCATTCGTTTCCCAGCTCCGTATGTCTGAGCGCCAACACTGTGTCTTTCGTAAGCTAGAGATTGCATTAACTGATACCACCCCCGGTTTTCTTGGCCAACAAGGTTAGCTGCGGGAACCCGGACATTGTCGAAAAAGACTTCGTTGAAAATATGAACGCCGGAATAGTTTAGTAATGGTCTAATCGTTATTCCGGGGCTTTTCATGTCCACGATGAGCAGGCTAATGCCATGCTGTTTCTTGGCAGCGTTAGGGTCTGTTACCACTGCAATCCAGCACCATCTGGCCCTGTGGGCACAACTTGTCCAAACCTTTTGTCCGTTGACTACATATTCATCGCCCTCTCGAATAGCCCGAGTCTGAATATTGGCAAAGTCCGATCCAGCATTGGGTTCGCTGTAACCGGTGCACCACACGCCATCCGGGTCCCCCGCGGCGATAAGCGGCAGGTATTTTTGCCTCTGCTCCTCGCTGCCATACATCATCAGGGACGGACCTACCCAGGCGGTCCCGCTAATGCCCATCCCCAGACCCGGGATTCCCCAATAGGTAGCTTCCATAGCCATGACCATTTGCTCGAGGTATGAAGCTTCCTGTCCTCCATATTTTTTTGGCCAGGCCATAACAAGCCAGCCTTTCAGGGCAAGTTTCTTCGAGATAGACATAGTAAAAGCCCAGTCTTCGTCACGGCTTTCTTCATCAAGAAAATTGTAAATAAAATCCGGGGGTATTTCTGCCTTGGCAAATCTGCGTATCTCTTCTCGTAATGCATCTTCTTTTTCGCCTAACTTAAAATCCATATTTCTCCTCCGTCAATAATTAATTGACTGTTTACAGGGGCAGACTTTTGGTCGCTTTGGCCACGTGCACAAAGCTTCAAGGGTTGCTTTGTGGCTAGTTTACCACTTTTCAACCAATGTTTCTTGCCCCTTACTGGCAATCTGAACCGCACTCCCAAACTTGTACACGTGAACGAGTTCTGTAAATGGTATCAGGTGCCCCCTTCAGGGTCGCCTTTTCAGCTTTTAAAGTCACGATTCTAACGCCCAATGTATCTCCAGAAACCAGTCCTTTCATCGACTGACATTTTCCCTGAACTGTTAGCTACTGACAAAATTGTAGACCATCGACATGCTGCATACTGACTTGGTCTATGCGTGTTACACTATCTGAGTGTCAACAAATCTATATTGTCACAATGTGTCGCTGAGCATTAAGGAGGTGGTAAATCATGAAGCATGGCACTGAGACTGAGAAGCAGAATGGGAAACAGAGTACGCTTCGGGACCGAATGGGGGATTTACCACACCACATAGAGATACTTGCATATTGCTCGGTAGGTCAGAGATCATACTATGCCTCCCGTGCTCTACGCCTTAACGGATTCAAAGCCAGTAATTTATCTGGCGGTATGAAGACATACATGGCACAAAGGCGTTTGAAAAGCCCATCAAATACTGGACAGCACTATACGCTCTAAGGATAAATGTTTGATGTCGTCAATAGTGACCTGCGGAGCCAGTCTCCATGGAGGGCACAGGTTAAAATCAAGCCCTCTAACCTTCGCTCGGGATAGCCTGCAACGTCATGGATTCCCGCTCCAGTACCTTAAACAGGGCGTCCACAACCATCGGGTCCCATTGTGCCCCGGCCCCTTTCTTGAGTATTTGAACGGCTTCTTCATTGCTGAGTCGAGGACGATAGGGACGGGGACAGGTCATAGCATCATAGGCATCAGCCACAGCCATTATGCGCGCCCCCAGAGGTATTGACTCCCCCTTCAGATTCCTAGGATAACCTTTGCCGTTATACCACTCGTGATGAGTCTCAATCAAGCTCACAACATCCTTGAAATACCCCGTATGATTTATTATCTCCACCGCCACCGTGGGGTGTCGCTTCACCTCGCTGTACTCAGCAGGGGTCAACAGGCCCGGTTTAAACAGAATATGGTCCGGAATAACAATCTTGCCTATATCATGTAGTATAGCAGCAGTCTTTATCTGCTTCACCAGCTCATCAGAGCAACGAAGCTGGACAGCGATCTCGCTGGCTCTAAGTCCCACACGCTCAGAATGGCCGCGCGCGTAAGGTTCATGTACCTCAGCCATCAGCGCCAGTGACTTAGCCATATGCAAATATGCCTCCTCCAAACCATCTCGCTGAGACGCGCCACCTAGCGTATCGAGGACTATCTGCTCGCGTGATAGCGCCTGGATAGCTTGATCGTAGTACTCTTGTATCTGCTCTATCTGTTCCTTCACCTTCTGCTCCAGATGGCGCTGGTACTCCCTGTTTTCCAATACCAGCCTCCTTCTTTCCAGAGCCCTTCTTACCCTCATGCTCAGGTCATCCAGGTCAAAAGGTTTGGTCACATAATCATACGCCCCGAGCTTCATGGCTTCCACAGCCGTCTTAGCGTCTGCCACAGCAGTTATCATGATCACGCAGGTATCAGGGTGGTCAGTGACCATCTGGGGCAGCGCCTCTATACCTGATAGCCCTGGCATCTTTATATCCATAAGCACCAGGTCAAAGTCCTTCATGAAGGCTTCCCATAGAGCCTCGTTGCCATCAGACGCTACTTCACAACGATAGCCATCCCCCTCTAATTTGCGGGTGAGCATGCTCCTGATCGCATCTTCGTCGTCAACTATTAATATCGCTACTTCCGCTTCTTCCATCTCGCACCCCCTGGACTCACTGACCTTCAGAGACTATCGGTATTTCTACCACAAAGGTAGCACCTTCTCCGAGCTTGCTCCTGGCATATATACGTCCACCATGAGCTTCCACAAGCCCATAGCAGATGCTCAGCCCCAACCCCGTCCCCTTGCCCACCTCTTTGGTGGTAAAGAACGGGTCAAATATCCTCTTCATGTTCTCCTCCAGAATGCCTGGACCATCATCGGCAAAGCTTATCTGAACCATATCTCCTACCTTTTGTGTCTTTACCACAAGCCTTCCCTTCCCATGTGCCTCCACCATCGCTTGCTCAGCGTTATTGAGAATGTTTACGAAGACCTGCTGCATCTGGAAAAAATCAGCCATCGTCTTCGGCAGGTCAGCGGCAAAATCTACAACCACCTCAATATTATTCACCTTCATCTGATGAGCGCGCAGTTCCAGGGTCTTCTCAACAACCTCGTTAAGCGAGATAAGCTGCTTCTCAGGCTCATGCCTGCGGGCAAAGGAAAGTAAATTCTGTGTTATTTTAGCAGCGCGTTGCGCCTCCCTGTAGATGATACTCAGATCCTTCTTCGTAGTCTCATCCAGATCATTCCTTGCCGTCAAAAGCTGGGCGAAACCCTGTATTGCAGCGATAGGGTTGTTCAACTCGTGCGCAACGCCGGCTGATAGCTCACCGACTGCAGCAAGACGGCCGGCGAGTAGAAGCTGCTCCTCCATCCTCTGCTTCTCCCCCTCAGCCTTTTTACGCTCGGTGATGTCAGTTAGAAAGTTCAGTGTAGCCGGCCTGCCCTCCCAGTTGAACACGACTGTGCTAATCTCCACCCATCTGATATTCCCTGTTTTGTCAACAACCCTGAAGGAGTATAAGGGAGGTGGGGATCCGCCTCTAATCCTTTCCAGATAGCGTTCCATCACCATTTGCCGGTCGTCAGGATAGATAAAATAGGTAAATGGTTTGAAGGCCAGATCTTCCCGGGCGTATCCCAACAGCCCTACTACCTTAGAATTGAAGAACTTGATCATCCCGTCCTGAGCCACCAAAATGAACTCATTGGCGTTATCTACAACCAGGCGATATCTTTCCTCCGATGATTTTAGCGCCTCCTCAGCTCTCTTGCGTTCGCTTATGTCTCTGAAAATACCGGCCAGATAATGTCTCCCGGCGAAAGTCACTAACGACGGAGTGACCTCAGCGTACAATACACTACCATCTTTTCTCTTAAGAGGGAGTACCTTGACCCCTGGCGATCCACCCTGTTGCTCTCGTTCAATCTCCGTCATGATATAGGGCAGGTCTTTCTTGGGATGAATGTCAGTGACTTTCAAATTTCTTATTTCTTCCAGGCTGTAGCCCAGCATCTGGCACATAGCTTTGTTGCATGTATATAGGCTCTTCGTTTCCAAGTCTGTAACTAATATTCCGTCAACAGAATTATCAAAGATAGCCCTAAATCTTTCTTCTGACTCTCGGAGTTCCCCCTCCATCCGCCTCCGTTCCGTAATATCACGCGCCACGGCCACAATACCCTTCGGCTCTCCTTCTTTCCCTCTTATAAGTGACACGCTGGTCTCGATAAGTGCCCTCTTCCCATCTTTTCTGTTAATGTAATACTCAATGTCCTTGACCGAACCTGTTTCCACTATCTTCGACATGTTTTCCAGCGCTTTTGGCCGGTCTTCGGTGACAATGATGTCAAAGGGGTTCTTTCCTACTAGATCCGCTCTGTTTTCCAGGCCATACATCCTTAAGCCAGCTTCGTTGATATCTACAATTCTTCCCCTCAAATCTGCAATTGCGACGCTTTCTGTAGTCATCTTGACTGCATCGGACAGGCGGCGTAATTCCTCCTCCATCTTCCTGCGCTCTGTTATGTCGCGGGCAACCCCGAGAATTCCCACGGGCTTCCCCTCCAGATCACGCAGAAAATCCATTTTGACCTCGCCCCAGACCGTGCCACCATTCTTGCATTTGTGCTCCAACTCTAGAGCCACCGGCCCGGATAAATCCCTTCGCCCCATGTTCTCCGCAGCCATATGTTCTGCGAACACCTTCACTGCAACTTCAACAGAGGCAGGAGACAAGGTTTCCTCCAAACTCAGCCCCATTGCTTCTTCAACACTGTAGCCCCTGAAATGCCTGATGGCTGGACTAAAATATGTGAACCTCAAGTTCATATCCGACGTCCAGATCACATCTGTTACGTTATCCGCAAGTAAACGATACCGTTGCTCACTCTGCCGCAAAGCTTCCTCAGCTATCTTGCGCTCAGTGATATCCCTTAAATTGATGACTATGCCTTTCACAACTGGATTATCGAGAAGATTGCTGCCTATAGCTTCAATAGAACGCCATGAGCCATCTTTGTGCTGAGCACGCACCTCGGTATGTAGAGTGCCGACTCTATTCTGTAAAAATTCAGCGAAGAGCTCGCCTACCTTTGTAACATCGTCCGGGTGAATTCGCTCGTACAGTCCGCCACCGACTCTCTCTTCCGGCTTAAACCCCAATAAACCTTCGTAAGATGGGCTTTCATAGCGGATGGTTCCATCCTCATTCATAATCGTTACAGCATCGAGAGAATTCTCCATGAGCGCCCTGAAATACTTCTCGCTGTGTTCTAATGCCTCCTCCACCCGTTTGCGTTCAGTGATGTCACTGACTATCATTCCAACCCCGTGCCACATCTTGAATGCCTTGATACTCAAGTGCTTGTCTCCAAATCTCGGATGCGGGATGATATCGTCAGCAAAGAAAGGCTTCCCTGTTTCTATCACACTCAAATACTTCTCGTACCTTCCAGTCCTCCTAATATCAGGTACAATCTCAGTAATGTTCTTTCCCGCATCAGCATCTAGGGAGACGCCAAGGAGTTTTTCCCCGGCAGGGTTTATGCTCACCAGGTTAAGGTTTTCGTCGAACATCAAGAACGCGTCCACAGATGCATCTGCGAAGGCGTCCAGCCCGTTCTCCGGCCTCTGCAACAACTTCACAGAGCTGCGGTGATTGTTCTTTCGTGGTTGCCTGTTATTCCTGGCCATGTCTTACCGCCTCACTCCAAATCGAAAGCTTCTCGTCAGTTCTAATTAACAATCTTTTCTCCTGCCGCACCAGTCTTCGGGTGGCGTGTAGATTCCTCCAGAAAAGAAAGCACGTCATCTCGCAGATACCTTCTGTCGCCGCGTGGGCCAACGCGATAGGATTTCAACATCCTGCTGTCGCTCCATCGTCTTACGGTAGAAATGCTAACATGCAGGAAATCGGCTACCTGGCGAATTGTGAGCATCGTTTCCAACTGGACTTCACTCGTCATTTGCCTCATACTTCACTCTCTGCATACCTATGTTGACCTCTAACAAACTACTAGTAATTGCACTATCCTCGTTAAACACTAGCATACCCTTCACCCGCACAGATAGTGGTTTTCGCTAATTATCCCATAGTGGTTTTCGCCGAGCTGGCCGGGTTAGAGTCCTCCCAAGGCGGACTCTAACCTGTGTAGGGGCACAGCGCGCTGTGCCCAAAAACTAGGGGCGACCCGATGGGTCGCCCCTTTCCCAAGTCATCAAAAAAACAAATCCCCAAAACCGGGGCCATGCTATACTCAGAAGCTTCTAAAGGGTCAGAAAGTGAGTATGGTCAATCGGGAGTGACCACTGTTGAGCGAACAACCTCAAGAGGCTTTGACTTAAAGGACGTAAGTGCAGAGTTCCTTGGCTACTTCAACCGGCTTCCCAAAACTATCCTCTGCCTCCTTGATATTCTGGGCATAGTCATGGTCAGGCCAGAAGTGGGTCAGCATCAATCGCTTCACATTGGCATTTCTCGCCAGAGCACCAACCTCGCCGCCCTCGAGATGGCCCCACTCAGCATCGCCCGGGTCTCCACGGGTTGCCTCGCAGAGGAAAAGGTCAGCACCCTTCGCCAGCTCCGCTAGCTCGTCGCACAGGCCGCTATCGGCGGAATAGACCAGTCTTTTGCTGCCGCAGATAGCCATAGCATAGCTCTGTATATAGTGCTTCACCGAGGCGAATTCCATGCTGAGGTCTCCTAACTTTAACACTGCTCCTGGATTGTACTCTTCAACCTGGAAGTAAGCTGAGAAAAATGTCGGTGAGTTATTGAACGCCGAGACTGCCTTCAGCATTGCTTCCTTGCCCCCGGGCGGCAGACAGAGATGTGGATGAAGTGCTTTATTCAGAGGACGCATCAGCGCATAGCGGTAAGGGATCACGTCGAAGCAGTGGTCAGCATGAAAGTGCGATATGACTATATGATTTACATCCTTTAAGGCAACCACCTTCTGCAGATTGCTCAGGACGCCGGTGCCGCAATCTACCAGAAGCTTGGTTCGCCCTTCTTCAACAAGGTAGCCGGAACAGGCGCCGCCGGGTCGCGGATAGGCAGCGCTTGAGCCAAGTATAGTAAGTTGCAAAAGATTTACCTCCTAATCACCCTGCTGACGCAGCTTCAGCGCCCGATATACTGGCACCGGCTCGGCCTTGCCTTTGAAATGCTGCGGCTCCAGTGCCTCGACCTCAACTGCCTCTTTCACCTGTTCATAGGTATTAGGCCCGATCCATATTTGCCCGCCCGGGGCATTGGAGCACAGCCGCGATGACAAGTTCACAGCGTCTCCTATGATGGTGTATTCAGTACGCCCCTCCGAGCCTACGTTGCCCGCCACTGCTGGGCCTGTGTTTATTCCAATACCGAACTGCACCTTGGGCAAGCTCTCATCCTGGGGCATATCGGCTATCGCCTGCTGACCTTCCAATGCCGCCTTTACTGCCAGCAGAGCGTGGTCAGGCTGGTCCTGGGGGGCATTCCACACCGCCATGATGTTATCGCCGGCGAATTTATTGATCATCCCCTCGTTGGCAAGGACACGCTCTATAATCAGCGAGAGGTACTTATTCAGCGTGACCACAATAGCCTCGGGACTCAACTTCTCGCTCAAGGCAGTGAAGCCCCGCATATCGGCGAACATCACCGTTACGTCTCGTTTCGCACCTCCCAGCTTCAATTGGTCAGAATTGGCTAAGCTCAAAATCTCGCTGGCAACCTGAGGCGAAACATACCTGCCAAAGAGTTGATTCATCTCACGCCGGTCGGCCTGTTCAGCAAACACACGGGTTATTACAGCGGTAACATACATAATGGGCAACGAAATGAGAGGGTAGAAGATGTTCAGAATGTAGCCACTGTCAAAGGCAAAGAACACGCCCAGCCCGTAGCCAACGAACAGCACTACGGCGAGCACAGTGCCCCAGCGAAGTCTCGTCAGCGGTAGCACGAAGCCCATGACAATAACCATGAAAAGAACTGTGAGAGCGGCAATAAGGTTGCTCGTCTCCTGAAGGAAACTTCCCTTGAGGATAGTATCTAAGGCGTTGGCATGTATCTCTACGCCGTACATCTTCTCCGTCGAAACCGGGGTGACCCAGTAATCCGTCCAGCCGCTGGCGGTTATGCCGATCAATACCAACTTGCCCTTAACATCGTTAGGGTCGAAATTGCCCTGTATCACATCGGCGTATGACAGACGCTTGAAGGTGTTCGGCCCGCCGACGAAGTTCACTCGCATCTGACTCTTGCCATCCACTGGTATCTCTAGATTAAAGAGGCGTATCGAACCATTATGAATGCTATAATCCTCATGAATATTGAGGCCCGGCTGCACATACTGCTCGAGGTAGACTTTGTACATTGCAAGCACCAATGCAGGATAGGTCTTACCGCTTTCGTCTGACACTACTAGAGGGATTTTTCTTACTACATCCCCACCTTCAGGGACGACATTGGCATGTGCTACATCGGCCGCAGCCTCAGCAAAAACAGGAGCGGGCAGAGTGAAGTCTTTGTACACAACCATTGGCTGCTCCGTCGTCTGAGGGTTATCCCCCGTGCCGACAAGTACCACATTGCCTGCTTTCTTTATGGCATCAGCAAATACTGTGGCATTCTGGTATTCGTCCGCGAAGAGCACGTCAAAGCCGATAACAGCAGCGCCCGCCGCCTTCAGATTATTAACGGCGCTGGCCTGAAGAGAGCGGTCCGCCCAAGGCCAGCCGCCGTATTCCTGTAGACTTTTATCATCTATCGCAACGATGACGATATCAGGGGATGGTTTAGTATTAACAAAGAGCTGGTCGGTGAACCACCCGTTTATGGTAGCAAAAGGCTGAACGAAGTATACTAGAAGTACAAGAATAGCACCGATACCCAGCGCAATCGATATGTGTTTGCGCTGCCTTCGCTGCTTCCTGGTTTTCCCTTTAATAAAAGACAACATGAATCACCTTCCCAGAACAACAGTAGCTCATGAGCAGTAAGCCCATGCCTGGTGGTCAGCATCCATAGTAATTGTTAGCGGGTCAGGCCGGGAGCTCTGCTCTGAATCAAGATACCAGCCGGTGAAGACACACCTGCCGCCATCCAGAGCATCAGCCGTCATTACAGTGCCCTGCGGAACAACAAACGTTTGATTTCCTCCTGCAGGAATAGTCTGATTGCCGCCTGTCTTGAGCTGGTCGCCCGCCTCGAGTTTCATGCCGGCAACGGCTTGTACCCAGTCTGTAGTACCCTGTTTTTGCACCAGCACCTCTCCACTGAGAGATGAGATAGTGCTGGGAGGGGCGCTGGTACCAGGAGTAGGAGTACTAGTGGGAGCAGGGCTAGGAGTAGCTGCTCCCTGTCCGCCACAACCGATAAGCGAGACTAACAAGATCAGGGCCAGAACTAAGGCGATCCATCTGAAAGCTGTTAGGGAATTAATCATTACTTAACCACATATCCAAGACAGTCTGCTAGCATAGCAGTAAACAATATGATTTTGACAGCAATTGTGCAACACGATAAGCATAATGATATTAATTCAGACGATGAAAACCGTCAAGACGACATAAGATACCTGCTTCTCCTATATCCTAACGGTAGAGCCACCTCTATGGCAAACTGTTCTGAAGAACACAATACGCCTTACCCAAAGAACTAAGCATTTAGTCTTCCTAGCCCAAGGCTACGCTCAACGCTGTTGATAGCCTAACCAGATCCCGGTTGGCTTGCCTCAACCGATCACTCAGTAGCTTCGCCAGGTTCCCCATTATCTTGAACCCTATCTTCGTATCCGCCTCGCACAGCTTCGCCAGCTCAGGCCCATATATCTCCAACACTAAACATTCCTTCGTCGCCGTTATCGTCGCAGAACGCTCGGCCTTCGTCAGCATCGCTACTTCCCCCACCACTATCGGCTCAACCGCATCCAGGCGTATCAGCGTCTTCTCGCTATGCCCTCTCTCATCCGAAAACTGAGGCAGCGTCAGCCTCTTGCTTACCTTCACTGACCCGGAATATATGATGTACATCGTCTCACCCATCTCACCTTCCGTGATTACGGTGTCACCATCACCCCACTTTATCTCATGTGCCACTGATAGCACTTTCTCCATCTCTTCCTTAGTCAACCCCCTGAACAAAGGCGCTTTGACTATCTTATCAATCAATACTCCCATCTTCATCCCCCGGTCCTTGATTTGATCTAGTGGCTAACAGCCCTCAGACGAAAATATGCCTACTTACCTATCACTAGAGCTACTTCGTTTTGCCTTATCACATAATCGTTCCCTGGATTAAGATTCGCCTGCGGTATCTCAAGCTGGGCCCCAAGATATTGCTTGCCAGCCTCTTTGAACTTACGCTCTATAAAGTCGTCTATCAGCGAAGAATCACCACTGAGAACATCCTCGGCGTGAAGGGACTTACCCGCTGAAAACAATCCCACTAGTATACCGTTCTGTTTCTCTCTGAAATAGGCTGCAAGCTCACCAAACCTCTTCCCTACAAATTCAGCAGGTATCGCTTTCTGCTGCAAACAACTCTTCTCCTGATAGGACAACAGTTGACGCGCCGCCAGCACTATTCCCTCTGCCATCGCTGCCGATGTGATCAAAAATGGATCGTACTCTCCATGCACTATCACCTCGTTGGCACCAGCCCGCCGTACATGCGGCGCAGACTTGGGCTCCGTTACTTCTACGCATACCCGAGCCCGGGGATTCATCGTCTTCACCGCCAGCGTCCCTAACACCGCCCTCTCATCCGCACCGGCCATATCCCCCTGCGCTGCATCAGCCAGAATTATCACTGTGGCTGCCTGCTTTATATTGGCAAGCTCCAGAATCGCTTCACTGGTAAAGTCTCCATGAACAAACCTCGGCTGGATGGACCTGTACCCCAGTAGTGCTTCATTCATCTTCTCAGAAGCTAACGAGTTCACTAATACTATATCTGGTCGCTCTTGCCTGGCAATAATACCCTCCAGTATAGTGTCTATGTGCTCATTCCAGCCACAGATTACGGTATGTTCTTTGTCTTTTATCTTTTCCAATCCTCTTTCCTCTCTTAAACGTCGCGTGACTAGGTATGAAGCCCCTTGGGCAGCAATAAATGGGATAAGACCAATCCCAATCACAATTAGAACAGAGGCGATGATTCTTCCCGTTGTAGTTACCGGGGTGAAATCACCGTATCCAACTGTCGCTACAGTTACAATCAACCACCAGAATGCCTCTCCCAGGGTCTTTATGGAGCCACCGGAGCCGCGCTCGACATAGTATATGGCGATGGTGCTCCCGATGTACACCAGCAGTAGTACTATGACCAGCTTAAGAACTAAGCTTCTTCTTACCCCCCGGAATATCCTCTGGAGAGTAGACTTCGGCAGATTACACCTACCTTGCTTCGTTCTTATGAGAGTCTTATCCAGTGCTTCTCCTTAATATTCAAGTTGAGTTTACCAGCGACGCCCTTTGGCAAGGAGATTATTCTGGAATCTCTGTCAGCCCTTTCATTAAAAACTGCACCGCGCACTCGCTGGAGATTTTCTGAGCATATCCTACCCCGTCGTTAGCCTAATAGTCAACAACCCCGTCCTCCAAAGCCATATACCAAGCTCCTGGATGGAGTTGTTTGCGCAGGATTATTCTCCAAACAATGCTGGGACAACATTGTATCGACATTACTCATTTGGCTGGAAATCACTAAATAGGCAGGTTTGATGTTACCCGAGGTGAGTGGATCAAGATATCTTGGGTAGAACCCCAATCGTCTCTCGTGCACAACAACTTAGACCGTCAAATCTTGCGCTACTACGTTCAATATCGCCAATCGCGCTATCCCAGTGAAACCGTAACTGCATATCTGAAGTAGTAAAATGCGGCGCAGGAGGCTTAGGATTGCCATCTAATATTCCTCTAATCATCGCCTGGTTCTCTAACTTACCGATCAAATTCTGTACAGCAGCTTCCCACGTGAAATAGCGAGCAGTGCGCCTGGCTGCCTTGCGGATTCTCATGCACTCTTCTGGATGATGCCGCAGATATGTCATGTAACCTACTATCTCCATAGGGTCGGCTGTCTCCAGCACGAACGAGTTAACAAAAGGAACAGCATAGTCCTCGCCAGTGCACCCGGTGAAGGTGATTCCTCCCGCAGCCATTGCTTCCAGCCCCACTATACCGAATGGCTCATGTCCACTATTAGCTAGCACCCCATCCGCGGCTCGATACAGAAGCCGCAAGAAGTCTAGAGGCATATGAAATCTGACATCAATGACATCAGCAGATGCTGCCTCTTGCAGTGCCGTCAGGTATCCGTTAGACGCACCTGGCTTGATTCTAGCCTCCTTTACTATAAGGCCTAAAGAACGTGCATTATATAGAACCTCCTGACCATGGGATTCCATCCCGCCCCTGGCGAGAAGTACTGTTCTTAGACCGCTGTCCTTGAGCCGGGCCACAGCCTCCACAGCCGTATTCCAGCGTTTGTCAGGGTCCCAGCGAGCCACTTTACAAAGGATCAATTCTGAGCCGATCTCTTGTCTCATTCTATCGGTTATCCTATCATCAACTTTGCGAAGTAACCTCTTTGGTATCCCATTGGGAATGACCAAAGGATTCAGGCCCATTTTCCACATGATGTGTTTCATATAGCGGCTCACGGTGGTGACTGTAATAGTGTGGGCGAGCCGCCCCCAGTCTATGCGATTAAAGGAGAAAGTGTTATTAGCGTTCCAGAACATAACCACCCTATCTTTGAGACCGCCGTTATATAGAATATCGCTCAGTCGGCACATCGCCTCTGATGTTTGCCACTCTTCGCCGAGAATCACCACCAGCTTCCTATGCGCCAAAGCAGGCTTGATAACCTTCTCCATGACAAACCATGGGATAGACTCATTAAAATCATAGAGCTTTTCGTTTTCACCTTCATAAACGCCGTTAGGATAATACCGACTAATCCACTGGCACCACCGGTGTAGTATGAGCTTTCCTTTTTGTCTTACTTCTTCACCCTTTTGCTCAGGGTCACCGATGAAAAACAGGTGCGTGGGGAAGCCCATCTCCGCCAGTGTTACTGACAGATTGTCCACCCTAACTCCTAGGCCTCCAGCCAATGAATAGCGGTCCGGGCCTTCAAAAGAGAGAAGAACGAATTCTGTGTTCTCAGGGGTGATATTACTTTCACTCATTTCTGCTTCTCCTCTCTTCTCGTTCCGCAAAATGTAAACTTCGGGCATCTACCAGTCATAACAAGGACTCCACTGATAAAGAGACTAGGGACACAACATCTACCTGTTCCTTTCCTTGGATCAGGTGAGCTTGTGCTAAAAAGAGGATTGTGGGCAGCTTCGCTATTCGCTACCACTGCCCGTTGACACTGAGGCCAGCGTCTGGAGGTACAGAAAAAGCGGATAAGCATAGCTGTAACCTCCGATACTTGGAAGAGAGCAACAATATTATGCTCTTGGCAGACTGTGGTCTAACAATCCCCGTTGTAGTGATTTTTGGGGGTAAACGAGTTGTCTCCGGCTCTTCATAAAGTGCCAAATGGATTACCCATAATGGGTTACCCCGAGATAGCCAGACGAGGCTTAATGGTTAACATGCCGAGATGACATAATCAATGGAAGCAACTAGTTAGGGCTTGCAGAAGTCGAATGGGTGCTGGGCAGATTGATGCCTTTGTCTGCGCGGTCTATTCTTAAGAGTCGGTGCCTTTCCTGCGGAACTGTTTCTTCTTCCAGCCCAGGGCTTTTAGGAAATCGCCAATCGCAGTGTCCTCATACGTCTCGTGACGCATGGGTAGATCGGGATTGATACGGTACTTTATGCGCCTTCCCTCTTTCTTCTTCGTAATATACCCCTCGGCTTCGAGGTCAGCGATTATCTTCCGAGTCGCTCTCTCCGTAATACCAACTGCAGCGGAAAGTTCTCTGCCGGTAATTCTGGAATGTTTGGCGAGAACGTTCAGCACCAGGGCATGATTAGTAAGAAAAGTCCAGCCGGGCATAGTAATAACCCCCTCTCAACAATTGCCGTCGGAGTCACCCCAAAACATGTTGACAACCTTGCTGAATAATGCTATCGTTCCCCAAAATACGTGATGTATACATCACGATTTTATCATCATGTCGAGCATTTCATGAATTGCCTGTTTTTTTATAACACAAGCAGGGGGAAGATTGCAACCCTCTTCTTTACCTTTGTGGGCAGCCGCTCCTGCGCAAGAGACTGGATATGGACAGAGTGCTTGGGACAATGGTAAAATCAGGAGTAATAAACACTTACTCGAAGCATATGAGTCGATGGAGGGTATTTAATGGGCAGAAAGGAAAAGAAAGCTCAGCAAAGGCAGGCATACAAAGCAGCCTTCAAAAAGGTCAAGCATGGCCATGGTGGCCGAGCAATTCGGAAGAAGGAAGAAGCAGCTCTCGGTAGATAGGACACGAGACAAATCTGACCTAAAAAAGTAACATACCAAGGGATGTTGACAGGCAGCTATTTATCGACCATGGATACAATTTTATCCAACAATAAACATAGCCTGCTTGAGGATATCCCTGGTTTGTTTTTGTAAAGAGAGGATACGGCAGAAAACCGAAGCCATTATGAAAGGAGGTGAACACCATGGCACAAAAAGGAGGCTGCGCAGCGAGAAAGTCTTGTGGTAGTTCAGCCAAGCCAGCAGCCAAGAAAACAGCCAAGGCGAAGGCAGCAAAGACTACCAAGAAATAGAGCGGACATCATTTCATAGAAAAGGCGGAAGAGGTCGCTCTCCCCAGTGAGAGCGATTCTTCTGTTTTTTGGGGAATCAGATTCCATGGTACTCACCCTCTGCATCTTCGTTTTAACTTTAATACTGATCATGGTCAGGCCCAGGCCGCTGAACGAGGCCACAGCGGCTTTGTTAGGGGCCATTCTCATGTTAGCCACGACCATCGTCTCCCCGTCTCAGGCCTATGACGTGCTCAAGACCACCGCCAACATCCTTTTGTTCTTTCTGGGACTAATGATTGTCTGTGCTGTGGCTGACCGGGCTGGCTTCTTCGAGTGGAGCGCCTTCAAGGCAGTTAAACTTGCCAATGGTAGAGGGCACAGGCTGCTCCTCGTACTTTTTGTCCTGGGAACAGCGATCACCACTTTTCTCTCAAATGATGCCACAGCCTTAATACTGACCCCGATCGTTTACGTGCTGGTTACCAAGTTGAAGCTCAATCCTTTGCCTTATGTTTTTGCCTGCGCTTTTATCGCCAATGCCGCCTCTATGATGCTGCCCATATCCAACCCGGTGAATTTGCTCGCTGTAGACCAGTTCAAGCTCACCCTTGGTGAATACCTGCGTTTCCTCCTTCTACCAACAATTCTGGCGATTCTGATAAATGTGGCGCTCTTCGCCATTATCTTTCGAAAGGTTATTTCAGCCTCATTTAAATACGACGGCACTGGATTCTCAGTCAAGGTCGATAGGTTTTTCCTATTCACCTGCGTTGGCCTGGTTTTAACTGCACTGGGCTATATATTCGCCTCTCTCTACGGTTTGCCACTATCCTGGCCAGCTTTGGGAGGAGCTGCCATTCTTCTCACAGGCGGTTTTGCCTCCCGCCGCCTCACCTTGAAGCGTGTGAACTCTGGCATCTCCTGGTCTATCCTCCTTTTCATTTTCAGCCTAGCCTTGCTTGTCAAAGGGCTGGACAACGCAGGTGTAACCCATACCATCGGAGAAGCATTGGCTAACCTTTCCGCCAAAGGCTCTCTGGGAGCAATCTTGGCCACTTCCTTCGGCACGGCTATCGGCTCAAACCTCATCAATAACTGGTCTATGATGATGGTATCAGTCTCGAGTTTGGGAAATATAAGCGCCTCGATACCACATTTTAATCAAGGCCTTATCTATGCCAGCATCGTCGGAGCTGATTTGGGCCCCAATATCGCTATTATCGGCTCGCTATCCTCCATGTTATGGCTGGCCATCTTGAGGCAGAGAGGGCTCGACATCCATCCCATGCAATACTTGAAGCTCGGCTTGATGGTTGCCCCTCCCATGCTCATTGCCGCTGCTCTGGGTCTTTATGTCTGTAGCCGGTTCTGAAGCTATTCTCAGTGGAACAAGAACCCTTATAGTACTTCTTAACTATTTTTAAAAATCGCCCCTAAAACCCCTTGACATAGACCCCAGTTAGTGATATTTGTTTATACATAGGGAAGAAAAAAGTGCTGTGCCATTCATGAACTACAGTGCATGCTTTGCACAGCAAGAAAGTAACAAGACTAAAAAGGAGGCGGCCTTAAGGTGACACAATCGTTAAATACTATGCAGGAAAAGGCGCTTATCTCAGCAGACGAAGAACCTCCAAGCTCAGCGATTAACGAGACCGAAGAGCCCCCAAGTAGTAGGGGCGCTATAGGCTCGGAAAACCGGAAGAGATTCTTCAGCTATGTTTCTGAGGAAAATTGGAAGGACTGGAGATGGCACTTCCGGAACCGAATTACCACCATCGAAGAACTGTCCAAGTTCGTCCCTCTATCAAGCAAGGAACAATCAAGGCTTAAACTGGTAACCACCAAATATCCCTTCGCAGTGACCCCTTATTATCTCACCCTGATTAACGTGGACGACCCTAATGACCCCATAAGAAAGCAGGCTATTCCGTCTTTTGACGAGATAGGCCTGGTCGGAATGGGACAGGAGGATCCACTTGAGGAGGTGAGGGATTCGCTCGTCCCAGGGCTGGTACAACGCTACCCAGACAGGGCATTGATGGTGCTTACCGATATATGTCCTATGTTCTGTCGCCACTGCACCCGCAAGAGAGAGTGGAAAAACGGCGGTTGGGTGCGCAGGCATGCCGAGATCGAAGCAATGCTCGAGCAGATACGCACACGCAACACAATTAGAGATGTCATCATCTCCGGCGGCGACCCGCTGACCCTGTCTACATACCGCCTGGAAGAAGTCATCTCAAAGTTGAGACAGATAGAGCATGTAGAGATTATACGCATAGGCACGCGTTTTCCTGTGGTGCTGCCGCAGCGAATAGACGATGAGCTTTGCGCTATGCTATCAAAATACGGCCCGATATGGCTTAACACCCATTTCAACCATCCGAATGAGATAACGCCTGAGTCAGCCGCAGCCTGCGATAAGCTACTCCGGAGCGGAATCCCCGTCAATAACCAGTCAGTGTTGCTGCGCGGGGTAAATGACTCCGTTGAGACACAGATGAAGCTATGTCAGGGGCTTCTCAAGTCTAAGGTGAGACCTTACTATCTCTTCCAGGCCGATGAGGTACAGGGCACGGAGCACCTGCGCACCACCGTGGAGGCAGGATTAAAGATTATGGAAGGAATGCGGGGATACACCTCAGGTATAGCCATCCCTACTTACGTAGTGGACTTGCCCGGAGGCGGAGGCAAGGTGCCCCTTCAGCCGGAATATCTTCTGTCGCAAACTGGTGATACGCTTACCTTCAGGAACTATCAGGGCCGCATCTTCCATTATCGAGAGCCAAAGCTGATAGGACAAGGCCCTGCGAAGAATGGACAGCGAAATGGCCGAAAGGCACGGCCAATTCTCACTCAGCTTGTGCTTTTTGGGGAAGCAGAAAAGGTTAGAGATGAAGATAGGGCTGGCGTACGATCTTAAGGAGGAAGTTCCTCTAGATCAAGAGTATCCTGAGGATGCTCTTGAAGAATACGACTCCTTGGAAACCGTAGATGCCATAGCTGCGGCGGTGGAGTGCATGGGGCACTCAGTCGTCAAGCTAAGCGGCGGGAGGAAGTTTCTCACTAACATCCTTCAGAGCGATGTGGACTTTGTGTTCAACATTTCCGAGGGAAGGGGAAACTATAGAAGCAGAGAGGCCCAGATACCAGCCATGCTTGAAATGCTGGATATACCCTACTCCGGGTCAGACCCTCAGTGTCTGGCAGTATCCTTGGATAAGCCACTGACTAAGAAGCTGGTACAAACTGCAGGTGTCCGTACTCCAAAGTGGCAGGTTATCAGCAACGGACGGGAACTGGAAGAGATATGTCGGGATAGCTTCCCCCTGCCTGCTTTCGTAAAGCCAGCCTTCGAGGGCTCGAGCAAAGGCATACGCCTTGGCTGCAGAGTAGAGGCCCGGGAGCAAATGGCTGGAGTAACAACGGCATTGCTGGAACAATATCACCAGCCTATTATGGTTGAAGAGTTCATTTCAGGTGATGAAGTGACGGTAGGAGTGGTAGGCAATTCCCCACCGCAAATCGTGGGGATCATGCGCATCCTGCCCAGGAAAAGGAGCGGTAATTTTGTCTATTCGCTAGAAGTTAAGAGAGACTGGCAAAACCAGGTGGATTATGAGTGCCCAGCGCAGCTTGAGGCAAGGGTTCTGCAAAAGATCGCTGATTTCAGCCTGAGGGCGTTTAGTACTCTGGGATGCCGCGATTTCGCCCGGCTGGACTTCAGGCTCGACCAAAAAGGTGTGCCCTACTTTCTCGAGATTAACCCCCTGCCGGGGCTTAACCCTAAGTCGAGCGACCTTCCAATCATGGCTTACAAGATGGGCTGGAATTACCAGGGTCTGATAAGCTCCGTGCTCAATGCTGCACTGGAGAGATATCCCGAACACCACTGTGCTGGCTAAGCACAGTGAGATTAATGAGATAGGATAACGTACTGTGCACCTGGAAATAGCTATCATCTTCAATCAGCCAAGCTCTGACCGCTATAGTAAGATGGGAGAGTCAAAAGCGGTCGCGGGTGTGCTGGAAGAGGTACGGCCGGTCTATCGAGCTTTATCTGAACTGGGCCATTCTGTCACCAAAGTGCCTTTGCGTCCCCCTCTTGAGCAGGTGAGAGAGAAACTCAAGACAATACGTGCGGAGTTGGTTTTCAACCTCTTCGAAGGATTCGAGGGCCTGCCACAAACAGAAGCTGTAGTGGCAGGCATGCTTTGCGAGTTGGGGATACCATTCACGGGCAACCCGCCCTCAACGCTGGCTCTGGCCTTGGACAAGGCGAAGGCCAAAGCAATTCTCGAATCGGATGGCCTCAGGACGCCGAGGTATCAATCTTTGAGTCCTGAAAACCTGGACCTGTTCCATTTGAATTTCCCCTGCATAGTCAAGCCGCTGGGTGAAGATGCCAGCCACGGCCTGTCCGAGGAGAGCGTGGTTAACGACCTTGCCCAGCTTGAGAAGCAAGTGACCAAGATAAGCCAGCTCTTCGGTGGGACACTGGTGGAGGAATTTTTGGAAGGCCGCGAGTTCAACGTGACAGTATTGGGCAACAAAGAACCCTTTGTCCTGCCTGTAGCTGAGATGGTTTACTACCTGCCTCCCGAATTGCCCAAATTGCTGACCTTTGCTGCGAAGTGGCAGGAGGAGAGCCTTTATTATAAAGGGACCAGGGCTACCTGCCCTGCAGAGATAGGAGAGCAGGAAAGGCAGCAGATTTCTCAAACCGCCTTTGATGCCTTCAAACTGCTGGATTGCCGCGGCTACGCCAGAGTGGATATGCGCATGGATGCAGAAGGAGTGCCCAATGTCCTGGAGGTGAACCCGAACCCCGATATATCTCCTGGTTATGGTGCAGCGCGCCAGGCCAAGGCGGCGGGCTTGACTTATAATCAGTTTATCGAGAAAATTGTAATGTTTGCGCTTGAGGAGCACTCGTATAGCCGAGTAACAGAGACCGTCTAGGGACCGGATAGTGCGGAGGAGTTAAAGGGGCAGGTTTGAAACCTGCCCCTTTAACTGGAAGGGACATAGAGGGAGTCGAAAGCAGTGCCTAAGCATCCTCATATAAGGCCGATGAACCCTGAAGATAAAGCTGCGGTGATGAGAATCCTTCAAGCTACACCCGAGTTCACGCCGGGCGAGGTGATTGTGGCTGAAGAGCTCATCGACTATTACTTAAGTGAGCCCGTTGGCTCAGGATACAACATCTTGGTAGCTGAGGTTAACTCAGAGGTTGTGGGCTACGTTTGCTGGGGGCTTACCCCACTCACCGAGGGGACTTGGGATATATACTGGATCGCTACCGACCGGAGAAGGCAAGGACAGGGCATCGGTACGGCTCTGCTAACCTCTGCCGAGGCCAAGATTAAAGAGGCCAGGGGCAGGCTGGCGTTTATTGAGACATCCTCCAAGCCAGGATATGAGAGGACGAAAGGGTTTTAT
This sequence comes from uncultured Chloroflexia bacterium, assembly GCA_963847595.1. Classification (GTDB taxonomy): domain Bacteria; phylum Chloroflexota; class Dehalococcoidia; order SZUA-161; family SZUA-161; genus JACWAE01. Next base: position 1,077,957 of record CAWKAJ010000002.1, read on the forward strand.
CATGCGCGCGGCTACGAGTTGGTTTGCCAGATACCAGATTTCTATGCCCCAGGCGATGACAAGTTGATCCTTCAAAAACGGCTGAGCCCGTAAAATTACCTCTTTCTAAATAATGATAGCTGGGTCCTCCAGGTATAGCACGGCCCGGGTTTTGAGGGTTTCGAATTATTCAATTTTCGGGTCGCCGGACGCCGGGATTTCGCAGTCCGCGGTCAGCTTCAGCCGAACGCAGCGGGGACCGCTTGAGTAAAAAACGTCCCCATGTTGAGGAGTAATTTCCCCAAAACGAATTCCCACGAACGAAACCCCACATATTCAATTTTCCAAGGGATGCCAAGAGCCTGGTGCAACCAGCAATCAGCTCAAAGCTATCAGCCCACAACTGTGCGGCTCAGTAGATGCTGTTTGCTGCTCTTGAATTTGGTCGGGAGCTGTGTACAATTCAGTCCCGATATTATGGGGTCATTGTAGAACATAAGTTCTCATGATGTCAAGGGGAAAATGTCGCAGGGGGCGGTCGCAAAATATTAAATAGTTTAAACGCCAGTAGTTAACAGCCTTCACACCTGATATTTCATGCAGCAGTTGGTCCAAAATAGGGGAATGTATACCTAGAGTTTGACATGCACACCCGAGACTGATAACGTGACTATATCCCCTGTTGACGGTATTGAGCTATGGCGAGGGTTTCGATCACTGAGGCAAAAAACGATCTCTACGGAGCGTTCGTAAGGGCGATCAATGATATTGGCGTGCGACTTATCAGTCCCGGTGACCGTGTGCTCATCAAGCCCAACCTGGTGGAACCAGCAGCCCCAGACAGCGGTCAGATAACCAATCCCAGAGTCATAGAAGCTGTAGCACGTTACTGTCTCGACTCCGGTGCGGCTCAAGTGATTATCGGGGAGGGACCGAGCTACTACCAGGCACAATCATGTCTAAGGGAATGTTTTACCCGCACCGGCGTCAGCGAGGTGGCTGACCGGTTAGGTATACAGTGGGTAGTATTTGATGAGTACGGCTACCGGACATTCAAGGGGGTATCGGATTGTACACCTAGTGAATTCAAGGTTACCGAATTTGCCTTCACCTGCGATAAGTTCATCAACTTGCCTGTGCTCAAGACGCACTATCTTACGACAGTCACTCTGGCAATGAAGAATCTCAAGGGCTGCCTCAAGCGGGAGGATAAACCTTTGTTTCATCAGGAGGACCTGAGCCTAGCCATAGTTGAGCTTTGCAAGATAATCAGGCCCACCGTAAACGTGATTGACTGCACGTCAAGAGGCATAGTCCATCAACTAGGTTCAGGTTATGCTGCAGGAGCCAGGAAGTCCGGCGGCGGCTTGCTTATCACCAGCTCAGATATAGTGGCAACAGACGCAGTTGGCTGCGCACTAATGGGCATAGACCCGGCGGAAGTGCGAACAGTAGCCCTGGGAGATGCAGCAGGCCTGGGAGAAAGCGACCTGACGCGGATAGATATGGTTGGGGAGGAACTCAAGCGGCTGAAGTTCAAGGTCAGGTTACCCAAGGAACAACTGCGGCAAAGTTTCCCGCTGCTGGAGATTATCGGAGTTGAGAAAGCATGCAGTGGCTGTCTCATTCCTCTTTTATCCAGCCTATCGCTGCTCAGCGAGCGAAACGTAAAGCCGGAGAAACCTTTAGCGATATGTCTTGGCAAGAATCCCAGCATACCCAAAGACAAAGCGTATTTACTCATCGGCGACTGTGCCCAGCTCGAGGATAGAGACGAGATGAATTGGCTAGGAGGCTGTCCACCTGGTAGAGAAGAGCTACTTAACAGCCTAGGGCAGTGTATGGCGGAGTAGAAGTGACAAAGGCTTGAACACTAACACTTCAGCTACTTGCCAGTCGGATTATGTGTACCAATAGAGAGGTTCCAGCGTGAAACTGATTTTTATTCATGGCTCGGGGGGCTGCAAGGAGGTCTGGTATTACCAGACCAGACACTTTGCCGAAGCTGACGCTGTCGCTCTGCCCGGCCACCCCCGCGGCAAAACGTGCACCAGTGTCGAGTCATATGTTGACTGGCTGCGGGGATACATTCGCCATGCCGGCTACAGAGATGTTGTGCTGGCAGGCCACTCGCTGGGCGGTGCCATCGCTCAACTCTACGCACTGAAATACCCAGAAGATTTGGAGGGGCTCATTACCATCGGCAGCGGCGCCCGGCTCCGCGTCTCCACTATGTACCTCGAGATGCTAAAGCAGGCCGAAAGCAACCGCAGTATATTTGAGGATTTCTTTCGTAAATCATACGAGTTTATCGAACCCGAACTCAGAGACATACTTCTGCAAAAGGCTCTGGAAAGCGACCCCGCTGTTTTACTCAACGATATGCTCTGCTGTGATAGGTTCGACATTATGGACCGGGTCCACGAAATCAAACTGCCAACGCTGGCTCTGTGCGGCAGCGAGGACATAATGACTCCACCGAAATACACGAAATACCTCGCCAGCAAAATCGAGGGGGCCCGGGAGGTAATAATCGAAGGGGGCACTCATATGGTCTTCGCCGAACAGCCTATGGTGGTCAATCAGGCTATCGAGGATTACCTTAACAGCCTTTGAGATATGACTCGCCCCCGGTGACCGGTCCAGAAGTAATGTTATGCGGCATTTGATTGGAGCTATTGCTAGCCCCGTTTCTGCAACGCAACTCTGCATTTGGGGGCGGTTACAAAATTACTACTTGATCTCTAAGATTCTTTTGGCCCAAACGGCAGCACGCTCCAGCTCTCCCTCTTTCAGAGGTCCCTCTCTGCCTTTGACGAAGAAGGCTTCGGGAGGGAGAATGAGAGTACCGCCTTTTCTTTTCAGACTATCAGCGATTTTTCCCGCGCCATAGCCAAAGATTCCCACCAGTTTCGTCGAGAGCCTGGTGTCGAACGCAGCTACATTGACACCTTTAACAGCAGGCTCCGGAAGTCTGTTAAGGAATTCCTGAATAGCCTTCGTCGGCCTGCCTCCCTGGGTGGGAGAACCGACTATAAGAAGGTCAACGGATTTAAGTTCCGAGGGGTTCGCCTCGCCCGGGCGGAGCACTTTAACATCACCTGTAAGAACTCCGGCAATCGCCCTGGCGATCTTCTCCGTATTTCCGTAAACCGAGTCATATACTACTAAAGCCTTCATGGGAGACACCTCCGCTCTATAATAGAGATCGTTTACCAATCATTTTTCAACCCCCTTTATCCCCCAATTTTGGGGGAAATTTAAGGTTGGGGGACACCCCCAAATCCCCTGTCAAAGGGGCTTCGCCCCTCTGAACTCCCCATTAGTAAACGACCTCTTCTTTATTCGCTTGCCCAGTGTACTCTAAAATCGACAAGGCCTCAAGCATATGTAGCACAATTCAATGCAGTAAACACCGCCCTTTTAATGTCATTCCTGCCTTGAGCAAAATCCAGGTGCCCTCTCTCATCCTCCCTTTTTAAAGGGGGCATAGGGGGATTAGCGTCCGTTCGTGGTGAGCCTGTCGAACCATGAACGGAACCACCTGTAGGGGCGCCCCCCTCCTTTTTGACAGGCTATTATAGTTCCCCTAAAATCCAACCATTGGCAGCAATGGTACAATTGATTCAAGGCAGGTAAAAAAAGGGATAAAAGGTGGAGAAGTACAAGGCTTACAGCTATAGATGGGTGGTTCTGGCTGTATTCATGTATATAGCCGCTCTAACCCAGTTGTACTGGTTGAACTTCTCTGCCATTGATACTTATGTCGAGGACAACTTACATATTTCTGCATTCAGCACCAGCTTACTGACACTGGTTTTCCCCCTGACATACGTTCTGTTTTCCTTACCTTCAGGCATGATTATCGATAGAAAGGGGTTCAAATATAGCATAGTCATAGGTGCAATTTTTACCGGCATCTTCAGTATGATCCGCATAAGCGATCCGTACTCATTTCCCTTTCTTCTGATTTCACAAATAGGAATCTCCATAGGGCAGCCTTTCATAGTGAATGGAATTACCAAACTCGTTGCAGTCTGGTTTCCGCAGAAAGAAGATGCTACCGCAGTGGGACTCGGTTCCCTGGCACTATTCATCGGCATGGTCATCAGCCTGGGCCTGACTCCCGTCCTGGTGGACTCCCTCGGGCTTAGCTCGATGCTGTTAATTTACGGCATCATGGGAATTGCGGGCACACTATTAGTCTTTTTGCTGCTCAGGGCTAAGCCTCCCACGCCCGCCAGGGAATCAAAAGAAGAAGAGCAGATTTCAATTTGGGAAGGAATAAAAGGGATTTTAAGATTCAGGGACTTCGTAATCCTGGGATTTGTAGCTTTGATCGGTATCGGGGTTTTCAATGGACTGGCTACATGGCTGGAGAAGATATTAAATGAATTGCATGGCATTGCGATGGTCGATGCCGGCAGTATATCCTCGGTGTTGGTCTTCAGCGGCATGCTCGGCTGTGTGGTCATCCCCATGGTCTCGGATAGAATCAAGAGGCGAAAGCCTTTCCTGATCCTGGCGTCTTTAGTGGGAGCTATTGGCGTCGTTGTCCTCATGTTTGGCAGCGGCTATGCAGTTAATCTAGGCAATGGCATAGTACTGGGCTTCTTCCTGTTATCGGCTCTCCCGATCATGCTTACCATGTCTATCGAGATCACAGGTGAAAAATACGCCGGAATCTCTGTGGCATATCTACAGCTTCTGGGGAACGGGGCGGCGGTAGCCATCGTACCGATAATGGACGTTCTACACGGCGTAAGGGGTACGTATATTTTGCCGCTGGTGTTCATAACGGTATTACTGGCTATAGCTGTAGTGATGGCATTTCGAATCAGAGAAACAGCGAAAACCGGCCTGGCACCCGGGTAAGACTGGTTTGTGTTAACAATCTGGCTGAGTGTTAGCTGATACGTATGAAACCGCAAAAGTTGTAGTAGCTGCACGCCCACCCGTGCAGAAAACAGTTCAAACTATTGAAAGAGAGGTAGTTCTAGCTAAACGTTAGTTCGTGTCGTCCTTACTTAAGCAAAAGCCCGCCTTTAGAATATCGGCGGGCTTTTTTGTGGTATTCACGTTAGCGCAAGAAGCAAGTTTATATTATTTCCTTTTAAGATTCGCAATCCTTCTTGATATCGACGGATGCAGGTAGAAATCCTGTTCCACATCGGTGCCCTTCAGTTGAGCAAATGCCTGAAGCGTGGCAACCATGGTATTCTCGGTAACATATCTGGCGCCTACCGTATCGGCTTCAAATTCATAAGGCCATTCGACAACTCTGAAAACGACGATAAGCATAAGAAAAAGCAATACAATGAAAATAAACGTATTCGGGGCCGATTCAGGGATAGGCCTCTCAATAAAGGAATACCAACAATAAGCCGCAAATAATATAACTGCACCGATGATTTTCAGTATTAATTTACAGTTGTGTCTTTTCTTAATATGTGCCAATTCATGTGCCAACACTGCATTAATTGAGGCACCGTCAAATTTATCTAATTTATCCAACAAAGGCTTACCCAAGAATATGGTTGCATGTCTGGTTCCTGCGCTTACGTATTCGTCAACGACCTTTACAGCGAGCTTCTTTTTAATGCCCATTAATAGGCATAATTTGTCAACCTTCTGCTGAACATCAGTACTCGCAGGCTTCCGCTTTGAGGGTAAGGGGTTCCCGTCCATCTCAGCCACGAAGGATACCAGAGGTATTATTCCCAGTAATGCAATTATCCCGGAAAGAACATGAAATACTGTTCCACTCGGGGAATGGACAAGCAGGATGTATAGAAGAGAAAATGCAAATAGCGTAATAAAGAGGCAAATGTTCACTTGCAAGGGCAGAGATCTAGGCTTCAATTTATTCAGCACGTTTCTGATTGTCTTTCCTTAGTCTTCATTGTGCCGCTGTGATTACACGTTTTCTGGTAGGTCATCAAGGTACTTTACTTCAACTAATATGCTTTGACCTAGCTTACCTATCGCTCCTTGTAGGTCTTCAATATTCTCTCCTGGCCTAACCTCCATCTCCAGATGTATTTTGTTTGTCTCTCTCTGAAGCATAGGAACGCCAAGTAACGTGCCTTTATTAGCTTTCTTAAGTTGTGCATATGCCTGCTCTAAAAGCTCGCTGGTCTCATCCCACCACGGGTCATCCGAGGCTCTAAATACCTTAGGGCAGTGCATTAAGTTACCAATCTTTCCGCCTAGTGCTTCCAAATCCTTTGTTACCGGTGTGAAATACAATGAGACTCGAACTTCTCCACTGCTAGAGTCCAAAACATCGAAACGAGCCACTTTATCTTTTCTTATGAATGCTTTTTCTAAGTCCCTCGCGATTTTGGGGATTTCCCAACCTGATTTTTTCATCTGATGAATATGTTGGTTAGCCTCCCAATACTGTAGTAAACGCGACGCTATTCCACACCGCAGTTCAAAAGCAGCGTAAAATAACCCCTCTTTCGTATTTTCATCCAATCGTTTCCTAGCACGGTCTAGATAAGCTTTTGAGTTGATACTGTACTCCATTAGCCACTTCCTTACAAAAGATAGTCTTCCGCTAATTTACTTCATTGCGTTGCCATTTCAATTCTTGCGACATTATACATTTCGCTGTAGAATGTCGCAAGAATGAGCCGAGGGGATCATATGAACAATCACGGTCGAGACTTTGAGTACGACGTTGTTCTTTCCTTCGCGGGGGAAGACCGCGGATACGTGGAGGCAGTTGCAGAATGCCTCAAAGGATGGGGACTAAAAGTATTCTATGACAAGTATGAACAAATAGACCTGTGGGGTAAGGACCTCTACGTTCATCTGGATACTGTGTACAGAGAAAAGGCTCGTTTTTGTATTATGTTCATATCAAGATACTACAAAGATAAGTTGTGGACTAATCACGAAAGAGAGAGTGCTCAAGCCCGCGCTTTCGAAGAGCACAAAGAGTACATTCTACCAGCACGCTTTGACAATACCAAAATTCCCGGATTAAGAGAAACTATTGGATACATTCCACTTAAGAACTACACTCCTTCTCAGTTTGCTGAATTAGTTGTTAAAAAAGTAGGACTGCCCATCCCTGAAAAATTTTTACCCAGTGACCTGACTAGTTTACTGAAATTTATGGGTGCAAGGTCTAAGAAAGATAGACTAGCAGTGCAGCAAATAGCTGAACATCTTCTAAGCGAACTAATCCTTATGAAGGACAATGAGCTGCGCTTCATCTACAATCTGTTTTTACAAGGATGTCCCGCTGAATTACCGAACAATATTCATATTAATCTGGTACATTTAGAACGCGTGACGGGCATGACCAGGGCGAAAATTGAAGAGTTGATTGAAGATTTAGAGAGCTTTGGTTTTAGCGCCACAATTAAGAGAGATAAGGGGCATTCATGGGCAGGTAGGAGAGCACTAAAAGGATATCGTTTGGAAATGGAGGTACATGATAGGCATGTCGACCCTCCGTTAGACAACGTTACAGCTGTCTTGGCAGCTATGATTGATGTTCTGAATGAATGGCTCTGCCCAGAATGTGCGGAGAAGGCTTTTCTGAGACTAGATTTTACTGTGCTTAAGTAAAATAGAATACATACAAAGGCCTTATACTATAACATCGCCCCTTTTCGACAGCCTCGACCTCAATTCAAATCATAATTGCATTCTGCACGCACAGGGGAGTTCATAATACTATCGGGGGCTCCCCACCACCGCCATGTAGGCTTCATGCTGTCCTCAAAGGTAAGCATGCCAGAGTTCTATTGACTTTGATTAACATGCGTGGTACAGTCACATCATAGAATTTCCTGTAGGAATATGCCCCACTGCAGGACATCAGCCGTTGGATCTTGCCCCGCTCTAGGACACTTCTTATCGGATCTTCCCCTTGTAAGAATGATTCGTATTGGAGTCCTCCTATGATTCTGGTATGCCCCAAATGCGGTACGGAAAATCCTATACCTGACCGCTATGATCCAAGCAAAATCTACCGGTGTGGCAGCTGTAACTTCTTGCTAGAAGACATCAGAAAGTTGCCTGACAACGAGTTGATGATTCTGGATAGCAGCTTAACGGCGCAAGTAATCTCAGAGGACATGCAGAGGTATTCAGACCACTATCGAGGACCTGACTTTACATTGTTAGCTGCAGTCACAAACGAGGTCAATAGAAGATTCGGAGCTGCTAGTTGGTTTTGGAGACGTTGGAGGAAGCCACTATATGAGTACAAGAAATGGGTACAGCATGAACAGCAAAAGAATGAAATGGCGCATCGCCAAGCGATCGTGGTTGGGTCTAGAGTAGAGAGTCCAGGCAGGCAATCTTCGGATGACGATGATGTGAGGGGAGTGGGTAGCTAGACTATGTATTTAGTGAGAAGGAATGGATACCTGCGAAAGCGAGGAGAGTATTCAAGATAATCAGCGTATCTGCGGGATAGTATAATTACAGACAGGAAGAAGGTGATCTGCCGTGAATTGTAGAGTCTGTGGTAATCCGGTTTTCACAAGCAGGACAGTTTTCAGTTGCTCTTGTGGGGCAATGACCCACGCCGAGTGTTGGGAGAAGCATATAGTGGAGTCCCACAAACCCGCCTACACAACTGGGACTTTCAACATACGGGGTGAGTTCGTTCCCGCGAGTGCCGAAACTGAGCAACAACGCTTGCATCCTACAGAGAAAGAGCCTATTGCCCCTGGAATGATGCAGAAAGCAAAGTAGTGGTTATAATCCGAAGCTGTCTGAAACCGTAAGCCTGACGGAGGAAAAGAGAGGGAACGCTTCGTTTGTATCCCTGTTCCGAAAGGAAGAAGAAGGAAAACTAAGAGTTCCCGTCTATACAGTGTTGTTGAATTTAGTCAAAAAAGGTTGGAGGTGGAGAGAATGAAGGTAACTAGCTACGATTGCATTGATAAGCATCACGTTATAGCTAGATGTCCTGAATGTGGTATGGGCATTGTGATGATAACTTGCAGAGACGATTTCAACGGCATCGCGGAGACCAATTGTAGTGAATGTAATAAGGTTCTGGCCTTCTATCTCATAATGGAAGAACGCAAAGCTTGGATGCTCGGCGAGCCAATGGAGATGGTTACCAAGAAGGTTACTTAGTAGAAGTTGCTGAAGAAAGCATAAATGCTTGGCGCCCCTAGTGCTTCATGCTTCTTTGTTCTCCTGATATTTCAGTTACTTTCTTTTGTGCCGGAATCGATTGCATCTTAATGTCATGCTACAAGATTATTGGATGGCATAAGCTACCTGAACGTCCACAACGATGTCCGTCTGGCCGGGATTGATAGGAGTGGTAGCTGACGAAGTAATGTCTTGCGTGCTAAACGCTTGTGGTGGATAAAGTATCGGGGTAGAAGAACTCTCCGAAATGTAGGTCGCTGTACCTAGGGTCACACCTGCTAGTTCTGCAAGCTGGTCGGCCTTAGCTTTTGCATCGTTCATCGCAAGCTCGCGGGCCTGAGCATAGTATTGGTCCGGCTGGTCCACGGAGAAAGTGACCCCGTCTATGGTGAGGAGGTCACCTCCGGCTGCTACCGCGGCGTCTATGATTGCACCTGTGTTATCTATGGCTCTTATCTTAACTGTTACCATATTGGTAACCTCATACCCCGTTATTGGCTGGCCCGGAGGCTCGATGGGCATCGCTATTGAGGCTCCACTGGATGACCCGTTAGAAGTCTCAGGAGGCAAATAAGGTGTGGGTGTGGGTATGGGCGGGATAGGATTAGTCACTTGCTGGATGCTAAAGTACTGAGTCTGAATGTCTTTCTGGTCGACACCATTAGAGGTTAAAGCGGACATCACTTTGTTCATGGCTACAACTGCTTGAGATTGAGCGTCAGCCACTGTCGATGCCTGGGCCGTAACCCCCAGATTCAAGATTGCAATATCCGGAGTAACCAGCACCTCACCCTCCCCACTGACCCAAATCCCATGCTGATTGTCTACAACCGCACTTATCGGCTGTTGACCAGCAACAGCGACTGCGCCGGTGGTATTCCGTCCCGTCAAACCCACCGCTAGCACGGCTACTGCAGCGGCGAATATCACCAACCCTATTACCCATATTGCCTTCTTCATTGATGCCCTCCTCTTCGATGTGGTGACGAGCTACTGTACAGTTTATGTCTTCCATATACATTGACGCAGGAGAGCCATATTTTGTTCCCCAACTATAGTTACCCTATACTCTTAAGTCAGATGTAATTTGATTCTTAACTACCCTACCACCGCCCCGTAATGCTTCATGCTGTGCTGACAGTTGCCTCAGCCAAGCAGTCGCAGCACCGTTTCTGATAATTTCTACCCAACCTCACACTCAATTCCAGTTTGGAAATTGCATTCTGCACGGGCAAGGGTAAATGGCATACACCAGCACGCGTAGGATGGGTGGAGTCCTTCTCAGAAAGGACGAAACCCACCCTACCGGAACTGGCGATTGACACACTACGTCAAGCAGCGGCTGCTTAGTCCAGCAATTACAGTACTATTTATCTATCCATACCCGTTAGGGTGTACTATTCATACTCCGTACAGGCTGTGTTAATGTGATTATTGCAGCAATTCTACTTGAGGGAAGGTGAGGCTTGGCAGAAATAACGAAGTCAGTGCTTGATGAACTTGATACGAAAGCTAACGTCATTCTCGAGGACAGGCAGGGTGGCGAGGAGGGGATTTTGGCGAGCATCGAGAGTGTAGAGACACGCTCAAATGCACAGAGGCTGGCACTCAGGGAGAATCTGTCCTCGGTAATATTGGAGCCAACCACTGGCAGAGCCTGGCAATACAGCAGGGCCGGGCACCTTGTAGCTCAGAATGAGGAAACCTCGGTCGTTGTGGCCAAATCCAAGGGCACTGCTTATGCAATATGCGTGCCCTGGAAGGACGGCTTGTGGCATTGTTCAATCATAGATAATGGCATACTCATTAAGGCCATCCAGACTCGATTATGATTGGTGCTTGCTGGGAGTCACAATGTTACACAAAGGGTGTCCGCCCGAAGCGGATGCCCCTACAGCCCTGAGAGCAGGCCTAACCCCTACCCCCTGGAAGCGCACCCCTTGACAGGCTACCCCAAAGGTGGTATCTTCTACTCTGTTTCGAAGTTGGGTATACCTGGCTAAAAATTTATGATTCGCGCTTCTGTTGGTATTACAGAGCGGGTAGTGTCGCATCAAAGTTGCGGCTTTCTTCAAATCTTCCTGCGTACAGGGCCTGAATTAACACCCGGTGAACATCTATGAAAATATGCCTCCTTACCTACCGCGGTAATATGTACTGCGGGGGGCAAGGGATATATATCTATCATCTGTCCCGGGAGTTCCAGCGCCTGGGGCATGAAGTCCACGTAATATCAGGTCCTCCTTATCCCGAACTGCCCGACGGGGTGAAGCTGTACAGGGTCAAAAGCCACAGCGCATACGTTACCAAATACCACATGGGCAATGATCCCGGACCAATGCGCAACCCTCTCGATTTGTATGAGGCAGCCGCCACCCGACTGGGCATGTATAGCGAGCCAATGACCTTCAGCATAAGGGCTTACGACGCGATAAGGAAGCTAAGCTCCAGGATTAAGTTCGATGTGGTACACGACAACCAGTGCCTGGGGTTCGGCTTGCCCCTGATAAAAAGGCTTAAGCTGCCTCTGGTAGCAACGATACATCACCCCATGGCTCTGGACCGCGACTCCGACTTTGCCCAGGCCAGAAACCGGATTGAAAAACTGCGCCGCTGGTGGTTCTACTCCCTGTATGTTCCCATGCAGTCTTTCGTAGGACGACGCGCTGACCGGGTAATCACAGTTTCGGAATGCTCAGCCAGAGAAATCGAGCGACGCATGGGTGTGCCCGCGAGCCGGATCAGGGTCGTTTATAACGGTGTCGACACCGATGTCTTCAGGACTCTCGACGGCATGCCCAAGAAGTCCAACAGCTTGATATTTGTAGGGAACACCGAGGACAGGAAAAAGGGCATCAAATACCTGCTGCAAGCCATGAAGATGCTGGAGAATGAGTGCCAGGTGAAGCTGACCATAATTGACGGCGGCGCACCTGAGGCGCAGTACGCACCTGCCCTGATGCAGCAGATAAATCTGAATGGGCGCGTTACATTTGCCCGCAGGTTGAGCGGGGGCGACTTAGTGAAATGGTACGCTGCAGCGGATATCGCCGTAGTCCCATCCATGTTCGAGGGGTTCGGTCTCCCCGCTGCGGAAGCCATGGCCTGCGAGGTCCCCGTGATAGCGTTTGCCGCCGGAGCACTGCCTGAGCTGGTGGTCGATGGCGAGACAGGGATACTGGTGCCGCCCGCTGACGTAACCCGATTGGCTGCCGCCATAAAGAAACTGGTGGAAGACAAGGAGCTGCGCCTGAGGATGGCGAAAGCGGCCCGCAAGAGGGTGGAGCAAAAATTCAACTGGGAAACGGCGGCCAAACAAATCCTCGAGGTCTACCAGGAAGTTATCTAGCCTCTTAATTAAGCCCCTACAGCACAGCGCAGCTTTAAGATTTCAGCCAGATTTTAATTCTCAGACTAAAGCCACGTTTAGAGACGCCTCTGCCACCCGTTCATCCCTTGGCCTTTAGGGCACAGTGCACTGTGCCCCTACTCTGCGTAACTTTGTGTTGTGCAACGATGACTTACGAGGTTATTGAGGCGAGGAGAGGAGGGGCCCTCCCCCTCCCCTCGCACTGCTGGAGAGAAGGCTACCCTGATTGTATTTACTTTACCAGCCAATCCACCCACATCGGCAGGTCATGGGCCAGGTATCTCGGGGATGGTCTCGTTGCCACCCCAGTAACCATGGCCTCTGCCCCTCATCATCATGCCGCCTTCTCGAGGTAGCTCAAGCAACGGAGTGTTGGGCTTGGACTGCCACCACTGCAGGTACTGGTCGGCTTGTGCCTGGGTTATCTTTCCCTGGGTGACCATGTTCTGGAGCCAGGTTTGCAGAGCTTCGCTTTGCATCTGATTTTGGGCCTGGGTAAACGCGGTTTCCAGTTGCTGCGGGTCAATGGTCACTCCAGTGTTCTGCTGGTAGATTGTGGCGACCTTATTCAGCAAGTCCTCATATCGAGTATTAGCCTGGGTCTCGTTCCCACTTCCACTTCCACTCTGGGCCAGGGTTACCCCTGCTACTACGCTGCCAATGATCGCGGCAATTGCCAGGGCCGCCAGGAGAACTACCTTCTTATTTTTCCACACTCTCTTCTCACCTCCTTTCTACCTGAGCTGCAACGATAAATCTAATCTCACGACAACCCCAGGATAGCATTCCAATGTGAAATACCCTTAAACTAAGCCACAGTTTCAATGGGAAATGGGCTGCTTCTAGTCTCCTAATATAACCCTAGATTGTGAAATAATTATGGAGAGATTCTGCTTTCTCTATGCAATGTTCCCCTGTGCGCAAAGGGTTTATGCAGCTATTGCAGCCAGTCACGATGCGGAGAATAGGCAGGCGAAGGCATTTGAGGCATTAAAAAGGGTAGGTCGGAGCACCCGCTCCAGGACAAGGTCGGAGCAGATGCCCCGACCTACCCATAGTTAAGCACGAGCAGCAAGAAATTTTATTTTCAAAGAAGTGAGTGTTGCTGAATGTGGATGGCCGAGGGCTAACTCATGCGGTGCTTTTAGCGAGAGCCCGTCTGTTCCGCTTTGGCATACATACGGGCTCTGTCTGCCCATTGGAGAAGACGCAAACCAGACTCTTGCCCAGCCCCTTGGCATTGTACATAGCCTCATCCGCTCTCTTGATGAGCCCGATCACACCGGATGCATGAACCGGATATGATGCTATGCCGACACTTACACTGATCGATATTTCCTCACCGGATATCTTCAGCCGGCAACGCTCCACTTGAGACCTAATTCTCTCACCAATTATGTATGCACCCTTGCTGTCGGTGTCCGGCGCAACCAGCACAAACTCATCTCCTCCCCAGCGAGCGGCAGTGTCCGAGGCACGAGTATTTTGCCTCAGTATCCTCCCCAATCTCTTAAGAACAACGTCGCCTTCAATATGGCCAAACCGGTCGTTTATTACCTTCAGATCGTCCAAATCCATCATCACTAATGACATAGGGGACTCATTTCTGGCAGAGCGGGCGAACTCCCGGTCAAGCTGGTCTAACATATACCGACGATTGTACAGCCCGGTAAGGTTGTCGGTGAAGGCAAGGTGCAGCGCCCGTTCATATAGCTGCGCATTGTCGACTGCCATACCTATTTGCATGGTTATGGTATCAAGCAAACGAGTCGTTGATTGTGAGAATTGTTGAGTGGTGCGGCTGCCGATAATCATCACACCGCGGACCTGCTCTTTAGACAACACCGGTACGACTGCAAAAGAGTGAATATCTTCGCTCCCAATCCCTATTTTCGTAACTCTGGAATCAAGGTCAACATCCTGGACAATAATCGGTTTTCCCGAACGTGCAACCAGGCCGGTAAAGCCTTCGTTGAACTTCATGCGTTCTGCCTTTTTGAGAAGTACCTTAGAAACTCCTTGATAAGCCCTGAGAGTCACCTTTTTGGTCTGCTGGTCAAACAGGAATATAGCGCCTGCGTCGAACCCTGTTACATTCAGCACTTTATCAAGCGCATTCTCCAGCAGCTCCTTAGTATCCAGAGTTCTACTTGCGGTAAGCCCTATATTGAAGAGCGCCTCAAGCTGGTCAGCATATTCCCGAATCTGTGCCTCGGCCTTCCTGATATCCGAGATGTCCATCAGCGACCCCAGTACGGAGCGCTTCCCGTCGAATTGAATCGACATGAGCCTATCCAGTACCAACACAGCCTCGCCATCTTTTCTGATGAACCTGTACTCGTATGGCAGACTGCTCTGGACTTTCAGAATCTCTACCGCTTTCCTGTGGACAAACTCCCTGTCGTCCGGATGAATGTAGTCAAGAGAATATTTATCTATGAGATCCCCAGCCGAATAGCCGGTAATTCTCTCGAAGAGACGGTTCACGTACTGGAAGCGTCCTTCCTGCAACAGGTAGATGCCTGTCCCCGCTGTGGCCAGCATGCCTCTAGACATCTGTTCGCTCCGACGCAATGCCTCCTCAATGCGCTTGCGCTCGGTAATGTCCCGCACAACTGCGACGAAGGCCCTGGGCTTGTCATCGGTATCCTTTATCAGGGAAGCAGTAAAGCTGAGGGGGACCCTCTTGCCATCCTTGTTCAGGGCATCCATGTCAATGGGATCGGCGAAGCCTCTGTCAATTACTTGTTTGAGAATCTCCGCCGCCTTATTTGAGTTCTCTTTCTTCCCCCGATATGTGGGCAACTCCAGAGCAGACTTGCCCACCAGCTCATCGGCATTGTAGCCCAGCATCTTTTCGAATGCCCTGTTAACATAGACTACTTCACCGTCCATGCTGACCAGAACGATGCCATCAAGCAGCCCGTCTAAGATGGCTGCAGCAAGCTCGCCGTCCCGGAGCAGGCTATCCGTAACTGTGCTTTTGTTCAGCTCCCCTTTTTGCGCGTGTTCCGTGTTTGATGCCGATATTCCCCTGGTCATTTTGGATTACTCCTTCACTGTCCTGTAAATGTGTGCCAATGAGAAACTTAACAGCTAACTGATTGAAGTCCGTTTCTGATTAACACTATAAAACTAACACATGCTGCCAAGGGTATCTACCGTACAAAAGAGCTAATTTGGGGTAGGAAAATGGTACTTTAGCGGGAGAAATGGGGAACTCTCAAGGCACCTCGAACACTATCTCGTAAGCACAGCGTATTGCCCCGGTCTCGCACACCGCCTCACAATAGGCACACCAATCGCAATCGGCAGTTTCCACGGCTGCGACCACAGGGCCATTGACTAATACCAGGCCGCCGCGCTCGCAGACGGTGACACATAGCCCGCAGCCATTGCATTTCGTGGGGTCTATTTCAGGGAATATCGCCATCTCTTACTATCTCAATTTCAATTATAGGCTATTTATGTTGAAATGCAAGACAATCATACGTGTTAGTACATTCAAGCCGACAACGCGCTGTAGCGCTTCAGGCTATCTTAGCGAATAGCCCCATCTAAGTCTGCCCTGGCGGCGGGATAACACCGAGTTGCAGCATCATACCAAATAGGTCAATGAGTTCCCAATCCTCCGCTATCCTTTCGCCCACAAAGCGGTTTATACAAATTACGGTTGTTGCTATCTGCTTCCCTGTTGGAGGTATTCCCATCAGTTCACCTTTATGGGTTCCACGGCCAGTGACACGGCTCACCACCTTGTCGCCTTCAGCGAATATGTCCTCAACATCAAAACGCAAATCAGGAAATGCGTTGAAGAACATGCTGAGGAATTGCTTTAGACCCTCCCTTCCTCGTACCTCTTTGCCGGCAGACCCATGAAACACATAATCCTTAGTGACAAGGTTACCTATTGCGTCCAAGTTCCTACCATTGAAGACTTCCTCCCAGAAACGGCGGGCGATGGCCTTGTTTTTGTCTAATGACATGGCACACTCCTTTCTCACTTTACGTCCGATTAGCATGTGCCTCACTTCACTATTGTTTAGCTTGCAATATACTTCTTGCACCATTATACGAATCGCGGTAGAATGTCGCAATTGTTGAATTGTTGGGCAAAGATGAAGTATGACTACAGAACACGAAAAACTGACCAGTGACTACTACTGTAAGGCAAAGGCTCATTATGGATACTTGGGCATTTCACCTCGACGATGTAAGACGAAGCGATAGTCTGACCAAAGATGAGAAAAAGGATATCCTTGATGGTCTGACAAAGCTAAGCCAAATATTTGACGATGATTGGCTTCAGCGGATTAGACAAGAGAGACATCCCCTTCTTGGCTATCTTCTAAATAAAGCACCATGGTCTCAGCTATATTTAGCCGATTTCGGAAGGAAGTTAGCTACTTTGAAAGGACTCGCTAAGTTCGAAGAACTTCGCGAGCGGCTTAGAGATAGCAAAAGATACATAGGGGCGGAGGCTGAAGTGGAGATAGCAGCCAAACTCATGGTCGGTGGCATTAACGATATTGAATTGTATCCCAAAGTTCAGGTTGGAGGCAGAACAAAAGAGCCCGATATAAGAGCTGTAGTGGACGGAGAGGTCGTTTATTTCGAAGTTTCCTCTTTGGGAGAATCAGAAGATGCTGTCAAAGCTCAGGAGACGCAACTAGAGTTAGTGCCTCCGCTATTCGATCCTGAGATAATATGTTTTTGTCAGATACACAAGATACTCTCAAAGCCTCGTCGCGAGGAGTTCAGGGCCAAAATACAGGAAGCTTTCGTAGAGGTGAAAAGGACAAAGGGGCACTGCTATATAGGAGAGCCTGGTGTATTGGATTATCTTGCGATACACCGAAACAAACAAGAGGATTGCAACGTGCTGGTTGAGCACTTCAGAATGAAGATGGAAATTAGTGGCCCCCCTTTTGAACGCGATGATGCTAAAAGGCTCAACCTGAAGGTGAAAAAGGAGAGCCGACAACTACCTGAGGATAGTCCAGGGGTTATCGTTGTTTTGGGGAGCCTTTTATACTTTGGCTCAATAGAATCATTTTACGAGGATTTAATCTACCAAATCGAAGAAACGATATACGATCAAGACAAACTTATTGCAGGAGTTATAATAAGCAAGACAGGCGACTTTGGACAGACGAGCGAGGTTCACAAGAAGCCCCACTACATCCTACATCGCAAATCCCGCAATTTGGTAGATGAGAGCGTTACAGTCATCAGGAACAGATATTCCAAATTCATAATCAATGAGAAGATTATAAACGTATTTGTGAGTTAGTTAATCTCTGGAGAGCGGTATTTTAAAGAGCCATGTTGTCAGCCCCCACTTCCGCTCCTCGTGGATGTTATCATCCACGAGCGGCTAACTGGTCAAGCACGGCTGCGGATGATAACATCCGTAGCGAGGGACAAGGGCGCACAGCAGTGCGCCCTTGCGATCCTACCGACCTGCACCGAGCTTCAGACCACCAATGGTTACGACAAAGGTACCGCCTAGCACAAGTGCGATGATGAAGAGGCTCTTGATATCCTCCCAGTGGTCATTGATAAACTGATAACCCAGCAATATGACCACCACCACAACCACTGCCGCAACTACAGCGATTGCTAGTTTTGTGCCGTCCATAACACTCCCCCTCCTTCCACCACAACATACTGTGGCCCTGAGTCTAAATTATCGCAGCCTCCTTTCACTCTGTTGCTATGATATCCATTCTCTTCAACTCTACGCATCATGTCCGAAAATTCATCAGTGAAACAATTTCTCATCACTGAAATAAATACCACGGAGAGAGGACAATGTCAAGTAATTTTAGGGCGGTTTTCAAAAATAGTTAGGAAGTACCAAAAAATGAAGCTGTATCAGCAGGTGGGTTGCGGTAACAAGCTAGAAACTCAAAGATGCGAAAGCAGCTCGTAGGGGCTGAAAATTTTCAGCCCCTACAGGGTTGGATCGATGCTCAGGCGCCGTTCATGGTCCGACAGGTTCACCACGAACGGCGATGTGCTCCTGGTTAGAGAGCTCGCCCGTAGATGGTTGTCAGTTCTCTGAGCCTGGTTTTGATTTCGTCGGTGAGCATGTCTCGGGTAAAACGCCAGGCCCAGTTACCATTGGCCGTGGCGGGACGGTTCATCCTGGCTTCGGCGCCCAGGCCTAAAACATCCTGTAAAGGGATGATTGCGGTATCGGCAACTGACATCAGGGCCAAACGGATGAAGTCCCAGTTGACCTCTCTGCCATCGCTCCCCATATACTTCAAGGCAAGGCGTCTCTCGGCTTCCCTGATTTCTCTGCTCTGAGTGGTGTCGCCGGGAACCTCTTCTTTAAACCAGCCGATAGTGGTGTTGTTATCGTGGGTGCCGGTGTAGACCACGCAGTTGCGTGGGTAGTTGTGAGGCCGGTAGTCGTCGGCTTTAGGGTCGTTGCCAAAGGCGAACTGGAGCACTCTCATCCCGGGGAATCCCAAACGCTCCCTCAGGGCATCCACCTCGGGCGTGATGACGCCTAAATCCTCGGCGATGATGGGCACATCGCCCAGGGCTTTCTTGATGGCTTCGAATAACGCAGCGCCCGGGCCGGGCACCCAGCGTCCGTTGCGGGCGGTCGTATCTCCGCCAGGGACCTCCCAGTATTTCTCGAAGCCGCGGAAATGGTCGAGCCTGACGATGTCCACCAGCGAGAGTGTGGCCTGGATACGTTCAATCCACCAGGCATAGCCATCCTTCGCCATGACATCCCAGCGATAGAGAGGGTTGCCCCAGAGCTGGCCGGTGGCGCTGAAGTAGTCGGGCGGCACGCCGGCAACCAGCGTAGGTTTGCCGCTTTTGTCGAGATAGAACAGCTCGGGATGCAGCCACACTGTAGCGCTATCGAGTGCAATGAATATGGGCATGTCGCCGAAAAGCCTGATGCCGCGGTCGTTACAATATTTTTTGAGCCTGGACCACTGTTTGAAGAACTGGAACTGCTGGTATTTGTGGCACCTGATTTCGCGTGCCAGCTTCTTGCTCCAGCGCTTGAGGGCTGCGGGACGCCGCAGCTTTATGTCGTCTTCCCACATATTCCAGGCAGCATCGTCATGGGCCTCCTTCAATGCCGTGTAAAGCGCATAGCCGTCGAGCCACGAGGCTTTGTCATCGCAGAAGGAGTCGAACTCGGCTCGCTGTCCCGGAGAGGCTTTCTCCTCGAAGACCTGGAATGACTTTTGCAGGAGGTGGAGCTTGAAGGCTCTGACTGCGTCGAAGTCAACGGAATGCTCGGGGAAATGAGGCACATCTGCCAGGTCGGCAGCTTGCAGCAGGCCTGCTTCGACCAGGGTCTCCAGGCTCAGGAGCAGGGGGTTGCCGGCGAACACCGAATTGCAATAGTAGGGGGAATTGCCAAGGCCTATGGGGCCCAGCGGCAACACCTGCCAGAGACGCTGTTTGGTATCAGCCAGGAAATCGGCGAAACGATAGGCCTCGCTGCCGAGGTCGCCGATGCCGAAGCGACCAGGCAGGGAGGTGGGATGGAGCAGGATGCCGCTACACCTGGAAGAAGTCATTTTACGTTATTCTCCACTTAAACATTGCCTTTGAGTTATCCATTAAGGGGTTAATGGAATAATCTAATCAACCCCCTATATCCCCCAATTTTGGGGGATTTTAGAAAATTTGGGGGACACCCCCATGCCCCCGGCAGGAGGAATCCTGCACCTCTTAATCAAAACCACTAAATCACCAGTCTTGGGGGATTTCTAAATATTTGGGGGACACCCCCAAGCCCTCGGCAAAGGGGCTTTGCCCCTCTGCACTCCCAAATCCCCCTTACCCCCTTTACAAAAGGGGGGATTCTGAAGTCTTGCTTCCGCAGGGACGATATTTATGTAATCCCCCTTGCCCCCTCCCTGGTCTAAGCCAGGGACAGGTTTAGAAAAGGGGAAGATGGGGCACAGTGCACTGTGCCCCTACTATACATACTACAATACTCGAACCTTGCCTGGAGCAGATGCTCCAGGCTACCCATCGGGACTCCAAATATCCAGGGCGTTCAATTGAACGCCCCTACATAATGCATAACATCAGGGAAGGGAAAAGCCAAGGCCTTCCCTGAGCTGGGTTGAAAAGTCTTTCCTCTCGGAAGGATGATACCCCGTGTCCCTCTTGTCGTCTTGTTTAACGTCCTGCGGTTCCATGACCAGCGCGACCTCCGCTGAATCGAGCGTCACGGTATTATCCGGAAGCGGCTCGCCACCCCGGACACTATCATCACGGCAGATGCGATAGAGGCGATGGTCAGGGCTGAGCGCAGCCAGGCCATCCAGGGCTGCCGAGACTACTTTATCACAGCTTCTGTTCAGTAATATCCAGCCCACCTTGCCCGGGGCTTGCCCGGTCTTCCTTTCCAGGACAAGGACGTCGGCTTCTCTCTTTGTTACCTGCCGCAAAGCGCCCTCTCCTTGGAGCAAGGGTTGCTCCAATTTTAGCAGATTGACCCGGCGGATAAACTGCCTGATGTCGAAAGAGGGCTTCTCCCAGTGCCTGGGATTCGTGAAAACGACGTCCAGTCTCTCCTTGAAGCCAAACTCATAGCCTATAGGCATCAAGAGGCCTGCTGAGAATACGGCAGCGAAGGCGTAACGCTGCCGCTGTATGGCCTCGCTGCCACCGGTTTCAGCGGCAAGACGGCCGGTATCATGGCTCTCCGGGAACGATATGGACAGGGCAATCTTGCCGAATTCCTCATGCTGAGTCAGGCACCAGGGCTGCTCGAAGTCCCACCACTTGGAGCTATTGAAAAAGTAGTGCAGCCCGGTGCCGCCGAGGGACAGCGTTTGCTCCTCGGTAGCACCCAGCGTCTCGGCGAAAAACATGGCCTCGGGATCGACACCGGCTCCCACATCGACGAGGTAGCGCCATAGTTCGGGGGGCAGCTTGTAGGCTGTGTCACAGCGAAAGCCTTTGAACCCCAGACTGAGGTAGTATTTCACTACCTCAGCCCAGTAAGCCCACAGCCCGTCCCGATCGCTGGAGCCGCTGTTATCTATCTCCGCCAGGTCGTCCCAGACCGTTATCTTCTTGGGGTTATCGATGTCGCGGACAAAGGGGCTGACAATTTCGCCATGCTCGCCGTGTAAATACCAGGCGGGACGCTCGTGAACCAGGGGGCAATCGCGCGAGGTGTGGTTAATCACCAGGTCCATCATGGGCCACAGGCCCATGTCCCGCAATTCCCGCAGGGTCTTCTCCAGAACAGCCATGCCTTTATGCTTGCCATCTCTAGACAGAAATAGCGGGTTAATTCGATAGTGGTGCTTCACGGCATAGAGGCTGCCAGAGTATCCGGGGTAGAGGACGGGGTTGAGATACAGCCAGTTGAAGCCCATGTCCACAGCGCGTTCGGCGTGTCGCAGCCAGTCGGGCATGGTTCCCGCCAGGCGGGGGAAAAGGTTGTAGATTATGGGGATTTCTTTTTGAGCATTCATTATAAACTCACTAAAAGGTTTATCAATTCTCTTTTCAACCCCCTATGTCCCCCAGTCTCGGGGGAATTTAAATATTTGGGGGACACCCCCAATGCCCCTGGCAAAGGGGCTGCGCCCCTCTGCACTCCCCAGTTGTTAAACAACCTCTTCACTTTTCGTAGCTGATAAGGTTTCCCTTCTGGAAGCCTATTGACTTCCAGAATCCTGTGAGGCGCTCGTCGTCCCCCACCACGACAACCCTCACCTTGACTCCCCGCTTCTGGCACTCCTGGCAAAAAGCCTCCACCAGCATCCGCCCAATCCCTCTGCTTTGATGTTTGGGAGATACACCCATCATGTCTATCCAGCCGCCTACATCGGTCCCGTATTCCGCCCCCCTTATGTCGCCCAGTACAAAGCCCACCACTTCATCATCCAGCTCAGCTACAAAACTGGGGAGACCGCGATAAATCCACCAGTGGGCTTCGACCCTCACCGGCCATGAGATGCAGCGGTAGGGGCCAACAAGCTCTTTATCTATTTCCTTTACCTTTTGCAGGTCTGCCTCGGTCATTTTTCTGATTTTGGCTTCCACCTTACCTTTCACCATAGCACCACCCCCTCCGAAGAAATCCTGAATCCTGATTTCTAAGCACTAAACAAAATCAGCTTATCTTTTTTTGCTGATTGACTTTGCGGCCGGCAGGTACAACCGGTCGGTATACTCTTTCAACATGCGCCGGGCACAGAAGACAGGCGCAACTGTGCGGATGGCCTCTTTGATAACACCAACCCAGCCGTGGGGCACGCCACCGCGGTCTCGCTCATAGTAAAGCGGCACTATCTTTTCTTCCAGTAGGCGGTACAGCGCCTCGGCGTCAGCCCTGTCTTCCTCCTCCGGGTTGCGTGGTCCGGAACCGTCGCCAATCACCCAGCCGTTTTTCCCGTTGTAACCTTCATACCACCACCCATCCAGTACGCTGAGATGAGGAACGCCGTTCAGCGATGCCTTCATGCCGCTGGTGCCACATGCCTCATTGAGACGGCGGGGATTGTTCAGCCACACATCCACGCCCTGCACCAGGTAACGCGCCATGTGTATGTCGTAGTCTTCAACAAAGGCGATGCGACCCTGAAAATCACGGTCGGTGGCCAGGCAGTAAACCTGGTGCAGCAGATATTTGGAGGGGAAATCGGCAGGATGAGACTTGCCGGCGAATATTATCTGAATGGGACGCCAGCGGTCTTTGATGAGCCTTTTCAGACGTTCCACATCCCGAAAGATAAGCGCCGGGCGCTTGTATTCTGCGAAACGCCGCACAAAACCAATGGTAAGCAACTCCGGGTGGAGCAAGGATCCCATCGCCAGCACCTGCTGCGGCATTACCTCAGCTTCAGTCCACCGCTGCTGCGCCCAATCCAACATAGCTCCCTTGAGCTTGCGCTTCAAAAGCTCGCGGGCTGCCCAGAACTCTTCGTCAGGGATATCCATGACTCGCTCCCAAATTTTGGGGTCATCGTGCTTCTCCAGCCAGTCCTCTCCCAGATACTTTTCGTAGAGGCGACTCATCTCGGGAGCGACCCAGGTAGGCACATGGATGCCATTGGTCACCTGAATAATAGGCACTTCATCTTCCTTGGATTCCGGCCAGAGCACATGCCACATCCGCCGTGTCACTGTACCATGCAGCTGGCTTACAGCGTTGCACTGAGCAGCCATGGTCAGGGCGAGCACCGTCATGTTAAAGGTCTGGCCTCCGTCGCCATCCTGCCGCCCTAAGGCCAGGAATCTCTCCCTGTCTATCCCCAGCGAGCCCCAGTAGTTGTGAAATGACCTCTCCACAAGCTCCGTGGAGAAAATATCGTGGCCGGCAGGGATCGGCGTATGGGTGGTGAAAGCGGAAGTTGCCCGCACCTTCTGGAGGGCTTTATCAAAGGTTGCGCCCTGCTCTACCTCCTCCCTGACTCGTTCCAGCATCATGAAAGCCGTATGGCCTTCGTTAGCGTGCCATATGGACGGTTTGATGCCCAGAGCCCGGAGAACGTGCACACCGCCGATGCCCAGGACCATCTCCTGCTGCATACGCAGCTCCCGGTCGGCTATGTAGAGGCGGGCGGACAACTGACGGTCCTGAGGAGCATTCCCTTCAACATTAGTATCAAGCAGATATATGGTGGTGCGGCCTACCTCGACTCGCCAGGCGCCAATGTGCACAGACCTGTCATTCAACTGAATCTTGACTAAAGGGCCACGGCCAGCAGGCGGAGAGACCGGAGTTATGGGAGTCTCACTGAAATCCAACTGACTGTACACTTCCTCCTGCCAGCCTTCGGCGGACATATGCTGATGGAAATATCCCTGGGGATACATGAATCCCACCCCGACCACAGGCAGACCCAGATCGCTCGCTTCCTTGCAGATGTCTCCGGCAAGTATCCCCAGCCCGCCGGCATAAATGGGCAGCGAGTTATGGATGGCAAACTCCATGGAGAAGTAGGCAACGGGGCCCGATAGCAGGTTAGGATAGTTGGTATTAAACCAGGTGTCCCGGGCTGACATTTCAGCGTCAAAGGCTGCGAGCACGGAATCATACAGGGAGAGGAAAACGGGATCGTTGGCGGCGGCTTTCAGTTTATCGGGGTTCAAATCGCGTAACTGCTTGACCGGATTGTGGCCGGTTATCCTCCACATGGGGTAGTCGAGCGCTCTAAACAGGTCACGCGCCTGCTGATGCCAGCTCCACCACAGGTTGTGAGCAAGCTCGTCCAGCCTGCCTATGCGCTTGGGCAATGGTAGTCCTGAAGGCATGTTGTCTGCTCCTGTTCACACGGCCCAGCTTTGATAGCTTCCGCCTATAGTATAATACACCAGTGTGCCAAAAGTGCATAGTGTGAAGAGCATTTACCATCATTTTTTAACCCCTTTTGTCCCCCTCCTTCCCTGGAAGGGTTGGGGGAATCTAGGAGTTGGGGAATACCACCATCCGCCAGAGGCGGACTCCGACCTCCCCGCGTGAATTGCAGAGAATCAAGCTTGACTAGCCTTAGAGGCTATGTTAGAATTTTACTTTGGGTGAGGTCTGTAAGACTCTCTGATTTACGCTGTGATTTACTGTTGTTTTTTCGAGGAAATGCGCCTTTGTCACCTTGTGCAATGAGGGCATAAGGAGGCGAAGGCTTTCTATTTGTCGCACAGGCCAAATAAACGCTATCTAAGGAGTGTGCCATGGCTAAAGTACAGACAAAGCTCTTCCGAAAGCCCGAGGATGCCAAGAAGGCAATAAGCGAGCTCAAGGCTAAGGGCTTCAAGGTGGAGGAGATAGGGATCGTAACCAGCGGCAACGGCAAGAAGGAGATGGGGGACAGCTTAAAACCGGCAGCAGACGTCAATTCGTTGACTGCGATGGGACATGCGACTTCCCTGTCTAAAGCAGGCAGCGATCTGGCAAAGGCGCTGGGTGAGTTCTGGGGCGTCCCCGAGGATACGGTCAACTACTATCAGCGCGCCGTCTCCCTGGGAGGCATAGTAGTAAGCGTACATGCCGATGACGCTCAGGCCGAGAAAGCCCATGAGATACTGAGAGTGGCTGATGCCCACGCGCGCAAGAAGATGCCCTTGCAGGAGATCAGCCCGGGGTTCCTCAAGGCCAGCCGTATGAGTTGCACCAATCCTATCGATGCACCCATGTCCGGAGACTTCCGAAGATATTAAGGGAGGCTTAGAAAGATGTCAAAATTTATCGCCACCAGAGCAATTAGAGGCGCTCACGCCGCCGTCAAGATGGCGGACGATATGCTTCAGGATGCCCTGAAGACAATGGGGCCGGATACCCCCATCGTATTTAAGGATACGGCAGGCGGTGGTACCGCATTCCATCTCCCCACCATCTGGGGGCTTCTGGGTATTAAGGTACAGAAGCTGGGTGAGCTGAAACCTGTTGTGGAATACGCCAAGGGCCTGCTGCCCCCGGTGCCCGGCGAGAACATGTGGCTGCCGTACCTCGGCGAGACCCTGGACGCCGGAGCAGCCACACTGTACGCCTTCGAAACCATAGAGGGCATACGATTCGCCAAGGGCCAGCAGCCCGAGAAGAAGGACGGCTTCGAGTACAACGGCCCCATCAATGACGCCCAAATGAGAGGCTGGGGCATTCAGCTAGTCGATGGCAGAATGTCCGGTTTCGCTGCCCTGGTCGGCTGCGCCAAGAGCAACGAGGTAGCGGTCAAGATTGTACGCGAATTGCAGTCCAAGGGACAGCTAATTTTCATCTGCAGCAACAGAAACGGTCGCAATGTTGCCGACCAGTTGCGAGAGTCCGGCGTGGAGATGGGGTATAATACCTTCATCGTCCCCTTCGGCACCGATATCGTCTCGGCTATCTACGCTCTGGGCTTCGCCACCCGCGCAGCCTTGAGCTTCGGCGGTATCGAGCCAGGCGATTTCCGCCGCATACTGCTGTATAACAAGTTCCGCTGCTTCGCTTTCGTGCTTGCCCTGGGCCCGATTACCGACATGGAGTATGCAGCGGCAGCCGGAGCTATCAACTACGGATTCCCTGCGTTCGCCGACACCGTGATACCCAATATCCTGCCCACAGGAATAACTAAGTTCGAGCACGTGGTGAGCATGCCCTTCGATGACATCCCGGGCAAGGATGACCTGGAGAAAGCAGAGAGGCTGGTGCAGCGCTGCATCGAGCTGCGCGGCATTAAGCTTAAGATAGCCAAGGTCCCCATACCCGTTGCCTTTGGCGCTGCTTTCGAGGGCGAGGTAGTACGCAAGGCCGACCTGGCCTGCGAGTTCGGCGGCAAGGGGGGCATGTGCTTCGAATGGTTGAGAATGAAGAAGCTGGATGAGGTCGAGGACGGCAAGATTACAGTGGTCGGCCCCGATATAGACAGCTTCGCCGTAGGCTCCAAGAATCCGCTGGGCATCGTGGTGGACGTAGCCGGGCGCAAGATGCAGAAGGACTTCGAGTCGGTGCTGGAGCGCCAGATTCACCACATGATGAACGGTGCCGAGGGTGTGTCCCACCAGGGGCAGAGAGACATCACCTGGATACGAATACACAAGAACGCTGTCGCCAAAGGATTAAAGCTGCGGCACTTAGGCGACGTTTTGCATACCTGCCTGAAAAATGATTTCGGCGCTATTGTGGACAAGGTGCAGGTAACAATCTACACCGACCCCGCCAAGGTGAAGGAGCTGTTCGAGCAGGCCCGCGCTGTATATAGAGAGCGAAACGCTCGTATGGCCGGGCTCAGCGATGAGGCTGTGGACACCTTCTATAGCTGCACTCTGTGCCAGTCCTTCGCCCCGACTCACGTCTGTGTGATCAACCCGGAGCGCGTGGGACTGTGCGGCGCTTATAGCTGGCTCGACTGCCGGGCAGCTTTCGAGATGAAACCAGCCGGCCCCAACCAGCCGGTGCCCAAGGGCAAGGTAATTAACGAGCAGACCGGCGAGTGGGAAGGTGTGAACCAGTTCATCCATGAGCACTCCCAGAAGAAATTGACCAGGTTCACCATCTAC
Organism: uncultured Chloroflexia bacterium; assembly: GCA_963847595.1. Taxonomy (GTDB): domain Bacteria; phylum Chloroflexota; class Dehalococcoidia; order SZUA-161; family SZUA-161; genus JACWAE01. Next base: position 1,105,429 of record CAWKAJ010000002.1, read on the forward strand.
TCGCTGATGGATGCGCCTCTAACCACCTGCGGCTGCTGCGAATGCGTCATGGCGGTCATCCCCGAGGCCAACGGAGTTATGGTTGTCTCGCGTGATGACTACGGCATGACACCCTGCGGCATGACCTTCACCACCTTGATGGGCACGGTCGGCGGCGGCTTGCAGACGCCGGGCATGATGGGCCACGGCAAGGTTTACGTCATAAGTAAGAAGTTCATCCCGACCGAGGGCGGCATCAAGCGATTAGTATGGATGTCCAAGAACCTGAAAGAGGAACTGGCAGAGGAATTGAAGGCGGCGTGTGAGCGCGAGGGTGTGCCTGACCTCATGGAGAAGGTCGCCGACGGCAGCCAGGTTACCACTGTGGAGCAGCTGCTCCCGTTCCTTGAGCAGAAGGGACATCCTGCTCTGACCATGCCTTCGATCATCGGCTAATATAGCTGAGAAATGAAAAGGGGTTTTACGCATAAAACAGGGGTCGCCTTACTCGACCCTTGTTTTATGCTGTATATTAGGGAAAGGAGATTTCTGCCATGCCTGGAGTAGAAATTCCAATTGAGAAATGGACCGGTAAGATACGGGAGGTGAAACTGGGAGGGGGCAAGAGGAAGGAGATAGTCCTCGGCGGTGAGAATACCCTGCCTTTCCTCAGTTTCGAAGGTTCTTTCCCCCATGCGCCCAGGGTAGGCATAGAAATCCAGGACAGGGAGCCAACCGGTTGGTCTACGTCCTTGCTCCATGCCTGGGGCGATGCAGTAAAAGACCCGGCAACCTGGGCCAAGAAAGCTGCGGAATACGGTGCGGAGGCCATAGCTCTGAGGCTGGTGAGCGCACATCCTGAGATGGGCAATACGGGCGCGGCTGAAGCCAAGAAGACCGTGGACAAAGTGCTGGCGGCGGTTGACCTGCCGCTCATTGTTATAGGGCCCGGCGTAGCGGAAAAGGATAACGCTGTTCTGGTTGCGGTCTCCGAGGCAGCGAAGGGACAGCGTATCGCTATAGGCAACTGCGAGGAGAAGAACTACCGCACAGTTGCCGCCGTATGTATCTCAGATGGACACGTGGCCATTGCCAAGAGCCCGCTCGACATAAACCTGGCGAAACAGCTTAACATCCTGCTCACCGATATCGGCGTGCCTGCGGACTCAATCATCATGGACGTGGATACCGGAGCGCTGGGCTACGGCCTGGAGTACGCTCTCTCTATCCGCGAGCGCGTGCGTCTGGCTGCCCTGGGCGGCGACGCCATGGTCAACATGCCTGTGATAAGCCACTCAGGCGCAGAGGCCTGGCGGCAGAAGGAAGCGAAGGCCAGCCAGGGAATACCGGTGGCCTGGGGCTCTATGGAAGAGCGCGGCTTAGTCTGGGAGGAGCTCACCGCTCTGACCGTGCTCAATGCCGGCTCAAATTTAGTCACATTACTGCACCCCAAGTCCGTGGAGCGGATCAAGGCTACCATCCACAAGCTGATGGGGAAGAAATAGAGGAAAGGAGAGCTGAACAATGGCACTGACAGGTATTCAAATCTACAAGTTCCTGCCCAAAACGAACTGCAAGGAATGCGGCCAGCCTACTTGTCTGGCGTTTGCTATGAAGCTGGCGGCGAGTCAGGCCGATTTGTCAGCCTGCAAATATGTCAGCGACGAGGCTAAGAAGGCGCTGGAGGCTGCGTCCAAGCCGCCGATTCGCCTGGTAACCGTGGGCGCGGGAGATAAGAAGATCGAGGTGGGGAACGAGACGGTGATGTTCCGCCACGAGAAGACCTTTTTCCATCGCCCCGGACTCGTGATAAGAGTTAAGGATTCCACCCCTGTCGAGAAAGTCAGCCAGACGGTAGAAGAGGTCAGCAAATATAAGGTAGACCGCGTCGGTTTGACATTCGGCATTGATGGGATCGCTATCCAGAATGATTCCGGAAACGCTGCTACCTTCGCCAAGTGCGTGGAGACGGTTGCTGCGAAGACCAACCTGCCTCTGGTACTGATGGCGACAGACCCGGCTGCCATGGGCGGAGCCCTGGATAAAGTAGCCAAGTCCAGGCCAGCCATCTACGCGGCAACCAAGGACAATTTCGACAAGATGATTGAGCTGGCTAAGAAATACGCCTGCCCCCTGGCCGTCCGAAGCTCCGACGGATTGAACGAGCTTGCGGAATTGACCGATAAGGCAGCGAAGGCCGGCGTGGAAGACCTCATCCTCGACCCCGGCGTTAGAGGCTTCGGGGACACGCTGGTCACCTTTACGCAAATGCGCAGGTTGGCCCTGAATAAGCGGTTTGAGCCGGTGGGCTATCCGCTAATATCCTTCCCCGGAGAGGGCGCAGCATCGCCCGATGAGGAAGCGATTTTGGCAGGGCAGCACATAGCCAAGTACGGCGGCATCATTGTTATGGACCATTTCTCCCCTGCCACAGCTTATGCCCTGGTCACCCTGCGGCTCAATGTGTACACCGACCCGCAGAAGCCGATACAGATGAAGCCAGGCCTATATCAAATCCTGGAGCCCAAGGCGACAAGCCCGCTCTGCGTGACCACAAACTTCTCGCTGACTTACTTCTCCATAGCCGGAGAGCTGGAGGCAGCGGGCTGGGCCTCATGGCTGCTGGTCTGCGATACAGAGGGACTCTCGGTGCTGACTGCCTGGTCGGCAGGCAAATTCGATGCCGATAAGATCGCCAAGACAGTCAAGGGGCAGAATGCCGCGGAGAAGCTAAGCCACAAGAACCTGGTTATCCCCGGCGGCGTCGCTGTGCTGAGAGGCGAACTGGAAGAGGCGCTGCCCGAGTGGAAGATAATGGTGGGGCCGCGCGAGGCCATGGCTGTGGGAGGCTTCCTTAAGGAGCACTGGAAGACTTAGCAGCAGGTTTGTGAGAGAAGGGGTAGATTGGGCTTATTAACCCTTCTACCCCTTTAACAGTTTAAGACCGCAAGCGATTAGAAGATGACTACTACTATTGCTATCGCCGGCAAGGGCGGCAGCGGCAAGACTACTATCGCGGCCCTGCTCATCAAGCTCTTAACTGGAAAGGGTGCAGTGCTGGCTATCGATGCCGACCCGGCCACCAATCTCAATCTGGCTCTGGGGCTGCCCCTGACCGACACGGTGGGCAAGGTCAGGGAGGAGATGGCAGCCAAGGTGAGGGCCAGGACTATGGAACCCGGACTGGCCAAGCAGGACTACCTCGACATAAAGATAAGCGAGGCACTGGTGGAGTCGCCACAAATAGACCTGCTGGCTATGGGGCGTCCCGAGGGAGCAGGGTGTTACTGCGCTGCCAACAACATGATTCGCACCTGCATCGACCGGCTGGGGAAAAACTACGACTACGTGGTAATCGATTGCGAAGCGGGCATGGAGCATATCAGCCGCCAGACCACGCGGGACATAGATATCATGCTCCTGGTCTCGGACCTCACGGTGAGGGGCATCCTTACCGCTGCCAACATGCAGGCGCTGATCAAAGACCTGAGGACTTATGTGGGGAAGATTCATCTCATAGTCAATCGCGCCTCAAGCCCTCTGCCACCCAAGATTGCCCAGACGATAGAGGAGTCCGGACTTAAAATTATCGGCACAATTCCGGAGGACGCTAAGATCAAGGAACTGGAGGCGACAGGGGCGCCGCTTATCGAGTTGCCGCCGGAGTCGTCGTTACAAAAAGGGGTTGCCGAGATAGCCAGGAAACTGGGGCTGGTATAGGAGTTGTAAGAAAATAGATAAATCCCCCTGGCCCCCTTTACGAAAGGGGGGATTAGATGGTGTCTGAGACAGCTTGGAGACTAGGGCTGGGATAAAGTACGAGGGATTCACCCTCACCTAGCCTCTCCCGTCAAGGGAGAGGGATTTTAAAGTGAGAGGTAGCTAACTTAAGCTGGTATAGGAGTTGTAAGAAAATAGATAAATCCCCCTGGCCCCCTTTACAAAAGGGGGGATTAGATGGTGTCTGAGACAGCTTGGAGACTAGGGCTGGGATAAAGTACGAGGGATTCACCCTCACCTAGCCTCTCCCGTCAAGGGAGAGGGATTTTAAAGAAAAAGCGGGGCTTTTGACCCAGAGCTTCGAAAACATGAATAAGGAGGGAATTAGATGAAGCTAATCGCCATCGGTGAGTGCATCCATATTATCTCGAAGGATGTAAAAGCGGCAGTCGAACAACGCGATAAAGCATATATCCAGCACCTGGCGAAACTCCAGGCAGAGAAGGGAGCTGATTACCTCGACCTCAATATCGGCCCTCAGAAGAAGGCGGGACACGAGGTCATGCCCTGGATGGTGCAGACTATTCAGGAGGTCTCTCATCTGCCCCTCTCTCTGGACACCTCCAACGCCGCTGCCATAGAGGCAGGGCTGAAGGTTTGCAAGAAGAAGGCGCTGATCAACAGCACCGACGCCACAGAAGAACGCTTAAGCGCAATGATGCCTCTGGCAGCTAAATATAACGCCAATATCATCGCCCTCACCCTGGCCAAAGGCGGCATCCCTACCACCGCCGACGCCCGCGTCGAACTAGCCACCGAGCGCACCTTCACCGCAGCCGCAAAGTACGGCGTGCCTATCGAGAACATCTGGCTCGACCCCCTGGTGTTAACAGTGAACGGCAACCAGGACCAGGCGCAGCAGACGATAAATGCGGTGCGATTCTTTAAACAACTGGCGGACCCGCCACCCAAGACCACCTGCGGGCTGTCCAATGTGTCCAACACTTGTCCCGCTGAGGGGCGCCACCTGCTCAACCGAGTCTTCATGGTAATGATGGCCGGCGCTGGCCTGGACTCTGCAATCCTCGACCCTCTGGACAAAGAGACCATGGAGGCGATACGCATCATCGACACCAGGGATACCTCCACGCCGAAGGGCAAGCTCTATGTGGGGCTTTACGATGCGTATGTAGCCATGGAGCAGTACGATATCAGCCAGGTGGACATGAGCGACCCTGAGCTAAAGGATATAGCCAAGACCATCAATATTTTGCAGAACAAGACGCTCTATGCCCACGGGTATCTGAGGCTGTAAAGGCTATCTTCTGCCGAAGTTCTTCTCAAGCTGAGAGGAGCTGAGGTGGATCATAGTCGGCCTGCCGTGCGGACAGGTGCGGGGTTGAGATGCCTGCTCCAGTTGCCTTATTAAATCCCGCATCTCCTCGTGGCTCAATGCCTGCCCTGCCCGCACCGCGCCATGACAGGCCAAAGAGATAGCTATCTCCTCACGACGGTCTCCCTTTTCACCTTCCGCCAGAAAATCCAGCACCTCGACCAGCGACTGCGCCACGTTCTTCCCCTGGAGCAGAGCGGGCACTGACCTCACCAGGTAGGTTCTCTCCCCGAAGTGCTCTATGCCGAAGCCATACTCGGAGAGGGCTTCAGCCTGGGATTCCAGCAGCTCCTGCTGGCGCACCGTGAGCTCCACCGGCACAGGCTGGAGCAGCCCCTGAATCTCGACGGCTCTACGTGAACGCTCGTTGCGGATTTTTTCGAAAAGGACGCGCTCATGCGCGGCATGCTGGTCTATGAGGTACATGCCATCAGGCCCCTCGGCGATGACATAGGTGTTGGCCATCTGGCCCACGATGCGGAGAATGGGCAAGGATTTGGCGACGGGCTCGGCGCTGTGGGGTGTGGGGGCGAGGGGGGCTCTGGTTACTGCTTCTTCGGGCCTGGCAGCGAAAGTGGGTAGACGTTCTGCAGGCGAAGCTGATACTGGTTGGGGTTGAGGCAAGGTATCGAGCGTAGGCATGGAAGCCTGGATAGCAAGGGTCTCTCTGACCGCCTTGTGTATGGCTGAGAAAACATCGCGCTCGTTGCGGAACCTGACCTCGCTCTTGGTAGGATGGACATTGACATCTAAATCTTGAGGAGGCAGCGAGATATTGATCACAGCTACGGGGTGCCTGCCCACCATGAGCAGGCCCTGGTAGGCCTCCTCGAGGGCATAAGCGAGCATGCGGTTCTGCACCCGGCGCCGGTTGACGAAGAAGCTCAGGTAGCTGCGGCTGGCGCGGGTAAGGGTGATAGGGCTGACGAAGCCGGTGACTCCAGGCAGCAGAGGGTCAGCGCCCTCTCTAGTCTCTATCTGGAGCATGGCTTTGGCGACATCGAGGCCGTAGACTGCGCCCAGCACCTCTCTGAGACTGCCGCTGCCTGTGGAGCGGAAGGTGGTGCGGCCGTCTATGAGCAGAGTAAACCTCACTTCGGGGAAGGCGAGGCTGTACTGTGCCACCAGGTTGCCGATGTGGCCGTTCTCGGTGGCAGTGGACTTGAGGAACTTGAGGCGGGCGGGGACGTTGCGGAACAGGTTGCGCACGGTGACCGTGGTGCCGATGGGGCAGCCGCGCTTGGCTTTCTCTAAAATAGCGCCATCTTTTATGTTAACAAAGACGCCCGACAGCTCGTCCCTGCTGCGGGTGACCATGGTGACCTCGGAGACGGCGGCGATGGAGGGCAGGGCCTCGCCCCTGAAGCCGAGGCTGGAGATGCCCTCGAGGTCGTCGGCGGTAGCGACCTTGCTGGTAGCGAAGCGCTCGAAGGCCAGGTCGACCTCCTCGGGAGGTATGCCCGCGCCGTTATCCACCACCCGGATGAGGCGCACGCCGCCGCCCTGCACCTCGATGGCAATCTGGGTGGCGCCGGCGTCCAGCGAGTTCTCCAGCAGCTCTTTGACCACCGAGGCCGGTCTCTCCACCACTTCGCCGGCGGCGATTTTCGAAGCTACGTCAGGGGATAGGATACGAATGGGCATAAGTCTGATGTCTTCCTTTTCCGACAGTTGCTACCTGGCTTGCTGTTCCCATGTCTCTACCGGTCTTAACGCATTACCCGGATTACCCTGTGGAAACCTGAAGCTAGGACCTGAAAGTAAACCCGCAATGACCTCCAATAATCTTGAAAGTTTAGTGCTAGCGTTTTCCAAAGGATTCAAACCTTCATGTATCACCTTATTTCTAATCTCAATCGCTTCCAAAGAATCTTTCAGTTTTTCAAGAGGGATCTCTTTTCTTCCAATTGCTATAGCGATTAATTGGGAACGTAGAGGTAAATTCCAGAATGATTTCATGTCCTCAGAAAGACGAGCCTCAGTTTGCAAGTTACTGCGGACGAAATCACCAAGGGAGAGTTCGAGTGCAGAGACCCCTTCGATGAAGGCATATTTAAGATTACCTCCATCGAGCAATTGATGAGCACGAGCAAGAATAGAAGCTGCACCTGAGGGCTTGTATCCCTCCCGAATCACCCGTGCAATTTCTCCCCAATCTTCTTTAGAAATAAATTCGCGAAAACTTTTGTCACTTTGAATTACAACTACAATACCTGCACTCGGCTCTTTATCAGCAATGAAATCAGTCCAAGTACCACCCTCATCAAGACTCCATTTCATGTTGAGAACAAAACGACAGTAACCACCAACTGACCTTTGGCGCGAATCCCATCCTTCGAACTCGGGCACCCAGTATTGCCCATAATTTGTGCGAATGATGTTGATAAGGTTGCTTACAGGAGGACAAATCAACTTTATCGCTTTCTTTCCTAAAGCTTTGTAGACGTCATCGCCGCTTTTATTCTCTCGCAAAGGCACTAGTTCTTCCTCTGAAATCTCATGAATCCCCAACAACCCCATAAGAGGGCCTGCATCAAGAACTGCTTGCTTAGGCACAATCCCAGGATCAACCTCTCGACGCTTACGATCGTATCTAATAAGACCTCCATCTACAAATCCCCGTCGCTCAAACCATACCTTGAGGATAGCATTTGAGTCGCTAGTATCCAAAACAATGGCATCCTTCTCACCATCAGGAAGCCATCTGTGAAATTGTGGGCCGTGGTGCCCGAAGTGAGAAGAGCTCATCTCATCCAAATCAATAGCAAACTTCAGCAATAGTTTTGGCATAGGTCACCTCAAAATGTTCATAATAGGAGATATGAAACCTTCTCCTATTTTTAGATCGTCACCCTAACGACCAACATTGAACAGTAGTATAACAGAACCCAGCATTAACAGTGTCAAGCATAGGGCAGCGGCTCTGTCCGCTGCCTAGAAAGGTTGGTGGCAGAGTACCGACCCTATGATTTGCGAATCAACAGATAATGACATTCACAGCGCAATATGTCCCGTAGGGGCGAACCCATGTGTTCGCCCTTAAACAAGATTTTGGGCAGACACGTGGGTCTGCCCCTACATCGCTCCAACAACGTCATCAAATTATTTCGTGCCAGCACTCGCCGCAATTATGGGTAGGGGCACGGTGCACCGTGCCCCTACGTCAATACGGAGGTATACCTATCTTATCAACTATCTCGCTATAGCTTGAGGGTCCCTTTGAAGTAGGTGTCCCTGACGCTTTGGGCCTTGGTTTTGGCCCAGGTTTCCACGCCCATTTTCTTCATCAAACACAGGTTGAAAACCTTGACATTGTGCGGCCTCTGGGCTGCTTTATCCGCATAGGGATGCAGGTGGTCGCAGGGAAAGTCAGCACACTCAAAGCAGAAATCTATACCCTTTTTAGAGATGCATTTGTAGACGTTGCAGGGCTCGGTCATATTGAGGAAAGCTATGGTGCCTTTTTCCTTGCGACAGCCGCGGCATGCTGCCTTTTCCAGGGGAATGCCTGCTTTCTCGGAGATCGTCTTCCTCATTTCGCTGTTCTCGCTAGCCAAATACAGAGTACAATTAAAACAATCGATGCCACACGGCGACGTCATCTGTTTGTAGTCCATGAGACCCCCTTTCATTTTCTATTGTAACACCTTTGTTCAAAGCCTGTGTAACATCGGTGACAGAGCACCGACCTATGTTAATCAAACGTAGGGGCACAAAATTTTGTGCCCCTACGTTACTCCGATCATCGCCTTCAAATTATTTCAATACCAGCGCCTGTGCAAATACAGGTAGGGGCACGGTGCACCGTGCCCCTACCTAAACCCCACAGTACAAGCCGCAGTAGGCAATCAAGTCTCTATTATTTGCCATCATGCCCCCTTCTTTCTCAGTTTAAGCTCGACTCCTTCTTTTGCTGCGAAGCCTTCGAGAAATTCTCTGAGGATTTTAGCTTTCGTTTTCACGTCGTCCGACTTGACCTTATCCGCTTTCATTTTGCGCTCGGTCTCGTTTAACGCGGCCTCCAGGGCTGGTATTGAAAGCAGAGCCGCAGCCAGGCAGTAGAAGCCCTTGGACCTGCCATCATTGTATTTATCGAGCATTTTCTCCAGCAGTTTAATTCGCCTCGCCTGTTGCTCCAGGAACTTCTCCAGGCCATGTTCTTTCATGAAATCCAGATTTGGTTTTATCTTGCGGTGAATCACAACCGAGTCTTCCTGCCCCCATTTGTCCAGCCAGGAGGCAAATCTGGAGCAGGGGAACTCGTTGCACTGTGCACAGACCTCGAGTCCTTTCTTCTTCACGCAGCAGGTAATAGTGCCGCAGCCGGGACTTACATCGAAGAAGCCAGGCCCGCAGCAGCCGGGACATCTCGAAGGGCCTGCAGAGTAATACCTGGGGCACAGCCCGCAATCTATGCCGCAGCAGCCTATAGTGGGATAGGTCTTGACTGGTTTATCGCTCATTTCTCTACACCTTTTGGGGGCGAGGCAACCTCGCCCCTGCAGCTCGAACCGGTATCAAGTCGCGGAAATAGAAACGGTTGTCTCTGAGAACAGTTTTACCCCTTCTGAAGCGTATCCGCTCGCTAAATATGGGGCCGTCATAGACAAAGGAGTGGAACTCGCCGTTCTCTCCGCAGGGGTCGACCTTCGGAGGAAGCTCCGACAAGAATTCGTTGTCGAAGTACCTGCCCGCAAATTTTCCCTCGAGAGATTGCGAGTCAACGCAGGTAATCACCGCTTTAAAATCCAAATCTATGAAGGTATGAGCCAGCTCGGTGGTATCCCTTTTCCATATCGGAAATATGCCTTTCATGCCTATTTGGGCCAGGTTATCCTCGCGGTATTTGCGCAAGTCCTCCAGGAAGATGTCCCCGAAAACCACGGAGGAAACACCCTGGCTCTTGTATTGCAGCAGTTTTTCTTTCATCTTTGCTTCGTATTCTTCGTTGGAGGAATTCCTGGTGATATAGAGCATTTCCAGGGGCAATCCCAAAGACTGCGCCTGCTGCTCCAGAAGGACGCGGCGCACGCCGTGCATGCTGATTCTGTCGTAGTCTTCGGTTACGCTGGTCAGCAGTGCTACTATCTCGTAATTATGGAATTTCCGCAGCACATAGAGAGACATGGCGCTGTCTTTGCCGCCGCTCCAGGTGAAAAGCACTTTCTGAGTCACTAATTACGCTCCTTTCCCCTATGACACATATGGGGATATTAAACAGTGTTTCATGATTATTATCAACCCCCTAAGTCCCCCAGTCTTGGGGGACTTTAAAAAATTGGGGGACACCCCCAATACCCCTGGCAGAGGGGTAAATCCCCTCTGCACTCCCGGTCATTGACCAACATTGGGAATGCGAAAACGTGGGTGAGCGACAAATTGAGCTATATAATCCCCCTGTATCCCCCTCCCTGAACAAGCCAGGGACAAGTTTAAAAGGGGGAGTTTTAATATAATGCACTTTGAAAATGGAGAGAATCCTGGATTCCTGCTTTCGCAGGAAGGGAAAGGGCGCACAGCCGTGCGCCCCTACGTCGCGCTAGCAGCGCCATGAGTTATTTCAGCACCAGCGCATGGCGCAAAGACGGTTAGGTGAATAGCAGGCAGTGCCCCAACCACGGATATGTAGCTTCAATTAACCCCTGGGAACAAGTTTAATCTCGAAGAGCTTGGGCCAGAGCTTGCCCGTAACGAACAGGCGGTCGTGTTGCGCATCATAGGCAATCCCGTTGAGCACATCAACAGGCTGGCTGAGGTCTGCCGCACTCAGAAGCCCCGTCAGGTCTATCCATCCCAGCACCCGACCTGTCCCGGGGTCAATCATTGCTATGCGGTCGGTTAGCCAGACATTGGCATAGATTTCACCATTCACATATTCCAGTTCATTGAGATTGTCCACCGGCCCGCTATCGTCGAAAACCTGCACGCTGCCGACTTCCTTAAACGTCTCAGGGTCTAAGAAATGCAAGGTCGAGGTGCCATCGCTCATAATCAGGCGCTGTCCATCGTATGTAATGCCCCAGCCCTCGGTAGGGTAATCGAACTCGCGAAGCAACTTGAAGCTCTCCTCGTCGTAGACAAAACCGACATGCGACTGCCAGGTCAGTTGAACTATTTTCTGGCCATAAATGGCGATGCCCTCGCCGTAGTATTGGGCTGCCAGGTCTACCTCTTGCAGCACCTTGCCGGTATCTAACTCCACTTTACGCAGCGAGGAACGACCTTCAAGCCCGGTGCTTTCGTAAAGAAAGCCATTTCCATACACCAGCCCCTCAGTCCAGGCGCCGGGGTCGTGAGGGTAGACATGGACAACCTCATAGCCGTAGTACGAGATAGCAGCGGGGGTCGGAGAAGGCGATGGCGTAGGCAGAGAGTGCTCAGAGCCCGAAGGGGAGCAAGCAAGGGCTGCTCCTGCAAGCAGGAGCAGCCCCGCTAGAAACACCTTAAAAATACGGCTCATGAATATAGCCTTGACTCGTCCCTACTTCCCGTCTCTTCCTCTCAAATAGTTTATCATAGGCTGGGTCACCAGGGGAACAACATCGCCTATCATGTGCGGCATGAGGCTGTCCATGATGCCGGGCATCATGTGGGGCATCTGCTCAGCCATATAGTCAGGCATGGGGATACGCTCCCCAATCCGCTTCAACATTGTCGGCGTCACCTTGGGCATCATCATGGGCAGCAGCCTCGGGAACAGGATAGGGAACATGGGCTTCATCAGTTCCAGCGTCAAGGGAATCCTGCCCATTACCCGCATCATCCTGCCCATGCCGAAGGGCATAGCGTCGATAAGCTCGGGCCACATGGTCCCCATGATGTCGGCGAATCCCTTGGGGCTCATCACCGCAATCATGCCCTCGAACACCGCCCACTGCCTTTGCACCTCCGGGTTGGGGTCAGGGAACTTGTAGCCCAGGGTCGAGGCTGCGAAGCGCGCCAGGTCTATGGCCTCGACAGGCATCTTCTTCTTGTCAGCAGTCACCCGGAACTGGAACTCGCAGCAGGGGCAGAGCGCCAGCACCTTGTCTGCGCCAGCCTCCAGCGCCTCGTCGAGCCGGGTTTTGCCTACCTCGGCAGCCACAGGCGGGTCTTTGATCAGGGTCAGCACGCTGCCGCAGCAATGCGCTTCCTCACGGTTGTGGTCCATCTCTACGAGCTTCACATTGGGAATAGCTTTGATAACATCGCGCGGGGCTTCATACACACCGGATACCCGTCCGATGTGGCAGGAGTCATGCCAGGTAACTGTGGTAGGGGGAAGGTTATTCGCAGGGAACTTGAACTGGCCTGACTTTATCTTCTCAGCCACCACCTCGCTGTAGTGCTTCGTTTGGATATTGTATTCAATGCCCAGCTTCTTGGCCCACACGGGATAGGTGTGCTGCCACATCATATGGCAGGCTGGACACGAGGTGATTACAGTATCAGCGCCGGCAGCCTTGGCCGCCGCCATGTTCTTCTTTATGGTCTCGGCGAAGACATCCCACTTGCCGCACATCAGCATGGGTATACCGCAGCAGTTCTCCTTCTCGCCCAGGTAGGTGAAGTCCACTCCGGCGGTATCCAACAAGCGTACGGTGGCCATGCCTATATCATGCTCCACATAGCTGGCGGTGCAGCCTGCGAAATAGACTGTCTTTGCCTTATGCGTGGGCCCATGCTTCTCCTTGAGGTCCTGGGGGAACCAGGCAGTGCGGTCCTTGCGATAGCCAGCCCAGATATCGCCTTCTCTCCTGGTTGCTGCCGCCATCATCTCGAAGGGCGGAATGGTCATCATCTTCTTCTCGTCAATAAGAAGGCCCCGCAGCTTCATCCACGCGGGCTCGATAGGCAGAGATGCCGAGCAGCGCAGGTTGCATAGCTCGCAGGTAGTGCAGGCGAGGATGGTGTGAGCCATGAACTGGTCCCACTTCTCGCGGCCCTCCATATACTCGCGCAGCCAGTACCACTTCCCGCGCGGAGACTGGCTCTCCCAGCCCCTGCCATAGAACTGGTCGCACTCCTCCACGCAGTAGCCGCACTGAGAACAGCCATAGGCATACCACGCCACATCGCCGGGAATGCCTCGTACGGGCTTATTCTCAGGAAGCTCACCGATCTTAGGGATAACGCGGTTGCCGAAGGGTCGGATAAGGGGCTCGAAGGTGCTCGCAAAGCTCATGAATGCGCCCACCAGCCCACTGCCCAGGACCTTGCCCGGGTTCAGCACGCCCTTGGGGTCTACCTGCGCCTTGTATGCCTTCAACCTGCCAACGCGTTCCTTGCCCAGAATCTCAGGGGCTTTCCTGGAGAAATATAGGCCAGTGGCGTAGGCGCGTCCGCCGTGTCTCTCGGCAATCTTAATGATAGTCATGGCCAGGCTGAATACGAAGTTATAATTGAACTTGCGCTGGTCACTGGGTATGAAGCCCAGTATCACCACCTCGGGCTTGCCATTCGAGCCCTCCCGGATAATGACGCCCTCCTTGACCACAGGCTGGTGCACCTTGCGCTCTATCTCGGTCATCACATCGCCCAATGAAGAGAGCGGGAGCACCACTTCTGCGGGCACCAGGCTGGGACCCAGCCGTTTCACCACCATCAGTTTGAAGCGTTCCTTCCACTCGTGCCGGGCGATGCGGTCACTGAGTATCTCCGCCTGGCAGAGCTTCAGCATTTGCGGCAGCCTGCCCATAACAGCATCGTGGTCTTTCTTGCGGAAAGCTATGGTGAGCACGTATGCTGCCGGCAGAAGCACCCGCTCCTCTGCCGGGTGGCCGTAATGCTCCCTCAGGGGAGCCCTGTTTTTCAGCTCAGCCATACGCGGATTGATAAATATCAGAGACCAGATGGGTAGCTTTTCGTCGATCAGAGCCTGCACGAACTTCTGCATGTCGTGAGGGTCGGGGCAGCCGATGGCGACAATCTCCAACTCATCCAGAGGCATGATGCGGACGGTGACCTCGCTGATGAAGCCGGTGATGCCCTCGGCATCGGATATTAAATCAAGCTCCTTACCACTGAACTCCCTGACTTCACCGCTGGGCAGCACCACACGGGCGCTCACCACGTTGTCGCGGAACCAGCCTGCCTCGTAGGAGCCGATGCCGGCGCCGCCCTGAGCCAGCCAGCCACCGACCGTGGATGAAGGGTAGCTGGAGGGATATAGCCTCAAGGTCAGGCCCTGCTTCGCTAAATCGCGGTCCAGCTTCTCCCAGATCACGCCGGCCTGCGCGATGACAATTTGAGCCTTGGGGTCAATTTTGACCACTTTATTCATGTGGTAGAAGTCCACCACCACGCCGTTTTTCACAGGTAACACGCCACCGTAGCCGGACGAAGCCTTGCCGCGCGGGGTGAGCGGCAGTTTGTTCTGTGCTGCCCAGCGCACCAGTTCCGCCAGCTCCTGCTCCGTCCGAGGCTGCACTACAACATCAGGGATGGTGTTGCCGATGAGCGGTTTGAGCAAACCGGGCACGGCTGCTATATCGTGCCCATAGAGCCTGCGCTCGGTCTTGCTAAAGTTTACACGGCTGCCGAATTTGTTTTCGAGATATGCCTGCTGCTTGCTGTTTAGTTTACTCATTGTTTCCTCCACACTTGCTTAGGGAGAGCGTTTGCAAACGCTCTTTTCAACCCCCTTTATCCCCCAATCTTGGGGGACTTTAAAAACTGGGGGACACCCCCAGCCCCCCAGCAAAGGGGCTTCGCCCCTCTGCACTCCCAATATGCTAAATGACCGCTACTAAGTTCGCTTGCCACGACGGCCGAGTGATTTGACCAGGGCCTGATTCTGAGACAACTGGTCTGCCAGAACCTCTCTCACCAGGTCGCAGGCCTCGCCGATCTTGGGATTGGCCAATTTATAGTAAATGGTGGTCCCCTCACGGCGCGTGGTCACGATGCCTCTCTCTCTGAGGATAGCCAAGTGCTGCGAGACATTGGACTGAGGCAAGCCCAGGCTGGAGACCAGCTGGCCCACTGATGCCTCGCTATCTCGGAGCTCATGGAGAATCATGAGGCGCTTGGTGTCAGCTAAGGTCTTGCAGATGCTGGCCTGGTGTTGGAAAAGCTGAATCTGGGATTTCTCTATCATAGACCCAACCTTTATATTATAATATTCACATCCACGAATATTATAGAGAATATCAAGCTGGATGTCAAGATTTAGTAGGGGCACGGTGCACCGTATAGTTTCGAGTCTAAAAACCCTTGACAATCGTGACTCACTCCTGTAGAATCTCGTGCTGATAACCAAAAGGAAAGGAGCGTAGAAAATGGCGGACGAAGCCAAACAGCCAGACGCCATGAAGAGGCTCGCGGGCACCATCGGCCTGCTGGCCTTCTTGGTAGGGATAATTCTGGCGATAGTCGGTGGCATCGGGTACCCTGCTAACAGCGACATCACGTTAACGCTGGTTATCGTGGGTATCCTCGTGGGAGTGCTGAATATCACCGGTAAGGAAGTGCTCCCACTGCTCATCGCTGCCATCGCCCTTATCGTAGTAGGCCTCACACAAGGTTTTACGCCTCTGGATAAGCTGGGCGTAGGCGCAGGCACCAAACTCAACGATATCGTAGGCTACATAGCGATCTTTATAACACCGGCGGCGATCATCAGCGCCATTCGTGCCATCTGGGCTGTAGCGCGCCCTGGCTAAAATAGACTTAGACGGAGATGGCCCAGTTTCACCCACAAAGGGCAGGCTGGGTCATCCTATTTAATGTGCAGGTCGTTGACAACATGCCCTTGGGCCGAATAGAATGCTGAAGGTAGAATCAACCTTCAATAACTCGCGAGAAAGGCATTAATGGGCTTATTTCACAAGTTGGGTCTGGCGATCGCGTTAATCAGCCTGATGGCGCTGTTACTGCCCTTTTCAGTCGCGAGAGCTGATGAAATAGTTGCTTTCCCGATGCCCATCTCCAGGCAAGGATTCGTGAAGCAATAGGGAAGCCTACCGAGGATATTTACCTAGCCGATCTCAAAGGCCTTACCACGCTCAACGCCAATTCTGCAAACATCACCGACCTCACTGGACTGGAATATTGCACTGGTCTGACATATCTCTCACTGGCATATAACGGGATAAGCGACATATCCCCACTCTCCAAACTCACCAGCCTGAGTTACCTAAACCTTCATGTAAACCAGATAAGCGACATCTCGCCGCTCTCCAAATTGACCAGTTTGACTCAGCTCTCCCTCGCGCAGAACCAAATAAGCGATATATCCGTTCTATCCAGCCTAACCAATCTTGCCGGCCTCTATCTTTCGGAGAACCAGATAAGCGACTTGTCCCCCCTATCCAATCTCACGGGACTGACCGAACTCCAAATCCAGAATAACCAGATTAGCGACTTATCTCCCCTATCCCACCTGACCGGTCTAACCAAGCTATACTTCTGGAGGAACCAGGTAAGCGACTTGTCCCCCCTATCCAACCTCGTGGGACTGACCGACTTGCAACTCGGATATAATCAGGTTAGCGACCTGTCTCCTTTATCCAAGCTCACTAAATTGACTGACCTCCAAATGGGGGGGAATAAGCTAAGCGACATATCTCCTCTGTCCAATCTCGCCAGCCTGGACCATCTTTACCTCTGGGATAACCAGATAGGCAATATCTCTGCACTCTCGAAACTCACGAATCTGAACTACCTTTCACTCTATAGTAACCAAATAAGCGATATCTCTCCACTGGTAGAAAACAACGGGCTTGGGCAGGGCGATACTGTGGATTTGGCGGGGAATCCCCTGGACACAAACTCATTGGATGTTTACATCCCTCAGCTTCAGCAGAGAGGAGTCAATGTGGGATGGGGGAATACGCACCCCACCGCCCCAACACCTACGCCCACACCTACGCCTAAACCTACACCCCTAACCACACCGCCCGAGCTGACTCCACCACCCACCACTCTAGCACCCACCCCAACCCCTATACCCGAGAAGAAAGAAACACCTTTCAATATATGGGTTATCATCGGCCCTGTCCTCGGAGTCCTGGCAGCAGGCAGCGCGGCATACTACATAGTCAGGAAACGAAGGTAAAATCTCCCTGACATTTCCGTAGTCAGCTTCGGTCTACTTTGCGCTGACGCCCGGCGACCTAACCAGCAAGAGCGGAGTGTTCCCCCCGTTCAGGACTTTGTCTGCCGTGCTCCCTAAGGCCCAACGCGTGACTCCGGACCAGCCGTGCGTCGACATAGCCACCAAGTCGGCGTGTACTTCATCAGCCAGCTTGATAATCTCATGCCCCGTATTGCCAACCTTCACCTCAAATCTCACTTTGATGTGCTTGTCTTTAAGGGCATTAGCCACCTTCTCCAGGTAACTCCCGGCATCCGCCTTCAATAGCTCCGCTTCAGCCTGGGTGTAGGGGATCTGGGCGGTCTCACCCGGGATGATAGCATAAACAGGGGAAGCCGGCGGCACCACATGGAGCAGGGTGAGCTCTCCCTTGAGCTTGGAGCCAAGCTCCTCAACATAGGGAATTACCGCTTCGCTTTCTTGGGAGCCATCCAGCAGAACCAGTATCTTGCTCATCGTGCCTTTCTCAAGCTCATGGTGATGGACGCCCTTGGCCCTGATGAGCGCCACGGGCTTATTCGCAGCTCTCACCACCTTATCTGCCACGCTTCCCAGGACCCAGCGCCTGATGCCGGACCAGCCATGCGTGGCAATGACAATAAGGTCAACACCCTGCTCGTCGGCAAAGTCTACAATCTGCTCGGCAGGGTGACCATCCAGAATCACCGACCTCACCGTGATCGCTTGAGCACCAGGCTGCTCAAGATACTTCTTGGCGCCGCGCTTTGTGGCTGCAACCATCTTCTCGATGTACAACTGGTGCATGTGGTGATATTGCTCCTGCGCTGACTCACAGACATGCAGCAGGATGACCTCAGAGCCCAATCTCCCTGCCAGCTCTTCGGCGTAAGGCAGAGCGACCTCAGCCAACTCGGAACCATCCAGGGGAACAAGTATTTTCGCGTACATCGCTGACCTCCTATCCATTATGATGAGAAAACCTCGCTGCTTGCATTTTAACCCAGGACAATCATGGTTTCTTCAATACCTTGTCATGCTCTCCCACATTGCGCACGATGATTATTCCTTCCTTCAACTCGAAGGTCATCCGCAGCCTTTTGGAAGGACGAGCTTCCCAGACATTTTGCCTTCCTCCCATTTTCTTAACGTGCAAACCGGGATATCTCAGATTTTCACCCAACAGGCTGAGCGCCTTGCGAACACTGCGTCGTTCGGCATCGGTGAGCCTAGTATACGCCTGCTCGAATTGCTCGGTAAGAAAGACCTCCACGTCACGCCTTGCCCTTAAGATATTTCACCGCTGCGGCAGCCGACTTGAACCTCTTGACACGACCAGCTTTCATATCCTCATCTGCTTTGCGTTCCCCCTTCTGCCATTCCTCGGTCCAGAAATAGGCTTGACTGGCGTCCACAAGTTTCTTGGGTCTCAGAACAATATGCCCCTGCCTGTCAAGGTCAACCTCCACAAAATCTCCGGGCTGCATGTTTGTCTTCACCCTGATCTCTTTAGGGAGGGTAACCTGACCGCCGCTCGTTAGTTTCGCTAGCATACTCATCTTTTTCTCCTTGGCCTATTGGCCCATTGCGCCATTATTATAATGTAAGTACAATGTTATTATAACATCATATGCAAGTGGGGAAAACAAAAGGAGAGTAAAAGGATTGTTTGCGAATAACTTCAAAAAATGCTCGCTAGAAGCAGCTTTTATACTTCCTTCGCCTTGCGCTGGAGCTCGTAGAGCTTAGTGATAGCCTCCAGGGGGGTCATTGAGGATATGTCCAGCTTAATGATTTCGTCCGTTACCGGGGATTTCTGCCCGAATAGAGGAAGCTGCTCCCGGGAAGTCTTCTGCCTGGGACGAGGTTGAATTCCAGGCACAACCTTCACATCGCCATTACTCTCAAGCTCAGACAAGACCTCCTCGGCACGATGCACCACAGCTTTGGGAAGGCCTGCTAGCTGCGCCACATGGATGCCGTAGCTCTTGTCTGCGCCTCCGGGGATTATCTTGCGCAGGAAGACTACCTTGCCGCCTTCCTCAGATACGGCGATATTGTAGTTCCTCACACGGGGCAGGAAGTTGGCCAGCTCCACCAGCTCATGATAGTGGGTAGCGAACAGCGTCTTAGCGCCGAGCCTGGGGTGGTTGTGGATGTACTCGGCCACAGCCTGGGCGATGGAAAGGCCATCATAGGTCGAGGTGCCGCGTCCGATTTCGTCCAGAATTATCAGCGACTTCGAGGTGGCGTTGTTGAGTATGTTGGCGGTCTCCACCATCTCAATCATAAACGTGGACTGGCCAGTGACGAGGTCATCCTGAAGCCCAACGCGGGTGAAGATGCGGTCCACCAGGCCGATGGTAGCAGAGTCAGCCGGAACGAAGCTGCCTATCTGGGCCAGGAGCACGATAAGCGCTACCTGACGGAGATAGGTGGACTTGCCCGACATGTTGGGGCCGGTGAGGATGATGAGCTGGGCGTCCTGATTGGAAAGATAGGTGTCGTTGGGGACGAAGCGTTCGTCTACAAGCGCGCGTTCCACGACAGGGTGGCGTCCGTTGACAATCGTTATCGAGTCGTCAGCGGTCAGGCTGGGACAAACGTAGCCGTGTCTCACCGCCACTTCGGCGAAGGCGGAAAGAACGTCTATCTGAGCCAGAGCAGCGGCGATGCCCAGGATGCGCTCTCCGCAATCCCCCACCTGGCGGCAGACCTGGCGGAAGATAGAGCTTTCCAGCTCTGCAATCCTGGTCTCAGCGGTAAGGATGAGCGATTCATATTCTTTAAGCTGCGGAGTGAAATAGCGCTCCGCCCCTGCCAGCGTCTGCTTGCGGATATAGTCCTGGGGCACTCGACTCAAGTGAGGAGAAGAGACCTCGATATAGTAGCCGAACACCCGATTGTAGCCCACTTTGAGCGACTTTATGCCGGTCCTGTCGCGCTCGGTGCGCTCCAGGTCGGCCAGATATTTGCGGGCATTCGATGACGCGGAGCGAAGCTCGTCCAGCTCACTGGAGAAGCCGCCCTTTATCACATTGCCTTCCCCCACCACAGGCGGAGGGTCATCAACGATGGCACCGGATATTAACGAGACCACATCTTCGCAGGGCTTGAGCTCGGAGGATAGCCACTCCAGGGCTGCATCGGCGCTCAGTATCACCTTCAACTGAGGCAACTGCTCCAGGCTGCGGCGCAGCGAGACCAGCTCGCGCGGGGTGGCAATGCCTGCCCTCACGCGGTTGATCAGCCGCTCCACGTCGCTGAGCTTGCTGAGCAGATTTATCACCTCGGCACGCTGTGGAGACTGAAACGAGGCCACAGCCTGCTGCCTGCGCTCAAGCTGCTTTATGTCGAGGAGAGGCTGTCCCAGCCATCTCTTGAGCAGTCGCCCGCCCATCGGCGTTTTGGTCAAATCAATGACGGAGAGCAGCGAGCCGGCGGTCAGCCCCAGGCGGCTGCTCTGAAATAGCTCGAGATTGCGGCGAGTCTGAGCGTCCAGGGTCATGAAGGACTCGGTGGAATAGGTGCTCAGGTTGTTTATCTGGCCCAGCGCACCCTTCTGGGTCTGCTCCAGGTAATGGATGATGGAGCCCGCCGCCCTGATCGCCAGCGGCAGTTGAGCGCAGCCGTAGCCTTCGAGAGTGGATGCCCCGAATGTGTTGAGCAATGTTTGTTGCGCCGTATCCAATTCGAACCACCGGTCGTCGAGCGGGGTCACCGGAAATGAGAGAGATATCGGAGGAGGCTGCGAGCTGCGAGGGAGGAGCAGCTCAGAGGGGCGGAGACGCTCCAATTCGAGCTGGGCTTTCTCAGCTGGAAGCTGAGTAGTGGCAAACTCGCTTGTCGTTATGTCAATATATGCTATCCCCACCTGTTCGCCTTCAGCGACCACAGAGGCGAGGTAGTTGTTCGCCCTGGTCTCGAGCAGGTTGGGCTCGGTCACCGTGCCCGGGGTCACCACCCGCACCACCTCGCGCTCCACTATGCCGCGGCCGGGCTTGGGTTCGCTCATCTGCTCGCAGATAGCCACCTTGTAGCCCTTGTTGATGAGCTTGGACAGATAGTTGTCCAGGGCATGGTGGGGTATCCCGGCCATGGGGTAGCGCTGCCCTTTGCCCATCTCCCGGGAGGTGAGCGTAATCTCAAGCTCTCGGGAGACCAGTCTGGCGTCTTCGTCGAAGGTCTCGTAGAAATCGCCCAGGCGGAAGAAGACGATAGCCTGGGGATAGCTGCGTTTTATTTTGAGATACTGGCTTCGAACTGGTGTCATTATATAGTTCCATTTATGCCTGGGAGCAGGTGCTCCAGGCTACCCATTAAGAACAGCCCTATTTTACAGGAATAGCGTTCACAAGGAAAGGCGCTAGTCTAGAAACAAGTAGGGGCACAGCGTGCTGTGCCCCTACATAAATCCCCCTTACCCCCTTTGCAAAAGGGGGGATTAAGGAAATGCTGATAGCTGAAAACTGTAGACACCCACGGGCAGAGCCCGTGGAACTCTGCCCTTCGGGTTATTAGAATATCTTTCACAACCGCAGATAATGGTTTTCGCCAATTTAACATAGTTGTTTTCTCTAAATCAGCCTCAATATGTATACAACTTTACCACTATATGGCAGGAGAGAACAGATCCTACAGCGCAGAAAGGAGGTGCAAGTACAAACGATACAACACCGAAGAGAATACAATCAGACCCTCAGGGAGCTACTTCGTCCCTCTGACAAGACCAAAGTGTTCGGTTCAAAAAGTGTCCCATATCGCTGATTGACAACATGCCCGTGCTTAGGTGTTGTGCCTTTAATGGAACTTGAGTAACAGTTTAAAGTTGACAAGTTTATTACTGAAAGGATAAACTTAAGCAGAGCGGGGCCCTCCATGCGTTATACGCAGTTTACTGAGTTTAAACCCTCAAAACCACCCTTGACTGAGCAAGAGTGCAGATTGCTTATCCTATCTTGCCGTGGGCTGAGCAATCGGGAGATTGCCGAACAGGTAGCTTTGGCGGAGAGTACAGTTAAGCAATGCCTCCATCGGACGTTACGCAAACTCGATGCGTCCAACAAAGCCCAAGCCCTCATGATCTGTCTGAAGCAAGGGGTCATAAATCCTTTTGACATTTACCCTATGGAAATTTTAATTAATTGCTTGGTTCCACCTGTGCCTGAGAAGATAATCCTGACCCAAAGACAGCGACTAATACTTGCCCTCGTTGCCCAAGGACTTAACAATCAGGAGATTGCTGAAAGGTTGAATACATCTGTCAGTGCAATAAAGATATACTTGAGCCAGATTTTTAACAAATTAGAGGCACGCAATAGAAGGAAGGCAATCTGGCTTGCCATGTGGCAAGGTTTCTTGTATAACCTGGAATTCTTATCCCCTGAAGACGCTGTAGACATGATGACAGCCTCTGGGATACGAGATATTGAGCTGTATTTAGCATTGATCGAACAAAAGCTGGGTGCGCTCGAACTGGATGAATTGCGGCAAGAGCCCTATGTCAGCAATCTTGAGAAACTGAAGACGTTCTGCAATCTGCTGCGGGAACGGCTTACTTACCTTCAGAGTAGTGCTAGGATGCTAGTCTCAGTTGGATAATTAAGGCTTAGAGCTGCCTTTGCAACATTTATTTCAGCGTATGCTGCAGGCTAGGTCTACTGCCATCGCTTGAGTCTTTTTCTCCTATCTACCGTTTGCATACCTTTCATCACTCCCCCAGGTAAAAGATCCGAGAAACCCCTCAAAAAGGATACTTAAGTATATACATAAGAATACTTAAGTATATATATTTCTCCTTACTGATAGCTATAGAATTTAAATGAAACAGATCGGCAAGGGAAAAGGTACTGCCGTCGTACACTGGGCTCTTACACAGGAGATGCTCCGCTGGCATACCCCGAAGCAGATCGAGGAGCGTGTGAAGGAATGTCTCAAAATCGGGGCACCTGGGGGAAGGTATATTATGGGCACCGACTTGCCTGATGATGAGACACCAATGGAAAACTTCCTCGCGGCTAGGGAGGCGGTTCATAAATACGGAAAGTACCCGCTTAAGTTCTAGGAGTAGGAATCTTGCCCAAAATCATATGCCAGGTAGTTTATTATGAAAATTAAAAATAGTGGGAAAGGAGTTCCAAATATGTTATTGAAAGGAAAACGCATAATTGTAACAGGGGGAGCTACCGGAATCGGGGAGGCCACTGTACTGGCATGTGCCCTACAAGAATGCCATGATAGAGAGCTTTTTCAAGCATTAACAGCATTTCGATAAAAATGCTGATTTCTACAAAAATTTTTAGGAGGAGTTATGAACAAGTACTCGGACATGAGGGGCATAGAGTGGCTCCACCCAAGTTTGGCGTCGGGAGAAATAGTAAGTATCGGTGTTTTAGTGGAAGATTTCCTTAAACCGATGTCTCCAGAGGAAGTCGTGGCGAAGCGGCAACAGGTAAACGAAATGATTACGTCCATGACACCTCAACCTGATCCCAAACTTTTAGCAAAAGTGGATATAGCTGAATATTCTGCTCCGGGACTCAAAGAGGAGGCTAGTGCCCCAAAAGTCAACCTCGTAGCTGTTTCTCCAAAGAAGCGCTCTTCCAAAAAACTCCCAGTCCTTTTCTCGGTGCATGGTGGAGCACTGTTCTTTATGAAAGCTGATCAGATGGTATTTCAGTTCATTTCTTTGGCCTTGGAATTGGATTGCGTAATCATTAGCCCGGATTACCGTTGTGCTCCCGAGAACCAATATCCAGCGGCGGTCAACGATGTGCACTCTGCTCTGCTCTGGGTAGTGGATAATGCCAAGATGTTAGGCATCGATCCTTCTCGCATAGTAGCAGAAGGCGCCAGTTCAGGGGGGCACCTGGCTGCCGCTCTTACACATCGGCTCAAAGAGCGTGGTGGGCCGAATTTGTGCGCACAGGTATTGGAATTTCCGTGCCTTGACGATCGCATGGCAGTGCCGTCAAGTAACATTTTCCTTGAGAATGGTTGGATCCCGAGTATGGAACAGGGGATGTGGAGAGCGTGGCTGGGTGATAAATATGTGCGAGCGGATACTCCGCCCGATGCAGTGCCGGGCCATGCCAAGGATTTCCACGGACTTCCGCCCGCAATTATACACAGCGCTGAAAATGACCATGGCCGTGATGATGCAATTAGTTATGCCTCACGTCTTCTGCAGGCGGGGGTATATTGCGACCTGCACATATGGGGAGGAGCGTATCATGCATTTAACCTCGCCGCAAATGATTCAGGGCTAGCTCGACGTTGCAATGATCTTCTAATCCTGCAGATGAAGGACGCCTTGAGCGGCAAACTGGTTCGCAAGTAGTTTTATAGAATTTCAGAAAAGTATTCAACAGGTACGGCGTAGAAAATGGCGAGCCTGATATTGGCATGTGAAGTAAGAGTGAAATGCTAGGAGGGGAAGAATAGTATATCAGTTATTTATTATGCAGAGGCACTGGTGTCCGGCAATACCGGCAATATAGAAGAAAGCTGAAGGAGGAGAAACTTTGGAAAGGAAAGAAATAGAAAAAAAGGTTATCGAAGCAGCATCGATAGCTTTTAAGCGTCCGGTGAACGAGATCTCTCCCTCTACGTTGTTTGTAAAGGATCTTCATAGTAAATCGGTTAATGCCATTAAAATGACCATAATACTCCAGGATCAATTTGGACTGCCGAAGATTCCGTTCGCACGTGTGGCAAAAAATCAAACAATTGCCGATGCTATCAATATGGTAGAAGAATTACTGGCCGCCAAATAAAAGTCATCAATGTAATAATGCATCATTACTATAGAATTCAGGTGGTTAGGTAAGTTCTGAATTCCAGGGAAGGAGATAATTATGGATCTTATGAAAGTCCTTGAAGCAAAGGCTAAAGCCCGGTGCTGCAGGGTAGTGTACCCGGAAGCTGCAGATTCAAAAATTGTAGAGGCCGCCAGGATTGCACTTACACGTGGAATTGCCAAGCCAGTATTGCTGGGCTCGGCGGAAAATATCGCATCGTCTGGCATAGACCTGACCGGTATGGAAATCATAAATCCTAAGACATCCGCCAAAGTACAACGGTATGCTGAAGCTTATGCTAAGAGCGAAAGTTTCCCGGTAAGCGCTATCACAAAGATGCTGGTTGAACCACTTAATTATGGCGCTATGATGGTAAGGATGGGTGACGCTGATGCGATGGTAGCCGGGTTAACGCACACTACCGAGGAAGTAATATTGGCAAGCGAAATGCTGGTTGGCATGCTTGAAGGCGTATCCACCCCATCCAGTTTTTTTATTATGCAAGTGCCAAACTGGGACGGTGGAGAAGAAGGTCTTATTGTATTCGCGGATTGCGCTGTCGTAACTAACCCCAGTGCACAGGAGCTTGCTGAAGTAGCCATTACGACTGCCTCAAGTGTCAAGGGACTACTTGGATGGGAACCGAGAGTTGCAATGCTCTCATTTTCAACAAAAGGCAGCGGGACACATCCAGACGTAGATAAGGTTGTTGAAGCTGTCCGCATAGCGAGGCAACAGGAGCCCCAACTGCTCGTTGACGGAGAGATGCAGGGAGACAGCGCCCTCGTTCCCAGTGTTGCAGCGAAGAAAATCAAAGGCGAGACCAAGGTTGGAGGGAGAGCCAATATTTTGATTTTCCCTGATCTCGATGCTGGTAATATTAGTTACAAGCTTGTACAACGTTTGGCGAAAGCGGCTGCATATGGTCCGGTGCTTCAGGGCTTTGCCAAGCCTGTAAGCGACCTGTCACGTGGCGCATCAGTGGATGATATTGTTGGGGTGACTATCATCGTTGGGGCACGCGCAAAATAGATTCGTATAGATTTGAAGAGCACTGGAGAAGTGGCAATTTAAGGAGAAACTATCATCATGAAGATATTAGTTATTAATTGTGGCAGTTCATCAATAAAATATCTCCTTTTGGATGAGGAAGCTCGTATTCTGGCAAAAGGAATTGTTGCGCGCATTGGAGAAAAAAATTCTTATCTTAACTATCAAGGGCGGGGGGTGGACTTAAAAATACAGATACCAGTAAATTCTCATCGAGATGGATTTAATCTAATTGTGCAACACTTCCTCGACAAAAAACACGGGGTACTTGAAGACATTTCTGAGATTTTGGCAGTTGGGCATCGTACAGTTCACGGTGGGGATTTTTTTATAGAGTCTGTATTGATAGATAAGCATGTCATAGATAAATTGGAAGAATATGTTCCTCTGGCACCACTTCATAATCCGGCGAACATCATTGGCATACGAGAGGCCATGCAAATCCTCCCAAATATTCCTCATGTGGCGGTTTTTGATACAGCGTTTCATCAAACAATGCCGAAAAAATCTTATCTTTATGCAATTCCTTATAAGTATTACGTAACCAACAAAATTCGAAGATACGGATTTCACGGGACTTCCTTTCGTTTTGTCTGTCAAAAAACAGCAAGCCTCTTAGGGATATCTTTAGAAAGATTGAAAATGATCATCTGTCATTTGGGCAACGGGGTCTCGATTGCAGCAGTTAGCGGTGGGAAATCAATAGACACTAGCATGGGCTTTACCCCATTGGAAGGGTTGGTCATGGGTACAAGATGCGGCAATATTGATGCGGGTGTAATATTTTTTCTTCACAGGCAATTAGGACTATCCATAGACAGTATCGATAATCTTCTGAATAAGGAGAGCGGTTTGCTTGGCATATCAGGCGTCAGTAATGATCTAAGGGAAATTACTGAAAAGGCCAAACTGGGAGACGAACGATGTCAACTAGCACTCGAAATGTTTGCCTATTCTGTAAAGAAATATATTGGGGCGTATTCTGCAGCTTTAGGAGGGCTCGATGCGCTTGTTTTTACTGCGGGAATTGGAGAAAATTCCTCAATCATGCGAGCAATGATTTGTGAGGGTATGGAATTTTGGGGCATCGAATTGGACGAGAAAAGAAATAAGGAAATAGTGGGCAAACAAGGAGCCATCAGCAAACCAGGATCAAAAATCAGTGTTCTTGTAGTACCTACTAACGAGGAGCACATGATTGCTTTAGATACTGTCAGGGTGGCAGGATTGTCCTCAAACATTTCGTCAGGTATGTTTTCAAAATAGCAATGACTGTAGAGCAATTAATCTACGATACTTCATTTCGAGGGCATTAAGCACATTAGCCTAGAAAGTTGGCGGGTGTCTCGTGACAGACTTAAAACAAGCTAATCCAGGAGCCTTGGGGCTAGGTGGCTTCGCCCTGACCACCTTCCTCCTCAACATTGTGAATGCAGGCCTGATTTCCAAAGATAATCTGGGTATGGTTCTCCCGGTCGGTATCTTCTATGGAGGCCTGGCTCAGTTCTGTGCCGGTATGTGGGAATTCAAACGGGGGGATACTTTTGGTGCCACTTGCTTTTCGTCATTCGGCGCCTTCTGGATGGGTGTAGCGCTGATGATAATTCTGGAAAACACAGGAGTGATATCGCCCGTGCCACGCGAGGGCATGGCGGTACTCTTCATCGCCTGGGGCATCTTCACCGCCTATGCCACGATAGCATCGTTGAAAGTAAACAGGGCTGTGACGGCCATTTTCGTAACGCTGGTAATTCTTTTCTTCATGCTTGCAGCAGGCGAATGGAACGCTACAGTTCACAAGATAGCAGGCTACGAAGGTATAGTCTGCGCGCTGATAGCCTGGTACACTGCAGCAGGGGTGCTTATCAACACGCTCTTCGGGAGAGAGGTACTGCCTCTAGGCGCAGCAAAATAGCTGAATCTTGTAGTGTGTTGCAGAGTGCAATCTTAATTGCATTCTGCTCACACTGGATTAAACATGCTAAATGAACAGTTCAGGGGGTTATTTCCATATCATTGCATCAACTTAAACGTGTGTTAGTGTCATATGCAAATGGGCATAGGCGTAGATATCATTAGTCTCAGCAGAATGAGGGATTTACTGGAAACCTCTGGTAAAGATTTCTTAGACCGGATATTTACACCTGGGGAACAGGAAAGGGCTGAAAAACATCCCAACCCGGTGGCTTATCTATCGATGACTTTCGCTGCCAAAGAAGCTATTTTTAAAACATTCGGAATAGGCTGGGCGCTTGGTGTCGAATTTAAAGAAATTGAGATCATGGATGGAGAGAACGGAGAACCAATACCTGTTCTTACGGGCAAATTTGCAGAACTCGCTTCTGAACGCGGAGTTTCCCGCGTAATGATAAGCCTTTCTTATGATGGCGATTATGCGATTGGCGTAGCGACATTGGCAGGACGTTAATGCGGATTTCGCTGGAAATTATCGGATGGCGATGTATGAGAAGAACTACCACTAAGCTTACTGCAGAGGAACGGGCCGTTCTCACTTTGGCAGCCCTAAATGGCTACCACATTAGTAATGCCAAGATCTCCCAACGTCTTGGCATTTCTGACAACAGAGTGAGGATGCTAATACACCAGGCTTGCCTCAAGCTGGGAGCACACAATAGAAGAGAGGCTCTCTTTAACGCTTGGAAACGCGGAGAGATACTCCTTACCGAGTTCTACTCGCTTGACGAGTTGGCAGAAATCCTTAGCTCACTAAGCCCTGATATGTTGAGAAGGATAGCAAACCTTGTACGCCGAAAGAAGCATGGGCAACCCTTGGAGGAAGACGAACAAATTATCTGTACGGACAGAAGACAGGATAGCATATTAACGCAAAGAGAACGAGAAATTCTCATTCTTGCTGGACAGGGACTCACAAACAAAGCAATAGCCGATAAATTCTGCCTAACCAGCGGTGCAGCTAGAACAGGAGTTGGTACGTTCCTGACGGACGCCTTTCTTCGGCAACCTGCACATGGAAAATGACCAAAGTGAAAAAAGATAAAAAATGCCCGTGCCGCGTGAAAGCGTGATCGATGGTATATGATGACATCTATTATGACTACGTTAAACTAAAACGAGTGAACCAATAAAGTATGAAAGGAGTTCCAAATATGAAAGGAGGTCCAAATATGTTATTGAAAGGAAAACGCATAATTGTAACAGGAGGAGCTACCGGAATCGGGGAGGCCACTGTACTGGCATGTGCTCGGGAAGGGGCAGTAATAGTATCCATGTCACGCAGGCCACCTACCGACGAGAAGGTTAAAAAGGTGGTTGAGGCAGCTAAGAAAAATGGGCCTGGACCGATTATGCATATGCAACTTGATGTCAGAAACCAAGACGAAGTTAACAGCGTTTTTGAAAAAGCTGTCGCCTGGATGGGTGGTTTGGATGTACTGGTAAATTGTCATGGCCTAGAACAACAGAAGCCGGCGGAGGACCTAACCGCAGAGGATTTAAATGAACAGTTTGCCATCCATGCCCTGGGGACAGCATTTACGTGCGCAGCTGTGTTTCGTTACATGAAAAACACAGGAGGCTCAATCATCAACCATGCATCTTATTGTGGCGTATTAGGAATGCAAAACATGGCGGCATATAGTGCGGCAAAAGGAGCGGTGATTGGCTATTCCCGTGCCATTGCGAAGGAGTGGGGACGATACTTGATTCGCGTCAATATTGTATGCCCCTCCGCTGTGACAGAGCTCTTTCAGCGGGTACTCGACGATTTCACAGCTGAAGAGCGCGCGGCGATTGATTCTTGGTTTGAAGCTAATATTCCACTCGGCGGCAAGATGGGCAAGGTAGAAGATTGTGCCAGCCTGAACGTGTTATTGGCAAGTGACTTGTCGCGTTTTGTACATGGCCAAACTATTGCCGTAGACGGCGGTATGATGATGAGCCGCTAACTCGATGCGAGTTGCCTTCGCTCAAGACAAATAGCTACTTTATACGAGGATATGTAAAAAGTTAACAAAAGTCAAATATTTCCTCACAGGATACGGCGGCGATATTTCGGTATCCAAACTATGTGATATTCCGTGCGATAAACGCCGTGCCCGGATAACCTCGTCTCCACTCATCTATTCTACACCTCATATCTCCGCCTTTTCATTCACCCGAAGGGCAGAGCCCGTGGAACTCTGCCCTTCGGGTTATTAGATTATTTACCTTTCAGGTAGGCGTCCATGGAGGCTACCGCTCTCTTGGCGGCGCCCATGGCGCTGATCACGGTGGCTGAGCCGGTAACCACGTCACCACCCGCCCAGACGCCGGTCTTGGTGGTCTTGCCCGTCGCCTCATCGGTGACAACCGTGCCCTTCTTGCTGGTATCCAGCCCCTTGGTGGTAGTGGGCACTAAAGGATTAGGCGTGGTGCCCAGCGCTACGACCACTGTGTCAACATCCATCTTGAACTCGCTGCCCTTCTTGACCACAGGGCTGCGGCGGCCGCTGGCATCGGGCTCGCCAAGCTCCATCTCCACGCACTCCATGGTCTTGACCCAGCCCTTGTCATCGCCATAGAACTTCTCTGGGTTGGTGAGGTACTTGAAGATTACGCCTTCCTCCTCAGCATTCTCAACCTCCTCACGCCGTGCCGGCATCTCGGTGCGGCTGCGCCGGTACACGATATAGACTTCCTCGGCACCAAGCCTGACGGAGCATCTGGCGGCATCCATAGCCACATTGCCGCCGCCGATAACCGCTACCCTCTTGCCCACCCTGAGCGGCGTATCGTACTCGGGGAAAAGGTAGGCCTTCATCAGATTTACACGGGTCAGGTACTCGTTCGCAGAGTAGATACCGTTGTAGTTCTCGCCAGGGATATGCAGGAACATGGGCAGGCCCGCGCCTGTGCCCAAAAATACGGCGTCATAGCCGTCCGCCATAATTTCATCAACCGTGGCTATCTTGCCTATTACCGAGTCCAGCTTGACTTCAACGCCCAGCGACTTAACGTAGTCTACCTCGGCCTGGACAATACGCTTGGGCATTCTAAACTCGGGGATACCGTACATCAGCACGCCGCCGGCGACATGCAGGGCCTCGCGGATGGTGACCTTATGGCCGCGCTTGGCCAGGTCGGCGGCTGCGGTGAGACCCGCCGGGCCGGAACCGACTACCATCACTTTCTTGCCAGTGGACGGGGCGATCTCCGGTTTCGGCTTCGAGGTGGCAGGCTGGGTAAGCTCCCAGTCAGCGACGTAGCGCTCCAGGCGTCCGATGGCGACGGGAGCGCCTTTCTTGGCCAGCGTGCAGACCTCCTCGCACTGAGTCTCCTGAGGGCAGACACGCCCGCAGATACCCGGCAGTGCGTTCTTGGCTTTGAGCGCCTTCACTGCCTCGGGCATCTTGTTATCGCGCAGCGCCAGAATGAATTCCGGTATGTCCACGCCCACAGGGCAGCCCGCGGTGCAGGGGCGCTTTTTACACTGAATGCAGCGGCTGGCTTCAGCCAGCGCGTTCTCAGCCAGGTATCCCAGGGCAACTTCGTTGAAATTCTTAGCCCTCACCTTGGGCTCCTGCTTGGGCATGCCAACTCTATTCAGGTTCAACTTTTCCGGCATAGGTCTTTACCTCCTATCACAGCTACAACTCTGCTTCCAGAGCTCGAGTGAGCGCTTTTCTTCATCAAGATAGGTACGCTGTCGAGCCATAAGCTCGTCCCAATCGACCTTATGGGCATCGAAATCAGGACCATCGACACAGGTGAACTTGGTGACGCCGCCGATAGACACGCGGCAGACGCCGCACATGCCGGTGCCGTCGACCATGATAGGGTTGAGGCTGACAATGGTCTTCACCCCGAACGGCTTGGTGGTCAGCGAGGAGAACTTCATCATGACCGTGGGGCCGATGGCGACCACCAGGCCGACCTTCTCCTTGCCGCTCTCAAGCAGTTCCTTCAAGGGGATGGTGACCACACCTTTGCGTCCATATGTGCCATCATCGCTGGTCACTATCAGCTCATCGCTGAACTTGCGCAGGCGCTCCTCCCAGAACACCAGGTTCTTGCTGCGGAAACCCATTATGGAGATAACCTTATTCCCCGCCTCTTTCATGGCGCGGGCGATAGGAACGATGGTGGCGATAGCGAAGCCGCCGGCGACACAGACCACTGTACCATAATTGTCGATATGCGTGGGCAGGCCCAGAGGGCCGGCGAAATTGGCGATAGACTCGCCAGCCTTGATAGTAGCCATCTTGCGGGTCGTCTTGCCCACCTCCATAAAGACGACGGTGACAGTGCCTTTCTGCCGATTCCAATCGGCTATGGTCAGCGGGATGCGCTCACCCTTGTCATCCACCCTGATTACAACGAATTGCCCCGCCTGCGCTTTTTTGGCGACATCCGGGGCCATTACCTCGAAGAGATGGATTTCAGGGGTAAGGTCCTCCCTGGTCACGATTTGGTACATTTTACCTCCAATAAATAAGACACTAGGTGGCAGGGCTCGTTGAAATAATTGAGGATAACACCATCAACATCCCATACTTGAGATTCATGGGATGTTGACAGATAAGATGAGTCCAGCCCCCGCGCTATAATTCTACATTCATTCGGCGAAAATGACAAGAGGAAAATACCATCAGTGTGCGAATTTGGGTAGTGGGTCATTTTGAAAAGTTGGAATGCACTACAACTTCGCTCGGCCTCACAAATCATTGGCTAATCCTTACCCGAGGACTCCGGCAATGGCAGCAGGATTAACTGACCATGTTTGGAGTATAGAAGCGATTGTTGAACTAAAGGCCAAGAGCACAAAGAAAGACAGGTAGCCTAAACTGTTGTCGTTAGTTTACCGCAAACAAAACGATTAATGCTTACTTTAGACTCTGCTGCTTGTATAGCAAGCAATCTGTGCACATCTGGAGTTACGCGCACGGTGAAGATACCCGAATAATGCTTAGTTGCGATTGGTTCAGGAATTGGCTCTTTATTTAACTTCATATCTGCTATGGCTTCTGCTACTACATTTCTTATCCCTCGTAATGCTTCTTCTTGAGTACCAGCAAGCCAACTTAGACTAGGAAATTCCGCGCATAAACCTACATATTCCCCATCTTCATTCGACCAAGTAACCCTATAGGTATAGCGGTCATCTATTGCTGTTGTTTTTGTTCCCATGTTTTATGACCTCTCAAGTTTTTTTATGGCTTTTACTACTTGTCTAACTTGATAAGCTTTTGCTTTTCCATTGTCATCTTGTATATTAATTCTTGGGTCGCCCTGCCAAGGTGTTTTATAAATATTGTGACTACTTTTTGTACGAGCCTCCCCAAAATAATGTTTGCAGACTCTGCACAGGTCAGCAAACCTAACGTTTTGGGGGTTCTTCTCAAACTGCCTAACCAAGTTTTCTATAGAACCCATATCTACTGCTAAATGATATCATTAATGATACCATTTGTCAATAGATAGATATAGATATTCTGGGCTACTCATAACAACTCCGCTGCTAATTCAGAATGAACCACTACCCGAATTTGACTTGAATATACTCGGGGGCTATAATGCTTTACGAGCGGGCCACATTTACGATTTGGTGCAAAATACCCCGCTGGCTAGAGGGTGTATCGCAGGTCAATCAGCAATCTCTCAGGATACTTGGCGAACGACCGCCAAGTTTTTTGTGTATTTGACCGGAGAGGTAAACGAGGAACCGGAGGAAAGCGGTGGTAACGGAGACTGACGTACGGAAGCAGGTACGAGACATAGTCGCCCCGTTGCAGGGCCGCCGGGCTGTGCTAATACCGGCCATGCAGGCGGTGCAGCAGAAGCTGGGCTATCTCCCTCCCGAGGCGATGGAGAAGATAGGGGAACTGGCGGGCGTCTCCACTAATATAGTTTACGGCGTGGCTACCTTTTATGCGCAGTTCAGGACCAAGCCCGTGGGTAAAAAGAGGGTTGCAGTGTGCCGGGGCAATGCCTGCAATGTGCGCGGCTCGGAGCGTATCCTGGAGACCATTGAGCGAGCCTTGAATTTGAAAGTGGATGAGACGACCCCAGACCGCGAGTACAGTCTGGAAACGGTGGCCTGCATGGGGGCCTGCGCTCTGGCGCCGGCCCTGAAGATAAATGAAGAGACCCTGGGCAAGCTGACCACAAAGGCTGTCGAAGACCTTTTCCCCAAGAAAGCTAAGCAGGAAGGGGCACCTGAGAAATAATGGCTCAGTCCAATACCAGGCACCAAATTTTAGTCTGCCAGGGGACCGGCTGCGAGTCCTCAAAATCCGCTAGGATTAACCAGGCGCTGGCCGAGGAAATCAAGCGCTCCGGCCTTTCCGACAGTATACAGGTCAAAACTACAGGGTGTCACGGCTTCTGCCAGCAGGGCCCCATCGTTGTTATCGAGCCCGAGGGCATCTTCTATACTGGGGTCAAGATAGAGGATGCGCCGGAGGTGGTGAAGTCCTACTTCGTGGAGAAGCAGCCGCTGGAGCGGCTGCTGTACCATGACCCCGCTACCAATAAAGCCATACCTCTGTACAAGGACTTACCGTTCTACAGCCAGCAACACCGCCTCATCCTGCGCAACTGCGGCGAGATCAACCCCGAGGAAATCGAAGACTATCTGGCCAGGGGAGGCTATACGGCTTTGAAAAAGGTCATTTCGTCGATGGAGCCGACGCAAGTCATCAGTGAGGTCCAGCGCTCGGCTTTGCGGGGCCGGGGCGGCGCCGGATTCCCCACGGGCAAGAAGTGGGACGCGGCTTACAAAGCGAAGGGTAATCCCAAGTTCGTGGTATGTAACGCCGGTGCGTTTATAGACCGCTCCGTGCTGGAGGCTGACCCTCACTCCGTGCTCGAAGGGATGGTCATCGCTGCATACGCCATCGGCGCGTCCCAGGGCTATGTATATGTACTGGCCGATTATCACCTGGCTATAAAGCGATTTAATCTCGCTATCGAAGAAGCCCAAAAACGTAACCTTCTGGGCAAGAATATCCTGGGCAGCAAATTCAGCTTCGTCATAGATATTTCGCAGGGCGCAGGGGCCTGGGTCTGCGGTGAAAGCAGGGCACTGCTGCTTTCGATCGAGGGCAAGCGGGGTATGCCCCGTGTCAAGCCTCCGCTGTCAGTGGATGAGGGGCTGTGGGGCTTGCCCACATGCACGAACAACCTGAGAACGCTGGCCAGCGTGCCCCTGATTATCGATAAGGGGGCAGATTGGTTCGCCGGTATCGGCACCGAGGGCAGCAAGGGTACGGCAGTCCTGGGCTTGACCGGCAAGATAGCCAACAACGGTATGGTCGAAGTGCCGATGGGCACTACGTTGCGTAAGGTCATCTTCGACATCGGGGGCGGTGTGCCGGGAGGGAAGCGCTTCAAGGCGGTTCAAACCGGCGGGCCCTCGGGCGGCTGCCTTCCGGAAAGCGCCCTGGACCTGCCTGTCGACTTCGAGGCTTTAACCAAAGCCGGCTCCATCATGGGCTCCGGCGCGATAGCGGTGATGGATGAGGACACGTGCATGGTGAATGCCGCTCAGGGCTTCCTCTCCTTCTGCCGCGATGAATCCTGCGGCAAGTGCGTGCCCTGTCGCGAGGGTCTCCCCATGATGGTAGATATAATGGACAGGATTACAGCAGGAAAAGGAAAACCCGAAGACATGAGCCGGCTTCTGGAGATGAGCGAGACGCTTACCCAGGGCTCTCTCTGCGGATTGGGAAGAACTGCGCCCAACCCTGTGCTGACCAGCATACGCTACTTCCGCGACGAATGGGAAGCTCATATCAACGAGAAGAGATGCCCGGCGCTGGTGTGCAAGGCGCTGACAAACTTCTACATCCTGCCCGACAAATGCCAGGGCTGCGGCATTTGCGCCAGGGCCTGCCCTGCGGATGCCATCACCGGAGGGAAGAGGATGGTGCATGTAATCGACCAGAGCAAGTGCATCAAGTGCGCCACCTGCCTGGAGAAATGCCCCCCGAAGTTCAGCGCGGTGAAGAAGGCAAGCGGCGAGGCCGTCGAGGTGCCCAAAGAGCCTGTGCCCATAGCTGCGGGCGCAGGCGCAAAATGAGCGAGGTGTGATGCCAGTGGAGAGCACGATAACCAAAACAAATGTCGTTACGCTGAAGATAGACGGCGTTGAAATCAAGACGACCGAAGGGAAGAGGATACTGGAAGCAGCGCTGGATAACAATATCTACATACCTAACCTGTGCTCGTTAAGAGATGTGAAACTGCCCTTCGGCGCCTGCCGACTGTGCCAGGTGCAGGTCGAGGGCAGGGAAGGCTTCGTCACAGCCTGCAGCGAGTCGGCAGCCGAGGGCATGGTCGTCCACAGCAACACACCTGAAGTGAATGCTATACGCCGCAAGATATTGCAGATGATGCTGGCAAGGCATGCCTTCGTCTGCCTAGAGTGCCATCGCAGGGAGCGCTGTAAGCCCGGGGGCACTTGCCTGCGCCTGATGAGTGTAAACGAACAATTTTGCATCCTCTGCCCCAACAACGGACGCTGCGAGCTGCAGAGAGCGTCTGATTTCATCGGACTGGGCAAGATGCCCTATCCTTACACCCCCAAGGGATACCCTATCGAGAGAGAAAACCCGTTCATCGTACGCAACAACAACCTGTGTATACTCTGCGGGCGCTGCATCAGGGTGGACCAGGAGATTCTGGGAATAGAGGCCATCGCCTTCAACCGCCGGGGGAAGGATACATACATCGGCGGGGCCTTCGGCAGGCCGCTCCTGGAGTCCGGGTGCACCTTTTGCGGCTGCTGTGTGGAGGTCTGCCCCACAGGCGCGCTGAAGGACGTCGGCGATGAGTGGCAGCGCTGGCCCGACCCCAAGAGGGCCATGATTCGCTGCATGTATGCCTGTCCCGCAGGGGTGGATGTGCCGCGCTTCATCAGGTTCATCAGGGAGCACAAGTTTGACGAGGCGCTGCGAGTGATTCAGGAGAAAGTCCCCTTAGCCTTCGTCTGCAGCCGTATCTGCTCGCGTCCCTGCGAGATTGCCTGCCGGCGCAGCAAACTCGATCAGGGGCTTGCCATCAGGGCGCTGGAGCGATTCGCCGCCGAGCGCGCGAACATCAAGTGGACTAAGGAGGTCAAAGTGCCCGCTTCAGGCAAGCAGGTAGCCATCATCAGCTCTGGCCCTGCGGGCTTGACTGCAGCCTACTATCTGGCCAAGAAGGGCGGGCATGCAGTGACAATTTTAGAGTCTGAGGCTCAGGCGGGCGGCATGCTGAGGACGGCACCCGAGTACGACCTGCCGCGCCAAGTGCTCGATGATGAGCTTGAGATGCTCAAGAGGCTGGGTGTGGAGATAAAGACGCAGGCTAAGGTGGATTCAGTGGACAGGCTGTTCCAGGACGGCTTCCAGGCAGTATTTGTAGCTTGGGACACCAGCAAGGTGGTCGAGCTGGG
Source organism: uncultured Chloroflexia bacterium (assembly GCA_963847595.1). Lineage (GTDB taxonomy): Bacteria > Chloroflexota > Dehalococcoidia > SZUA-161 > SZUA-161 > JACWAE01. Next base: position 1,142,799 of record CAWKAJ010000002.1, read on the forward strand.
CATCACGGTTAATCCCGATGACCTCAGTACCAACAAGAAAGGCGTTTACGCCGTAAGCGATGCAGTGAGCGGCAAGCACATCTTCATTAAAGGAGTGGCGGCGGGCAGGAAAGCCGCCTCCTCTATAGACAGCTACCTCGGCGGCAGCGGCAACATCGACGAGGTGCTGGCCCCTGTGCAAGAAGGAGTCCCCAGGATAGGCCGGATGCCCAACTTCGCCCAAAGGAAGCGCGTCACCATGCCTACTGCATCCGTGGAACAGGGCAAAGGCAAGCTCGCCAAGGTAGAGCTGGGCTTCAGCGATGAGGCGGGAGCAGAAGAGGCGCTACGGTGCATGGGCTGCGACCTGCGGTTCATGGTCGCCAAACTGGTGGCGCAGCCACCGCTCAGTGGAACGAAGGCGAAAGGCTAGTAATTTCCGAAGACGAACGAAATGTCATTACGTAGGGGCACGGTGCACCGTGCCCCTACGCATTAAAGAAGGTGTTTCAGGTCTACTTTTTATGCAGCAAAGAATAAAGGAGAGTACTGCATTGTTATTCTTATTGCTTGTTGGGGAATAGCGAGATAGAATAGAGAAGCAAGAAACCAACTGCTTTGAGGAATTATGCCTGTAAAGATTGTTACCGACAGCACTTCCGATCTGAAACCCCATATCGCCAGCCCTTTGGGGATAACAGTGGTGCCATTGTATATTAACTTCGGCACGGAATCTTATCGAGACGGTGTCGACTTAACGACCGAGGAATTTTACCAGAAACTTGCGTCCAGCAAGACCTTGCCTACCACCGCAGTCCCCAGTCCTGCTACACTAGCTCAAGTCTACGACAAGTTAGCCCGGGAGACGGATGAAATCGTAGTCGTCTCTTTGGCCAGCAAGCTATCCTCTATGCACACGATGGAATCTCAGGCAATGGGGATGATGAGAAAGAAATGCCGTATAGAAATAATCGATTCGAAGGCGGGCTGCATGGCGCTGGGGCTAATCGCTATTGCAGCAGCCAAAGCAGCTAATGCCGGAGCTAAAATAGACGATGTGGTGAAGATAACTAAGCGGAATATCTATCGCTCAAAGATATATTTTGCCTTCGATACTCTGGAATACCTCAAAAGGAGCGGGCGTGTCAGTGCAGCACAAGCTTTTCTAGGCTCAATGCTAAAGGTGAACCCCATCATGACCCTGGAAGAAGGTGAAGGCCGGCCTGTCGCCAGGCCGAGGTCTCGTGCAAAAGCTATAGAACTCTTATATAAATTCGCTATGAGCTTTTCAAATATCGAAGAGATGGCCATTGAGGACGCTACTACCCCCGATGAAGCGGACATAATGGCTGAGCGTATCAGCTCCAGATTCCCCAAGGAGCGGATATACAGAACAAAGGTCAGCCCGGTAGTCGGTACTCACGTTGGGCCACATGTGCTGGCCGTGTCAGTGCTAGGGGATAGCGGTTAGTGCAGGCAAAGTGAAGGGCTATCAGAGGGCGTCCCTCAGTCTGATAGCCCCCTCTGCAAACGGCCTCTGAACAAAAGGCTTGTTTTCCCTCCAGTTTGACCGCCCCGGACATTACCACTCGATGGCTTCGCTGATAGCTTGACCTGGCTAAATGAGTACTACAGGTCCTCAAGCAAAGTGGTAAAGGTATCGTGATGGTCCTCTTCCTGCTGCAGTATCTCACGGAAGAGCCGGTTGGTTGTCTCGTCGCCTTCTTTGCGGGCCATCTCCACAATCTGCGTATAGAGCTTTATGGCGTTCTCCTCGTCCTTAACGTCCTGAGTTATCATTTCCTTAAGGGTTTTGCCCACAAAAATGGGGGTTGGCTTGGTGGTCGGTATCCCGCCGAGATAATATAGCCTCTCAGCTATGGATTCGGCATGTTTCATCTCTGATATGGCAATGGACCTTAGCTCACTCTGAACCGCGAACCCCTTCACTCCACCCCACTGGACATGCTGCCACATGTACTGGACTGCCACCTGGATCTCCCTGGCGATGGCATCGTTTAATTTCTCCAACAGTTTGGGGGATGCCTTTACCACTGATGTTTTCTTTACTGCCATGGTCTCCCTCCTTCAAATATGTTCTTAATATCTAGTGTTCGCGTGATTTCAAATGTTCGTTCCGAAACCAGGTGGCCCGGGGAATATACTTGACATTGTCTTTAAACTGAACCGATTACTACCTCGCAGTGGTGTTCCGCGCGATTTACTCACCTCCTTCTGTCATTTAAACGCTTCCTGGTCACATATACACCGCTAAGACTAATCGTAGCGAGAATAACATAAAGAAGTCATAAAATGCAAGCGAGAAAGATTAAGAAGTCGTTACATTTGTGTAGGCACTATACGAAAATATGTGGGGAGCCCCCTCTGCGCTCCCCCGTTAGTAAACAGCCTCCTCTGAATACCAGGTTTACGGCACTCTCTGCGAAACCAATGAATATCTCACTTCAGGTAACCCTTTTCCTGGAGGAACTTTTTGCTCTGGATTAAAGCGTCTCGGGAACTCACTTCAAGGATAATCCTGCCATCGTAGCCTATCTCTTCTAATTTCCGGAGGACGGCTATGCAGTCTACCATGCCTGTCCCCAGCGGATAGTGAGCGTAAGAATCGCTCTCAACGCCATCGGTTAAATGGACTTCTGTGATTTTTCTGCCGAATCGCGTGATAAAGTCCAGGGGATTGATGCCGCTGACGAAGGCATGAACTGTGTCCAGGGTAATTCCGATCCCCTTGCGGACAAATGGCTCGAATTCCTCCGGCTTCCGGAACAGCGCTTCGCTGCGGTGCAGGTTTTCGATGGAAAGCTCCATATTCCTCTTTTTGGCATAGTCTGCTATCTCGAAAACGCTTTGCTCCGCTATCTGCCGAGTGTGCTTCTCCAGCAATGAATATCTATCGGGGGTGGCTCCGAAGCAGCCCGGGTGCATCACCAGTTTGCTGATCGCCAATTCCCCGCAGAGGTCGATATGTCTCTTGGTCTCTGCAATCGCCTCCCTTCTCATGCCGGAATGAAGGGCAGCGATGTTGACTTCACCAAGAGGAAGATGGCAGCTCACAGTGCGAAATGGGCGGATTATCGCTCTCAACTCACCTGCCAATGGCAGCAGGAGTTCGGCGCCGATAATAGAAAAGCCGAATTCGATCTCTATGGCAGCAAAGCCATTCTCAAGAACGAACCTGGCAAAATCGTCCAACAGGCTCAGGTAGCCTCCAAGCAATTGCTCGGCGGCTGGCCTGCCAACTCCGCGAGCAAGCCTCTTGACTTCCCCGGTACATAGACTCGTGGAGACACCGAATTGGCTGTTCATGCTATCAACAGCTCGATTATACCACCTAGCCAAATGACCGAGACAGCAATGTGATGGCTATCTAGCGCAAGGTGCACGTTAGTGGTACACTAAGAACAGATTGAGTGAAATGGATAACGAAAACAGTCAAGGCGACAGCAATAAAGCCCAAGCCGACCCGGCGAATAAGGTTGCCTTCGTCCTCAGCGGGGGAGGCAACCGCGGCGCGCTCGAAGTTGGCGTCCTTCTGGCTCTGCTGGAGCATGAAATCCGCCCCCAGATCCTGGTAGGCACATCGGTGGGAGCGATAAACGCCGCGGCTATAGCTATCAGTCCTACCCTGCAAGGAGTTCGCTGGCTGGAGAAAGCGTGGCGTCAGGTAACCAAGAAAGCTGTTCTGCCTGACAACTATATGGCCATGGCGCTGCGCGTGCTCACTGGCGGAAGCAGCCTGTTCAACAATAAGAGGCTCAAGGACTTCCTGAGGGCCCGCCTGCCAGAGAAGATACGACAGTTTGCCGACATAAAAGCTGCTGAACTGTATATCACCGCTGCGGACCTGCATACCGGAGAGTTGCACATCTTTGGCATCGACCCCAGTGAGTCGATCCTGGATTCCATAATGGCGAGCACTGCCTTCCCTCTGCTTCTTTCTCCCTGGGAATACCAGGGACGGCAGTATGTGGATGGGGCCCTGGTCAGTGACCTGCCCATCAGTGTCGCCGTGGAGATGAAGGCCACGGAGATCTATGCTATTGACGTCGGGAATCGCGGGAGGATTAAGAGAAGCCGCCTCGGCGTGTTGCATGTCATCAGGCAGGTACTGGACGCTAGTGCCTACAAGCGGTTTATTGAAGACATGGGTTGGGCCAGCAAATTGCCCAAAGACAAGATCCATTATATCCGCGTAGATGGTTTCGACGAGGTGGGCATCTGGGATTTCGGCCATACCGCAGAAATGATCGAGAAGGGTCATCAGACAGGGGTGGAATATCTACGGCAATTATCCAGCCGCTCCCGCAGTCGGGATGAGAAGGCGCCCTAGGCCAGCTCCGAGGGATTTGAGCTATTCCCCTGGATGACAATTTACCGAAAAAAACCAGTCGCACGATTCGCCTTGACATAGCGGGGCGCGTCTGCTATTTTAAACTTGTTGGGGGAGCGGCCTGAGAACCACAGGTAGGGAGGGGTTGACATGCTGCAATTGCTGGTTCAACTTGAGTGCAAGAGGCAAGCTTTCATTAGAAGAAGGTTGATACAAAACCTTAGTTCGGGAAATTCCTATTGGGGAATAGCAGGCCTGATATTCTTCGTATCTTTATTCCCGATGCTCATATCCGCACCTGCTGCCGTTGCAGAAGCACCTCCCGCAGCCGGGGCAGTCGGGGGGCTAATTTTGGCTGGCTTCGTGTTGTGTGCTACCATAGTTGGCGCGCCAATCGGACTTGTGCTACTCTAGGTCGCATAGAGCACCCCAGGCCTTCTACTCTAATCACTTAGAGAAGTCCCTCAGTTGCGCTTCTTTACTCTGCCTATCACCCTGAAAACGATGCCCTGTGGCATTTAATACTGTCTTCCTCTCAACAGCGGAGGTCGTTTATTGATATGTCGTCAACTCCCTATGTCCCTATACTTTAGAGGTGAAATACTTGATACACCCCCTCGGGAAATGCCTACCACGGTTGTATTGCTATATACTCGGTTGAGAGATATAATGTAGTCGCTATGTCCGAGGTTATTCTTGGCGGTGTGCTCGGTTCGGGGTTCGCTGGGGCATGCTTGACTGCCTACATAACCACAAGGGTGGTTGTGTACAGAATAGGCCAGGCTTCCAGGCCACCCGCCTACCAAGTTATAGGGCGTTTAGTCTCAGTGGTTATCCCAACACTTATGGAGGAGGAATACCTCCCCAAGCTTCTGGAGACCATCCGCAACCAGACATACCAGCCAATAGAAATCGTTGTAGCCGATAGCAGCCCCCCTCCTTCAAGCGATAGGACATTGGAGATATGTCAGGCCTACGAAGCAAGATACGTCTTTGTCCCCAAGCTGAATCTTCCTCATGCCCGCAACGCAGGGGCTATGGAAGCCAAGGGCGAAATACTGTTGTTTGTTGATGCGGATTGCCTTTTCACCCCTACTTATATCCAGGATATGGTGGCCGCCCTGGACGAAGGATATGTTTTGGCTCATGGCGCCGACCCTGTGGCCGAGGGCATCTTTTTCGCTGCGGCATCGCTTATGTTGCGCAGTTGGTTCAAGCCCAAAGCATATACTACAGGCAGAGGGATAGCCATCTGGAAGAGCGCCTTCAATGAGCTAGGCGGCTACGACGAGAGCCTGGATCCAACGCTAGGATATCGAGAAGACCTCGACTTAGGCAAGAGGGTGCGGCAAAGGTATGGAAGCAAGGCTATACAACTTTTACGCACGTCTTACCTGGGGGAATCAGCCCGGAGGATAAAATACCTCGGCACCGCCGAGTGGAACAAAGTCAGAGGAGTCAGGGGCTCTAAGACCATCCCCATATAAGGCTTGAAGACATCTCCCCAAGCTTCGCTCCAAGACCGAATGCCTCATTGTCTTCTGTAAACCGTGTAGTCGACCACGTACTTATTGGCGAGTCCGCTAGGCTCCTTGATAACCAAAGCGTATGTGTCAGACGTTTGGGCGGTAAAAGTGAAGCTGGAGTGGAAAACCCGGCCCAAGTCCTCAACTATGGCACCTTCCGAGTCCTGGATGTAGACCGCAAGGCCACCGAGTCCTCCTGTTATCGTGCCCTCCACTCTCTCAGACGGTTTCAACTCTATCGGGAAGGATATCATGTCATTCCCCGACAAATCACCGCTATACACGAATGGTCCGCTCGGAGTCAGCGGCTTCAGTTCGTTTATCTCAGCCTGCAATGCTTCCACTTCTTGCTGCGCTTGAGTGAGCTGCGTCCTCAGTCCCTCCACATCTTGCTGAGATGCGGCCAGTTGTGTCTGCGATTGTGTCAGAGCTTGTCTGGATTTATCCAGCTTTGACGATAGTTCATCAAGGTTACCTGACTTCTGAAACAGGAATACTCCCAGTATGACGATTGCTATGGCGAGAACACTGATAAGCAGGAAAGCAAGATTGCGGTTTATTTTCTTCGCTGACTTAGCCTCAGCCTTGACCTCATCTCCCGTCTCGTTTGTCGGCAGACCTGATGGAATCCCTTCGATTCTGCCACGCTCTACCTCATCCTTCGCCTCAGCGGCTGACACGTTTGATGGCAGCGGCGCAGTTGTGTCGTCCTCTATTTTATCTCTCACTTCAGCGATTGGCTCATCTGACGGCATCTGCTCAATTGCGGCGCGCTGCGCCTCGTCTATAGCAGCGGTTGTTAACTCACTTGATGGGATTTTCTCAGCCGCGGCAGGTTCTTGCTTATCTATCACCTCGGTGGCTGACACCTCTGATGGCAGTGGCGCCGTTATTTCACCATCTATCTTATCTCCCATTTCGGCTATTGGCTCATTCAACGGTATCTGCCCGGTTGCGGCGAGCTGCGCCTCGTCTATAGCCGCGGTTGTTGACTCGCCCGACAGGGTCTCCTCAGCCGCGGCGGGCTCCTGCTTACCTATCGCCTCCGTTGCTGACACACTTGCTTGTATCTGCTCAGTCTGCAACTTGTCCGGCAGCGTCCCCGATTCTCTGTTCTGGTACTCCTCCAAGGTAAACTGTCTTTTGCACTCCGGATTCACGCACCTATAGACCCGATCATGTCGATTCCAAAAGAGAGCCCTTTGACCACACTCCGGACAAGCAACCAGACCCAACCGGGGATTGGGGGGTGGCGCATCGCCCATCAACACATCGACATGAGTTGAGGTAGACACAACTTTATCTTTTCGTGACGTTTTACGCTGTTTGGGAGCTTTCGTTTGCATCAATTCACCTGTCCTTGAGAATAGACTTGGACAGAATGGCAGCTCGTATTTGGCTTTATGCGTATCAAGGCCAATCTGTTGAATATTATGTGGATGAGAGGCAGCTACAGCAATATGATGAATGTACTCTTTTGTACAGTACTTCGTAATAATTGCGATGCGGCATGGAGACACCTATAGCAGACCACCTACATTGAGAGCTATGCCTCAGCAGGGCCCAGCTATCGCTCCCCTACTTCTTTGAAGGTACCATATCTTTAACATGCTGCATCTGGGACATCAAGTACTAAGCAGGTAGTAAGAGTACTATATCATACGCGATGACGGTACCAATAGGGGATTAATTGAGCAGGCAACTTCCACTATGGTATATGCGAATGGTCCGGAAGCGAACAACTATACCGGCACCACGGGATGCTCAACATGGTGAATCAGCAAGTTAATTCAGTGAACCATATCAAAACCTCTCAGAGCCTTGATATTCACATAGACGAACTTCTTTCGCTGGTGGTGTACAAAGGCGCCTCCGATCTGCACATAACCGTGCCCAGCCAACCGATACTGCGAATCGAAGGCAAGCTTATAGCACAGCAGGATTTAGCACCGGTTACACCCGATGATGTTAAGTCCATATTCGAGCAGATTACCACTGAAGAGCAAAGGGCTACTTTTCAAAGAGAACTGGAGCTGGATTTTTCGTATAGTATTCCCGGGCTCGCCAGATTTCGAGTAAGCGCCCTTCAACAGAGAGGCACGATGAGCCTCGCCTTCCGGCTTGTGCCGTTCAAGGCCCCATCTATCGATGAACTAGGCTTACCACAGGTCTGCAAGGAGCTTATTCGCAAGCCGAGGGGACTTATATTGATAACCGGCTCGGCTGGAAGCGGCAAGTCCACCACGCTAGCGGCCATGGTCAATTACCTCAATGAGACAGAAAGCCGAAACGTTATCACTATCGAGGACCCCATTGAATTCTTGTTCCATAATAACAAGTGTATTATCCGTCAGCGAGAGTTAGGGGATGACACCAAACTGTTCTATACCGCGTTGGTGCATGCTCTGCGCCACGACCCAGATGTAATTGTGGTCGGGGAGATGCGCGATTTACCCACTATCAGCACAGCGATGACAGCAGCCGAGACAGGTCATCTTGTGCTCGGCACAATGCATACGATAGACACAGCCCAGGCCGTTGACCGTGTTATCGACATTTTCCCTGCAGGCCAACAACAGCAGATTCGATTGCAGTTCTCACAGGTAATAGAGGCTGTATTATCACAGGTCCTGGTGCCCCGCATCGGAGGTGGCCGAATAGCCGCCTTCGAAATAATGCTGGCTTCGCCCGGTATAAGAAGGCTCATCCGTGAAGGCATGATCTACGAAATACCCAATAACCTTGAGCATGGAGCAGCAGAAGGGAAGCAGTCTATGGATCAAGCACTGGCTAACCTGGTAAAAAGAAACATCGTTACTAGAGACGACGCTATGATGAGAAGCAGCAACCCGGCGAAGTTGGATGAGTTGCTTAAGTAACCACAGAGGCTGCCCCGACTTACGTGACATCTATAACCAGCACATGAAAACAATGGGCAACATATATGCCGTCGCATTAAAAACAGGTGTGCTCCCTTACTCTTCTAGTGCACGGTCAATAGCCAAGCCTATTCTCACCAGACCAACGGGGCCGCCCTGATAGACAAGGAAGCGGTCTTCCCAATCCGGCTCGAATTTAACCTTGTAGTTCCTCATCCCTTTGTAAGATACAAACCAAAAGAGAGTGTTAAAGAGCAAATGAACAGCTCGTTCTCCCATCGGAGCCTCGGGCCTTTCTCCCACCCCGGCGAATGGCGCCAGTCCCAAATCGAACAAACGGTACCCATCCTGTTTCAAAGCCAGCATTAATTCTGTGAAGATATAGTCCATGGTGCCGGGCGGCACTTCAGGCACATGCCTCATCATATCGAAATTCGCTTCCCCCAGCCTGTACGATGGTATTTCATTGACGAAAGCCAGAGGACGTCCTGTCGAGTCTCGGAGAACGACCAGCGGGGTTGCTGCCACATAGCTTCGCGCAAAGCTTCCCTGGATAAAGCCAAACTCGCGCCGCCCGGCTTCGGAGAGCCACGTTTTTGAAACCTGCTCCACCTCGTCGAGCAGCGCAGCCGGATGGGGAGGCTTGTATCTGGTTAGCCTGTAACCCCTGGTTTCGAACCTGCGCCTGATCTTCCGAAAATACTTAGCCTCTATAGTATGCGAGCTGAAATGGTCAAGGTCGACTATCGCCTCTTTGCCAATCTTTAGCCTGGATAGGCCGAGCCGTTCATACATAGGGAGCGCGTCTGGTATAAGAAATGCCACCATCCATCCATTGTCAGAGCAGAAGCGCAGAAACGCACGGGCAGTATTTTCCAGTTCATCCTCAGGCCCTGCAGGGTCTCCCAGGCTAAAAGCCACACTTCTGACTACTTTATATGAGATGAAAGATCTGCGGGTGCTCGAAAAGAAATATGACTTATCCCGCCAGACCTTGAAATAGTCATAGGACGAACGACCATACTTCTCCAGGATAGCCCTGGCCTCTGCGATCTCTCGAGGTAGCACCTGGAGAGTGAACACAACAGGACGGAAGATGCTATAGGCTACGAAAACGAAGGCCAGCACGCCCATAAGATTGAGTGAGTCCATAAACCAGCGGGCATACCAGGTGTGTGTCACCAGGTCGGTGTTCCCGACGATAAATAGCTGGCGCAGCGTTCTATACAATGACTCTCCGAAACTGAAATCTACCCCAAAATCGCGTCGGTCAAGGAAACTGAAGCCTACGATCCCATAAATTACGGCAAACAAAACAACGAAAATCGAAAGGGCCAAGCCTCGCGTTATGCTATGACGTTCAGTGCGCACCGAGAACCGGCTGCGGAAGACTATTAGAAGTGCCAGTGTTACTGCCGGGGCCGGGGCTTCATACCAAAGCTGAAAAACGATGTGTATGACCAGAGCGAGAGATAGACTCACAATGGCGAGCCACCAGGCTACCCTGCGGCGCTGAATGAGGTGAAAAGAGAGATAAACAAGAACAAATCCTATTGCCACAGTTATAGAACGGCTTACGTGGATTGCTCCAAAGGGCAAAAGCAGGTCGTAGAGGCGAGGATGCTCATGGAAACGTGACAACAATGTGTAGAAGATGAGCAGCAGCCCATTGGCTAGAATGGCAAGACTAGTGAGCCCTATGGGCCACTCTTTCTTGATAGCCTCCCACAACAATTGGCGCCAGGTTACCGCAACCCCTGGCGGAGGCGCTGGCAGATTCTCGATCAATTCCTTTCTCCTGGGACAGATAGAGCAACCGTAACTGATGAGAAAAGAGGAGCTACAGCTTTGTCTTCTGGAATCATTTATTCTCCGAAAGAGAATGGTTAATGCTTAAAGAGCTTACCGCAAAACAGGATTTTCAGTCATTCTAGCACTCATGCCATCAAGAAATCAAAAAATTGGAGACAGCACCAAATGGCAGGCCGCAGCTCTGCATTGTGCCTATCGTGCAAAGCGATAAGGCTTGAAATCCGGCGTTCTTTGATGTTAAATATACCCCATCATGAGCAAACTGCTGGAGACCCCTGACAGGGCAGTGGTGGACGGGCAGGTGCAGTTCGGCTGCTTCGCGCGGCCATTCCAGGAGCTGAACCTCCTGGATGCACAATGCGGCATCCCCCGACTGGGCGGACTGCGGAGTTTCCGGCTCAAGGAGTGGGTGCACTTCGCGCTGATACATCCCGACTGGTACCTCAGCGTGGCGACGGTCGATGTCGGCTTCCTGGCAACATCCTGGCTGCATCTGTTCGACCGGCGGAACAGCAGGGCCTTCGAGCACGTGCGGAGACTTCCTCCGTGGGGGTTCCGCGCCCCAGCGAACGTATGGAACCATTCCGCAGAGGTCAAGACACGGGGATACCGGGTGTTCGTGCACAATCACCTCGAGCAGCAAGTACACCGGCTCAGCATCGAGGTGCACGGAAAGAGGTCTCTGCCCGCTGTGGCGGGCACCGTGCTGCTTCATGAGGACCCTGCCCGGACGCAGCCGCTGGTGGCGATGCTGCCCCTCGGGCCCAACCGCCCCATGTTCACGCACAAGTCAGCCTGCCCCGCCAGCGGAGTGCTCGAAATAGGAGGCGAGAAGGTGGAGCTCACTCCGGACCGGGATGTGGGGTTGCTGGACTACCACAAGGCGTACTACCCCCGCAACACCTTCTGGAGGTGGGCCACCTTCGCCACCATCGATGCGACCGGGAACCTTCTGGGGGTCAACCTCACCCACAACGTGATTAAGGACGACGAGCGATTCAATGAGAACTGCATCTGGCACGGGAACTCCATCTCGTTGCCAGGCGCCGCCCGCTTCGACGTCCCCCAGGACCCGATGCAGCCCTGGAAGATTCGCACTACGGATGGGGCTGTGGACCTGGAACTCACCCCGCAGGGATTGCGCAGGGAGCATGTGAACCTCGGCTTCGCCCGGACAGCCTACAACCAGCCGTACGGCCTGTACTCGGGCACACTGGTGGATTCTGCAGGCAGGAAACATTCCGTGGAGAAAGCCTTCGGCATAGCTGAGGACCACGTCGCGACCTGGTAGGCCGCATTACTTCCCTTTGCCGCTTCGCGCCCGCTGCCCTTTTCCTGGAGCAGGTTTGACTGAGGGGAGGCTGCCCAGGACCTGCAAAGCGCCTGCCACCATTTCTTGAATCACCTGCTTCGCAGGCTTCAGCTCCTTAATCATCCCTACTATCTGACCCGCCGGGGCGGGCACTATATCCGCCATGTTCGCCTCGTATGCTCCATCCAATACGGGTATGATAGAGATGGATTGCATGGGCATGGGCAATGTGGGCAGCCTGGCCTTATCCCAGGCTTCAATAAGCCTGTTCTTCAGATATCTTGCCTGTTTGCCGGTTATCACTTTGGACACCATAGTGTCGTCCTCGGTGCTTTCCAGCAGCTTCTGCTTATGATAACCCTCGTAGATAGCCTCGTAAGTACCGAGGAACGCCGTGCCGCACCACACTCCGACAGCCCCAAGCGCCAGCGCGGCCACAAGCCCTCTGCCATCACCTATCCCTCCCCCGGCCACTACTGGAACCGGCGAGACAGCATCCACGACCTGGGGGATGAGGACCATCGTGCCGATCCTGCTGTTGTGACCTCCCGCCTCCGCTCCTGAAGCCACGATGATATCTACCCCGCTTCTGACAAGGCGACGGGCTCCTCTCACGCTGGCGACTACGCCGATTATTTTGATGCCCCGGGCATGGCACTCTTTCACATACGGCGCGGGGTCTCCCAACGCCGCAGCCCAGACAGGGACCCGGTACTCCATGATGACCTCGACTTGCCGCTTGAGGTCTTCCTCGGACCAAACTGTATCATCGGCTATCTTACCAAGATAGCCCTTGCCCCCGCTGGGCGCGGGCACTCCTAATTCCTGCCTCAGTTTCTCAATAACGTCTGGCTCATCCGCAGCAGCCGGGTGAGTAAGCGAGGGCAATTCCGCTTGAAGTTCAGCCGTGGTCCCTGTGAGAGGAATATCGGGGGGCAACAAGGTATCCACCCCAAACGGTTTGTCGGTGAGCTGTCTCGTTTTCCGTATCATTTCCTCAACCTTATGAGGGGACAGAAAGGCGCAGCCCAGGATACCCAGTCCCCCTGCGTTGGATACTGCTGCGACAAGCTCCGGCCCGGAGACGGGACCTCCCATGCCACCCATCCCGGCCAGGATTATGGGGTATTTGATGTCCAGCATGTCGCACAGCCTGGTGCGAAGAGCGTTCTTTGCCATTTTTCTCTCCCTTTGTAAGTGGTTCCCGTTCCAACCTGCAAGATAGACGAGCTATTCTTTTGCTACTAGAAAAGGGTTCTGGCATGGATATTAGCACAATGTGCGCAGCTTGTGAATGTCCAGAAGCAAGTCGTTGGGGAGCCATCTCTGAACTCCAGGCCGACGAGTCCTCATTAGCGGCTTACTAAGTAGGCAGATGCAAGCAGTGCAATGGTAAATATCAAACAAAGTGAGTTAGCCCACAGGGTTGGCGTAAACAGAACCTTATCTTTATAGCTCAGAGCACCCCTTGCTGCCCAAATAGCGAGAGGAATCGTCAGAAGGGACAACAGCGCCGCCAGAGGCATGACCCCCGCCGCAACCCATGCCACTACCCAGGCGTACACGCTCATAGCCCCAGCTAAATATATCCAGCTTGCCTTTGCCCTGCCTAATACTATGGGTATGGTTTTTCTTTTCCCTATCTTGTCTGCCTCAACATCCGGGAATTCGTTCAAGAGATGAACGTTAAAGAGCAGAATCCCGCAAGGGATGGAGGCTACCACTACCTCAGTAGTATATCCTCCTGTTTGAATAAAGTAGAACATCAATATGGGCAATATACCGAGACCGAGGCCAGAGGAAATCTCGCCCAGCCTCCATCTGGTGAGAACCGGAGTATAGAGCAGGACGCAAACAGCCCCTACCCCGACAATGGGAAGCAGCAGTAGACCTTTGACAATAACAAAGTACGTCCATATAGGGATGGCTAGGGCAAAGCTGACTAGAGCGAATTTGAGTACAGAGCCAGGTTTGAGAAGTTTGGCAGGCAGGATACCGCTCCCGCCACTAAAAGGCGTTCTCTGAGTTTTGAGATCGACCCCACTCCTATAATCGAAGTAGTCATTAAGGACTTGAATGCTAATATGCCATAGGACAAGCCCGATGAAGCCGAGCACAGCGTAACGAAGGCTAAAGAAACCGTCCCACCACGCTATAGACGTACCCAGAAAAGCCAGCGCGACTGATCCGACCAGGAACCTGGGGCGGATCTCTGTAAGCCATATCCTCGTCTTGCCCCTCACCGTGCTTAGCGGTTCGACCGACGGAGTCAATCTTGCCACATTCTCCCCTTCTGTTTTACAGACTAAGCTCAGCACTCACTCTAGAAAGCCTGTGTTGCGATGGTAGAAATAGGCAAAGAACCAATCAAGGGCCGTGCCCACCTTATTCTTGAATGCCGTGAACAACCCCAGGTACGTGACCATTTGCTCCAGGAACAAGAGCCGCCGCAGGAAGCCGGCAGCAAAACCGTCAAAAACATAACCAAATATCTGAGCCACCGCCACATTTCTGCCGATGTATATTATCTGTCCCTTGAATCCGTAGCGGAAAGGACGTTGAGGCTTGCCTGTTATGGCGTTGAGGACGTTTCGGGCACATGCCGGGCCCTGTCGTACGGCTACCTGGTGCGTTGCAGGATAGGCTCCCGAACCATGTGCCTGCTGCAGATAGGCGCAGTCACCGATAACGTAGACATGAGGTGAATTCGGCACTGCTAAGTACTCATTCACCTTGATTCGCCCGTCCTTGGCTTTATCGAATGGCAGTGAAGCCATAAGCTCTACTGGCTTCACTCCAGCTACCCAGATTACAGTACTGGTTGGGATGGTCTGACCATCAGCAGTCTGGACACCGCCAGCCCACGCTTTGCTGATGCGTGTTTTTAGCAAGACCTCAACCCCTCGAGAGCGCAACCGGGAGATAGATAGCTCTGACGTCTTGGGCTTCATGCCCGATAAGAGAGTGTCCTGGGCCTCAACCAGAATTATCCGAAACTGGGGCGTCAGGGAAGGGTAATCCCGTACCAGCGCCTTGAGGACAAAGTCCTGGATATGGGCCGACAGTTCCACGCCTGCAGGCCCACCACCTACCACCACAAAGGTAAGCAATTCGCGGCGGCGTTGTTCATCTTTTTCTAACAGGGCTGCCTCATACTTGTCCAGAATACGATTGTGGATGTCGATGGCATCTCTCAGCGACCTGAAGCGTATGGCATTCTTCTCAACGTCATTCATGCCGAAGAAATTGGGAGTGCTGCCCAGAGCTATCACCAGATAATCCCAGTCCAGTTCTCCTTTATCTGTGACAACTTTCTTTCTCTCTATGTCTATGCTCTGGACCCTGCCCTGTATGAACTTAAACTGCCCTGCAGCAGGTTTCTGCCTGGCCAGAATTCGTAAAGGGAAAGAAATAAAACCGGGTTCCACGCTGCCGGCGACTACCTGATATATCATGGGTATAACGAAGTGGTAACTCTGTTGGTCCACCAGTGTTACTTCCAACTCCGAAGTACGAGCGGAGGCCTTTTTCAGCTCCCAAGCAGCAGCGATCCCCGCCGAGCCAGCCCCCAATATTAATACTCTCTTCATACTGTCCCCTTCTAAAATAGTTCATTGGTAAAGTGTTCAGTACACACCTATGATTATAACCGTGAGAATCGCTGTATACCGCCTCCAGAATATCATACTAAGCTAAGGATAAACAAGTCATATAAAAAGGTGGGCAAAAGTTACAAAGTTATCACATTGGGGACTATCTGTTGCTAGCGAGCAAAACCATGGGGAGAGCTAAAAGGCGAGCTCCTGTTTGAGGATGTCGTAAAACCTGTCGCGGGCGCTGCGTTCGAGCCAGGGGCGATGGCCGCATTTCTCCAGCAGGATGAAGCGGAAGTCTTTCAGAGTTCGAGAAAGAGGCTCCGCGACCCCTGCGGCGGGATGGGGGTCGTAGTCGCCATGAATGGCGACTACGGGGCACTTGATTACCCTCCCCAACTCCAGAAGCTTGCCGCTGCCTCTGAGCTGCTCGGCCTGCTCCCAGACACCCTGGAAGACATCGTAGCGGCATTCCAGTATCTCGTCGTCATGAGGCAAGGGGTCGTATGAGTCAGCTTGGGAGAGCAGTTTTCCCAGCCGGGCCAGGGGCGTGTTTTTGTTCGCAACGGCAGGGTCGTTCAGGGTTTCCATGAGAGAAAGGGCTTCCGCTCTTTTTTCATCGCTGAGCCGAATCAGGCGGGTCTGCGTAATGTTCAGGGCATATTTCTCCTCGTAGGGCGCACTGCCGATGAGTATGAGCTTCCTCACGAAGGAAGGATGGCGGGCGGCAAAGATAAAGCTGAGCAGGGCACCCCAGGAAAAGCCGATCAAGGTAACGGGGAGCACTGCGTGCTTTTCCAAAACAGCCTTTAGCTCCTGGACTTGCCCTTCAAGCGTGGTCACGGTTTGAAGCGGCTCTAGAACACCCATAACGCAGGAAAGCTCTCGAGCCACAGGCGCCATTTCGCCGGGCGCACCCGGCCCGCCGTGAATGACAGCTACACGGAAAGGCTTGTGGCCGTATTTTCTCAGGTTCAGCATGTTTATACCAAGTTTAACCTGTTCCCGAGCTAGAATAAATGGGGTCGTTTCTTGGGGGAGGTAATTGAGTAATGAGTGCACGGCGTGCCGTGCTCCTACGGGTTGGAACTCACCACTCCAGACACAACTCTTTAGCTACCTTTTCCACAGGTATGCCTTTTGCTTGGGAAGATAGAGAGCGCTCGAGCCTTTTCTTAAGCCCTGCTTTTAACTCCAGTTTACGCTCGTCTACAAAGCGAATGCTCTTAGTTCTGAACTTGGTTTCTATTTTCATAACGAGAAAACCCTACCTTCTTCGGGAAGACTTGGTTATCTCTCTCTTTATTTCTACCGGCAATAGATGTGCCAAATCTACGTGTTCGGATGCTGAAAGTACCTCTATCCCAACCAATTTCCCCTTTGCATCCATGTCCAGAGTGATATCATCGTCCACTTCCTTGCAGAGGACTTTTTCAGCCTCCCCAATCTTTAAGTAAAGCGTATCATACTTCGGGTCATAACTGATTCTCATGATTCATCAACCGATAATAGGATACCTTTGCAGAATTATATAGTAAGCGATGGAGAAAAGAAAATAAGGGGCGGTTCGCGAACCGCCCCTACGTTGCCTCTAATCAGGAACCTAACTCAGGAAGGCACTTTCTCGGTAAGCTTCTCCACCTTCACGGCGCAGAACTTGAGCTCGGGGATTTTGGATACGGGGTCCAGCGCGGGATTGGTGAGCAGGTTGGTGGCGCTCTCCGCGAAATGGAAGGTCATGAAGACCACTCCCTTCATTAAGCTCTGAGTTACTTTCGCCTTCGCTGGCACCTTGCCCCTGCGTGAGATTACCAGCACCTTGTCCCCGTCAGCAATGCCCAGTGCTTTGGCATCCTGAGGATTAATCTCAACCTCCTCCTCACCTTTCAACTGGCTCAGTCCCCTGGACTTGCGGGTCATGGTCCCGGTGTGGTAATGGAACAGGCTGCGTCCCGTGGTGAGCACCAGGGGATAAGCCTCGTCGGGCCGCTCCTTGGGCGGCCTGTACTCCAGCGCGGCGAACCTGCCCTTGCCGCGGGTGAACATGCTCTCATGGAGGAACTGCAATCCGGGATGGTCTTCCGTGGGACAGGGCCATTGCAAGCCGCCGCTATCCAATCTGGCATAGGTGATGCCGCCATACGAAGGCGTGAGGTCGGCAATCTCCTTCATAATATCCGCAGCGCTGGTGAACTCGAAGCCTTTGCTCCTCATCCTCCTGGCTATCTCGCAGACAATTTGCCAGTCCGGCTTGGCGCTGCCCGGAGGAGCGACAGCTTTACGCACCCGCTGCACGCGACGTTCGGTGTTGGTGAAAGTACCATCCCTCTCGGCAAAGCTCGTCCCGGGCAGTACTACATGCGCCAGCTGCGCTGTCTCGGTGAGGAATATGTCCTGCACCACCAGGAACTCGAGCTTGCTCAACGCCTCTTTGATATGTTTGGCGTCGGGGTCGCTGAGCACCGGGTTCTCACCTATGATGTAAACAGCCTTGATTTTGCCTTCCTCCATGGCCGGGAACATATCTGTGAGCATAAGCCCTGGCTCTGTGGGCAGGGTGCAGCCCCAGGCAGCCTCGAATTTCGACCTGGCGCTGGCAGCAGATACCGGCTGATAGGCGGTAAACACATTGGGCAGAGCGCCCATATCGCATGAACCCTGGACATTGTTCTGGCCGCGCAGCGGGTTCACGCCCGAAGCCCACTTGCCCACATTGCCCGTGAGCATGGCGAGGTTGGCTACAGCCAGCACATTGTCGGTGCCGTGGGAGTGCTGGGTGATGCCCATAGCGTAGAGAATGGAGGCAGGGTCACTGGTGGCATATACCCGGGCTGCCTCGGCGATAGCGGTCGCAGGGACGCCGGTGATCTCAGAGACAAGGTCGAGGTTGAAGCCCTTGAGAGAGTTCTTGAATTCCTCGAAGTTCTCGCAGCGCTGCTCGACGAATGCTTTATTCAGAAGGCCCTCGTCAAGTATCACCCGACACAAGCCCATGAGCAAAGCCACATCTGTGCCGGGACGGTGGCGCAGCCAGATATGGGCCATGCGGCACAGCGGAATCTGGCGGGGGTCAGCAACGATGAGCTTGGCACCCTTGTCCACCGCCTTCTTTATTTGAAGGGCGATCACGGGATGGTCTTCGGTGGTATTGGTCCCGATAGCGAAGATGCACTTGGTATCCGCAATCTCCTCTATGGAGTTGGTCATAGCGCCACTGCCAAAGCTCATGGCCAGACCGGCCACAGTGGGCGAGTGTCAGAGACGGGCACAGTGGTCTATGTTGTTCGTGTCCATCACCGCCCGCGTGAACTTCTGGAAGACGTAGTTGTCCTCGTTGGTGCACTTGGCGGAGGATATGCCGGCGAACTGTTTGCCCTTATATCCGGCGAGCCTGACCGTTATCAGGTCGTAGGCCTCGCCCCAGGTGGCTTCCACAAACTCGCCGTTCTTCTGCTTGATGAGAGGCGAGGTGAGGCGCTCGGGAGAGTTCACGAAATCGAGACCGAACTTGCCTTTGACGCAGGCCTGTCCCTTATTAGCAGGCCCCTTGCGGTCGGGGACGACGCGCATGATTTTCTCGTCTTTAACCTCGAGCTTGAGCTGGCAGCCCACGCCGCAGTAGGGGCAGATGGTAGTCACCACGCGGTCAGGAGCGCCTGCACCTATGGCGCTGCGCTCTATGAGCGCCACCACCGGGCAGGCATCCACGCAAGCGCCACAGAACTGGCAGTTGGCCTCTTTGAGGTTGAGTTTATTGGGCGGAGCGATGACGTTGCACTGGAGGCATCGCTGTGTTTCCGCTATCGCAATATCTTTGGGGACCTCCAGCTCGACCTCATCGAAGTTGTTAATTCTGTCTTTGGCATGAAGATGAGAAAAGACAGCCAATTTCTCCGGCGGAAGCTCTTGCTCTGTGAAATGAGTGGCTTCTTCAGGAGCGACGAGCGATTCCGAGATGTCGCCCTTGCCGCCCAGGTAACGGTCTATGGCTTCCGCGCCCCTTCTCCCTGCCGCTATGGCCTCGATGACAGTGGAGGGGCCGCTGACGCAGTCTCCGCCGGCGAAAACGCCCTGGCGGCTGGTCTGCAAACTGGCATCCGCCTTGACCACGTTGCCTTTCCCCGCTTCAACCTTGAAGCCTGCGGGGATATCGGTGCGCTGCCCGATAGCAGCAATCAGGGTATCAAGCTCGCTAACGAACTCGCTGCCCTTGATGGGGACAGGGCGACGTCTGCCGCTGGCATCTGGCTCTCCCAGCTCCATGCGTATGCATTCAAGTTTCAATTTGTGGCCCTCGCGGGTTACCTTGGAAGGCGCAGCCAGATAGATAATCTCGATGTCCTCTTCCAGCGCTGCATCCACCTCCTCAGGGTTGGCCGGCATCTCGGCGCGCGTGCGGCGGTAGATGATTCTCACCTTCCTGGCACCCAGGCGCAAAGCAATGCGGGCTGCATCAATAGCGACATTGCCGCCACCGACAACAGCCACCTCTTTGCCCACGTTTATCTTCTCGCCGAGGTTGACCCGGCGCAGGAACTCAGCCGATTCAATGACACCGGGCAGGTTATCGCCGTCCACACCCAGGCTCATCCCCTGATGCGCGCCCAGGCCCAGGAAAATTGCGTTGAATCCCTGCTCGAAGAGCGAGTCCAGAGACTCGACTCTGGCGTTATATTTAATCTCAACGCCGAAGCTCTTAATATCGTCAACCTCACCCTGGAGTATGTTGCGGGGCAGACGGTAAGCGGGGATGCCCACTCTCATCATGCCGCCAGCCTCGGGCAAGGCCTCGAAGACGGTCACCTTATGGCCCTGTTTAGCCAGATAGTAGGCAGCAGTCAGGCCTGCAGGGCCAGCGCCTACCACAGCTACTTTCTTGCCTGTAGGCGGCAGCTTCTTGGCCCGCTTCTTCCAGGAATCGTCGCTGTTATCGGCAGCGTAACGCTTCATCATCCTGATGCAGAGAGGCTTATCCACCTCTTTGCCGCGCTGGCAAGCCTGCTCACAGGGATGGACGCAGACCCGCCCCAGCGAGCCGGGGAAAGGAACCCTCTCTCGAATCACAGCCAGGGAAGCTGAGGGCCTGCCGCGGGCGATGAGGCGCAGGTAGCGGGGTATATCTATGCCGGCAGGACAAGCCTTATGGCAGGGGTAGGCAAACTCGATGGCCCTGGCGCCCCTGATGTCGTTGCAGACTCGGACGCAGCGTTCGCAGAGTATGCAGTAGTTGTTATCACGAATCCAGAACGGGCTGTCCTCGCGGACGGGCAGCTTCTTCGGGACATAGGCTGGCAACTCGTCGAGACCGATGTGGTCAATCGCCCTTTGTAGCTCTCCATCGCCGCCCTTCAAGGTATTCTCGTAGGCAGCGCCATGCTCATTGTGTCCACCCCTGAGGGAGGCATCGGGGTATCGGGAGAGCATGAGTTTCAGGCTGTGATGGCGCAGTTTCTGGAGGCGCAGCTTGTTGGTATGGACAACCATTCGTTCAGCTACAGGGGTGATACAAGCCAGTTGGGGATCGGCGACCCCTTTCACCTCAACGACGCAGAGTCGGCAGGCCCTGTCTGGCTGTAACTCAGCCAGGGGTTTCAGGCCCGGGTAGTTACAGAGGGCCGGTATGTAGATGCCGGACTTCTCGGCGGCCTTGAGAATAGTTGTCCCCTCCTCCACCTTGACCTCTCGGGAGTCGATGGTAAGAGTGATTTCTTTCAACTTTGCACCCCGCTAGAGATAAATTAAGAATAGATAAATATTAGAGGTCTATCTCAATTCCTTGGTTGACAGGGCAGTCTGCCACTCGCGATACGAAACCGTGTGAAAGGCGCACACACAAAGAAGGAGCCCAGCTGGCACAATACAACCATGCAGCCGAACTCCTGATACGCCTTTTGCAGAACAACGATCGGCACCTCTCATTCCGCTACGGAGAGTGCCGGCATCTCAGCCAGCTTCAGACCAAATACTTGAGTGAAAGCCCCAGTTCAGTATACCTAGAAACGGTGAGCTTTTCAAGGTTCTGTGCTCGCCGAGAACACCAGGGCCTATGCCCTAACGGGGCTGGGGCCGACCTAGAAATACGAATGACAAACTCTTAACCCGCTGATTAAGAGTCTGGTTATCTACGATTTCTGCCTCGCGGTGCTATCAGTTCGGTTTTGCGGTGTCAAGGATGAATGAGATTTTGTCTGCACAGGGACAGACCGTTTGTGGCGCAAGTAGTCGAGTCGAATTCAAATCAAGTATTCCGTAGAAAAATCTGTAGAGATTTCGCTTGGTGCCCAATGGAGGTGATTACCAGTGTAGTTAAATCAGTTTCTTGTCGCGGAGAATTTGGATGTAGTCTTCTCGAGAAAGATGACATCCAACAGCTGCTCTAAGCTGTTCCTCATTAAGTTTGAGCTGTTGTCTGATACTGTACTGCATAGGAAGGTCACCGCGTTTGTTCGACCTTCTAGTACGAGTTATTATGCGACCCTCATATTCAAACCATGCAAGTCGGTCGCCGCTATTTCGCACTGTCAATCCGAACTTGGTGACCAAGTGTTCAAACTCGTGGTCTTTAATCGTCATCGCTTCTGAATCTTCTTATTTAACGCGCGCCATACTTTCGTGAGGTCTGCACTAAGTCGCTCTTGCTCGTTCTCTAAAGCAAAATAGAGCTCCGCAATTGCTCTTTGTAGGTCAACCAATGCTTCAGACCGATTGTTGCCAAATCCGAACTCGTTGAATTCCACAGCCTCTGCTACAACCTGGTCTGCATCAATCCCAAAATTAACTCTAAACGGCGAGCGTACTCGAAGTCTAGCGTCACGCAAAGAGCCAACAAGTATTCCTTTAGCTGCGACTTCACTAATCCTTCTCTGTCGTAGTATAGCAACATGATGTGTTTTGCACAAAGCCATAAGTCCGACTTCCTCGTCTCCAATTCGACCTACTGGTTTTGTGTAGGGTTCAATCTTAGCCAAAACTTGAGCCGGCATCTCCTTCTCCTCTAATTGACAGTTCGAGGCAGAGCATCAACACAAGTTGAACCTAGGTACATTGAATTCGCCCATATCTGGAATTCATATCGCCCCTCTTTAGGAATGGGTAGCGGCGGGAATTCAATGTGCATTTCCGTTGCACCCGCAGGGTCATTACACTCCACAGCGCCCTTAGCGCCTGCCAGTATTTGGCCTGTAGAAACCTCAACAAACTTAGCTTCAAATTCATAATAGCCCTGGGCGTCTGTAATTCTAAAGAATAGCGAGAATGGTCTTTTAGTTGGAAACTTCGTCACACTTATGTTATTGAAGAGACCAACAAGCGTATGCTTCCCTGTTGAAGGATCTCGACACGCTACGTCACAAATTATAGCTGCCGATAAATGCGGCACGACCTTACTAAGAGGCTTCGCTTCCTTTGCCATAGAATTCTACTCTATACAATTATAACAGGGACTTACATTTTGTGATAGTCTTTAGCGAATGTCAATAGTATAACAGATTGTGTACAAGCAGTACTTTGGTAGTCAAAAATTTGAAGAGAACGCTAGCCACGAATTTCAATCAAGCATTAGCTAACGGAATCACAGAGATTCTCGGGATTGGGGCTTCTTGGATTAACTTTCGTCACTTGTTTGTGCTTGGCTCCCAGACGTTTCCAGTCTACCAGCGAGCGAGCTAGGTCTGCCTTCCTTCATTTCGAGGAATTCTATCATATGTGCCATTCCGAGTGCCGGCATCTCAGCCAGCGTCAGACCAAATACTCGCGTGAAGCCCCAGTTCAGTATGCCTAGAAACGGGGAGCTTTTCAAGGTTCTGTGCTCGCGGTAGTGTATCATTTTGAAATGGGGTAATCCATAAAATACCCGAAAGGGGGTAACGGGTCATTTGCTGGTCGTATATGGTTCTTATGCACTTTAGCGCATTGTTCAGTTAAAAATCCGACAGTCCATATAAAATATGGACATGCTTAATGAGACACTGATAGCTTTATGCGAGGAACTCCACCAACAGGGATTGCCCAAATCACACATTGCCCAGAGGTTGGGAAAGAATCGAGAAACGATTCATATCTGGATTAAGGGGATAGAACAGTATGGTCTCATTGAATTTCTCGACAGATACCGCCAGGCTAAGAAAGGAGAAAGAGCGAAAAGGAAGGCTGACCCCATAGTCAAAAGATGGATTTGGGAGATACGTGAAAGGGAATACGATTGTTGCGGGCAAAAGATTCAGTATTTCCTCAACCTTGAGCATGGCATTCACCTGTCTGTCCCTAAAATCTATGAAATACTATCAGAGAAGTACATTATCCGTCCCAGGTGGAAGAAAAACAAAGTAAGAGGAGAAGTACCCCAAGCATCAATGCCGAGAGAAGTAGTTCAGATGGATACTATCGACTTTGGTGAGCTTTATGCCTTTACCGCGATCGACATTTTTACTAGAGAAGCAGATATACTCATCGCAACTGAATTGACTGCTGATCTGGGATGTCAGTTCTTGCATCAGAGTATGAGACGCCGGTTTGACGGTCACGTTAAGCTGCTTCAAACAGACGGCGGGCCTGAGTTTAAAGCGGCATTTGAAAGTAATGCGCCATTGTTCTGTGATAGACACCGTGTCGCTCGACCTTACCGGAAGAATGAGCAATCCTACATCGAGAGTTTTAACCGAACCGTAAGAAAAGAATGCTTGGGATGGGTTAAGTACAGAGTATCGCAATTATCAGAATGCCGGGATATGGCAGAAATTTTTCTGAGGCGGTATCATTACCACAGGCCACATATGGGACGAGGAATGACACCTCCATTATCTAACAGGGAGGGAGACTGTCGGATATTAAAGTAGAATTAAGCGTTTAGTTGATTTCATATTAGGCTTGTGCTACTGTGTTTATTTAAGGGATGGCTAGAAAGGAGAGGCAATGAGCCTATTCGATCACCTTTTAGAAGTAGCGGTGGAACACCCGATAATTACTGGCGCTGGTGCTGCTTTCTTTGCGAGTGTCCCTGCTGCTCTACTTGGACAAATGGGGCTAGCTGTGCTTCTTGTTTTTGCTGGCGTACTGCTCGGTAGCCTCTAAATATACCTTTCAACAAGGTAAGGAAGCTAGCTAGCGAAACCATCGCCTTGCGAAGCTAACGTCAAGGCTTAAGTTGATTGTGCCCTCCTTCTACCTCTTTAATATAAGCATCTCCTCTAGTATCACCAGCTCGACTTCTATACTCTCTGCCTCTAAGGTTGACTTCCACCATTCTTGGAAAAGAGCTGAACAAATCAACGCATCACTAACCACCCAAAAATGCCCACTACTGCGGCTACAACAATGATGGCTATAAGTAAGGGTAAAGTGGCTCCCAAAGCACTTGTCCACAGCGTTACTGCAAGGAGTGCAACTATTACCAATCCGAGCAATAGAGGGATAAGATAACTTTGGATGGATTCCCCAAATGATGACCTACGAACCACAAACATAAATATGATTAAAAAAGCAACTATGCCGACTAAGGTCAAAGCCCATGTCATCTAAATACTCCAACTATAGAATACAAACACAATCGTCAGCGCTCCAACAATGACGGACACTAGAGTCACTTTGACAGAGGATGACCGCCTCTGAACATAAGCCAGTGCTGTCAGGGCCATGAATATCATGAGAGTTAATCCCCAAAAACGTTGAAAAATAGCATCTGAGGCAATAAGACTGACATTATTACTCTGTGCTGTCTTCTGAACAACGGAAAAAGCTGCATTAATGCCCAGCGCTGCTACACACATGGACAGGCCCACAGTCCGAAAATCCTTATGACTTGACTCTTCTTTGCCACCCTTCGCTAGCTGCGCAAACAAAAGATTTAGCACCGTAAATATCAGCGGAATACCAATTATGCGAAAATATATGTTTGACCATAAGAAGTCCACAGCTAACCTCGAAGGGATTATGAAGCCTTGTACGTTTAGAGTCAAGTTGTTAAGACTTATTAACATCTGATTTCAAAAGGATACACTACCTGCTCGCCGATAGCGTTAGGCGGGGGGAAAGATTAAGTCGGCCAGCGCCTATGCTCTCACGGGGCTGTAGAGCCTGAATGCTGTCTTCCAGGCCACGTTCTCACGGGCGCTTTCGCTCAGCGCATCGAGGAACACGTCATATTTCTGGATGGTTGCGGGAAGATACTCAAACCTGTTGACAACATCCGTGCCGATGCAGATGCGGTCGGAGTACCTTTCGGCAAGCTCAAGCCAGTGCTCATCGAGCACCCCTTTGGGGCAGATGAACTCGTCATACACTATCCAGGAGAGGTCAACGCAGACATTGCCGTAGTGTTCCAGGATGCGCTTCACAATCTGATAGTAAAGGGGAGTGTACACCCCCCGCGATATGCCGCAGTGGGCCCAGACGAACTGTACCTTGGGATGCTGGTGGAAGGTCTCCTCTACCTCATGCAGCCATTTGGGGTAGGTCTTGGTGCCTACGGAGGTAATGTTCTGGTGTATGCAGATGGGGAACTCATGCTCTACGCAGAGGTCGAAGATGCTGTCCATCGCCGGATGATTGCACCGCGAGGGATCGCCGTAGGTGAGATTGGTGAGGTCGTCATGACGGAAAAGTATCTCCCCGACCCCGTGCCAGATGCCGGGGAAATAGCGGATGATGCGTTCGATGTGCTTGTAGGCGAACTTGTCGCAGGGATTGAATCCACCGATCATGGGAAAGAACCGGGCCTGCTGCGCAGGGTCGAGGGAGCGCAACTCCATGGCCAGGAAGGCATCAACGGCGCTGTAATAGTAGCACTTCGAATCGTCGGCAAGGTAGTATTCCGGGGGGTGCCGCTCCCAGCTCTCCCACCCTTTCGAGACGGGGAGCCCGAAGATGGAGGCGTGGGATATGTTTCCTTTATCCATGTAGTGAAGACAGTGCTGCAGCCCCTTGGTATCCTGCAGGAAGTCCACGACATGGAGATGAGCATCGATGCAACGGTACTTGGAGCCGAGCATACCGCGGAGAGCGCCCATCAGGATAGTCCTCCTTCAGCTAGGCGGTCATAGCGCTCCTTGAGGTAGAGAGCGTTGGCATTCGAGAGGTAGCGCTGGGAAATTCGGGCAAGCTCTTGCTTGACGGGAATGAGCTGCCGGAGCTTTCTGGCATCAAGATGTTCGATGAGGGCATAAACGTTCTCCTGACCCAGCCCGGAAAATGCGTAGGTGAGGTCGGCGGGCGTCTGGATACACTCGAGCACCTGCGGCCATCCGATCTTCTCCAGTGCCGCCGCTTCCTCGCTCTTTTCAAGGTGCTTGAGCACCATGCCCAGGGTCTCCATCGAGTGGATGAAGCGCATAATGAAATCCCAGCCGATGAGGTCGAGGAAGAGCTCATCCTCTTTGCCGTAGAGCCATTCCAGGGCTTCGGCGATGTCGGCGACGGTTGTGATGCAGCGTCGGAGACCTTCAGTACCGAGGGTTTGCAGGAAATACGCCTGGTCCTCCTCCTCTGCCAGAAGGGCGAGGGCCTTCGAGAGCGTCTTTCCGGTGGTCACCACACGGCCTAGATTGTTGCCGAAACAGCGCAGGTACGGCTGTTTGCTTTCGCCTTTGGTTCCGAAGGCTTTCTGCAGGATGAGGAGGAATTCATTATCGTTCCTGATGAGTTGGAAGACTTTATCGCCCATCTGGGACAGGATGACTCCGTCAGCCTCAGGCGGGGTGAGGTCGAGGGCGACGAACAGCTCGTCGGCATTCTCGATCTCAACGCAATCGTCTTCATAGCATATTTTGCAGGACATGATAGAGGCTTCACAACTCCTTTGTCTCAATTATGAAGCTGAGGTCAGCTTCATTCTATACCCGGCTCATAGTTGCTGTCAACGCATAGGCAGCCGTGGGGGGTAAGGAAATTGCAGATTGCTCAGGTTAGCTATGTGCTTAGTGGGGGCCGAAACCTATGGTAACCCAGTTCACCATCCACCTCATCCAGTGCCAATATCCCTGGCTCATGGGCAGGCCGGATAACACGGGGAAGAACAGGGCAAAGCAAATGACATTGAGGACAAGGTAACCCGCGACAACCCACTTGCCCCACTTATACTTATCCCATAACCACTGAATCCAGAGTGTGACAGCGAGGATTATGAACAGCACGTTGGGGATAAAATGATAAATGAAAATCACGCGGTGAACAGTGAGGAAGGCAAGCCACTGAGTCAGGAAGGGGATAGAGATGAAAATAGCGAGCTTGTTCCTGTACCTTATGGCGAGCCAGAAGGTGGCAAGCATCACCGGTATGCTTGCCCACCAGAGCGCAGGATTACCCAGGGTGGAGATATACCCGGTGCTACCATCAAAGCTGCCCAAATACATCCAGACCGGGCGAAGCATCAAAGGCCAACTCCACCATGGAGAGCTAGCGGGATGAGTTGCTACCAAATGGGCATGGAAGTCGTACATAGCAAACTGCAAGTGCCAGAAGTCCCGCAAATTGTTGTGCGCCAGGAAATACGTTGTGTACGACAGCATATAGATAGCCACCGCTGCCGCCAGGCCACCAACGAACCACAGGACTTCACTCTTACGGATTACAGGCTTGCGCAACTTGAGCACAACCAGCAGCAGTACCATGCCTGCAAAGCCATACATAGCAGTCCATTTTGTGGAGAACCCCAGCCCAAAGAATACAAGGCTTAAAAACAGATACTTACCGCCACGCTCAGGGTCTTCCCAATAGCGGTAGAAGAAATAGAACATAGCAATAATAAATAACAGGATATAAGGTTCGGGCACGGCAATCCGTGCCTCGACAAAGTGCATGAACTCAAAAGTAAGCAGGAAAGCAGCGATAAGGCCAGCGCGGGAGGACTTAAACACGCGCTTGGCGAAGAAGTAGATAAGCAATATGCCAAGGGCGCCGAATATAACTCCGCCGATGCGCCAGGCAAAAGGATCGTGGCCGAAGACTGCTATGCCGGCGGCCATAATAAGCTTGCTCGTGGGGGGATGGTCCCACTGGGAGGGGTTTTCGAGCTTGAGGGTCTGTTCGGCTGTCCTAGTGTAATATATTTCATCCCAGTAGGTGCCTGAGGTGTGGCTGGCGGGGTTGCCGACCAGTTGCTGCTCATCTATGAGAGCTGTGACTGTGTTATCCTGGTCCCCTGTAATGCTGCTAATATTCAATTTGTGGCCGTCTGTAAACAGGGCGATTTCCCCGATTCGCCCCGACGTGTTCTTAAACACCAGGCTAACATATCTGGTGTCGCGGCCCAGATAAAGCGAATCCCATTTGAACCAGACGCCGGATTCCGTCAGGCTACTCTGGTAGGTCCAATTGCCCGGTGAGCCCCAGTAGAGGTCAACATTGACCGGGTTGGCATCCGCAACCAGCACCCAAACCTTGTCTACACGGGTTACTGCGCCAAGGTCAACGTATACTTCTTCGGGATCTTTTTGAGGCACCCAATCCGAAGTGGGAACCTTTCTGTCCCCCAGATTCCAGAGGGACATAGCGAGGAAGAAAATGACGAGAACCACCAAGATAAGGGCATGGCTCCTGGGGATGCCTACTTTGGGGACAGGCAGCGGGGGCGCTTCCTCGGCTGCTCCAGGTTCCAGAGAGGGAGAAGAAACCGCTGGCGGTCGGACTTCAGCCAGTTGGGATGGTGGCGGAACAGAGGGAGTCTCTGGCGGCTCCGCCTCAACCTCCTTAGTGCGCTGCATCCTCCAGAAGCTCCAGATAGCGTAGAAGAACAGAATGGCATTGATGGGGGCCAGAACATAAAGGGACCAGTGTCCGCTGGGGATAAAAGAATTGGCATTGAGTACTGACATTACGTAAACCAGGTTGGCAAAGAACGTCCCGGTGAGACCTACATAGAGCCAGGGTGGGTGACGCGGGGAAAAGCTCAGGGCGAGAAGTGCCAAGACCGGGAAGAGATACCTTTCATGCATACGGGTCATCAGCATGAAGAAGCCGAACATCAGGAGGAAGGCAGCAAAGACGGGCGCCCTTCCCCCAGGCTTGCGATGTAGCTGCCACATGACGAAAGCAGCGAAGATGACAAAGGCGATAATGCCCCAGCTCTGGTAACTCAGTCCCAGATGGGGCACAGTGTCCTGCTTCCAGAATCCGAGGAGCGCCCAGAAGTTATAAGCATTGAGACTGTTATAGGGATACACGCCGTAGCCTTTGTAGCGGTCAATGAGGAAAGTAATCGGATTGCTCCAGTGAAAGGGGGCGATAATCAGAAAGACCAAAGCCAGAAAGACGGCGGCGCTGGATACAGAGCGCTTCCAGCCGCCTTTCCTCAGAATCACATAAGCCACCACGGGAAGCAGGACAACGCTCTGAGGCTTGGTGAGCACGGCGATGCTTAGCAGGCCCCCTGAAAGCTCGTATTTGGAGCGCATGAGCGCATAAATAGAGGCGACCAT
The DNA here is from genome assembly GCA_963847595.1 of uncultured Chloroflexia bacterium. Taxonomy (GTDB): domain Bacteria; phylum Chloroflexota; class Dehalococcoidia; order SZUA-161; family SZUA-161; genus JACWAE01. Next base: position 1,172,659 of record CAWKAJ010000002.1, read on the forward strand.
AAAGAAAGCGTAGATGGAGTCCATCTGCCCCCACACTGCCGAGTCGAAGATGGTTGCAGGATTAAGGGCATAGACGGCCATGGCGCCCAGGGCGAAGAGGAAAGAATACCTCTGGCGGATGAAGCGGAAGATAAGATAGGCTGTAGCAAGGTCGAACAGATTCTGGGGCAGCTTGATGAGCAAGTACAGGCTGCCCGGCCCCAGGGCATGCGCCAGCTTACCGAAAATCCAGAAAATGTAGATGTTGAACGGAGGATAATCCGACCAGGTGGAATCGTAGAAGTTACTCAGGCCCTTCTCGGCTGCGGTGTTATACCACGCCTTGAAAGAGTTTTCGTCTATATAATAGCCGTGATAGCGAAACAGGAGCAACCGGACGAGCAAGGATACCGCAAGGGTAAGGACAACCAGAAAAACCTGGCCGCCGGGTTTAGAGGCGAAGCGCTGCAGCTTCTCTAAGGCTGTTGTTTGCATTACAGCTTTTCCAGAATCCATCGGGAGCTGAGATCAGTTCCCGGTCATAGCCGAATAAAAGTGCGGCTACATTGTCTCACAAATACCATAGGTGAGGCAACTCTCACGACACAACCTGATAGATAGTAACACCGTCTTTCTCATAAATCGGCTTGTATCTTTCCGAATCGGTGGCGAACTTTTGCAGGCTTTCCGCCGGATACCTCTGTTTCTCAATGCCACCTATGTAAATATATTCGACTTTATACTTTCTCAATACCGCTAAGGCCTGGTCACTGTCCGGGTTATTATAGATACTGTCCACTTCAGTATCTCTTCCTGCTACCTTATCCCAATTGCCCCGCCACATCACCTCGTGGGTATTCGTCCAGCCGATGACCGTAGGCAAGCCCGTCATCGTCGAGATTCGCGACGTAAATGTATACGATGCATATTGTTCCTCTAGGGTACTCGGCGCCTCCAATATGACGTGGGAACCCTGTATGTGTTCGTTTATCCAGTTAATCGCCTCGTAATCGCCCGGGGCTATGATTTTCACATAGGCCAGCCCATCCAATGTCCCCCTGTTGATTCCAAAATAGTCGTGAGTTACACTGGTCCACTCCGTGACAAGACCTATGGGCTGAATGAGAGATGCCAGCACAAGGAGGAAAAGCAAAGTTGCCCAAATATATTTCAATCTGCTCTTGACATTGCTTGACACCCAGTAGATAGCGTACGCCGCTGCCAACGCGAAAAACACCCATATCTGCACATAGAAGTGCGTTACAGTGTTGAATCTCGCGAAGTCTCCACCAAGAGGAGTAGCTATGTAGAATACCTCGCAGAACAGTACGATCAACGCCCCAGTGAGCACCAAGGTCAGCACAAATTCAGTCTCTTTCTTTTCACGCGCTCTGTGTATGCAATATAAGGGCACCAGAATCAGAGGTATCAGGACTAATAGAAGCTGGAAATGTAGTAAGAAAGAGACTGAGGCGATGATAATGGCCAGAACAATCACTACAAAAAGAGTCTCTCCCTTAAACAACCTGCCTTTAAATGAAACATAGAGGAATGAGAACAGGGCAAACAAGAACAGGGCAAAAACATTGATGAATTCCAGCAATTCCGTCCTATGAGTGACGACACCTATATCCTTGAAGCCACCCGCACCCCTGGTGAGATGGTAGGGCAGATAGAAAATTATGCTCAGGGCGATGACGCCAAGCAATTTTTTCCAGCCGAGGTTCGTTCTGAGCAGTATGAAAGCGAGTATGGCAAAAAGTATGTAGGTCGGATAGCTCCAGGTATCGACAAAGGCAAGGAACCCCAGGCTGAGGCCCAGGATAATAGTGGTCAGCAACGAATCCAATTTAGCAGTCTTGCCATCAGGCTGGTTCTTCTTAGCTAAGAACAGAGCAAGGATGAGAGTGATAAACAAGAGCTGGAAGGGGATATCGGTTACATCCGAATGCACGTCTCCTACCAGGTTGGCGTAGAAGGGATTGCGAATTGCAGCGAATTTTATCAACCAGTTGGCAGATATAAAATCGAATGAATGCAACCATTCGAAGAAATTGTGTGCACTTACCGGGTAATAGCCCATGATGTCTCTATGAAGGAAGAATGCGGCAAGCTGGAATGCCCCTGAGAGAAACCCTATCACGCCAACGAAGATAACGGCAACAAATCCATAGAGCTTTCTCCTGGTAACGTTGTACCCGATACCATAAGAAGCAGACAAGGTAAGAGCGAAGAACATAGCTACCGCCAGGTTATAGGCAATTCCATGCGGCACCCTGGAGATCATCATCAGAGCAGCGGTGACCATGTGCCCGCCGTAGTAATAGGGTATGCTCGAGCCAGCAAGCCAAGGGTCGGGAGGCGGAAAATAGCCACTACGCGTGATCGATTGGATGAATCCGAAGTCCATGAAATCCTCAGAATGAGCAAAACCGATATCCGGTCTATAGAACATGAAGACGAGGAACAGCACATAGGCCAAGGAAAAGAGCGCTTCGCTAATCAGCATAGATTTTAAGGGCAGATTTTTGAGGCTCAGATTCTTTCTGCCCAGGTAGAAAGAGAGCGCCAGTAGTAAAACGAATGCGATAGAGATGTTGAGGTACCCGAATTTGAGTATGTGCAGGCTGGCGAGCAGCCAGGACAAGTAGGTGAAGACCAGGAGGCCAAGGATTTTGGATATTGAATAGCCCTTATCCAGCAGCCCCCCGCATACCCTGGATACCAGAGGAAACGCTATCAGACCGATGACCAGGAGAATAAGCCACCAGATTATGGCGTATGCAACTTGTATCATCCGGTACAGCCCCGTGGAGCGAATATGCCCGACTTAAAGCTACTAATCCGTGAAACGCTCCTCAAGCGGCATGGCTATTACAAGCCGGCTACCCAATTGAGCTTATTGAAAGCCAGCGTGCCCCAGAGATTGATTCCCACGCTCAGAACTATGACCGCTATCTTGAGCCAATTCAACCGATAGCGCATGCCGGATGCCACGAGTATAACCATAAAAGGCAGGATATCCAGGCTGAAGCGATACCCGAACTGGAGGAAACCGGTCACCCCGTAGGTCAGCGAAGGGATTGAAGTGAGCACAAGGCCACCAAGGGCCGCAAGCGCCAGCTTATCCTTCAAGCTAGCGCTGAACATATAGAGCAAAGCCGGGGTGGTGAAAAATAGCCCCATCCCCACCCATGACGGCTTGAAGAAGGGGTAGGTGTCGTTAAATACGGGGCCCAGAAAGAAAATAGCGTTAAGCTGCCGGGGTATGTACCTTATGCTGAAAAGACCGTTAGAGAACCAGGATTGGTTGACAAACTGGCCGCGTTCATAGCCCAGAGTAAGAGAGCCATACTCACCATAGGTATAAAGTAAATACAATCCTCCCATCACTGCCAGGACGCCCGCAAAAATCGCCAGGCGGCGAATAATAACCCGCCGAGCATCTGTTTTCCAGACTACGGTATAGGCAAAGAAGGGGAAGGTGAGAAAAACGGGCAATCTGGACAGCCCAGCCAGTCCCACGAGCAAAGCTACCAGCCAGGGGCGATTCTTGCTTGTGGTCTCAACCAGCGCAGCCATGAGAAAGAAGACGGCCGACACATGTGCCAGCATCCAGACACTGCCTGTGTTGGTGACCCACCAGAAGTTGGTGCCGAAGGCTACCAGCACAGTCATGGCAATCCGAAACCGGAGGCTCCAGCCTAATTGGGTGACGGCTATCCAGAAGAACCCTACGGCTACAGCACCTACCAGCATGGAAACGATTACTTGATTGGTGCTCAGACCCCAGATGGCAACCCAGGGCATGAGGAACAGGGTAGGAGCAGGCGGATTGATGACATATCCCTTATCACCGTATCTGGCTAGCTCTAACCAGGAAGGCCCATTCACCAGATAAAGGCGGCCGTGAAAAAAGGCATCGACCAGGCGGACAAAGTGGTCATAGGGAGTCGAACCCTGGCTGGTAACAAAATATACAACAAACACAAACGAGGCAATGCAGGCAGCTTGAAACCATTTGTTGGGAAGCGCCTTTTGCCTGAATACGGTTACAGCTTGGCTCATTACCGGTCCTCACCGGAAAACAGGGCTTCGACAAATTCCCCAGGATCAAACGGGGCGAGATCCTCCAACTCCTGGCCGGTGCCGATGTAAAGGATGGGTATCTTGAGCTCATCGCAGATGGCGAGGACAATTCCGCCTTTTGCCGTGCTGTCGAGCTTAGCCAGCAGTATGCCGTTGACCTTCACCGCTTCGGTGAAGTATTTTGCCTGGGTCAACCCGTTCTGGCCTGTGGTGGCATCCAATACGAGCAGCACCTCGGGCTCCATACTGGCTTTGTCTACTACCCGCCTGATTTTTTTGAGTTCCTCCATAAGGTTGAACTTGGTATGGAGACGGCCTGCAGTATCCACAATGACAATATCGGCATTTTTCCTGGCTGACTCCAAGGCATCGAAGACCACTGCCGCAGGGTCTCCGCCAGGCTGATGAGCGATTACCGGAACCTTTATACGTTCCCCCCAGACCTTAAGCTGGTCGATAGCTGCCGCCCTGAAGGTATCGCCTGCCACCAGAAGCACCCGTTTGCCCTGCTCTTTGTAGTTATATGCAAGTTTGGCGATGCTGGTGGTCTTGCCCACGCCGTTGACACCGACCACCAGGACTACGCCCATCTTCCCGTCCATCCGCGGCGCAGTTTCTCCCCCACCTGCCATCAGCATGGAGACTATCTCCTCTTTCAGAACATTCCTTACCAGTGCAGCATCTTTGATGTTCTCTTTAGTCACTCTCTCCCTGAGCCGTCCGGTAAGCTTAGCGGTGGTGTTCACACCAACATCGGCGGAGATAAGTAGCTCCTCAAGTTCGTCCCAAAGCTCTTCGCCGAAGGTAGGACGGTCGAAAAGATGAACAACCTTGCCCCACCAAGCCTCGCGGGTACGTTTTACCCCTTTTTCCGTCCTCTTGAAAAGGCCAAACATGTCTCTTAGCCTCCAGTTAAGCCCTGCAACGCCTGCCGTGCTGCGTCCATCTCTGCCGCCCGTTTGCTCCGGCCAGAGCCCCGGCCAAGTACCGTGTCTCCCGCCAGGACCTCCATAGTAAAGACCTTGGCGTGGTCCGGGCCTACCTCCTCGACAGTACGATAAACAGGCGTTATCTTCCGCTCCGATTGGATGACTTGCTGCAGTCTCGACTTGTAATCGTCTGTGAACTTATCCTCGACTAGTCCATCAAACTCACTGCCCAGCAGCTTCAAGATGAAACTTCTGGTGACATCAGATGTCTGGTCGAGGAAGACAGCACCGATAACCGCCTCCAGGCCACAACTCAGATTCCTAGGACGAGAACGACCCCCGCTCTCCTCCTCGCCACGCCCCAGATACAGATAGTCTCCAAGTTGCAGCGATAATGCAATACGGCTTAGGGTCTCTCCGCGCACCAATGCAGCCCTGAGCTTAGTCAGCTCCCCCTCTGAGAAGTCAGGGAATCGAGAGTAGAGCTCATCCGCCACAACGAAGCCCAGCACGGCATCTCCCAGGAATTCAAGTCTCTCATTGGAGACCAAGTGCAGGGCAGGGTTCTCGTTTAGATAAGAGCGGTGGACAAGGGCTTGCTGGAGAAGAGACTCATCTTTGAAGTTAATGCCGAGGATAGCTTGAAGCGCGCCATGATCTAGCAAAATAACAAACCTGATACGAATTTGAGGTTATGATAAGCCCCTATATCTGGGTTGTCAAGGAAACAGACTGAGATCCGGGACAAATAATTTCTTACCGCTCTACTCCGGGATTAACTTTTCCTCCTAATCTTGAGTTGGCTTCGGCCTACTATTGACATATGGCTATTTATTTAGTATAATGCAAATGATTAGCATTATACTAAAGTACTGTGCCAGCCTTACTAAAGATACCGGTCTATATATTACCGCTTAGCCGATACTGAACAGGAGGATTTAGATGAAGCAGGGGCCAAAACAGGAAGAGCTCATAGAACGTATCCTCCAGCTCGGAGAAAAGGCATTCCGCGAACTCATTCCGATATTGCCCACAGAATGGCTTCAGTTGGATTTGACCATGCCTCAACTCAAGGTTGTTCTGCTTCTCTTTCTGAACGGCCCAGCGCGCATGAGCGATATCGCTTCCGCACTGGGTGTGAGCCTAGCCACAGCAACCGGAGTAGCAGACCGGCTGGTGGAACGAGACATCGTGGTGAGAGAAAGCCAGCCCGATGACAGGCGGGTGGTGCTGTGTCGCCTGTCAGAAAAAGGACAGAAGATGATAGGCGGGCTATGGCAGCTAGCTCGTGACCGCACTAAGGAACTTCTGGAGGCAGCAGCTACGTCACAACTGCAGTTGATTACTGAGGCACTTGAGGCACTGTTAAAGGCGGGTGAGGCATCAAGAAAAGATCCAAAATGATATCGGGGCTGAAAACTATGGCGCACACACAGAATTTTGAGATGACCAGGGAAGAGCGACATGCTGTGCATCCTGTTGGTCAGAGAATAACGAACCTGGAAAGCGCTGACGAGCTGTACTTGTCTAATCCTAGAATCATACGGACAGCGCTGATTTCGGGGACTGTTTACAAGGACGAGGACAGCGATGGAGTGTATGATGCCAAGGTGGACATCCCCATACCGGGGGCGATTGTGACTGCGCGGCTAGGAGACAAAGCCATAGCGGTAACCCATACCGATGAAAAGGGTGGATATACCTTATCAGTTCCGGCCGGGAAATATTACGCTCTTAAGGTCTCGCTACCTTTAAAAGGAGATTGCTACGACCAGGACCTTAAGAAGTGGGGCCTCTGGAGCACGGTGGAAGGGAATAGAGAAAGTGTCCCGTGTCCTTCTAGTAATCAAGACATCAAGGTTGACTATCGGATGCTCAATTACGGGCCTAACGACTACTCCTGGAGGCTCTGGCACAAAGGCCCGGTGTTCGATAGGGAGAATGTTGTCTTAGTGCACGGGTTCAAGTTCCCGGGCTCCTCCAGGCCAACCCGGTGTGAGGAGCAATTCACCAAGCTCGATGAGCTACTGCAGACAAAGGACGAGCAGTACAATGTATGGCAATTCGAGTATGCAGACAATGCCCGGGGAACTCTGGGCACGGCAGCAACATATGCCTCCAGACTGGGCAAGGCGGCAGACAGGATCAGCGAACTTACCGGTAATAGCCTATGCTCTATCGTTGCCTACTCTATGGGAGGGATTGTAGCCCGCCAATATGCGGCGACGGGAGGGAAATCAAGGGTAGCTAAACTGCTGACTCTGGCCACACCGAATATGGGGACATTGCGATTCGAGCCTTTCAACCTCAAATGGCCCGACAAACTTATCCCCAGAGCGGGAGCGGAATTGAGAACGGACAGCAGATTTCTCTGGGATTTGAATACCAAGGTTGATCCTCATGTATTCGAGTTCGCCGCTATCGGTGGACACTCACGAGGCCATACCGACGGCCTGATAGAGATGAGCTCAACCAGCCTGGCCAAGTTCAATTCCGATGGCACTGTTTTTGAGAACCTATACTTTGTTGCCGTGAACCGGTCGCATCTGAACATTAATCAGATTAAGGACACAGGCGATGAGGTGTTTCAACTCATCAGCAGCTTCCTGCGCGGGGGTGTAGCAGGGATAAGCAGTCTAAGGCCAGCAGAAAAACCAGAGGATTATAATGTCCATTTCTTTCTCACCTTTGCCCTAAAAGACAATCCGCGATGGAGGATGATTTATCCCTGTGTTGTTATGGCAAATACAGGGCACAGGTACCGGGGCTTCAGGGTTTTCTCTCAAGGGGCCAAGACTGAGAATGGCTCGCAAATCTTCACGGTTCAGTTGCGGCCAGATGAAGATGGTGAGGCCCGAATCTATTATGCACGAGGTAAATACGTAACAGCCCAAGTCCATAGAGGACAATCAACAATAGTCACTGAACCTATAGATGCGGGCTCTGCAGTGCGTGAGAGAACATCAGTGAACAGGCCTCAGCTCGGACTCAGCCTGGGGGGATCTTGAAGGGCAAGGCTTAACTAGAAAAACTAACTTAAAACGATAACCGGGAGGTATGGGATGCATGTATTGATAACAGGTGGAGCAGGCCGCTTGGGAATAAACGTATGCAAAGAATTCTTAAGTGACGGATTCCAGGTGCGAGTGTTCGACCTGGACACGCCTCGTAACCGAGAGAGCATCAAGGCACTTGAAGATAGGGCTGAAATTTCATGGGGAGACATCACAAAACCGGACTCGGTCAAAAAAGCGCTGGAGAAAGTAGACGCAGTAGTACATATGGCTGGCATCCTACCTCCTCTAGCTGACGAAAAACCCGAACTATGCGCCAAGGTCAATGTGGGAGGGACCAAAATATTAGTTGACCTGATAAAAGAGAAGGGCGGGCATATCCCTCTCATTTTCACTTCATCGGTGACAGTATTCGGCCCCTCTCCCGATGCTACCGAACCCATCTCTGTGGATAAGACTGTCCCCCATCCCAAAGGCACTTATCCCGAGACCAAGCTCAAGGCCGAGAATGTTATCAAAGAGTCGGGGATTGACTACCTGATACTGCGTCTGACTGCAATCATGTACTTCGATTTCGAAGTAAGCGATATCAAACGCATGTTCTGCATGCCTCTGGACACCCGTGTCGAGTTCTGCCATCCTGATGACCTGGCTGTGGCAATACTCAATGCCGTCAAGAATTTCGCTGCTATAAAGGGAAACACCTTGGTCATTAGCGGTGGGCCCGAGCAAAGGATGTCATACAGGGATATGGTAGGCAATATCATAGGCATTATGGGATTGCCTCTGCCACCGGCCGAGAAATTCACCAAGGAGCCCTACTGCCTGGACTGGTACGATACCACCAAATCACAGGAGCTTCTGAAATACCAGCAAAAGACGTTCGCCGATTATCTGGGGGACTATGCCAGAGGTTTGAGCAGGCGATACTCCACACTATTTTTGCCATTCATGCGCTATTTCGTTTCGCCGGTGTTCGGTAAGCTCGTTGTCCAGTTCATGAGGGCTTCATAATAGACAAGAGCCGCACCGGAGGGGCGGGCTTAAAAACCGTCCCTGAGTTGCAGAGTATCCCAATTGCTAAACGGGCGTCCCTACTCCCATCTCTTTTCTCTGTTTAGCTTCCCTTCTTCTCATCAAGTAAATGTAATAGATTTCCTTCAAACTGTATTGTTTTATCTCATGCAAACGCAGGAAGGCACGTATGAGCTTGAGTCGCAGGCCAGAGCAAAGGCCTTTCTTGCCTATTACAAAATTTATGTATCTCCTGGATGATTCAGTCCAGTGGAACTTATACGGCTCATCACCCCTGAGAAAATCGAACTCCCGAAGCCCTTTCTCGATTGCATATTTTATCAGGAACATCTGATGTAAATGACCCACATTGTATTTCGAATAGCCAATGTCACGGGCTGAGGTAGTGCAATAGAACTTACGATTATAGATAAAGGCATATTCCGCAGATACAACTTCACCATCTATAACTAAACAAGAGAAATGTAACCATCTCCTCTTGACAAATTGTGTCGCTATATCCCGGTAAAACGCCTCCATCTTAGGATCAGAAAATACTCCCTTGACATGCGCAGATTGCCAGCGTCTCTCATGCAAGTCAATGAACCGGCTTAACATGCTCTCGAGATTATCACCAGTACAATCTCGAAACTCAACAGTGTGCGACTTTTCGAGAGAACGTAATTTCCGACGGAGCGTATGCCTCCTGTTCTGGCTTAACGAGCGAAAGTATTCATCCCATGTTGAGGGTAATGTAATATACGGCGCCAGAGTCTTTACTTTTTCTTGCATAACCAGGTTATTCGATGGCACCGAAATACACCTTCGCAACAGGTCCAAGAATTCACAATCCTCGGCCACCCAGGTCAGTCTCAATACAGATTTGCCTTTGGCGAACTCCTCTTCCAGATACGCGAGGAATGCAGATACAGCTTCTTCCCTGTTACCTGAACGTATCAGCCCTATATGATTGCAATTCAGCGAGCCTATAGTCTCCAGGGCATGAATCTTAAACAGACCCATTCGATACTCGGTTCTCATGAGCGGGACAATGCCAATGGGCTGGCCTTCCCTTTCAATAAGAAGTACATTCAGTTTCTTGCCTTCTCCGAAGTGTTTCCACCAGGTCAATAGCCACTCGTGAGTTAGATATATGGGGTTATTATCGCCACTCTTTCGCAGAAGGCTATCCCAGACCTCTGATAGCGATTCAAACTCGTTAGATTCCGAAATTATTCTTATCTTGGTATCTGTCATTTCACAAAAGTTCCGAGGGAGTTTTACCTTCCAGGCGGTGCAAATAGGCTAACCAATTTCAATTAATGAAAAACGGGCTGCGCAGGCGGTTTTTCTTTCCAAAACCGCCACCACAGCAACCTCAGGTATTTAGCCTCGGCAATAACCTTGGGGTTGAACTTAGCATGCGCTTTCTGCGAGGCAATGTTACTCTTGGCTACAGCGTTTCGCGATACAACTATCCCTTGTCCCTTGAGAAATTGGAACCTTTTGACATAGCCATAGGCCATGAGCCCATTACCCCGGTATTGAGGAATCGTCTCAGTACCTCCAGTGCAAGCCTCATGATTTAGAAAGTCCACTCTGTAGGGCAGGTTATCAACAGCTTTGTGGGCTTCCTCGCTCAGAGCTACCCATCCTATGTGGACAATTTCTCCTTTAACAAAAATACAGAAGGCTATCGCGCCTTTATCCAACTTGTTCCTTGCCGTGACAAAGCGTCGGCGGAAGTCAGAACCTACAGCCTTTGCCAGCTTATCAGCCTCCTCGTTGCTACTGATTATTTTGAAGGTGAAATCCTGGAGTTCAGGCAGGAAGTCAGCCTCATTTCTCTCTTTAAGCGTGTATTCGTAGATATAATAGTCTCCGTACTCGAGGAACCGAACTTCCACGAAGGCAAAACCGCGCGTGAGCAGCGGCTTCAATCCCTCCGTTTGCAGGATATCTCTTGCCCGCTTAAACATCGTAACAAACGTACTAACCATATTCGTGCATCCTCTAAACAGACTGCGGCTGATCTGCCTCCGAAACAACAGGCTTCTCTTTCCAGGACTTCCACCACAAGATTTTCAAGTAGCGCCCCTCGGAATAAATCCTGCCACCACATTTGATTGTGGCCTTCCGTGAAGCTATATTATTCCTGGCAACGAAACATTTTCCTGTGGTCTTTCCCATCATCGCGAGGAGCCTTAGTTTCTCTGAAAAGATATACATGAAAAGGCCTAGACGTCTATATCGGGGATTTGTTTCTACCCATCCCAAATATGCTTCACTGTTTGAAAAGTCTACTTTGTACGGTATCTTAATTTGAACGTTCATTGCCTCTTGAGTTGTGGCTGCCCAGTGGATAGAGGCAAGCTCTTTCTCAACGAAGATGCAGAACATTAGCGCACCCTTATCTAACTTCTCCCGGGCACGGATGCCGTGAATACCGAAATCGAAACCCTGAGCAACCAGCCCATCAAGTCGCTGATTTGTCGGGACTATTTCGAAGATGAAATTCTGTATTTTAGGCGCAGCCTCGAATTTCGTTGGCTCGTTTAACGGAATCTCGTACATATAGTACCTTTCATGGACAAATACACATCTTCTCAAGAAACGAATCCCCTCCATGACAAAAGGCAACAAGCCTTCTTTCTGCAATATGTATTTCCCCGCCTGGTATTTTTGTCGCAAATATGAGCTCATTTACGGTAAAACCTTGGTTACCTTCGATATGAACATTCTTCTTTTCCCAATTCTCGTGGGAAATATTTGATCAACAAGCTCTGTAACAACATCGATGTCTCCGCCAAGCTCTGGCTTGAAATGGCGTTCGATCTTCCTAACCACCTCACTCAGATGCTCACGCTCCAACTCTTTGGCAAGGACAATCTTAATCACCACCTTCTCGTAGCTCTCCTGCACTATCTGAAATTGTTCGACCCCCAGACCGGCCAAGAAGGACCTGTTTAAAGCTATACCGGGTATGCAATCACCTTTTCTAGTAAATATAAAATCGGATATTCTGCCATTGACTGCAGTCAGCAAAGGGAGACCTCGGTTGCAGGGACAAGCCTTATCAGAACTCACCCCAATATCGCCTATCTCGTATCTAATGAACGGCATGCCGTAGTTGTGCAGGCTTGTGACCAATATCCTCCCCTCTCCTCCCACAGGGACAGGTTTGTCTGCATCATCTACGATTTCTACAATCACGTTCTCCGCTGAAATATGGTACCCAGAATGCTCGGAACATTCAGAGGCAACTGCATCTACTTCATTCGTCGCATAATAGCTATAGGTCTCACATCCGAATACCCTGGAAAAGAGCTCCCGCTGGAAATCGTATAACGCTTCGTCGGTCGTGATAATTGCCCTGGGCCTGATCACCGGTTTGCCCTCTTTTTCGATATAACGAGCCATCAAATAAACAGCACTGGGATAGCCCTTTATGAATCCACCATCAAAACCTTCGAGCCTTTTCGCAAAACTCGGCAGCCTCTGGTCAGACATCGTCAGAGCATCAAAAAGTACCACCCTCTGCACAAAGTGTTTGGTAGTTCTGGTTAAACTATCAGCCATAGAGAGGCGCGGATGTCTTCCCCAAAATAGGGCCAACTTCTCTCCTACCTCATAGCCTGCCCATTTATGCGCCCTTAATCCGGCTGCGGCGTCCCAACCATGGTAGTCATCCCTGGTCCTATAGAATCTGAGGGCTTCCCCGGTGGAACCCCCGGTTAAACAAGGCATCAACTCTTTCCTGGGGAATCCACAGCCAACCAAGTTGCTGAAGTTGTTTCTGACGAGCTGCCTGGTCAGTACAGGCAATTTCACCAGGTCTCCGGAGTCTACTATGTCCTCAGGCTTCAAGGCGTGCTGGTCGAATACGTTGCGGTAATAAGGCACATTATCATAGGCATATCTTAGTAACTTCCTCAGTCTTTCACCCTGCAACGCCAGAATCTTCTCCCGAGGCCACCACTGAGTGCCCTCAAGCTCCTCCAGGCGCTTCATGGTCTTGCCGCCTCTACTAAAATCCACCACGGGGGTGAAGACACGCTTTACAAGTAACTCATACATAGCCATCTTCGTTAAACTGCCTTCGCCATCTTTCTCGCACAGCCCGTCTTATCGTTTCACCGCCTTCACTGCAATATAGCGGCCGGTAAGATACCTGGTCCGCTTTCCCTCCAGCTTATCAAGCAAAGCCAGCGATTTCCTGATAGCATTATCCAGCTTGCCTCTGCTAAGCTTGCGCAAAGAACGCTCCAGCCCTCGTACCAATCCGTCAGGATGAGGATAGTGGAAGATAGCCGTGCAATCTGCCACATCGAAGCCAATCTCTTCGAGGTTCTGCTTCAACTTTTTCAGGGAAAGTGTCCTGCCGATGAAATATGGGGAAAGCCCCAACCGCATCCAGATACGAAAGACTATGTAGGGAGGATAAGTTGGGTTGCTACTGTTGTCCAGGGTCAGGATGAGTATCCCGCCAGGCCGTAGGGCACGCCCCAGTTCCTTCAGGGCAATAACAATATCTGCCTCGCTGGGGAAATGGTCCAGGGTGGAATCAGAGATTATGAGAGAGATAGAGTTATCTCGGAAAGGAAGGCGCCTGACATCACAGCAGAGATATTTACTGGCATCGACGCCGTAAGCGTTGGCTCTACTTTTCGCCCGGCCTACTATTTCGTGGGAAACATCTATGCCGATTACGTTGCTGTTTACCTGACCGAGGTCGAAGAGAAACTGGTCGGGGCCAGAGGCTTCCTGAAAAAGGTCAGTCTTTAGAATATTCCGGGCGTTAGCCACATCCGCCCATCTCGCTACCAAGCCGAGATAGGTCTTCTTCTTGTGCTCAGCAAGCAGCTCATTGGAATAACCCTTCAGGGTCCATTCTCTAGCTACATGATCCCAATGCTCGGCTTTGCTTCCCGATTTACTCAAACCGCACCTGCTCAGACAAAGACGCTACTGCCTCAACCGGAGGACAACTTCGGTTTACGGCTATAGAAAATCCTTATGCAATATCTGCGTAAGCTTGCGTAACCCGCCAATTGCTGCTGTCATAGATATCGATGGCTCCGGCTAACTTTTCATCTATCAGGATAGCATCTAGATACGCATAGCTGAATAATTTATTATAGGGAAACTTGGTAGAGGACTTGAAGCCAAAGTACTTCAATAGTTCCTTTCGAAGTTGCGGTTCGCTAAAGGCCCAAACCAGAAGGATATCGCATTGCGATTTTCCCAACTCATTCAAACACCTGTCTATAAGCACCCGAAAGCAGGAGAGGTCTTTATTCTTAACCAGATAGTCCACTATAAGACCGTTGACAAAGCCATTTGGTTGAGGCTGCACACTGATTACAGCATATCCCCACAGCTTACCTCCTTTTTTTGCTATGACATAACTGTAGCTGCGTTGCGGATGTCTATCGAAACGCCACCGCAGGTAGCTCTCACTTCTCACCAGATTTATGCCTGATTTATCCCTCAGGTCATCGACATCTTTGAGGTCGTCGGTATATCGGTCAGATACTTCAACCTGGAATGAATCTGACACTCGGGTAATCTTCTTCGCCTGGGTATTCAAAAGTGAGTTGTAGAAAAACCCCAGTCCTCCAGCCAGGATTCTGTTGCCCAGCCTGTATGATAATAGCTTCTGAGGACGGACTACTCGAAACATATACTCCGTCTCAGCCACTATTCTGTAGCCCTGTGACAAAAATCCCGGGCGCGATATCGGGGCAGGAAAACCATAAGACAATGCATAGCCATTATCTTTCAGATGTTGAATGGCGAATCTCCCCATTCTGTTGAATATTCCTTTCCCCTGATAGTCGGGATGCACCATAGTATCGCAGTGCTGTGCGGTTTTTACTCTCTTGTTTCCGAGCCATATCTCTGCAAACCAAAACGGCCTCGCTCCCACTATCCTGCCATTATCCATAGCCACAATGACTTCAGCGTCGGCCGAGGCCAAGGGGTTCTGCAAATATTTCCAATCCCAGAGTTCTGTGGACATAACCTGACCAAAAGATGCCTGGAACAAATCCAGCAGCTTTCTTTTCTCCGCAGAGTGTTTTGCCAGTTTGATTTCGACCAAACGAATATCCTCTAACCAATTTGCTTCTTAGCCAAACTATCGTACACTTCTATGATCTTAGGGACTACAACATCCGATGTGTAGTTCTCCATGAATCTCCCATATCCATTTTGCCCCATTTTCGAGGCAATCTCGGGCCTTTCCAGCAAATAGGAGAGCGCTTCAGACAATTTATCAGCGTTACCAGGTGGAACCAATATCCCGGTTTCCCCGTCCACTACCGCCTCCTTTAGCCCCCCTATATCTGAAGCTATCACTGCTTTCCTCTGGCTCATCGCCTCGCGTGCCACAGTGGAGGCAGATTCTGCGCAGATAGACGGCACGACCAGAAACCTGCATCTCGACATCGCCCCCATTACTACCGGATGCGGAGCGTTTCTTACTATGAGCACGTTTTCGGTGCCTTCATAACGGTAATCCGGGTGGTCGACACCAATTATCAACAGCTTTGTTTTTGTATTCAGTTCGTGATAAGCCTTAATTAGCACATCAACACCTTTGTGATACATTAATTGTCCTACAAACAATACGAAGTCATCAGGAAGATTCTCGAGCTTTACCCTCCCCTCATCCATATTCGGGTCATAGAAGTTGGGAACCATTTCAATTTTCGCGTCTCCAACACCCAGGTGCTTTTCATAAGCATCCTTTACGAAGTTACTGACGGCAATAAACTTATCCACAGATCTTAGCCCATTTCTGTTTGCCCTTACCCCAACATAAGTAAACAAAGCCCTCGGCAGACCGTGATCACGGCCCATACAGGGTATGCATTCCATGGTAAGAGGATCATCACAAATGGCGTTGTTCTTCATAAGCGTCATTTTGGGACAGAAAAGACGGTAGCCATGAGCAGTGTATACCAAGGGAATTTTAAAGCCCTTTTTCAATGGAAGCGCAGAGTAAACCATCCAACCATGAGCATGGATAATATCAGGGCGTTCTTCTCTGATAATTTGGGCTAATTTCCCCCTAATCAGCCAATCTTGCATTGGCGGGTGACCTTTTCTGGTAGGGTCTCGATATAGGAAGGGGATTTTTTGAAATAAGCCCTCCAATCTGTATACCTTAACACCGTTCTCTTGTTCATAAGCAGGGAGGTTTTGCTGGTCTATTGTGCACACAATGACTTCGTGTCCCCTCTTGCTCAACTGCTTGCTCAACGATTGAACATGTCTCTCAACTCCACCTACAAGAGGTGGGTACAAATCCGATAGCATCAATATTCTCATGAGTGCTTACCGTTGCTTTCGGGGTTATTAATCCAAGTCCCTGCTCAGCTTCGAACTAAGGTTCTGTAAACATCTATAACCTTGGGTATCGCAGCATCCGCTGAGTAGTTCTCTATCAATTTATTGTACCCGCTTTCCCCCATTTTCGAGGCCACTTCTGGATTTTTCAGCAAAAACGAAAGCACTTCAGATAGCCTCTCTGGATTACCGGGCGGAACCAATATCCCGGTTTCTCCATCAACCACTGCCTCTTTTAGCCCCCCAATGCTTGAAGCAACTATCGCCTTTTTCCGGCTCATCGCCTCGAGAGCAACAGTAGGAGCAGATTCGGGGCAAATAGAGGGGAAAATTGCAAACCTGCACTTTGACATCGCAGCCATTACTACATAATGCGGAGCGGTTTTTATCACGCGGATATTTTCCATGCTTTCATAGCGGTAATCCGGGTGCTCTATGCCGATTAGCAGCAGCTTTGTTTTTGTATTCAGCTTACGATAAGCCTCGATTAACACATTAATTCCTTTATGAGGCATTAACCAACCAACAAATAACATAAAGTCATCAGGTAAAAAATCCACCTTATTCTGCTCGCTGTGCGACTTGGTATCATAAAAGTTGGGAATGGTTAAAATCTTGATGCCCTCCAACCGCAGGCGCTTCTCATAAGTCTCTTTTACGAAATCACTCACAGCAATGAATATGTCCACGTGCCTCAGTTCATCTCTATTTGCTCTCACCCCATAATATGATGCTAGAGCCCTCGGCAGACCGTAGTCATTACGTATACAAGGTATGCAATTGGCGAGAGACGGTTGATCGCATATAGTGTCCTCTCTCAGAAGCAGCATTTTCGGGCAAAAAAGTCGGTAGTCATGCATAGTGTATACCAAAGGGATTTTAAAGCCCTTTTTTAAAGGAAGCACAGAGTAAACCATCCAACCATGGGCATGGATAATATCGGGGCGTTCTCTCTCTATTATTTTGGCTAATCTCTTACTAACTAGCCAATCTCGGGCTGGGGGATGCCATCTTCTAGTGGGGTCTTTAAACAGAAAAGGGATTTTCTGGAACAAACCGTCTAACCTGTATATCCTCACTCCGTTCTTTTCCTCATAATCCGGCAGGTCTCGCCGCCCTATTGTACAAACAAATACCTCATGTCCTCTCTCTCTAAGCTGGTTACTCAGGGATTCAACATGGGTCTCTATTCCGCCCTGGAACGGAGCATACAAATCTGATAGCATCATTATTTTCATGCTGTACCCAATGTCATCTTTTATCTTTTTCGTGCATATGCGACCTCAGCAACTGGCTGTTACTCATTTTTCGAATATCATTGGAGAGAGCGCCTATACTACAGAATATCTTCTCCAGCCTTACCCAATTGTTATTGTCCTCTATGGACCAGGAATGGCCCCACAAGTGCCAGATGCCCCCGTTGTTGACAACAAAATCAAGCGTTTTAACTGCTACTCTATCCCAACTATTAATTAACAAGTTTTTCTTCAACATAAAACTAAACAATCCGAAGTCCTGCGAAGCTATGGCATGCTTGAAATATGGAGAAAGTCCAAAATGCCAATACGAGGCATAGGCTGTCGTGTCCATCTTAAAGGGGTCTTTTATGCTTCTGATAGCTGACCTAACCGTCCTGGCGCCGATGAAACCAGCATTCCTAACTATATCGATAACCTCATCGTTGTACTTTCCACGAGGATAGCAGAAGGAAACCACTTCCCTGCCGATTATATCCTCCAATCTCTTCTTGCCCTCCACTACTTCCTTCTCAACTTCTTGGAGAGGAATTTCAGTCAGAACCAAATGGTGATAGGTATGTCCGCCGATATCAAAGCTTCGCGCGACATCTCTGATTTGCTGGGGGCTCATGCAGGCTCTTTCGACATTGTCTATGGGGATGTAGAAAGTCGCTGGAACATCATATTTATGCAGCAGTTCGGCCAGTTTCAAGTCTAGAGGGTGGCCGTCGTCCCAGCTTGTGGTGACTATAGCCTTATCCATAGTGATAACGAAAGCCAGGTTCTTTACGGTGGAGCACGGTTGATATTATAAACTTTTCAAATCTCGTTGTCTCATCTTCCAAATCGAGCCTTTTGTTGACAATGCTCTCGGTGTTTGATACCCTATCCGAAGCAAGGGAGCTTCGACTCAAATTGACGCGCGATGATCTTCGGGAACTAGTCCAGCATCAGGCCGACTTTATCATCAGCCAGCAGCTTCACTCCGGAGCCATCCCCTGGTTTCGAGGTACCATCGCAGACCCCTGGGACCATGTGGAATGCGCCATTGCTCTAGACCTCGCTGGCAGATTCGATAAGGCTATGAAGGCCTATAAGTGGTCACATGAAACTCAGAATCCCGATGGGAGTTGGTACTCCAGCTACCCGCAGGTAAAGCAGGATGACCAGACTAAGGACGCAAACTTCACCGCATACATAGCAACAGGAATATGGTTTCACTATCTTGCCACCAAGGACACAGGATTTCTGCGAAAGATGTGGCCGATGGTGGAAAAAGCGATAGATTTCACTTTGAGTTTGCAGCAGCCAACCGGCGAGGTATACTGGGCAGTAAGTCCTGCGGGTACAACCTGGCCAGGAGCCATACTCACCTCATCGAGTTGCATCTGGCACAGTATCAGGAACAGCGTAAACATCGCGAAATCGTTGGGAACAAAAAGAGCAGACTGGGAAGAAGCAAGCAACAAGCTCCTTAAGGCGATGAGGGAACACCCTGAGCTGTTCGACAAGATGGGCGAGAACAAGCGGCGCTATGCCATGAACTGGTTTTACCCCGTTTTGACCGGGGTGCTTAAGGGTAAACAGGCCAAGGAACGCATAGACAGAGAGTGGAACGATTTCATTATCGAAAACTGGGGGTGCAGGGTCGCTACCGACGAGGATACTACCGCGGTAGCCGAGACCTCCGAGTTGATTGTGGCGTTAGCACTCATCAATGAGCACAAGAGGGCGAGGATGCTGCTCGATTGGACTCTGAAGCTTAGAGATGACAAGCCGGGCTTCTGCCGGGGGATAAAGTTCCCTGAAAAGGTAGCCTGTCCCCCGGATGAAGAGAGAGCGACCTGGACATCGGCAGCGTTGATATTGGCAATTGCAGCTCTATCTAGGGTTTGAGGTGAGTTCAGTGCCTGGTTCTGAAAAAATTTCTGGAGAATCCACATCAGCAGGTGTCGATAATGACTTTGTAGGGTACGAAGTCCTTATGGACTTCATGAAAAAACAGGGGTTGCAGAAGCTAGAAGGGGACATCATCGAAATCGGCGCCTTCATGGGCGGAGGCACGGTCAAACTGGCAAAATTTGGCCAGAAATACGGTAAGAAGGTGTATGCCGTGGACATTTTCGACCCCAAAAGTGACAAGACTCCGGACAAAAACGGGGTCAAAATGTGCGACATCTACCAAGCGTTTCTCCAGGGGCGCTCCCAGTTGGAGGTCTATCAGCAGACTACGCATGCATTCGACAACATCGTGACCGTCAACATGGACTCCAAGAAAGTCAGTTTCCACAAAGGGCAGAAATTCATCTTCGGCTTCATTGATGGCAACCACCAGCCGGATTACGTGAGGAATGACTTCAATCTCATCTGGCGGCACCTCGTCCCCGGAGGGAGCATCGGTTTTCACGACTACAATTTCGACTTGCTGGAGGTTACCAGGGCCATAGATGATTTAATAGACAAGCATAAGGACGAGATAAGCGAAGTTAACGAGATAAAACAAAGCCATATAGTCATATTGACCAAGAGAAAGTAACTCCAGGTGAAGTAAACAGATGCTTGAAGTGCTTCAAGTTGAGACCACAAATTACTGCAACGCCCGCTGCATCTTCTGTGTCTACGACCAAATCAAGAAGCACGGCACTATGTCGGATAAGCTCTACACAAAGATTGTGAGGGGTGCAACGAAGCTCGACCCGCCTCCTAAGACGTTCATACCCATGCTCACCGGCGAGCCCTTCCTCGACCCACAAATGATTGACCGTATAAAGGAGGCACGCGCCGCCCTGCCTAGAACCGAGATTCACCTTTATTGCAACGGGAGCAAGCTCACTGAGGAAATAATCAGTCAACTTGCGGGAGTACCTAGATTCCATCTGAACATCTCGGCAAACGGGGCCTCGGTGGAGACCAGGAAGAGGCTGACAGGGCTGAGCGACTACGAACACGTCGCCAGGATGATAGATTACGTAGATTCGCTTCACATTTCACACAGCGTATCGCTAGTGCAGCACCCTTCGATCACCAAGGAGGAAGAGAAGGCTTTCAACCGCAGGTGGGGGAAATCGACATCGAGTGCCTCTTGCCGTTCGCCCTATATTTTCCAGCACCTGAATTTCGGCGGGCTCACTTATCAAAAGGACCAGACCCGCTTCACCTACTGCATACATGCCACCAGCCACATGACTGTGCTCTGGGACGGAAAAGTGAACCTGTGCTGTATGGACCCGCTGGGCCGGAAAATATTCGGCGACTTGAACCATCAAACGGTTGCTGAGGTGTGGCTATCCGAAGAGCGCCAGCGCTATGCCACCATGCACAAAGAGGGCAGGGGAGCAGAGTGCGAGGTGTGCCGGGACTGCAACATCGTCTGCTTCTGAGGAAACGCTGGCCGTCATATCCGGAAGTTATAGCAGGCGATCTCGCACCGGCGTGAAGGTCTTGCGATGGATGGGGCAGGGGCCGAGGCGCTGCAGAGCCTCCAGGTGCTCCGAGGTGCCGTACCCTTTGTGTTGAGCCAGGCCGTAGCCCGGGAATTGGCTATCCAACTCCACCATAAGGCGGTCTCGGGTGACCTTGGCGACTATGGATGCCACAGCTATGGAGAGACACAAGCTATCTCCATCGACCAAGCCTTTCTGCGGAATGCGGATGCCAGGCAGACGCATGAAGTCTATGAGAAGGTAATCAGGACGAGTTGAGAGTTGTTCGATGGCGCGTCGCATCGCCAGCCTGGTTGCAGGTGCTATGCCACGCTCATCAATGAGAGCATGCGACACCGAGCCCAGCCCAAAGGGCACGCCACTCTCCAGCACGCAGTTGAAAATAGACTCACGCTGTGAGGCTGTAAGCTGCTTGCTGTCTCGAACCCGGCTCAGCCAGGAAGGCCGCTCTTCCTGAGGGAGAATAACTGCTGCGGCCACTACCGGGCCAGCAAGTGGGCCTCGGCCGACCTCGTCGACACCAGCGATGAGCCTATAGCCTTGTGCTATCAGCTTCTCCTCTTCGACAAACGTCGGTACCTGGCTCACCATGTCCTTGCTTTTCCCGAATTTGGAACATAGTAGCACCATATTTAGCTCTTTGTCAAAAGATTTTTGTGAAATCGTCTCCAAACCTATTGACACGTAGGCAATTGTGTGCTAGTCTCGTTCGCAAAAGCGATGGAAAGGAGCGTCACATGCAAGCTTACTGTATGAAGTGCCGCACCAAGGTGGAGATCAAGAACCCGAAGTCGATCAAAATGAAGAACGGGAAGCCCGCAACTCAGGGTGTGTGCCCGAAGTGCGGAACAAAGGTATTCAGAATCGGCAAAGGGTAGACAACACAGGCCTACCCAGGTAAGTTGCGCGCTGAATAAGCTATTGTAGGGCGTCTTGGAAGTTTTTGAGGTCAAAGCGCCTGAAGAGAGGATTTTATCCCCTCCAGGCGCTTTTGATATTCTGATAGCAGATGTTGTGAGGTCTCAAGCCACTCTGGGCTGGCCTCGATTGCAGGCTCAATGGCAGAGCCGGAGATGCCTTTCCTCGCTAATTCCTTTCTCCTGGCTGTCCCCATCTTACTTTGAATTTCCTGCCGAGACTGTTCCAGCACTTTGTGGTATTCATTTATGAGGCCTCTAATATCCTCGATAACCTTGGGGCTCTCAGAGAAATGCCGGATAGCTTCAAGCACTCTCTCAACATCACCGGGCTCTGTGAGGCTGATTTTGTCCACGAGGAAAGCCAGAATATAGCGAATGAGAATTTGCCGGTCTTCTTTGTATTTCCCTAACTCCAGCTCGACATCGCGGATGGGCAGTCCGCTCAGATAACGTTTGCCCAGAGCTTGTCCAACCTCTGAAAGCTCTCCTTCCCTGAGCCTCCTCTTATCCTCAGCCGACAGACCTCCCAGCTTCTGAGCCCTCTCCATCGCTATGTCGAATGCACTTTTTAGTTCTTTGTCGTTGCCAGACATATCAACCTACCCGCGTTTCCGAGTCCTGGGATATCCAACAAACTCACAAATAGGGGAAAATGCTCTTCCTGATGGTTTCAAAGTTGCGTTTTATCTGCTCCTTTCCTTTTATGATCCCGGGACTGCCATATTGATGGCCGGTGAGCAAGTACTCGATATCCAGCTTCGCTATCCGTTCGATGCTCACTTTAAGCGCCTCGGCGCTGCCGCCGGGGATGTCAACACGACCCGTGCTGCCATCGAATACCAGGTCGCCTCCCATGAAAATCTTCTCTTTAGGCCAATAGATGCCTATGTGTCCGTCGGAGTGGCCAGGGATAAGTATTATTTGGGCGACCAGGTCTTTGCCTAAACGCAACTCGCCCTCTGAGAGATATAAATCGGGGTGAATCTCAGGCATTTCGAAGCCCATTGACTTGAGAGCTTGGGCCATTTCTCCGCTGGCCAGTTTGAGGAATTCATTCTCCTCTTTGCCGATGGCAACCTGGGCTCCACTCATTTTCCTGATCTCCTCAGAAGCCCCGTAATGGTCAGGATGAGCGTGTGTATTGATTATTAAGCCAACGTCCTCAATCTTGAGGCCATCTTTTTTAATCTCTGAGATCAATCTATCCAGACATTTTTGCCTGGTCTCGTTAACCACCTGTCCGGGGTCCACCAGGACATGTTTGTTACCGGGAAGAGCATTTGCCACAAGATAAGAGTTGCAGTTATTGCCGTATTTCATCATCTCCTGCATGGTGACACCGGGCCAAAGGTAGGCATAGAAATTATTTACCAGCTTCAATTGAACCCTCCATCATATTCGAAGTTTCCAGCCGGAATCATTATAACATCCCTGAGAAGGCAAAGAACGTAAGGGCGGGTTTGAAACCCGCCCCTACAATAGCACTGTTGACAGGAAGGTGCTGCCGTGGTAGACTTCTAAATGAAACTAATTTTCATTTATACACTGCGATGACATTTACACAGAACAAGATAGCATCCATACTGAGGCAGCGAGGCTATAAAATCACGCCGCAACGGCGGGCTGTGTTGAATATAATCGCGCTCAGCCATGACCACCTCACCCCCGCTGCCATATACGAGAAGGTTCAGGCAGAACACCCAAATATCGGCCTGGTCACTGTGTACCGCACGCTGGATATACTGGCTGAACTCGGGCTTATCTGTGAGGTGCATGCAGGTGGCAACTGCCGAAGCTATTTGATGAGGAGACCATCGGAACACCACCACCACCTGATTTGCTCCGACTGCGGTGCCGTGGTGGACTTCACCGATTGCGACCTTGGCAAGCTGGAACAGAGAATATCTCGGGAAACCAGCTTCAAGATAGACGGCCACCTGCTTGAGTTCACGGGCCGCTGCAGGGATTGCCGGAGGCCAGCAAGAGTTTAGCAATTCTTTACATTTGAGAAACCTAGGAATTGTTCATCACTTATAAATGAAAACAATTATCAATTATAAGCGTGGTATGTAAAGAAACGATTGACAATGTAAAAGGATTCGCATACATGTCTCAGCTGGTTAATTAAATATCAGTGCGGGCTAAGGAATGAAAGATGTATCAGATTGCAACATGAAAGCTCGGAAGGTTACCAGGATTAAGAATCCAGAACCGGACGTGCCCGGCCCCTGCAGAGTGGTCATCATAGCAGGTTTCCTAGGTAGCGGAAAGACGACTCTTCTCAAGCGATTGTTAGACTGGGAAATAGACCAGGGCATCCGTCCTCACGTCATCATGAGTGAGTTTGGCGATCTGGACATTGATGGCATACTTATTAGCGATCGTAAAATAGAGTTGACCACCATCACCGGTGGCTGTGCCTGTTGCGACCTGAGGGCAGAGCTGTCCGATATTTTGGCTAGAGTTGTCAATAACTCGCCCAACTCTATCGTATTTATTGAGTCTACCGGAGTTGGTGACCCAGCCGGAATTCTGGAAGCGATCGGGCCAGTTCTAAAAAGAAAGGCAGTGGTGGTTGCAAATATAGTTGTTGTCTATGATTCCAGCCGTCATCCATTCACCGGTAAAGATGGCGAGTTAGTGAGACGACAGATGAAAACAGCGGATACCATCGTAGTGAACAAATGCGATCGGCTATCACCACTTGAAATTCAAAAAGTGGTGAGCGATATCAGCGAAGTGAACCAGTCAGCCGAGGTGGTAACAACCGTTCAATGCAGTGTGGACATTGAGAAAATACTCACCGGGTACTCGAATATCAAACCGGAAGCAAGAACTGCCTCAACTTCGGATACCTTTCGCACCCTCGGTTTTTTGATAGAATCACCGCTTTCTAGGAAGTTGCTGGAGAGATGGTTGAACTCTTTGCCCCCCAGTGTGGTGAGAGCAAAGGGATTTGTGGAGCTTGATGAGCAAAAGGGGTTATTCGAGGTGCAGGCGACTCGTGGACAGGTGAGTATAACTTCACTCATGACCGGCGTAAGACCGCAAGCCATGATTGTTCTGGTCACTCACCCAATGCGTACGGACGGATTGCTGAGAGGACTTAAAGGCTGCGTTGCTGGTTTCAAGCAGTAACGAAGTCCAGGAACTGTTAAACGATTGTTGAAAAGAAGTCCTAATATAACAGAAGGGTGCTCAAGAATTAGATTTGGAGAGTTGGCGACTTGCGAAGCGAGTAAGAAATCGAACCTGGAAATATGAATTGGGGATGATAATTGTGGGCGATATTGTGGCTAGATTAACTCCCTGAGGCAAGACTAAACAAACGAACCAAAACAATGAGGTTAAAAACATGAAGAAAGCAATTCTGGGTAAATGATTGTTTATCGCAAATGAAACTATATTTCACTTGCAATATTGGTACCTAAAATAAAGGAGGTCTCAACAAGTGAAGTTAATTGATAAAATGTCGCGGATACACAGACAAGTTATCCCAATGTGGTTGATCCTCGGTTTACTGGTCACGGGTTGCATGATAACTGCAGCCTGTTCAAATGGGGTCTCGACTCCTCCCAGTAGTTCCACAGGGGAGCCGGTGAAGGTTGTGGCGGCGGAGAACTTCTGGGGCAGCATTGCGGCGCAGGTCGGCGGGAGCCACGTGGATGTTACGAGCATTATCCAGGACCCCAACGCCGACCCCCATTCTTACGAACCGACCTCACATGACGCCAGGACCATTGCGGACGCGCAGTACGTTATCGCCAACGGCGCCGGGTATGATGCATGGATGGATAAACTGATCGCCGCTAATCCAGTGCCGGGCCGGAAGGTGCTCAACGTGGGCGATTTCTTCGGCAAGAAAGCAGGCGACAATCCCCACATGTGGTACAACCCCGACTATGTGACGAGCATTGTCGGCAAGATCCGTGATGATTTGAAGGCGATTGACCCGGCCGATGCGGGCGCGTTCGATCAGTCCGCCCAACAATACCTGGAAACCGGGCTCAAACAGTACAACGGCCTGATAAGCGACATCAAGGCCAAATACAGCGGAACGCCAGTCGGAGCAACCGAGAGCATTTTCGCCTATATGGCCCCGGCCCTGGGGTTGAACATTATCACGCCAGCCTCGTACATGAAGGCCGTCTCTGAAGGCGGGGACATATCGGCTGCCGACGAGGCAACGGTCGAGCAACAAATCGCTCAGAAGCAGATCAAGATTCTAGTGTACAACAGCCAGAACACACCGCCTAATATCCAGATACTGCTCGACAAGGCCAAGGCTCAGGGCATACTGACAGTGACCATTACCGAGACCCTCGTACCGGAGACGGCGACCTTCCAAGACTGGCAATCAACCCAACTGCAAGGGATAGAGGATGCGCTCAAACAAGCGACGGGAAAATGACCCGGCTCGCACTCCTTGTGTTATAGGGAGGAACCAGCATGAAATCGTCGAGTTCTTTGTTAGCGCAAGATGGGGCGCGCAAGCCTGTTGAGCCAGTCATCCATATTGCTGATGGCGCCGTTCGGCTTGGCGGGCAGACGGTTTGGGAGAACGTCAATCTTGACGTGCAGCCAGGGGAATTCATTGCGATTCTTGGGCCCAACGGCTCGGGCAAGTCTACCCTGGTAAAAGTCATACTGGGGCTCATCTCGTTGAGCGCGGGAACCATCACGGTCTTCGGTCAGGCGGCGCGGAGTGGTCACCCGGGCATCGGTTACGTTCCCCAGCGGCGGCACTTTGACGCAGACGTCCGTATCCGCGGGCGAGACATAGTGCGGCTGGGCCTGGATGGAGGGCGTTGGGGCCCGCCTTTGCCGTTCTTGCACCCTCGGGAGGCAAAGGTTCTCCGGGAACGGGTCCAAGATGTAATCGAAAGCGTCGGCGCGGCCGCCTATGCCGATCGTCCTATCGGCGAAATGTCCGGCGGGCAGCAGCAGCGGCTTCTCGTTGCCCAGGCACTGGTGACCGATCCCCAGATGCTTGTCCTCGACGAGCCACTGGATAGCCTGGATCTGGCAAACCAGCAGGCGATCGCCGGGATCATTCGCCGAATCTCACGGGAAACCGGGGCGGCGGTCTTATTGGTGGCTCACGATATTAATCCAATCCTGTCATCGATTGACCGTGTGGTGTATATCGCACGCGGCCACGTGGCCGTGGGGGCTCCCGCGGAGGTGATCACGTCAGAGACGCTCTCGAAACTGTATAACTCGCCAGTGGAAGTTCTACGAGCGGGCGATGGAGGCCTGGTCGTGGTCGGGCATCCTGGGGAAGAATATATAAGCTACCATGAGCACCGCTGAGCCTGGAGGGCCGCTGAAGTTGGCAGATCTCGCGACGCTGTTCCACTATCATTTCATGCAGAACGCGTTCATCGCGGGCACGATAGTGGCCATCTTGGCTGGGATTGTGGGTTATTTCATGGTGCTGCGGAGCCAGAGCTTCGCTGGGCACAGCTTGGCGAACGCGGGCTTCGCCGGGGCGACGGGAGCGGCGTTGTTTGGAGCGCCCCCCCTGCTGGGTCTGTTCGTGTCAGGCATAGTAGCGGCGGTTGGGATCCACTCGCTCGGACTTGGGGCGCGGTATTCGCGATATAGCGACGTGGCAATCGGCGCGGTTTTCACCGCGTCGCTGGCGTTAGGCTTCCTGTTTGTCGACCTGGCAACCTCACAATCGAACAGTATCTACAACGTGCTATTCGGGAACGTTCTTGGCATATCAGACACCGACGTGGTAATCACTGGGATCTCGGCGCTGCTCGTGCTGGCCCTGGTGATGCTGGTCGCCCGCCCGCTGCTGTTTGCGTCGGTGGACCCCGTAGTGGCTGCGGCACGCGGTGTGCCAGTAGGCTGGCTGGGACTTTGCTTCCTGCTGGTGCTGGCCCTAGTTGTCGCTGTGGCAGTTCAGGTGGTGGGAGTTCTATTGATCTTCGCCCTGCTTGTCACACCGGCAGCGACTGCGAGGCGGCTGTCTTCGCGCCCGACGGTTGCGATCGGCCTCTCTATAATGCTGGCGGTCGCCTGCACATGGTTAGGCCTGGTAGCTGGCTACTTCACTCCGTTTCCAGTGAGCTTCTTCATCACGACCTTGGCCTTTGGGTTTTACGTCCTAGTACGGCTTGGAAACGGCCTGCCTGGGCGAATAGTTACACTCCTACCATCACGGCAAGATTTTGTGAGGAGGCTACGTTGGTAGTCCTCGATGTTAGCTTTCCGCACCTGACGTGGAATCTATAGCTCGACGTGTGGCAAATGTTTCAGTACGAGTTCATGCGCAATGCTTTTCTAGCAGGCACGGCGCTGAGTATTGTTTCCGGCCTGGTGGGATATTTTGTGCTCGTCCGGCACCAGGCGTTCGCGGGCGAAGCACTCTCTGACGTCGCGTTCACCGGAGCGCTGGGTGGAGTGGTCCTGGGGATCAACCCCCTTGCGGGAATGATTGTGTTGACGATTATGGGAGCGCTGGCAATGGGGTCATTTTCACCGCGGATAGGCGAACGCGACATCGCGGTCGGTACTGTTCTGGCATGGGTGCTGGGCCTCGGTGTTCTCTTTCTCAGCCTCTTCACCAGACACGTGAGCGGTAGCACGGGTTTTTCCGGAGTAACCGTGTTGTTTGGATCCATCCTCAGCATATCTGCCTCACAGACGAGGGTGATCGTCGTCGTGGCCGCAGGCATTGGGTTAGCGCTGCTGGTCGTCGCGAGGCCGTTGCTCTTTTCATCGGTAGACCCAGACGTGGCGTCAGCGCGCGGCATTCCCGTGCGGTTGCTAGGCTTGGTCTTCATGGTGCTCTTGGCAGTGACCGTGGCCGAAGCGGTACAGGCGGTTGGAGCGCTGTTGGTGTTTGCGCTCCTGTTGCTGCCAGCGGCCATCGCGCAAAGACTGACCACGCGTCCTTATGCTGCGCTTGGTTTGGCTGCTGTGCTTGCGGTCGGTTCGACCTGGTTGGGCCTCACGCTCGGGTTCTATTCGGGATTGCCAAGTAGCGTTTGCATCAGCTTGCTGGCATTTGGAGGATACGTTATCGTTATTGGATCAAGAGCCCTATGGCAACGGCTCACCGGCATGCGATATCGCGATAACCCGAACTCTTCATAAATACCTGCGAAGGATGGAGGGCGACGGGACAACCAAAGCGATAGTGATGGATTTGGAGTAGCGGCGTCCGCCAGAGGTGGACTGGCAATGATATGTATGATGTAGGATTAAGGATCGAAGAAGTGTGATTCATATCGGGATGAACCCTAACATGTTCACTGTCGGCTCATTCACCATGAGCTGGCATGGGCTGCTCATGTTGCTCGCCGTCCTGGCGGGCGTTATACTGGTGGCGAGACTGGCTAAAGAGAAAGGTTTTACCACCAAGGATGTCTGCTTAACTGCTCTCTGTGGCGTGGTCGGCGCGATAATCGGCGCCAGACTATTTAACGTTATCGACCAGTGGAGCACTATCTATCAATATGACCCGAAGCAGGCGCTGTATTTCTGGGAGGGCGGCCTGGCCCTCTACGGAGCCCTTATCGGCTTCTTTGTTTTCGGCATCACGTATGCTGCCATAAGGAAGATGCCTTGGGGGAAGGTGGCCGACCTGGCTGCCCCAGGCATGATACTGGCTCAAGCCATAGGCCGCATCGGCTGCACGATAAACGGCGATGCCTATGGCACACCGACTTCGCTCCCCTGGGGTGTTCTCTATACTAACCCCAATGCAGCCTCTACCGCCGGCCCCTGGGTAAACGGGGTGTTGGTGGCAGGCCACCCCGTGCCTGTTTACGAGATTATCTGGGACCTCATAATCCTGGCCCTGCTCCTGCGACTGCGCAAGCGCCTGAAAAATGACTGGATGCTGTTCCTCATCTACGCTTCGCTTTATTCCGCTGGGCGGTTCGGGCTCGACTTCCTCAGAGGTGATGAGACAGCGGTGCTGGGCCCGTTCCACCAAGCGCAGGTCATTTCACTGATAATCCTGGTGATAGCCATCCCTGAGCTTATCTCAGTTGCTAGACGTGCCCCACCGAAACCTGTGGAGGCTGATTGACGCCACCTGCGGGGCTCCTGGCGTGGCGGTCTGGTGTCCTCGGCAGGCTTGGCTTCGATAATCCAGGGCAAATATAGGGATGTTAGCAAATAGGAGATAGAATGTGAGACTTTTAAATGTGGGGGTATTGGGACGAAATGTGGTTTTGAGGTTAAAGATGAGAACCAGGATGAATTAATGAAAATCGTCGCTCCATGCCCACAGATGTTTGCAGCTGAATAAGAAGTTGCTTGATAACCTGTATGGTTGCACATTATACTAAAACTGAGCAGGTGGCTTAATCAGGGCTAGCGAAGAAGCTACGCAAAAGAGGTCATAGACACCGATGATAGTCATCAATGTGAATCCAGTAGCATTTTCCATCGGACCCATATCCGTCCATTGGTATGGATTGATGTATGCAGTGGGCATTACTGTCGGCTTACTTGTAGCCTGGCCTTATGCCAGGTCTAAGGGGATCACTTGGACTCAGATCGAAAAGTTCCTTATTTGGGCCATCCTAGCCGGTCTTGTCGGTGCCAGACTATACTATGTCATCCAGCAGCCTTTGGGCCCTTACATCTCTGAGCCATGGCATATCCTGGCGTTTTGGGAAGGTGGAATGGCTTTTTACGGCGCCATCTTCGGCGTAGTCATTGTACTGCTGATAGCGGGGTGGCGTCTCAAAATCTCGATTTTGAAACTTCTGGATGTCGGAGCACTCTTTGCTGTCGTCGGCCAGTTCTTCGGCCGCATCGGCAACTTCATCAACGGGGATGTTATCGGTTATCCCACCAATCTTCCCTGGGGAGTGGAGTATGCCAATCCCAACTCGTTCGCGCCTCGACACGACATAGCTTACCAGCCCGCGGCTGCCTACGAAGCGTTGGTAAACGTACTGCTCTTCGGCCTTCTTTGGTGGCTACGGAAGAAAGTGAAGCCAGGCATATTATGCTTCGTCTACATCCTTGGCTATTCTTTGGGTCAAATAATCGTGTTTGTATGGCGGGATAACGAGGTCGTATTCCATGGCCTGAAGGAGGCGCAGTTGACTGCCATAGGAGTCATAATAGTCGCCGTGGTTATTTTCCTAGTTCTGTTCAGACGGCAACGTAAACTAACAGACAAGACATGAAACGATTAAACGGGTAGGATCGATACTATTCTGCCTGACTATTCATAGTTTGGCGGCACCAGGTTTCTGAGGAAACCATGGTAACCCTGAGACAAGTTCAGGCCAGACGGTTCATTTTACGAACGGGGATGCGGTCTGGTCGAAGGGATTGGTCCTCATAGCCAAGGAGAACAAATAGGGATAGTTGTCCTTCAGATATTTTACGTACTCCAACCACTGCTGCACCAGCAGGGTATATGCCCTGTTTACGTCGACAGCGAGATGCTCATAGTCGGAATCTGACAGCCCCGTCACCTTTTCTCTTCTCTCCAATTCCTCGCTGAAGTGAAAAGCTGCCCGCAGAAGCTCGGTAAATATTTCATGCTCCAGCAAAGCGGGGTTCTCCAACAGCCGAAGCAAAAAGTCCCTTTTACTCACAAGAAAACGCTTTAGACCCTCCATATCTATCTTGCGAATCTCAACCTTATAGTCATAATTCCTGAGTCGTTTACTGACAGTCACGAATTCCTGGTCAGACCAGTTGTTAGTGACAATAAGATGTTTTCTGATAGCAGCCAGCTCCGGGTCGAAGTCGGAAAAGTAGGTCAACAGCAATGTCCCCACTTCGCTGAAAAAGCTCCCTATGACCATATTCATCTTTTCGAGCCGGGTCCGCTTCTCTCTCTGACTCAGTAACCCGTTTATAATCAGGGTAACCAGCAAGACCTCGACAGGAACAAAGGCGATGCTTCCCATCAGGAAGATAAAGATGTCGCGGGCCCCGCCGAAGACCTCATAGTCAATGAGATAGAGAACGACAGACGCCAGAATCAATACCAAGCCCAAGATAATCTGCCATCTGTAACGTTTCATCTAATTAAAGTCCCTCCAGATTGATTGAGCTAGCTTCTTTTCCCCTCTGCTTTTATCCTTTTCTGTATTGCCTTCCAGGTATCGGTGATAAGAAAACTCTCCTCCATGTTCTCAACCATCCTGCTGAACTTGTTCATGGGCACTGAAAATGTAAGCGCGCCGCTGGGAACAAAAGGACGCGCCGAAGGGTCGAACATCCCGATGACCGCCCGGGGATGAGCGGAATTCCTCTCCAGATAAGGGTATAGAACGATCGAAGAACAGCCGGAGCCAAAGGGCGCCAAGACACCATTCGGCTCAGCTTCATCGAAATTCGACAGGGTGAAAAGCCCGGAGAGGACATCGGGTTGGGCGAAGAAGATGACGACATCCGGGTTGTCCGACTTCTGGAGCATGTCCCATCTTTTGAACACTACGAAACGGGCAGGGGCTTGGAACGCAGGGGCGAGTCTCATTGCTTCTTTGACAAGCTCCGGGGATTTCTTGTAGCGTTCCCCCCGCAGCTTGCCGGGGATGCCGCAGGAGAGGAAATACTCAAAGTCTTTCATAATCTCAGTCGCAAAGCCGAGGTATCTTCTGCCTCCGAAGCAGCCTATGGATTCCGCGTCAAAGCAGTAGGAATTACCTTCTCTCACTTTCGCTATCGCTCCTATGAGGCATCTGGGCACAGAACCGCGTTTGGGCAGTTCGGCATGTCCCTCCTCACCGGTATAATAAAAAGTAACCGGCAGTTCCGCATCGTTAAAATACTTCCTCCAGAGCTGGCTGAATTTCTCTACGATTTTCACATCCATAGCTTGACCCCCCTTCCAAGATAGTGCAGTTTGTCGAAAAACCTTATATACTACTGACTCGATGGTGTCAAGAACCAGATAACGTTTATACTCTATGTTGTTGCGAGTACGCCTGTGGCGTACGCCTCTTGTATACTCGCAATGACGATGAGGAGGGAATTATGAAAAACGGCAGAAGGATCGCCATTCTTACCGGAGGGGGCGATTGCCCGGGCATAAATGCCGTAATACGTGCAGTCACCAAGAAAGCGATTCTACAATACGGCATGGAAGTTATCGGCATCGAAGACGGCTACCACGGGGTGATATATAACCGCTGCAGAAAGCTTGAATATAATGATGTCTCAGGGATACTTACACTGGGCGGCACGATACTGGGCACTTCAAAAACAGCTAACCCATACAGATATGCTATTAAAAAAGGCAATAAAATAGAATTCAAAGACATGTCGAAAACCGCTGTTGCGAATATAAAGAGGCTAGATATCGAATGTCTGGTATGTATCGGGGGAGATGGGACATTAGGCATAGCACATGACCTGTTCAGGGATGGAGTCCCAGTTATCGGATTGCCCAAGACAATAGATAACGACCTGAGAGGCACCGATATCACTTTCGGCTTCGATTCCGCAGTTTTTATCGCTACAGAGGGCATCGACAGGATACATACCACTGCGCAATCCCATCACAGGGTCATGATAGTCGAGGTCATGGGGCATCATGCCGGCTGGATTGCGCTGCACTCGGGGATAGCAGGAGGAGGAGACATCATCCTTATCCCTGAAATCCCTTACAAGGCGGACATCATAGCCAAAAAGGTCAAGGAAAGAAGTAGAAAAGGGAAGAGATTCAGCATCGTGGTAGTGGCCGAAGGGGCGAAACCGAAAGGCGGGGATATAGTGATACAAAGGATAGTCAAGGAGAGCTCGGACCCGATACGGCTGGGGGGCATAGGTTTCGTCCTGGGGGAGCAGATTGAAAAAAAGACAGGAGTTGAAACCCGCACCGTAGTGATGGGACATCTGCAAAGGGGAGGCACCCCGACCCCGTTCGATAGGGTGCTGGCGACAAGGCTGGGTACGAAGGCAGTTGACATGATAGAGAACAGAGAATTCGGGTATATGGTAGGAGTTAGAGGCGAATCACTGGTTAAAGTCCCTCTGGAGGAGGTAGCCAAGGGGCCCAGGACGATCCCCCTAGACGACCCCTTGATAGACGCAGCCCGGAGCGTGGACACGTGTTTTGGTGACTAGCTATTTGGGAAAAACTGTGAATGTCTGTAATTATGGTATGATTTCGCTCCGCGAACCCCACATTACTCCTTCTGATCAAAGAGCAAACTGGCCTGAATCATTTCCTTAAGATGACCAAGATACATACTGCCTTTCAAGGGCTTACTCTCCGAAATGTGGAGCCTCTTAGTAGCAAACTCGTAGACTGCTGGGATATTATAACTGAACCAATGTCGCGGTGGGTCTTTCCACCGAAGCTCCTCCGCCATGGCATCATCAATCCGCAACACAAGTGCCACGGGGAAACACGCAACCGTATCTTGAGGGACGTATGGTATGGGAATGAATGGAATAGGCACGCGCCTGAAGCGCTTGGCGTATTCAAAACACTTCGCAGAATAATTCCAGAGCGATTTCACACTCAACTCTTTAAACTCTGAAAACACAAAGGAAAAGCCGATAAAACCAAAATATTCCAGTTGGTATCTCCTTTTGTGAGCGACACACATAAAATTTTCATCTTTGTATTTTGTGTCATAGTCTATAGTAAATCCATCCGCTTTCAGTCGTTCCGTTACACCTGACAGATAAGCTACACTAAGTTCGTGCAAATCCACAAGCCTTTCCTTTCAAGCAATAGTCTGGATCTAACCGATTGTCGCTATCGCTCCCTGGACAATCGAATATATCAATGCTAATACATCCACAAAGAATAAGACCTTCAACAATCCTGGTACTGGCTTGCCCAATCTATGAAATGCTACAGTAATCCATACGATGCTTATCACGCTGGCTAGTGTAAATAAACCTATTGAAAGCCATATTCTAGGCATCCTTATCCC
The DNA here is from genome assembly GCA_963847595.1 of uncultured Chloroflexia bacterium. Lineage (GTDB taxonomy): Bacteria > Chloroflexota > Dehalococcoidia > SZUA-161 > SZUA-161 > JACWAE01. Next base: position 1,207,522 of record CAWKAJ010000002.1, read on the forward strand.
TTGCAATTCCATCTGCGATTAGTAATCGTAGGGTGGGTTACACCCGCCATCATTGAATTTCTGAAATAGTGCACCCATGATAATCCCATAAGAGATGTTTAGCAAGCGTTCGACCCCAATGGTTATGGAAGCCGCACACCTTGAGACAAAAGTCACATACAATCGAAATAGGTGAGAGTAAACTGTGCATCGATGAAGGATTGAAGCTGGGCGAGGCCAGAAGAGGGGGAAATCAATGGTTACTGAAAACAGGAAGAATGGAAGAAGCGGTGGAGCCGATATGTGGAGATTCAAAGGTTGTCCCAAATGCGGAGGTGACCTATTTGTGGACTATGATATTAATGGCTGGTACGAGGAGTGTCTCCAGTGCGGCTACCTCCATGACTTAAAGACTATACTCGAGGTTAGGGAAGAGAAACCTGCGAAGACTGAGAAGAAAGAGCTTGCCCTAGCCGGTCATCACAGGAGGGCTGTGCACAACAACTGAGTTGCTTAAGCCGTTCTCGGCTTAAGCGGGTGGAGGTTGGGTGGTTGAGGAGGCCAGCCGTGGCAAAGTTGCCACGCTGGCCTCAATTTATTGCTCCTCGACGTGGCCGCCGGGGGTGAGATACTGGGGAGGGGTCTTGAAGGGCTTTACCTGCTCGGCCACCTCTTCGTTCATGATATAGCCGCTGGCATGCATCAGGGTATCGTAGAGCCTGTCATCAAGCCACTCTTGGTTCATGGAGGAGAGACAGGGGTAGTGGTGCAGGATGAGCCCGGCCTTGACATCAGCCTCGTCTGCATGGAGGCCTACCATTCCCTTAGCCGCATGGGCTGCTCCGCCACAGGCCGAGTTCCTCTGTACCTCGACACTCTCTATCAGTCTGGTTTGCGGGTTGACCACGATTCTCAGCTTGGGCCTGCCGAAGTGCCTGGCGAAGGTGGCAATGAGTTCATCCTGATAAGGCTGGGCGCTGCGGCGAAAGCCGTAGCTATTCTCGGTAAGGCTGCAAAAGGGCTTGGGGAAAACCGCGACAACGCCCATTCCCGCCAACTCGGTCTTAATTTGATTGGCCAAGCCAGGAGGCAGCCAGGCGCTGTTGTCTACAGGGGCAATCACCGAGCGCGCCCCAGAGCGTTTGACGAATTCAGAGATAAGCTGGGCTGCGCCAGGAGATTCGCCAGCGGCCAGCACTATGTCGGCCTGGGGCACGTTTGGGGGCATGAATTCCTCTGGCTCGTCGATGAGGGCAGGCAGTCTCTTGGGAAGGGCGAGCTCTTTGACTGTCCAGTCGGACGGCGCAGTATCGCGCAGGTTGCGCGCTATCCTTTCGCCGTATGGCCCCTGAGTAAGAACGAGTATCCGCATCTACATGGATATTATAGACTTTTCGGCATAGAAGGAAAGGAGTGCAGAGAGTAAGCCTTCCCTGCACTCCTCATTAGTGAACAATCCTTAGCGGAGGCGCTGGACTAGCCCAACCATCTCCTGTTCCAGGTTGCGCAGCCTTGAGGAGATAATGCTGGATATATTCTGCATTATGGTTAGCCCCAGCGACGGGTCTGCACGCATCAGCGACAGTAAGGGCTCTCGCTCAATGGCGAGGACTTTAGTCTTCGACGAGGCCGTTACGGTGGCGACAAGCTTATGAGGGGGCACTAATACTGACCAGCCGAATGCCTGGCCCTCCGACACCACAGTGATGGGTATGCGCATCCCTCTGCCCAGCTCTGACTGCACTGCTACCTGCCCCTCTTCTACAAGGTAGAGCTTTCGTGCTTCTTCGCCTTCGGTGCAGATGACAGCGTTCTGCTCATAGGTCTCGACATGCCCCAGGTTTCTCACCTTCTCTCTCTGCTTGTCGTTCAACCCATTCATGATTTCAGAGATTGGGATGGACCCTGGCGTATGGGAAATCTTAGGCCTGGCTTGTTGCGCTTTCGCACCTGCAAGGGTCCCCAGGGTAGCACCGACGAGCAGGGGGTCGACGTTGCTCTCACCGCCGCAATCAGGCCTGTAGCAGGTGACGTCATTGAAAGCACAAACCAGATTGCATCCCGGGCACTTATCCAGCGGTGCAGGTCCTTGATAATAGTAGCCGCAGGTTGTACACATCCAGTGAGTCATGTGAGACCTCCTTCTAAAATATAGTCAATAGTTATTGGTTCTTAACCTCATGCTTGCTCGCCTGGAGCCACCGGAGCTAACAGCTTTTCTCTAACCAGTTAATATAAACTCAAATGGTCTACCTATAATTTACTTTAGTTGCAGTTTTTATGCAAGCGGTAAATCCCTTCTGCACTCCCCCTTAGCACATATCCTCTACAAGAGTAAACTGGAAAATACTTTGTCAACTCATGGAGGGGCACGGCGTGCCGTGCCCCTACGCCCCCAATATGATATACTTTCGATAAATCATAGCTGTGAAGGTGATTGTTTTGGACGACAAAAGCCTGGAGATGCTGGAGTTCCCCAAGATCAAGGAGATTCTTGCCGGCTATACGTCTTTCTCCGCAAGCCGACAACTGGCTCTGAGCCTGCGGCCATCAACGAATTCAGCCACGATTTCTCAATTATTGAAGCAGTCTGCCGAAGCGCAGCATCTGCTCACCCTGGAGCCTGATTTCTCCGTCAGGGGAGCACTCGATGTTCGGGAGGCTGTGCAAATGGCGGCCCGGAGCAAGGTGCTCGAACCTAAGACACTTGTCGATATTCAAATGACGCTGGCGGCAGCGCGCTATGTGCGCAATAGCCTCAATAAGCACGCTAAAGAACTGCCCTCGCTGTGGGATATCGCAGACCATATCGCGGAACTACCCTCTCTGGAGAATGAAATCGGAAGGTGCATCACTCCTACAGGGGAGATAATGGACTCCGCCTCGGCGAAGCTGGGAGAGCTGAGGCACCGGTTGAAGGAGACACGGCAGCAATTGCTCGACCGCCTGGAGGCGATAATGAGGTCTCCCAGAGGCAGGAGGTTTATCCAGGCATCCTTCGTTGCGGAAAGGGAAGGACGATACGTCATACCGGTAAAATCGGAATCCAGAAAGGAGATCAGAGGCATCGTCCATGACATCTCCAATACCGGCGCTACCGTATTCGTCGAGCCCTGGACAACAGTGGAGATGGGGAACGAGCTGAGGGAGCTTACTATTGAAGAGACACGCGAGGTGGAGAGGATTCTCCTGGAACTCAGCACTGAGATAGGAGCACACGAGGCAGACATAGCGCAGAACGTGGAGCTTCTCGCCGAGTTGGACCTGGCACTGGCTAAGGCGAGGTACGCAGGGAAATTTAAGGCCGCCGAGCCCCATATCGCCCCGGATGGAGTACTCAGGCTGGACAACGCCCGGCACCCGTTGCTCAAAGGCAAGGCAGTGCCACTGTCGATGGAGATAGGGCAGGACTACTCAATACTGGTTATCACGGGGCCGAATACCGGAGGCAAGACCGTAGCCCTTAAAACAATCGGACTGCTAACTCTGATGGCTCAAGCGGGGATGCCCATACCCGCCTCAGAGGAGAGCAGCATACCCATCGTCGATGGCGTCTTCGCCGATATCGGGGACGAACAGAGCATCGAGCAGACCCTTTCCACGTTCAGCTCGCATATGGGAAATATCGTGCGCATCATCGGGACATCCACGGAGAAGAGCCTGGTGCTCCTCGATGAGTTGGGCACCAGCACCGACCCCAATGAAGGGGCGGCCCTGGCACGAGCTATCCTGCTGCACTTCTTGTCGAAGAAAACAATGGCTGTGGCGACCACGCACTACAGTGACCTCAAGATTTTCGCACACACAACCCCAGGACTGAAAAACGCCTCGCTGGACTTCGACCCGGTCACGCTGGCGCCAACATACCATCTCACCATGGGAATACCCGGGGGCAGCAATGCCCTGGCTATAGCCTCGCAATTAGGCTTGCCTCCTGAGATAGTCTCTAAAGCCAGGGATATGCTGGCAAAGGGCACGCAGGAGATAGAGACGCTGCTCAAGGACATGATGGGCGAGAAGCAGAGGATGGAATCTCTGCGCAGCGCCTTGGAAAGGGAGACGAACGAAGCGGAAAAGCTGAGAAGCCGCCTGGAACGCGAGCGCAAGGAGCTAAAAGAGCGCGAGCAGGGCCTGCTTAGAGAGGCGAAGGACAGGCTTGCCGAGCAAGCGGATGATTTACAGAGACAGATTCGCGACACAGCATCGGAGCTGAAGAAAGCGAAGTCACAGGAAAGCATCGAACAGGCCAAGAAGGCGCTGTCATCGGTGCGCGAGCAACTTAAAAGCGAGAAGTGGAAAGTGGAACCAGTGCGTAGTGATGAGATAGAGGAGGCAGTGGAGGCAGGCAAGATAGCCGTGGGCAATAGGGTGTGGCTGAGAGATATGGAGACCTGGGGGGATGTCCTTTCGCTGCCTGATGGCGAGGGCCAGTTCGAGGTGCAGGTGGGGCAGACCAGGCTCAGGTTAAATATGGATAATGTGGACAAGGTGATGCCGCCTTCGGGGAAGGTGCTGCCGCTGGCGCAGGCAGTCAAAAAAGACCTGAGCCCAAAGCCAAGGTCGTACGAGCTTGACCTCAGAGGTAAGCGCGCCGAGGAGGTAGGTCCCGAGCTGGACGGCTATCTCAACGATGTCTCAGTGGCCAATTTCAACCAGGTGCGCATCATACATGGCTTCGGCACCGGCGTGGTGCGCCAGATTGTACGAGACATCCTGGCTTCCCACCCGCTGGTCAAGTCGTTCCGCCCCGGGGGCAAGGGGGAGGGCGGGGATGGGGTGACGGTGGTGGAGTTATAGGCACATGCTGATATCAACCCGCTGGCGCTTCACCAGACAGAAGATGCTGCGCCTGCTCGATGAGCTGGAGGCAGCTGAGGGCCCGGCGACATCTCTGTACATACCAGCTTCTTTGACCCTGCCGGAGGTTGAGAAAACGCTCAGGGCTCCGTTAGGGCCAGGTGTAGAAGAAGCGATGTCCGATATTGATGAGGCAGTCGCCCGTTCTAAGACGGGCACTGTTATTTTCTGGGGAGAGCAAGGAAAATATCTTGCGCTGCCGCCGTTTCCTATTAAAGAAAACCTTTTCTCCAGCGGCTACGATGTGGAGCCGCTGCGTTCGCTCCTGCAACAGGAACTCACAGCTGCCCTGATATTGCTGCGTCTGGGCGCTTACGCCGTGGGCGTGTTTCAAGGTGAAAAGCTTGTGTCGAGCAAGGTGGGTACAGGGCTGGTGCACTCTCGCCACAGACAGGGCGGCTCCTCGGCCCACCGCTTCGAACGGCACCGCGAGAAGCAGATAGAGTCCTTTTTTACCAGGGTTTGCGGGCATGTGCGGGAACATTTGGAGCCTCATCTTCAGCAACTAGATTATGTAATATATGGGGGCGAACGCCATACCCTGCTTTCCTTTCGCAAACAGTGCGAATTTCTGCAGCAGTTGGACGACCGTGTCCTGAGTACTATGTTGAACGTGCGCGAACCCAGGCAAGCAACGCTGGAGGCAGCGATAAGCCAGGCATGGTCGAGCACCGTCATTCAGTGGCAGGAAACCGAGCAGAAAATGTCATAACTTTTCAACCTTTCCCCAGGTCATTTTATGATTTCTTCATCCATTTATATCTATGATGATACTGTAGGGTTCTTTTTCCGGACGATTGATATATGAAGCTTTATGCAGGCTGTAAGACTACGGCTATGGGCATTATGCCTCATACCGATATAGATAGAGCGATCGAGCTTGCCCTCAGTCTGGATATCCCCTTCTGGCCCCAGCTTCCTAACGTGAGCTTCTACGAAGATATGTACGCCCAATCCTCGCAGAACTTCCCGGGCATTTCCGTAGACACAGAAAACAAGAGGGTTGCTTTTAATACAGCCAGATTCGAGGAGGAACTCGTCAGTTATTCTCAAAAAATGGGCGATGTCGAGACTTTCACCCTGAGCAGAGATTATTCTGCTGTCTACCATCGGTTCCTGTCCAAGGAACTGAATGACTATCCTGCCATCAGAGGCCAACTCACGGGACCTATCAGCTTCGGCTTCAAGATAGTAGATGAAAACGCCAAACCTATTATATACAACGAGGAAGTGAAGAGCCTTCTATTCGATTTCATTCAAAGGAAGGTAAACGTCCAGTATCAGGAACTTCGCCGCAGAAATGAGAACGCCTTCATCTGGGTGGATGAACCGGGGTTGGGATGGGTATTCAGCAGCCTCTCCGGCTATAATGATACCCAGGCGCGCCGGGACTATCGCGATTTCATCAAAGGGCTCGAGGGCCCCAGAGCGCTGCATCTCTGCGCCAACGTGAATCTGCCTTTCCTACTGGAGTTGGGGGTCTCGATCCTCTCATTTGATGCCTACCAATTGGGTGTTATGCCCAGGGAATATGCCAGCGCTGTCGGCGGGTTTGTCCGCAATGGTGGTATCATGTGCTGGGGCATAGTGCCCACCGATTCCTCAAATTTGGGCAGAGAGACCCCGCAGTCCCTGAGCGTACTGCTCTCAAACTACTGGTTGGCTGTGTCTCACACCAGCGGTGTCGCAATTAATCAGGTTGCAGCACAGTCGTTGCTGGCGCCGGCGAGATGCTGTCTCAAGAATATAGGGCAGGTCGGCGCTGCTAACGAATCAGCCTGTGTTATTGCTGAAAGAGATCCTGCTTCCACCATCGAGGAATCGCTTGTCGACAAGGCATTCGCCTATCTACGAGAGATGTCTCGGATACTGAGAGACAAATACGATATTAAGTAGAGTACAAGGCCTTCCGTCCCTACATTAGAAATAAGGCTAGCGCGTGTTTAAGAGACAAAAGTCACATACCAAGACAAAGGCAGCTCTTAGAATGGTGTCTAATTGAGGTCTTTACGCTGTGGCCAACCGATTGATTAAGGAGACCAGCCCCTATCTGCAACAACACTCCCACAACCCCGTGGACTGGTATCCTTGGGGCGAGGAAGCGTTGGGGCGCGCTGAACGCGAGGACAAGCCTATCCTGCTCAGCATAGGCTATTCTGCCTGCCACTGGTGTCATGTCATGGAGCGGGAGTGCTTCGAGAATACAAAAATCGCCCGCATCATGAACGAGAATTTCGTCAACATCAAGGTCGACCGCGAGGAGCGGCCTGACCTCGATGCTATCTATATGGAGGCAGTGCAGGCGATAACCGGCAGCGGAGGCTGGCCCCTGACCGTATTCCTGACTCCACAGCTGAAACCATTTTACGGAGGGACATATTTTCCCCCTGAAGACCGAGGTGGACTGCCGGGCTTTCCGCGAGTGCTGCAAACGGTAGCGCAGGCGTACCGAACACGCAAGGGCGAGGTCGAGTCGGCCGCAGGGCAAATAATCGGCTATCTGAAGCGGACGGTCGAGATAAGCAGGGATATGGAGCCGCTGACCGATAAAATGCCCGGAATCGCTTATACAGCGATCAGAGCCTCGTTCGATGCCCAGAACGGAGGCTTCGGCTCGGCGCCCAAATTTCCCCAGCCCATGCTCCTCGAGTTCCTGCTGCGGCAGTGCTGCCGCACGGGTAACCCGCTGTGCATCTTGATGGTGGAACATACGCTGGGCAGGATGGCGAAGGGCGGCATCTATGACCAGATAGGGGGCGGATTCCATCGCTACAGCGTGGACGAACGCTGGCTGGTGCCCCATTTCGAGAAGATGCTCTATGATAATGCCCTGCTGAGTCGCATCTATCTCCACACATATCAGGCGACAGAAAAGCAAATCTACCGCCGTGTCGTCGAGGAGACACTGGACTATGTGCTCCGTGAGATGACTGACAAAGATGGCGGCTTTTACTCCTCACAGGATGCAGACAGCGAGGGCGTCGAGGGGAAGTTCTATGTCTGGACGCCCGACGAGATAATAGAGGCTCTGGACAAAGACGAGGGCGAGCTTGTTACCAGGTATTTCGGCGTAACCAGGGACGGCAACTTCGAGGGGAAAAACATACTGAGCCAGGCGGTCGAAATCAAGGCACTGGCATCCGAGCTCGACATTACACCTGCGGAGTTGGAGGCCAGGGTTGCCAGGGCTAAGGGACGCCTGCTGGAAGTGCGAGCGCGCCGTGTGCCACCGCACCGGGACGAGAAGATTTTGACAGACTGGAACGGGCTGATGCTCGCGAGCATGGCTGAGGCAGCATCCGTGCTGGAGCGGGATGATTATTTGAAGGCAGCTATCTCCAATGCCAGCTTCCTGACAAAGGCGCTATACGATGGCCAAACCCTGAAGCACTCATTCAAGAAGGTACAGGGAAAGGGCAACGGTTATCTTTCAGACTACGCGATGCTCTGCGAGGGGCTGCTTTCACTGTACCGGGCCAGCTTCCAGGAGCGCTGGCTGGGCATCGCTATGAAGCTGGGTGACGCCATGTTGGAAAAGTTCTGGGACAAAGATAATGGTCTTTTCTACGATACCGCTCAGGGAGAGCAGACAGTATTGGTCCGGCCCCGGAATATCTACGACAACGCTCTGCCTTCCGGCTCTTCTGCAGCAGCATTCGTCCTGCTCCAACTGGCGAGATTGACCGATAACAGGGAGTACGAGAAGCTGGCCGCAACTGCCATTCGCTCGGTGCAGGACTCGATGCTCAGGTATCCTCCCGGATTCGGGCACTGGTTCTGCGCCCTGGATTCATATCTATCAAAGCCGTTAGAAATTGTGCTGGTGGGCCGCCCCGGGGACGCGGCGACCGAGTCACTGCTGATAGTGATGAACGAACGCTACCTGCCCAACAGAGTGCTGGCAGTGAAGAATCCGGACGAATCAGCACAAATGGATATACCACTGCTCCGGGATAGAGCGTTGATTGAGAATAAGCCCACCGTGTACGTTTGTGAAAACCATGTCTGCAAGATGCCGGTCACCGAGCCCGATGCACTCTCAGCTCTACTTGATTAGGTATGTTATGATACTCCCAGTCTGTGCATAGAAGGCGGAAGCAGTGAAAAAAGACGATGTCAGCGCCGATATCAAGAAAGTATTGACTACCTACCGCACCGTTGCCATAGTAGGCGCTTCACCGAACCCGGAGCGCCCCAGCTACAGGGTGGCTGATTTTCTAAAGAAAGAGGGCTTCCGCGTAATTCCGGTAACGCCCAACGCCGACAAAGTCGTGGGGGAGAAAACCTATCCTGACTTAGCTTCCATACCGGTACCTGTCGAGGTAGTGGACATCTTCCGCCGCCCTGAAGACGTGCCGCCGATAGTCGAAGAGGCAATTGCCATAGGAGCTAAAGCTGTGTGGATGCAGGAAGGCATAGTCAATGAAGAGGCTGCGGCCAAGGCGAGAAAGGCCGGTCTCACCGTGGTAATGGACCACTGCATGAGGAAAGAGCTGCTGAAAAAACTTGGACGTGAAAAGGAAATTTGATGTAAGGTTCGTCGCCACAGGAGTGGCGACGCTACAACTTTTTAAAGGGAGGTGGATAGATGGCAAAGACAGCGGATAATCTCAAGGAGGCGTTCGCCGGCGAGAGCCAGGCGAGCACCAGGTATCTGGCGTTCGCGCGTAAAGCAGACCAGGATGGGCAGCCTCAGGTAGCCAAGCTGTTTCGCGCTGCGGCGATGGCGGAGACATTCCATGCCCGCAATCATCTGGACGTCATGGAAGGGATTAAGTCTACTCAGGAGAACCTGCAGGCAGCCGTCGCGGGCGAGAACATGGAGCATGTGAAGATGTACCCGGAGTTCATCGAGCAGGCGAACAAGGAGCAGAAGCCGAAGGCGGTGCGTACCTTCGACTATGCGCGCAAGGTGGAGATAATGCACGAATCGCTCTATAAGGCGGCGCTGGATGCCATCAAGGGCGGCGGCAAGCCCAAGGATACAGACTATTACGTCTGCAAGATATGCGGAGTTACCGTTGAAGGCAGCGCCCCCGATAGATGCCCGGTCTGCGGCGCCAACAAGGCGCAGTTCCTGAAAGTGGAATAAGGGCCTCCGGAGCATACGGCATTAGCAAAAAGGAAAGCTAAACGATTGTTCACATCCATAATTCCAGGGATATGACACAGTGTTGCCCTGGGGCGTGCAGGTTGCTCGGGCGGGCGGGAATAAGAAAGGATAAAAGATGAGCAGTATCGCAGCGACTTCGCTGATGGAACACGGCAGAAGAAGGTGGTGGGTTCTCCTCATCACATGTGTGCCCCTGTTCATGATGATGCTCGATGTCACTATAGTGACCATCGCGCTACCCCATATAATGAACGCTTTCAATACCGGCGTATCTACAGTGGAGTGGGTACTTAACGCTTACATCCTCGCCTTCGCCGTCCTGCTGATAACGCTGGGGAAGCTGGGAGACCTTTACGGTCGTAAGCTGCTCTTCCTGGGCGGCCTCGGCCTTTTCACTGTCTCGTCCCTGGCATGCGGCCTGGCTCCGAATATCACCGTGCTCATAGTGGCTCGTGTGTTCCAGGCTGTGGGCGGGGCAGCGATGATGCCTGCCACCCTCTCCATTCTCAATGTAGCCTTCGGGGACAGGGGCAGGGGGCATGGCGCTGGGAATCTGGGGGGCGGTAGCCGGTGTTGCCAGCGCGCTGGGGCCCATCATCGGGGGAGCTCTGGTGGACGCCACTTCCTGGCGCTGGATTTTCTTGATTAACCTGCCCGTGGGCGTCCTCGCTTTTATAGCAGCGATATTCATAATCAGGGAGTCTACCGACCCTACAGCCGAGCGCCGCATCGATATACCCGGCGTAGCCGCTATCTCGGCCGCCCTTTTCTGTCTCACCTATGCCCTGGTGGAAGGACAGAAGTATGGCTGGGGCTCTGCCCTCATCGTTGGTTTGTTCGCAGCAAGCTTCGTGGGATTCGTTGCATTCCTAATCATAGAGAGAAGAATCACCGCACCTCTGGTCCGCCTGGACCTTTTCCGCAATCGCACCTTCAGCGCCGGAAACAGTGTGGGGTTGATTTTGATGTTCGGGCTGCTGAGCATCCTTTTCCTTCTCGTGCTGTTTATGCAGCTCGTCCTCGGCTTCAGCGCTATCAAAACAGGGCTGATACTCCTCCCCTTGCCCGGGGTCGTGATGATTGCCGCCCCATTATCGGGCAGGCTTTCGGACACGATAGGCAGCCGCTGGCTGCTGTTCTTTGGCATGGCTTTCACTGCTCTGGGAATCTACCTGATGTCCCACCTTACTGCCACCGAGCCATGGCAGCATCTAATGGCACCTCTGGCAGTCTGCGGTCTAGGCATGGGACTGGTGATGGCGCCGACAACTTCTGCGGTGATGGCAAGTGCGCCTATAGAGCGCTCCGGACAGGCGGCGGGGATACTGGCGACGATGCGCCAGGTGGGGTCGGTGCTGGGCATCTCGGTTATCGGAGCTATTCTGCAGAGCCAACTCGTCTCGAACGTCCGCGAAGCTCTTCTCCCCATCCCCACACAACTGCTTTCCCCGGCACTTCGCGAGCAGATATTGAACGGGATTTCGTCAGGTCGTCTGGGGTTGACGGGCATCCCGAATATACCGGGGCCCCTGGGTGCCCAGTTGCAGGCTATATTCAAACAGGGATTCGCCGACAGCCTCAACACTGCCATGATAATATCTGTGTACATTTGCATTGCCGGGGCTTTGGTGGCATTACTCGTGCGCAGCCACATCTCGCAACAAAATAAAACACCACAGGCTGTTTAAAAATCAGGCTTTGGAGACCGAAAAAAGTAGGGGCATGGTGCACCGTGCCCCTACATAACTCAAGCCTTCGACACTGTTCAGGATTTAGAGATTAGCATTTAGAATTTCTTTCCTTTGTAGCTCTGGATGAACCTCTCTATGGAACGGTCGTAGGTCATCTCCACGTCTTTGGAGAAATAGCAGGCCGGCAGCTCGCCCGACTGCCGATGGTATCTGATGCACTCACAGCAAATGCCCTTCCTGACGCAGGGTTCGTAAGTGCAATTGCAGTTTGCCTTGTTTTGTTCAACTTTGCATTCTTTCATATCAGCTCCACTTTCGAGACGGCGAACGTCTCAGCCCTATAATCAACCCCCAAACCCCCAGCAGGAGAAATCCTGCACCTTTTTCAAACGCATGTATGCACTAGCCTTGTGGGACTCCAGTGTCACTAGTCTGTGTCAGGATGGTGATGAGGGAGGAAACGGAGAGCAAGAGGCACGAAAGCAGCAGCCACCGCACCTACCACGTAAAGCCCGGCGCCTATCGCCACGCCTACAGCGGCCACCGCCCAGATAGTGGCTGCAGTGGTTAGCCCGGCAACCCCCCTCTCCTGGCGAAGAATGGTACCGGCCCCCAGGAAACCGACCCCCACCACGACGCCCGCAGCTATCCGCGACGGGTCAGCGTTTCCTGCGAAACCCCAGATCGAGATAACGGTGAACAGAGCTGCCCCCATGCAGACCATGAGATGGGTGCGTATGCCAGCGGGCTTCTTGGCGCGCGCCCTCTCGTAGCCTATTACCGCACCCAGGAATGCAGCTATCACAATGCGAATCACCATCTCCTGATTAGCGTTAGAGAAGATGTGCCAGGATTCCATCGCCACCCCCCTTCAAGCAGTTGCAGCATTTTCGTTAGTATTGCAATTCTGTCATGGGCTGCTATGCTTGTCAACAGGACTGAGGTGCGGAAGCCTGGAGAAAGGCAATGCCTATCGCAATCCTATACAGGGATGAACTGAAGGAATATGATTTCGGGCCGGGCCACCCTTTCCGAGGGGAGCGCTACGTTGAGTTTTATCAATTCCTGAGAGAACACCTGCCCGAGGACGATAACTACCGCATAATCAAAGCAGACTGGGCGAGCGAGGAAGATTTACTCCTGATTTGCCAGAAAGAGTATATCGAAGCCACCAGGGAGTATTACAGGGCAGCCCACCTGGGCTTGAACTACTCCGGCCCTGTTTATCGATTCCAGAGCGGAGATAATATTCCGAACGGCAGGCCGGGGAAGCTGGAAGAGGCGGCCAGACTGGTCATCGGACAAGCCAAGAAAGCCTGCGATTTGGTCCAGGAAGGCAAGTTCCAGAAGGCGGTCTGTCTCGGCGGAGGGCTGCATCATGCTAAACCCGGCTACGGGGAAGGGTTCTGCCTTTATAACGATGTCGCCTTTTGCGCCAGGTATCTCTTACAGAGATACGAGCTGCAAAGGATACTGATACTGGATACCGATGCCCACGCCGGCAACGGAACCTCCGAATATTTTTACGATGAGCGCAGGGTCTTGCTCATAGATTTGCACCAGGACCCGAGGACGCTATACCCCGGCACAGGCTTCGCCTATGATATTGGCTCCGGCGAGGGAAAGGGCTACACCGTTAATATCCCTATGCCTCCCTATGCAGGCTACGACTCCTATAAACTGGCCTTCGAAGAGCTGGTACAGCCCATAGTGGGGGAATTCAAGCCGCAGATAATCATCAGAAACGGCGGCTCTGACCCACATTTCAGTGATGGTCTAACCAGCCTGGGATTGTCTGTGGAGGGCTTCAGGATGATAACATCGAAGGTCAGGGAGATGTCTGAAGTCTGCCAGGGCAAAGCCATCGATTTGATTGCGTCCGGCTACAATAAGACGGTGCTGCCGTACTCATGGCTAGCCCTGATTTGCGGCCTGGCAGGCATAGAGATGAAGATATCCGAGCCCGCAGGGGTGACCCCGAGATACCAGGGCGACCCTTCGCTAGCTGAGACCAAACATGTCATAGGGGAGGTCAAGAGGTATCTCAGGGACTACTGGAAGTGCCTGAGATAAGGGCTCGCTGAAAACGGGTCTACACAATAAGCAACAATCTTCTCCAGTTAGACTGATTAAGGCTAACCTACCTCAGCGCACATACAAATTCCGACTTCTCTTGCTATTAGTACTATCTTATCATCTGTACTACTCAAAAATGACCATAAGAACTATGGTGTAAAGGCAGAGCTTGTGCTAATGTTTTATTGAAGGCACTGGGAAAACGAATGGTCAGACAAAGTTAGAGGAGCCGCTAATGGATTTACAGATCGACATCTATCAGTGCGGAAGCAATCACATCCATGTGATATTGCAAGGCCAGGCCGAAGGCATGGCCGCCTTTGGCAATTTCGAGATATTCGCCAAGTTCATCGAAGCCTGCCAGGAGTTCATCAACGGACAAACTCAGGTACCCCAGGCTTTCTTAGATGCCTTCAACAACCAGGAGGGCAATAAGTAGGAGATTCCCCAAAGACAAGTATAGGGGCACAGCACGCTGTGCCCCTACTTTTTTATATCCGCCGCAATTACGACCTACGAGATGTAGCCACCCTCAATCAGAAGCTCGGCCGCCAGGACAGCACCCCGGGCAGCGCCCATTTTGGTGTTGTGCGATACCAGCAGGTACTTTATCCCGTTCTCTAGGGCGGGGTCCTTCCTTATCCTGCCCACTACCGTAGCCATGCCGTTGTCCGTGTCGCGGTCGAGGCGCGGCTGCGGTCTGAAGGGGTCAGGGTGCACCACTATCATCTGCTTCGGCGCCGAGGGAAGCGCCAAGCCCTTTAAGCCATCGTACTCCCTCATCACGCGGGCGACGTCCTCAGGCTCGCACTTCTTCTCCGTGGATACGAAGACAGACTCCGTGTGGCCTTCCCTGACATTGACACGGGTGCAGGTGCAGCTAACCGCAAACTTTGCAGGCTGAATGGCGTTTCCGGAAAAAGCGCCCAGTATCTTCTGGGTCTCCTTCTGCACCTTCTCTTCCTCGCCCACAATGTAGGGGATCACGTTATCCAGGATGTCCAGCCCGATCACGCCGGGGCTGCGTCCTGCCCCTGACATCGACTGCATCGAGGTCATAAGCACCATGCGAATGCCGAAGGCATCGTATATCGGCTTAAGCGTTATTGCCATGCCGATGGTGGTGCAGTTGGGATTAGGCGTGATGAAGCCCTTCCAGCCGCGCGCCTTTTGCTGCTGCTTCAGCAGCGCGGCATGCCCCGAGTTTATGCCCGGGATCAGTATAGGCACATCCTTCTCGTAGCGGAAGGCCGAAGCCGTGCTGATCACAGGCCTGGTGGCAGCGAACTTGGGCTCCAGAATCTGCGCCTGGTCGGACTCTATGGCAGAGAACACTACATCAACGTTCGAGATGTCCATCTCGCTCGCATTCTGCACCGGTATGTTCATAACCGCGGGGTCCGGCGGCTCATCGCAGTACCACCTGAAAGCGCCCGTCTTGGGGTCGGTGAGCGCCTCTTTATAGCTACGACCCGCCGACCTCTCCGAGGCGGCAAGGGTAGTTGACTTAATCCAGGGATGGTCATGCAGGGCAACGATGAACTGCTGCCCCACTATGCCCGTTGCGCCGACTATGGCTGCACTCAACATTTCTCGCTTCTTGACTCTGGCCACCTTAGTATCCTTTCTGGGTCTTAAAAATATAGTGCCGTTTATTATACAATAACAAAGGTCGGTGCGCTAGGCCATTGAGAATCGGGCTTTCATGCATCTTGGTGTATTTCCATGTCCGAACGTGGCTTCGAACGTGGTTATACACCGAGATTAGCTTGCTCTGCTTGTTGCTAGGTATCCTAGTTGGCAGAGCGAATCCAAAAGCTATTGCCAACAAAACCATTGAATCGTTGCAGCATTATGAGCTTTACTCAAGATTAAAACGTAGTAGAATAGCAGCCAATGAATTGGTTCGACAGCTTTGTAAAAACTTTTACCAGCTACTTCAGAACAGACAAAGGCCTAGCCATACTTGTGGTTATTTTATTGACTGCCATAATTACCACCGTTCTGGGCTATGCCATACCTGCATTCGGGAGATTTCTTCGAGGAGTCCCCCAATTTGCTCGGAAGTTTTGGCTTATGCTTAAAAAGCACTATCAGGATTGGCGTTATTGGAATCATTCTGGCGCGATAACCGAAATTATTCCAATTGGTAGTGTTCAAATACAGAGGGAAACATCAAGTCAGCCAAACGGTTATAAACTAACTTTCCCGCTCACTTTGAAACTTGAAAATAGGGATGCTTTCAATGATATGTCAGTTGATTGCAGAGATATGGAGTTCGGCATAGATTCGCAGGTTGTAAATGGCAGGCAGAAAACCTACTACCTAAAGCCCACGACAGGTCATACGACTCTCTGGCTACCCCCCGATGGCAAACCCGTAGAGAAGCAATATATTATGCAGGGGTACGAGGAGGTGAAACCTCGATTGGGTAATATGGCTACTTGTCGTATGACGAAACCTGGAAGTATTAGAGTTGGCGGTGTCACTAGACCTATAAAAATAAAGCCATTTCCCATTGCTGTGGATTGGTCTATGATTGAGGAATCAATTAGTCATACTTAAAAGGAGCGTAGCATGGCAGACAATGACCTTAGAGAATGTCTAA
The DNA here is from genome assembly GCA_963847595.1 of uncultured Chloroflexia bacterium. Lineage (GTDB taxonomy): Bacteria > Chloroflexota > Dehalococcoidia > SZUA-161 > SZUA-161 > JACWAE01. Next base: position 1,223,846 of record CAWKAJ010000002.1, read on the forward strand.
ACAAGTGCAGCGGGTATTATGCTGAGCACCACTTTGCCGAGCCGCAGGTTATTGCCTGTAAATGGTGTGGCTCTACCGACGTAAATAAGTACGGCGTGCGAGACGGTGTTCAGGAGTATATCTGCAATAGTTGCAAGCGGAAGTTCAATGCCAAAGACACGCCATACCGAAAGCAAGCTTCTGTTGAGCAAATCGGGTCAGCACTCGATATGTTCTATGGCGGTCTATCCTTTGCCCACGTAGCGAGCATATCAGGCCAAACGTATAATAATCCTGTCAACGAGTCCACCGTCTATCGGTGGGTCATGGAGTATACCGAAAAGGCAGTTAGGGCGTTCGACTGTTTCAAACCTACAGTCTCGGATACCTGGGTTGCCGATGAAACCGTACTAGGCATAGCGGGCGAGAACGTCTGGTTGTATGACATCATAGACGAAACTACCCGCTTCCTCTTGGCAAGCAGAATGACGGCAAGCCGAAGGATTACAGATGCACAGCAGTTAATGGAATCCGCCGCAAGGCGTGCTGGCAGAGCACCACGGGTAGTGATAACGGACAGGAATAATTCATATCTGGATGGTATTGAGCTTGCGTTTGGTGCTGATACCGAGCATGTGCAATCAAGAGGCTTCACCCTTCAGCCCAATACGAATTTAATTGAACGCTTTCATGGAACGCTGAAAGACCGCACCAAAGTCATGCGCGATTTCAAAACGTGGGAGTCCGCTCTTGTAATCGTTGATGGCTTCCTAATCTACTACAATTTCTTTAGGTCACACATGAGCCTGCTAGCCCGACCCGCCGAAGTAGCAAAAATTAACTATCCATACAAAACATGGATTGAATTTGTAAGGAGCGATAGATAGATGGAAACAACAAAAACAGAAGAGAAGATTGCTGAAAAAGGTGTGACCGAAGAACAGGTTCGGGCTATTGTCTTGGAGGAATTAGAAAGATTCAGTCAGGCAATATCTGCAATCTTACCTGCGGTTGTCTCAAATATGAAGAGATACACGAGCTAGAGAGCTTTAGGCGAGATATAATATATTTTCCCTTTTATGCTCTTAATTTTTACCAGTCCCTTTTTCCCCAATTCATTAAGCTTAAAATAAAGGGCGGTTATCTGTATTACGTCAGTCAACAAATCATTGCTCTTAACTCTAAGGTCATTAATTTCATATGCTCTATAAGGTTTCCTTTCGAGTTTAGTTATTAATTCGGTGTCTACGTAATCAAGTTCCCCTTTGAATTCTTCTGGCGATATATCCATATTAGACCTCCTTATACGATAATAGGCTACTTTGAGCATTATACCACGTTCAATTGAATATGCTATAATTCTCCTAAAAGTTTAGGGAGGGAACGATGGGAAAAGGTTTTATTATTACTGTCATGTTTGCCGCAGGTTGGTTTCTTGCTGTTACGGGCTACTTCGCATACTTCGAATCCTGGCGGGTTTATAACCAGTACGGACAAGGACTATGGGGCATAACCTGTAGTATGGTGGCTATGATTGTTGGTATCCCCTTGGTCGTAAGCGCGATAGGTATCTTTGTCCTCTCAATGCGTGACTATATACGCAATCGCCACTAAAGAGGCGGATTTTATTTAGCATCGCCCACCTCTGCCAAGCGTAGTATCTCACGTTCAGAAAATGTAATACACCAAGATGCATGAGAACCGAGAATCGGGTCGTGTATCATTTTGAAAGGCGATATGTTCCCTTTGACGCACGTAGCACTGGTAGCGTATAATCATGGTGCTTAATCACCAAGACAGAAAGACCGAGGTCTAGCTTGGTTTGAATCTCAATCGAAATCTGTTGAAATGGAAGTGGATAAGTAAGTGAAACATCGAGGGAGACACTCCAGCCGTCATGCTGCCGGTAAAGGCCACAAACCCCATCCCACGCCTCCCGCAGGCCAAGGTGCGAGGCTGAAGATGGCGGGACTATCGAAGAAGCTAAAAGGCTGAGCGGACGCCAGGAGAAGCAGGGGTGAAGCGGTGTACACAGGGCTATGCTTCCATTATGGCTCCGCCAGCAGCTAGAAGTGTTGGTAACTCAAACTACCACAGTAGACCAACGCACTCAATTTCAGATAACATTGCATATGATCGTTCCTGACCGTAGGTTAATATAACATTATGCTCGATGCTAAATTCTAATGAAGAAGAAGATGTCTAAAAATATTGATGGTGGGATTCAACTTATAAAAATACCTGAACCTGAATTGGCTGAATGGATAGTGGCATATTTTGAAACGTATATAGATGGTTTTGAAATGGAAGAAACACTTAAAAATAATGGTTTTCTTGTAGAAGAAGCAGTTAAATTATCCAGAATTCCTAATGCTAGTAAAAATGAGGATGTGAGGGCCATAATTAAATATAGGCTTGATTTGGTTGAGAAAGCTATGAAAAAATATAATACTGATGAAAAAACAGCTATTGCTATTGTTCTTAATGTGGTTAAAGCAAATCCAAGATTGCAAGTATTCAATATGTTAAGGATGACCTTCCCCCGGTATTAGTATCACCGGCTATTAGAGCCCAGCCGCTGTTTCAGCATACTCCATGGGAGCCCTACCGTGCAATGAGCTGTGTGGCCTGACCTCGTTGTAATCCCTCCTCCAGTCTTCGATGATGTCCCGGGCATGCTTCAGGTTCATAAACCAGTTCTCGTTCAAACACTCGTCCCTGAGCCTGCCGATGAAGCTCTCGGCATAGGCATTCTCAATTGGCTTTCCCGGCCGGATGAAGTTCAGCTTCACGCCCTTACAGTATGCCCATTCATCGAGTGCCCGCCCTGCGAATTCCGGCCCATTGTCCGTGGTAATTACGTTAGGCAATCCCCTCGTTTCAGCTAGCCTTTCCAGCACACTCACCACTCTGGCACCACCCAGTGAAGTGTCCACCTCGATGACGGGACATTCCCGGGAGTAGTCATCCACGATGGCAAGGGCGCGAAAACGCCGCCCGGTGACGATGCTGTCAGTAACAAAATCCATGGACCAGCGCTGGTTTGGCCTCTGCGGTGATGGCATGATTACCCTCAACCCGGCAGCACCTTTCCTACGCCTCTTTCTCCTCAGCGCCAATCCCTCTTCATGATAGATCCTCTCTGTCCGCTTGTGATTAATCACCAGCCCCTCCCTTCTCAGCAAAATGTGGAGCCGGGGACTGCCAAACCGTTTTCTCTGTCCTGCCAGCTCCCGTAAACGCTGACGCAGGGCAACATCACTATCCGATTTCGGCCTATAGCGATATACCGAAGCCGAAATATTGACCAGCAGGCAGGCTTTCCTTTCGCTCAGCCCAAGACTCTCCCTGGCATGGGAAACTGCCAGGCGTTTGGCCCCGGGCTTTAGAAGTTTTTTGATAGCAGATCCTTGAGCGCTCTGATGTCCAGTGCTTGCTCGCCCACGATTTGCTTGAGACGCCGGTTTTCCTCTTCTAAGGCTTTCAACCTTTTCAGTTCACTGACGGTCAGTCCGGCATACCTGGCTTTCCAGTTGTAATAGGTGGCATCGCTCATCCCATATTTACGGCAGAGATCGGTTACTTTAGCTCCGGCCTCTGCCTCCCTGAGCACGGCGATGATCTGTTCCTCGGTGTACCTCTTGCGTACCATGATGAGCCCTCCTCTTTCGTTTTATTATAGCGGAGGACTCTAAATGGCGGTGCTACTGTTTTCGGGGGAAACGTCAAGGATACTAAAGAATGGCAGAATTTCAACGATAGAATCTCAGATGTTTAGCAATCCTTGGGGAAAGCCACAATGTCTTTAATCGTCCAAACGTGGTCTGCTATTCCGGCCGCCATTGCTGGCATTCTCGGATAAGGATTAGCCAACGTCTTGTGAGGCCTGGCAAAGTTGTAGTGCATGAAATAGAGAGCAAGGGTGAGTAGTGGGTCATTTTGAACTAAGCGAGTATTAAATTGACCGGTGATGAGATTGCCACACTATTTGTAGTCGTTTATGTCTGTTGTACTAGTGAGATAATAATAATAGCCGATGGCTAAACTCAGTACAAAGATGATGTGCCCATAGTTAAATAACCAATCCCAAAAATCTTTGTATTTCTTGCTTGGGTCCTTATTATCAATTCTCATGGTTGAAACTCGTACGGCTGATAACTTAAATAATTATAATACTACAATTATAATACTACGATTTCCTCAATCGTCCAAACACGGTCAGTCAAACCTGCTGCCATCTGCTGAACTTGCCCAATAGTTTGGGCAACTATGCTGCACTCGCCCGTTTGTAAACGGCCCCGATCATTCCTTCTGTTCCCGGCGTTTGCCAGTCTTGGAGCCCAGCCCTCGGGATGCCAGCAGGCCGACAAAGCTTATACCGGAAGAGGCAAACATCAGCGTGGGGAAGCCCCATACCTCCGAGATAGCGCCTCCCAGGAAAGGCCCGATGCCGCCGGCCAGGGAACTCGTGGCATAGAGTAAGCCCACGGCTGTGCCGCGCTCCACGTTCTTGGCCAGCAGGTAGTTCAAAGCACCCACGAAGAGTCCCGACCAGGCTATGGCCAAGACTATCTGCACCGGAATCAACTGCAGGTAATGAGTGGCTAAGCCGTAGATGGCAAAAACCAGGACGGAGCAGACCAGGCCCAGGGTGAAAATTCGTCTTGCGTTGAACCGCTGCAGGAACTGCATGGCCAGGAACTGGCCGCCCATATTGATAACGTCCATAAGAGCTATCCAGAGCGTGCTGGCGCCGATGCCTGACAGGTACAGGGCAAAGATAGACCAGACAGCGGTAGCCCCGATATGCCTGAGCAGGAAGGGCAGATATATTTTGCGGTTCGACCATGCTACACCGAGGGGGAGAGCACTCACTTTGATGCGGCTCACCGCCTCTTCCCGGAGGGTTAACGATATGAAGAAGGCTATGGCTGCGGCTACGGCGCTGGTGATGAACAAGGCGTAGATGCTTCTGGTCGCTGCTGCCATTACGGCTCCGAAAAACCAGCCCAGGGAGCCGTAAGAGGCAAAGCTGCCCACGGCCGCTCCGGCTTCGTAGACATAGGCCATGAGGGCCGCCGAAGATATACCGAGGCTGAAGCCGATGACACCCCGGGACGCGAGCAAGGTCATGGGCGTGGGGGCGAAGATGAGAAGAATATAGGCCAGTGCCGACAGGGCCAGCCCGTAGCGTATGAATACCATCCTGCCGTGTATGTCCGACTGCCTGCCGAAGAGAAAGGAGGACACGAAATAGGCCATGCCATACGATGCCGCAATAAGGCCTACTTCCAGGTCGGAGGCCCCGAGGCTGCGGGCGCGGAGCGGCAGGAAGATACTGGAGGTCTCAATGGAGATATTGAAGAAAAAGCTCACCAGGGCGAGGCGGAATCCCAGTGAGGTATAGGGTACACGACGGAGGTATCGCATCAAAACTGACTTTCTTCCTGCTCAACAATATACCATACTTTGTACGTTTGTTTAATAAGCGTGAGAAATATGGAATGTGCGGGCGACCCGCCTCGGCGGGTCGCCCGCAGGAGAAGACTCAGAGATTCTTCGCTTCGCTCAGAATGACATCGCTAGGGGCACGGCATGCCTGCCCCTACAATTTCACAGTTTACACTCTGCAGCCAGCCAGGGCGCTTATTCCCAACGGAACAAGCGAAGGGAGAGCAGAGATGCCACTGCCATGAATCCCATGACAATCAGGAAACCGGTCCAGTTCCAGCCAAAGCCAAGCCACGGGTCTTGAAGCAGCACGATTACATATCGAAGAGGTGTTGCGTCCCCGACACCGCGCATGACCGGAGTCATTACTTCCATCGGTGGGCCAGCTCCTGCCAGCATCATCATCACGATGATAAGTATTAAACCCAGACCCTGCGCTGCTCGCGTCGTGGGCAACACGGACCCAAGCAAGATACCAATAGCGACAAAGCTAATAACGCTGGCTACAAATGCTCCGATGACAAGGGCCGGCGCGTGGGGCAGAATAGCGTGATAAGTCAGCACAGCCGCGACTATGACCAGAATGCCGCCCAAGACGGCGACAACAAGGCTTACTATCACCTGCGAGCCGAAGATGGTCCACAGAGGAATCGGCGAAGCGCGTAAGCGACGCAGCACACCTCGCTCACGGTAGCCAGTGAGATGTACCGGTAGCCCCACGACGGCAATAGAGGCGATGACAAGGCCGATGTACGCAGGAGTGTAATAGTTCATGGCTCCCACACCGCGATATATGTCCTGGTCCGGGATATTTTTGAAGACTCCGCCCAGCACGAAAAGGAATATGAGGGGGAGGGCGAAGGTGAAGACCATAGTGATGGGCTCACGCACGAAGAGCTTAAGCTCTACCCAGGTCAGTTTCAACAGCATACGCATAATCTAATCTCAGTTCCTGTCCTTATGGCCTGTAATGGCCAGAAATACATCCTCCAGCGTGGGCTGCTCCATGCGGAGGTCCGAAGGCATAATACCGTGGGCAACAAGTGAAGCTGCTACCAGAGCCAGCACAGGGCCGCTTCCTTCCACCTCGACACGAGGCCCGTGCCTGGCTACGCTACGCACCTGAGGTATTTGCTCAAGCCAGGATATGTCCACATGGTCAGTGGTGAAGATAACCCGAATCCGGTTTGCATGTGTGGTAATAAGTCCCTGAGGCTTATCGAGAGCGACGAGTTTGCCCTGTTCGACAATAGCCAGACGGTCACAGAGATGCTCCGCTTCGTCCATGAAGTGGGTCACCAGCACGACGGTTGCGCCCCGCTCCCGAATGGCTCGAATCAAGTCCCAGGCCACGTGACGTGCCGCGGGGTCGAGCCCGGCGGTCATCTCATCGAGGAATACGACTTTGGGGTTATTCACCAGAGCCAGCGCCACAAGGAGTCGCTGGCGTTGACCTCCGGACAGGCTGGAGAACGAGGCATTACGCTTTTCGACCAGGCCCCATTGCTCCATCAGCTCACGCCAGTCCAGGCCGCGCGGCAGAAATGAAGCGAAGAGGTCAAGCGCTTCCCAGACCTTGATGCGGTCGGGAAGGGCTGACTCCTGGAGCTGGGAACCTATGAGCTGCCTCAGGGCTCGTACTTCCGACTGTGGGTCGAGTCCAAGCACCCGGATGAGGCCTGAATCAGAGCGGCGCAGGCCCTGTACGCACTCCACGGTCGTGGTCTTGCCCGCGCCATTGGGGCCGAGAATGCCGAAAATCTCTCCTTCTGCCACAGAGAAGGAGACGTCATTTACAGCGACAAGAGAGCCATAGGTCTTTTTGAGATGTTCAACTTCAATAACTGATTTCATTAAATTTCCGATGCAATACCTATTATCCAGTATATCATCCAAATTTACCTCTTCACAAGTTTGATAGCGCGAGACTACGCGGAAGCTGCTCTGGGCTTCAAGAGTTGTATCGCAGCCTGTTTATTGCTACAATCATAAAATCATGGCACTCTGTATAATTATGTAAATAATCAGGAGCTAATCAAGATGGCTGATGTAGAAGAGATGCGCAAGCGGTTCGATACTTCGCCGTATGCGCTGAACATGGGCATGAAGCTTGTGGAACTATCCAAAGGGTACGCCAAAGTAAAGATGGAGCTGAAAAAGGATTTCCTGAACTGGGAGAACATGATTCACGGCGGGGTCATCGCATCGTTGCTGGACCAGGCCTTCGGCTGTTCTCTCAATACGCTGGATCATATCTATGTAGCCGTGCAGTTGAACATCAACTATCTCACCGCTGCGCCTGTGGGAGAGACTCTTTATGCCGAATCAAAGGTCATCTACGCGGGCAAGAAGCTGGGCGTATCGGAGATGACAGTCACTGACTCCAAGGGAAAGACAATCGCCCGGGCCACAGGCACAACGGTATCGCTGGGGGAAAGAAAGTAACTCGCTATTCTGAGGAGACATAACATGATTGTGGAAATGGGTAGAGGTGCTTCCAGGCAACAGGTGGATCACGTAGTAGATAGGGCTCATGCCCTGGGCTTCGAGGTGCAATTGAACTTGGGCACCGAGAAGACGGTGGTAGCCATCCTGGGCAGCGAAACGGGCAAGACATCAACCGACGTCTTCGCCGTACTGCCCGGCGTGGAGAGCGTATCCCGCGTAATGAAGCCATACAAGCTTGCCTCGCGAGAGTTCCATCCCCAGGGCAGCATAGTGAATGTGAACGGGGTGGAGATAGGTGGAAAGAGAATAGTAATCATGGCCGGTCCCTGCGCTGTGGAGAGCGAGGAGCAGCTTATGGAAACCGCTAAAGCGGTCAAGAGGTTCGGGGCCTCCATAGTCAGAGGTGGCGCCTTCAAGCCTCGCACCTCGCCTTTCAGCTTCCAGGGACTGGAGAAAAAGGCTCTGAAGATGCTGGCCAAGGTGAAATCCGACCTCGGCATCCCTGTCATCACCGAGGTCCTCGATATCCAGAATATAGAGATTATAGCCAAGCACGCCGACATATTGCAGGTGGGCGCGCGCAACATGCAGAACTTCGCGCTCTTGAAAGAGCTGGCCAAGATGAGACATCCCATATTACTGAAGCGTGGCTTTTCCGCCACTGTGACGGAATGGCTGACGGCGGCAGACTACCTTCTGGCCGAGGGCAACCAGCAGGTGATATTATGTGAGCGAGGTATAAGGACATTCGAAGACAGCACCCGGTTCTCTATGGACATCGGTTCCATCTCGGTCATCAAACGCTTCAGCCACCTTCCTGTGATAGTAGACCCCAGCCATGCCGCAGGGCATTTCGCCTATGTACCCAGCATCGCCAAGGCTGCCGTAGCAGCGGGGGCAGACGGGCTTCTCATAGAGGTCCATCTCAATCCCGAAGAGGCACTGGTGGACGGCTTGCAGTCTTTGAATGTACCCAACTTCGAGAAGCTGATGGCGGAACTGAGGCCGATAGCCAAAGCAGTAGGAAGGTCTATTTAAGTGTAGGGGGCACGACGATGGCTGTTTCAAAAAAGATAAAGAAGTACATGACCGAGGGCGGATGGATCAGGAAGATGTTCGAGGAAGGGATAGCCCTGCAGAAGAAGTACGGCGTGAAGAATGTCTTCGACCTCTCCCTGGGCAACCCCATATTCGAACCCCCTGAGCAGTTTCGCCATGAGCTTCGCGACTGGGCGAACAAACCCAGGCCGGGGATGCACCGTTACATGCCCAATGCGGGCTACCCCGAGACACGCGCTGCTGTGGCGGCACACCTGTCGGCGAAGACCGGCCTGCCTTTCACCGCCAACGAGGTAGTGATGACCTGCGGCGCAGCCGGAGCGTTGAATACCGCGCTTAAAGCCATATCTGAGCCGGGGGATGAGATAATTATCTTCGCCCCCTACTTCTCGGAGTACATCTATTACGCAGACAACCACGAGGCTGCAGCCAAAATAGTCCCTACAGATAGCCAGTTCATACCAGACCTGAAGGCTCTGGAGCAAAGCATTACTCCCAAGACGAAGGCTGTGCTGGTGAACTCGCCGAATAATCCCACCGGCGTGGTGTACAGCGCCAAGATCCTGCAGGGCATCGGGCAAATACTGGCGAAAAAAGAAAAACAGTACGGGACGGAGATTTTCCTGCTCAGCGACGATGTTTACCGGAAGCTGGTTTACGATGGGGTAGAGTGCCCGTACCTGTTCCAGTACCATCCCAGAACCATCGTGGCCACGTCTCATTCGAAGGACCTGGCACTGCCAGGCGAGCGCATCGGGTATATCGCCGTAAACCCGCAATATGAGGGGCGGGAGGAGCTGTTAAACGGGCTGGTGTTCTGCAACCGCGTGCTCGGCTTCGTGAATGCGCCTGCGCTGATGCAGCACATTGTGCAGAGTCTGCAAGATGCCTCAGTCGATATCGGGCAGTACGCCAAGAAGAGGGACTTTCTTTACAGCAACCTCACCGAGATGGGCTACTCGATAGTGAAGCCACAGGGAGCTTTCTACATGTTCCCCAAGTCACCTATCGAGGATGACCTGGCTTTCGTCAGGGAGATACAGAAGCACAACGTGCTGGTGGTGCCGGGGCGGGGCTTCGGGGCTCCAGGCTACTTCCGTATCTCCTACTGCGTGGACGACTGGGTAATCGAAGGCTCGCTGAAGGGGTTCAAGGCAGCAGCCAAAGAGTTCGGGCTGAGATAGGCTACGCTAAATTCCCAGCCTCACAATGATTTCAGGACTTTCTCGGCCTTATCGGGGTCATCGACCTTGATGACCACCATGGACTTGCCTGAGGCTGCCTCAATATAGAAATAGAGGTATTTGATGTTGAGCCCTGCCTGAGACAGAGGCTCGGCAACAGTCTGCAGCAGGCCGCCAGGCCTGTCGGGGATCTCTGAAGTCAATATCCAATCCTGCCTGCTGGTAAAGCCCGCCTGACGCAGGGCTTCCACCCCTTTGGCGGCATCGGATAGAATCATACGCACTATGCCGAAGTCGGCGGTATCGCTTATGGAGAAGGCGCGTATATCAACACTATTATTTTTCAGGGCTTCAAGCATGGCCACCAAGCGACCAGGCTGGTTTTCGATAAATACCGATACCTGCTTTATTCGTGAAACCATGTCCCCTCCTCCACGTATTAGATTCTAAATCCTAATTTCTAAATCCTAAACAATATCGGCGAGCTTGCCACGTCAGTGCTAGGGGCACAAAATTTTGTGCCCCTACATTTTTCATTTTGCACCCTGCAATTTCACTTGGTAATGAGGCCAGAACTGGGCAGCTCTTTGCGGTCCACTACTCTCCTGGCTTTGCCTTCAGTGCGGACAATAGTCCTGGGTTCCACAAGCTTGATGCGGGCTGAAATCCCCAGCACGCTGTCCATCTCAGCCCGAAGCTTTTTCTCCAGCCTCTCCATCTTCTGCATCTCGTCGGAGAATACATCTTCTGAGACTTCAACCCATATCTCCAGGTCCTCGGTGGAAAACACATCGCGCCGGTCTATCACTATCAGGTAATGGGGCTCCACACCCTCAACCTCAAGGAGCACGCTCTCTATCTGCGAAGGGAAAACGTTTACGCCACGCACGACCAGCATATCATCGCTGCGGCCCGTGATCCTGTTCATCCTCACCATGGTTCGCCCGCACTTGCAGGGCTCAATGTTGAGGCTGGTGATATCCTTGGTGCGGAACCTGATTACGGGCTGAGCCTCTTTAGTGAGTGTTGTGATCACCAACTCGCCTTCTTTACCATAGGGCAACGGCTCCCCGGTCTTCGGGTCGATAATTTCCACCAGGAAATGGTCTTCCCAGATGTGCATGCCAGCCTTGTGCTCACACTCCACGGATACTCCAGGCCCGATGACCTCTGTCAAGCCGTAGACATTGATAGCCGAGATACCGAGTTTGTCTTCTATCTCTTTCCTCATTTGTTCCGACCAGGGTTCGGCGCCGTGTATGCCCAGGCGCAGCTTGGTCGCCCGCAGGTCAACGCCCATTTCCTTAGCAGTCTCATTCAATATCAGGGCATAGGTTGGGGTACACGTGATAACCGTAGTACCCAGGTCCTGCATAAGCAGGATTTGGCGCTTGGTGTTTCCGCCACCTGCAGGAACCACAGTAGCACCGAGGCGCTCGCATCCGTAATGAAAACCGAGTCCGCCGGTAAACAGGCCGTAGCCATAGGCGTTCTGCATCACATCGTGCCTGGTCATGCCTGATGAAGCCAGCGTACGGGCCATCACCTCCGACCACATATCTATGTCAGCCTCCGAGTAGGGCGCTATGATAGGCTTGCCCGTCGTGCCGCTGGAAGAATGAATCCTAACCACCTTCTCCAAAGGAACAGCCATCAACCCGTAGGGGTAGTTATCGCGGAAGTCCAGCTTGCTGGTGAACGGGAGCTTCTTCAGGTCAGCCATGGTCTTGATGTCATCCGGGGTTACCCCTTTTTCCTTAAAGGCACGCCGGTAAAAGGGAACCTTCTCGTAGACATCTTTGGCCTTAGCCTGCAGCCGTTCGAGTTGGAGCTTCTCCAACTGCTTTCTTGGCATCTTCTCATGTTCAGGGTCACGTATCATTTTACGACTCCCTTTGCTTGTATCATTGTTTTTGCTTCCTCTGCCCCTCTGACAAAGGCTTTGAGGCTGGATTCCACGAACTTGGGCGGCAATCTGCGTCGGATGTTCTCTGTCCAGACTGCTTGTTCCAGTTCAAGGAAGGCAGAGAGGAAACCTAGTATCACCATATTCATTGCCCTGGGATTGCCCACTGCCTGAGCGATTTTGGGCGCAGGGATAAGATATATCTGCTCGGTATACTGCTTGAGGAATCCTTCGATTTCTTTCCAGCTAGGATAAGGGGTCTTGCTGCCAATTACCGATATAGGCATGACAACCACGTCGGCGACAATGACCACTCCGCCAGGCTTCAAATAAGGCACCCAGCGCGCTGCCTCGACTTGTTCGAAGCCCACCAGGAAATCAGCCTCGCCCCTTTTCACCATGGGTGAGAAAACATGCTTACCCCAGCGCACGTGGCTCACCACGCTGCCACCCCGCTGGGCCATGCCAATGGAATCGGTCTTTTTCACATCGTAGCCATTGTTCATACCTATCTCGGACATGGCATCGCTAGCCAGGATTACCCCCTGACCGCCGACACCGACCATAAGCACATTAACGTCTTTCATTTGTTACTCTCCATTGCTATATGGGCAGGCCACACTATCACACTGGCCATGCCCGGAGCAGATGCTCCAGGCTACCCGTTGAGGGCACAGCATGCTGTGCCCCTACTCCTGTCACAACGCTACATTCCATATATTACTAAGTCGCCTTAGATATGGCCTCTTGAGGGCAGACCTGGGCACAGATACTGCACCCCTGACAAGTGCTGGCATCTATCACTGCTTTATCATCCGACAGAGATATGGCAGGACAGCCAAGGTCCAAACAGGTATAGCAACTGCTGCACTCATCAGCATTCACCTTGTAAGGTGTCGCTGTCACCCTAATACTAAGAGGACAAGGAGCACGCGATATTATGACTGAGGGCTCTTTAGTACCCAGACAATGCTTCAGAGCCGACTCAATAGCCTTCAAGTCAAAGGCGCTCACCACATGGACATCTTTAACGCCCAGGCCTTTAACCACTTCCTCCAACTTCACTACAGTTGCTTTCTCTCCCCTTGCTGAGAGGCCTGTGCCGGGATGGCCCTGATGGCCGGTCATGGCGGTGGTCCCGTTATCCAGGATAATGACAGTGATATTACCTTGATTGTACACTGCGTCAACCAACCCTGTTATGCCGGAGTGCATGAAGGTGGAATCACCTAGTACAGCCACGACTTTATTGCGGACCTTAGCCTTTTCCAGCCCTATCGCCTGCCCTATGCTTGCCCCCATGCAGGCGCAAGTATCCAGAGCGGCGAGAGGAGGATATACACCTAAGGTATAGCAACCGATATCGCTGGTAACGATGATTTCGTCTTCCGTAATCGGCCCGGGGACTTTGGAGTCCTTGAAGCAAAGCTTTCTCAAAATATACTCGGTGCCGACATGAGGACAACCGGCACAGAGCTGAGGGCGCCGCGCCGGCAACTGCAGTGGCACAGCGGGTTTAGGAACATGCTTGGGAGCCGGCAGCAGGCCCGCCTTGATAGCCCCCTGCTCTACTATCTCGGGGGTAAGCTCGCCTATAATGGGGATAAAATCCTTGCCTGTAACAGGTATGCCAAGGCAACGCAACTCGTCTTCGAGATAAGGGTCGAGCTCCTCGACCACAATCACCCTCTCCACCTCTTTGGCAAACCGTCTGACCAAGTTCGCCGGAATGGGATAGAGTGTTACGAGCTTAAGGAAGGAGGCATCCTTGAAGACTTCTCTGGCATGCTGATAGGCTACACCGCTTGTCACTATTCCGAGCTTGCGGTCCTGGAGTATCATCTCGTTCATGGGGAAGCTCTCAACGTACGAGCGCAGTTTGACGATGCGGTCCTCCATGACATTGCGTCTGGGGCGGGCATTCGAGGGCACCATCACATATTTGGTCGGAGAACGTATGAAACCGGCAGGTTTCAAATCGGCTTTACGCTCCCTATTTACATCGACCACCGTCTTGCAATGTGAGATACGAGTGGTAGAACGAAACAGCACCGGAGTGTCGAACTCCTCGCTGATTTTGAACACCCAATCCATCAAATCGTAGGCTTCCTGGCTATCGGTAGGCTCCAGCATAGGGACCTTGGCAAATCTGGCAAAGTGCCGGTTGTCCTGCTCCCCCTGCGAACTATGCTCTCCCGGGTCATCGCAGGAAATGACAACCAGACCGCCGATGATGCCCGTGGTCGAGACTGCAAAGAAGGGGTCGGCAGCCACATTCAAGCCCACGTGCTTCATCGAGGCCAGGGCCCGGACGCCTCCGTAGGCTCCTCCCATAGCCACTTCCAAAGCTACTTTCTCATTGGTTGACCACTCGACATATATACCTTTCTGTCGAGCCAGGTTTTCCAGTATCTCTGTGCTGGGTGTGCCGGGATATGCTGCTGCTACAACTACCCCTGCATGGTATGCCCCAAGTGCCATCGCTTCATTGCCCGATAAAAGCTGCTTCAAGTTTATTCCGCCTCCTTGCCATTTTACCACGCCAAGTTCGCTTAGGCTACTGCCTTACCCAGATACGCCTGCCTCACCCTGTCATCGCCCAGGAGCTCCCTGGCGCTGCCCTCGATAGTGATGCGGCCTCTCTCCATCACGTAGCCTCTATCAGCAATCTTCAAGGCGGCAGTAGCATCCTGTTCCACAAGAAGTATGGTCAGACCATCCTCCCTGAGCCTGACCAGAAGCTTCAGAATTTCTTTCACCAGATTAGGCGCCAACCCAAGGGAGGGTTCATCCAGCAGAAGTAACTTGGGAGAGGACATCAAAGCCCTGCCAATGGCTAACATCTGCTGCTCCCCCCCACTGAGGCTGCCTGCCTGCTGACTCTGACGTTCTTTGAGTATGGGGAAGAGCCTGAATACGGTTTCCAGATTGGCCTGAACCGAGGGGCGACGCATAAACCAACCAACATATCCCAGAGTGCTAAACGGATTTCGAGCGCTCTCGGCGTAGCTACCCAGGGTCAGGTTGTCTTTGACCGACATGGCTCCGAAGGTCTGCCTTCCTTCCGGGACATAGCCTATTCCGAGTCTAACCGATTTATGAGAAGGAATCTTGGAGAGCTGGTAGTTGTCCAACCAGATGCTCCCGCTCTTTACATGCACTACCCCTGTTATGGCATTCAGCAGGGTTGTCTTACCGGCTCCATTGGACCCGATGAGGGTTACAATCTCGCCATCATTGACGACCAGAGAAATATCCCTGAGTGCCATGAAACGGCCGTAAGTCACAGAGGCTTTTTCGACTCTCAGCATCAGTCCACTTCCTCGCCCAGGTAAGCAGCTATTACCTTCTCATTCTTCTGAATTTGAGCAGGAGTACCTTCAGCTATCTTTTGTCCGCTGTCCAAGACAACAACCCATTCGGCAACGCCCATAACAAGCGGCATATCGTGCTCTACCAATATGACGCTGATACCCATCTCCCTGATGTTGCGGATGAGATCGCTCAGTTGCCGCTTCTCCAAAGTGTTCAGTCCAGCGCCAGGCTCATCGAGCAGGATAAGGCGAGGCTCGGTAGCCAGGGCTCGGGCTATGGCCAGCAGCTTCTGCTGACCCAACGGGAGGCTGAGAGCATCATGCCCGGAATAAGTCCCTAGCCCCACCAGGTTAAGGTATTTAGTCGCATCGAGAGAGATAGCCTCTTCCTCACGGCGTGCCTTGGGAAGACGAAGAGCAGCTTCCAGAAAGCCATAGCTGCTACGTGGGTGTCGCCCTGACATGACATTCTCCAAGGCACTCATGTTGTCAAAGAGATAGACATGTTGAAAAGTGCGCACAATGCCCAGCGAAGCCCTTTTGTGTGGCGGAACTTTGTTTAGGAGCGCACCCCGAAAATATATCTCTCCGCCGCTCACGGGATAAACGCCGGTGATAAGATTAAATAGTGTAGTTTTGCCAGCGCCATTGGGGCCGATAACAGCGGTGATTTTGCCGGTCTCTATGGATAGGTCTACCTTATCCAGAGCCACCAGCCCGCCGAAGGCCTTGCTCAGTCCCTTGGTCTCCAGTATTACAGACCCGCTCAAGGTTGTGCCTCTTTCTGAGTGTATCTGAGCCGCAACCGCTCGAAGACTTCCTTGAGTTTGACAAACAAACCCTCCGGCATGAAAATTATCACCAATACCAGTATTAGCCCATAGATAGCGACATCCCAGTCACCAAATCTAAGCAGCAGTTCATCGCTCAGAATCCGGGTGGCACCAGCTCCAAAGATAGCACCCCAGACACTGGCCAGCCCTCCTATCACTGCCATGACCACCAACTTCACTGAGGCCAGAAAATCGAAGAGCTGAGGGTTGACCCCGCTCAGGTGGTCGACTAACAGACTGCCAGCCAGAGAGGCATATACAGCACTGAGTACCAATATCTTTACCTTGAACCGGTTTACATTGATACCTATCGATTCAGCAGCAGCCTCGCTGCCATGGATAGCTCTAAGCGCTCGGCCTGTCCGCGACCTGACAATGTTCTGTGAGATGAGCAGGACAGCGAGGCAGAAGAGCCAGACCAGGAAATACCTTCTGAAGGGAGTGTCAAAGATAAAACTACCGATGGATAGGTGAGGAACACTCCATATCCCATCGGGCCCACCAGTGAACCGCCTTAGTTGCCCGAATAGAATCCACATGATCAAGCCCAAGCCAAGGGTGGCCATGGCCAGATAGTTACCCTTAAGCCTGAAGATAGGATAGCCGATAATATAGGCAAAGGCGCCGGTCATTACGGCTGCTATAAGCATGGCCAGCCAAGGATTAACGCCGTAAGTCTTGCTCAGGATAGCAGATACATAAGCTCCCATCCCGAAGAAGGCAGCCTGCCCCAGGGATACCTGCCCGGTATAGCCCATGAGAAGGCATAAGCCTACAGTAACTATGGTGTAAATACCGATGAAAATCATGAGGGTGGTGTACTGCCCCAAGAACCAACCGAAGGGGATCAATATAAAAAACACGATGACAACTGCGATGGCAAGGTATGACCAATTCCTCTTCAGCTTCGCTATCATCAGCCCGCCCTCTCCTCCTCTGCCAGCTTGCCCGACCTAAAGAGCAGCACCAACAGCAGAACTACCAAAGCAATAGCATCCTTATAATCCGAAGTGAAGGGCCCCCAGTTAGCTGCCACCGCGAAATTCTCAACGATACCCAACAGCAATCCGCCAAACACGGCTGCCACGGGGCTACCAAAGCCTCCGATGGCCGCCGCTACAAAACCCTTAAGCCCGAGCATAACCCCGGATTGGTAAGATAGGGGCGTCAAAGGTGCTAACACGACCCCACCGATACCTCCCAGAGCCGATGCCAGGATGAAGGCAATGAGGGCCATTGTCCTGGGGTTGATTCCCACGAGGCTGGAGGCTACGGGGTTTATGGCACAGGCCTTCAGGGCCTTGCCCACCATGGTATAGTTGAGAAAAAGATGAAGTATAATCGTCACCACCACCATGGTTCCGATTATCCAGAGAGCCTGGGGATCGATATGCGCTCCAAGGAAAGATATAGACTGTTCACCGGAGAAGGAAGGGGTGATCACGAAGTCTTTGGTTAGCTCCTGTCCGGCGATGCCGCGAATAAAGGTGGCCGCTCCGATGGTGATGATGATCAGGCTGACAACGGAAGCTTTCTTGGCCGGACGTATAGCAAGCAGATACATAGCCGCGCCGACCGCTGCTGCGATGAGTATGGAGAGGATTAGCGCAGGAACAAGAGGAAGCCCTGCCGAGTGGATGAGTGTGAATGAAAGCAAGCCTCCCAGCATCACGAACTCGCCCTGAGCGAAGTTAATAATCTTGGTGACAGCGTAAATTATAGTGAACCCGAGGCCAACCAAGGCATAGACGCTGCCCGAGGTAATGCCAGATATAAGATACTGAACAAACTGCGCTGATGACATTCACTCAGTCCCCTGACTGCACCTGAAACAAAGGGGGAAGGCACACCTTCCCCCTTCCTTCAATATGAAACCTATCAGCAGCCAGCTTCTAGTCTTGTAACCAAGTCCAGTTGCCGTTTTCAATCTGGACAAGTATCATAGCCTGCTTAGGATCACTCGGCAGCCCGTTGTGATTCTGAGGAGACATATTGAAAACGCCTCCAATGCCAGGCCAGTTCACGATATCGTTCTCAATATAGTCTCGAATCTTTGCTTTGTCAGGGCCTACCGCCTGCAAAGCATCGACTACCATATTTAAAGCATCGTAGGCATGTCCACCAAAGGTGTTAGCGCTGCCGACTCCGTACTCCGCTTCGAAATCAGTCTTATATTGCTCCAGCAGCGCCTTCTGAGGGTCGGTGTCCGGCAGTTGATCCACTATAGGCAACTTGCCAGCGCAGAAGATGACCCCGTTGGCAGCCGCACCCGCATCAGAAATGAACGACTGAAAGGCGATGCCATGACTGCAAATCAGTGGGATAGTCATGCCCAGCGTTCGCATATTACGAGCTACAATAGCAGGCCCGGGGTTGGTGCCCCAGCATACTATTGCCTGGGCATCAGTACCTTTTATTATGGTAAGCTGAGCCTCCATATCTACATCTGAACTACCATATGTTAGGTCGCCGCCGGGAACGATAGTAAGTCCATACGTATTAAGTATATCCGCCCTCTTAAGCAGCACCCTACCAGCAGCCCCGAATCCTGCGGTATCGGTGAGAAGAGCTATCTTTGTGATATTTTGCTCCTGAAGATACGTATAGTCTCTCTCTATGGCAACATAATCAAGCTGAGGAGTGTTAAAGGTCCATGTGTTATTGCCCGCAGGCACCACTATCACCGAGCCTGCAGCGCAGGAAACCAGCGTTACATTTGCCTGCGCAGTGATTGACTTAACAGCCATTGACTCGCCGGTGCTTGTGGGGCCGATTATGGCTACCACGCCCTGCTGGATTAGCTTGTTTGCCAGAGTGACAGCCGTGGCTGTGTCGCTTTTAGTGTCGTACATGATAACGTCCAGGGGATGTCCGTTTATGCCGCCTGCGTCGTTGATCTGTTTCTCCAGCATCGTTACTGTTTCAGCTTCAGGCTGGCCCAGTGGCAGGTTGCCCCCGCTCTCAGCGAATAGCGCTCCTACTTTGTAAGGTTCTGCCGCCGGGGTTGGGGTAGCCCCACCTCCTCCCCCACTGGAGCAGCTTATGCCACCGAGGGCAAGCAGCGCTACCGCCAGGATTAGAACTACCGCATACCTCAAGCAGTTCCGCATTCTGTGTTCCTCCTTTTCTTTTTTGTGCAGGCCATCATCTGAAAAGGTAGGTTGCCACTGCCATTCCCGTCAGCGCTTCCCCCTTGTGGCTGCCGAGGGCATATTATAACGTATGCGGAAAGCCGCTGCAACACAATCCGATAGAAGTTGCGGATGATGTACCTTGCACGTATACTATTCCATGTCGATATATTTCCAATACAGGGATTTGGAGGCGATATGGACGCCGCAGCAACCCCCAGAAGCCGCTGGGGGCAGTTGCTACAAAGGATAAAGGCTAGAGTCAGCTATCGAACCTTGATATTTGCCGCCACCATCTCCTTTTACAGCCTGTACTACCGGAATCTGACAGGCTACTATCTGCAAAATGTCTACCTGTCACATCCAATGTCTTTCTTGAACTCATTCCGAATGATGAGGCTGGTCTACAGAGTGAGAGGATACACGGCGGTGTTTGTGCCTAGGCTGGTCGCTTTGTACAAACTGAGCGAGGAAATCAACCAACGCTCTATGCCAGGCGATATCGTTGAGTGCGGTGTCTATAACGGAGGGTCAGCCGCCATAATGGCTTCGCTTTGCGAAAAATCGCCCGTGAGCAGAAGTGTATGGCTTTTTGACTCCTTCGAGGGGCTACCCAAACCTACCGATAAGGATGGCAATGAAGCCCCGGCATATGAAGGCTGGTGTCACGGCGATCTATCGAAGGTCAAGGAAGTCCTGCGGAAGCTGCGCATTCCCGAGTCCCGGGTCCACATCGTCAAAGGGTGGTTCCAAGACACATTTCCGAAGGTGGAAATCCCGAAAATAGCTATTTTACATATCGACGCAGACTGGTACGAGAGTGTCAAGTTGTGTCTGGAAAAATTCTACGACAGTGTCCAACCCGGCGGCTATATTGTCCTCGATGATTACGGCGACTGGGAGGGATGCAGGGTAGCAGCAGACGAGTTTTTGAAAAAACGTGCAATTGACGTAAAACTAATTCAGGTCGACTACACTGGTTTTTATTTCCAGAAGCCACTGAGTTAGCGAGAGCGACTGACCGATTGGTTTACTGACACCGAGCCAAAAAGGCTGAATATCCCACCTTTCAAGGATACTCAGCCTTTTTAATATCTGTGATACCTGAAGGACGACTAGAATTCCAGCTTTAGCCCTTGCCGATTTTGAACATCTTGGTGCCGCAGACAGGGCACACTCCCTGGGTTGCCGGCTTGCCATTCTTCATGGTAATGGACTTGGCATTCTTCATTTCTCTCTTGGCACGGCACTTCATACAATATGCTTGCATCCTCTCTCTCCTTTCCTTTTCGTTCTTGCGAAGCAGGCTAGCACAAAATCCCTCTCGTGTCAAGATAGGACAAGTACATTTTTGAAAAATGTTTGAACTTGCGCAGCTTCAGAGGGACATCAGATTGAAGAACAGTCACGCCAGAGGTTGATGGAACGTCGGCATATCGGCATGCAAAGAGTGTGGTTTCAAGAAGGGGGTCCGCGTTCCTTCAGGTACTGTTTCACCTTGAGGTTGACATCGCTGTAGAAAATGGTCTATCCTCACATCACCTTTATCGTACTATGGAGGATTACCCCTTACAGCCCAGTAAAAGTTGAGCATTCATTGAGGTCATCCTCAGGGGAGGTAAGCGCAGCATGATTGAAGCAATGCTAGAGCAGAGGCAAAAGAAGCTACGGAACGAGGTAAGGGAGTTTGTCAAAGCTATACCCCGGCAGTTGATCCTGGATATGGACGCTGACAAAGTGAAGTATCCCAGGCAATTCCTTGAGGAGGCTGCCAGGAGAAAGCTATTGGGCCTGCGCTTCCCTAAGGAGTACGGCGGCAGGGGGATGAAGTGGGAAGACGAGGTTATCGCCCTTGAGGAAGCTGGCGCATTGCCTTTGTCATTCGGCTGCCTCTACTCTCTGGTAAGTATCTGCGGGGAAGCGTTCAATTTATTCGGGAGCGAGGAGCAGAAGCGGAGATACCTCCGTCCCACCATCAAAGGGAGGCTGTGTTGTGCGGAGGCACTTACTGAGCCCCGCGGCGGCTCTGACTTCTTCGGCGCCACCACTGTTGCCCGGAAAAAAGGAACGAACTATTTCCTCACCGGGCAAAAGCGCTTTGTCGTAGGCGCTGAGGGGGCAGATTACTTCCTGGTATATGCCAAGACCGACACCAACGCGCCCAGCCGCGAGTCGCTCAGCCTGTTTGTGGTGGAGAAAAAGATGGGGGTGGAGGTAAAACACCTCTACGGCCTGATGGGGACCAGGGGAGGAGGGGCGGGCAGGATTCTATTCCGCAACGTGAAAGTGCCCGCAGAGAACATTATCGGTAGGGAAGGGCAGGGCGGAGAGATATTCTATCGAATGATGATTCCGGAGAGGATGACCACCGCTGCAGGCATCCTGGGCATGGCGCGCAGCGCCCTCGAGATTGCTGCCCGCTACAGCGACAAGAGAAAAGCCTTCGGCAGCAAAATCAGGGACTTCCAGGCTGTCAGCTTTAAGGTGGCTGACAGCATCACCAAGCTGGACGCCGCAAGCTCTCTGGTACACACCGCGGCAATTACCGTTGACCAGGGCCTTGACAGCAGACTGGCCCGGCGCCTGGTATCCGAGGCTAAGAAGTTCTCCACACAGATTACCTGGGAGATAGTCAATGACGCTATGCAAATCATGGGCGGCATAGGGTACACCAACGTATATCCCATCGAACGCATGCTACGCGACGCCAGGCTGGCGATGATCTGGACAGGCACCAACGAGGTGATGAACCTGATAATTCAGCATGAATACTATCGCCAGGTGTTAACCCCCAGCACTGAGAGCCGAGATGTGGAGGTAGATGCACTCAGCGCCAATGAGGTTGAGGAGAAAGTCTACGAGTAGTATGTGCTGAACTACCACTGGACGAACATGGGGATGTCTGATTTGCTTGTACTATGACAATTCTACCGGTAAGCAGTCATTAAGTATTCTGCCGCAAAAGACAATTACCTATTCGACAATGGCGACCTGTAAACTAGACGAGAATTTTCAACTAGAAGCATTTCCAGTTCCAGAGAAAGTCCCTGACCTGTTTAGACCGGACCAAGTTCCTTGAAGACTCAGAGAATTTCCCGATTGAGATAACTTTCCTTGCCAGGTTATTGCGCCTGCCCCGGCAGTTCCTGTAGCGGTGAAATTACCATTTGTGCCGACTTGCCCAGCTAAAGGGCCTGAATAGCTTCCATCAAAGGAGCCCTGGACGCCACCATTCGCGTTGATTGTAGCCGAGAACGTACCGTTTACGGCGCCAGTCGGTGCCTGTCCCGACCAGCTACCGGCCAACGTCCCCTGTAAAGGCTTGGGTGTCGGGGTCGACGTAGGGGCTGGCGTCGGGGTTGCCGTCGGGGTTACCGTTGTCGTAGCGCCTGTGGTTGTAGCGGTAGGCGCAGGTGTAGACGTAGGTGTAGGTGTAGATGAACAGGCCGCAACGACCATAATTAAGGCGGCTATTAACCCTATAGTTAGACAATAGACGATGAATCGTAACTGTTTTCTTTTCATAGTAATTGTTCCCCTTCTTTTTTAGATTAATATTTGTTCCCGGAACTCTGTTATGCTTCTACATAAGACAAGTATTATCTAGATTAATTCATGATAAGACTAATTATATCATAAAGTAGGTCATCCACACATCAAATAATAACAATGGGTGTCGTATATAATAGATAAATGTCAATGTAATCATGGGGATTACTGTTAACTCATAAGTATAGCTGCGACCTTATTACTGGATGCACGGAGCATTCTATGGATATTATCATCTTATCTAAGCCGCAGACTTATAGTCCGTAAATTCACCCAAACGCAACGGCGTCTAAAATTCGATGCCACAGGTTGGTGCCAACAGAGATTATCGTAGGCCGTGCTTTCCCTCAATAGTGCAGGATGAAGCCATAATCCCCTACGGCAAAGACATCTGAGGAGGAGCTGCCACACACACCGCGAAGGCTAACGTTCGTGCCGCTGGTCATGGCGCTCCAGCCACTGCCATTGTAGTGCAGGATGAAGCCATTATCCCCCACGGCAAACACATCCGATGAGGAGCTGCCCCAGACACCATGAAGGCTAACGTTCGTGCCGCTGGTCATGGCGCTCCAGCCACTGCCATTGTAGTGCAGGATGAAGCTATTATCCCCCACGGCAAACACATCTGAGGAGGAGTTGCCCCAGACACCATAAAGGCTAACGCTCGTGCCGCTGGTCATGGCGCTCCAGACACTGCCATTGTAGTGCAGGATGAAGCCATTATCCCCCACGGCAAACACATCCGATGAGGAGCTGCCCCAGACACCATAAAGGCTAACGCTCGTGCCGCTGGTCATGGCGCTCCAGCCACTGCCATTGTAGTGCAGGATGAAGCCATTATCCCCCACGGCAAAGACATCCGAGGAGGAACTGCCCCAGACACCGCGAAGGCTAATGTTCGTGCCGCTGGTCATGGCGCTCCAGCCACTGCCGTCATAGTGCAGGATGAAGCCATAATCCCCCACGGCAAAGGCATCTGAAGAGGAGCTGCCCCAGACACCACGAAGGCTAACGTTCGTGCCGCTGGTCATGGCGCTCCAGCCACTGCCATTGTAGTGCAGGATGAAGCCATAATCCCCCACGGCAAAGGCATCTGAAGAGGAGCTGCCCCAGACACCACGAAGGCTAACGTTCGTGCCGCTGGTCATGGCGCTCCAGGCGGATACTGGTGAGGCCGTAGGCTTGGTAGTCGGCGTAGGTGTAGGAGTAAGCGTTGGCGTTGGCGTTGGCGTAGGTGTTGGTGTTGGCGTCAGCGTAGGTGTTGGCGTCGGCGCAGGTGTGAGTGCAGGCGTTGGCGTTAGTGTAGGATGCGGTGTCAATGTTACGTTAACTGTTTTTGTGCACGAGCTTCCTGATATCAGTAAAGCCAGCAATAGTGCTACGACAAGTGCGCTCCACAGTACTATTCTCATCTTGTTCTCCCAGTATTTAGATGAGCCAAAGCTGGCGGTTTTCTACCACAACAGATATTGAACCGTTGCCGCCAGAAGGTCTGCCCCTCAGCGGAAGCAGAGAAACTGCCACAGTATATCCAGAGAAGGTCGTGACAGAATACTTATAGCACCGTCTGTTAGTTTCGTCAATATCGCTTTTCTGTCATTTGGTTATCGGAATGTCTGATTTGCTTGTACAATGACCACACTTCCGGCAAGGAATCACTAAGGATTCTACCAGAAAAGCAAGTAACCCCTTCGGCAATAGATTGAAGAAACCCCGGGTCTTAGTAAACAATTGCCAAATACAGACCGAGGTAGCAGAAAGCAAGTAAGAGTGTAAGAATTGAAGAAAGCCATACCAGCCATATAGCCGCATGGCGATTTGGAACCGGCACCCTTTGAACCACTCCCTCCAGCATCCAGGTAAAGCCCAATATCAGAATAATGCCTCCTGTCGTCCACATCGCTACACCTTCTGGATGGCCGAAACGAAAGGCGCTCCAAATTAGCATGGCCACACCCATTATGAAGATACCAAGACCATTCTTGAACATTCGGTCTGTCACTGACGCTATAACATTTTCTGTGCGATTCACGTTGCGAACGATCATCCCCAGCCCAAGTGACAGCACAAACACCTGAAGAGCACTAGTAAAAACACCAATAACTGGCACTTCCATCGTCTCGCCTCCTGAAACACGGAATGTTCCATGTCAATCCCAAAACCTCGATTATGGGAATTCTCGCAGAAGCAGCCTACAAATGCAACTGACACCTTCTTTCGAAGCTAATAAGATTGCCCGTCCTGAAATATGCTCGGAATCAGTGTGGGCTGAGAAATAGAAGAGGGCCGGAAGACCAGGTGCTCCAGGCGGGACGCCTATTGGATAGAGCGAGTAAATTCGCTAGAGGCCTGGCTAAAGGCGTTCACCAGCCTATCACGCTGCACCTCAACCTGAGTCATTATGCTGACAAGTTGCCTCGCCCTGTCACTGTTCCTATAAGTGCGACGTAGCTTTAAATGAAGAGCTCGAGCTGCTGAGGCTTCATTCTCGTTGAGCACTTGTATGAGGGGCGCAGCGAAAGATGTATTGTCCTCGCCCCATAACCAGAGCGTTCTGCTGTCCCCCCCGGGCTTTAAGATGTAGTCCCGTTCCGCCGGGTCACGCAAAGACTTGCCCTGGAACCAGGTGAGCGCATCGGAGTAAATCGCAGAGACGAATCCCCAGCCACCCTTTGCCAGAAAGTCTGATGTAATTTCTGCTATCGCATCGCGATAGATTTCTTGGAGTAATAAAGTGGCTTCCAAAGCACAGCGGCCCACCAAGTCAACGAAAGCATTCAAGTCCTGTAGAATAGGTTGCCCCTGCAGCAAAGTCGTCATATCCTGGTAAGTGGGATGACGCATCCATGTCGGCTCATAATGCACCTGGACTCCGCCCTCCAGCAATTGTTCGTAAACCGGAGCGGATACCTCAACCCCCATACTGCTCTGCAGCAAATCAACCAGCCAGTTCGCAGTATAGCCCGGCTCCGCCAACGGCAAAGACTGCGCAAAATCTAAAATGACTTTGATGCGGGCCAGTTCTTCCCCGGACAGCGTCTTTCCCTTCTTCGTAGGCTGCGGCAGAGCTAGCCTCCAGGGCGAAGCTTGGTTCTTAATGGCACCTTGGGCCTGGGGCAATCGCAGCCGCTCCGGGGTAACGTCCGAAATATCAACTCCAGGAACCGGAATAAACTGAGCCCTTCTCCGTCGCAGACGAACCACAAGGAAGTATGCCATTGTACCAGCCGCTGCTACCACAAGAATAATTATGATAGCCAAAGTCCAAGACGCCATTAGGCCAGACTTGAGCAACCATGGCTGCGACCAACCACTCTCGTTGGAGGCGCCGTCAACAGCTTCCACCCGCCAATAGTACTCACCCTTGGGCAAGGCCTGCGCCGAGGTAAGAGTATAGCTTGTTCCTGGGATTCCTGTTTGCTCGAGGATTGGCTGAGAGAAGTCGGAGGTAGTATCCACTTCAAGACTATATGTAACCCCGCTGGGATCAGTGACGGCAGTCCACTTAAAAGTTGGCTTGATTCCCCCCAGAACCCCTAACCTGTTGCCGTCTGCAGGGGATAGCAGCCGAGGTATAGCAGGCGCCGTGCTTTCCACGGTGAAAGTGGCTTTAGACTTATTGTTTTGATCATCCGTAACCGTTATATTGTGAGGACCGTGCACTGACTTGGGAATTGTGATTGACCCACTGAAGCTGCCCGAAGAGTCTGTGGTATCCCCTTGCGCATTAATCTCTGCATCGTCGTAGCTAAATGTGAGAGAGGCGTTCGCACCAAAGCCGGAACCCGTAACGCTAACCGTTTCTCCCACGTATCCATAGTCTGGGCTTACTGAGATGACGGCGCCGATGCTAAAGCCCACTGCAGTAACGCTGGCTGTCTGAGTAAGCGAACCGTAGGCGCTGATGCTATGTGAACCAGAGGCTGAAGCTGGCACGACAAATGTAGCGCTCCAGCCACCCTGGGAGTTCGCGGCGATATTCTGGGCAACGGGAGTACCGTCATAGGTTACGGTAATGCCCGTTTCACTGGCGCCAAAACCGGAGCCGGTAACAGTTACCGAGCTCCCTGCAGCCCCACTGGACCGGCTAATCGATATGCCTGGAGTTACAGTGAAGGTCATACTGGGAACGCCAGCCACTGGAGTCACTGAACCATATGCGCGGATAATATGTGAACCGGAGGCTGAAGCTGGCACGACAAAGGCAGCGCTCCAGCCACCCTGGGAATCGGCAATGATATTCTGGGCAACGGGAATGCCATCATAGGTTACGGTAATGCCTGTTTCACTGGCCCCAAAACTTAAGCCGGTAACAGTTACCGAACTCCCTGCAGCCCCACTGGACCGGCTAATAGATATGCCTGGAGTTACAGAGAAGGTCGTATTGGGAACGCTCGCCGCTGGGGTCACAGAACCATATGCGCGGATAATATGTGAACTGGAGGCTGAAGCTGGCACGACAAATGTAGCGCTCCAGCCACCCTGGGAGTCAGCAATGATATTCTGGGCAACGGGAGTACCGTCATAGGTTACGGTAATGCCGGTTTCACTGGCGCCAAAACCGGAACCGATAACAGTTACCGAGCTCCCTGGAGCCCCACTGGACCGGCTAATGGATATGCCTGGAGTTACAGTGAAATTCATATTGGGAACGCTGGCCACTGGGGTCACAGAACCATATGCGCGGATAATATGTGAACCGGAGGCTGAAGCTGGCACGATAAAGGCAGCGCTCCAGCCACCCTGGGAGTTGGCAATGATATTCTGGGCAACGGGAGTACCATCATAGGTTACAGTAATGCCTGTTTCACTGGCCCCAAAACCGGAACCGATAACAGTTACCGGACTTCCTGGAGCTCCACTTGACCAGCTAATAGATATGCTTGGGGTTACAGTGAAGGTCATATTGGGAACGCTCGCCGCTGGAGTCACAGAACCATATGCGCCGATGTTATGGGAACCGGAGGCTGAAGCTGGCGCGACAAAGGCAGCGCTCCAGCCACCCTGGGAGTTTGCGATGATATTCTGGGCAACGGGAGTACTGTCATAGGTCACGGTAATGCCGGTTTCGTTGCCGCCAAAACCGGAACCGGTAACAGCTAGCGAAATCCCCGGAACTCCAGCCATCGGGCTTATCGAAATTCCAGGTGTCGCAGCCTGAAGAGAAAGCTGGCTTGCAACGCATACTATCAGGCCCAAAGCCAGTGCTACTACAATCAGGACCGTTATTCGACTCAGTGCCGTTCTCTCCTACCTCCATGCCTTCATAACGGCCACAGGGCCGCGCTAGCTGCTCTCACGCTTCTCGAAGTCGTGACGCTCAGTGGCGAGAATAGCAATTTTTTGTGCTGTGGCAGTATTTTACTACCAGCGTGGATACTCTACAACTTTTATTAAGAAGATAAGGTCAAGCCCCCTGACTATTGCCAGAGGTTAAGACATGACCTCGATAGCGCTTCCTACCAGGACAAACGCGAGATATTTGATATGATGGCAATCAAAGTTATGGCAACAACCGAGGCTGTTCAGTATAGACGGTGTTATCCCAACCAACTCTATATCCAAGAAATGATCGGGTGATTTCGAATTTAGTCACCATTGGACGAACATAGGCATTATAAACTATATTCGACCTAATCCGTCTCTTTAAAACTCTTAATGATATTTTCGATTGCCGGCTTATTTGCATCGGCCGCCGAAGTAATGGTCCAGCCGCATACGTTGTAATAGTAATTTTTACTCTCTAATGCGTTAATAAAAAACGTCAGGTTGGCATTGTCCCTTGTCCTCGTTCCAGTTACCTGGGTTGTTAATCCCTTGCAGCCACCAATTGTAACACTGGAGGACTGTCCCCAAATCGGATTGGTAAGGATAGCAGCAAAAACACCCTTAACAACTGTCATGTAATCATTTATGGTAGAGCTAGCCCCATAATCCGATTTGGGTCGCTTAGTAACGATTACATATTCATCATTTGTGCTGTTTGCAACTCCAATAATTGCTCCTGGGAATAAACTCGTATCGTTTGTATTCCAATCGGATGGAACAGAGAGCGACACGCTCCCGTCAGCACTTTTTACGAGAACATTAGCGGATGATTGGCTTGTTGTAGATGTAATTGTAGGTGCAGGTGTTGGTGTAACAGTGAGTGTTGGCGTTGGCGTCGCCGTCACAGAGACCGTCTTACTGCACGAGCTCGCTGATATCAGCAAAGTAAGCAATAGTGCTACGACAAGTGCGCCCCACAGGACTTTTTTCATCTTGTTCTCCCAGTATTTAGATGGGCCAAGGCTGGCAGTATTCTACCACAACAGATATTGAACCGTTGCCCCCACAAGGTCTGCCCCTCAGCAGGAGCAGACCAAACAGCCACCAGTTAGCGGGGGAAGGTCATGGCGGAGTTATCCTAGCACCTGATATTAGTTTAGTCAATCTGGCTTTCCTGTCATTTGGTTATCGGGATGTTTGATTTGCTTCTACTATGACCATGCTTCCCGCAGGCAGTCATTAAGTATTCTGCCGCAAAAACAGCTAAATATAACAGCTTAGCGCCGCAACTTGGTCATCCACCCCTGGACTGACATACAAGTTCTTTGATGGCCCCCGAACCTCTTGTCAACTACTTGAGTTCCGGGATCCGACGAGTCAGCTCTGCCCAGTCGTTTCCGATAGCCGCCTGGATAAGCTTGCTTGCTCCGGCAAAGGCCGGCTCAGGCATAACTTGCTTAAAAATCCTGGTCATTTTCTCCCGATCGTCAGGCCCAATGAGCGGAAAAAGCCAGCCGACGAATTCGGGGAAGCGTTCCTGGGGGACTTTCTGGGCCATTTTACCCACGATGGCCCCCTGCTTGGGCAGCGACACCCTTTCGTTAAATATTCGGTAGAGATGTGCGTCTTCCTTCTCCAGGTGAATGCCCAGGTGGAAGTTTAATGCGGCAGTCGCACGTGCTGTCGCCAACGGATCGGAGGCGTTAGCTGTCTGGCGTATCAAGTCACACAATGAGTCAAGACCGCGATGGTCCCGCTCGTATGCTTCGGCCACTAGGGGAGCAACGCTTTCTAGCTCTGGGAATACAGCTTCCTCCTCTCCAGTGGCGTGCCAGAGTAGGATCTCGCTAAAGAAGGCAAAGCGCTTCAATACTGGGCCTAAGCCACCACGTCCGCGAGCTACTGAGTACGCAGCGGTATCTATCGCAGCCATGTCTTTGCGGAATCCGTTATGAATCGCTCGAATTGCATCAATTGGAACAGCCATGATTATCTCCTCCCTTTTGCCTTTTTACTAAACTGGTAACCAAACATTCCAGTGATTTGAGATAAACCTAAATCATACTGCCTCCTCCCCTTTCCATTTCAGGGCTATTCCCTCCCACATCTCGAAAGTCAGACGTCGAAGGTACGGTGAATATCTTAATTGCAAAGAGGTTAAGAAGTCATAAAATGGCAGGAGGAAAGCTTAAAGAGTTGTGACATTTGGGGGGTATCTAGCACCAATCTAAGTTGTTATGTAGCTTGTAAAAGGAGTGCGTTTGGGGGCACAGCTCAGCCAGTATTGAGGTCGCCGATTCGGATGGTTCTTGAACGTACCACAGCTTCAGAGGTCTACCATTGGACGAACATAGGGATGTTTGATTACATTGTACTATAACAATGCTACCGGCAAGGAGTCAGTAGACATCATACCCCAAACCCATCTACCATCCACTTCCCTTCGATAAGCCCTTCCCTCTTCAATCTAAGCATATATCATCCAACCAGAGACACATAGAGTACTAATGCAAAAGTACTAAGTTAGAACGAACCAAATAACCCGAAACGGTCATACACAAAGACTACAAGCTACTGCATACTAAGCCCACACCATTACATAATCTACATCTATTTTGGTAAAAGCAATGTCAGTTCAAACATTTATTAAGGGCTGGATAGGCGAACAGGACACCAGAATTGCCCAGATGCTCACTCTCGACTCCAAGCAATACCACTCCTACTATGATGTTCTAGTCAAAAGCGGCGCTAGATCTACTCAGATAGATCACATCATTGTCTCCAAATTTGGTGTGTTTGTCGTGGAAACCAAGAATAAGACTGGGTGGATATTCGGTGGCGAATACGACAGCATTTGGACACAAGTCATATTCAATTCAAAAACATCTTTTCAAAATCCCTTGCACCAAAACTACGGGCATACCAGAACCATCGCGGACTTCTGTGGAATTCAACATAGCAAAATCCATTCAGTGGTAGTCTTCTGGGGTGATTGTGAGTTCAAAACCATGATGCCTGAAAATGTTGTTAGAGGGAATGATTACCCGGCTTATATCAAGAGCAAAACACAAGTCCTACTTACTGACGCTGAGGTCGATAGTGTCTGCAATCGTCTAAACACCATCAAGGTGGGGATCCCCATTCTTACCAATCTTCGCCATGCACAAGAAATCAAGAATCAATACAACCATCCTAAAATATGCCCCAGGTGTGGAGGAAGGCTGCTAGAACGCACAGCGCGTACAGGAGAATTAGCTGGTCAGAGTTTCATTGGTTGCGAAAATTACCCACGATGTCGCTTTAAGAGGAACTTGAGATCACTCTAGGCAGTAGCCCATTTAAGCACAAAAGACACCTGTCACAGCTCCTGAGGCGGAGCACCTTTCCCACAACAGCGCTTATACTTCTCACCACTTCCACATGGACAAGGCGCACCACGCGCCGTTCCAGGATATCTATCACCAAGCAGGCCAGTATGCTTTTCCTTAGCTTGAGAAGCCACCGGACCGGACGCCAAGGACTCAACCACAGATGTTAAAGGAGCCACAGACGCTCCAGGAGATGAAGAAGCCACCGAATCATGCTCCAATCGCTCAACTTCAGAAGTCAAATGGCCTCCAGTAACTACAGCAGCAACCGACCCTGCAGAGTTAATGCCTGGCACAGATGACAAAATACTGACCTGCTGCTCATTCACCTGGCGCCGTGGACGGCCAGGACTATACCGCCTGGCTGTATACTGCCCAATTATATCTCTCAGCAAATCAGACATCGTTTTTCTACGCTGTCGCGCCAAAACCTTAAGACGTCCCACCACATCATCAGGCAGCCGCACCCCGACAAACGTAGAATTCCGACCCTTACTCATGTTGTTATCACTATAATCTGAATATCAATAGATGTCAATTTAGAATCTAATCATTCTAGTATTGCACAAGTATCAGGATAACGCTGGGCACGGCAAAAGTTAGGGGGGAGGCGCTGGGCGCCTCCCCCCTAAACCCCCCACAAAAAGCACCAGGCACCGCAATCACCCCCAGGGCTCGATATAGTAGCAGAGCGGCAATGCAAGGTGTCAAGGCCGCTACGCGCCGCCAAGACGGTGAAACAGCCTTGACACCGCTTGCTCGCTCTGCAGGCCTGGGGCACCGAGGGGTGATTGCTCCTCCCTACCAGGCAGGGGAGGTTTCATACTTATCATCAGAGTACAAAAGGCAGACTCTAAGACTAACAAGGGACATGTCAACGACCCTTGAAAATCCATAAGCACAGATGTAAGATGCTAGCATGAAAGCCGCTATCTACTGCAGGGTAAGCACCGAAGACCAAGAGAGAGAAGGAACAAGCCTTCAGACGCAGCTTGAGGCTTGTCTAGCCTACTGTAAGCAGAAAGGCTATGAAGTCGCCCGCCGTTTCAGCGAAACGTTCTCAGGACTTACCCTAGAACGCCCCAAGCTAAACGAATTGCTAGACTTGATACAGTCCAACCAGATTGATGTTGTCGTGATCTACTGCCTTGACCGCCTATCACGCGACCCCACCCACGGAGTTATACTCACCCAAGAACTTGAGAAGCACAACGTTACTCTTGAAGCTGTAACCGAGACTGTAGAGAGCACGGAACTAGGCAAGCTCATAAGCTACATTCGAGGATTCGCTTCAAAGCTTGAAGCCGAGAAAATACGAGAGCGCACCATGCGAGGCAAGCTAGCCTACTTGAAGGAAGGCAAGCTGCCACAGGGAACTGGCATCGGTATCTACGGCTACCAGTGGGATAAGGCCACAGGACGCCGAACTGTAATGGATTACGAAGCTAAAGTGGTTCAGAAAATCTTCAATATGGTGCTACAAGGCTTCAGCTTCTACAAAATAGCCCTTGAACTCAACAAGGCATCTATCAAATCCAAGTCAGGTTCTATGTGGCATCCGTTGACCATCAGGCGAATTGCCACCAACGAATCCTACGCCGGAAAGACCTATTTCAGTAAGACCAAGCGCACGGCCAAGACGAAGGTCACTTCAAGACCAAAGGAAGACTGGATATTACTTCCCGATGTTACACCGCCCATCATATCCGAGGAGATGTTTAATCGTACTCAGGAAGCAATACGCCAGGCTAAACAGGCGCGACCCATAAAGCAGAACAGTGCCTACTTGCTCACAGGCTTTATAAAGTGCAGCAAGTGTGGCTCACCGATAGGTGGAACCACACTAAACGGCAAATATAGATACTACAAATGCCGAGGTTCAATCCCAACCACAACCAGAGACAAAATATGTGACGCAGGATATATTAGGGCTAACGACCTTGAAAGCTCAGTCTGGAACAAATTCCTTGAAATGTTATTGAGTCCGCTAACCATACTCAGTCTCCTTACTGATGCGGGGCATGCAGACCGAACAAAATCCCAACAAGACAACACATTACGCTTGATGGATAAACAGATAAACCAACTTCGCAGAAAATTGAAGACTTATCCAGCTAAGGAAAGAAAGCTCTATGACTTGCTATCCCACGAAGCTGTCACCAAAGACTACGTTCTTGACGCAGTTAATAAGCTGAAGCAGGAGCGTTTGAACGATGAACATCAACTGAGACAGTTGCTCGCAACCCGAAAAGAAGCTACCACAGCCGATAGCTTTCACTTTAAGCTCAGTGAAATATCCGAACGACTCAGGTCAGAAGCCTTGCAGTCTCAACAAGCCAGTCCAAGCCCTACAGATGACCTGAAGGAAAAGCGTAGCCTACTTGAGCAACTACAGCTTGAAGTAGTGGCAAATCCACAAAGCTATGAGTTTAGCTTCAAACTACCTGGTCAGATAATTTCGACTTCTGGGGCTGATGATGAGGCTTTGTTCAATCAAGCTCTAAAGGAGTTTGAACAGCAGCATCCCGATACTTCTATCGAGGACTTACTAGACATTAACAAGCAACTACCCGAAGATACACCATTTGCCAAAGTTGTTAACCAGGTGAAGCAGAATTTAGTCACCATTGAACAAACATCGGCATGACCACGTGGATGTAGCTCTCATCCCCTACCGGGCGGATGACCCCGGGGCTGGAGGAGGTTGTGGTCTCCAGAGCTACCTCGTCCTTGGCGATAACCCCAAGCACATCCATCAGGTATTTGCTATTGAAGGCAATCTTGGCTTCCTCTCCCTCGACAGCAGCATCGACCTCACCCACGTTGTCGCCAATTTCTTCGGCACGGGCTGAGATAGCTATCTTGCCCTTGCCATCCCTGGGCATTATCTGGAGTCGAACTATGCCACTGCCATCTCTGGCGAAGATGGAGGCGCTTTTGGTGGCCCTGAGGAACTCGGAAAGCTTGACCACCGCCCTGGTACTGTGGCTCTTGGGAATAAGCTGGGAATAATTGGGGAAAGTGCCCTGGATCAACTGGGAGACCATCTCTACATTTCTGAGACGGAACATCACCTGGCTTTTCTGGGAATTGACGATAAGCTCCAGAGGCTCTTCCTGCTCGCTGATGAGACGAGTTAGCTCGTTGAGGGAGCGCGCAGGGATAATGATAGCTATCTTCGTGTCCACGTTCTTAGCCAGAGGGACCTTGCGCACTGCCAGCCGAAAGCCATCAGCAGCGGCCAGAGTAAGCTGCTCCCCTTCGAACTCGGCGTGGACGCCGGTAAGGACGGGGCGCGACTCCTCGGACGCTGCGGCAAACACCACCTGGTTGATTGCCAGCCGCAGGTCGCCGGGCTTCATCTTGACATTCATCCCATCGGTGATCTTGGGGATAGCCGGGAAATCGGCGGGGTCCAGTCCACTGATGTGTGCCTCATGACGGGCACACCTTAGCTCCACGCTCTTGCTGCGAGGGGAGAGGGCCATGTCTATCCGGCCGCTGGGGAGAGAGTTTACGAAATCGGTGACCAGCCTCGCCGGAATAGTAACCGTGCCTTCCTTCTCAATAGTGGCTGGTATCCAGCAACTGATGGCAATCTCCAGATTAGTTGCAGCCAGCCTGAGCCGGGAGCCCTCTGTGGCTATCAGAACATTATTGGTTATGGGCATAACGGCCCTGGTTGCCACCGCCCTGCCCACCACAGCCAATCCTTTACTTAAGTCCTCTTGAGCACATGAAACTTTCATCGTTCACCACCCAGTCAGAGTGAATAGTGGCAGTAGTATACCCTGCAATTATCCACTGCGTCAAGTAGCAGAAAAGCAAACAAGCAAAGCTATTTCAGCTATAAGTCCTCAGACTGGGTTGGCTCGAGCCAGCTTCTATACAGCTCCATAACTACGAAATTGTGTCCTTTGTCATTGATATGTCCACTGACTAAGAAGCCGCACTTCTGAAAACACCGCTGGGCTCTGGTATTCCATTCCAGGGTGTCTAAGTAGACCCTTTCCAGATTCAGGTCGTGGAAGATATGAGAGACCAACGTCATTAGCGCATCACTCCCATAACCCTTCCCCCAGTAGTCCCGGTCGCCGATAATGATACCTAACTTGGCCTGCTTCCTAATCTTATCCACGTCGTAGTACATGCAGTTTCCGATGTGCCGGCCATCCAGAGTATCTATGGCAAACCAGCGTCGGTCTTCCTTGAAAGAGCGTAACTGCTCCGTGTAGTAAAGCATGAATTCTCGAAAAGACAACTTTAAGGGCAATACCGCATCGTAGAGAGCCAACTCGGGGTCGGACCTCCAGGCATAATCATTGGCGGCATCGTCAGGCTGCTTCTCCCGCAATACCACCTTCTGTCCTCTTAGACCCAGCTCATCACCAATCATACAGCTAAAATTCTATTCTTTGCATGTGCATGAGTCAACCTTGCAATTATTTCTGTGCGACTTGAGGGAATTCCCCTCTCTAAACTATCCTTAGCAAACAGCACTATAGAATGTCCCTTGTACATGCAGAAGGCGTGGTCTATAATTATTAGAATAGCGAAAATTAAGGTTTGAAGGCTTATGGCTAATAAACGCGACTACTACGATGTTCTGGGCGTGGACAGAAATGCCTCTGATGACGAAATCAAGAAGGCGTTCCGAAAGTTGGCATTTCAGTATCATCCCGACCACAATAGAGACCAGGGAGCCGAGGAGAAGTTCAAAGAGATCAAAGAAGCCTACGATATTCTCAGCGACTCTCAGAAACGCGCCGCTTACGACCGCTTTGGCCACGCCGGAGTGCAGGGCTTCGGCGGCCGTGGTTTCGAGGGCTTCGATTTCGGCGGATTTGGGGACATCTTCGATGCCTTCTTCGGCGGCGCAGCCCGTCGCCCAGGGCCGCAACAGGGTGCCGACCTGAGCTATAACCTCACTATCTCCTTCGAAGAGGCAGTCTTCGGCACCGAGAAAGAAATGGAAATAGTACGCACGGAGGTCTGCTCTGTCTGCAAGGGGAGCAGAAGCGAACCAGGCAGCCAGCCTGCTAAGTGCCCTACCTGCAATGGCACCGGAGAGGTGCGCCGGACTCAGCGCAGCATATTCGGCCAGTTCATCAATGTGACCATTTGTAGCCGCTGCCATGGCGAAGGGAGAATCATTACCAAACCCTGCTCTCATTGCAACGGCCAGGGCAAGGAGCGTTTTGCGCGCAAAATCGCCGTCAAGATACCACCGGGGGTCGATGAAGGAACACAGATTCGGCTGAGCAGCGAAGGGGATGCCGGCGCACAAGGCGGCCCACAGGGGAATCTCTACGTGTCACTATCAGTGCAGAAGCACAAGTTCTTCCAGCGGGAAGGCGACAACATCCAATATGAACTGCCGATAAACTTCGCTCAAGCTGCCCTCGGCGACGAGGTGCAAATCCCGACTGTGGACGGCGATATTACTCTGAAAATACCCGCAGGCAGTCAGACAGGCAAGGTATTTCGCTTCAAGGAAAAGGGTATTCCCCATCTGCGCCACCCCGGGCGCGGCGACCAGTTGGTGAGACTCTTTGTGGTCACCCCCTCGTCCCTGGACGAAACGCAAAAGAAGATTTTCAAAGAGCTGTCAAAGACGCTGGGCAAGGCAACGCTGCCTAAAGAGGATAGAAGTTTCTTCGAGAAAATCAAGGATACCTTCGGGGGTGGATAGTGAGATGGCGGAATGCGCCATCTCTTCGCAGCGCCGTTGAGCCTCACAATATCCTGGCCTGAAACAGGCCGGATTCTTGACCGAGAATGCATCGCTTTTTCTTACCCGCAGATTGGATCGCCGAGGGCACGGTAGCTATTACCGGTAAGCTCGTCCACCAGATACGCATTGTGCTGCGCCTGGGAGCCGGCGACCACATCACTGTTCTCGATAATAGCGGCTGGGAGTACGAGGTGGAGCTACAAAAAGTGGACAGCGTCAGAGTTGAAGGAAAGGTAGTCAGCAAATCCCCGGCTGTTACTGAGCCTCGCACGAAAATCACCCTGTATCAGGCGCTGCTCAAGGGGAGCAATTTCGAATTCGTTCTCCAGAAGTGTACAGAAATCGGTGTGGCAGGCTTTGTACCGCTAATCTGCGAGCGTTGTGTGGCGGGCGAACCAGACAGTAAACGTCTCAGCCGCTGGAGAAGTATAATCCGCGAGGCTGCGGAATTATCCAGGCGAGGGAAGCTGCCGGTTTTGCATAACCCGACCAGTTTCACTGAGGCGTGCAAGTCCGCTAGCGGAATTTCGCTTATCCCCTGGGAGGAGGAAAAGGCCAGAGGCATTGGCGATGTGCTCAGAAGCCATCAGAAAATCAGAAACGACTCCGCAATCAACATCTTCGTCGGCCCCGAGGGCGGGTTCTCCCATAATGAGGTAGAGTTTGCCCGAAGCTGCGGAATCGTTCCTCTAAGTTTGGGCCACCGCATACTGCGTGCGGAGACCGCGGGTTTAGTCGCGGCGGCTATCACCCTCTATGAATTCGGCGAGCTGGACAACAGCAGATAGCGTGTCATTTTAGCGCCACAGCCGCAATTAGCGAAAGCAACAGTGCAAGGTGCGACAGTCAAGCGCTCCGTCCTCATCTCACTTGTAGGCAGGGCATATTATTATGTCTGGGAGCCTTTCCTCTTCAGGTGCTCCTCGACCTTAGCAATCAGCTCCTTAGGTTTCAACGGTTTTCGGAGAAACTCAGAAACTTGGAATGGAAAGGGCTGCCCGAGCGAATCAGAGAAGCTGGTCAGTGCCAGAACCGGGATTTTTACAAGCGATGGGTCTTTACCGAACTGCTCAGCAAAGTTGAATCCATCCATTATCGGCATCATTATGTCCAGGAGAATTAAATCAGGTTTTTCCTTTTTGGCCTTTTCCAGCCCGTCTTTGCCATTATAGGCTACTATTACCTCGTAAGCCTTGCTTTCCAAAGTCCCTTTCATTACTGCCACAAGATCAACGTCATCGTCAACAACCAGAATCCTGGGTTTCTTGTTCATGTCCGATTTCCTCCTTAGCTATTTATTTTACCACAACCCGATGGGGTTTATTACCGCTTCTACTAGGTTACAGCCGTTTGTTTCTTAGGGATGGTGAAGGTAAACCTGCTTCCCTTTTTAGTTTCAGGGTCAGGGCTTTCAGCCCAGATTTTACCGCCATGAGCTTCGACTATCCTTTTGGATATGGATAGCCCCAGTCCCGTTCCCTTGGCTCCAGCATTGCTGCCGCGGAAGAAATCATTGAACAGCCGCGGTAAGTCCTCGGGTAAGATGCCAATTCCGGTGTCCGTGACCCCAACGCCTACCTCGTTTTCGTTATCAAAAACCCTGACCAGCACCATCCCTTCGTTTGTATAGTTGATGGCATTACTCACCAGATTGGTCACCACCTGTTGCAGCCTGCGGTTCGCGCCATAGACCACAGGTGAGCTCGGAGGCATCTCCACTTTCAGCGTTAATCCTTTCTGCTGTGCCACGCTGTCGAATCCCTCCAAGGAACGTTTTATCACGTCATTAAAGGGGATCTCTCGCATTTCCCGCGTTACCTGCCCGGCTTCGATACGGGGAATATCCAGGAGGTCGGTAATCAATGTCAGTAGCCCATCGATCCTACGGACAGCCCTTTCCAGCAAATCTTTTTGCCCGTCTGTAATCTGCCCGGTAAATCCATCCAATATATAGGACAGAAAACTCTGAGTAGCAACAAGAGGAGATTGGAGGTCATGAGCGACAACGCCAAGAAACCTGACAAAACTACGCCTTTCCTGCTCAAGTTTGACCACCTCACCGGATGCCTGCTCCAGCTCCATAGTTCTTTTCTCAAGAACCTGGTCTTTCAATCTCACCATTTCCTTTTGCCTTCTTCTCAACTCTCCAGAAACAGCAGTGATCACATATGTGCAGCCATAGACCAAAGTCGCCAAAGCAACCAGAACACCAACTACACGGCTCGTGTCCTTGTATCGACTATCAAGTACAAACCCCTGAAGATTCACATGAGGGATGACTCCATAATACTCTAATAAGACCAATAGCGTAATGGCTAAAACCGCTAAGGTGGCTAATGCATATGCCCTTCTTTGGGGAAGCAATATACTGGCAGCAATGGTGTGGGCCAAATAGAAAAATATGAAGGGGTTTTCTATACCTCCGGTGAAATGGATCAGTGCAGTCAGCATCAACAGGTCGAGGACGATCTGGATGTTCCCAGATGTCTGGGCTCTCCTAATTACCGGACCGACCTTATCCGCTTCCAGACTTCGTGCCTGCCAGACAAATACCAGGTTATACGAAGCGATAATGGCGCAGATGATATAGACTGGCGGAGTGGAGAAGCCGATATGGAATACCCTGGAAGAGATGAGAGTGGCAAAAACAATCATGAGAACGATAAGCCATCTCATGTTAACATACACCCCGAGTCGTAGCACTAATGCTCTCTCCTCAGGGGTATGTTCTCTCGCAGGTTGTTCTTTAGGGATCACGTTATCTATCTTCAATACCACCTAATCTCTAGCTTCAACCTCTCCGACTGAGCCAAAGACGATGTATCAAGCTCAACAACGCTGTTTCCCCAAGATTGCAGGCGATGTACTGGAGAAGTACGTCTATTGCCGCTCTTGTGATGCGCTGGCATCTATCTGCCTACCCAATCCAGATAGCAGCCACACCAAATATACTTCAGTCTATGCTACGGAGTCAATGTCTTTGCACAGACCGTATCAAGTTGCCCTGTTTATCTCTTATATTCACCACGAGGGGCATCTGTCCAGGTAAGGCATGGGTGGCACAGCCAAGGCAGGGGTCATAAGGCCTAAAGGCCATCTCCACCATATTGAGCATGCCCTCCTTTACCTCAGTGCCTTTAACGAAGGCTTGCGCAGCCTTCTTCACGGACAGGCAGATAGGCGCCGCGTTGTGCTGAGTGGCAACAATCAGGTTTACCTTTGTGATTATGCCGCGGTCGTCAGTCTCATAATGGTGGATTAACGTGCCTCGAGCTGCTTCGACGCAACCGATCCCTCTCCTCTTCAATCTGAGGTCCATATTGCGTATATCTCTACTGGTAAGCAGGGGGTCATTAGCAATCCTCTGCATGTGCTCCGCAGCCTGGAGGGCCTCAATCAACCTTGCCCAGTGGTAAGCCAAGGTATGGTGGCTTGGCTTACCACCCAGGGTGTCAAACATGGACTCATATTCCTTTTGCGCCAGCGGCGTCAACATGCCCTCAGCTACGTTCAGCCTGGCAAGAGGCCCTACTCGATACAATGAAGTCCCCTCGCCATCATTCAAACCGTTCCATCCTATTTTTTTCAGATGCGTTAACCTTATATAAGTCCAGGGTTCGACCCACTCTCCTATCTGACTGACGTAATCGCGATAGTCGAATAGCGCGTATTCGTCCCCATTGGGCTTGATCACCCTCAACTTGCCTTCGTAAAAGTTAACCCGCTTGCTCTCGTCCACCAACCCCATGTAGTAGGTGTTCAGCTTATAAGCGTCACTGAGGACGAGTTTCAGGTACTCCTTGTTGTCCAGGACAACTTGCTTAAATAGTTCCAGAGCAAACCGAGCAAAGTCAACGCTGAAGTCGGCTGTCTCCCTTATCCACTTCCTCTCCTCCTCGGTAATACCTCTGGGCACCCCTCCGGGTAAGCCTCCTTCAGGATGGCATGGCTTGCTGGCGATGAGCCTTATTATCTCCCTGCACCGCTTCCTCACATCTATCACCTTGCCGCCGATGTCCATTCCTACCTTCTTTACAACCCCGACGATGTTCCTAACTGCAGGGTCGGCATCTGGACCGACTACAAAATCCGGGGCAGCCAGGAAGAAAAAGTGGACATAGTGGTCTTCCACGTAAAAGGCATTGTACTGGAGCTGCCTTATCAACTTTGCGGTAGGGGTCGGCTCAACGCTGTACAGGTCATCGAGCGCTTTCGTAGAAGCCATATTATGAGGAGTGGGACAGACGCCGCAGATATTGGGCACTATCCTCGGCATTTCCTCCGCAGGCCGGCCGATACAGAACCTTTCGAAACCCCTCAACTCAACTACCTGGAAGTAGGCATCCTCCACATTCCCTTTATCATCCAAAAAGACCTCGATTTTCCCATGCCCCTCGAGCCTGGTGACCGGATTTATTGTTACCTTCTTAGACATCTTCTCAGCTCCTCAAGTTCGTTAAAACCTTTTTCTTCTCAAAAGCGAGACAGGCAACGAAAAACGATAAAAGTAGCCTGCAGGATCGTCTATTCTACTGATAACCTTCTTCATCTCCTCATCATCCTCGGCATCGATGATAGATGCCAGAGCGGAGACAAACTTTGCGCCTGAGTCTATCACTCCCTCAACCGGGCCGAAACATCCCCGGCAGGGGATATTGATGCTGATACAGGATTCTCCGCACCCGCTGCGGGTTGCAGGCCCCAGACAGATTACTCCCTGGGCAAGGAAACAAGAGTCAGGGTCAGCCTCGACCTCATGAATCCTTTTAATATCTTTCAGAGCTATCCTGGACGGTTTAGTTTTGTTTCGGGGGCAGGTATCACACAAGGCCCGGTGGGGTGACAATGTCGAACCTTTGGGGGGCAGTTTATTATCAAGCACCGCGCTCACGGCATTCATCACCAAATAGGCTGGAGGAGGGCAGCCAGGCAGGTAATAGTCAACATTTATCACCTGATTGAGGGCGAAAACCTGCTCATAGAATTTCGGCAGTGTCAGCTCTTTGCCATCGACCTGGCTTTTCGGTTGAGGATAGTTCCCTTTCGGGTTAACCACCGTCGGCGCATCCCGGTAGACCCAGTTAAATATATCCTCTTTCGTGGTGAAGTTGGCCAGACCAGGTGTTCCGCCGAAACAGGCACAGGCACCAAAGGCGAGAACCAGTTGAGACTTCTTTCTGAGCAATTTTGCTACTTCCTCCTGGTCGGAGTTCCTCACGTTCCCATTGACAATGCTCAAGGCAATCTCGCCATCGCGCATCGCTTCGATATGGTCGTATTTGAAATCAAGTGCAACCGGCCATAATACCAAGTCAGTAGCGTTTGCCACACGCAGAAGCACTTCGTTTATATCTACAACTGCCTCATCGCAGCCTCCACACCCGCCGAGCCAGCAAATAGCAACCTTCGGTTTCTCTGCCATCTTAGATTCCTTTCTACTTTAGGCCACCGCCGTCTTGGCACGCTCTCCAAGCTTTTTCACAGGGCCAAGTTTTGCGATTCTGTCGCTCATCTCTTTCACAAGCTGCGGGATTCTACCCCCTTCGGGATCAATAGAAAGCTCTATCCGTAGCCTTTCCTTCTCAATCCCATATGACTCAAGTATTTTATGGAGCAGGTAGACCCTCTTCCTCGCCTCATAATTGCCATCCTGGTAATGGCAATCGCCTCCACGGCAGCCCAGTATGAGCACACCATCAGCCCCACGCTGGAAGGCATTAAGTATGTGAGAGCTATCGACTTTGCCGCTGCAGATAATAGGCACCCAGTTCTTTATCTGCTTCGTCAGCGCGGCTTCATCATTCAAATACCCCCAGCTGAACTTGCAGGAAAAGGTCACCAATTTAGGTTCATAGCTGCTCATTTCTTCTCCTCTTCAAGTATTTATTGCAGAGACGCCACAACCTTAGCAATTCTCTGCTCAGTATCATCGTCAACCAATCTTCTGGCATCCGAAGGACAGGCTACTACACACATACCACAAGACTTGCACTTGAACATATCTGTAGCAGATGAAATTCTCCCATCAGTATCAATCAGGTGGGCTGCATTGTAGTTACAGGCAAACACACATAGGCCGCAACCGCTACATTTTTCCCTGTCTACTTCAACCGGATACAACGACTTCTCGAAACCGATTGATATGCAGGCCTTACAGGACACGCAGGGGCCGCAGGTAATACATCTCTTGGCCTCCGCCCTGGCCTCTTCCAGCGTGAGACCTCTCTCAAACAACTGGAAGTGCATCCTTTTCTCGGGAGGTATCCAGACCACTTCGGTTTCAGGCTTGTAGGACCTCCTCAGCGGAATACCATATCCCTCGTAGTCCCTCTTCCTGCCCTCCCTCATATCCAGGCCTCTCAGGTATCTCTCAATCGAGTCGGCCGCTACCATCCCTTCTTTCATGGCCTCCACCATGAATCCTATTCTCCTGACATCCCCGCCTATGAACACTTGCTCCTTACGCAGGCTCTGCAATGTAAAGGGATCGACCACGAGCCTGCCCCGTTCATCCATAAGCCCTTCCCTTTGCAAGAAAGCCCTGTCGGGCACCTGCCCCACGGTGATTATGAGCAAGTCTCCACGCAAATCAATGCAGTCAGCACAATCGAACTTAGGGTTAAAACCTTTTTCATCAAATACGCTGGTGCACGTGGGACAGTCGATCCCCTTGAACTTCCCATTTTCTCCGATAATCTTTTTCACACCGCGAGAGTAGATTATCCTTATCCCCTCCTCCCACGCTGCGCTTATTTCCTCTTCATCAGCAGGGATACCATCCCTCGAAGATTTATCTTCACACTCCAAACAGACAACGGTTACATCTCCGCCCAGCCTTTTTGCGCTCCTGGCAACATCGAAGGCCACATTACCACCACCGATTACAATCAGCTTTTTGCCCTTAAAATAGTTCGGCCCGATGTTGCCGTGGCTGACCTCATAGAGAAGGGTATGCCCATACATGACGCCGGAAAGGTCCTGTCCCGCTACTACTTCACCATCGAATGTCAAAACCCGAGGATAAGGTGTTCCCTTAGCCAGGAAAACTGCCTTATATCCCTCATTCTTCAGCCTATCGAGGGTCAGCTTGCCCTCACCCAGCTTCGTACCGAATTTGACATCTATCCCGGCAATCCTCACCAGATTGTCGAGAGTTGTCTTAAGAACCTCCTCGGGCAAGCGATAAAACGGTATCAACCACAAGGCCCCGCCCAACCGTTTGGAAGCTTCAAATACCGTTACCCTGTATCCTTTCTTGCTCAGGACGTAGGCGCACATCAGCCCGCCCGGGCCTCCGCCTATGACGGCGACATTATCCTTGTCCTTGACTACACTGAATTCCTCTTTCTGATTCAGATAATCGGTATAGCCATCGGACAGGAACCTCTTGAGAAGCCTCCTCCTGACCGAGCCCCCCTTATTCTTATAGTTGCATTCGAGTTCACATAGCCCGCAGATATAGCCGCAGATGTTAAAGAAGGGGTTTTTATCATAGAGGTAATCGCTGATTTGAATTATGCCCTCCCTTGCCTTGTCCGGATCCTCCGGCAAGAGGGAGATAAGCACATTCGTCCGCTGGATATCTTCATTAATGGGACATTTTATCTGACAGGGCGGTAGAAACTGCTTTACTGCCTCCTCGGCACGGGCTATCCCTCTGCTTTCAGTCTTCCACATTTTC
The DNA here is from genome assembly GCA_963847595.1 of uncultured Chloroflexia bacterium. Taxonomy (GTDB): domain Bacteria; phylum Chloroflexota; class Dehalococcoidia; order SZUA-161; family SZUA-161; genus JACWAE01. Next base: position 1,268,751 of record CAWKAJ010000002.1, read on the forward strand.
TGGCCTCCTTCGCCGTCTATACAAGCTATCCTTTGATTACTGAAATGGGCATATGCTACCCTTTTTATGAGTGGGGGAAATATAAATCTATAAGCAAAGGTTCAGGCCAGAGGCCTAAACCACCTCTAATCCCAAATATTACCAGCCAGAAGGCTTAACCAAAGCCCTCAAGAGATAGTGACTATCTTTCCCTGCGTTTCCCCGCATCAGTAGCAGCCCGCTCTTCTGCCACTAATTGTGAAATAAATCACTATTCCCTATAGCATACAGTATAAGTTAAAATGCAGCAAATGTCTAGTAATTTGCTAACATCTGGCTAAAATTCATTTTTAGCCCGCAAAATTGCCCGAATCAGGGCTATTTTTAAGATTCGAGACATCTCCGATGCCCTGACAGCGAATATACCGCACCACTCGGGGCCATAACTGGCCATCAGGTGCATATTTTGGCACAAAAACTGCCCTTTCACATCTAAAATTACGCAATTATAAACTTTGAATTTTCTGCCGGGTAATTTTTCGTAAGTTATACATCCCTGACATTTCAGACGATCTTTTCTTTCAACTGAGCATAGGTTGAGGCCAAAGCTTCGGGTAACACTTTGGTATCTGATAATACCGGCATGAAATTGGTGTCGCCGTTCCAGCGAGGTACCACGTGGGTATGGACATGGCCTTCCACTCCGGCCCCCGCTACCCGCCCCAGGTTCATGCCGATGTTGAACCCCTCTGGCTTGTATGCCTCTTTTATCGCCCTGGCGCTCTTCCTGACCAGGTCGAAGTGTTCAAATAGCTCCTCATCGGTCAGGTCATCGAGTGTGGCTAGATGCCTGAAGGGCGCTACCATAAGATGCCCCGGATTATAAGGATAGTTATTTAGAATTACGAAGCTCGTCTTCCCCCTGAAGAGAATGTAATTCAGGCTATCCTTGTTTTCCGCTGGCTTCTGACAAAAGATGCATCCTTTCGCCTTTTCGCTTCGTATGTATTCTACCCTCCAGGGAGCCCATATCTTCTTCATCTAGCCTCCTGTTACCCAAGGCCTGATAATGACTGCCTTGGGCATTCTACCAGAAGTCAGCACTTTTTTCGAGACCGCTCGCTGCCTTGGACAGGTGCTGGAGATGTGATATACTTTAGGCCAGATTCGCCGAAACCAGAATCGGTGTTCAGACTGAGGGGCTATGATGAACGCTTTGTACTTCACTTCTATTGGTGAAGCGGCCGGTAAGAGCGCGCTGTGTGCCGCACTGGGTAGAATATTTAAGGCGCATGGCCGGAAAGTGGGGTACCTCAAGCCAGTAGCGGTTGTTGGCGAAAAAGCTGACACCAGCGATAAGGATACCGAGTTCATAAAACTTGCGCTGGCCCTGGAAGAACCGGTCGAGCTGCTTTGTTCAGTCTCTCTGAGCGCCAAGGATTTCCTTGCCTCTGCGAACGAAAAGGAACCTGGCTGGCTAAAAAAGGCGAAGGAAGCTTACGCCCAAGTTTCCCTGGGCAAGGATGTAGTTCTAATCGAGGGCGTAGGCGGCTTCAAAGCGGGCAGCGCCCAGGCGCTTGCAGGGAGCCGAATTGTGGAAACGCTGGGGGCCAAGGCGATCCTTATCGCCAGCTATGATAGCAGCCTGCGAGCAAGCCAAATCGTGGAAACAGCCAAAGCTCTGGCGGGCCACCTGCTGGGCGTAGTTATCAATGCTGTGCCACAGCGCAGGATGGAATCAGTTAAAGCCACCATGGTAAAACCAGTAGAGCAAAGCGGCATCAAGGTTCTGGGGGTACTTCCTGAGGACCGCGCTCTGCTCACTGTCAGCGTCGGCGAACTTGCCGAGCATCTAGGTGGCAGCATAATCAACTCACCGGAACGCTCGGATAACCTGGTAGAGGCGGTGATGGTGGGAGCAATGTCACCCGACCCTGCGATTTCCTACCTGAGCCTTAAGCAGAACAAGGCTGTCGTCACCCGTGGAGACCGACCGGATATCCAGCTAGGGGCTCTGCGGACATCAATAAGCTGCCTTGTCCTCACCAACAACATCAATCCGCTAACCAACATCCTGAGCCTAGCCAATGCAGGTAAGGTGCCCATAGTTATAGTGAAAGATGACACCCTACACACCATGGAAGCCCTGGAAGGGGTCTTTGATAAGGCAAAGTTCTCCCACGAGAAGAAAGTGGAGAGGTTAGAGCAGCTTCTGGAGCAGCACCTCGACCTGGAGTCTATCTACCAGGCAGCGTAGGCTCAGCAGCACCGGTTTATTGCGGGGCTGTTTGACGGTTCCGATTGAAGACAGTAGCGAGGTTTAATGGGAGGGGTTGGTACCTAATCAGGGCTAAACCTTGCCAGCATCTGGCGGATTGGCTGCGAATAGCTTGGCACTTCCCGCCGGAATAGCTCCCCGCTCCTCCAGTGCCACTAACAACCTATGGGTCTTCTCTTCGGGCATGCCCAGGCCCTGAGCTAACTCAGACAGCTTTCCTCCGAGTCCGTGAGAACGTAAATATTCAAGCAGCGTGTTCTCGTCGCCTGCGTCTTGCGCCCCTCGTCTCCTCTTGCTCAGCATTGAGATTATGGTAACAGCCAATCCTATAACAATGACGAGCAGGATGAGTATCAAAAAAATGCGCGCGCTCAATAAAGGGGCCGTGCAAAAGACTGCCAATAACAATATCAGGACAACGAACCAGAGTGCATCAAGTGGCAATACCATGCTAGCCACCTTTCCTCAATAGCCAAGCGAGATTTTATGAATTCGCGGTTAATATTCTATACAAATACTACACAAACGCAGCCATCCAAGTCAAATCATACAGTGATATTGGAGCGTTTACAAACGCCTTTATCAACCCCCTGTGTCACCCGTCCTTCCCTCGGGAAGGACCCCTCTGCAATCCCCATTTGCCAAACAGTCTCCATAACCCAATTGCCTATAGCGACGTTACTTAAGTTCAGCCACATTTACCCAAATTGTCTATGGAATTTGCACAAACAATGCATATAGAATTCTCCTGAAATTGTGTAATTTGTGGTATGACAGGAGGAAGGTCAGAAAATGACAACGAAATTGCATGTGGCAGGCAAAAATAATAACAGGCTGTTGATATTGGGGCTGTCATCCGGTTTCATCGCTACACTTCTTGTGACTTCCTTCTATTTTATCGATAACCACGAATGGTACTGGGACATAGCTCCCGTTATTGGCGCTCTAATTGTCATTTTTGCGGCCTCCGGCGGCCTATTAGTCGGCCACAGCTTAGCTGGAACTCAAGAGAGGCGCCTGTGGCTGGTAGGGCTCGGGGGCGTCCTGGGGTTTGCCTGGATTGCCAGTGGCACAGTGGCTACGGCTGTCGGATTCCTGGGCATGAACTACCTGCCTCATGGTTATATAGGTTGGGCTAGTTATTCCAACGGATACATGGTAGGTTGGGTGGACCTCAGTCTACTTCAGTTTGCAACGGCGACAGGACTTCTCGGGGGCTTCTGTGTAGGCTTTGGCTTTGCTCCGAAGTTAAAGGGTGCGTTTGAACCTTCAACCGCCAGTTTCAATAAAGAATCGGAGGATTAGCTCGGAGCCTGCAAATATCACTATCTAAACGATGCCCCGCGGTACTTCATGCTGTCTCAACTCCTTATTCGCTGGCCTGATTGCTGAATTTAGCAGTTCTCTGCAACCCTCAGATTGTAAATGCATTCCGCCACGGAGAGGCAACGCCTCCAACCAGTATGAAATACGTTTACCTCATATCTCTCCAGTATTCGAGTAATAGGGCAGACAGTACAAAAGTAGGATACAATCGCGAGAGACGGTGTACTATACTTATTATTTGCAGGAAGTCAAAGCTGGCAAGATGAAACAGCGTTGGAACAAGGGGACTCCATGAACGCAGTGCTGCAGTTTATGAAGGACAGAATGAGGAAAGCGGTGGAGAGGGACCGCCGAGCCGAGCGGTATATGGAAACAGCGTCTCGATTTATATGGCGATGGCGGGAGTCCCGGCTGCTGGCATTCGTGGCATTCGTGGCCCTGCTGGACTATGCCAGTACCTATGCCGTTCTGGCATTAAGCGGGAAAAGTTATGTCAACGAAGCTGGCTCACTCGCCAGTTGGGCACTGGATAAAGGCGGATTTGCAGGGCTATTCCTGGCTGACCTGGCCGCCGTCTTCGCTATATCACTCGTGGCTATAACCTTACGATTTGTTCTCTTCAGGTCCGGTTTCAGAGGTTTCGGACGGGCAGCCTTTGTGTTCCTGCTCGTGCCGTATGCGGTGGTAGCAATGGTCGCTGTGATAAACAACCTGCTATTGGCATACCTATAGCTAGCACTGCGCACTCACGCAGCACTCAGCGGTAATTCAGCGGTTATTGTCGTCCCCTGTCCTAGCTTGGACTGAACCTTCAGAGTACCGCCAAGAAGTCTGGCCCGTTCCTCCATGCCGGTGAGGCCCAGCTTGCCGAGGCTGGCGAGGTCGCTCAACCTTTCCGGCAACTCAAATCCCCTGCCATCGTCAGTAACCGTCACAATTATCTTCTGGGGCGCATATTCTAGTTTGACCACAGCTTTGGTTGCCTCAGAATGCTTCTTCACATTGTTCAAGGCTTCCTGAGCAATGCGGAAAAGCACCAGTTTCGCCTCGGGCGATAGTTGATATTCCGTCCCGCGCACTTCTACACTGACTTTCGTCCTTTGTTCGCGGTTCAAATTCTCAGCCATCCATCCGAGCGCTGCAACCAAACCCATGTGGTCCAGGATGGCCGGCCTCAACTCCTGGGAGTAGCGCCTCAGGCCATCAAGGATCTTCACAGCCAAGCCATGCAACCGGGTAACCTTGTCTTTAGCTGGCTTAGACAGTTTGTTCGCAGGGTCAGACGTCAGCGCATCCAACCGGTGTATCAGCAGCAATAAAGATTGACCGGCATCATCATGAAGTTCGCGAGAAATGCGTTTACGTTCCTCTTCCTGGGCCTGCAGAACCTCTTTCAGGTAGAAACGAAGATTGTCCTGCATCTTGCGTTCTTCGGTAACATCACGGCCAATATTTTCAAACCCGATAGGCTTACCATCAGCAGTGATCAGCCTGGTAGCCAATTCTATAATGGCCTCGCTGCCATCCCTTCTCACCAAATGCTGTTCATACCGCTGCCCAATCCGTTCTCCACCAAGCAATTTTTTCCGAATCCCACGGGCCAGGGTTAGAGAATACCCGCGAAGAAAGTCGGAGACTTTCTTGCCCACCAACTCTTCCACAGGATAGCCCAACAGCTTCTCACAAGCCTTGTTTGCCTCGGTGATATTGCCTTCCATATCCTGAATCAAGATAGCATCGCTGGCATCCTGGAACAGCTCCCGATATTTTGCCTCGGATAGCTGCAATAGCTCAGTAAGCAATGACTGTTCCTGATAGAGACGAGCCTTATCTATGGCGATGCCGATTTGATTCCCGATAGCTGTCAGCAGTTCCATCTCCTCGGTACGAAACTCACGCTTATGACGCGTGGCCACACAGATTGTGCCGACGACCTGCCCCCTCGATATCATAGGGACGACGAGCTGGGCTTTGATCTTCTCGCGCCGAACCGCTTCCCTGGACAAGCGGGGGTCCTCGGCAGCATCGCTCACCATCATCGGTTCACCGGTCTTGGCAACTCGACCGTTGAATCCCTCGCCGAGCTTCATCTTGTCCACTCCCCGGGCGAACTCCACAGGCACACCACGGTAGGCTGACAGCTCCAGTTCCTTTCTCCTGGTATTCAACGTATATATCAGGACTACCTCAATCTCCATAACATCGGCAACTATCTCGATAGCCGTAGGAAGGATATCTTCTATGCCTTCGGCCTGCGCCAGCAGGCCGGAAAGCGTGCTCAGGATAATCAATCTTCTGCTGCGGGACATATTCAGAACCAACCTTTGGATAAGATTTCAATCAAGGGCACCAGGCTGTCAGCAGGCTCACTGGTTGTCGATGCTGGTAGGGGCTTTATCAAGCTCAAGCCATCCTTCTCGCACAGCCTGCAGTATAGCTTCGGTGCGTGAGGCGACATCCATCTTGGCAAATACATTGGAGATATGGGCCTTAACCGTGCGAACGGTTACAGAGAGCTTCTCCGCTATTTCCTTATTGCTCATCCCCGTCGCCGCCAGCTTCAGCACCTCAATTTCCCGGTCAGTGAGGGTCTCATTCCCTTTCGGCTTGTTCTCCTCGGCCGGCATCCCCATCGCCCGCTTAAGGAGCATGGCTATAATTGAAGGATGGAGAACCGATTCGCCAGCCCTCACAGCACGAATCGCAGCCACCACATCACGACCACGAGCGCTCTTGAGCAAATAGCCTGCAGCCCCGGCCTCAAGCAGGCCCATTACGTATTGAGGGTCATCATAGGCCGTCAGAATTATGATTGCAGTGGCCGGGCTGATCTTTTTTATCTCTTTGCTTGCTTCGATACCATTCAGCCTGGGCATCACAATGTCCATAAGGGCGATATCCGGTTTTAGCTCAGTGCTTAACCTTATAGCCTCCTCCCCGTCACAGGCTTCACCGACCACCTCTATGTCCTCTTGCCGATCAAGGAGATCCCTCATTGACTCCCGCAGTAATGCATGGTCATCAGCGATAAGAACCCTGGTCTTTTGCTTCATCTAATGCGTATCATCCTTCGGGGATTTAGTCCCTGTCAATTCTAAAGCATGGGAATGTACTTGGCAAATATAAACTATATTTGAGGGAGCACTCAGCCATCAAAAATTCAACCACTGCAAATGTCCCTAAAGTCCACAGGCCATAGTCCCTAAATACTTGCCTATTGTCCCTAAATACTTGCATAGCATTGTACCTTTGTACATGCCGCGGATTGACCCCAAGTCCAATGTAAGCGAAGCCTTAAATCTATATACTTTATGTAGAGGAAGAAAAGGGGGCGATATCAATGGCTACGATATTAGGCTCAAAGAAGGAGAAAGGAATGGAAGCATTGGGCAAACTGCCCAAGGGAGAAGCCAAGGCAGCACAGAGCGGCAAAGAGGCTATCCTCGAGATACTGGGCCGAGCTGCTGACGACACCAACTTCCTGGCTCAGTTAGCCGACAACCCCGAGAAAGCCCTTTCTGAGTATTATGTCCTCAGTTGGGAGGAAAGGGCAGCACTCGCAAGCGGCGATATCAAGAAGATAGAGAGCTGGGTAGGTAAGCTGGACAAGCGGCTAGCAACCTGGCTGTGGTGTCGGCTCACCGAAATGAAATGGTAGCCTCTGGTTAATGCTCATTGGCGATCAACCCAGACAGTACTTATATGAATAGACTCAAGAGGTGCGAAAATGAAAGTTGCTCAAGCGACCGAAGGTGCGCCTGCAGTTACGCAAGGGCCTGATAAGACCATTGACAGCCAGATCACTGAAATCCTGGCGCACTTCAAAGGCGAAAAGGGCGAACTAATCCCGATGCTGCAGCAAGTTCAGCAGCGATTCGGCTATCTGCCCGAACAAGCTATGAAGCGGATAGCAGAATTCGTTCATGTGCCGCCGAGCACAGTCTTTGGCATCGGAACATTCTATGCTCAGTTCAAGCTCGTCCCCACGGGCCGAAACATAGTAAAGATATGCCGGGGCACAGGCTGCTATGTACGCGGAGCGCCCCGGATAATCAGTGAGATGGAAAACAAGTTAGGCATCAAAGACGGAGGCACTACGCCAGACCTGGAATATACGCTGGAAACTGTAGCCTGCTTCGGTTCATGTGCCTTAGCGCCGGTTGTGGTAGTCAACGATAAGGTGCATGGGAGAATGACGCCAGACGCAGCGAAGAAGTTAATAGACAAGAAAGGCTAACACCTTAAGTCTGGCATCAGCACACAGATAGGGGGCACAATGAGTTTAGAAGAGATAAAAAGGCAAGCGGCTTCCGAATGGAAGGCAATGCAGAATAGCCCGAGGCCTCGCATCTTGATCGGCACTGCCACCTGCGGTATGGCAGCAGGTGCAGAAGATATACTCCAGGCTCTTGGTAAAGAACTGGAGAAAAACAGTATTAAGGCTGATATTATGCAGGTAGGCTGCATCGGGCTCTGCTACGCCGAACCTCTGATAGAGGTAATAAAGCCTGGCAAGCCCAGCGTCTTCTACGGCAACCTTACTCCTGAACTTGTGGCTGAGATTGTCAGGGACTGGCTGGTTGGAGACAACCCTCGCCCTGACCTCGCTATGGGCACTCGTGGCGAAGGTGCCCTGGAGGGAATCCCCAAGCTGTTCGAACTCCCTGTACTGAAGCCACAGATTCGTATCGTTTTGCGCAACTGTGGAAACATAGACCCCGCAAACATAGGGCACTATATCGCTAACGGTGGTTACGAGGGCTTTATTAAGGCGCTGAAGATGAAGCCCCAGGAAGTAATCGATGAGATGAAGAAATCTGGGCTGCGCGGTAGAGGTGGAGCAGGATTCCCCACCGGAACCAAATGGCAATTCTGCCACGATGCGCCGGGCACCATCAAATATATTGTTTGCAATGCCGATGAAGGAGACCCCGGGGCTTTCATGGACAGGGCAGTGATGGAGGGCGACCCTCACGCTGTCCTGGAAGGAATGCTCATCGGCGCTTACGCCATCGGAGCATCGGAGGGCTACGTTTATATCCGCGCAGAGTATCCACTGGCGATTAAACGGCTGATAGTAGCCTTAAAGCAAATGGAAGAATGCGGGTTGCTCGGCGATAATATCCTGGGCTCTGGCTTCAACTTTCATATCAAGATAAAAGAGGGCGCCGGAGCTTTCGTCTGCGGTGAGGAGACAGCCCTGATGGCCTCTATCGAAGGAAACCGCGGCATGCCCCGCTCCCGCCCCCCCTTCCCCGCCCAATCTGGTTTGTGGGGCAAACCCACCAATATCAACAACGTGGAGACCTGGGCCAATGTCTCCGCCATACTTCAGAAGAGTGCAAGCTGGTTCGCCAGCTACGGCACCGAGAAAAGCAAGGGCACCAAGACCTTTTCACTGGTAGGGAAGGTAGTGCGCACGGGGCTTATCGAGGTGCCGATGGGCATCAGCTTACGTGAGATTATCTACGGAATAGGTGGCGGAATCCCGGGAGGGAAGAAATACAAAGCAACGCAGACCGGCGGGCCATCAGGTGGCTGCCTGCCCACCAGCTTCCTCGATTCCCCTGTTGACTACGAGTCTTTGGCTGCCGCTGGCTCCATAGTTGGCTCCGGCGGAATGGTGGTGATGGACGAGACTACCTGCATGGTTGACGTAGCGAGATACTTCCTTAACTTCACTCAATCCGAGTCCTGCGGCAAATGCATAATGTGTCGACTGGGAACGAAACAAATGCTGGATATATTGGAGGAAATAGTACACGGAAAAGGGAGAGCGGGAGACATCGAACTGCTTCAGGAAATAGGCGATGCGGTAAAGAACGGCTCGCTCTGCGCCCTGGGAGGGACAGCTCCCAACCCAGTACTGACCACTATTCGCTACTTCAGGGATGAGTATGAGGCTCACATAAATGAGAAACGCTGTCCGGCACTGGCCTGCAGAGCGCTTGTATCCTACTCCATTATCCCCGAGAAGTGCCAGGGATGCGGTATCTGCGCCAGGGCCTGCACATCCGAAGCAATCAAGGGCGGCAAGCGGATGGTGCACGTTATAGACCAGAGCAAGTGTCTAAAATGCGGGACATGCTTAGATGTTTGCCCGGCCAAGTTCAGTGCAGTAGCAATATCCTCCGGAGTACCTGTGAAGACCTTGGCAGAGCCTGTTCCCGTGGGCGGTAAGGCTTAAGTAAAGGGAGGAATGAGATGACTACGACTGCCCCAACTACCGCGGAAGAGAAGAAAGTGGCGATGATTACCTTGACCATTGATGGCAAGAAGGTCGAAGCGCCCAAAGGGGTTACAGTTCTGGAGGCGGCGCTGGGTGCTGGCATATATATCCCTACTCTTTGCTATGACCCTGACCTGAAACCCTACGGGGCTTGCCGACTTTGTGTAGTTGAGATAGATGGCATGCGCGGCATAACCAGTTCCTGCACCACCCCGGCAGCGGACAAGATGGTGGTGCATACTGAGACGACCAAGGTAAACCAGGCACGCCGCATGGCCATAGAGTTAATCATGGCTAACCATGTCGGTGACTGCCTTACCTGCGCTAAGAATCAGCAGTGCGAATTGCAGAAAGTCGCCAGGTATCTGGGCATCGAGCAGGAGCACTTCGACAGACTGCGCAAGGGCACGAGAGTGCTTCCTATTGACAAAAGCCACCCCGCTTTTGACCGCGACCACAACAAATGCATTCTCTGCGGCAGATGTGTGCGTGCCTGCCAGGAAATAGCAGGCGTCGGCGCCATTGACCTGGCATACCGCGGCTACGCTGCCAAAGTGAGCACATTTGGAGATAAGCCAATCCATGATTCAATTTGCGAATCCTGCGGCGAGTGCATCGCCAGGTGCCCCACCGGCGCCCTGGTTCCCAAGCACACTAAGCAGGCAACACGCCGAGTCAAAACTATCTGCACTTATTGCGGCGTCGGCTGTTCGATATATCTGGGCATGCGGGGCAATGAAATCGTCGAGGTTCAGGGCGATAAGGAAAGCCCCGTCAACAAGGGTGGCCTCTGCGTCAAGGGTCGCTTCGGTTTCGACTTCGTCCACCATGCAAGCAGGCTGACCAAGCCCTTGATCAGGAAAGAGGGCAAGGGCAAGGATATACAGGTTAACGGCAACTTCAGAGAGATATTCCGCGAAGCGACCTGGGATGAAGCGCTTGACCTGGTGGCCAAGAAACTCAACCAGGTAAAAGAGAAATACGGTCCTGATAGCATCGGCGTGCTAAGCTCAGCCAAGTGCACGAATGAGGAGAATTACCTCCTGCAAAAGTTCACCCGGGCGGTTATCGGAACCAACAATATAGACCACTGTGCCCGCCTCTGACACTCCCCCACAGTGGCCGGTCTGGCCCAAGCATTCGGAAGCGGAGCGATGACCAACTCAATCGCTGACGTCGCCAAGGCTGACCTCCTCTTCATAATAGGCTCTAATACGACGGAGTGCCATCCCATTATCGGGCGACTTGTTCGCCAGGGGGTGAAATTCAGGGGCACCAAGCTCATAATTGTCGACCCTCGCACCACTGAGCTTGCCAAGATGGCAGCCATCCATCTGCGGCACAGGCCCGGAACTGACGTGGCTCTAGTCAATGCCATGATGCATGTAATTATCGAAGAGAACCTTCATAACAAGAAGTTCATCCAGGAACGCACTGAAGGCTTCGAGCAACTGGCTGAAACCGTTAAGAAATATACGCCTGAGATGGCCGAGAAGATCACCGGCGTTCCCAGGGCCGACATAGTAAAGGCTGCCCGCCTGTTTGCCGGTGTCGCCAAGGCTTCGGTTTTGTATGGCATGGGTATAACCCAGCACACCACAGGCACAGACAACGTCAAGAGCCTAGCCAACCTGCTGATGCTCACCGGCAATATCGGGCGAGAGGGGACGGGCTTGGCCCCGCTAAGAGGCCAAAACAACGTCCAGGGGGCCTGCGATATGGGAGCCCTGCCTAACGTCCTCACAGGCTACCAGGCAGTAACCGACCAGGAGAAACGGAAGGCAGCTGAGGCTGTTTGGGGTGTCAACGCTCTACCGGCGAAACCCGGGCTCACTATGGGCGAAATGATGAGCACCAAGCCGGAGGGTGGGGTTAAGGCGATGTACATCATGGGAGAAAATCCAATCATCACCGACCCTGATATGCGACACACTCGCCAAAGCCTGACCGGCCTGGAATTCCTGGTAGTACAGGACATATTCCCCACCGAGACAGCCGTCATCGCCGATGTCATTCTCCCTGCAACGGCTTTTGCTGAAAAAGACGGCACCTTCACCAATACCGAGAGGCGGATACAGAGGGTGAGGAAGGCTGTCGAGCCGCCCGGCGAGGCCAAGCCGGATTGGGAGATTATCACCTTGCTGGCGGAAAAGATGGGCCATCGCTTCGACTACAAGAACCCAGAACAGATAATGGAAGAGATCGCATCGCTGACGCCGATTTATGGCGGCATACACTACGACCGCCTGAACGAGTATGGGCTGCAATGGCCCTGCACGGATAAGAGCCATCCCGGGACCCCCGTCCTGCATCAGAACAAATTCATTCGGGGGCTGGGTAAATTCCATGCTGTGGAATACAAGGCTCCTGCGGAATCGGTCTCCCCTGGATTCCCGCTCATCCTTACCACAGGAAGGATATTGGAGCACTACCATACCGGCAGCATGACTCGTCGGTCTGATGTGTTGAATAAATTGAGCCCCAGCGGCACGGTTGACATCCATCCTGACGACGCACTGAAGCTCGGCATCGTGGATGGCGATATAGTCGCCATAGCATCCGAGCGCGGCAAGATAGAAGCGCCGGTTCGCATAACAGATGAGACTGCGCCCGGACTCGCCTTCATGGCCTTCCATTGGAGTGAGTTGCCGGTGAACATTGTGACCAACACCGCATCGGACCCATCGGCGAAGATTCCTGAGTTCAAGGTCTCCGCAGTCAAAGCAGTGCTGGCAGTGCTGGACAGGGCTACTCAGGATAACGCCTTCTTCGCCAGGCTGGCGGAGAATCCGGCTGAGGCGCTGAAGGAATACGACCTGACACCAGAGGAAAAGGCAGCTATCGCCAGCGGCGATATCCGGAAGATCGAGTCCTGGGTAGGCAAGCTGGACGAGCGGCTGAAGAAGTGGCTCATCGCCCGGCTACAGCAAGAGAAGTGGTAAAGAGCAATCCCGATAAAGGGATATAAAATCAAGTGGGCTCCGCCCTCCGGCGGAGCCCACTTTTTTCATTCAGAATTAGTGTAGCAGGATGACCCGATTCCCATCAAAGATGGGAACAACGTCATACAGGTCTATCCTGGAGGCGAACACAAGGTCATCCTCGAAACCAAGAGATTCCAGATACCGGCCGTGCTCGCTCGACCTCAACACTCCCAGACTGTGTCCTCTATTGGATAACGCATCCTTGGCTACGGTAGAAGCGGTGTCTCCTAATCCAGGTGTGATACCGCATGCTCTGAGTCCGCGAGTAATACCATCAATCATCAAACCTGCACAGAAGTTGTCTTCTTCTGAAGGCTTGCCCTGGCGACCTGAACAGAGGATACCAATTCCTTCGAATTTGCCAGCAGAAGCCGTCTTTACAATCGCCGATGACACCGCAGACACATTCAGCAGAGCGGCAATGTATGCAGGGTTACCGCTCCTTTCAAAGGCTTTGCGAATCGCGCCTGTGCCATTCGTGGTATAGGAGTATATGACCCTGCCTCCAACCGCTTCCTTAGCCATGTATTCCAAAGGCGAGTTCCCCAGGTCAAAGCCAGGAATGCTTTCGCCCATCTCTTCCCCACCAAGGAGATAGGAATCACGAGGCAGCTTAGCGACGCTCTTCTTCGCTTCCTCCACGGTCATGCAGGGGTGCACCTCAGTCGCCCCGCTGGCCAGCGCTGTGATGATGGTACTGGTTGCTCTGAGGACATCGACGACTGCGCACAAGCATCCCCTAAGGTCACCTTTCTTGAGATAAGTGGGCGATATGATTACATCTACTTTCATTTTGCACCTGCCGAGACCAGTATATCACAGTTTTCTCGGTTTAGGCCTGGCTGACACCTTGACACAATGCCCCACTCCGCATAGAATTCCACTACATGGATTTTTGCCCCGACGGGGCTGCCGGATAGTCTCATTTACGGTAACGGAGGCCGCCCATGTATATGAGCGATGTAATGACTACCAACGTGTTCACCATAGCCAGCAATACCTCTTTGGCTGAAGCAAGGAGAGTAATGGAGGCCCACCATTTGCGGCGCTTGCCTGTTGTGGATCGAGGGGTGCTAATGGGCATAGTCACCCGTGACCAGCTCGACAGGGTCGGCCCTTCCCAGGTTTCTAGCTTCAATATACATGACCTCACCCGCATATTGAACAAGGTTACGGTCAAAGACGTCATGACCAAGAATCCGATAACGGTCAGCCCTGATGCTACCGTTGAGGAAGGCGTGACACTGGCTCAGGAGAAGAAGATAGGTGCCTTGCTGGTGGTGGACAATGGTAGGCTGGTGGGCATAGCCACCACCAACGATTTTTTCTACAAGATACTCAACCCCATCCTGGGGATAGGCAAGCCCGGCTCCCGACTGATCGTGAAGAACTGCGGCGGCACTAAGCAGATTGAGAAGATTATAGCCACCATCAACAAGCTAGGCCTGGAAGTGGAAACGATGTTCATGCTCCCTATCCCAGAGCGGGACCAGCACAACTTTCTTGTCCATCTGACCTCGGAAGACCCCTCTCCCCTGATGGAGGAGCTGCGCAAAATGGGTTGTGAGGTTGAGAGAAGAGCCCGCTAGTCGCTTCGGAAACCAAAGCACTCCAGGGGGCGGCTGAAGGTCGCCCCCTAAATTTATCTGGCACGGGTCAACCGGCTGCGTAGCTGGCCGCAACCCGCCTCTATATCCGTACCCTTGGATACTCTTACAGTGCTGGAAACTCCGCTGTCCTTCAGCATCTTCTGAAATGCAAGCACTCTCTTCACAGGTGACGGCGAGAATTCGCTGCAGGCAGTTGGATTGCCTGCTATCAGGTTCACCTGGCAATTCATGCCTTCCAATAAGCGTGCCAGCTCAAGAGCATGTTTTTCTGAATCGTTTACTCCCTGAAAAAGGGCATACTCGAAGGTTGGGCGGCGTCCCGTTCTCTTGAAATATTCCCGGCATGCGGGAATCAACTGGCTCAGGGGATACTTTTTATTAATGGGGACGAGCTTGTTTCTGAGGGCGTCATTGGCAGCATGCAGAGATATGGCTAGCTCGACATGGACGCTTTCCCCAGCAAGGCGACGGATTTGAGGAACCAACCCTGCCGTGGAAATGGTTATCTGCCTCGCCCCAAGCCCCAGGCCGTGCTTGGAGTTCAATATCTCGATAGACTGCCATACCGCTTCATAGTTTGCCAGCGGTTCCCCCATGCCCATGAATACCACATTGGTAACAGGGCGTCTGGCTGGATCAGTTGCGGCCTCCCCGCCAACTTGTTCAGCGCTCACAAGGCGCATAAAGTATAAGACCTGCTCGATGATCTCGCCGGGGCGAAGGTTACGCTCGAAGCCCTGCTGTCCTGTGGCGCAAAAGAGGCATCCGATGGGACATCCCACCTGGGTGGAGACACAGACTGTGCGCCGTTCCCGGCTCGAACCTGCCTTCTCATAGAGCATGAGGCCGGACTCGATAGTCCTGCCATCGTCCAGCCTGAACAGGACCTTCCTGGTCTGCCCATCTGCGGAGATTTTCTCATCTACAGGTGTGAGGCCGGATAATGAAGTCACTTCGGCGAGCTTTTGACGAAACGATAGGGGAAGGTCGGTCATCTCCTCAAACGATGTAGCTAGCTTCCCATAAATCCACCATAGTATCTGGTCTGCCCTATAGGCAGGCTCACCTAAAGAACGCACCAGCTCCTTCAACTGAGGATAGGCCAGGTCTAGAATCTTCTGTCGCATCGTCACCATAGGAAAAGTCTTTTCACCCCAAGAAATGGCAATGTTTAAGCTGATGCTGGCTTATAAATCCACTTTTTGAAGGAAATCGAGGAGAACCTGATTATTCCTCTCTATGTCATGGCCGATAGTGTATCGGTAAACCTGGGAACGCCTAAGCACCTTCAGGCTGTTGTTAAGACGAGAGAATGCTAAACTTGCCCTGCTCAAGGTCTCCCAAAGATTCCTACCCAGAAGATACTCCATACCCTGATGCAGGCCCAAGCCTATCACTGCGTTCTTGATGAAGCCCTTGCTGGCGCCCAGCCGGCCTGCCGGCTCAATCTTTGCCCCACAACCCAGAGCCCTCTCCCCCAGCAGAACGATGCCTGGCTGGCAAGGAGGGCTAATCTTATCGGCGTAGTAGTCCACATCGACCAAGAGCTTCGTCCCCACCCGCATAAAGTTCACGGGATGAAGATATTTCCGGGGAATGTCGCCCTCTCCTCCAGGAAGAATCCCCAGACGCAATGGGAAGGGCAAAACTTCACCACGCCTCGTGAGCAAAGGGGAGTCCTCAGACAGCAACTTGACATCGTCAGACTTAAGGAACCGCAAAGCCAAAGTTGTCTTCCCGCCCTTCTCAGGCAGCAGAATCAGGATCGCCTTACCGTTTCTGCTGATTCCCAGGGCATGAACCCGATGAATGTGCTTCGAATCCAGAAACTGTCCCACGGCACCGAGAACAGTCAAGTAGCTGACCTCGTGCCTCAAATCAGCGTTATCAGAGAAGATTCGGTAGTTCTTTCGCTTAGTGTTGAATACCCTCAAAGCTTTACCATGATAATCGGTGAAGACCTCTTCCTTCGTGTGGTAGCAAATGTAGTCTAAGGTATAGATTGAAGCTTTAAGATCAGGGAGCGAGGCAAAATCGGGCTTTTCAGCCAACACATCAATGCTCACCTGAGTAATTCCCGGAGCCGCCTTAAAGTAGGAGAAATCCCTCTCAACGTTTTCCACTACACCGCTGTCTTCGCTGCGCAACGCAAGGCTCAAGCCGTAGAAATCAAAACTGGCTGAAGTACCTCTATTTGGCATCTCCGTATCCTATCATCACTTCCCCACTAGCTGTCTAGCCTTCTCCCTTAGCAAGAACCCGGCATAATAGAAAAATTCCAGTCTCAGTGAAAAAGCGGTGTCGCAACCAGAAGTGCAGGTCCGGCAAGAATATTTCCCAACCCTTTTCCTCATTTCCTCTGCTTTTTCTGAATACCAAAGCCTATCAGGTGGGGTCTCTAGGGCAGAGCCGTAAGAATATGATCCATCCCGGGTGCACATATATAGTGTCCCATCGCAATCCACACCAACATAGTGGTAGCGTAAGAAACAGGGCATCCTTCTCTTCTCGCCGTTAACTATATGGAAGTACTCCCGCCAGAAAGATCTGTTCGATGGCTTCAAATCGGATTTTAGTTGATTTTCAAAGAGAACCTTAAGAGCTTTCAACTGATCATCAGTTAGCTTCAATGAACTCTCTGGAGTAGCATACTCGACAGAGCAGCCAACCGATGCGATTCTTAGATCCACCGGAACGAAGTTAATGGGTATCCCTAGCTCTTTACCAAACTCTGACAGTCGGACCAGATTGCTTAGATTCAAGGACTGGACTACACAAGTCACGCAAAGATAGAACGGTGTCTCTAATTGAAGCCTCTTCAATACTTTTATGGTTTCAGTGGCTCTTTCAAAAGCCCGAGGAACTCTCCTTACCTTCTCATGGATATCACCATAACCATTGAGCGAAACCTGTACCATGAGTTTTATTGGCCCCCTAAATTTAGACAACGCCAAAAGACCCTTAACCTTCTCCTCCACAATGTTTGGCTCTAATCCATTCGTGAGTAGTGCCGTTTCCTTTATTTGGGGGCAGCAGTCAAGAACCGTTTCGACGGTTTCAATAAGGTTCTCTCGCAACGTGGGCTCGCCGCCGCTTAAAGCGAACTTCTCCACCGAATGAAACAGAGGATTCCTGAATATTCTCTCAATCTCTACAGTAGTCAATTCCTTCCCTTCACCTTGATTTTTCCAGTCGGAGCACATAACGCACCTTGAGTTACATCGGTGTGTTACGTGTAGGGTAGCATATAGTGGCTTTGGTACATAAATGTGCCCGGCAGCATGATATTTCACTCCACTGATGAAATAGGAGGGCAACTTCATAAGGTTCCTTATTGTTATCTGATCCGGCCTCTCTTCAAGGGCTTTAGTTGTCATCTCAGTCCCCTTCAAGTCTTGTAATCAAATGTGGCACCGATATATAGCATCCCCACCTTCGCCCCACCCAGAAAGCCACCTGCAATTAATGCCAGATTCGCTACGTACCGGAGGAATACGAACACCAGTGTTTGCCAAGGGCTTCTCCAATTCATATCCAATCTGAAGTAGAAAAGAGCAACAGCTACAGTTAACGCCCCGAAAACGATGGCTGGGATACTCGAGCCTATAGCAGCAAACAAAATGGCTAAAACCAGAAGGAGGTGCATCGCCAGAAAAGGGGTGAGGAAAACCAGAATGGAGAACGGGAATCTCATACTGAACAGGCTTCGGTATAAGACTCCTTCCTCACGCCTGCCTGAGGTTCGGTAAATTCTCAATCCTTTATAGTTGTGCTTGATGAATAAATAGGGGTGATGGAATCCGTAATTGAACCACTGCCGGACAAATGCTCTCAAGGCCATCCTATTCTTGTGTCTTACCGCAGCCTTAGGCTCAAAATATAACTCCCATCCGGCATTAGCTATGCGGAAGCAAATATCCTGGTCCTCCCCGCTATTGCAGTTCTCATCGTAGGCACCCACCTGCATTAAAGCCTCACGTCGAAAAGCTACATTGGCTCCAGCAAAGAAAGGTGAAAGCAATGAATACTGTTCTCTCTTCAGGTATCCTTCGTCAATGAGATTGGACAATATCTGTATTATCATTCCCTCTTACCTGTTCTCAGCCTGGAGCTCATATTCTTGATATAGAACTCTTCTACACTGCCTTCCCCTACCCTGAAATAAGTTACATTTCCACCTACAACCCCAATGTTAGGGTCTTTTATAAAGGGAATCTCTATTTGTTTGAGCCAATTCTCGTCGGCAACACAATCGTCATCAATGGAGGCAATGATATCACCGGTAGCGTTTCTAATGGCGGCATTCCTTGCGTGAGGAATCCCACGGATAGGTTCATAAACATACTTTATGTTCAACCTGTCACTGAAGCTCAGAGCTACATCCTTAGTGTGGTCTTTCGAGCCATTGTCGACCACAACCACCTCATCCGGTTGGCGAGTCTGTTTAGTCAGAGAGGTCAAGGCGTCCTTCAGCCATTCAGCCCTATTGAACGTGATAATCGCCGCAGAGATAGATAGTCTTTTCTCCAATATTTGCTAAACCTTTCTATTAAATCAAATTCGGCTTAATAGTTCTACGGAACTCGAGATGAAGCGATATGCTTCGTTCGACTCGCCTCGCAATTCCCTGATGTATTCTCCATGCATAGCGGCTAACCAATTTGAATCGCCAGGAGAAGATCGAAGGATAGCCGCAAAAATCTGTTTGCTCGTAATCGGTATATAAATCTCGTTGGAATCGAGAGAACGGGCCAGCAACTTTGTTCGGGCAGCCCCCCAGAAGAATCTCATTAAGTCAAGGGTCTTCAGCTTGTAGATATCCTTGTTTGAAATGATAGCATTTATTCTATCTGCCCTCTTCCTAACGGTCTCCTTAAATGCATGCGGTAAACATAACGTTATCGTGTCGCCACTTGTCTCAGAATGGCTAACTGGGAACTGGAATACACTCCTAGTGAAAAGAGCAAAGAACAACGGACAGGCTTCAGGGCTCTTAACCTTAATGCTATTATGAATTCTATCTAGTTGCAGCGAAAAAGCAATATTTCCATTGACAACAAGGAACGGCTCGATATTCTGCGGGTGCGAATGCTCGACAACAAAAGAACAAAGCCTCTTCAATTTCTCAACCGGCATGAAATCCTTCTGACGTATAGCCAGGTAGAAGGAATCTATATCCGAGTTAGATAGTGCATCCAGGTCGAACTCAACCTGTGGAATTAGAGCGATAGAGCTAAGGTAAGGCCCGAATTCAGTTGTGATAACTCGTTCCAATTCTTCTATTGATTTCTCCTGACCATCATCTACTACGAGTTCGCGGCTGCTGGGCAGCCTTACCATCGCCTTCTTCCCTCTAGAATCGCCATAAACCTTTCTCTCCATCTCCTCAAACGTTTTGCTAACCAGCAGAATGAACAACATCAGCAACTCATCAACTATCAAATCTTCCTTTGATGTTAGACGTCTCAGGTAGCTTTGAACTTTCTCAATGCGAAGAGATTGTTCATGGGAGAGGTAGTTTTTGACTCGAACCAACGCAGCCTCCCTGCTACCCACGCTTTCGCCATGGCAGACGAATAGATAGATTTTGGATGCCTCTGCAATTGCCTTATACCAAAGATATCTTCTTTGAAATAAAGGAAGGCTGGAAGCAGGGGCTAGCTCCACATTGAGCAAGGCCCACCATGTTTTTAACTCCTCGGTGGCTGGCAGATATAGTGCTGTATCTTCAAGCTCCGGAAGAGCCTTCACTAAGTCCTCACCAAACAGCAGTTTCCATGTTTGCTTACCTTCATTAAATCTATACCTATAGAAGCCATAATCGTCAAAAAGATTTAGCACCTCCGAGTACGAATACACCCCGAGTTCCTTGTCCCCACTCCCGAAAAGCGGGATAAGACGGGATAGACTGTTATAAATTGCTCTAACCATTTTCTTCGTTGATTGTACTTTCACGCCGTCGTCTTTCACAATTACAGCTAAATCTATATCGCTCAAACCATGGACAACCTCTCCCTTCGCTAAACCCCGCCGCAGATAGATTGCTAGCACACCATCTACCCGCCTAAGCAATAATGTAGCAAATGCTACAGACAGTTCGTAAATTGCTCTATAAATGTAGGAGAAGGGGGAGAAGTTGGTAGCTATGACTATGCGCTGAATTAGGTTCTGAATACATGACTTCATTGGGACTTAACCATGACTCTTGGGAAATCGTTGGTAGTCGTTTATAAGACAGTATGTGCATATCTGTAATATCTGTCAACACATCTGTGCCATCTCCAATAGTGCCCGGGAACAGGTTGTCAGCAGGCGTTCTAAGGTGTTAGAATTAAGAGCCTCAAGAACCGTCCTGTTAAAATGATGAGCTCAAGCAGAGCGTGACAGAGCAGGACAAGGGTCAAGAATGAAAAAATGAGCGGATTTCGTACTGGAATAAAGCCCTCAGCTACCGTTATATACGGCGTGGCGCTTGCCCTCATCTTTGGCTTTGCCCTGTTTTTGCGTACCTATTTCCCCTATCACAACGTCTTCACCGGCACCTGGGTCAGATTTCAGTATGAAGATGCCTACTATCACATGCGGCTGATAGAGAACCTGTCCCATCATTTTCCTCACCGCATCTTTTTCGACCCCTTCACCTTCTACCCCCACGGTGAGACCGTTTATTTTGCACCTTTCTTTGACTACCTCGTCGGTTTTTTCATATGGGTCATAGGCCTGGGCCATCCCTCTACGCATGTAATAGAAACAGTGGGAGCCTACTTCCCGGCAATTATGGGAGCCCTGGTTACCTTCCCAGTGTATTTCATTGGGAAAGAGCTATTTAACAGGAAAGTAGGACTTATCGCGGCAGCTTTGGTTGTGATACTCCCCGGCCAATTTCTGCTGCGCTCGCTGCTGGGATTCACAGACCATCATGTTGCGGAAACCTTCTTCAGTACATTGGTCATCCTATTTTTGATACTGGCAGTGAAACGCGCAAAGGAGAAAGAGCTTTCTTTCACCAGCCTGCGGAATAGGGATTGGAGAAGCTTGAGGAAGCCCCTGGTCTACTCACTTCTGGCCGGGATAGCGCTGGGGTGCTACCTCCTCACCTGGGTAGGTGGCGGTCTTGTCGTGCTCATAATCTTCGCTTTCTTCCTCATCCAGTACATCTTGGACCACGTAAGAGGCAGGTCAACAGATTACCTCTGTATTGTGGGCGTGCTTGCCACAATCATCACCAGCGTGATGATTGTACCCTTCAAAGGAGTATTGGCTGAAGGGAACCTCTACAGTGTAGCATTGCTCGGAGGCATTTTGGCATTATTGGTATTGAGTGGGCTCTCATTCCTGCTGAATAGGAGAGGCATAAGGTGGTTCTACTATCCGTTGGCGCTGGTAGTATTGGGCCTCATCGGAGTACTCATCCTTTATTTTGGCGACCGCCACTTTTTCCACTCGCTTCTCAACGTATTCAGCATCTTCAGGCGAAGCGGAAGCGCACTGACCATCGCAGAAGCAACGCCGCTCACAATTAAAATGGCATGGCAGGAGTTCACCACAGGCTTCTACTTAGCTTTAATATCCCTGGTTCTAGTAGTCTACCTCGTCATAAAGGAGCAATCCGCAGACAAAACACTGCTCCTTGTCTGGAGCTTGGTAATGCTAGCAGCCACCCTGGGACAAAACCGCTTCGCATATTATTTCGCTGTGAATGTCGCCCTGCTCACCGCGTACCTTTCCTGGAGAGCAGTTGATTGGGGCAGCTCCTTCATAAAGGTCTACGAGAAGGTAAGAGGTGGAGAGGACGATAGAAGCGAAAGGAGAAGAAAAGAAAAGGGAAAGGCTAAACCAGGTAAGAAGGCAAAGCGCAAAAAGGGGAAGGAACAGCGAAGAGAATCGTGGACGCTGGTCACAAAGGGCGCTGTACTAAGATACGGCTATGTTGTAGTGGCGATACTGATCGTGTTTTTCCTGGCATTTTACCCCAATATCGGGAGGGCGATAGATGTTGCCGAACAGCCTCCCAATCCCAACGATGCCTGGCATGACGCATTAGTCTGGATGAGAGATAATACACCGGACCCGTTCCAAAACCCCGACTTCTACTATAGCCTGTATCAAAAGCCGGCAGGGAATGAGGACTACCAATATCCGTCATCGGCTTACAGCGTCATGAGCTGGTGGGACTATGGCCATTACATTACCTACATCGCCCACCGCATACCGGTCTCCAATCCGTTTCAATCAGGTGCCGACGAGGCAGCCCAGTTCTTTACCGCACAGGACGCGTCATCGGCAAATGAGATGCTCAACGAGCTGGGTTCCAAATACGTAATCATCGACTATCCGATGGCAATGTATGCAATGCAGGAAAACGGCAGCATTTTTGGCAAATTCTACGCCATGATAGATTGGGCAAGTAAGAATCAGAAGGACTTCGCCGAGACTTATTATCAGATGGTCACGGACCAGAATACTAAGACATCGAAACTTGAACCAGTAATGCTATATTATCCTGCGTATTATCAGTCCATGTGCACTAGACTATACATCTTCGGAGGTGAGGCAGCGACACCTCAAAACTCAACTCTGGTCATCTCGTACGTTGAGAACACAGACAGAAAGGGAACTCAATATAAGGAGATATCCTCTGCTCAGCAGTTCGCTACTTACGATGAGGCAAAATCATTTTTGGACAGCCAGACAGGGCCAAACTACGTGCTTGTGGGGAACAACCCCTTTGCTACTCCTGTGCCTCTGGAGAAGCTGAGCAACTACCAACTAATATATGAGTCACCATCCAAAGTGGAACCAGTGCAAGGGATAACCACATCTTACGTAAAAATATTTGAGTATTCGCCTTGAGAAGGCTGACTTATGCTTAATATTAGCTCCGAGCAAGGTATCTCCCGTTCCAGGAAATGACTTTGGATGTTTCACGGCTAAGGCACTACCTTAGCGCTCCGCTATACCGTAACTCCCTCTTTTTGATAGCCAATACCGTAGTCCCTACCGGCTTGGGCTTCTTCTTCTGGATGGTTGTCGCCAGGTTCTATACGCCATACGAGGTGGGGGTAGGCTCCGCGATAATATCCGCCGTCTTCTTCTTAGCTTTATTGGGGACTATAGGCCTCGATGTTGCCATCATCCGCTTCCTGCCCAAAGACCCAAAACCCATACAGTTGATAAACGTGTGTCTCACTCTGACTGGTATCGTGGCCCTGGTCATAGGGGGCATATTCCTTGCTGGCTTAGGTCTATGGTCTCCGAAACTGATTTTCGTTAGAGAAAGACCAGTGTTCGCCCTGGCCTTTCTCGTATTCACCTTCGGCTGGACACTCTCGGGCGTAATAGGCTCCGTTTTTATCGCCAAGAGAAGGGCTGAATTCAACCTGGCCAAAAACACTATCATATCATTGCTCAAAATCCCTCTCCCCATTCTATTGGTTCTATTTTTTCACGCTTTTGGCATAGTCAGCTCATGGGGAGTCGCTACAGGAATTGCAGTTCTCGCTTGTTTATTTCTATTTCTGCCCCGCGTTCAGGAATCCTACAAGCCAGTGCCCAATCTAGATTTAAACATAGTTAAGAAAATATGGAAGTATTCAGTGGGGAACTACTTTGCCTCTATACTGGCTGCGACTCCATCATTTATCCTGCCTATAATGATTGTCAACATACTCAGCGGAGAGCAGAACGCTTACTTCTATGTGGCATGGACAATCGCCGCCATCCCCTTCTCCATCCCCGGCGCAGCCTCCCAATCCCTTTTCGCGGAGGGCTCCCACTTCGAGGATAAATTGAGTATCAACGCACGCAGGGCTCTTAAATTTGCCCTGGTCTTACTGGTCCCCACGATTATCCTGCTAGTAGTCTTAGGCAAATGGCTGTTGCTGGCATTTGGGGCAAGCTATTCGTCAAATGCCTTAACCTTACTATGGATTCTAGGCGCCTCCAGTATCTTTGTGGGGATTAACAGTGTTTACTACAGCATACTGCTGGTGCAGCATAGGATTAGAGAGCTATTGGTGCTACGTGGCCTGATAACCCTTGTTGTACTCGTCGCAAGTGCCTTCGTCATGCGAGCAATCGGGATTGTGGGTATCGGATATGCCTGGCTTGGCGCCCAAGCGCTAGTCAGTGTCTATGTTGCGCTGACGATAAGACAGCGTTACCGCGTGAGACAGGTCTAGGCTGGTAGTGAGAAGAGACAGAAGCGAGGTTCAAACCCTACCCTGCTCACACGCATTCCCGAGTTGCTAAGCCCGTTTAACGTAGCTATACACAAACCCGAGACCCACGGCAGTGATGCAAGCAGTCAGCATGAGAAGCTTTTCCAATTCAGTCAGACGGTAAAACCGCCTCAATCTTCTGGGGATGTAATTCAAGAGCAGAGCTTTGAGATAAGACCTCTCTGTGGCCTCCGGATCAGCGGAGATTTTGAGCTTCCTCAGCAGCGCTTTAGAGTATCCCTGATAAAAAGCCCTCTTGAGCAACGTCCCTACTTTCACCTTCGACGGGGGGATTTTATGATAGACTATGGCCCTGGGATTATATATGACACCCTTGCCCAACTCACGCCTCATCCTTAAGGCAAACTCCGGTTCCTCAGCCTGTATGTAGGACAAGCCCCTCCTGGCAAAGCCCAGATTCTCGTTGAACAGACCTGCCTTCTGGAAAACCTCCCTTTTAAAGCTCATGTTGGGTCCAAAGGTGTTGCGCACCTCGACAACCTTTTCTTCAGCAAATCCCTCGTGAGTTACACCGGCTAACCAATAAAGCTCCTCCGGCAGGTAGTCCGGCTTAGCACCCAGCCAGACAGGCAAGATTTTGCCTCCTACTGCAACAGCATCGTGCTCACTGTAGACGCTAAGAAGATTTTCTATCCATCCTTTTTCGGCAATCGCATCGTCATCGATGAAAGCAATGACATCGCCCTTTGCTACCGAAATACCGGCGTTCCTGGCTCCACTGACGCCGACGTTCTCTTTCAGCAAGGCGGTTTTTACCGCTTTATTGGCGGCATAATGTGCCGATACCTTTCCATGTAATTCGGCGTTACCATCGACAGCTATAATGACCTCCATCTCAGGATGGGTTTGTGACAACAAGCTATCCACCGCCTCCACAAGGTTAGGATAGTTGTCCAGGCTGTGTGTGCATACGATTGCGGAAACTAACATGGTGATGCGAAGCTAAATGAGCGCCCAGTTGTCGGCTATCGGTATTCAGTTCACTCTGAAGGTTCGGGCTGAGTTACTGTCTGTATCTGAGCCTTATCCTGGCGGAATCTTTTCCTCAGCAGCATTTTGCCGATCTTAAATCCGTCTCTCAGAGACCTGAGCTTAGGAGGCGTTTCCCTTCGTCTATATCGAATAGGTATCTCGGTTATCCTATATCTATCCCTGGCTATCTGCGCCAGCATGTCCACTTCAACCTCAAACCCCACAGCATCCAGCTCCAGACGGCTTACCACCTCCCCTTTCATGCCCCAGCAACCGGTGCAGGGATCGCTTATGTTTGTCCCGTACAAGATGTTGGTCATCAGAGCAAGCAAGCGATTCCCCACCTGATTCAGCCTGCTCATCGCCCCCCTCTTCATCTGCCCCTTCAACCTGGAGCCCATCACGACATCGTATCCATCTTCCAGCTTCTCGAGCATCTCAGGGATATGGGTAGCAGGATAGGTATAGTCTGAATCTATGATAAATACAAAATCGCCGCTGCAACGCTTGAAGGCAGCCCTCAGAGCCCTACCCTTACCTTTCAGCGGCTCTACAATGACTTCAGCGCCCTTTCCTCTGGAGATCTCGCCTGTCTTATCCCTACTGCCGTTGTCGACGACTATAACCCTGTGTTTATACCCCCTCCGACCTATCTCCTCACCGGGAATCTCATCGATAACCTTGCCGATGGATTCTTCCTCATTCAAAGCCGGCAGGATTATGCAGACCTCTTTTCCCATCGCTCTCCTTTGGAATATCGGTCGGCCCTATTCTAAAGCACAGGGCTGTAATAAGCAATGGGTGAAAAAACGTTTAGCAACACTCTTCAACCCCCTAAATCCCCCAATCTTGGGGTACTTTTGAGACTGGGGGATACCCCCAGACCCCCACCAAAGTGGCTTCGCCCCTCTGAACTCCCCAGTTCCTAAATGCCTCAATGGGTAACTAAAGATCAAGTTCAAGACGTCACGATTCTTCTATCTTCTTGAGGCCTATGTTAGCGAAGAAGTCCAGAGCGCCACCCGCGATCGCCATAAGCAGACACAGGAGGAAAGCATAGGCCTTGCTTTCGAAAACCGGGGTGAATGTCAGGTCTTTTATGACGCTGTTGAGCGGCCCGAGGACAAGCGCTATGCCTGCCATGCCGGAAACGCTGAGGAAAAGCCCGAACCCCCTGACCACCATGAAGCCGATAGCCTTCCCGCCGGGAATGATTGACTTGCTGCTCTTACTCTGGCTCATTTTGACGCCTCCTCGACTGGGATTTTTAAACATAAGAGTTGAGATATCCGGCTTCACTTCTCGGTTTTCACCCACAGACGCTTGCCATCAGTGATAAGCTCGATAGTCCCCTGCTGGTCAGTGCGATATAGATGACTTCCGCTCAGCCTGCCCACTACCTCCGGGCTGGGGTGGCCGAAGGTGTTATCGGCACCCACTGAGATAACTGCCACCTGTGGTTTTACCACAGATAAGAACTCTAGGCAACTTGAGCTGTCTGAACCATGGTGGGCTACCTTGAGCACAGTGCTGCTCAGGTCAAACCCGGTATCGAGAAGGTATCTTTCTGTCTCCTCAAAAATGTCTGCGGTCAACAATACGCTGACATTACCGTAAACAAGACGCAGCACCATCGAGTTACTGTCAAGAGCAGAGGCGGCATCCCCCAGGCTGGCCTCTCCAGCATAAAGCACGTCCAATCTAATACCCCCACCCAACTCGATATGCTGGCCGGATTGCGCAGTGATACTCTTTATCTTTTTTCCCTCGATAAGGCTCTGCCATTCTTGATATAGCGGGGAATTATACTCCAAAGGGCTTTCCAGAACCTGCTTCACTTCATATTTCTTGAGGACATCCACCAACCCGCCGATATGGTCTTCATGAGGATGAGTGCTGACCACCAGATCAATGCTTCGCTTCCAGAAAGATAACCTTTCCCCCAGGCGGGAGACTATCTCACCGTCAGCGGGGCCACCGTCAATAAGGATATTCTGGCCTGATGCAGTCTGGATAAGTATAGCATCCCCCTGACCAACATCAAGGAGGAAAATGTGGAGGTGATTGTCCGGGACATTGGCAGCGGCAATCCACACTAGCGCAGCTATGATAACCAAGGGGAAAATAGCAAATCTGGCTGGTATCCTGCCAGTGAACTCGGGCACTGCCGATATGTACCTCCTGGCTTTGCCTAGCACAGTGCCAAGCTTTGCCCGGTTAACGGCTACCAACAGAGCCATGCCCAGAACAGCGTAATAAGCCCAAACAAAGTAGGCGCCGAATTCCACTTCCTTCGAGGCGAAGGGCAAAGCTGAGAAGAACCTGACTACGCCTATCATGTAGCTGAGGAAGAGCCAGGCGACCCAGCCGAGTACCGAGGCCACTGGCGCCGCGAACAGCCCCACAATCCCGACCAGGGCAGCAGTGCCCATGATGGCAGGGACTGACCAAAGGGCGAGAAAATTTGACGGTAAAGAAATTAGCGATATTTGATGGAAGTAAAAGGCGATGATAGGCAATGTGGTGACGGTAGCGCCTAGGGTGACCGATACGGTATCTATGAGAAAGATTAAGGGCGTTCTCCTCTCATCAGTGACCCTGAAAGCCTTCCTGCCCCATGATTGGAAGTATGGAGTCAGCAGTATCAGGCCAGCCATCGCAGCGAAGCTTAGCTGGAAGGACGCCTCGCGCATTACGGAGGGATGGATACCTATCATGATTGCAGCGGCAAGGAGAAGTGCAGGCAGGGCGCTGCGCGGCCTGCCGATAAAATCGGCGAAGAGCCATATGCTGCCCATGATAGCAGCGCGCAGCACAGGTGCCTGGAGACCGGTGAGCACAGCGTAACCCCAGACAGCGATAATGGCGAGCCAGAAATAGAAAGGACGCCTCCTGCCGAACAGCCACACCCCGAGGCTGAGCACAAGTCCAGCTACGATAGTGATGTTGAGACCAGAGATAGCTATGATATGCGTCGTCCCGGTGCGGAAGAAGGCCTGGTTCAGGTCGTCGGGGATGGCGCTGCGCGTGCCCAGGAGGATGGCCTGAGCCAAAGCACTCTGAGGTTCGGGTAGCGCATTGTTCAGAGCCAGCGAGATTCGACTTCTCAGCCCGTAGACCCACTCCAATGGCTTGAGCCCCTGGCCGCTGGCGAGAAGCTCTATCCGATACGGCTGAACCATGAGCGAGTGGATGCCCTTACGGGCAAGGTAGTCCCGCCAGTCAAAATCGTTAAACGACGGTGGAGTTTTCAGTCCGCCCTCAACCTGCAAGAGGTCTCCGTATTTGTACGAAGAGGGCTGAGGCACATAAATTAGTACTGCTCCCGAAGCCTTCTCCCAGGTGCCTTCCGATTCTATCTCCCTGGCCTCGAGTCGCAGAGAGAGCGCAACGCCTGTAGATTCGGGGTCGGTGGTAACGAGCCCTTTTATTCTTACTATGCCCCTATCGTTGTAGGACTGAAGGGTATCGTTACCGCCAGCAGGCAGGGATGACTGAATGCGCAGGATACCGCCGAGCAAGGCGATGAGGCACAGGCACAGCAGCAAAGCATGGCTGCGGCGCAAAGCGAAGGTCAGAAACAACGCCAGGACAATGGCTGAGATAGCGACCCAGAGATAACCCGACCAAGCCCCTAAACATATTCCAGCGATCCAGCATAGACTTAAGTAGATGAGCTTCATCTATTGTGTCTCAAATGGAATCCAGCGTCTGGGGCTAGCGCACCGTGATTTTATCCTTTACCTTTTCGAAGACCGCTGCGCCGATACCATCCACTTCTCTCAAGCCATCGATACTCTGGAAATATCCGTGCGCGATACGATAGTCAACAATCCTTTGAGCCAGGGTTTCCCCGATGCCGGGCAGGGATTCCAGCAGCCAAACCTCGGCAGTGTTAATATTGACCTTCTGTGGAACTTCGCCAGTTTTATAGACGTGTATCTGCGCGCCATCTTTTAGCGTGGCAGAGAGGTTCACGGAACTCTGGTCAGCGTTGCCTGTGAATCCACCGGCAGCGTCGATGACATCGGCGACGCGGTCTCCGTTTTCTAGAGTATAGATGCCAGGGTTGGCCACCTCTCCTTCGACATAGACAGAAATCTCAGGGGACGGCGGAGAGATGACTATCTCTTCTGCGTGAGGCTTGGAGTTCTGGCGATAGAGGAACACCGCACCGCCGATGAGGATAACGGCTATCAATAAGCCGATTATGGGCGCGCGATACTTCTCCAGCCAGCTCACGGTCTATAGTTACCGTCCTACCACGATTTCCTTCGATTCGGGAGCGCTTTCCAAACTCTCAACAGTTCCCAAACCCCGGGCAAGAAGCAGCCCGGGCCTACCACTCACCCCCTGATGGGTCCGACATTGCCTAAATTCATCAGTATTATGCAAAAATGCAGAAATCTAGCGATTGCGATTTTCGCCAGCGATACTTATATTACCATAAGAATTTTACAACGCAATATGGTAGTATTACTTGCGATTTTCCGGCTAATCGAGGCCAGAGGTTATTCTTGCATAACAAAGCGACGGCAGAAAATCTTGCTCATCTAGCCAAAAAGATACCATGGCTTCTTCTAGCAGTTCTGGTGCTAGCTGCATTCCTCCGCTTGTTTGCCTTAGGCAAAGAAAGCTTGTGGCTCGATGAAGCCATGAGCGTGGGCAGCAGCAAGACAAGCCTCTGGTCTATAGCCCAAACGACTGCCAGCCAGGATGTCCTTCCACCTCTCTATTACTTTCTGCTTCATTTGTGGATGCTGCTCTTCGGCCAAACGGAGACGGCAATCCGCTCCCTATCCGCTTGCCTCGGGATTATCTCCGTGTTCATCATGTACAAGGTAGGCCAGGAACTTTTTGGCCGAAGAACAGGCTTAATAGCCGGCTTTCTCATGGCTATTTCCGCCTTCGCCATCGCTTACTCTCAAGAGGCCAGACCTTATGCCCTTATGTTAATGCTTACGCTATTATCTTTCTTCCTTTTCATCAGAATACTGAAGACAGAAAGTAGAAGCAGAGCACACATCATTTTATATACGCTGGTAAACATATTGCTCGCCTACACGCATATATTCGGTTTATTCATAATAGGCGCGCAGGTTCTTTATTTCATCCTATTCAGGCGCAGGTATGCAGGAGCAAGGCTTGCATTCTGGGGCGCACAAGCGGCAACATTGGTGGCTTTTTCACCCTGGATATACGTTCTCTTCGCTTACACCTTTAAGGGAACCATTGAAGTCCTGAACTGGATACCGGAGCCATCTCTTTATATAGTTGCTCGTTCTATGGGCTCGCTCGCCGGAGCCGGGTACCTCTGGACCGCCCTTGGAGTCATACTAGTGCTAATCATCTTTTGTCTGTGCCTGGCAGGAGTGTTTCACCCACCAAATCCCTTGAAACAGCATAGCACTCCAGAGAGCTCGAAAAGCAGCAGATTAAGCAAGCTGGCAGCCCTGATAACAGAACCGAGAACAGCCCTGTTGCTAACCTGGTTTTTCTTTCCCTTGGTCATTGCCCTCATTCTCTCTTTCGCCATCAGACCGATATTTGCCACCAGGTATCTCATCGGTATCACGCCCGTTTTCTATCTGCTTGCAGCGCGCGGCATAGCGGGCATCGGTTCATTTATGAAAAGCCGCACCACACAGGCCAATTTGGCTGCGTTCAGCTTGATCGCGCTTGTGGCCGTTATCTCCGCGCCTGGTCTATACAATTACTACGCACATCCCCAGAAGGAGCAATGGAGAGAGGCCACAAACTTCATTGAGCAGATGGCGCAGCCAGGAGATGCTGTTGTTTTTAGTGAAGATGACGGTCACTATCCCTTCGACTACTACTATAGAGGCGATATAGAAATTTCAATACTGCCTCACAAGATTATAGAAAAAGGCGAGCCCCTCGTGGGTGTAGATAGGCTATGGTTAGTTATAAGAGGCTCTGAGTCCACGGAAGACACCTCTTTAAAGTCGGACCTGAGTGAGCTTTACGGCACTGACTCACTGAAACTGAAGAAGGAATTCTTGCATGTTACGGTCTATTTGTTCGACCTGAAAACCGAATGAGGCAACCCCTATGCCTTATCGACCACCTTTTGCAGCGGCTTGATCATCTCCGCCTTGGTTCTCTTGACGTATACTTTTCTAAAAGCAGGTAGCTTCTCCAGCAGCATAAATATCCCAACTATGAACCTCGTTTTATAGTCCTTCTGGGGAAAATCGAACATGCTGTGTTCCTGATAAAACCTGTAGTCTGCGATGAACGAGGGTCGAAGATGTCCCCAGATTTCGTCTCTGAAAAGCTTCGTCCCGCCCACACCGAGGAAAGTGGACGACTTCATGTAACCTTCATTGGCAAACTTGATGAGACGCTCGGCAAGGCTCTGCAACAAGGCATCTATCTCAGCCGAACTCTCATATTCATCCGTTACGAAATCAACGAGATTAGCATGTTCGCCCTCAGCATAAGCTTCGAAGATTTGCCTGAGGTTCGGTATCTGACTCAAAGGCCCCGAGATGATGAACCCGAGCTGCTTCCCGATATGCTTAGGAGCATGCCCATAAAAGAAGCTCCTGTCGAAAAACAGTTTCCATCTCGAGGATAGATAGCGGTCTGTGATGGTGCCGGCGAAAACGAGCACATCAGCCCTCTTTACCTTGGTATTGAAGAACTCTACATACCCGTCCTTACCCTCATAAGCACAAGTATTGTCGTAGCCGCACTGAATACAGCCCAGGCATCCTCCCTTGATATCCACATCGTTCAGATTCACCACCTCAACATCACCGGAAAGAGAACTTTTGAATCTCTCGACCATCCTGCCCAGATTCGTACGACCATTATCGGAATCAGTTAGAATTAAGACCTTCTTGCCGCCGCCATCTAACTTCTTCCCGGCATTGCCCGGAACATAATCAAACTTCTTCGTAACCAGGGGCACAAAATTCTTCGATACGGGTATCTTATTCTCGATAGCTTCGAAGAAGTGCCGGGCAAACAGGATCAGCTTCACTCGCTCCTTTTCCTTAAGAAGGTCATACATACCGGCAGAAAATGCTCCCACAAATCTCATATCGAGGTCGTCGCAAATGGCATTTATGTAATTATGTGCAGTATGGTCGAAGAAATGAATCGAGGTGGATAGAGATGCAGCGTATTTGTTCTTGAAAGCTGGCTCGGCTTTCCTCTCCGAGATAAGCTCAATAAACCTCTTGTAATTGGAATGCACCAGCAGAAAATAGGGAGGGAAAGCCCGCAAAACTCCGTCCGCTGACTTTACTGCCTCAATAACCTCCTGAAACGCTTTCTCTTCCCCCTCAATTTTCCTGATCTCCTGAGCGACGTTAAATATCTTCAGTTCATGCTGAGGGAATTTCTTCCGGATGAAGAGGACATACTGCAGGGTAACGCTCATATTGCCTTTAGGGCTTCCGTTCAAAACGACAATCTTCATAGTAATGACCTCCGTTTATGGACTGGCATTAGCTCCTGATATACAAATTACCATGCCTCTTTACCCTGCCGTCGGTTTCCAACTGCTTCAGGTGCTTACCAATCATCTGAGCTTCCCAGAAACGGAGCAATGGCTCCATGTAAGGAAAGCTGCCGTAAATAGGAGCAAGCTCTACAAGCTGCTCGATTGTCTTCCCGGTTTCCAGCAGAGAGAGGATTTTCTTGCCCCTTGCGTCAATTCTCTGGCAAAACCTGTCGAACTCGGCGTCGATGTCCCCGGTGACTACGCCTCTATGAGATGACACCACCATTTTGGGGGATAAGGCTTTGAGTTTCTCCACAGATTTCCTGAACTCTGAAATGCTGGACTCCCTGAGACCGTACCAGGGGAACAACGTCAAATCATAGTCGAACGAGAAGAGAATCCCCTCATCCTGCTGGTAAAGACAATAATGATCTTTGGAATGACCGGGCGTGTAAATCGGTTCAAGGATTGTTTTCCCAATTCTGAACACAGTCCGTTCACTGTAACTTGCGGTCGGAGGGCAATCCCTGAATCCCCAGAGATTCTTCATGTACCCTTGCGTTAACCGAGCAAGCTTCTTGTTCGAGAACACTTCAGCAAGGGCTGCCATGTTGCCGCTGACGTCAAAACCCTCCTCCGGCACATGAATAGGCCTATCTTCGAAGACCCAGTTCCCGGCGGTGTGGTCCGGATGAGCGTGAGAATTAATGATATAGTCTATGCCGTATTCCTTTTTGATTCTCTTGAGGTTCTCTATGCCGCAGCCAGTGTCTATTAATACCACCTCTTCATCGCGGATGAGGATGGAATACGAAGGAGGGAAACTGCTGATGTTTTCGCCTTTAATCAGGTATATGGAGTCCGTTAAAGCTTCTACTATCATGTAACCCGTTTCCGCCTTTGGGAATAACCTGTCGAAGATTACAGTTATTATTTTAGCAGATTCGGAGTATTGCAGAGAGAAAATGGCAGTTTTTGAATTGGCAAGCGGTAAAATGGCAGAGGCTTAGAAATCCGGCTTTTTGTCCCCAACTGCCTATTTCAGGGACATCTTGCGGCCTTGCGGCATTACAATTCGCCGACCATCACCAATATATATCAACTTTGGAGACAATTCCCAGAGGCTGCCAGAAAGCCCCCAGACTCTTCCCTTGTTCGTCCAGTGTCGCCGCCAGCGCAGTCAAACTGTCCTTCTCCTGTCCCAGTTCTTCACTCCACTGCTGCGCTCTCGCGGCATCACTCGTACCTTCGATAAAGACCCTTCCCGCCACCCACTCATTGAATGCCACGACCTCTGAATTATAGTCCTGTGCTTTCTGATTATAGTCATTCAGAGCGGCTTCAAAGCTGGCCTTCCTCTGCTCATAATCTTCATAGCAGACATACTGGGGGCAAGCGGCAACATCTAGACTGACGAACCCTAATTCCTTCCCTACAGCTACATAGGCGACTTTATCCCAACTACTGGCCTCACCATAGATACTGAGTCCCTCGGGTGAGGTCGAATCCATCCCGATACTTTGAGTGGTGTTCTGCGCTGTTTGCCCGCTACAGTCAATATAGACCAGTCCTCTGTCGGTGGTGTAAAAAGCATTTAGAGCATGCCCTTCGCTCTCGCCTTCCAGGGACACGCTAACCCAGGCTGCCTTGATTCCGGCGGCCTCTGCATTGTTGTAAAGCTCTTCAGCAAAGGCGCCACACATAAACGTGCCAGTGACATACTCCTTTTCATCAGTCTTGTCTGCGATCAAAAATGACTCTAACTGCTGCCAAGTAGGATCAGTGGCAGTCACATTGTTGATAAGTTGAACCCTATCATAACCCGCTTCCGTTAAGGCATACGGCGGCTGTTCCCCATAATGAACGACAACGTTATCGCCGGTAGGCTCAGGCCCCATCGCTGGAGGCAAAGTGGGTGCGGGAGATGGCGTTGGTATGGACGTAGCTGCAGGTACCGCGGTTGGCGTTGGTTCAGGCGAGGGCTCGGGTGCTACTGTGGGTTCCGGTGTTAGCGCAGGCGTAGCTATTGGCATGGAGGCTGAAGCGGGCACAGTCGTGGGAGCGGGTGCCTCCGCACTCACAACATAGGCAACAGCACCGATAAGAAGTGCCAGCGCTAGAAATGTGATTAACGGAACTGCTAACTTACTCATCCTGCCCGCCAACGCACCAGCTTGTCATCCCTGTAGCCATAGACACGAGTCTAATGACTAATACAGGGTGAAGCGCTCGTATTCGGAGATCACTACAATTCAACATTAGCATGACCTTCACGGAGCGAACAATGACCCTTTCGTAACTATACGCGGGCTATATAGTAACGTGGGTAAAATAGTACCTACGCCCAGGTGGTAGGAGCAGGAGAGCTAAGCAGGGTCGATGGCAAATAGTATCAGGTATCCGTAGAGTGCAGCAAATCTCAGCGTTGGGTATTCAGCCTTATCTCGTCCAGGACAAGATAAATCACAAGCATCAAAGCAACACCCGCCATCAGCAGAAGCGAACCGGGGGCAAGTCTCCAGGAATATTGACCGGCCCATTCAATTATCGCCAGCAGAATCATAAATGCCCCGTACATCAGACCGACAAACTCTATTAAAACGCGCCCTCTGTGCTTCAGGAAACCCATTTCTCTCCTCATCTTCAGTAACTGTGTTAGCTCGCCTTACGTTGATCGGAGCTTCCTTTTACTGCGTGCTCTGCGCAGTTCGAAGACAACAGGATTTTCTGAGTCAGGACAGGCAACAACAGCCTTGCCCGGACTATCCTCCCAGGGAAAAGCGCCCCCGAACTGCAGCACTGCGGCAAAAGGGAAAACTGTATAGAATGCCCAGGAACACATGCCAGCCGGCGTGCAATCCTCTATAGAAAATTCATCGCCAACTCTGTGCCCAGCGGCACATGTCCCCTTCTGACTCACCACCCTCGCTACAACTTTATATTGTTTAGCCACTCTGTTCCTCCTCGCTACTTCCCTCTGGCGACGCCGAGGTATTCGCTATACCGAACCAGATGAGCAAGCACTGTAGCTGCTTTCTCCGGGGTAGGGTAAGGCTCAAGGTAGCTTCGTTTCAGCTTCCTGAAAATCTTCCCCTGCCTCTTGGCACCCCAGACCATCGTGGTGAATATGATAGGTTTTTTGCGCTTCTTCATAATTTCGATGGTCTTCTCCACATTGCCCATCTCTGATTCCTCCATATGCTTGCGCAGCCGATCGGCATCGTATTTCATCGAAGGCGGTATGCCTGCCCAGCCAGCGAAGCTAGACGCCATGCCGACGCCGCCGATGATAACAATGGCATCCAAATTCTCATCCTCTAGCATCGCCCAGAGGAGGTGATAGCTTGGAAAGTCCCCCGCAGGGTCCACTGGGTTACCGTGAGACCACCTCTGTGACAAGATGGAATTCAATGTCTCCATGGTCGATGGCGATAGTGGAGGCAACTCCAGTCCGTCCTTTCTCAGAGCATCTGAGGCCATGACCGCCATGCCACCACCCATTGCCAGCACCCCCACCTTCCTACCCCGGGGCAGTGGTTGGCCCAGCAATGCCGAGGCAACATCAGTCAATTCTGTGAGCTCCTCTACCCTGATCACTCCGCATTGTTTAAATGCTGCGTCAAGCACCTCATCCGAGCCTGCCAGAGCAGCGGAATGAGACCGCGCTGCCTTCGCTCCGACATCGGAGCGCCCCGCTTTCATGATGATGATAGGCTTCTTCCTCACAATCTGCTTCGCCAGCTTCAGAAAGCGCCTTCCTTCCCTGAGTCCTTCGACATAGCCCAGGATAATATCCGTTCTATCATCCTGTGCCAGATACTCCAGATAGTCCTCGAATTGCAGGTCAGCCTCGTTACCGCTGCTGACAAACTTACTGAAGCCCAGGCCCATCTCTAACCCATGGTTGAAAATCGACTGGCTTGAGTTCCCGCTCTGAGAGATAAGAGCTAAGTTCCCCTTCCTCACCTTAGGCAAGAAGGGCACGGTATAAAAATTGGCGAAAGAGTCGAAGCTCCCCAGACAGTTTGGACCCACGATACGTACCCCACCTTGCCGGGCGATTTCCACTACCTCCTGCTCTATCCTCGCTCCTTCGTCGCCTGTTTCGGCGAGTCCGCTCGAGATCACAATAGCGATCTTGACCCCCTTCTGGACACAGTCTTGCATTGCTTCGTGAAGGGATTGAAACGGCACTGTTATGACAGCCAGGTCAACGGGGCCAGGAACATCAACCAGGGTTTTGTAGGCCTTCAACCCGAGCACTTCGGGGTCCTTATTGTTTACAGCGTAGATTTGCCTATCGCCCTTAGAACTCAGCACGCGGCCCAGTATGTTGAAGCCTCATTTACCGAAGACATTAGATGCCCCGATTACCGCCACTGAGCGGGGATTAAACAGATAGTCTAACTGCTGCTTAAGATTCATTAAACCCTCTTCACAAATAACAATTTCTCAAGAACAGCTAATCAGAATAAGCCATGTGATATAAGAACACCGCTCCACCAGAGTTCAAATGGAGAGGTAAGAAGCAGCGCACAACGTCTTTTGAGCTATATAATACCACAAAAGGATTCCCGGGAAGCTCCTTACTGAGATAAATAAGTTCAGGCGAAGATTCCGTGGAATCTTCGCCTGAACCGAGGTGATAAGGCTTGGGAATGCCAAGCCGCCATTATAGATTGCCTGAGGTAAGAGCCAGGCTGGGGGCTGGATGGCTGAAATGAGCGGGCTTCACTTCTTGCTGGCTGGTAATAACTACCTTGCCCTTCCTCTTACCTCGTAGTATTAGAATATCACTTTATAGTCAAAACAGTCCTCGGCCTAATTGCTCATTTGCACTAAGCAGAAATACCTATTTTTGAATATAATTCCATAATCGGGGGCGGAAATTCCTTGAGAAAGCCCCGCGGCTGAGGTGTAGAGAGTCCAGCCACCCCAGCAACATTATAATTACCCCAAAGGGGGGCATTTTAGGGGTCAAAATCGCTTGCGCTCCCTTTTTCGCCTCCCCCCTGCCTCGAGTGGACTTTGACACCGCCAGCATGGTACAATAGCCGCTGGATTGTCGATTCTGAAAAGTTGAAGGGAATTCACTGCGATGACTGATAAGGCTCCCCCTGACCTGAAGACGTTTATAGAGAACGTCAACAAGAAGGAAAAGAAGCACAGCGGCAAGAGGGTTCGCTTCGCCTGGACCAAACGAAAGCGGAGGATGAAGAAATAGGCCTACTTACCTCTTCATGTCAGAAGGCACAGAGAAAGGATGACCTTCTCTTTCAAAGTCAGGCAAATAGTTCTCCGCCGCCCCCATCTCCTGCACCCAGCCATTCTCTAGACCTACCTCATCCAGTAATTTAAGGACTTCGTCATACTCTGCTTGCGAAATCGTCCTCGAAAGCAAGCGTTGGCGCTGGGCCTCATGCGATGGATAGTACTGGGCCATTATGCTGACCGTAACCGTGGGAGAGACCTCACGCGCCAGCCAGGGCAGCGATTCCTCGCTGCCCGCTATCCTGTTGGGTAAGATAAGGTGGCGCACGATCAATCCTCGCTGCGCCACGCCGGATTCATCCATCACCAGGTCCCCCACCTGCCTGTACATTTCCTTGATGGCAGCGCGGGCATGTGTTACATAATGCCGGGCGTGTGAGAATTTCCTCGCCCATCTATCGGAGGCATATCTTAAGTCAGGTAGATAAACGCTTATGATGCCGTCAAGCTCTTTCAGAGAGGCAACGGAGTCGTAGCCGCTGGAATTGTAGACCAATGGAATGTGAAGCCCCAGAGGCACCGCTTCCAGAACAGCTCTGACTAACTGTGGGATAAAGTGAGATGGCGAGACGAAGTTGATATTATGGCAGCCCAGTTCATCCTGAAGGTAGAGCATTCCCTCAGCAAGCTTATGAAAATCCATCTCCTTGGACTTCTGTTTTTTCCAGTCCTGGCTTATCTGGTAGTTCTGGCAATAGACACACCTCATATTGCAGTTGCCGAAAAATACCGTGCCCGACCCCTTGCTCCCCGAGATAGCGGGTTCCTCTCCGTGATGGGCACAAACTGTAGATACTATGGGTAAATAGCCTGAATGGCAGAAGCCGCGCTTGTTTTCCAGACGGTTGACATGGCATTCTCTGGGACAGATATCGCAGGAGGCCAATCTGGCTTCGAGCCTCTCGGCACGGCGTTTCAACTCACCGGAGCGACAAAGAGCGATGTATCCTGGTTCCATAGATACTATATTAGACCAACGATTTGCCCATGTCACTGCTGCTAAAGCGGTAATGACATATTGATGCTTCGTTCTCCACGAGAATAAATAGGGGCGTTCAATTGAACGCCCCTACAATGAATCTACGAATCAGGTATCCTAAAAAGGTTAGAGCCCTTTCTTAGCCATGAAGGCGGCCAAATCGCCCACACGGCAGCTATAGGCCCACTCGTTGTCATACCATCCAAGCACCTTGACCATGTTGCCGCCGATAACCATAGTGCTCAAAGCATCTACGATGGAGCTGGCAGGATTGCCCTTGAAGTCTATGCTGACCAACTCTTCAGTGCAGAACTCCATAATGCCCTTAAGCGATTTCTCAGAAGCAGTGCGCAGGGCATTGTTCACTTCCTCGACCGTGACGTCCCTGTTCAAATCAGCCACGAAGTCAACAATGGATACGGTGGAGGTGGGCACCCTCAGGGCTATTCCGTGGATCCTGCCCTTCAGCTCAGGTATGACCTGGGTCACCGCCTTGGCAGCTCCGGTGGTGGTGGGAATGATGCTCAGGGCTGCCGCGCGGGCGCGGCGCAGGTCGCTATGGACTGTGTCCAGTATCCTCTGGTCATTAGTATAGGCATGGGCAGTGGTCATCAGACCTTTGCTCACCCCAAAGCTATCGTGAAGAACCTTAACAATGGGAGCAATGCAGTTGGTGGTGCAGGAGGCATTGGATATGACTCTGTGCTTCGCCGGGTCGTATTTACTCTCGTTAACTCCCAGTACGATAGTGATATCCTCACCTTTCGCCGGGGCCGTGATAATCACCTTCTTGGCCCCGCCCTGAAAATGCGCAGCAGCTTTGTCAGCTTCGGTGAACCTGCCTGTGGACTCCACGACTATCTCGACGCCGAAATCCTTCCAGGCGATCTTGGCCGGCTCCTTCTCAGCTATGACCTTTATCTTCTTGCCATCGACGATGATAGAGTCCGCTGTAGCCTCTATCGTGCCCGGATATTTGCCATAGTTGCTGTCATACTTGAGCAGATGAGCATTTGTCTTGGTATCGGTCAGATCATTTACCGCCACAACCTCCAACCTGTCTGCGTGGTAGTCAAAGATCGCTTTGAGAACCTGCCTCCCCACTCTGCCAAACCCGTTAATACCTATCTTCGTTGCCATCCCACACCTCCTTAGTAGTTCTCTGTAAATTATGAATACTCTTTTCCTTAAGTCAAGCCTCAACTAGGGCTATTTTCAGGGCATTTTGATTTCAGGTTCTCGACTCAGGCGATACACTGCTTGAAGCGCTCGCACGCCTTCTCAGCATATCCAGAAAAGCCTCGACGCGCGTCTTCACATGGGCATTGAGCGTGAAGTCCGTATTGCCTTCAAGGGTCAGAATGGGCAGATGGATGGCGTGGCGAAAGATTATGTCACCTATTCCCCGGTGGCAGAAGGCCTGCACATAGTGGATAACGCCATCGACGCGCCGCCGGTGCAGTTGCGTGACGATGTCCTTAGCGCGGCCCCGTATAGAGTAGGGGTAGGTATAGTTGCTGTACTGCTCAGCAAGCGAGCTGCCGGGGTTCGGCATGGCGAACTGGAGCTGTGTCTCGTTGAAAACCACCCTGGCACCGTTGTGCTCGATATAAGGATAAAGGCCGCCGGCGAAAACCGACGGCACGCCGATATAGGCAATGCGAAGCAGGTCAGCGGGATAGGGTTTCCTGTCTCTGGCCTCAGCCAGCAACTCGCCCAAGCGGTGCTCGTACTCCACATGGTCGCCGTTGAAGTCAGAGGTCGAGACCAGCCAGTAGTGGTTTTCAAGACCGCTCACCAGGCCTTCTTTCCAGGTTAGCTCATCCAGTTTCAAAGCAAGCTGCCTCGCCCTGTCCAGTTCCTGCCTCATCTTCTCAGCTTTGGCGACTGTTGTGCCCAACGTCTGCGCCAGATTCTCTAGAGCTTTTTCAACCAGGACAACATCAGGCTTCTCGGGATAAGCGAAGGGCAAGACATCAATGCCTTTAAGCCTGAGCACCTCCATGAGCATGACGGTATTGGAGCAATCGCCGGTGGTGACGCAGAGCACGTTCTTTATGTCGTGTTCCATGCACACGCCGTAGATGCCCTTGATCCAGGTGCAGCAGTTCTGAGGGAAGCCAGCCCTCTCCGCGATATTCACCAAGCGTTCGCGCTCGGTGCTGCCTATGAACAGATTGTTGAGGTCAACCGGCTGATAGCCCGCTGCTAGCAAAATTTCTATAGGGACTGTGGTGGTAATGCCTATTTCTTTCACGCTAGTTTGCCAAACGCCTCTCTGCCAGCATACCTCGCCTTTTTCCCCAGCTCCTCCTCGATTCTGAGGAGGCGGTTGTACTTGGCGACGCGCTCGGAACGGCAGGGCGCTCCCGACTTGATCTGGCCACAGTTCATAGCGACAGCCAGGTCGCTTATGGTGGTATCCTCGGTCTCGCCGGAACGGTGGCTCACCACCGAGGTCCAACCTGCCTTCTTCGCCATGCTCATGACTTCAAGTGTCTCCGTAAGAGTGCCTATTTGATTGAGCTTAATCAGTATCGAGTTCGAAGCGCGTTCCTTCACGCCGCGGCTGAGCCGCTCCTTGTTCGTAGTATACAGGTCGTCCCCCACAAGCTGTATTTTATCGCCCAGCTTCTTGTTGAGCAGCTTCCAGCCGTCCCAGTCATCCTCCGCCATGCCGTCCTCGATGCTGATGATGGGATAGTCCGCAACCA
Organism: uncultured Chloroflexia bacterium; assembly: GCA_963847595.1. Classification (GTDB taxonomy): domain Bacteria; phylum Chloroflexota; class Dehalococcoidia; order SZUA-161; family SZUA-161; genus JACWAE01. Next base: position 1,310,808 of record CAWKAJ010000002.1, read on the forward strand.
GCCTGCTATAGTAGTTCACCATCTCGGCGCTGGTGAAGGACACGCCTTCCTTGGCCAGGACATATTTGCCGTTTTTGTAGAACTCCGTGGATGCCGGGTCGAGGGCGATGCAACATTCCTTGCCGGGCTTGTAGCCCGCAGCCTCGATAGCAACCAGGAGCACTTCCACCGCTTCCCTGTTGGTAGCCAGCCTGGGGGCAAAGCCTCCCTCATCACCCACAGACGTGTTAGCTCCCCTTGACTTTAATACTTTCTTCAGGGCCTGATAGACCTCAGAGCCTATCTGCAGGGCATGGGCGAAGCTTTTCGCTCCCGCAGGCACTACCATGAACTCCTGCAAGTCCACCGAATCCTCAGCGTGTTTGCCGCCGTTGAGGATGTTCATCAAGGGCACCGGCAGGAGATAAGCATCTCTCCCCCCTAAGTAACGATAAAGCGGCACCCCCTTGGAAACGGCTGCGGCATGGGCCACAGCCAGGGAAACACCTAAAATAGCGTTGGCACCCAGCTTCGCCTTGTTCGGCGTCCCATCGAGCTCTATCATCCTCCGGTCTATCGCCTCCTGTTTCAGCGCCGACATGCCCGCAATTGCAGGGGCGATTATTTTCTGGATATTGTTTACTGCTTTGAGCACACCCTTCCCCTGATATTTAGCTGGGTCGCCATCACGAAGCTCCACTGCCTCATGGCTGCCCGTGCTTGCCCCGGAAGGCACCGCGGCACGGCCCACAGCGCCATCGGCTAACTCCACGTCTACCTCTACTGTGGGGTTGCCTCTGGAATCGAGTATCTGCCTCCCTTTGATGCGCTTGATAGTCTTCACTTCGCCGCTCCTTCCTGACCCTTTATCGCAGCCAGCGCCTTTTCCACGGCTTCTTTGGGATTTTGGGCAGCGATTATTGACCTGACCGAACGCCCCTTTTTCGACAGTGACCAGGTGTTCAGTCCGATAACAGGGATATCGTTGCGTAAGGCATAGGCAATCTCAGAAAGAGTGCCGAACTTGCCCCCTATAGCAATGACAGCCTGGGCGGTATTGACCACAATCACATTTCGTGCCTCGCCCATGCCAGTGACGATAGGTATGTCAACATAAGGATTAGCTTCCTCCCGGGCACTTCCGGGCAGGATCCCCACAGTCTTCCCTTTGGCGGAACGAGCCCCTTTACAGGCGGCTGCCATGACCCCTCCCAACCCTCCACAAATCAAGATAGCACCCCGCTTCGCCAGCTCGAACCCCACCGCTTCGGCAAGCTTGGCTTCGTCCCGGGAACACTGCGCCCCACCGACTACAGCGATAAACATTTCTCCCCCTTTTACCGAAGACTGTTCAGCGAGCCCTATTATAATACAAGGGGCTTAAGCCCCTTGTATAAAAACCCGCATTTTAGTTCAATAGTTTCATTTCGCCCTGGGGTGAGAGCTTTCATACACCTTTCGCAGATGCTCTGTGGTGAGATGGGTATAAATCTGGGTGGTGGAGATATTGGCATGTCCCAGCAGTTCCTGGAGCTCCCTGAGGTTCATCTTGCCGCTGTGCAGCAGATGGGTAGCTATACTGTGGCGCAGGACGTGCGGCGTAATGTCGGCCTCGATTCCCGACCTCTCGGCATAGCCCTTCAGGATAAGCCAGAAGCCCTGCCTGGTGAGCCGCTGTCCCCGCCGATTGAGGAATAAGGCCGTCTCTCCGGTAGCACCGAGGAGACGGGGACGTGCCTCGTCAGTATAGGTCTTAACTGCTTTGATCGCTTTGCTGTGAATAGGTATGATGCGCTCCTTCGAGCCCTTGCCGAAACAGCGCACGAAGCCAGCCCGCAGGTTCACATCGCGCACGTTCAGCCCCACCATCTCGCTAACCCTCATCCCGGTGGCATAGAGCAGCTCCAGCATCGCCTTATCCCGTTTCGCCTCCGGCGTGGAGAGTTTATCCGCCTCCGCCAGCAACTTCTCCACATCCTCAACAGAGATAGCTTTGGGCAGCGCTTTACCCACCTTGGGACCCGTTATCCCTTCGGTGGGGTTCTTTTTCAGGGTGCCCTCGGAGACCAGAAAGTTAAAAAAGGACTTGATAGCAGCTACCTTGCGCGCCATGGTAGCCGGAGCATAGCTCCGCTCCCTGAGGCTGACCATATAGTCCAGCACCGCAGAGCGATCGACATTCTCCCAGGTTAGCTGGTGTTTGTCCTCCTTGGCTGCCTTCTTGCTTAGGAAAGCAACAAACTGGTTGAGGTCGTTTTTGTAAGCATCGAGAGTATTGGGTGAAAAACCCTTCTCCACCGAAAGAGATGAAATGAAGCCTGCGATTCCCTCGTCCATACCATACCTCCAGAACTAGTTATGGCTAGAGCCCGGTATTCTCAAAGGAGGCAGGTCGAGACATCTCTCCCTGCATATATCCTGATATATAAGGACTAACTCCTTGTCGAACAAGGCACGCTTTCGTTTAAGTGCCAGCGACCGAGCACGGGCCAGTATCTCCTTGGCTATATCTTCAGGGAGTTGAATCCCGAACTCATTAGAGAATTTGAAAAGAATGGTGTGCGAGCCGCTATGCTTGCCCACAATGATCTGTCTCTCCATGCCCACTTCCTCAGGGGAAAACGCCTCGTACGTAGGCGGATGCTTGAGCACGCCGTCGGCATGGATACCTGACTCGTGGGCAAAGATGTTGTCACCGGTGATGGCCTGACTCACGGGCAAGGGCCGCTGGGAGGCTACTGCTACGTACTTGGAGATAGTGCGTAGCCGCGTGGTATCTATGCCGACATCGATCTTCTCGATGTGTCTCAGGGCCATGACCACCTCGGCGAGGGAAGCATTGCCCGCCCTCTCGCCCAAACCGTTCACCGTGGTATTGACCCATTTAGCGCCAGCCCTGATACCCGCCAGGGCGTTGGCTGTAGCCATACCGAAGTCGTTATGGGTGTGCATTTCAATATCGATGCCCGCCTCTTCGATCAAACGGCATATCGCTTCATAGGTCCGGAAGGGGTCAAGAACGCCAACGGTATCGCAAAAACGTAATCGGTCGGCGCCAGCCTCCTTGGCAGTCCGGGCAAACTCGATGAGATAATCGGGGTCGGCTCTGGAAGCATCCTCGGCATTGACCGAGATATATAGGTCGTGGCTTTTAGCGTACTTCGTACCCTTTTTCACACTCTGCAAAACCCATTCCCGGCTCTGCCTGAGTTTATGCTGTATATGGATATCCGAGACAGAGATACTCAGGGCGACAGCTTTGGTGCCACATGCCAGCGAAGCATCTATATCAGCAATGACAGGCCGATTCCAGGTGATAACACTTGCCGGCAGTTCCAAGGCTATAATCGCCTTGATGGCTTCCATTTCATCCCCACCCATTGCGGGTATGCCGGCCTCTATCTGGTGCACGCCTATCTCGCTGAGCAACCTTGCGATGTGCACCTTCTCTTCATTGGTGAACACCACTCCAGCGGTCTGTTCTCCGTCCCTTAGAGTAGTATCGTCTATAAGCACAGCCACACCACACCCCTCCATGCTCCTGCTCATCTGAATCCAACAGCAGATGAGCCAAAATTCCAAGACAAATTAACAAGCCAACATAACATAACACAACCTCCCCTTTTTTGCAACAAGCATATTTTACAAGGACTCTGAAAGCCCCTCACAACCCTTGTGAATTTTCCTTGACACATGGTCTAGTCACAAGTTATAATCATCGGGAAAGAGTTCAGAAGGGGGGGATGTGTGTGACCGAGGTAAATGTTGGTGACAATGAGCCATTCGAGAGTGCTCTGAGACGTTTTAATAAAAAAGTACAGCAGGACGGCGTCCTTGCCGAGGCGCGCCGCAGAGAGCACTACGAAAAGCCCAGCGTGAAGCGCAAGAAAAAAGAGGCCACCAAGAGACGGAAGACTGCCAGGAGTTCAGCTGGTACAGCCAGAAGCTCCAGGAGTTCTTGAACACCATCGATAGCACAGGGGCAACTAGGAATAAGTTGATGTTGCAAGAAAAGTTGATGAACGACCTCAAGGCAGCGATGAAGGGTGGCGATAAGCAGCGCAAGTTGGTAATCAGTCTCATTAGAGCAGGTATCAAGAACGCCGAGATAGCGAAACAGAAAACGCTGGACGATGCAGGCGTTCTCGATGTCATCGCTAAAGAGGCTAGGCAGCGCCGGGAAAGCATCGCAGAGTTCAAGAAGGGCAACCGCCCTGACCTCGTAGCTAAAGAGGAAGCTGAGCTGGCTATCCTTCTGGAATATCTTCCCCAGCAGATTTCACGCGACGAGATTATCGCCGCTGCCCGCCAGGTGATCAAAGAGGTAGGCGCTCAGGGGCCCGGCGATAAGGGCAAGGTCATGCAGAAGCTGATGCCCCAGTTAAAGGGCAAGGCTGAAGGCAGCGCGATAAACGAAATAGTAACGGGGCTGCTCAGCGGCACCATAAGCTGAACAGGAAATAGCAGAACTTTTCAGGGGACAACGGCACAAGCAAGAAACTTGTCAGGTTGTCCCCTTCTTATTTTTTCAAGAATAAGTGTGGAATACTCTGCAATATAAGGGCGTCCTTCCAGGGAAGGACGCCCTTATTTCCTCGTTATCAGCAGGACTCTTGAGGTTTCAATCGCGCATGCGGCGGCATCGTGCCTAGGCTAGCTTTGAGCCGCACTCTCCGCAGAACCGTGTCCCAGCCTGACTCTTGGCACCGCACTTGGGGCATTGTATAAGGCCAAGCGGCGCACCGCAGTTATTGCAGAACTTGCCTTCCCCAGCAGGTTTGCCACATTGCGGACACAACGTCTGTTTGCTCTCTATCTCGCCGGTAAATACCTGAGTTGCCTGGGCTTTCTCTTTGATATCAGCCGTCATCTTCTCCGCCCTGGCAGCAGCTACTTCAACATTCATCCGTGGTCCGTCTGTAACACACAGCCCTAACTGCTCGTTCCAGTCGTTCTCACATACGTATTTGTTGCATTTAGGGCAGCGGAAGAAGTGCCCCTTGGCTTCATTCTGAGCAAGTTCAAAGGCTGCTTCATGCTCCTTATGCCATTCCGGAGTCATCCCCTGAAATTTCTCTGAGAGTACGTTTGCACCGCTACCGGCAGCTGAGCCGACTCCATATTTCCCCGCCAAATCCGCACCTATTGAGATTGCCGATCCCAGACCGCGGAAGAATTTCCCTTTCTTGTATGTCTTGGCCTCAGCGAATTTGGTCTTATACCCGTCTCCGCAGATATCACAGAAGAAGGTGAACTGGAATCCGGCGTCTGTGCTATTGTCCGCAAAGTTTCTGGTAAATGGTTGTAGTGCCATATCTCCCCCTTTCTCAGTCCCTGCCTATTTTTTCAGCGGTTTGCCGCACTTTATACATTTCTCCCCGATTGGCGGCTGCTCCGTCTTACATTTGGGACACACAACCACCAGCCGGGCATTACAGAATTCGCAGGAATCGTCAAAGAAAGTAGTCTTGCCGCATTTGGGGCATGTTATTTCCAGGGATAGCCCGCAATTACCGCATTTATTCCAACCTTTCTCGACCGGGCTTCGACACTTCGGGCATCTGATGGGGCCAATCGGATTTGCTCTGCCGCACGCAGGACAAACATTCGAATCTGCTGAAATCAACGCGTTGCAGAAGCGGCACGGATGCTTATATCCCGGCATGCCTCAACCTCCTCCATGCTTTTTTGATGTGCGGTCATGTATATAATTATACCATTAACTCCCGGGTTCCGGCTTCGCAACATCATCATTAGCTTCAGAATCAGTTGCCGCTTTCGCCCATCTCGCGCTATCGTCCAGCGTGGTCACATTGAACTTGAGCAGCTCCGCCACATCCTGTTTCCACTGTTCCAGGGACGAATGAATCACCCTGCCGATGAAAAGTCTCCTCAAGGTCTGGAGCGCCGACAGTTTTTGTATGGCAAACCTGTATCTTGTGTACTGAGGGACTGCCAGTTTTTCATCTGACAGATATATCGGTTCCCTCCTGAAATTAGTGGTAAGCATACAACGATTAATCCCTTTGATAAAATTATCAACTTCTTTGTGCATGTCTTGTATGTTTTTAAGTGCAGGATAATCTTTTCTACTTACTATCCGGAAAAAATAGGTCGCCTTTCCGCCGCCATCCTCCGAAGCTGCTTCCATAGCAACAGCATTTCCCGGGTCTTGCGCATTTGTGCTATAGATGGGGATCAGAAACCAGATGTAATCTCCGGTCAAATCCCCCAGCAGCCCGCGCTTGAATCCAATGCATATCCTGTCCTGCTGCGATAGGGATTTCAGGAAACTATATTCTTCCTTCAGGCCCGCGATTTCCAACTGCATCTCCAATCGCTTCCACAGCTCCGGCGAAAGAGACTCGATGTCGCTTCTCCTGGCCGCCTTGCCCTCTTTCATGAACCGGGCCGCCTCCCTTATCACAGACGGATTGGCTTCAGGCATCAGCTCTTTGAGCCATGATTGGCCTCTGAGAGCAAGCTGGTTCATTGAGTCAGAGATAACTTTCCTGAAGGGATCGAACTGGCTGGCCATCTTTGAGAGAACGACCTTCTCGCCGGATTCCGAGGTGATGGTGAAAGTATAGTCCTCGGCGCGCCACTCTGAGATATCGCTATAGGGTATCCTTGTGAGTTCTCCCTTTTCCGGCATCAATACAATCCCGGTCTCGTACAAGCGCGGCTCACATTTTCCCCTCTGTTTTTCCTTGCCCGTTTCATCAAAGTAAACGTACTCTGCCTGCACTCCCGATTTTCTAAGCTTCTCATTCATGAGCATATCTTTGAGCAGCATCTCGTTGCGTAGTTGGGAAATGTTCCTCAACAAATCCTGGTACTGGTAGCCGACATTGAAGAGGGTAAGTTCCTCTTTGGAAGAAAGAGGCAGGCGAACCTTGTAGTCACCTTCTGAGATGTCAAGGATATCCCTCAGCGAAAAAAACAGTGTCTCGCCAGCCTCGGGCAAAATCGCAAGGCTCTCTTCATCGACGCGGGCCCTGGCTTGTCCACTCGCTTTCACCTGGCCGCCCTGGTCACTGAGGGAATAACTCAAAGAACATTCCATGACAGGTATTTGTTTGCTTTTTTGGTCCATAGCGTCTTCTTGCCTAACGTGAGATTTTGGTGCTCGATTTATATCACAGTCATCAACATGTGTCAATCAGATTGCCATGCATTCCACCCTTTTATGCGGTGGCAATTTGTGTTGAAATATTCTGTGGGAATATAATAAATGTAAGGCAAGAATCAAGATAGGGTGTGAGGAGGAGCGAATGAGCCAGTCAGCAAGAGCGAAGGAACGATTGCGAACCAACCCGGCCCGGTTCATTGAGCAGGAAATCAAGGAGTTTGTGCGCACCAGTCCGGATAATCGCCTGTCCTTTATGAACGGCTACACTATGTGGGCTGAGCCGCTGGTGAAGTTCGCTGACGGCGGTGACCCCATCTTCACTGAATACAAGAGCATAATTGCGCCTGACTACCTTACTCCTCGCGAAGCACTGGCTAAAGCCTATGACAAAACTCCAGAAGATATGCCTGCACGCCTTTCGGTGATAAGCTGGATTTTGCCTGCTGCGGAGGAAACTCGTAAATCTAACCGGCCCGAGACTCGTGTTCCCAGTCGTCTCTGGTCTCACACACGCTGGTATGGCGAGAAATTCAATGAGAAATTGAGGGTATATGTGGTAGAACTTCTCACCGGTATGGGGTATCTGGCAGCAGCGCCAACCTTACAGCCCTATTTCAAAATGGATGCCAATGAGAAAGGCCCGTACTCGAATTGGTCAGAACGACATGTTGCTTATGCCGCTGGTCACGGCACTTTTAGTCTTTCCGATGGCCTTATCACCGAGTGCGGCATTTCCCACCGGTGTGGCAGCGTGGTCACGAGCCTGGTAATACCGGCAAGCCGCAGGACAGCCAGAAGTCCATATTCAAACTGTCTCTTCTATCGAGGGGTCAACTGTAAAGCCTGCATAGAACGCTGCCCAGCCGGGTCTATAACTGAGAAGGGTCACGATAAGAACAAGTGCCTGCAGTATTTGACCGAAATCGGTTACGCGTCTACGTTTTTAAACGATAGCTATGATAATGATAAGAGCGTAGCTGGTTGCGGCTTATGCCAGACTAAGGTCCCCTGTGAATTCCAAAATCCCACGAAGAAAATGAAAGGGAAACCCCAATAACGGGATATTAAAGCGATTGCACGAAAAGCCATTCCATACAGACATGTGCATGATGAGATTATATTACTGCGACATGCTTGCTTCACAATGTAGTTCTTTCCGAGCGTTAAGCCTCTGCGAAAAGGGCCTGCTTGTGAATAGCGCTTAGTACATACCATTCGTAACTAAACCAGTCAAATGCCCTCGTTTTTAGTTGCCTCAATGGTCACTACACATGTTATAATTGGCACTTGGTGAAGAGCTTATTGGGCAACACGTGAAATGAGGCACAAATGAAGCATTTCTATCGAAAGGTTAAGCAGGATTTCGAATATTGTTTTAACGTGGAGACCTCGGCTCCCCTCACTGCTCAAGAGTTGAAAACACTGCGCTGGCTGCTTGCTGAGACGTTTGAGCCGGAGGACTTTGGGGATAAATCTTTTCTTGTCCCGGCTAAGGATGCAATCGAGGTCGGGCCTCGCCTCAACTTCGAGACGGCATACTCCACCAACGCTGTGGGTATATGCCATGCCTGCGGTCTGGATAAGGTCACACGGCTGGAATGTTCCCGACGGTATTTGCCCCCTGCGGGAACCGACAGAGAACGCTTCACCGCCGAAAACCACGACCGCATGACCGAATACCCTTATCCTGAACCATTGAGAACCTTCGGCACGGGCGCCGTTCCAGAGAAAACCTACGCTGTCCCCCTCATAAAAAAGGGTATCGATGCGCTGAAGAGGTTCAACCGGGAGAAGGGCCTCGGCATGGACGAATGGGACATGAACTTCTACTTCAATCTCTTCACCAAAGTCCTGCGTCGGGACCCCACCAACGTGGAACTGTTCATGCTGGGCAATAACAACAGCGAGCATTCGCGCCACTGGTTCTTTAAGGGCAAGCTCACGATAGATGGCCGTGAAATTCCCGAAACCTTAATCCAGATAGTGAAATCAACCCTCAAGGCCAATCCGTCGAACAGCGTCATCGCTTTCAGCGATAACTCCAGTGCCATCTGGGGTTACCCCATCCGGACGATATTGCCCCAGCAGCCGGGAAAATGTTCGCCGTTTATCGCCCAGAAGCCTACCTACCACATCCTTTTCACCGCTGAGACACATAACTATCCCAGCGGCGTCCAGCCTTTCCAGGGAGCGACCACCGGCACCGGCGGCAGGATTCGCGATGGCCACGCCACGGGAAGAGGCTCACTGGTAATTGCAGGCACGGCCGCCTATTGCACAGCGGCATTGAATATCCCCGATTATCCCATCCCCGGCGAACCCGAAGGGCTTGCCTATCCTTTCGAGTTGGCTTCACCGCTGGAGATACTAATCGAAGCCAGCAACGGCGCCTCGGATTACGGCAATAAGTTCGGCGAGCCGTTGATTCAGGGTTACGTCAGGACCTTCGAGCAGGTACTGCCCAACGGCGAACGCAGGGGCTGGATAAAGCCTATTATGTTCACCGGCGGCATCGGTCAAATCGATGACAGGCATATCGTAAAAGAGAAGCCGAAGAAGGGGATGCTGATTGTCCAGGTCGGCGGCCCGGCTTATCGAATCGGCATGGGCGGCGGCTCAGCTTCCAGTATGATTCAGGGCGAGAATATCGCCGAGCTTGACTTCAATGCCGTGCAGCGCGGCGACGCCGAGATGGAAAACAAGCTCAATCGGGTGATCCGAACCTGCGTGGAAATGGGCGAGGGTAATCCGCTTCTCGTGGCCCACGACCAGGGCGCCGGGGGACCCGCCAATGTTTTAGCCGAGCTTATAGATCCGGCCGGCGGCAAGATCAACATCCGAAAGATTAAACTCGGCGACCTCTCGCTGGCAGTAGTGGAGATATGGTGCGCCGAATTCCAGGAACGCTGCGCCTTTCTGGTTGACGCCAGGAAAATAGACAATTTAACAGCAATCTGCCAGCGGGAAAAGGTGAACTGTGAGGTGCTGGGGAAGATTACGGAAGATGGACAGATCGTGGTCTACGATGATGAAGATAAATCCAAACCGGTCAACCTCCCTCTCGATAGAATACTCGGTGAGATGCCGCAAAAACCATTCAAACTGGAAAGAATCTCCAAAAAGCTGAAATCTCTGAGGCTGCCTAAAGGACTCAGCGTCGAGGAAGCGCTGAGGCTGGTCTTTCGCCTACCTTCCGTGGGGTCAAAGGGATACCTGGTGCGGAAGGTCGACCGCAGCGTCACGGGGCTGATCGCTCAGCAGCAATGCTGCGGGCCGCTCCAGCTTCCTGTGGCTGATGTGGCTGTGGTAGCTCAAAGTCACTTCGGACTCACCGGAGGTGCGACCGCCATCGGCGAGCAGCCCATCAAAATGCTCATCGACGAAAAGGCCGGAGCCCGCATGGCAGTGGGCGAGATGCTGACCAATATAGTCTCCGCCTGCATCAGTGACCTCAGCCACATCAAGTGCTCGGGCAACTGGATGTGGGCAGCCAAGCTCCCCGGCGAGGGGGCCAGGCTTCACGATGCAGCCGTAGCAATGAGGGAGCTGATGATAGAGCTAGGCATCGCAGTCGATGGCGGCAAGGATAGCATCACCATGGCTGCCAAGGTGGGCAATGAGACAGTAAAAGCGCCCGGAGAACTGGTTATCTCCGGTTACGCCACCATGCCCGACATCACCAGGAAAGTGACGCCCGATATTAAGAAGCCCGGGGAAAGTAAGCTCATTTTCCTCGACCTAGCGGGTGGGAAAAACAGGCTCGGTGGCTCGGCCTTGGCTCAAGCTCTGGGCCAGCTTGGCGATGAAGCGCCAGATGTGGAGAATCCCCGGCTTCTTATCAACGCATTTGAAGCCGTGCAAAGAATGATAGACGATGGTTTAATTCTTGCCTGTCACGACCGCAGCGATGGAGGCCTGATTACCACGCTGGTAGAGATGGCAATGGCGGGAAACTGTGGCATGACGGTTCAACTCCATCAGGGAAAAGAGGTAATCCCCCAGCTTTTCTCCGAAGAGCTGGGATTGGTACTGGAATACCTGCCCGCCAAAGAGAGAAAAGTCAAGGCTATTTTAAAAGAATACGGTGTACCTTTCACCATCTTGGGCAGCACTCAAAAGGAACGACAGGTGGTCGTCCAGCATGGCAACAAGACTGTACTTGATGTCAGCACGCCAAAGCTTCTCTCCTGGTGGGAGGCGACCAGCGACAGGCTGGAACTGGAGCAGATGAACCCCAAGGTAGCCAAAGAACAGGCGAGACGCCACGACCGCCTCGGCCCGAGTTATCATCTGACTTTCCAGCCCGAGGCAACACCATTGAGAATCCTGCGCCAAACGGATAAGCACAAGGTGGCTATTATCCGGGAAGAAGGCAGCAACGGCGACCGTGAGATGACCTCGGCCTTCTTCTGGGCCGGGTTCGAGCCCTGGGACGTGACCATGACCGATTTGCTGGAGGAGCAGATTTCTCTGGACCGGTTCCGGGGAATCGTCTTCGTCGGCGGCTTCTCTTACGCCGATGTCCTGGATGCAGCTAAAGGCTGGGCTGGCGCTATCAGATTAAATCCCAGGCTCCGCAAGATGTTCGAGCGATTCTTCAACCGGGCAGATACCTTCTCCCTGGGCATCTGCAATGGCTGCCAGTTGATGGCTTTGCTCGGCGTCGTGCCCTGGCAGGGAATCCCCGAAACAAAGCAGCCGAGATTCATCCAGAATACTTCGCAAAGGTTCGAGTCGCACTGGGGAACGGTGAGAATCTTGGAGAGCCCCGCCATAATGTTGAAGGGTATGGCAGGCTCTATCCTGGGCATCTGGACTACCCATGGTCAAGGCCATCTGCATTGTCCAGACCCCGAGATACTCTCCGAGGCACGGCGCAAGGGCCTGACGCCGACCGCCTATGTTGACGACAGAGGAAACCCGACCGAGAAATACCGTTTCAACCCCAACGGCTCGCCTTGGGGAATCAACGCCCTGTGCTCACCGGATGGCCGATATCTGGCGATGATGCCTCATCCCGAGAAGTCATTTTTACTCTGGCAGTGGCCCTGGATACCCGAAGAATGGAAACAGAACTGGAAATTCAAGGTGGGCGATTTCCAGCTCTGCGCCTCGCCCTGGCTGAGACTTTTCCAGAACGCCCGGGAATGGTGTGACAGCAAAGCGTAATAAGTGATTAATCGAATAGCTAACCCTTGACATAATAGAACACTTGTGCTAGGCTACCACTAGGTGATAGCTATAATAAGATTACAATAAGTGTGGGGAGGAGTCGATGAAATTCGTAGTTACTTTAGAAAAAGGAGAAGACGGCTGGGTAGTCGCCGAATGCCCTTCTATACCTGGCTGCGTTTCCCAGGGTAAGACCGAGAAAGAGGCGCTGGCGAATATCAAAGAGGCTATAGCGCTCTGTCTTGAGGTGCGTGCAGAAGAAGGGTTGCCGCTGACTGTACGCACTCAAGAAGTAGAGGTCAAGGTCTAAATGCCAGCTCTACCAGTAGTGTCAGGCAGAGAGGCAGTACAAGCCTTTGAGCGGGCTGGATGGGAAGTGAAGCGGCAAAGAGGAAGCCACATCGTTCTCACTAAGTCAGGCTCATGGGCAAGCCTTTCTATTCCTGACCACAAGGAACTTGACCGAGGACTCCTGCGAAAGCTCATTCGCCAAGCAGGGCTCACAACTGATGACTTTATGGAGTTATTAAGTGCCAGGTAGTGAGTAGAAGATGGAATATTAACAGGCTTAAACACCTTACATAACTATCGTGGAAACTGTGTGGACAACTTCGTGGACAAGTCCATTGACCAGTGATTATTAAGTAGGAATAGAATAGGAGGCGTTGTGAAAGTAGTCTTTCTTCAGGATGTCCCCAATGTGGCCAGGGCAGGCGATGTGAAAGAGGTAGCCGATGGCTACAGCCGAAACTACCTTCTACCCAAAGGGCTTGCGGTAGCTGCCTCACCGTCTGAACTCAAGAAATTGGAAGTGCAGAAACAGGCCGATGCCCGCCGCGAAGTGCGCACGGAGCAGGAGGCCGAAGCCTTCGCCAAGGTCCTTCAGGACACTACCGTAGTGTTGAAGATGCGCGCCGGGACAAAGGAAAAACTCTATGGCTCCGTCACCACCGCCGATATAGCCAGGGAGATAAAGAAGCTCACCAAACATGAGGTGGACAAGCACACAATAGAGATTGCAGAGCCCATCCGCGAGCTGGGAAGCCACCAGGTATCCATAAAATTGACCAAGGATACAACCGCTACCGTAAATGTGGTTGTAGAGCAGGAGGCGGAACCAGAGGCAAAGCCCGAGAAGAAACAAGAGAAGAAGCCTGCGAAAAAGCAGGCCAAGAAGAAAGAAACTGATTAGCAGTTGTAGGGGCAATTCAAGAATTGCCCCAAACGCGAATGAGGAATGACTAGTCATGCCCAACGAAAGCAGCGAGACCCAGTCCAATGTAAAATTGCCACCCCATGACCTCGATGCCGAGGAAGCCGTGCTGGGGTCGCTTCTCATCGACCCCGAGGCAATATTCAAAATTGTCACCGTGCTTAAACCGGAGGACTTCTACCGGGAGAAGAATCGCTGGACTTATGAGGCTTGTGCTGCGCTTTACGAACGGCGTGAGGCCATAAACCAGATCACTTTAGCGCATGAGCTAGCGCGTCAACAAAAGCTGGAGGCTACCGGCGGCGCAGCTTATCTGAGCCATCTGGTCGCCCAGGTCCCCACGTCGGTGCATGCCGAGTACTACGCCGCCATAGTGCATCGTCTCTCCATGATGCGGCGCCTGATCTCAGCCTCCAACCAGATCGCTTCCATCGCCTATGAAGCGCCGCCGGATGTCGATGAAGCACTGGGCAAAGCAGAGGGTATTCTATTCAATCTGAGACTGGGACAGAGCCAGCGCGGCTTCATCCATATCAGTAAAGTCCTCGATCGCTACTTCGAGGAGAGCAGTCTGGGCCCGAAGCAAGAGGGATTCTTGCCTCACGTGCCCACCGGCTTCCCCGAGATGGATAAAATCTTGGGCGGATTGCAGCGCTCGGACATGATTGTGCTGGCGGCAAGGCCGGGCGTAGGCAAGACCAGCCTTGCGCTGAATATCGCCCACAACGCCGCCGTGAAATACGGGGCTCACGTGGCCCTTTTCAGCCTGGAGATGTCCAAAATGGAGCTCGCCTATCGCTTCCTCTCCAGCGAATCGGGGGTTGACAGCCAGAGCGTGAGGCTCGACCACCTGAACCCGCGCCAGCGAGAAGACGTAATGGAAGCCATGGGCCGCCTTTCCGAGGCTTCCATCTATATTGATGACTCACCCTTTCTCAGGGACTCCGATATGCGCAGCAAGGCGCGCCGCCTCCACAGCGAGAGTAAGATTGACCTCGTCATAGTGGATTACCTGCAACTGATGCGCTCCAGCAGGTTCACTGACAACCGGGTGCAGGAGATGAGCGATATCTCCCATTCCGTAAAGGAGTTGGCCCGCGAGCTCGATGTACCGGTGCTGGCTGTCTCCCAGTTGAGCCGCGCCGTGGAGGCACGCACCCCTCACGTCCCCATGCTTTCCGACCTCAGGGAAAGCGGCTCCATCGAGCAGGACGCCGATGTGGTGATGTTTATCTACCGCGAGGACGTCTACTACAAAGAGGAAGAGTGGGAGAAGAGATTCCCCGACCAGCCTTACCCCAGGGGCATCTCAGAAATAATAGTCGCCAAACACAGGAACGGCCCCCAGGGGCGGGCACACCTCTTTTTCCGGGATCGCATAGCCAAGTTCGAGAACCTGGAGAAATTCGAAGGCAAGAAACCGAGCCTGCTATGAAAGGGTTCAACGGCTTCCCCATCAAGTCCAAGTTCACTCCTATACCCAATATTTTTTTCAGCGAGGTTTTGTCTCAAATTGACAACCTTGCCGAGCTTAAAGTGACGCTGCATATTTTCTGGACTCTATATCAGAAGCAAGGCTATCCCCGTTACGTCACCTACAACGACCTTCTTGGCGATCCAGTCCTGATGAAAGGGATAGATAGCCATGACCCTGCGCCTGAAATCTTGCGTCAAGCCTTGAATCAGGCGGTGAGCCGGGGTACCCTGCTTTGCTGGAAATCGGAGCGCGACGGCGAAGTTCACGAGCTTTACTTCGTCAATGATGACGCCGGAAGAAAAGCTGTGGAGAAGATAAATAGCGGTGAGCTGAAAGTGGGGAACTTGGTCAAAGGCGAGCCTTGCCCGGTGAGCCAGGAGCAGCCCAATATCTTCACCCTTTACGAAAAGAACATCGGGATGCTCACCCCTATCATTGCCGAGGAATTGAAAGAGGCAGAGAAGCTATATCCCGCTTCCTGGATTCAGGATGCCTTCAAGGAAGCGGTTGACCTCAATAAACGCAGCTGGAGATACATCTCCCGAATCCTGGAAAGATGGGCCGCGGAGGGCAAACATGATGGAGAGCCTGGGCGATATCCTAAAGCGGACTCCAGCCCCGAAGAGTACCGCAGACGATACGGCCACCTCCTCAAGAGATAAGAGTGTCGAGGAAACCGAGACGAAAGAGTGCCCTCTCTGCAAGGGGAAGGGCTGGCTGCGCCACGACGTCCCCTTCGGGCACCCTGACTTTGGCAAATTGGTGCCCTGCGAGTGCACCAAGAAGGAATTTGAGGGCGAACGCCTCACCCGCCTCGAGCGCTACAGCAACTTAGGGCCGTTGACCCGCCTTACCTTCGACAATCTGCTGCCCCGAGGCCGTAGCAGCGACCCTCAGAATCAGGATAGGTTTGCTCAATGCTGCCAGATAGCCAGGGCTTTCGCTGAAAAACCTAAGGGCTGGCTGGTGCTGAGCGGCCCCAGCGGCTGCGGCAAAACTCACCTGGCGGCAGCTATAGCCAACTACCGCGTTAAAGAAGGTTTGCCTGTATTCTTCCAGATTGTCCCCGACCTTCTCGACCACCTGCGCACTACGTTCAGCCCCAACAGCGATGTTGCCTACGATGAGCTCTTCGAACGGGTGCGCAATGCCCCGCTTCTGGTGCTGGATGACCTGGGGAGGCAGAGCAGTACCGCCTGGGCTGAGGAGAAGCTATTCCAGATATTGAACCACAGGTTCAATGCCGAGCTTCCCACGGTAGTCACGGTCAATAGCCTGAAGCAGTTAGACGAACGGCTGGCTGCCAGATTGCAGGACCCGGCCATCGCCCGGCAATGCGAGCTGGAGAGGCCTCAATTGCCGTTGTTCCAGCAGATAGGTGGGTTGGCTCTGGAATTCCTGACTGACAAGACCTTCGAGACCTTCGATGCCCGCGGCATGAACGCCGACGAGAAGGGGAGAGAAAGCCTGCAAATGGCACTGAGGGAAGCCCGCCAATTTGCCGAATCACCCAAGGACTGGCTCGTGTTCCTGGGCGTGCACGGCTGCGGCAAGACCCACCTGGCGGCAGCCATCGCTAACCACCAGTTGAGAGCGGGGAGGCCAGTCTTCTTCGCCGTAGTGCCGGACCTGCTCGACCACCTGCGCTCCACCTTCAGCCCCGAGAGCAAGGTGACTTACGACGAGGTCTTTGAGAAGGTGAAGACCAGCCCGCTGCTCATTCTGGACGACCTGGGCACCGAGAGCAGCACGCCTTGGGCGCAGGAGAAGCTATACCAGATACTGAACTACCGCTACAACTCGCGCCTGCCCACAGTTATCACCGTCGCCGGCTTTCTGGAGAATATCGAAGGTCGCTTGAGCTCGCGGCTGATGGACCCGAAGCTGAGCAACGTCATCCCCATCTCTGCCCCGGATTATCGAAGCCAGACCAAGCCTACAGAGGACACTAAACTATCCCGCCAGAAGCCCCGCAGGGGGCGCTAGTCAGCTACTTGCCGTTCAGATACAGCACGCATGATAAAAGGGGTAGGTTGGAGCACCTGCTCCAACCGTGACTTAATAGATTAACCCGCTTTAAGACAAGAATGTCATTCTGAGTGAAGCGAAGAATCTCAGTACTTGCCCACAAGCTAGCATCGAAGATTCTTCGGTCGTCCTTCTTTGGGAAGGACTCCTCAGAATGACAGAAGGGCTCTGTACTCACCCAGCTTCTATTAAATCCCGCTAATCAGCCTCTGCGGCTTGGGGTACAGGGCGTCTGGCAAACCAGATGAGCACAGGGATGGTTATCGCCATCACTATCAGTGAAATGACCTGCGCCTGGTGGAACGGGCCCGCTATCGCTGTCTCATCACCCCTGAGGAAGTCGAGCCCAAACCTCCCCGAAGCATAAGCGGAAGCATAGATGAGGAACAGCATCCAGTCATTTTTCAGGCGCTTGCGCAGTCGCAGCAGCACGGCCAGGATGATGAGGTCCCAGATAATCTCATAAACAGGCACGGGGTGGCCTGCCACCAGCACTCCGTTTACCCAGGGGCCGGCGGTAGCCGCTGCATTGGGGTTAGTGTAGAGGACGCCCCAGGGCAACGAAGTCGGTGTGCCGTAGGCATCGCCGTTTATTGTGCAGCCGATGCGGCCTATGGCCTGAGCCAGAATCATGCCGGGGGCAGCCAGGTCGGCAACCTTCCCCAAAGGCATCTTCCTTATGGCAGCATACGTGATGCCGAAGACAAAACCGCCGACAAGGGCTCCATAGAGGGACAGCCCTCCCTCCCAGAAATACAGCACTCTTATCGGGTCGTATTGATAGATAGTGCTCCACTTGTCGATAACATGGAATAGCCTGGCGCCGATTATCCCGCCGACGACGCCCCAGAGAGCAGTTGAATAGACAGCCTCGGTGGTAAAGCCTTTTTCCTTAGCCAGTATCGCTACCAGTACGATAGCAGCAAGGACGGCCAGCCCGGTGAACAGCCCATGCCAGCTCATCGTGAAAGAGCCGGCAGTGAAGATATTGGGATCCATCCCGATGTGAATCATTCTTTTACACCCCGCGAATCCTCTATATCAAGTGATGAACTCATTTGCTAATGCCGTTCGTGGTGAGCCTGTCGAACCATGAACGGCCCTTCGACAAGCCTGTCCTGAGCGACGCCGAAGGGCTCAGGGCGAACGGGGCAGGTTGGAAACCCGCCCCACCTCGGCTTGCTGCGCCAGAACATGCCGTTGGCAACACTAAATACATCATAGCACAGCACGGGTAACACAACAAAACCTCGACCATAGTATAGGTACGAGAAGAGTCGCTACAGATTCACTTTCTTTTGACAGCCCTCTGCGGTATAATCGCGTGAGAAACTGCGGGGAGAATGCATGCACCATGAAGCCCATCAGCATATGTGCAGTAGTTCCGACCTTCAATAGAAAAGTGCTGCTCACTGCATGCCTGACAGCGCTGCTCAGCCAGACCAGGCCCTTAGACGAAATAATCCTTATAGATAACGCGAGCACCGATGGAACAGAAGAGCTGGTTAAGGCACGGTTCAGCCAGGTGACCTATGTTAAACTGCCCGAAAACACGGGGCCTGCGGGCGGCGTCGGTGCAGGCATGAGACTTGCTTACGAAAAAGGACACGACTGGATACTGGGTTATGGATGACGATGCTCTGCCCGCGGCAGATGCTCTCGAGAAGCTCGCCAGTTCCCCCGCTATGCTTCTGGACAATGTTTACGCCGTGGCCAGCACAGTGATGGACAGGGACGGAAGGATTATACATTGGCACCGTAACCTCTTCGACTCCAGGACACTTAAGGAGACGCCGGTTGATGCTGCCCGGTATAAAGATGAGTATTTCAAAGTGGATACAATCAGCTGGAATGGAGCGCTGGTGAGTCGCCGGGCCGTTAGGGATGTCGGGATCCCCTTAGCAGACTTATTCATTTACTTCGAAGACTGTGAGTATTCGCTTAGGATGCGCCAAAAAGGGATTATATTAACTGTACCTGCGGCCAAAGTTGTCCATCCTACGCACTCGTTCGATCCGGGTACCGGCAAGCCAGTAAAACTGCTCCGGCCTTCGGGTTGGAGCCAGTATTACGTGACCAGGAACCGCATATATGTATACCGAAAATACGCCAGGCCCGGTCTATTCTTCGGGAGGCTGCCTTTTTACTCCATGATAGGTCTTCGCCTGGTTTACGGTGTTCTCCAAACACTAGTATTCAGGGAATATAGGTTCCAAAGCCTTCGCATCAGACTGTGTGGCACGTGGGACGGGCTGCGGGGAAAAGTCGGCAAAAACAACGATTTCCTTCCCGGATAAGCTATTCGGGCAGGGCAAAGCCTATAGCCTCGTGCCGCCGAGTATGTTTGACAAATGTTTAACAAAAATCTATTCTCAGTGAGACAGGTAATTTTGTCTGTTATGGGAAGAGTATCCATAGAACCGAATCACAGGAGGATTTAGTTATGGACAAATCAGTTAAAGGGACAGAGACCGAGCGCAATCTTCTCAAGGCTTTCGCCGGAGAGTCCCAGGCCAGGAACAGGTACACTTACTTTGCCAGTGCCGCCAGGAAAGAAGGATTCGAGCAAATTGCCAATATATTTGCCGAAACGGCGGAGAACGAAAAGGAACACGCCAAGGTATTCTTCAAATACCTCGAGGGAGGGGACACCCAGATAACCGCAGTCTACCCCGCAGGTATGATTCAGGATACCAAATCGAATCTTGAAGCTGCGGCTGCTGGTGAGAATCTGGAATGGACGGTACTTTATGCGGATTTTGGCAAAATCGCCGCGGAAGAAGGCTTTCCCGAGATTGCCCGCTCCTTCGAGCAAATCGCCAAAGTGGAGAAGTTCCACGAATCCAGATACCGGAAACTTGTCAGTAATATTGCCAATGGAGCCGTATTCAAGAAGAAGTCTGCGGTGAAATGGCATTGCACCAATTGCGGCTACGTGTTTGAGGGTACCGAACCACCGAAGGAATGCCCTGCCTGCAGGCATCCGCAGGCGTTTTACGAGCTATTAGCAGACAACTACTAGGTATAATTCCTAGTTTGGGAACGGTGCTACTGTTATAGAAATTAGGAGAGGCAAAGGTATTCACTCGACCGAATACATAGCCTGCAAGGGCCTCCCTCAACTCTCAGCTCTGATAAAACCATCAGGCAAGGCTTAGGAGGCAGAACTAGCCGTCTGGCTAGTTCTGCCTCTTTTTCTATTATGACTTGGGCGGACAACTATAACGCTACTAGCCCTTGCTTCCAATAGGCAGTATTCTATGTAATTACCAGTGAGGGTACTTGCCTATATCTCGTTGTTTAGAATCTTGTTCTTTAGTGTTTCCCACTCACTCTTAGTCAAAACACACAGATTACCTTCTTCGCCGATTTCAACATGGTCATCAGCCAATTTTACTACGGGACAACAAGAACCCTCTCTACATAAACTAACAATTTTCACCTTTATACCTTCCTTTCCTTAACAATTGAATGCCACATTTACCATTGTAGCATATATTTTATCATTAGAGATGTATGTGACAAAAGTCGCTTTCTGTCGGGGGTGTCACCCCATCACCACCCTGTAGTGCTTCATGCTGTCCTCAGTTTTTCCTCAATAATTAGTCCATCAAAATGACCGCCTATTAACTGTCAGCAAAACTAGACATCCCCCTGATTAATCAGTATAATTCCGAGTTTGGGAGAGGTGTCCGAGTGGTTAATGGTACCGCTCTCGAAAAGCGGTGTTGTCGTAAGGCAACCGTGGGTTCGAATCCCACCCTCTCCGCCATAAGAAGCTAAGATTTCACATTATTGCCGTCAAGGCGGCAAAGCCGCGGAGAGGTGCTGGAGTGGTCTAACAGGCACGCCTGGAGAGCGTGTGGTCAGGTAACTGGCCCGTGGGTTCGAATCCCACCCTCTCCGCTTTACCCTGAGCGAATGAAATGAGTTGAAGGGCAATAACGGACAAAAGTTGGTTTTTCTATATTGTTAGGTGCCAAGATGACTCCTTGTATTCCGGCATCACGATTGACCTGGAAGATCGCCTTAGAGAACACAATAAAGGGAGTGGAGCTAAATATACTTCCGTTCGCAGGCCTGTGACTTTGGTTTATTGCGAAAGATATGATAATGCTAGCAGAGCGAGGAAACGAGAGGAACAGATTAAGGGATGGTCTAAAATTAAAAAGGAAAGACTAATTGGCGGTTTTCCTCGACTTCGCTCGGAATAAACGAATCCCACCCTCTCCGCTTTACCCTGAGCGAATGAAATGAGTCGAAGGGCAATAACGGACAAAAGTTGGTTTTTCTATATTGTTAGGTGCCAAGATGACTCCTTGTATTCCGGCATCACGATTGACCTGGAAGATCGCCTTAGAGAACACAATAAAGGGAGTGGAGCTAAATATACTTCCGTTCGCAGGCCTGTGACTTTGGTTTATTGCGAAAGATATGATAATGCTAGCAGAGCGAGGAAACGAGAGGAACAGATTAAGGGATGGTCTAAAATTAAAAAGGAAAGACTAATTGGCGGTTTTCCTCGACTTCGCTCGGAATAAACGAATCCCACCCTCTCCGCCATTTCTTCTGCCAGTAAACTGAAAGAGGACTGAAATGCCAGTAATCGCAGTCATCGGGGGACAATGGGGAGATGAAGGCAAGGGGAAGGTAGTAGACCACCTCGCTGAGAAGGCTAAGGTGGTGGTGAGGTTCTCCGGCGGGAACAATGCCGGACATACCGTAATCAATCAACTCGGCGAGTTCAGGATGCACCTGATCCCTTCGGGCATCTTCTACCCGGGGTGCACCTGTCTCATCGCCAACGGCGTGGTCATCGACCCTGCTGCTTTTCTGGGGGAACTCGAAACCCTCAAGAAGGCTGGCATCAGCGTGAGCAACCTGTTCATCAGCGACCGCGCCCATGTGATTATGCCCTATCACATCCTCCTCGACGGCCTCGAAGAGAAGTCGCGGGGCAAGGGAGCCATAGGCACCACTCTCAAAGGTATCGGCCCTGCCTTCGTGGACAAGATAGCCCGCATGGGCATACGCATCTGCGACCTGCTGGATAAAGAGAATTTCAAGAATAGGCTCAGCTCTGTGCTGGAATATAAGAACAACGTGCTGGTCAAGCTATATGGCGCTGCCCCTCTCGCTCTGGACGAGGTCTACCAGAAATACGTTAAGTACGGAGAGCAATTGGCTCCCTTTGTCCGGGAGACCGATGTGATAATGAGAGAGGCGCTCAAAAAGGGCGAGATGATTTTGCTCGAGGGGGCGCAGGGGAGCATGCTCGACCTGGACTTCGGCACCTACCCTTATGTGACCTCGGCAGCCATGGGCGGGGCATCTTTGTCTATGGGGTTGGGCATAGGCTTGAGGAAAATCGACGGCGTTATCGCCGTGTTCAAGGCCTATACCACCAGGGTGGGAGGCGGAGCTTTCCCCACCGAGCTTCACGATGAATGCGGTAATCTGATCAGGGAACGAGCGCACGAGTACGGCACCACAACAGGACGACCCCGCAGGTGCGGCTGGTTCGACGGCGTCGTCGCCCGTTTCAGCTCCGAAATTAACGGCCTCACCTCAGCTGCCATAACCCGCTTCGACATTCTGGACACCTTCCCCACCATCAAGGTCTGCACCGCCTATAAGGTCGGCAGCACTACCTATCACCGCCCTCCGGCAAATCAGGCGCTGTTTGAGAAATGCCAGCCGGTCTACGAGGAGCTGCCGGGATGGCAGACCCCCACCAGCGATATCCGCAGCTTCAAGAAGCTTCCGCCTCAAGCCCAGGCCTATGTGAAGAAGCTGGAGGAGCTTATCGGCTGTCCGGTCAGCCTGGTCTCCGTCGGTCCAGCCCGGGAACAGACCATAATAGTCAAACCCATCCCGTAATGTCGGCAAGCATCAGCCAGCCTCACCCCCGCCAGGCAGACACAATGCGGCTTGGCAAACCTCGTTTGTTCGTGTTATAATTCTTATTTGGTTGTGTCCATAAATCAAGGAGGGAGATTAAAGGATGGCAACAGCAGAGAAGCCGCAGGTGACCTTCGGCAAGATTACCGACGAAGCCCTGGCTGCAATGAGGGCCAAATTCGGTGTGCCCTATTACATGATTCGGCAAAACGAAGCTGCCTCAAAGGACGCCATAAGGCAGTTCTGCAACGGCATAGGCGATGACAATCCCCTGTATCGCAACCCTGAATACGCCACGAGGACCAAGTGGGGGCATATAATTGCGCCGCCCACTTTCCTCTATGCTGTGGCCTGCCCTCAGGGAATGGAGGGGCTGCCCGGGGTTCACGCCTTCTACTGCGGCTGCAACTGGGAGTGGTCCAAGCCCATACATATCAACGATGAGCTGACCTGCGTCGACTACCCCATCGACCTGATAGAGAAGCATGGCAAGATGGGCGGACGCCAGTTTCTGCAGATAGGCAGGACGGTATACTACAACCAGAGGGGCGAGGTTGTAGGCACCCAGAAGAGAGAGACCATGCGTGTCGAGAGGCAGCAGGCCAAGGAGCGAGGCAAGTACGCCGGCGTGACGAAATACGTATATACGCCGGAGGAATTGCAAAAAGTTGACCAGTCCTACGAGGATGAGGAGGTCAGAGGAGCGAATCCCCGCTTCTGGGAGGATGTCAATGTAGGCGATCCGGTAAGGCCTGTCACCAAGGGGCCGCTGGGCCAGACGGACATGGTGGAGTTCTGGGTCGGCATCGGCGGCGGACAGGGTGCACACCGCATACGCCGCACGTACATGAGGCGGCATCCCAAGTGGGGCATCAAAGACGCCAAATCAGGCATACTCGAACCGATGGCGGATGTCCACTATGAGTCGGACAAGTCAGACGCCATAGGCGTGCCCGTAGCCTACGACCTGGGCATGCAGAGGTTCTGCTGGGCGGGGCATGTCATCACCAACTGGATGGGCGACGAGGGCTTCATGAAGAAGTTGAGCGCCCGCTGCATCCTGTTCAATGTGTTTGGAGACACTCAGTTCGTCGGTGGCGCTGTGGCTAAGAAGTGGACAGAAGGCGACGAGTACCTGGTAGAAATCGCGATAAAGACCGTGAACCAGAGGGGCGAGGAGACCATGCCCGGCAAGGCAGTGGTGTCGCTGCCCTCGAAGGTAAAGTGGGTCTAACCTAAGCCCGAAGGGGAGTGCAGAGGGGCTTTGCCCCTTTGCTAGTCCTTCCGCGGAAGGATGGGGGTATCCCCCAGATTTAAAAGTCCCCCAAGACTGGGGGGACTTAGGGGGTTGAAAAGGTAAGATTCCCATTTAGCAGCGCCCGCCGACGGCGGGCGCTGTCATTTTGTCCCAGATGATATCGCTGAACTCGAACACCGGGCCGTCTTTGCACACCAGCTTGGGGCCTCGTTTGGTTTCGATGGAGCAGCTCAGACAAGCGCCCACTCCGCAGCCCAGCACCGTCTCCAGAAGCACCTGGGTGGGTTTATTCCTCAGTTTTCGGCCCATCTTGGCTATCGCCCGATACATGGGAAGCGGCCCGCAGACGAAGACCTGGTCAGCCTCAGGTACGAACTGAGGCAAGATGTCGGTCACCATCCCCTTTTGCCCCAGAGAGCCATCCTCAGTGGTGATGACAGGCTTGATTCCCGACGGCAATAGACGCTGCGGATATATCTTAGAAGCGCTTTTTGGGGGGGGCAGCGATAGAGTATGTTCCCCCTTAATCTTCGACAAACCTAGGAATGAATGTTCCCAAACTTGAATCAACTTGTGGCATTGGACTGTTTGATTCGTATGATTAGACCAAATAGTATGATTAATTATTTCGACATTGTTGGACAAGACTTTTTAAATAAGTTGCCATGAAATATCGAATGATTTCTCTATCCCTCTGAAATAAATGCCCAAGATTATCCTGGGTGATGAGCTGCAGAATTCCATCTTGTCTTAAGTACAAAAGAAGTTGGAGTTTGTTAATGGCAAGTTTTTTTTCAGACGCAGTAGATATATTATCAAGTACTGATTTCATGATTTTTCCAGTTTCAGATGTTGTCTTAATTTTATCTTGTTTGAGTCGAATATCTTGTACTTGCTGCTTATTATTCTCGTAATTTTCAATAATGCTTAACTTCCATATTATTGAGCCTTTCGAGCCGAACCTTTGTTCACTTATCTCTACAATTCCAGATCTTTGCCAATCCTCTAATGCATTCGAGAGTTTATCTAAAGAAATATTACTTTCCAATGTATTTTCAACACTTATGGGTTCGATGATTCCGTCGTTAGTAAGATCAGCCCATTGTTGTCCTGTAAAACGAAGATACCAACTTTCAAGTTCCTCAAAAGTAGTCCCCCATCCACCATTACTCGGACTACCTGGCAACGCTCTCTGAGCGCAAAGCGCCCTCACCTTTTTTTCGCTAACGTTTAAGAAAGTTGCTATCATGCCGAAACTCTGGACATTTTGATATGCTGATTTTCCGATCAATGAACTTATATTTTCAACCCCCTTTTCAGTCAAGTAATTCTGAATTCCTTCGGTAATATCTTTGAATATTGTAGGGTTGCGAAACAGAGCTGTGCCAACGCCTACGCTAGTGGCACCTGCTAGAATAAGTTCCAACGCTTCTTCGTGGTTTGATACACCACCTATTCCTATAATCGGAATATTTGCCTCTTTACAGCAGGTAGTAAAACACCTATACACCGAGTATACTGCTACGGGATGGATACTGATTCCGGAGAGACCTCCGATACGGTTACCGAGAGTTGGCCTATAGGTGTTTAGGTCGATAGTCATACCACGAAGAGTGTTTATTAGAGAAAGTACGTCGGCTCCACCATTAATAGCTGCTCGGGCAATTTCTGCAATATCAGTAACATTAGGAGTGAGCTTTACTATGAGTGTTTTATTCCCTGTGGATTTACGGACACTCGTGACTAGCTGCTCTAATACATCGCAAGAACACCCAAATTCGATCCCTCCAGCTTCAATATTTGGGCAAGAGACGTTTAACTCGATCGCTTCGATCTCGTCTCTTACCGCAAGCATTTTAGAACATGTAACATATTCGTCAATACTTGAACCTGCGACACTAGCGATAACTGGTACTTCTAAAGAACGGAGTTCAGGGATTTCCCGTTCTAGAAACGCTTTGATACCGGCATTTTCGAGACCAATAGAATTAAGGAGCCCCGCTCTTGTTTCCACTATCCGAGGTTCAGGGTTACCTGCACGTGGTGATAAGGTAATGCTTTTTGTAACTACAGCCCCAACAAATGAGCGACTATGGATGATTTTTTCGTAATTGATTCCATAAATACCAGACACAGCTATAAGTGGAGTCTCCATACGGATATGACCCAATGTGGTATTTAAATTCACCATTTTATTTCACTGGATGAGAAAACGGGACCATCTGCGCATACACGTTTTCTCGTTATCCCACCATCCTTACTAATTACTTCACATGTACAAGATAAACAGGTGCCAATTCCACATGCCATGCGTTCTTCTAAAAGAACCTCGCATTCTATAGAGAAATCGGCAGCTATTTCCGCAACAGATTTTAACATACCCCTTGGCCCGCATGCATAGATTCGAGTATCTTTATTCGGAAATCGACCGTTTTTTAAGTCTTTTTTAAGAAGTTCTGTAATGAATTTTTCTTCACCAAGAGTACTTTCATAGGTACAAATTTTTACTTCTTCAACTCCAATTTCTTTAAAGTCCTTTTGAACTTTATCTATGAATCCGACGCTACCATTTGAATAACTAAGATCAGGAGCCGAATCCGACCGTGTAAGAGCCAATTTTAGAAGCTCTATATTTAACGTGCCGAAATATACATATAGCTTTTTATTCCTATAACGTAACTCTTCTGCTAACGCTACTAGTGGAGCGATACCTATGCCACCGGCAATAATAATCGAATATTGCTCTTCCCCAAGGTGGAACCCGTTTCCGCAAGGTCCAATAACATCCAATATACTGCCTTTATGAACCTTTTCAGAGAGGATTTTTGTACCACTCCCAATCACTTTGTAAAGTATATTAATAGATGATATTTCTCTGTCTAATATATCTCTAATTTCTATGGGAATTTCACCTGACTTGGATAATAGACCCCTTGTAAATCCTGTATGTTGCGTTCCATGTATACTAAATGGCCTTCGCAGCGTTAAAGGATATGCTTCTGACTCTTGGCTTCCTTCCGGGTCACAAATAACATGAAAATATTGTCCTGGTCTGATATCAAGAGAGACCCCCTTGGGAGCATCCAATGACATTAAGTAGTGATCCTTACACCATACTCTATTATCAAGCACTTTGAGTTTTAAATGACTATAGCCTTTTGTTATACCTGGTTGCTTTATTTCTATATCATATGATGGCCCTTCTAGCCCCTTTAAAATTTTTTTAATTCTATTCCCTCTACTTGGATTGTTTGCACACCATTGGTTAAGTTGAACTACCAAATTAAGATGCGAAATAGTACCCCATTGTGACATGATCTCGCTATTATCTTGAGGTAGAGATGAAGACACTTTTGTATATGGATTTAATATCTCAAAGTAAATCTTTAAGGAATCTGCTTTAGTCCATACCACCAAATTATCATGTAACATCGAGCGGTTCACCCGGAAGCCCATTTCTCTACCGAAGTGGGTATATAAACTAGTGAATATTCTCTTTCTGTTTTGTTTGATTTCTTGCGGACTTATCTTCCCTTCGATATGTTTAATGTTCTCTGGTGTTATACCTACGATGTCCAAGCGTTTCTCTGCAAGTTGTCTTACTCTGTTTAATATATCTTGTTCATCTACAATTAGTGATTCTGCATCAAGTATTGCCTTTCGTAATTGTCTGAGTATCGTTTTTCTCTTTATTCCAAGGTTTTCTTGGCCTGTATATTTGAGTCTTCCATTATTGGTCAATTGTGCGAATTTACTCACCGAATCTCGAACGAACTTTTCTGCATCGTATTGAGCGTACATAGCAATGTCATTCTCGTCGAGCTGAGAATATACTGAATGCAACACGGCCCCAATTGTAGTATCACCGTTCTGAATGTCGATTGTCTGGAGCGCTGCTTTGGATATCTTGCTACGTAGATCCATTTCAAATAGAGGCATCTTCTGGGGTACTGGACCATTATCTGTAACTTGTCCCCTGATAATATATGAACCGTTATATCCTCCACTTCTTGGGGGAGAGGTTGTATTATTACCAGGACGCGGTCTAACAGCGTTTCCAAAACTAACGGGTTGTGGCTGATGCAAGATCTTTTGCGGTGATATACAGGCGTTGATTAAACTTTTAAGAAGTATATGCAAATTGGGGCCCTTTGCATCACTATAGAAAACATGCGCATACCCTCTCGGTTTTAAAACTCTTCCCATCTCACGAAAAACAGATTCCATGTTTGCTTCATATCGTTTACGAGTTTTTTCACGTGTATCAATTACAATTTCATGCTCGTAGTCAAAAGAAAACCCTAGCCATGACCCCCAAAATGTAGATAAATTAAGATATTGGATTGCATCTCCGAAGGGTGGATCGGTTAGGATATAATCAACGCTCTTATCCGGTATTACTTCTCTTATCAATTCAATAGAAGATCCCTGTAGAAGAATTACATTTGGCTTCCCTTCTTGTAACTCTTCAATATTAGAGCCGATTTCAACATTCTGAAGATATTTGTTGCTTTCCTTTTTACCTTCGTAGACGCGTTCAAAAGATCTTTTGAACGCCTGAAGTGGATTAACCTCTTGCCAATCTAGTGGAGTGTAAAAACGAACTGCTATCCAACCTTCTTGGAGTGTAGGTCGCTCTTTACTTTGTTTTGATAAAGGCTTTAAACGACTGGAATTGGCCAGTGATGCAGAAAAAGCCAATTTCAAAACATTTCGGACACGTTCGCTGGAAATATTTTCTATAGCGTGAAGGATTGAGGATAAAGCTATGAGATTTCGTTTTGTAAAGAGTTCATGTACATAGTTGTATTTTTCTTTACGAGTTGAAGGAAGACGAGTATTCTCCGGATACCAGAAAGGTATTTCCATTTGTTCAATTTGTTCTTCCTTTTGCTTATCAAATTCATCAGGTTGTTTAAATAGTCTTTGGCGAGAACAGCTACAACTGTATCCGATTTTTCTAGGCTCATCCCCGTGTCGTACCACAAAATCTATGGTGCCAAGTTCACCACACGATTGACACCTCGTGTAAAAAAGATCAGATATTGTGTCCTCACAAAACGTTTCTACATCACGATAAGCCCACTTCAATTGAGAAAGATTTACTGGTTCTAATGTAACACGTGTTATAAAATTCGCAACTGGGTTGAGATCAATGCCTATCGCTTTTCGTCCCAATTTAAGGGCTTCAATAATGGTAACACCTGATCCAGAGAATGCATCAAGTATAATGTCTCCCTGTTTGGTATATGATTCAATATATTTAGCAATTATCTCCGATGGTTTACGACTCCAGTATTTGTGCATTGAATACATTGGGGTAAAACTGGACTTAAGTCGTCCTGTTAAAATTGGGACATCGATGTGGACAGGGTCGGCTCTCAAGATCGTCTCCTTAGAAGATACGCAATGAAGATCCGCTAAACTTGAACTGAAAACTTGATTTGATGAGAAATAAATGCCAAAGGATTAATCATTATTAGTTATTTATTCATCTATCTGTTCATGGGAAAAATATCCACTAAAGTGGTGCGAAGATCAATATCATATTTAAACAATCTAATATTATAGCATATCTTCATGTTTTTTCCTATATTCGGGCAGCGGTTCGACGCTGACCAACTGGCTTCCGGCTATGAGTGCATCCACAGCCACTTTCGCGGTGTCGAGGGATGTGAAACAGGGAATGCGCTGCTCCGTGGCGGCGCGCCGTATCTCGAAGCCGTCCCTCATCGGCACCCTGCCCCCTGTCGGGGTGTTCAAGACCACGTTTACAGTCCCATCCCGGATAACATCCAGCACATTGGGGTGGCCCTCGCTGATCTTCTTGCTGATCATGGTCACCTCAAGCCCTGCTGCTCTGAGCACTGCCGATGTCCCCTCTGTGGCATAAAGCTTGTATCCAATCTGAGCAAGCTTTTTCGCCATAGTAAGCGCTGTGGGCTTGTCTCTATCGGCTATGCTGAGCAATATGGAGCCTTTGGGCGGAAGCGCCAGACCCGCAGCCAGCAGCGCCTTAGCCAGAGCCGCATTGAAATTGTAGTCTATCCCCATTACCTCGCCGGTAGACTTCATCTCCGGGCCGAGGTAGGTGTCCACTCCCGGCAACTTGGACATGGAGAACACCGGTGCCTTGATTCCCACCAGCTTCTGCCTCTTCCACAGCCCGGTGGAATAGCCCTGCTCCTTGAGGCTAATGCCCAGCATTACCTTGGTCGCCACCCGTACCATGGGCACGCCGGTGACCTTGGAGATGAAGGGAACAGTCCGGCTGGAGCGAGGGTTTACCTCAAGCACATACACGGCCGAGCCTGCGCCATCGCCATTGCGCATAATCACATATTGGACATTCATCAGGCCCTTCACCCCCAGCGCCAGGCCTATGCGCACGGCATAGTCCACCATCGTATTTGCCTCGATCTCAGTGAGATTCATGCCCGGATAGACCGCCATGGAATCGCCGCTGTGCACCCCGGCACGCTCTATATGCTCCATGATGCCGGGGATAAGCACAGTCTCGCCGTCGCAGATAGCGTCCACCTCCGCTTCCTTGCCTTCAAAATACTTATCTATAAGCACAGGCTTCTGGGGGTCAAGCTCGGTAGCACGTTCCATAAGCACGGCAAGCTCGCTGGGCTTGTAGACAATCTCCATCGCCCTGCCCCCAAGAACATAGCTGGGACGAATCAGCACAGGATAGCCGATATACTGAGCGGTGCCGAGAGCATCTTCTACCGTGAACACGCCGGCGCCCGGAGGCTGAGGGATGCCCAGCCTGCTCAGGAAATCCTCGAAGCGTTTGCGGTTCTCCGCGAGGTCTATAGTCTCAGCGCTGGAGCCGATTATGGGGAGGCTGGCGCGAGCGATGGGCTGCGCCAGGTTGATGGCCGTCTGCCCACCGAACTGCACAATCGAAGGGGGTGGACCGTCCCCATTCTCATTGTCGGTCTCGTTCTCCAGAATGTCCCTGACGCTTTCCACATCCAGCGGTTCGAAGTAGAGACGGGTGCTTGTGTCGAAATCGGTGGAGACCGTCTCAGGATTGGAATTCACCATTATGCTCTTGACGCCTGCCTCCTGAAGCGCCCAGGCAGAGTGCACGCTGCAATAGTCGAACTCTATGCCCTGCCCGATGCGTATAGGGCCCGACCCGATGACCACCGCTTTGCGCCCCGGCAAGGGCTCCGCCTCGTTTTCAGTATCATAGGTGCTGTAGAAATAAGGTGTCTCAGCAGCGAACTCGGCGGCGCAGGTATCCACCATCTTGTACACCGGGCGGATCTTCCAGCTTTGGCGCAGCTCCCTTACCTGCTCGGGGAGCCTGTCCGCCAAGGTGCCTATCTGCTCATCGGAGAAGCCCAGCCTCTTGGACTCCCGCAGTAACTCAGGCGTCAGCTTCTCGGAGAGGAGGAGCTTCTCCATGTCGACGATATTCTGGAACTTCTCCATGAACCAGGGGTCGATGCCGGTGTGGCGGCACAGGTCTGCTATGCTCGCCCCGCGCCTCAATGACGCCATCAGCGCCCAAAGCCTGAGGTCATTTGGCTCGAGCGGATAGGAGTGCCCATCCCTCCAGCGGCGGTCTTCCCAGAGCAGCGACTTGCCTCCTATCTCCAGCGACCTCACTGCCTTCTGCAGCGCTGCCTCGAAACAGCGGTCTATAGCCATAGCTTCGCCTGTGGACTTCATCTGGGTGCCGATGATGCGGTCTCCCATGGCGAATTTATCGAAGGGCCAGCGCGGCATCTTGACCACGCAGTAGTCTATAGTTGGCTCGAAGGCAGCGGTGGTCTTGCCCGTGACCTTGTTGGCTATCTCGTCCAGCCGCCTGCCCACGGCTATCTTGGCTGATACACGGGCTATAGGATAGCCGGTTGCCTTGCTTGCCAGCGCCGAGCTGCGGCTCACGCGGGGATTGACCTCGATTACAAAGTAAGGGTCTTCCTTCCCTTCTCTCGGCTCAATTATAGGATGGGGCTTTAGCGCAAACTGGATGTTGCACCCTCCCTCGATGCCCAGAGCCCTGATGATCTTGATGCTGGCGGAACGCAGCATCTGGTATTCCTTGTCGTTCAGGGTCTGGCTGGGAGCGACCACTATGCTTTCTCCGGTATGGACGCCCATGGGGTCTATATTCTCCATGCAGCAGATGGTGATGCAGTTATCGGCGCCGTCTCGCATCACCTCGAACTCTATCTCTTTCCAGCCTGTGAGGCACCTCTCCACAAGCACCTGGTGGATGCGGCTCGCGGCAAGCCCCGAAGAGACAATCTGCTCCAGCTCCTCCCATGTTTTGGCGATGCCGCCTCCTGTGCCGCCCAGTGTATAGCCTGGCCGGATCACCAGAGGGAGGCCGATTCTCTGCGCCACCCGACGCGCCTCTTCGAGGGTATTCACCGTGGCGCTGTCGGGCACAGGCTCTCCGATGTCGAGAAGCAACTGCTTGAACAACTCGCGGTCCTCAGCCTTGCGTATGGTGTCAATCGATGTACCCAGAGGGCGCACATTGTACTTATCCAGAATGCCCGCTTCGGCGATTTCCACGGCGAGGTTGAGCCCGGTCTGCCCGCCTATGGTGGGAAGGAGTCCATCAGGCCTCTCGCGGGCAATTATGCGCTCCATTATCTCGACCGTGAGCGGCTCGATATAGACTATGTCGGCAATGCCTTCATCGGTCATGATGGTGGCGGGGTTGGAGTTCACCAGCACCGAGGTAACGCCCTCCTCGCGCAAAGCGCGGCACGCCTGGGTGCCGGAGTAGTCGAACTCCGCCGCCTGCCCGATGATGATAGGGCCCGAGCCTATGACAAGGACTTTATTTACCTTAGGCATTGATTCCTATTTGCCTTTCACCATCTGCAAAAATTGCTGGAACAGATAAACGTTGTCCTGCGGGCCTGGGGAGGCCTCGGAATGATACTGAATGGAGAATATGGGCAGCTCGCAGTGCCTCAGCCCTTCCACGGTCTGGTCGTTCAGGTTTATCTGGCTCACTTCCAGCCCGTCCCTCAAGCCGTCAGCATCCACGGCGTAGCCATGGTTCTGAGCTGTTATGTAAACCCGCCCCGTAGCCAGGTCCCGCACGGGGTGATTGGCTCCTCTGTGCCCGAATTTGAGCTTGAAGGTATCGGCACCGAAGGCGCGCCCTATTAGCTGGTGACCCAAACATATCCCCATGATAGGCTTGCGTCCCACCAGCTTCTTCACGGTCTTCACCATATAATCTAGAAGCGCAGGGTCTCCCGGCCCCGGCGAGAGCAGTATGCCGTCGGGCTTGAGCGCCAGCACATCCTCAGCCGAGATAGTGCAGGGCACAGCGGTAACCTTGCAGCCCATGCCCCGCAGAATGCGCAGGATGTTGTATTTCAGGCCGCCGTCAACGACAACTATGTGATATTTGCTCGCCAGTTCGCTCTGAGACGAGGGATTCCAGTGGTAGGGGGATTCGGTGCTCACGCCTTTGACGAAATCTATGTCGTCGTAGCGCGGCACGCTTTTCAGCCGCTGCAGCGCTTCTTCAGCAGTCTCATCCGATGTGATGGTGCCCATCATCACGCCCACTGAACGCAGCCGCCTGGTGATGGCGCGGGTATCTACTCCGCCTATGCCTGGAATGCCCGCTTTCTCCAAATACTCTCTCAGCGTGCTGTTGCTCTGCCAGTGACTGGGCTTATCGCAGTCCTCACGCACCACGAATCCACGCACCTGGATGCGCCTCGACTCGATATCGTCGGGATTTATGCCATAGTTGCCGATAAGGGGATAGGTAAGCACCACAATCTGCCCCGCATACGAGGGGTCGGTCAATATCTCCTGATAGCCGGTCATGCTGGTGTTGAACACCACCTCCCCATAGCCCTTGACCTCAGCGCCGAAAGTATGCCCTTCGTAGACCGAGCCATCTGCGAGCACCAGTATCGCTTTCCTAGCCACCTTTCACTCCCATCTTCTTAGACGCAGGTTCCAGTTTTACAGACTCATCTTTATAAACTACTTGGCCACCGAATAAAGTGGCCATTACCTTGCCCTTGAGCACACACCAGGCAAGGGGCGTGTTCTTGCCTTTGGAAATAAACTCTTCAGGGTTCACCACCCATTGTTTGTTCGGGTCGAAGATTACGACATCCGCCGCCGAGCCGGATTTAAGCGTACCCAGGTCAGTCCGGCGGAGAATTGAAGCAGGTTCGCAGGTGAACTTTGAGATAAGCGTCACCAGGTCGAGCTTGCCCTGATGCACCAGCGTCATCAGGCTGCCCAGCGCTGTCTCGAAGCCGCTGATGCCGAAGGCTGCTGTATTGAAATCGCAGGCCTTGTCCTTGGCAGCATGCGGGGCATGGTCGGTGGCAATAGCGTCTATTGCTCCATCTCTCAACCCTAAGATAAGCGCCTCAACGTCCTCCGCCGTGCGCAGCGGCGGGTTTACCTTAGCATTGGTGTTGTAACCCACAACTGCTGCTTCAGTTAACGTCAGGTGATGCGGTGTGACCTCGGCGGTAATCGAGATGCCTTCCTCTTTAGCAGAGCGAATTAGCTCTACAGAGCCCGCAGTACTTACATGGGCGATATGAAGCCTGCCCCCCACGATTCGGGCAAGTCGTATGTCCCTGGCCACCATGCCTTCCTCGGCGGCAGCAGGCATCCCCTTCAGTTTCAATTTGGTTGCCAACGAGCCTTCGTTCATCACCCCATCCTGGCTGAAAGCGAGGTCTTCGCAGTGGTCTATGATTGGCAAACCAGCCTCTTGACTATATCCCAGAGCGCTGCGCATGATGTTTGAGTCCATCACCGGGCTGCCATCGTCGCTGAAGGCAACAGCGCCCGATGCGGAAAGCTCGCTGAAATCGGCGAGCTTTCCGCCATCTCGACCTTCCGTAATACAACCTACCGGCAAGACCCGCACAGCGCCCTCTTTAGCAGCTACGCTCTTGACATATTCCACCACTTCCGCCTTATCTATGGAAGGATTCGTATTAGGCATGCAGCAGACGGTGGTGAATCCCCCTTTAGCCGCAGCGCGCGTACCCGTAGCGATAGTCTCCTTCTCCTCGAATCCCGGCTGGCGCAGGTGGCAGTGCAGGTCAATGAATCCAGGGCAGACCACCATGCCTCGAGCCTCGATTACCTTGTGGTTTTCAGGCAGAGAACCAGCTCGCTGCACACTCAGCCAGGCGATTTTGCCCTCCGAGATAAACAGGTCTCCCACAGCATCGATGCCCAGCGAAGGGTCGATTATGCGACCACCCCGAATAAGCAGATTCTCAGATTGACGCTTAGTCTTCACTGCTATATCCCTTAAACAGCCCTCTTGCCCAGCTTGAACCCTTGACGTCGAGCGTCTTCCTCCGAGTCGAAGATGATGAGGTTCTCCGGCCTTATTCGACCCAGCATGAAGCTGTCCGCTTTGTAGTACCTCTTTTTCTCCACAATACCCTGATGCCATTTCGAACTGGCTATGTACGGCGGATATATCTCGTGCTCACAGTAAACGCACCTCAGCGTTAAGGGCTCGTTCGATACTATCTGAAACTCATGTTTCATGTACTCCCTTTCGGTCTCCTGCACCGAAACGCACTTCTCGTTCTGGCATCTGACACCGGTTTCACGTTTATAGACTGCGTACTCTCTCTTCTGTGCGAAAGACGGCACTTTCCTCTCAGGGATGTCAACCGTCTTGCACCCCAGAAGAAGGGAGAGCAGAGCCATCCTGATCGGCACCCCGCGCGCTGCCTGCTTGAAATACATGCTTCGCGGGTCGGCATCCATCTCATAGGCAAGCTCGCCCACACGGGGCAAGGGATGCATAACAATCGTTTCCTTAAAACCCTTCTCTTTGAAAAGTTTTTTGTCTACTACGGGGTACTCTTTCTTCAAACCCTCTGACGAAGGCTCCAGCCTTTCCTTCTGCAGCCTGGTAACATAGAGGGCGTCTACGCCCTTCTCCAGCTCAATCTGGATACCGACGGCAGGTATATTGGCAAGCTGATGCGGACCGCTCGGCGTTACGTATATAGCTTCTACTGGGATAAGCCCCTTCCCTTGCTCATCTTTGGGCCCGTTGTATCGCTCCAGCCTGCCTGCATATTCCGTGGTCAGCTTCCTTATCACATGCTCCGGCATCTCAAAGCCCGGGCTGGGGCGGAAGTGCATAGTTGCTCCGAACCTGGCCAGCGCGTAGGCCAGAGAGTGCACTGTACGCCCGTACTTCAGGTCACCCCATAGAGCGATCTTCAACCCTTCGAGCGTTTTCCTTTCCTTCTTGATAGTGTAGAGGTCAAGCAAGGTCTGGCTGGGATGCTCATGTCCGCCGTCGCCGGCGTTTATCACAGGTACATCAGCATAGTCGGCGACCACCTTGGCTGCACCCTCCCAGGGATGCCTGATGACGATGATGTCTGCGTAGCTTCCCACCACCCTCGCCATATCGGCGATGCTCTCGCCCTTAGCCAGAGAGGTGTTCCCCATCTCCATCACA
Organism: uncultured Chloroflexia bacterium; assembly: GCA_963847595.1. Taxonomy (GTDB): domain Bacteria; phylum Chloroflexota; class Dehalococcoidia; order SZUA-161; family SZUA-161; genus JACWAE01. Next base: position 1,347,440 of record CAWKAJ010000002.1, read on the forward strand.
GAGATGACCCTGCCACCCAGTCTGTTCATCGCGGTTTCGAATGACATCCGCGTCCTGGTGCTCGGCTCGAAGAACAGGCTCGCCATAATCATGCCCCGGCACACATCGGACTGCTCCCTGAGCCCCTCAGCCATGTCATCTGCCAAGGTGAAAACCCCTTCGATTTCCTGATTCGAGAGGTCTTCTATCGTTATCAGGTCCCTCTTCGCCAGGCTTATAACCATATCCACCTCACTGAGCCTGCATCGCTCCCTGCTTGGCCATATTATTGATGATTACCACCTCGTCCTTGCCATCCGTCTCTTTCAGCCGCAGTTGAATGCGCTCATCTTTCGAGGAGGGGATATTCCTCCCCACGAAGTTAGCCCTGATAGGAAGCTCGCGATGTCCCCGGTCTATGAGCACCGCCAACTGAATGCGCTGAGGACGCCCGAAATCAATGAGGGCATCCATGGCCGCGCGTATACTCCTGCCCGGTGAACAGCACATCGTCAACCAGGACCACGTTTTTGCCCGTGATTTCTGTAGGTATGTCGGTGGGGCGAATCACAGGCGGCGTCTCCAAATATTGCAGGTCATCGCGGTGCAGCCCGATATCGAGGTTGCCCACGGGGACATCCGCGCCCTCCGCCTTCTTCATCACCGCCGCAACGCGATGAGCCAGGGGCACGCCGCGGGTATGCACACCGATTAAGACCAGGTTGTCGCAGCCGCCGTTGCTCTCCAGTACCTCATGGGAGATACGAACAAGCGCCCTTCGTATCTCATCTTCCGTCATAATGACTTTTTCGGGCATAAAAAAACCTCCACCTTCAAAAAGGTAGAGGCTTGTACTCCTTATTAGATCCGCCGAGGTTACGGGCTACCATTGCCCCTTCCTTTCCAGTCTCTCGGGACTGAATTAAAGGTTCAACCTATTTTCTAGTATGATAACACCTTATTTTGCAGTTGGCAAGAGTTTTCTGGCAGAATTTTAAGTAGGGGCTCAAAATTTTGAGCCCCTAAAATGCGAATTTTGCGTCTATAATTTTAGAGCTACTGCTCCTTCAGCCTCTTAATCACCTTGGGCAGAACCGGAAGCAAATCGCCGGCGACCATGCCGGCATCGCCCAGTTCCTCTCGCACCATCTCGCCGGCTGCGCTGTGCAGGTAGACGCCGCAGCAGGCCGCCTCGAAGGGAGTAAGCCCCTGTGCCAGCATGCCTGCAATAGTCCCTGAAAGCACATCTCCGGTGCCCGCCGAGGCCAGACCGGGGTTCGCCGAAGGATTAAGCTTCGCCCTGCCATCGGGCGCTGCGATGACAGTGTATGCCCCCTTGAGCACCACCACCTTCTGCCATTCGGCAGCCATCCTCTGCGCTATCTTCAAACGGTCTGTCTGTATCTCAGCAACAGATAGGCCTGTCAACCTCGCCATCTCGCCGGGGTGAGGTGTAAGCACCGCCTCGCAGTCCATCCTCTGCCACCATTTGCTGACCTTGGCCAGGGCATTCAAAGCATCGGCATCCAGGACAACGCCCCGAGGCATGGAAGGAGAGGGCGAGAAGAGGTATTCTCTGATAAACTTCTGCGTTGAAGGATGCTGCCCCAGGCCGCAGCCCATAAGCAGCACATCGTATTCACTGAGTTGCTCCGCAAAAAGAGTGGCCGCCTCAGCGCTGATGACGCCCGGCTCAGTTTCCGGCAACGGCACATAGGTCACCTCGGTCAACTTTGCCGCCAGGACCGGCTGAAGGCTGCGGCCCGTGGCCAGGGTCACCAGCCCGGCCCCTACTCTGGTGGCAGCGGCGCAGGCGAGATAGGCAGCCCCGATGTAATTTATCGAGCCTGCAGCCACCATGACCTTGCCAAAAGTCCCTTTATTGGCGCTCAGAGGGCGCTTAGGCAGCACAGATTTCACCCACTCGGGAGTGATAAGCTCTGTTGTTATGCTATCGGCCAGCTTCGGCTTTATGCCTATGGGGGCCACAATGAGCTTGCCCACTCTCTCCGCGCCGGGAAAATTGAACAGCCCGACTTTGGGGTAACCCAGGGTGATGGTCACATCGGCGGAAAGACACGCAGGGTCCACAGCGCCGCTGTCAGCATCCAGACCCGAAGGAAGGTCAACTGCGACCACCGTCAATTGCGGGCTGTTCTCCTTGTACCTCTTGACGAACTCCAACAGCTCCTTGATGGTGCCCTGAAGAGGACGAAGCTTGCCGGTGCCGAACAGTGCATCAACGACTATCTCTGACTTAGAAAGTGCATCGTTCAAAACGACTAAGCCTTTATCAGAATCGGCATCGGTGTAGGAGAGTCCCCGCTCCTGGAGGAGCTTGAAGTTATTATCGCCCTCGGTGCGGCGCTTATAGAAATACAGGCTTACCTCGGCGTCCCAGTCATAGAAATGGCGGGCTGCGACCAGGCCATCGCCGCCGTTGTTGCCAGGCCCCACCAGAATCAAGATGGGGCAGCCAGCGACACTGCCCCCACGCAGATTTCTTATCTCCTCGGCCACAGCCAGGCCGGCGTTCTCCATCAGCATATCCAGGGATATACCGGCCTCGACAGACTTCTGCTCCAACATGCGCATCTGCTCGCCAGTAACCAGCTTCAAGGTGCTCCTCCTATCGCAGAGGCGATGGCATAGTCCCGGGAGTGGGAAAGACTGACAGCAATCTCCGTTATGCCCAGCTTCTTCGCGCGGGAACGCGCCCTGCCGTGGAGATAGACCAGCGGCGCGTTGCGTTTATTGCGCAGGATTTCAATGTCGCGCCAGGAGACGCCCCTCCTGCCTGTGCCCAGCGCCTTCATCACTGCCTCCTTACCTGCGAACCGAACGGCAAGCTCGGGCATCCGATTGCGGCACAACTCAAGCTCGGCCTCCGTATACACGCGGCTGAGGAACTTCTCCCCATAGCGAGCTACGGAGCGCTCGATGCGCTCTATCTCAACTATATCCACGCCAAGATAATGCATCGCCTCAAAAGCAAACTCGGGAATTTTTGTGCCTAAGAGTATACCACAATAGGGGCTATGGCACTACGGTAACGCACCTGCCCTGGCTCCGAAAGTTGACTTTAGTATGCATAATTTGGTAGACTGAGCGAGGCGCGGAAAGGGAAACCTCTATTATCAACAAATAACCACTAACCACACTCATACAACTAAATATTCTTTAAAGGGGTAGAGTATGCCTGAGAAGAAGAAACCGGAAGGATTCCTACCTAAGTACCGAGTGCTGGACCTGGCTGACGAGAAGGGTGCCTATTGCAGCAAGCTTCTCGGAGACCTCGGAGCCGAAGTGATAAAAGTGGAGCCCCCCTGCGGGGACAAAACGAGGTTCCGGGGTCCTTTTTTTAAGAACGAGGTTCATCTCGAGAAGAGCCTGTTCTTCCTCTATTTCAACACTAGCAAAGGCTCCATAACGCTGAACCTCGAGGACAGTGTTGGCCAGGAGATTTTCAAGAAGCTAGTCAAGAAGTCAGACGTGGTGGTGGAGAGCTTCCCCGTGGGTTATCTCGCCAAGCTGGGACTCGACTATCCCAAGCTGAAGAAGATTAACCCCAAGCTGGTGATGGCCTCCATCACCCCCTACGGACAGAAAGGCCCACTGAGCGGCTATAAGGCGGAAGATATTAACGTCATGGCCATGAGCGGCTACATGCAGCTTGTGGGCGAGCCCGACCAGGCTCCGCTGGTGCTCGGCGGGGAGCAGTCGTTCTATCCCGGCTCCCAGTACGCTGCAGTGGGCACGATGGCGGCCCTTTTCCATCGGGATGCAGTATCGGGAAAGGGACAGTACGTGGACGTGCCCATGCAGGAAGCCATGATAAGCTACTGGCAGGAGCAGACGCCAGTTCCCATGTGGCACAAGACGAAAGAGAATAATACGCGTGTGGGCGCGATGGACGCCATGGTCACGCCCTGCGGCCTCTATCCCTGCAAAGACGGCTGGATTTCACTGTGCGTGGTAACCCCTCAGGAATGGGATACACTGGCGCAGTGGATACACGAGGTGACAGGCGACGATGAAGTCCTCAAAGACCAGTACAAAGGCGGGCTTATCGACCGCATGCCGGTGCGCGATATGGTGAATGTGATGGTGATAAACTTCACTGAGAAGCTCAACGGGCGCGACATCTTCCTGGAGGGCCAGAAGCGCAAACTGGTGGTCATGCCTGTGAATGATGTCCCTTCCCTTCTTAAAGATAACCAGCTTAACTCACGCGGCTTCTGGGTCGAGCTAGCCCATCCTGTGGTGGGCAAGCTAAAGTACCCCAAAGGCGCGCTGTATAGCGATGCGATCCCGGCACCCTCGAAGGCGGCGCCGCTGCTGGGCGAGGACAACGAGCGAATCTATTGCAAAGAGCTGGGTTACACCAGGGAAGACCTGGCAGTGCTGCGTTCCACAGGTACAATCTAAGACATAAGATAATGCGAGGAAAGGAAGGATAAGGCGATGGCCAAGAAAGCTCTCGAAGGTGTTAGAGTCATAGAGTTCGGGCTTTACTTAGCGTTGCCTCTGGCGACACGGATGCTGGCCGCGCTGGGCGCCGAGGTCATCAAGGTTGAGACACTCACCTCCCTCGATATGTCGTGGTACGGCCCCATGTACGCCGCAGGTTCTCTCCAGTTAGAGTACCGGCCCCTGAAGCGAAATGTCACTCTGGACGTTCGTCAGCCCAGGGGCAAAGAGATAATGGAAGAGCTGATTAAGAAGAGCGACATCTACGCCACCAACCTCGGCGAGGGTTTTCTGACCAAGTTTGGCCTGGATTTCAAACACGTTCAGTCGTTGAAGAAAGACCTCATTGTATTGTGGCAGACTGGTCTGGGGAGCGTAGGCCCCTACGGCGGCTTTAAGGCATATGGTAGGCTGATGCAGCACGCCTGCGCCATATCTACCATGTCAGGTACGCCGGACAGCCTCGGCGTAGCCAATATCTCTTATTCGGACTATCACACCTCGATGTTCAATGCCCTGGCATTGATAGGGGCGCTCGAGAGACGGCGCCGCACCGGTAAGGGCTGCTTCATAGAATGCCCGATATACGAGTCCGGTGTAGTAACAGTAGGCCCGTCTTTCCTGGATTACCAGGCTAACAAGGTGGTCCCGGAGCGCAGAGCAAACAGGCACCGCTTCTACGCCCCGCATGGTGCTTACCCCTGCACCGGAACGGACAGGTGGTGCACCGTAGCCGTGACCAACGAAGGAGAATGGAAAGCATTCTGCAAAGTCATGGGCAATCCCGCCTGGACAAAGTCGCCGAAATTCGCCACCGCTGCCGACAGGGTCAAGAATGCTGCGGAACTGGACAACCTGATTGGAGGGTGGACATCGCCGCGCGATGCCTACGAGGTGATGGATGAGATGCAAAAGGCCGGGGTGCCGGCGGGGATCGTGTCCAAAGGCGAAGATATGGCGAGCAGCGAGCACCTCTGGAGGCACAAGTTCTATTATGAGACTGACTTCTATGCCGCCGACTTCGAAAAGCCGGGAATGAAATGGCCGGTGGCGGGCAAGACCGTAACCTGGATCGAGCCGGTTTACATGTCTGAGACCCCGTGCATGTTCGGTCCCATGCACAAAGTTGGACAGGACAACAACTACGTCTATGGCAAACTCCTGGGCATGTCAAAGGAGGAGATTAAGAAACTGACCGAAGAAGGCGTATTTAAATAATAGGGAGTCCAGAGGGGCAAAGCCTCTCTGGCGAGGGTTTGGGGGTGTCCCCCATTTTTTAAAGTCCCCCAAGACTGGGGGATTTAGGGGGTTGATAAAGGAATTCTTAAGGCTAACCTTAGTGAATAAAAATAAAAGATAGTCAAGATTAAGGAGGAGGGAATCTTATGCCAGCAAAGGTAAAGAAATTGACCAACCCGAAGGCCATCGACATGGAGTGCTTGATGAGCACCAAGGAAGGCGCGGTCAGCAGGGATCCCGCGATGATCGAGATGTTGGCCGCCTATTTCAAGACAGCGGGACTGCGCATCAAGACCGACGATGAGATGGCGCAGGACTGGAGGGACGCCGGCGTCCAGGTGGTGATCCTCAGTCAGACCCACAAACTGCTCGGATTCACAGAATTCGAGCAGATACAGGAAAGGCACAACTACATAGGACATCTGAAGAAATCCTATCCCGATGTCATTCTCGGTTTCTGGGTCGGCGTTACCATCGAACTCGGACTCTGGAAAGCAATACATGAGCTCGAGAGATGCATTAAGGACCTGGGCAGCTTCGGTATGTTCGTCACCGGAATGTATGGAACCCCCGCCAACGACAAGACATGGTGGCCGTTCTACGATATGTGCCAGGATGCCGGGGTACCCGTTAAGATTACAGTGGGCGCAACCGCCGGTGGCGCCGGACAGAGCGGTGGCTCCGTAGGAGGCATGGGTATACGTCTTTCCACTGAGAAACCGATTCCCAACGTAGATGATGTGGCCGCTGCCTTCCCCAACCTGACCATAATCGGGCACCACTATCCCTTCCCCTGGGTCGATGAGATGACGGCGATTATGATCCACAAGAACAATGTGTTCTGCGAGGTGCACGGCTGGAGGCCCAAGTACTTCCATGACAACTTCAGAAGAGAGTTGAACACCCGTATCAAGAACAAGATTATGTTCGGGTCCGATTACCCCTTCTTCCCCTATGCCACGCTGTTCGAAGACTGGGAGGCGAGCAATTACAAGCCCGAAGTTTTACAGAACGTGTACCTCAACACCGCAAGAAAGGTGCTGGGCCTGGAGAAGTAAAAGAACAGTTAAATCTGGGTAGGGCGGAGCACCTGCTTCGCCCAGGTAGCCTGGAGCAGGTGCTCCAGGCTACCTATGGTTTTGAGAAACGGAGGCGTGTCTATGGATTTCAGTTTTACGCCGGAACAAGAGCGTCTGCGCCTGGAGGTGCGTAAGTTCCTCCAAAAAGAGGTTACCGCTGATAGCAGGTTAGACTTCAGGTTCGACCGCCCCTACGGCGCCGACACCTGGAAGCTGCTGCGCAAGCTGGGGGAAAGAGGCTGGCTCTGCCCCCTGTACCCCAAAGAGTGGGGCGGCATGGCTGCGTCTCCGCTGGATAACTATGTTATTCAGGATGAATTGTCGGCTGCCTTTGCCCCGACTCCCTGTGCCTTAATCGGTGCTATGGTGGTAGGGCCCACCCTTCTCGCACACGGGAACGAGGCACAGAAGAAAAAATACCTCCCCATGATAGCCCACGGCGAGGTCGAGTTCTCCATGGGCTATACCGAGCCCGGGTCGGGGTCAGACCTCGCTTCGCTGTCGCTTAAGGCAGAAGACAAGGGCGACTATTATCTCCTCAACGGCCAGAAAATGTTCAGCACCAAGGCCGACTTCGCCGACTACGGCTGGGTTGCGGTCAGGACCGACCTCGAGAACCCCAAGAAGCACAAGGGCATCTCGCTGCTCATCATAGACCTCAAACATACCAAAGGCATTACTATTCGACCTATCTACAACATGAGCGGCTATCACTCCACCGAGGTTTTCTATGACGACGTCAAAGTTCCCAAGGAGAACCTGGTCGGTGATTTGAACAACGGGTTCTACATCATTGGTGCTGCGCTGCTGTTCGAACGGGCAGTCACAGTGAGCGGATTCAACCGGGCGCTGGAGCTTCTCACGGAGTACGTAAAGACGACTAAGCGCAATGGCAAGCCGCTGGCTGCCGACCCGCTAATCAGGCACAAGCTCGCTGAGATGGAGACGAAGTTCGCCGTGACCAGGGTTCTGTCCTACCGTCTCTCCTGGATGCAGGTGCATAAGATGTTCGCCCTGACCGAGGTCGCCATAACCAAGCTGCTCAGCACCGAGACGGTTTACGATTTGGCCCAAACCGGCATGCAGATACTGGGACACTACGGTGAGCTGGTGCCCGGCTCGAAGTGGGCCGAGCTTCAGGGGTGGTTTGCGCATATGTACCAGGAAGCGCCGCATTACAAGATAGCCGGAGGCACTTCGGAGATTCAGAGACAGATTCTAGCTACCAGAACCCTGGGACTTCCCAGAGGGTAACTGAGATTGTTTAGTAACTGGGGTGTGCAGAGGGGCGAAGCCCCTTTGCTAGTCCTTCCGCGGAAGGATGGGGGTATCCCTGTAGGGGCACAGTGCACTGTGCCCTAAAAGTCCCCCAAGACTGGGGGATTTAGGGGGCTGAATAGAGCCCAATAAACAACCTGGTTGATTTGAGTTTGCTAAACTACATTGGCCATGATCAATTTGAGAGATTCATCATTGAGTAAGCCCGACGGCAGCCAGAAAATCGGCATCATAGGCTGTGTGTTCAACATAGAGCGTTTCGCCATCCGCGACGGCCCTGGCATCAGGACCACCGTCTTCCTCAAAGGCTGCCCGCTGAGATGCCTGTGGTGCGCCAACCCGGAATCCATGAGTCCTGTGCCGCAGCTCTTCTACCTTGAAAACCTGTGCACGAGATGCTACCGCTGCGTTGAGGCATGTCCCAATAAGGCTACCACCAAAGCCCCCGATGGGGCTATAAAAATCGACCGCAGCCTGTGCAAGGCCTGTGGCAAGTGCGTTGAGGCGTGCCCTAATAAAGCCAGAGAGATAAGCGGGAAGCTGATGACCGTGGATGAAGTACTGGAAGAAGTGAAAAAGGATGCGCTGTTCTATCAGAACTCGGGCGGCGGCGTCACCTTCTCCGGAGGCGAGCCGACCCACCAGCCGGAATTTCTCTGGCATCTCCTCAAAGCCTCACAGGAAAGCGGCATTCACACCGCTCTCGACACCTCCGGGTTTGTCAAGCCCGAGATTCTGAAGAGGGTGCTGGAGCACACCAATCTGGTGCTTTACGACATCAAGCACATGGACCCAGCAAAGCACAAAGAGCTTACCGGCATAGATAATAGGCTGATCCTGGAAAACGCCAGAATGATTGCCGCCCTGGGCAAGCCTATGATAATCAGGGTGCCATTGATTCCAGGTCACAACGATTCCCCAGAGAACATCAAGGCGCTGGCAGAGTTCATGCTCAGCCTGGGGCTTAAAAGGGTTGACCTCTTGCCTTATCATTCGCTGGGCAAGATTAAATATTACAGACTGGGCATGGAATACAAATTGAGCGACCTCAAACCGCATCAGGGAGATGAAGTAGCGAATATTAAAGCTGACCTTGAGTCCTACGGGCTACAGGTCGGGGTCGGCTAACCTTAAGGAGGCAACATGGATTTCGCCCTTAGCGAACAGCAGGAAATGCTTAAGAAAGCGGCCAGCGAGTTCCTGGCCAAGGAATGCACCAAGAAGCTGGTCCGGGAGATGGAAAAGGACGAAAAGGGATATTCACCTGAGCTGTGGCAGAAGATGGCAGGCCTGGGCTGGATGGGACTGGTCTACCCTGAGAAATATGGCGGCAGCGGGCTGACCTTCGTCGATTTAACCACCCTGCTCGAGGAGATGGGCAAGGCGCTCGTCCCCGGGCCTTTCCTCTCCACCGTGCTTTGTGGCTTAGCTATACTGAAATGGGGCACCGAAGCCCAGAAAAAGAACTTCCTGCCCAAGATAGCCAAAGGCGAGGCGATACTGTCCCTGGCGCTGACTGAAAAAGACGCTACTTACAATGCAGCGGGGATAAAGGTCAAAGCCGTTGCCGACGGCAATGACTTCGTTATCGACGGCACCAAGCTCTTCGTCACCGATGCCCATGTTGCCGACTACCTGCTCTGTGTCACCAGAACAAAGGCCGGCAGGAATAAGGAGGAGGGCATCACACTGTTCCTGGTGGATGCCAGGAGCCCCGGCGTAACCTGCAATCTTCTCAAGACCTTCACTGGCGATAAGAAGTGCGAGGTCGTTTTCAAGAGCGCGCGCGTCCCCCAGGCCAATATGCTGGGCAAGGCTGACCAGGGCTGGAAGATAGTAGATGAGCTTTTGGGGCTGGCAACGTTCCTGCAATGCCCCTGGATGGTGGGTGGTACCCAGCAGGCCCTGGACATAGCAGTAGCCTATGCCAAGGAAAGGTCTCAGTTCGGGCGGCTCATCGGGAGTTTCCAGGCTTTGCAGACCAAGATGGCCAACACCGTAGTCGATGTTGCCGGCGCAAGGGACTTCACTTACTACACAGCCTGGAAGATTGACCAGGGCCTGCCCTGCAAGAAGGATATCTCGGTAGCGAAGGCCTGGACAGCCGAAGCCTATCGCAAGGCCTGTGTCGAGGGCATCCAGATACACGGAGGCATTGGCATCACCCAGGACCACGACATGCAGCTCTATTATCGCCGGGCCAAGGCCCTGGAAATCGCCTTCGGTGACGTCGATTACCACCTGGAGCTCGTAGCCAACGAAATGGGTCTTTGACGGGTAGTCTTTAATGGATAGCTTGGAGCGGATGCTCCAAGCTCTGCTGTGGGGCGGGTTTGAAACCCGCCCTCATACTCTCCATGCAGCAAATTCCATGTGGTGGGACAGGCTCCCCATCCTGTACAAAATGTAGGGGATATCCAAGGGGTCGCCCCCTTAACATGCGTCGCTTTGAAAATAAGTCTCTTGCTTGATACCCGGAATCAGCCAACGCCCTCCCCCCAACCGTACGGGTTGTTCGAAGTGATATCACGTAGGCGTGCGAGCTCGGATTCCTCCCATTTGCGCTGTGCATCCCTCTTACGCTGTAATGCCGTACGCTGAGCATCTGTCTGCCATGGCGGTATTTCCAGCAACTCTACCCGCTCATGCAAGGGCCCATTAATCATATCTAACCCAATGCCACCGAAACGGTCAATATTGATTGAGAACCCCTTGACAGGGGCACCGCAACCAGGCATTCGGCATTCCTGCCAATCCGTTTCGCGCAGGAGCTCACCGTCTGCATTCTCGACGACAACTCTGTATTTTGGTGGTTCTCCAGAGGAAACCGATATATACCTGTTATGCCAGGATCGTGAAATTAAACAGAACGGAACGTATTCGGTTCTTAGGTCGCCTGAATCTTGGTGCATGTGAAGCACCACTCTGCAAGGTAAGCGGTTGATACATAGTGGCACATAAGTTTCTCTCTGGGTATAGCTGGCACCAAGTGCCACTGCTGTGAGATCGGGACGATCGAAATCATTCAATAATTGAGATGCTGCGACTACCTTGTGTGATCCAAAGATTTTTTTGAGTCGTTGCGCGACAGAAGGTATCCTTGTACTACCACCGAACAGAAGCACTTTGTCGACATCGGCAGACAGATCTCGTTCGTCAAGGTCACGAACTCTTCGAAGTATGACACCGTTTGCATCTTGCTCGAGGATTTCTCCTAGAGGCGGGCTGCCCGGTGGACGCTTCCATATTAGTTTCGCTTGGCGGTAAACATGCATTACTATATCGAGTGTTTTTTCAACGAATCCGTGCTCCTTCAATACGCCATCTACATCCGCTAGGCTTAGTTTGATAGCTCCTGTTACGGCCAGCTCAGCGCCTAAGGGATCGAGGTGCTCTTTAGCTATCCGAAGCAGGTGGGCAGGTCCGGTGTAGTTCAGTCTGGTCCTGAGCTTGTCGTCTATATCCATTCCACCCAGCAAAGGGTCGCCGTATGCAGCATAGACAGTAAGGTGGGATGAATCCTGCTTTCGTTCTACTGTCGCAAGGGCGCAGTCGAAAGACCCACCTCCAAAATCGTAAACAAGATAGGAACCGCTTTGCAGGCGTCCCAAGGTGTGTGCCAGTGCTAGGAAGAGCAGGGGCTCCTCTGAAATCCAGCTCACTTTACTCCGAAATCCGAGTTTAGAAAAGATGTCAACCATATCTTCGCGGTAAATGAAGTCACTGTGGACAGGACACGCAGCCCTAACTTCTGATAGTACATTCTCCAGACCCACTCGCTGTAGAGCTTCACCGATGATTGTCAGAATAACGTCGCCAATAGCAAAAGAATGTCCCCACAGTTCTATGCTCTTTTTGACAGGATTCCAGTATTCAGGCCATCGCATCGATGGCCTATTCTCAAGAAGCTCTCGCACATACGGGTCAGACGTCAAAGCCAAGCGTTTGACATTTCGTATAACCTTGACGTTGGGACTGTCTTCCAATTGGTCAGCATCCTCTCCCACTGCCATTATGCTAACTGCTCCCCCAGGCCTGCGCTCGAAAGCCACAACTGAAGGCATCGTTGTCTCATTGCCAAGCTTGCTGGGCATCCTCAGTTCCGGTAGACCACCGACCTCGGGTTCCCATGTGGCTACCCTTGTATTAGTCGTGCCGAAATCGATGCCGACAATCATTTAGTGTCATTCTCCTTTGGAATGGTGCGAGCTTTCAGAAGAATCAATTCACCTGACTGTTTGCCACGCACCAGCACACCCGGTGCAACAACGATTACTGGCGTGCCTTCATCTATATCCTTATCTGCTTCGTGTCGCCGAATGTTGTAGGGAACCTCCTCTCCAACACGGCCCAAGATTTCTGCACCACCCGCCTTTAATGCCAGAGAGAGCCCCGCTTCCAAGTCAGCCATGAGATCAGCGGGTTTTATATCTTTCACTGACATGATTTGCAGTATTTCCCCGATCGCCAACAGCATGTCCCTCCGTATCTCCAGCTGGGCTTCCTCTCGCTTTCGAGAGATATGCAGTTGAAGGTCATCAGCATTCCGGCGCATTCTCTCGGTCTCAGCATGCGCTTCTGCTAATCTTGCGTTAAGATTGTCCACCTCGTTATGCAGTCTCTGCTCGAGCTCCCTTCGGGCGTGCAGAACTTCCTCCTTGGCGGTGCGAACCAGCATCGCAATAACTGGGTCTGTTAGCGATTGTTCCTTCTCTCTTATGGCTAACCGGAACGCGTCCTCCACCCGTGCACAGAGTGGTTCCGCCGCAGCACCAAGCAGCATCGCTCCAAGCAAGGGGGATCTCAAAGAAGTCTCCAGAACTGCCCCTTGCGTTGCCAGCCACTCTCCCCGAAACGCCTCCACCACTCTTGCCTCAGGGATTTGTCCGCCGACCACTAGGAGAGCAAGGTATTCGAGTAAGTAGTCGCGATCCCGATCGTTGACGGCGTTCAATGCGCGATTTTGCTGCTCAGGCGTACCCGTTTGACACACTTTTCGTATCACCTCTCTTGAGATGAGTCTGCGTGCGGTTTCAGGTAGTTTTGCTACAAGTTCCCCAAACAGTTCGCTAGCGCCTCGAGACCCCTCCTGAAACAAAGACGCAAGACAGTCACCAACCCCTCGTGCTACTTTGTCGTTCTTTTCAGAGATCATCACCAACACCGGCAGTACTTGTCCGGCAAACTTCTTATATCTTGGCTTATCCAATAGATCTACTGTGAAACTGACAATTTGCTCAGGTAGCACAGTAAGCGAACTTGGCGATGAGCTCTGGACCCAGTGACTCGACAATCGTGAGATAGCCTTAGACCAGCTCTCAAGTATGCGTGCTGAAGGCCTCTTCTGAGCTTCAAGAACGAAGCTCAGACCATATAATAAACGCTTGTTAATGCGTTCAAGCATCTCAGCAGGCAATTCGTCCAGGATGTCAAAAGTTACTGGTGCTGGGGACTTTGTTGGAGGTGCCGAGTCTAGGTCCGAGAGTAACCATTTTATCCAATCTCTTGATGATGCCACCCTATGTGTTCGGGATGACTTCGGCTCACCACGGGTATGTCGTATTAATCGGTTAGAGGTCACCTCCTCAGATACATCTGATGGGTTTCCTAACATAAAATATGACCCTTCCTTCATCTGGAAATGAGGTGATTGCTTAACGAGAGGCTGAACTCGCTTCCACCATGTATTCCACTTTGTATCGAGGTATTGCTCAATGAGACTCTGAAGATCTTTAGCCTTAGCAGTTCCGCCGGCATCAGCCAGTGCGGCCGCAACCAATCTCAGGGGCATTTTTTTTACCCAGATACGTATAGTATCAGGGCTATTCCAAAGACTAGCCTCAAGACCATTATCGGGTAGCGTACTAAGTGATCGCAAAGCAATATCTCTCTTCATCCGATGCTTTGGGCGGCCGTGAAAGTCAACCAGTACCCATTGGCCATCGCCTTCAAACGCGACAATATGGCCTGTTCCCCATTCCGTATGACGTACGAAAGTGTTTAACCTGAGTTCATCTTCTTTCATATCTTCCTCAAAAATGCTTTTCGCCGGTGCTCTACATACGCCATGCTATACTTGTCTCGAAGAACCACACAAGACAAACACACTTGTATATACTTCTGATCAATTCCATCCATCACAGCCTCAAGAAGCTTGTTAATTTTAACTCCTGCCTCTAGCTTCATTAATGTGATATTTTTTAGTTCTATTCAACTTAAATTTGCCATTTACCTGCCAGAATCTAGAATAGGAAATACCATAAGTCTCTTTTACGAGCTTTTTAGAATATACAGCAGTAATAGTGGCAAGTCAAGTACAAATGTTCAGCGCTCCTCGTAAATCTAGTCTCTTAAAGACCCTCAGCGCCTGTGTAACCTGGCTTCGCAAACAGCTATCCCCCCTCCAAAGAGCACCACTGAAAACTGAGCCCTAACAGCTAAATGCCGACAGGCTTTCCCCGCGACATCTTGGAAGGACTCAGTTTTAGGAGCAAGGGGTAACGTGCCCTAAACTGGCTGCTGATAGCTGACGGCTGAAAGCTACAATTTGAGCTTCATCCCCTCGTGGCCGAGGGTGATCTTGGTGCCCAGTTCCTTCGCCAACTGAGCTATCTCCTCCCTGATCTGGTTTTCGAACAGGGAGGCCAGATGGATAACCACCACCGGCGGCAGGTATCCCTTAACCTTTTTGAACTGGGCCAGCTCCTCTCCCAGCAGCTTCGGGGTGAGATGTCCGGCAGGGATAGCGTGCTCCTCCATCCCGTTGGCCATAGTCAAATCTATGATAAGCAACTGCGGCGAGATATGCTCCCAACATGACGATAGACCCGGCCCGGTATCCCCGCTGTAGAAAAAGCTCTTCCCCTCTTTAGAGGTGACCTGATAGCCCACCGCAGGGACCGCGTGCTTTTCCGGAAGCGCAATTACTTTATAGCCATCCACGTCCGTGGCTTTGTATAGCTCCAGGGGGTAGAACTTGAGTGGTGGCCTTTCACTGGGCCTCTCAGTGAAATTGGGATAGATGACATTATTTAGTATATGATTCAATAGCGCTTCCAGCGTGCTGGCCTGCGCATAGACTTTGATGGTCTTACGAACGTAAGTGCTGTTTAGAGCAATAGCGGCCACATCCCTGACATGGTCATAGTGGCAGTGAGTGAGCAGGATCGAGCTTACCTTTTCCTGCTCGGGGAAGGTGAGGCTGGAAGTGAGCGCGCCGGCATCCATGGCTAAGACGCCGTCCACCAGCGCGGAGGTCAGCCTGGTGTTCGCCGATTCAACATTGTGCGCCCCTAAAATCCTGATCTCCATCCCTCTGCCTCCTGTCCGAATAGATTGACCTCACCGGGTAACCAAAAACGGATTGAAATTAGTGTCCCGGTCAAAGGTATCGACGCCCTCTTTCTTCTTGAGATAATTGACCACCATATAGGTGAAGGGGGTAGCCACCACCTCGTAGCCGGTCTTCACCAGCCAGTGGGTGAGGATTATGCCAATAATTAAAGGCCAGGACACTGTGCCCCCGAAGGCGATAATGATGAACACCGTGGCATCCAATCCCTCACCGACAATGGTGGAACCGATGGTCCTGCTCCACAAGAACCGGCCCTTGGTCATAATCTTCATCTTGGCCAGCACAAAGGAGTTGGCGAACTCACCCAGCAGGTACGCTGAAAACGAAGCCACCAAGAGTCGAGGGGTATAACCCAGGATGCGTTGGTAGGCACTCTGGACACCGGAATCAAGCGCAGGTATCCGCCCCGCCACCCAGAAAGCAAACACTGCGATAAGGTTGCACAAGAAGCCCAGCCAGATTACCTTGCGTGCCTGGCGATAACCATAGACCTCAGTGAGTATATCTCCGAATATGTAGCTTATGGGGAAAATAACTATGGCCGCTGGCAACGGCCCCGGAAACTGAAACCCGCCATGCCTTATGGGCTCAATGCCCAGGGTTATCAGCTTAACAGCGATGATATTCGCTGTAATCAGGCATGTGATGAACAGAGCCGCAATAATCAGAAAACGCTGAGAAACAACCATCTTCACATCTTAGAGGGCGACTAAATCCAGCGCCAGCATTACACTGAAGAAAGGAATATCTCGGCAGCGACTGCAGCCGTGGCACCATCGCCCGCCGCGGAGACAACCTGACGTATCGACCCTGCTCGAATATCGCCGGCTGCAAATAGACCCGGCACTTCTGTTTCCATCCGTCCCTTAACCGAAATAAAGCCACCATCATCCAGCTTAAGCAGCCCTTTGAGATAGTCTGTGTTGGGGCGCAGCCCCACGGCTGCGAAAACTCCGGAAATTTCCAGGCTCGAATCCCTTCCGGTTTTCACGTTTCGCAATCTGATTTCCCTGACCAGTTTATCCCCCATGATGGATTCGACCACCGTATTCCAGAGAAACGTTATCTTGGGATTGGCAAATGCTCTGTCCTGGAGTATCTTGGTTGCCCGGAGCTGGTCGCGGCGATGTATAACTATTACCTTTGATGCGAATCTGGTCAAAAAAAGGGCATCGTTTAAAGCGACATTGCCTCCTCCCACCACCGCAACTACCTGCTCTCTGAAAAATGCACCGTCGCACATGGCGCAATAAGACACCCCTTTACCGATGAACTTCTCCTCGCCCGGCACACCTAACTTGCTATGCTCAGAGCCTCCGGCGATTATCACAGCTTTGGCTTTAAATTGGCCTTCGCTGGTGCTCAGTATCTTTTCGCCTCCGCGAATCTCAATCCCCTGCACTTCAGCGAAAGCAGTTGGCAATCCATATTTTGTTGCCTGTTGAGCTATCAGAGCGCCTAGCTCAGAGCCCGATATCCCCTGCGGAAACCCGGGATAGTTTTCCACCATCTCCGCATTTAATATCTGGCCCCCCAGCCCGGCTTTTTCGATGAGCAAGGCGTCCAATTTCGACCTGGAGGCATATAGGCCGGCGCTCAGCCCGGCAGGGCCGCCGCCTACGATAATCAACTGGTGAGTCCTATCCACAGTCGTATCTCCTGCTGGGGATCGATAACTACCAGAGCTGTGGGGTGCTCCGCTTAGCCTTTGCCTAGAACAGCATCGAGTTGCTTTTTCAGTTCAGCCTTAGGCCTGAGTCCCACGATCTGCGTCAGAGGCTTTCCATCCTTGAATATCAACAATGTTGGGATACTGCGCACGCCGTATTCTGTCGCCACCCCCGGATTCTCGTCCACATTCACTTTGGCGAAACCCACCCGCCCTGCATACTCCCCGGCCAGTTCCTCCACAGCAGGGGCGATAGCACGGCATGGGGCACACCAGGGAGCCCAGAAATCAACCAAAAAGGGTAACTTAGCCTCGATTACAACATCCTTGAAGCTTTTGTCATCCACTTTAACCGGCTCAGCCATAGATACCTCCAAAATAACTTTAACTCGATACTTAGACTAACCTCAAAGCTCGGCGGAGATTCCCCGTCTTTTCTTCAGAGACCTTCTTATCTTCAGCCTAGCCCCTCATAGCCTCCACTACCCCCTGCACCACCTCCCGTTTTGCAGTAGTTATGGCATTATTTATCGCTTTAGCATTGCTGCGGCCGTGAGCAACAACAACTATACCGTCTACTCCGAGGAGGAGAGCGCCGCCATACTCCGTATAGTCCAATGTGCTGATAACAGAGTGCAAGATGGGACTGAACACAGCAGCAGCCTCGTTAAGCTTAGGATTACCGTCTACAGCCTCTTTCAGGGAACGGAGAAGCATTTCACCGAGGCCCTCCCCCATCTTCAGTAGCACGTTGCCCGTGAAGCCATCGGTCACAAGCACATCGGCCACTCCCCTGGATAGGTCCCTGCCTTCCACATTGCCGATGAAGTTGACCTTGGCTTTCTTCAGCATCTTGTGTGCCTTCTGAACCGTTTTGCAACCCTTGGTCTCCTCCTCCCCATTTGAAAGCAGACCGATTCTAGGCTCAGGTATACCGAATACCTTCTCCATATAGATGCTGCCCATGTGGGCAAACTGTACCAGCATCTCAGGTTTACACTCAGCGTTAGCTCCAATGTCGAGGCAGAGGATAGGCCCCACAGGGAAGCCGAAGACAGCGCCTAAGGCAGGACGGCTGACGCCCTTCTTTCTGCCCAGGGTCAGCGTTGCCTCAGACACCACTGCTCCGGTATTGCCCGCTGAAACAAACGCTGCTGCCTCCCAGCTTTTAACCAGCTCAATCCCGACCACAATGGACGAGTCCCTTTTGCTCTTAATCGCCAACACTGGAGGCTCACCCATCTCTATTACCTCATCGGCGTTGACGATACTTATCCCACTGCCAGCATAGCCACTTTTTTCTAATTCCTCCTTTATCACATCTTCCGGCCCCAACAACACCAATTCTATGTCACTGTCTTCAGATGCCAATATAGCGCCTTTCACTATCTCCTGCGGGGCATTGTCACCGCCCATAGCATCCAAAGCAATTCTTATCTTTTTATTATCCGGTTTCTTGACCTCTTTTTTCTTAGCCACTGCCTATCCTTTCTTCAGGTCGCAGCGCTGTTACCCTAGCAGGCAATTACAAAGCAAGGCCCGCCACAGCCTATGGACTATGTCCTTTATTTGATAATCCGCCCGCCGCTTATGCATCATATCTAACTCAGCGAATACAGTGCGCTATTCTGCGATATGCAACTGGTTCTTGCCCGAAGCGCTACTCCCAGAAATCTTCAATCCTCATAATTAAACCGCAATGTTTGCTCACCTACAAAGCTGCCTGTGCCCACAGCACAAACTCCATTCGTGGCCAAATCGACGACATGCCGTCACGGATGACGGTATGTACGCCCGGGACATAATAAAGGGCAGCCGCAGCCTAATCGTTTTCGTCCACCTCAGTCAAAATATAGCCCGCTTTCTAGCGGGCTATATTTTGACGCATCAACCACAGATCCTGACATCGGCGGGAAGTTGCCCCTGAACTCCCCTGAGTCCCTGCCTTCCGGCAGGGACCGGCTTGCCCTGGATACATAGGTAATTGTAGGCGATGAGCTCACCACACTCAGTGATAACAACGCACTTGGTAGTCACCGAGCCGACATCAACACCGAGGTAACCGTCCATTTCCCCTCTTCGCCGCCTTGAGCTATCGCCAAGGTCACTTGGGCTGTGTTCCCTCTACTTTTTCTCTCTCTTTTCTAGCGGAATACGCTCTCTTTCTCGCCTGAATCTTCTCCGGAGGATGGTCCATCACCTGCATCCACTTCTCTGCCCAGCCACACTCTTTCTCCCAGATAGGAGCGAACAGCTCCTCGACCTCGCGCGAGTATTTATCCAACCCTTCGCTCAGTTCAGGATCGGTAAAAGTTCTCTCAGCCTCTTCGTGAGTAGGATAAGCATCCCACCTTTGCAGAGCAGTACGCATTATCTTGGGGTGGTCAATAATGGGGCAGGGAAGCAGGGTGTTATAACTGAAGGGCTGCATCTCCCTCAACCCCCTGAAGAAGGGCGAGTTCAGAGCCTCAACCAAAGAGCAATTCTTGATATTGTGGGTGGCGAAATGTACGAAGATGCACGGCTCGACATCGCCCTTGTGATTGACATGGAAATAGATGCGTCCGCCGTTTATGCAGCCCGCAGTCAGCGGACCATCGTTCCAGAAATCGACCATAAGTATGGGTTTTGTCTTTCGAAAGCGATTTACCGCCAGGCGCAATTGGTTTCTTTGCTCGGCTGTCGGCATCAAAGAAGGATTGGGACCCCGTCCGACAGGGATGTAAAGGAAGTACCAGCCGTACATCGCGCCCCTGTCGATCAAGAGATCCATGAACTTGTCGCTGGTAACAGCATCGACATTCTCACGGTCCACCATGACGCTGAAGCCGAAGAGGCAACCGGCTTCCCTGAGATTATCCATGGCTTTCATAGCCCTCTCGAAGGCGCCTTTGCCCCTGCGAGCGTCTGTCTGCTCCTCAAAGCCCTCCAGGCTTATCATAGGCGCTACATTGCCCATGCTGACCAGCATTCTAGCCATCTCCTTGTCAATCAATGAGCCGTTGGTGTAAGGCTGGAAACAAGCCTTGGGGTGTTCCCTGAATATATCGAGCAAGGGTTTGTAAACAAAAGGCTCGCCCCCGAGTATGGGCATGAACTTGATGCCGATTTGCTCAGCCTCGGTAACAACTCGATCGAATACCTCAGGCGGCAGGTCATCGTCCCTGGTGTAGTTTGCTGCGTAGCAGCCGCTGCACTTGTAGTTGCATCTCATGGTAGGGGAAACCAACATCACAGAAGGAGGGTTGAAGCCGTACTCCTTCCTGATTCTGTCGTATATTTGCTGATCGCGGAAGAACAGGCTGACTATCATATTCGCCAGATAATTCTTGCGCACTTTGGGATTCAGCCCTTTCAGCACTCTGGTGAGGAAAGGCCCCCCTGGATTGCCTTCCGCAAGCCAGCTATCGATCCAGGCAGCAATCATCTTCTGGTGCTCCGTCTTGGAAATCCTGCTGAATGTTGCGCTCAAGCGCCGATAATTATTCTCTGAGGAGTGGCCGAGAAGCATCAATGACTGACTGAGGA
Source organism: uncultured Chloroflexia bacterium (assembly GCA_963847595.1). GTDB lineage: Bacteria > Chloroflexota > Dehalococcoidia > SZUA-161 > SZUA-161 > JACWAE01. The sequence continues at coordinate 1,368,036 of CAWKAJ010000002.1, forward strand.
TGTTTTCGGCGATCTCCCGCTTCAGCTTCCCATAGAGCTCTTTCCCCTGAACCAGGACAGTGCTCATCGCCCCCCTTGAGGAAGACCTTCCCAGTGGCATCGGACCGACTAACCACATGCCTAACTTCTGGGATTCTCCCCCATTCTATCCACCCTTCAAGCGAGCGTAGCACACTCGTGCAAGAAGCCCCGACCTCCGCTATTGGGACACAGTATAGATAGAAAGGTCGAGCAGGTCAAGCCTTCTAGCCCGCCAAATCAAGCACGATTGCCTTACATAGTTATTACATCAAACCTTCAAAGTGAGGAGTGCCTCAGCTAACGGCGTTCTCGATATGTTCCAGTCGTGAGACTCTGTTGTTGGGCCCGAGTTCCACAGCCACAACATCGATACGCCATGATTGTGGCGGCTTGTCATACGCTTGCAGATAGGCATTCGCCAGAGAAATTAGCTTCTCTCTTTTGGATAAAGTAACCGACTCCTCGGGGGTGCCGAAGGCAGTGTTCTTTTTGGTGCGCACCTCAACAAATACCAGACATTCGCCTTTTTGGACAATTATGTCAATCTCACCCTCACGGCAGCGGAAATTCCTCTGAATTATTTTGTAGCCGCGCTTCTTCAGGTAATCTACCGCCAGCTTCTCACCTCTGTCCCCGACATCTTTACGCTTTGATGGCATATTTCGACCCTACCTCACCTGTTTAACCCACCGTTCTGCGTATTGTAGATGATTATGCCCCCCGGCTCAAGAGGCACCTCATTGCCGTTTGCATCCAAACTCAGTCTACAGCAGCCAATGGAGCGGTGGTTTCAGTAGTAATGATCACCAAGCCGATACTAATCTCAGCTCAATGTAATTGAATGGTTAATTTTTTTGTTATTGGCAGTTTCCCGTCTATTTAAGTTATTTTTATGTACTTATTTATTTTTCTTGACTTATTTATTTCTATGTGATATATTAAGAGCCAAGACCTCTCAAACCGCCACATCATATTGAAGCCTCAAAGCAAGGAATCTTTCGGAGGAGGCGCAGCCATGAGTGTATAGGCAGGAAACTGACGGGTGCACCAACAATAAAGAAACAGGGCCCAGGAGAAGAAAATGGCAAAAAAAGTTGATGCTGTAATAATCGGAGCAGGCCTTAGTGGCTCTGTTCTAGGAGCATACCTGGCAAAGGGTGGCCTGAAGACGGTTGTTTTAGAAGCTACAGACCGTATCGGCGGGCCAAAGTTTGGGTCTTACAGCATGAATGGCTTTCGCGCTGATCTCACTCATGTCCCAGCTTGGTGTATGACATTTAACGGGGGCGGTGGCTGGTGGGTCAAGGCAGCGCATGAGGTGGGTGCAACCATCACATTTCAATGTCTGCCAAATGCAGCTTTCCATATTGGAGGCAGAATCATAAAGATGCCCTACTGCACCAGTGGCAACGCATTTCTGAGCTTTATGAAAGAGATGATGCCGTTTCCGTTACCTGAGTCTACTGAAAACGCGCTAGCAAAGCTCTTTGAGACGGTTCTACATATGCCTGAGGAGCAACTCTGGTCAGAGGAGATGGACACGACACCTGCCGAGGTATGGATGGACTCGGTTATAAACGATGAGACAGCCAAGACATTGATGGCAACCCTGTCCGGGATGCAACTCTGTATTCCGCCCGAAACCGCCCTAAAAAGTGTAAATGGCCGGATGGTAGCAGGCGGAGCTCTTCTGGCTATTTTCGGCGGCAAGATTAATGTGGTTGGTTTGGTAAATGGAGCCTGCGATGAGATACCCAAAGGCTTCTGCAAGGTGACAACTGACTATGGTGGTGAAGTATTGCTCAATCACAGGGTGAGCAGAGTGATTGTAGAAGAGGGGCAGGCAAAAGGTGTAGTCGTTTCCAACAAAGGCAAAGAGGAGACCTACGAGGCGAAGCATGTGATCATTAGCACCGAATATACGGCCTACAAGCGGCTACTCGGCGAGAACTTGCCACGTCAGTTCGAAAAAACTATTAAAGCTTTTGACGGAATGCCCATAACCTCTCTGGATGTACATTTCGGTCTAAAGCGGCCGGTTCTATATCCCTTTTACAATTATCTGGGTTTTGTGTCTGACGCCGGCGAGTTTACGTGCCTTGCTGCCTCTCTTCCGCACTATGACCCGAAGTCCCATCCCGAAGGGAAGGAGTTGTTGCAACTTCAAACATTCAAGCCGACCCCTGTTTTCAAAAAGCGCTCCAAGGAGGAATGGACTGAAACTATGCTTGACACAGTCGAGAAGGTGGCTCCCGGAGTAAGATCCGAAATCGAATGGTCTCACGCGACGTCCATTTCTCAACCATTCCACTACCAGTTTGTGCCTGTTACCAAGATTCCATTCGATTGCCCGGGCATAGCAAATCTCCACTTCACCGGAGATTGTACCCCGGCTCCAGGCCTCACCACTGACCGGGCAGCGGCCTCAGCCATGATTGTCGCTAAAAAGATATTGAAGTCCAGACGTAAGTAGACAGTTAACACAATGAAGTTGAAACAACATATAGTAGGGAGGTGGAAACGATCCTTAAGTGCTTTAGCAGTCAAAAATATGGGGAAATACAATAACATTAAAAAGGAGGAGGTAAACTTAAAATGCCTGACTATGATGCAATAATGATTGGTGCGAATAACCATACCATGTGCGCAGCCGCATATCTGGGCAAGGACTTGGGCTATAAGTGCCTGATTCTTGAGAGGCGTCCCTTCGCCGGTGCTGCTGCCATGACCAAAGAGCTCATCCCCGGGTTCAAGTTCCACTGCGCTGCCACAGGTTACGCAACTACGTTAAGTCCACAGGTAATCAAGGACCTGGATCTCGTCAAGCTCGGTGTGGAGATGATCGACCTTAACCCCTGGTTGACAGGCTTATTCCCTGACGGGAAGTATGTCAGCGTATATGGAAACCTCGAGGATACCTATCGGGAGTTCGCAAAGTTCTCCAAGCATGACGCCGACGCCTTTAGGGCGTTCTGGAATAAGTGGAAGAGCCTTGGGGAGCTCATGGGGGCAGCGCTGGATGGTCCCCCTGCACCTTTTAGTGCTATATCAGGAGCTATGGAGATGGGGCCCGAGTTGCAGGAGATGGTCCGGGACATGATGTTCATAAGCATGAAGAGAAGCCTTGACCAGACGTATGAGAATGACTATATCAAGTCTACGTTTTATGCCTGGCTTGAGGGAATGCCCTACCCTCCATCAGGCCCCGGAACCCTGTTAGCCATTGTCGGTCATTTGATCCTCACAATACGATGGTGCGTGAACAAAGGCGGCCTTGGCGTGGTCTCCACAGCCTTGGCTAAGGCGGCTGAGAACCACGGGGCGACCATCAAGTTGAACACTGAGGTCAAGGAGATCCTGGTAAAGGACAATAAGGCTTATGGGGTGAAGTTGGCTAGTGGGGATAAGATCACTGCTTCGATGGTGATCTCCGGTGCTGAGCCACAGGTGACACTCCTGGACATGGTCGGAGCAGATCACTTTGACCCGGACTTTGTCCGCAGGACAAAGAACATCTGGTATGAAGCCGCTGGCGTTACGATGAACTGGGCTCTAAGCGGTTTGCCGGATTTCAGGATCCCGAGAGAGAAACTGAAGGGCTTTATCGGCATTAGTCCTTCCCTGGAATACTGCGAAAAAGCCTACTACGAGCGCGTCATTGGTGAGATTCCGGAAAAGCCTATGATGATCGGGTACGTTCTTTCCGAAATTGACCCGACTCTGGCTCCTCCAGGCAAGCACATCCTGACGATGTATGCCTATCCCATGCCCTACAAACTGAAGAAGGGCAACTGGGATACTCGGAAGGAAGAGCTGTATGAAAAGGCGCTCAACAACTTAGCAGAGTACTCTCCCAACCTCAAGCAATTGGTTATTGGACATGGTGGGTTTACGCCACTGGAGCTGGAGAGGGAATTTCACATGACCAACGGTGACCACCAGCATGGCTCGATGGAATGGGGCAGTTTGCTTGGCTTCAGGCCGATCATCGGGTGGAATGAACCATACCGTACCCCGATTGCCAACCTTTTCCTCTGCAGTGCGGCTATGCAATTGACTGGGATCTCAGCTCTTGTGGGTCTTAACGTATCCAAGATGATTATTGAGGATGTGAAGCAAGGAAAGCTGGGGAAGAAAGGGAAGTAACAAGCTCGCACATAGGGATTTTGCGGGGCCAAATTGCGAAATGCTGCAAACTCGGCCCCGCCCTTTCTTAGAAGTGAGCTTTGGAAGGAGGGAAAATGACTGCTGAGGATAAAAAGAAGGAAGCTTGTTGCATCGTGTCCGATAAAGGGACTACCATGATGGCCCTGGAGAGTATGGGTCGAGACGGGGACAACATTGTCATGGTGGGTCGCATGATGGGAGCATGGTCGTCCAAAATGTACATGAGTCCGGAAGACGCGTGGAGAATGGGCGGGATGATGATAAAGAACCGTCAAATAATTGGCTACATAATCTCTCTCCCCTTCATACTGCGCAGGCGGCGGAAGGCGAAGAAGGGGTAGCACAAGAAGCCACGATGGTCGCTAGCGCCATACTCAAATTCCAAATTAGAAAGAGGAGGTAATCTCAAAATGGCTGATTATGATGTAGTAGTGGTTGGGGGCGGTAATCATGGATTGACTGTGGCAGGGTATCTAGGCAAGAAGATGGGATTTAAGTGCCTGATAGTTGATAGGCGTAAAAGGATCGGTGGTGCTGGCGAAACTGTCGATGTCAAGGGTTTCAAGTTCCACCCGGCTGCCACAGGCTTTGTCAACTGGCTGAGACCAGAGGTGGTCAACGAGTTGGAACTCACTAAATATGGGGTGCAGCTTATCCCCGTTGACCCCTGGTTGACGACCACCTTCCCCGACGGGAAATACATCACTTTCTGGAAAGATATAGACGCTACTTGTCGCGAAATCGAAAGGTTTTCGAAGAAAGATGCCCAAGCATATAAAGGTTTCATGGATAAATGGGGGATATTCCGGGAATTCATGGACCCAGCGCAAGTGAACCCCCCACCCTCTTTTGCCGAGATTGTAGGTGGTCTGTCCACGACACCTGAGATGGAAGAGATAATGAGGGACATGTTCTTCGGGACCGTGAGAAGAATGTTAGACCAGACTTTTGAGAACGACTACGTGAAGTTCGGGCTTCTGCCCTTTATAGAGGGAGGGCGCATGGGGCCCAATGACTGCAGCCTATTCGTAATGATCGGCCACATGTGCATTGCACCACAATGGGCCGCGTGTAAGGGAGGCATCGGTACGGTCACTCAGGCTATGGCCAAGGCGGCTGAGCATTACGGAGCGACCATCAAACTGAATACCGAGGTTAAGAAAATATTGGTTAAGGACGGCAAGGCTGTGGGTGTGAAGCTATCTACCGGGGAAGAGATTACCGCTTCGATAGTTGTCTCCGATGCGGAGGTCGGACATACGTTCCTCGATTTGATAGGTGAAGAGTATCTAAGTGCGGACTTTGTCCGGAAGGTAAAGAACGTTTGGTATGATGCCACTGGGGTTACCTTCAACCTGGGTCTTAGCGAACTGCCCGATTTTAGATTCCCCCAGGATAGGTTGAAGGGCTTGTTCGGCATTACTCCTTCCTATGACTACATGGAAAAGGCATTCTACGAGTACAACATCCGTGAGATTCCAGAGAAGCCTTGTCTGATCGGGTGGGTTCCTTCCTACATCGATCCTACAATGGCTCCTCCAGGTAAGCATGTGCTCACTGTGTATGACTGGCCCCTGAACTACGATCTGGGAAAGGGCTCCTGGGAAACCCGCAAAGAGGAAGCGCTTGACCGCATGGTTGACGTTTTGACGGAGTTCGCCCCAAATATCAAGAGGTCGGTCGTCGCTCGTGGTGGATACACGCCACTAGAACTGGAGAGAGAATTTGGTATGACCAAAGGTGATTGGTCCCACGGCTCGATTGACTGGGGCCAGCTGATGGGATTCAGGCCAATGATCGGATGGAACCGCTACCGTACCCCGATTGAAAACCTCTACCTCTGCGGTGCGTGCAACCACCCAGCGGCCGGAGTGACAGGCGCTCAGGGACACAATGCAGTCCAAATCATTATGGAAGATCTTAAGAGCAAGGGAAAGAAGAAAGGAAAGTAGTAGCAAAAAAGGCCACATAAGCGTTACGTAGAGTGCAGGCAGAGCCAAGTTCAGGTATTGCCTTCCGCTTTGGTCTGCCTTTTTCTCAGGGCAATGAGAGGGCTGCTTACGCAAAATAGCTTCACTTATCCGAACCAATATGCTAGAATTAGTAACTAGATAATCAAATGTCTGACACTATGAAGCTTACTGTAATACAAAAGATCTTTTTAATGAGATTGGCAGAGATTTTCGGATACTCGCGCCGGCCAGTTCATCACACTGAACTTGCAAAGGCGCTCGGCCTTAGTGAGTCAACCGCATACAACATGCTGAAGCTCCTCGAGTCAAAGGGTGTATTATATTCCGTCTTTGCTGTGCCAAACGGTCCCAGAAGACGAGGGCAAGGCCGTTCGAGGGTAATGTTTTTGCCGACTGAGAAGATAGTGGAGGAAGTCTACCAACCTTTGATGGGGAAAACTGCCAACGGAGAGCAGCTGCAGGAGTATGTAACTCGTCTTATGCAGAAGTTGGGCAAAGATGGATTCTACGAAGGCGATAAGGACGACTTATATGGTATTCTCAACGTAGCGGCCGAAGAAGAACCAACACTTACCCCGCGGACCGAATCGCAGCAAGAACAAGATGAATTGGAGCAATTGAAGAATCATGTTGTCACCACGATAGAGAGGCAACCAAAATCTGACTATGCACGCCTTATACTTGAATTATCTGTACTCATGGAAAGTACTTCATCACCATTAGCTCGCTGTGCAGAGGTGATACTGGCTATTCTACTTTATATACGGGCAGCTAAATACAAGCTCGACTCTTTGAATCCTTTACAAATGCTCTTGGAAGCGCCAGTCACCAAAGAGCGCATGAGTATGCTGGTCGGACTTGTGTGGGGATTAGTACTTTCCAACCCAAAGACTCGGAGATTAGCTGTTGACCTTGACAGAACGATCGAGGACTACGAAGAATCAATAAGTAAGCTCAGCCAGGAAGAACTTGTAAAATTGCATGATTTTACCAAGGAGAGTCTGGGGTTACCTCAGTTCAAGTACCGCATCGGTCAAGTAAACGGTATAACCCTAATGAGTGCATAGCAACGACATGGTTGTTAAAAGGGCTGCACTCCTCGGTGACTATGACAATTTCTCCAGCGGCGCCAGGCTGAGCAGGAATTTCTTTATCCCGGCATCCCCCTTGAAGGCGACGGTAACCTCCTGATCGCTCCCAGAGGCCGTACAATTGACCACAATGCCATCACCGAACATGGCATGGCTCACATGCTCACCCGCCTTCAGGGCAGGCTTGGAGGGCACGGGGTTCACTGAGGATACTTTTGGGCCGTGGGTCGCCTGGGTGCCCTGCAGACCGGGAGAAACAATTAAATCTGGAGGGATGTCCTTCAGGAAACGTGACGGGGGGTTATGGGCACTGCTCCCCATAAGGCTGCGGCGCAGGGTATAGACAAGGTATACCTTCTCCTTGGCCCTGGTTATACCCACATAGCACAGGCGGCGCTCCTCCTCCATCTGCTCCGGGTCAGGTAATGACTTGAAATGAGGGAGCACGCCTTCCTCCATCCCCACAATGAATACCACCGGGAATTCCAGGCCTTTAGCCTGGTGCAGGGTGATGAGGGTCGCCGCATCGACCTTCTCGTCGAGCTCATCCACATCGGATACCAGAGCCACTTCTTCCAGGAAGGAGGCCAGGGCTTCTCTGGGATCGAGGTCTCTGTAACCGGCGGCCACGGTGCGCAGTTCCAGGATATTATCCCATCTTTCCTCACCATCTGCGCCCTCGAGAGTGTATTTCTTATATCCTGTTTTCTCCAGCACCAGGTCGAGCAGGTCAGCCAGGCTCAACTCCGCGCTCTTGGCGGCGAGTTCATCGAGCATGTTCACGAAATGGCTCAGCGCCTGGCTGCTTCGGGCAGCAAAGGGTGTAGACTCTTCACCCTGCGCAATGAGTTTGAGCGCATCATAGTAAGACAGCCCCTTCTCATTTGCCCACGTGGTGAGTTCGGCGATGGTGCGCTGTCCGATGCCCCTGCCGGGGACATTGATGATGCGGGTGAGGCTAACGGTATCGTGAGGGTTATGCATCAACCTGAGGTAGGCCACGACATCCTTGACCTCGCGCCGTTCATAGAACCGCGTGCCGCCCACCAGCCTGTAAGGTAGTCCATAGCGGACGAACTCCTCCTCAAGAGCACGCGACTGTGCGTTCGTACGGTACATGATAGCTATATCGCCAGCCTTGTGGCTCCCCTTCGCCACCAGCCTTTCCACCTCATTGACCGCGAAATGAGCTTCCTCCTGCTCGTTGTAGGTCTGGACAACAGAGATGGGTACACCTACCTCGTTCTCCGTCCAGAGCTTCTTCTGCTTTCGCTGCTGGTTGGCAGCAATCACATGGTCGGCAGCCTTGAGGATAGTCTGGGTGGAGCGGTAATTCTGTTCCAGGAAAACGATTTTGACATCGGGGTAGTCCTTCTCGAAGTCCAGGATGTGACGCAGGTTTGCCTGCCTCCACGAATAGATAGACTGGTCTGGGTCGCCGACGACGCAGATATTTTTATACTTCCCCGCCAACTGCTTGGACAGAATATACTGCGCCAGATTGGTGTCCTGGAACTCGTCTATCATCACGTGTAAATATCGAGACTGATATTTAGCCAGCACCTCAGGCTGGCCGCGGAAGAGTTGCACCGCCTTCATAAGCAGGTCATCGAAATCCAGGGCGCTGCTCTCGGTAAGGAGCTCCTGATAGCGCTCGTAGACCCGCGCCACCACCTCCTCGTAGTAGCTGCCTACCTGCTGGCGGTACTCCTGAGGGGCAAGCAGCCTGGCCTTGGCAGCGGATATAGCTGTCCCTATTGCTTTGGGCGGATATTGTTTGGGGTCAAGACCAATCTGCTCAATGCTCCGCTTCAACAGGCTGTTCTGGTCGCTCTCGTCATAAATGAGAAAGTCTTTGCTCAGCCCGATGTGCTGAGCCTCCATACGCAGGATGCGGGCGCAGGTGGCATGGAACGTGCCCAGGGTCAGTCCCTCTACCGCCTTCCCCAGGAGGTGATAAATCCTCTCCTTCATCTCACGGGCAGCCTTGTTGGTGAAGGTGACCGCCATGATGCGACGCGGGCTGATGCCGCAGACGGTTATCAGATAAGCCACGCGGTGAGCAATGACGCGAGTCTTACCCGACCCCGGCCCCGCCACGATGAGCACCGGGCCTTCGATGGTCTGAACCGCTTCCTTTTGGGCTGGATTTAGACCGGCTAGAATATCCATGATTTGATTCTACCATGAATGTAGGGGCAATTCATGAATTGCCCCTACATAATCCCTGTTCGGGGAGAAAATGCTTAGTACGTGAAGACAGGCTTGTTTTTGGTGATCACCCGCTTCTCCTCCGCTATTTGCTGGCGGAGGTATTTGGGGAGAGAGAATATCCCTGGATGCGCGAGTCCGTCGTAAAATCCGAGCGGTCCTCTCACCCGGCTCGATAGCCTGCGGTCGATCTCCTCCGGAGAAAGCTCGCGGGGGTCTAGAGTCTGCGAAGCTATTGCGAACCCCCAGGGGCCACCGAAGGAAGGGATCTCCGCCTGGTAAGGGGCAACCACAGAGAACACCGCCTTCAAAGTATTTACCACTGCCAGGAATGTGGAGGGGAACATCACGCTGGTCGCGCCGGCCTGAAGGGACATTATGCCGCCCCTTTTCAGCTTCTTGCTGAGGTCTCGATAGAACTCTTTGCTGAAGAGCAAGTAAGCAGGCCCTTCCTCGAGCGGCTCGGTGAGGTCGAGTATCATCACATCGAATTTTTCCCTGGTTTCAGCCACGTATTTCAAGGCATCCATGTAGAGAAGCTCAACCCGCCTGTCGTCGAAGGCCCCCCGGCTCAGCGAAGGCAGGTATTTCTGGCATATCTGCGGCACCTTCCTGTCAATATCCACCATCACCACCCTCTTCACGGTCTTGTGCGCCAGCACTTCTCTTAAAGTAGCTCCTTCCCCACCGCCGGCGATAAAAACGGTCTCAGGCTTGGGATGAGCGATCATCGGAGGGTGAACCAGGGTCTCATGATATATAAACTCGTCCGACTCGCTGCACTGAATCTTGCCATCCAGAATAAGGCATCTGCCGAAGGCAGGGCTATCAAGTATCTGAATGGATTGGTATTGAGATTTCCCTGCATATGGCATGGCGCTGACGCTGAATGTCTGGATCAAATCAGGGCTGACGCAATCCCAGAACCAGTTTATTGCTATCTCCGTCATGTACTAGAACCCCCTTTTCAACTCAACAATCGAGGGATTTTTGCTCTCCAGCCTCTCCATAATCAACCTGGCAGCCTCCTCCGGCTGAAACAGGTCGCCATAGGTGAAAACATCTATCGCCGAATAGCCGTATTCCGGCCAGGTATGAATGCAGAGATGAGCACCGGTAATCAATACGACGCCGCTTACCCCCTGGGGCAGGAAGCGATAAAAGGACTCTCCAATCACCGCATTGCCGGCATCCTTTGCCACAGTGTGGAGGACATCCTTGATGAAATCCAAATCGTCCAGGAGGTCTTTATTGCACTCCTTCAAATCCAGAAGGAAATGCTTCCCCATCGTCCGCATATTGCCCCACCTCAATACAAACTTTTTCAATTATATAAGATGTGGTCACTTTTCTCAAACAGAGCTCATTTGACAAATGGGGAGTGCAGAGGGGCAAAGCCCCTTTGCTGGGGGTTTGGGGGTATCCCCCAATTCCAAAAGTCCCCCAAGAATTGGGGATTTAGGGGGTTGATAGATATTTTCTCAAACAGACTCTTTTCAACAGCGCCAGAGAGAGGTATAATACTTGCGGTCTGTCCCTTAAAGGTGAGGCTGTGGAGAGATAGCCAGGAAGCTATCTCCTGGAACTTGTCAGGAGTGTGGTTATCTTATGGGGAAAGGGGGATGAACCAATGGCTGCCAAAGCTTATGTGCTGATCGAGACCTCGGTGGGGAAGACGAAGGATGTGGTACGCGCCCTCAGCAAGCTCAAGGGGATGAAAGAGGTGCATGCAGTGACCGGCCCCTATGATGTAATCGCAGTGGTAGAGGGCTCAGACCTGACCGCTGTGGGCAACCTGGTCACCAACCACATCCATCCTGTAGGCGGCATAGCGAGAACTGTAACCTGCCTGGCGATAGACGTGGGATAGAAATTTATCAGCCACCTCTATTTCAGGCGACTCGAGCGGTGAAGAGGAGGTCAAGGGCGATCTTCTGGAAGAGCTAGGGAGTGCAGAGGGGCAAAGCCCCTTTGCTGGGGGTTTGGGGGTGTCCCCCAGGTCCAAAAGTCCCCCAAGACTGGGGGATTTAGGGGGTTGAAAAGGCGCTCCTAATGCGCTCACTTAGTAAACTGAAAGGAAGTGATGCATGGATTTCCGATTCACTGAGGAGCAGGATGCATTCCGCCAGAAGGTGAGGGATTTCCTGGCTAAGGAACTCCCCCGCGATTGGCTAACCGGCGGGGCTCCTGAAGATGAGACCGATGAATGGTGGAAGTTCACCCAGAGATTTCTGAAGAGGATCGGCGAGCAGGGATGGATATCAGCGACCTGGCCCAAGGAATACGGCGGCCAGGAAGGCCCCACGTGGGACGACGCCATACTCGGCGAGGAGCTGGCCTACTGGAGAGCGCCGGCTCAGGACTACTGGTTCCGCTGGAAAATGATCAGCGCCCTCCTGCTGAACTTCGGCAACGACGAGCAAAAGAGAAGGCATCTTCCGGGGATAGCCAGCGGACAGGTCTACTGGTGTCAGGGTTTCAGCGAGCCGGGCGCAGGCTCCGACCTGGGCGGCTGCCAGGTTAAAGCTCAGGATAAAGGGGACTACTTCCTGGTCAACGGCCAGAAGATTTGGACTACGGGCGCTCACAGAGCCCATTGGTGCTTCGCGCCGCTGCTCTCCGACCCCGATGCTCCCAAGCGCTCCCGAGCGCTCAGCATGTTCCTCATCGATATGAAGACCCCGGGCATCACAGTGAGGCGTCTGGAGAGCCTCGAAGGGGTAGCGCACCTCTGCGAGACCTTTTTCGATGATGTCAAAGTCCCCAAGGAGAACATGGTAGGCGAAAGAGGCCGCGGCTGGCTCGCCGCCATGGCCCTGGTGAACATCGAGAGGTCAGGACTGGGCTTTGCCTCCATGCCGCAGAAAATCCTGGAGCAGCTCGTAGAGTATGTCAAAGAGACCAAAGTTGATGGCATACCCCTTTCTCAAAACCCCGTAATTCGACGCAAGCTCGCTGAAATGGCTATCGAAATACAGGTCTGCCGCCTGCTGGCCTACCGGGTAGCATGGGTGCAGGCCACGAATCAGGACGTCACCAGCGTCGGCGCCATCATCAAGCTGTTCGGCAGCGAGATGATGCAGAGTGTTGCCGCCACTGGCCTCGAGATACTGGGGCTTTATTCACAGCTCGTACCGGGCTCCAAGTGGACCAAGCTTGCCGGCAACATCACTCGCGATTACATGTGGAACCTGAGCCTCACTATTGCCGGCGGCACTTCGGAAATACAGCGCATTATCATCGCTACCCAGGGGCTGGCGCTGCCCAGGATGTAACTTTTAAGCCAACAATGAAAAATAGGGGGTAAAAAGCATGGATTTCGCACTCAGTGAAGAACAGGAAATGCTAAGAAACTCGGCCCGTGATTTTCTGACCAAGGAGTGCCCCAAGACCCTGGTGAGGCAGATGGAGACAGACGAGAAGGGATATTCCCCGAACCTGTGGAAAGGCATGGCAGACCTGGGCTGGACCGGCCTGGTCTTTCCCGAAGCCTACGGCGGGTCGGGCATGACTTTTCTCGATTTGGCCGTACTCATCGAGGAGTTGGGAAGGGCGCTTGCCCCTTCTCCCTTCCTGCCCACAGTGGTGTACTGCGGGCTGCCCATCCTGGCAGCAGGCACGGAGGAGCAGAAAAAGCAGTTCCTGCCCCAGATAGCCAAAGGCGACATGATAATGACCCTGGCTCTCACCGAGCCCAGCGCCACCTGGGATGCCGGCGGCATCGCTGTCAAGGCCGCCGCCGAGGGCGATGATTTCGTTATCAGCGGCACCAAGCTCTTTGTCTCCGATGCCCACATAGCCAACTATCTGCTCGTAGTCGCCAGGACCAAAGAGGGCAAGCACAAAGAGGAAGGTATAACCCTCTTCCTGGTGGATGCCAGGAGCCCTGGCATAAAGCTCAACGCATTGAAAACAATGGGTTCCGATAAACAGTTCGAAATCATTTTCAATAAAGTGAATGTCCCCAAGAAGAATATCCTGGGCAAGCCCGACCACGGCTGGTCCATAATCCAGGACCTCTTGCCGAAAGCGACGCTGGCGCAGTGCGCATTGATGGTAGGCGGCTCCCAGCAGGTGCTGGAGATGACCGTCGCCTACGCCAAGGAGAGGGTGCAGTTCGGAAAGCCCATCGGGAGCTTCCAGGCGATACAGCACAAGTGCGCCAATATGGCCACCGATGTTGACGGCTCGCGCTTCATTACCTATCAGGCAGCCTGGAAGCTCACCGAAGGCCTGAATTGCGGGCTGGAAGTATCCATGGCCAAGGCCTGGGTCAGCGAGGCCTACCGCCGCACCTGCGCCGAAGGGCACCAGATTCACGGCGGCATCGGCTTCATCAAAGACCACGACATGCAGCTTTACTATCGCCGGGCCAAGGCTTCCGAGCTCACCTTCGGCGACGCCGACTATCACCGCGAGTTGGTAGCCCAGCAGATTGGGCTGTAATCGGACAATATTGTAGGGGCACGGTGCGCCGTGCCCCTACGTTTTTAATGAACCGGGAAGTGCAGAGAGTTCCTTCACTTGCGCAGGAAGAAATGTCTCCCAGTCTTGAAATTACCTCTCCTCCCCAAGAAGATAGAGGACAGAGACCGTTCACTGATGGGGGAGTGCAGAGGGGTGAATCCCTCTGCCGGGGGTTTGGGGGTGTCCCCCAATTTCTTAAAGTCCCCCAACACTGGGGGATTTAGGGGGTTCAAGAATATCTCATTCCAAGATATTGAACGGCCTGTCATCGGCAAGAAGAATCTGGATAGCATTTATAACGGAAGTGGAGCAAGAGAATGGACTGTATCTTCTGCAAAATCGCCAACGGCGAGATTAAGGCCAACATCGTCTATCAGGATGAACAGGCAGTCGCCTTCCCCGACACCAACCCCAAAGCGCCGGTGCACCTTCTCATAATTCCCAGAAAACACATCGAGCGCGTCGCCGACCTGGCCGAGGACGAAGATAAGCTTATGGGGCACCTGGTAGCTATAGCCAACAAACTGGCGCAGGAGCAGGGCATCTTGGAGTCGGGATACCGCCTAGTGATTAACTGCGGCCCGCACGGAGGCCAGATGGTGCCCCATCTCCACATCCACTTACTCGGCGGGCGGCAAATGGGCAAGCTGGGCTAGAGCGCCATCATCCCATGTCATTGCGAGGCCATCCGCAAGGAGGCCGTGGCAATCTCACCGTACCTTGACTGACTCACCTGAGCAGCACAAACAAACAGCGGGGCTCAGTTTTTTTGACTGAACCCCGCTGTAATAACCTCTAAAAACTTCGCCTTAAGTCTTCTTCGGCCCTGCCGGAGGAGGTTCCTTTGCTGGCCCTTCAGTCGGTGCCGGTGGTGCCGGTGGCTTCCTTCTTCTCATCCAGAACCAGTATGCCACTAGCAATATCACTATCACCGCAATGATAGGGCCAATTATCACGCCTATATTAGTCTTCTTGCTGGGCGACACCGGCGTTGGTGTTGGTGTCGGCGTCGGCGTCGGAGCTACGGTCGTGGTTGGCGTCGGCGTTGGTGTCGCCGCCGGAACTGCAGCATACACAGCAAACAACGTGAAGTGGCTTACCTGCGCGCTGACGGTGTCGTTCACCGTGTCCACCGTCGACGGAAGCACAACCCACATGCTCGTTGCGGTATCGTAGTAGGCTATAACCAGCTTGCTCGCATCAAACCCTGCCGGAAGCAGACCCGGGTCGTACTTCAGGGTCAAGGTAATCGGCGGATTGAAGGTTGCGCCAGCCGGTGTGTAATCATAGGCACAGCCTATGATGTAAGCCCCTGCAGGTGCTGCGGGTATGCCGAAGCATACTTCCGTCACACTTATCGACTGTAGCGCCAAGCCCGTGGCTGTCAGCGCCATAGTGCCTACTGGAATAGTCAGCACTGCCTGCCCATCCAGCACACTGTATACAATGGGCTGCGTTACCGTGCCGTTACCGCTTATGCTGCCCGAGAGGTCAACCGGCGTCGGTGTCGGGATAGGTGGCGGTGTAATCACAGGCGTTGGTGTCGGTGTCGGCGTCGTTACTACGCCTCCGCCGCCTCCACCCCCACCTGTTGACTGGAAGTTAGCCTGGATGGCATAGCCCCCGTTCATGGTGATGGTGGTGCTGGCCGCAGTGGTACTACCCATCGTGCCCGTATTGCCGGTCCAGTTGCTGAAGCTGTATCCCGAGTTCGCTGAAGCCACCAGGTTCACTACAGTGCCTGGGCAGTAATAGGATGTCACTACATTAGGCGTAGTTACACTGCCGCCTGTTCCGCTGGTTACAGACAGACTATACTTTGCCACAAAGTTGGCCGTAATGGTATAGTTCCCACTCATAGTGATGGTGGTGCTGGCCGCAGTAGGATCGGCTATCGTGCCCGTATCGCCGGTCCAGTTGACAAAGCAACCTGTACTCGGAGTAGCCACCAGGTTCACCACAGTCAGTGGGCTATACGTGAAGTTGCCCAGGCCCGGTAGTGTCACATTGCCGCCCGCCGTGGTGTTCACCATCAGCCAATTTACCCCTACATAATTGAAGCTCGCCGTAATGGTATAGTTGCCGTTCATGGTGATGCTGGTATTGCCGGCACTGGCATTGCCCACCGGCCCACCGCTCCAGGTGTTGAAGGCGTAGCCCAGGGCCGGCGTAGCCACCAGGTTCACCACAGTCCCCGGGCAGTAGGAGAAGGCACCTATCCCAGGCGTAGTTACATTGCCGCCTGCTCCGCTGCTCACATTAAGCACATATTGCGGAACGAAGTTGGCCTGAATAGCATAGTTCCCATTCATAGTAATGTTACCGCTGGCAGCACTGGCATTACCCATCGTGCCCGTATTGCCGGTCCAGTTGACAAAGCAGCCTGTACTCGGCGTAGCCACCAGGTTCACCACAGTCCCTGGGCTATACGTGAAGTTGCCCTCGCCGGGCGCAGTCACATCCCCGCCGTCGGTGCTCGATACCGTTAGCGTGTATTGTGTAACCGCCCCTACAGTCAGGTCCAACTCCGTAATGCTGCCGCTTGCGAAAGTGGCTGTAGGAGAAGCCAGAACGCCATTAACATAAAAGTCAATGGTATCCCCGTTAACTCCACCTTCTTTCACCGACGTAGTATCAGGGTCATCTGCGCTCACCTGTAAGGGACCGGTCGTGCTCCAGCCCCCGCCCATGGGTTCGCCATACCTGCCCTGGCTGTCCACCGTGCAGTTGCCGAATTCCACGCCGCCGATGCGTGCGGAGACAATGAAGCCAACCTGGCTGCCGTTCCCCGTAACAGTTCCCCAGAACGCCTCCGGAGTCCCCGGTATGGCCAGGGCTGGCATAACCAGGCACAGCACTAAAACCAGGGCTAGCAGGAGCCCTAAGGCTCCTGCTAGCACCTTTACCTTACTCACAATTCTCATAATCCACCTTCCTCCATTGCAGGGACACAGGAGTTTAGGGGTATATCGTCCCTGCGCTGGTTGCGGCAATCCAGTAGCCCAAGCCCGGCTGCATCGTATCGCTGCCTTGCATAGGTACCCAGCCGTTAGAGTAGCCCCAAATTCGGACCCAGGGTACGCTGCCCAGGTAAGCGCTTGCCGTCCTGGCATAGGTGGATTTGAAGCCTATCATGTTCCACCCCATAGCCACCGGGTAAGTGGGTGGTGTCTGAGGCGGTAACGGATTCACGATGCCGCTCTCAGTTAACGTTGCCGCGGCAGTCATGTGAACCCAGTAGCCCAGGCCATCCGCCAGTGCGGTAAGAACACCGTCGCCGTAATAGTGCCAAGTGCCACCGTTGTAGCTCCATATCGCATCGACTGGGAGACCGCTAAACAGAGCCGTGATGTTACCGTTAGTCGGCATCAACGGCAGCGAGATCAGGTTCCACCCTTTATTCAGGGTGATGCTCATGCTGGTCATGTTCAGCGTCACCGATGCCGAGTTGTTGCTCTGGAACGGGTCGGGCTGGTCGCAAGTGACGGTCGCCGTGTTGGTTATCGGGGTCGTCTGGGTTACGGTAGCCGCAATCACCAGAGTCGCGCTGCCACCCACCACGAGGCCGCCCACTGTCCACGTCGGAGCCGTCCAGCTACCCTGCGACGGCGTGGCGCTCACGAAGGTCAGGGCCCCGGGCAGGGAGTCAGTTACCTTCACTCCCGTAGCAGCCGTGGGTCCGTTATTGGTTACCGTAATGGTGAAGTTCACCGTCTGGTTCTTGGCCGGGAATGCGTTGTCCACCGTCTTGGTCACGGCCAGGTCGAGCTGTCCGCTGTTGATCTGGTTCACCGTGTAGTAGTCAGCCTCGAGGAACTTGCCCTGAATCGGCGCGCCCGGATTGCCTTCCCAGTCAATTTCGTTCTGACAGGTCTGAGTTTCCTTATTTCCGTGTTCGTCATATTGACAATTTTGCACCGTTGTCGGCCCGTAGCCGCACTCATCATAGCCCATAGGGGTTATGGTTAGCGTGCTCAGCGTGGCCTGCTCGCACTGCAGCGTGAAGCTTCCGCTGTAAACGTTGTTAGGGCTGCTCGCCAAACCTGGGACAGTGCCCAGGGATTGCGTGTAACCGTTGGGTCCTAGAGCGATGCCCACGCTGGCCGCCGGGTTAACCCCTAGCGTGACGCTGGAGTTCCAGGCATCCGACTGGCCGACGTTGGTCACAGTATAATCCACGGTGAACCCGCTGCCCGCTAGGATAGTGCTGGACGGAATTACACCGGTTATCTGTGCCACCAGGTGCGCCGCGGGATACACGAACACGCTGATGTCATCGCATTTCCATGGCTTCCAGCACGGATTCCCACTATTCACAAGGTTGTCCGCCGTCGCTTGCACCATGAGGTTGGACGGCAGCACCGTGCATTGTGAGGCACAAGTGGTATCGGCTGCCAGAGTCCACGTATACATCGCATACCCACCCGCCGGGATGTCTCCCAGAGATGCCACCTGGTCCCCAGCTAGCAGGGAGAAACCGGCCAGGTATTGGGCAAAGATGCATGTGTCATCTGGCGGTGCAGTACTGAAGGTAATCTCCGTATAGGGGCCGAACTTATCCATAAGGTTATAGGCCACGCTGTAGTTCCCGGGGTCAACAGCGTTCCAGTTCTCATCGTACATGTACACTGTCAAAGACCCGGGAGTAATACAGTCGCAGTATATATCGTAGGTCGTGTTGGTACCATCGCCCTCGTCTATCCACCGATAGGCACACTGGCTGTACCGCCCTGCATCTTGCGTGCCTATAGTAGCCGTAACGTTTGAAGCATCTCCGGTACCGTAGTTCCACACCATAGCGGTTAACGCGAACTGCTCGCCCGTTCCGACGTAAGTGCCGTCTGTGTCTGCAAATGGCTTATTGCCAGTCTGCACGAACGGGCCACCGCCGCCACCTTTACCCGAATGCTGACTCACCACGTCCTGCGGAGACAGTATCTCC
The DNA here is from genome assembly GCA_963847595.1 of uncultured Chloroflexia bacterium. Taxonomy (GTDB): domain Bacteria; phylum Chloroflexota; class Dehalococcoidia; order SZUA-161; family SZUA-161; genus JACWAE01. The sequence continues at coordinate 1,386,908 of CAWKAJ010000002.1, forward strand.
ACTTGAAGCTTGGGTTCCGGTGTCGGTATCTGGTGCACGTTAACAACATCCGAGGGTGCGGTGAGGTTGGGGTTCGTTAGGCTCGCTAAGACCTGGATGAATGCCTCGCCGCCACCGTTGCACTGCAACTCCCAGGTTATCTCCGAGGAGCTGTTCGCACTGATGTTGCCCACTAGCTTCTCCGCCGTCTGCGTCCCATACGCCACCAGGGTGACATTACCGTTACTTAGGTCTATCGTTGCGCCGGTGCTGTCCGTCACGACGAGCGTGGCGTCTACATCCGTCAAGTTCGTGGTAAGGGAACCGTTGGTTACCAATGCCTTGACCGCGAAGTAGTCGCCCTGGGTGAAGGTCTGACAGGTCTGCGGGTTCTCCAACTGCACTTTGAACGGAATCTGGTCAATGTACACAATGCAGTTCGGGACAAAGATGTTGTCCTGCGGTATCCATGTACCCGTGTTGGCATCGATACCGCTAATTCCCTTAAGATTGTTAAACGCACATCCTGCACATGACACTGATGCAGGTATCTCCACGCCGACAGCCCCCTCTTGCAGGCACTGTAGATACAGGATTGCCTTCTTGGTTTGGCCGCCGGGGATATCGCCCAAATTGGCAATGCCTACTCCGGTAGTGGGATTGAACGTGCTGTTGCTCAGAGCGTCGCCCGTTAAGCTCACGAAACTGTACGTGCCCGGCTCCAAGCCCGCGATGTCGAAGTACACCTGCACGTTCTGGGCTGTAGCCTCGCCCGTGTTTATCACCGGCATTACTACATGGAAGTACGTCCCGGGTGTCACGGCTCCCTGCTCTGTCATTATCCCGTTAGCGTCCTGAACGAAGAAAATGACGTCGCCCGTCAGGTCAGCCTTCCACACCTGGTCCACGCACACTGTCTCGCTCGTGTCGTTGCCGACGAAAGCCTGAGCCAAACCATTTGGTACTGGGTCATTCACTAGTATGATGGAGTTGAAACTGACTGTGCCGTTAGTCGTGCACTGTACGTGCCAGTCCACATCCTCGGCGCAGCAGCCGCAAATCGCAGGTATACTCACACAGTTGCCACTGACAAAAGTCGCATTCTGCCAGTTTTCCGCCGGAACGCCTGACGTGATCTTCCTTCTCGTTGCCGACAGAAGCGTCACCTGCCCTGAGTCTAAGTCCCACGGGTCTATATTTAGGCAGGCCGTGACATTGCCTACGCTTGGTGAGGTGACCCAGTCGTTGTTGGGGCCCGTGTAGTTGTAGTACCTGAAGATAACATCGAACTGCTGGCACACATTTACCTCATCAGGTAACGGGGCCACATCTGTCGCCGGGCTATATGCAGCTATTATTTGCTGCTGGCTTATCTGGACCCACCAGCTGGTATCATTCCAATCGCTTTGGCTCTGGACCGGTAACCCGCCAGACGTGCCCTCAGCGCTCACCGATATGTTGCCCGGGCCTACGGCTCGGCAGGTCGCGTTGCCAAAGTCCGCAATTTCGGACGCACCGGGAGCCAGGTTGGCTAGGTCAATGTCATTCTTAGAAAGAAGCACCCAACTCGAGCCACCACTGGCCACCGCTATCGCTTCGACTTGTGTTACCGTCGCGCCTCCGGTGTTAGTGACTAGCGCCTTCACATCGAACTTCCCCGAGCCCGTGCAGTTGTTCGTCGGCTCCTTGATCGTCAGGTTGCCCGCACAATCCTCGCTCCCCGTGGGCTGCAGGATTTGTACTATCAGCCCTCCCGGGGTCGCCTGGTGCACCGTCACGGGGTCATTTACGAAATTGGTTATCCCGTATTGGTCCTCAGACCACACGGTTATGTTGCCGCTTCCAGGGCCCTCGCAGCACAGCGTCCACGCTACCACCGCGGTCTGCCCTGGAGCCAGGGTTCCCACATCCCAGTAATCGGGGTCGCCGTTATTGATGCTGAATAATGAGTTCGGAAAAGCCTCCTCAAAGTCTTGGCCTATATACACGTCGCCCACAGGCACGGAGGTGTCGCAGAAATTGGTTACCTCCGCCTTGATGCCGAAGCATTGTCCGAGCTGTATCGTGCTGGGCAGTGCGCTGCTGTACGTGGCCAACTGCCCCGTCACGGTCCCCAGGCCCGGTGCCTCCACTATCTCGATCTCCAGGCACTTCTCCGATGTAGGCGTCCCTTGGTAGACCCAAGTACTGCCCTCCCCTTCGCAGCTAGGACCCCCACTTGAACTTGACGTAACATTCACCCCTATGGTGGAGTTGCCGTTCGCCTCGGTGCAGCAGACCAGCCACCAGAAATCGGCTTCCCGCCCCGCCGAGAGGTTGCCCTCCGCCCAAGTCTGGGTATAGCCATTCCCCGATGACAAAACATCCGTCTCTTCCTGATTGGCGTCCAGGCTTATGCCGCTCGGTAAATCAATGGTGGCGTTGATCGGCGCATACGCGGTATTATTGCCGTTATTCACCACCACGGCGTTCACATAGAAGCATTGGCCGGTCGCAGAACCCATAGGTGGATTGAAACTGCTCTGCGGAGTGAAACTCATGTCCGCATTCTTTATATAGGTGTTCACCGCCACGTCAAGATTGCAGTTAGGATACGTCTGCATTGGGCTGCACGGCGGCGGCGTTTCTGCTGCGGCAGCAGGAGATGCCACTAGTATTGCCGACAACGAAATGACCATCGCCAAGACCATTAACAGATTAAAGGCTCGGGATGGCCACTTACTTACTTTCTTCATATCTCGTCTCTCCTTTACCTTGGTTTACCTTGGTTTTTCCCCATCCGGAAAATTGGACTTAGACCGCTCTCCAAGATCGGCCTTCTCTCACATGCGCACCTCCTTAAAACTGAGAATTTTTATATTAGCCTCATGCCTGCCCCAGGCTGGCAGTTAAAAGCCTTGCCGCAGTATATACACTAATATATTCTTTGTCAATAGAGTATACAGATGCCCCCAGACCTCCGTCAGGAAGCACCACAAATCACTTATTTCCCTGATTTGCTTAGGACCTATTCAGTTGCCTTATCTTGGAGCACAAAGCAAGTTGCCTAATTCTAACCACGTTTCAGCCCGCTTGTCAAGGGTTTTTCCTAAAGTATCATGACAAAAGTGTCACAATCCTATCGGGGCTGAGTACTATCTCGAGTGCCCGCGCAGTTTCACTCAACCCCCCCGAACTTACTACCTCGAAAGGGTGACCTCTGCGCACACTCGGGCTACCCCACCCCTGCCTCTTCAATTGTTAATCTGCACGGACTAACGGACTGCTGCCTTGAATCGAATTATGCCTGTCCTCAGTCCATTTTAGCCTTGATTGACTGCGGACTGTAAAACTTTTACCACTTTTCCCGAAGCTTGTCAAGACCCCCGAAGGCAGTTTCTTACCTCTTTTTCAACCCCTATTTCCCCGCCCCCATGTCATTGCGAGCGCAGCGAAGCAATCTCACCGTCCCCCTTCGTACCAACGAGCACGCGGAGACATTCTAATCCCTCTCCTCCGGTACCTCATCCCTCAAGCGCCTGCCCGACGTACCCCAATTTCTAAGACGAAGTCAGGGGCCAAAAAGTTCCCCCCAAAAACAGGAATCCGTCATTCGGTTACGCTGCTTGTTTCGTCTATCGTCGACAGGTTGCGTCCCCTCAAACCTTTCCACGACCCACGTTTCGAGCCGCGTAACCGTAACCGTTCCAGACCATTCACTGATAACTCATCGGGGATGGCAGAGGGGCGAAGTCCCTTTGCCTGGGGTTTGGGGGTGTCCCCCAGTTCTTTAAAGTCCCCCAAGATTGGGGGGTTCAGGGGGTTGATTTCAGAGGTGCCAGGTATCCCTTTTTGAAAACCCAAGGGAGTGCAGAGGGGCGAAGCCCCTTTGCCAGGGGCATGGGGGTGTCCCCCATATCTTAAAGTCCCCCAAGACTGGGGGACACAGGGGGTTGAAAAAGGATTTATAAACAACCTCTAATCCACACATTTGCAGAAGGGGGTTAGGGGGATTCCCCAAAATCCCCTGCGACATTTTCCCCTTGACAGTATTAGAACATATGTGCTAGTATATCCCCTGCGCAAATCCCACGGGAGTGAAAACATGAGGCTTTTAAGATTGGCCGTCGAAACTCAAAAATGGGACCTGGCAGCACACGTGCTGATTCTGGGAACGATCAAAGCGAGGCAGAAGGAAAATGGCAAGCCCGGCAGCAAACAAGGAGAAAAGCGCCTCTCAAGTCAAGCCCCCGCATGCCGTCCGGGGCAAAGAAAAAAAGTCTAAGCAGAGCTTCTATACCAGAGCTCTGGACGAAGCTGAGGGGCTGGACTTCGAGCTGGCACAGGATGTCGACGGCATCGATGATGAAATCGCGCTGCTCCGGCTCAAGATAAAGTCCCTCCTTGAGAACGACCCTGACAATATAAGGCTGATTACCGAAGCGACCGATGCCCTGTCGCGACTGGTCGTAGCGCGCTACAAGATAGGCGCCAGCCACAAGAAAGCCCTGGTCAATGCCATAGGCGGTGTCCTCAAAGACCTCGCCGTGCCCCTGGGCATCAAATATTTGCCGTAGCATCGCAATTATATGGGTAGCCTGGAGCACCCGCTCCAGGCACGGTCGGAGCAGGTGCTCTGCCCTACCCGATGAAAGCCAAAAATGATTCAATTGCGACCCTATCAACTGGAAATTGCCCGCGCCATCGCCGATAGCGTGGTGCACCGCAGAGGGCTCACCTTCTCGGTGGAGATCGCCCGTCAGGGCGGCAAGAACGAGCTCTCGGCGCAGCTCGAAGTGCTTTTGCTCACCCTGTTCTTCACCAGGGGCGGCAACGCCATAAAATGCTCCCCCACCTTCAAGCCCCAGACAGTCATCTCCATGATACGCCTCAAGGAGAGGCTGAACGACTGGGGCTACGCCAGAGTCTGGAAAGCCGAGATGGGCTACATCCTGAGGCTGGGCAACGCCAGGCAGATTTTTCTCTCCGCCGATGAGTCGGCGAATGTGGTGGGGAACACAGCCCACATCCTTCTCGAGATAGACGAGAGCCAGGACGTATCCCGGGAAAAGTACACCAAGGAGTTCAAGCCCATGGGTGCGGCGACCAATGTCACCACAGTCCACTACGGCACCACGTGGGATGATTCCACCCTTCTCGAAGAGGTCAAGCAGCTCAATCAGGAACTCGAGAGGAAGGACGGCATCAAACGCCATTTCCGCTGCGACTGGCAGGAAGTGGCTAAACACAACCCGGATTACCTTCGTTACGTCGAGGCAGAGAGGACGCGGCTGGGGGAGACCCATCCCCTGTTCTTGACCCAGTATTGTCTCGAGCCGATACACGGCGGCGGCGGCTTTCTCAGCGCAGAACAGCGCGCCCGGTTGCAGGGCACGCACAGCCGCCGCCACGAACCAGAATCCTCAAAAATATATGTCGCCGGCATAGACCTCGCAGGCACGGCTGAAGAGGGAGAGCATGCAGCTATCCGCGCTGCCAGGCCCAAGCAGGACTCCACGGTGGTCACCATCGGCGAGCTCGACTTCTCAATATGCAGCGACATCGTGCCGTTGCCGCAAATCAACATCGTGGAGCATTACTGCTGGACCGGCGAGGCTCACGTCGCAATGTATCCCCGGCTCCTCGACGTGCTCAAGAACGTCTGGCACGTTAAGAGAGCGGTGGTGGACGCCACTGGCGTAGGCGCCGGCGTCGCCAGTTTTCTGTGCGGGGCGCTGGGCATGTCTGTGGTTATCCCGTTCTCGTTCACGCAGGCATCCAAATCCAGGCTGGGCTTCGAGCTGCTGGCGGCCATAAACTCGGGCCGGGCCAAGATGTACGCCCAGGATGGCTCGGAGGAATATCGCGAGTTCTGGTTCCAGACGGCGAAAGCTAAGAGCAGCTTCAGAGCAAATCAGACCATGAACTTCTATGTTGACCCCGCCGTGGGACATGATGACTTTCTCTCCAGCCTCGCCCTGCTGGTCGAGGCCGCTCAGTACACACCCAGAGCAGCCCGCGGGCACGTGAGGGAGATGGCTTTATGACAGAAGACCTGGAGCTTGTTGCTGACCGGCTGCCTGATTATTCCGACTATCGCGACCAGGGCTGCGACCTGTCTCCCTACTGCCTTAAGTGTCCCCTGCCCAGATGTCGCTACGATGTAGAGCCAAAGGGCAAACGGTCAGCCCGGATGCTGCGAAACAGGGAGATTTTGAGACAGCGAACCGCTGCGGGCAAAAGCGCCGCCGAGCTTGCCGCCGAATTCGACTTGAGCAAACGCACCATTCAACGAATTATCAGGAGGTTGTCAAATGAATAGCATCTCAGGGACAAAGCCGCGCTCCGTGCAGGATACCGCAACGACCAATCTCACCCTGCCACAGCAGATAAGCCGCATGGACCCGGAAAGACTGCGGGCATATCGCGAGAACCTGGAGTTCTACAGCGGGTCGCAGTGGCCTGGGCGCTCCCGGTCACGTGAACGGCGGCTTACCTTCAACTACGCCAAGGTCTTCGTGGACAAGATTACCAGCTATCTCATGAGCAGTCTCGGCTTCGCCATAGACCCTGCGTCCGCCGAGGACAGGGAAAAGTCCCGTCGGGCTGAAGATGCTATATATAAGGTATATGAGTCCAACAATCTGGAGCAGCTCGACTTTGATACGGAGCTGGACACCGCTATTCTGGGCGACGGCTGCTACAAAGTGACCTGGGATTCGCGAGAGCGGCGGGTGCGGGTATCGGCGCCCGATGTGCAGGGCATCTTTGTCTGGTGGCTGGGTGACGATGTCACCAGGGTATGGCGGGTGGCCAGCCGCTACCAGCTCTCCTCCGACGAGGTCAAGTTTCTTTATAACGTAGGGCCAAATAGACGAATCAGTCCTACCGGGGGCAAACCCCAATCAACCGTCATCGAGTTGTGGACAGACAGGAAATTCGAGCTGTGGATTGACGACACATTGTTCGAAAGAAAGGCTAATCCCTACGGGTTCATCCCCTTCGTTGTGTACCCTAACCTCAGGGAGCCCAAGAAATTCTGGGGAGTCTCCGACATTCCGGCGCTCATGGAGCCCGCGCGGGAGCTGAACCGCGCGCTTTCCCAGCTTTCCTTAATACTGGAGCTGTCCGGCAACCCCATCGCCGTTCTGGAGAACATCGAGAACGCCCAGGACATAGCGGTGCAGCCGGGGGCGGTGTGGGAGATACCGGAGCGCGCCAAGGCATACCTCCTCGACCTGCTGCAAGGGGGAGGAGTTAAGCTGCACGTGGACTACATAGACCTGCTGTATCGTACTCTGCACGACCTCTCCGAGTCGCCGCGTACCGCTTTCGGCGACAACGAGCGCGGGCTTTCCGGAGTCGCTTTGGAGATGGAGCTTCATCCTCTGTTGCAAAAGGTAAAGCGAAAGCGAACTATCAGGACGGCTGTGTACAGGCGACGCAACGAATTGATACTCAAAGTCCTGGAGAAAATGACAGGCGAGAGCTTCGGCAATTACCGCTCCCGAATCGTCTGGGGGCCGGTGTTGCCCCAGGATAGAGATCGTCTGGTTCGTGACGAGCAGATTCTGGTCGGTGCTGGCATCCACTCACGGCGCCGGGCGATGGACGAGCTAGGCATTGAGAACCCTGATACCGAATTCGAACGCTGGCTGGAGGAGGAAGAGAGATTACCTCTAACCCAAAGTACGACGACAGGCGAGGGTGGACAAGGGGCTTAAGCCCCTTGTCCACCAAAAACCAGTCCGGTATTTATTTGAACTCAGGCGCATTTTCTATAAACGTCTTCACCTCGTTCACCATTGCCTGATACTTGGAGCGATTGAGTAGCGCATACCAAACGCTAGCAAAAAGAAACCCCATCAGCGCCGAAGGGATAGTGTCGGTGTAGACGAAAGTAGTCTTGTCTTTCTCCTGCTTCAGCTTCACCGCAACCCCGATCAGGCTGCTCTTTTTAATAGTGAAATCCCTCAGCCCGGATGCGGCCTTATAGACCTCGTACTTCCCCGCGAAGCCCTTCTTGAAGATCTCCATCGCCTTTTCCGCCGTCAGCTCCGGATGCTGCTTTACATGAATTACTGCCATGATAGCTCTCCTTATTACTGAATTTACTCCCTCCCCGCCCGCAAACCTTCCCGTGCTCATAATAATCCCTCTTGTCAAGCGCTCACTACCAGACTGTTTTCTAACGGGAGACGGCAGAGGGGTTTCACCCCTCTGCCAGGGGTTTGGGGGCCTGTCCTGAGCTTGCCGAAGGATGTCCCCCAGTATTAATATTCCCCCAATCCTTCCCTGGAAGGAGGAGGAACTAGGGGTTGAAAAAGGTGCTGGATACTTCCAGCCGGGGGGCTGGGGGCCTGTCCTGAGCTTGTCGAAGGATTTCCCCCAGTTTTTAAAGTCCCCCAAGATTGGGGGATTTAGGGGGTTGAAAAGAGATTCATAAACAACCCCATCAGGGTTGACAAGTTATCTCATTTGGCGCAATATATTCCAACTCGGATATTTTGACCGTGGAGTTCAAAATGGCAAAAACTATCGCTGAAATCAACGAGAAAATCGCTAAGGGCCAGGCTGTGGTGGTGACCGCTGAAGAGGTCATCGACATCGCTAAAAAGAAGGGTGTAGCCAAGGCTGCCCAGGAGATAGATGTGGTGACTACAGGCACGTTCGGCCCTATGTGTTCCTCAGGCGCTTATTTCAACTTGGGACATTCCAAGCCGCGCATAAAAATCGGGGGGGGCACGGCTTACCTGAACAATGTGCCTGTCTATACAGGGCTCGCTGCCGTGGATATTTTCCTCGGCGCAACAGCCATGCCCGATGATGATCCCAGGAACAAGATTCACCCCGGTGACTTCCCTTACGGCGGAGGTCATGTAATCGAAGAGCTGGTAGCCGGCAAGGATGTCAAGCTGGTAGCCACCGCTTATGGCACCGACTGCTATCCCAGGCGAAAAGTCGAAACCTTGATCAACCTGAAGAGCATCAATGAGGCTGTGCTTTTCGATGTCAGAAACGCCTACCAGAACTACAACGTAGCGGTTAATCTCAGCGATCGGACAATTTACACCTACATGGGAGTGCTGAAGCCCCATCTGGGCAATGCCACCTACTCCACGGCAGGGCAACTATCGCCGCTGTTCAATGACCCGTACTATAAGACGATCGGTATAGGTACGAGGATATTCCTCGGCGGCGGCATTGGCTATGTGGCCTGGCAGGGCACTCAGCATCACCCCGACGTGCCGCGCACCGACAAGGGCGTGCCCAAGCGCGGAGCGGGGACACTGGCAGTGATAGGGGACCTGAAGCAGATGAAACCGCGGTGGCTGGTGGGGACAAGCTTTATCGGCTATGGTGCTACCATGACTGTCGGTATTGGTGTGCCCATTCCGATCCTGTCTGAAGAAATCCTCATGTACACCACGGTCAAAGATGAAGAGATTTTCGCCCCCATCGTGGACTATTCCGACGCTTATCCCCAGCGGAATCCCGATATCCTGGGAGAGGTGGATTACGCTCAGCTAAGGAGTGGCAAGATTAAGGTTCAGGGCAAAGATGTGCCCACTGCCTCCTTTTCGAGCTATTCCAGGGCGGTGGAAATCGCAAACATGCTCAAGGATTGGATAAAGAAGGGCGAATTCCTCCTGACCCAGCCTGTAGCACCACTGCCCGGGGTAGAATCGGGGATAACCTTCAAACCCATGCCGGACCGCCCCTTTGAGAAGTTAGACTGAGTTAAAGGAGCAATACTATGATTATTGCGAGAAAGATCGTGTTACGCTTCCCGCCCCGGCTCGTGGATCAGCCGATACTATACCGATTGGTAAAGGACTACGACCTGCAGTTCAATATCCTGAAAGCCTCGATTACGCCCAACGAAGAAGGCATCCTGGTACTGGAGCTGAGCGGCAAAAAGAAGGACTATGACGAAGCAATTCGCTTTCTCGCCGGAGCAGGCGTGGAAGTACAGGCCCTGATAAAGGATGTGTCTCGCCTGGAGGACAGGTGCACCCATTGCGGCGCATGTGTCACCATGTGTCCTGTGGGCGCTCTTGTTGTCAACCCCCAAACCAGGCAAGTCGATTTCCTGGACAGCAAGTGCATCGCCTGCGGCCTTTGCATTAAGCCATGCCCGGTGAGAGCGATGGAAGTGCGTCTATAAGGAATGTATGAGCCAAGAACCTACAGAGACTGGGTCAAGGATAAGGACCTTGTCTCCTTTGCCGTAGCAGTCAAGGAAACCGACCTCCACATCAGGGCCGGGCGCGACCTTACAGCCGAAGCGCTGGCAGCAACCCAGCGGTATCGTACCGACCTTGAGAGCTACATCAAATCGCACCCCATCTTCCTGACCACCCTCAAGCCTTTCGAGGTTGAAGACAATGCCCCGCCTATCGTGAGGGAGATGGCCGATGCCACTCGAGAGGTAGGCGTGGGCCCTATGGCAGCAGTAGCCGGCGCTATAGCCGAGAGTGTGGGCAAAGAGCTCCTCCCCTACTCTGACGAGGTCATCGTAGAAAACGGCGGGGACATCTTTCTCAAGACCTCGAAAGAAAGATTCATAGGGGTCTATGCCGGAAAATCCAAATTCACCAGGAAAATCGCCTTCTCCATACTGCCCGAGGAAACCCCTCTGGGCGTTTGCACTTCCTCCGGGACAGTGGGACATTCCCTCAGCTTCGGATACGCCGACGCGGTCATAGTCTTCTCACCCTCGACATCCCTGGCCGACGCCGCAGCTACCGCCATAGGCAACAGGGTGAGAATACCGGAGGATATCTCCGAAGCACTCGAATTTGCCCAGAGCGTAAATGGCCTGAGAGGGGTTGCCATCATAAAAGGTGACAACATGGGGCTTTGGGGTCAGATAAGGTTGGCAGCCGACGATTGAGAAAAGACGCTCGCTAGGTTATCCGAGATTCGGAATCGCAGAGAATTGCGCTCGGCAAAATGAAGACCACCTCTTGGTAAAGCATCTATAAAGCTCCGGCGCTGCTTTAGCCAACGCCGTCCGCCTTTCTGGCTGCAACCACATCGTCGCCTGTTCTCAACTCTTTTATAAAGGAAGGCGTCACGAGCAAGCAACCGGCCAGGGCATATTCCCAGGAACTGTACCATAGCCACAACACTACAGGGACCGAGAGGCGAAACAGCCGGTTGCTCAACACGTGCCGTCTGGTGACCACCAGAGGCACTATATACCAGGCTGCCATAATGAGCACCGCCAAAACGTTTATCAAGACCAGGCCCGACACCCCTATGGTCATTCCCTGGCCGCCTCCACCCCTCAGCCAGAGGCTAAAACTGCAACCAATGACAGCCGCTACAATGATAACAAAGCTGGCCCAAAGCTCGCCCACCATAAGATAAGCGATGAGAATGCAGATAGCACCCTTTGTTATCTCAGCCACGAAGGCCACCAAAGCGGGACGTTTCCCACCATGCATAAGCACGGCCGTCACCGTGGCGTTGCCTGTGCCCATGGTGCGGATGTCCTTGCCGGTGAAGAAGCGCATGGAGAGATAGGAACTGGGAATACTCCCGATCAAATAGCCAATCAATATCAGGTATATGAAGGTTAACATTATCATCCCTCACATAGCAACAGCCCGCCCTCTAATAATAGAAGCACTCTAAGCACTAAGCGAACCTTTGTCAAGCACGGGGTAAGAGCATCTACTTAGTTCGGAGGCCTATAGCAGCCAGTGAGTCGTTACACGAAAGGCCCCGCCACTTACTGTAGCGGAACCGCGCTACGAATTTATAACTGGGGGCACCTCATCAGCCAGCCAGCCCTTGGTATCGCTGGGCGAGCTACTTCTTCGTAGCACCACCTACATATTTTTCAGGGTTCTGGTCGAAAGCCTTCTTGCAGCCGGGAGCGCAGAAGTAATACTTCTTTCCTTTGTACTCTGAAGTAGCGGCTGCCTTTTTCTCGTCCACCTTCATCTTGCAAATTGGGTCGATTGCCACTGGACACCTCCTCCGTTTAGCTTAGCACACTAAGAAATGTCTGCCGTTTTCCTATTCTGGGGTATCCCCCAGTTCCCCGCATAGACGCTCCAGCAACTCTTATTTTCTCAACCCCCTGCAACCCCACGACTGCGGGAACCCTTGACTCTGGGGGATACCCCAGTCCCAAAAGGAAAGAGGACCTATCATCTTTATATCACGGAGGATGTTAAAAAGTCATAAAACAGAAGGGAGAAAAAGTTGAAAATTTATGACATTTTGGCGCCGCCATCGACTCAGCCTTGAATCAAACTGCGAGTAATACCAGATTAGTTAGCAACCGGGATGTGCAGAGGGGCAAAGCCCCTTGGCCAGGGGTCTGGGGGCCTGTCCTGAGCTTGTCGAAGGATTTCCCCCAGTTTTCAAAGTCCCCCCAGGATTGGAGGACTTAAGGGGTTGAAAAAGAGATTAATAAACAACCTTGGTGATATTGCATTATTGTCGGTAGCAGGGATAGTTGCATGTGAGCGACCCTGCAGGTCGCCCACCAAAAGAAAGAGTTTCCCTTCTTTAATTTATTTGACCTCGCTTACCTTCCACGTATCATCAACCCACAGCCCGATAACCTCGGCCTTAACACCCCACGATTTCACGGTCTCTATCGCGGCGCGAATATGCGCAAGATGGGTTTCCTTGTCGACCGGATTCCCTGCACAATCGTGATGCCCCACTATGGCGATATGCTTCGAGCCATGCTTCTCTGTGGAAATACCCACCCTCCTTTTAACTGACTCAATCGCTGCCTTGTCCCGGTTCGCCGCCAGCAGCTCATTAGGCCCTGGTTCCGTAATCATGTCCACATGGTCTACCTTGTACTTCTTCTTCAAGAACTCTGCCACAGGATGCTGCACCCTGCCATCCATGCAGTTGATAGCGGTGGCAAAAGCACCTTGTGCCATGACATTCCCCCCTTATCGATTAATAAGTAGAGATACAGTTCTTGAATCATAGACTGCCGATTCTACTCAGTCAAGCGCGGTGCGACATTCAGACCGCTTACTAACTAGGGAGTGCAGAGGGGTTTCACCCCTTTGCTGGGGGTTTGGGGGCATCCCCCAATTCTGAAGCCCCCAAGACTGGGGGATACAGGGGGCTGAAAGGTGACCAGCAAACGCTCAGGTGCGACATCTTCCTCTTGACAAAATAAGAACTTATGTTCTACTATTGCCCTGCCCTAATTAACGAGAGGAGGTGAATCATGGCGGAGGAAACCAAGGATACACAGACTCAGGACAAGGATAGCCTGCAAGCGCGCATAGCACAGCTTGAGCAAGGCATCTCTTCCAGGGATAGCGAGCTAACCGTTGTCAAGGAATCGCTCTCCGGCGCGGTGGCAAAATACCGAGCCGCTGCACTTGCCAATGTTCCTGAGATTCCTGCGGAGCTGGTCAAAGGAGATTCCATCGACGAGATAGATGCCTCCCTGGAACAGGCTCGGGGCATCGTCTCCAAGGTCAGGCAGCAGCTCGAGGCCGAGGCTGAGGTGAACAAGGTGCCTACAGGTGCGCCGGAGCGCACGCCACAGGACCTGTCAGCGCTCTCCCCGGCGGAGAAAATCGCCTATGCCCTGCGTAAATCCCTGAGGATGTAGGGGCGAGGCAATGCCTCGCCGAATCCCTCTCCCTTGACGGGAGAGGCTAGGTGAGGGTGAAACAGATGCCCTTCCTAGGAAGACTGGTGGCCTGGGGGTGTCCCCCAAATCTTAGAGTCCCCCCAGACTGGGGGACACAGGGGGTTGATTACCTTTAAGAAAGAAAGGAGAGGAATATGGCACTAACCCTAGCTGAGGCAGCTAAACTTTCCAACGACATCCTTTTAATGGGTGTCATCGAGACCATCATCTATGATAGCCCGGTGCTCCAGGTGCTGCCCTTCATCGAGATCGTGGGCAACGGCCTGACCTACAACCAGGAGAACCAGGCACCGACCGTAGCCTTCTACGATGTAGGCGACACTTGGGCTGAGTCCACACCCACCTTCACCCAGCAGACCGCCACGCTCAAAATACTGGGCGGCGATGCCGATGTAGACAACTTCCTGGCCAAGACCCGCAGCAATACCCAGGACCTCGAGGCTGCGGTGGTGCAGCTTAAGGCCAAGGCAGTGCAGCAAAAGTTCGACGACACCTTCATCAACGGCGATACTTCCAGCGACGCCAAATCCTTCAACGGCCTGGACAAGCTCTGCGTAACGGGGCAGACGCTGACCATGGGTGCTGACGGAGGCACTCTCACGCTGGAGAAGCTCGACGAGCTCGTTGACAAAATCAAAGGCAGCAAACCCGACATGCTTCTCATGAGCAAACGCAGCCGGCGCAAGCTCACCGCCTTGAGCCGGGGCTCGGGCAGCGGCATCATGGAGTTTGACCGCAACCAGTTCGGCCAGATGGTACAGTATTACAGCGGCATCCCCCTCGGTGTCAACGACTGGATTGTCGACAACAAGACAGTGGGGGTATCCAACGACTGCTCCACCATCTACGCCCTCATATTCGGCGAGGGCGCGGCAGCAGGTCTCACCGCCCCCGGCGGATTGCAGGTGGAGAGAGTGGGCAGCCTGGAGACCAAGGACGCCACGCGCACCAGGGTCAAGTGGTACGTTGCCCTGGCCCTGTTCAACACCCTGAAGCTGGCAAAGCTCATCGGCGTCCGCAACTAGAACGTCCGACAAAAACGTAGGGGCACGGTGTACCGTGCCTCTACACACGAAAGGCTGGGAGGAAGCTATGAACCTGACCGACATTAGACTTCCAAGGCTGTCTCCGCAATGTGAGGGCGCACGGCTGTGCGCCCTCACCCTCAAGATTGGGGGACACAGGGGGTTGATATCAGAGGCATCCTTCCCAGAAAGACCAGGGGTTCAGGAGTGTCCTGCATCCTTAAAGTCCGCCCAGACTGGGGATTTGGGGGTTGAAAAGAGGTGCAGGATTCCTCCTGCCGGGGGTTTAGGGGTGTTCCCCATATTTTTAAGTCCCCCAATCCTTCCAAAGAAGGAAGGGGACGCAGTAGTTGATAACAAAGACGCAAAGTAGCCCTTTTTGAAACCCCAAGGGTGTGCTGAGAGGCAGAGCCCCTTTGCCAGGGGCATGGGGGTGTCCCCCCATATTTCAACTTCCCCCAAGAATGGGGGATACAGGGGGTTGATGACAAAGGCGCAGGATACCCCAACTCGAAATCCAGAGGGAGTGCAGAGGGACTTCTTCCCTCTGCTGGGGGTCTGGGGGTATCCCCCAGTTTTTAAAGTCCCCCAAGACTGGGGGATTTAGGGGGTTGATGATATCAGAGGTTAGACATCCAGATGTCTAAGGTTATTAGAGGAGGAAACTATGAACCTCAATGACATGAGGTCTCGAATCCGCAAAGACCTTCATGACGAAGACTCCCAAAATTATAGGTGGACGGATAGCGAGCTGAACCGCCACATCGACCATGCGGTGCGCGAGCTCAGCCTGTCCTGCCCCCTCGAGGCCAAGGCCACGTTTACCACCACTGCGGGTAGCCGCGACCTATCACTGTCTTCCTTCAGCGACCTGGTAGAGATCGAGGCTGTGGAGTATCCCGTGGGCAACTATCCGCCCTCCTACGTCCGTTTCAACATCTGGGCCAATACTTTGACCCTGCTCACCGATAGCTTGCCCGGCGATGGAGAAGATGTTTATGTCTACTACGGCAAACTTCATATCCTCGACGCCGATAGCTCAACCCTACCCGCCAAACTCGAAGACCTGGTAGCGCTGGGCGCAGCCGCCTACGCTGCCATCGAGTGGGCCAGCTTCGCCACCAACCGCGTTAATGTGGGAGGCGCCGATACCTGGCGCAGCTACCTGACCTGGGGACAGGACAGGCTGGCTGAGTTCCTGAAAGGTCTGGCCAAACACAGCCGCAAAAACATTGTGCGCGTGCGCCAACTCTATCCCGTTTCATAGATGTGAAATATAACGTGTGTTTATAAATGGGGGAGTGCAGAGGGGTGAGTCCCCTCTGCCAGGGGGTTTGGGCATGTCCCTGTAGGGGCACAGTGCACTGTGCCCTAAAAGCCCCCCAAGACTGGGGGATTCAGGTGGCTCAAGAGGCGCTTCTAAACGCTCTCACTAGATGAAGGAACCGCGTTAGCGATTCAGGGTTGAAAAGAGGTGCAGGATTCTTCCTGCCAGGGGTACGGGGGTGCCCCCCGAATTTCAAAAGTCCCCCAAGACTGGGGGATTTAGGGGGTTCAAGAGAAGCTTCTAAACCCTCTCAACATTGGAGGTTTTGTATGGGCTGGAAGACATTTAACGACAGGCTTGCCCTGATAACAGTACTTATCATAGTAGCGCTGTGGCTGGCTCACAGGTGGATCAACCTGCCCAGCGAGGTCATCGGCGCCACCATCCTCCAGTTCGGCCTCATCATGCAGCATTACTTCAGGAAAGCCGCTTCCTCCACTGACAAAGAAAGCCAAAGCAAAAAGTAGGGACAATACATGCCCGGCCTTTCCAAGGAGGATGAGGATTGAGGGGGTTGATAACAGAGATGCTTTTTAGGATACACAACTCAAAATTCAGAGGGAGTGCAGAGGGGCGTAGCCCCTTTGCCGAGGGTTTGGGGGTGTCCCCCATCTTTTTAAAGTCCCCCAAGACTGGGGGATTCAGGGGGTTGATGGAAGTAGGGGCGAGGTCGCCTCGCCCGTAGGAATAAACCATGAGAACCTTATCATCAACGCTGCTCGCCGCTCAGAAATCCAGCGCCCGCCTGCCTTATGTCAAGGTCGAGATACTGGACAGGGTCGCTGGGATAACCCGTCTCCACTGGGCCAGGCTCTACACAGGCAGCGAGCCCGATTTCCACCACGCCGCCACCATGCCCGGCGACGGCTCGTTGGTCAGGGCCAAGGTCGACCCAGCCAGCAACCAGCTCTACCGGCAGCGCGTCGCCAGCCCCGGGCCCGGCAGCGACTTCAGCCCCTGGACAGCGGTATGTACAGTGTCCAGCGCCTCAGGCATCGCCCTGGCTAGCCGCGGCTCCAGGGTGCTCCTGTTCTATGTGGACACCGACCAGCGCACCATCAGGGTCAGGGAGAGCACTGACTACGGCGCTACCTTCGGCAGCGCCACGTCCCTAACCACCGCCGGCGCAACGGTAGGCTGGCTGGCCGCAGCCATCAACCCCAGCAACGTGGTCTGCCTGTTCTACTCCGTGGCAGGCACGGTTTATGCTGTCAAAAGGACAGGTGGAAGCTGGGGCTCGCCCTCCGCCTGGAGCAACAGCGCCGCCGCCATTACCGGCATCGGCTGCGTCCATTACGGCGACTGGAATCTGGTCGCCTGCGGCCAGGACAGCGCCGGGCAGGAACAAGGTCTGGACATGTGTCTATGGCGACGGCTACTCCCAAAGCCCCGGCTCCTGGTCGAGTTTAGCGGAGCTCGCCGTAGCCAGCCCCGGCTCCAATGTGGAGTTCCGCTGCCCTTATGTCAACTTAACCGACGTCTTCCGCCTCTTCTTCGTGGAGAAATACAGCGGCACAGCCTCCTACAGCCGTCCCTGCTGGCCTCACTCGCTGGCCACCGCCGAATACATCTCGAACCTGTGGCGCGAGCCTGTGCCTTTCAACCTGACTTCAAACTACGGCATGGCGATAGCCCACAGCAGCACCCACGCCTGGCTGTCCACTCCCTCGGGCGTGTGGCACGCCCCGCTCCTGCCCTCATCGCTGGATGTCACAGAAGATGTCATTGCGTTGAGCGCCCGGGCCAGTCCTGCCTCGGGAATGATTCAGATAGACTTGAGAAACGACGACAGCCGCTACTCCAGCCCTCCGTCCCCGATAAAGCTCGGCTCCGAGGTACTGTTCAGCCCCGGATACCGCACTGGGCAGGTCATCGAGGTCTCCTCCGGCCCTGCTTACTGGATAGAGGCCTGGACATACATCTGCCGTCCCCCGTCATCGGCCTTGCGTTTATATGCCAGCGACGCCTGGGGCCTGCTGGAGAGATGGAAAGCCAGGCGCCAGTTCGCCTGGGCTGCGGGAACCAAGAGCGTCTTCCAGTTGCTCAACTTCATCCTGGCTCGCGCCGGCCTGGAGTTTTCCTCCTTCAGCAACAGCGGCGCCCTGGTCAACCACTGCCCGGCCTTCACCATAAATCCCGGCGAGAGCGGCAAGACGGCTGTGCTGCGTCTCCTCTCCCTGGTGCCCGACGTCCTGTTCTTCAGGGGCAACTGCGGCTACGTCGTCAACCCGCAGGCCTCGGATAGCAGCGTCTACGCCTACGGCATAGTCCACGCCATACTGGAAGCCGAATACACTGAGCGCGTCAGGCAGGCCAACCGCGTGCAGGTCTTCGGCCTGCCGTCCTCAGTCGCCATGACCGAGGATTGGGACTGGGAGGAGATTGACCTGGTATATGACCGGCTGGCGCAGGTACATGACATAAACCTGGACACGGAAGCCGGGGCGCACGCCCGGGGCGAGGCCATGTTGAGGCACGCCGCCATTGAGTCAGAGGATGGCTACATAGTTGTACCATTGAACTGCGGCCAGGAGCTATACGACGTCATCGAAATCACCGATGCCCTCGCCGGCCTGACCGCCGCCAAACGCCGCGTCCTCTCGCTCGTTCATACCTACGATACCCGGAAAGGCATTTACACCCTGAAAATTGGCTTGGGAGAAGTCTAATGTCCCATGTCATTGCGAGTCCGCCTCTGGCGGACGTGGCAATCTCACCGTGCCCTTGCGGAATCTTCACAACTCATAGGGAGAAATGTAGCGGCAAAAGGAAATTACAAAATGTCATTCTGAGCGCAGCGAAGAATCTCAGTACCTACCACTAACCTAATTACCAGAGATTCTTTGGTCGTCCGACTAGACGGACTCCCTCAGAATGACACAAAAAAGAATCCCCCCTTTCCCAAACCTGTCCCTGACTCGATCAGGGAGGGGGCTAGGGGGATTACAAAAATACCTCTCCCTTGACGGGAGAGGCAAGGTGAGGGTGAAACATGCTTAAAAAGGGTGTGCTCAAATCATTTAATGAAACAACCTACCTTGCCACCGTCCAAATCGCAGGCAGCCTCAGCGTCTGGCTGGAGAACATCCCCACCTCACGAGCCATCTCCGCCTCCGAAATGGTCTCCGGTCGTAACGTCGCCGTCCTCTTCCACGACGCGGGGAATCCGACGGACTGCGTGCTAGTAGCGGTGTGGACATAAAACCCGTTCGTCCTGAGCCTGTCGAAGGGTGAACGGAGCGGGTCTAGGTCATAGGCATACATAAAAAACAAGTAGACCAGGCATTACACCTGGCCTACCTGCTTAGTTCGTTGATTCTTCCCACGTAACCCAGTGGGAGCGATCACCCGCTAGTAAATATATATACCACTTTTGAGAGATTTTGTCAAATATTCCCATGCGCTCATTACCTGGTACTTTCCTCCTAATCCTGAAACGCGCCCCAGG
Organism: uncultured Chloroflexia bacterium; assembly: GCA_963847595.1. Lineage (GTDB taxonomy): Bacteria > Chloroflexota > Dehalococcoidia > SZUA-161 > SZUA-161 > JACWAE01. The sequence continues at coordinate 1,406,317 of CAWKAJ010000002.1, forward strand.
TGGGACTCGAACCCACGACCCTTCACTTAGCGGGTGACCGCTCTATCCGCTGAGCTACTGGGGCGCAGTGATAGTATATCGGATAATCGCAGTGGATTCAACAGCACAAGGAACTTCTTGGGTTGCGTGGTGGTACTAGTTTGGACGCAAAAAGCCCTTAATGTCATTCCCGCCTCGAGCGGGAATCCAAGAGCCTAAATGCCGTTCATGGTTCGACTAGCTCACTACGAACGGTACGAATAATCCGTTCGACCTCAGCCTGTCGAAGGGTGAACGGCGTGTAGGGTGGGTGAAATGAAATGTAACCCACCATCCCCAGTTTACAAAAAAAGGTGGGCAGAGTCCTTGACCCCGGCAACTTCTCCGATGCAGTCATTATCGCCGTGTGGGGTTGACTATCTCCACCTTGACTCGTACAGGATTGAATAATATAATTCTGACATGAGAACTGTCTTTATTTTCGGAGCAGGTGCGTCAAGAGATAGCGGTGCCCCCTTAATAGAGGAATTCCTCAATAAAGCTAGGCGACTCCGCACTATGCAAGACGTCGGCCATGACACAGAAGCTTTCGACGATGTTTTCAAAGCTACCGCTGACCTCCGCACTGTTCATGACAAGTCGTACCTCGACCTTGACAATATCGAGCATCTATTTGCAGCCATCGAGACTGGTCTGTTAATTGGAAGGTTTTCTACCCGGACTATTGACCAAATCGAAGGCCTTCGAGCATCCATAATTAAGCTTATCACACGCACCCTTCAACGGAGTGTCAAATTTCCAATACGGTCCGGTACCCTTCGACCTCCTCCCCCCTACGATAAATTTCTCAGCGCTCTTCAGACTCTTATAGGTAGTCAGCCCACTACCGATCCCCACAATTTCACTTTCATCACTTTTAACTATGACCTAGTACTGGATCTCTCTTTAGGGTTCGTCGGCTATACTTATGACTATTGCTTAGACGATGCCAAGACTACCGCACGATTTCCCTTACTGAAACTACACGGCTCTGTTAGTTGGGGCGTCTGTACAAAATGCGAAAACAAGATTATTTCTCTTGATCTAAAATCCATTAAGGCTAACCCCCTTATGTCCGATGACGATATACAGGTCGATATAATCGACTTGTTAGCCAAACTCAAATGCCCCCAATGTCAGCAACCCCTCCAGGGCCCGCCGGTTTTGGTTCCTCCTACCTGGAATAAGACAGAATATCAGTCTCACCTCGCCAAGGTCTGGAGAAGAGCTGCTGTGGAGCTAGGGAAAGCTGACAACATCATCGTCATCGGTTACTCCATGCCTAAAACAGATTCCTTCTTTCACTATCTCTATGCATTGGGTTCAGAGAGCGAAACCAAACTACAGCATTTCATAGTTATAAATCCCGACAAGTCTGTCGAGGGCCGATTCAAAGAAATTCTGGGCCCAGGTATCCAAAAGCAGTTCCAGTTCATTCCGGGTGGTTTTGCTAATAACATTAGTTACCTGGCTAGTGTTCTTGGATCCTAATTAGTCCATCGTCTCACCCGTCTTCTCACGGATTCCGCCTCGCTCAATGAACTCCGAATTTCTCTCCCCGCGGTGTGACATTTTCCTCTTGACAAAATCAGAACTAGTGTTCTATAATTGTCCCATAACATCGGGACTGAATTGTACACAGCTCCCGACCAAATTCAAGAGCAGCAACCGGCATCTACTGAGCCGCACAATTGTGGGCTGATAGCTTTAAGCTGATTGCTGGTTGCACCAAGCTCTTGGCATCCCTTGGAAAATTGAATATGTGGGGTTTCGTTCGTGGGAATTCGTTTTGGGGAAATTACTCCTCAACATAGGGACGTTTTTTACTCAAGCGGTCCCCGCTGCGTTCGGCTGAAGCTGATCACGGCCTGCGAAATCCCGGCGTCCGGCGACCCGAAAATTGAATAATTCATGCGCCATAAAAGTCGGGCCGTGCTATACCCGAAAACGGGGGCAAATCAAAGGACAAGCCCCTCGGTGAGAAGAAAACGCAAACCCTTGTCGCTAGACGACCTCTCTGATCCGCCCTTGACATCCCTTTTGCAGCCCCCTATCATCGCTTTGGCGTAGAAACATGGAAAAGCTTGAGAAGTATTTGAGGCCCACGGCGGTTATCGACTGGGACACCGAAGCGGTAAAGCAGAAGGCACAGGAGCTGACCAGGGGGCTGCAGACAGACAGAGAGAAGGCTATAGCCCTCTTCTATTTCGTGAGGGACAGCATCAAGCACAACCCTTACGCCGAGGGCTTCGTCCCGGAGGACTACAAGGCCAGCGTGATTCTGCAAAGAGGCTACGGCTACTGCCAGCATAAGGCGCTGCTCCTGGTGGCCTTGGCCCGCGCCGCAGGGATTCCCACCCGCCTCGGTTACGCCGATGTCCGGGACCATCTCCTCTCCCGCAGGTTCCGCGACATGATAGGCGGAGATAACCTGCTCATCCAGCACGGCTACGCCGAGCTTTATATTGACGGCAAGTGGGTCCATGCCAGCCCCGCCTACGACCTGGGCACCTGCAACAAGATGGGCTTCGTTCCCGTCGAGTTCGACGGTGTGCACGATGCCCGCGACTCCGCCTTCAACCAGCGGGGCAAGCCGCACATCGAGTACGTCAAAGACCACGGCACTTACGACGACTTCCCCTGGGACTTCATACTTAGCTACCGACAGGAGTGGGTGGCCAGCATCGGCCGGGAGTGGGGCGAGTATACTGATAACGTTGCCAGGCATAAGAAGGAATAAAAAGTAGAGGTGCAGGACACTTCCTGCCGGGGGCTTGGGGGTGTCCCCCAATTTTTTAGTTCTCCCCCAGGATTGGGGGACAAAGGGGGTTGATCAGAGAAAACCATGAGCGTATTCACTGTTGACGACGCCAAATGTACCCGCTGCGGCATCTGCGTGGAGGAATGCCCGCCGCGCATCGTCGAGATGTTAGACCCCAAGGCGATGCCCAGTGTAATCCCGGACCAGGCGGAACGCTGTATCACCTGCGGCCACTGCGTCGCCGTGTGCCCGTTTGCTGCCATCGGCCTCAAGGCCATGAGCCCCGAGGATTGCGAGCTAGCCCGGAAGGAGCTGCTGCCCACCGCAGAGCAGGTGGAGTACTTCCTCAAGTCCCGCCGTTCCGTCCGCGTCTACAAAGAAAAACCGGTGCCTCACGCGGTACTGGCCAAGCTGATAGACATCGCCCGCTATGCGCCGTCAGGGCACAACGCGCAGTCAGTGCAATGGCTGGTTGTGGAAGACCCCGTGGAAGTCAGGAAGCTCGCCTCGCTGGTCATCGATTGGATGAACCTGCTCGTCAGGAAATCGCCGCGGCTTATGGAGCAGTTCCACTTCGATATCTTCGTGAATGCCTGGGAGCGCGGGGAGGACAGGGTGCTGCGGGGCGCGCCCCACCTCATCGTGGCTCACGCGCCCAAGGATACCGCCCTGGCCCAGGAGAATTGTGCCATCGCCCTTACCTATCTGGAACTGGCAGCCTACTCTCAGGGGCTGGGGACGTGCTGGGCGGGCTATCTGCTGGCGGCAGCCTCATCTTTCCCCGCCCTCATTAACGCTCTGGCGCTGCCCGGCGGACACAAGTGCTTCGGCGCCATGATGGTGGGCTATCCCAAGCACGAGTTCAAGCGCATCCCGCTGCGGAACGAGCCTTCCATAATCTGGCGGTGAAGACTCATATTTCGATCCCGAGGTGCTCAGCTATTATCAGATAGAAAGCAGCCAGGCCCTTCCACTTTCCCCATTTCCTGGCGATGCGACACGCCTCGTCGGCCGATATTCTGCGGTCATTGCTGTAATAATGCGCAATGCACTTTCTCAACCCTATGTCGTCAGCAGGCATTTCCTCAACCCTGTGCATTCCCCTGAGCACCGTCATCTCCGCCGTCCAGATGCCTATCCCTCTTATCTTTAGCAGTTCGTCAATAACCGCCCTCGTATCTTCACGTTTTCCGAGCCCCTCGAGGTCCAGCTTGCCATCAGCTATGGATTTGGAGACACCGATAATATACTCCGCCTTTTTCGAGCTCAAGCCGCACTGCCGCAATTGTTCGATGGCTACAGAGGCCAGTCTCTCGGGGATGGGAAATGCGTAGTAGACCTTGCCGTTTACAGTTAAAGCATCCCCAAAGGCTTTGACCACTTTCCTCTCCATGCTGTGCGCCACGCTGAGAGAGATTTGCTGCTCGATTATTGAACTCACCAGAGCCTCGAAAACCGTCGGGGTTCTGGGGCTTCTCAGCCCTTTGAGCTTCTCGACTATGGTCGACATAATCCTGTCATTTTTGATATCTCTATAGAACGCCTCCAGATCAAGCGCCAGATTTAGAGAGGAACCGATGACTTCTTCGACTTTCATCCGGTCGGTTGCCGAGATTTCTTCATTGGACTTCAGTTCCACCGACAGTCTGGGGAAGTCCACGCTTCCCGAGGACTTGAGAGTAACGAGAACCAGCTTATCCCCTGCCCTGATAACCTGCCAGTATCTGCCGTTCTCATACTTGCGAATCTGCTCGTCGCCATCCCGGAAAATCCTGGCGCTGAGGTCAAAGTCGTATGGCGGAACCGGAGTTATGGTCAATTTCATTATGGAAAGCCTTTTACAGACGACCGTATAGGGGTGGCCTTGCCACTGTTGTGGCAAGGCCATTCTCTAGCTTTACAGGTTCTATTAGCCTCCTGGACTTGGCGCAACCTAGCTGTACTTCTTGATCGCCTTGGCCGCAGCAGGCATCCCTTTGGCCAGGTCTTCAGGAGTCATGACCGGGATGAATTTCACTTTAGCTTTGAACGCGAAGAAGACGGGCTCGGCCATTGCCACCATTTGAGAGGCGTCATCCATATTGATGACAATGTATCCTCCTCGATTGCCTTTTATCGTAGTGAAGTACGCAGCCTCCGCTTTCATGTCTTTCAACATCCCCATTACCTTATCTCCGAACTTGGGGTCCTCGAGGGCTGCGTTGCCTGCCTCAGTCGGCATTTCCCATTTCATTAAGAACTTCATTTGATTGTCCTCCTTTTATTTTTAAAGTCATTCGTGATTTCTCATGGCAGCGCCTAACGCGCACGCACTTCACATTTAGCTTCCCTGCTGACATTACATGGCATCAATCCTCCCTTCCCATTTTCCTCCGCCTCGTATACATGGTTATGAACCGGGCAAGAAAAAGACACAGCACAATGGAATCTGTGGGGAATACAGGGGGCATCCGACGAGACAAATCGTCTCAGCCGGTCACTGCTTAATCTAAGCCCCACCCCACCACCCAGCAATACCGTGATAAGCCCGCTTATTCGATTATTTCCTGCCAGCCGGCGCCTTGCGCGCGTGTGCTACAGCCTTGAGCACCTCTGACTTGAACTGCTCGTAGTCCATCTGCATGCCATTGAGGTAGGTGCTCCAGCCCATACTAGACTTGGCAAAGTGCACAGCATCCTCAATTTCCGCTGCAGAGGCCCCGTTCAGCTTCGCCATCTCTGTGTGAAAGAAGGTGCAGTAGCGGCACCTTGTAGCCCCTGCTACAGCCAAGCCGATGAGCTCACGGTATTTGTTGGGTATTGGCCCCGGTTCCATTTGCGTCTGCTTCATCGTTTGCCATTCGAGTTCGAGTGACGAATCCGGGAGTGCCTTCAAGAAACTCGGCACCACACCCATCATTTCTTCGATCTCCTTGTAGACTTGTTGCCTGTTCACGCTTTCCTCCTCCTTACTGCCGTTTCACGGCTACTCCCTTCCACATCCCACAAGCGGTACGCCGAAGGTATGTTGCCATTCTACTAAGAAAGAAATGAAAAAGTCATAACACTCTAGGGGAAATAGTTAAGGAGTTATGACATTTCTGAGGGTGCAAAAAGTAGTTATGCAGGGACGGTAGTTATGGATTCTGGGGTTCCAGGGGCATGATAATTGTGAGTATTGGGTAGACCAGCAGGCCGGCAAAGCCGAGGAACAGCGACAGCACCGCAACGAGCCTGATAAGCGTAGGGTCGACATCAAAGTACTCGGCGATGCCGCCGCACACTCCCCAGATCATCCTTTCGTCTCTGCTGCGATAAAGCCTTTTTTTCTCCATCACCTTGCCATTTCCGACATGATCTCGGTTACCGCTGCGGTTGCCTCTATTCGAGCACGATCTCGCCGCTTCTACCGCCACTCTTGCGGGCCAGGCGTATGCTCTCAATGCGCATACCCCTGTCCACAGCCTTGCACATGTCGTAGATGGTGAGCGCTGCCACAGATATCGCCGTGAGCGCCTCCATCTCCACGCCGGTCTGGGCAGTGGTCTTCACCGTTGCCGTTATGTCTACTATGGAGCGCTCCTCGTCGAGCTTGAACTCCACGGAGACGCTGGTAATCGGCAGCGGGTGACAGAGAGGGATGAGGTGAGACGTCTGCTTTGCCGCCATGATGCCCGCCATCTGGGCTACAGCCAGAACATCGCCCTTGGCCATCTCGCCCTTCTTTATCATCTCCAGAGTGGCGGGCTTCATCACAATACAGCCTTTAGCTATCGCTTTGCGCTCTGTTGCGGGCTTTTCTGAGACATCAACCATGCGCACTTTGCCTTCGGAGTCAAAATGGGTGGGTTTGGGTGACTTCTCGGAGATGCCGGCCGTCTCGCTGGCCAGCCGGTTCGCCCTTTCGTTCTCGAAATGGTGATTATGCCCCTTTATCCAGACCCAGTCCACGTTGCGCTCCCCCACCAGCCTGTCCAGCTCATGCCACAAATCGAGGTTAGCGCTGCGCTTCCAATTCTCGGTCATGGTTCGAACGAGGTACTGGCTGTCGCTGTGTATGGTTACCTGAGAGCCGGGCGGCGTTTGCTCCAGCCCCTTGATCGCAGCCAGAATTTCCATGCGGTTGTTAGTGGTGTTCTCCTCACGCCCTTTAATCTCGCGTCTTTTGCCGCCATCCACGATGATAGCAGCCCACCCGCCGGGCCCAGGGTTGCCCACGCATGCGCCATCGGTGTAGATATGTATCACATCAGCCTCCGATCTGCGACATGAACCGTTCGCAGGTAACCCCTGTCATCAGTTTATGCCTCTCCGGCTTGGCGGCAACCGCCCGGCGTATCAAACGCTTTATCTCTTCTACACCAGCCCCCTGACGCAACGGGCCCCGCAGGTATATTTCATCATCCGAGAAAAGGCAGGGGCGCAGCTTGCCGTCGGCGGTGAGGCGCATCCTGTTGCACGCCTGGCAGAAACACTCGGTTACCGGGCTGATGAATCCGATGGTGCCTTTGGCTCCGGGGAAGCGATAGTATCTGGCAGGCCCGACGCCGTTGGGAAGAGAGGGCTCCAGCTTGCCCAGGGCCTCGATGCGCTCCATTATCTCAGATACGGGCACCAGGAAACGGTTCTTTTTACCATTTTCCATGAAGGGCATGAACTCGATGAACCGCACATGCCACGCATCGCTGAGAGTCAACAGGGCAAAGTGAGATATTTCGTCATCGTTCGTGCCGCGGATAACCACCATGTTAATCTTAACCGGATTGAGCCCTGCCTCCTTGGCAGCCTCCATGCCATTGAGGACATCGTCGAGCTTACCCCTGCGGGTGATTTTATGGAACCTTTCAGGGCGAAGCGAATCGAGGCTGATATTGACGCGGTGAAGTCCCGCCTTCTTGAGCCCGACGGCGTAGCGACCCAGCAGCACGCCGTTTGTAGTCATCGAAATATCGTCTATACCTTCTATTTTAGCCAGCATCGCTACGAGGTCGGTCAGCCCCGCCCTCACCAGAGGCTCACCCCCGGTAAGCCTGAGCTTGGTGATTCCCAGCTCCGCCGCTGCTCTGGCGACAAGGTTTATCTCCTCGTACCTCAGTACATCGCCGTGCGACATCAAAGGAATACCCTCGGGAGGCATGCAATAAATACATCTCAGGTTGCAGCGGTCGGTGACCGAGATTCGCAGGTAATTTATGGGGCGATGATATGAATCAGCAAGCTTGGTCATAGGCTACTCTGAGAGCGCTTAAGAGAAAACGCTTTTCAATGCTCCATACCACTATTGTAAACGCTTGTTCAGTTCCTCGCCAGTCGCTCCAGTATCCGCCTTGCCTTTTGCGCGGCTTTGGCCCGATGGCTTATCCTGTTCTTCTCAGCGAGTGAAATTTCCGCCATATGCTTGTCTAGTGTTGGCAGATAGAAGATGGGGTCATAGCCGAAGCCGCCCGTGCCCTTAAAATCGAAGGAGATAATGCCTTCGCAAACGCCTTCTGTGGTCTTCACCTTGCCATCGGGAGAGGCAATCGCGATAACTGCACGGAAGCGCGCTGTCCTTTTCTCCCCCGGTACGTCACGGAGCTTCGCCAGAAGATAGTCGTTTCTCTCTTTATCCGAGACATTATCCCCAGCGTAGCGGCGGGAGAAAGGGCCGGGCTCGCCACCCAGGGCGTCAACCTCTAGCCCGGAGTCATCGGCCATTGTGGTAAGCCCGCTCAGCTTAGCGTATGAAGTAGCTTTATGTATTGCATTCTGCTTCAGGCTCGAGCCGCTCTCCTCGACCTCCTCCGTAATCCCCTGCTCCGAGAGAGTGGTAAGCTCAAATGGTATCCCTTTGAGCAGCTCAGCATATTCCCGCAACTTGCCCCGGTTATTGGTAGCGACCAGGAGCTTGGCTGGCTTAGTCAATCTTGGTGAATCTTCCCTTTATCTTTTTCATCACATGGGGCATCGTAGTGTATTCCATCTCTTCGAGAGGGAGACGGTGCGGCTCGAAGGGCCCATGGCGTCGCATATACTCGCCCGCTATATTGGCCTTGCGGCGAGCTTCGTCGAAGCTGGGGTCGTCGAACATATCGCGAGGTCCTACCAGCTTGCCGCTCGTCAGTTGGAAGCCTGCGGCGACCACCCTGGGAGGCCCATCGAAACGTGAAGGATTGCTCTGAGGTATGGACACCGGCAAGCCCCCTTATTAAGATAAATAATACAAATACTAACTGATTATTTCATGTGTTCTCGAACCAGAGAGATGAATTTCTGGGCAACCTCCGCGTGGACATTAGTCATCCTCAGCCTCGCCCCGGCGGCATCGCTTATCCCCGCTCCTCTGAATTGCACATATGTTACCTTGGAAAACACTCCGTAGACTATGAGCACAATGCCCACAAACGTAGCGACTCCGCAAAGCGGGGTGACCAAGCTAACATCGGTAAATATATTTACCACGATTCCGATAATTCCCAGTACCGCAAGCACAATGCCTGTATCGGTCACAAGCCCCCGTGACCCGCTGATGTAAGTGATAGAGGATATATGCGAATAAGCGATATCGTCGATCTCTTCCCCATGAAACCGCTTGCGGTGTCTGAGCAGCCGTTTATTGGTGGCGTAAAAGTCGCCGGCCCTGGCCAGGACGTTCTCTCCCGGCATCAGGTGTTTCCCTACAGCCGACGGTCTCTCTTTAGCTTGTTCTTGCGTCATCTTCGTTAATATTCGAATCCGGGCCGCGCCTGAACCCCATCATCGTAAGGATGCTTTATCGCTATCATCTCGGTTACCAGGTCAGCAATCTTAACTATCCTGGGGTCAGCATAACGGCCGGTCAGGATGAGTTCCACCGACTCTGGCTTGTCTTCTATAAGCTTGATCACGTGGTCCAGCTCCAAGAGCTTCCAGGCAACTGCCACATTGACCTCGTCGAGGACAACTAGGTCGTATTTGCCGCTCATTACCGCCTCGCGGCTAGCCTCCAGCGCCTTCCTTGCCTCATTCTTGTCCTCCTCCTTGACATGACGAGGGTCTACAAAGCCCAGGCTGCCGAATATAGAGAAGGTGACATTGGGGAAAAGGGCAAGAGTCTTTTTCTCACCGTAGGGGTAATTACCCTTCATAAAGAAGATAATGCAGACTTTAAGGTCATGGCCCAGAGCTCGGAGCACCACGCCCATCGCCGCCGAGGTCTTGCCCTTGCCACTGCCGGTGAAGACCTCAACAAGCCCTTTTCTGGGAGAAGACGCAGGCGGTTTATTTGTCATTGGCCTTGATATTGAGTCTTTTGGAAGGGATGAGCGCAATTTACTTTAACAAGGTGAACCTGCATTGTCAAGGAAGAATGGGAAACCACGGAAGAGGCGGTTAGCCTGACCGATATGTCCCAATAGGGTTTCAGGATGGAGAAATCATGCTGTTTCAATCGAGAATTCCTGACTCATGCCATCATGCCCGTTTGACACCGAAAGTGGAATGTTTTAATATATTTCAGGTTTGCGCTTGCTGGTCTTCTATTCCGCAGACAGCAAATAAACTCGACTTACAGGAGGTGCTTAATGGCGCAAAGGGTCGGCATTGTAGCCGTGGCCCAAACTAAGTTCGAAGAAAAGCCAGGGCAACACATTGGCGAACTTCTGTACCAGACGAGCCGAGACGTCATGGGACAAACAGGCCTGGAGTTCAAAGACGACGGCACCGGCATAGACTGCACCATAGCATCAGGATATGACATGATGAGCGGTCCCGGCGGTGCCTACATGTTCCTCGGATACATAGTCGGTGCCTGGCAGAGAGAGGATGAGAGAGTAATCGAAGACGGCTCTATGGCAGTTTACTACGGAGCCGCGCAGATCCTCTCGGGACACTCCGATGTTGCCCTGGTCGTGGGCTACTCCAAGGAAACTCAGATCGACAAGAACCTGATAGAATGCCTGAGTATGGACCAAATATATCAAAGAAGGATTGGGCTTGACTACGTCTCAGCCGCCGCTCTGCAGGCGATGAGATACACTACCAAATACGGCATAACCCCCGAACAGCTTGCCAAGGTAGTGGTAAAGGCCCGCAATAATGCCAAGAATAACCCTTACGCATATTGCTGTGATTCCCTCACCGTGAAAGATGTCCTCAGGTCGACCATGCTGTGTGACCCCATCAGAGTTCAGGAGGCCAAGCCAACTCCAGTAGATGGCGCCTGCGCCTTAATACTGGCCACTGAGGAAAAGGCTAAGAAGCTTACCAAGAAGCCAGTATGGATCACAGGGGTGTCAAGCTGCTACGATCATCATGAATTGGGATACAGAGACTTGGCTAATTGCAATGCGCTGGTCACGGCCGCATCGAAGGCATACAAGATGGGTGGGATAACCAATCCTCTAAAAGAGTTCGATGTGGCTGAGATTTCAGAGCATTATTCATATCAAGAGCCGCTGTGGTGCGAGGGCCTGGGCCTCTGCGGCAAGGGTGAGGGCGGCAAGCTCATCGACAGCGGAAAGACCGAGATGGGCGGTGAGCTGCCCGTGAACCCCTCCGGCGGCGTCCTTTCCGGAATACCACACTGCCTCGCGGGAATGCACAGCGTGGTTGAGTGCGCACTGCAACTGCGAGGCGAAGCTGGCAAGAGGCAGGTTAAGGGGGCCAAGAAAGCCCTTGCTCACGGGGTCGACGGCCCTGCCGGACAACTACACTGCGTCATAACTTTGGAGAACTAGGAGGAATATATGACTGGAGAGAGGATTGCTATCGTCGGAGTGGGGCAAACAGTGCACAAAAGCAAAAGGACAGATGTCAACACGGCAGAATTGTGCGCTGAGGCTGTCGAGGCTGCCCTCGCTGATGCGCAGTTAACCATTAAGGATATCGACTGTGTAATACTCGGCTCCTTCGAGCCAGCCGATGGATACAGTGGGCCTGACAAGTTTATCATCCCCGAACTTGGCTGCGTGGGCAAAGCCGGATTCGAAATGCAGAACGTGGGCACCACAGGTGCCGTGGTTTGCGCTACCGGCTTCAACATGGCTGCGTCAGGACTATTCGAGAACGTTCTTTGCATAGCCTGGCAGAAGATGGACGAGGCTGCCGGCGCCTTCGGACGCGGCGGCGGTGGCGCCAACGAATACTGGACCGGCCAGTTCCCCATGTCACCTATCACCAATTTCGCCCGAAGGACATATGACTATATGACACGCTCGGGCTGCACAGAGGAGCACCTGGCCATGGTCAGGGTCAAACAAGACCAATGCGCACAGAGGAACAAATACGCGCAGCTCAAGCTTGGCCTCACCGTGGAGAAGGTCATGGGAGATTTCCTCCTGGCCTGGCCCATCAGGCGTCTTCATATGTGCCCTACCACTGCAGGCTCTGCAGCAATTATAGTGTGCCCGGAGAAGAGGGCTAAGAAAGTCACCAACAAGCCGGTATGGGTCGAGGACTGGTTCACCTGCCACCAGGGTGGCGCGCTCACTATGGCCGAGGACCCTCAGGCGTCTACCCTCGGCTATGCATGTAAAAAGATATACAAGAGATGCGGCATAACGAATCCCAAGAAAGAGATACAGGCCTGGGAGGTGTACGAGCCGGCATCAACCGCTGAGCTGAGGTGGATGGAAGAAGTGGGAGTAGCAGAGGACTACAAAGCATGGAAGCTGTTCGAGCAGGGTAAAGTCGGGATAGAGAAAGAGATACCGTTCAACCCCTCCGGCGGCGTAACCGCCACCAATCCTATCGGGTGCACCCCGGTGGTCAGAGTGGTAGAGGCATCGCTGCAGGTTCGCGGCGATGCTGAAGAACACCAGGTTCCGGGCACCATTAACAGGGCGTTAGCAACAGGCTACGGTGGACAGGGCGAGAATGTAGTTTTCCTGCTCAAGAAGACGCTGTAGCCGATTTTAATGGAGAAATACCTAGGAGGTTATAATGGTACTTAAGAAGGAAGAACCGCAGGATCCATCGGTAGCGTTTCGCTATCCCCGCGTTATCACATATAAGCACTCGCTGGGCTATCAAAGCAAGTTCGCTCATGCGCTGAAGATGGGCAGAATCATTGCCACCAAGTGCCCCGTGGATGGGCGCTGCACCGTCCCGCCCCGCATAGTCTGCCCCATGCACCACGTCAGACAGACCGAGTGGGTGGACCAGGGACAGCGTGGCAAACTGCTCTCAGCGTTCAAGATTAACTTCCCCATGTTTGATTCACGAACGGGTGAGTTGAAGAGCTGGGAGACGCCCATAGTCTCTATTGAACTCGAAGGTGGCGCCAGGATGGATGGATGGTGCTCCGAGACAGACACAGAAAAACTAAAGCCAGGCATAATCCTCGAGGCAGTCTGGAGACCGCCTGAGGAGAGAAAGGGCAGAGTCGACGATATCCTTTATTGGAAGCCAGTGTAGTAATTGGGAGAGGTGAGCAAATGACACCACAGATTAAGAAAAGCGTTGCCGATATACCCGAGGATCCCATTGTTGTTGAGGTACAAGGGCACTCGAACTTCCTGGTAACCGTAGGGAACACGGGCCATGAGTTCTTATCCCAGATTCGGGACAACAAGACTATCATGGGCATCAAGTGCGCGGGCTGCAAAAAAGTACACGTTCCACCCAGGTCCCACTGCCCGACCTGCTTCGCTAAGATGACCGAGTGGGTGAAGCTCAGCGGCAAGGGCACCCTGGAGACCTTCACCATTGTGCGATATAAAGAACAGTACATGCCCAAAGAACCTCCCTACGCTTATGGCGTTATCAAACTGGACGGCGCCGATACCGGGATCGTCCATCTTATTGGCGGAGTCGACCTCAACAAGATAAAGGTCGGCATGAAGATGGAGCCGGTGTTCAAAGAGCAGCGCGAGGGCAGCATCATGGACATCGAATACTTCAAGCCAGTCGGCTAATTGATCGCTGTTATCTCTATTCTAGAGGCATTTGGCTTCAAATCGGAATTGTAGGGGCGGTTCGTGAACCGCCCCTATTTACCACTGAAAGCTAAAATTTGCAGAGATTAGTCCCCCCTTTTCTAAAGGGGGCTAGGGGGATTAGGCAACCCCTCTGAACGCTGAGATGAAAGTCGGTATTATCTACGACCCCATTTATCTGAAGCACGATACCGGCGCCCACGTCGAGAATAGCAGCCGCCTGGTGGAGACCGTTGGCCTATTGGAGAAATCGAAACTCATAGACAAACTGGTTGCCATCCCTCCCAGAGCTGCTTCAGTGGAAGAGGTCTCGCTGGCTCATCCCCGCAGCCACATATCTCGTGTCCAGAGCTACTCCTCCAGAGGTGGCGGCTGGCTCGACGGCGACACTTACGCCTCCCCGGCCTCTTACGAAGTTGCCCTTTCCGCAGTCGGGGGTGTGCTACAGGGCGTTGATGCGGTAATGACGGGTAAGGTCAATCACGCCTTTGCCCTGGTGAGGCCTCCGGGACATCACGCCACCGTAGATGAGGCAATGGGGTTCTGCCTGTTCAACAACATCGCTATAGCAGCCGAATACGCCAAGAGGAAATACAAGCTGGACCGCATCCTGATAGCCGATTTCGATGTCCATCACGGCAATGGCACACAGGAGATTTTCTATAGCGACCCCGAGGTGCTTTATTTCTCCACCCATCAATACCCCTGGTATCCCGGCACTGGCTCCATCTATGAGGATGGCGCTGGCGAGGGCAAAGGGTTTACAGTCAACGTGCCCCTGCCCGCCTACTGCGGCGATAAAGAACATCTCCGCGCCTACCGGGAGATTCTCGTCCCCGTGGCAAAACGCTTCCAGCCCCAACTCATGCTTGTCTCTGCCGGCTATGATCCCCACTGGGCAGACCAGCTCTCGCTGATGCAACTTAGCGTCTCCGGCTTCGCTGGCATCGTCGGCATCATCAAAGAGCTTGCTGACGAGCTTTGCCAGGGAAAACTTCTGCTATCCTTGGAGGGCGGCTACCACCTCCAGGCCCTGTCTCACTCAATCAAGGCAACTTTTGAGGTGCTATTGGGCAAATCTCCCGGCCCCGACCCCCTGGGCAAACCCCAGGAAATGATGACGTCACCGGATGTAGACCCTATTCTGGAAGAGGTAAAGTCCAGGCACAAGCTGAGCTAGCAAGGTTGCCCTCAACTTTGCACTTTCCTTATTTACTCCTTCGATACTTATAATCAATAATGGCATTGTGGTTGTTTACTAATCGGGGAGTGCCGAGGGGCAACGCCCCTTTGCCAAGGGTTTGGGGGTGTCCCCTAAGTTTTTTCTTCTCTCCCCCAAGACTGGGGGGCCTAGGAGGTTGAAAAGAGTCCCAAATTCTCTTAATTAGCAGGGAGCGTATTGCGTCAAATTAAACTGTTACCGAAGACCTCCATATTGCTTCATAATTGCGGTTACCGAACTGGCGTGCGCTCAGACAGCCGCCACAGCTGCTCCAGAGTTGAGTTTATCTGTTTCAAAAGCAGTACAGGGTTCAATCCGTGATAAATGGCTGCCAGTTCAGCCCGATTAGCCTCAGTTAGTACACCCGATTGCAGTAAACGCTGGTGCGGTGTCCGCGCAGTCTCATAGAGCTTGTATACTTTGGCCCCATGCCTGGCCTTACTTATTAGCTTCATCGTGGGCTGAAAGAAGTTCTGGTACAACCGAACCAGGCTATAAGTCCTTTCCAGACATTCGAAGGCAGATTTCGAGGCGTAGCGGTCGTATCCCACCAGGCGGCGCACCACATTCCCGTTTTTCTGCTCTACGTGGCAACTGTCGTTCTTTTTGTAAGAGCGAGAGCGGGTAAAGGTGATCTTCTCCTGGAGACAATAGGTATAAAAGTACTGGTTGATGAATTCACTGCCATTGTCCGAGTCCACACCCAGGAGTGGGAAAGGAAGACGCTGCCGCATCCGGTGTACCGCCTGACGCACCCGAAACTGACCTTTACCCCACACCGGCAGGCATTCCGTCCAGCCGCTGGCTACGTCCACAGCACAGAGGGTGTTCAGGTAAAAGCCCTCGGTACTCTCACCACAATGAGCTACCAGGTCTGTTTCCATGAAACCAGGCTTGTTCTCCTGCCAATCGGCAAAGGTCCTGATGGGTATGGCGCTCTTGAGCAAGCACCCTGGTCTGGTAGTACTCAGTGAACTTCGACCTCCCGCTTGGCGCCAGGGTCGCAGCAGCCTGTCAATGGTGGACGGGCTCATCTGGCAGAGTTGTGCTTCCGTAGAAGCATCTATGTGCTGCTCATTATGCTGCCTAAGCACCTTTACCATGTCTGGTATGAAGGGTTGCAATCGCTTGGAGCACAAACGGTCACTAGCCTCCCAGATCGCTTTCAGCGCTCCGGTAACTTCTGTACCATATTTACATGGCCGACCACGTCGCTTGCTTGCCCTGGGCTGGCTTAGCCGATTCAATAACCTGATAGCCGCCTTGCGGTGCAAGCCCGTAACCTGTGTAAATTCATCCAACATTCTGCCCTTATCTTCTCTTGATGACCGAAAATATCTGCTTTGGAGTGCCTGTGTATATTCTATAATGCTGCGTCGTGTCACCCTTACCTCCTTCGGTAACACTAATTTTGACGCAACGATACCACTTTCGGTAACAATAATTATGAGTCAATGCGGGGAGTAGCAACATAGCTGCCAGCTATGATATACTTTACAGAAACAACCATCATTGGATTAGAGAGGAAACAGAATGTTGTGCAGGGGTATCCGCGGCGCGACTACCGCCGACAGTAACACTAAAGAAGACATCCTGAATGCCACCAAAGAGCTGCTGCGTAAGATGACTGAAGCCAATGACATCAGGGCAGAAAATGTAGCTTGTGCTATATTCACCACCACTCAGGACCTCGACGCAGAGTTCCCTGCAGCGGCAGCTCGTCAGTTGGGCTGGGCGCACACCGCCCTGTTATGTGCCCAGGAGATGAATGTGCCTGACAGTTTGCAGCACTGTATTCGAATTTTGATACTCTACAATACCGAAAAGAGCACCGACGAAATCGTCCATGTCTACATTAAAGGCGCTACTACCTTAAAAGGGGCGGCTTCTAAGAAGAAATAAATGCTCTCGGGAGATGATGAAAAATGCTCGTGGTTATGAAAAAGGGCTCTACCCAAGAAGATTTGACAGGAGTCATACACAAGATCACCCAATCTGGACTCACTGGCCATATCTCACAGGGCGTGGAACGTACTGTTATCGGCGTGGTCGGTCAGACTTATCCTGAGTTACGAGATATACTTGAGTTCCTCCCAGGGGTTGAGGAAGTCATTCCCATTTCCAAACCCTACAAGCTCTCCAGTCGTGAGTTTCAACACGAGGACACCAAAGTCAAAGTGGGTGACATCGTCATCGGGGGCGAGGAGCTGGTTATAATCGCTGGCCCTTGCGCTGTGGAGACAGAGAAGCAGGTACTGGACACAGCAAGGGCAGTCAAAGCAGCCGGCGCTAATATTCTGCGCGGCGGTGCTTTTAAGCCAAGCACCTCACCCTACCAATTCCGCGGTTTGGGCAAGGAAGGGCTGGAGATACTGGCTAAGGCGCGAGCCGAAACGGGTCTGCCCCTCATCACCGAGGTGCTCACCCCTCATGAGGTTGAACTGGTGGCGAAATACGCCGATATCCTCCAGATAGGGGCGCGCAACATGCAGAACTTCACCCTCCTTGATGAGGTGGGGAAGACAAAGAAGCCTGTAATGCTCAAACGAGGGATGTCAGCTACCATACAGGAATGGCTGCTCTCCGCCGAATACATCCTGTCACAGGGCAACCGCCAGGTGATGCTTTGCGAGCGGGGCATCCGCACCTTCGAGACCTACACCCGTAATACCCTGGACGTGAGCGCCATACCTGTGGTCAAGAAGCTGAGCCACCTCCCCGTCATCGCCGACCCCAGTCACGGCACAGGCAAATGGTATCTCGTGGCCCCACTGGCCCTGGCTTCAGTTGCGGCGGGGGCTGATGGGCTTATGATCGAGGTTCACCCCAATCCCGACCAGGCGCTCAAGGATGGCGCACAGTCGCTAACCTTTGAAAGCTTCGAACAGCTAATGGCACAGCTTGCACCTTTGGCTACTTCCGTGCAACGTAAGTTACCTCCAAAACCTGGAGATAAGGTTGACAAGTAAAGAAGGGTTGCTCTTCGGCACTGCCGGTATCCCACATTCTTCCAGAGAGCGAACGACGCAGTCCGGAATCGAGCGCATCCACGAGCTGGAGCTGGGCTGCATGGAAGTGGAGTTCGTGCAGGGGGTAAGGATGAGCCCGCAAACCGCACGCGACGTGGGAAATGTAGCAGCGAAAAGAGCGATAAGGCTGAGCGCCCATGCGCCCTACTTTATAAACCTCAACGCCCAGGAGCTGGAGAAGATGGCAGCCAGCCAGGAGCGCATCATCCAGACTGCCCGCATCACCTCCGTTTTCGGCGGCGACAGCGTTGTCTTCCATCCTGCCTTCTATCTTAAAGACGAGCCCGCTAAGGTTTACACCACGGTGAAAAAGAACCTGGAACAGGTAGTGGCGAAGCTCAGGGCAGAGGGAAACCGCGTCTGGATTCGCCCGGAGGTCATGGGTAGAGGCAGCCAGTTCGGCACGCTGGATGAGGTTCTGCAGCTCAGCGCCGAAGTGGATGGAGTAGCTCCGGCCCTTGACTTCGCCCACTGGCACGCCCGGACAGGGAAGGCCAATTCCTACAATGAATTCATAGCTATCTTGAAGAAAATCGAAAACAAACTGGGGAGAAAAGCCCTGGACAATATGCACATACACCTCTCAGGCATAAGCTATGGTCCCAAAGGAGAGAACAAACACGTCGACCTGCCTGAGTCGGATTTCAAATATGAGGAGCTGCTCAGGGCATTAAAAGATTACAAGGTGGCAGGAGCACTGATTTGCGAGAGCCCTAACCTGGAAAAGGATGCTCAGCTCCTGCGCCAGACTTACAGGAAGCTATGAAATCACCCAATCTATCTGTGCAACTTGCTCCGCAAAACAAGCGGGGGCTGCTTCTATCCAACCCGGTGATGACCGCCTCGGGCACCTTCGGCTATGGCACCGAGTACGCCGAGGTCATAGCTATTCAGAGATTAGGAGCCCTTATATGCAAAGGCACAACCTTGAAGCCACGGCCAGGCAACCCCCAGCCCCGCCTCTGGGAGACTGCAGGTGGGGTGCTCAACTCCATCGGAATGGAGAACATCGGCATAGATGCCTTAATCGAAGAAAAGGCTCCCCTCTGGGCCAAATGGAAGGTGCCTGTAATCGTTAATATCCTGGGCGATAGTATCGAAGATTACGCTAAGTTAGCCAAGCGACTTGACAAAGTGGCCGGCGTCAGCGGCATCGAGGTGAATATCAGTTGCCCCAATATATCAGCGGGAGGCATGGAGTTCGGGGCCAGCCCGAAATCGGCAGCACAAGTCACCGCCGCAGTTAAAGCCAAAATTTCCCTGCCCGTCATTGTCAAGCTATCGCCCAACGTCACCGACGTCGCCGAGATCGCCTGCGCCGTCGCCGAAGCTGGCGCCGATGCGATATCTCTAATCAATACACTAAATGGCATAGCTATAGATATTCAAACCCGTAAGCCCGTTCTAGGAAATATTAGCGGCGGCCTATCCGGCCCAGCCATCAAGCCCGTCGCGTTATACATGGTCTATCAGGTAGCCCGCAAGGTGAAAGTGCCAATTATCGGTTGTGGCGGCATTGCCTCAGCCAACGACGCGCTGGAGTTCATCATGGCTGGCGCCAGCGCTGTACAGGTGGGCACAGCCAACTTCACCAACCCCTGTACACCTTTGGACATTATCGATGGCATCGAGCGCTTTATGGAGAAGGAGGGCATCCGCCGAATCACGGAGCTAATCGGGGCTGCCCTTTGAGCCCACAACTTTCACTAAACCAACTCAAAACGGCATTTCTCGACCTCCTACTTCCGTTGCGCTGCCTCGGCTGCGGGCGCGAAGGCGATTTAATCTGCCCCTCCTGCCGTCAATCGCTACCCCGGATGCGGCTGCCGCTCTGCCAGCGCTGCGGAGCCACAGTTGGCGAAGGCAACCTGTGCCATAGCTGCGTAAACAACCCTCTCACCATTGATGGCATCCGCTCCGTGTTCCTGTTTCAGGGAACCATTCGCCAAGCTATCCTTCAGCTCAAGTACAAGCATCTTAAGGCGGTAGTACTTCCCTTGAGTCAGCTTCTGGCTGAGTACCTGGGTTCCCACCCCCTCAAAGGCGAGGTGCTGGTGCCCGTGCCTCTAAACCCGAAGCGTCTGCGCGAGCGTGGCTATAATCAGGCTTCTCTGCTGGCAAAAGAATTGGGCAGACTTGTCGGCTTCCCTGTGGAGGACGATGCCTTAGTTCGTGTGAAAGACTCTGCTCCCCAGGCCAGGGCCGGGAGCGCCGTAGAACGACGCCGCAATGTTCAGGATGCCTTTGCCTGCTACCAACCTCTGGAGGGGAAGCAGATATTGCTTGTAGACGACGTCTGTACCACCGGCGCTACACTGGATGCCTGCGCCATAGCCCTTAAAGCAGCGGGCGCGGGCTCTGTCTGGGGTCTCACCGTAGCACGGGAGATGTTTTCTTCACCGAGTTGAAAAGAGCTTCCAAATACCTTCAATGGAACTCTTGAAAAGCAAGTGCTCAATAGCATAAAATAAGTCGATTTTAGAAAGCCATTTTCCGTGCACAGCCGATGTCGTCATGATTTTTCGTATTAGGGGGTAATGGGAATGGAATTGGTTATCAAAGGCAAGAATATGGAAGTTGACAAAGCGGCACAGGAGTATATCCAGAGCAAGCTTAACAGGCTGGAGCGCCATCTCCCCGATATCACCGAGGTCAAGGTCGAGCTTGCCCAGGAGATGACGAAGTCAGCGGAAAACCGCTTCGTAGCGCAAGTGACCATCACCACCCACGGTACCCTGCTTCGGGGAGAAGAGAGAGCTTCCAACGTTTACGCCGCGATAGATACCGTCGTCGACGTGTTGAACCGCCAGATCGAGCGCTTCAAGGATAAACTCTACCGCAGCAGGAGAAGAATTACGCCGCTCCGCAGGGAAGAAGCCGCCGAAGAGTTGCAGGAGGATAAGGTAGAGGCAAAAGAAAAGGAGAGCAGAATCGTAAAGGTCAAGCGTTTTCCGGTCAAGCCCATGACCCCGGACGAGGCTGCAGACCAGATGGAGCTTCTGTCGCATGACTTCTTCATCTTTTTCAACCCTGAAAGCGATCGATTCGCCGTTATATACCGGCGGGGCGACGGAAACTATGGCCTGATCGAGCCCGAACTCGCCTAGACGAATCACAATTAGGATTTTAACATTTCTTGTTCGAAAGGAGTTCTTGTTAATGGCTAAGCAAAAGGAAAAGCCAGCGATGCTGGGCCGCTATCGTGTCCTGGACTTGACCGACGACAGAGGCGCTTTCTGCGGCAAGATCATGGCCGAGCTTGGCGCCGACGTGGTAAAGGTGGAGAGGCCGGGCGGCGACCCCTCGAGAAATGTCGGGCCTTTCTACAAAGATATCCCCGACCCCGAGAAAAGCCTCTCCTGGTTCGCCTTCAACCAGAATAAGAGGGGGATAACCTTAAACATTGAGACCAGAGACGGCCAGGAGATTTTCAAGAAGCTAGCCCGGAAGGCAGATTTCGTCATTGAGTCCTTCAAGCCCGGCTATCTGGACAAGCTGGGCCTGGGCTACTCCGCCCTGAGCAAGCTCAATCCCAGGATAATCCTGACCTCGATCACGCCCTTCGGACAGACCGGGCCCTACAGCACCTACAACTCCCCTGACCTGGTTACCATGTCCATGGCTGGGTATGCCCTTATTTGCGGCGATTCCGACCGCCCGCCGGTGCGCTTCAGCAGCGACCAGTCCTATTACCAGTCGAGCCTGCAGGCCACGGTGGGCACCCTTATCGCTCACTATCACAGAGAGATGTCAGGCGAAGGACAGCACGTTGACGTCTCCATGCAGGAGTCCATGATCTGGACGCTCTGCTATGCCCCACATGACTGGTATCTGCTCCATCAGATAATCCATACCAGAGAAGGCGCTTACTGGAAGAGGCTGGGCGTTACCTACCGCCTCATCTGGCCCTGCAAAGACGGCTACGTTTGCTACCGCCTGCTCATGGCGCAGCCCGGAGCGGAAGTGATGAACGACCTTATAGCTTCGATGAACAAGGAGGGTCTCGGGCTGAGCATGAAAGACATCGGTTGGACCACCCTGAGCTTCACCGAGGTGCCCCAAGAGCAAATCAACGAGTGGGAAGTTGAGATAGGCAAGTATTTCCTCAGACACACCAAGCGGGAGCTCCACGAGGAGGCCATCAGGCAGAAGAACGTGCTCCAGCCTGTGAACGACGCCAAAGACCTCTATGAGTCCCCTCAACTCGCCTCCAGGGACTTCTGGGTTCAGATCAGGCATCCCGAGCTCAGGGCTTCCCTCACCTACCCCGGCCCTTATTTCAGGTCGACTGAGACGATGTGGCAGAAGGGCAAACGGGCTCCTCTCATCGGCGAGCATAACGAACAGATATATCTCAAGGAACTGAAACTCACCAAAGAGCAGCTCGCCGTCCTGAAGAGAGAGAACGTTATCTGAGCGAAAGAGGATATGAGATGAAGAATAAATACGCGTTAGAGGGACTTAAAGTCGTAGACTTCTCCTGGGTCTTCACCGGCCCTATCGTGACCAAATATCTGGGAGACCACGGCGCTGAGGTGATTAAGATAGAATCCGCCACCAGGCCCGACGGCACCAGGCTTATGACTCCGTTCAAGCCCGGGGCGATGGGACTGAACGCCAGCGGCGTTTTCGCCAACTATAACTCGAGCAAGTACAGCATCAACATCAACCTCCGCGAGCCCCGCGGCAAGGAGGTCGTGAAGAAGCTGGTGCAGCGCGCCGACATCGTCCTGGAGACCTTCGGCCCCGGCGTCATGACCAAGCTGCAACTCAACTACGACATCCTGAAGCAGGTAAAGCATGACATCATCATGCTCAGCATGACCATGGTCGGCCAGACCGGCCCGCACTCCCAGCAGCCCTCATTCGGCCAGGTCTTGCAGGCCACCAACGGCTTCGTGCAACTCCTCGGCTGGCCCGACCGGGAGCCCTCGCTGCCCGTAGCTGCCTACACGGATTACATCGCTCCCTGGTATGTGCTCATCGCACTGATGGCGGCCCTAGACTTCCGCCGCCGCACCGGCAAGGGCCAGTACATCGACCTCGCCATGCTGGAAGCCAGCGTGCACCTGGCTGCCCCGGTGGTCATGGACTACACGGTCAATGGCACGATACAGAACCGCATGGGTAACCGCAACCCGGGCTATGCCCCTCACGGCGTCTATCCCGGCAAAGGCGAGGAGAGATGGATTGCCATAGCCGTAGCCAGCGACGAGGAGTGGCAAGCGTTATGTAAGGCAATGGGCAATCCCGAATGGACTAAATCGCCCAAGTTCGACACCCTGCTGCACAGGACAGAGAACCAAGATGAGCTGGACAAGCTCATGGGTCAGTGGACCAAGAGCTACACCCCCGAAGAGATAATGGCGAAGCTGCAGGCGGCGGGAGTAGCGGCAGGAGTGCTGCAAAACGCCGAAGACCTGGTAGACAAAGACCCGCAACTCAAGCTCAGGCAGCACTTCGTTGAGATGGACCATGCCGAGATGGGCAAGCACCTCACCGAGCGGCCGCCGTTCAAGCTCTCCAAGACACCCTCGGAGCCGCAGCGGCCCTTCCCCTCCTTCGGTGAGCACACCGAGTATATCTGCAAAGAGATACTGAACATGGGCGATGCCGAGTTCGCCGACCTCATCGGCGCCGGCGTGCTAGCCTAGAATTGTGTAGGGGCACGGTGCACTGTGCCCGAAAACCGTAGGTGGCATTCAATTGAATGCCCTACGCCTGCTGATATTAGCACAAATATTCTAATACTGTCAAGGGGAAAATGTCGCAGCCAAGCTGTCAGCGGCCAGTCCTCTCAGCTAGTTCGAGAGGATTTTCACCCTCACCTAGCCTCTCCCGTCAAGGGAGAGGAATGAAGCGAGATAACCTCGCTCCTGCTTTGTATCAGCCCCTGTATCCCTATTCCTAAGGGGAAGTAAATGTCACTGTGAGGAGCAAGCTCCACAATCACCTCGTGGTCATGAATATCAAGAAGGCGATGAGATTGCCACGCCCGCCTCTGGCGGGCTCGCAATGACACTGGAACTTTGCTAATGTCATTCTGAGGAATCCGCCTTCGCGGACGACCGAAGAATCTCTGATAATAGTAATAGCGCAGAGCTAAGTACTGAGATTCTTCGCTAAAGCTCAGAATGACACAATACTCCACGCCTTCTATTGTCAAAGCAATGACAAACCGACGGCTGACAACTGCCTATCCCCCTCACTCTGACTCTCTCCCTCCAGGGGCGAGAGGACTCTGGAAGCTAATGCCCATAGCCTCCTTTTCTAAAGCGGGGATCATGGATACCTACAGGCCTACCATTTTCAGCAGTTGGTCGTAGCTGGAAATGCCTGAGACCGTCTTGATGAAATCGCCCAGGGAAGGGCTGCCCTGCCTCAACTCCTCCAAATAGCCTGCTATCGGGCTCACCGAGCCGGGCTGGTCGGAGTAAGTGCCATTGAAAGCGAAGTACGCCTGGTTCAGCTTCCTGATATAGTAGCCGTTCTGCGCCAGGTACTCCCGCATCTGCTCCATATATTGCTCCGCCTCGTCAATCTGACCCTGCGCCAGCAACTGGTCCACCGTGACCCTGATCTGCCCCATCTCCTTGTTGAAATCGAATGCAGGCTGTGACGGTGCAGCGGGCGGCGCAGCCTGGCTTACCGGTTGGGCATAGTAGCGCTGGTAGACAAGCTGTCCTATCTCGTCCCCGCAGAGGTCAGCGGCGGTCTCATTAATGGAGGTCATGTCGTAGTTCGCCCAGTAGTTGCGCCCCAGGGGATGGAAATAGAAGTACTGATGCATCCATTCGTGGGCTACCGTAGACAGAAGGTATTGCAGCGAATCGTCCTGGGGGATAATGCTGGGGTAGGTGGCGACGCCGCCGACCCTTTCCACCAGGCCGGACATATTGATGCCCGCGACTTTGTTCTCGATACCCTCGATCTGCTCCAGGCTGAGGTCAGGGCTGAGCAGGATGGTCTTAGTCAGCTCAATCTTGTCCCTGGGCGAGACAATGAGCACATTCGGCTCCTGCTGAAACTGGAAGTCCACAGGCGGGAACAGGAGATTGAATCTGCCTATGAAATCGATAGTCTTGGTCAGCCCTTCATCGGTGAGTACACTGCTTATCTGCCCTTCTACGATGGCCTCGACCTGGTCTCGGAGGCTGTCCCTCTGTCGCGTCAGTTGGGCCAACTGTGCTTCGAGCGATTTCAGGTCTGCCTCTGAAGTGTTCCCTTCCGCTTTGTCGCGGTTTATGGTGTCTTGCAGCGAGCTTGCGCTTTGTGCCAGGGACAGGTAGTCCTCTACCCGCTGCACGCTCTCCTGTTCCGAAAGTTTCCCGGGGAGGAAGAACTGCTCCAGGCTGTAGCCCCACTTATCGAAGAAATTGCCGAACTCCCATTCCGAGATACTGAAAGTATAAGGCCCGGCGATTTCATCCCAGACGCTCAGCTTCGGCGACTGGTCCGAGGGAGGCAGGATGCAGAGCACCAAGAGGAGTATTAAGTCGAATAGAAGCCCGAGTTTGAAGCTGTTCATATCCCGGTCTTGCTGAAGAAATGCCTGCATTCAGCATAGCACAGACCTTCGGATAAGCCAAAACTGAGCGAATTGCGCCACTTTAGCCCTAACGTTATAATAGCGCAGCCATCAGCAGGATACACGAACGGTTCAACACAAAATGAACCGGATGGGAGGCACTATGGAGGAGAAGAACGCTGCCAGCGTCATACTGCAAGAGGGATATGTGCAGTCGTTACCATTCTGGAACGAAAGATCCTGGAAGCATTATCCCTTCGCCCGCGAGGGCACCGAGCAGAATTTCACGCTGCCTGCTGCCGAGGGCTGGCACCCTGGCCATCAATCTCAGTCATGGACCCTTGAGGGACATCTTGTTTCCCGGGAAAGCGGAAGAAGGTATGCCTTCATAAGTGTCTATAACTACAATGTCATGGGAAAACTTCTGGGGTTCCATTGGTATCTGCTTCACGTTACTGATGTCACTAATGGCAAGAGCCATATCAGCAGAGCATATCATTTCCGACCGTTTCCCGACCTGTTCAAGCCTCCCTTCGACATTAAGCAAGGCAGCCTGGACATAACCTATCGATCGCGAGGAGGGCGCGTCAACATTTGGCGTACTAAGAGGAACGCGAGCGGAAACCTGATGCCCTTCGAATACCGTTTTGAGTCCTCCGGCACCGACAGTTCAGGCGAACCGGTCGGTCTGATGCTTGACCTCGAGGCTCTCAAGCCCCCGATGGTGCTTGGAGCCATGGACTATAAGGGGAAGGTCACCATGATCGGCCAGCCGGACACCTTTTCACTGGCTTTCCCCAGATTTAAATTGCGGGGCACCATCGAGATTTCTGGCAGAACAGAGAACGTGGAGGGAATCGGCTGGGTTGGACTGCAGTGGGCTCCGAAGCATTTTGGGTCGAAGAACCATCCACTGAAGCGCATCAAGCACCAGATATACTTTGTTCATCTCAGCAACGGTTGGGACTTGAGCTTCTGGAGGCAGTACGATACCTTCAGGTGCAACCGGCTTCTGCCTTTCTCGGGCATAACAGCGCTTCTTGAAGACAATACGATGACATCCACGAACAACTACACTTTCGAACCCATAAGCTATTTTCGAAACCCCGGAACAGCCAAGCCGCTGCTCAGGACAGGCCCGAAGACACACTACTACACACATGCGGCGAGACTGACGATACCGGAGTTAGACGCTGATTTAGTCATTTCGCCGCTCGGAGAAAACAACACCCTCAGCCTTTTCGTCGAGTACCTGATCGCCTCAACTGAGATCACCGGCCGAGTTCATGGCAAAGAGGTGTACGGTGTCGGCCTGACGGAGCATACCAAGAATCTGGCACGAGAAGCAGGAGTACGTGACTATGCTCAGGAATACCCTGGCCAACCTTCCCGATAAAGCCTTTCTTAGAGAGCGGCCCGCTATTGAAAAGAAGCTGCTAAACGATTTGGAGGAGGTTATTGCAGCGGCAGAGGTGGGAGACAAAACCCGAGCGAAGCAGATGATGGTTAATTACACGCAGTTAATCTCCCGTAGCATCAACGAAGCCGTAATACCAAAGCCGGCAGCGGACCTGACCTGTTTGTGCAGAGATTTTCTGGCACGATTGTGAGGTCAAGCATGTCTAAGGTAGTTTTTCTGGATACCAATGTGTTCTTGCACTATCAACCTTTCGATCAAATTCATTGGCTCAAAGTCCTGAACGCGCCCGAAATCATGATAGTCATACCTCCAGTGACTATTCGTGAGTTGAATAGGCATAAGGAACTTCATTCCCGGTCACAGGTGAAGGAAAGAGCTGGTACAGTAATCAGAAAGCTCCACACGCTATTTGTGTCGGGCTCTCCAGCGCATGTCCGAGATGGCGTGGAGATGCGCCTTGAAGACCGCGACCCCACGATTGATTTTGAAGCATTTCAACTGAATCACGACATACAGGACGACCAATTGATTGCCAGTATCATCATGCTCAAGAATGAGGAGCCAGGAGCAGAGGTCATACTAATTACTTTTGATGCAGGACTTACATTGATGGCAAAGGCAAGACGTCTAAGTATCTCAACAACAATGTTGCCAGACAACCTAAAACTCGCAGAGGAACCCGACCCGAATCAACTCCATATCAGAGAACTTGAGCAGAAAATACGTGCGTTGGAGCTAAAGATACCTCAACTTTCACTGACATTTGAGGATGGCAATAAACATGCTACCTATGTGTTGCAACCTCCTGTAGAACTCACCCAGGAAGAACTGGCCATTAAACTCCAGTTACTCGAAGAGCAATATCCTAAACAGCAATATCCTAAGTTGAATTACCAACCTAAAAAACAAATAGGCAACATGCCTGAACAACTTGCTTCTATCGCAGAAGCTATCGCCAGCGTCAACGCTTTTTATTATGGTATCTTTCTACCGTCAGCGGATATAGACAGGTACAATACGGAACTTGACAAGTTTTACCAAACATATGCTGAGTATGTACGAAGTGATGTTTCGTTTCAGAATCTCAAACACAGGAGTATCAAGCTATCGCTTCTTGTCGCAAATGATGGAACGGCGCCAGCAGAAGATGTGGACGTATTCATGCATTTCCCTGATGTCTTCGAACTGATGGATGAACGTGGTTTCCCCAAACACCCAATACCACCTGACCCGCCTGCGAAGCCGACAACGCAAATGTTGCAACTTCTGGGGTTAGGGAATGGTGCACAAATAGTTTTGCCTCAGCTAATAACTCGTAAAGATTCAATTCTGCGCCCGCCCAATGTATCAGCGCCGAATATCATACGAACTAGCGGCTTCGATGTTAATTTTCATGTTCAGAGGATAAAACACAGGCTACAGGAATCCGCTGAACCGCTATACATTGTCTTCGAATCATTTGAGAGAGCTAAATCTTTTCAAATCAGTTACCGAATGTTAGCGGCTAACTTACCAAATGAAGTGACTGGTAAGCTGGGTGTTGTCATAAGGAAAGATTGAAGAGTATTCTTCAATAAGCGCATAGGGCCGCCACCCTGCAATTCACTTCTTCGATTTGCATCAGGGTGGTGCTTCTAGGTAAGCACTTCTTTCAGCGCACTAGCCGCCGTGTAGACGCAGCCCACGCCGCAGATGTATTGGGCTACCCGCAGCGCCTCGGCGATTTCTTCCTTGGTTGCCCCGGCTTTTATGGCTTCTCGCGCCAGCGACTTGACGCCCTCAGGCGCTCCGTGTACCGCATCCAGCACCATGGCAATCAGAAGCTTTATTTTCCTGGGCAGGGCACCATCGGACAGCGCCAGGTCCCGGGTATCGTTGACCAAGCTCAGCAGTTTCGGGTCCAAATCTTCGTAGATCTTCAAAGGATGTTCCGCCATGTGACCACCTCCCTACAGATTTGTCGGTTATCTACTCCGCCTCAATGAAGCTGGCATTTACAATCAAAACCTGAGTCTCTTTTGGGCTGCCTTGAGCAGGCCCTCTCTAAACTTGGGGTGTGCAACCTCAATGAGAGCCAGGGCGCGCTCCCTTTCATTAAGCGGCGCAAGGTTGGCTATACCCCACTCCGTCACTACATACTGCGCGTAGTGCCTGGGCACGGTCACCCTTGCTCCCTGCGTCAGATAGGGCACAATGCGCGATTTCTGACCACCATCGTAGGTGCTGGGCATAATGTTGATCGCCTTGCCCCCTTCAGACCAGTATGCCCCAATCACGAAGTCAAGCTGGCCACCCGGCCCAGACCGCATCGAATCGCCAAAGGACTCCGAGGCGATGGTCCCCACAAGGTCAACCTCGGCAGAGCCGTTTATGGCCACCAGGTTTTTCTCCTGGCACAGCAAGGGAATAGAGTTGGAATATGAAGCACAATAAAACTCGACCATGGGATTGTTGCCCAGAAAGTCGTAAAGCTCCTGGTCGCCAACGGTGAAGGCCGTGATAATCTTATTCGGATGAGTAGTCTTATATTTACAATTGACAAGGCCCTTCTCCACAAGCAGGTGCGTGCCCTGGGGAGCCATCTCTGTATGAATCCCCAGGTCTTTGAGATCACTGTTTGCAATAAGTTTGGATATCTGGCCCGGGACAGCGCCTATTCCTATCTGAAGACAATCCCTGTCCCTGAGCAGGCTTACCACGTTCGCTGCAATCTTTTTGTGCACCTCCGACGGCTCGGGAAGTGGAGGCGAAAATAGCGGTTCGTCTATCTCGACGAATTTAACAAACCGGCTCACGTGGTAGTGCGAATTGCCATAGGTATGCGGCATGTTCGGGTTGACCTCGCCGATAACCACAGCGCCTTGATCAATGATATCCGGTGTAAAGAACAGATCGAGCCCCAGCGATACATACCCGTGGTCGTCTGGAGGGCTGACCTGGGTGATGATGACCATCCTGCGGGGGTCAATCTCCTGTCGCTTTTTAGCCACATTGCCTACACTGGAGCTTTGGATGGGCAGAAAGGCTGTGATGCCCTCATCATGTTGCCACATGGTAAGCAGGTTGTAGAAACCACACATCATATCGAAGGTTTCTTTGTACTCAGGTGCAAAAATTTTATAGGGATGAAATACAAGTGCATTGATGTACTGGATATCCTTGAGTTCATCCTTCCGGTCCGCGACTGCGTCCATTGCAGCGGTGGACGGCTCACCCAAGCCAATGGGAGTTAACAGCCGGTCGCCCGATTTCACAACTCTGGCTGCCTGTTTGTGACTGCACAGCTTCGACCTGTATACATCTCTCCAATTCATCTTGAACCTCCCTTCCCCAGAAGCCAATTTGCAAAGTCGGTTGAGCCCGCTGGGAGACCCCTAATAGCCCTGCGTTGTCTCTCTTTTTAATTTCCTTTCTGACTTCGTATATGGCGCACGAAGCGCCGCGTGCGCCTGTCCCGGCCCAGGAAAATGTCGGCGGCCAGCAGGGCAAAGCGCAGCTCGGGGTAGGTGCCATCGGTAATGGGGACGTTCATGCCCAGCACCGCCGCCACGGCTATGAAGCTGGCATTGAGCATGGCACGCGCCGGCATGCCAAAACTAACATTGCTGGCGCCGCCGGTGATGCTGTGCCCGGGGAACTCTTGACGCAGCCTCTGAATTGTCTCCAGGGTGACCCGGGCCGCCTGGTCATCTGCCCCCACCGACATGACTATGGGGTCAAAGACCACATCCTCACTGTTCACACCGGCCCGTATGGCTGCCTCCAGTATCTGATGGGCGACTTTCACCCGTTCCTCGGCAGAGCCGGGAATGCCCGCCGGCCCTATGCACAGCGCGATTACAGGTAAGCCGCGCTCGGCAACTATGGGGAGAATGTCCTCCAGCACAGCCCTCTCTCCGCTGATGGAGTTGACCAGTGGTCGTCCACTGGACACTGCCAAAGCAGCTTCCAGCGCTGCGGACACGCGGGTATCGATACAGAGCGGCACCGCTACAGCCTCCGTTACGGCCCGCACGACCTCGGGCAGGATAGTGACTTCGTCGATACCGATGCTGCCGGCATTGACATCTATGATGTCGGCGCCCGCCTCGACCTGTCGCTGCGCCTCCGCCGCGACATACGCCCAGTCACGGCTAGCCAGCGCCTGCTGCAGCCTCTTCCGGCCGCTGGGGTTGATGCGCTCGCCTATGGTCCTTATCTGCCCTGCGGGGTCAAGGCTCAGGGGATCGCCTTTGCCTTTAAGTAAGACGGTCATTCAACCAGTCCTTTCAGTTAATTTGAGGTGGCATTTAATAATCCGTTTTCAACCCCCTTGATCCCCCAATCTTGGGGGAAGTTGAAACTGGGGGATACCCCCAGACCCCTAGCAAAGGGGCTTTGCCCCTCTGCACTCCCCAAGTACCTCGATGGGGCGATGAGATTGCTTCGTCCTTCGAATGAAGGACTCGCAATGACACCAAGACTGCACTCTGAACTCCCCATCAGTAGACGACCTCTTATTTCTTCTGTTCTCTAGCCTTGAATATGACGTCGGCTTCAGGCTGGCCCTTGAGCCAGTCGTCGAACGGCGTGAATTTGGGCGGCTCGACGGTTATCGCCGACAGGTCTTTGGCGATAGGGTAACGTCCCAACTTATGCACTGCCTGAAGCGCCGTGTGGACGTTGACCGGCGGTGCGTCTGCCGGTACGTTGCCGATGAAGAACAGCAGCCCGCCGTCCCGCCCCATGATGTTTATCCACTCGCGTATCTTGTCCACAATCTGCTGGGGCTTGCTGTCGCGCACGAAGCGTCCGTTCAGCGAGGCATAGATGGGCAGCTTACGCCCCATTTTTTTATTCTTGACGGAATACTCCTGAACCCATCGCATATCCCAGTCCTGCGTGCGGCCCATGATGGTCATGGTCATGTTCATAGGCATCATCTTGCGCGCTATGGTGAAGCACTTGAACATAATCTCCTTGTTGAACTTGGCGGGGTCTTCCTCGCAGTAATCAGCGGCGGCTACGCCTGCCCCCACCCGCATCTTCAGCTCCTTCTTGCCCCGCTCTTTCAATCGCATGGCGGAGGGAACGACCCACTCATCCACCATTTCGGGGGTCAGATTGGGGAAGGCAGCCCAGGCATCGGCGCCGAGGGACTGTTTGACGCCCGCCTTGGCCTGCGCCTTGAGATAGGGGAAGATAGCCTTGTTCTCGGCGTAGTCGAATAGCTCTTTGGCAAATGCCGGGTCTTTGCGCAGCGCCCGCACCGCTTTAGGATAGCCTGTTGCCAGGCAGATGAAGCTGAACGGAGAGCAGAAGAGGCCGTTGCCGAAGACCCCCAGGCCCTTCGTCGCGCTCAGGCGCGCAATCTCCACCCCTACGGGAATACGGCCCTTCGTGGGGTCGAGCGCTCCCAATTTATCGAGGTCGGCCCGCTCTTTGATCAGCGGCTGGTTGGTGTCCACCGTGGGCATGCCGTAGTCGCTGTAGACCATCTTGGCTCCCAGGGCTTCGACCTCGAAGTTATAGTTGTCCGCGGTAATCATGGGTGCATCGAAGTCATACCAGCGTTCCACAGCCATTTCCACGTCCACCAGCAGCTCCGCATCGTAGTAATATTTGCGTGCCGGCACCTTGGCCACTGTCATGGCGTGGTCATGAATCTGCGGCGCCAGAAACGGGACCATATCGCCGTGTCTGCCCATCAAAGTGGCGAACACGCGCGCACCGGGGCTCAGCTTACCTACGGGCAGGATGTTGCCATAAATCAGTCCACGAACTATTTCCAGCATAGGATTCGCCATCGTTCACCCCTCCTACAACTTAAGTGCTTTCTGCATGGCATCCAGGGCGTCTTTGCCCCAGGCATCGGCGCCGACCTGGTCGGCAAACTCCTGGCTGGTGGGCACGCCGCCCACCATGACCTTGAGCTTGCGGCGCAGGCCCTGTTTCTCCAGCTCAGCGATGATACCCTTCATCTCCAGCATCGTGGTGGTCATGTACGCTCCCAGGCCGATGATATCCGGCTTCTGCTCCCGGGCAGCGTCAATAAACTTCTGCAACGGCACATCGATGCCGAGGTCAATGACCTCGAACCCGGCCGATGTCAGCATGGCGATGACCAGGGCCTTGCCCAGGTCGTGGACATCCCCCTGGACAACCCCGATGACTATCTTCTTGCCTTTTCGAGCGCCTTCCTTACCTTCCAGGCGGGGCTTGAGGATAGCCATCGCTGCTTTGAAGGCGTCGGCCGCCATGATTACGTCCGGCAGGAAGTACTCATTAGCCTTCCACAGCTCGCCTGCCTTGCTGATGCCAGCTACTATGCCCCGCTGCATGACCTCTGTCGGGGGCAAGCCGGCTTTCAGCGCCTCCTCGACTCGCTTGACGGCTTCCTCCTCCTCGCCCTCCGTGATCGCCTTGCTTATAACTTTATAGAGTCCCTCTCCCATGTGGTACCCCCTTTCCCGTGATAATAATACACCCGGGCTGCAAATCAGCCGGACGGCAGCCTTCTGAGCCGCAGCGGCCTCGCTTAAACAACAAAGCCTATTCTATAGATAGTAGTAGGGGCGTCCGCCAGTGGCGGACGCCCCTACAAACACCTGTGTCAAGTCGGCAACTCAAGACAATTTCCTCTACACGTCAGGATTACCTTTTAGCGACTTCTTCGAGCCTTTGGCAAACCTGGCTCCCATTTGAAAAGCTTTCTCGCAATCCCCGGGAAATACTTCCTTCCGGTGCTTCAGCTTCCTGTCCACTGATACCTCAAGCACGTCAGCAACAATCTTGGAGTAATCCTCGACGTGAAAAGTATCTGTGCTAATGATTGTCTCGGATGAGCCAAACAAAAAAGAGAATATCATCTGGTTGAACTTAATGATTTGGTCAATCGTCTTTATTTGTTCATCCTGGAGACCCATGGTATAAACAAAGCCCGTGTTAATCTTTTTGGGGAAATTAGATGAATAGTCACCGTAGTTGAGGTAGGGATACAAGCGTTCCACAAACATCTTCGCAGATGCGGTGATGGTCCCAAAGTAGATAGGAGAACCTACAAAAAAGGCATCGGATAGCTCGATTTTCTCGTAGAGCGGCGTCATATCGTCTTTGAGACTGCACCTTCCGTAGCTCTTCCCGCCACGTTTCTTGCAGTCGAAACAGGCCAGACACCCTCTCATGCTTAGCTTATTCAGTTGGATAAACTCTGTTTTAGCTCCTTGCGAAGCTGCTCCTTCTAGTGCTTTCTTGAGAAGCGTTGCTGTGGCGCCGTTTACCCTGGGACTGCCGTTGAATGCCACGATGTACATATGTCATACCCCTGCCGCTATCATATCATATATGCGAGGCGCTCTCGACTAGTCCTCCATCTGAAGCCTCGACTTTGCTATTTTTGCTGAGCGCCTGCATATAGAAGGACTTCATCGATGCTTTTTCTGGGCAGGGGTTTCGGCTGTTCGTTACCATAGCCGACGGCAATCACGAAGGGAACGATGTAGTTTCGGGGAATATCCAGAACGTCCTTTATTTTATCCTTTTTCATCCAGCCCACATAACAGGTGGCTAATCCCAGCTCGGTTGCCCTCAGGACCAGGAAAGCCGAAGCAATGGAGAGGTCCCTCAGCCCGCGATTCTCATTCTCTTCGCTCCAGCCTTTGATTCCCTGCCTGTACGATTGAAGGTCAGAGCAGCAGACTATCAGTACCGGCGCCTGGTACACGAAGTCTTGTTCAAAAATCTGGTTCTCTTTCAGCTTCTCCCTGGTCTCCTTGTCTTTTACAAGGTAATACCTGCACGGTTGTGCGTTACTTCCCGAAGGGGCCAGCCTCGCGGCATCAATCAGCTCTCGAATCAAATCAAGAGGGACTTCCTTGCGTTGATATTTCCTTATGCTCCGCCTCTTCGATATCGCTTCTTTAACGTCCATATCAGGTCACCTCTTGCATATCCTCACCGTAATGCACTGCCATTCTACACCATTTTCCCCGAAGCTGGCTCCCTTCTACATAGTTTCATTATCCTTGAGAGCCTCGCGAGTCCCATTTTGGAACATAGTCGATGTGACGAAGCCGCTATCGGCAGCATCACTTCTTGATTACTTTCTTAACCTGTTCCACCATCTCAGGGGACATATCCTTTATGTTGTGTACCTTGCCGGCATGCTCCTTTATTTTCTTCAGGAGCTCGCCTTCGGTCTTTGCGGTTGCCTTCCAGTCATCGGTCATACCCATGTCCTTGCAAGCAAAAGATGGCATCGCTGTTCACCTCCTTTCCTCCCAATTGTGCGGAGTTCAAGCGCTCCACACCCTCCGCTCGGAACTGCTATTTGACTGACATGTCCGGCTGCAGGATGCCGAATATGTTGCCTTCTTCGGCAAACCGGACACTATCTGCCATGTTACCCTCCCGCGGATGAAAAAGTTATAAAATCCCGGAGTAAAAGCTTAAAAATTTGTCACATTTTGGTCGACGGCCGACCAGTGCGCCCAGACTCACTCCATAAGCCTGATTCACCGCCTCCGTCGCACCCAATTGCCCGGGGCATCCCAAATCACTTGCTTTGTGGCAGGCCCACTGCTACAATGCAGCCTACCTGTGAAGTCGAACTCTCAGGATATACTCGAAAAGCACTATATAATTGAGACATATCGGGGGTGAATGCGATGGATGAGTCAGCAATAGCCGAAATTGTGCATAAGCAGCGCAGCTATTTCGACCTGGGGCACACGAGACCTATCTCGTTACGTATCAAACAGCTTCAAACCCTGAAACAAGCTGTCCTGGATAACGAGAAAAGAATATCGGCAGCATTATGGTCTGACATGCGAAAATCCGAATTTGAGGCTTACACTACGGAGATAGAATGCGTTCTGTGCGAAACCAATCGTCATATAAAGAACTTCCAGTCATGGGCTAGACCGCAAAAAGTTCCAACTCCTTTGATTCACTTCCCCGCTTCAAGCTATGTCTACTCGGAGCCGTTTGGGGTAGTACTAATAATCGCCCCGTGGAACTACCCCTTTCATCTCACCATCCTTCCTTTGGTTGGTGCTATAGCGGCAGGCAACTGCGCCGTTCTGAAGCCGTCGGAAATCTCTCCTCATACCTCAGATGCTATTGCGGCCATGTTCAGGGAGAATTTCGACCCGTCATTTGTAGCCGTTGTCGAAGGCGACGCGAAAACAAGCCAAACGCTTCTATCACAGAAATTCGACTACGTTTTCTTCACCGGCGGCAGCAATATAGGCAAAATCGTGATGGAAGCCTGCGCCAGGAATCTCACGCCGGTAACGCTCGAGCTTGGCGGGAAAAGCCCCTGCATCGTAGACAGAGATATTAATGTCGAATATACAGCAAGACGGATAGTCTGGGGCAAATTCTTAAACGCAGGACAGACCTGCGTAGCCCCAGACTACCTTCTTGTGCACAAAGATGTGAAAGCGCAGCTCCTCGAATCCATGCGGAAATGTGCAGAGGAATTCTATAGCAAGAACCCGCTCCATAGTCCTGACTACGCCAGAATCGTCAATGAAATACATTTCAACCGTATTCTGGGGCTCCTCAAAGAGGGCAACATTATTCTGGGCGGCGACACAAACAAGAATGAGCTCTATATAGCTCCCACAATTATCGATAACGTCTCATTGGAGCATAAGGTGATGCAGGAGGAAATTTTCGGGCCAGTTCTTCCTGTCATGGACTACGATGATTTGACTCAGGCTATCTCTTTAGTAAACCGGCTGCCCAAACCGCTCTCGTTGTACTTCTTTTCTCGCAATAAGAAAAATCAAGACAGGATTCAAAGGGAGACCACCTCGGGCGGGCTTTGTATCAATGATGTTGTTAGCCAACTGGTCACCAGTTATCTACCCTTCGGTGGAGTCGGCACCAGCGGTTTCGGCAATTACCATGGCAAGTCTAGCTTCGACACCTTCTCGCACAAAAAAGGGGTATTGAAGAGGTCTTTCTGGTTCGATATCAAGGCAAGATATCCTCCCTACGGAGGTAGACTTAAATTACTTAAGCGCGTGCTACCCTATGCTCTGCGGTAGCGAAACTTGAGGGGTTGCATGGCAGTCAGAGTTGTGACCGACAGTGTTTGCGACACTGCGCCTAATCTGGCGCAGGAGTTGGGCATTACCGTGGTGCCGGTCTATGTCATATTCGGGGAGAAGGCCTACCGCGATAGAGTGGATATCAGCGAGGATGAATTCTACCACAAGCTGGCCTACGGCTCAGTTTACCCCACCACCTCTGTGCCTTCGCCACAGGATTTTGCCGATGCCTACAACAGGCTGGCGCAAGAAACCGATGAAATCATCTCGATTCATGCTAGCTCGAAGCTGAGCGGCATCTACAACTCCGCACTGCTGGGTGCACAAATGGTCGCCGGCAAATGCCGCATTGAAGTGGTGGACTCCAAGACGCTCTCGATTGGCTTCGGGCTTTCGGTCCTTGCCGCTGCCAGAGAAGCCCGGGCCGACAAGAACCTGGAACAGGTGACCCAGGCAACACGTCAGGCTATCCTTCACATCCATGATCGCAGCATGGCAGATACCCTGAAGTATGCGGTCAGGGGCGGCCGGGTCAATCGGGCATATGGACTGATAGGGACATTCCTGGGGGTTAAGCCCATACTCGGCATGCGGGATGGCAGCGCGTTCCTGGCTGGCGTGGCCCGCACCCGGGCCAAGGCCTTGCAGCGTATGTACGAATTCGCTGCCAGCTTTGCCAAAGTGCAGGAGATTGCGCTGGGATACACTACCGAATACGATGACGCCAGGAAACTTGCCCAGCGCCTAGAAACAACCTTCCCCGAGGCACCTGTCTACATTGCGAGGGTCTGCCCTGCGGTAGCTGTGTACGGAGGCCCGGGCAGCCTGGGCATAGGAGTTAGAGAATCGCAAGACGACTGACCACGCAAGTTCAGCGTTCTCTCAAAAAATCCAGGACTTCCTTGTTGAATCTTTTCCTCATTCCTACAAATACGGAGTGCGCCCCACCCTCGATTTTGACCAGCCTGGCATCCGGTATCATCTTTGCCAGCACGTCTGATGAACTTGGTTTGATTATCCTGTCTCCGGTTCCCGTGATTACCAGGGTGGGAGCCTGAATCATTTGCAGCCTTTCCAGAGTGTCATGCCCCACAATAGCCTGGAATTGTGCAGCAACACCACGGGTTGCCATCAGTCTGGCGTAGATACCTATGAGGGGGAACGTGCAAATCCTGTACAGCCTGCTGTTGAAGGCCAAAGGAAATTCGGCACGCAGCACCTTCGCTATCGGGATTCTTTCCAACTCATCCGCCGGGCAGCCTTCTGCAAGCCCCATGCCCCTGTGGTATTCCAAGGTATGCCCGCCTGTTTCGTCCTGACGAGCGTAGGTGCATCCCAGGACGAGCTTCCTCACCCGTTCCGGGTAATTGATGGCAAGCTCCTGTGCAATATAGCCGCCCATGGATACGCCCAGTATATGAGCTTTCTCAATACCCAGATGGTCCATCAGGCCAATTGTATCTTCAGCCATCATCCTGATGGAGTAGAGGCCGTCCGGCTTATCCGACTTTCCCACACCCCTGTTATCGAAGGTGATGACCTGAAAATACTTCTGAAAGGCACGCCTCTGAAAAATCAAGCCCCCACTGCCTCCGGCAAATCCCATTATCATAATCAGGGGCTCGCCCTGCCCGTGGACCTCATAGTACAAATTTATACCGTTAACCTTCGCCCTGGGCACTTTTATCTCCCGGCTTAACCTTTGCCTTAACTTCTGTTCCGGCCGAGCTAGAATCCCTGCAGCAACAGTCTACACATAGCTGTGCACTATCGCAAGTAACAAGCCAAATTACCCAGGCTGCGAGCATGTTCTGCTTTCTTGATGTTCCAGCAACTTCGCAGTAGAATACAACCAGGTAGAGACGAAATCCGGAGCCAGAGATGATAGAGATCCGAAAGACGGCTATAGCCCTTGAGGAAGAGGAGCTGCTCGAACTGGAGCGCATCATGGTCGACCGTGACGAGACAGAAGCGCTCGACTTCCTCAAGAAGTCAGTGTACGACAAGATAGTTGAGTCCCAGCAGGTGAGAACCGAGCACGGTCAACTGAGAAGGGACCTGCGGTCCTGACTTTTGTTGGCTTCATCTTCTCCAACACCGTCCCATCGTACTTCGTTGCTATCATGTTCCCTGAGTTGAATCTTGATGAGTCCGGGAAAATGCTCCA
Source organism: uncultured Chloroflexia bacterium (assembly GCA_963847595.1). Classification (GTDB taxonomy): domain Bacteria; phylum Chloroflexota; class Dehalococcoidia; order SZUA-161; family SZUA-161; genus JACWAE01. The sequence goes on from CAWKAJ010000002.1 coordinate 1,445,373, forward strand.
AAAGTCACTTGACAAGGTAGGGGAAGGACTGTATACTATACTCCGAATGCCCATGATGATAAGAAATAACACAACTTAATACAAAAATTTATTGGCTGATGTTCACAAAGTGCGGTCTGAGTAACATCAGACCGCACTTAATGTTGAAAAAAGCACCTTAACAACTGAATACTGAACAAGTTCTGTCTGCGATTTATGTAGGTCAAGCTACTAAGGGCGCACGGGGGATGCCTTGGCGCCAAGAGCCGATGAAGGGCGTGGCGAGACTGCGATAAGCCTCGGCTGGCTGTCGGGCAAGCTTAGCCGGGGATTCCCGAATGGGGCAACCCATCCTTCCTTGAAAGAAGGATACTCCTGGTTGAACACATAGACCAGGAGAGGTAAGTGGGGGAACTGAAACATCTAAGTACCCCGAGGAAAATATAGACATTCCCTGAGTAGTGGCGAACGAAAGGGGAACAGCCTAAACCCTGCTGACTCAGTGGATTCGAGGCCTATGTCATCGGGGGGTTGTAAGGCATGGCGGAGGAAGGGCTCGAAACCTTCCTGGAAGTTACAAACCGTATCCTTAGTCGAAGGTCTCTGGAACGAGCCACCACAGAGGGTGATAGTCCTGTAGGCGAAAGGGTGAGGCTTCCAGCCATGTTCTTAAGTACCACGGGACACGTGGAATCTTGTGGGAAGCTGGGGTGACCACACTCCAAGGCTAAATACTCTTGGCGACCGATAGTGAACCAGTACCGTGAGGGAAAGGTGAAAAGAACCCCGGGAGGGGAGTGAAAAGATCTGAAACCGTGTGCCTACAAGCAGTCAAAGTCCGTCTTCGGGCGGATAATGGCGTGCCTATTGAAGAATGAGCCGACGAGTTAATCTATGTAGCAAGGTTAAGTCGCTCAGCGATGGAGCCGTAGCGAAAGCGAGTCCGAATAGGGCGTCAAGTTGCATGGATTAGACGCGAAGCCGGGTGAGCTACCCATGGCCAGGGTGAAGGTCGCCTAATAGCGACTGGAGGTCCGAACCTATTAGTGAGGCAAAACTACAGGATGAGCTGTGGGTAGGGGTGAAATGCCAACCGAAACCGGAGATAGCTCGTTCTCCCCGAAATGTATTGAGGTACAGCCTCGGGTGTTGAGTTGCGCAGGTAGGGCACTGGATGGGCTAGGGGGCAAGTAAGCTTACCAAACTCAACCAAACCGCGAATGGCGTAACTAGAAAGCCCGGGAGTGAGACGGTGGGGGATAAGCTTCATCGTCAAGAGGGAAACAGCCCAGACCATCAGCTAAGGTCCCGGAGTGTAGGCTAAGTGGTAAAGGAAGTAGAAGCGCATAGACAGCCAGGATGTTGGCTTAGAGGCAGCCATCATTTAAAGAGTGCGTAACAGCTCACTGGTCGAGTGAATCTGCGCCGACAACCCAGCGGGGCTCAAGCCTACCACCGAAGCTATGGGTCCTTCTTCGGAAGGGCTGTAGGGGAGCGTTCCCTTCGCATCGAAGCTGTGGCGTGAGCCATGGTGGAGCGTAGGGAAGTGAGAATGTCGGCATGAGTAGCGTAAGGCGTGTGTGAAACACGCCCACCGGAAGCCTGAGGTTTCCTACGGAAGGTTAATCCGCGTAGGGTTAGTCGGGCCTAAGTCGAGGGCGAAAGCCGTAGGCGATGGACAACTGGTCAACATTCCAGTACCGCTAATTCTTTGTAAACTAAGGGGGGACACAGGAAGGTAGGTCAAGCGCACCCATTGGACATGGTGCGTCTCCAATTGTAGGCGTGGGCCGATAGGCAAATCCGTCGGCTCGTTAAGCTGAGGAGAGGGGGAAGCCGAGGGGCAACCCGAAGCGATTTGGCTGAGCCTACGCTGTCAAGAAAATCCTCGTAGCTGAAGAATAAGCGCCCGTACCGCAAACCGACTCTGGTAGGCGGGGATGAGAGTCCCAAGGTGGTCGAGAGAACCCTCGTTAAGGAACTCGGCAATTTAGCTCCGTAACTTCGGGATAAGGAGCGCCTCGGGGTGTGAGAGGACTCGTTTTTCAAGCACTCTGGGGCCGCAGTGAACGGGCCCAAGCGACTGTTTAACAAAAACACAGGTCTCTGCTAAAGCGTAAGCTTAGGTATAGGGGCCGACACCTGCCCAGCGCCGGAAGGTTAAGGAGATCTGTCAAGCCCGCTTCGGCGGGCGGCAGCGGAGAACCGAAGCCCCGGTAAGCGGCGGCCGTAACTATAACGGTCCTAAGGTAGCGAAGTCCCTTGTCGGGTAAGTTCCGACCCGCACGAATGGTGTAACGACTTGGGCGCTGTCTCAACGAGGGACTCGGCGAAATTGAAATACCCGTGAAGATGCGGGTTACCCGCGACTGGACAAAAAGACCCCGTGGAGCTTTACTATACCCTGGCATTGAATTGAGGCTTAGCATGTGTAGAATAGGTGGGAGGCTTTGAAGCTGGGGCGCCAGCCTCAGTGGAGCCGCCGTTGAAATACCACTCTTGTTAAGGTTCGGTTCTAACTCCTGTGCAAGCAGGGAGACAGTGTCAGGCGGGTAGTTTGACTGGGGCGGTCGCCTCCTAAAGAGTAACGGAGGCGTCCAATGGTCCCCTCAGGGTGGATGGAAATCACCCATTGAGTGCATTGGCATAAGGGGGCTTGACTGTAAGACCAACAAGTCGAGCAGGGACGAAAGTCGGGCAAAGTGATCCTACGGTACCGAGTGGAAGGGCCGTGGCTTAACGGATAAAAGCTACCCCGGGGATAACAGGCTTATCTTGCCCAAGAGTTCACATCGACGGCAAGGTTTGGCACCTCGATGTCGGCTCGTCGCATCCTGGGGCTGGAAAAGGTCCCAAGGGTCTGGCTGTTCGCCAGTTAAAGCGGCACGCGAGCTGGGTTCAGACCGTCGTGAGACAGGTCGGTCTCTATCCGTCGTGGGCGCAGCAGATTTGAGGGGAGCTCTCTCTAGTACGAGAGGACCGAGAGGGACAGACCTCTGGTGTGCCAGTTGTCCTGCCAAGGGCATTGCTGGGTAGCTATGTCTGGAGCGGATAAGCGCTGAAAGCATCTCAAGTGCGAAGCCGACCCCAAGATTAGATCTGCCATCCTTCTTCGGAAGGGGTAAGACCGCAGCGAGACTAGCTGTTTGATAGGCGTCATGTGTAAGCACCGTAAGGTGTTCAGCTTAGACGTACTAATGGTCGAGGGCTTGACCTACATTAATCGCCGACAGAACCGAAGCTCAGTATTCAGAATTATGAAGGCAGAGATTGTCCCCCCAGACCTGTATGCCCCAATCCTTCCCCTAGGGGACTCGAGGGGCTGAGAAAAGGTGTCCCAGTGGGAACGGATCCAGGGTCTGGGGGTGTTCCCAAATCTCAATGTTCTCCAGGACTGACGGATTTAAGGGGGTTCAGAAAAAGCCTTCCCGGAAAAGAGGTGCAGGATTCCTCCTGCCGGGGGTCTGGGGGTGTCCCCCACATTTCTAAAGTCACCCGAGACCGGGGGATTCAGGGGGTTCAAAAGACTTCGAGCCTCGCGATAAAAGGTGCAGGATTCCTCCTGCCGGGGGTCTGGGGGTGTCCCCCACATTATTAAAGTCCCCCAAGACTGGGGGACATAGGGGGTTCAAAAAAGATTCGACGCGGGATGGAGCAGTGGAAGCTCGTCGGGCTCATAACCCGAAGGCCGTTGGTTCGAATCCAACTCCCGCTACCAATGAGACTAAAAGGCAGGACAGTGTCCACTGGACACGTCCTGCCTTTTTATAGTAGGCCTGCCAAATTCCCATTTCCCAACTCTTAAGCTTTGAAAACGGCTATGACAGTTAAAATTGTGACTGACAGTGTGTCTGATCTGCCCCCCCAGATTGTTAAAAATTTAGGCATTACAGTAATTCCGATAGTTCTGCGTTGGGGGGATCAGCTTTACCGCGACGGTATTGACCTGACTTCCCAGCAGTTCTACGACAGGCTCAAGAGCAGCAAGATCCCCCCGGGTACTTCAGTGCCATCGCCTGTAACATTTGCTGAGGCATATGACCGGCTGGCTGAAGAGACGGATGAGATTCTGGCTATCATTGTTACTGCCAAGCTCAGTGGCACCTACAACGTAGCTCTGCAAAGTGCAGGGTTAATGAAGAGGAAATGCCGGGTAGAAGTAATTGATTCCCAATGCGCTACTATGGCCGAGGGATTCATAGTTATGAAAGCGGCCCAGGCAGCTCAGGCTGGAGCCAGCCTTGATGAGGTTATTGACATAGCCCGAAAAACGATTCCCCGGGTAGACTTCCTCGCCACCTTTGATACTCTGGAGTACCTCAAACGGGGCGGTCGTATTGGCAAGGCGCAGGCCTTTCTGGGGTCAATGCTCAAGGTTAACCCGCTTATCACCTTGAGAGATGGGGTGGTCGAGCCTGCAGGCAGGACACGCTCTCGGGCTCGAGCAATTGACCGTTTGTACGAATTTGCCATGAGTTATTCCTACATTGAAGAGATGGCTATTGAGGAAGCTACCACTCCCGATGAAGCCGCGAAGCTAGCAAAGCGGCTTAGTGCCAAATTTCCTGAAGAGCGCATCTACCGCTGCAAGCCAACCCCGGTAATTGGTGTCCATACAGGTCCGGGTTTCTTGATCGTAGCCATACTGGGGGACAAGCCACCATCTACAGCTCCCGTCGGCCGCGGCCGTTGAGTGGGTTCGAATCCAACTCCCGCTACCAATGAGACTAAAAGGCAGGACGGGTCCAGTGGACCCGTCCTGCCTTTTTATTTGCGCAGGTTGGTTGGACGCCCGCTCCGAGCCCTACCTGCTTAACAGGGGTCTGAAAAGCCATTTGTGATTACTGCAGCACAGTGGCTTGCTAAGAATTGAAGACCCTCGTTACTGCCAGAGCCTCCCGGCAATATCCATGCCTCTTCAACTTTTAAATTTGGGAATTAAGCTGAGGATACGTCTGGAAAATTCATCTTGCTAATAATGAGAAGCCCGCATAGGATGGTACTGGTACAAAAGTACTGCACGAAAGTACTGCTGCTGATAATACATTATGGGAGGTGGAAGATGTCTAGCCTGATGCTAACAGCCTTAATCTGGGTAGGATTTGTTGTCTTCGTTCTATGTGCATACAGGGTCACATATTATCTATCAGGCTCGTCTAACGAAAGAAAGCTGAAGGAGAAGGCTGAGATTTATCAGAGATTGATAGACTCCTGGAGCAAGGAAGGTAAGAAAAGGAGTAATAGTTGAGCAAAAAACGCTAGTGGTGATGCACGCAAGACCGAAACATGAGTAACAAACGGGTTTCCACTGCTGTGCATGTTCTGCTTCTGGCGATCGTCTTGCTGAGCTTGCTTGTATTGGTACTTCCCAGTTCGAGTGCCAGGGCTGAAACTAAAGTCAATTTCCCAGACCCCAACATTCGAGCCACCATAAGCCAAGCCATTAATAAGCCTACCGGAGATATCTACCAGTCTGACTCACACCAGACAGGAAACATATCGTCACTCTCCAGCCTCAGCGACCTGAGCGACCTGGGTTCCCTGTTAAACCAGACAGGAAACATATCGTCACTCTCCAGCCTTAGCGACCTGAGCGAGCTGGGTTCCCTGTTAGACCAGACAGGAAACATATCATCACTCCTCAGCCTCAGCAACCTGAGCAGCCTGGGTTCCCTGTTAGACCAGACAGGAAACATATCATCACTCCTCAGCCTCAGCAACCTGAGCAGCCTGGGTTCCCTGTTAGACCAGACAGGAAACATATCGTCACTCTCCGGTCTCAGCGACCTGAGCGGCCTCAGCGGGCTGAACTACGGTCGAAACCAGATAAGCGATATATCGCCGATGTCCCAGTCTGCACCAGCGGGCAAGAGAAATATATGGTTGATTGTTGGCCTCATCGGTATGGTGGCAGTGATAGCGATTCTAGTGGACCGGTTCTTAACCTTAAGAGAAAGGAAGGCAGCGGTGCCGTCGCCTCCGCCGACAGGGCAGAATGAGGAAAAGGTTGAGGATTAGTTACAGCCGGTCGCATTATAAATAATAGGCGATTCTGTGCAGTAGACTCATAACCCGAAGGCCGTTGCTTCGAATCCAACTCCCGCTACCAATGAGACCAAAAGGCAGGACAGTGTCCACTGGACATGTCCTGCTTTTTTGATTTGTGGGCCATCGTGGTATGTTGCCGTTTTGCCGCGGAGCGGGTAAACGGCTTTACAGATGTCCTGAAAGCCATAGTTGGGTGGTTTGAGACTATATGATGTTGTGTAGTGGCGAGTGTTGGGATGTCTGGAGAGTATCATACCAGCATAGACGCTATCGCGCCTCTTCACTTGTAGAATAGGGTATAACTTCATCACCAAACGCAAGTATGTATTTGCCTGTGCATGAAGAATGCGATTGAGAAACTTGGTTGTAGTTTTTATATGGTGTGTTTCGCTTGCTCCATCACGAAGTAGACTGATACTTCAGGCGTTTGATTAATTACGTTTGTGTGGGAATTTCCTCTATTGACATTATTACTTCTCGAATAATAATATAAGGTGAATATAGGTAGTAGCATCTTTGTAATTCATTACCGTTCTATAGGGTTGCGTAGATGAATGACAATATAATTGACTTGGCTCGTAGACTCAAGTTGCAGTTCTTGGACCAATCACAGGCTCTCGACCAGATATCTATCTTCCTTTGTGGTGGTGGCGATGCTGCTCAGGCGAACTTTCGCAGGGCACTCGGTAAGCACCTGTCAAACATAGTATCCAAGTATAGCTATAGGGTTTACTATCCTGAAGACATGTTCGTCGAACTTATCCTTGGACACAAGAGGTACGACTTGCTAACTTTGGAGAATTTGCTGGCACGCAATGTACATTGCGTGGTAATATTGCTTGAAAGCCCAGGAACACTTACTGAGCTAGGAGCTTTCGCAAATCACGATGGTTTGAAAGATAAGCTGGTCATCGTGCTTGACCCGAAATATAAGAAACATCCTAGTTTTATAGTGAGGGGCCCGATACGGTATCTGAAAACAAATACATACAGTAAGATCCTGTACTCAGTAATGGATGAAAACAATTTGGTTGTTCTTGCTCCACAACTGGCCAGGGCTACTCGTGATATCGGTACACGATCCCCGCCTGAGAAGGACTTGTTGAATCCAATTTCTTCCTATAATTTTTATTTGGCACTTGCGTATGTTTTCGACCCGATTCCCAGAGATTATGTTTTACAGTTAGTTAAATCACTGGGGATTGGGGAGGATCAAGTATCAACAGCAGAGATTGTCGCCGAGACAGTCATCAATACCCTAATCAGTGAAAGAAAGATCGCATGTTCTTCTGGCATGTTATCCGTTACAACCAAAGGAGTTGGAGACTTGATAGCAAGTGCTGGAAACAAGAAAAAGTCAAGTACACTTTCACAAGTGCTTTGTAGCTTAAGAATTGAGGCGTTGAACTTAACTTTAAGGAGGAGCTATAATACTAGGCAAAAGGTATGGGTGGGGTAATACTACCTTAGTCGAGCTTGTCCCTTGATAAGTTTGAGTGGCGTTTCGCTACTCCGGACACAATCTCCCCCAATTCTGGGCCCACTTCGTGGGCTGCGGCTTGCGGTTGAGCAGCAAGCTGTACAACTCCAAGCCGCGTCGCTGCGCGATGCTATGAGTTGGGTGTATTACCCCACCGATAATTATTAAGAGATGGCAGACAATGTAGCACGACTCAGATTGCTCGGGTTGCCTGTATTTTCGCGCAGCAGAGAGCTTGCAGAACTGATGCACGTGGATCCAGCTTTGCTCGTCGCTATAAGCAGAAAATCTCGCAGATTCTACAGAATATACACGATCCCTAAGAATAGTGGGGGCAAACGTGAAATTAGACAGCCCAATAAGACAGTAAAGGCTATCCAGGCGTGGATATTAAGAAGCATCCTAGATAAATTGGAGTCATCCCCTTACGCTACAGCTTATGTGAGGCGAAAGGGTCTCTCAGATAACGTCTTACCACATCGCTTTAACCGCTACTTTATCTGCATAGATTTGAAGGATTTTTTTCCATCAATTTCGTCAAGGCGAGTGGCAAAGGTCTTCTCGTTACTTGGCTATTCCAGATCAGCGGCTACTATTCTTAGCAGATTATGCACCTGCAAGGGAAATTTACCACAGGGAGCGGTTACATCCCCAGCGCTATCCAATCTTATAGCCAGCAAGCTTGACCGAAGGATTGCTGGCTATACTTCTAAACGAAATATCGTTTATACCAGATATTCCGATGATATAACGCTGTCATCAAATAATCGTAGAGAACTGATAAAGTCGCTACCAGTGATACTGAATATCATCAAAACAGAGCATTTCAAACCAAATTTGGATAAATTGAGAGTCTTGGGGCCACGTAGAAGATGTTATATAACAGGTTTGGTAAAGAATAGTCAGGAAGCCAAGTTTGGAATAGGAAAGTGGAAGAAGTCAAGAATGAGAGCGGTTATGCATCACCACGTTTTCAATTTGAAGACTGATGTAAAGTACACTAGCGAAACGTCTATACTTGGTTGGCTGAACTACGTTGAACATATTGACCGGGACTCTTACGCTCAAATGAACCGGTATTGGAACCGACTGAGGGAAAAGTCGAAGCCTTCACTCGAAAAGTGAATGCTCAGCAATGGAATAATAGGCGAATATTAACCATCGTCCCTCCATTGAAATCAACACACCACCCACAGCCACATGTTGTTATGAAGCATAGATTTAAGCATTGGAGAGGCATATGATATAAATTTTGGCATAATAATTTGCTAACAATTTGCTAACAGATGAGAAAACAAGTGACAATATAGGGCGTTGTTTTACGTATAAATGAGGAAAACAGGCGCTGCAAGAAAAACATAGTTTGGAACGTGACGGGACACAAAAAGAGATGAAGCGGTAGACTCATAACCCGAAGGCCGTTGGTTCGAAGCTACCCCACACTCCAAATTCATGTCAAACTGGAAGCCATTACCCGCCTGACCTGCCGGTTCACGCCGCTGATATTCATGCGGAAAGTCAGCAGCTTCCGGCTCACGCCATAGGTTTCGCAGGCTTCGTTATCGTCCATCCCGGTTCGCTTTATCGTAAGCAGGGCCTCTCTAGGCAATAGCAGGGCGTTGGCCAGGCATGATGCTTCCTCTTCCTGGGTCTGGTCATAAGTCCTCAGCATAATCTGGCCGTTTTGCGACAGGAATATCTTGCCCGGCTCGTGGCCGATGAGAATGTGCGACAGCTCATGCATGATATCGCTGGACTGCCGGGCCTGGGAATGAGACGAGTTGTAAATTACCGCATCGACTCCGGCAAAAGATACTGTAACCGCCGACCAGGAATTTCTTTCCGTTCTGAGCAGCACTGCGCGTGCCTGCGGCGAAAGCCCCCGGATATCTATGGGTTTCCAGAGCAGGACACCGAGCTGTTTAGCCAGAGCCTCCGCAGGCAGAGGATTTGCCTTGGCTAATCCCAGTTCCCTGCGTATCTGCAGGGATACGTTTTCACACCAGGTCTTGAAGCCTCTTTCCAACATTTCAACTTCTCACTACTTCCCGCGGCTCTCTGAAATCATGCGCTGCGCCGCCAGTATCATCTCCGCCAGCGCCCGGGCAGCTTCGGGACTTTGAGTCTTGTCTGCCCGCAAATGTGCGGAAACGATTCTATCCTGTGAGGAGGCCGCGCCAGCAGCCGCGCCCTTGACGCCCAGCACCTCGCCGGCATCTATCTTCAGCCACCGACATACCTTGGAGAAGGTCTCCAGGTCAGGAAGTTTGCCATTCTCCACCCTCGATAGCGTTGCCGGACTGATTCCTATCTCGCGAGCAACTTCCCGGATGCCTCCGTTGCCTCTCCTCTCTCTCAGGAGCTGTCCTATATTGCTCAGCGTCACTTTTGCCACCGCACACCTCCTGTCTAATATCCGAGAAAATGCTTCACGACGGAAACAGTCTGCTTGCGGCGCATTGTATCACATCTGAAACAATATTTCAATACCAAAACATAAGATTGTTTAGCAATCCTATCTTCAACCCCCTATGTCCCCCAATCTTGGGGGACTTTGAAGTTGGGGGATACCCCCAAATCCCCCGTCAAAGGGGCTTTGCCCCTCTGCACTCCCCTATTACCAGTGGGTAGGTCGGAGCAGATGCTCCAGGGTAACCTGAAAAGGGGGATTAGGCGCTCCTACATGTATCACCCAAATAGCCTTTCACCGTTCGCCCTGAGCCTGTCGAAGGGCCCATTCATGCTTCGACAAGCCTGTCCTGAGCTTGACGAAGGGCTCACCACGAACGAGGGATTCATAATTGGTGGGACAGACGCCCTCGTCTGTCCCACCATGCCCACCACACCACGCCCTCCCCGAAAACAAGAGCTTAGGCCTAAATGTCATTCTGAGCTTTAGCGAAGAATCTCAGTACTTACCCTCAGCTATCATCAGAGATTCTTCGGTCGTCCGCCAAAGGCGGACTCCTCAGAATGACACTATATTTTCGTGCTTCGTGGTGAGCATTTCTTCTAATCGTTCTTAAACAAGTTTATAATCAAATGTGCTGGTATCAAATGATAGATATCCGGTTTTCACAACAATATTCCACCATGAATGCGTCATTTGGATTCAGGAAGGAGCCTGGAAAATGATCGCTAAACGAGCGAAACAGGTCACTCCCTTTCTCGCCATGGATGTGCTGGAACAGGCTCAGGTCATGGAGCTTGCGGGCACCGATATAGTCCATCTGGAGGTCGGTGAGCCGGATTTCGACACGCCCGAATGCGTCAAAGAAGCTGTACGAAAAGCTCTTGATCAAGGAGAAACTCATTATACTCACAGTCTCGGCAAATTAGAGCTTAGAGAAGCTATCTGCAGACACTACTTTGAGAAATACGGCGTATCTATATCTCCAGACCAGATTGTAGTGACTTCCGGAACTTCACCCGCCATGCTTCTTACATTTGCGGCGATACTCGACCGCAACGATGAGGCAATCATTTCCGACCCCCATTATTCATGCTATCCGAATTTCATAAGGTTCCTGGACGGAGTTCCGGTCACTGTGCCTGTTAATGAAGAGGACGGTTTTCAATTCAGGCTTGAGGCAATTAAAAGCAAAATCACCAGAAAGACAAAGGCCATAGTTATCAACTCGCCTTCGAACCCGACCGGGAACCTTCTTTCCGAACAGCTCATGAGGTCCATCGCTGAGCTACCCCAGTACATAGTCTCCGATGAGATTTATCACGGCCTCGTCTATGAAGGCGTAGAGCATTCCATGCTGGAGTTCACGGACAATACTTTTATTTTGAACGGTTTCTCCAAGCTGTATGCCATGACTGGCTTAAGGCTGGGCTACTTGATTGCGCCCAAACCGTTCATCCGACCCATCCAGAGCCTTCAGCAGAACCTCTACATTTCTGCTAATTCCATTATACAAATGGCAGGCATCGCTGCTTTGGAGCAAGCAGGAGAAGATGTGGCACGCATGAAGAATATCTATAATGAGCGAAGAAAGTATATGGTCAAGCGCCTTAGAGAGATAGGCTTCGGTATCACCATTGAACCTACGGGCGCCTTTTATGTATTCGCAAACGCCAAACATCTATCGAAAGACTCATACAAACTGGCCTTTGATATTCTGGAGAAAGCCCATGTGGGGGTTACGCCCGGGATTGATTTCGGCAGTAACGGAGAGGGTTATCTCAGGTTTTCCTACGCAAACTCAATAGATAACATAGGCGAAGGTTTGAACAGGATAGAGAGCTATATTCGTAACAAGCGCTAGGTCTGTACAACCCCCGATTTCAGCTTCAGAATGGGCTGGACACAGGGCTGGACAGAGATATACCCCGTAGTTTAGGTCACAAGCCGCACTGTCGCTATGCTGCCGGGCATCACCAGGCGGGCGGTCTGTCCCTGAACCTCCAACGGTCCGAGGTCGCGCTCGCGGGTATCACAGAGGAAGGCTGCTTTCAGATAACGGTCGCGTATCGTTATGTTAACAGGGGAGCCGAACCAGGTGAGCGTAGATAGCCGGACGATAAGCCCTTCGCCGCGCGACGCAGGCTTCACCGCAGTAACCACAACCTCAGGCCGGTCGGTCGTCACCGCAGCCGCAGCAAGCGCGCTCAACTCGGCGCGGCCTGTCGTGTCCCAGGGATTGTCCGCAATACTGCGGGCAACCTGCGGGATGCCGTTCTCGCGCCAATCGCCGGCGGGTGTGAACAATATAGCGTAGTCAAAGGCATGGCTGACCCGCTCGTGACCTTGCGCCGGCAGTCCCAGGAGCGGAAACAAGCCGAATGCCCGCTCACAGGTAGCATTACGCAGCGCTATCGCCTCCAGCCGTCCATCACGCCGATAGGATGCTGCCCCAGGCATGCCCAGGCACAGCGCCACGCCCCTGCCATTGGCATCATCCTGAAGATGCATGAAGTGTTGCAGCGGCCAGAACGTCGGCTTGTAAATCCTCAGCGGAGGCCGGACCACGGGGCCCCCGACTGCATCCATGACCAGCCGGCTGGCCGATACGTCGGTTGCGAACCGTACGGTCACGGTGCAGCGCTCGGCAGCCAGACCCTCAACGCGGCAGCGAATTACAGGCGAGTCACTGCGAAGCCACAGCAGGCGCTGCATAGTCTGCCCGTCCAGCTCGGCGGCGCAGGACACCTCCAGGCCTCCCTCCAGTTCGCGGACCCTGAGCTGGGCCGGATGCTGGCTCGCCCGATGCAGCTCTTTGAACCTACCTCCCCAGAATTCGTGCCCCATCCTCCACAATCCGCCCAGGTCGTAGTAACTGACGAGGTCGTTGGATACGTCTTTCAGCAGCGGCGTCTGCGTGACCGGATTCCGGGCGCGTACGATCGCGCCCCCGGCATCCTCAGACAGCTCGATGACATAATGTGGTGTTTGCACCTCGACCGTCCCATCCCGCTTGCGCCACTCAGGCATCGCCGCCGGCTTGACTGCAGCACGTCGCAGCTTCACCACTGCAGGAGTCTGTGAAAAACGGCTGATGGCTGCGCTTGCGTCTGCGGCTGCCTTATCCAGCCACGGCTCCTGTTCGCTCTCCACTACCCGGTCAGGCGAGGTGCCCGTGATGAAGTCGTGATGATTAGAAACAGCGGCGTACCACCAGGCATCCTCGAGAGACTTCGCCACAGCCTGCCCTGCTCCTTCGTTCTCCGGCAGCAGAGCGAGCCTCTCGGCGAGAAGCAGAGACTCCACCAGGTCATGGCCTTTCTTCTTCAGCGTGGGACGCGAGGTATAAAAGCCCGTCCAGTACGGGTTGGGATCGAGCTCCAGGACCGGCAAAACGTCACGGTGGCAATCGACCAGGGATAGGTAGTCATCGAGCCCGGCGTTGACAGCCCACAGCCCGCTCTTAGCATAATGCAGGCGGTTGTAGCGGTCCAGCAAAGCCACGAGGTCCGGCAGGGGGCCAACGAAATCACCGCCCATGGGACAGAACAGATAGGGCGTGGGGCTATAGGGTGTGAGCTGCTTAGCGAAGCGCTCGATTTTGTGTCTCACATTCCAATCGGAGCGGTCGCCAACAGCGGCCGGGAAGACATATACACGCGTGATCCCCCGGTGAGCAATCAGGTCGCCCTGACCGTAGGTGAATGCATTCCAATGACACAACACCTCGGCGCCATCCGGGCCGCGCCAGATGAAGTCGAGCGTACGTTTCTCTTTCATCAATAGGGCTGCGCTGGAGCCGGGCCGGGGGAACCGCCTCAGTATCTCGTGGTAGGAGCTGGGCGACATCATCCCATCGATACGGGTGACAGCGGTCATGCTGAAGCCAGCGGCTTTGAGCAGCGACGGCAGGGCGGGAGAGTGTCCGAAGCTGTCCGGAAAGTACGCAAGCAGGGGCTCCTGCGTCATGCCGTTTGCACGTAGCCACTCCTGGCCGATTAAAAAGTCGCGCAGGAGCGACTCCGTATCAGGGACCGTTGTGTCGGCGGCAGTCACCCCGCTGTTGGCGAGACGCAGACGGCCCTCGTTGACCAGCTTTCGCACATTTTCGCGCTGCTCCGGCCTGTGCTCCCAGAACATGCGCAGGAAGAAGATGCACTCAGCCGAGTAGATGCGACGCGGCTCGCGCAGCAGCTCGCCGACAGCATCATCCAGATTTTGACGGACGTAGCGCTGGAAGTACTCATCGGACGTACGAATCCAGCTCGGGTCCCAGTGGCTGGATTCCGCGAAGACGATCACCTTCCTGGCATCGTCGGGGATGCCCAGGCGGCGGCGAATAGCGTTCTCACGGTCTTGCGAAGGACGCTGGGAATTTGAAGTTTTCTTAATCTCTGTCATCAGCAGCGCCGGGCCTGCAAATCTAACGTCGGCCCGAATTCTCGAATTTCAGCGACTTTACCGCGGCGTGTCGCCGAAACAAAATTGGGCTCAATGTGTTGAATTATACCTGACAAACGCAGCGCTCCGCAAGGGCCTGGCTTGAGGAGGCATGACTTTTTACCTATTCCTCGTAGTACTACGTGGTGATTGTTCGAATAGTATTCAGTTGCTACGATTGCTACCGATGTGTATCGCACTGCTCCCCAAAAGCGCGAATCGGTAATCATTAATCGCATTAGCGCTTAGAAATATCGCGGAGCAACCAGCCGCTAAGGAGAGATAAAGATGTTGAGAAGAGTGTTAAGGACGCTGCACCGGGATGAGAGGGGCATCACCGGCCTGGAGACAGCAATCATTCTGATTGCCTTCGTGGTCGTGGCCTCGGTGTTCGCCTACTCGGTGCTGTCCGCAGGCATATTCTCATCCCAGCAAGGCCAGCAGGCCATCTACGCGGGGCTAGCAGAGACCAGGGCGACCATGGAGCTCAAGGGTGACGTGTACGCCTATGGCAACACGACCACCGGGAATGTGACAGCGGTGACGGTCACCCTGACCAACACTATGGGCGGGCAGGCCATTGACCTGACGCCAAACCCTACTGGGAATAGCACTCATGCTACTATAATAAGCTACACAGATGCAAACCAGCATGTTTCCGACCTGCCCTGGACAGCCTCCTGGATAGGCAAGAACAATGGCGATTACTCTCTCGACCAGGATGAGCAGGCTGTGATCAGAATCAACCTGTCAGGACTGAACCCCAGCCCTGCCACCTACGACGAATTCACCATTGAGATAAAGCCTATAGTTGGCGCACCATTGATCATAGATCGTACACTTCCTGCCAAGATCGACGCTGTGATGGACCTTCATTAGCCATACAGTCCGTGAAGCTGGAAGGGGTTGCTGAGAGGGCGACGTCTCGGCCTTCTCAGCAACCCTAATTAATGCCCTGTTTTGGGGGGGCTATCACGCCTTAATGAGTTCTTCCTTGACCACCGCCTCCAGCACTTCGTAGGGCTGGGCTCCTACAACCATCTTGTTACCTATGAGGAAAGTGGGCACCCCGTCAATGCCGTATTGGCGCACTTCACGCAGATACTGTCCTAGCTTCACGTCAGCCTTCCCACTTTTCAGATATGCTTCCAGTTCTTTCAGGTCAAGGCCTGCCTTAGCTGCGATGGAGAAAAGCTGTTTCCTATCGCCGATGTCCTTGCCCCGCTGCCAGTACGCCTCGAAAACCGCTTGGTGATATTCCTTGAACCGGCCTTTTTCCTTGGCGAATTCCGCAACCTGTAAGGCCAGATGAGTATTTGATATCCTGGCCTGTGGCTCAAGACGAAGTCCTGCCTTGTCGGCCAATTGCGCTATCCTGGAAAACATAGCTGCAGCCGTACCGTCGCCAAATCCCAGCGACTTTAAGTCACAGCCCTCGGGCGGGATTTCAGGATGAATTTCGAATCCTTTCCACTCCGTCTCGATTCCAAACTGCTTTTCCAGTCTGTCCGCTAGACTCTTCCCAATAAAGCAAAACGGGCAAACATAGTCTGAATATACCACTATCTTCGGCTCCATAGCTTCATACCTCCATCACCAATCTTTGCAAATTAATGATACCGTGCTCTGATTACTATTTATACGACAAAGGTCTCACCGCCCGCAAGAGCGTTTAGCAAATGAGGAGTGCAGAGGGGCATAGCCCCTTTGCCAGGGGTTCGGGGGCCTGTCCTGAGCTTGTCGAAGGATGTCCCCCGTTTTTTTAAAGTCCCCCAAGACTGGGGGATTCAGGGGGTTCAAAAAAGCTTAATGAACAACTTCTTCCAGTCCTGAAATGACAGGGACACCATGAAGTGATAAAATGTGACCTCGTCTCCAGTTGTCTCACTTTCGTGTTTTGAGGTGAACCCATGAACTGGAAAACCAGGGTTACCGACCTGCTGGGGAGCAAGTACCCCATAATTCAGGGAGCGTTCGGCGGCTTCGGCACTTCCGCCATAGCAGCCCCCGTCTCCGCAGCCGGAGGCTTCGGCATCATCACCGCCAGTGCTTTGCGCACCCCTGAAGGGCTGCGAGAGGATATCAGGAAGGCGCGCTCTATTACGGACAAGCCCTTCGGGGTCAACCTTTCCATAGGTCTCTGCCCCAGCATAAACGAGATGCGAGAGGTAGCGATCGCGGAGAGGGTGCCGGTCATTTTCACCGCTGCGTTTCGTGCCGATGACCATGGCCGTCGCATACACGAGGCCGGCCTCAAGTGGGTGCACAAAGTGGTCACGGTGAAGCACGCCCTGGCTGCCGAGCAGCAGGGCGCTGACGCAGTCGTCATAGTGGGTCTCGAAGGCACCGCATTCAAGAACCTCAACCAGCTTCCCACGCTCGTCGGCATCACCACGGCCGTCAGGACGATAAAAATCCCCATTATTGCCGCCGGCGGCATCGGCGATGCCCACGGCTTTCTGGCGGCCCTGGCCATGGGAGCGGAGGGCGTCTATATGGGCACTCGCTTCCTGGCTACGAAGGAATGCCCCGTTTCCGAACGGTACAAGCAGAAGCTGGTGCAGGCTCAGCCCTGGGACCCCGAATTCCGGGACCGCTGCCTGGCTCCGCCGAAGGCTGAGGAATACGAGAAGGTGATGGGAGAGAGAGGAAGCATACCCAACGAGCTATGGCTGCAGCGTCTGGAGCAGGTCTTCCTCAGCCAGGCGCCGCAGGGGAGAGCAATAGACTGGGAAAGAGACTTCGACGAGGAGATGGCGCTGAGGATAGCCGGAGGCTCCCTGGCGGTGGGCGTCATAGACAGGGTCATGAGCGCCAAAGAGCTGATAGACACCATCATAAGCGATGCCGAACGCATCCTGAGCCGTAAAGGCAGCCTGGGCAGATTAATATCGTAGGGGCGAACCCATGTGTTCGCCCTAGTCCCCAAGAGTGGGGACACAGGGGATTGATTTACCCAAGCAAGGTTGGAGCAGGTGCTCAAACCTACCCAATAACTCCCCCTTTTCTAAAGGGGGATACAGGGGATTACAAAAGAGGAGTGCAGAGGGGCATAGCCCCTTTGCCAGGGGTTCGGGGGTGTCCCCCGATTTTCCCTTCTCCCCCAAGACTGGGGGAGACAGAGGGAGTTGATAAATGACTATGCAGGGCAAAATCTGTCTGGTCACCGGCGCCAGTTCAGGCATAGGCAAGGCCACTGCCCTGGGCCTGGCTAAGATGGGCGCCACCGTGGTCATGGTCTGCCGCGATGCCAACAAAGGCGAGGCAGCGCTCTCTGAGATAAAACCTAAGAGCGGCAGCAGCTCAGTAGACTTGCTGCTGGCCGACCTCTCTTCTCAGGAAGCCATACGCAGATTAGTCACTGAATATAAGAGCAAATACCAGCAGTTGCACGTGCTGATCAATAACGCAGGCGCCTATTACACCAAACGCCGTGTCACAGTTGATGGCCTTGAAGCCATGTTCGCGGTGAACTACCTAGCCCGCTTCCTGCTCACCAGCCTGTTACTCGACATAATCAAGCGCAGCGCGCCCGCACGAATCATCAACGTCGCCGGAGCATATCACGCCAAGGGAAAGATAGACTTCAATGACATGCAAGGAGAAAAGGACTTCGAGGGACAGCGCGCCAATCACCAATCGAAGCTGGCAGACGTACTTTTCACCTATGAGCTTGCCCGCAGACTGGAAGGAACCGGAGTGACCGTCAACTGCCTGCATCCGGGGATGGTCGCCACCGACCTCATAGATAAGGACAGGGATTTCCCGCGCTTCTTCAAGTACCTCTACAAGCTGTCCCGGCCCCTTCAGAAGTCCCCGGCCAGAGGCGCCGAAACAAGTATCTACTTAGCCTCATCGCCCGAGGTCGAGGGCATCACCGGCCGGTATTTCGTCGATAAAAAGATAGCCCCGTCGTCTCCAGAGTCCCACGACACTCAGCTCGCAAAACGTCTTTGGGAGGTAAGCGAAAAGCTTGCGAAGCTGGTCTAAAATGCCTGTAGGGGCGCAAGGCCTTGCGTCCCTACTTCATAACTCGGCCTTTGAGGAAACTGCCCGAGCCAGCTAGACATAAAATATTGAAGGTTAACCGAGTGGTGGGGAGAGGTAATGCGCCCACTCGCCACTGAATGAACTCCATCACCACACCCGCCTGCTGAACCGTATCCAGGTAAGCATAGTCCACGGTAAACCCGATGTCTCTTATAGTCCCCCGTTGCAGCACATCTATTCCCAGCTTCCGGCAGGCACCCAGCCTCTTGTCGATATCTTGAACCATGAAACCCAGGTGGTGTATTCTCCACGGAGACTCTGCAGGATGATTTAGGTGGACGCTCTCCCCTTCCACCACCTGGATGAGTTCCACCTGGACGTAGCCCATGTAAGCCAGGGCAATCCTCAGCAGCGGGTGAACCTCTTTCCCTTTCTCGATACAGGGCTGGGGCCTCTCATCCAGCAGCATCCAGGGCCGTATGCCGAACGTATCCTTGTAATACGACACGGTTTTGTCTACGTCCTTTACCACATAGCCGATCTGCCCCAGCTTAGGGAGCTTCAGTTGCTTTGCGACTGACTTCGGCATCATCCCTCCGATTTTGCAGGATTCCCTATTGCATCAGACTCCCCGAAGAACCGCGCGGAGATGATTTTCTTGCTCCTGGGGCTGAACTGGAAGAAAGCCATGCCGTGCCGCCTCACTCCACCCCCCTGCGCATCGAAGACGCAGGAGGTGTACCAGCCCGCTGAGCGCAGCCCCGACATCTCGAGGCGCAAATCCTTCCCCACCCCCTTGAGGAAATCGCTTGCAGGCATCTTCTTACCTGCAGGAAACTCTATCCTGGCATCGGGCTCGCACAGGCGCGCCAAAGCGGCTCCGTCACCAGCGTTCACCGCAGCCGCAAAGCTGTTGACCGCCGTAATGCCCTTCTTGCGAATGCCTTTGTACGCCGCCCCCAGGTATTGCACCACCCGCTTCAACCCCTGTATCCTGAGCATGTCCCAGAACTGCGCCATCGAAGCAATAATGCCCTTCATGCCGTTATTTCTCAGCAACCTCAGGGCGTTGCCTCTGAAGTCCCAGTGCGCCTGGAGGCCCGCGAGCTTCACCTCCCCACCCTCCTCCACCCCCCAATATATCAAATAGGCCGACACCTCGCTGACAGCGCCGTTGGGCAGCCTGGTATGAATCAGAACATCCCGCACCACCTCACTGTCCGTAACGATATCCTGGTTCACGGTAAACTTGATATCGTTCGGCCCGATGAAGATATCGTAAAAACGGGTTAGACCGTCCCGGCCTCTGCGCCAGTCCTTGCCCTTGCGGTTCAACCCCGCGCCCACAGGGTCTTCCACCACGGCCTCCGAGAAGAACAACCCCAGCCAGCCTTCCCGGTCATGCCTGTCCACAAGCTCCGGAGACCTCTTCACCAGTTCATGTAGCTTCTCGCGGTCCATAATCATAAGCTCCCTACAGTATTTTCCATATCAAGAATTATACCCCAAGAGGGTTTGAAAATTCTTCATCAACCCCCAAACCCCTGCGAGAGGGGCAAAGCCCCCCTGGACTCCCCATTAGCCTTTGCTGATAGAGTATAATACATGATGCTGCACTATTTGTATAATAACCCGCATCAAATTGCCGATAGGAGGTGTCCCATGCCGAAGCTGAGCAGACTGGTGTCGCCCTGGAAGATTGGCAACCTTGAGCTGAGAAACAGAATCGTCATGGCGCCCATGACCCCGGTCTGGGCCAACGAGGACGAGACCCCCTCCGACATCGAGATCGCCTACTGGGCAGAGCGCGCCCGGGGCGGGGTCAGCCTGATTATCAGCGAGGTCAACTCAGTAGACCCCATGCACAGGTACCAGCCGCTCTCCGTGGGCCTGCACAGCGACTTCCAGATCCCGGCACACAAGCGCCTCACGGACGCCGTCCACAAGTACGGCGCTAAGATTTTCCCGCAGATCGGCCACCCCGGCCCCGAGTCCCTGGCCCCGTTTTATATGAACATGCCTGCCGTCGGGCCTTCCGTCAACCGCTCCGAGTCCACCGGCCAGGTCTGCCGGGAGCTGGCGGATGATGAGCTGCCCGCCCTCATCGAGATGTACGGCGATGCCGCCCGCAGGGCCCGCGAGGCCGGCTACGACGGCGTAGAGCTACACATGGCCCACAACTACATGCTCGTCGGCTCGTTCCTCTCCCCGCTGCGCAACCGCCGCGTGGAGGGCGAATACGTGGGCAGCACCATCGAGGGCCGCGTCAAGCTGGCGGTCCAGGTCATCAAGAAAATCAAGGAGAAGGCCGGCAGCGACTACCCGCTGCAGGTGCGCATATCGGGTGACGAATCTGTGGGCGGCAGCAACGGCCGCGACGTGACCGATACCCAGCGCATCGCCCCCATCCTGGAGGCGGCGGGTGTTGACTGCTTCCATGTCTCCGGCGGCGTCATCTCCCCGCTGGTAGACCAGATTATCGCTGGCGCCAACTACAAGTGCGGCTTCAACGTGCCGGCGGCGCATGCTATCAAAGAGGTGGTGAACGTTCCCGTCATGCCCGTGGGCTGCATTCACGACCCGGAGTACGCCGAGGAGCTTCTTCAGATGGGCTGGTGCGACGCCGTGGTCATGGGCCGTCCCTTCCTCGCCGACCCCGAGCTGCCCCGCAAAGTAATGGAGGGCCGGCTGGAGGATATCCGCCGCTGTATAGATTGCCTGACCTGCATCGATGCCCTGATGAGCCTCAAAGGCCTCCACTGCGCCGTCAACGGGCGCATGAGCAAGGAGACAGAGTATCCCGCCGACGGCAAGGCGGCCAAATCGAAGAAGGTCATGATTGTAGGCTCCGGCCCCGGCGGCATGGAGGCTGCGCGGCTCGCAGCCCTGCGCGGCCATAAGGTCACTTTGTACGACAGGCACCACCGCCTGGGCGGCGCTTTGGTGACCGCCTGCGCCGTGCATCCCGACAACGAGCCCTTTCTGGACTACCTCATGACCCAGCTCAAGAAGCTGCCCGTGCAGGTGAAGCTGGGCGTCACGGTTACCCCCGAGCTGGTCAAGCGGGAACAGCCCGATGTGTTCATTGACGCCACCGGAGGCAAGGTGGTGGCTCCCAAGATTGAGGGCGACCACCTGCCCCACGTAATCACCGGCCCCATGCTGCACAAGATGATGTACGGGGAGATACCGCAAGAGGGCGCTCAGAAGATACCCTGGTATCTCAAGCTGGGACTCAAGCTCGGCGGCGGCCTCATGCAGAGGCTGACCACACCGCAGCGTATCAGAGAGACCACCCGTTCCTGGGTACCCATGGTGGGCAGGAAGGTAGTGATGGTAGGCGCTGACCTGGCTGCAATAGAGTCGGCGGAGTTCCTGGCTCAGCGTGGCCGCGAGGTAGCGGTTATCGACGCCCCCGCAGAGCTGGCCCCCGAGGTCGGCTCGAAACGGCGCGCTGACCACATCGAGCGTATGCGAGACCTCGGCGTCACCCTGCACACCGAATGCGACGTCAAAAGGATAACCCGCGAGGGCGTCTGGTTCAAGCCACACTACGGCGATAAAGAGCAAATGATTAAGGCCGACACCGTCATTTTAGCCGGCGTAGTCGAGCCCAGAACTGAGCTTTTCGATGCCTGCAAAGGGCTGGTGGCCGAGGCGTACACCGTGGGCGACGTCTCAGGCATGGGGCTCATAGACAAGGCTGTTCAGGAAGCCACCGCCGTAGTCTACGGCCTGGGCTAGTCAGGTCTTTTCATAGAGATTGTTTATCAACCATTGAATGCTCCCCTTCTGTCTATACCCCGTTGCGTCCAGGGAACCTCTATAGATTCGAAACGGGTGTAGTTGACCCCTGGACACGCTGTGTTATCATGTTAGTTGTCTTATAAGTAGGCCCCTACAGAATTAATTAAGCAGCATCCCCAACACGCTGCGATTGTCAGGGTGCTGTCGCCTGACGGCACTAAAACGGGAAGGGAGGCTTGAACCATGGCCACAATCAGCGGAGCCGAAGCCCTGGTACGTTGTCTCATCGAGGAAAAAGTACGCTACGTGTTTGGTGTCCCCGGCGACCAGTGTAACCCTATCACCGACGCCATCTATCGCCTGGGGAGTAAGAAAGGACTGCGATTCATCACAGCCCGCCACGAACAGGCAGCAGCCCACATGGCCGATGCCTGGGCCAGGGTGACCGGCGAGCCCGGGGTGTGTCTGGGCACAGTCGGCCCCGGGGTAGCCGACCTGGTGCCCGGAGTATATGCAGCCTGGGCTGACTCTATCCCTTTGGTCGTGCTGGGGGCACAGAACCAGACCTGGCGCTGCTACCCTGAGCACGGCTCCATGCAGGCCCTCGACCAGGTGCCTTTAATGACGCCTATCACGAAGTGGCGAGCCTTGGTGAACGACGTAAGTCGGGTGCCGCACCTCACGCAACTGGCGTTCCGTTCAGCCGTCTCGGGGCGGCCCGGCCCTGTTTATCTCGACCTGCCCTCCGATGTTCTCTGCGAAAAGATAGATACCGACGCATCTCCTGTGCTGCCGCCGGAGCGATATAGAGCGACCACACCTCCAGTGGCCGACGAGCACCTGATTCAAAAGGCAGCGGAGATGTTAGCGAAGGCGGATTTCCTGCTCATTCACCCGGGCGGCGGTGTGCTGCGTTCAGGCGCCTGGGAAGAGGTCAAAGAGCTGGCGGAGTATCTCTCCGCCCCTGTCAGCACCAGTCTCGGAGCACGCGGCATTATCCCTGAGGACCACCCCCTGTGCCTGATTCCTTCAGGACTCGGTGCGATAACAGCCCAGACCACGGCGGATGTAGTGCTCCTGGTGGGCAGCCGCCTCGGCGACATAGACTTCTGGGGACGCCCGCCGTTCTGGGGAGAGGTAGACAAACAGCGCTTCATACAAATCGACATAGAGCCTCAAAATATCGGCCTCAACCGTCCCGTTGACCTGGCCCTGGTGGGAGACGCCAAGGCGACCCTGAGCGCCTTGCTCAAGGCGGTGAAGAAGCACACCAAACCAAAGAGAGAAAAACCGCAGCTTAAAGAAGCCCGCCAGGCACAGAAAACCTGGTTGGATGGCTGGAAGGAAGGTGCCCATTCTCACGATGTGCCTATCCATCCCCTCCGCCTCATGCACGAGGTGCGCGACTTTTTCCCGCGAGAGGCTATCTGCGCGGTGGACGGTGGCAACACGGCGGTATGGGCTTTCTACCAGAACCGCATATATCAGCCGCGCTCCTTCCTCTGGCCTGCCGATTCAGGACATCTGGGCACCGGCCTGCCGTACGCCATAGGCGCCAAGCTTGCCAGACCCAAGACCCCGGTCTACTGTATCACCGGCGATGGCTCCTTCGGCTTCAATGCCATGGAGATGGAGACAGCGGCGCGTGAGAAGCTGCCGATTATTGTCATCATTGCCAACGACAAGGCCTGGGGCATGATCAAAGGCGGACAGAAGCTGGTTTACGGCGAGCGTTACTGTGGCGTGGACTTCAGCGATGCCCGCTACGACAAACTGGCTGAGTCCCTGGGCTGCTATGGTGAGCGAGTTACCAAACCCACCCAGATTAGACCTGCGTTGAAGCGAGCGGTGAACTCTGGGCTTCCGGCGGTACTGGACGTGGTCGTCGATGCCGAAGTGCACGGCGTACCGCCCGATTTGGTAGTGCTGGACAGCGTATGGATGGAGGGCTGCGACGCCGCAGGCAGCGTCTGCGTCTGGGAATAAAAAGGGTAGCCTGGAGCATCCGCTCCAGCGATGATGTAATGGCGTAGGGGCACAGTGCTCTGTGCCCAATGCAATTATGGTATTCCCTAAAATGTAGGGGCGGTTCGCGAACCGCCGTATCCCCCTTTTGTAAAGGGGGATACAGGGGGATTTTAAACGCGCAGTCCGCCATAAGCGGATGAGGGGGTTTCTGTGTCACCCTGAGTGCAACGAAGGGTCTCAGAGATTCTTCGCTTTGCTCAGAATGACATCTAAACGGGGGAGTGCAGAGGGGATTCTCCCCTCTGCAGGGGTTTGGGGGTATCCCCCAAATCTAAAAGTCCCCCAAGACTGGGGGATTTAGGGGGTTGACAGAATAATGAAAGCCCTGCAATTCTCCGTTACTGTCCCCCAGTTTGCAGCCTTAACTGTGCTGGGCAGGCTGAGCAAAAGGCTTTACTACCAGGGCCCTCTGGCCACGACACGGCTTGCCGATGTCCCCGAGCCAGCCTTGCCTTCCCCCGACTGGGTGAAAATCAAGACGCTCATGTGCGGATTGTGCGGGAGTGACGTCAGCCTCATCTTTCTCAAGGACTCGCCGGCGGCTTCGCCCTTCACCTCGTTCCCCTGCACTATCGGGCATGAGTTCTGCGGCCAGGTGGTGGAAGTGGGGCAAAATGTCGGGGGCCTAAAAACGGGGGAACTGGTTACCGTTGCTCCGCATCTGGGCTGTGCTACCAGGGGAATCGGAACGGAATGCAGAGCATGCAGCATGGGCAGGCCCGCCAATTGTGAGAACTTCGCTGAGGGCGATGTCTCTCCGGGCCTGTTTATCGGCATATCTCGTGATTTAGGCGGGGGCTTCGCGCCGTATCTCGTGGCGCACCAGAGCCAGATCTTCAAATTGCCTCAAGGCGTATCCCCTAAAGAGGGCGCTATGATAGAGCCGCTTTCGGTAACGCTTCAGGCTGTGCTGGACAATATGCCCGGCCACGATGACCAGGTGCTCATCATCGGCGGCGGCGTGATAGGCAACCTCATCGTCCAGTCAATACGCGCCCTCGGCATAGACTGTCCTATCACGGTGGCGGAGCCCTCGCGCTTCCATGCGGCACTCGTCTCTCAAGCTGGCGCAAATAACCTCATCACCGATGGAGATATACTAAACAATACCGTGAGCATCACCGGAGCCAAGGCATACAAACCGCTGCTTGGCGAAAAGATGCTCATGGGCGGCTTCACCAAAATATTCGACACCGTGGCCAGCACCCAGACCCTCAACGCTGATATGAGAGCGCTGAGGACAGGCGGGGTGCTGAGCGTGGTGGGGATAGGTAAGGAAGTAAAGATCGACCTCACTCCCCTGTGGCTTAAACTCCAGACCATTAAAGGCGTTTATTGCTTCGGATATACCGATTTGCGTGGCAAAAAAGAGCACGTCTTCGAGATAGCCATAGATTTCGTCAAGCAGAAGAAGGTTTCCCTGGAACCCATGGTCACCCATACCTTCCCTCTCGAACATTACCGCGAGATGATTGAAGTTAACCTGCGCAAGGGGAAATACAAAGCGGTGAAGACCATGGTCTCCTTCGCCTAGAGGCTGGATATATTTAATTGACTCGTCACAAGATTTGCTATAATGATTACCGAGGGCAATAAATGACAGACTCTATCGCCACCGCCGAAACAAAGGGTACATCGCAGCGTTTCCAACGTATCAAGCAGACGCTTCTCTCCACTCCCGTATACCTCTGCCCGGAACGCGCCTCCCTCGTTACCGACTATTTCAAGCACCATGACAACTCGCACGAGCCCATGGCCGTTCGCAGAGCCAGGGCCTTGCGCCACGTCCTCAGGCACAAGTCTGTTCGCATCTACCCGGATGAATTGATCGTGGGGAATATGGGCAGCCAGCGCATCTCTGCCATTATCCAACCAGAGCTGGCTGGAGTCTTCATGGGCACCGGCCTGCTGTGGATAAACAGGAGAAAAACAAATCCGCTGCGCATCTCATGGGCGGACCGTTCCAGGCTGCTGTTTCAGGTTTACCCCTATTGGCTTGTGCGCAACATGCCTCTCAGGGCTTTCTTCCCCCATGTGCCGCAGTTCACGCGCTTCGCCCTGGAGCAGTTGAACCCTACCTATTATCTGATCAATGAAGCAGGTGGCATCGGGCACTTCCTGCCCAACTATGAGAAGATGCTCGGTCTCGGCGTCAAGGGTTATCTTCAAACCATCGAAGGAAAAGATGGAGAACTTTATAAGGCAGTTCGCATCGCCTGTGAGGGTCTGGTTGACTTCGCCACCCGCTTCGCGCAGGAGGCCGAACTCCTGGCTGCCGAGGGAAAAGACTCTGCTCGTGCTGCAGAGCTCAAAGAGATAGCTCGTATTTGCCGCAAGGTACCGAATAACCCTGCTGAAACCTTTCATGAAGCTGTCCAGTCCCTGTGGTTGACTCATACGGCGATAAACCTCGAGGGTCTCAACTCCGCTATCTCATTTGGCAGATTGGACCAGTATCTCTACCCTTACTACCGGCGTGACCTGGAGCAGGGCAGAATCACCCCGGACCGGGCCCGCGAACTCCTGCTGTGCTTCTCTGCGAAGTGCGCCGAGCATGTATTCCTGCTTTCCGAGAAGATCAGCCAGTACCACGGTGGCTACCTCGTAGTCCAGGCGGCGATAGTGGGAGGCACAGACCGCGAGGGGAAGGATGCCGTCAACGATCTTACCTACCTCTTCCTTGATGTGATGGAAGAGTCCGGCCTGCGGGACCCCAACTATCAGGCGCGTGTTCATGCCAAATCTCCCGAGAAGTACGTGACGCGAGTTGCCGATGTGGCTAAGCAGGGCAAAGCCGTGCCTGCAATCTTCAGTGACGAAGCTGCCGAAGCCGCGCTCGTGGCGCATGGCTATCCTCTGGATGAGGCGCGCAACTACGGTGTTGTTGGATGTGTGGAGCTGGCATTGCCCGGCAAGAGCTTCTTCTCCACCGACGCAGCGCTATTCAATTTGCCGCTGTGTCTCGAGTTGGCGCTTAATCGAGGCAGGCTATTCAAAGGTCGCCGCCGCGTGGGCATGGCAACCCCGGATCCCGCCAGCTTTACCAGCATCGACCAGGTGATCGATGCCTATCGAGCGCAGGTGGAATACATGGTAGCCCGCATGATCGCTGACATGCAGGTGATCGAGATAGGCAATCGCGACCACCATCCTACGCCCCTATCTTCCATGCTGGTAGACGGATGTCTGGATTCGGGGAAAGACCTCACTGCGGGAGGAGCGTCCTACAACTCAAGCGGAGTCCAGGGGGTAGGGGTGGCGGATGTTGCCGACTCGCTGGCAGCCCTGGACGAGGTGGTGTTCCGCAGCCATCGATATACCATGGCGCAGGTGCTCAAGGCCCTGCGCAGCGACTTCGCTTCCTCTCCCGAGGTTCTGGCTGCGCTGTTGAGAGCCCCCAAGTATGGCAACGACCATGCTCAGCCTGACGACTATGCCAATCTGGTGGCGCGCATTTTTCACTCAGCCCTGGCCAAGCACCGCAATACGCGTGGCGGCCCCTACGTATCCGGATTCTACTCCGTCACGTGTCATGTGGCCTTCGGCCGGAAAGTCGGCGCTCTGCCCAGCGGCAGAAGGGCCGGCCAACCGTTCGCCGCCAGCCTGGGGCCGGCGAACGGAAAGGACCGCCTGGGTCCCACCGCCCTGCTCCGGTCGGTGGCGCACGTGGATTCCAGGTTATCGCCCAACGGCTACGCCCTGAACCTGCGTTTCGACCCTCAGACGCTGGCTGGCGATCGAGGAACCAACGTGCTGGTCGGTCTGGTCAAAGGCTTTTTCGAGTCAGGTGGGATGGAGATGCAACTGAACGTGCTGGACCCCGAGATGCTTGAGGATGCCCGCCGCAATCCGGGGAAATATCCCGAGCTGGTAGTCAGGGTATCGGGCTATTGCGCCTACTTCGACGACCTCCCCGACGCCGCAAAACTGGAGATTATCTCACGCACCCGCATCCAGGCCTGACGCGGCGTCTCTTGGTGCGCACCAAGTTGCCAACAGGTAGTCAACGTAGTAGCCATACAAAGTAAATGGGCTGTGTTACCACCATCCGAAAAGGTTCTCGTTTCTTTGTCTTCTTCTCTTGGTCTTCTTTTTAGCCTTTGCTTTTGGTTTCTTATAGCTAACTTTTTTCTTTACAGTTTTGTATATTCGCTCACCTGTAAATGAGTGTTCGTATATTCGAACTTCAATCTTAGTTGCTTTGCCGTGGCAATTCTTACAAACTAGAAAACAATTGCGTTGACTATTGTTAGATGGGTTGTTGTCCTTGTGGTCGAAGTCGTAGCCCCTATCGCCCCATACAAGCCTGATTTTGCATTTCCTGCAACGCGAAGTTTTGTAGAACTTACCTTCGGGGTCATGCTTACCAGCAAGCAACCATTCAGTCTTCTTTTGCTTTAAAGTGAAAGGTCTCCTTCGCTTTTCGGGTTCACCGAAACCGAACATATCCAAACCTCATCAACTATTTGCGATATTCTACCGCGAAATGTATACTAGGCAAGAGTATCATTTATCGTAAGTGGCAGATAAGGGGGTTAATAAAATGGACGTGACAACTGTCGCGATTACACTTGGTACGAGCTTCTTCGTTATGGTGACAGGAGTAGCTGTGAGTCTAGGAGTGCCGTATATCCAGACTAAAAAAGACCTAGAGCGTGAGCGCCGGCAAAGGCGGCGGGAAGTGACGTCCGAGCCTCTAATTAGATTGAGAGGGGTGGTTGCAGATACGGCTAAAGAGTGGTCTATGTATCTAACATCGGCGCGCTTGTCTAAGGATAATCCTCAGAGCGAGAAAGCAGCACAGAATGCCACAGAGGCTCAGAAAAAGCTAGCGGCTTTCTTGCGCGAAGGAGTTTGGCTTAGAACAGTCTACACAGTCCCATATCCAGAAATTCAGAGTGAATTTAAAAAAACATGGGATAATTGGCTAGAAATGCAGGTGTTGTTACTGAAGTCAGAGAAAGACCCAAGTCAGATAGATACTGATAAATTGCATAAACTAGACGAAGAGATGGAAGCAACAATCTTAAAAATTCAGTCTTTAATCAACAAAAGGTTGGAAGAATAGGATATTAGACGACCTAAGGACAACCTCTTAGCACCCTTGAAGTCCTACCCCGTTTAAGCCGGTAATATATATGGCGCGCCGTCGACCGCATTTAAAAATCGACCCCCGCATCCCGTATCGCGTTCGCATGTTTGCACTATGAAACTTATGCGCGGCGTCTCGAAGCTGACTTCGACCCAGGTGATTTGACGAACAGCGTTTCCCGTGCATGTAATCGTCGGTGATTGCGGAGACGCCTGAAGAGGCGGCTCGGAGCCCGGCAACCCAAGGCCGTATCAGCGAGGGCTGGAGCTTGGACTCCAGTCTTTTGCTATCTGCCAGGTCTACTGCGAACTGACGCTTGTTCTCTTCGCCTTCCGTGCCCGTACAGCCACCTGCGCCGACCTTTTTGCCCTCAACGCTCACAAAGGGTATAATAAACACAACTAGAGAAGGGAACCCATCATAGATTTATCGCAAAGATTTTGAGCACACGCTCCGGGTCTTTGCTTTTTGTTGCCTTTGGCTAATCGAATAGGATGCACCGGGGGCCACGTGAACATTCTACGGCAAATCAAATATGAACCCGCCAGAGTTGCGGGTGGCTACACGGACCGCATACTGAGGGTTGGTTTAGGCACGCAGGAAATCACCATTCAACAGCTTCCGCCCGACTTCAAGAACAAATACATCGGGGGCCGCGGATATGCCCTCAAACTGATCTGGGACGGCACCACGCGCGAGACCCGCTATGATAGCCCTGACAATATTCTGGTAATGGCCTCCGGACCGCTCGGGAACGAGCCGGGATTCCCGGGCACGGGCAAGTTCATCGTCGGCACTATCTCGCCTCTGACCGACACATTTATCGACTCCAACGTCGGCGGCCATTTCGCGCCGCTGCTGAAGCTCGCAGGTTTCGATGCGCTGGCTGTTTCCGGGATATCCCAGAAGGATGTGGTCATTCTGGTTGATGGCGATGCCGGAACCATTAGCATCGCCGCTGCGCCTTCTTACGGCAAGGAAATAGATGACGGCTCCCTCTCCTTTGGCGAAAGACTGCTGCGGGAAGTCGGCGGCGGAGGCTACAGCGACTCCGTTGCTGCCGTAACGGTGGGGGAGGGCGCGCGCCACGCCCGGTTCGGGATTGTCAACAGCCTCTTCTATGACAGAAAGCGAGACCGCATTCGCTGTAAGCAGGCTGGCCGGGGCGGTACGGGGACTGTCATGCGCTTCAAGGGGCTCCGCGCCATTGTGACACGTTCCAGCCTGCCCAAGGCAAACGGGAATAATGCCGTAGACCGCGAAGGCGTGCGACAGGCAGGCTCCCAGCTCAAGGAGGTCGTCTTAAAAGCCGACCCTCAGCAGCTTCATCTATCTGCCTGGGGCACCACGATTCTGTCCGAGTACATGGATAAATTCCATCTCTTCCCCATAAACAACTATCAGTACGGGCAGGGCCCGGAATCATCGAAGCTCTTTGCGCGTGTTTTCTATGACACGTATTTCAGCAAGAAGACGCCCGACGGCTGCTATTACGGATGCAATCTCGCCTGCGCCAAGGGTGCCGAGGACGTCCAAATCACGCGCGGCCCGCGGGCCGGGCAAAAGTTCAGCATCGACGGCCCCGAGTACGAGACTGTTGGCGCGGTCGTTTGCATGGGCATATTCGACCCCCACTTTGTCATGGAATACAACTGGTACTGCGATCAATATGGCCTAGACACTATTTCCACAGGCGTCACAATTGCATTCTTCATGGAGTGCTTCGAGCGAGGATTTCTCAGCGCCGGTGACATCGGTTACGAGTTGAGGTTTGGCAATATGGATGCCGCGAGCAGGCTGTTGCATGAGATCGCTAGCGGAGAAGGTTTCGGCAAAGTCGCAGGCCAGGGTGTGGCCAGAGGCAAGGTATGGGTTGCCCGGAAGTATGCAGCACGACATCACACCTCGGAACAAGCTGCCCTGGCTGAGTTGAACAAATTCGGCATGGAAGTGAAGGGGCTCGAGTTCTCCATGTACGTCAGCAAAGAGTCGCTGGCCCAGCAGGGCGGATATGGCTTCGCTCTGAAGGGGCCGCAGCATGACGAGGCATGGCTCATCTTCATAGACCAGGTTCACAAGGAGCTGCCCACCTTTGAACAGAAGGCGAATGCGCTTAAGTGGTTCCCCCTGATTCGCACCTGGTTCAACGCTACCGGGCTCTGCAAGCTGCCCTGGATAGACGTGCGCAATCCCGAGGCCGCCCAGACTAGCGAGCCCTCGAGGAATCTCCCCACGCTGGCACATTACGTAAAGTACCTCAATGCGACCACAGGCAGCAATAAGGTGCTGCAAGACATTCTGGACGATTCCGAAAGGCTCTACATCCTGCAGAAACTTATCAATCTACGCCAGGGCAAAGGGACCCGCGCCAGCGATCAGATTCCCCTGAGGGCCATGGGGCCGGCCTATTTCAATGAATACCAGTCTCGAGCTGAATACTATGACGAATGGCTGACCAAGCAGCTTGGCAACGATAAGCTCCCCGCCAGCCCCGAACAGCGCCATAAACTTCTCATGGAAAAGAGGATGCAGGCCTATCAGCAGCTCTGCGATATTGTCTACCAGGAGAAAGGATTCACATCCGACGCGATACCCAAGCGTGAGGTCGTGGAAAGATTCGGGCTGATGGACGAGAAGGCAAGCCGGCTACTTAAGGAATTCGGCGTTTGACACAATCGGTAGGGCAAGCGGCTGAGAGAGGTCCTTCAGTAACGGGGAGTTCAGAGGGGCGAAGCCCCTTTGACGAGGGATTTGGGGGTGTCCCCCAACTTTAAAAGTCCCCCAAGACTTGGGGGACTACAGGGGGTTGAAAAACCTCGCTAAACGCTCTTTGAGAGATAGCGGCTCGAACGCAATCAGCATGAAGCAGACAATGAAAGTCTCAATTCACTTCTTCGGAACGCAACGCACGATAACCAAAACAGACAGCATACACATGCCCATAACGGAGAGAACGTGCGTGACCGATGCCCTGGAATACGTCAAGCAGCGCTACCCCGATCTGCCTCTGGACAAGAAGACAGTTCTCGTAACCGTCAACCAGGAAATGGCATCCCTGGAAACACTGCTCCGGGAAAATGACATCGTCCTGTTTATCCCCCATATTGGCGGAGGCTGACCTGCTGAGCCTTGATTTTTCTGCCTTTAGCCCTTAATCGCCCCGAAGTCTATCAGGGATTTCCTCACGATACCCTTCTGCGCCTCCGTTATCTGGGGCAGAGGACTCTTGACATAAGGTTGGATGGGATGACCCAACTGGCGCATCGCCTCCTTCACCAGGGGAGATTGCACCGGCGCAGCTATCATCGAGACCAGCGCATAAATCTTCTCCTGCGCTCGAGAGGCCTTCTCCATATTCCCCTTTTTGAAGCTCTCATAGATGGAGACTATATCTCGGGGAACTATGCACGGGATCGGGCATATCACCCCGGCACCCCCGAGCTGTAGGACCTGGAGGAAGATGAAGCTGATCCCGGTGAACACGAGGAAGGGCTCTTTCTTATTCATCTTCAAAATCGTCTCGACTTTTTCCGCCGGCCCTGTCTCCTTAATCCCCACAATATTTTCTATGCGGGATAGCCTCGAAATCAGCTCGGGCGACATCTCAAAATGAGTGGCGTAGGGGAAGTCGTAGAGCAGGATCGGCAGGTCTACCGCTTTTGCGATTTCTTTGTAATGGTTGAATACCTCCTCATCCGTGAGGGGGAAATATATCGGCAAAGTTATCATGAGGCCGTCTGCGCCTCTGCGTTTGGCATATCTGCTCAGCGTTATGACCTCGTCCGTGCCCATGCTCGAGGGACAGACGATGACGGGCACCCGTCCCTTCGCTTGCTCGACCACGATATCAATGACTTTTTTCCTCTCGCTTAGAGTCAGATAGGGATATTCCCCCGAGCTTCCCAGCGCCACCAGCCCGTGGACCCGACTCTTTATCAGGTAATCCACCTCGTACCTCAGGCCATTCTCGTCGATTCCGTGGTTCTTGTTCAGGGGAGTCATCATTGCGGGATAGACTCCCTCGAACTTCGTTTTCTTCGTCATCTTATTCATAGCCCTTTCACCTCCTCCTTGTCTCGGGTGTCCTCACTTCCGCTATCCTACTACGATATATTTTATAATACAAGAAACCTTCGTTGAGTTTGAGCGCTTCCTTGCGGGATTCCGCAAGCAGCAAAGCATATGCTCTTTTGATGTCGTTTACAAATGGGGTGTGCAGAGGGGTCCTTCCTTCAGGAAGGACTGAGGGCTTGGGGGTATCCCCCAACTTCAAAATTCCCCCAAGAGTGGGGGACACAGGGGGTTGAAAAGGATTTTGCAAACACCCTCATTCTCCCTCAGTTGACAAGTCAGCATACCAGATGTTATAAGAACCCACCAGGGTCAGGATTGGAAAAAGGAATCTCTCATGGCGCTGAAAACGAGGACCCTCGTCGACGGGCTGGTGTTCCCTGAGTGCCCGCGCTGGCACAACGGAAAGCTATGGTTCTCCGACCAGCACGCGCACCGGGTGATGGCCGTAGACCTCAAGGGCAACACCGAGACCATTGTTGACGTGCCGGGACAGCCGTCAGGACTGGGCTGGCTCCCCGACGGCCGGCTGCTGGTAGTTTCCATGACTGACCGCTGTTTGCTGCGACTCGACGGCCGCAGGCTCACCCGGGTCGCCGACCTGAAAGAGCTTGCCTCGTGCCACTGCAACGACATGGTGGTCGACCGGCAGGGAAGGGCTTATGTGGGGAACTTTGGCTTCGACCTTGACGCGCAGCAGCCTTATCGGCCCGCGGAGATCGTGCTGGTGACACCGGACGGTGATGCACGCATCGTTGCTAAAAACATTGCTTTCCCCAACGGGACTGTCATCACCCCTGACGGACGCACACTTATTGTCGCTGAAACAATTGCCCAGCGCCTTACCGCCTTTGACATCCGGCCCGACGGGTCGCTGAAAAGACGCCGTATCTGGGCGCAGCTTGACCAGGTCACCCCGGACGGCATCTGCCTAGATGCGGAGAACGCTATCTGGGTCGCATCTCCGGTAGGCTCAGAGGTTCTGCGCGTGCATCAAGGTGGCAAGGTGACTCATCGTGTGAAAGTGAAAACGCAGCCGTTTGCCTGCATGTTGGGTGGTCCCGACCGCCGCACACTATTCGTGCTCACAGCCGAAACCATGCAACCTGATGAGGCCCGGGCTAAGCAGAGTGGCCACATCGAGACTGTGCGGGTCGAAGTTCCCGGGGTCGGGCTTCCCTGATTCTTTTTGCCGATCTTTCCACTAAGCTTTATCCTTGCCTCTTCTTGAAGCTTCTCTTCAGTGACTTTTCCTGCTCGCGCAGCGTTTGTTTCAGATCATCCATCGTATAGGTCTTGACGCCGACGCCTTCCTCTTTCATATGCACTGCCGTAAGTCCGGCGTTGATTATCATCTTGGTGCATATCATGCACGGGCCGTACATCTTGCGCGTCTCCCCGGTTTTCTCGTTGTACTGCCCCTTTATCCGCTCGCTGGAAAGGTACATCTCGCCCCCGACTATGCTCACCCCAGTCCGCGCCGCATTGATGATGGCGTTCTGCTCCGCATGAACACTGCGGCACAGTTCGTACCTCTCCCCGGGGGGTATACCCAGCTCTTTCCTGAGGCACTTCCCCATATCTATGCAGTGCTCCGTGCCCCGGGGAGACCCCACATAGCCGGAGCTTACCTCCACGCCGTCCCTGACTATGATGGCGCCGATGCGCCTTCTCAAACAGGTGCTCATCTCGGCTGCCACCTTCGCCCTGTTCAGGAAATGCTCGAACTTATCAGGCCTTTTGCGCTCCTGGCTGCGAGACTCCATAAGCCCCCTTCTTATTTCAATAGCTTGAATTATACTTCAATAGCAGGGCACTCTACAAGGACTCTGCGAAGCACTTTTGCTTTTATCACGGCTCAGGCTACAATAGACC
The DNA here is from genome assembly GCA_963847595.1 of uncultured Chloroflexia bacterium. GTDB lineage: Bacteria > Chloroflexota > Dehalococcoidia > SZUA-161 > SZUA-161 > JACWAE01. Next base: position 1,480,533 of record CAWKAJ010000002.1, read on the forward strand.
AATGAAGACCTCCACGTTAGAAGAATATCTCCAGCCTACTGGACTCTGCGACTTCGACCGCAGCCCTGAAATCAGGGCCAAAGCCACTGAACTGACGGAAGGCTGCCGCACCACAAGGCAGAAGTTCCAGCGTCTCTTCCGTTTTGTCAAAGAACTGCCTTATGGCCTCGAGGACTGGGATGTAGCTGCTTCGGAGACGCTGGCCAAGGGCTGGGGGATGTGCTCAGGCAAGAGCAACCTGTTGGTAGCGCTGCTCAGGTCTCTGGGCATCCCCGCGAGGTATCGCACCTATCGCATCAGGGCTGAGATGAGCCTGTGGATAGAAGTCACTGCCGAGAGTGCCCTGTCGCAGCGCATGGGTGCTGCCCCCAGTCAACAGGACCATGTTGACTGCGAGGTCTGGCTCGGCAAATGGATTGCCTGCGACCCCGCGCGGGACACAGCCCTGGAGCGTGGCATGAAAGCGCTGGGCATGCCGCTGCAGCGCGAGATTATCCCCGATGCATCCGGCCATGTCGGTTACACTATCCTTGCCGATTTCGACGATTGGGCAAGGCAGAGGCAGAGACGGAGAATGATACGACAAGACAGGGCACAGACCTTTGCCCTGGCCAACGAGCAGTTCTCTCGGATACGGGTACTGGGCACAAGCTGAGTGAGTATCCTGGCACGTGGGCCGATTGCCACAGAGCGTTTTCAGGGTTAATATAGTAAGCTGAAATGCCTCAAAAGCCTAAGCGAAGCTATCCACTCCTGGTACTCGTCGGCATGGCCGGCTCCGGGAAATCTTCCGTAGCACGCCACCTCGAGCAGAAAGGGTGGCGCGTGATACGCTTCGGGGCATTGACCATGCAGGAGCTGGAAAAACAGGGCCTGCCCATCAACGAAGCTAACGAAAAGGTGGTTCGAGAGGAACTGAGGGCAAAGCACGGCATGGACGCCTATGCCAGGCTGTTGCTCCCCAGCATAAAACAAAGCCTCAAAGTCGGCCCCACAGTCGTCGACGGCCTGTATTCCTGGGCCGAGTACAAGTTCCTCAAGGGCCATTTCGGAGAGCGAATCAAGGTTGTCGCCATATACACCGCGCGCTCTGCGCGCTATGCCCGGCTATCTCAGAGGCCGGACCGTCCCCTCACCTTTGCCAAAGCCGAACAGCGCGACTACGCCGAGATCGAGAACTTGGAAAAAGGCGGCCCCATCGCCATCGCGGACTCCACCATAGTCAACGACGGCACCAGGAACGCGCTATTCCGGGCTGTGGACAAGCTCCTGTCCACTCTATACACAGCTTTATAATAGAGATAGACTGTTGAAAAGAGGTGCAGGAAACTTCCTGCCGGGGGCTTGGGGGTGTCCCCCAAACCTATAAATCCCCCAAGACTGGGGGATAAAGGGGGTTGATGTAGACTATTTCAGCAATCCCAGAAATCATTTGCTCCACTTTTTAACGGGGGACCAAGAGGAGCTCGGAGGGGAAAATTTACCCAGCCCCATCAACGTGGGGTTCATCACGCCTTATTTTCGCTACAGGCTGCTGTCTACTTTATCCCCAGCCTCTTAAGGGCCCTCTTCCACCACGGCTCTTCGGGTGCGGTGAGCAGCATCACCTGGCTCTCCAGTTCCCGTATCCTCTCCTGGGCAGCCCCGAGCTGACCTGCAAGCTGGAGGTTCGTCTTCTGCAGGTCGTTGATGATGTCCAGAGCCCAATCAACGCTCTCCGCCTGAGAAGCGCCCTCCGCAGAGGCTTCGCCTTCGGGTTTGGCCTTCTCTTCGCCAGGAGATTCCAGGTTCTCCACTTTTATGCTCGGCAGGTCAAGGATGCGGTACTCCTCGCCGAACTTACCCTGGACCAGCACGTGGGGGATTTTGCCGTCCTTGATGTGACGGCGTATGGTTTTGGGGGACACTCCGAGGGTTTTGGCAGCCTGAGCGATCGTATAACCCTGTTCGGGCGCATCCATGCGCCATAGGCTATACCCAAGATAGCCTTTAGTCAAGGGGTCTGCGGACACAAATTGACCGAAATCTCACTTTTGCGGCGTGTGGCTCAAACCGATACCGAGGCTCAGCTTGACAAAGCATCCAGGCGAAATATAAAGTGATAGCATGATCAAGATTAGCCAGTTCGGTGAAATCACGCAATTCAGGATGGGACGCGAATCCCAGGGGCAGGAGCCTTGGCCGCCTTCGGGCCAGGTCTTTTATTGGACCTCAGCATACCTTGTGGATGGGCTACTCATAGACACAGGATGCCCACATACCGCAGAGGAGTTCGTGCGTTCCCTGGAAGGCCGAACTGTCAAGCTCGCTGTGAACACGCACTACCACGAAGACCACATTGGCGCCAATTATCTTCTGCAGCAGAAATTCGGCCTCAGGATACTAGCTTCCCGTGAATCTATTCCTCTCATCAATGGAGTTTACAAACTATATCCATATCAGGAGCTGGTCTGGGGCTATCCGGTGCCCACTAAAGTCGAACTCCTGCCCGAAAAAATTGAGACCGAGAATTGCCATTTCGATGTAGTGCCCACGCCCGGTCACAGCAAGGGTCACGTAGCGTTGGTGGAACCTACACAGGGCTGGTGCTTTTCCGGAGACCTTTTCACTTCACGAGAGCCCAAGGCTGTCCGCCCCGAGGAGGATGTAGGCGGAATCGCAAGGTCTATGCAGAAGCTAGTTGACCTCAAGACCGACCAGCTTATCCTGTTTACCTCTCTGGGCACTGTGGTTCAGGATGGCCGCGAAGCCCTGCGCGCATGCATAGCGTACTTGAAAGACCTGTCGCTGAAAGCAAAACGACTTGAGAAACAGGGGCTTTCGGCAGGTGCTATTCGAGACCAGCTTTTTGGTAGAGAGACAGTCCTCGCCGGGCTTACAGAAGGACAGCTATCTGCGGAAAATATGATTCGAGCTGCCCTGCGTGCCAAGATGTGAGCTCGCTACCTCGATAGGGATACGCAGGCCGTCTAAATCTGCCCGCGCCGCCGCATGTATTCCAGTCCTATCTCCCTGCCTTCGGCAATCATTTCGGCCGTATGTCCGAAATCCCAGACCCGCACATTCTCGAATGCTTCGAGATAAATATGATGGATTGCGTCCTTAGACAGCTTGCCTGACCAACTGTACTCGTCGACCAACTGATGGCTGGTTACAGCGTCTATCGTCTGTCCCACGACGCGCAAGATACCCCTGGGTGTTCGCTTACCGAACTGGAGAGGACCAATGTCAATGGCGTAGAGTTCAGTAGCGCCCGCATTGACAGCCACCCGCATCGGCAAGTCGCTGACCACGCCGCCATCCACATATTGACGGCCTTCGTATTTCCAGGGGACAAGAAGAATAGGCAGCGCAGCGCTCGCCATTATGGCATCGATAACGGACTGAGAACGGTCTCTGCCGAAAACGTACAGTTCGCCGCTACTAAGGTCAACCGCAGTTATGTAAAGTTCAACGGCCGTTATGTCAGAGAACATCCGTATGTTCTCAGGTAAGAATGAGCTTATCAACTCTCTTAGTTTATTGCTGTCGTAAAGACTGCTTCTGCCCGTGACCAGCCTCCACATAGCCGATATGTAGTCTCTACCGACGCCCACCTTCTCCGAGGCCTCATGCCATATCTCCTCTAGATGTCGAGCCCCTTCCAGAGTAGGATTGACGGCCAGAAGTGCAGCATTTATGGCTCCCACTGAAGTTCCCACCAGAATTTGAGGTCGAATATCATGTTCCAGAAGGGCCAGCAGGACTCCCACCTCCAGTGCGCCCCGGTTCGCTCCGCCGCTCAGCACAAAGGCAATTTTCTTTACTGGCTTCTTTCCCTCAGCAGCCTCACGCTCTCGACCAGCCTCAGTATTCATCTAAGGCAATCCTCCATAGCAAAGCAGGATAACAGACGACTGGGAACGTGTCAACGCAGGTGTAGGGGCGGTTCGCGCACCGCCTTACCGCGGGATTATTGCCTAATCTAATATGTTCCCGGCGCCGGCTTTTCCCCGGGGTGCAGCCTGCGCCATTTCTGCAGCAGTTGTTTCTTCGTCTCACGCCGCGCCGGGTCGGGCACGCAGGCGTCTGCGGGGCATATCCCGGCACAATGAGGAGTCTCATAGGCTCCCACGCACTCTGTGCACCGGTTAGGATCGATAGTGTGTGCGGTGCCTATAGCTTTGTTGGGGCACCCTGGCCGGCAGTCTCCACATAGCCAGGGGACTGTAGCGCATTTCTCAGTGATGATTTTGTAGGCTATGGCCTTGGCTTCCTTTCCGGTCTCGTCTTTACGATTGTCACATTTCCCATTTTGAATGTCAATCAAAGAGCTGAGGTCGACTAACAATTGGGGAGTGCAGAGGGGCACAGCCCCTTTGCTGGAGGTTTAGGGGTACCCCCAATTTTTTAAAGTCCCCCAAGATTGGGGGATTTAGGGGGTTGATAACAGAGATTCATGATTCCTCCTGAAACAAAGAGACCGTCACGCCGCATCTCGCAGCCGTGACGGTCTTCTCTATTCGCGAGGAGTAAAAATGCAGACTAGAAGAAATTAGGCGCCCGGGTAAGGTTGCAGCACAAACAGCTCTGCTGACAGCTCCCTATCATCGTCCACTACAACCTTAAGCTTTCGACCGGAGGGGAGCACATAGATATACTTCGTGATCCCCCTCATTACTGAGACTTCGTAGGGACGTTCCCCTTCCCCTTGCTCCTTCCCCACGCCGGCAGAGGTAGTTTTCATGGTACTGTACCTCCTTAATTAACATTCTGCCCGAGTGGGAAGATGCCAACAATCCTACATAGGTACTTTTTTTGCTGTACTTTAGTCAGACTCGCCCAAATGCTGGGGCAGCATCACCATTTGAGGTCGAAAACGGGGACGAGAAGAGGTAATCTGTGGAACACGGAACATGTGGGCCTTATTTCGCTCCCCGGCTCCTCATATCAGATACATTGTCAGCCAGATACCATCCCATATCCCTGCTGCCAGCTCTCAGCACAACCTGCTCGCTGCGCACAGTGTCTCTCTTGCCTCTTATCGCGTGAGTGGAGGCTTTGCCTCCTTTAACCAACCTGAGCACCCTGTTCATGTCGCCTCCTTCACCCAAGCCCCGCTTTTCCAGGCAGCATTCCAACTCACACTCTCCGGCTTGAATTGTGCCCTCAAAGGAATAAACTGACAATCCTACAGAAGTACTTGCATCCGCCGCACTTTAGTTTTCTCGCGCGGAATACATCGCGGTAAAAAGTATAGAGGTGCGTCACGCAGGGCTAGCTAGATGTCATTTACAAACGGGGGAGCACAGAGGGGCGAAGCCCCTTTGCTGGGGGTTTGGGGGTATCCCCCAATTTTCTAAAGTCCCCCAAGACTGGGGGATTTAGGGGGTTGAAAGAATGCTTATTGAAGGCCCCTTCATTCATGAAGGGCGTTCACTGTGGAGGCCATTCCAGATGAGACTTTTGTTACATACATTTCGTACGTTCCCTAAATACAATATCTTGATGGACTGGGCCAGGCTCCCAGCCAACCTCGCTCGCTCGGGATGGGTCCTCTCCTTCCTACCCTGGAGCGGGCGGGGGCTTTTTAGTCAACATTCTTTCTTGGCAAGCCCAAACCCCGACTCAGCGTTAAACTAAACCCACCTAGTATTTAAACAGAAATGTAGGGGCGACCTGCGGGTCGCCCTTTTCGTTGCCTTGGCCTACTCAGTATGATATAGTTTGAACTATGAGCGTCAAAGTCATACACGGCGGCACCATCACCTCCCCCCAGGGTTTTCTCGCCGGTGCCACCTATGCAGGTGTCAAGAGCCAGGGCGATAATGTCCTGGACCTGGGTATACTTTGCTCCGAGGTGCCCTGCCTCGCTGCCGGCGTCTTCACCACCAACAAAATCAAAGCAGCCCCGGTACTGCTGTCTCAGCAGAATCTCAAGGGCGGAAAAGCTCAAGCTGTCGTGGTCAACAGCGGCTGCGCCAATGCCTGCACCGGCCAGCAGGGCATGGCAGACGCTGAGGAGATGGCAGCCCTGGCCGCCCGAAACCTGGGTCTGAGGCCGCAGGATGTGCTGGTCGCCAGCACAGGCGTTATCGGCAAGCAGCTCCCTATGAAGCAGATTCGAGATAACATCGAAAGCATAGCCCTCTCCTCGGAAGGCGGGCATACGCTGGCGCAGGCCATCACCACCACCGATACCTTTCCCAAAGAGATTGCAGTAAGAGTGAATCTGGGGCAAGGCGAGAGCGAGATCACCATTGGCGGCATAGCCAAGGGAGCAGGTATGATACACCCCGACATGGCGACATTGCTCTGCTTCCTGGCCACAGATGCCGCTGTCTCGCCAGCCTTCCTTAAGAAAGCCCTTCAGAGCGCGGTCGATGCCTCCTTCAATATGATCACCGTGGATGGCGACACCAGCCCCAACGACTCCGCTATCATACTTGCCAACGGGCTCGCCGGAAACAAGCTGCTCAAAGATGGGAGCCGCAGAGCGCAGGAATTCGAAACGGCTCTAACTGAGGTCTGCCTTTTCCTCGCCAAGTCCATCGCCAGGGACGGAGAAGGAGCGACCAAGCTCATCCAAATCACTGTCGAAGGCGCGCTCAGCCTCGCCCAGGCGCGCAGCAGCGCTCGCGTCGTAGCAGGCTCCTCGCTGGTGAAATCGGCGGTGCACGGCTCAGACCCCAACTGGGGCCGCATCATCGCCGCGCTGGGGAGGAGCGGGGTGGACATGGAGGAGAGAAAGGTGGACCTCTACCTGGATAGCCTGTGCCTGATGAAAGCAGGCCGCCCGCTGCCCTTCGACAAAACGCAGGCGAAGTCGATCCTGGACAGGGCAGGAGTGCCCTTTAGAATATGCCTCAACCTCGGCGATGGCACAGCCACCGCCTGGGGCTGCGACCTCTCCGAGGAGTACGTCACAATAAATAGCGAATACACGACTTAAGTCTTTTATTCACTTTCCCCCACCTTGCCCACATCACCCCCAGGTGCTAAAATTGGGTTAAAGCACTAGCCTGATAAAGGAGGACGCCATGCCCATACCCAGAGACCAGTTCGACGAAGGTCTGGACGATACCAGTTATAAGGTGATCGATTTCCTCAAGGCACATGCAAAAGAGGCTTTCGAGGTTAGCGAGGTGGCGGAGGGGGTATTCGCCCCGGCGGCACCCGGCTCAAAGCAGGCCGGACTCGCTTCGCCCGAAATGCTGGCTAAAGCGAAAAGGATGGAGTTCTTCCTCGTAGACCTGGTGCAAAAGGGGATGGTGGACAAGAGGTCGATAGGTGATAAGACCTACTACTGCATTCACAAAGAATAGCCTAAGAGGACATTTAATATTCGGGGAGTGCAGAGGGGTCCTTCCTTCAGGAAGGACTGGGGATTTGGGGGTGTCCCCCAATCTTGGGGGAGTAAGGGGGTTGAAAAATGGAATTCATGGATGTCGTCAGGAAAAGGAGGAGCATCAGGCGATTCAAGCCTGACTCCGTCCCTGAGGAAGAAATTAAATATATTCTTGAAGCTGCCAGATTAGCGCCCTCCTGGGCCAATACCCAGTGCTGGCACTTCGTGGTGGTCACTGACCAGGCCGTCAAAGACAATGTTGGCGCGGCAGGGAATAGATGGATCGCCAAAGCCCCCGTGATAATAGTCGCCTGCGCCGAGCCGACACAGCCCGGAGTCAAAGGGGACCAGCACTACTATATGCTGGATATAGGTATCGGCATGGAGCACCTGGTGCTCGCTGCGGCGGAACGCGGCCTGGGCACCTGCTGGATAGGTTGGTTCGACGAAGCCAAGGTGAAGGAGGCACTGGGCGTACCTGAGAACATGCGCGTCGTCGCCGCCACCCCCTTGGGTTATCCTGCCGAGGAGCCGCCCGCCAGAGGCAGGAAGAGCCTTGAAGAGATATTCAGCTATAACCGATACGAGCAGAAAAGTGGCACATAATCCCCAACAAGGGCATCAGCACGCAGGCATGTCCAGCAAAGCGTTTCTCGATGCGGAACGCGTCCTCCAGGAAACCGGCCTTAAGAAAGGCGACAGCTTCCTGGATGTCGGATGCGGAGAAGGGCATTTCTCGATTGCCGCTTCAAAAATCGTCGGCAACAAAGGCAAAGTGTATGCTCTAGATAGCTACGAGAAGTCCATTGCAGTCCTGAAAGAGCAAATCCATCGCGAGCATATTGGAAATATTGAAGCCATCGTAGCCGACGTGACCCAGAAGATGCCGTTGCCCGATGCCATAATAGACGTCGGTCTCATGGCAAATGTAATGCACGGTTTCCTCGCTAACGGAGAAATCCCCGGCGTCATGACGGAGACAGCCAGAGTAATGAAGTCGGGAAGCACGCTCGCCGTGGTGGAGTTCCAGAAAATCGATGGGCCGCCAGGGCCTCCCATATCCATAAGGATGACCCCGGAGGAACTCGAGGCCCTGATCTCCGGCTACGGCTTCAAGAAGGCTAGGGTCGTTGAGGTTGGCCCGATTCACTATGCTGCAATGTTCCGCGCCGTGCCCCGGAATAGCGGCTGAGACACCTTCCAGACTCATGAGAACGGGGCTGTCCAGAAAGAGAGATTCTCAATCCCCTGCTGGCACTTGAAAATCTCCCTTATCTCATTCTGCTCCTCTTCGTTAAGAGGCTTCTTCAAATCCGAGTAACCTATGACCTGGGTGAAAGTCGAGGCAAACCTGCTGCCATCGTCGCTCATCGTGAATCTGCCGCATACATATATGAGCTTTTTCCCTTTGTGCTCCAGCTCAAGCCATTGATACCCGGCAAGCATGTCTCCATACCATTCTTCCCACTTTTTCTTGAATTCATTCTCTTTCATGGTAAGACACCTCAAACTAATTATATTACATAAACACTGAGAGTTCAGCCGTGACCGGCCGACTTCATTGCCGTGCGCACCTGCTCCAAGAAAACGTCCTTGTTAGACAGGGATATGACCACGTTGCAGCCCTTGCTGCGCCTTATCTCCACCACGCCCCTGGACGAGGTAGCGAAACGGACCCCATTGTAAGCAAAGGCGCTTGCCCTCGATGCCGGCCGCACCTCTCTTATCGTGGTGAAAGGTATATTCCAGGCAAAGGGCCCGCCCAGGACAATTCTCACCTTGTCGCTGTAAACCTGATATTTCCGAGGCATGATTAGCCTGAACAACACGGCGTAGAAGATTGTCACCCCGAACATCCCGAAGGCGCTTGCGGTATCCTGGAAAAGGAGGACTATCCCCAGCACCAGAAATATCGCCGGTATGCCCGTCAGCATCAACTTGGGCCATCTATCCGTCCTGGGTTCATCCTCATAGAGCAAGAAGGCCGGACTTTTCATCTCTGTGCCTCATTCAATTTAAACATATCAGGTACATGCCTGTCCAGAGGTTTGTCCATACCCCTCGAAATAGCGGTGAAAGCCCCGGGGCAAGCGGTGATAATCAACGTCAGCTATGGCGCCCGAGAAGTCTCTGGAGTTGTAGGTATTCCAGAATAGCACCACCCTGTCTCTCAACTCCCCCTTCCCCGCATCATCGAGAAGACAGGCAAATGCCTTCGCCGTGTAAGCAGTGTCTAATTTGATCCCCTCTGCCTTCTCCAGCAGACTCATAGCTTTCATTCCCTCCTCGGTAGCAAAGCCGTGCCCTCGACCGAAAAAGCCATGCCGTATATCTATTTCCCTATCGGAACATTCGAGTCTGGGGAACGCTGGGTCCAGCGAGTGCAGAAGCGAGGCTGTCTCATTGTAGAGTCTGGCCATTTTCCGCGGTTCGGCAAGTTTCTCCTCCGCCACACGTACACAGACCACCTGACTTTTCAGGTTCGCCGCCTTGATACCCAGCATTAGCCCCACTGCCGTGCCCCCGCTGCCCTTCGCCACATAAATGCGGTCCGGCTCGGGCATTTCCCCGGCCATAATCTGTTCCTTGAGTTCAAACGCTGCGTTGACGAAGCCGATTGTCCCCAGAGGCGAGGAGCCGCGACCGGGGATGAACTGAGGGAACCTCCCGTATTTCAACTTGTGCCAGAGAAGCTGGTAGGCCGTGGCTAAGATGAGCAATTGCTTGCTTTGCCGATGATGAAGCTCCGCCCCGCAATGGTAGGTCATCAGGAGATTGGAGCTAGCGTAGGCGACTTGAGGCTCGGGCATCATCATGGAGATACTCTTAAGTCCTATCTGCTGAGCGGCGACAGCCGTGACCACGGCATGGTTGGCTCCTGCAAAGCCGAAGGTGAGGACCTCTTTTATACCCGACTTCAGGGCATGTCCCAGTATAAACTCAAACTTACGTACCTTGTTCCCGCCGTAAACCCTGCCGCTCACGTCGTCACGCTTTATGTAAAGATTATAGACCCCTATATCACCACCCAATTTCTCCAGCTTATGCACAGGGGTAGGGAATCCACCCAGAGACACGTATGATAGTCTCTCGCTCAGCAGGGGATAATGCTTGAATAGTGGAATCATCCTCTATTTGCTCATGCCGTGAACCTGGCAACCTGGGGTGCTTCCAATAGTTCCCATCTGCCTTTTGCACCGCTGTCCAGCGCAGCCGCCTCAATATGCAGCATGGCAATGCCGCAGTCCAGGCGTTTGGATATGCCCCATTCCAACAAAGAGCTGTCCACAGAGATGGTTATGCTATTCGGCTCTACGTAGAAGCGCCAGGGCTGCCTGTTCACAGCGGAGGGAGCAAGCCTCGCCGCCTCCAGCGCCGACTTGATCCAATCAGGCCATTCCTTCTCGTCCAACCCTGAAACCATCTCCGCCAGCGGTTTACGCCGGTGGAACGTACCGAACGCAGTCTGAACCCTTTCGCCCAGAGAGAATTCCGTTACGGCGTAACCAACCGGGGTTACGGCAAATACCTTTTCGGTCTTGCCTGCGCCCACGATGGACTCCGCGAGCCCGCGGCGGAAAAACATAGACCCGCCTACCCAGCACGTGCCCAGGCCCATAGCTGTTGCCTCGAGAACGATGCCTTCTCCGGTGTAGCCGATCTTCTCGTTGACATAACGGTCATCGATATCGCCGATGAAAGCGATGAGAGCCTGAGCGCCTTTGATTTTGCCGTAAGAGGCAACGATGCCCCTGAGCACTTCATCTGGCGACCTGGTTATCAGCTCTGCGCGAGCCTGAGCATAAGGCCTGAATTCCCGGCAAATCGTTTGGAGCTGAGCCAGTTGAGCTGGCTCCAAAGGAATGCGGTTGTACCTGCGCCTTGATCTTCTGATAGATATGGCCGCATGCCATCGAGAAAACGGAATCTCCATTTACACTAACGCCTCTTAAAGCATGATGGCACTTTTTGCATAAAACCGCAACAAAGGGGCGCTGGACGCTCCTGCATATCTGTGATAATATTGGTACTCAAATTTGTGTTATGATTAAGTGTCAAGTAGGTATGAATCCATGCAACGCAAGCGCAGTTCAACCAAAACAATCGTAATCAAGATCGGCGGCTCCACGCTGGGCAGCCATGACACCACGCTCGACGACCTGGTGTCCCTTCAGAAAAAGGGCCTCCTGCCCGTGGTGGTTCACGGCGGCGGCAACAAGATCACCGAGTGGCTCAAGAAGATGGGAGTCTCCACCACCTTCGTGCGCGGCATGAGGGTGACCGATGCCGCAACCCTTGAGGTAGTCATCGCTGTGCTCGCCGGGCTGGTCAATAAAGAACTCGTGGCCGCTATCACATCCAAGGGAGGCAAGGCTATCGGACTGAGCGGGGCAGACGGCGGACTTATCCAGGCCAAAATCGAGAATCCCGAGCTTGGCTACGTGGGCGAGGTGGTGAAGGTCAACGCCGAGCCGATTAAAGCCGTCCTCAGCGCAGGGTATATCCCTGTAATCGCCCCCGGCGGATTCAGGATAGCCAGTGGAAATGGCGACCGTGAGATGCTGCTTAACATAAATGGCGACGTAGTGGCCAGCGAGATCGCAGGCGCACTCAAAGCGGAGAGGCTCATCTTCCTCACCGATGTCCCTGGCGTCCGCGATAACAAAGGAAAATTCCGGCCCAGGCTCTCCGCCGCCGAAGCTAAGGATATGATAGCTTCAGGAGTTATCGCAGGAGGGATGATACCCAAGGTGGAGGCCTGTCTCAATGCCCTCTCGCGCGTTCCTTCGACTCAGATTGTTGATGGCCGCACCGCCGGCGCACTGCTCTCCGCCATAAAGGGAGACGCGATAGGCACAAAAATAGAATCAACTTAAGCATTCAGTTTTCAAATACCTGGGGAGTGCAGAGGGGCTTAGCCCCTCTGTTGGGGGCTGGGGGTGTCCCCCAAGTTTTCCAAATCCCCCAAGACTGGGGGATTTAGGGGGTTGATAAAAACAATGACCGACTGGCAGAAACTGGAAAGCAAATACTTCATGCCCACCATCAAACGCATGCCTATAACCCTGGTCAAGGGCAAGGGGGTGCGGGTGTGGGACGATAATGGCAAGGATTACCTGGACTTCACGGCAGGCTGGGGCGTGAACAGTCTGGGGCACTGCCATCCCGCCGTGGCGGGTGCTATCGCTGAGCAGGCCAAAACCCTAATCCAGACATCCAACCAGTTCTACACCATACCCCAGCTACAGCTCGCTGAGCTGCTTATGGAGAATAGCTGCTTCGACAAGGTCTTTTTCTGCAACAGCGGCGCCGAGGCCAACGAGGGCGCGGTGAAGCTGGCACGCCGCTATGGCAAGCTCCATCTGGACGGCGCCTACAAGGTGATCACTGCGCTGAACTCTTTCCACGGACGTACCCTGGCGATGACCGCTGCCACCGGACAGCGCAAATTCCATGAGCCTTATTCGCCCATCCCCGACGGCTTCGTCAATGTGGAGTACGACAACGTTGGTGCTATCAAAAAGGCGACCTCTGCGCAGACCTGCGCTGTGATGCTCGAGCCGATACAGGGCGAGGGCGGCGTCAATGTCCCCGACGACGGCTATCTCAAGGCTGTGCGGGCCTGGTGCGACCAGAAAGGGATTCTCCTCATACTGGACGAGGTGCAGACCGGGATCGGGCGCATCGGGACGCTTTTCGGCTACGAGCAGTTCGGCATCGAGCCCGATATCATCACCCTGGCCAAAGGACTGGGCGGCGGCATACCCATCGGGGCGCTTCTGACCAAAGAGAAATCAGCCGTCTTCGCGCTGGGCGAGCATGGCTCCACGTTCGGCGGCAACCCCTTGGCCTGCGCTGCAGGCTACGCCACCTTGAACTTTGTCATCGAAAATGATATACCAAGTAAGGTGAAAAGGAGCGGGGATTACCTAATAGACCAGCTAAAAAAGCTCAAGGCTAAATACGATTTCATCGTGGAGGTACGGGGTCGCGGCCTTCTGGTAGCCATCCAGTTCAACAGCGACCTCACCCAGAACATAGTTAAGTCGTGTATGGAGCGTGGGCTCCTGCTCAATCCGGTGAAGCCGAACGCCATTCGCTTCATGCCTCCGCTGACCATCGTCAAGAGGGAAATAGACGAAGCGATAGGCATCCTGGATAAGGTTCTGGCAAAGGCGTAGCATACTCCAAGGCAGTTACAAAAGGCAAAGCGCATATTGAAAAATGTAGGGGCGGGGTTCCCTCGCCCCATAGTTAGGTAAAAACTAAAGAGAGGAACAACTTAGAGGGGGAGTGCAGAGGGGCAAAGCCCCTTTGCCAGGGGTTTGGGGTATCCCCCAATTTCCAACTTCCCCCAAGACTGGGGGATACAGGGGGTTGAATAGAACTAATCCCTTCGGAGCAAGGTCAAAAAACGAAAGAGAGGAACAACATTGAAAGACAAGGTAGTTCTGGCTTATAGTGGCGGCCTCGATACCTCGGTCGCCATACGCTGGATCGGCGAAAAATACCAGATGAAAGTCATTGCCCTGAGCATAGACCTCGGGGCGGAGAAGGACTACGAGGGTATTCGCAAAAAGGCGCTCAAGGTAGGGGCAGCCAAAGCCCTGGTGATGGATGCCAAAGACCAGTTCATCAACGATTACGTCTTCCCCGCCCTCCAGGCAGATGCCATATATGAGGGGCAATACACTCTTGCCACTGCACTGGCGCGCCCTCTCATAGCCAAGCTCATGGTGGAAGTAGCTCTCAAAGACAAGGCGACAGCGGTGGCTCACGGCTGCACTGGCAAGGGCAATGACCAGGTCAGGTTCGATGTAGCTGTACTCGCCCTGGCCCCGCAACTTGACGTAATAGCGCCGGCGCGCGAGTGGGGTTTCACCAGGGAGGAGACCATCGAGTACGCCCAAAAGTATGGCATACCTGTGCCGGTAACTGTGAAAAGCCCTTATTCCATAGACGAGAACCTATGGGGCAAGAGCATCGAGTGTGGCATACTGGAAGACCCCTGGGCCGAGCCGCCGGAGGAGGTCTTCACCTGGACCAAGTCACCTGAGAAGGCGCCTAACAAGGCACGTTATGTCGAGATAGGCTTCCGGGCAGGGCATACCCATCAGCCTGGACGGCAAGAGCATGGGCGGCGTCGAGCTGGTGGAGAAGCTTAACGCTATCGCCGGAGAACATGGCGTAGGCAGGATAGACCACCTGGAAAACCGTCTGGTGGGCATAAAATCGAGGGAGGTCTATGAGGCTCCGGCAGCTACCGTGCTGCTCGCAGCTCACCTTGCGCTGGAGCAGATGACGCTGGCCAAAGACCAGCTTCGCTTCAAAGCACGCGTGGCCCAAGATTACGCTGACTCAGTCTACAACGGCCTCTGGTTCTCGGCCATGCACGATGACCTCACAGCTTATGTCAAGAGTACGCAGACTCACGTGGATGGCACAGTTCGGGTGAAGTTGTTCAAAGGTAAGGCGACCGTGGTCGGTCGCAAGTCGCCCCAGTCGCTCTACAGCTACAAGCTTGCCACCTATGACAAAGAGGACAAGTTCGACCAGAGCGCCTCGGTGGGCTTCATTCAGATATTCGGCCTGCCGGTGAAGACACAGGCTCAGGTGCAGAGGAAGCTGGGCAAGAGTCTCCGCAAAATCGGGGAAAGCGAATTCATTTGAAATACATCTAAACTGGAAGTCAGAAATTTATGGACAAACCTTTGCGCGACCGTTTCAGTAAAGAGCTCGATAAGCTGGCGAAGGACTACACCGTCTCGGTGCCCTTCGACAAGCGCCTCTATCGCCACGACATCGCTGGCTCCATAGCACATGCCCGGATGCTGTGGAAACAGGGCATCATCCCTGAAAAGGATGCTGAGCTCATCATCATGGGGCTCACCTCCATCAGGGAGGAAATCGAGAGAGGCCAGTTCCATTTCAAGGAGGAGCTCGAGGATATACACATGAACATCGAGGCCCGCCTCATCGAGAAGATAGGCGATGCCGGGGCTATGCTTCACACTGCCCGCTCCCGGAACGACCAGATAGCCCTGGACATGAGGCTGTTCACCAGGGAAGCCATAAACGAGACGATAGCAGGGCTCAAAGCATTTCAGAAAGCGCTTCTGGATCTTGCCGAAGCTAACATGGGCGTGTCCATCCCCGGGTATACCCATCTCCAGAGGGCGCAGCCGGTCCTGCTGGCGCATCATCTCCTGGCCTACTTCGAGATGTACCAGCGGGACATCGAGCGCTTCCAGCAATGCCTCGAGCGCACCGATGTCATGCCTCTGGGCAGCGGGGCTTTGGCGGGGGTGCCTTATCCCATAGACCGCAACTCGGTAGCGAAAGAGCTCGGCTTCAGCAGGGTAAGTGAGAATAGCATAGACGCTGTATCGGACCGCGACTTCGTCATTGAGTACCAGGCAGCAGCCAGCATCACCATGATGCACATTTCGCGCCTTGCCGAGGAGATCGTGCTCTGGTCGACAGAGGAGTTCGGCTTCATTGAAATTGACGATGCCTTCGCCACGGGCTCCAGCATCATGCCCCAGAAGAAGAACGCTGACGTAGCGGAGCTGGCGCGCGGCAAGGCAGGCAGGGTATATGGCCACCTCATGGCCATCTTGACTACGATGAAAGGTCTGCCTTTGTCCTATAATCGCGATTTGCAGGAGGACAAAGAGGGCCTGTTCGATACCGTGGATACCCTGCTTACCACACTCGAGGTCCTCACCGCCATGATAGGCAGCCTGCGTGTAAAGGGGGAACGCACCCGCAGCGCCGCTGAGGGCAACTATTCTCTAGCCACCGACCTGGCTGATTACCTGGTCAAGAAGGGCATCCCGTTCCGCCAGGCCCATGCCATCGTGGGCAAGCTGGTGCGCCACGCCATCGAGAATAAGAAGTCCTTGTCCGAACTAGACATAAAAGAATACAAGACTTTCAGCCCCAAGTTTGAGGAGGATGTGAAGTCCATCACTGTGGAGTCCTCGCTGGCATCTCGTGACGTTCCTGGCGGAACCGCCCCCGAGCAGGTGCGGATGGCATTGGCGGCAGCGAGAAGGACGCTTAATGGCAGCTAAAATCAAGCTCGCCCCGTCTATACTTTCCGCCGACTTCGGTCGGCTGGGCGAGCAGGTTGTCGAAGCCACCAGGGCTGGTGCCGATTATATTCACGTAGATGTCATGGACGGGCATTTCGTGCCCAATATCACCGTTGGCCCTCTGGTAGTAGCAGCCATCCGCCCTCACACCAGTCTCCCCCTCGATGTGCACCTGATGATAGAATCGCCTGAGAAATATATCCAGCAGTTCGCCCAGGCCGGTGCCAACATCATCACCGTCCACGTTGAGGTATGCCCCCACTTGCATAGGGTGGTAGAATCAATAAAAGAGTTGGGAGTCAAGGCGGGAGTATCTTTGAATCCCAGTACCCCCTTGACCGCAGTGGACGAGGTACTGTCTGCTCTCGACTTGGTGTTGCTGATGTCTGTTAACCCGGGCTTCGGGGGGCAGCAGTTTATCGAGAGCACGGTGGGCAAAACCGCCCGCCTCAGGAACAGGCTCGACGAACTGGGGCTGGCTGCCGAGCTTGAGATAGATGGAGGCATTAACGCCGAGATAGCGCCAAGGGTGGCCCAGGCAGGGGCCCGGGTACTGGTGGCCGGTGCCGCCGTGTTCAACAAAAAGGAAAGCGTATCCCAGGCACTGGCGAGAATGAGGGAGAGTCTACGCAGAGTTGAGAATAGATGAAAGAAGACTAGCCGCTAACCTTTTGCTGGGTGCGCAAACACCTGGTGCAGATGTTGACCCGCTTCCTCTTGCCGTCTATGATGATGGTGGTCTTACTGATATTGGGCATCCAGCGCCGCTGGGTATGGCGCTTGGAATGGGATATGTTATCTCCAACCATCGGTTCCTTCCCACACAACTCACACTTCAACGCCTTCTCCTTTGACTAAGACTGCATTTTCTTGTAGAATTCATTGGAAAATATAACACAATCGAGCCGAGATAGCAAGTAAAATGAAGGAGAGCCGGGAAATCAGGAGGAGCCCCGTAGTGAATAAAAGAGTTCGTTGCGATGGACGTGACCTGAACGGCATGTTCAGCGCTGCCACACGTTGGCTGGAGCGCAGCGCTCAGTCAATCAACGCACTTAACGTTTTCCCTGTGCCCGATGGCGATACAGGCATCAATATGCTCCTTACCATGCGGGCAGCAACAGAGGAGGCCAGCCGCAACTCTACCGGAGGCGCTGCGGCTGTCGCTCAGGCGATGGCCAGGGGCTCCCTCATGGGAGCGCGCGGGAACAGCGGCGTAATTCTATCCCAGATATTTCGCGGACTAGCCCATGGGCTGGATAACAAGCGTACCTTCAGCGCCCATGATTTCGCCAATGCCCTTGCTGAGTCAGCCGACTTCGCATATAAAGGGGTGACCAAGCCGGTGGAAGGGACTATACTCACCGTCATACGTGAAGCTGCGGCCGCAGCACAGGCCAAAAGTTCCTCCAATAACACAGACATGCTGTCAGTAATGGAGACAGTAGTCGAAGAGGCCAAGGCCTCTGTGGCAAGGACACCTAGTCTGCTTCCGGTGTTGCGCCAGGCCGGGGTGGTTGATGCGGGGGGTCAGGGTCTCTATGTCGTATTTGAAGGCGCCCTTCGCTATCTGCGAGGAGAGCCCGCGGAGGCTGAGCCTGCGGAGACAGCGCCGGTAGCGGCCCCGATAATCGCTGCCCAGAAACCCGACGAAAAAGCCCAATACGGATACTGCACCGAGTTTCTGCTCCATGGCAAAACCCTCGATCCCGAAGCTATAAGAGACAAGCTGACCACCCTGGGCGAATCGGTTTTAGTAGTCGGCGATGCGTCCATGATAAGAGTCCATCTCCATACCTTTGACCCCGGGGTTGCCTTGAGCTACGCTGCTGCTTTGGGCAATCTGCAACAGGTGAAAGTGGAGAATATGGATGACCAGCATCAGGATTTCCTCGCCGCCAAGCAACAGCAGCCCATAGGCAACGTTTCTACCATCGCTGTAGCCTCTGGAGAGGGGCTTATCCAGGTATTTTACAGCGTCGGAGCCACCATAGTCGTGTCCGGCGGTGAGACCATGAACCCCAGCGTCCAGGAGCTGCTCCAGGCTGTGGAATCAGCTCACTCTGACAGAGTTGTCATCCTGCCCAACAACGCCAATATCGCAATGGCAGCTTGTCAGGTTCCCGGGTTGACCAAGAAGAAGGTCGAAGTAGTGCCCACTGAGACTATTCCCCAGGGGATTGCAGCCCTTCTGGTCTTCAATTATGAAGCTGACCTTGAGACCAACGTTGCAGCCATGAAGGCAGCGCTATCCACAGTCCACAGCGGCGAAGTGACCACCGCGGTGAGATCGATGAGTCTTGATGGCATGACGGTGAAAGAAGGACAGGCAATTGCCTTTCTCGACGGCGCACTGGTTTTCGCCGACGATAGCGTGCCCCAGGTCGTTCACAAGCTATTGGACAAGGCGGATGTCGGGCAAGCCGGGTTGGTCACTGTCTACTACGGGGCTGATACCGAGCAGGCCGAGGCTGAGCGAATAGGGGAGTCCGTCCGAGAGAAATACCCTGCTCTGGAGGTAGAGGTGGTTGCTGGCGGGCAGCCCCACTACAATTACATCATCTCAGTTGAATAAACGAGTTCTGCGGCAGCCCGGATAGTGGCCGAGAACGTACCTATATCCCCGATCAACAAGCAAGGGAAAACTGTTTTGAATCAAACTATTGAAAGCTTGCGCAAAGTCCTGAAGCTGGAGCAGGCCAAAGGATACAGCGACAAGGCCGTGATGGGAGGCCTGGACAGATTCCTGCGTAACCTGTCCCCTCGCGATGATAAGCTCTCCGGACTGTTCTCGCTCAGCTACTCAGCCCTGGACACCAGGGCACGTGAGAAATGGGTCAGAGACACACTTAAACAGCTTGACGCCAAGGAACGAAGAACGCCGCCGTTATTGACTCAGACCATCATCCCCAGTAGAAAAACAGCACCATCGCGCCCCAAAGGTAATAGCGAGCAATCTCTGAGCGCCCCGATTACATCGATTCCTGGAATAAAAGCTGCCCTTGCCAGCAAATTCGATAAGCTGGGAGTGAAGACAATCCGCGACCTTCTCTACTTCTTCCCCCGGCGGCACATAGATTACAGCCACAGAAAGCTCATTTCGGAGCTTGAGGTCGGAGCGGAACAGACCATCGTCGCCACCATCTGGGAAGCAGCCCAGAGGGGCACTGGATACAGGATGCGCAACACCGAGGCCGTAGTCGGCGACGAATCGGGCAACATAAGGGTTATCTGGTTCAACCAACCTTACCTAGCAAAAAAGCTCACCACCAACAGCCAGATTGTGCTCAGCGGCAGGGTAGCCGAATTCCGGGGTAGGAAAGTCTTCCAATCCCCTGAGTGGGAGCTTCTGGAATCCGACGACCTTGTCCACACCGGCAGGCTGGTTCCCGTATATCCACTGACTGCTGGCCTCTACCCCCGAACAGTGCGCAGGCTAGTTAAGTGGACGCTCGACCGCTGGCTGCCTGAACTGCCCGAGTTTCTCCCTGAAAACGTGAGAGTAAGCGGGGGATTGCTCCCTCTTCACGAAGCCATCAGCCAGGCCCACTATCCCGACACTGAGCAAAGCAAAGACCAGGCCAGAAAGCGGCTGGCTTTTGATGAGCTTTTCCTCATTCAGCTCGGCGTCCTGGCTAAGAAACGGGACTGGCAGGAAGAAGGGATAGGAAATGCCTTTAATACCGATAACAGTTGCCTTGAGCCGTTCTTCAATTCGTTACCTTACAAATTGACCTCGGCCCAGGTACGAGCCCTTGCCGAGATTCAAACCGACCTCAGCAAACCCAGGCCCATGAGCCGGCTCCTGCAAGGAGAGGTCGGCAGCGGCAAGACCGTGGTAGCTACAGCAGCGATGCTGCTCTCTGCCGCCAATGGCTATCAGGCTGCCCTTATGGCGCCCACAGAGATTCTGGCGGAGCAGCATTTCGATACTATCTGCGGTTTGCTGGGCAAAGCAGGCAGTGAATCCAGCGATGGCAAGCCCCTTCGCAAATTTTCCTCGATGCTCCCTCACCCCATCAGCGTTGGCCTGCTCACAGGAGGCCTTAAAGAGAGCGCCAAGCAGGAGCTTCAGGAGCTTGTCTCGGCAGACGAAGTTGACATAATCATAGGCACCCACGCCCTCATTCAGAAAGGTGTTGATTTCCGGAATCTGGGCCTTTGCGTGGTTGACGAGCAGCACCGCTTTGGTGTAATGCAGCGCTCGGCCTTGCGCGGCAAAGGCTCTTGCCCTCATATCCTGGTCATGAGCGCCACCCCCATTCCCCGCACCCTTGCGCTCACTCTCTATGGAGACCTCGACCTCTCCGTGCTGGATGAGCTACCTCCGGGGAGAGTTGAGATCAAGACCAGGTTTCTCATCCCCGAGCAGCGTCAAAAGGCTTACGATTTCGTCCGCAAACAGGTTGCTGAGGGACGTCAGGCTTTCATCATCTGCCCCTTGATCGAGGAGTCCGAGGCCATCGAGACCAAGGCAGCTATCTCCGAATATGAGCACCTCTCCAGAAACATATTCCCCGACCTGCGCCTGGGATTGCTCCATGGTCGCCTCAACAGCGCAGAGAAAGATGAGGTCATGCAGCGATTTCGCAGCGGCGAACTCGACATACTGGTTTCGACGCCGGTAGTAGAGGTGGGCGTAGATGTCCCCAATGCCACGGTGATGCTCATAGAAGGGGCCGACCGCTTCGGCCTGGCGCAGTTGCACCAATTCCGAGGCCGCGTGGGCAGGGGACAGCACCAGAGCTATTGCTTGCTCCTCGCTGACACCCCCTCGGCGGAAGCTAAAGAGCGACTATCGTTACTCGAACGTATACGTAACGGATTCGCTCTTGCCGAGGAGGATTTGAGGTTGAGGGGTCCGGGAGAGTTCTTCGGCACCCGCCAGAGCGGGCTCCCTGACCTGAAGATGGCAAAGCTCTCCGATGTCGAGCTTCTGGAGCTTGCCCGCCGGGAAGCAATCCGTCTTTTCAACGCTGACCCTTACCTCAAGCAGCCGGAGCACAGGCTCCTCGCCCGAGAGGTCAGCCGACTATGGAATAGTGAAGGGGAGTTGAGCTAGCTATGCTTAAATACAAAATCGCCAGACTCCTGGAACAAGCAGCTAAAGCAGCCCAGGTGGAGGGCCTGCTGCCCACAATCGCTCTACCAGAGGTGACCCTGGAGCGGCCGCAGAATCCCGAGCACGGCGACTATGCCTCCAGCCTGCCCTTGAAGATGGCCAAGGCAGCACGCATGGACCCGCTGGCTATCGCCAACACTCTGGCAAAGCTCCTGGCTGATACCAGGGAAGTGCAGAAGGTCTCGGTGGCAGCGCCGGGCTTTCTGAATTTCTTCCTCACAGATAAATGGCTCGCTGAGCAGGTCGAGGAGATTCTGAGCGCGGGAAAGGATTACGGCAACCTCGCTCTGGGCAAAGGTGCCAAGGTTCAGGTTGAATATGTCAGCGTCAATCCCACTGGGCCCATCCACGTCGGGCATGGGCGAGGCGCAGTCCTGGGCAGCACCCTGGCCAATGCGCTCAAAGCCGTCGGCTATAATGTGGAGAGGGAGTATTATGTCAACGACGCTGGCAACCAGATGGACGCCTTCTTTCGCTCTCTCTATTGCCGCTACCTGCAAGCCTTGGGCAAGGAGTGCGAGATGCCTGCCGACGGCTACCAGGGCTACTACCCGGTGGAGCTGGCTAAAAAGATAGTCGCTGAAAAGAAGAAGGCTTTCCTCGACATGCCCGCCGAGCAGGCAGTTCAGGAGATAGGCAAGATCGCGCTGCCCAGGGTCATAGCCGACATTAAGTCCGACCTGAAGCTTCTGGGCGTGGAATTCGATGTCTGGTTCAGCGAGCGCACACTCTTCGAGAAGGGCCAGTACGAACGCGCCATGGCTTTGTTAAGGAAAGGCGGCTACATCGAAGAAAGGGAAGGCGCGCAGTGGTTTGTCTCCACCGCCCTGGGTGAGGACAAGGACAATGTCCTGGTGCGCACCAACGGCGCTCCGACCTACTTCGCTTCGGATGTAGCCTACCACTACAACAAGTTCCTGGAGCGCGGCTTCGATCAGGTGATAAACATCTGGGGAGCCGACCATCAGGGACATGTCTCGCGGATGAAAGCGGTGGTCGGTGCCCTGGGCATAAAGCCGGAGAGGCTGAAGATAATAATCTCGCAGATGGTCACACTGCGCCGAGGGGAAACGCTGATCAGGGTATCGAAGCGCACCGGCGAACTCATTACCCTGCGCGAGCTGGTAGAAGAGGTTGGCGCAGACGCCTGCCGTTTCTTCTTCCTCTCCCGTTCCGCAGACAGTCAGATGGATTTCGACCTGGAGCTGGCCAAGAAAGAATCGGCTGACAACCCGGTCTATTATGTTCAATACGCCCATGCACGCATTGCCAGCATATTGCGACTCGCCCAGGAACAGAAGATAGACTGCTCCCATGGCGATGTGGGATTACTGACCCATGAAGCTGAACTCGACCTGATACGCAAGATGGTGCTGCTGCCGGAGATAATCGAGTTGGTGGCCCAGAAACAGGAGCCGCACCACCTGCCCTACTTTGCCCAGGACCTAGCGACCTCTTTCCACGCTTTCTACAAGCAATGCAGGGTCGTCTCAGACAATAAGGAGTTGACCTGCGCCAGGCTCAAGCTGGTCCAAGCGACGCAAATCATTCTCGCCAAGACCCTGAGCCTCATGGGGATGTCCGCCCCGGAGCGGATGTGAGCCTCCGCTAGAGTTTCTGGTCTTTGTATCTCTTCGCCAGCGGGGGATAGAAGGCGAAATGGCCGTCTATCCAGCCTCTTTGTTGCTCTGTGACCGGCCCCTTGACCTTTGCCGGCACTCCCACAACGAAGGAACCTGAGGGAATTTTCATGCCTTCTGTCACTACCGCACCGGGGGCGATGATGCAGTTGTCACCGATCTCGGAGTTAGGCAAGGTGGTGGCATTCATGCCGATCAGCACATTGTTCCCTACTTTTCGGCTGTGCACCCCAGCGCCGTGTCCCACGATTACATTATCGCCGATCTCCACATCGTTACCCGCATGCACTGTGCAGTTGTCCTCGATATCTACATAGCGCCCTATCTTTATCCTGGCGAAATCCGCCCTCACCACTGCGCCAGGCCAGACATTAGAGTAATCCCCGACCTCCACATCTCCCACAATGTAGGCAGCCTCGCTGATAAAAGCTGACTCAGCTATCTTAGGCATCTTGCCATCGAAACTCCTTATCACCTGAAACCTCCTGGCCTCCGCAAAAGAATATGCGGGTATTATAGCTACTTTCCTCAGCAGGTGCAAAAGGATAATTTGTAGGGGCTCAAAATTTTGAGCCCCTACGCCTATTCACAAGCCCTGCCCCCGTCATTACTAGCCGATGCCTCTTTGCCCAGGTGTAGGGGCGACCCACTGGGTCGCCCTCTACACACATCCGACTTCCTTGACAGGCAAGCACTTGAGTAGTATAAGCTGTCCCTGATAATACAAACAGGAGAGCACAATGTCTGAACCTTCCACCAGCAGCCGACCCATCTACCAGCGTCCGGTGGAACTACTGCAAACCCTTATCCGTTTCGACACCACCAACCCTCCGGGCAACGAAGCTGAGTGCATCGCTTATATCAACGGCCTGCTGAGAGAGGCAGGCTTTGAAACCACCCTCCTGGCCAAAACCCCCAACCGCCCCAATCTTATCGCCCGCCTCAAAGGGCAGGGCAACGTACCACCTCTCTTGCTCTATGGGCATGTAGACGTAGTCACGACCCTTGGACAGGCCTGGACACATCCGCCATTCGAGGGGATAATTGTCGATGGCTGTGTCTGGGGGCGGGGCTCTCTGGATATGAAAGGTGGCATCGCCATGATGTTGGCTGCCTTCCTCAAGGCTAAAGCCGAAGGCCTGTCCACATCCGGCGACATCGTGCTCACCATCCTGTCAGATGAGGAGGGAGGTGGCGACTTCGGAGCCAAGTATCTGGTGGAGAACCACCCAGAGCAGTTCAAAGGCATCCGCTACGCCCTCGGTGAGTTCGGCGGCTCCAGGTTTTACTTTGGACGCAAGAAACTATATCCCATCATGGTCGCTGAAAAGCAGATTTGCTGGATGCAGGCGCATGTGCGGGGGCCCGGGGGCCACGGAGCGTTCCCCATGCGCGGCGGCGCTATGGCGAAACTGGCCCGAGTGCTACAGCAATTGGACCAGCGACGCTTGCCGGTGCATATCACACCCGCAGCCCGCCAGATGGTTGGGGGCATGGCCTCTTCGCTCTCATTTCCCCAGAACCTGATCCTGCGTCAGCTCCTCAATCCCAGGCTGACCGACCTGATGCTGAGACTCCTCGGCATCAGAGGGCAGGGCCTGCAACCTTTGTTCCACAACACGGTAAACGCAACCATTGTCCACGGAGGAGACAAAATCAACGTTATCCCCAGCGAAATCGCCCTGGAATTGGATGGGCGCCTGCTCCCTGGCTTCAGCCCAGACGAAATGATAGCTGAGTTGCATCGCATAGTTGGTAACGGGATAGAGATTGAAGTGCTACGGCACGATTCCGGTCCTGCTGAGCCTGACATGGGATTATTCGACACCTTAGCGGGCATTCTGCGCGAGGCAGACCCGGGTGCCCTGCCCGTTCCCATGTTCATGCCCGGTGTCACAGACGGGCGCTTCTTCTCGCAGCTAGGAATTCAGACCTATGGCTTCACGCCCATGAACCTACCGCCGGGTTTGGAATTGCTGCAGAAGGCACATGCCGCCGACGAATGCATCCCCGTGGAAGCCCTAGACTTTGGCGCCAATGCTATTTACCAAGCCCTGCAGCGCTATCACACATAAAAATTCCTCCGTCTTGGCGGTAATAAAATCTCCAGGAGGTGAGAAGGTGAAAGTCACCGAGGATCAATGGAAGCTCATGCAGAGACATCTGGGGTATACCGACAAGGAGATGAGGCTTTTCAGGCGGAATCCCAGGAATAAAGATGTCTTGTCCAGGGTTGCGGCTCTAATGAATACAACTATCATTGCGGAAGTAGTCGCATCGAACGGGTGCAATAGCCACCACAAGGTTGGTGATAAGTTCTATTTTGACGGGGCGGGCAATCTTATAACCAGTCTCTCTCCGAAGAGGATTTGCATCTACGCCTTAGCTGCAGTGGCAACGTTAATTTTCACATCGAATGAGCTCTTCTATGCCGGCATTGACCCGAATGAAATGAGATTTAAGCGGGCTGGTTGCTTTGATGTAGGCGTACAATGCGGCGGCTGGGGACACATAGTCTTGGAACTGCGTGTGGAAGAACGCCAGAGGCGTTGATGCCGGAAAAATCCGGGCCCTTCCACCGCACTCCCCACCGATTGAAATCCATCCTCTTCCTAACCCATTTCAGGTTTTGCGTCGAAGCCCGGCGTTAAAATCTGTAAATTACTAGCCGGTTTTCTAGATGCGTCGCCCGGCTTCAAAGCCCTCGGCAATGGCATCGCGGATGCGCCGCGGCTCCAGAGAGTCGCCTATCACATAGACGTTCCCGAATCTTTCCTTCAGAGCAGATACCAGCCCTGAGTTCGAACGGGCACCGGCAGCCATTACATAGGTATCAGCCCGCAGGTTCCTGAGTTCCCCCGCCTCGGTTCTCACAATGGGGCCCTCGCTGTCACAGCCCTCATACTTAACTCCAATCAGCATTTCCACTTTCTTCCGGGCCAGGTCATCGAAAAGCCTCTCCTTTATCACAGGGCCTTCCTTTGCCAGCGCCTGCTCCTTTATTTCCACTATGGTGATCTTTTTCCCTCGATCAGCCAGAAGATTGGCAGTCTCACAGCCAACCCCTTCAGCCCCGATAACCACCACATTTTCTCCCACCGCAGCCCTGCCCGTCAGCATGTCTATAGCAGATATGACCTTGGCCTTGTCCATTCCCAGGATTTCAATCTTGACTGGTGTCGTGCCCGCCGCCCAGACTACTGCATCCGGACAAGCTGCCTCTATCTCGGCTAATGTGGCCTCCTTCCCCAACTCCACCTTAACGCCCAGCTTCTTCAGTTGAGTCTCAAAATATTCTATAAGCAAGGAAATTGCCTCCTTATGCGGGGGCACAGCAGCCGCCCTGAGCAACCCGCCCAACTGACTCTCCCTCTCCAACAAGGTTACATCGTGGCCCCTGAGCCCGGCCACCCTGGCTGCTTCCATCCCCGCCGGCCCGCCACCGACCACCACCACTCGCTTGGGGACTGGGGCGGCGCTGATTTTGCACTCACGCTCCCTGCCCACAGCCGGATTAACAGTGCATCTCACGCCGGCCTGGTTAGGGCCATCAGGGTTTATAATGGCTTGAATGATATCCTTAAAACTGGTCTCCAGACATTCCAGGCAGCCAATGCAGGGCACAATATCTTCTAGCCTGCCCTCCGCTGTTTTCTTCGGCAGGTAAGGATCGGCGATTAGGGCTCTGCCCATAGCGACCATATCGGCTATGCCCTCCCTCAGAGCCCACTCCCCTACCTCCGGCAGAATCCGTCCT
Source organism: uncultured Chloroflexia bacterium (assembly GCA_963847595.1). Lineage (GTDB taxonomy): Bacteria > Chloroflexota > Dehalococcoidia > SZUA-161 > SZUA-161 > JACWAE01. The sequence continues at coordinate 1,507,477 of CAWKAJ010000002.1, forward strand.
ACTGCAATTACAGGTACACTTACGTTACTCTTGACCTGGGCAGCGCCGGCCAGATGGAAACCCGGCACACCGGGGCATAGAGTGGCAAATTGCGCGCCGTAACCGTATGCTGAGACACTGACAGCATCAACCCCCGCCTCCTCCGCCCAGCGCGCCACCTGCGCTGCCTGCGCGTAGTCTAGGGCCGGCTCAATGCCGTACTCTGCCGCATTTATGCGGCACCAGATAGGATAATCAGGGCCTACTGCGGCTCGACACGCGCGAATCACCTCGAGCAGGAACCGGGCACGGTTCTCCAGGCTGCCTCCGTACTGGTCTCCTCGCTGATTGATGCTTGGAGAAAGGAACTGTGCCAGCAAGTGGCCGTGAGCGCCATGGATTTCTACCCCGTCAAACCCGGCCTTCTTCGCCCGTACTGCTGTCTCAGCATGGCGCTTCACAAGCTCCTCTATCTCAGCAGCAGCTAGCTCTTGTACAGGTTCTCCAGCCTGAGAAAGCGATGCCGATGGCCCTACCAGCTGCTGGCCGGTGATAGCTGAACTGGCGTCTCTGCCTCCATGTTCGAGCTGGATAGCAACTCGAGCGCCGCCCCGCTTTATCGCCCTCGCCAACTCGGAGAGCCCTTCGACGTACTTATCGTGGTCGATGCTGATCTGGTTTGGCGTTGCCTTTCCCCGAGGGTAATCGACCGAGGTGTTTTCCACTATGATGAGGCCCACGCCGCCTTTGGCTCTCTCCTCATAGTAATCCACGAGCTTGGGGGACACGAAGCCGTCCTGCGTGCCGAAGTCCGTGCCCATAGCCGGCATAACTATACGGTTCTTCACCGTCATGTGTCCTATTCTCGCAGGTTCGAACAGCTTCTGTAACCTCATCATCTCTGCTATCCTCCTTAACGACACAACGCCGAATCTGACGCTTCTCGATTAATCCAGTTTTGGTTAGTACTACACTATAATTTAGCACTGTGCAATAATTTTGTCTAACACTAACTATTTATATAATACTAAGCGCATCGCCCTTTGTCAACATCACTTTCCAAAATCGGTAGGATTAGTTAAGCGAGGATGACTAAAGGGGAAAAGGGCCATGCCTTTTCTAGGTAAAGGATGAATCTGAACAATGGAGGGGCACAGTGCACTGTGCCCTCACTCAATACAAACGCAATTGCCCCTGTCCTTACCAGCCGCTGCCCTGGAGATGTATGTAGGGGCACGGCATGCCGTGCCCCTACATAATATAAACGCTCTTACCCCTGTCTTTACTAGCTCATGCCCCAATAACATCCGTAGGGGCGACCCGTTGGGTCGCCCCCGCCTTACCTTGCCCTCACTCTCCTTCTGTGTTACACTCAATGGGACATTTTCAGGAGGAACGAGTTGAAAAAGGGTCGCGTCTTCTCCGGAGCCAGGCCCACAGGCAAGCAGCACATCGGCAACTACCTGGGGGCTATCCAGAACTACGTCAAGCTTCAGCAGGACTACGATTGCATCTACTGCATCGTGGATGTCCATGCCCTGACCACCCTCGAGGATACCCACATGCTCAGGGCCAATACCCGCGATATGATGCTCGACTGGCTGGCGGCGGGGCTCGACCCTGAGAAAAGCATCCTCTTCGTACAATCCCACGTGCCCGAGGTCATGCAGCTTCACACCCTACTCAGCATGGTCACCCCTCTGGGCTGGCTGCTCCGCGTCACCACGTTCAAAGAGAAAGCCCGGGAGCAGCCTCAAAACGTCAATTATGGACTGGTCGGCTATCCTGTGCTGATGACCGCAGACATCGTGCTCTATAAGGCGGACACCGTGCCCGTGGGCGAGGACCAGTTGCCCCATCTGGAGATAGCGCGGGAGATAGTACGCCGCTTCAATAATATCTTCGGCCCCACCTTCCCCGAGCCCCAGGCCAAGCTCACCAACTTCCCCATGGTGGTCGGCCTGGACGGCGAGAGAAAAATGAGCAAGAGCTACGACAACCAGATCGAGCTTGCCGCCACCCCCGAAGAGACTGCCAAAAAGATAATGGCCGCCTTCACTGACCCCGCCCGCAAGTTTCGCAACGACCCCGGCCATCCCGAGGCGTGCAATATCTACCGCCTGCACAACTTCTATACCTCCTTGAAGCTGGACGAGATAGGCAAGAAGTGCCGGGCAGCGGAGATCGGCTGCGTCGAGTGCAAGAAGCTGCTCGCCGATAATCTAAACAAGGCCCTGGCGCCCTTCCGCGAGAAAAGGGCTCAAATCGCAGACAAGCCCGGATATGTGGATGAGGTCTGTGCCGACGGCGCCCGCCGTGCCCATGCCATCGCCAGGGAGACTATTAAAGAGGTCAGGGAGAAGATGGGCCTGCCATGACCACCCTGCCTTTATCCGGGAGCGGAAAGAGTGCTATCGAGGTGGCGAGCGGGGCGGCAAGGAAAGCCGGGGAAATCCTCAAAGCCCATTTCCGCGAAGGTAGCCGCATTCAATACAAGGGCAGGGCTAACATCGTCACCGATGTAGACCTGCTATCGGAAAAGAGCCTTAAATCGTCACTGCAGGCAGAGTACCCAGACCACAGCATACTTTCCGAGGAATCAAAGCCCGTAATTGGAAACTCAAGCTATAAATGGATTCTCGACCCGCTGGACGGCACGAACAACTACTCCTTCGGTATCCCTTTCTTTTCCATCGTAATTGCCCTCACCAGAGGTAAAGAAGTTTTGCTGGGCATAGTCTACGACCCGCTGCGCGACGAGATGTTCTCAGCCCGGAAGGGCAAAGGCGCTGCCCTCAATAACTCGCCTATCCATGTCACCACAAAGGTAACGGTCAAAGACTCGCTAATCGGCCTCGACCTGGGCTATGTGGACGAAAACGGCAAGAAATCGCTGGAGTTCATCACGTCCCTCTGGCCCCAAATGTATGCCTACCGCGTAATGGGCTCCGCAGCCCTGGGCATGGCCTACACCGCCTGCGGCCGCCTCGACCTCTACTTCCATCTCTTGCTGTACCCCTGGGAGCTTGCCTGCGGCTCCCTGCTGGTGACCGAAGCCGGCGGCCTGGTGACAAACCTGCAAGGAAAGTCCCTGCAGACCTGGGAGAACTCAGTAATAGCCTCCAACAAAGCCGTTCACGCCGATTTCCTCAGCATAGTGCGTGAGCGAAGCCTCAAGTAGAATGCACCGTTCGTGGTGAGCCTGTCGAACCATGAACGGCTCCCCTGTACAAGCTCTGGACAATCTCTGCACAAACCCTATACATCCCAACGCATCTTACTCCTGGTCTATGTGATGAAGGTCAACCCCACCTCGTTTGAGCCGAAGCATATAGATGGAGTCTGCACCAAACACTCTGTAAACAAGTACTGCAACAACTACAGAGGTCATCAAGGGCAGAACCAGCGCGATATCCCGCGTCATCTCCGTAAGAAGGACGATAGCTGTTATCGGCCCCTGTACCACAGCACCGAAGAACGCCCCCATGCCTACCAGAGAGTAAGCCCCTGAGGAAGATATTACGGCAGGGAACAGCTTACCTGCTATTATGCCGAATGTGCCACCGAGCGCAGCACCGATAAACAAAGAGGGAGCAAAAATACCCCCGCTGCCACCACTGCCCAGCGTAGTAGATGTAGCTATCATCTTCAAAAATAAGAGTGCTGCAAGAATACTAAGTCCTACCTGCCCAGCTAACATCGCATCCACTGAACCTGTTTCAAGAAATGCTCCCCCGGGGCCATAGCCAGCGCCATAACCCACGCCGAAAATGCCAGAATAGTAGAAACCTATTCCGCCCACAACAAGGCCACCCAACACAGGTTTTATATACGTGGGTATTTTTATACTGCCAAAGAGGTCATCAACCTTGTAAAAGGAACGAACAAAACCTGCGGCCAAGAGCCCCGCGACAATGCCCAACAATATATATGCCAGTATCTCCCAATAGCTGCCAAAGGTGTACTGCTTCACAATAAATGAGGGATTCGGGCCCAAAAACTTCCATGCCACATATTCGGCAGCGACCGCGCTAATCATAATATTGAAAAGCTTCAGAGTTACGACACGACGAGATAGAACTTCAAGGGCGAAGAAGACACCACCAACCGGAGCGTTGAAAGTTGCTGCGATACCACCTGCTGCCCCACAAAGTACAAGGGTTTTCACACCTTCGTCATGTAACTTAAACCACTGCCCAACAGCAGACCCGATAGAGGAGCCAATCTGCACGATTGGCCCTTCACGTCCCACCGAGCCACCGCTTCCGATACATATAGCGGAGACAAACATTTTGACTGCCGCCACTCGCTGACGGATGCGCCCTCCTCCGACACTAATGGCTCTCATAACCTCGGGGGGACCTTCACCTTTCGCTTCACGTGCCAGGAAATAAATCAGTGGGCCGAAGATAAGGGCACCTAGAGCAGGCAAAATGATAACATAGTAGTGCCCCATGATAGCGAAGCCTTCCGCGCCTTCCTTGAAGAACACCCACTGGAAGCCTCTTATCAACCACCTGAAACCCACGGCCCCTAACCCGGCAGCAACTCCCACAAGAATTGACAGAAACAGGCTGTTCGTCGCTTCTGAGCCACTCAGCCGATTATAAAGTCGCTGCACTCGGCTTTTTATCGCCTTGAATAACTTACTAAGTACCTTCATTGGACAATTCCCGAAAGCCTCAGGGTAGTGCGATTACGGACTTTCATCCGCTGCCTCTTGGGCTTTCTCAACATGTTTTGGGGAAACCCCGAACCAAAAGCCGGCATAAACCCCTATCCAAGCAGCATCTTCTTAGTGCTTCCCCCGAGTCATAAATCCAGCATTACTCCGATGTATCCAAGACTCGTTAGCTGTTCAATGTACTGGCATAACAAACAACAGTAGCGTGCGGAGGTGGTTCAAGATGATGTGGAGATTCAAGAGCTGCCCGAAATGCTCGGGGGATCTTTTCATAGATTGGGATATGGATGGCTGGTACATTCAGTGTCTCCAGTGCGGCTATCTATACGACCAGAATAAGACGCTCAAGGCCAAGACAGAGACAGTCCCAAAAGAAGGAAAGCTTGCCAGAACCGGCTCCGGGAAACCCCATGCCAAATAGCATCTGGCCCTGAGAGGCCTTCTCATTCCTCCGCTTTGTGCTTCTTGGTTTCAGCCATGAATTGCTCCAGCTTCTCATCGCTTCCTGCTAGTATCAGGACATCTCCCTGCCTTACAATCTCTGACCGATCCGGCGTGACTATTACCTCCTTCCCTCTTTGAATCAGCAAGACCGCCAGGCCCCATCTGCCGCCGCGACCCAGCCCTATATCGGACAACGATTTGCCTACGAAATATGGCGATGTTGCCAATTTGGAAACGCCATAGCTAGGTGCCACCGGTATATAGTCTTGGACATCGGTCAAGATGAGACTGTGCGCAACTCTGATGCCCATCTCGCGCTCAGGGTAAACAACCTTGTCCACACCGATTTTGTCAAGTATGGTCCCATGTAAATCGTTCTCGGCCCTGGCTATCACGTAACGGACCCCCAGCTTCTTCAGCAGTATTGTGCATAACACGCTATTCTGGATCGCCTCCCCCATCGTCACTATTGCTACATCGAAGTTGTTCACGCCCAGTTCTCTGAGAACTGACTCATCCGTGGCATCCGCTTGCACAGCATGCGTTATCTGGGCAGATATGTTCTGAACCTTCTTCTCATCCACGTCCACAGCCATCACATCATGCCCCATGCTGAAAAGGGTGGTCGCCAGACTTATCCCGAACCGTCCCAGTCCTATAATCAACACCTGTCTTTTCATGTCAGCCTCCTAACCTATCCTTACTTCATCCTGCGGGTACCTGTATGTACTCGGCTGCTGGCGCTGAGTGAGCGACAACACCAAAATAAGAGGCCCCAGCCTCCCGATAAACATAACAGCGGTAATAATCAACCGACCCGCTACTGATAAATGAGAGGTTATCCCCGTTGATAGGCCAACGGTGCCAAAGGCAGATACAGTCTCAAACAGAAGATTGAGAAACCCGAATTTCTCGGTGATTGTCAGCACAAGAACTACAATGAAGATAAGAGTCAGAGCCAACATCACCAAAGCTAGCGCCCGGTGTATCTGCTGGTTAGTGAATTCCCTGCCGAACGCTCCGGCGTGTTCGTTACCCCTGATTGTACTCCATATCGTGGCGACGAGCATGCCGAAGGTGTTGACTTTTATGCCTCCTGCAGTCGAGCCCGCAGCCCCGCCCACGAACATCAGAAGTATGGTAAAGAATTGCGAATATGTTTCCATACCGCCTATATTAATAGTGGAGAAGCCCGCAGTTCTCGGGGTCACAGATTGGAAGAAGGCATTGAGCAATTTATAAGGCACCGACATGGGACCCAGCGTAGCCGCGTTGCCGTACTCCGTTATTAGAAGTACTACAGTCCCCAACACCAGCAGCCCCAGAGTAGTGACCAGCACTATCTTGCTGTCGAGCAAAAGCCTGCCAAACCGCCGTACATTGATCACATCCGCTACAACCATGAAGCTGATGCCGCCGAGAATTATGAGCGCTGCGGTCGTCACTACCACTGTCGTATCCTTCTGATAGTCCAGCAAGCTTCGGAAGTTGCCGAAGAGGTCCAGCCCGCAATTGTTGAAAGCTGATACGGCGTGAAATACTGCCCTCCATGCAGCTGTCCCCGTCGGTTCTTCCACCGAGAATCGGATATAAAAGATCAAAGCCCCGATGGCTTCAACTATAAAGGTAAAAATCAAAATCCTTCTCACCAGCTTGACCATGCCCCCCATCCTCTCCAACCCGAACGACTGCCCGATTAGCCACCTCTCCCGAATCCCAAGCCGGCGGCCCAGCAATAACAGCAACAGAGTGGCGCTGGCCATGAAACCCAGGCCGCCGAGTTGAATCAGTACCAGAATAACCCCCTGGCCGAAGCCGCTCCAGTAAGTCCCGGTGTCCACTACCGCCAGCCCTGTAACACATACTGACGAAGCTGCAGTAAACAGAGCGTTAACTGGAGAAGTAAACCCTCCCGCCCTGCTCGATACCGGCAGCACCAGCAGAATCATGCCCAGCACTATTACGCCGGCGAAGCCATATATCAATATCACAGGGGACAAGCCGGCGTGTCTGGGTCTGGGGATTGCCGGCAACGGGATCAACCACGGCCTGACCCTGGTAACTCTGAGGATCCTGTCTCCGGGCCTTGGCTTCCAAACCGGCGGTATCTCTGGCAGTTCCAGTCCGATGTCTTCTTTAGCAGATGACTTTAACCTGTCCTTCAGCCACCTGCCGATTTGTCCAATTTTCATATTGCCCACTATTTTACCTCTTTTGTCCATCAGAGTCATCCATCACATGGTAGAGTCATTTATGAACTCGGGAGTCCACAAGGGTAAAGGACTTTGAGTACCAAATCCCCCTTTAGAAAAGGGGGATACAGGGGGATTACGTAGGGGTGTTCAGAGGGGATTCGCCCCTCTGGTGGGAGTTTGGGGGATTCAGCGGGTTCAAAAGTGCTGCCAAACCTTCTCTCAATAGCCCTTGACAGCCTGCAAGCAGCAGTCTAGCATGTTAGCTAATAACCAATGAACGACATAGCTTGGTACGCTGTCGGTGCAGTAGCGGCGACTCTCACCAGCTTCGGCTTCGTGCCGCAGATTGTGAAAATGTGGCAGACAAAGTCGGTCAAAGACGTAAGCCCCCTCACCCTTCTCCAGATGGTTGCCGGGGTATCGCTCTGGATAGTTTACGGGGTGCACATTGACAATTGGGTAGTAATAATCGCAAACCTCGTATCCTTTTCAACTCTCGCCATAGCCATTGCAATCTACCTTCATTACTTCAAGAAATAACAGCTATGATAGCCCGCGTATCGCAATACGACGTAAGGTTGCCGCAGGTATAGACACGCCCCTTATCATAGCCCCGTCGTAACCCCACCTCCGCCACAGGCTCCGGTGAAGTTTCAGCTCCCGCCGGATAAATTCTATCTCACTGTCCGAAAGCTGCCCCGCCCACCCCGGCTCAAGCAGCCTCCTGTCCGCATATGTCCTGATAGCTTCCATATCCTTCTTCCGTGTCTTGCCCCGGTTTGCGCTCTTCAATCCAGGTGCCTCAGTTTTCAGTGTCCGCATGGCACGACACCTTCAATCCCTCTTACCTTTGTAAATCGAGAACGTTCCCACCGCATTGGCCACCAGTTGTCCCCCGTTTTTTATCTCAGCTTCCATCACTGCAATCCTCTTACCCCTGTGAACAACTCTTGCCTCACAGGTTAGCGTGCCCGATGACACAGCCTTGAAATAGAATACGCTGGTCTCTATCGTCAGAAATAGCTCTCCTTCATCTACGAAAGAAAATAGCGCTGCACCCATACCCGAGTCAGCCAGGGTATAGAGCGCTCCCCCGTGCACGATGCCTGCGGCGTTCAGCAACTTCTTGTCCACTTCCACGACGCAGTGGCTGTAACCTCCCTCGACCTTGGTAAAAGTCACCCCTACCAGGTCACGGAATGGACTGAAGCCCTTCCCCATGGGGAATCCCTTTGGCATAAATACGTCCTCCCTGTCAGGTTATACTCGCACGGTATTACCCGTCAGCTTTTTGTGCTATTATACCATCGGTCGCAGTGGAATACCGCAACTGATATCTCATGGGACTCGATGTCCCCTGAAATAGGTAGAAAATAAGTGAAGCTCCTGAGACGCCAACTGGGTTTCTTGCTATGGGGTTTCGTTCTCTGGCTTCCTATCGGCATAGCGCTTGTTATCGGCGTCCTCATCTTTGGCGATCTCGATAGTTTAGGGAAAGGGTTCCTCGGGATCTTTGTTCCCCAGCAGTTTGTGTACTCCGGTCTGGGAATAGCCTTCTGGTTTCTGCTCTTCTATGTGACCGGCCTCATCGCGCAAAGAACCACCATAGGCAACTTTCTTTGGGGGATACCATTCTTAGGCGCTATCTTCAAAAGAGGCGGCACGACAGTTACCCTCGATAACTTGCTCAATCTAAGCCCCTGCTTATGCCTGCGTTCTGAGACCTGTATCTGCTATGCCTTTATACTCTGGGAGGAAAAGGTCAGGCTGGGTAGCGAGAAGGCCGATTTCGACCTGATAGATGTCTACCAGCCGCACCCGCCTGCCATAGTGACCGGCCGCGTCTTCTCAGTGAGGAAAGGGACGTTAATCAAGCTGGGCAACAAATCGAGCGACATTATCAATATCCTGCTCTACGGGCTGCGAAGGCCGCTGGAGCTTAAGTATCTCCCCTGGGAAGATGAGACCGAAGAGGAGTTCAAGGAAAGAGCCGAGCATTTTGGACTGGACATCGAACCCTCGCCCCTGATGCAGTCTGACCTGGACAAGATTGAAAGAACGAGGAGGCCATGATGAAGGCGAGCGAAGGAAAGCTGGGACGGGTCTTCGTGATACGGCTTGAGGACGGCGATGTGCTCCCCGGATGCATCGAGAAATTCGCCGAGGAGAAAGGCATATCCGTAGGACACGCCATACTGGTGGGCGGCATCGGGGAGGGACAAATCGTGGTCGGCCCCCGCTATTCTCATAAAATGCCGCCCGAACCCATGCTGCTGCCCATCAACGGCGCTCACGAGGTAGCCGGCGTGGGCGTGCTCGCCCCCGGCGAGGATGGCAAGCCCGTATTGCACATGCACGCCGCCCTGGGCCGCTCCGGACAGACCATGGCCGGCTGCCTGCGTCCCGGCGTCACCACCTGGATAGTTGGCGAAGTGATACTCTATGAAATCCTCGGCGCTAAGGTCACCCGCATCAAAGACAAGAAGAGCGGCTTCGCCCTCCTCCAACCCGTAAAAGGCAAATCCAAAATGTAGGGGCGGTTCATGAACCACCCCTGCCACGAAAACCGACCCACAAACCGGTGGGACAGACGCCCCCGTCTGTCCTTAATATTATTGTCCGACCAACTCCCATATCATCCCAAGCCCACAATCCAACAATTGTAGGGGCGACCCAACGGGTCGCCCCTACTGTTCCCTCTGTTTGCAAATCTGAGTCGCCTCTACTAAGGCTTATTTGATGAGTATTTGGTATAGAAGTGTATAGCCACTGTTTTATACATATTGTCCCAGTGGTTCTCATCCTTACCAATTGGATTCGGCTTTCTTCCATAAGTGAGGCTGGTTTTGTACGTTGTCGCCACAAGATCAGGAGCTACTTCGTCAAAGAAGGACTTTACCTCATCGAAGGATTTCAATTTCCACGAGTAGACATTCTCCCCGGGCTTCTGTTCGACCAGGAACCTCATTGCTCCGAGCATGGGGTATAAAGCGCCATCATATAGTCTGTAGGTCTCTTCTTCGCCCGTGAAGATATATTTGTAGCTACCCCTTTTCTTTACGGCATATACTCCTTTCATAGCAGCTGCCCTGCCGCCCATTACGTCGTTATAACGCACTCTGCTTCGAATATTTACATAATCGTACAGACGCAGGATGTCTATCAAAATGGGCTTGAGCATCTTGAATGAATCTTTATCGTCTTTATACAATGCCAAGCATTTTGCTTTGGAGACATACGCCTCCTTGGGGTGCTGCGGATAGGGGAATTTGTTGACGTTGAATATGGTCATCAGCCCGATAATATCCCTAATGTCATACTCACCCTCCTCATTCTGCTTATAGGATATTTGCTCACCGAATTTGGTCTTCTTCAGGGTTTCTTTCACCCATTCAAACTCACGCTCCAAATTCATCAGGCTGACATCATCAACTTGAACTGCGGTGTTAAGTCCACCTGTAATATCCGGTCCCATTTCTTGTGGAATGCCAGTGAGTACCTCGAACTTCACATACTGGCCTTCTGGACAAGTTCCCTCATCCTGCGCATCCAAAATTATCTGGTAGGTGTGCGCTCCATCTGCTATGCCATCGCCCTGCCCTATATACACAGTGGCAGTCTTTTTGTCTGCGCTGTACTCAACATGATGAGCCAAAAGTGTGATACCTTTGTTTTTTAGGTGAAACGATAGGTCATCAGCATTATCCAAGCTCTTCCTCACGTCCTTGTATATACCTTTGTCAGTCCTTTGTGCTCTTGGATTCGGAGCTTTGGAGATACCTTTGGGAACATCTATTGCTCGGCTTATAAGGACGTGATGCTCAATGTGCAATGGGTCGCCCTCTGGGCTCTGATTCAATGGATCTGGATAGTGGCGAGAGTATTCGGCTTTAATTGTTGTTTTCTCGAGATTTTTTATACTTACCATCTTCTTCTCCTTCTAGTTTTTCGTTTGTCCAAACCTTAAACTTAGTTGTTCCCCCGTCCGGGGCCTAAAATAAAAACCCACCTTCAAGAGCGAAGTGTGGGTTCTTTAAGGCAAATTCACATTATCATCACCTCCTTTTCAGGTCATCCAACCTACAAGGAACACTGGCGAGTCCACGCCTCAAAAACAACTTGCGATTATCTTAAACTATTTATTCTTTTTTGTCAAGCCCCTTTATAGCACCAGTAGGTGGGTGAAGCGTAGCGAAATCCACCGCGTAGGGGCGTTCAATTGAACGCCCCTACATTAATTACAGAACCTACTCTGTCCAGCCTTGTCCAGGGGGCTATTCCTTGTACTCCGCAGGCGTCACAGTCATCTCAAGCCTTGTGGTGAAGTTCCGCAGCACCACCATGTCCAGCCTCTTGCCGATAACGTCCCCGGTCAGCATGTGGTGTATGTCGTCCACGCCAGCCACCGGCTCCTGTCCCAGCGAGATGATAATGTCGCCCTCCCTCAAGCCCGCAGCCTGGGCCGGGCTGTTGGGTGCCACGTTCATCACCTGCACGCCTGACTCGTTCTTCAGCAGGTAATACCTCACCACCCGCACCGGCAGCGGCACCATCTGCCCCGAGATGCCCAGATAGCCCCGGGTAATCTTGCCCTCCCTGATGAGCACGCTCACCACCCAGCGCAGCGTGTTCACCGGTATAGAGAAGCAGATACCCTGCGCGAACTGGATAATCGCCGTATTGATGCCCACCACCAGGCCCCGCGAGTCCACCAGCGGCCCGCCGCTGTTGCCCGGATTGAGCGCAGCATCCGTCTGTATCATGTTCTCGATAAGCCTGCCGCTGCGGCTGCGCAGAGAGCGTCCCAGTGCGCTCACCACCCCTGCGGTGACCGTGCTCTGGAAGCCCAGCGGGTTGCCGATGGCGATGACCATCTGCCCCACCTTCAGCTTGCTCGAATCGCCCAGTTGCGCTATGGGCAGGCCCGAACCCGTAACCCTCACCAGAGCCAGGTCCGTAGCCGAGTCCTGGCCCACCAGATGAGCGCTGTAATCGCTGCCGTCCGCCAGACTCACCTCTATCTCGCCCGCCCCTTCCACGACGTGGCTGTTGGTCACCACATACCCGTCGGGAGCTATGATCACCCCCGATGCGCTGCCTTCCCCCTCATTCGGCCATCTCCGGGGACGGTCCGAAGCCTTCTTCCTCACCCGTATGCTCACCACCGCAGGGCCCACCCTGGCCACCACGTTTGTCACAGCTTTAGAATAGGCATCCAGGAAGTCTGCCCCTTCCTCGAAAGAGGATGGCGCCGGCTTCTCCGCCTCCGCAGCAGCCGGGTAATCTAAAAACTTAAGTTCGAAATCCGATTGTCCGCTAACCACAGCTTTCTCACCTCCGATTCCATGTTACCCCAACAACGCCTGCAGCGCAATCAAGCCGTCCGTATGTCATTCTGAGCTTTAGCGAAGAATCTCAGTACTTGCAGCTAAGCTATCATCAGAGCCCCGGCAGTCATCATCCTGAAACCAGTGACCTTAGACGAAACGAGCAGCGCAACCGAACCACGAACAACCGTTTCCCTCTTTCTTATTTCCCCCCTTGATTCTCGCGGTAGCGCCCCCTATAATCTCGATAGACAAAAGCCGTCTGCACAGGGGGAGGCGGTCGTGGCAGAGCAAAGAAAACCTCCTTATCTGGAAAAGGCTGAAGAGCTGGGCAATCTCCAGGTATGGATTGTCGATGGCGCTTACATTCGCAGCAATTCCGATGAGGAGTTCACCAACTTCGGCCAGCACTACCGCTACCCCTACATTCCGGTGAACGAACTCTGGATCGACCGCGAAGCCCAGAATGATGAGCGGCAGTTTTTCATCGAGCACCTGCTCATGGAACGCCGCCTCATGGCCAAGGGCATGCCTTATGAAGAAGCCATCGTAATTGCTGACCGCACCGAACGCAAGGAGCGCCGCCTCGCCGGTGACTTGAAGACCATGACCCACCGCGGAGAGAAGCTGCCCGAAGGCAAAGACGTTCACGAGAGGCTGTGGCGCAAACTGGAGAGCGGCCTCAGCGTCTGGATCGTCAATGGCAGGTTGGTGCGCAGCGTCTTCGACATCGACTTTACCGAAGGCGGACATGACTACGTTTATGAGTTCGTCCCTGAGAACGAAGTGTGGATAGACAATGACATCGAAGAGGCCGAGCGTCCCTACGTGCTGCTGCACGAACTCCACGAGCGAAACCGCATGGCCGGCGGCTGGCCCTACAACAAAGCCCACGCCGAATCGAGCCGCCTGGAATACCACTGCCGCCATCATCCCGACGAGCTTCACGACAAGCTGGTAGCCGAAGGCTGGGTTTAATTCATTCCACCCACTTTTTATAGGTAGGTTGGAGCACCCGCTCCAACCAAGCCTGGAGCAGGTGCTCCAGGCTACCCCCTGGGTTCCTGCTTGCGCAGGAATCCAGAGTTTTGTGTATGATAATACCCACAGGGAGTAGAGTGAAAACCCGATGTAATCAAAGAGGGAGATTCAGATGACAGAAAACAAGCCTACCGCAAAGCCCGCGACGGAGAAAAAGCCAGAAAGCTCTGCAAGAGGAATATTTATTGCCTTCCTTTTCGCCACCATGGGCGTTGCTTCAGTGATTGTAACCATCGAGCTCAGCAACAGGGGCAGTTTCCCCTTCGTCACATCTCAGCGAAACCACCTCATAGCTGCCGAACTCGCCGTATTCAGCATCTTCTTTGTCGAGATAATAGGGCGGCTTGCCAACAAGCACTTAGAGCGAGATGCTCTCCGCCGGGGTATGTCTGCCCGGGTAATCATTCGCACTGCAGGCTACCTGGTTGTCGGAGCCGCTGTAATCTCGATACTGGCTTCCAACTCAGCGCTGGCGATAAGCGTCGGCACCATCACAGGGGTAGTCATCGGGTTCGCTACGCAGAGCCTGCTCAGCAATATGCTGGGCGGGATAATCCTGGTTGTCAACCGTGTGACGCGCTCCGGCGACGTGATTACCTTCATGGGGAACACAGGCCGCGTCGTCGAGATCCGTCTCATCTACACGGTTATCGATTCTGGCGACAGCCTGGTTTTCATACCCAACTCCGCTATGTTGACCAATGCTGTTCAGCTCAAAAAAGGCCCGGACGGGCAATAGTATCAGGGCCATGCGTAACGAAGTCCAACTAACCGATGGTTCGATAACGCTCCGGCCTTACCGGCTCAGCGACGCTGAAGCACTTTATGAGGCAGTACGGGAATCACTTCCCGAACTCCTTCCCTGGATGCCCTGGGCCCATGCCGATTACTCCTTCGAGGAAAGCAAAAAATGGATCGAGTTGTGCGCCGGGACGTGGGCCAAAGGCAAGGAGTACAATTTCGTCATACTGGACGCTAAGGACGGCAGCTTGCTCGGAGGCTGCGGTCTGAACCAGGTCAGGCGCAGGGCTCGCTTCGCCAACCTCGGCTACTGGGTCAGGAGCAAATGCACCGGAAAAGGGATTGCCACCGCAGCGGCACTGCTGGTGGCGCGTTTCGCATTCGATGAATTGGGATTGAACCGCATCGAAATAGGCGCCGCAACCGGCAATGCGGCCAGCCTGCGTGTGGCGGAGAAGATAGGCACCACCAGGCAGGGGCTTCAAAACAGAAAGATAGCCTTCCGCGACAAGGTCTATGACAGAGTGGTGTCTTCGCTAACTCCGAAAGACCTCGCAAACCGCGCCTAGCTTGAGTTGTCCAGTGTCTTGTCCAGAGCCTGTCCAGCGCTATAAGGACATCCGGATTCATACTTGCACTCCTTAATAATTTGTTGCATAATATCCTCCCTGACTCTATCACCTATGCAATCTTCTTTAGAGATTTTGAGGTGAAGTGCAGCACATGTCCCAGACGAATCTATCAAGGCTGGCACAGGAACTGGGGATAGAGACCTGCCTGGAATTCGATGCGGGGCTCCTTGCCCCGGAGCAAAGGATAAGAGACCTTTGCTTCGAGAACAAATGTGGGAATTACGGCAATAATTATATGTGTCCGCCTCACATAGGCTCACTGGAGGAAATCAAGGATCGACTCAAGAAATTCCAGCATGGCGTCTTGCTGCAATACTCGAAAGCGCTGGATGTTACCAGCGACATCAAAGGGCTGAGGCAGACCAAGGTTGATTTTCATAATAGGGTGCTCCAACTCGAAGAGTGCCTGAGGGACAAAGGTTTAAAGCATGTCTGGGGGATGATCGGAGGGAATTGCGCCCTCTGCGATATTTGCAAAGCCGAAACCGGCGACCCCTGCCCTCATCCCGACCAGGCAAGGACTTCCCTGGAATCGCTCGCAGTAAATGTCGTGGGATTGCTGGACAAGTTCAGCCTGGACTGCAACTTCCGCCCCGACAAGGTAACCTGGACAGGCTGCATTTTGTTCAGAGAAGCGTAAAGCTTAGACTGTCCCAGGTCTAAGAGAACAGCCGAACGAGCTCAGCATAGCCAACCCCTGAGACCGCCTTACCGTCCAGATAGCCGGATACAGTTGTCCTGCCCTCCCAAAAGTAAAAGTAAGGAATAGACAGCGTCTCGAACATCCGTATCTCTTGCTCGCTATGCCGAGCCTTTATCTTCAAATCCAATCCACGAGCCTGCTCTCGAACCCCCCAGAGCACGCCGTACTCCTTGCCGCTCTCTGGAGAAACCCAGGAGTCCAGCCTCTCCAGCACGAGTTTGCGAGTATGATAGACCGAGTTGTCGGAGAACATAATCGTCAGGTCATATGACCTGACCGATTCGTCGGGGTTGACGATACGCCAGAAAACAAGCTCAGTGTTGCTGTCAAGCTGAACGGCGAACCAGTCCCAGCCTCCCTGGCCCAGGGAATTAATCCACTGATGGTCCATCCAGCCTATGCCATCGACATCGAGCTTCTCCCCCTGCAATTCGATCCGCCCTCTAGCCTTAAGGCGGGTGAAGGAATAGTAGTATGAGTCTCCACCAGTCCACTCGCTCACCCCACCGCCGCTGCCCAGAAGGGGAGGTTTCTCCGAAACAAGAGCGATATCGAGGCCGAGCCCGGCGCCATAGGATTCAAGTTTGTAGGAAAGCGAATGCTGGTCGGTGCGGAACCAATGGTCGCGGCCCCATCTCAGGTCGAATTTTCGCTCGACATAATGCAGCGCCGAACCGGACACGAGATGGCGAAAGCGCCCCGCCGCAAGGTCAGAGATAGAGAGAATCTTGAGGCCGAAATTGAAATAGGCCACCATAGCCCCATATTCCTTGCCTCCGGAGTCGGTGAGGCTGAAATGCCCGTACCACCACTCCACAGGGTACATGGGGTGCGCCCCTTCGTCCTCAGGGAATCCAATCTTGGGTTTGCCTAATTTCTTTCGCATAACAATTGAATTCTTACCGCCGTCGCTTCTTTTGTCAAGCTCGCTATCTCTGAGAGCCCAGCAGATGCAATTATCCGGATAAGCTGATAAACTAAAGGTAAGCGAAACGACAAAGGCAGCGATAGAGGAGATGAGGGATGGCAGATAATCTGAAGATAGTCAACAGGGCCATAGAAGAGCATCACACTATAAGGGGAAATGTGAAACTCGTGGGGGACTCGGTTTCAGACCTGGAGGCTTTGTTCAGCTTACAGAAGGCGCGCCCCGATTGGATTCTTAGCTCGACGGAGGCTCTCTCCGAGAAACAGGATAATCTGCAGCAGACAATAAGCGCCCTTGACGAGGGACTTAAGAACCACTTCAGCTTCGAGGAAAAGCTGCTACCGCCCTTATTCGGAGAATTCCTTATGCAGGCGCTTATCCTTGAACATCGCGAAATCACGAAAAGGATAAACGAAACAAAATCTCTGGTAACCAACACCAGGCTTGAAGGATTGAGCCGGAGAGAGTTGCTGTCCCAGAAAGCCCAAATACAACAGAGGGTCGAAGGCATCCTTCAGCTTGTGGAGGAGCACGCCGGCAGAGAGGAAACCATCCTGAAAATGTTGAAAAAGGCATTGGAAGCCGAAAAATAATCTGCGGCATGCCCAATTCGCCGCAGAATCATCTTATCCTTCTCCCTCTCCTCTCCTTACACCCAGCCTAGCCTGCTGACCAGTTAGATTCCCCCGGTGCACAACCCGCAAGTACTGTTTAGCCTCAATGCAACAGACCAATTAAAAAGCGCCTTCGAGCAATTGGGGCCACACAGGTAGTTAGACTTCCATCGACAGGTGTCATTTCCTCTTTTGTGAACGCCGCCACTGGACATAGAGCCTGGTGCCTTCTTCAATTGATATCTTGGGCTGCCATCCCAACTCATCTCTGGCCTTAGTTCCATCGAGATATATCCCCCTGTTAACGAACCGAAGGCCCGAGCGAGTTAGGTAGGGCATGTCTTTGACGCGCCGCAGCCTGGCCCACTCCTCCATGAGGGTACACCATACGTAAGCCACAGAATAGGGTATAGTCACTTCGAGCTTTGGCCCACCCACGGCCTTAATCATGGCAGCGGCAAACCCTCGAAGTGGAATTTCATGCATGGGTGCCACATTGTAGACCTCGCCTATGGCCCGATCGCCTGTAGCCACCAAAATGGCAAAGTTAGCGGCATCGGTGGCATAGACAATGCTGTATTTGGGATTGGACTTGCCCGGCCACACTATAAGAGGGAACGATACGTGTCGATAAACACGGTCAGCCAGCAGCCTGTCCCGCGGCCCGTAGACTGCCGCTATCCTTATCATCGAGACCTGGATTGCGCCTTTCCTGTGGTACTCAAAGACTACATCCTCAGCCCGCATCTTGGCGAAATCATAGTATGCATCCCGAGAGAAGGCTACATCGCATGGGGTGGACTCGCAAGCCGGGGTATCGCCCTCGCAAAGCTTGCCGTGAACGCTGCCAGTGCTAACGTGTAAGAAACGCGGAACCCCGGCCTCAACGCTGGCCCTGAGCATATTATCGGTACCCTTTATGATGGAGGACTCAAACCATTTCCACGCTCCCCAACCGGGGGTCACTCTGGCTGCAGCGTGGTAGACCACGTCAACACCTCTTACAGCGGGAAGCAGGCTATCATAGTCCTCAACGTCGCCGAATATTATCTGAGCTCCTGTAGTCTTGAGGTGGGAAATATTAGAGGTTTTGCGAGCTAAGGCGCGCACTTCGTAGCCCTGCGCCAGCAAGCGTTCCACGAAGTGGCTCCCCAGAAATCCCGTGCCCCCGGTAACTAAAGTCCTCATCTTGTCCTTTCCTGAAGAACTCCCCAGCCGTGCAAATCGCAGTTAGCAGTAGGCTGTAGCTCACACAAGGGGTAAACCATCACTAACTAAGCCCTTGACGAGAAGTATTCGGACTTCGAAGGTTTCTACATCTTGCCCTTGGTGCTGGGAATTTCACCGCCAAGGCGCTCATCGATCCTGGTAGCCTGATCCAGAGAACGCCCCAGCGCCTTGAACAATGCTTCCACCCTATGATGGTCATTGCCTCTACTGAGAAGCCGGGCGTGAAGGTTGATTTTAGCTTCCGTGGCGAAAGTCACCAGGAAGTGCCTGATGAGGTCAGTATCAAGCCCGCTTATATCCCTGCCCTCCAGGACAGCCTCAACAACGGCATAGCCTCTGCCGCTGATATCAATCGCCACCAGAGACAGCGCCTCGTCCATGGGCACCACAGCGTGCCCCATCCTTGCGATGCCCCTCCGATCGCCTAGCGCTTTGTCCAACGCCTGCCCCAGACAAATAGCAACATCTTCGAGGATATGATGATGCCCCACCTTAAGGTCTCCTGTCGCCTCAACCGTTATGTCGAACAAACCATGTCGGGCTATTTGCTCTATGAGGTGGTCGAGCATCCCTATGCTTGTTTTAGCCTGGCACTTGCCCTTGCCATCGAGCGCAAGCTCGACCTTAACCTTGGTCTCGCCCGTCTCACGGTTGATGGTGGCTTGTCTCTTCTTAGCAGCCTTTGGGGCGGTGGGGGCCTTCGTGGTCTTAGTAGTCTTAGCGGTCTTAGCAGTTTTATCGGCCATTCTACCCTCCTTTGTATTTTGCCAGCGCTTCGATCAAAGCATCGGTATGCTCCGGCTTGCCCACACTTATGCGCAGCATGTTCCTGAGCAAAGGCGTATCGAAGTACCTCAGGAAAATGCCCTTGCTATCCAGTCCCTGCTTAATCTTCCGGGCATCGCCTTTGACCACCCGGCAGAGGATGAAATTGGATTGAGATGGCAAGGGGCTGAGCACCCCCTGCTTCTTCAGCTTGTCAAAGAGCCGCTTCCTTTCAGCGATGATTGCTCTGACCTTGGTCTGAAGATAGTCCTTGTCTGCCAGCGATTCCTTCACCGCAATCATCGCCGCTATATTCACGTTATAGGGTATCTTGATCCTGCGGATAAGCTCAGCAATGCTGGTGGAAAAGATGCCGTAGCCTGCCCTGAGACCACCCAACCCCGCCCACTTGCTGAATGAGCGCAAGACCACCAGATTCGAATACTTCGGGACGAAAGAGGCGACAGTCTCCCCGCAGAACTCATAATATGCCTCATCCACAACTACAACTATGCCGGTGTCGACCAGCTTAAGTATGTCGCTTTGAGAGGTAGCGTTGCCTGTGGGGTTGTTAGGCGAGGCGACGAAGGTCACTTTTGTCCTCTTATCTATAGCCGATTTCACACAGGCGATGTCTACCTCGTAGGCATCGTTGCGGGGTACGGTGACCGTCCGGCCCCCACAAACAGCCGTGCTGAAAGGATACATCCCGAAGGTAGGGACAGAATTAATTACCTTATCACCGGGTTCGAGGAACAGGCGCAGAACCAGGTCGATAAGCTCGTCGCTGCCGCTGCCAGCGACTATATGCTCCCGGCCAACTCCCACATACTCTTCCAGAGGCCCCATTATCTCTCTGTGCAGGGGGTCCGGGTAGATATGATAGAAGGGGTAATTCGCCAAAGCGCGGCGCACGCGTGGCGAGCAGCCATAGGGATTCTCATTTCCGTCAAGCTTTATCAGCTTCTCAACAGGAACTCCGCAACGCTCGCTGAGCACTTCAAGCGGAACTATGGGCTCATATGGCTCGATGCCTGCAAGATCGCCTCTAACGAGCCACTCAACTCCCCCAGCGACGCCTCGAGTCATTTCCCGCCCCCTCCCTTCCCCATCTGTTCCAGCCTCTTCTCGACTGACACGGCATGGGCAATCAGTCCTTCAGCCCGAGCAATGGTTGCCGAGGCCGGGCCGAGCGATTTTAAATCCTTGTCGCCCAGGTCAATCAGTATTGATAATTTGAGGAAGTCCAGCACGCTCAGCGGCGAGCTGAAGCGGGCGGTTCTGCCCGTAGGCATGACATGGCTCGGCCCTGCTGTGTAATCTCCAAGGGCCTCGGGAGCACCAATGAAAATACCGCCAGCATGGCGAATGCGGCCAAGATAAGAGCGGGCATCTTTTATCATGAGGCAAAGATGCTCAGGCGCATAGAGATTCACCAGTTGGATAGCCTCATCGATATTGGTAACAATGACTATGGCGCCATTTTGCTCCAGAGATTGCTTCGCAACAATACGCCGCTCCAGTTTGGCAAGCTGATTCTTGACCTCCTCACTTACCGCATCCGCAAGACGGGGTGAGGTAGTGACGAGGATGGCAGTGGCCAGCTCGTCGTGCTCTGCCTGAGCCAGGAGGTCAGCGGCACAGAAAACTGGGTTAGCGGAATCGTCAGCTATAATGACTGTCTCAGTAGGACCATGCAGCCCATCTATAGCTACAGTGCCATAGACCTGCTTCTTAGCCAGGGTGACGAAAATATTGCCCGGCCCGCAAATCTTATCCACCTTGGGGATAGATTTGGTGCCATAAGCTAAAGCAGCGATGGCCTGAGCGCCCCCGACTTTGAACACTCGACTAACTTTTGCTATGTCTGCCGCCACCAGGGTAGGCGCCGGAACCGTGCCATCGGGGGCTGGCGGGGTGGCGATGATTACCTCAGGAACTCCAGCCACTTTAGCCGGGATCACAGTCATGAGCACAGTTGAGGGGTAATACGCCCTACCTCCAGGGATATAGATTCCTACCCTTTCCAGGGCGCTCACGAGGAAACCCAGCCCCCCCTCGACAAAGTCCAACCCCAGCTTCTGCTTCTGGGTCAGGTGGAAGGTATGCACCCTCTCGGCAGCTAGTTGCAGAGCGCTGACTAAACCTTTGTCAACCTTTGTATACGACTCAGCGATCTCTCCTTTGGTCACCTCAAGCTGAGCCAAGCCCATGCCGTCGATTTTTCTACCTAAATCCAAAAGGGCATGGTCCCCCCGGGTGCGCACCTCGCTGAGGATTCGCCGCACTGCCTCATCGGGTGTAATATCCTCATCGAATATCTCCCTTATCCTCTGCTTGACTCCAGGCAAAGCCTCAGCGAACTCCACAGCGGAATGCCCCAGCAGCAGAGATTTCGCAGCTTCCAGGTCGCGGATTATCCTCATTCCAGATACTCCTTGGCCGCCTTCACAGAATCGACTATAGACTGCCGACGAAATGCCTGAAGCTGCTCCTGGGGAACCATCTTCAGCACCTGCTCACGCCTTATATCGAAAGAAGCGAAAAAGGTCTCCTGTTCCTCAGGAGCTATATGTCTCATCCAGATAAGGTACTTCTCAGCGAAGCGGCGAAAGTCTTCCCAGTTAGGTTTTCTGGTGGTAGCCATGAAAACGAACTCACTCCATCTTTTCAAGTTGGAAGCATCGATGAAGCTGACGGTTACGCCATCAGCCGAGCCGTTCAGCTCGGTGCGAATCACTGACATGTTCTTATTGTTGAGCCTTTCTGCGCGGTCTAGCTCGAATTGAAGCACACGGTCCAAGAGATTGGCCACAGGGTTACTACTTACGGCCGACGACTTGCCAAAAAAAGGACGGTAAATCTGGTAAATCCAGGCCTCATCGGTGACCAGATGGGAAAGATAACCGGCAACAAAGGATTTCGTTGCAGCATTCAAGTCAGCGTCCTCGATAAGCTCGGGATGTGCTTGGAACATGCGCTTTATCCCGCTCTGCTCTTCTTCGCTCTCCAGGGACAGGAAGTGCGTCTCCGCGCGGCCGGCGCCAACGAAAAATCGTATATCTGGCGCCGTAGAGCCGAGGTAGTAACTACCCCTGTTTCCGTCAACCACCCGGTGGTGCAATCGCTCTATCGCTTCCTCTGCAATACCCAAATGCAGACAAATCGGAGGCAAAAGGCTCCTTTCTCAACAAACGCAGCCAGCCTCTACACCTCTCTTCATAGTTTCAAGGAGATAGGCTATCCTGTCTCTTTTTTCAGGCCATCTTATAGCTTCAGTGTTCCCGATAAGACACGCCGACGACTCGAACAGGGTATCTATGACCTTAAGATTGTGTTTGGCGATAGTTGAACCCGTTTCAGTATTCTCGATGAGGACATCGGCGTCCTCGGGCAGAAATGCCTCGCTCGCCCCCCAGGTAGGGATGAGCCTGTATGGCACCAGGTGGTTGTCATGAGCATACCTATCGGCGATATTGACATACTCCGAAGCTACTCGCAACACGGAGTCCTTTTTTATTTTCCCTAAATCACTTGTGTTTGAAACTGGCAAATCCCCACCGACCACTGCGACAATCCTCACCTTGCCAAAGCCCAGGTCGAGCACCTTATCAACGGGACTCGAAGGAAAACGATAGAGGTGATCCCTGAGCCAATCCCTCCCGGTAATAGCGAGGTCAAAATTACCATTGGCTACCTGCAGAGGCATATCCTGAGGCCTGATCACCTTGACCGTAACTCCATCGAGCTCGATCCGCGGCCTGGTAGAGGCTTTGCCTGCATTATAACCCTCTATTTTGAGACCGGCCCTGTCCAGGAAAGCCACAGTATGGCGTTGCTGGTGACCATCAGGAAGCGCCAGGGAGACCAGGGGCTTGCCTCTAGCTGTATGCCGCGCTTCACGACCGGCATCGACGGCAGGAGGTTCCTTGGCATGAGAGTAATTGGCCTCTCCCGTTGAGAGCGATGCCAGAAGGCGGCTCAAGTTTTTTCTCTCCAGAATATCCCTGTTGGCAATTAAGCAAGCACTGCTTTCCAGAAGCGTAGCCACCGGAACCAGGCCCTGGTCCTTAAGCCTTCCTGATGACGGCTCAGCGATTATCGCCAGCTCTGCATTCTCCGGCGGGTAAACACCGGCCGACCCCCAAACGGGGAATATCTGGAATCTCCTCAGCCGCTGCTTCAAGGCAAAAGCCTCGGCTAAGTTGGGATATTCGCTGACTATGCGCAGGCTCTCGTTATGGTCTTTCCATGCCTCTAATGAAGAGCATCCCGAAGACCTGGCAGCTACAGCGTACAGGTTTCGCCTCCCATAACCTAAATCTCGAATCTTAATCACAGCTTCGCTGTGGTATTTGGCCAAAAGCTCTTCCACCCAATCAAGACGGCAGATGCCCAGGTCGTAGTTGCCTATAGCCACCTGGATGGCGATATCCTTCTCATGGAAAACCTTCAGGAAAAGGCCAAAAGCTCCGGAGCACTGCGGCCTGTAGGAGCGGGAGCCGTCACTATAATCGCTGACGTCAAGACCCGCTTCCTTGAGCAAGTCCGCTGTGCTGTCTTGAAGTTGACCTTTGGGCAAGGCAAGCTTTACCTGCACCTCGCCTCCTCAAGGAGTTTCAGTAACTCAGCAGGGGAGGACTTGCGCCGCTTTTTGCCGCTCGACTGATCGAGCAACTCAATCTCGTCCCCGCCGCGTATATTGACTACCCAGCGAAAATCAGCGGTCTTCCTGTAACCCAGGTCGAACTCAGCGATATAACCTGCGTCTCGCAATTGTCGGGCTAATGCCAGGGAGGGCTTGAGGTCTTCAGCGTCCTTCGCCCTGATTAAAACCCTCTCTCGCAGTGGCACTTCTCTAAGCAGACCCATAAGCTCATCAATATACAAGGCAAAGCCCGAAGCGCAGACATCCTTCCCCCCCACCAGAGGGATTAGCTCGTCGTATCGCCCTCCTCCCCCCAGCCTGCGCCCCGAGCTGTAGAACCCGAAGATAATGCCGGTATAATATTCGAAGCCCCTCCCCGAGGTAAAATCTATCTGGTAGTCAAGACCTAAGCCGGTCAGCAGGTTCGAAATCCTGGCAAGTTCATTTAAGCTGGGTTCGAGAGCAGGCAAAGACGAGCAGAAAACACCCCGCAGGTTTTCCACAAAGCCAGGGGTGTTCCCCTTCAGGCCGAACAGGAGTTGCAGGTTCTTCGCCAGTTCAGGGTTCCCGCCCTTCAGGTCACTCAGCACACCTAAATTTCCGGAGAAGACCTGGTCCAGTACATCAGCCTCTTTTTCCCCGCTCAACCCCAGCCCTTCGAGGAAAGTCTTTATTAAGCCGGCATGGGCCAGGCGAAGCTCCACCGGCCCTATACCCAGCTTCCCGATGGCCTCCAGCGCCAGCGAGATCAGCTCGACATCCCCCTCTGCCTTGCTCCCGCCTATAAGCTCAGCGCCGCATTGCCAGCGCTCCCTCGACTCCTTGCCCGTGCCCTCGAAAGCAAACATGTTCTCGACATAGAAGAACCTGGCTATAGGAAGATTCTGGAAGTTCTCTACATAAAGTCTGGCCGTGGGTATGGTTCCATCGGGCCTCAGCGCCACCCGCTCCCCGCTCCAGCCATCCCAATCCAGAAAGGAATAAACCCTTCCCAGCATGTCAGGGGAAAGCGTGCCGGCGGAAGTGAAGAGGTGGAGGTATTCCAGGACAGGTGTCCTGATTTCCTGATAGCCCCAGCCGAGGCAGCAATCCCTGAACTGCGCCTCTATGCGGCGGAATTTCGCCATATCCAGCGGCAGTAAATCACGCGTGCCCTTGCACCTCGGCACCTTCATCCCTTATCACCTCAGTTTGACTGGCCCTATTCTACACCCATTGCTAGGGCTGTTCAACGGGATTTGCCATAAAAAAGGGTAGGTTGGAGCATCTGCTCCAACCGTGTCCAAGGTGAATGTAGCGTCGTGACTCCTGTCACGACGAAGAACCCGTCGCCACAGGAGTGGCGACGCTACACCGTCAAGGAAAATGGCAACAACCAGCAGCAGTGTCAAAAGTCGCTTCATAAGTCTGCGTCTCGCGTAATCGAGGTCAGGCTAGGGGAAGAAAGTCGAGGACGTTGAGCCGAAGCTGCTCTCTCCCGTTCCAATAATCTGCTTCCAGATTGTAGACAATATCGAGATAGGTAGCGAGCTCTCGATCCCCGAGGTCGAAGGCGATAGCATCCCAAACGACCTGGCCGTCACGCACCTTGAGCTTGAGATGCTTACCACCGCCGCCAACGACGCGCGAGTCCACCACCTTCACCTTCTCGCTCAGAAACACCGGGGCCTGATTGCCCTGGCCGAAGGGAGCCAGCTTGCTCACAACCTTGTAGGTCTCCCTGCCCAGAGAAGATAGAGGAAGCACAGCGTCGATAATCAAGGCAGGACGAAGGTCCACATCAGCTAGTTGCCGTGCTGCTATCTCCTGAAGCTGCCGCTGAAGCCGGTCCAAGTTAGCTGTGGGTGTTACGAAGCCTGCTGCCTGAGAATGCCCGCCGAATCGAGTGAGTAACTCCTCACATTCGGCCAGGGCAGCCATAATATCGAATCCTGGGATGCTTCGAGCGCTGCCTCTAACTGACTCTCCATCCAGCTTCATGATTACCACAGGCCTGTAGAACTCGTCCACCAGTTTGCCGGCAACCACCCCCAGCACACCGTGGGGGTAATCGTGACCACCGACAATTAGCAGCGGCTGGTCTGTGCCCTCTGAGGCGAGTTTAGCCCTTGCCTTGGCTAATACCTCGGCGGTGAGCCTCTGCCGCTCGCCGTTCCTGGCCTCCAACTGAGCCGCAAGCTCGCGAGCCTGCGCTTGCGAAGTCGTGGTAAGAAGCTCATAGCTGGTGACAGCGTGGTCCATTCTTCCGCTGGCATTAAGACGAGGCCCTAGCGAATAAGAGATGTTATTGGAATCGATTTCCCCGATTTCCAGCCCCGCACAGAGCACCAACTCCCGGACGCCGGGCCTCGGGTTTTGGTTCAACCCCTCGATGCCCCGTCTCACCAGATACCTGTTCTCTCCGAGCAAGGGCACCATGTCTACAACCGTGCCCAGAGCAACCAGGTCCAAGAACTTTTCCCACTCGCCATCCCTGTGCGTTGCCTTGAACAGCGCCTGAAGGAGTTTGAAGGCAACTCCCACGCCCGCCAGATCGTAAAAAGGATAGGTTGAGCCGGAGAGTTTGGGGTCGATTGCCGCCAGGGCAGCAGGGATATGGGCAAGAGGCACATGGTGGTCCGTTATGATGATGTCAAGCCCCAGCTTGTGCCCTTCCTCCACCTCCGAGACGCCGGTAATGCCGCAGTCAACTGTAATGACCAGACTGACGCCCTGCTTCTTCAGGCTTTTCAGAGCAGTTGCGTTTAGCCCATGCCCTTCGTCGAAGCGATGGGGTATATACGAAATGACCCTGCCGCCGAGCTCAGCGATGCCCTGTGCCAGAAGGACGGCAGCAGTGATGCCGTCAGCGTCGAAGTCGCCATAGATGGCAATGAGCTCATCCCCGAGCAGGGCGCGGAGCACCCTGGTCACCGCCTTGTCCATCTCTTGAAGCAGGTAGGGGTCGTACGCCAGCCTCTCATCAGCGGCGAGAAAGGCGTCGAATTGGGCCGGGTCTGTGATGCCGCGATTGTGGAGCAGTTGAATGAGTAATGGGCTGATATCCGACTGTTCGGTGGAGCATCCCTCGCCGCGAGCCTGGGGTGTGGAGTTATTTCGAAGCCGCTGTGCCAGCGAGTCCGCAGAAATAGGGGGAGTGATCTGCCACCTTTGCTGGGTCAAATTTCTGCACCCCGCAGTTCTAGGGCCGTATTAGTCAAGTCTACAGCCCTTTGTGGTTCAAGTCAACCGCAATATCCAGGTTTTTAAGTATAGCACAGCCCCGGTTTTGGGGATTTGGCATTTTAGATTTCTCAATTGTCTTAAGGGAATCCCTGGACAAGCTCTGGACAAGGCTTGGACAGGCCCTTTGCAACAGGTTCAAGCCCGCAGATTTCCCCTGTATCCCTCTTTAGGAAAGGGATGGAATTTGCGGGGCTGTTCACCACAAAGGGCGCTGAGTTCGCAGTGTCCCATTAACGCTGACACTCTACATCACGATATTTTCATATTTTTACGGTAATACAGTCTTTTTCGACACCGCTTGCTCTTACTACTCGACGACCTGCTATTATTTCAATATTGACCATGCGGTCAGGACGCTTCAGTTTACCTTCTTCAGCGTTCATCCTGATGATGACTCTATCACCATGCTTCTCGGCACAATATGTCGTAAGAAGATATTCGCCGTTTTCATAACCGTAGCCATCGCCAGCATCTTCATATAACACACCTTTGGCTTTACCGAGTTCGTCAAGGCAGACCAGCAAGGTAAGCGGATTAAGCGATACCTCAGTGGTATTCTGGATAACTCTCCCCAGCGGGACGATTGACCCGCCGCGCAGTAAAAGATTTGGCTGATATTTGTCGTTAGCACTATCTTCACCTACCAGTGAAATACTATGCCAGATTCCTTTGGGTAATTTCGGATGCTTAGCCCATTTGGGCACAACCAATAAGTCTCCCCCGAGCATGAAAGCCTGCTCTTCTGCACGCAAGTCAACATCTTTCGGGTCCGCAAAAAACATCGGCCTCATTACCGGCATGCCGTTGATTGCTGCTTCACGGAACAATGTATAGATATATGGAAGCAGGCGATAGCGTCTACCCAGCGCGATTCTGGAAACTGATTCAACTTTTTTGCCGAATGCCCAGGGTTCCTTATTCTTTGCCCCAATATAAGTGTGAGCCCGTGCGAAAGGATAAAATGCCCCGACCGCAATCCAGTGCGCAAACAATTCAGAACTCGTTTCACCGAAGAATCCGCCGATGTCGGCTCCGTTGAAAGGCTGGCCAGATAGACTCAGGTTCAAAGACATAGGAATTGACATTCTTAAATGTTTCCAACTCGCCTCGTTGTCCCCTGTCCAAGTGGCAGCATAACGTTGTCCGCCAAGAAAATTGGACCGGGTAAGCAAAAAGGGTCGCTTATCAGCGCGAGACTTCATGATTCCTTCGCGGGTCGCTTTGGCCATTAACATGCCATAGACATTGTGATATTGCGCATGGATGCCAGGCGGGAGTCCACCTCCCCCGCGGTGAACATTATCCAAAGGCATTGATTGATCAGGCCCATCAAAAATATCGGGTTCGTTCATGTCATTCCAGACGCCGTCAATGCCTTGTGCCATGAAATCCTGGTAAAGCGCTGCCCACCATTCCTTGGTTTTGGGCCGTGTGAAGTCAGGGAAAGCACACATACCGGGCCAGACCATCCCGTTGAATTCTTTACCATCGGCGCTTTTTACCCAGACGCTCCTTCTGCTTCCGGAATCATAGACGGAATAACCCTTTTCAACTTTGACTCCAGGATCAATCATCCAGACTGATTTGAAGCCTCTGTCATGCAGATACCTATTGGTGGCTTGAGGATCAGGAAAGTACTCAGGGCTAAATGTGAATACCCGGTACTCATCCATGTAGTCGATATCCAACCAAATGGCATCACAGGGTATCTTTCTTTTACGGAATTCATCTGCAATCTCGCGCACTCGTGAGTCGGGGTAATAAGACCAGCGGCACTGGTGAAAGCCCAGAGCCCATTTCGGCGGCATGGGTGTCGTTCCTGTCAAGTCCGCCAAACCTTTCATAATCTGCTGCGGCGATTCCCCTTCGATAGCAATAATCGGGAAAGCAGGGCCATCGGAGATAAAGCGTATCCCGTTTTTCAGGTCAATTTTCAGACGCCAGGTCGTGTCAGCAATAACACCGAATGCGGTGCCATTACTTCGTACGGCCAAAACCCAGGGATGCGATTGATAGAGCCTTCTCCCGCCGTCTTTTTTGTAGCAAAGGTTGCCGGTGTTCCAGAGCGTTACGGCTTGACCGTTTCTGAGTAGCGGCCCTGTAACTTCGCCGGTTCCGTAGAGGCTGGTTCCTTCTTCTATCTCCACAACAGCACAATTATGGGTGCCATCGGTATAGAAGCACGGTGCTGTATTCACAGAGGGTAGCTTATTAGTGATTGCTTTGGCTTCTTTTATTAGTGCTATCGAGGGTAGCCTGTTGCTTTGAGCTAATCCCGGAGGATAAAAAACAGAAACCCCCTTGCCCTTCAATGCACGGATCGTAGAATTTGTCGATTTTATATGAATTTTGGACTCGTTTATCGCCATTATGAATAGAATTATATAGTAAATAGTTCCAGATTTGAATAAACAGCACGAGGACTTTCGAGAGAAGCTAAGTTAATACTAGCTCAAAATGTGATCGGAGTGCTCTAAAATCACTTGGTTTTGAAGCAGGTGTCGAAGGGAGCGCGAGTCAAGATTTCAGGTTAAATGAAGGTTTACGGTAGTAACCTATTAGGGGTAACTACTCATCCTGCAAACCAGCCTAAAGCATACTACAGTATTAGTTTAAAAGGCTTACCACAGAAGTGGGTTCTAAACGAAGGTGTTTCAGGTATAGACTACAAGCAGGGAGATTGAATTTCCCTGCGCCAGGTAGGGCATGAGGCTATTAATTGGCGCAAGCAGGTTTATGTGATTCCTGTCTTTCTATTTAATATTAAATGCCCGATTCTGCTTGAGCCGGCAGCTATGGCAAAAGCAGAAGAAAGAGGTTGATAAATGAATCGCACTATTAGGGATTCTGTGGCAAAGCCAGACACCCTAGCTGATTTATCTGTGGATGCCTTCCTCTTACTTGACGAGAACCTAAACCTACTGAACATAAACGATGTGGGGAACAAACTGTTCGGCGTATCAGAGGTAGATGCGTTCGGCAAATGCATTGTGGATATCATGCCCGACATCAAGAAAAGTGGTATATACAAAAAATGCCGAAATGTCCTGAAAACAGGTGAATCCGTCATCATGCATCAAAAACTTAGCGACAGAAGCCTGGCTGTTCATGTGTTCAAGCTAGGAGATAGCCTTGGCGTAATAGTCAGGGACATCACCGAGCGCAAGCGGGCGGAAGAAGAACGTGAACTAGTCCTCGTCGAGCTGGCAGAAAAGACTAAGGAATTGGAGCAGGTCATCCATCTAACCTCGCATGACCTGAGGTCTCCGCTGGTCAATATCCAGGGTTTCACCAGGGAATTAGAGGAGGCATATAAAAAATTCCATGAGGTTCTTAATAGCGAGACCGCCCCCCCTGCACTAAAAAGGAGAATCGCTTCTACTCTGGATGGAGACTTCCCCCTGGCGTTTCAACACATCCTGGCAAGCTCAGCTAAGATGGACTCACTTCTCTCCGGGCTGCTCAAGCTGGCGCGCATGGGGCGTACCAATCTCAACATCGAAAAACTGGATATGAACAAACTGATGTCAGAGGTCATTTCCACCCTCGAGTTTCAAGCCGGGGAGATAAAAGCAACTGTGGAGGTTGAGGAACTGCCTCCCTGCTATGGGGACGAGGCACAGATCGACCAGGTTTTCTCCAATCTTGTGGGCAACGCCTTGAAGTTCCTCGACCCCAAACGTCGGGGCGTCGTCAGGATTTCGGGGAGAGCAGAGAAGGAACAGGTGATATATTGCGTAGAGGATAATGGCATCGGCATAGCAGAGAAGGATAAAGATGCGATATTCGAGATATTCCACAAGCTGAACCCAGAGGACAAAAGAGGCGAAGGCCTGGGGCTCATCATTGTAAGGAAGATTCTGGACCGGCACGGCGGGAAGGTATGGGTGGAATCTGAGCCAGGCAAAGGGAGCAAGTTCTTCGTGTCCTTACCAGACATTAGTCTATCAGTCTAAAGAATCCGAATCATCAAATCTGTCATGAAATCGCAGAGCAATAACCCTTTCGGGGTAATCCCTACGCCATTGGAGACTCGCCCCCTCGCGTAATCTTTTTATAAAAGATTACCTGAAAGAGGATTGTCAAGGCATACTTCGCCCAGAGTATACTCAGGCACGGGAGCATAGAAGAAGCTGCCCCGGCAGCCACCAAATTTTGGAGTGAAGCTATGACTACAAGAAAGGTAAGGGACATAAAAGCATCCGGCACACGAGTACGAGCTCCGAGCAAAGATTTAGCTGAACTCGCCACGTTCTCTTGTGACATCGCCGAGCGCGAGCAAGCGGGGCGCAATGAGCTGGAGCAACGATGCCGCCATCTCGAGAAGGTGGTAGAAGAGAGTGCAGCGACAATAAGGGTACTAAGAGGACAACTTAAGCTGGAGAACAACGAGCGAAAATGGGCCGAGAGAGACATCCGGGCTGCTCTTCAATATGCTGAGAACATCATAGCCACGGTGCCCACGTCTTTGTTGATATTGAATGGCGACCTGCGGGTCACTTCGGCCAACCGCTCTTTCTACCAGACATTCAAAGTCACACCTGAGGAGACCCTGGGGCAGTTTATCTACGACCTGGGCAACCGACAGTGGGACATCCCCAGCCTTCGAGAGCTGCTGGAGGATATCCTACCCAAGCATAGCGTCGTCGAAGAATTCGAGGTGGAGCACGATTTTCCATCTATAGGGCGACGTGTAATGATTCTGAACGCCCGACGAGTATACAGGATTCACCATGAACCACCCTTGATTCTTCTTATCATGGAGGATGTGACCGAGCGGAAGTCGAGACAGCAATTGGTTCAAGCTGCACTTGAATATGCTGAGAACATCATAGACACGGTGCCCATGTCTTTGCTGGTATTGAAGTCCGACCTGCGGGTAACCTCGGCCAGTCGCTCTTTCTACCAGACCTTTAAAGTCCCACCTGAGGAGACCCTGGGACAGCTCATTTACGAGCTGGACAACCGACAGTGGGACATCCCCAGACTTCGAGAGCTGCTGGAAGATGTCCTACCCCGGCATACTATCATTGAAGGGTTCGAGGTGGAGCACGATTTCCTAGCTTTAGGGCGACGTGTAATGCTTCTAAACGCCCGACGGATATTCAGGGAGTTTAATCATACCGATCTCGTTCTTCTGGTTATAGAGGACATAACCGAGCTAAAGAAGATACATGAAGCACTGGGCGAAATAGACCGTATGAGGGCGGAATTCGTCGCCACCGTATCACACGAGCTGCGCACACCCCTGCAAGCAATCATGGGATTTACCAAGCTGATGGTGCAGGGCAAAGTCTCCGACCCCATAACACAAACACGGTTCCTAGCCACCATAGATAAAGAGAGTGAGCGGCTCGCTGAACTGATAGGTGATTTGCTTGATGTATCGCGCCTCGAAGCGGGTAAATTTGTACTCAAGCAGCAACGCCTGTCTCTACGCGATACGATCAACAGTGCAATATATGAACTGTGTAGTCTCATTGAGGAGAAAGCCATTCTAATTGTGTACAACATACCGGAAGGGCTACCCGAGATAGAAGCGGATGAGAATCGAATAAAGCAAGTGATACTCAATCTGGTGAGCAATGCCATCAGGTTCAGCAACCAGGGTGGCAAAGTAACTATTAACGCTCAAGCAACGCATAATGAGATATTGGTCCAGATAATTGACCAGGGCATCGGCATCCCTGCTGAAGCTCTTCCCCATGTTTTCGACAAGTTCTATCAAGTAGATGGCTCTGCCACTCGTACCAGGGGTGGGCTTGGCCTTGGCCTCTATATCACAAAGCAGATTGTTGAGGCACACGGCGGACGAATCCGGGTAGAAAGCGAGTTAAACCAGGGCAGCACTTTCAGCTTCACAATGCCCTTAGCACTTGCCCCTGTAGAGCCGATGATTATATCGTAAAACCCGCTGCCCCGGAAAAGACAGCGGAGGGAGAATTGAGCGGAGGTGAGATAATGGCAGGAAACATACTAATCATAGAAGATGATGTCTCGACCAGCCAGTTCCTGAGCTATACTATGGAACGCGAGGGGTATCAGGCTATTGCCGCGCTGGACGGCATAGACGGACTGAAGAAAGCTCTGACCGAGAAACCTGACCTGATTATCCTGGATATTATGCTACCAGGCCTGGACGGATTTGAGCTTTGCCACCGCTTGAGAGCTTATCCTACAACGGCTGATATACCTGTTTTAATGCTTTCAGCGAAGGCACAGGATGCAGACAAGAGCGCCGGGTTCAAGATGGGGGCAAACTACTATATGGTAAAACCTGCTGACCCGGCGAAGATAGTCGATACGGTGAAGAATATGCTGAATCAACCAACTTCAGTAGCCAGTGAATAATCAGCGCCGAGTAGACACGAGGGGGATACAAGATGGGGCAGGGGATGGAAAGACAGCGAGAAAATATCGCACATGAAGCGCCCGGCAGAAAACTCAGCGAGGTGCTCCTTGACCTAAAGATGGTTAGCCCTGAACAACTGAAGCAGGCACAGGCGCTGGAGCGCCAGACTGGCAAGCGACTCTGCGATATCCTGGTTGAGCAAAAGCTGGTCTCTCCCGAGGATATGGCGACGGCACGCAGCATTCATCTGAAGTTGCCTCTAATAGACCTGAGGAAGCATGTGATTCAGCCTGAGGCTCTGAAGTTGATTCCTCAAGATATAGCCAGGAAATATGCAGCGATACCCCTTGATATTATAGGCGATTCGCTTATGGTGGTCATGGCCGACCCTGAAGATGCCATCGCCAGAGATGAGATCAAACTGCGAGCAAGGATGCCGATTCAGACCGCTATTAGTACCCCTTCCGATATTCAGAGAGCAATTGACATCAACTATAAACCCAGTGCTGATATAGAGAAACAAGTATCCCGGTACCTGCCACAAATACCCAAAGAGGCCGACCCTACAACGGAGTTTGGCGGCAGCGCTCCTATTGCTCAAATCCTGGACCTGCTTCTCTCTCAAGCAGTGAAATTGAAAGCCTCGGATATCCACATCGAACCACAGGAGGACACTCTGCGAATCCGCTTTCGCATCGATGGTGCTATTTACGATATGTTCTCCTTGCCACTGGGCGTTAACGGACCATTGTCAGCCAGGATTAAAGTACAGGCAGGAATGGACATTGCCGACGTGAGACGCCCCCAGGATGGGCAAATGTCCATTAAGATAGGGGTCAAGGATGTTGGCATCCGGGTTGCCTCTATGGGAACAATCTACGGAGAGAATGTGACGTTGCGGATTCTGGACAAGTCCCTCCCACTTCTCAGCCTGACTCAGTTGGGTTTCTCCCCGGATGGCCTAGAAAAATATCAGGCAATGCTGAAGAGCCCCTACGGCATGATACTGGTAGGAGGGCCCGCTGGCTCAGGTAAAACAACTACCCTCTACGCCTCTATTGACGAGCTTATTCAAACCAAGCAGAATATTATGACCATCGAAGACCCTGTTGAGTACCGCTTCAAGGGGGTCAACCAAACTCAGGTTAACCTCAAAGCTAATATGGCCTTTGCCAACGGACTGAGCGCCCTGCTGCGCCATGACCCCGATGTTATTCTGGTAGGTGAGATCAGAGATAAAGAGACAGCGGCAATGGCAGTCCAAGCCTGTCTCACCGGGCACCTTGTTCTTTCTTCAATCCATGCCAATAACGCCGTTGGCGTATTGTTCAGGCTAATGGACCTGGGTATAGAGCCATATCTCATCACCTCGATTCTAATCGGGGTTGTTGCCCAGCGCATGGTTCGTCGCATCTGCCCTAGCTGCCGTGCTCCCTACAAGCCCTCCTTCAAAGAGAAAACAAATTCCTTTGGGGGAATAGAGCCATTCCCAACTGTTCTTTATAAAGGTGAAGGGTGTAACCTCTGCTCCAATACTGGCTATGCGGGAAGAGCAGGGATTTTCGAAGTGCTGGTCATGAGCGAGCAAATCGGGAAAATGTTAACCGGCAATGCCAGTTATGATGATATTAGACGGCAAGCAATCCAGGAAGGGATGCCAACATTAAAACACGATGGGATGCTAAAGGTAAAAGAGGGCATCACTACAGTAGACGAGGTGGTGCAAGCCGCCTTGACCCCAGGAGCCACTATCAGCTTCCTCGCGGATAAAACTGACCAATGGGCACCGGTGGGATGATTCGGTAAGGGCGACCTGCTGGATTGCCCCTACATTTTGTGCCGCTACTCCCCTGTTGCTGCTTCCTCAAAATGTGACGACTTTTTAACTTTTTGCCCTCCCATTTTATGATTTTTTGACACAAAGCCAGGTATAATGGACAAGATTGCAGCCATTTGCCGGACGTGAGATGGAAAAGATGAGCGTGCAAATAGATATCCCACCGCTGTTGCGGCATCTCACCGACGGCGAGACAGCAGCCAGGGTAAAGGGGAGCACCGTCAGCGATTGCCTCAATCATTTTGTCAGGCAGTACCCCAAGACTAAGAGACTGCTGTTCGACAAGGAAGGCAAGTTGCTGCGTTACGTCGAGGTCTATGTCAACAAGGTAACTACCTACCCTGAGGAATTGACGACGCCTGTGAAGGATGGAGATGAGATCTCTATAGTGTACGTTATTAGCGGAGGTTGACGGGAAATATGAAAGGAATCACCAGGAAATTTCTGAGGATAAATCTATCAAATGGGAAGATAGGGGAAGAAGCTATACCTGAGCAGGTGGAAACGGATTTCGTAGGCGGCAGGGGCTTCGGCATCCATTATCTCTACCGCGAAGTGGCACCTAAGACCGACCCTCTGGGAGAGCACAATAAGATGATATTCGTGGCCGGGCCGCTGGCAGGAACCAGCGCCCAGGCGGTGTCTCGCTGGATGGTGTGCACCAGGAGCCCCTTAACCGGCGCCTTTGCCCGCTCCGTGGCCGGGGCGGACTTCGGGGCCTGGATAAAATTTGCCGGGTATGAGTTTATCCTGGTCGAAGGCAAAGCGGAAAGGCCGGTCTACATACATTTGACCAAGGATGCCTGCCAGATTCAGCCTGCCGATGAGCTGTGGGGCAAGGATACCGTAGTAACCCAGGAATGGCTAAGCCAGCGCCACGGCTTGAACACTCGCGTCGCCTGCATAGGTCCGGGCGGGGAGAACCTGGTGAAGTATGCGGCCATCGTTACCAACCGGAGGACTGCCTCTCGCTGCGGCGTGGGTGCGGTAATGGGTTCCAAGAATCTTAAAGCGATAGCCATCAATGCGGAACGGAATCTACAGCTCTGTGACCCGGAAGGCTACAAGCAACTGGTGAAACAGCAACTTCAAATGATGATGGCCAACAAGGGCTTTCAGTACCACAAAGAAATGGGCACAACGGGTAACCCGGAAAATACCAGCGAGTTAGGGATATTTCCAACGAGGAACTTCCGCTACGGGAGGCTGGAGGACTACGAAAAGTTAGCGGGCGAGGAATATCTGAAGCGCAGGATAGGAGAGTTCGGCTGCTATAGTTGTGCTGCCCGGTGCGGCAAAGTGCATCGTGTCATGAAAGGCCCCTATACGGGGGCGCAGAGCGAAGGGCCTGAGTATGAAAGTATCTGGGCCTTCTCCGGTCCCATAGAGAATTCTTATCTGGAATCCACCATAGCGGCTGACCAGTTGTGCGATGATCTGGGGATCGACACCATCAGCACGGGAAATACAATCGGCTTCGCTTATGAGCTCTATGAGAAGGGCCTGCTCACCGTAAAGGATACCGACGGGCTGGAGCTTAAATATGGCAATCATAAAGCTATGGTAGCCCTGATCGAGAAGATAGCCAGACGGGAAGGGATCGGCGACCTGCTGGCCGAAGGCACTATGCGAGTTGCGGCAAGGATTGGCAAGGGGGCGGAAGCCTTCGCCATCAATGCGAAGGGCCTGGAGCTGCCGGCTTATGAGCCGAGAGGGGCGAAGAGCCTGGGATACAATTACGCCACGAGCAACATCGGCGGCAGCCACGGCTACGGTTACGCTATTCAAGAGGTCTTCGGTGCCCCCTTCCCCAGGAAGGTAGACCGTTTCGCCGAAGAGGAAAACGCAGATATAGTGGTCTTCAACCAGAACAATGGAGCCGTGGGCGAGGTGGGGATTGTCTGCGCCTTTGCCCGGGGCTGGTTCCCCCAGCTTTACGATAAGTTGCTGATTGCCGCCACGGGCATCGACAAGATTGCGGAGCGCGGCTACCTGCAGCGGGTGGGTGATAGGATTGTTAACCTGGAACGAGCCTTCATTGTGCGCGAGGGTTTCGGACGGAAACAGGATACCTTACCGCAGAGGATGCTCAGCGAGCCCCTGCACACGAGGGGAGCGCCGGGAGAGGGGCAGATGATGAGAAATCTGGATAAATTCCTGGACCGGTACTACGAGATCCGGGGGTGGACACCCCAGGGCATACCCTCTCCGGAGAAGCTAAAGGAATTGGGACTTGGCTATGTGGCAAATGACATGGCTCAATACCAGAAAGTGCGAGCCATTTAAGGAGGCACGTGTTTACG
The DNA here is from genome assembly GCA_963847595.1 of uncultured Chloroflexia bacterium. GTDB lineage: Bacteria > Chloroflexota > Dehalococcoidia > SZUA-161 > SZUA-161 > JACWAE01. The sequence continues at coordinate 1,545,125 of CAWKAJ010000002.1, forward strand.
CACACCCATGGCAACGACAGTCATGCCGCAGTTGAGGAGGTCATTCGCTGCGAGAAGCTGACTAAACGCTTCACGGATGGCAACATCCTGGCTGTGGACCGGCTCGACTTATCGGTGTACCGCGGTGAGATCTTCGGGCTGCTGGGCCCGAACGGCGCGGGCAAGACGACGACCGTGGGCATGCTTACCACGCTGGTGATCCCGACGGGCGGCAAGGCCGTTGTGGCCGGCGTCGACGTGGTGGCACAGCCGGCGCTGGTCAAGCAGATGATCGGCGTGGTGGCGCAGACCAATAACCTGGACCGGGCTCTGACCGTCTGGGAGAACCTGTACTACCACGGCCGCTTTTTCGGGATGAACGCCAGAGAGGCCCGCGCAGCAGCCGATGAGTCCCTGGTAAGGTTCCGCCTTACTGAGCGAGCCAAAGCGGACGTGATGGCCATCTCAGGGGGCATGGCGAAACGGCTGATGGTGGCCCGGGCCTTGTTGCACAGTCCGTCGGTACTCTTCCTCGATGAGCCCACAGCCGGCCTCGACCCTCAGGCCCGCATCGCCCTCTGGGAAATCCTCGACAAGCTGCATGCCGGGGGCCAGACAATCCTGCTGACCACGCACTACATGGAGGAGGCTGACTCACTCTGCGACCGACTGGCGATAATGGACCACGGCCGCCTCATGGCCTTGGACACTCCAAAGAACCTTAAGGAGTCGGTTGGCGCCGACAGCATCGTGACCGTGTCGGCCACCGGCGACCTCGATGCCCTGGCCCGGCTCCTGCAGGAGCGGGTTGAGGGAGCGACCAAAAGCCAGCGACTCGATAGCACCATCCAACTCCATGTCAAAGGTACGACCGGAGTGCTGCCCAAGGTGGTCACCGCCGCTGAGCAGGGAGGATACAGTATCACCGACCTGTCTATAGCCGAGCCCACCCTAGAGACCGTCTTCATCAGCCTCACGGGAAAGGAGCTGCGCGAATAATGGCTACCGCAAGTCCGTCCAGCGTACCCCTGACCAGGCCCCGTCGTTCAGCGGGGGCCGCCACCCGCATCGCCTTCGGGGCGCTGCTGTTACGCGACCTTACAGTGTTGAGAAAGAACCTGGGCATATTTGTGGCACGCACGATCATACAGCCTTTCCTCCTGGTCTTCGTTTTTTTGTTCGTGTTCCCTAAGATCGGCCAGGGTATCGGCGGAGGCACGGGAATTGCCGGCGAATCTGCGTTCGCTGCCGTTTTGGTGTCAGGCGTGGTGGGCCTCTCGATTATGTTCCAGGGAATTCAGGCAGTGGCCCTGCCCCTGGCCAACGAGTTCGGCTATACCAAAGAGATCGAGGACAGGGTACTGGCACCCCTCCCGGTTGCGCTGGTTGCCATAGGCAAGGTGCTGGCGGGAGCCATCCAGGGCCTGATCGCCGCAGCCATCGTATTCCCCATCGCGTATGCCATACATGCCAAGGGAGTGGAGGTGCAGCTATCCGTGCACTGGCCTCTCCTGATTACGCTCATCCCGCTTACCTCCATCATGACCTCCAGCCTCGGTCTGCTGCTCGGGACTCGCATCCAGCCGCGCAACATAGGAATGATGTTCGGGTTTATAGTGCTGCCCCTAACCTTTCTGGGCGGTACATATTACCCGTGGGAGACGCTGGGGGCTATCAAGGTCGGGGGCTTCCCCTGGCTGCAGGCCCTGGTCTGTATCAACCCGCTAATCTATGTGACCGAGGGGTTCCGGGCTGCGTTGACCACAACGGCGCACATGCCGCTATATGTGATCTATCCTGTGCTCGTAGGGTTCTGCGTCCTGTTCCTCTGGCTCGGGGTCAGGGGCTTCTACAACAGAGTCCTCAGCTAGCGACACGCCTGACGGGCAGGGAAGACGGTCAGGGGGGGCTCTTACCTGGCGCAGCCGTCAATGCTTTCCCGGATAATCCGGCGAGCCAGGCGTTCCCCGATGAACCTTCGCTCCCTCAGTTCTCTGGCGAGGGCTTCTACAGCAGCCCAATGAGGCTCGTAGCCTATGAGATTTCTAGTACGCTCCCAAAGCCAGCCTACGAAAGCTCTGGCCTCTTTGTCCTCATCAAATAAGCACATAGCCGCATCATAGGCCTGTGTCATATCGTCGTCGCTGCCCTTGCGGCATATGCGGCCGGTTTTCAAACGTTCCGCCATAGCGCCAGCGAGCAAGACAGTAATCAGCTTCTCAATCTGGCTGCGAAACCTGCAGGTAAGGGGCTCATCGGGTTTGAAGGTTGCCAGATTTCTATACTCACACCGACCCAGGGTATTGTCATCGGGATTCGGCACGATAGAAACGCAAGCCAATCTTCTATGAACCAGGTAGGACGCCACGGCATGACCGGCCTCGTGGTATGCGGCTCGCTCCAATTTAGTCAAGGAGTTTTCCCCTGTCATGGCTCCATCCCTGGTAGGCATTTCAGCAGACATTTCCAATCTGGAACCATCGTATACTCATTGCATAAAAAAGTCACAAAATTTGAGCGAAAAGTGTTAAAAAAGGCTTACGTTTTGTGCTGACTTTGTAAATAATGTAGGGGCGTTCAATTGAACGCCCCTACAACTCAGAGAAGGTTACCGTTACGCTCGTTTAACGCTATCTGCCTCTCCGTTGAAGGCCTTCTTGGGCGTTATCGCCGAGGCTATCCCCGTGAGCGCGAAAATCTTAATCAGGTCAGCGGCTATGAAGGGGAACAGGCCCAGCGTCAGGACATGGTAGAAGCTCGCGCTACCTCCTCCAACCAGGTTCAACCAGAGGTGCAATTGCAGCAGTCCCGGAACGTAGATCAAGACGAAGTCGGCGAAAAGCAATATGCCGAGCATAGGGAGGAAGGACCTCGCCCTGATGTACTTGTCAGTGAAATGCCCCACGAACAGGGCGGCCAGGAAGAAGCCGACGATATAGCCTCCGGTAGGCCCGGCGAGATGACCCACGCCTCCTGACCAGCCAGCGAACCAGGGCAGGCCAGCGACTCCAAGCCCGGCATAAGCGGCTACGCTGATACCTCCCCACCCCCCGCCCAGAAGCACGCCGGCCAGCAGTACGGCAAATGTCTGCAGCGTAATGGGAACCGGCGTCCAGGGCAGCGGAATCACTGCTTGGGCTGAAAGCCCGATAACGCAGGCCATGCCCAGAGCCAGCAGAATCTTGCCAGCCAGGCTCAGTTCACTGCGCCAGCGGTAAGCGTTGTATGTGGCCATTCTCCATCTATCTAAAGCTTTTACTTCCATTCCTTGAACCTCTTTCTTCGCCAGATTTACTCGCTAATGGGTCAGTTATCGCGGCCAATCAAGGATACGTCGCCGCTGATGATTCTCTTCACATCTCCATTCTCCTTTCTTATCAGCAGGAAGCCCTCCTCATCTATGTCCAGGGCCTTGCCCTTTGTTTCCTCCTTGCCATCGCTGACCTTGACCCAGGAGCCAATGGTGTTGTCCAGGGCTTTCCACTGCTGCCGCGGGCTGTCAAACCCGTATGCCAGGAACGTCCGGTAGAGCACATCAAACTCAGCCAGAAGGCTCCGGACAAGCCTCACTCGAGAGACATACTCGCCGCATTTCTCGGCTAAAGAGGTCGCGATGCCCCGGGTCGGCTCAGGCAGAAGCGAGCATTCGGTGTTCACATTCACTCCGATACCGAGAACGATATGGTTCACCCTGTCTATGTCGCTGCTCATTTCGGCAAGTATTCCCGCAACCTTCTTCCCATCAATGATGATATCGTTGGGCCACTTTATCCTCGGCTCGAGAGGGGTCACACTTCGTATGGCATTACACACAGCCACTCCAGCGATTAGGGGAATCTGGATAATCTGAGAAGGCCTAAGATTCGGCCTCAAGATGACGGAGAAGTACACGCCCTCACGAGACGGCGAGATCCAGAGCTTGCCCTTCCTGCCCCTGCCTTTTATCTGCCTCTCGGAGATCGCTACGACCCCCTCCTCTGCGCCCTTTCTCGCAGCCTCTTCCGCTATATCCTGAGTCGAGGTGACCTCTTCCTGGTAGAGAAAACGCCTGCCCATGATGCCGGCGTCAAGGCCAAGGGCAATTTCCTGGGGGCTAACTAGGTCGGGGCTTTTGATGAAGGCATATCCGGTGCGGGGAGAGGAATCTATCTCATATCCCACCCTGCGCAGCTCGTTAACATGCTTCCAGACAGCCGTCCTGGAGATATGGAACCTCTGGCCAAGCTGTTCTCCTGAGACGTGGCCTTCCTGCTGCAGGGCTTTAAGAATGGAATCTCTCATTAAGCCCGTATTTTAGCGGAGGACTTGAGCAATGTCAACCATTATGTTTTCAGTGGTTGACATTAAGATTATATATGTAGGGGCACGGCATGCCGTGCCCCTACGCTTGTACAACCACGTTAAGTATGCACAGCGCCAGGCTAGAAATGCCTGAAAAGCAGATGCAAAGAGGCCCCTGTTCAGCGCAATCTAACCTTGAGGTTTGGAGAGCTGCCGCACCATCTGAACAACATCTGTGCCCACATTTTTAGCCTCTTCCAAAGCCGACAGGCCAATACTGCCTCCCACTCCCTGTTTTACTTCACCCTTTTCCCGGCCATAGCCTATGGCGCCGCGAACCGGTATCATCCCATGGACCATAAAGAAGCCATAGAGCAGGTTACGCGTCTGACCTGCACCTACCCGCCTCACGGCCAGGATCGGTGCAGCTACTTTCCCTTTTAACCTCCTGTCCATGAGCAATGAGAAGGTTCGATCCATTATGGCCTTGGCCTGTGCGCTTACGGTGCCGAAATATACCGGGGAACCGAATATGATGGCATCTGCCGCTTCGAGCTGTTGATATATGGACTGCATATCGTCCTGGATATGGCAAATGCCGGTCTTGCCACAACTGCCGCATGCGTCACAAGGCGCAATGTTCTTGCCTATGACCGAGACAAGCTCAGTCTGGGCCCCCGCTTCACGCGCTGAGGCCAGCGCTTCCTTGACCAGTATCTCCGTATTTCCACCTTTGCGGGGACTGCAGACAATGCCCAGAATCTTCATGACAAAGTCCCTCCTCAGCTATCGGTCTGCCAAACTGAAAGCAGCAGGGGCGTCCTTCCCGAACGGGAAGGACGCCCCTAAAACGTTCGTGGCAATTGAGCCTGGTTACACCTCGCGGAACTCGCCCTCTACGGTGCCTTCGTCTTTCTTGCCCGGGCCTTCTTCGCCTCCCGGAGGAGGTGGCGGCGCTCCTGCGCCCGGACCTCCGCCTGCCTGCTGATAGACAGCCGCACCCACTTTCTGCATAGCGTCGGACAGCTCCTGAGTCGTCCGTTTGAGCTGCTGAACGTCGCCGCCGGTTAGTGCCGATTTCACCGCCGCTATCTTGCTGTCAACCTCACTCTTCAGTTGAGCAGGCACCTTGTCGCCCTGCTCACGCAGAGTCCGCTCCGCTGTATAGACCAGGGTATCCGCCATGTTGCGGGCTTCAACTTCCTCGCGCTTCCTGGTATCATCAGCCGCATGCATCTCGGCCTCGTGCTTCATGCGCTCGACCTCTTCTTTCCTCAGCCCGCTGGAGGCAGTGATGGTAATCTTCTGCTCCCTGCCCGTGCCTTTATCATGGGCTTTAACGCTGAGTATGCCGTTAGCATCTATGTCGAAGGCAACCTCGATCTGAGGCATGCCGCGAGGCGCCGGAAGTATGCCATCGAGCATGAAGCGTCCCAGAGTCCTGTTATCATTAGCCATAGGCCGCTCGCCCTGGAGCACATGTATCTCCACGCTGGACTGGCTATCAGCAGCCGTGCTGAATATCTGGCTCTTCGAGGTAGGTATGGTGGTGTTGCGCTGAATGAGCGGCGTCATCACCGCACCCAGGGTCTCGATTCCCAGGGTAAGCGGCGTGACATCTAGGAGCAGCACGTCCTTGACCTCACCCTTGAGCACACCACCCTGGATTGCTGCCCCCATGGCGACAACTTCATCGGGGTTGACTCCCTTGGACGGCTCGCGGCCGAAGAATTCCTTGACCTTCCTCTGCACCAGCGGCATCCTGGTCTGACCGCCGACAAGGATAACTTCGTTGATCTGGCTGGTGCTCAATCCGGCGTCCGTAACAGCCTGTTTGCACGGGCCGATAGTTTTCTCCACGAGGTCCATCACCAATTGCTCCAGCTTGGCCCGAGTCAACTTTATAGTAAGGTGCTTGGGCCCGCTGGCGTCAGCGGTGATGAAGGGAAGGTTTATCTCGGTCTCCATCACTGTGGAGAGCTCCATCTTCGCCTTTTCCGCAGCCTCCTTGAGCCTTTGCAGGGCCATGCGGTCTTTCCTCAGGTCTATGCCCTGGTCGCGCTTGAACTCATCGCACAGCCAGTCCATGATGCGCTGGTCGAAGTCGTCGCCGCCCAGGTGCGTATCGCCATTGGTAGACTTGACCTGGAAGGTGCCCTCGCCCAGCTCCAGGACCGAGATATCGAAGGTGCCGCCGCCCAGGTCGTACACCGCAATGGTCTCATCCTTCTTCTTGTCCAGTCCGTAAGCCAGAGCTGCAGCGGTGGGCTCGTTGATGATGCGCAGCACTTTCAGGCCTGCAATCTCGCCGGCGTCCTTTGTAGCCTGCCTCTGGCTATCGTTAAAGTAGGCCGGGACAGTGATGACCGCCTCGGTTACTTTCTCGCCCAGATAAGCCTCAGCATCGGCCTTCAGCTTCTGCAGAATCATGGCCGATATCTCAGGCGGGCTATACTCCTTGCCTCCCATCAACACGCGTACCTCGTTGTTGGGGCCCCGGGTCACCTTATAGGTCTTGCGGCGGGCATCCTCCTCCACCGGCAACTCACGTCCGGGCGGCTCGCCCCATTTACGTCCCATAAAGCGCTTAATGCTATAGATGGTATTCTCAGGATTGGTTATCGCCTGACGCTTGGCAACCTGTCCCACCAGCCGCTCGCCGTTCTTGCTCACGGAGACTATGGAAGGCGTGAGCCGGGAGCCTTCGGCATTGGTGATGACCACAGGCTCGCCACCCTCCATCACGGCTACCTCGCTCAGGGTCGTTCCTAAGTCAATTCCAATTACCTTCGCCATGTTCCACCTCCGTCAAATATCGATAAACCTATTGTTGTCCATTATTGCTGGGGGGTTCGCTCCCCCTTCCCACCTTCACCTTGGTGGGTCTGATTACACGGTTGCGAATTTTGTAACCTTTCTGTGTCTCTTCGATAACCTTGCCTTCTTCCCCCTCCACAGTCATGACTGCCTCGTGAAAATTGGGGTCGAAGTCTTTGCCTTCAGCCTCGATCACCGATACTCCTTGAGCCTCGAGGACTGCTTGCAGCTTGCGATATATGTGCCTGATACCATCGACCCAACGGGACTCGGCAAGCTCATCAGGTACGCTTGCCAAGGCTCGCTCTAAATCATCTAGGACAGGCAACAGGTTCAAGATGAGCGTAGAGTTGGCGTAATTAACTACCTCGGCCCGTTCCTGTTCGTTCCGCCTCTTATAGTTGATAAAGTCAGCCTGCGCCCGCTGCCAGTTCGCCAGACACTTCTCCGACTTCTCCTTCTCCTCAGCAAGCGCTTTCTTGACTGATTCTATATCCTCCGCCTGTTTGACTTCCGCCTGCTCAACATCCTCCTGTTCGACCTTTTCCTCATCCTTAAAGGAGCCTCGCTCTTTCTTGGCCAAACTACATCCCCCTCAGTATATATTCCAAAAACAAATTTTACATTGTTAAATATAACTAATGATGTAACTTATGTCACAAAACATTTAGCAACTCTCTCTAACAGACAAGGGGCTCAAGCCCCTTGTTAAACCTCCACAACTCCAGCCTTACCCGTATAGTTCACTAACCAGCTCGCTCATCACTGTAGACAGAAAGCTGACAGTGGGAATAGCGCGCTGGTACTCCATCCGGGTTGGGCCCATCACGCCAATGGCCCCGCCCACTTCCCCGGGGATACCATATTTGGTGAGAATCACGCTGCAGTCCCGCATCATGTTCTCTTTGTTCTCCCTCCCGATGACGACCCGCACCCCCTCCCCTGTGAGCACCCTGGGCAAGAACGACTTGAGCAGGCTCTTCTGCTCTAACATCTCCATTATCGCCGCTATCTTGTCGCTTGAGGCAAATTCAGGCTGTCTGAGCATGTGGCGTAGGCCATCAATATAGGGCTCCTCGTATTCCTCCCCCTCCTCGTCCCGCATCAACTCAGACACAATTTTCATCACCTGCTCTTCTACAGGGGAGAGCTTCAAGTCCTTGTCAGCTATCTCGGAAGCGGTGAGTCCGGCATAAGCTGCGGTAAGCTTTCGCGCACTCGCACTGAGCTCCTCCTGGGAGACATTCTCCTCCAGGTTCAGCATCTGCTGCTTGAGTGTCGCTTCTTTGAGAACGAGCACTAACAAAACGAGGAACTCTTGAAGGGAAACCAACTCCAGGTGCTTGAGCCTTGCTTCAACAGGCTTAGGCAGAGTAACCAGGGCTACGTTATGCACGATACCCGACAGGATAGCAGCAGCAAGGCGCGTCCACTCTTCAACCGCCCTCTCCACCTGATGGAACTGGTGGCGGATCAGGAACTGCTCGTCCCGGGAAAGACGGGCGTAGCTCATCAGGGACTCGATATAGTGGCGATACCCTTTATCCGTGGGGATGCGCCCCGCAGAGGTATGGGGCTGTACGAGGTAACCCTCTTCTTCAAGCTCGATCATCTCGTTGCGAATAGTAGCAGGGCTCACGCCCAGGCCCTTCTTAGCCACGACATCCGAACTCACGGGCACACCCTTGGAGATATATTCTCCGATGATAATGCTGAGGATTCTATCCCGTCTTCGTGTGAGCATCTCTTCGCTCCGTTCATTAGCACTCTAGCCCTTAGAGTGCTAATGCTAGTTTAACTCTATCACTTTACACTCATTCTTGTCAAGAGGCGCATTGTTCAGTTAAAAATCCGACAGTCCATATAAAATATGGACATGCTTAATGAGACACTGATAGCTTTATGCGAGGAACTCCACCAACAGGGATTGCCCAAATCACACATTGCCCAGAGGTTGGGAAAGAATCGAGAAACGATTCATATCTGGATTAAGGGGATAGAACAGTATGGTCTCATTGAATTTCTCGACAGATACCGCCAGGCTAAGAAAGGAGAAAGAGCGAAAAGGAAGGCTGACCCCATAGTCAAAAGATGGATTTGGGAGATACGTGAAAGGGAATACGATTGTTGCGGGCAAAAGATTCAGTATTTCCTCAACCTTGAGCATGGCATTCACCTGTCTGTCCCTAAAATCTATGAAATACTATCAGAGAAGTACATTATCCGTCCCAGGTGGAAGAAAAACAAAGTAAGAGGAGAAGTACCCCAAGCATCAATGCCGAGAGAAGTAGTTCAGATGGATACTATCGACTTTGGTGAGCTTTATGCCTTTACCGCGATCGACATTTTTACTAGAGAAGCAGATATACTCATCGCAACTGAATTGACTGCTGATCTGGGATGTCAGTTCTTGCATCAGAGTATGAGACGCCGGTTTGACGGTCACGTTAAGCTGCTTCAAACAGACGGCGGGCCTGAGTTTAAAGCGGCATTTGAAAGTAATGCGCCATTGTTCTGTGATAGACACCGTGTCGCTCGACCTTACCGGAAGAATGAGCAATCCTACATCGAGAGTTTTAACCGAACCGTAAGAAAAGAATGCTTGGGATGGGTTAAGTACAGAGTATCGCAATTATCAGAATGCCGGGATATGGCAGAAATTTTTCTGAGGCGGTATCATTACCACAGGCCACATATGGGACGAGGAATGACACCTCCATTATCTAACAGGGAGGGAGACTGTCGGATATTAAAGTAGAATTAAGCGAGAGGTTGACCCTAACTTCCTACTTTGCTATACTTTTACTCTATACATCTCTGAGAAAGGCTTCTCTTTGGCCCGATACGCACAGATCACCGGTTGGGGCAAGTACCTGCCCCAGAAGGTGCTCACAAACCAGGACCTCGAGCTCTTAGTCAATACCTCTAATGCCTGGATTATGAGTCGCACCGGCATCAGGGAAAGAAGGATCGCCGCCGACGATGAGACAGCGTCGAGCATGGCGGTACGCGCTGCGGGGGATGCCCTTAAAATCGCCGGGCTTGAGCCCCGTTCCCTCGATTTGGTGATTGTAGCCACCTGCACTCCGGAGTACATCTTCCCCGCCTGCGCCTCGCTGGTACAGAGCTCGCTGGGCGCCAAAAATGCCGCCGCCTTTGATGTCAACGCCGCTTGCAGCGGCTTCATCTATGCTCTGGCCACCGCCTGCCAGTTCGTCACTTCAGGAGCCTATAACAACATACTGGTTGTAGGCAGCGAGGTCTATTCACGGATTCTGGACTGGAAGGACCGCAGCACCTGCGTTCTCTTCGGCGATGGAGCCGGAGCGGTAGTAGTGCAGGCCAGCGATGCGCCAGCAGGCTTGCTCAGCTTCGTATTGGGGAACGATGGCTCACGGGCAAACTCCATTTACACCCCGGGCCCTTGCGGCTTGAGCAGGGGGCCTTACTATATCACCATGAACGGACCGGAGGTATTTAAGTTCGCAGTAAACGTCATCTGCCTGGCGACCAGGCAAGCAGTGAAGTCCGCCGGGCTCGAGATGTCCGACATCGAGCTTGTCGTCCCTCATCAGGCCAACATACGCATACTTAAGTCGGCGGCCAAGGCCCTCGAGTTGCCTCCGGAAAAGGTCTTCATCAATGTAGACCGCTACGGTAATACCTCGGCAGCTTCCGTCCCTATCGCATTGTGCGAAGCTGTGGAGGAAAGGCGGCTCAAAGACGGAGACCATCTGGTTCTGGTCGGCTTCGGGGGCGGCCTGAGCTGGGCGGCCATGGTGCTGGAATGGGGTATGAGCAGGAGAAGCTGAATTGTTAGATATCGCGATAATCGTAATCTATTTCGTGGCTATGGCGGCGGTGGGCATCTACGATTACAGGAGAAGGAAGGCTTCCACCAGCGGTTTCTTTGTAATTAACAGGCGCGGCACTACTCTGGACATAGTGGGGTCGCTCTGCGCTACCCTGATCGGGGCTTCAGCCACACTGGGAATGGCCGGCCTGGCGTATTCGCGGGGTCTCTCCGGAGCGTGGTGGCTTCTGGCAGGCGTGGTTGGCCTTTTTATCCTGGGCTTCTTCTTTGCGCGCAGGGTGAGGAGCGCCGGCCTCTACACTTTACCCGAGCTGGTGCAGAAGCAATACAACAGCAAGACGGCAGGGTTCGTAACCTCTGTACTCATCGTAGTTTCATGGCTAGCGGTCATAGCCGCACAAATACTTGCATCCGGTAAAATCCTATCCGTTCTGTTCCCCAGCATCGATATTTCCACCTGGATGATTATCACCTCCTCTGTAATTACTCTTTATACCTTCCTCGGAGGGCAGTACTCGGTGATCGGCACCGATATAATCCAATTCGGCATAATAATCGTGGGGGTGTTTGTGGGGGCAGGGCTGGTCATACATCACGTAGGGGGGATAAGCGGCTTGCACGCTTCCCTTCCCTCCGGGTTCTTTTCGTTCCCGGTAAGCCCGAACTTGAATTTTGGGTGGCTGGATTTCATGTCGCTCCTAATCCTGGTGGGTTCGGTCTACGTAGTGGGTCCGGATATGTATTCCCGACTATTTTGCGCCCGTGACGAAAAAGTGGCCCGGAAATCGGTGTTTCTCGCAGGGCTTGTCACTATCCCTGTTGCCTTCGGTATTGTCCTTATCGGGATGGGGGCGATGGTCTTGTTCCCCGGTATTGCACAGGAGCAAGCCTTTCCCCAGGTAATTAAAGACGTCCTGCCCATAGGGGTAAGCGGCCTGGTGGGTGCGGCGCTGCTCGCTGCCATGATGTCCTCTGCGGACACCTGTTTGCTCACCACAAGCACTATATTGAGTGTGGACATCTTCAAACCCTTTTCCCCTAATATGAGCGAGCGGAAGACCCTGATAATCTCCCGGGTGTGCGTACTTTTTATCGGCGCGCTCACCCTGGTTGTTGCTCTAAACCTGAAAGGCATAATAAACTCCCTTCTGCTGGCATACACCGTCTTCACCAGCGGCGTGGTGCTTCCTGTCATCGCAGGGTTCTACAAGGATAAGCTGAAAGTGAACTCAATAGGTGCGATAACGGCTATCATTGCGGGGGGAGGCACGGCTCTGGCGGTGAAACAACTGCACATAACACATCTAGACCTGTTCGGGCAACGCATAGGGCATGCCGAATTGCTGGGGTTTGTGGTTTGCGCTGTGCTGCTATTTGGTGTAAGCTGGATAACCGAAAGAATAAAGGTGTCGTTGACTGTAGAGAACGCTGAGGCCATTGAGGAGTAAAGATTCCTATTAGAGGGTAAGAATATGGAGATAGTCTGGCTGGGACATTCCTGCTTCAGGATAAGGGGTAAGGAGGCCACTATCGTTACCGACCCCTTCGATAAGACCCTGGGTTATCCGCTGAGAAAGCCTACGGCAAGTATTGTCACTGTGAGCCATAACCATCCTCAGCACAGCTTTGTGGATAGCGTTGCGGGCGATCCCAGAGTAGTCAGCCGCCCCGGCGAATATGACATAGCCAATGTCTTCATCAACGGCATCGCCACGTACCATGATAACGAAAAGGGCGCGGTCCGGGGCAAGAACACAGTTTTCTTCATGGAGATCGATGAAGTGAAGGTCTGCCATCTGGGAGACATCGGGCATGTGCCGACGTCGGAGCAGATCGAGCAGATGAGCGGCGTAGATATACTGATGGTGCCTGTGGGCGGATTCTCGACCATAAATGCTGCGGCAGCGGCGGAGACCATAGGTCTGCTCGAACCGAAGCTGGTGATACCCATGCACTACAAGACAGAGGTGGTGAAGATGGAACTGGAGCCTCTGGAGCATTTCATCAAAGTCATGGGATTGAAGGAGGTTGTCTCCCAGCCCAAGCTGAACGTCGCCAAATCGAACCTGCCGCTTGAGACCAAAGTCCTGGTGCTGGACTACCGCAGAGAAGGCGTCCTGGAACCCAGCAAAGCCGGATAATCTGAAGAACCCCAGGTCTGCCTTAACTCATAGTTGAACAAAAGCAGAAGCCGTCCTTCCTGAAGGAAGGACGGCTTCATTTCAATACTTACGCATCAAGCGCTTTAGGGTTTCGCCGGCGCCTGCGGCTTTCTCATCATTACTATCACGCCTATTGCTAAAGCGATGACGGCAATGACAATGGCAATAATACCGATCACACTGGAGGCGTTCTTACCAGCAGGGCCCTGGTCACCAGTAGCGCCAGTGGCGCCAGTAGCACCCGTCGCCCCTGTGATAGCACTCTGGCTTATGGTGATGATGCCAGTAGTAGGATCATAGCCGGTGCTATTACCAAGCTGTACACCTACTATGAGACTCCCTCCACCTGTTGTTACCACAGGAACACCCTTGGTCAGGTTGATCGCCACGTTGCCACCCATTTGCCAGGTACTAGTCTGGCCTGCGGTAGCGCTGCCAATCATGAAGGTCACAGCCAGTCCGTCGTAGCTCGCTCCCTCAGGTTGAGCTATGTTTACGCCGTATGTTGAACCGGTTGTGGTAGTGGTATACGTATCATTCCCTATGGTGGCCGTTATGACAGTGCCATCGGCCACATTTTGTCCATTCACCTGCACCGTGCCGTGGAAGCGGCAAGGCGGCTGTAGCCCGCCTTGTGCGAATGCTATGGCCGGGAAGAGGACAAGCGCAACCACTGCCAGCAGAGCCAACAGTCTTAATTTGGTCATACTTTTTCCTCCTTATTTAGTGGCTCCCTTGAGGGGTTCGCCAGAGGCGAACCCCTCAAGTTAAATCTCTTTATCCTCTTATCCCATCCAGCCAATGAGGTTCCAGCCCGAGCTCAGAGCATAGCTGTGACTGCCCCAAACCAGGGTGCACGCTGCATTGACGTTGACCCAGTAGCCTGCGCCGGCCGTAAGGGTTGCCAGGTTGCTTCCGGCAGCATCAGCCGGGTCGTACAGGTACCATGTTCCGCCCGAGTAGCCCCAGACCCTGACCAGGTAGCTGCTTATGCCAGAAGTCTGAGCCTGCACGGTTGCGCCAGTCGACGAGATTACGAAGTATGCGCTCGCCAGACTGGACCCGTCAAAGGCGGTGACTGGCTGAGAACCCGGCGCTAAGCCTGGAACAGTGAAGCTGTAATTGAAGTTCCCCATAGCGTCGCTCAGCGGCTGAGACAGGAACTGGTAGGTCCCGATCTTGACCGTCATCGCAGTATAGGCTGCGAAGCCACTGCCTGTTACCGCTACCGTAGTTCCTGCCGCCCCTGACGCCGGTGTCACTGTGATGTACGCACCGGGCACAGTGAATGTCGCATTGACGGCACTGTTATTATCCAAGTCCTGTGCGGCAACCGTAGCTGGGCCAGCCATGGCATCCGCAGGCACCGTTATGCCCGCAGCGATGTTGCCGTTGCCATCAGGTACAGTGGTGACGGTGGTAGTTTCCGCACCTGAACTACCGGTGTAGCTGAAAGTGATTGTAACCGTGGAGCCACTGAGGGTACCGGGAAGCCATCCGCTGCCAGTTATGGTTAGCGATGAGTTGATGGCACCGGTGGTCGGACTCAAAGTTATCGTCGGCTGGGTGACAGCGAAAGTACCATAGGCAATCAAGCCACCTTTATCGGTAGCCTGCACTGTGTACGTGCCTACAGGAAGGCTCATGGGAACGTACATCGTGGTGGGGAATATGGTACCGGAGCTATCAGTTTTAATGTTCGCAGGAGCACCAGCCCATGCAGCCCCGTTGAAAAGCAAACCACTCGGCGTTGTTGTAGTGTCAATATAGCTATTAGGGGTCATGCTCATGCCTGTCAGCAGCACTTGTGTTTTCCCCGGTCCGCTGACGGGACTCAGGCTCAAAGCACGCCCCGCCACCGTGAAGGTGGTAGAAGCAGTAGTCGTGCCCTGGGTTCCCGCTACTGTCTTTACACCTGCTGTCGCCGAAGAGGGTATCTGGTAGGAGGTATCATTAATCGCTCCGCTGCTAATGGCAGTCACAGTAACAGGACTGCCGCCAGCGAAACTTATTGTGACACTGCCAGGGGCCCATCCGGAACCGGTCAGGGTTACCACAGCGCCGGGCAGCCCGCTACCGGGACTTAGGGCCAATGTCGGAGTTACAGTGAAGTAATCAAAGTAATCGGCGACATTGCCGGCACCGTCACTGGCTGACACTGTCTGAACTCCCGAAGTAAGGGAAGGCACTGTGCCGGTTCCCGTGAAGCTACCGTTGCTATCGACAACCACCCCGGAAACAAGAGGTACCCCACCCATGGTTACATCAGCGGTAACACCGGCTCCGCTGAATCCAGTACCGGTCACGGTAACACTTGTGCCCACCGGGCCGCTCTTGGTAGTCGGGGAAGTTATTGCGACCAACTGCAGTATCTTGAAGTTAGGCGTGGTCGAGGACGGAGCAATATTAACGCCGTCAGTCACCGTAATGAGGTGCAATCCCGCTGTTGCGGTCGGGATCAACACCGCAAAAGTGGCAGCACCTGTGACAGAATCCGTTGTTACCGTCGTCGGGGATGTGGTCATTGCCGCCCCATCGAACTTTGCCACCAAAATTGTGCTGACTGGGAAACTGGTTGCACTGATGGTAATCGATGACCCAACAGTCCCATTACCAGCACTTAGAGCCATGCTTGGTGTTGCTACTGCGCCAGCGGGCACGGCGGCTATCGCCACCAGGCTGCCTAGAATTGCCAGCACCGCCAGCAGTTTTACAATGTTTGTCTTTATCTTCATCTAGTCTCTCCTTTCTTGGGCAGAATATTGACTTGCCCCCAATGACCAATTCCTATTCCATTTATTTCAATCTTCACATATAACCCACCTCCTTAGTTTGGCATATCAATTAAGCTTTTTATGCTAGGCCACTTGGACTTCTAATAAAGACTCGCCCCCTGCTGGGGGGGACTCCTGAGGTGGGGGACATCCCCACACTCACACCGACAACTTTTGTGCTCCTTTTTTTGCACATACCTACACATCGGTAGGCAAGTTGGTTCATTCTAAACACCTTTAATCCCGCTTGTCAAGCCCCTTTCATGACACTTTTGTGTAATTTTCAAGTGCCTTTCCTTCAAACCAGGCTTCCACTATCGGACCACCCCGCCAGCGTATCCTCCCCAAACCAAATGGACTAACGGACTGCCATTTGACCTCATTCGCCAAAACCGATAAGTCCATTTTAGACCTTGGATTCTATCGGACTGTAAAGCTTTTACCACTTTTTGCCCAGCTTGTCAATACTTTTTGGGGGAGTGTTTGACAATTCTCCCTGAACCCCAAGCCTTCGGCATCCGCCTGCGGCGGACTGCCCCCAATAAATCCACCTACCGTTGAACAATGCTTCGAGATACTGCCTTTTTGGTCTATTAATTTGTAAAGGTGCAACAAAAAGGGGCTTACCCCCTGTCAATTCTCAGACCTTATCCCATTAGTACATAGACGATTTGCCGCCCCAAAAAGTTCCACCCAGCGGGCGGAATGCGTAAAATTGCTTACTGATTTTAGGCCTGTTGACCGATTGCACCCCTGATAAGGATATGCTATAATTTTGCACGGTCTGGAGGGCAAATTGCAGGTAGCTCTCATCATTGATACCCTCAAGCCTGAGTTCGTTATTGCCTCCACAGTTAGGCATTCCTTTTCAGCATTAGCATTGCCGGAATACATGTACCCATCTTCAAACATGCTGGGCCCACAGACAGGCGCTGAATCTTCGTCCTCTTGCCCCGTGCTGCATAAGGTCAGCGAAAACTGACCACTGATATATATTAAGGTAACTTCTATAAAATAAAGGAGGCCAAAAGATGGCTGCGGAGATAATCTCAGGAACAGCAGTAGCAGAGCAGATCCGCGGAGAACTCAAGCTAAAGGTAGAGGAGCTCAAGAAAAAGGGTATACACCCCGGCGTGGTCTTCGTGCGTGTGGGCGAGGACCCTGCCTCGATATCCTACGTCACCGGCAAAGGCAAGGCGGCTGAGGAGCTGGGCATCTTGTCGGAGACCATAGTTCTCCCCGAAGATAGCGGGGAGCAAAAGCTCCTTGACCTTGTCCACAAGCTGAACAAGGACCCCAAGTTCCACGGCATCCTGGTGCAGCTCCCCCTGCCCAAGCAAATCGATGCGGATAAAGTCCTGAATGCCATCGACCCCGAGAAAGACGTTGACGGTTTCCACCCCGTCAATGTAGGCAGGCTGTTAATCGGCGACCCCTACTTCATGCCCTGCACCCCGCACGGCGTTCAGGAGTTGCTTGTTCGCAGCGGCAACAGCCCCGAAGGCAAACACGTGGTTATCTGCGGACGGAGCAATATCGTAGGCAAACCCGTGATGGCCATTCTGATACAGAAACAGAAGGGCGCCAACGCCACGGTGACCATGGTGCATACCGGCACGAAGGACATGGCAAAGCTCACCCTACAGGCGGATATCATCATCGCTGCCATGGGCAAGCCGCAGGTGATAACGGCAGACATGGTCAAAGAAGGCGTAGTGGTGATAGATGTCGGCGTAAACAGAATACCCGATGCCACCAAGAAGAGCGGCTTCAGGCTGGTGGGCGACACCGATTTCGAGGCCATCAAAGAGAAGGCGAAAGCTATTACCCCCGTCCCCGGCGGTGTGGGGCCAATGACAATCACCATGCTCATGGTCAATACAGTCAGGGCTGCCGAGCAGCAGTCCGCCAAGAAACATTAGAGAGAAAATAAATTAAGGTAGGAGGTTCACGCTTATATGGCATACGATGCAGTAAAACTAAAGGACTGGCAGATTGCAGAGCTAGCCGAGAAGGGTATGCCCACCCCTGAGGAGTGGATTAAAAAGCTGGGCCTGCAAAAGGACGAGCTCATTCCCTTCGGGCGGACGCCCAAGCTCGATTTCTTGAAGATAATAGAGCGCTTGAAGGCAAAGAAGGACGGCAAATACGTCGAGGTTACCGCTATCACCCCCACGCCGCTGGGCGAGGGCAAGACAACCTCACTGATGGGTCTCGTGGAGGGACTGGGCAAGCGCAAGCAAAGCGTAGTCGGTTGTATTCGCCAGCCCTCGGGCGGCCCCACCATGAATATCAAGGGGACGGCTGCCGGCGGCGGCAACGCGCTGCTCATCCCCATGACCGAGTTCTCCATGGGGCTAACCGGCGACATCAACGACATCATGAACGCTCACAACCTGGCGATGGTGGCTCTCACCTCCAGGATGCAGCATGAGCGGAACTACAACGACGAGCAATTACAGCGGCTCACGAAGATGCGCCGCTTCGACATCGACCCCACCAGGGTGGAGATGGGCTGGATCATGGACTTCTGCGCCCAGAGCCTGCGCAACATCATCATCGGCATGGGCAGCCGCATGGACGGCTTCCTGATGCAGTCCAAGTTCGGCATCGCCGTAAGCTCAGAGCTGATGGCCATGCTTGCCATCGTCAATGACCTGGCTGACCTGCGGCAGAGAATGGACAAGATTACCCTGGCCTACGACAAGGCGGGCAAGCCCGTCACCACCGGCGACCTGGAAGTGGGCGGCGCTATGACAGCTTTCATGCGCAACGCCATCAACCCCACCCTGTGCGCCACAGTGGAGTATCAGCCGATATTTGTGCATGCCGGCCCCTTCGCCAATATTGCGGTAGGCCAGAACTCCATCATTGAAGACCGCATCGCCCTGAAGATGGCCGACTACTGCGTCACTGAGAGCGGCTTCGCCGCAGACATCGGCTTCGAGAAGTTCTGGAACGTCAAGTGCCGCCTGAGCGGACTGAAGCCGAATGTCTCCGTGCTCACCACCACCATCCGCGCCCTGAAGATGCACGGCGGCGGGCCCAAGGTGGTAGCTGGCCTGCCATTACCTGATGCTTATACTAAAGAGGACCTGAAGTCACTGGAGAAGGGCCTGCCCAACATGGTGCATCACATCAACACCATCAGAACAGCAGGCATCAACCCGGTGGTGTGCATCAACGCCTTCCACACCGATACCAAGGCCGAGATAGCCATGGTGCGCAAGGCGGCTGAGGCTGCCGGCGCTCGCTGCGCTTTCTCCTCCCACTGGGCCGACGGTGGCGATGGCGCACTGGAGCTGACTGACGCCGTTGTGGAAGCCTGCAAAGAGAAGAACGACTTCAAGTTCCTCTACCCCAATGAGATGAAACTGCGCCAGCGCGTAGAGAAGATAGCCAAGACGGTCTACGGTGCCGATGGCGTGAACTGGAGCCCCGAGGCTACGGAAAAAGCCAAGGTATTCGAGGCAGACGCCAAGTACGATGAGTACGCCACCATGATGGTAAAGACTCACCTGAGCCTGACCCATGACCCCTCCATTAAGGGCGTTCCCAAGGGATGGATGCTCCCCATCCGCGACATATTGCTGTTCTCCGGAGCGAAGTTCCTCTGCCCGATGGCCGGGACCATCAGCCTGATGCCGGGGACCAGCTCCGACCCGGCCTTCAGAAGGATAGATGTGGACGTCAAGAGCGGCAAGGTTTCGGGACTGTTCTAAATCGGTTAGCCCTGCGCTGTAAATGTAGGGGCGACCCGGCGGGTCGCCCCTACAGCATCCATCAGGCGTTTCGATTTTTATCATCCAACTCCACACCTATAAATGGAAACAGTAGGGGCACGGGGCCCTGTGCCCCTACGACCAAAATATATCGTTTATACATCAATAAACTCGGAAGTGGACGCCAATAACAAAGTAGGGGCGCAAAGCCTTGCGCCCCTACTACTTTTTGCCAGCGTCACGATTTGACTCACAATCCAACTCCCCTTTATAATAAACTTGAAAAATGAGAGTGCCCAAATACTTGGTTAAAACAGGGTAGCCTGGAGCACGCGCTCCACGCTACCCACAATTTTGGAAAAGGGGCAAAATGGCTATTATAAAGCTAAAGGTTGATAATAAAGAGGTAGAGGTCGAGAAGGGTAAAACAGTCCTCCAGGCAGCGCAAAGCGCGGGCATTTACATTCCGGCGCTCTGCGCGCACCCCGATTTGCCGCCGGCACCAGGATTAAAGGCTTCCAGTATCATCTACCTCGGCGGCAAACCTTATCACAGTTCAGGGCCCAGCATGGAGTTTCAGGGGTGCCGGCTCTGCCTCGTAGAGGTCGAGGGGATGAAGGACGTTCCCACCTCATGCAACCTTCCTGCTGCCGAAGGCATGGTGGTCCACACTAACACGCCCCGAGTTCAAGAGCTGCGGCGTGAGAACCTGAAAGGTATCCTGCTCAAGCATCCTCACGCCTGTCTCACCTGCAAGCAGAGAGAGGGCTGCAGTCCTTTCGAGTCATGCCCGAACAGCATACCCATCAAAGAGCGCTGCTGCTCCAAGCTGGGCTACTGCGAACTCCAGGCGGTTGTCGAGTTTATCGGGCTCAAAGAGAGCATCCCGCGCTATATATTCAAAGACCTGCCTATCAAGAAAGATGAGCCGCTGTTCACCCAAGACTACAACCTGTGCATCGGCTGCACCCGCTGTGTCAGGGTATGCAAGGATTTGCGCGGCATAGGCGCCCTGGGCTTCATCGTTCGGGACGGTGAGGTCATCGCCGGGCCTATTGCCTCATCGCTCAGGGAGTCGGGCTGCAAGTTCTGTGGCGCCTGCGTCGAGGTCTGCCCCACGGGAGCCCTGCTCGACCTCAATATCAAGAGGGCAGAGCGCGAAGGCGCTTTAGTCCCTTGCAGCAACGCCTGCCCTGCGGGTATAGATGTGCCCCGATATGTGCGCCTCACCGCCGAAGGCAAATTCGCCGAGGCGGTGGCAGTGGTGCGGGAAAAGGTACCCTTCCCCAGGGTGCTGGGCCGGGTCTGCTTCCATCCCTGCGAGGGCGTATGCCGCCGCGGTCAACTGAACCAGCCCATCGCTATATGCGCGCTGAAGCGCTTCATCGCCGAGCAAGATACCAGCCAGTGGCAGACCAAGACCAGTAAGGCCACTCCGACAGGCAAGAAGGTGGCTGTCGTGGGCTCGGGGCCCGCGGGGCTGACCGCAGCTTACTATCTGGCAAAGCTCGGCCATTCTGCCACTGTATTCGAGGCACTGCCTCAGCCCGGGGGCATGATGCGGGTGGGTATACCCAGGTATCGCCTGCCCCAGGAGGTTCTGGACAGCGAAATCGAGGGGATAAAGAGCATTGGAGTTGAGATAAGGACAAATAGCAAGGTCGAATCCCTGGAGAGCTTCAAGCAACAGGGCTTTGACGCTATCTTCCTGGCTATAGGGGCTCACCAGGGAGTCAAGATGGGTGTCCCGGGTGAAGAAAGCCCGGGCGTTATAGAGTGCATATCTTTCCTTAAAGATGTGAGCCAGGGTAAGAAGGTGAAGATAGGCGACAGGGTAGCAGTAATCGGCGGCGGCAACGCAGCCATAGACGCTGCGCGCACCGCACGTCGCCTTGGCGCCAAAGAGGTAATCATCGTCTATCGACGCTCCAGGCAGGAGATGCCAGCTAATCCCGAGGAGGTAGAGGCAGCGCTTGAAGAGAATATCAAGACACTGTTCCTGGCTGCGCCGACCCAGATAACAAAGGACGGCCATACGCTGGTGATGGAATGCCTGCGCATGGAGCTTGGCGAGCCGGATGCCAGCGGCAGGAAGCGCCCGGTGCCTATCAAGGGCAGCGAGTTCAATATAGCCTGCGATACCATAATCGCAGCCATAGGGCAAGTGCCTGCTATCCCCTCCGGTTTCGGGCTTGAGCCTCTGGGTGGGGGCACTCTGAAAGTCAACTCCGAGACGCTGGCCACCGGCATAGACAGCGTTTTCGCCGGCGGCGATGTCGCCACCGGCCCGGCCTCAGTCATCAAAGCGATCGCTGCAGGAAGGAAAGCGGCATCATCCATAGATAAGTACCTGGGAGGCAGTGGAGACATCAGCGAGGTGCTGGCTGAAACCGGCAAAGCCAGCCCCTGGTTTGGTAGAGACGAGAGCTTCGCCAATAGGCACCGCGAGCGGCAGCCGCACCTTGTCGTTGAACGGCGTTTAAGCGACTTCTCCGAAGTAGAGCTCGGTTTCCCCAAGCAGAGGGCTAGCGAGGAGGCGGCAAGGTGTCTGAGGTGCGACTTGAGGCTCGAAATCGCGCCAGTGATACTGCCCCCCAGCGAATGGCTGGAGTTTAACTCTGCTAATGTAGATGCCGCCCCTGAAAAAGACGGGGTATACCGCTTGTTTAATGAACAGAAAGAGGTTATCTTCATCGGGAGCAACTCCAATATACGCAGGGGCCTGCAGGAGGTGCTTAACTCGGGAGACGACTGGGTCAAAAAAGCGAAGTACTTGCATTTTGAGGAAACTTTGATGTATACTATGCGGGAAAGCGAGCTGATTCAGCAGTATTTGCAGGAACACGGTAAGCTTCCAGAAGGTAACGAGGACTTATTCTAAAATAAACTTTAGTACAAAAGTGAATAGTGCTTCCTGGTGGTTAGAGCGGGGTGGTACCACCCGTTCCCATCCCGAACACGGTAGTGAAACGCCCCAGCGCAGACGATACTGAGGGGGCAACTCCTTGTGGAAAATATGCCACTGCCGGGGAGCATAAAAGAGCCCAAATTTCAGAGGTATAGTGAATTTGGGCTCTTTTATTCATTGCCTGTTTGTGTTAAAATGGGTTCGAAGGTGAGTACTAAAGTCTGGTCTCGAGGTTAGTACTAAGCAGAGATTAAGGCCAGAGAAGCTCTGGCGGAGTTGGGAAATGGCTGCTAACAGGTTCGACAAGTTCACAGAACGGGCGCGGAAGGTCCTGGCCCTGGCCCAGGAGGAGGCCCGAAGGTTCAACCATAACTATATCGGCACGGAACACATATTGCTGGGGCTGGTACGCGAGGAAGACGGCATGGCTGCCAAAGTCCTCTCCAACCTCGGCATCGGGTTGAACAAAGTCCGGGCTGCCGTGGAATTCATCATTGGCCGCGGCGAGGGGACAACGCAGACCGAAGTCGGGCTCACTCCCAGGGCGAAGAAGGTTATTGAGCTCGCCGTGGATGAGGCCCGTTTGCTGGGCCACCAGTATATTGGTACCGAACACATACTTCTAGGCCTGTTGCGCGAGGGCGAGGGGGTTGCCGCAGGCGTTCTGGAGAGCCTCGGCGTAAGCGTGGAACGCGTACACACCGAACTAAATCGAGTGCTCAGCCAGAGCGCACCCCATCCTGCTGCCGGTCAACGGATTACAACCAAGACCCCAACCGTGGACCAGCTCGGCGTGGACCTGACCGCTGCTGCACGGGCCGGCAAGCTCGACCCGGTAATCGGACGTGCCCGGGAGATCGAGCGGGTGATCCAGGTGCTCAGCCGACGCACCAAGAATAATCCTGTCCTCATCGGAGAGCCAGGGGTAGGCAAGACAGCTATCGCAGAGGCTATTGCCCACCGCATAGTCTCCGGAGATGTCCCGGAGACACTGCAGGGAAAGAGGCTGCTTACCCTCGACATCGGTTCCCTGGTCGCAGGGACAAAATACCGTGGTGAATTCGAGGAGAGGCTGAAGAAGGTTATCGAGGAGATAAAGACCGCAGGCAACTGCGTTCTCTTCATAGATGAGATACACACTCTCGTGGGCGCAGGCGCTGCCGAAGGCGCTGTAGACGCTGCCAGCATCCTGAAGCCATCTCTATCCAGGGGTGAGCTACAATGTATTGGCGCTACCACGCTGGATGACTATCGCAAGCACGTGGAGCGGGACGCCGCCCTGGAACGCCGTTTCCAGCCGATCCTGGTCGAGGAACCCTCGATTGAACAGACCATTGAAATCCTGAGAGGCATCAAGAGCCGCTACGAGGAATATCACCGTTTGACCATAAATGACGAGGCATTGAAGACGGCTGCTGCGCTGGCAGGCCGATATATACCGGACCGCTTCCTGCCGGATAAGGCAATCGACCTCATAGATGAGGCTGCATCTAGGCTGCGGATTAAGCAGTCAAGCGTCCCTGTGAGCCTGAATGAGGCAATTAAAGCCCTAGAGTCCCTGCGCAAAGACAAGGAACAGGCTATCGGCTCCCAGCAATATGAGTATGCCGCAGAGCTGCGCGAACGAGAACTGAAGCTCAGCGAAAAAGTGGAGAAAATGCGGAGCGAGTGGCAACGGCAGCAGGAGTTCGATACGGAAAAGAAGGTAGTGACCGAGGAGCACATCGCTGAGGTTGTCGGCATGTGGACCGGCATCCCGGTGGCACGCCTGGCTGCGGATGAGTCCGCCAGGCTGCTTCAGATGGAAGAGGCATTGCATAAGCGTATCGTAGGGCAGGATGAGGCCATTGTTGCTATCTCGAAATCAGTGAGAAGGGCGCGCGCCGGGCTCAAGGACCCCAGGCGCCCCATAGGCAGTTTTATCTTCCTGGGACCCACCGGCGTAGGCAAAACAGAGCTGGTGCGGGCATTGGCCGAGTTCATGTTTGGCAGCGAGGAGTCCCTGGTCAGGCTCGATATGTCGGAGTTTATGGAGAAGCACACCGTAGCCCGTCTGGTCGGTGCTCCGCCGGGGTATGTCGGCTATGATGAAGGCGGGCAACTGACCGAGGCTGTGAGGCGCAAGTCTTACTCCGCCATACTGCTGGACGAAATCGAGAAGGCCCACCCGGATGTGTTCAACATTTTGCTACAGATATTCGATGACGGGCACCTGACCGATGCCAAGGGACGGCGGGTGGACTTCCGCAACACTATCATAATCATGACCAGCAACATAGGCTCTGAACTAATCAGGAAAGAGGGCTCTATCGGCTTCATCTCTCGCAGTGATGAGACCAAGGCAGCCCAGCTGTCCTATGAAAAGATGAGGGACAAGGTGCTGGACGAGATGAAGAAGACCTTCCGCCCCGAGTTCCTCAACCGCATCGACGGGGTGGTGGTGTTCCATGCCCTGAATAAGGAACACATTCGCAAGATTGTGGAGTTGATGCTGTCCCAGGTGCAGGGCCAGCTTAAAGAGAAAGACATAAAGCTAGAGATAACCGATGCAGCAAAGGACTACTTGGGAGAGAAGGGTTACGATCCCGCCTTCGGCGCTCGTCCCTTGAGACGTGTTATCGAGCGGGAGGTCGAAGACCAGCTCTCCGATGCTCTGCTCAACGGCAAGTTCCGCTCCGGGGAGACAATCAAGATCGACTACCAGGATGGCAAGGTTGTGCTTGAGAAGGTCGTGCCGCAATCGGTCGCTGTGGCCGGCCTTTCCGCCTGAGCTTAAACAATTCCGAGGAAACCTTTAAGGCCCCCAATCTCGGGGGCCTTTTGATTTAGTAGCTGAATGAAAATTGCTTACGTTGCTCCAGGTAATCAAACACTTTGCCGCGCATAGCTATGTTCGGCACCATTCCATCGAGGATAGCTCTGGGATTCTCACGTATCTCCGGCGGCCCGTTGGTAAGGCACTGCCACATATCGTATATCAAGGCAGCGTTGGGTGCGTCCCCGCGGCTGTTCTTCTCATAGAGCTGCGTGGGGGTAAAAAGGGCAAATACATCGGCAATCGAGGTGCCCCAGATTTCACTAACCTCTGCCACGGTCATGCCCTGGGGTTCCAGACTGCTCAAAATCTCTTCGCGCGTCAGTTCCTTGCCATCACTTAGGTAGTAGTTCACACCGTTCACCTCGCGAGAGAAGCTGAATACAATCGGCAGCGCGTTGCCGGAACTATCGATGACTATCAGCGAAGCCCCGGTGGTGGTCGGGGGTTGAACCTGCGCAGCGCCTCCTTTCGAGGCGCAACTGGTAAAGAGCAGACTGGCCAGAATCAAGAAGATAGCGAACAGAGCTGCTAATCTCTTACTTCTCATCTACACCTCTGGTTTCTATTCCTCATACTATCTTCCCCACTTGCTTGCGGCCCTGATAATACCATCAGGACACCTGGCCGTCAACCAAACTGAGAAGGAGGTTCGCCATCTACAGTCCCCGTTTCCCAAACAACCTCCTTCTTTTCTAATTTGTGACAAATTTTTTGCATCACAAAAATGTAATAAAAATCTCTTGACCTGAGCCTTGACGTCTGTTATCTTTACTAAGCAATTTTCCTTATGTTTTCCCCGCAGAAAACTCCATAAATACAATATCCGCCCTAGGATGTGTTGCCCCTCTCTGCAGCACATCGCCACAGAAGGAGACAATCGGAAGTAGATAGGTCTCAGGAGAAAGCGCTCTAGTTTTATTTTCTGTTCGCATAAGAGTGCGGTTGCATTATTCCTATTTGTGCACTAAAGCACCGCTTGGCGGTGTAGAGGTTGCTATGTCCAGTTGTTGTGATGAGGTGCGGTATGAAAACGAGACCCGCTGCCGAGATATGGAAAGCGGCGCTCGACGAGTTACAGGGAAAAGTAAGTCCGGCAAACTATCAGACCTGGTTAAAGAATACAGTAGGGTTGACCTTTAGTGATAGTTGTTTCACAGTTGGGGTTCCCAGCAGCTTCGTTACAGAATCGTTAGAGAAGCGCTTACACCCCCTAATTGAGAAAACATTAGTCGGCATTACCGGGAAGCCGTTATCGGTACAGTTCCAGGTCCATCTAGGAGGGAACGGGGACGAAGAATTAGCCCCACCTATACCGTCATCTCCTTCCTCGACAAACTATAAGCAGCGACCCAGCGCACCCAAGCTAAACCGAAGGTATACTTTCTCTTCATTCATAGTGGGCAGCAGCAATCGCCTGGCCCACGCCGCCGCCCTGGGAGTAGCGGAGAACCCCGGAAACAGCTATAACCCTCTGTTCATTTACAGCGGCTCGGGGCTGGGGAAGACTCACCTCCTGCACGCTATCGGCTGGGAGGCGATACGGATTCGCCCACGGGTGATGTATGTCACCGCTGAACAATTCACCAACGAGTTCATCAGTGCTATCAGAGAGAGGAGAAGCGAGGACTTCAGAAACAAGTATCGCAGTGTAGATGTCCTGCTCCTGGATGATATTCAATTCATTGCAGGCAAGGAGCAGACGCAGGAAGGCCTGTTCCATACCTTCAATGACCTGCATACCGGCAACAGCCAGATTGTGATAAGCTGCGACCGCCCTCCAAAGTCCCTGACTCTGCTGGAGGATAGACTGCGCTCTCGCTTCGAATGGGGACTGATCGTGGACATGCAGCCACCCGACCTGGAAACCAGGATCGCTATTCTCCAGACGAAGGCTGAGGAACAGAAAACCGTAGTGCCCCCCGAGGTGTTGAACGCTATAGCTCGCCGTATCCAGAAGAATATCCGCGAGCTGGAGGGAGCGCTCAACCGCGTCCTGGCATACGCCAGACTTACCCAGTCGCCGCTCACAGTGGAACTGGCAACTCAGGCCATGGCAGATATCTCGAGCGATTCCCATAAACGCACCCTGACGCCGGCTGTGGTCATTAATGCAGTAACCACCTTTTTTAACATTCCTCCGGACACCTTGCAGGGTAAGAGACGGGACAAGAACTCTTCTCAAGCACGCCAGATAGCAATGTACCTCCTCAGAGAAGAACTTCAATGCTCCTGGACTCAAATCGGCAGGGAGCTGGGAGGTCGAGACCACAGCACAATCCTGCATGGCTATCACAAGATCTCCGAGGAGGTCAACGCCGACCATGGCATGCGCCGAGACCTGCTTGAAATCAGGGAGAACCTCTACTCTAAATCAGCCTAAACGATTACTCAGCTAAAGCATTAACATAAAAGTGTGGATAACCCCCTGTTTTCTGTGGAAAACTTCTTCCCACTGTGGATAAGTGCATTTTCATTATGTCTTCATTTCTCAAGCGAGTACCCTTCTCACAGTCTTCTTTTTGCAGGAAGAACATCCACAATTTCTTCATCTAACTTACCTTATCCTCCACCGAATGCTTTAGTTCAGACAAAGGGAATTGCCACGATTTCCCCAGCTTTATTATTATTAGTTTTACAGTCCTTCCCACTATGCTTATAATAAATCTCAAAACCAGCAATACAATAATAAGGCGGGATAATTGATAGACCGAGTTGAGATTTATGTTAAGGCCGGGGATGGGGGAAACGGCGTAGTCGGTTTTCGCAGGGAGAAGTTTGTTCCTCTGGGAGGTCCTGACGGGGGAGATGGAGGGAATGGGGGAAGCGTGTACCTGGTGGGAGAGGAGGGTGTTTCCACTCTGCTTGCTTTCAGGTATAAGAAGCAGTTTAGAGCCGAGAACGGAGCTCATGGCAAAGGAAAGAATATGCATGGGAAAAGAGGGGAGGACTTGTACATAAAAGTCCCTCTGGGTACCCAGGTGCGGCTCAAAACTGAAAATAGCCCCGGGGTATTGATCGCAGACGTAGTGGAACAGGGACAACAGATATTAGTCGCAAAAGGGGGGAAGGGGGGCCGGGGCAACACTCATTTCGCCACATCGACAAATCAGGCGCCGCGCACAGCGGAGAGTGGTAAACCCGGCGAGGAAAAGAGGCTGGTGCTCGACCTCAAGTTGATTGCCGATGTGGGCATTATCGGCTATCCTAATGCGGGCAAGTCTACTCTATTGAGCGCGGTATCCCAGGCCAGGCCCAAGATTGCCGATTATCCCTTTACCACCCTCGAGCCTGTTCTGGGCGTTGTGGCGATGGGCTATCAAAGCTTCGTGGTGGCCGATATCCCCGGTATTATCGAGGGGGCACATGAGGGACGGGGGCTGGGGCTGGATTTCCTGCGCCATATCGAGCGCACCAAGGCGCTCATCCACCTGGTTGACGGAAGCTCGGAGGATCCGGTTGCGGACTTCAAGAAGGTTGAGGCGGAGCTCGTGTCGTATGAGCCTTCTTTGAAGGATAGGCCCCGGATTATAGCCATAAACAAAATCGATTTACCCCATGTCCGTGCTCGCATGCCCCAGCTCGGGAGGGAGTTCCAGGAGCTGGGAGTGTCGGTGCATTTTATCTCAGCGGCAACCGGTGAGGGGGTTAAGGAGCTTATAAGCAAAGCCTGGGAGCTGGTCTCTAAAGCGCCCCGTCTCTCTGGCACGAAAGAAGAGGAAGAATTCAAGGTGTTCCGGCCGCATCCCTTGCCCGGCAAAGAAGGCTGGGAAGCGGGAAGAGGAAGCATGACCAAAAGGAAGATAGGTGTTCTGGGAGGCACCTTCGACCCCATACATCTGGGCCATCTCATTGTGGCTGAGGATTTAAGGGAGAAGCTGGGGCTGAGAGAGGTGCTGTTTATCCCTGCAGGACGCCCCTGGCTCAAGCTGAAGGAAGAAAAGCCCATAAGCCCCGCGGAGCACAGGCTGGCGATGGTGAGACTGGCTGTTGCCTCGAATCCCCATTTCAAAGTGTCCACCATGGAGATCGACCGTCCTGGGCTTTCTTATAGTTTAGATACGGTTTTGGAGTTGAAGGCCAAACTTGGCGCTAAAGCCGAGATATATTTCATTGTAGGGCCTGATGCCCTGGCGGAATTGCCTAAGTGGAAAGAGCCGGCCCGCCTGGTGGAGGTATGCCAGGTGGTGGGGATAGGACGGCCTGCCCATTCACAAGTCGATTTGCGCAAGCTAGAGCGCTTTATCCCCGGGGCCTCCCAGCACATCATGCTGGTCAATGTGCCCCAGATAGATATCAGTTCCACCGATATCAGGATGCGGGTCGCCCGGGGGCTTTCCATCCGCTACCTGGTGCCTGAGGCGGTGGAGAAGTACATAGCGGAGCACGGATTGTATATGTCACCCTGAGCTTGCCGAAGGGTCTCAGAGATTCTTCGCTTCGCTCAGAATGACAATTGGACAGCGCGTTTTATCCGTTTGCCCTGAGCTTGTCGAAGGATGCCCCCCAGTTCCTCAAAGTCCCCCAAGATTGGGGGATATAGGGGGTTGATTAAAAGCTTCGGGGCGTTTCGCGAAACGCCCCCTCTAAGTTAGTCTCTAAAAGTATCTACATTATCTGGCTCTCGCTTACCTATGTCTACCAGGGCTTGCTCATAGCCAGTCACAAAATCCCACGTCATGCCTTCCAGACTTTCCATATCAAATTCCTGGCTATCGTCTTCCAACTGCCGTATCAACCATTTTCTAGCTGCTTCCCTAATTCCCCAGTCCACACTAACTCCCATATCATCAAGCATCGGTGATACTAGTGCCTGAGTTGCCGTATCCGTAGGCTCCCAGTATCTCTTTGTTCCCATCGCTCCACTCCTAAAGTTGGCGTTTGCCTTCAGGGGGCGACTGAAATCTACCAGCAGTCTCGGCGTACTGCTGGCTAATCGATGGCCAGCTCTCCCGAAGGCTTTAAACTCAAGAACGCCTGGAACTTGTAGCCGCGTCTACGGAGCTCGTCACTACCACCCTCGTACCTGTCTACGAGTACAATCACCTTCTCCACCTTGCATCCTGCTTCTTCAACAACCTCTATTGCCTTCAGCATTGATCCGCCGGTAGTGATTACATCATCGACGAGAGCAACCCTCCACTCCTTCTGCAAGTGACCCTCAATCTTCTGTTTGGTCCCGTGTTCCTTTGCTTCCTGTCGGACAACGAAGGCATGGAGTCCTTTGCCTTCAGAATGGGCGATGGCAATCACAGCGGGCACCATGAGCGCTGCCCCCAGCACAGGCCCCCCAATCGCATCCACCTTGATGCCGGATATCTCATCAAGGATCATTTTGGCCACGTGATGTGCCCCCTTTGACGAAAGAGAAATCTTTCTACCGTCAAAGTAGAACTTGCTCATCATGCCCGATGCAAGGCGAAACGTCGGGGTATCGCTTCGGAGGTAAGCCCCTTCTTCGATAGCTATTTCTCTAAGCCTTCTTGCTGCCTCTGCGTTCACTTATAACTCCAATTCTATTTGAGTTGCTGAAATTATACACTTTATATGGTTTACCCGCAAAGTTTTACTCTCCATCCGACCGCCACCAGGGCGGCTCAGACGAGATCAGGCGAGGGGCTACGATTTCCGGGCTATACTGAGCGCCGATGCAGAGGGAGAGGTGAGGCTGGCGTAAGTACGCCCAGCTCTCAAGCCACCTCGTCTTTTGGGAGGTTTAGTTAAATAAAGTGAGCTGATTTGCTTCACATTTGCCTCAAAATGTGATAATATTAATTAATGGGCGCGACTGGAAGGCTGGCTGCGAGAACCTCTGCTGGATTACACGCTGCAGTAAACTCACCATCTCCCCGCGGACCTTTTCTCCTGTCACGAAGTTTCATCCCGATAGAACTGTGATTTAGGGTTAGACTGTCGAAGTGAAGTCATGGCTTTGAGCGAAAGATGATGGCGGAAAACAAAAACCACAACACTTATACCGCGCAAGATATTCAGGTGCTGGATGGCCTGCAGGCGGTGCGCCTGCGCCCCAGCATGTACATTGGCAGCACCGACCAGCGGGGCCTGCATCACCTGGTCCACGAGATTGTGGACAACAGCATCGACGAGGCGATGGCGGGCTACTGCGATAAGATCGAGATCACCATCAACGAGGATAGCTCGGTGAGAGTGGCCGATAACGGCAGGGGCATACCCGTCGAAATCCACCAGGTTACCAAGGTGTCAGCCCTGGAGACGGTGATGACCACTCTGCACGCCGGCGGTAAATTCGGAGGCCGCAGCTATACGGTCTGCGGCGGCCTGCACGGCGTCGGCGCCTCGGTGGTGAACGCGCTCTCCGCCTGGATGAAGGTGGAGGTGAAGCGGGACGGCAAGCTCTATTGCCAGGAGTATTTGCGCGGAACGCCCAAGGCCCCGGTGAAGTCAGTCGGGAAAAGCGATGGCAGCGGCACCATAGTGACTTTCCTGGCTGACGAAGAGATATTCAGCAAGCTCGACTACAATTTCGAGGTGCTGGCACAGTCCTTCCGCGAGATGGCATATCTGAATAAAGGCGTGGAGATCTGGTTCAGAGACCTGCGCCACGATATAGAGAAGACCTTCTACTTCGAGGGAGGCATTGTCAGCTTCGTCCGCCACCTCAACCGGAAGCGGGTCGTGCTGCAGGCGATGCCGGCCTACATCACCAAGATGCTCGACAGCACCATAGTTGAGGTTGCTCTCCAGTACAACGAAAGCTTCACTGAGGCCACCCTGAGCTTCGCCAACTGCATCAATACCCTGGACGGCGGCAGCCATCTCACCGGATTCCGCTCCGCGCTGACACGCGTCCTTAACGACTATGCCCGAAAATATAAATTCCTCAAGGACAATGAAGCCAACCTTACCGGCGATGATGTCAGGGAGGGGTTGACCGCCATCATCAGCGTCAAGCTGACCCATCCTCAATTCGAGGGCCAGACCAAGACCAGGCTGGGCAACCAGGAGATTAAAAACCTGGTGGAATCGGTGGTGGCCGAGGGGCTGGCGACTTACCTGGAGGAGCACCCCAGCGAGGGCAAAAGGGTCATGGAGAAATGCCTTACCGCTGCCCGCGCCAGGGAGGCGGCGCGCAAGGCTCGCGACCTGGTCACCAGAAAGGGGCTGGGCGATATGTCCACCCTCCCCGGCAAGCTTGCCGATTGCTCGGAGAAGGACCCTGCCCACTGCGAGCTGTATATAGTGGAAGGAGACTCCGCAGGGGGCTCGGCCAAGCAGGGGAGAGACCGGCGCTTCCAGGCCATCCTGCCGCTCAAGGGCAAGATATTGAATGTGGAGAAAGCCCGCCCCGAGAAAATGCTGGGCCATGAGGAGATTCGCGCCCTGATCACCGCCCTGGGGGCAGGCAGCAGCACGGAGTTCGACCATACCAAGCTCCGCTATAACCGCGTGATAATCATGACCGATGCCGATGTCGATGGCTCTCACATACGTACTCTTCTGCTCACGTTCTTCTACCGTCATATGACCACGCTGATTGAGCAAGCGCACCTGTTCATCGCTCAACCGCCGCTGTACCGTGTCAAGAAGGGCAAGGAAGAACACTGGATCTACACAGACAAGGAGAAGGACGAGGTTGTGGCGAAGTTTGGGACGGCCAAGGGTGTGGAGATTCAGCGTTACAAAGGACTGGGCGAGATGAACCCGCAGCAGCTCTGGGACACCACTATGGACCCCAAGAACCGGATACTGCTTCAGGTTGATGTCGAGGATGCGGTGAAAGCCAACGAGATAATCGAGACATTGATGGGAGAAGAGGTCCCACCCCGGAAAGCCTTCATTCAAGCCCACGCCCTCCAGGTGCGGAACCTGGATATATAACTTCAAAACTCTAAACCCCGAGCTCGAAATCCCAAACAAATTCAAACTCCAAATTTATAAATCGGTTGCGTCTTTGGGTTGCGGTGGGGCGACTTGCGAACTGCTGTTTCGGGTATAGCGTGGCCCGGTTTTTATGACGCATTAATTATTCAATTTTGGGGTCGCCGGACGCCGGGATTTCGCGGGCCGTGATCAGCTTCAGCCGAACGCAGCGGGGACGGCTTGGGTAAAAAACATCTCTATGTTGAGGAGTAATTTCCCCCAAACTGAATCCCACGAACGAAATCCCACATATTCAATTTTCCGGGGCTTGCCAAGAGCTTTGTGCAACCAGCAATCAGCTTAAAGCTATCAGCCCACAATAGTGCGGCTCAGTAGATGCTGTTTGCTGCTCTTGAATTTGGTCGGGAGCTGTGTACATCCAGTCCCGATGTAATGGGGGAATTATAGAACATTAGTTCTCATACTGTCAAGGGGAAGATGTCGCGGGGGAGAGATTCACCGCAGAGGGCACGGAGAACGCAGAGAATAGGATGGGATGGGGAATTGAAGAATGAAAATCAAATAATGTCGTGCGCCATTATCGTTACTTGACCAGTTTCTCGCGAATCATTTCTACAAAGTCCTCAGCCTTTTTCAGTAAGTTTCGGACCTCAGTCTCGGTGATAGTCCCGGCCTCCTCATAAACAGCCCGGTTGCGCTTGGCGCGCATCCGGTCGAAATAGGTCATCAAAGCTGCATATTCTGTACCCAGAGCCAGATGCATGAAGGAGAAGGTGTTCTTATGGCTTTCACTGCTAGCCGGGCGAAAGCCCTGAGCGAACATGTAAGCTCGTGAAGCCTGCAACACAGCATTATAGGCTATGGCGAAACTCCAGTCCCAATCCTGCTCTATAAATCTTCGCGCCGACTTCAGGTCACGCTCCGCGCGGTCCAGAGCCTGGAGTATCTCCTTCCGTGAGACATCTTCCTTGCGTATTCGCCCCGATTTCAGAAGGTCATCATATTTCATTTGTAGAACCTACAATCGCAATCTTAGGCCCTGCCAGCACTCGCGCCAGGAAGCCCTTTTTCTCGCGGTGCCTTCTCATGAACTCGCTCCGGCTCAGGAGGGTGTAATTAACGCTGCGCCTGAGTTCTTCCTGTGCCTGCATCAGAGCCACGTGCAGTGCCGTTTCATCGATGTCGCCTACGACCAGCAGGTCAACATCGCTGACTGAGGTAGCTGTGCCTTTTGCCAAGCTGCCGTAGACGAAAGCCAGACTGATTTGGTCTGACATCGGTGCAACAGCCTTACGCAGCACATCGGACACGCCTGCCGTCTTGATGGCTAAACCGCAGAGTTCGCTGTAAATAGCGCTCTGCCTGTTAGCCTGGTAATACTTCTGTCTGCCCTCTTGAGTGGAGACCAGAATACCCATCTTCTCCAGTCGGGCAAGCTCCCTGCTGATGTTTGTGGAGTCCTCCCCGAGCAAATATGTAAGCTGGCGCACGAAATACCGTTCATCGGGGTGTGAGAACAGCCATCCTATCACCTTCGCCCGAAGTCTCGACCCCCACAGGTTCGTCAACATTTGAGTTTCTCTTTGCAGTATTTTTTACTGCTATTGGAGTAAATTTTACTGCATAAAGCGCCGTTGTCAAGCCCTGATTCAGTTTTGATAGCAACTGCTCTTATTTTCATTATTCGGGAAGCAGGGATCCAGGCCTTACCGGGTAGACTGGAGTCCGCCTCGGGCGGACGACGAAGCAATCTCATTAAGAAGTTACAATGGATAAGTTTGATGCAGAAGACTAACTTGTGGAAAAGGCTCCGGGCCAGCCGCCGTGCTTCTCGATGACTTTGTCTATCTCAGCCATGAGGCGGATGGTTTCATTCAGAGCAACAACGATTTTGTGATAATGATTGATGTCATCGGCGGATAACCTGCGCCCCTTGCGGTCCTTGAGCCATTTCTCACAGACCTGGTAGCCGCCAATGTGGAAGTTCCACACTGCATCAGGCACACCGCGGAAGCCCTCCGTCTTGGCTTTGTCTATCCACATGGTTTCATCAGAATAGGAGACCTTCTCGACCTCCCCACTTGGGGTCTTGCTGAGCCATTTTGTGATGTGTTTGTTGAGCTTCGGCGATTCCATGACGTGTAGGGCTACAAGTTCGCCACCGAGCACAGCTAGTCCGTGGAACAAGTCCAAGTTCGCGGTTAGAGGCAGGCGGGGGAGATCTGTCTTTAGGAAATCTGCATACCGCCGACGGTAATTGGGCGCATGGAGTATTGCATATATCCAATTCAATATGTCTATACCGGTAATTGACTTTTTGCTCCCTTCCGACTCCAACAACTCTAAATCAACACCAAGGCACTTGGCTAATTGAGTAACAGTTTCAAGTCTGAAATTCGTAAACCACTGGTGGTCTTCCTTAGAATTGCTTAATAACTGTTCGCGTCTCCCGGTGAGCCGCAACGGAAAAAGGTAGGAACCTCGCGTTCGGTCGGCGACCTTTGATTCTACAATCCACTTGGTCACAAAAACTGATGTGAACTCATGCTCATCGAAAACCTTTGAGACGAGCAAGCCTATGTTAGATGGAATCATGTGCTGCATGAGATCATGGCGATCGTAGTCTATCATGTAGGAGGCGTAGAAAATATGCCTAAGATCAAAAGGACGATAAAGGGTCTCTTGGAATAAGCTGTTTAGATTCTTTTCCTGCTTCAACCTCTGGTGTGCTGAAACTACAGACCAGTCCCGATTACTAAGAATTCCGAATGTCCGCGATAGCTGATCTTCATTGCCACTGCTTTCCCTTAAGGCTTCAATACGTTTAGCCAAACTCTGTCGGTCAAAGTCAATGATGAACTCATCACGATGCGTCTGATAACCGACATTCCCCACCTCAAAGAAATGATTCAAAGGCAGGAAGCATTGATACTCAGCATTAATGTTTTCTGACAGGCACTTAAAAAGGTAAAGTTCAGGCTTAGGGGTCACTGTACTCCAAGAGGTAGTAAATGCTGAGTTCTTTGTGAGCCATGCACACTTTGTATCACGAGGTCCTGTCAACTCGTATGTAAAAATCCCATGACCAGATCTATCCGAAAGTGACAAACGCGAATACAAGCTAATCCCAACGCCTTGCTGGATGTCGAAGACGTTCTGGTCTTCGCTCATAGACGGATCGCGATTTGCGTCTCCTCGCAGATCAAGGAAGCGCATACTGTCGAAATCTCCGCATATCGAACGGCGCATTGCCCGGAAAAGCCTAGCTGTCGCGTAGGAATGGTTTGTGATCATGCCGAGCAAGCCAACATCTGAATGGCATAGAAGCGATTGTGAGTAGCGTAGGAATTTGACATAGTCGTCGTTCAACGGTTTCAGGTTGCGTTCGTCATCCAGACCGTTCTTGTAAATATCCAAATAGGGATCGATGGGGGAATTCTTATTAGCGGAATTCACTGCATACGGGGGATTGCCAATGACAACGGTGAAGCGTTTACAGCGTTTCACGTCGTTCACGGCACGCGCTTCGTGTGCAAGCGCTGGTGACAATCCTTCAAGTCCGGGCTGAATGTCGCTCGGCGGTTCGAGAGAGTTGGTAAGATAGATACGGGCGCGTTCTTCGCTGCCAAATCGGTAGCCGGTTTCGTACAGCTTGAGGCCGATTTTCATATGCGCTATAGCGTAAGGGGCCATCATCAGTTCGAAACCATGTAATCGAGGCAAGAGGTGTTTCGAAACGTAATCGTTCCAAGCAGCAAGGCGCTGTTTCTCATTAAGGCTCTCCTTCTGCCATTTAGCTGTCATCGTTCTGTGTATAACGTCGATGACCTCAACGAGGAACGTGCCAGTGCCAACGGCAGGGTCAATAATTTGTACAAAGGATTCGTCCGGCGAGACGCCCTCAGGGACTTTGATGTATAGGTTTCTCTCTGCCATTTCACTCCAAGTGGCGGTAGCTGCCAGACCGTCTTCAAGACTGAATTCCTTCTGCAATAGCTCATGCACACTGCGGACGATGTACGACACAACCGGCCTGGGTGTATAGAAGATCCCCCGCTTGATTTTTTTCTCGGGGTCATATGCCTTTAAGAAGTCCTCATAGAAGAAAATGACCGGGTCTTCCTCGGGCTTCCTATCGCCGAAGTCGCGCAGCACTGCCTCCATATTTGCATTGCGGAGGGTCTGCACCACATCGTTGATGCCAACCTCGTCGAAATCGATCTTGCCCTTGCGGCCACCCACGGTGAGAAACGTACTTAACATGTCGCGCAGAAAAGGGTTAGTCACCGGCACCATATCAGCGACGTTTTGAGCCACAATACCAGCCGGGCGGGAGACGCGAGCCGTGAGTAGACCGTAGGTGATGGTCTGGGCATACATATCCGCGAAATCGTCGTCCGACAGGTCATGAATCAAAGTCTCTTTGAAGGCTATTTGCAGCTTGCGCAGAGCACCATGCTCGGACTCCAACCGCAAAACCGTGTTGACCCGCTTGCGGATTTCGGCGGCCAATTGCGCCAATCGTTGGGACAGGTCTTTCGAGGTCGTTATTACCTCTCGGTGGCGCAGCGTAAAAACCGAGGACCATCGCGTCCGCCATTGGTCAACTGCTTCACCGTCCTCTGGCCAACGAAGCTTTTCCTTGAGCTCTTTATGAACGTGGTCGATATGCAGGGCAGTATCAGCGTCGTCCCAACCTAAGACCCTAAGGGTGGGCAGGTCGCCCGTACCTTCCTCCTGGGCGAAGTGAGCAAAGGTGATCTGCCGCTGGTCACCCTCGCCGTAGTTCGAGATGAAGAGCAGGTCATGGAGGCCCCACAGTTTCTGTTCGGCTTTGCGCGCTGAGGCGCGCTTCTTCATAACAAGCTGGCTCAGGATGCGGCGAAGAGCCACTACTGGGAGACGTTTCGGCTCGAATTTGACAAAAAAGATGCCCCAGGGCTGGTAGGTGACCAGCGGGCGGAGT
Organism: uncultured Chloroflexia bacterium; assembly: GCA_963847595.1. GTDB lineage: Bacteria > Chloroflexota > Dehalococcoidia > SZUA-161 > SZUA-161 > JACWAE01. Next base: position 1,583,226 of record CAWKAJ010000002.1, read on the forward strand.
TGTTTGATTTCCTCGACTTTGGCCGCTGTTTGGGCATCTAGTCCCAGCTCTTCAGGTTCATAATCAAAGGTTAGTTCGTCGAAATCATCCGCTTCAATGGGCCAGTCAAGCTCATCCCGCAAATATTTGACTAAAGAAGGGAATGTCTTGATTTCGCTGAGGCGTTCACGGTCACTTGAGGGCATTCTACTATTTCCTAGTCAGCTCAATTCCATCCATGACTTAAGTCTCGCCTTGACACCGATTGGGGCCTGGACTTTTTTGAGATATGAGTTCTTGATATGCTTCTCTATATTCTCGCGGATTTCTTTCAGTGTTATCTCCGGCAGGGAGTGGTGGCGCGGAGTATCCGGCTGACTCCTTATCAGGTTAACAATATCTGCTGGTTCTTCGATTATTTTACCGTCGGAGAGATTATAGAGATACCAGCCAGTAAAACCGGTCTCCTCTGTCCACTGCGAGCTATCAATCGCACTACCACCCTCTTGCTGAACAGGTGGTGCTGGCAGGCTAAAGCAGAAGAATACTGCTTTTGCCTCAGGAGACGGATGTTGTTTGCCGCTGAAGACCCTACCAGGCAAACTATTCAGACGCTGTTCCAAGTCGGGATATTGCTGTAACAGTTTCTGATATTCCAGATGCATTTCCTCTGTGGTGCTGGTGGTACCCTCGTATTCATGGTTAAAGTCTTTCAAGGCATCATAGTCGTCCTCCGGCTTGAGCAATTTCTTGCCCTCGATGCCGAAGACCTTCGATATTTTCAGAGTCTTGCCGGACACTTTACTATATAGATGCAATAGATTATCCAATTCATCAGGGGGCAGAAAGTTCCAGTAAACGACTTTGCCACGTATGTCTTTCTGCTCGGGATGGTCGGCGACTATTCTGTTTTCTATCTTCTGGTCTAACCTCCGGTCTACACGACCGATGCGCTGCATGAGCCTTACAGGGTTCCAGTGCAGGTCGTAGTTAATAAGACGGGTAGCATCCTGGAGGTTTAGACCCTCTGAGAGGACATCAGTAGATATCAAGACACGGCTTTCGTTAATGCCCTGAGCCTTCAAATCTGCGCTGGACAGGTCATTATAGTAGGGAGAAAAGCGAGAGATGACATTGCCGCGGTTACCCTTGGTGGCACTGTCGACTTCATCAAGGCCGGTAATACCTGCATTTGCCAGTTCTTGCTTCAAGTAACGAGCAGTCGTCATGAATTCGGTGAAAATAATTACTTTATGCTTGGAGAGAACCGCGTCAGTTTTTAATAGCTTGACTAAGGCTTTCAGTTTATCATCATTGGTCGGCTTGAACTTTTTCAATTCCTCCAGGAACATGGCAATCTCATCCATATCCAGATAAGTCTCAGTTACTATTTGCTCGACGTCGAACTCATCCGGGGAAAGCTCCTCAATATTTTCCAGCATTTCAGATGTAATGATGTCCTCATTCTCCTCATCCAGTTCCTCATCGAATAGTCCAAGCTGCTTTGCCTGAACATAATCAATCAAATCGGCATGTTGTGCCTTCCAGCGTTCTAACCGTCTCCTGGCTGCATCAGTCTTGCTGTGTTTAGTAATGAAGGTAAGCATCTTTAATAGAAGGTCCTGGCAAGACATTTCAAAAGCACAAGCAGAACTCTCAAAGCGCTTGAGGAAAAGTATGCGAATAAGGCGGACGAGCTGTTTCTGCCGGTTTATTACGAAAGCCACTTCTTCTTTGCTACTATCTAGAGGTTTGGTAGGATAGGCTAAGGGGTAGTACATAGCTAGAGAGAACAGAGGTTTCTCCTTAGCAAATGCCTTTTCAACCATGTTTAAGATATTACCGTACACTTTCCTGAGGTTATACTCCGCTAGCTTTGGTGGTTCCCTGGTGGGGAAAAGGACTTTTTTACCACCGTATTGTTCCTGGCTCTTTTTGACGTATGCCCGGCTTCGCTGGACCACCAGAGCACGGAAAAGATTATCATTGAGTAATACCCGTTGAGCTTCCGACTGGTCAGTGTCGGTCAGTTCGTTATCTTTAACTGTCCGCTTTTCCTCCAGGATTTTTTCGAGGTCTTTCTCCAGCTTTTTGAAATGACCCGGAAGCGAATGAATTCCCAACGGAGCAGTCTTGAAATAATCCGGATGACGCTGGGAGAAGAGTTCAATCATGTGCTGCAGGTCGCGCAGGCTGTTATTGATAGGAGTAGCAGTAAGTGAGATAACCTTTTTACCTTTACAAATATCAAACAGCTTCCAGTAGTGGGTTTTTTCTTTTACACCCGGGTTGCGGAAATGGTGACCCTCATCAATCACGATAACGTCCGCCATTTCTTTCAGACGCTCGAACTTTTCCGGATACACACTGCCCCGGAGCAAGTCGGTATGGTTGTAAACAGCCAGATTGCTGTAATCACCCTTTAAATTCGGTAGATAGCGACTTAGATGCTTATCCCAGACGGGCTCACGCGCTGCTTTGGGTACCAAGAGCAGCACACGCTTTCGTTCATAAATGAGACGCTCGATCACCATCAGCCCAATAAGCGTCTTGCCCAGGCCAACGCCATCGCAGAGAAAGGCACCGTTATACTGATTAGCGATTTTAATTAAGGCCTGATAGCCTTCCTTCTGATACTGGTCGAGCACTGGATAAACATAAGATTTGGTCTTCTCCCATTCACCGGCAGTGAGTTCATGCCCTCGGAAGAATTCCTGAAGTGATTTTGCATAGACCTCAAAAGGCGAGTATTCATGAGTATGCCGCTCGATAACTTTGAGGATTTCGTCACTAATCTCCTCAGCTTCGTTCCAATGGCGCTCATACCATTCCTGGAGTATCTCGACTTCACGTCGAATTTGGATGTTGAGTTCCACATTTGTCGTCAGACCGGGAAGCGTTAGGTTGCTGGAGCCCACCAGCGCTGACGAGCCGACTACCGCTTGTTTAGCGTGTGTTATATAAGCCTTGGCATGGAACTTGTCTTTGGTATAAATACGACATTCAATCTTTTTGTTCCGTATCGCCTCAACAATCGCCGGAACCCCGGAAAGAAAATCGTTGGTCTCCTTCTCCCTTTCGATGCTGTCGTCGAGCTTCTTTATGGCCTCAACACCTGCCACCAATGCTTTCTTAGTGCGTGGTGATACTTCATTGCCCATCAAAATCCGCAGTTTTTCGAGTTTTTGCCATTGGCCATCGAGTGCAAGCAGTGCCCCAATTTCAAAATAGCCAGTCGCAATATCGAAAGTATGCGCAATATCAGACCACTCCTGAAGATAGCGCTTCACTTTCCAGTCTGAGTCACTGTTATCGACAATGAATAGATCGCCGCCTTGCCGCTTGGCGGCTATTACGTCTTTGCCCTCCTTCGGCGGCCCTGAGGCATCGCGATATTCGCCCAAACGCGTCCCGAAGAGGTCATCTCCCAGGCCGAGCTTCTTATCTTTGTCTTTCCCTTTGTCCATTGGCATAGCCTCAAATGGTATGCTTCTTTGCCTCGCTTTGGCGCTATTCTAATACGAGTACGACCTGAAAGCAAGTAGTTTTTTGGAGAATTGGGGCGACCAGCCGGTCGCCCCTACACAGGTTGGAGCGGATGCTCCAGTCTACCACGGGGATATGCCCACTGTGTAAATCCCCCTTACCCCCTTTACGAAAGGGGGAATGAATGAGGGTTCTCCCAATGCAGAAAAGAGCCTATGTTCTATTATGGCCCCATAATATCGGGACGGGGAGGGGACAATCAAAAGTGGGTAGCTTCGCTTGCCATACTTGATAAGCGAGTGTACAATATAACATAATAAGCAGGTTGCGGTCCCCGAGGTGAAGGAGGCAGGATGGAGAAAGGTACATGGACGGTTAAAACGGGACTCGCCCAGATGTTGAAGGGTGGGGTGATCATGGATGTAACCACCGCGGAGCATGCCAAGATTGCCGAGGCGGCCGGGGCTTGTGCGGTAATGGCGCTGGAGCGGGTTCCTGCTGATATTCGCGCTGCCGGCGGCGTGGCCAGGATGGCGGACCCCGTGGTGATAGAGGCTATTATGAAAGCGGTGACCATCCCGGTGATGGCTAAGTGCCGCATCGGACACTTTGTGGAGGCTCAGGTCCTGGAGGCTCTGGGCATCGATTTCATAGACGAGTCAGAAGTTCTTACACCTGCCGACGAAAGTCATCACATCTATAAGCATACTTTCAAGGTTCCCTTCGTCTGCGGCTGCCGCGACCTGGGGGAGGCGCTGCGCCGTATCGGTGAGGGAGCGGCGATGATTCGGACTAAGGGCGAGGCGGGGACCGGGAACATTGTCGAGGCTGTGAGGCATATGAGGGCGGTTATGGATGGCCTCAGGAAGCTGCACAATATGTCGGTGGACGAGCTGATGGCAGAGGCTAAGGTGCTGGGCGCCCCGTTCGAGCTGGTGCAGGAGGTGCACAAAACAGGTAAGTTGCCTGTGGTGAATTTCGCCGCAGGCGGCGTGGCTACTCCTGCCGATGCTGCGCTGATGATGCAGCTCGGCGCTGACGGTGTCTTCGTGGGCTCCGGGATTTTCAAGTCCTCGAACCCTGAGGCGATGTCGAAGGCTATCGTTAAGGCTACTACCCACTACAAAGACCCCGCTATAATCGCAGAGGTCTCCAAGGGCATAGGCGCAGCCATGGCCGGGCTGGATATAAAGACAATACCGGAGGGGGAATTGCTGGCGCCCCGCGGTTGGTAGCTCCCCGGGCACCGATGGGGTGAAAACGGATGAAGAAGATCGGCGTTTTAGCGATGCAGGGCGCTTTTGTGGAGCATATGGCGGCCCTGCGCCGGCTGGGGGTGGAGGCGGTCCCTGTCAGGTTGTCCGGTGAGTTTAAAGGGCTCAGCGCGCTGGTGATCCCCGGCGGAGAGAGCACCACCATCGGCAAGCTGATGAGGGATTACAGTCTGGTGGATGAGCTGAGGAAGCTCATCGCCAAGGGCTTCCCCATCATGGGCACCTGTGCGGGAATGATCCTCCTGGCGAAGCAGGTTCAGGGATTGAAACAGCATACGCTGGAAGCGATGGATATCGAGGTGAGGCGTAATGCCTTTGGCCGACAGGTGGATAGCTTCGAGACGGCTCTCGATATCCCTGTGCTGGGGCAGCCGCCGTTCCCGGCGGTTTTCATTCGCGCCCCCTGGATCGAAAAAGTGGGTGAGGGCGTTGAGGTATTGGCGAGCCTGCCCGATGGCACCGCGGTTGCTGTAAGACAGGGGAACCTGGTAGCTACCGCCTTCCACCCTGAGCTCACCGACGATCTCAGATTGCATGACTACTTCTTGTCTATCGTCAACGGCAACTCCAAAACAAACGCGGATGAAGAGTGATGATTCGTGCCCTTCATCTTACGGACACCCCGGTGCTGCTCCTATTTTTAGGCGGGTCCCCAGTCAATGAGGTGAGGATGCGGGATAGGCTTAGCAGCAAGGAGGTTGAACTGCTGGCAGCCGCCCCCTTGCTCAGGGGTTGTCTGCTCTCTGACGATAAGCGATGTAGCTTTGTCTGTGTCCACCGGGGGTTCATCCAGGCACTAGTCTCTCTGAGGAGATGTCGCGGGCCCGGTGCCTGGATGGTAGAGCGGCTCCTCTTATCTCCGGGCCAGGAGGCACTCTGCTTTGACCTTCTGGAGGAGCTGGCCTTTGCCGGAGGTAAAATCAAGGCGGAGCGGCTTTTCTTACGCCTCGACTCCTCCAGCCCTGCGGTTGACATGGCGAAACAGGCCGGCTTCAGTCAGTACCTCACTGAGTATCTGTACTGTCTGGAGGAAGGGCGTCGGACTGAGCCTATGGAATCGCGGCTCGTCCTGCGGCCTAAGTCCAATGCCGATGAACACAGCCTGTTCCGGCTGTACAGTGCTGCCGCACCCCATCCGGTGCGCTGTGCCGAGGGGATGACCTTGCAGGAATGGAGTCAGAGCAGGGATAGCGATGCCACCAGGGAACTAGTTCTGGATAAGGGAGGCGAGATTTCAGCTTGGCTGCGAATCAGGCTGGGCCGAACGGCCGGGCGATTCGAGATAGTCGGGGAGTTGGGTGCAGAAGAATTAGGAGCGTTAGTAAATTACGGTTTAGCCGCGCTCAAGGGCAGACATCCTGTATATTGCCTTGTCCCTGGATTTCAGGAGCAGTTGCGGCGTATACTCGAAGAGCGGGGCTTCTATCAGGCGGCGGCTTATTCCTGCCTGAGCAAACAGCTCGCGGTCAGGGTGCACGAGCCACAACTGGTGCCGCTACGAGCTTAGGGGTCCTGAGTGTCGCTCTGAGTGAAGCGAAGGGTCTGTGAGATTCTTCGCTACGCTCAGAATGACATAAGAGAGCGAAAGGGTCGGGATGACGTAGAGGGTGTTTGATAATGTCATCCTGAGAGAGCGGAGCGACCGAAGGATCTCGTTATTGCAGAGCAAATACTGGCGGGTTGTTTGAAGTGGAACGAGATTCTTCCCCTTCACTTCGTTCAGGGTCAGAATGACATAAGAGAGCGAAGGGGTCAGAATGACAGGTAGGGGATTAGGATGACATGGATGATGGTTGGCGTGTCATTCTTCGGTCGTCCCGATTAATCGGGACGACCGAAGAATCTCGCCTTGCAGTTTGTTGAATATGACGAACTTGCGAATATGGTATCAAAACAATACTATGTCTACATACTAACCGGCAATTCAGGTACTCTTTATACAGGTATCACCAACGATCTGGCGCGGCGGGTTTTTGAGCACAAGAATCAAGTGGTTGAGGGATTTACGAAAAAATACAATATTAAATACCTGGTCTATTATGAAGCGGCGGATGATGTCGAGGCGGCAATAGCAAGAGAAAAGCAGATCAAGGGGTGGCTGAGAGCAAAGAAATTACAATTGATTAATTCACTGAATCCGTCTTGGAAGGACTTGAGTGAAGAATTTCTTTAAGGGTCGAGATTCTTCGCGGAGCGTGTCCTGAGGGGGGAACGAGATTCTTCCCCTTCACTTCGTTCAGGGTCAGAATGACATGGGTTTGGGAGGTAACCAGAGCTTATGCAAAAAATAATCACTGATGACCTGGATGCGCTTCTCGATGCGCTCCCTCGCCATATCTCTGAATCTATACGCCATAGGGAAGACCGCAGCGAGCTTCTGGAGGTAGTCATGGACCTGGGGCGGCCGCCCGAGGCGCGTTTTTTTGGTCGGGATGTATTTCTCAGCACCGAAGAGGTAACTGCCGATGACATCGAGTATACGGTCTCGCGCATCGGGGCCTTTGGCGACGACAACCGCGCCGGTATCGCGCGCACCCTGCATCGCATTTCGGCTATTCGCAACCGCAAGGGGCGCGTCGTGGGGCTTTCCTGCCGCGTCGGCCGCGCTGTCTTCGGCACCATCGCTCTGATCAAGGACCTGGTCGAGTCAGGCAGGAGTATCCTGCTTCTGGGGCGGCCCGGGGTGGGCAAGACCACTATGCTGCGCGAGGTAGCTCGAGTCCTTGCCGATGACTTCAATAAGCGGGTAGTGATAGTGGATACCTCGAATGAAATCGCCGGCGATGGCGATATACCACATCCGGCTATAGGGCGGGCGCGACGGATGCAGGTCGCCACACCCGCTATGCAGCATGCGGTGATGATCGAGGCGGTAGAGAACCATATGCCCGAGGTAATCATAATAGACGAGATCGGCACCGAGCTTGAGGCACAGGCAGCACGCACTATCGCCGAACGCGGGGTGCAGTTAGTGGGCACTGCGCACGGCAATACCCTGGATAACCTGATGATGAACCCTACCCTCTCCGACCTCATTGGCGGCATCCAGTCGGTGACCCTGGGAGACGAGGAGGCGAGGAGGCGGGGCACGCAGAAGTCAATCCTGGAACGCAAGGCTCCGCCGACTTTCGATGTGGTTGTGGAGATTCAAAGCTTCGAGCGGGTCGCCATCCACCCAGATGTTGCCGCTGTAGTTGATGCCACACTGCGGGGGCACTTCGTGCCGGTGGAGGTGCGCTGGTTTGAGAACGGGGAGGTAAAGAGCGAGAAGACCCTACCCTTCTCCGACGCTGAGCCGCAGGTCAGCAGGAGGGTTCCCAGAAGAGAGGAGCCTAAAAAAATCATGCCGTTCGGCATCAATCGCCTCCGACTGGAGGAGAGCATCAAGAAGTTGAATCTGCCCGTAAATGTGGTTAGCGATATCAAGGAGGCTGACCTGGTGATGACCTCCAAGAGCCATTATCGCCGAAGGCCGCAGCTCCTGAGAGACGCTGAGCAAAAGGGGGTCCCTGTATATGTCGTCCGGAGCGATAAGATCGCCCAGATGGAGCAGGGGCTGTCCAATGTCTATCGGGTTGAGGAGCGCTCGGATTCCGTGGCTCAGGCGCTGAAAGAGGCGGAGGAGGCTATCGAGGAGATTAAGCGCACCGGGCAGACTGTGGAATTGTCCCCCCAAAACGCCTTTATTCGCCGCCTGCAACATCAACTGGCTGAGAAATATCACCTTGCGACGAAGAGCACAGGCAAAGCGCCGAGGCGCCGGGTGCAGATTTTCCCCAATGATGATGAGCACAGGGTGTAAAGAGCGGCCGATGTTGCAGCAGGGAGTACTGTACTATTCCTGATAGTACTCCTGAGGCTTGACATCCGAGAATAATAGCCATATTATCTTACACGTATGGGGAAGATTGCCTTTATCGCATTTGAGGGTGGGGAGGGCTGTGGTAAGACTACTCAAGCCAAGGCGCTGAGCAATAAACTTCGCAGGCTTGGTTTTCCTGTAGTGTTTACCCATGAGCCCGGCGGCACTCTTCTGGGAAACAGGCTGCGCCGCTGGGTCAAATGGGGCAGAGGGGTTACCACCCAGACCGAGCTGTTTCTCTTCCTCTCTTCTCGGAGCCAGTTGCTGAATACGGTTATCCGCCCCGCTTTAGAAAAAGGCAGTATCGTCATATGCGACCGCTTCGATCCTTCCACATTCGCCTACCAGGGCTTTGGACGAGGCATGGACCTGGGCTTCCTCAATACGGTAAATAGCTTTGTCACCGACGGCCTGCACCCCGACCTCATAGTGCTTCTGGACATATCGGCGGAGCAAGGCCTGGCGCGCAAAAAGATGAAATTGGATGTGTTTGAGCGCGAGGAGTTCCTCTTTCACCAGAAGGTGCGGGAGGGCTATCTCAAAATGGCTGCCGCAGATCCGGAACGGTGGATGGTGGTTGACGCTACGCTGCCCGAGGTGAAGATTCGAGAGATAATCTGGGAGCGGGTGAGCCAGCTTCTGGGCTAAGGGGATTTCTTACGAGGTTTAGCAGGGGGCTTAAGCCCCTTTTTTGTTTCCCTCACAACTGTCTCTCTATATACCAGCATCAGTCTCTCAGTTACCTTGCCTCTGCCTATGCGCTGGCCATTAACCTCAACGAGAGGCATCAGTTCCATAATAGAGTTGGTGAGGAAGGCTTCGCCGGCGTGGAGCAGTTCCTCTAATTGAACTTCTCGCTCGCTGATGCCTATGCCAAGCCCGTGGGCAAGCTCCAGAACTACCTGGCGAGTAATCCCGGGCAGACAGCCGCTGTCTGCGTCTGGTGTGATAAGCTCACCCTTAGATACCAGGAAGATATTGCTGGCGCTTCCCTCGCAGAGAAAGCCTCTCTCGTTGAGTAGAATGGCTTCATCGGCTCCCGCTGCCCTGGCCTCTCTCCGGGCGAGGATATGGTTCAGGTAGTTGGCTGATTTCAGGCGGGAAAGCGGCGACTGGCTGTCCTGGTCTATGGTCGATACTATTGCCTTGTAGCCCTTGCGGTAAGCCTCGTCGGCAAGAGGGACATACCTCGTAGCTGTGACCAGCACAGTGGGCCTGGGGTGCTTGGGAGGATCGGGCGTGGCCTCCCCTTCTCCCATAGATACGGTGAGCCTGATTCGTGCCTCTTTCAACTTATTAGCCTGCAGCGTGTCGTGGCAGGCTCTTTTAAGGTCGAAAGCGTGCAGGGGCAAGCCGAGCAGCTTCGCTGATTGGGTAAGGCGCTCCAGATGGCTCTCCAAACGGAAGATGCGCCCAGAATAGGCGCGCATGGTTTCGAAAAGGCCGTAGCCGTAAAGAAAGCCGAGGTCAAAGGGCGATATTTTGGCCTGGCTCCGAGGAACAAGAGAGCCGTTGAGGTAGACTATTTGCTCCATGTCGGCTCGGTGAAGCTCAGGAAATTTTTCAAGACGTCATGCCCGACGGGGGTCAGTATGGACTCTGGATGAAATTGAATTCCCTCCACCGCGTACTTTTTGTGGCGAACCCCCATAATCACCTTGTCATCAGTCCATGCTGAGATTTCCAGGCAATCAGGGAACGAGTTGTGGTCGACGATCAGCGAGTGGTAGCGCCCGCCCACGAAGGGATTAGGCACGCCTTTATATATCGTTTTTCCGTCGTGGTGCACGATAGAGGTCTTGCCGTGCATGGGGAGCTTTGCCCTCCCCACTATGCCGCCGTAGACATAGCCGATAGCTTGATGCCCCAGACATACGCCCAGCATGGGTATCTTGCCGCCGAAGTGGCGTATCACGTCGTTGGAGATACCGGCCTCCAGCGGGGTGCAGGGGCCCGGGGAGATCACGATATGGGTTGGAGCGAGTTTTTTAATCTCGTCCAGCCCGATGGCATCGTTGCGATAGACCACGGGCTCCCAGCCCAGCTCTCCGATGTACTGCGCCAAGTTGTAGACGAAGGAGTCGTAGTTATCTATGAGCAGAATCATCTGTAGCGCTCCGCTGCCATCTGGGGAACCATGCTCAAAGCTTGAATCAATGCCCTGGCTTTGTCAAGTGTCTCCACATACTCCGCCTCGGGGTCGGAGTCGTAGACCACCGCCCCGCCCACCTGGAAGTAGGCCTTCCCATCCTTGACCAGGATGGTGCGTATAACGATGTTGAGGTCGAGCCCGCCATCGAAGCCGAGGTAGCCGATGGAGCCAGTATATACGCTCCGCCTGGTAGGCTCAAGCTCGTCTATTATCTCGATAGCCCTCACCTTGGGCGCGCCGGAGATGGAGCCTCCGGGGAAGGTGGCTTTGAGCAGGTCCATGGCGTTCTTGCCGGGGCGAAGCCTTCCTTCCACTGTGGAGGTAAGGTGGAACACGGTGGCGTATTTCTCCAGGGCCATGAGTTCGCTGACTCTCACAGTGCCGAAGCGGCAGACCCTACCGATGTCGTTCCTCTCCAGGTCGACAATCATCACGTGCTCTGCCTTGTCCTTGAAGCTGTTCACCAGCTCCCGAGCCAGTGCCTCGTCCCCGGCGGGGTCCTTGCCCCGGGGCCGGGTTCCCTTTATAGGGCGGGTCTCCACTCGGTCGCCGCGAAGGAGCAGGAATCTCTCCGGGGAGGCGCTGACCACCGCCACGCCATCGAAATTGAGGTAGCTGGCGAAGGGGGCGGGGTTGATTTTGCGCAGACGCTGGTATAGCTCGTAGGGAGGCAGGGGCATATCCGCCTCGAAGCGCTGGGAAATATTGACCTGAAAAATGTCTCCGGCGATGATATAGTCTCTGGCCTTCTGCACTGCCTCGAGATAGGCCTCGTGGGTGAAGTTGGAGCGCAGGTTGACCTGTTTGCTGACGGCCTGTTCGGAATAAGAGGCTTTGGTCTCGCACAGGCGGGGCGCCTGTGCTACCGAGCATCTTATCTCCTCAAGACGAGTCTCAGCTTTCTTCTGCCAGTTGCCACCTTTTTGGGGGAAGCCGGTGGAGGCAATATAAGCCTTGCCATCAAGGTGGTCGAATATGGTGACAGCATCGTAAAAAGCGAGATAGCACTCGGGAAGTTGCAGGTCGTCTACCGCTTTGCAGGGCAGCTTCTCGATGAAGTGGCCTAGGTCATAACTCAGGTAGCCTACCGCCCCGCCCACGAAGGGCAAACCGGAAGGGTTTCCGTCGAGCCTGTATTCCTGGAGCAGGTCACCCAGCACATCGAAGGGGTTGCCCGAGACAACCTTTTCGCCCTGGGGACGGATTAGGGTGATATCCCTGCCGCGGCTCCTCATAATGAGGAAGGGGTCGCTGCCCAGGCACGAGTAGCGCCCCAGCCTCTGAGGGCCCATGCCGCTGTCGAGGAAGAAGCTGAAGGGCTTGTCTTTGAACGCCTGGAATGCCTGTGAGGCTGTGGGTGGGTTGGGAATCTCCACTACCAGGGGCAGGCGTTGCATAGTGCTACCGGTATTGTTCATCAACCGAATGAAGGGGTTGCTTTTTGTCGGCGTCTCCCCTAGATTATAGGCTATTAAGGGCAGGGAGACAAGTTGAGCGTATAGCTGTCAGCTTTCAACGGGCAGTTATCAAATCCTAATCTCGAAATACGAAATCTTAAACAAATTCAAAAATTCAAATTGAAAACTCGAAGTGCCCAGACTTAGGGAATAAGGTTTCACCATCATCCTTCGGCAAGCTCAGGACAAGCTCTAACCTCTCCCGTCAAGGGAGAGGAATTTGAAGAGATGAGGCAAGGAGGGCGAAGAATGAAATTTAGCGCCAGCGTGGAAATAAATGCAACGCCGGAGAAAGCCTGGGCATTGGTCAACGATGTTGAAAAATGGCCCCACTGGATACCGTCCCTGAAGAAGATTGAGAAGGTCACTGAAGGACCACTGGGTGTACGGTCACAGGTCTTGGTGGTGGCCAGGTCTTTGATTACGGTCAATTTGTGGATGACCATCACTGAGTTTGTCGCAGGGCGTCGTGTGGTTATGGAGGGGAAGGTCCTGGGTGTAAGGATGATGCGCTACTACGAAATGGAGCCTCTGGGACAGAACAGAGCGAAGCTCACGGCCGGCGGCGAGGTCTCGGGGCTGCTGGCATTTCTGGTGCGCCGCGGCGGCCAGAAGCTCTCCGAGGAGATAGTGCAGGCGCTGAAAAAGAAGGTGGAGGGGGGGATATAATCAGCGAAGGTTGACATCACCTATTCATTGCAGTAATAATACCCTACGAAACTTCACATAAATACGTCAGGAGGTGCGTAGCCATGTGCCGGATTGTGAAAGTTGCCGGATTATTACTTGCTCTAACGTTAATTGGCTCCAGCCTGTTGCTTACCGCCTGCGGTGGAGGGGGAGGCAGCAAAATCGCCTTTACCTCTACCCGCAACAGCGTCTCTGCGATATACGTCATGAATGAAGATGGCTCCAGCCAGACACGCCTGACCAGCGGGGGAACTGTACGCAATTATTATCCGTCATGGTCGCCTGACCACAAGAAGATTGCTTATAGCTCCGGTGCGACGGGCCGCGCCGAAATCTATGTCATGAATGCCGATGGCTCGAATCAGGTCCGGCTCACTGATAACACGTGGGATGACCAACACCCAGCCTGGTCTCCCGACGGCAAACAAATCGTTTTCCAATCGGATCGCAACGCTGGTAGATGGCAGCTCTATATCATGAACGCCGATGGCTCAAGCGAGACCCGCCTTACCAATAGCGTGGCTGATGACGAGCAGCCCGACTGGTCGCCCGACGGCAAAAGCATCGTGTTCGCCGCCAATTACCCTCCTCTCTCTGACAATAATTACAATATTTATGTTGTAGATACCGAAGGCAAGAATCGGACGAGACTCACCGATAACACTGCTGTGGACTGGTATCCTGCCTGGTCGCCCGATGGCAAACATGTCGCTTTCATCACTAACCGTGACAAGAGCTGGCAGGTCTATGTCATGGATGCCAGCGGCGAGAGCGAGAGTTGGACACGCCTCGCTGATTCTACCGACGGCGGTGTGGCGTGGTCGCCCGATGGCAAGCGCATTGCCTATGAGTACAAGGCTGAAATCTATGTAATGAATGCGGATGGCTCTGAGCAGACCGGCCTCACGGATAGCAACGGAGAAAATATGTACCCGGCGTGGTAGATAACGAAATGCCATTCCTGCCCGCGTGAATCCAGGCGCCTGGATTCATGCGAAAGCAGGAATCTGCCATGCTGATTGCAATCAGCACCACGAAGCATGAAAATAGCAGCGCAGGGCTAAGTACTGAGATTCTTCCCCTTCGCTCCGTTCAGGGTCAGAATGACATCTAGGCCTAAACGTCTTATTTTCAAAGCAATGACAAAAAGTAGGTGCGATTTGGTACGGACAGGCGAGGCGCCTGTACCACAAGTAGGGGCTCAAAATTTTGAGCCCCTACATTAATTTATGGCGTTGGTTGTGGCAATTAGAAGAGGTGCGTTATGATAATCCTTACCCCGATGCCTATGAGGACGAGCCCACCGAGGGCATCGGCCCAGCGCCCCAGCCAGCCGCCTACCCTTTTGCCCGTGTAGAAACCGGCGGCTGTGATGAGGAAACAGACGCTCCCCACTATCAGGGCGGCCAGCCATACTTTGGACTCCACGAAGGCCAGGCTCAGGCCTACGCCCAGCGAGTCTATGCTGGTGGCTATGGACAATGTGAGCAAGGGTATACCCCTGGTGATGTCGGTGCGCTTGCGGCCTTCCTCCTCACCGCGTATGGCTTCCCAGAGCATGTGGGCGCCCACCAGTAACAGCAAACCGAAGGCTATCCAGTGGTCGTAGGCCTCGACGGTTTTTACAACCGTCTGCCCGGCATACCAGCCGCCGACCAGCATGCCGAACTGGAACAGCCCGAAGGCGAGGGCGACGCGCAATATCTGGCGATGGGAAACGTCAGGCATGGAGATGCTGCCAGCGATGGCGACAGCGAGGCAGTCCATGGACAAGCCGACTGCTATTAGAGGAACAGCGATTAAATCCACGACGGCTAGTATAGCAGAGGGGCAGGGGTGAGAGAAGATGTTCAGAACTGCATGCGCTGGGGGTGATAACATCCCCAGAGAGCAGAGGAGTACCAGCTACGTCAATCGGTTGCGGTTGCGCTACTTGAATCGTAATCCGTGGAAGGGTTGCGGGACTCCGACACCGCCTGACGATAGACGAAACGAACAGCCAACCGAACTACTCCCCCCTACTTGAATAAACCGTATTTTCCCCTTATATTTATTGCGGTCTTGGGCCACAATAAAGGAAGGAGGCACATGAAAAAATACGCTGCTGAACTCATCGGGACGTTCGCATTGGTTCTGGTGGGGTGCGGGAGCGCGGTGATCGCAGGCCAGCATATAGGATTCCTCGGCATAGCACTGGCATTCGGCCTGGTCATGCTGGTCATGGTCTATGCTATCGGCAACATATCCGGGTGTCACATCAACCCGGCGGTAACCATCGGTATGCTTGTCAGCGGCAGAATCAAAGGCAAAGACGCGCTCTTCTATATCATTGCTCAGTGCATCGGCGCTATCATTGCCGCTGGAGTGCTGCTGGCAATTGCTAAGGGCCTGGCTGGCTATTCCCTGGCAGATAATGGACTGGGACAGAATGGCTACGGTGCCCATTCCCCGGATGGATACGCCATGTGGGCTTGCTTTGTGGCGGAGCTTGTGCTCACCGCACTGTTCGTCTTCGTGGTGTTAGGCTCCACCCGAGAGGAAGCGCCCAAAGGGTTCGCAGGCATAGCTATCGGCTTTGCCCTTGGATTTGCTCATCTAGTAGGGATTCCCATAACGGGCACCTCAGTCAATCCGGCCAGGAGTTTGGGCCCGGCAGTGTTTGTCCGAGGCGATGCGCTGCCCCAACTCTGGCTGTTCTGGGTGGCCCCTATCGTAGGTGGCATCCTGGCGGCCATTATCTGGAAGTACGCATTCGCGCAAAAATAAGAGATATTTTTTGCCAACCGCATAGTATGAGGTTGTATATTTATCGCTTTTCAGCCCCTTGTATCCCCCAAGATTGGGGGAATTTGAAGACTGGGGGACATCCTTCGACAAGCTCAGGACAGGCCCCCAGACCCCCGGCAGAGGGGTGAACCCCCCTGCACTCCCCTGTCTGTACGGCCTCATATTATGCCCATACATTAGTTGCAGGATACTTCCCTTTATACCTTGAGTGAGGAGGGGAAAAGATGGCCGGTAAATCTAAGCCGCGCAAGTCCTGGCAGGAGAAGCTGGCGGATAGCAAAGACCTGCCCAAGGTCGTAGAGATTAACAATAAGATGAGCAAGCGGTGGGGGACAGGCACAGTTGCTATCCCGGCCCCGAAGGAAGTGGCTGAAATAATGGGCAAAGTGCCCAAAGGCAAGCTTATCACGATAAATGAGATTCGCGAAATCCTGGCTAAGAGGCACTGCGCTTCTATCGGATGCCCCATAACAACCGGAATCTTCGCCTGGGTCGCAGCTAATGCGGCGGAGGAAGCGGCAGCAGAGGGCAAGAAAGATACTATCCCTTACTGGCGGACATTGAAATCAAGCGGGATTATCAACGAGAAATACCCGGGTGGGGTGGAGGTCCAAAAGAGGCTTCTGGAGAAGGAGGGGCATAAGGTAGTCCAGAAAGGCAAGAACTACAAAGTGGTCGATTTCGAGAAGTGCTTAGTGAGGTAGTATCCTCTCCTTTCAACCCCCTGAGTCCCCCAGTCTTGGGGGAGTTTTAAATCTGGGGGATACCCCCAGACCCCCAGCAGGAGGCATCCTGCACCTCTTTTTTAATCCCCTGTAACCCCTCCTTTATCGGAAAGATTTGGGGGATCTTAAGGATGGGGGACACCCCTATCCGCCTGAGGCGGACGGCGCCTCTCGAAATCCCCCTTAATCCCCCTTTGCAAAAGGGGGAGAAGATGGAGGACGGCTCTTCGGCAGGGTTTAGCCCAGCCCCATGGTGGAGAAAAACTCGGAAAACCTGTTCTTCAGCACGTCGACAGTAGTATATCTCTTGTCAAAGAGGTCGAGCCCTAGAGCCAAGAACGGGACCCCAATGTCGCGGCATACCTGGCGCATGATGCCTATGCTGGCGGACCCATCCTTATGGCCCATATGCGCGGGCCAGACGACGCAGTCTATCTTGTAATCTTTCACTACCCGCACGATGTCATTCACCAGGGTATCTGCAGTGCCGCGCACTTGCCTGACCATGGGTAGATCGCACAAATTCCTCTTGGCCAGGCCTCTGAACATGCTTTCCTCGGTCGAGGTGTCAATCAGCGTGTAGGGTGCATAGCCAGTCATGTCCATTACGATGCATGCCTTCCACTCCGCCTTTAACCACTCTGTCAGCTCGGGTATCCACACAGCAGGGATGTCAAACCAGAACAACCTTATCCTCTCATCGGGCACGTTTCCCTTACCATCTCTAACTCGCTGCTCTGTTATATCAATAAGCCTCTGGAACCACTCAGTGCCTCCAGGGTCACCAACCATGAAGCCCTGAGATACATTCCATGCCTGCGCTCCTTTGGCGGCGCTGTGGGGACAGGGCACGGCACGTCTCAGCTCATTATATTCTGCCCATAACTCGTATTGCTTGTTGGACTCCTTAACAACCTCTCGAAGCCGGTCGATATCCAACCTGCGCCCGGTGTGCTTTTCTATGAATTTTACCATTAGCCGCAGTTCATCAGCATGGAAATCTATACTTAGGTCGTTCTGCGAATAGGGCGGGTCGGTGCAGAAGGTCGGTACTTTGCGCCAGTACTTGTCGCGAGCGATTGCCTGATGAAGCATGTCCACACCGTCACAGGGGGAGAGCAGACCGATAAATGCGGTGGGCAGCGGCAGGCGTCCTGCCTGCATATTGCTGATGCCCAACCTGATAAGCGTGCACATATCGGTGCCCAGCCCGATATTAACGGCTTCATCGACTTGCTCCAGAATATATGGTACCCAGGTCGGCATGAAAGGCAGCAGCGCAAGCGGGTACCAGGGGAGGTCCAAGGCAACGAACAGCTCCGGAGCGTTCCCGAAAGCGGTCGCGATGAAAGGCTTGCCCTCTTCGGCACATGCAACTATGCGATGGTATCTTTCTAACATTGCTTTGACCAGGGTTGCGGTCAGTTGGGTTTCGGGCGACGCACTCTGCTCGAGTCCTTGTAGAGCAAGCTGCAGTGCGTCACAGTCCTGCTTGAAGCGCTCAAGGCCCCTTATGCCCATTGTCTCATCCTCTGTTTCGCAACATGACAGTTGCGGTGAGACAATGGTATGTAGAAATACAGTGCATGTCAAGAGAGTGATGGAGGGCGTTTACCAATCAATTTTCAGCCCCCTGTATCCCCCAATCTTGGGGGAGTTTTAAATCTGGGGGATACCCCCAGACCCCCAGCAGGAGGCATCCTGCACCTCTTTTTTAACCCCCTGAGCCCCGCTCTTTCCTTTAGAAGGATTGGGGGGGGGGTAAGCTTGGGGCTCCCCATCCGCCAGGGGCGGACTGCACGTCTCGAAATCCCTCTTAATCCCCCTTTGCAAAAGGGGGGAAAAGAGGGGGGACGGCTGTCGGGCGGTGTTGGGGCTATCTATTCTATTAGTTCTCTCTTAATGCCTCTTTCATAAAGGGGGAGAAGACGGAGGGCGAGTCTTCGGCAGGGTTTAGCCCAGCCCCATGGTGGAGAAGAACTCGGAGAACCTGTTCTTCAGGCGGTCTATCGAAGTGTACCTTTTGTCGAAGAGGTCAACCCCCAGAGCCAAAAAGGGCACGCCGATGTCGCGGCATACCTGGCGCATGATGCCTATGCTGGCGGACCCATCCTTATGGCCCATATGCGCGGGCCAGACGACGCAGTCTATCTTGTAGTCTTTGACTAACTGAACGATGTCATTGGCAAGGGTATCAGCGGTACCGTGAACCTGCCTGACCATGGGCAGCTCGCACAGATTCCTTTTGGCCAGGCCTCTGAACATGCTTTCCTCGCTCGAGGTGTCAATCAGCGTCTGGGATGCGTAACCCATCATGTCCATCACTATGCAGGCTCCCCACTCCTCTCTGAGCCACTTTGTCAGCTCGGATAACCACAGAGCGGGAACGTCAAACCATAACAACCTTATCCTTTCGTTCGGCGCATACCCTTTGCCCTCTTTAACCTGCTGCTTTGTAATGTTGACAAGCTTCCTGAACCACGCGGTGCCTCTGGGGTCGCCAACCATGAAGTTTTGAGCGATATTCCAGGCCTGCGCTCCCTTGGTAGTGGCGGGAGGACAGGGCACGGCACGCCTCAGCTCATTATATTTTGCCCACAATTTGTACTGTTTGTTGGATTCCTTGACAACCTCTCTAAGCTGGTCGGTATCCAGCTTGCGCCCGGTCTGTTCTTCGAGGAAGGACACCATCAGACGCAGTTCGTGAGCGTGAAAATCTACGCTGTGCTCGTTTTCCCAATATGGGGGGTCGGTGCAGAAGACCGGCACGTTGCGCCAGTAGTCATCGTGAGCTATGGCCTGATGCAGCATAGTCGCACCGTCGCAGGGGGAGAGCAGGCCGACAAATGCGGTGGGCAGAGGCACGCGTGCAGCCTGAACGTTACTGATACCCAACCTGATGAGGGTGCAGGTATCGGTGCCCAGCCCGAACCTGACGGCTTCATCGATTTCTTCCAGAACAAACGGTGCACGGGTGGGCAGGTAAGTCACCAGCAGAAGCGGATACCAGGGGAGGTCCAGGGCAACCAGCAGCTCCGGGGCGTTCCCGTAGGAGGTGGCGATGAAAGGCCTGCCCTCTTCGGCAGCCTCAATGATGCGCTGGGCGGTCTCCAGCATTGCCTCAATCAGGGTTGTAGAAAGCTGGTTTTCGGGCGAACGATTCTGCCCGGACATCTGAAGAATGAGCTGCAGGGCATCGCGCTCCTGCTTGAAGTGCTCCAGGCCTCTGATAGCCATCGCTCTCTCCCCTATACTTCGTGAGATGCCTGCCAGGGTAAAATTATCCTAGAATGAAATACGGTGCAAGTCAACAGGTAGGAGAGCGAGGGATAAATATCGGTGGCTTTGTTTTTCGATTCACCGCAATAGGGCAGCAGTCGTTAGAAGGGATGGTTAAGGTATAGGTGTTGGCTCAGGGGAGATTGCCCACAGCCGTCGCCGTGTGGTCGGAGTCCATAGTTACTGTTATCGGATTCTCTCCGGTTGAGTTCCCCACATCAACCTGCCACTGGTCAAAGCTGCACCCTTCGCCTGTCTCTGCAGTGAGCGTAACATTACCGTTTTCAGGAGTGGAAAATGCGGTGGTATCACCAGCAGGCACAGTCTGGTTACCGCAGGGCAGGCCTTCTACCAGAATGGGACAGCAGCCGTTAGAGGTCACGGTCAAAGTGTGTGTGGGATACCCCGCTGTGACATTGCCTGATGGCCAGTCTATGCTGGCGCAGTCCCACCACTCGTGATTTGACAGAGTCTTGTTCCCTTCGAAGACCAATTCATCATTAATCCATATCTTTACTGTTGCCGTAGAGAGAAGACCGGTGTCGTGATCCGAATAATAGTAAACTTTGTATTGATAGATGCCGTTAAAAGGCGGAGCAGCCAGAACTATGTACTCCGGGCCGTAGCCATCTTGGTTATCCACATCTAATGAGGGGTCACCAGTACTATTACCGCCAGACCTATCCCAGTCAGGATTCGGGTTGGCAAAGTAGCAATCACCGAACGGATCATTCTCAGTATAGCACGGTGCGATGAGGTGGCTATCGAGGTCGGTATTGTTGGTGTCCCAGGTGAGCTCGGCTTTTATGGCGTATAACTGAATATTCGCATTGACCGTAACTGTATCGTTCCCTGTCTGGCCACTCGCATCGGTGGCAGTCACAGTTATGCTGTTCGAGCCTGGAATCAGCTCGACCTGGGTGCTGAAGCTATAGTCATAAGTGCTGTTACCCTGAAGGGTCAACGGCAGAGAACGTGTTTCGCCATTAAGGGTAATAATCGCCCCAGTTTCACTATTGACCTCATTCGTGCTGGTCACATTACCTGACACTGTGAGCAGCCTGTTATCCGTTGCAGAACCGTCCTCAGGGCTGGTTATCTGCACCTGCGGAGCACCACCACCTGGGGTTGGCGTTGGCGTAGGCGTCAGTGTTGGAATAGGAGTCGATGTAGGCGTGGGAATAGATGCTGGCTGGTAATAATATTGCGGTGGTACATTGGTAGGTGTCGGTGTAGGCGTAGGCGTTGGGGTAGGTGTGGGTATCGGTGTTGGTGTAACACTAGGTGAGGGGTTAGAGGGTGGGCAACCCACACATGCAGATGATTGCATGCCTGTGCCCACCAATACTGTCACGTTATTGGCTGTAAATCCTACATCACCTTCTTCTGAACTTAAGGTGGTGTTACCATCTATCCCTACCAGCACCGTGAATATCGTACCTCTAACAACCGCAGAAGCGGCCGGGGTCTCGACCTCGTATTTAGACTCGGAATCTACGAGTTTTTGCACGCGGTTGACAGTGTTCCCAACCAGTTGCTTCAATCCGATAGTGGTGGAGCCGGTGCCTGAAAGGCTCATCTCATTGATGAGTATTTCGGTGTCAGCCTGCACCTCCATAGTGCTGCCTTCAAAGAAGAGGAGCAGGGCAGTACTGTTGCCACCCGTCTTGAGCTGGTCTCCCGCCTCGAGTTTCATACCGGCAACGGCTTGTACCCAGGTTGTAGTACCCTGTTTTTGCACCAGCACCTCTCCGCTGAGAGATGAGATAGTGCTGGGAGGGGAACTGGTAGCAGGAGTAGGAGTAGGAGTGGGAGCAGGGCTAGGAGTAGCTGTCGGTGTCGGAGTGGCTGCTCCCTGTCCACCACAACTGACAAGCGGCACCAGCAGCATTAGTGCCAGCAGTAAGGCGATATATCTGAAAGCCATTTGGACCTTAGTAGTCAATAGAAATCTTTCTCAGGGCATTCGTGTCACATGCGACAAAATTCGCTGCCGCGTTGATGATAAACGGCAGGTCTAAATCTTAACGCGGATAGTGCTTTTAGTCAAGAAGAGATTGAGAAATAGGTGGGATAAGTTAGCTTTAGGGAAGAATATGCACATGTGGTGGGGGCGATACCGGTGCAGGAGGGTTTAGTCCGAGGCTCAGGCCATCGAATTAGCAACATAGAAATCAAAGAGGTCGCTGCTGGGGTATCACTGCCCCAGTGCCAGCGACCTCTCACGTCTTTGCCCGTTTTATCTCTAATCAAGGTTCATTACAGCATCAATCCTGGCGGGCAATGTCCGATTCAGGATCACGGCTGCACCGGTCACAGGCTTCACCTCAACGGTGAATGTGCTGTAAATGCCGGGACTGGTAGTAAGGTGAGACAGGTCTACCGTAACCACAGCCTGATCATCCTGCTCCAGCAGGTTACTACCACCGGTGTTCGTGTTCCTGCCTATCCAATTGACAGTCCAGGGCATGTCGGCAACATGCTGGTTGTTGTCGGTGTAGCTTATTATGGTAACATGGGTGTCATTCCCACCATATGGATTTGGCGACAGGTCAATGGCCTGCCCCTGCAAAGCGTTGGTCAGCGTGAAAGACACCGCCGTCACGTTCCCGGTGGTGGTGTTACCATAGGCAAACATACTCCCTTTGACCTCCATGGTCGCCCTGGTTTCCGCTATCCCTGCATAGACCGCTTCTTGGCCCTTCTGGGACGAGAATATGCCTGCCGACAACACTGTGTAGGCGAACACCGATGCCACGACCACGAAGGCAATCAGAATGATCGCCGTCTCCAGGCCAGTGATGCCTCTCTCATCCCGGCGCAGGTTCTTGTTCAATCCTTTAAGCATCTCGCTTACCTCCTTTTAGTTTTAGTTCCTTGTCTGTTTCCTTAATCTATACCCGATTCCTGATGGCCTGACCTTAGTTCAGTATCGTCCAGGGAGCAAGGGAAGCAGGGGTCGTCCTCTCGATAACGAGCACGCTGCCAATGGGCGGCTTGATGTCTATATCGAATGTATCATAGGTGCCTATGCCCCCAACCGCTTCCAGGTCTATCGTCATCTGGAAGGTCTGGCCGGGACCGAGTATGCTGTTACCAGCCGTCACATTGCCCAGTTGCGTCGCAGTCCAGACCAGGTCGTCAACGCGTTGAGTGCTGTCGGAAAAGGAAACAACCACCACGTTGGAGCTGTTTCCAGCAGCTAGCCCAGGGGTTGTCGTACTGTTGCCCGGCTCCGTCAGGTCGATGGGCTCGCCATTCAAAGCATTAGCTACGCAGATCACCAGGGATTGAATAGCCGTGCCGTTAGTCTCCGCAACCACATCGCCCCTCAGTTCCAGCGTGGACCTCGCAGTCTGCAGCCCGGTATAGACTGCCTCCTGGCCCTTCTGAGAAGCGAATATACCTGCTGACAACACAGTGTAGGCAAATACAGAGGCCACAACCACGAAGGCAATCAGGATGATCGCCGTCTCCAGGCCGGTAATGCCTCTCTCATCCCTTCGCATTTTCTTTTCTGGTGTTTTCAACATCCTTATCCTCCTTATCGGTTTGATGCACTTGTCAATCAAGCCTGCCGTTGTGTTGCAGGCTATCCTGAAGCCCTGAGTCAAGTTTTGACCATCCGCATCACCTCCTCCGACCTTGACCTTTTACTGCCGATAT
Source organism: uncultured Chloroflexia bacterium (assembly GCA_963847595.1). Taxonomy (GTDB): domain Bacteria; phylum Chloroflexota; class Dehalococcoidia; order SZUA-161; family SZUA-161; genus JACWAE01. The sequence goes on from CAWKAJ010000002.1 coordinate 1,606,583, forward strand.
GTCCTTTCGCTGTGACTTCCCAATTGCATAGGGCTCTCAAACAAGTATCGGTAGCAATCCTATCAACTGATTAGCTTTTGCACAATCACCGCACAGTACCGTAATAAAAAGTTATATAGTAATGCCTTGAAGGTAGTACTACCTTACCGAGCAGTTCCCCAAAGAGGGCTAGGTACGCGTTCGAATCAGGTGAACCCGTGAGGGGAAAAAGAAGCCCCGGGGCTGGCTTTAACGCCTTATTCCTCGGGGCACCGGTCAAGGCCAGAGGGTCTCGGAAACAAACGACTCTGAAGCGGCCTACTCTCCAGAGCGACATCGATATTTTGCTTCAGGTCCTGGCTAATAGCAATATTACAAGCGTACTTTTATGCGGCAAACTTCTGTAAGTTTGGTTAACGGCATTGCTCAGCGTTTCAGGACTGAGGGCTTGGGGGAGGGCGGTTGTGTGGATATTGAGTGACTAGTGCTATCCGGAATGCTAGCTGCTCACGCTGAAATAGACTGTTATTGAATCTGTTTCTCCGGAGAGAACATCCTGGAATGCCAGATCAGCTTTGTATTGTCCCACGGGAGCGCCCGGCAGCAGGTCTATGTACAAGGCGCCCCAGAGATAGTTGGGGACTGTGTCCAGTTGCGTTCGGTGAAAGTCAACCGGACTCGTCCCGCTCATGTAAAGCTGCCCATCGGGGCCATATACTTTAACATCGGTTACTCTGTACCAGACTTCGTATGTACCGTTAGAAGCGTTCCATGAAAGGTCTGACGCCTCAAAGTAAATCCAGGCCCTCTCCCCCGGGGCAAAAATGGCATCAGGCCTAATCGTATAGTCTCTGTCTCCGCGCACATCTGAGCATATTTTGACGTTACCTATTTGAAAAGCAGAGGGCGTTGAAGGAGTGCCTCCTGGAGTGGCGCCGGACCACTCCCCTGCGTTCACTGTCACTGTTGCCCCTTGGGCGGTGAACCAGACAGTACCCTCATCACAATGGATAATGGTGAAGCCATTAACGCCGACATAGGAGTTAAAAGCAGTCCCCCGCACCACAGCCGAGCCTGCCGGTGTGTCCACTTCATAGCTGGACCCTGAATTGACAAGTTTTTGCACGCGGTTGACAGTATTACCTACAAACTGCTTCAAATGGATGGAGGTTGAACCCGTGTGAGGGTCAAGAGCCAGCTCATTTAGAAGGATCTCAGAATCGGCCCCGACTTCTACTACGCTTCCTTCAAAGAAAACAATTTCAGCTGTACTGTTCCCACCGGTTTTGAGGCTGTCACCCTCAAAGACTTTCATGCCGGAAACGGCTTGAATCCAGGTGGTGGAGCCCTGCTTCTGTACCAGTACCTCTCCGACAGGGGATGATATGGTGCCAGCAGCCGTAGCAGTTGCTTTGTGATTTCCCAATAACACCAACACCAGTGCAACTATGATGGCTACCGCCAGTAAAGAGCCCGTCGATATTAAGAGCTTTCGGTGCTTACGCATTAACTTACCCCCTCGCTCGATATGGTTTGCACAAGAAGACTATCAATCCGGTCTACGTCTCCTAAACCACCCAAGGATCAGGAAAACAAACAAAGCCACAAATAACATTCCGCCTATTATCTCGCCTACCATGGCCCAGGGAACCGCAGCGGCTCCGGGTGCTGGGGTCGGGGCAGGTGTCGGACTCGCTGTCGGCGTTGGTGCAGGCGTAGGCGTTGGTGCTGGCGTGGGCGTTGGGGTAGGCGTCGCCGTTGGCATGGGTAGCGGTAAATATCCACCACTACCTATCCCGCCTATAATGCCCCAGGTGACCGCGAGTTCCCCCCCTGCAGGGATCGGAGTCGGCGCAGGCGTTGCTGCCGGCGTAGGCGTTGGTGCCGGCGTGGGCGTTGGTGCTGGCGTGGGCGTTGGTGCCGGCGTGGGTATGGGCGCAAGGCCTAGCGTCTGTCCCTCCGAGGTCAACTGGACGACTACGATGGTTACAGTCAGGGTATAACTCTGGCCCTGGGGCACTATTTGTCCGGGTTCGGTGCCAACGCCTATGGACAGGGCGCCAACCACCTCTTGACCAGCATCTATAGTCTGGTTCAGGTCTATTCCACTAAGTGTGGCAGTCAGCACCGATGTATCAGGGTTCTGAATATCTATGGACTGGACAATGCCGGGAGTATTCTCTTGATTGCTCAGTCCGAAGAAAACAGTCGGATAGTAGCCAGGATAGGCATTGCTAAGAGTAATGCTAATGGTGTCCGCGTTCTCGTCGATTGAGGCGGTCGTTGCTGCCACGTTACCGCTAAACCTTCCACAGGCGACACCTGGTGTCTGTGCCTGATAAGGGTCGTTACCATTATCGCCGAGGTCAATTCCACTGGGATATTCAGCCGACGTTCCGATGTGGTTGTTATCATTTGATTCCACCCAGGAGAAGGTGCAGAGGCTATTACCGCCCGGATCAGGGCTGCCGTTGGCATAGGTGATGCCGATAGCTCCCAGTGCTATCAGTGACACTATCAGGACTAACAACGCCAGCCCTAACTTGTCTCTTTTTTCCGTTATCATTACTCTATCCTATCCGCCAGCAGCGGGCTCGTTAACCAGATTCCCCATTATGGTACAGCCGTAACGGTATAAGTAATCGTTACCACATAATTTTGGATGCAATCCTGATGGAAAGTGATTGAACCAAATACCTCCTGGCCAGGAGTAACGGTGGCCTGGCTAGCAAAGATACCACCAAGAGTGATCTTCAAGTCATCAGAGTATGGCGTATAGGAACAGTTGACAGTTACCTTAAGATTGACGCTTCCAGTGTTCTTAATAGTGCAACCAACCGAACTGTAATATCCTTCATAGGGATTTGTCAGAGTGACAGTCAACTGCTGCGTCCCTGCGCCAGTCACAGTAGTCTGAGCGTCATTGCTGTGACTCCTTGTTCCACTCCAATTCGAGGATGTTAAGGTGCCGCCGGTCCAGTTCCAGGTGCCCGCTGATGACGGGTCAAGGCTATTATCATGAGTACCGTCGTCATTCGTCACTGCCTGCTGGCACTGTGCCTGAGGGGTAGTGAACGTTTGATCTTGACCGTACACCGTAAAGAATCCCACTCCTTTGGCTCGGAAGTGATATTTAGTACCGCTTTGTAAATTGCTCAGGGCAGCCGTAAAGGCTTTTGGAACGGCTCCGTTCCAAGATGATGGATTCCCTGCCACAGTACCGAGATTATAAATGGGATAATGAGCAGCATCACCATATTCAAAGGATACGGTAACACCGCTATTGCCAGGACCCAGGCTATTCAGACTCCCATTAAGAGTAGCTGAAGTAGCGGTTACACTGCTTGCAACATTAGTGGTCACTCCTGGGGCTGCGGCAATAGACACAGTCGCTGAAATATGCAAGGGCTGTGACCACCTGGCGTAGCTCACGCCCAGTATTCCCATAGCCAACAATAAGACCAGGCAAATCAAGCCCAGTTTCTTCATCTGTTTTCCCTTGTTGCCTTAATTACCATTCGGTCTTTAATCTCCACGGCTAATCTGCTTTAAGGGGGTGGGGTTACCAAACCCCGCGCCCTTAAAAGAAACTAACCCTGGCGGGGGTGGGGTGAAAACCCCACCCCCTACAAAACCAATCTTAATTTACTGGTTCTGGCTAGCAGTAACGGTGAATGTAACTGTATAGCTTCCACCCGTTTTCGGCGGGTCTGATGAGGCTCCACCGTTGGTGCCAACACCGATAGTGATTGTGCCGACAGCAGACGCGCCAACGGCAATAGGAACGGGTCCGGCGGCTAGAGAACCGGTGACCGCTACAGCGAGGTCTGTCGTGGCTCCGCCACCTGAATTAACCTGCGTCTGCGGCCCACTTGCAACAACCTTTATTGGGACACTGCCGGTATTCGCAACCTGGACGGCAACTGACCCAAAATAGCCGGGATAGGCATTGTTGATGGTGACAGTCAGAGTGTCACCAGTGACCGTGGTGGTCGTTATGGCGACCGTTGTGTTCCCTACATTTGTGCTTGCCCTCGTCCCGCTGTCCCAGACACCACCGCTCCATGAGCCTGCACTACTTGGGTCAAGGATATTACCAGGAGTACCGTCGTCATTGGATACTGCCGACGCGAACTTCGCGCCGAATGTTCCGGTGTTGACGTTAGCCGTAACATTCAACGACTGGCTCCACGCGGCGTAGCCCACGCCCAGCGCGCCCAGCGCCAGGACTACCACCAGGACTATGAGACCAACTTTTTTGTTCATTTTGTTTCCTCTCCTGTTTTATCTTCGTTTTTTGTCTCTGGATATATTCCCGTTTTTGTTTCTAATTTTTGGTTTCACCCTCCGATGCCGACTCATGGGGGCCCCCTTCCACCGATGCTGTGGAAGACCGACCAGGGCTCGCTAGCACCGTGCTCCAAGCCAGGTGTTTTTATCTCCAGAACTAACTTCTCATCACCCATAGGAATCATCCCTTTCTCAACTCAGGAATATTTCACGTGGAGAAATCCCTTTTACAAAAGAAAGACCGACCTAAGAAGGTCGGTTTCACCATTCGCTCGCCGCTGCTTAGGTGACCAAATACAAGCAACGGTTCCCTGCCACCTGTTAATTGCGAGGACGATATGCAGTTTTGGGGTCGTTTGGGGACGAATCGACCCGCCAAAATGCAAGCCCCCAGATCTAGTTGCTATCGATATTAAGCTGCTCACCTCCTGCCGCGTAGCGCCTGCTTCCCTGAGGTTCCTCTGCCGCTCAGCCAGTGATGCCTCTGGGATGGCCTTGTACTAGTGCACAGGCCAGAGATAATTCGGAGCTGAATTCAATCCTCCTTGGTGTAATGCTTCAGCCATTGCCCCAACAGGTCTCTGGCATTGGAGCAACACAAATACCATGCCCTTTAGTATAGAATATCCTTGGGGAATTAATTACTCGGATATCCCCCCCTTTTTTGGCAAAAAACACCCCATTTATTGTCATGCATAATCGTCATGCTCTCCGCAAGTAATTTTGCGCCTTCACTCAATGTATGCCCTGAAAAATATAGCAGGGAAACCTTCGAGGACTGGCGTGTCAAACCCGAACTTTACGACTAGCGGAGAAGAGGCAAGAGCAGTTTCGCACAGTTGACGGTATGGACACCACGGATCTCAGCAGACGGATGTCACATATCTGTAATAAGCATAATCGGAACGTGCTCGATGTCGCTAAATCTCCGAAACAAATACAAATGCATGTAGGTATTACTGCTGACCGTCACAGTTAGTGGAATAGGCCTGGACCAGATTATGCATGTCTGCCAAGGAGGCCGTCGGCGCCCTGTCAATACGCGTCGGTACCAAACCTGGACAAATAGTGCCCCAGGGCAATAGTTATACTGCGAGTGTAACCATCGTAGTCATCCAGTGTACCCAAAGCGGACACACGCTAGTCGTCGGTGCCACCTCCCTGCCCGCCCCGGCTATTACCTGACAGCTCGAACGGTGCTATGGCCGGCACACTGACCAAGAGCGGCAGCTATAACCTCACTGTCCAAGTGAAGATAGCGCTGGCGGCAGGGCGATAGCGAACCTCTCAATTAAGACCAATTAGGCCGCATTCGCGGTTGATTCTATCTCGCAAAATGGTATAATAAACGAACAGAACTGTCGCCTGAAAAAATTCTCACGAAGCGTATTGATTTCGCCTTCTCTCTTGACGTATTTTGCCCCCTCATCTTAAACTGTTCTAGCCATTGCAAGAGTTCGTGGTGGAGCTTATATATATGAGCAGCGCTATCACTTGCGGCTTGGTTGGTGCAATTTACGTCGTCATAAACGTTTTACTCCCCCATATCGCCATTGACACACTCATCAAGGCTTATGTATTCCAGCCGTTGCTGTGGGGACTCCTTATCCTGGCCATCCGTTTACTGCCGGGCTACAGGCCACTGGCGAAAATCAAGGCTAGGGGCACGTTCATCCAGGTGGCCCTAGGGATTGCTTTCGTAGAGGTACTCCTTAATGTCATTAGCGGACTGTTTTCTAGCTTCGGCAAGAACCCGGCGTCCCTCACCACGTTGGGCATCACTGAGAACCTGTTTTTTGTGGGCTCAATGCTGGTCGCCATGGAGCTGAGCCGGGCATCGCTGGTCACGCGCCTGGGAAAGCGGCACAGCTTTCTAGCGTTGGCTTTTGTGACTCTGCTCTATACTTTTATTGCCATCCCATTAAGCCAGATTACCAGCTTCAAGCTGCAAATTGGATCAACCAACTTGGTGATTTCCACCTGGTTGCCCCTACTGGCGGAGAGCTTGCTGGCGTCATTTCTCGCCTTCATAGCCGGAGCGCGCGCCTCGCTGGCTTACCGCAGCCTGTTGGCAGCTTTCTGGTGGTTCTGTCCTATCCTCCCTAACGCGACCTGGGCGCTCAAAGGACTTATCGGCGTCGTCGTGCCAATCGTGGGGATAGTAGTTGTAAGCAGGTTTTATTCGGCACAAGCCAATCGAGGCAAAGCTAGGCGGCGGGCAAGCAAAGCTTCCTTCCCTGCTGGTTGGATTACTGTCATGCTGGTAGCTGTGGTAATCGTCTGGTTCTCGGTGGGAGTTTTTCCGTTTCAGCCATGGGTCGTGGGCAGCGGCAGCATGACTCCCGTGCTGCGGACCGGCGACGTTGTCATTGTCGATAAGGTGTCGGCGGATGCCATCAAGGTGGGTGATATTGTCGAGTACCGGGAAGCTGGACACAGTGACATAGTTCACCGAGTAATAAGCATTGAGCAGACAGGACAAGCGAAATCGTTCATAACCAAGGGTGACGCCAACACTCTGCCCGATGCAAACCCGGTCATGGCGGCAAATGTGATAGGGAAGGTTGTGTTCACTATACCTAAGGTTGGCTGGATTGCTCTTGGCATAAAGAAGCTATTGACAACGAGGACATGAGTGGTAGACTTAAACCTAAAACGATTGCTTCAGGTAATAAAGGAGGCCCAACTCCAGTGAGAAGGTACCTTCTTCTTGTGGTCAGCGCAGTCCTGCTATTTGTGTCACTAGCTGGCGTACTGGCTACGAACGGCATACCCACCCAGATAAAGAAAGAGGCGGCGCTGGTCAATTATGAGCATGAAGGCACATTTGATTATCTGATACACTTAAAGCCCTCTGCGCTGTACGGTTCTGCGCCTACGTCATCATACCCGGCAGCGATTGTTGGCTCGCTTGATTTCACCTTCAGCTATAACCCGGTGGAGAGCGTACCAGAGTCGGCTTCAGTAGATGCCATCCTGGAAAATCCGGGCATCTGGCAAAAGAAGATTGTACTGGTGCCAGAAACGACTACCACGGGGAATTTCACTTGTAGTTTTTCCCTCGACATAGACCAGATTATAAAGCTATTTGACGATACTGAGAGTGAGCTCAACATTCCTTCTTCGGAGCGCTACTTATCTATCGAGGCTGATGTTACAAATTCGAGTGGGGTCTTTACCCAAAGCCTGCCCATCACGCTAACCGATACAGTGATTGACGTGAGCAACGGCCTGAGCTACAGGCAGTTTTCGGGAACTGGCAGCTTCCAATATATTGTGAACCTGAAGCCAAACTCGACCTTCGATACCTCAACCCTCGAGCCGCCACAAGCCGCAGATAATGCATCCCCCACTCTTGGGCCGGGACAGACAGTGTTCTCCCAGCTTGTTGATGGCATGGATGCGTCCTTCCAATATGCGTTTAACGCCGATAAGCCCGTTGCGAATGTGACCACGGATACACAGATAACAGCCAGCATAGACGTACCCAACTTCTGGTCGAGAACGTTCCCTGTGCTGAGCGTCAGTAAGGGCGGGAATTTCACCATCGATTTTCCTATCGACCTGGCCGGTTATCTGAACTTGCTTGACGCCTTTAATGCTGAGACAGGCGTAGCATCTGCTTCCTCGGAGGTAGCTGTTGACGCTCAGGTCCATACCGTTGGGCAAAGCCAGTTCGGCCCGATAGATGAGACATACAGCCAAGAGATGAAGGGTACGATAACAGGAGGTGTCATCGAGTGGCAGACGGAATTGACCAAGACCCAGACCGGTGCCACACAACAGGTCACGCTGGTTAGCAATGCCAGCAAATATTTGGGGCTTTCCGTCAATAGGGCAAAGACTCTGACCAGGGCTCTGACAGCAATATTCCTTCTCTTCCTTGTGGTCTCCTTAATACTGTATTTTAGATCCAGACGTGCGCTGCGCCCCCCCATAAATATGGAAGCGTTGCAAATCCAGAAAAAGTACAGGCAGAGGATTGCTGAAGCGACAAGTCAAACGCCGTCAGAAAACGGGGCTCTGATAAATTTGGGCTCTATGGAAAGCCTGATCAGCGTAGCCGATGAGCTGGGCAAACCGATAATCCACCAGGCACCAGGCACTCCTGAAGGACGACACGCTTACTATATATTGGATGGAACAATACGATACCAGTACCTGCCCTCTAGCGGCATTCTGGAACAGAACAACGATATGGAAGAGACTGGGTAGCCCGCCTGAGCTTGTCAACCAATGGCTGGATTGTGGTCCTGTCTCCCGTAAATGTACGTCTGTAGTATATGCCACGGATCTTAGCAGGCAAAGGTTACATATCTGTAATAAGCATGATCGGAACGTACTAGATATCGCTGAATTCCCGAAACAAATACGAACTCGTTGGGGTTGCCGTCGGAGGCGAAGATGACTAAATCAGGGTGGTCTGGACGATTATTGGGCCCTGCCAAGTAATTGTATGCTGCGAGCAGTCCTTGCTCCCAGTTAGTAGATTGAGTGCCTGGTAATCTCGTTGCATCAATCGTTGTCTTAATCAAAGCCGCATTATTGGTGAAATCCAAACCAGGATGGGCAATGGTGCCGAAGTCCACCAGCGCGAACTCGGTAGGCGTGCCGGGGAGAAGGGCATCAACAAAACCATTGAACGCCGTCCGCATCTGATTGAGCTCGGCGTCGGAGTAGGCACTCTGTTTGCTACCGTCACAGTAATAGTGTCGATGTCATGCCAATCGTTAACGTTGCCCCTATATTGTGATCTTATACCATACTGACCATCGGGCACGGTGGTCGTATCCCAGGGCACAGCATGAGGGCTTTGGCCTTGTCCCCCAACTGTTGTCCACGAACCACTGCTATCAAGTCTGTACTGGAATCGTTGGGTATTGTGAAGCGAGCCTTCGCTAATCTGTATAGTCCCGCTTACGGTAGCTCCATTGGTTGGCTGAGTAATATTTGCCGTGGCTGGCCCTGCAAGTGATAGCGCGGCCGTGGTCAATGCGACAAATAACCCAGGGATGCTGAAATTTAATCCCATTTAATGCTTTGTCTGGAGAGCCTCCTTAACCAAGGGCTTGGGGGTATTAGCCTGGGCCTGTGGAACAAAACTCTCTCTGGAGGCGTCTGTAATTAGTAGAGGGACGATAAGCGACAAGATGAACTATCCCAAAAGTCAGGGAAAGGAGAGCAGAAATGAAAAGGGTCTTTTGGGTGATCTTCGGGCTTATCCTTGTGGCAGGTTTCGCTGTGGGAGCAGGGGCAGCATGCACTGGGGGCAGCAACAATCTCAATGTAGACGATTCGTACTCGGGTAAACAGGTCGAGCTTTCGGTCGGCCAGTCGTTAGTAGTGACCTTGGATTCCAATGCCAGTACAGGTTACAGTTGGTCTCTGTCCCAGAATAGCGACGACAGTGTGTTGAATAATGCAGGAAACGAATATGTCGCTCCGCAAACCACTCTGGTAGGGGCGGGCGGCAAAGAAGAATGGACTTTCAAGGCGCTTAAGAAAGGCAATAGCACCATTTCTATGGGATATAGCCGCCCGTGGGAAAGTACACCGCCGGCCAAGACGTTCGATTTGACTGTGGTTGTTAAATAGGCTGACGCCAAACGGGAAAACGCTTGGTTCACATGAAAAAGAGGCCTCGCTCCGAGGCCTCTTTTTTTACTTCGTTCGCTTCAGGTATAATGGAGAGCATGAAAATAAAAATTATGCTGGGAAGGGCTTCTTTCATTGCTGTTAGCCGGCGCTTCCCTCACGCCCTTGGGTTGAGTTCCTCTATCAACATTTGAAGTAGAATTATTGGAAGTTGTGAAAATGAATTGGGACGATGAATATGCAGGAAACAGGAAAATTTGGGGCGATGTCCCAAGTGAGTTGGCTATAGTAATGGTTGATTATCTGCATAAAAGTAGACTTGGTGAGAGGCACTTAAAAATGTTGGACATTGGCTGCGGGTACGGTCGCGATGAAGTATACCTATCGAAACATCTAAACTGCGATATAAAAGCCATAGACAGCTCCCCCAAGGCTATTTTCATGGCCCAGAATACTGTCTCTGAACTTAATATGGGAAATGTTGATTTCGTAATCTGCAATTTCACTGAATTAGCAGAAGATAAATACGATGTTGTATTTATTTCAAACCTTTACCATTCACTTAAAGAACATGAAAGGAAGGGGTTGCGAAATAAGATTAAGAATCTATTGGAATTCAAGGGCTTGTTGTTTCTGAATTCCCTCTCTACAAACGATCCGGAGGAATACGGTAAAGGAGCCCCGGTTGAGAACGAGCCGCATTCATTTCAGGGGGGAAAATATCTTCACTTTTGCACCGGTGAAGAACTGCGTAGCGATTTTGATTTTTTAAGTATGAGTGAGCTTTATGAACATAAATATGATGAGCCTCGTTATCAGGGTAAAACCCATCACCATATTTCGTGGATTCTAATCGGGCAGAAACTGGGTAGAGGCAGGTGAGAAAATGATCAGACTGAGCAATAAGCAAATTGCAGAGTATTTTCACCGCAGCTACACCGCAGTGGACGGGCTGTGGTTCATGAAGGTTGAGGGGAAGTACGGATTCGATGCAGCACTCGACATCGACAACGAGGTCTGGAAGGTTTTTCCCAAGATGCAGGCTCGCCTGCTCAAATCCCTGGGGCAGACGGGCGACGGCATAGACTCGCTCTTCGAGTGTCTTACCACCAAGCTCACCCTGGAATGTTTTGAGTTTAAAGCTGAGAAGAACGACAGCCGCAGTTTCAATATAACCATAAGTGAATGCCCCTGGCATAATCTCATGATTAAATCGGGCAGAGAAAAGCTTTCCGGCAAGGTGGGAACCCTGGTTTGCAATACGGAGTACTCCGTTTGGGCTTCTGAATTCGGCGAAGGCATAAGGTTCGAGTTAAGACGGCAAATCTGCCAGGGCTCCAAATCCTGCATACTTCAGTTTAAGTCCGCCTAAAGCTTCCTCAAAACACCTCGGGGTAACCCAACATGGGTAAGCCCATCGGCCCATATCATCACGCAAGAGTCCTTAACTATTGCCCCCCAAAGACTACCCGAAAAGGGATTGCTAAACGGCAGTGCACTCGCAGTATACTGAAACAAAGAGAGCGAACTGCGAAGAAGGCCCGAGGAAAAGTAAAGGGGGGACAATGGCTACTCAGAAGTTGGGATGGAGCGGAATCATTCTGTCCGTAATAGGGATAGTGCTGGTGATTGTGGGCATACTGTGGGTAATGGTCATCTTCCCCGCGCTAGCGCAGATACCCAAGGATTATGAGCGCACCTATTACTCCGACGGCACATTCTCGGCACTGAATTCTGATACTCAGTCGATGGATAGCTTCCCCGTAGAGCAGGCACTGGCCCAGAAAGCCAATGGCACCAAGGATGGAGCCATGCTTATCCATGAGAAGAGCACAGTTGTCAATTCAGCTACCGGCGCTGACCTCTCAGCCTATTATGGTGATGAGAGCACTCTTGCAATAGACAGGAAGACTCTCAAGTTTATGCCTGCGGTTGATGAGAGGGGTCGGACAGGATATTGGGCGCCTCCAATGGGGCTGAGCCCGGCGAGTAGTTTCGCGATCTACATTGATAGCGTGAACGAGCCACTGACGGCTACATACGTGAAGTCCGAGGAACTTCAAGGTCTTAAGGTTCTTGTTTTTCAGGTGAGTGCGAGCGATGTATCGTTAGGCACAAATCCTCAAAATGGCTTAGCGATGTATTCGAGCACTACAGTTAGTCTCACGATAGAACCAAAGACCGGGACTGTGGTTGACCAGACTGCCGCATCTACCACGAGCATGGATATGGGAGGCAATAAGGTGCCTGCCCTGGTGGCTAATGTAGGATGGACCGATGCAACAGTTTCGGATATGGTGAAAGTTGCTAAGGATGGCCTGGGCATGCTGTTCTGGTTCCAAGCCGTTCTTCCGTGGCTGTTGATCGGGATTGGCGCTGTTCTGCTTATTATCGGTGCGGGGCTAATGATTCGAAAGCAGAGTATCGGTGCGGGGCTAGTGATTCACAAGCAGAGAACGGCCTGGTGAACTGCTGGTGGGGGCTGATTGGTGGGGAGAGGGGCACGGCACGCCGTGCCCCTCAGTGGTTTTATCTCGGAAGATCAAAAGAGGTCCTTGATATCTTTCTCGGCCTTCCTCTTTAGCTCCGCGGCATCCCTGAAGCCGAACTCTCTGTAGGACTCGGCTGAGCCGTATTCCCGGGTCTTGACCACCACAGGCATGGGCAACGCATGGCCAAAGATTAGCGCCTGCTGCCTGGCCTCCAGCTTGGCCAGCACCGTCTTAAGCTCGCTCTTCCCTGAGGCCCCCATGAGCACGCTGTCTATATCCTTCTCGTTGTCCAGAAGATAGACAACCTTGGTGCCGAGCTGGGACATCACCTCGTCGTCTATGCCGCTGGGACGCTGGTCTATAACCAGCAGGGTAACGTTGTACTTCCTCATCTCGCGCGCGATTTTGCCAAAAATGGTCTGCTCTGCCACCTGGGGGTTGAGGAATTTATGGGCTTCCTCGATGGTAATCACCAGAGGATAGGGTTCGGCTTTCTCGTCTCCCCGGGCAGCTTCCTTACGTTCTCTATACTTATCGTAAATGCGGCGGGTGAGTATGTTGGCCACCAGCACATAAGCTGTCAAGTCATCATATCTGCCGAATTCGAGCACTACATTGATGCCGCGGTCGAGGTATTCCAGTATGCGCTGCACCGAGTTCTCGCGAGCGTGGGGCACCAGGAAATGCAGCCTGCTCAATTTCGCCAGACCACGGCGCAAATTGCGGTAGCTGCTCTCGTGCACGCTCAGCTTGTCCAGCAGGTCTTTGGTATCGGCGGCCTCGTCCAGCTTCAAGAAGGTATCCAGCCAGCGTTTTTCGCCGAAGTGGCGCGAGAACTGGTACACTGCCTCTACCGCCGGTTGGGTCAGGTTCAGCGTCTCCCTGAGCAGTTCGATGTCCTCGGGCTCTATCTCGTCGGAGCCAATCTCAACTATGTAGTCGGCGCTGAGTCCACGGCGGCGAGCGCTGTCCTCGTCCAAGGTGAAAACGGCTACCTTCGAAGGGAATAGCTGCTTCAGCCCCTTCACAAATCTTTTCTCCTCGCTTTGGACCTGCCAGCCATACTCGTTGTGCATGTCGAAGATTAGGTTGGCTGCTGCTTTCTTCTGCACCATGCCGATGAGTAACAGCCTGGTGAAGAAGGTCTTGCCTGTGCCGCTTTTGCCAAAGACGCCGTTGGAGCGTTTCACGAACTCGGGTATGTCGAGGCAGACCTTGGTCTCCATGTCCAGCGGCGTGCCCACATAGAAATGTTTTTCGTCTTCCTGCCCGAAAACCCTCTCGATATCTGCTTCCGATGCCTCGCGCACCAAGGAGAAGTGGGCGGGCACCGTCTTCACCGGCTGCGGGCCTTCGAGTATGCTCATGGCGTCGCCGCTGAGGGTGAGCCTGAGCCCCACATGGATTACACCGTAAGTGCCAGTGCCGGCGATGACCTCGGCGATGAAGGGGTCGGAGACATCGGGCGGCGTGATGGTGAGCTGCTGGTTGGTGGCGCCCAGAGTCACGTCGGAAATCATGCCGAAGAAGCGGCATTTCTGTCCCTCGATGACCACGTAGCGACCCACCGCCATCTCCTCGATGGGCGTGGCGCTATCCAGTTTGACATCAATACCTTCGGTCAGCGAGCCGCCGACCACTATACCCAGACGTTTTCCCTGAGGTGTTGCCTCGTTCACGCTCTAATCCTCCTCAGGATGGCATTGAGCCGATTGAGGTCGCCGCTCAGCAGAACAGCGATTTCCTTGCCTGCTTTTACCAGGAAGGCGCGCCTGTCGTCCTGGGCGCAGCTCGCCTGCCGCAGGCAGGCGGAAACTATCTCGTCCACCGTCCCTGTTCGGGTATTGAGCAATATGGGCAGGAAATCAAGCGATTGAGTGAAGCCGCGTACCTCGTCCTTTTCGCAGAGATAGACGAAGCTGTGGACGCGGGGTGGGCGGGGCGGCAGGTAATGCAGGGGCACAGCGCGCTGTGCCCCTACGCTGTGTCCGATGACAAGAGTATCGAATGTGGTGCGTAGCAGCTTGGAAAGCTGCGGATTTTGACGATAAATACTCTCCTCGGTGGCTTCCTCCCTGCCCCGCGCTATGGGACGGCGGTTTGGCTCTATGCTCTCCGTGGCGGCGTTGCAGACCACGCCGTAAATCTCTACATCGCCGTCGCTGGTCTTAACCAGGCTGCCCAGGGGTGGGGGGGAGTGCAATTCATAGCATTCTGCCACGAACTGCCCTGTGCTGGCCTCGATGACCTCGCCTATCTTGTCTGGCAAATCAGTTCTCCTCGCGGTTTGAGTTCATTCATCTGCCTGTCCGGATTATTTTCGTCCACATTCCATTTTACAGGGTTGTCAAGGGTGTATTGGCGGATATCGTTCAAATCATGTTCGTTGCGGATGACGTGTTCATAGTAATTGCGCTGCCATCTAAAATCGAGATGTCCAGCGCGGCGACAGCGGGTTGTCACTGCGGCTTTATAGGTACGCATAATTATGGCCAGCTTATTTCGCTGTGGGGAGATGGTAGAAAATCGGTTGTTGGTAATACGGATTGTAGGGGCGTTCAATTGAACGCCCCTACGGAGGGCAATGAAGACGATTCCGTGTAAATGATTTGGCATGATAATCCATTCATCCAATTGAACATTTGGAAAATGGTTGGGAATTTCTATCCAACATTGTTCTGCAATGGCACGGATTTTCTTCTTTTCGAACAGTAACGCCTTATTATGTGTGCAAATGGTCACAAAATACGCCCCTTCCTGGGAATAGTCGTAATCCTCTAAACGGAGGGAATGGCGCTGGCGCTGTTCTATGTCGGGTGCCAATTTTGACCTCAAATCCACCTCGTCTTCTTGCTGCGGCTTTTGGCAGAGGTGGCGGTGGGCAGGCGCCTTTCGGACAGGGCCAGTTCGACCAAATATTGGAACTGTTCGCGGTCGGCGCCGGTTACCACTGCCTGCTCGTGCGCCTCGCTCAAAGCCACCGGATAGCCCTGGCCGCGGCGGCACTGGTCGAGGACTAGCGTGTGAACCAAATCAACCAGCCCCCGCTCCTCAACCCATCGTGGGAACTCGACTCGCCCTATCTCTTCATCGCCCTTCAAGTAGAAGAAGCGGACCTCATTTTCTCCGTAATGCTTCTGCACCACCGAGGAACGGCTGATGAATGTCGCCGACCTCTCGCCCGGCTCAAGGATTCGGGCGAAGATGGCGCTGTCCTGTACGCCATCAACCGCTTCACACACCTTTTTCGATGAGGGCACGCTGCGGGAACAGTTGCGGTCGCAGTCGGGCGGGTCGTAAGGACATACCGCTACCCTGAGTGCGTTCACCACATCGGTACTCCGGGGGAAGCTGATGTAGCTTGCCAGAGCCAGCCTGGTTTTCTGGCCAGTCTCCTTGATTTTGTTCACAGCCCGAAGGAATCCGTTCTCCAGCAGTTCTCTCTTTACGTAGTCCGGGTAAGCCTGCCCCGCTAGCCCCCACATGATGAGCGAGCCGTCGATCAAGGCTAGCGCCGGCAATTGGGGAGGAAGCCCCTCGCATAGCTCTGCCAGAGCTTCAATCTCGGCTACAGCGCGTTTTATGCCCAGCAGATCCCGCTCCAGAGCTTGTTCGCCGCTGCCCAACGGGTCGGCTATGGTCAAGTCTTGGCGGCTGGCGTAGAGGGCGGGCTGGCTGCGGAGTGCAGCATCAGGCTTCTGGCCGTAGCGCAACACCACGCTGCCGATGTTTATCAGGCAACACCTCGCTGCGCTATGTCGGTCGACATCTATATGGGAGCCGTCTACAGCGATGACTGCGAAGTCGGATGGGCATTCTCCGGATTTGTGGCTGCCTGTGAGCTCATTAGTTAGCCCGGCCACTAACCAGGTGGTCTTGCTGCTCTCGATCCTCTTTTTGAGCGGGTCAAGCGCGGTAGATTTCAGGCGCAGTGTCTCCAGGGCGTGGACGAGGTGGGCTTCTTTGTCCTTCTGCTCTGCTTTGAGGTCTGCAGCCATGCCTTCGATCTGGGCTGCTACTTTGTTGAGGTCTAATGACATCTCTGCTACTCTTTAGTGGCGAGTATAGCACAAGGTGCTTTCTAATGACAATCGAATTTATGAACCCCCTTTATCCCCCAGTCTTGGGGGATAAAGGGAATTGGGGGATACCCCCAAACCCCCAGCAAAGGGCTTTGCCCTCTGCGCTCCCTGGTAACTGGGACTTGGAAGAGGTTTTATAAAGGGCTTTTTGACCCCCTTTATCCCCCTCCTTCCTAAAAGGGGGCGGGGGAATTTGAAATATGGGGGACACCCCCATCCGCCAGACAACGAAGCCCATGACTATTTTCTCTTTTAAGTTCTTTTACATTTGTGATATAATTTATTGTCAAATAGGTGGGAAGATGCCAAAGATTTCTCGAAGCTTAATTATCTGGCTCATCGTGCTGGCGGTGGTGATAGCCGTATTCTTCACCCTGATGACACCAGGCACCAAGACAGTTACACTTACGTCGTCGGAGATGATCACCGATTTGCAGCAGGGGATAAACCCCGCGGGCGGGAACTATACCGCTCCGGCTACTCTTACCATTAAAGACACGTCGCTGACAGCGGTGATAGAGGGCAAGACCTATACCACGACTGTTCCCTCGAACTTTGATGCTTTTCAGGTCTTTGCCTCTCAGATCGGAAATGGCACTGTGACCGTCAACTACCAGGGCGCAAGCCGCTGGAGCAGTTGGGGCACGATTCTGATCAACTTCCTGCCACTGATTCTCTTCGGCGCACTCATCATATTCATGCTGCGTCAGGCGCAGGGAGGCTCAAACCAGGCGCTCTCCTTCGGCAGGAGCCGGGCGCGCATGGTCAGCGGAGATAAACCTACCGTGACCTTCGGCGATGTAGCCGGTGTCGATGAGGCGAAGCAAGAGTTGCAGGAGATAGTGGAGTTCCTGAAATTCCCGGAGAAATTTATCGCTCTGGGCGCACGTATACCGCGAGGCGTGTTGCTGGTTGGTCCTCCCGGAACGGGCAAGACTCTGCTGGCCCGCGCTGTCGCGGGGGAGGCAGGGGTTCCCTTCTTCTCCATCAGCGGCAGTGAGTTTGTGGAGATGTTCGTCGGCGTGGGCGCCTCCCGTGTACGTGACCTCTTCGATCAGGCCAAGCGCAATGCGCCTTGCATTATCTTCGTGGATGAAATAGACGCTGTGGGCCGTCACCGGGGCTCCGGCTTGGGCGGCGGGCATGACGAAAGGGAGCAGACTCTGAACCAGATACTGGTGGAGATGGATGGGTTCGATTCCAGCACCAAGGTCATCGTCATCGCGGCTACCAACCGCCCTGATATCCTCGACCCGGCGCTGCTGCGCCCCGGCAGGTTCGACCGACGTGTGATTCTGGATCAACCTGACATCGTTGGCCGCAAGGCAATCCTTCAGGTTCATGCCAAGGGTAAGCCCCTGGAGCCAACAGTTGACCTGGAGGTCATTGCCAAGCAGACGCCTGGTTTCAGCGGCGCCGACCTGGCCAACTTGGTAAACGAGGGTGCTATTCTGGCAGCCAGGCGCAACAAGAAGAAGATTGGCTTGAGCGAGTTGGAGGAAGCTATAGACCGCGTCCTGCTTGGGCCGGAGCGGAAGAGCCGTGTCATCAACATGAAAGAAAAGGAGATTATCGCCTACCATGAGGCAGGGCATGCCCTGGTAGCCCGCAATCTGCCTAACGCTGACCCGGTGCACAAGGTATCCGTTGTAGCTCGAGGCATGGCTGGTGGCTATACCAAGCAGCTACCCACCGAGGACCGCCGTCTTCACTCTGTAAGCCAGTTACGGGACATACTTACTACTCTCATGGGTGGACGGGCTGCTGAGGAGCTTATCTTCGGGAAGGCGGAAGTGACCACCGGGGCACACAGCGACCTGGAGCAGGTCACTGCAATTGCCCGCGGCATGGTAAAAGAGTACGGCATGAGCGAGGAGCCACGCTACGAAGAGATGCCTATTAGCACTGTTATGGAGGAGATTCTGGCAGGCAACATCGAGGCTATCGAAGTGTATGGCGACGACCTTCTAGTTCGAACAAAAGACAAACGTATATTCCGCTCCCGAAAGGAGGCGGACTTCAGCCTGGTGGAATTCTTGCGAGAGCGGGGAGCCAATACAGGTTCTGACGGAGTTCAGGTCATTGTCAAGGACTTGAGCAGCTTAGGTGGTCTGGGGCCGCGCACCTTCGGCCGCAGGGAGGAGTTGGTCTTTCTGGGCAGGATGGTTGATGAGCAGAAGGACTACGGCGACAAGGTAGCTGACTCAATCGACGCTGAGATGAAGTCACTTATAGACACCGCTTACGCTCAAGCAAAAGACATACTGACCAAGAATAAGGCCAAGCTGGTTCAGATCGCTGAGCGCTTGATTGCTGAAGAAACGCTCGAGGGTGACAAACTCGAGGCGCTGTTCAATGAGCCTGTGCCCTCTGCTACGCCGGATGCTGGTTCGGCTGACGGCGAGCCCGACGCTGCAAAGGGTGACTCGACAGGCCAAGCGGCTGTAAATTAGGATTAGAGGCGGCGGCATGCCATGCCTCCGCGGTCACTATCTAGCCCCCAAGAGATATCATGAGCACCATATTCTCATCACAGGAATTCACCAGAGAAGTCAAGGCAGCAGCGATAGCTAATGGTGCGGCATTGGTTGGAGTGGCAGCTATCGAATCCATTCCGCCTTGCAAGCCTCCGCTGCCGGTGACCAAGGTGATGCCAGAGGCACGCAGTGTTGTGGTTTTCGCAATACCTATGCTGCGCGGGTCTATCGAAAGCCCGAGTCTATTTTCTGCCATGATATCTACACATGCAACCTATAAGGAAGAGGAAATATTAGAGCTCAGGTTGGGCAGACTCTTAGAGGAGCGGGGATACCGGGCCGCCATGATAGTACCGGCATCACCCATCGAGATGAGTAGAGAGACTAAGGGACTGTTGGGGGATATCTCTCTCCGTCATGCTGCTGTAGGGGCTGGCCTGGGAACAATAGGCAAGAGCCGGCTGCTGCTCACGCGTAGATGGGGGCCGAGAGTGCGCTTAGGAGCTGTGGTTACTAATGCCCCGCTGGAAGTGGACCGACCGATAGCAGAACGATTTTGTGATGATTGTGACCTGTGCGTGCAATCTTGCCCGGCACAGGCGCTCAATACACATACCCTGAAAGATGCGGTTAAGTGTCTCAGTAAGCAGATGAAATGGGGGATGGTTGCGCACATCCAATTCATGCAGAAGCTGATGGAAGCTCCGCCGGAGCAGCAGAAGGAAATGCTAGGCAGCCCCGAATACTGGAATATCTATCAGGCGCAGAGTGTGGGCTTGCTGTACACCTGCTACGAATGCGTGAACTGCTGTCCGGTTGGTAGATGAAACAGAGTTGTTGAAGGCTGTCTACCCGTTCTCTTCGTGCTCCTCCCGTTCCCAGATCGGCCTGGTGAAGTGCTGCAGGTACTCTTTTCTTATCTCGTCTCCTATCTGCCTGAGCTGTTTTTCCGTCCCCTCGGCAAACTCCTTAAGCTCAGACATGTCTATTTTCACCTCGAGCAGCCTGGTCAGAACCCCGAGCACAGCCTGAGAAGACCGGGGGTTCGCCAGCTTGGCAGCGTACTTCACGGTCTCGCCCAGCAGACAGATCCCCTCCAAATCCCTTTCCTTGGCTGCGCCCAGCAATAGGCCATTCAATCCGGCTACATAGAAGTCGCCGGCCAGCACTACGCCGTGCATTTTTAACTCATCGAGCAGCTCAGGTGACGTAGCTGCTCCCAGTACCCTCGGTTCATCGGGATGGTGCTCAGTGACGGCGGCGGCCAGGGTGTATATCCTGCTCACCCCGAAACTCTCCGCTATATCTAATATTTTGCCCACATATTCATAGGCTCCGAAAGGGGGCTGCGCCTCCGAGAGGAAGATCAGCAGGTCGTTCCCCTTGTTTCTCCTTTTCCAATAATAGAAGGCGCTGTGGGGGAACTCCGGCATCTCGATTAGATTGTCCTTGATGAAAACGCCCCCGAGGTCGAAGAAACCCTGAGGGTCAAGCTCCCCGAGCGGTTTCGCCTTCAGCTTGTCCTTAAGGTATGTTGCTGCGATCAATGCCACGTTGCCCACGCCGGGCCAGGCGGCAACCAGCGTAGGGTTGACTAGCTTGGGCGTGCGGCGTGCCTTAACCGTTTCTTTCAATTTTGTCCTCCCTATATCACTTAACGTGCAAACCCGATAGCTTGTGGAGCCTTCTTCAACCCCCTGAGTTCTTCTCCTTCCTGGGATTGGGGGATCCATTATATCCAGGCGCATCCCTGTATGTCTGAGACCCTTCGCTAAAGCTCAGGGTGACATTTATATTCTCCACCCTTGGGAGGTCGCCATGAACTACTTGCCGATACAGAAGCGGCTGAAGATGGTATCGAGAAGCTCATCGGTGACCGTCTCCCCGGTTATCTCACCCAGCGCATTCAAGGCAGCGGTGAGGTCGATGGTGACGAAGTCGTCGGGAAGGTTCTCTTCCATAGCAGCCCTGGCTAGCCTCAGGTGCCTCTCTGCCCTTTGCAGGGCCTCCTTGTGGCGCGGGTTGGTCACCAGCAGAGCATCCGAGGTCACTATTTTGCCACCCAGTACGGAGTTCACCATGGCGTTCTCCAACTCCTCAAGCCCCTCGCCGGTCAGCGCCGAGGTCGAGACCTCCAGCCAGGTCAGTCCATCCAGCTCGGCCTGGCGCGGCAGGTCGCATTTGTTGGCCACTATCAGCACTGTCTTCTCGGTGAGAGAATCTATCAGCTCTTTATCCGAGTTGGTCAGAGGCTCGCTGGTATCTATTACCAGCAGCACGAAGTCGGCTTGCTCGATGGCCTTCCTGCTCCGCTCCACCGCCAGTGCCTCCACCACGTTATTGCTTTTCATGATACCAGCCGTGTCAATAAGGATGAAGGGCACGCCCTTCAGATTCACCGTCTCCTCCAGTGTATCGCGGGTAGTGCCGGGGATGGGGGTCACGATGGCGCGGCTCTGGCGCAGCAGGCGGTTGAGCAGGCTCGATTTGCCCACATTGGGACGTCCCACGATGGCAGTCCTCACTCCGTGTCTATAGACCATGCCGGCATCGGCGTTGGCGATGAGATTCTGCAGGGTCGCCTGCGCCTTCTCCAACGGCTCTTTAATATCCTGCTCCTCGACCTCATCGTCGGGGAAGTCGATCCTGGCGGTGAGGTAGGCCAGGATGTCCATCAGCCTGCGGCGCACCTCTCTTATCGGCTCGGAGAGCTTGCCAGCCAGCCCCTGCACCGCCAGACGTAGGCTGGCCTGCGTTTTGGACTGAATGACATCGAGAACGGACTCAGCTTGAGCCAGGTCTATCCTGCCGTTGAGGAAAGCCCTCAGGGTGAACTCGCCGGGATTGGCCAGCCTGGCGCCGCAGCGCAGGGCCAGCTCCAAAATGCGCTGCAAGGGTATAGGTCCGCCGTGGCAGTCTATCTCGACGATATCTTCTCTGGTGTAGGTGTGAGGCGCCTTCATATAGGCCACCAGCACCTCATCGACGACCTCTCCGTTATCCGGGTCAACGATGTGCCCATAGACGAGGCGGCGGTTCTGAAGTTTCCTGTCGAACAACCCCTGGACAATGGGCAGGGCTTTCTTCCCGCTCAGCCTCACGATGCCGATGCCGCCCTCGCCGAGGGGTGTGGATATAGCGGCTATAGTATCTTGATACATGGCTAAGTTTATATGATATATCTTTCGCTTGGGGTGGGCAAGAAAATGAGGCAATCAGTTCCTAATGCGATTGGGTTGGAGCAGGTGCTCCAATCGTGCCAAGGGCGACCCATCGGGTCGCCCTTACAGTAGGCGGGCTCAAGGAGCGAAAACATTAACCCAAAGGGGTATGTTTGCGTTTATCCTGGTATTTCGAGCCTAAGACTCTTTCTTCTCTCCCTCTGTTTTCGGGTTTGAAGGTGGTTGAGACGGTTTCTTCCCTCCAAGCAGGTAATTCATTACCGTTCCCGCAAGTCCCTCCATGGCGTTACCCCCGGTTACCATTACCTGGGGAACAAACGATAGTTTATTCTCGGAGAGCGGTATGATGGCGTTGACCAGAGCTGTGTTCTCGGGACCCAGGGCTTCCATCTGGGCCCGGTAAGCCTTGGCTCTGGCTAGGCCCACAGCCTCAACCTCGGCGCCCTTTGCCCTACCGGTCTCAGACACATAATAGGCCTCGCCGTCTGCCTCCTTCTTCCTGGCCTCGGCCATATTTTTCTTGATGTCTACCTCAATTTCCGCACTGGCCAGCTCCCTCTGTTTATCAGCCCTGCCTATGGCCTTCTCGGTGAGTTGCTTTTGCTCCTGGGCCAGGGTCTTTTTCTTCCAGGTCTCTATCTCTTGATTTGCAATCTCCCTCTGGGTCAGCACTTCTACAAGCTGCGGCGGTAATATAACATCCTGTATATACACGCCTTTCGTTTCCACCTGGTACTGCTTGAGCTGGCCTTCTATATGTTTGAAGGCCTCCTCCTGCACTTTCTGTCTGGTCTCTATGAATGTAACTGCTGGCATGGACTGCAACTTATCCCTGAAATGGTTCCCGACTGCGGCCTGCAATACCTCAGTGACTAGGTTTTGCATGGTGCCTACCATGCTGATAACTTTGGACGCCTGCTCTACAGCCACGTGGATTTGCACCTGCAGGTCCAGCCTGAATATGAAACCCTCGCGGCTCTTGGCGTCGATGGGTGACAACTGAGCATCCAAATAGTGCGCGTGGGATACTTTCTCCGCCCAGTTCAGGGTCAATATGCTCGTGGGTACTATCTCAGCCTGGTAACAGTGGGGGTTCAAGGCGTACTTCCCGGTTCTCAGAGTCTCGGTCCAAATACCTCTGTGCCCCGGCTTGACCAGGGAGCCGAATTTGAACTGCTCGCCAGATGCCTCTTTGGTGGACAAGCCCACATACGCTTTGACTACTGCTACCTCACCCTGCTCCACAACCAGCATGGGCACGATTTCCACTCTTACCAAAAAGGGGTTAAGCACGTAGGCTCCATAGAGAAGCGGGTCGTGTTGCAGTCCCATCTTCCCACCGTTGTCCAAAAAAGCCTGAAAATCCTGGTAATTATTATGAAGCTGGTTCTTGCTGCTGAGTATAAGGTCTATTATCTCTCCATCTGAAGCGCCAGCAGCTTCCTTATCTTCAATATCCTTAAATCCACCCAGTCTACTTGCTATATCACCAGGTGGAAGCGGGTCTCCTTCTAAAGCCGTTACTATTCCCACCACATCCATTATTCCCTTCCTCGCCCTGAGAACCCTATCGGCTATCCTCTCCCCTTCGCGAGCAAGGGTTTTATCAGCCTGCACTTCTTTCTTCTTCGCTTTCTCTTGTTCCTCTGATATTTTGGGATAATCTATCTTTTCACCTTCTGTGTACTCTATTCTAGTCAATGCGAACTGGTTGGGGCTCAGGCCCCAGGCATCAACCGTGAGGACGCCTTTCTCCCTCTGGAAGTTAAGGATCCCTTTCTTCTTCTGCAACTCAATGTGTTCTGGACTTACGGGAACCCCATAAACCTTGCTTTTCGTTAACACCAGGAAGCCGACTGGATGGATGGGAACAAGTGTACCTGGCGACAGAGCTGGTCTCTGAACACCCTTCTGCCCACCATTCTTAATAAATCCCTTAAGGTCTCTGAAGTCACCGAACTCCTTCTTATACACAGCCGACTTTGCGCCTATGGGCAACAGTTGCCCTGCCTGGGCTATCACGACCCCAATCTCACCCGCCGGTATTTGCACCCACGGCATCTTCATGACGCTGTAAACCAGTTTAAATTTGAATCTGAACCCAGGCATCAGCAAATCTGCCTGATACCCTGCTTCCCCATTGAAGGCAATAGGATCGCTCTCCTTCAACTTTCCGCCTACCAATTTTGTTACCAGTCCTACCTCAGTAGGTCCGATATAGTATGTAGACAGGAACATTACTATTACGGCAGCAAACCCCAAGAGACCTATAATCACCCATAACGCTATCATGATTTACCCCCTGCAAATTATATTCTTCCACGAAGTCTATCGTCAAGCAAATTGCGGCCGCCTGTTAGGGGTTCGGGGTTAGAAATGCCTACCTTGACGGGAAAAGTCTGAAGATGATATCATAAGGCGATATCAGTAGATGATAACATGAATGGCGAAATGTTTCAGGGCTTCTTTCTGGGCTTCGTGAAGATTCATATCCTCTATCATGCCTCTAAGGAGCCCATTTATGGCGCTGAGATATTAGAGGAACTGGGCAGGCATGGCTATCGGCTCAGCCCCGGCACTCTCTACCCCACGCTGCACCGTCTGGAGAGGGAGGGCTACCTCGCTATGGAGAAAAGGGTGGTCGAGGGCAAGGTGCGCAAATACTACACTGCCACGGAGCAGGGGCTGACTGTGCTGGGCGAGTCCAGAAAGAAAATAGCCGAGCTGGTGGATGAGGTGCTTCTGGATAAATAGGCCATGGAACAAAAAGGCGAAAAGAAGATCATAGGGGTCAGCCGCAATGTCTTCTTCCTGGGCTGGGTGAGCTTGTTCACGGATATGTCCAGCGAGATGATTTTTAATGTGTTGCCCCTGTTCCTGCTGAACGTGCTCAAGGTGGGCACTCCTATTATTGGGCTCATCGAGGGCATCGCGGAGGGCACGGCGAGCCTGTTCAGGCTGGTCAGCGGCTGGCTCAGTGACCGCCTCGGGCGGAGGAAAAGCCTGACCGTCTTCGGCTACAGCCTTTCCACCCTGTCGAAGCCATTTCTCTATATCGCCAGCAGTTGGGCTGTGGTGCTGGTGGTGCGCTTCGCCGACCGCGTGGGGAAGGGGATTCGCGACGCTCCCCGCGACGCTCTGGTGGCCGACTCCACCGCCGATAACGAGAGGGGTAGGAGCTTTGGCTTCCACCGCGCCATGGACACCGTGGGCGCCGTCCTCGGCATCGCTCTGGCTGCTCTGGTTGTTTACCTTGTGGAGCGAGAGGGGCTTCAGCTAACCTGGCATGCCTTCCGAGCACTGGTGCTATCAGGCATAGGCCCGGCTGTGCTCGCCGTTATCATACTTCTGGTCTTCGTCAGAGAGAAGAAAAAGGGCGCGCAGAGGAAGCCCGGCGAACCCGCAACAGCACAACCGGTACGCGAGGCCCCGGCGAAGACGACGCTCGATAGACGCTTCAAGCTGTTTCTGTTGATAATGGTGCTGTTCACGCTGGGGAACTCCAGCGATGCCTTTCTTATCCTGCGCGCCCAGAACCTGGGCTTCTCGGTCTTCTGGGTGCTCATCCTGTTCGTGGCCTTCAACCTGGTTTATGCCCTGGCTGCCACGCCTGCGGGGGTGATTTCGGACAAGCTGGGACGCAGGGGCGTGATCGTAGCAGGCTGGACGTTGTATGCATTGTCCTATCTGGGGCTGGGCCTGGCGTCGGCAAAGTGGGAGGTATGGCTGCTGTTCGCTATCTACGGGCTTTACTACGGAATATCCGAGGGGGTAACCCGGGCTTTTGTCAGCGACCTGGTGCCCGTGGAGAAGCGAGGCACCGCCTACGGGTGGTATCATGCCGCTGTGGGCGTCTCCCTGCTTCCCGCAAGCGTGATAGCAGGCCTGTTATGGCAGTACATCAGTCCCGCGGTGACGTTCTATTTCGGGGCGGGGATGGCAGGTGTGGCGATGCTGGGACTTTTGTTGTTCATCAGAGAAAAATAGGCGGTTCAAGAGGGTTGCGGTTAGCCTGGAAATAGGTTAGTATCTCCACAAGTCTGCTGGAGGAAACAGCGAATTTCTCTTGTGTCATTGCGAGTCGGCCAGAGGCGGACGAAGCAATGACATACAATAATGGGAGGTAAGGAATATGGAAGATAGGGTAGGGATATTCATAGACGGGAGCAATCTTTATCACGCCTTGCGTTCCAATTTCGGACGCTATGATTTGAATTTTGCTGAGTTCACCAAGAAGCTCTGCGGGCCGAGGCGCATGTTCCGGACCTATTATTACAATGTGCTGCAAGACCCCACCCAACGGGCTGAGGGACATCGCGAGCAGCAGGAATTCCTAAACACGCTTCGCGAGACGCCTTATCTGGAGGTGAGGCTGGGAAGCACCAAGATGGCTCCGGGCGGTGTCCCTGTGGAGAAGGGGATAGACGTCATGCTGGTTACAGACCTGTTGCACTTTGCCTGGAATAACTTGTATGACATAGCGGTGCTGGTGAGCGGTGATGCGGACTTCGCGTACGCCCTGCAGGCAATTAAAAACATGGGCAAACACGTCGAGGTTGCCTACTTTGAGAGCAATGTTTCCAAAGACCTTCTGGCTGTGTCCGATGACAAGCACCTTTTGGACCGGAATTTCTTCAGTGATTTATGGGTGCGCAAGCCTCGACCCTACAAACGGAGGGGCAGGAGACTGGGCGGGATTTTGCCCAGAGTCGGCATCCCCAAAACGGAAAATACCCCTCCACCGCAAGAGTGAATAAAAAGACTCTGGTTCGCTTATGTACAGTAGGGGCATCCTTCAGTGGAAGGATGCCCCTACGTGCAAAGGAATATAGTCAGGCCCTAAATGTCGATCTTTCTGCAAATATTTTTGGGATTGCTGGCAGGGATTGCTTTGGGATTTGTTTATGAGCTGGGCTATAGAATAGTCGCCAGAAGTTTAAAAAGAAAACCAGTGTTCAGAATTAAGGGATTCCGTATACATCACAGTATTTACGGCATAATAATTGCGGCAGTCAGTCTCTGGATGAGAGAATACTTTCTGTTATCTCTGGGTATCGGGATAATCATTCAGCATATTCTTGTCGAGAAAAGGTTTACCGTAATCGACAGGTCATGAGCAGAGCATCGTTTTTTCCTCAGACAGAATAGCAGTCTGGTTCGCCAGTTCCCCTTTCGGGCTCAGATAGAAGTTTTCTACGGCTTGCTCGAACCACCGCAACTAACTCTTCCAAATTGACAAAGAAGCTGCTTTCGGGGTATTATGCCATCAGATTTTTGAACTAGCGCAAGGAGGAGAAACAGGTGTCCGAGAAGACTGTGCTTATTGACAAGAAGGATATGATAGCCACCATTACCCTGAACCGCCCTGACTCTAACAATGCCTTCGATTTCCCTATGATGGAGGCGATTGACAATGCCATAAACGACGTGGCTGCGGATAAGGGCATCAGGGTTGTTATCATAACCGGTGCAGGTAAGGCTTTCTGCGCCGGAGGCGATATCAGCTACCTGGGCAGCCTGGTCGAGGGCAGGTCGGAGTTCGCCAGGACGGTCATCGGCGATGTGGTCAAAAGGGTGGGTCATATGCCCACGGTGGTGCTCAAGATTCGCAACATGACGAAGCCTGTTATCGCTGCGGTCAACGGCATCGCGGCGGGCGGCGGCATGGGCCTGGCTCTGGCCTGCGATATGAGAATTATCTCGGAGAAGGCACGCTTCAGCACCATATTTATCAAGAGGGGTGTGATACCCGATTGTGCTGCCAGCTACAACCTGCCCCGCCTCATCGGCATGGCCAAAGCCTGCGAGCTGGTGCTCACTGGCAAGATAATCAACGCCCAGGAAGCGGAGCGCATAGGCCTGGTGAACAAGGTCGTTCCCCACGACGAGCTGATGAAAGCGACCAGGGAACTGGCGGCGGAGATAGCCAAGAACCCCCCTCTGGCAGTGGGATTAGCCAAGGCAGCGCTCTACAGGGGCATGCTCGAACCCGACATGAGCGGCCACATGGACTTCGAGAACCTCACACAGAATGCGCTTATGGGGACCAAGGACTTCAAGGAAGGCATCGACTCCTTTATGGAGAAGCGCGAGCCCGTGTTCAAAGGAGAATAGATTGTAGTTTCACCCTCATCCTTCGACAAGCTCAGGACAGGCTCTAGCCTCTCCCGTCGAGGGAGAGGGACTACAAATTGATGAAAGGGGCTTCAATTGGCATACAAAACTGTGATTTATGAAAAAGAGGGCGGGGTGGTGGTGATGACCCTTAACCGTCCCGAGGTCAAGAACGCCTTCGATGCCAGAATGCAGGCGGAGATGGACGCTGTGATCACCAGGGTGGCTAAGGACCGTAGCGCCAGGGTGCTCATCATCACCGGCGCGGGCAAGGCGTTCTGCACCGGCGCTGATGTGGCCTACTTAATGTCGCTGGGAGAGACGCATAAGCTCCATCAGACGACTATGGAAGAGATGATGCGCAACGATGGCAACATACTGACCACCGTGCTCAAGATAAGAAATCTGCCCAAGCCGGTTATCGCTGCGGTGAACGGCACAGCGGCAGGCGGGGGCCTGGCTCTGGCTATGGCCTGTGATATCAGGATTGCTTCTGAGGGAGCCCGTTTCAACATGATTTTCACGAAGAGGGGCGTGATACCTGAGTCAGGTTCGACCATGACCCTGCCCCGTCTCATCGGAACCGCCCGCGCCCTGGAGTTGGTGTTCACCGCTGAGGCCATCGATGGCAGGGAAGCGGAGCGAATAGGCATGGTGAACAAGGCAGTCCCCGCTGACCAGTTGATGACTGCGGCGAAGGAGATGGCGGCGAAGATGTCGCAGAACTCCCCCATCGCGCTGGGATTCGCCAAGGCGGCTATTTACAAGGGCGTTAACGAGACCGACATCGCGGCGCAAATGGACTACGAGGCTTACGTTGAAAGCGTCCTGTTCAACACCGAGGACTTCCAGGAGGGCATCAAGTCGTTCATGGAGGGAAGACCGGCCAAGTTTAAAGGGAAGTAGGAGGCAACCGATGTCTGTCGATGGTCTGCTCTTCAAAGTAGAGGATGGAATCGCCATCATAACCTTTAACCGCCCGGAGAAGCTGAATGCGGTCACCGAGGCGATGAGGACGGAGGTGTACCGACTGGCTACCCAGCTTCGTACCGACGATTCGGTGAAGGTGCTGGTCTTCACAGGAGCGGGCGAGGCGTTCAGCACCGGAGCGGATGCCAGCGAGCTGACCGCTGACTACAGCGGGCCCATCGAGCCGTATATCCTCAAGAGGCCCCTGGGCTGGTGGACATTGCCGGTGCGCTATTTCCCCAAGCCGACCATTGCTGCTATACCGGGCGTTATCGCCGGGGTGACCTTCTCGTTGGCTCTGGCCTGCGATATCAGGATAGCCTCGGAGAAAGCCCGCTTCAGCATGGTTTTCGTGAAGAGAGGGCTTTGTCCGGACGGCGGCGCAACCTATTACCTGCCTCGCATGGTGGGCGCCTCCAAGGCGCTGGAGCTTATGTGGATGGGCGAGACCTTCGATGCCAGGGAGGCGGAGCGTCTGGGTCTGGTGAGCAGGGTGGTGCCCCATAATGACCTGATGAAGGTCACCAGAGAGCTGGCGCTGAAGATAGCCAGGGGACCGTCGGTCGCCATCGAGCTTATCAAGAAGGGTGTGTACAAGGGCGTGGTGGGCGACCTGGAATCTCAGTTGGACTTCGAGACGCTGGCACAGCGCATCTGCTTCCAGACCGAGGACTTCAAGGAAGGGATGACGTCGTTTCTTGAGAAGAGGAAGCCTGAGTTCAGGGGAAGATAGAAAATAGGGTATGTATTGGATTGTAGGGGCACAAAATTTTGTGCCCCTACGTTGTTCCGACAACCTGCGATTGCCTTATTCGGATGTAGGGGCAATTCATGAATTGCCCCTACTCATTATCTTCGGGTAGTTTATCTTGCGATAGCCCCGCCCTTATCGCCTGGGACAGCGAACTCACGGCGATGGGTTTCATCTCGCGGGGCAGCTTCTGTCCGCCTGGGAGCGGGGGAATGAGGCAGGAGGTGAAGCCGAGCTTGGCAGCCTCGGCCAGCCGCTTCTCCAGTTGAGATACAGACCTGAGCTCTCCGCTGAGCCCTATTTCGCCGATAGCCACCAGACTGGGATTAACCCCGGCGTTCTTGAAGCTCGAAGCAATAGCCAGGGCTATGCCTAGGTCGGCCGCCGGCTCATTCACCTTGAGCCCGCCTACCACGTTCGTGATAATGTCCTGAGTCCCTAAAGATAGCCTCGCTCTCTTGGTGAGGACGGCGGTTATCATGAGCAGGCGGTTGTAGTCCACGCCGTTGGCGTTGCGGCGGGGCAAGCCGAATGCGGTGGGGCTGGTCAGCGCCTGAATCTCCACTAGCAGAGGCCGCGTACCTTCGATGGTGGGCACGATAACAGAGCCCACCGCTCCCTCGGAGCGCTGCGAGAGGAAGACCAGGGAGGGATTGGCCACCTCGACCATTCCCCGGTCTCTCATCTCGAACACGCCTAACTCGTCAGTGGAGCCGAAGCGGTTCTTGGCGCCGCGCAGCAGCCGGTACGAGCTGTAGCGTTCCCCTTCGAGGTAAAGGACGACATCCACGATATGTTCCAGGGTATTGGGGCCGGCGATGGAGCCGTCCTTGGTGACATGCCCCACTATGAAGATGGGGGTGTTGCTCGATTTAGCCCAGCGCATCAGCCTCTGCGTGCACTCGCGTACCTGTCCGACGCTGCCTGCTGCTGAGGAAAGGTCGCTGGAGTGAACCGTTTGGATGGAATCTATAATCACCAGCCGCGGCGAGATTTCCTGGCCCCGCTCGATGATGCTCTGCAAATCGGTCTCGGGCAGGAGGAACAGCCCCTCGCCACGCAGCCCCAGTCTGTCCGCCCTCAGCTTTATCTGATGCGCCGACTCCTCGCCGGAGACATACAGCACCTTGCCCACGCTTTCGGCAATCATGCCGGCCACCTCGAGCAGCAGCGTTGACTTGCCTATGCCGGGGTCGCCGCCGATGAGCACCATGGAGCCGGGGACAATGCCGCCGCCCAGCACACGGTTAAACTCGGCCAGGGGCAGGGCCAGGCGGGGCACGGAGTTGGTGGGCAGCCGGGATAGCTCCTGGGCTTGAGTTCTTGAGCTCAGTTGGGTCGCTTTTGGTGCGGGGCTGACCAGGCTCTCGACATAGGTGTTCCATTCGTTGCACTCTGGACAGCGCCCCAGCCACTTGGGGCTCTCATTGCCGCAGTTCTGACAGACGAAGACGCTCTTGGGTTTAGGCATATAACAACCTTTGTGCGATGGGTAGGTTGGAGCATCGGCTCCATGCTACCCGTATTATAATCTCATCTTCTGGGTGCAGAAAGGGGAGCCCGGCCAAGCGGTTACGAACTCGATGCCGGGCTCCCCTTCTTTGGATTCTTCTGAAGCAGTGACTGGCGTCTAGCCTCCCTCGGCCAGCTTCTTCATAATCTTATCGCGCACATCCTTCTGCACAAGCTCGATTCTGAGGCCATTGGTCTTAATGGCGTCGAAATGTGCGAAGGCCATGATGCCCACCATCTTGAGGTAGCAGATCATCTTAAGGCCCTGCGACTTGGCATTGGCCACTTCCTTGTCCAGGTCGTCTACCTCGAAGCCAAGATGGTGGAGGCCTTCACCGTATTTTGTGAGGAAGTCGGTATAGATGCACGGGCCCTTAACCACCTGCACCATCTCCAGCCTGACCGGCCCCATCTGGCCGAAGGTGACCTTCATGGTGTAAGGCGAGGGCTTGCCCTTGTATATCACATCGGGCGGCAGGTCGTGCTGCTGCACCTCCTCGAATTTGATGCCGAATGCTTTGCTGTAAAAGGCTAGAGCCTTGTCCATGTCCTTGACCACGAATGCCAAGTGGTCTAGCTTCAATTTGGCGCTGCCTATCTTTAACGTCGCCATCGCTGCATTTCCTCCTTATAAGTTGTAAAGGTTATTTTATTAATCTGCTTTCAACCCCCTGGCCCCCAATCTTGGGGGGATTTGAGAGTTGGGGACACCCCAAACCCCCGGCAAAGGGGCTTCGCCCCTCTGCACTCCTCAATTGTTAAACATACTCCTTATATCTCGGCGGCGGCGAGCCAGCCCTCTTTTATGGCTTCCAGTATCGTCCTGGCCTCGACGCAGTCACCGATGCACTTGACCTCGACGCCCGTTTTCTCAATCGCTTCCTTGAGTTCGGTATTGGGTACGGACCCGGCAGCAAGTATGAAGGTATCAGCAGGGAAGTTCTTCATGGCATCGGCTGCGATCTCCGCCATGGAGGTTATGCCTCCACGCACGTGGACACGCATGCCGGTCTCGGTTGCCTGCTGGTACTGGACGCCGGTGAGCATGCGGATGCCTTTGTTTCTCATCCTGTCGACGAGGAGTATCCTCATGTCGGGGTTCATCTTATTCGCCATGAACTGGCTTCTTCGGGCTATGGCCACCTGCTTGCCCTGGTCTGCCAGGAACTCGGCGGTCTCGCAGCCCACCAGGTCGCCGCCGATGATGAACACCTTCTTACCCACCTTGGCCTTGCCCAGAAGCACATCCTCAGCGGTCACTACGTTCTTCAGCGTATCCAGGCCGGGTATGTCCTCAGGGCTGGGGACCAAATTTTTAACGCCGGCGGCGAGGATAACCACATCGGGCTTGGCCTTCTTAATCTCTTCCGCAGTGATGGCCTTGCCCAGCACTACCTTGACCTTAAGCTTCCTCAACTGATTTATCATATAGGCTGTCAGGTCACGGATGTCCTTCTTGTAAGGAGGTATTGCGGCCAGGATCAATTGGCCGCCCAGCTTCCGTTCTTTTTCATAGAGCGTTACCTGGTGCCCTCTCAGCGTTGCCACGCGGGCTGCCTCCATGCCTGCAGGCCCGCCGCCCACGATGATGACCTTCTTGGGCTTGGCTGCTTTCTTAATCTCGAACTCTTTCTCCCTGCCCACGGCGGGGTTGACCACGCAGGCAACGCCGTCAGCCCAAGCCAGGGTCTCGATGCAGTGGTTGCAGTGGATGCAGGGCCTGATATCCTTCTCTCTGCCCCTGGCGAGCTTGTTGGGAAGGTCGGGGTCACACTGCATCGCCCTGCCCATGGCGACGAAATCAATCTTGCCCTGCTTAATAGCCTGGTCGCCGATCTCAGGAGTGATATGCGCTGCGGCGATAATGGGAACCTTGACTACCTTCTTGACCTGCTCAACCAGGCCAAGGTTGGGGGCAGGGCCGTCGGCTTCCGTGGGGCACATTGTGAAGTATTGCCAGGCGTAATCGTAGAATCCGCCCTGAGAGAGGTGGATGGCATCCGCTCCGGCAGCCACGAACATGGGCACCTGCACTAAAGTATCCTGCAGGGTGACGCCGTATTCGGCTACCTTGCCGCCTTTGACATAATATACTTCATAGATGCTGGTGCGGCACCACAGCGGGAAATTCTTGCCCACTTCCTTTCTCACTGCCTTCAGGGTATCGCACATGAATCGCGCCCTGTTCTCCACGCTGCCGCCGTATTTGTTTTTGAGCGTGTTCCAGATGCGGGAGCGGAACTGGGTTTGCCCATTGATATTGGCGCCGTGGATTTCGATGGCATCAAACCCCGCCTCTTTGGCTCTTCTCGCCCCCTCGACGAACTTCTGGATAATGTATTGGATTTTGTCTATCGATAGCTCTCGAGGCAGCTCCGCCCCCATGACCGGCCTTTGCTCTCCCATGGCCCAGATGGAGCCGTGATAGATTTGCAGGCAGGCCTTGGCGCCATTTTTCTTGATGGTCTGGGCCAGCTTTGTTAATCCCGGCATATATTTGTCGTCGTCGATATTCAGCCCGAAGGGTAGCCCTGCTGCTCCGGCAGTGTCGACATTAGCGTTCTCGACGATGATCATCCCGACGCCGCCCTTGGCGCGCGCCTCATGGTAGGCCAGCAATCGGTCGGTGGCCTCGCCGCCTTCGCACACATTGGTCCCCATGGGAGGATAAACAATGCGGTTTTTGAGCTGCAGGGTGCCGATGCGGCCGGGGGAAAACAAGCTTTCATACTGGGACTTGGGCATCTACTCCTCCTTGATTTGAGAATATTTTTTAATAGATTAGATTTAGGATTGAAGCTGGTAGAGGCTAATAGGGGGTTGCAGCCTCTGCGAACGCAATAATCTCCCCGAGGTTGGGTGACGGGACTAAGATTATCGCCAGAAAAGAAACGGGGATGATAAGGGGGCTGTGATAGAGGTCATTTGGGAGCATGGCGGAAGCAT
Organism: uncultured Chloroflexia bacterium; assembly: GCA_963847595.1. GTDB lineage: Bacteria > Chloroflexota > Dehalococcoidia > SZUA-161 > SZUA-161 > JACWAE01. Next base: position 1,640,972 of record CAWKAJ010000002.1, read on the forward strand.
AGTAGCCCATCTTGTTGCGGTTGTCAATAGTTGTCCAGGGGTGTACAGGGGCGTTTATCGTAGGGCGGGTTTCAAACCCGCCCTACCTGTGCTATCCCTCGTATTTCTTGAACACCAGGCAGGCGTTCTGGCCCCCGAAGCCGAAGCTGTTGGAGAGGGCTACATTAACATCCTTTACTCTGGCTACATTGGGCACGTAATCCAGGTCACAATCGGGGTCCGGGTATTCGTAGTTTATTGTGGGATGAATCACACCTGTGGTGATCGTTTTGATGCAGGCCACTGCTTCCACAGCCCCCGAACCGCCCAGAAGGTGCCCGATCATGGATTTGGTGGAGCTTATGGGGATGTGATAGGCGTGCTCTCCGAAGAGCAATTTAATCGCCAGGGTCTCCACAGCATCGTTGAGCTGTGTTGAGGTTCCGTGGGCGTTGATGTGTTCAACCTCATTGGGCGAGAGGCCAGCGTCCTCAATTGCCCAGCGCATGGCGCGAATGGCTCCGGCACCATTTTCATGGGGAGCTACCACATGGTAGGCGTCCGATGATGCGCCGACGCCGGCAACCTCGGCATAGATGCGAGCATTCCTGTGCATGGCATGCTCCAAACTTTCCAGGATGAGAATGCCGGCTCCCTCTGCAGGAACGAAGCCATCCCGCTTGGCATCGAAGGGGCGGCTGGCCTTGGTCGGCTCATCGTTCCGAGTGGTCAAGGCTTTCATCACACAGAACCCGGCTATCCCTGTGGGGGTCAGGGCAGCCTCGCTGCCACCGGCGACCATGACCTCTGCTTTACCAAGTCTTATCACCTCTACGGCATCGCCGATAGCCTGGGTTGCAGCAGCGCAGGCGGTGGTTATGGTGGAGGAAAAACCTGTGAGCCCGAAGATAAGGCTGATCTGCCCTGCCGCCATGTTAGGCAGGATTATGGGCATGAAAAAGGGGGTTATCCTCATTCCGCCTTTCTCCAACAGGGTATGGTATCCTGCCTCAGCTTCAGGGAAGCCGCCGATTCCATTGCCGATAATCACGCCCAGCATGTCTGTGTTCTCGCGGCTGATATCGAGTCTGGCATCGTCTATAGCCATCCTCGCTGAGGCTACAGCGAATTGGCTGAACCGCGCCATCCTGCGCGCTTCTTTGAAGTCCATGTAGTTGCGGGGGTCAAAGTCCTTTACTTCGCCGGCTATCTGGCAGCTCAGACTGCTGACGTCGCAACTAGTAGTTTTAGCGATGCCTGACCTTCCTTCAATCAGTCCCTGCCAGTATTCGTCAACGGTGAGACCCAGGGGTGTAACTACCCCCATGCCGGTGACGACAACGCGGCGCCTCTCCTTCTTCCCCCGGCCTGTCCGCTGGGTGCGTGTTTTGGGGAGGCGGTGTGCCTTTGCCTTTTTGGCTATGCCTGTGAGCAGCTCATCGATTTGCTTATCGACGACTGCGGTGACTGCTTTTGATTGTTCAATCTCCGAACCCCCTGCCCCCATTAAAACCCTCCTTAGCTTGCGTAGCGTTCGGGATGCAAGCCCTTCACATATTCTATCACCTCGGCGACAAGGAATAGAGAGCCCGTGGCGCAGATGAGGTCTCCCCTGCCCGCTTTTCCTTGTGCCTCTGCCACTGCCCCGGCAACATCCTCCGCCGTCTCAGCCTGCACTCCCAATCGGGCAAACTCGCCAGCCAGTATCTCGGGCCTGGAGGCCCGGGGATGGCGCGAGCGAGTCACGATAACGGTATTTGCCAGCGGCGCTAATTCTTCGACTATCCCCGACGCATCCTTGTCGGCAGATGTACCCATTATAAGGATTAAATGGTCAAAGTGGAAATATTCTTTGAGCGCTTCTTTGAGCTTGCTCGCCGAATCGCGGTTATGGGCACCGTCCACGACGAGCAGCGGCCTGCGCCTCAGGATTTGCAGACGCCCGGGCCAGTTGGTCCTGGCTAATCCAGCCTCTATGCTTTTCCGGGGCACTCCCAGAACTTCCAGGGCTCCGACAGCAGCGGCGGCATTCTGCAACTGGTGCGCCCCGAGGAGGGGTATGGTTATCCGATAGGAGCCTCTAAGTCCCTGCACCTCCATTGATTGGCCGGAAAGGTTGGAGTCGAGTTTTCGCCACGTGATGTCGCTGCCCACTGAGACCAGCCTGGCTCCCTTCCTCTGGCAAGTCTCTCTAATCACCCCTGCAGCCTCATCGGCTTGAGCAGAGCTAACCACAGGGCGCCCCGGCTTGATAATGCCCGCCTTTTCGGCTGCGATCTGGGCGAGGGTGTCGCCCAATACCTCCGTATGGTCGAGGCTTATCGAAGTGATGATGCTAACCTCCGGGGTGACCACGTTAGTGGCATCCAGTCTGCCTCCCAGCCCTGTCTCCAGCACCTGGTAATCAACCTCCTTTTGCTGAAAATACATGAAGGCAGCGGCGGTGAGCAGCTCGAAGGTGGAAAGCTCGCCATAGGTCTTGTCATGGTCTATCGCTTCGACATGGGGCCGCATCCTGGCGACCACTGATTCCAGCTCTGATTTGAGTATAGGCTTACCGTCCACCTGTATCCTTTCGCGAAGTGTAACCAGGTGGGGGGAAGTATAAAGCCCTGTCCTATAGCCGGCAGCCTGAAGCCCCGCCGCAATCATAGCTGACGTGCTGCCCTTGCCCTTGGAGCCGGCGATGTGCACAGCCTTCGTGCTGAGATGCGGGTTGCCCAGCCTCTGCAGCAGGGCGTCCATACGCCTCAGGTCGAACCTGCTGGCGTAGTTGTAGCCCGGCCACCTTTCGTAGTCGGTGCGGCTAAGCAAAAAATTGAGGGCAGCAGCGTAGTTCATCGTATAGAAAGGACGGTTTTTAATGATTGGCTATTATATCATTGGGGCAAAGTCACTACAAGAGAACCCGCTTACTAATGGGGGAGTGCAGAGGGGCTCTCCCCTCTGCCAGGGGGCTGTGGGTGTCCCCCAAAATTCTAAATTCCCCCATGATTGGGGGATACAGGGGGTTGAAAAGAGATTAGTGAACGCCTTCTAACAAGTGGCGGAGAGTGTCTCGTTGTATTATACTTAGGTGGTTTTAGCGACTCTGGAGGAGAGAAGGATGAAAGGGAAAGACCTGTTGTCCATCAGCGACCTCACCCTGGATGAGGTATGGGGCATTATCAATAGAGCCATCCGGCTGAAGAAGAGGAAGGCGATGAGCTCCATCCTTGCCGGAAAGACCCTCGCTTTGATATTCGAGAAGCCTTCTCTGCGCACCAAGGTCAGCTTCGATGTCGCCATGTACCAGCTCGGAGGACACAGCGTATATCTTTCCCAGGCCGAGGTGGGGTTGGGGAGCAGGGAGCCCATCGCGGACGTGGCCCGGACTCTCAGCCGCTATGTTGACATAATCGCAGCCCGGACCTTTGCCCATGCCACTGTGGAGTCGCTGGCAAAGTACGCCAGCGTGCCTGTAATAAACGCGCTCTCAGATGGAGAGCACCCTTGCCAGGCGCTCGCCGACATCATGACCATCTACGAGAAGAAGGGTAAGCTGGAAGGCTTGACCGTTGCTTACGTCGGCGACGGCAACAACGTAGCCAACAGCCTTTTCCTCGCTTGCTCGTCGGTGGGGGCGAACTTCAGGATTGCCTCGCCCAAGGGATACGAGCTTTCCAAAGAGATAATGCCCCTGGGGCTGCGCTCCTCAAGGAAAGTGGGCGCTGAGATCGCGCTGCTGAAAGACCCCAGGGAGGCGGTCAAGGGCGCCGACGTGGTCTACACCGATGTCTGGACCAGCATGGGACAGGAAGCGGAGGCGGAGAAGCGGCGCAAGGCCTTTGCAGGCTATCAGGTGGATGCCAGGCTGATGAAGCTTGCGGCAAAGGGCGCCATCTTCATGCACCCGCTGCCGGCGCATCACAACGAGGAGGTAGCCCCAGGCATCATAGACTCGAAGCAGTCTGTGGTCTTCGACCAGGCAGAGAACCGCCTGCATGTCCAGAAGGCGATACTGGCGGAGATTTTGGGTAAGTAATGTCCAAGCCCATTGTCGCTATCGTGGGCAGGCCCAATGTGGGCAAGTCTACCCTGTTCAACCGGCTGGTCGGCGAACGCATCGCTATCGTGGAAGACCTGCCGGGTACGACGCGGGACAGGGTCTACGCCGATATGTCCTGGGGGGAACGCGAACTAACAATCATAGACACCGGCGGCTTCGAGCCCAGGCCCGACTCCGACCTGCGGCAAAAGGTCAAGCACCAGGCTGAGGTCGCTATCGAGGAGGCGGACGCTATCATCTTTATGGTGGATGTCCTTGATGGCGTGACCATCCCCGACCAGGAGATAGCCGAGACGCTGAGGCGCTCACGGAAGCCGATTATCCTGGCTGTGAATAAAGCGGATAATGACCAGCGCCGCCAGCAGGCATTTCAGTTTCACGAGTTGGGCATCGGCGAGCCCATGGCTATCAGCGCCCATCATGGCATCGGCGTCTCCGACTTGATGGATGAGGTCTGCACCAGGTTGCCGCCCCCTGAGCCTGCTGCGCAGGAGCCTGAGATGCTGAAGATAGCCATCGTGGGGCGACCCAACGTAGGCAAGTCCATGCTGCTCAACGCTATCCTGGGCCAGGAGAGGGCGATTGTGAGCGATATCCCCGGTACGACCCGTGACGCTACAGATACTGTATTCAAATACGATGGCGAGTCCATATTGTTCATAGATACCGCAGGGATCCGACGACGCGGCAAAATTGAGGTCGGCATCGAGCGATACGGCGTCATGCGTTCTCTTAACGCAATCTCCAGGGCGGACGTTGTCCTCCTGGTCATCGAGGCTGCTGAGATCATGAATGAGCAGGATATGCACATCGCGGGCTATATCCATGAGGCGCTCAAAGGAATAGTGGTTGTGGTGAATAAGTGGGACTTGGCTCGCGAGTTGGAAGTGGATAAAGCTCAATGCGCTCGCGAGATCAGGCAGAAGGTCAAATTCTTCCCCGATGTGCCCATGGCGTTCGCATCGGCACAGTTCGGGAAAGGCATCGGCGGGGTATTATCGGCAGCCAGGCAAGTCTATCAGGAGAGGCAGAAACGCCTTCCCACTCCGTTGCTCAATGATGAGATGAATAGAGCTATAGTTGCTCATCCTCCTCCATCGTTGTGGGGCAGACAGCTCAAGTTATCTTATGTAACCCAGCCCGATGTCGAACCACCGACCTTTGTTTTCTTCGTCAACGACCCCAGGCTGCTCCATTTTTCCTATCAGCGCTATCTGGAGAACAGCCTGCGCAAGGCCTTTGGCTTCAAGGGCACGCCGCTAAAGCTCATCTTTAAACGGAAGGGTAAGAAATGATCGGGTTTGCTGCGGTGGTAATCGGCAGTTATCTGATCGGTTCCATACCCTCGGGGTTAGTAGTGGGGAGGCTAAGAGGCGTCGATGTCAGGGAGTACGGCAGTGGCAATATCGGCACCACCAATGTATTGCGCACGCTGGGCGCCAGATACGGGGCGGTAGTGCTCATCGCCGACGTGCTCAAGGGGGTAATAGCTGTCGTGCTTGCCAGGTATATTATTGAGACTCCCACCGGTGAGATGGCTGCTGGCTTCGCCGCCGTCGCGGGGCATGACTGGTCGCTGTTCCTCAAGTTCAAGGGCGGACGCGGCGTTGCCACTTCGCTGGGGGCGCTTTTGCCGTTGGCTATGCCAGGCCCGTTGAGCGGTGTTATTGGCCTGGCTGTCTTTGCCCTGGTTACCTTGGCCTCTCGCTACGTGTCGCTGGCCTCCATAGTGGGTTCTGTTAGCGCAGTAGTGGCGATGGCTGTTTTCCTGGGCCTGGACCGTGTCCCCTGGCAATATTTGGTCTACATCGTGGTCGTGGTCGCCTTGATAATTTACCAGCATCGGGATAACATATCGAGGCTGCTGTCCGGCACGGAGAGCAAGCTGGGGCAGAAAGGGGAGAAAAGGCAGGCCACATGAGGCAAAGAAAAAGCAGGGTCGCCGTTATCGGCACCACGAGTTGGGGCACCACCCTCGCCATAATGCTCAGTCGCAAGGGGCTGGCGGTCAGCCTGTGGGCGCGAACCGGACAGGAAGCGGAGAAGCTGAATCGCCAGAAGCAAAATGCCGTCCGTCTCCCAGGGTTTTCGTTCCCCGAGGGGCTGCTCACCACTGCTTCGCTCGACGAGGCGCTCGATAAAGCAGGCCTGGTCATTTTCGCTGTGCCCTCACAGGATATGCGGCGTAATGTCAGGTTGGTCAGGGAGCACCTCGATCGCTCGATGCTTATTTTGAGCGTGGCCAAGGGACTTGAGGTTGAAAGTGTCAAGCGTATGTCCCAGGTGGCCTCCGAAGAACTCGCAGCCCGTTACCATCCCAATATCTGTGTCCTTTCCGGACCCAATCTATCTAAAGAGATCGCCCGCGGCCTGCCGGCGGTCACAGTGGTGGCTGCCTACGACGCTACGGTGGCAGCGAAGGTGCAGAAGATAATGGCCACGCCTCTCTTTCGCGTTTACACAAATACTGATGTGGTCGGGGTAGAGCTGGGCGGAGCGCTGAAGAACATCATTGCCCTGGCAGCGGGCATGGTTGACGGACTGGAATACGGGAACAATACCAAGGCGGGTCTGATTACGCGCGGGCTTGCTGAGATTACACGTCTGGGCGTGGCTGCGGGAGCAAATCCGCTTACCTTCGCCGGTCTGGCCGGGCTGGGCGACCTGGTGGCTACCTGCTCCAGCCCCTTGAGCCGCAACCGCTTCGTGGGGCAGGAACTGGCGAAGGGGCGGGACTTGAAGGAGATACTCTCCTCTATGACGGGCATAGCCGAGGGGATTACCACCACTGTCGCCGCCCTCAAGCTGGCCGAGGAATTCGATGAGGAGATGCCCATCGCCGGGCAGGTATTCCGGGTGCTTTTCAAAGGGCTCGATGTCCGCCGCGCGGTGTCCGAACTCATGGTGCGCGAGCTGAAACATGAACTGGCTGGCATCCACAGTGCCCAGAACTCGGGGCTGATTTAGACTATTCCCGCAATGTCATGCTATAATACTACGGGCAAAAAAGTCCTCTACATTGGGGAGGTGCCTCTGAAGAATCGTCTCAATAGTGGTCTGGAAGTCGCCAAAATGAACAACCAATTAAAGGAGGGCAAATAGAAAATGACTCATCACACAACTAGATTAAAGGGCAAAGTGGCCATCATCACCGGTGCCGGCCGGGGCATCGGCGCGGCTGAGGCCGTCTTGTTTGCCCAAGAGGGCGCCAAGGTAGTGGTGAACGACCTGGGCGGCGGCGGCGATGGTAGCGGCGGCGCATCCAAATCGCCGGCCGATGAGGTGGTGGCGGAAATCAAGAAGATGGGTGGGGAGGCGGTTGCCAACTACGACAGCGTGGCTACTACAGATGGTGGAGAGAGAATTATCAAGACCGCCATCGATGCCTTTGGCAGGCTGGATATCCTGGTGAACAACGCCGGCATACTCAGGGATAAGATGGTCTACAATATGAGCCCGGAGGAATGGGACCTCGTGATTAAGGTCCACCTCTACGGTACTTTCAACTGCACTAAGCCCGCGTGCGTGATATTCAGACAGCAGAAAAGCGGCCGCATTATCAATACAGCCTCTGAGTCAGGCTTGGGGAACATGGGGCAGGCCAACTACAGCTCTGCCAAAGAGGGGATAGTGGGATTCACCCGGACTGTGGCTAGAGACATGGGCAGATACGGGGTGACCTGCAATGCTGTCAGGCCCCGCGCCAAGTCAAGACTGACTATCTCCCCCGAGCTGGTGGCTGCTATCGAAAGGGCCAAGAGCTCAGGCACTGCGATGCCTCCAGGCGCGGATGTAATTCTAAAGCTGCCGGAGCCCAGTGAGATGATTGCCTTGGTGGCCTACCTGGCAACCGATGCCGCCGCCAACATAAATGGCTGCACCTTCCTCATCAGCGGAGACCAGATTTCGCTTTACCAGGACCCTATACCTATCAGGACTGTCTACAAGAAGGGTTTCTGGACGCTGGATGACCTGATGGAGATTGTGCCCAACACGCTGGCAGCCGGCCTGATTAATCCTGCTCCTCCGAAACAATAAGACCGACGGTGAATAAGCGTGTAGGGGCGACCCGCCTCGGCGGGTCGCCCCTTTTGTAATTGCCTGATTTATCAGGCACGATCGCCCAATAAATTGGGCAACTACCTTTTCTGCTTGTGGTGGATGTTATCATCCACAGTGGTTTGGCCTTGGTACAAATCAGGGCAGACGCATGGGTCTGCCCCTACAGGAACGGCTGGAGAGGGTGCTCCAACCTACCCTTAATCCAACAAACCCTCGATAGCCTCAATGACCATTTTGCCTTTTTTGAGGTCGATGGACTTGACCACGTCCTCTATGGCGGGTATCAGTATCTCGCCGCGCTTACCCTCGACTATGTACACATCGTTGCTGGCTGTGGACATGATGTCTGTGACGCGGCCGAGCGTTTGGCCCTCTGTGGTCACGACCTTAAGACCGATGAGTTGGAAGGTGTAGTATTGTCCTTCGGGCAGGGCGTATAGTTCTGAGCTGGGGATGGTGAGGTCTTGCCCTCTTAGCTTCTCCGCAGCTTCGATGCTGTCTATAGTGACCAGCTTGAGTATCAAGTGATGCTTGTGGTATCGGCAGCTTTCTATCTCAAGCGGGCTGGTATTAAGGTAGACTACCTTCCGGGGGGCGAACCGCTCGGGAAAATCGGTCAATACTTCGACTTTTACCTCACCCCTTATGCTCCAGGGGGCGAGTATACGTCCCACGATAAGGGAATCAGGAGGAACTGGTTCCTTGCCCATCACCCTAGACCAAGATGCCCTAGATTATTTCCAGTGTGGCGCGAGTCCCTTTCCTGATCGCTGCTACGCGGAGCAGAGTCCGCATCGCCTTGGCAATTCTCCCCTCTTTGCCGATGACCTTTCCGGTATCCTCAGGCGCTACTTGAAGCTTGAGGATAACCCCGTTCTCTGAGGGGACCTCGGTTACTTTGACTTCCTCTGGTTTGTCTACGATTGCCTTTGCGATGTACTCGATGAGCTCTTTCATTTTCCTTTCATCCTTTGGCTAATGCCTAGTTGCGTGATTCAATGTTTTCAAGACTATGCTGCCGGCTTGGTCTCTGATGCTTTGGGTGCTTTGGCCTCAGGTGCTGCCGCTGGTTTGCTCTCCGGCGCTGCGGCTGTCTTGGCTTGTGCTGCCGCCGGCTTGGTCTCCGACTTTGCTGCCGCTTTGGCTTGCGCCGCTGCCTTCTTCTCCGATTTCTTCAGCGTCTTGCGGTCTGTCGTTTTTCGCACAGAAGCACTGACTAATTTATCGCTGAGCCCCGCCCTGCCCAGCAAGCTGGCAACAGTCTGAGTTGGCATAGCTCCGCGGCGCAGCCACTCGAGCGCCTTCTCCTGTTGAATGACGATGGTCGCGGGATCGGTTAGAGGGTCGTAGTGACCGATAACCTCTATGAATGCACCATCGCGAGGCGACCGGGAATCGGCCACCACCACCCGATAGGCAGGTTTCTTTGTTGCCCCCACCCTCTGTAATCTGATCTTAACCATATTCTGCTCTCCCTTGCCCCCTTATTTTCTACCAGAGAACGATTTAAATCAACCCCCTGTGTTCCAATCTAGTTCAGATATTGCTCTCTTCTGAATCGGTAAAAATCGACAAGCCTCTTTAGAGCCCTGGCACCCCGCTCGAAGCTGGGGAAGCACGGTATGTCTTTCCCAGTTAACCTGTCCCTTATCTCTATGGCTAATGTCTCTCTGTGCGCCGTGGTCACAATGGTCAGGAAAGGCTTCTTAGTCCGGCCTTTGAATTCCAGGATGGTGTCCAGAAGCGGGTCCGGTTGCTCCAGGTCGTGGCTGAATGGGCTGATTATGGTAAATAGTTCGAGAACTACACTGTCTATATTGGGGTCTTGCTCCATGACATCCAGCATATTGGCTAAATTCGATATGGCATTCTCCGACATCAGGAACGAGCTGGATATATCGAAGGGGTTCCTGTAGCTTCCTCCGATGATATTGAAAAAGGTGGACAGCCTTTCATAGGAACTCTGGGAAAGCTGTGGAACCCTGAGTCCTTCCCTGGCGAAGGTATCGGCTATCGCCACCGATTGCCCCCCGCTCATGGCAATAAGCCCCACCCTGTTTCCCCTGGCTGGTTTCAGGTAAAGCAACGCCTTGACGGTGTCAATCATCTCGTCGAGGTTCTCAATCCTGATGGCGCCGCACTGTCTGATGAGTGTTTGCCAGATGACGCTCGACTGGGCCAGTGCCCCAGTGTGAGAAGCGGTTGCCCGGGCACCTTCCTCGCTCTCTCCGCCTCTCCAAATTAGCACCGGCTTTTTCTCCGCCGCCTCTCGCAGGCAGCGGAAAAGCCTCCTGCCATCCTTTACAGCTTCGACATACATGCCTATTATCTCGGTTTCACGGTCTTTCTTAAGGTACTCCAGATAGTCCGTGCTGTCGAGTATCGCAGCATTTCCGTAGCTCACCGACTTGCTGAACTTGATTCCGTTACGTGTTCCTGCCAGGGTGAAAAGTGTGGCGTGAGTGCCGCTCTGGGCGATGAAGCCCACCGTTCCGCCCTCGCCGTAATCCTGCACAGGATTGTGGCGCAGGCCGATTTTGGGGTTGTAGACGCCGACACAGTTGGGCCCGATGACGAGCAGGCCAGCCTCGCGTGCCAGGTCGGTGATCGCCTGTTGGAGCCTTATCCCTTCCTCGGTGCCGGTCTCAGCAAATCCCGAGGTGAAAAAACAAACGCCGCCCACGTTCTTTTGTATGCAGTCCTTGATGATGACAGGTGCTACTGCTCGAGGCACGGCGGCGATGACGTAATCTACAGGTCCTGGTATATCCTTGAGGCTCGGGTAGTTCTTCACACCGAGTTGGGCTATCCCTGGAAGCTCATTTGGGTCTATCTGCACCGAGTAAACCTTTCCCTGGAAATGGCTCAGACTTCTCAGCCACATATAGCCTAGTGCCTGCTTGTCGCCGACCACTGCTACAGAGCGGGGGTTGAATACTCTATCCAGCTTTTGTGTTGTGCTCTCTCCCAATTTTCTCATGCTCAGGATTCGAGTATCACCCTCGCGTCCACAGCTAAAGCGCTGTCCTTATAGGCGAAGATGGGATTGAGGTCCATCTCCTTGATTTTGGGGTTTTTGTCCACGAAATCGGAAAGCTTCAGTAACAGGTCTTCGAGCGCAGTGATATTCGCCGGCTCCTGACCGCGGTAACCTTCGAGCAATGGATAGCCCTTTATCTCCCTGACCATCTGGCTGGCGTCTCTTCTGTTCAAGGGGACAATCCTGAAGGCGACATCCTTTAATACTTCGACGAATACCCCGCCCAAGCCGAACATGAGCACCGGGCCGAACTGAGCATCCTTAGACATGCCCATGATAACCTCGACCCCGGGCCTGGCCATTTTCTGCACCGAGATACCCTGGATGGCAGCCTTTTTGTTTGCTTTTTGGGCTGCCGCCATAATCTCCGTATAGGCCTTGCCCACCTGGGCTGCGTTTGCCAGATTCAGTTTCACGCCGCCGATATCGCTCTTATGGATGATATCGGGCGACACTATCTTCAGCACAACCGGGAAGCCCATCTTCTTGCTCAACGAGATGGCCTCGGCCTTCGTCTGCGCAAGTTTTGTCTGGACAACCGGTATGCCGGCTTCAGCCACGAGTTGTTTCGACTCCACCTCGGTCAGGACTGTTCTCCCGCTCTTCAGCACGCTATTGATTATTTTGCTAGTCACTTGCAGCTCTCCTTGGTTGGATAGAATACATAATTGCTGTCAAATGTCGCTGCCATCTCTGGTGCTCCCTGTATAACCAGGAAGCTATTTTAGCAGGTAAACTTCCGAAAGTAAACCTACTGTTGGAGACCGCTTAGCAACACTTTTTGACCTCCCTAAATTCCCTGGACCCCTCGGGACTCCCCAGTTCCTAAACGATCTCTATTGGATAGACCTTAGGAATTCACTGTACTGCGTGAGCTTGGCCAGGGCGTAGGCCGCTCTCCTCGGCTCAGGGTAGACCGGAACGTTGCTTCTAGACAGGAACCTGAACTCACCTTTAGGCCATCCCTGAGGCGTGGCCCCGCACATCACTGTTGGCTTGCCTCCCGCCGCTATTTCGCTGAGCAGTATGTCGGCAACCTTCTTATCGTGGTCATCGTCATCGAAGGGTGGGCCGGTGAAAGCAGCCAGAATCATATCGATGTTCGGGTCCTTGGCGACGATTCTGATGGCATTCTTAATATAGTTGTCGGGAGCGAGAGCCGCTCTCAGACCCAGGTCGACCGGGTTGCTTACGCTTGTTCCCACGCTCTCTGCAATGCCGGCCAGTTCCCTCTGAGTTTTTGCTGAAAGCGGTGGTATCTCCAGCCCCAACTCGTTGCAGGCATCGGTGGAGGTGACTGCAAGCCCTCCGGGTGTTGTGATGATGCCCACTCTTCTGCCCTTTGGCCTGGATAGATGGTGAAGCGCCAACAGAGTATCCATCATTTGCTCGAAGCTGTCTACAGAGATTATGCCTGTTTGGCTGCAGAGGGCTTTCCAGATAGCCGTGGGTACTGCGAGAGTTCCGGTGTGAGAGGCCGATGCCCTCCTGCCAGCATCGGTGTTGCCACCCTTCAGCACGATGATGGGCTTGGCGGGCGAAATCTTGCGTGCCACCTGCAATAACCTCTTGCCATCCCTGATTCCTTCCAGGTAAGCAGCGATTATTTTCGTTTCGGGGTCCTGTCCCAGATACTCTAAGAAATCCACGCAAGTGAGGTCGCAGTCGCTTCCGCAGCTGACCCCCTTGCTGGGCTTGAGTCCCGCGTCATCAATGGACATGAGCAGGTAGTAGAACAGGAAGCCGCTGTGAGATATCACACCCACAGGGCCGCTTTCTTTGGGGAGAATGGCTTGTGGAATAAGCTTAGCTGACGGGTTATAGGTGCCCACGCAATTCGGCCCAATAACCCGTGTGCCTCTCTTCCTTGCGATTTTGACTATCTCCTCCTCAAGTTCTCTGCCCTCCGGCCCGCTTTCGCTGAATCCGCCGGTATAGAGTATCATCCCCTTTATTCCCTTAGCGGCGCATTCTTTGGTTATCTCGAGTACTGCATTGCGCGGGACGGTTACCAAGGCTAAGTCTATATCCCCCGGGATATCCTTTATACTGGGATACACCTTTACACCCAGCAGCTCACCTCCCTTGGGGTTCACAGGGTAGACCTTCGTGAAACCCGCGTCCAGGAGGTTGTGCAGGAACATATACGCTACATTGGTCGCAGTTTTGGAGATGCCTACTAACGCTACTGACCTGGGGTAAAATAGGGGTTCAAGCTGTCCTTTAATACTTTTGCTCATCTGCTATTTCTGTGACTGAGGTTCCTCTCTGCGGTGTATATAAACCTCGAACTTCGTGATTTTCCAGACGCCGTCGTCTTTGCGGAATTTATAATGGTGCATGCCCTCGGAGATGGCGCGTTCTTCAGAGACCTTCCCTGTCTCGGGATTTATGGGGTACCCGTAATGGGAAAAGTAGTCCTTGCCAGTCGCTGTATCGCCAGTAATATCTATCATGATGTTCATCAAGGTGCTGAACTTTCTCTTCTCGGTGCCGAATACAGTACGTTCGCCGTATTCTTTGAGCGCCTTCTTGCCCTTTATATCTATATTATATTGCGGGACTGTATAATGAATATCGTCGCTCCATATGCCAAGCCAGAGGTCCTTGTCGTCTAAATCTATAGCCCATACCATCGTCTTCATCAGGTTCTCGGTCTCGACAATGTCTGGAAGCTTCATCAGCTTGTCGACTTTAGCCTCCAGCTTCCTGACGTCGGTTTCAACCCTTTTCGCCATATGGTTCAACAGCGCTCTTAAATCTCTCAGGTCTTCCATTTTTGTCTCCTCTGAGGTGGAAGATTATAGAACTGCCATAATTGAGCTTATTGAGAGGGCAAAGAATTTTGTTAAGAGCGACAAAGGTGACAACTTTTAAATCTGGGCGTAACCTTCTTAATCCGAGGTGACTCTAGGCCCGAAAATCCTGTATCGGCGTTTTAGTATACTTGTGCACAATCTTCCTGAAATGGAATCCATATACAGCGAAAGCCATGGAAATGGGAAAGGAACGGGGGTTCTTCAGCAGGGTCGAAATAAAGAACCTCCAATAATACCATCTATCCCTTTCCAGGACACCCATAACCCACATGGATGTGATGAGCGCCCGGATATGCCAGAACCGCAACTGGGGGAGCCCTTTTCTTTTCCGCGGCTTGTACTCTTTAAGAAATATCTTAACCCTTTTGTAATACTGCTTTGATGAATAGATAGAGGTCAGGACGTGCCTGTAGCCGTTGATGAGTTTCTCGCGGCCCATTTTGGGGACGAAGTTCAGGGAGCCATCGGTATTGTCGCCGGAGATGCCCTCTAATAAACGGTTCTCCTTCTTTAGGCGCTGGTATAGCCTGGTGCCAGGTGGTGCATTCAGCAAACCGACCATTGCGGTAACGATGCCACTCTTCTGGATAAAGTTGGACTGGCTTTTGAAGATAGAGTCCGGGTCGCTATCAAATCCCAGGATGAAGCCTCCGTGCACCTGCATGCCGTAATTTTGAATCTTCTTAACTGAAGCAATGAGGTCACGGTTTATGTTCTGATTCTTGTTACATTCAACCAGACTCTCTTCATTGGGGCTTTCAATCCCAATGAATACGGTATCGAATCCGGCTTTAACCATCAACTGCATTAACTCTTCGTCATCGGCCAGATTTATGGAGGCCTCTGTAAGGAATCCAAAGGGGAATTTTTTATCCTGCTGCCATTTAATCATGGCAGGCAGAATTTCTTCCTTCAGTTTCCTCTTATTGCCGATGAAGTTGTCATCCACAATGAACACGGTCTCTCGCCAACCACGGTTGTATAGGCCGTCGAGCTCTGCCAGGAGCTGCTCTTTAGTCTTGGTTCGGGGCCTGTTGCCGTTCAATACGATGATGTCGCAGAATTCACAATCGAAGGGACATCCCCGAGAGTACTGGATACTCATTGTGGTGTATTTCTTCGTGTTTAATAGTGACCACATGGGTACAGGGGTTTTGCAGACGTCTGGTCGTTCTTTAGATGTGTAGATATGTTTGGTGCAGCCTTTACTCAGGTCTTCCAGGAAAAGCTGTAGGGTGCTCTCGGCCTCATTGAGCACCAGGTGGTCTACATCCGGGAACTCTTCATACTCGGAGGTGAAGAGCGGGCCACCGGCAACAGTTCTGGCCCCGAGCCTCTTACACCTTCTGATGACCTCTTGCGCTGAATCCCTTTGCACCACCATGGCGCTGATGAATACATAGTCAGCCCACCTGATGTCCTTGTCGGTCAGGGCGGCTGCATTCATATCCACCAGTTTCTTATCCCACTCCCGGGGAAGCATCGAAGCTATAGTCAATAAACCCAGGGGCGGGAAGGTCGCCTTTTTGGAGATGATTCTCAGGGCGTGTCTGAAACTCCAGAAGGTATCCGGGTACTGAGGATAAACCAGAAGTATTTTCAATTTAAGCTGTACTCACTTTCCTTGATCAAGGATGAAATTATTCCATAGATTACTCCTATTCAGGCAGAAAATCAAATCTCGTGTACGCCCATCAAGGCGCCCCAGTGAAGGACGTTGCAATTCACCCTGTCTTCGTGTATGATTTTAAAGGATTTTGAGCCATCTCAACTTGGTAGAGAATTATACTTGGCATGAATCTTATCCAGCATCTGGATTACCTCTTCAATCCCCGTTCGGTGGCAGTCATCGGAGCATCCAACATCCCTGGCAAGTGGGGCTGTGATATCCTCAACCTTCTTTTGACCAAGGGGCAGAGGAAGGTCTACCCCATAAACAGGAACAGGGCGGAGGTGCTCGGGGTGAAGGCTTATCCCAGCCTGGCGGATGTTC
The DNA here is from genome assembly GCA_963847595.1 of uncultured Chloroflexia bacterium. Lineage (GTDB taxonomy): Bacteria > Chloroflexota > Dehalococcoidia > SZUA-161 > SZUA-161 > JACWAE01. The sequence goes on from CAWKAJ010000002.1 coordinate 1,656,913, forward strand.
AGGGCCCTGTGGATTTTGCGGTGATAACCGTCTCCTCGGAAGCCCTGCCTGCTGCTATGGAGGACTGCGTCACCAAAGGTGTCAAGGCTGCCCTCATCATCTCCGGCGGTTTTGCCGAGACTGGCGAAGTTGGAGCCAAAGCCGAGCAGAAAGTAGTCGAAATCGCCCGCAGAGGCGGGATACGCTTCATAGGCCCGAACTGTGCCGGGCACTTCAATACCTTCGCCGAGCTTTATACTGCCCCCTATTTACCGCCAATGAGAAAGGGCCCTGTTTCTTTTGTTACTCAAAGCGGAAACCTGGGACTTGTCGTCCTCGCCATGGGATACGAGGGAGGGGTGGGGTTCAGCAAGTATGTCAGCAGTGGGAACGAGGCCGACCTGCATTTCGAGGACTATCTGGAGTATCTGGGGCAGGATGAGGAGACGAAGCTCATTCTGGGCTATGTCGAAGGACTCAGGGAGGGCAAGCGCTTCTTGAAACTGGCGAGGGAGATCACTAGGAAGAAGCCTGTGGTCATCATGAAGGTGGGGCGCACGGAATCTGGAGCCAGGGCTGCACAGTCACACACCGCAGCCCTTTCGGGCTCGGACGAGTTCTCCGATGCAGCTTTCAGGCAAGCCGGGGTGATAAGGGTGGAAGAGGTGGGCGAGTTGGTCGAAACAGCACTCGTTTTGTTAGGCCAGCCTTTGCCAAGGGGGAAGAAAGTGGCCGTCTTGACGGTGGGTGGCGGCCTGGGGGTCATCGCTGCAGATGCCTTGAGAAAGCATGGTCTCGAAGTCCCGCCGTTATCATCGGCGACCATGAAGAAATTGAACTCGGTTCTCTCAGGACGGTGGTCCCGCGGCAATCCTGTAGACACCAGCGGAGACATCAGCTATCCCTGCCTCCAACCTCTTCTGGAGGACAAAAATGTGGATGCCGTATTGATCGCCGGCCCTGTCTGGGCGGCTGCCGGCCTCTCGGCGCTCATCAGCACGCCTCCCTGGGAGAGGAATGACCTGGCCAGCTTCGAGCAATTGATTCAGTTCATAGAAGAGGAGTCGCTGAGGAATCTGAATACCACGATGGAACTGATGAAGAAGTATCAAAAGCCGGTGGTTCTCTCTATCTGGGTAGATAACGAAGTTAAAGGCGGGCAACTTTATGAGAAGTTGCTCAGTAGCAATCTGACTCCTTACCCTACTCCGGACAGGGCAGCCAAAGCCTTGGCTCATCTGGTAGAATATAGCGAGTACCTGGGCATTGCCAGGAAATGGTAAAATCTCAGTAATCAGTCGAAAGGAGAGACATGACGGTTAAAGTTGTGACCGACAGCACCTGTGACATGCCTCCTCAGTTGATGCAGGATTTGGGAATCACCGCAGTGCCGATATATGTGGTGTTTGGTGACAAGTCTTATCGCGATAAGTTAGATATCGGTGATGACGAATTCTACGAGAGGTTGGTTCATGGCCCTGTGCATCCTTCTACCTCGATACCCACTCCTAAGGATTTCGCCGACGCCTATAACAAACTAGCCCAGGAAACCGATGAGATTATCTCGATACATATTACCTCCCGGGAAAGCGGCACCTATAACGCAGCGCTGCTGGCCAGGGAGCTTGTCACGAAGAAGTGCCGCATCGAGGTTGTGGACTCCTTATCCATGTCGATGGCCCTGGGGCTTCTGGTTGCCGAGGCCGGGCGGCAGGCTAAGGCCGGGGCGAGCCTGGAGAAGGTAACGGAGTCGGTACGCCAGGCTATCCCCAAGGTTCACCTTATTTTTCTCCTGGATACCCTCAAATATGTGGTCAGGGGCGGGCGTCTCGGCAAGGCTTATGGGATCATAGGGTCGGCACTGAGGGTCAAGCCCCTGCTTACTCTAAAGGAGGGCGACCTTTCTATGGTGGGTGTGGCTCGTACCAAAGCCAAGGCGGTGGAGCGGCTGTTCGAATTTGCCAAAGGCTTCCCCAAAGTGAAGGAGTTAGCGGTGTCATACACCACCGCTCTCGATGAGGCCAAAGCGTTTGCCGACCGCCTGACGGCGGCTTTCCCTGGTGTACCTGTATCTTTGATGAGAGTCGGCTCCTCACTGGGCACCCATGCGGGCCCTGGCGGCATGGGCATAGCGGTAAGGGAGGCGTAGAAGGTTTGCCTGTAACGTACGGCGGTTTTGAATCGGAGACAAGATAATGGCTAAAGCTCTCGATGGCATCAGGGTGTTGGATTTCACCAGGATGTACGGCGGCCCTTTGGGTACCATGATGCTGGCTGAACTCGGCGCAGATGTGATTAAGGTTGAGGTACCGGGCGGGGGAGACGCAATCAGAACCACTGCGCCTTTAACCGAGGGACAGGAGAGCTACCGTTTCGTGGCCCTGAATCGCGGCAAGCGAGACATCACCTTGAACCTCAACTCGGAGGAAGGGCAGAGGATATGCAGGGAGCTGGTAGGGAAGTGCGATGTTCTGGTGGAGAACTTTACGCCCGGGGTGATGGAGGGCTACGGCCTGGGCTACGAGGAGCTCAAACGTCATAACCCGCGCCTTGTCTACGTTTCTATATCGGGGTTCGGATGTACCGGCCCTTACCGCAGCCGTGTGGCTTTCGATACCATTATCCAGGCCATGGGCGGCCTCATCAGCATCAATGGGTTCCCGGATTCTCCTCCCACTAAAGTGGGGCCTGCCATCGCAGATTTTTTAGGAGGGATATTCGCTAATATTGCCATCCTCGCTGCTCTCCAGTACAGGTCGAGGACAAAGCAAGGCCAGTTTGTGGATATCTCCATGCAGGACTGTATCTGGTACATAACCGCTATACAATTCCTGCCCTTATACGTATTGACGGGCCAGGAGCCGCCGAGGCTGGGCAACCGCCAGATCGAGGTCACGCCATTCAGCATCTATAAGGCGAAGGATGGGTACATCGTCATCGGTGTCGTCACAGTCGCGCAATGGCAGCGCCTGCTGGAGGTTATTGGCAGAGAGGACCTCAAGAATGTCCCGGAGTATGCCAGCCAGGCTACTCGTATCGAACACGCCGAGCAAATAGAAGCTATAGTGGAGACTTGGACAAAGGAGAGAACGGTTGATGAGATGCTAAATGTGCTTGAGGCTGCTGATTTAGCCTGTTCCCCGGTTCCCACCTTCGGTCAGGTGGCGAACGACCCTCAGCTTGCCAGTCGCCACATGGTGGTCGAGGTTGAGCAGGTAATAAGCGGCAAACTCAAAGTGCCGGGTTCGGTGTTCAAGATGGCCAGAACGCCGGGCGACGCCACTAAGCCCGCCCCCTTCCTCGGCCAGCACAACGCCGAGGTGTACAGCGAGCTTCTGGGCTACGACCAGAAGACCATAGACCGTCTGCAGCACGAAGGGGTGATTTAACCCAGACATAAATTACCCAACTGGCCAGAAAGTCGAAGGCCTTCAACCGGTTCCTCATCGTCTCTTGCTTTTGTCAAATTACCCTGGGTGTTACAAATCTCTTACATTTTTCTGCTGAGATTACCCTTGCCTTGACAAACTCCTATGTGATGTTAGAATGCGCTCAGAAGCTGCCGGCATCTTAGCCTGGAAGGAGGTGAGGGCTATGAGTGAGGAATTGAGGGAGATGGAAGCCAGGCTGTTCCAGAGCTTGAAAGAGGCTCTGGAGAAGAACAAAGCCCTGGCCAGGAACTGCCTCGCCTGAAAGTCCTGAAAGGGTAAGTAAATTGCCGGTCCGGCAATAAGGCAGTTGCAATGAAGGGCACGCCCTATGATTTCTTCGTCCAGTGGCACTTAACCGAGAGATGTAATCTGAGATGTCGGCATTGCTACCAGTCGGGACCTGTGCCCGAGATGGGCTACGAGGAAATCTGCAGGGCGGTTGATAACGTAAGAAGCGCAATACAAAGCTGGGTGACCGAATACGAGATGCAGATGTCACCCAGCTTTCATTTTACCGGAGGCGAGCCGTTTCTGCGCAAGGACCTCTTCGAAATACTGGGTTATGTCCGCGATTGCGGTTTCTCAGTGTCCCTGATGAGCAACGGCACGCTTATAGATGGCGATATGGCGCGGCGCATCAAAGAGGCAGGGGTCAACGATGTGCAGGTCAGCCTCGACGGACTCGAGGCTACACACGATAGCCTGAGAGGCAGGGGAGCTTACAGGCGCACGCTGCAAGGCATCGGAAACCTGGTGGCTCAAGGGGTTGAGGCCAATATCAATTTAACTGTCTCGCGGATCAATATGGGCCAGGCCGCGAAACTGGTTCGGCTTGCTGAGGAGTTGGGAGTAAGCGCCATCGCCTTCTCGCGCCTGGTGCCCACCGGGCAGGGCAAGGGACTCAGCAGCGAGACACTGACTCCCCCGCAGGTGGCTAATTTCTACGGAGAGCTGCGAAAGTATAAAGATAACCCCAAAGTCGTGGTTACCTCGCGCGACCCTCTGGCCGCTATCGCCGCAATGGATGGGGAGAGCCCGCAGGCGGAAATGCCTATAGGCGGCTGCGCGGCCGGCATCTTCGGCGTAACTATCACCGCCGATGGCACCATCATGCCGTGCCGGCGCATGAACCTGCCCATTGGAAATATCAAAGAGGTGTCATTCCGTGAGCTCTGGGCAGGTTCACCTGTGCTGTGGTCTCTGCGCAGGCGGGAGGACTACCACGGGGGGTGCGAGTCCTGTCGCTACTGGGCGGTGTGCCGGGGCTGTCGGGCCATAGCGCTGGCCTATGCCCGGGCCAACGACCGGGAGGACTGCCTCGGCCCGGACCCGCAGTGCCCATACCATTGCCCCTGGTAATGAACACTTTTCACTCGATTTGCAAATCTTGCCTTTTTCTGTTATAGTGCCCTTCGGTGGTTAATAGTATAGGTTGCCAATCTACTGAAGGGTCCTCTTTTATCAGCGACATCCTCAGGCCTTGGATGACCGAGCTTTAACCAACTAGCATAAGAGAGGAGGTCATCCATGAGCTACGTGGAAAAGTCGCTGCAATGTTCAGATTGCGGCACCAGTTTCACCTTTAGCGCCGAGGAACAAGAGTTCTTCGCTAAAAAAGGGTATACCAACGAGCCCAAGCGGTGCCCATCCTGCCGTGAAGCGAAAAGAGGGCAGCGCAGTGGTGGCATGGGCGGCGGTGGCGGAAGAGCGTCCAATCGCCAGATGTACCCTGCGGTGTGCGCCGAGTGTGGTACTGAAACCCAGGTGCCCTTTGAGCCTCGAGAAGGCAGACCAGTGTATTGCAGCCGTTGCTATGACAAAGTCAGGTCAAGCAATCGGCGGTAATCTGGCTAAGACAGGATAATGGAGGCCGGGGCTGTCCCTGGCCTCCATTGCTTCCAGCCCTATTACGAAGGGCTTTCATCCCAGACTCATTTTAAGAGAAAGGAGCCCTGTATGAATATCTATGTGGGCAACCTGTCACGCGACGTGACCGACGAGGAACTGCGGAAGGAATTCGAGGCTTTCGGCAAGGTGGAGTCGGTCAACGTAATCAAGGATAAGTATAGCGGGCAATCCAGGGGTTTCGGGTTTGTTGAGATGGCAGCGAAGACTGAGGCACAGGCTGCACTCACCGGGCTCAAGGGCAAAGTGCTGAAGGGCCGGACCATCGATGTCAGCGAGGCACGCCCCAGGACTGAGGGTGGCGGCGGCAGGGGTGGTGGTGGCAGGGGCGGTTTCGGCGGTGGAGGCAGAGGTGGCGGCTTTGGTGGCGGCGGTGGGGGAGGCAGACGCAGGTCATTTTAACTCCCTCTGTTCAGTAAACTTGATCCGCTATAGGCGGACTGGAGGTTGGTTGTATGATGCAGCCAACCTCCGCTGTTTTTATCCGCAATGCGCTCGGCTAACCGAACAGCTCCACGCGGTGGAAAGCCTCCGCCAGTTTGAAGCTCTCTCCCTGAGCCATAGCCTCATGTTGCTGCCTCAGCAGGTTCTCCAGGTCAGGCGATGGCAGGTGCCCTACCTGGCTCTTGTGGCAGCGAAGCGCTGCTATCTTGAGGTCGAGGGTATCGCTGATATCGGAGCGGTAGTTTATCTCCTGAGAGTCCCAGAATAATAGCATGCTCCACAGCAGTACCTCCTTGACCTTGTGGGGCTGCAGCCCGTCCAGAATCAAATCGGGATAGGAGAGAAAGTCCCTGGCGAAAGGAAAAACCGCATCCAGCACAACCTGGCCGGCGATGCGATGGTCACGGTGCCACATGTACCGGAGATAAGGGTCGGTGGTCGCCACAATATCGGGGCGGTACATCCTTATCAGACGCACAAGCTGTTTTCTGAACTCGTAGGTATCTTCCAGGCCCTGGTCGGGGTGGCGCAGGAAGATGACCTCACTCACCCCCAGCACCTTGGCTGCGTCCAGTTGCTCTTTTTCCCGGATTTTGGCCAGCACCTCCGGCCTCATGTTGATATCGCTGGTGCCCTTGTCGCCGTTGGTGCACACTACGTAGACTACGTTCTTGCCCTCTTTGACCCAGCGCGCCACCGTGCCCGCGATGCCGTACTCCGCGTCGTCGGGATGGGGTGTCACCACCATTGCGTAAGCTGGCTTGACTGGTTCCGCCATTAAGGATAACCCTCCTCAACTTCTTGAGCTAAATCAACCCCTATATCCCCCAGTCTTGGGGGAATTTTAGAGTTGGGGGACACCCCCAAGTCCCCTGGCAAAGGGGCTTTGCCCCTCTGCACTCCCCAGTCATCGGCTTGCTGAATGCTGATAGCTATATGCTTTAAGCACAGCCCTGTATTCCGGGATTATCGCCTCGGCGATATTAGACCAGCCAAACCTGTCTACCGAAGCTCTGATCGACTCGGCGGAGTTCACGCTGTCAGAAAGAAGCGTATCTATCCCATCTGCAAGGCGAAGCGGTGCATTGTCCGCTACCATATACCCGTTCTGCCCTGGGTTGACCACGCTTTCGATGCATCCCACCTTTGTTGCCACGATGGGCGTCCCGCAGGCCAGGGATTCCAGCGCCACCAGCCCGAAGCTCTCGTAATAGGATGGTATAACACATATATCGGCGGCGCTGTAGTAAAGTGGCAGCTCTTTTTGCTCTACGATACCGGCGAAGGTCACCGAATCCTGGATATGCAGGCTGCGGGACAGCCTCTGCAGCCTCTCCACTTCGTACAGGCTATCCTCATCGCCGCCGATCACCAAAAGCTTGAGGTTCTGCCCCGTGTGCAATTCAGGCAGGGCCGTCAACAGCCGGTCTATGCCCTTCAGCGGGTCTATGCGTCCTACAAACAGTAAAATTTTGTGTCCGTTCAGCCCCAGGCTGCGCCGTGCAGACTCTTTATCTACATGTCGGAACAGCTCCAGGTTCACGCCGCAGGGTATCACGCTGATTTTCTCGGGGCAAGCGCCGTAATAGCTCACCAGCTCCTCTTTGCCCTTCTCCGTGGCGGCAACGATACGCTGGCAGTCTCTGACCAGCTCCCTCTCAGCCATGATGCGCAGCGCAGGCTCGTTTTCACCCACGCCGATGGCGTTCTTGATAGCGCCCAGGGTGTGGAACATTATGATATGAGGCACATTCCACCACTGCTGTATGCGTCTGCCCACCCAGCCCGAGAGCCAGTAGTGGCTGTGTATCAAATCGTAGCGCAGGCCGCTGTTTACCCGGAAATCCTCCAGCGAGCTGGCGAAGTCCTCGAGGTGGGAATACACCGCCAGCTTATCTATAGGCTCGACCTCACCCGCCTGGAGATGGATGACGCGCGCATTATCGCCGAGTTGCACAATCTGCGCCTCAGCGGGGTCGTGGGCGCGGGTATAGATATCTACGCTGTGTCCCCTCTGGCCCAGCTCGCGGGCAAGTTCTCTGATATAGACGCTCATGCCGCCGGTGTCCTTGCTGCCCAGCTTGCCCACCGGACAGCTATGGACACTGAGCATAGCTATTTTCAATTGACTTGACATCTTTGAGTCTCTCTTCATTACCGTTCGTGGTGAGCTTGTCGAACCATGAACGGTATCTTTTGATCTGAACCGCCCTTCGACAGGCTCAGGGCGAACGGATTAAACTTATTCAACCCCATGTGTCCCCCAAAGACAAAATGTCATTCTGAGCGAAGCGAAGAATCTGGGAGACCCTTCGCTCTGCTCAGGGTGACATCACCAAACCCAAGCTCCCAGTCCTTCCAGGGAAAGACACCTATCTTCAAATTCCCCCTTTTCTAAAGGGGTAAGGGGGATTACAAATTACAATTTGCACTCTCAATCTAGATTCTGAATTTATCTTAGAGCAATTCTACAACTATATATCGGTATCTCCCTGCCCCCCAGACGGTACTTATATTCCTCAGGCCCTTTCAGGAAATCGTAGACTTTCCTGCCTCTCTCGATGCTGTCCTTGATGGACAGGAGCTTGGAGAGCAGCCCTACGCTAATATAGCCGTATTCAGGATTATAACCGCTGTTATAAAGGTACACCTTATCATTGTAGTCGAAGCACATCACGGCGGCAACAGGTTTTCTCGAGATTTCCAGGACGCCGAACCTGAGAAGTTTGGCCTCGGACATGGTCTGTGCCAGCGCCCTGAAGAAGGACTCCATCTGCGGGGTGAGGAAGGCAGCCTTGTCCTCACGGCTCACGCGCATCAGCTTGAAGAAGATGTCTAGAACCTGCGGCTCTGCACTCTCTACAACACGGTAATTTACGTCGCCTTCTTCCTCCAACCGCCTGAACCTGCGACCTGTCTCGCGCCGCTGTTTCGGGGAAAGCGTCCCTAGATACTCATCCCACGTGGAGGGCAACTCCAGGTCCAGCGAAACATTCTCCTGAGTGCAGGTAACCTGGTATCCTTTGTCTTTTGCCAGGTCAACCAGGCAGGCCATCACGGTGGAATCGTGCCTCAACGACTCCAGGGATAGCTCCTTTATCCCGTCCTTTTTCAACTTTTCCAGGACGACAGTGAAAAAAGCGCGTTCCTTGCCGGGGGCGACCACGAAGTCCATATAGTCACAAACATCTGCGCTGCCGATGAAAGAAGCGTTGCCGTCTTTGACCATAAGGGGCGCGATGCCGATGACATTCTTATTCTCTCTAACCTCAAATAGATATAGTTCGGAACCCTCTGCGAACGCCTGCCACCATACGTTGAGCCATCTCGGCAGCACAAATACGGAGTCCCAGTTGAGTTTGTGGCTCAGTTCATTCCATGAGGAGTCGAGGCTGTCGAGACTCTGCGGGTAGTAAGTGTAGCTCATATACAAGTTTAGTGTATCAGCTTGCGTTGAGGGAATCAATTTAGGTTGTTATGAATGTAGGGGCACAGTGCACTGTGCCCAAAACCGTAGGGGCGGTTCGCGAACTGCCCCTACATATTTGATCTATCCCCATCACTGCACTTTAGGCTAAATGCCTTTTCTCTTGGAAGCCGCTGGCGAAAGGGATATAATTGATGCATTGCATTTCTGCCGGGGGAGGATATTGAATGAGGCTGATGGCGACGCTGGCGCTGGTTCTGGTATTGGTAGGGATGCTTGCTGCCGGCTGCAGCAGCAATGCGACCAGCCCCACCCCCACGCCATCACCAACGCTCGCAACTACGCCTGCTTCAACTCCATCGCCAATTCCCACCGCTTCACCGACACCTGCGCCCACGCCTGTTCCAACTCCGACACCGTCCCCAACTCCGACTCCTTCTCCTACACCTACTCCAACTCCTACGCCAACCCCGACCCCTTCACTTGTCACTCAGGCCTGGGTAGCCCGATACAACGGCCCTGTAGGCGTGGCTGACTGGGCTTTCGCCCTGGCTGTGGATGGCTCAGGAAATGTCTATGTGACGGGGAAGAGCTATGGCGGTAACAATATCACCGGGTACTATAATTATGATTACTCATATGCCACGGTGAAATACGACACCGCAGGCAAGCAGCTCTGGGTGGCCCGCTACGATGGCCCCGCAGGCGACGATGATGTGGCTCAGGCTATAGCCGTTGATGCTCAGGGAAACGTTTATGTGACAGGCAAGAGCTATAACGGCAAACACATTACTAATCCGGCGGAAACCCCATCGTCGACATCTAATGACTACTACTCATATGCCACGGTGAAGTACGACCCCAACGGAAATCAGCTCTGGGCAGCCCGCTACGATGGCCCGGGACAGGTGGATGATATAGCCCGGGCCATAGCCGTGGACGGTTCAGGCAACGTATATGTTACGGGAAGCAGCGGGGGTAACTACACCACTATCAAGTATGACAATGATGGGGGCCAACTCTGGCTTGCACAATACGGCAACTCCACAGTCAGCACGGACGGGGCTGTGGCTATAGGGTTAGATGGCTCAGGCAACGTATATGTCACAGGCACCAGCCAGGGCAACCTCGCCACCATCAAGTATGATTCCCAGGGGAAGCAACTCTGGGCAGACACCTACGTGGGCGAGGCTACGGCTATGGCTCTGGATGGTTCGGGGAACGTGTACGTCACAGGCCAGAGCGGAGGCAAGTACGCCACTATCAAGTACGATACTGCTGGCAACCAGCTCTGGGTCGCCGGATTCCTGGGGCCGTTACGAGGCGATGGGGAAGCTGCCGCCATAGCCCTGGATGGGTCGGGAAATGTCTATGTGACGGGCACCGCCTGGAGTCCCCGAAGCTACCTCAATAGCTACGCCACTGTCAAATATGACAGCCTGGGAAATCAGCTCTGGGTGGCCCGATATGATGGCCCCATACCTTATTACCCCGGGCAGGCCGTGGCACTGGCGCTGAGCGCATCGGGCAATGTCTATGTCACAGGCAGCATGCAGGGCAGCAACGCCTGGGACTATGTTACTGTGGGGTATAACAATAGTGGGGAACAACTCTGGGAGGCGCGCTACAATGGCCCGGGAAATGGATACGATCAAACCGCCGCCATAGCTGTGGATAAAAGCGGCAATGTCTATGTCACCGGCAAGAGCTATGGCGGCGCCAGTTCCTCATGGGATTACGCCACTATAAAGTATACGCCAGTCAATTCATCCCCGTAAAAACCTCCTCAATAGAGATCGCTTATTAACGGGAGCGCAGAGGGGCAAAGCCTACTCAATAACCGTTTCCTATCGGCCAGCGGTTGCGATATAATTTGTGAAGAGGGCTTCGTGCGAGTGGAGGATAGCAGGTTGGGGGATGGCACTGTACAGGCTATTGATAAACTATTCGCCCGGTTTGTGAACAGCAGCGACACCTTTCGGGTGTATTGTAAGGGCAAGCTCATCTTCAAGTCCAAGCAGGAGCAGCTCAGGCCGCTGCTTGACTATATAGATGAATTTTCGCCTCGGGTGAAGGGAGTGGTCATCTTCGACCGCATAGTGGGGAATGCGGCAGCCCTGCTCCTTAAGAAGGCGTTTTGTCTGGAGATTTACTCCCCGTTAGGCAGCGAGTTTGCCGCTCGAACGCTGAGCGAGCAGGGCATTAAGTACCATTTCTCCCGGACTGTCCCACATATCACGAATAAGGCGGGTGATGACATCTGCCCTATGGAGAAGCTATCTCTAGGCAAAAGCTCTGAGGAGTTTTTCCAGCTTCTGTGCAAGTCGCTGAGCAGGCGGCAAGGCTAGACAGGCGCTTCTACTATATTTGTTGGTCGGCCCTGTCGCTCAACTCTTCCCAAGCTTGGTGACGCCCAAGTCAGTGCCGAACCACTTGTTACCTTCATTATCTACAGCAATGGTGAAAACATTATAGAAATGGGCGAGGCCATCGTAGGAGGTATAGCCAGTCCAGTTAACGCCATCGAATTTTTTCAACCAGCTCACTTCGAAACACTGAGCATTTGAACGTGAGACAATGCACCATATGTTGCCCTTAGCGTCAATAGCGATAGCGGGAATGCTTTTAGCCGTGAAATCACCGCCCTCATTATCGGTCATCATGAAATAGGCATCTGACATGTCCTGGTTATACTCCTCCGGAACATAGGTGGTCCATTTCGCGCCGTCGAACCGGCTCAGCCCACCGTTGGTGCCGAACCACTTGTTGCCCTGCTTATCAATGGCAATGGCTGAAATGCGGTTCCCGGCCAACCCGTCTTTGGTAGTATAAGTAGTCCATTTCTTGCCATCGAATTTGCTCACGCCATTGTCTGTGCCGAACCACTTGTTCCCCTGATTATCGATGGCGATGGCAAAGACAGATTGGCCGCCGAGCCCATCTTCGGCAGTGAAGTTAGTCCATTTCTTGCCGTCGTACTTGCTCGCCCCGTTGCACGTGCCGAACCATTTGTTCCCATCTTTATCAATGGCGATGGCAAAGACGCATGGGCCGGCGAGCCCGTTCTCGGGAGTATAGGTAGTCCACTTTTTATCATCGAACATGCTTACTCCGGTGTATGTGCCGAACCATTTATTGCCTTCCTTATCGATAGCGATTGTCAGTACCTTATTCCCGGCAAACCCATCTTGAGCAGTGAAGTTAGTCCATTTTTCGCCATCGAATTTGGTTACACCAGTGTCTGTGCCAAACCACTTATTATTCTGCTTGTCGATCGCAATCGCAGTAACAGCGCTATCGCTTTGCCAATCCTCTGGGGTGCACGCAATAGTGCAGGTTGTCCAGTTGCCTTCCTGCAATTTGTAGGTGGTCCAGACACTTTCCAGGGGTTCGGTTACCTCGGCTCGGGGTGGCAGGACTGTGAAACCGGAACTAGGGGGATCGTAAGGAGGTAAGTAATCTATGTCGCCAGCGAAATTGGTCTCAATGATATAATATTCACTAGGCTCCATGAGCAAAGTCAAAGAAGCTCGAGCGACTCCCTCGGAGTCAGTTATCGCCGAAACTGGCGAACCCGATAGATCGAAGCCTACGGTCTTGCCGGCGAGGGGATGCCCATCTTCGTCAGTTAAAACGGCGCTGAAGTTGGCTACTTCCTTATAGTAACCCATTACGTCTCCGGTGTAAGTGAGCTTGGTGTGTATTCGTTCCTTATTTTCATATACATAGGGCTTGGCAGGAATCTCCGAAATCGGGACGTCCTCGGCCAGCCAGATGGTGGTCCAACCTACATGTTCGTCCATAAGCGAAAGCTTAATGCTGAAAGTATCTGTAGGCTTTGCCCAGGGTTTGGGGATTGCCTGATATAGATATTTGCCCGGCTTCCAGTTAGGGATCGAATACTCATTATCGCATATGCCGTCTCCATCGGTGTCCACATTCCATGCGTGATATTCTGCTCCAGGGATCTGGTTTATTTTGTCGCTGAGAATAAGACCATCCGGGTCAGTGATAACCAAAGATATAGCGCTCTCCCTGCACCCTTGGTTGCTGCCATTCCCACATGCATATAATGTCTTCTGTCCACAAACGGTGTCCCAGAGTTGAGCGGGAATGGTAGGCGTCGGTTCAAAAATCGGGGTGGGTGTGGATGGAGATGAAGCTGAAGGGGTGTGATTGACCCCTCCGGTGCAGGATATCGCCGATATGATTAACCCCATTAATAGTGCTGTTGCTGCGGCGTTTTGCAGAGCCTTGTTCATTCCGCTTCCTCACAGCTCGCAAGCTTGTTGCCCTCACGATTTTTCCACGGCGGCGCGACGGCACTATTTGTATTGTGACGGGGAGACAGAGTTGCCACAATCCCATCAAGGTACTGATGCGGCAGGTACTTTAATACTATCACGATGTTCCACTACGATATAACGCCAAGAGGGGATAGGCTTGCAGCAAATTGACGGAGAGATTGACATGCGGTTATCTCGTGGGCTCCTCATCCAACTCTATTAACACGCCATGCGTAGCCCTGGGGTGGATAAAGGCCATCCTGGCGCCCATTTCCTCGCCGATTTTGCCGTATTCCCCTGTGTCTACAATAGGGAAGCCCTTTTTTCTGAGACGCTTTATCTCACGGTCTAAGTTGTCTACCCACAGGCCGAGGCGGCACACGCCCTCGCCGTACTTCTCCAGCCTCCGCGCCAAGTCGCCGCCCAGGGGCGCATCAGGTCCTACAGTGGGCTGCAGCAGCTCGATGGCGCAACCGCCAAGGGGAAACATCACCGCTTTTACACCCGGCATCTCCACGATGCCCATGTCCCAGGGCTTGAGGCCAAAGACTTTGATGAAATGAGCCTGCGCTTCCTCGATGTCCCTGACCAGAATACCTATGAAGCTGATTTTGGTGATCATCTCAGCTCCACCGCCTCCTGTCATTGCTCTGAAAAAACAGCCATAGGGTAGGGGCTCCGTCCCCCTACCGGGTAAGCGGGTGGCAGAGCACCCGCGCTATTTTCATGGTTGGTGGTGACGATTGCGTTCCGCATTAGTTACTATACAACCTCTATCTCAAAACGACAACAGGAATGATTCCGCCTGCAAGAGCGACTCTATGTTATAATCGCTGTGCGGGTTTTCCAGCAAGGAAGGCGGCGAATTGAAGCTCGGAAATATAGGCGAAGGGAGAGGGAGTCCCAAAATGAAGGTCATCGTAACTTATATGTCTCAGACGGGCAACACAAAGAAGGTCGCGGAAGCCATTTTTCAGGAGATCAAGGGCCAAAAGGAGATTAAGCCGATGGAGGAGGTTGTCAGCCTCGACGGCTATGACCTTGCTTTCATCGGTTTCCCTATTCAGGCATATGGGCCGGCTGGGGATGCGAAAAGCTTCCTGGAACAGCACGTGAGGAGCAAGAATGTAGCCCTCTTCATAACTCATGGTGCACCTGAGGACAAACCGGAATTAAAGGAATGGCTGGGTGTCTGTAAGGCAGCAGCAGCCGGTGCTAACCTGCTCGGCGTATTTAACTGTCGGGGGGAAAGGAGCCAGGATATATCGGATTTCATGATTAACAGCGGTAACCCGGCCCTGATCGAGTGGGGCAAGAAACGTCTAGAAACTGTAGGACAACCGGATGCCGCAAGGCTGAAGAAGGCGCGCACTTTTGCCAGAGAGATAATGAAGAAGTATACCACTGGTTAGGCTAAGCAGTGCCCAAACATCATACTAGCAACTGTCCGCCATCTGCGGCGAAGGCTGCCCCCGTGATATAAGACGCCTCGTCCGAGGCCAGGAATAGAGCTGCCTGGGCTATCTCCTCCGGTTGGGCAAACCGCCCCAACGGCACTTCGTTCCGTACCATCTCCTTGAATATGGCTATCTTCTCGGGATCTCCTCCCGCCACCTTGGTGAAAAAAGGCGTGTCTATAGGGCCGGGGAGAATGCAGTTGACCCTGATGTTCTTTCGGGCGTACTCCAACGCCGTCGTCTTGGTCAGTTGTATCACCGCAGCCTTGGCTGCAGCGTACGCCCCCATGTAGCGTCTCGGCGAAACGCCGGCAACGGACGAAGTATTGATAATGACGCCTCCGCCGGCCTTCAGCATCTCGGGTATGGCGTACTTTGTCCCCAGAAAGACCCCGGTGAGGTTGACCGAGATGACTCGATTCCATTCCTCCTCGGTAATGTCCGCGATGAGCTTCCCCGGACCCGGCGTACCGGCATTATTTAACATAATATCGAGCTTGCCATATCTGGCGACGGCGGCTTTGACCGCCTTTTCTAAATCACTTGCCTTGGTCACGTCGACCTGCACCATGATGGCGTCTCCGCCGGCCTCTTTTATCAACTTCACGGTCTGTTCTCCATCCTTCTCCCTGTTCGCAGCCACCACAACCTTTGCGCCCTCCCGGGCGAAGAGTATAGCAGCGGCTCTCCCCAGCCCCGAACCTGCGCCAGTTATGATGGCTACTTTGTCCGGAAGCCTCATGCTAAAACCTCCTGAAATGCTGAGTCTACACAATGCCCCTTGCTTTGTCTTCAGAAAAAGGGCAAAGGGGCTCCCTTTTCATTCTTCTTCGAAAAGTCTATGTCTTAACCGCTGCAGCGCAGAGGATCTTATGCCTAGCCTCCTTGCTCATCTTCGCCGTCCGCGTAAATGAATTTACGGCCCCGCACCCAGGACGCTGCTGCAGCTATCAGGCAGACCACCACCGAGAACGTAAACACCACAAAAAGCCCGTGGTGGAAAGGTGCTGAGATAAGCTGGGGAAAGTAGGACTTGCTCGTTAGTTTGTCAGCAGCAGCAGCGGGTAACGAGTTCAAGACCTTCGGGCCAAGCAGCGTGCCCATTGGATTGTAGCCCAGGAGCGCCGCAAAAAGGTACCCCACTGGAGGCAGCTTCGCCAGCCCCTCTGCGACAGAAGAGGATACACCACTTTGGGTCAGGCCGTTGTACAGGGCCTGAGGTACAGTGGAGCTGAGCCCCACAATCATTAGAGAGAAAAACACGCCTATCGACAGTGGCATGCCTACATTCGCAAAGGCGGCCCGCATGCCGGAGGCCGCGCCGCGGCTCTTTGCCGGGACGCTGTTCATAATCGCGGCGGTATTCGGTGACGCAAAAAGTCCAGCGCCTACGCCACTGAGGAACAATATAAGGGCAAAGGGCGCAAACGAAAAATTCACGGGAAGAATCATGAGCAGGCCAAAGCTAATGGCTGCAAGCACCATCCCTCCCGTGGCAAACAGCCTGGCGCCGAACCGGTCGGAGAGAAAGCCCGAGATGGGACCCACAATGAGAAACCCGGCTGTTAAGGGCAGCATATAGATGCCTGCCCAGAGAGGGGTGTCTACGAAGTTATAGCCATGGAGTGGCAGCCAGATACCCTGGAGCCAGATGATCAGCATGAACATCAGGCCGCCCCGGCCAATGGACGAGAGTAAACCAGCCACATTCCCTGCAGCAAAAGCGCGAATGCGGAACAGGCTAAGCCGGAACATGGGCGCCTCTACGCGTTGTTCCACGAGAACAAAAAACAGCAGGAGAGCCACACCGCCAATGAGCATGCCCAGGACGAAAGGCGTGGTCCAGGCCATGCTCGATGTCCCTGATGGCTCTATCCCGTAGATAATGCCGACCAGCACCATGGCCAGCCCGGCAGCGAAAGTCAGATTGCCCGCCCAGTCGATCTTCGCGGCCTTGTGAATCCCTATCTCACGCAGGGCGACGTATGCCCAGGCCGTACCTATCACACCAATGGGCACACTGACCAGGAAAACCCAGCGCCAGCTCAGCTCTACGAGCAGGCCTCCCGCCACAATCCCTATGAACGAGCCGGCCAGAGCGGCAATCATGTTGAGTCCTAGCGCCAGCCCGCGCTGGTTGGCGGGGAAGGCATCAGTCAGAATTGCCGCCGAGTTAGCAAACAGGAAAGCGCCGCCGATGGCTTGCACAACGCGGAAAACGATCAACTCGATGGCACCCGCAGGTCCTGTGCTCCACGTAAGTGAGAGCAGTATGGACCCCACCGTGAAGATCAGAAAACCCAGGTTGTACATCCGCACCCGGCCGAACATGTCGCCGATACGTCCCACCGTCACCACCAGCACGGCCAAGACCAGGGCGTAGCCCATAAGAAGCCAGAGCAGGTAAGCAGAACTGCTCGCCTCCAGCGGATTCAGTTTGATACCCCGGAAGATCGCCGGGAGGGCAATCATGAGGCTTGATCCGTTGAGTGTAGCCATAAATACGCCAAGTGTCGTATTGGACAGAGCAATCCACTTGTAATTGTGGCCCACCGGCCGCTGCTGGGCGGGCTTTAAATTAAACACGTGTTACATACTCCGATGGTCTTATCAGCGGAATACTTGGTCTGCGAATCGTTTCGATGACTGGCTCGAGACATCTCTCCTAGTGCTGAGTTCCCTTGAAGCAAAGCACCTGTCATCATCTTGCTCGGCTTATCCTCTCCGGGGTAGAACTAAGTGTAGCACAGACGGCCTGGAAAGCCGTTCCCTGGTCATAGCTATCTGAGTCCTGAGAGTTGAAAAGGACATAACGGCTGGGTACCTACTCCGCTCTGGTGCGGAACATCATGGTGCCGAATACTGTTCCCACAACAAACCAGGCAGCAAGTACCACGAGGGAGAGCCAGAGGTCGTGCCACACATATCCGTTCGAGATCAGGTCACGGACTCCGACTATAGCGTAGTCCACCGGGTTGATGTGCCTTACTGTGTTCAGCCAGCCAGGCAGCAGGGCAGCCGGCATCATCATCGACGAGAGGAACATCAGCGGCATAGTAAGGAGGTTGGTGACTGCCATGACGGTCTCCTGTCGTTTGAGCAGAAGCGCCAGCCCGTTGGAGAAGGCAGCGAATCCCAGGCCGAGCAACGCGATCAGGAAGAAACTAAACACCACGCCGGGCGCGCCGGTTTTCAGGTGTACCCCCATAATTAGCGAGACGATAATGATTATCAGCGCTTGAATGAGAATCACCACCACAGTGGCGATGACACGGCCTGCTATGACGGAGATGCGGGTCACCGGAGTGGCCAGCATCTTAGACAATATGCCGGTATCCATGTCCATCAGCATGCCAAAACCTGCAAAGGCTGCGCCGAACAGCGCCATCATCACCAGCACACCCGGGGCAAAGTATTGCAGATAGCTGCCGCCGCCCGGGCCCAGCATACCGCCCAACGACTTGAATATCTGTGTGAACAGCACCAGCCACAGTATGGGCTGGAACAGGCTCATAAATATAAACACGGGCATGCGAATCCTTGCCCTGAGATCGCGCAGGGTTATATACCAGGTATCCCTTAAGAGATTCATTGTTGCCTCCTGTTGCGCATTCGTCGCATCTGAGCGAATGTGGTACGCGTGCCTTCCTGGGCGCGTATTGTTTTGCCGGTGTACTTTAGAAACACATCGTCCAGCGAAGGTCTTGACATGGTTATCGTCTTGACCTCAATGCCCTGGCCCGAAAGGAGCTGCATTATGTTGGGTATGGCAGATGCGCCGTCATTTACATAAACTGCCAGCTCACCGTCGGTCGGCTTCGTTCCGGTTACAAAAGGCTTGCCCGTGAGCAGCGCGTCGCTGCGCCTGATGAACTCCTTGCAGGCCTCGTCCCCGTCCTCGCAGGGAGTGACTGTAACTACGTCGCCGCCTATGGACTTCTTCAGCTCATCGGAAGTGCCCATGGCGATTATCTTGCCCAGGTCTATGATAGCTATGCGGTTTGCCAGACGGTCGGCTTCCTCCATGTAGTGGGTGGTCAGGAAAATCGTCATCCCCTTGGATTTGACCAGGTCGCGGATATACTCCCAGATGCTGGCCCTGGTCTGAGGGTCAAGCCCTGTAGTCGGTTCATCCAGAAAGAGTACCTCGGGCTGGTGGATCAGCCCCATGGCCAGGTCGAGTCGCTTGCGCATGCCGCCGGAGTAGGTGGAGACCATCCTGTTCTCGGCGCCGGTCAAACCGACCAGGTCGAATATCTCCTTTATCCTCTCCTTGATGGTCTTGCCATCCAGCCTGTAGAAGTGGCCGTAAAGCGTCAGGTTCTCCTTGCCGGTGGCATGCTCGTCCACTCCGACATCCTGCGCAGTGTAGCCAATGCGCTTGCGTACCTCGGCCGCGTTCTTCGCCACATCCAATCCAGCCACCGTGGCGGTGCCCGAGGTGGGCAGGATGAGGGTGTTCAGCATCTTGATAGTGGTGGTCTTGCCGGCGCCGTTCGGACCCAGGAAGGCGAAGATCTCGCCACTGTTGACCTCGAAATCGATGCCGTCAACAGCCCTGATGTCGCCGGGGAAGACCTTGGTCAGTTGGTGAGTTTCGATCATTGCCATATCTTTCACTCCTCTTTTGTTTGAGATCGCTCTTGTATTTGCCTGGTGAACTTTTCGACCCATTCCAGTTCTGCCTGCATCACCATCAGGCCCAGTTCGAACATGGCGTCTACGAAATAGGGATGAGACTGCAGATTGCTCTCGAGAACTGTCCTCAGGATTTCCCTCTTCTCTGTCAGATGCTTGCGGTACTGGCTCAGTGCGGTGAGCGCTTCCTCGGTCGAGAGGGAGGGGAGGTTGGCCAGCCCCAGCATCAGGGGGCGGGGGCTCGGTTGCGGCACCGAGAGCACCTCGATAATGGCGGCGTGAAATGCCTCCTGCCCAGTTTTTGTAGCATGGTATACCTTGCGCGCCGGGCCGCGCTCGGTCTTCTCCAGTCGCCCTTCGATAAATCCACCCTTTTCCAGTTTCTTGAGCAGGAAGTAGATGGAGGAGAAACCGACCTCGGTCCACCTCCTCATGCCGCGTTCCTCGATGACCTGCTCAATCTCGTAGCCGTGTCGGGGCTGCTGGGCGACCAGACTCAGGACAGCCAGTTCAGCGTTCGTCATTATGTACTCTATACCTATAATACTATAGTACTATGATACCTCTTCTTGGTCGTTTGTCAAGAGGGGTTAATCAGCCGGGTGCTCTCAAATCTAAAAATAAAGCACGCTTTAGATATGTTTCTATACATCACGATATATCTTAACGTATCGGTAGGGATTTGTCAATAGGCGGGGAGGCTAAGGTGGCCCGTGGAGCTTGGCACATTACTTTGGCTCAGTGCGCCATTTGGCCATGAACTTGGCCATGTCTACGCCCAGGCTGGCTATGTGCTGGGCGCCGGCATTATAAATCTCCTGCCAGGGCAGGTCATCGTAGCTCCCGTGATATTTGAGATACTCCACATGCTGCCTGCCGTCTTTGCTGCGACTGGGCAACTTGGCGTCGTGCTCGCCGTCGAACTCTACCGGGATGAAACCGTTATCCTGGCACAGCCCCAGGTCGTAGGCCGGTGTGGCGATCACCCATTTGCCGTCAAGGTAAATCTCCGCGAAACCGTGGTAAACCAGTATGTTGCTGCCGCACATCATTTCCAGGAACCTCTGCGACAGGATATGGTTCCTGATGTCGGCGAACCCGAAGCGGGCGGGGATTCCCAGGGCCCGGCACATGGCAACGAGGACGGCTGCTTTCTGAAAGCACAAGCCGTAGCCTCTTTTCAGGGTGGCGCTGGCGATGCTGTATTCGTAGCGATCGGCCGAATCGTAGGGGTTGTACTTTATGTTGTCCCTCACGAAATAGAACAGGGCTATAGCCTTTTCCTTGTCTGTTTTCAGCCCCTTGGTCAGGGCCCGTGCCTTCCTTTTTATGGCTGGGGAATCGTAGTCGATGACCTCTGTGCATTTTAAGTATTTATCCATTTCACTCATCGTAACCGTCCTGTTGCATAGGTTTCATCAGGTCTCCCTCTACTGTAGAGATGATATACCCTTCGCTCTCCGCCAGTCAAACGCAGTCGGGTTGACAAGTACGTTGCAGGTATGGCAATATGCGCCCACCGGTGATTGTAACTTAGCCTTTTGCCGAGGAGGGCGTTAGATGCTGAATAAGGTATTGAAAAGTTTCGATGAGGCGGTGGCAGACATACCCGACGGCGCAACCATAGCCACGGAATCGTGGGGCATCCCTGCTGCCGCCCAAAACTTAGTGGCTGCTGTCAAGAGGAAAGGCGTAAAGGACATCACTCTGGTGACTCACAACTTCGTCCCTATCGTCCTCGGGGAGGATGAGACCTGCTTCCCGTCGGCGCTGCTCCCTCAACTTAAGAAATTGATAACGGCTGTGGTGGGTATCCAGCAGCTTGGCGCCGGGGCTTTTGTCAAGGAGTATATCGAAAAGGGACTGGAGGTAGAACTGTCCACTCACGGCACTATGGCGGCGAGGCTGTATTCCGGCGCTGCTGGCCTAGGCGGTTTCTACAACCCTGTGGGCGTGGGCACTGTTATAGCGGAGGGGAAAGAGACGAAGATAATAGATGGCAAGGAGTACATATTTGAGAAGCCGATAAAGCCCGATTATGCGTTTGTCAGGGCACATAAGGCGGACAGGCTGGGCAATCTGGTATTCAAAGGTATCTTCAGGGGAGACCAGCCTTTAATGGCTATGGCGGCGAAGGTAACCATCGCCGAGGTGGATGAGATAGTGGAAGTAGGAGAATTAGACGCTGAACAGATAGTGGTGCCGGGGATATTCGTAGACCGCATCGTGAGAATCCCCGAGGACGGTATTGGCACTCATAGGAAACAGAAGGCCCTGATAGGCAGGATAGGCGAGATCGAAATCGCGCGCAAGATGCTGTTCCGGAGCAAATGCGTTGAGGGTAAACCTAGGGTTGAGGAATCGAAGGGCGGTAAATTCAAGCAGAGGCTGGACAGGGATACCATCGCCATGAGGGCGGCCAAGGAGTTGAAAGCCGGCGACTACGCCAATCTTGGTGTGGGCATACCGAACCTGTGCGCGCTTTATGTGCCGGAGGGCGTAATCTTCCAGTCGGAGAACGGTGCTGTAGCTTATGGACCCCTGGTTACGGAGGATGAGATACAGAGGGCGGAGTTCCATTATGTCGATTCGGGGGGAAGGTTCTTCACCCTGGTGCCGGGCACGGCGTTCTTCGATGTGATGATATCATTCCTTATGATCAGGGGCAAGCGCCTGGTGACCGTGCTGGGCGGCCTGCAGGTCTCGGAGAAGGGAGATTTAGCGAACTGGAACACGGGCGGTGATGCGCTGGGCGGCACCATCGGCGGAGGAATGGACCTGGCGGTGGGAGCGAAGCGGGTGATAATCACCATGGAGCACACCACCAAGGACGGCAAGCCCAAGATAGTGAAGAAATGTTCTTATCCTCTGACTGCCAAGGAGTGCGTTGATTTGATTGTTACCGACCTGGCTGTTATCGAAGTTACTCCGAAGGGGCTGGTGCTCAAAGAGGTCGCCCCCGGCTGGACCGCCAAAGAAATCCAATCCCTCACCGAGCCCAAGCTCAAGATAGCGAAAGATTTGAAAGAGATGGAGCTGTAAGAAGGGGTGTGCGTCTTAGAGTAGGGGCGGTTCGCGAACCGCCCCTACATTTTGTCAAGAGTGAAACGAAAATATGTCCGAAGCCTGGCGAAAGATGATTTGTGTAGGGGCACGGTGCACCGTGCCCCTACGTGCTTATCCGACGTGAAATGCAAGTCTATCCGGAGCCTGGCGAAAGATGATGCCCCTACTCTGTTGTATTCAGAAACTCGTAACGGTCGGCCAGCCCGGCCAGCGCCCTGATGGCATCGTCGGGGTTGGAGAAGATGGCCCCTTTGCCTATCTGCTCCAGCTTCTCCGACAGGTATCTGGCTCGTGTGTCGTACAGCCAGCCCTCGCAGAAACAGAAGGCCAGCGGCTTGTCGGGGAAGGCGTCTGCAAGCTCCGTGATAACTTGGGTGATGGGCGGCGTGAGTTGCTCGAACCACGCTCCGCCGAAAAAAAGCAAGCCATTGACCTTAAGGTCTTTCAACACTTCGGTCACCAACGCCTGGAACGTCTCAGCGAGAGGTCGCGGCGCCAGCATTACAATGGGCCAGGTGTCCAGAGGATTGCCCACCTTGTGCCATGATGGCGACATAGCCTTCAACCTGCGCTTGGTCTGGGTGGATAGTTCTACCACCTCCAGGTTGTACTCAGCGCAGGCATCCATGCTCATAATGCCTATACCCCCGCTGCCAGTGGCAATGGCGATGCCCCTGCCTCGCATCAATGGCAGATACAGGAAAGCCCTGACCAGGTCGCCCAGCTCATCGAGGCTCCGGGCGCGAATGATGCCGCACTGCTTGAAAACGGCGTCCCATACTGCGTCATCGCCGATGAGAGAGGCTGTGTGGGACTGCGCGGCATGTGCCGCCCGCTCGCTTCTGCCTGTTTTCATAGCCAGCACGGGCTTCACCCTTGCTACGCGCTGCACTACCTCTTTGAACCTCTTGCCGTCGTTAATGCCCTCGATATGCAATACGATGATTTTAACTTCGGGGTCTCGCTCGAAATATTCCAGAGCATCTGCGATATTCACATCGCAGGTGTTGCCCACATCTATGCCTTTTCCGATGAGCCTCAGCCTGCCGATGGTGCCGAAGAATAAACCTGACTGCGAGACAACCCCCACCGGCCACTTTCTCATGTCCGTCTGCTTGAGGAATGCCGTGCTGAAGTTGATGTAAGCGTTTGCTGAGCCAAAGGTGTTGGGCCCCAGAACCCTCACACCGCCCTTGAGTGCTGCCTCGACTACCCTCTGCTGCAGCCTCTTGCCCTCCTCGTCCTCGGCTTCAGCGAAGCCCTGTCCCACCACTATGGCTGCTCTAATCCCCTTCTCTCCGCACTGCTTCACGATGTCCGGGACCACCGTACGAGAGGTCAAAATCACGGCGAGGTCAACCTCTCCTTGTATCTCTTTGAGACTGGGGTAGCATTTCCGGCCCAGGATTTCAGAGTAGTTGGGGTTCACAGGGTAGACCTTGCCCCGGTAGCCGCTTTGAGCGAGGTTTTCCACCAGGTTGAAGGCAAGCTCGCCAGCGTTGGGGTTGGCTCCCACGACCGCTACGGATTTGGGTTCGAAGAAGGGCTTGAGCTGAGCAACAACATCCATTTCTTTGAAGCAGATGTTACACACCTTGTAGGGGCAATTCATGAATTGCCCCTACGCTTCTTTATTCTAGCCTTTTCGGCTTTCCAAGTCCAGATACCGCATTGACTCATAATTATTGTTACCGAAAGTGGTATCGTTGCGTCAAAATTAGTGTTACCGAAGGAGGTAAGGGTGACACGACGCAGCATTATAGAATATACACAGGCACTCCAAAGCAGATATTTTCGGTCATCAAGAGAAGATAAGGGCAGAATGTTGGATGAATTTACACAGGTTACGGGCTTGCACCGCAAGGCGGCTATCAGGTTATTGAATCGGCTAAGCCAGCCCAGGGCAAGCAAGCGACGTGGTCGGCCATGTAAATATGGTACAGAAGTTACCGGAGCGCTGAAAGCGATCTGGGAGGCTAGTGACCGTTTGTGCTCCAAGCGATTGCAACCCTTCATACCAGACATGGTAAAGGTGCTTAGGCAGCATAATGAGCAGCACATAGATGCTTCTACGGAAGCACAACTCTGCCAGATGAGCCCGTCCACCATTGACAGGCTGCTGCGACCCTGGCGCCAAGCGGGAGGTCGAAGTTCACTGAGTACTACCAGACCAGGGTGCTTGCTCAAGAGCGCCATACCCATCAGGACCTTTGCCGATTGGCAGGAGAACAAGCCTGGTTTCATGGAAACAGACCTGGTAGCTCATTGTGGTGAGAGTACCGAGGGCTTTTACCTGAACACCCTCTGTGCTGTGGACGTAGCCAGCGGCTGGACGGAATGCCTGCCGGTGTGGGGTAAAGGTCAGTTTCGGGTGCGTCAGGCGGTACACCGGATGCGGCAGCGTCTTCCTTTCCCACTCCTGGGTGTGGACTCGGACAATGGCAGTGAATTCATCAACCAGTACTTTTATACCTATTGTCTCCAGGAGAAGATCACCTTTACCCGCTCTCGCTCTTACAAAAAGAACGACAGTTGCCACGTAGAGCAGAAAAACGGGAATGTGGTGCGCCGCCTGGTGGGATACGACCGCTACGCCTCGAAATCTGCCTTCGAATGTCTGGAAAGGACTTATAGCCTGGTTCGGTTGTACCAGAACTTCTTTCAGCCCACGATGAAGCTAATAAGTAAGGCCAGGCATGGGGCCAAAGTATACAAGCTCTATGAGACTGCGCGGACACCGCACCAGCGTTTACTGCAATCGGGTGTACTAACTGAGGCTAATCGGGCTGAACTGGCAGCCATTTATCACGGATTGAACCCCGTACTGCTTTTGAAACAGATAAACTCAACTCTGGAGCAGCTGTGGCGGCTGTCTGAGCGCACGCCAGTTCGGTAACCGCAATTATGAAGCAATATGGAGGTCTTCGGTAACAGTTTAATTTGACGCAATACGGATACCGCCGTTCAGCGAAATCCTACTATCGTTGTGATATGATATTAGAAGCACCCCCTGAAAATCCCGATAGAATGGAGTAACAAAGATGGCTAAGATAAGAGACGCTGTTATGGTGGATTTCGCCCGGTCGCCTTTCGGCGTTGCCAGCCAGAAGAGGCCGGGCTTCTTTGCTGACAAACGCGCGGACGACCTCGCAGTCATCGTGGTCGAGGCCTTGCTCAAGCGAACGGGGATAGACCCCGCCTCGGTGGACGAGGTCATCATGGGCACAGTGAACCAGATCGGAGAGCAGGCGAATCCCGGCAGGAGTGTCTGCCTGATGACCTGCCCCTTCGAGACTGCGGGCTTGAGCATCGAGCGTGCCTGCTGCACCAGCATGACCGCCGCCCACATCGGCTGCATGGCTATTCAACTGGGTATGGAGGATATATGTATCGCCGGCGGCATGGAGAGCCATTCTCACTTCCCCACCCCTATGATCACTGCGGACACCGATATCATGGCGCTGGCCGAGGAATATGCCAAGACCCGCGGCCTGCCTAATGCCAAGATTTTTGAAAAGGTGGACATCAACGCTGTAGCGAGCATGGGCCTCATCGCCGAGAAGCTGGCTGAGATGTACGGCATCACCAGGGAGGACCTGAACAAGTGGGCCTGGCAGAGCAACATGAGAGCGGCTGCCGCCCAGAGGGAAGGCAAGTTCAAGCACGAGATTATTCCTGTGGAAGGCACCCTGCCCGACGGCACGGTCAAGCTCATTGACTACGACCAGGGCGTGAAGCCCGACTCCAAGCTGGAGAAGATACGCACCCTGCCGCCTATTTACAAACCCGGCGGCACAGTATGCGCCGCGAGCACCTCGGGGGAGAACGATGGAGCTGCGGCGGGGATTTTCATGTCCAGGGAAAAGGCGAAGTCTTTGGGCTTGGTGCCTATGGTCACTATCAAGAGCATGGCCTGGATAGGAGTCGACCCCGCGATCATGGGCTATGGCGCCATAGCGGCATCCAAAAAGGTATTGAAACAGGCCGGCCTGACCGTAGACCAGATAGACCTGGTTGAGGTGAACGAGGCTTTCTCTGTGCTGCCCTTGATGCAGATAAAAGACATGGGCCTAGACCCGGAGAAGGTGAATGTCAACGGCGGGGCTTGCTGCATCGGACACCCCGTGGGGGCGAGCGGAATGCGGGTGCTGGGCACGCTGGCGCACGAGATGAATCGTAGGAAAGCCCGCTACGGCCTGGCCGCCATCTGCGGTGCCTGGGGCGCTGGGGCAGCCACCATTGTGGAGAAAGAGGACTACTGGGAAGGCAAACGCTCGTTCCTCAGTTAGTGACATGCACTCTATATACTGTTCGCTGAAGCGCGTGTAGGGTGGTGGGTTACATTTCACTCCTCCCGCCCTGCCGGAACTAATTTAAACCCCTCAAGTGGTCACAGTCATGACCAAAATGCTATAATACAACCGCGAACCTCCCCAAGAATATTGTTCCCTCGTTTTTTGGTTGCTGTTTAGGCGTTTACCACTATTAGCGATGCTATTCTCTCCGAAGGAGGCTATATGCGTAACAAGGTATTCAGCAGTTTCGACGAGGCGGTGGCTGATATTCCGAATGGCGCTTCCATCGCCATGGACTCCTGGGCCATCGCCGCCACAGCGCAAAACCTGATTGCTGCCCTGAAAAGAAAGGGAACGAAGGACATCACAGTTATTACTCATTGCTTCATCCCCATGATTTTCAGCGAGGAAAATGCTGTTATGCCCGCAGTACTGCTTCCTCAAATGAAGAGGCTGATCACCCCCGTACTCGGCATTCCTCATCTGGGCGGCGTTGCCTTCGTCGCTGAGTATGTGGGAAAAGGTCTTGAGGTCGAGCAGACCACCATAGGAACACTCACTTCCAGGCTATATGCTGGCGCTGCTTGCCTGGGCGGTTTCTACAACCCCATCGGTGTGGGAACTATTATCGAAGAGGGGAAAGAGAAAAGGGTTATCGACGGCAGGGAGTACATCTTCGAGAAGCCGATAAAGCCCGATTACGCGTTTATCAGGGGGCACAAGGCGGATAGACTGGGCAATGTGATATACAAAGGGATTTTCAGGGGAGACCAGCCGGTGATGGCGATGGCTGCGAAGTTCACCATCGCTGAGGTGGACGAGGTAGTGGAAGCCGGCGAGATCGATGCAGAGAATGTTATCACTCCCGGGATATTCGTGGACCGCATTGTGGGAATACCCGAGGACGGATTGGGCACTGACCGGAAATTGAAAGAGTTGATATACGAGTTGTATGAAATTGAGCCTGCCCGCAAATTGATGTGGGGCTAGGCTGCGGCCGGATTTTAATTATAAGGGGGTTTTTGAGATGAAGCAGAGGTTAGACAGAAACGGAATTACGAAAAGGGCGGCGCAGGAGCTAAAAAGCGGCGACTACGTAAATCTGGGGTTCGGCATGCCTAACCTGGTCGCCGACTATGCCGATAAGGGCGTGATATTCCAGACTGAAAACGGGGCTATCGGCTACGGACCTCTGGTCCCCTCCACCGACAAGGAGTCGGCGGATTTCCATTATCATGATGCTCTTGGAAGGTTCTGGGTGCCTGCGCCCGGCATGGCGGTATTCGATGTTCTCACCTCCTTCGCCATGATAAGAGGCGGCCGCATGATAGCCGTTCTGGGCGGGCTGCAAGTCTCGGAGAAGGGAGACCTGGCAAACTGGAATACCGGCGGCCCGCAAGGTGGTCTTATAGGCGGCGCTATGGACCTGGCCTTCGGCGCGAAGACTGTGATTGTCACCATGGGTCACACCACCAAACACGGCAAGCCCCGGATATTGAAACAATGCACCTTGCCCCTGACGGCCAAGGAGTGCGTGGATTTGATTGTTACCGACATCGCCGTCATCGAGGTCACGCCGAAGGGGCTTGTGCTCAAGGAGGTCGTCCCAGGCTGGACGGCGAAAGAGGTACAGGCTCTGACCGAGCCCAGGCTCAAGGTAGCGCCTGACCTTAAAGAGATGGAGTTGTGATGGTGTAGGGGCACAGCGCGCTGTACCCTATAAAGACAGGCTATGGAGCCTGTCCCACCAGATGTAGTACAGACATCCTTGCCTGTGCTCTTTAAAACCAGATGCGGAAGCCGTAGGCCTCTGGCTCAAAGCCCACGGAGCGGTACAGTCGGTGTGCCTCCTTGCGCCTTCTGTGGCTGCACAGCTCGATCCTGTGGCATCCCTCTTGCTTGGCTCGGACGATGGTATATTCCATGAGCTTCTTCCCGATGCCCTTACGCCGGTATTTGTGATCGACCACCAAGTTTTCCACCAGGGCATAGGGTGTGGCGCCATGGGAAAGGTTGGGTATGATGAAAAGAGCCACGGTGCCCACAACCTCGCCCTCGTATTCAGCGACCAGAAGCTGACGCCCGGAATTGTTGGAAATCTCAGCGAACACCCTTCGGTAATCATCCCGGGAAGTGCTCGAATGCTGCTCGACTTTGGTGGTAATCATACTCAATTCATGGTAAAGCTCAAGTATGCGAGGTAGGTCGCTTTCTTTAGCCAGTCTGATCTCTGTCATGTTGTAAAATGCCTTCTTATCGGGCAGGGGTAGCATAGAATAGGCTTTGCCTGGTGTCAATGTGCGTGTATGGTTTGATATAATCGTGAAAATTGGGTCGCGCGGCTATTGACATATAACTACAAATATGATAGTATTTATTTTTGCAAGTAAAAAGCTATCTATATTTGTGCAACTCAATCTCCTATGTTATTAACTCCAAAACCAGCTCCAGCTCTCTCTTATTTTGCAGTACCTTTCTAAGTCTTTGTCTGAAAGGCGGTTCACCATGTCTTTAGACGTATCCCAAAGTGTAAATTTGGGTATGAGGAAGTCCTACGCTAGAATCCCTCTGCTCCTCGAGACGCCGAACCTCATCCAAATTCAGCAGCAGTCCTATAGATGGGTCTGCGACCCTTCCTTAGACGGCGGGCTCATGGAGCTTTTCGCTGAGATCTCGCCGATTAAGGACTTCGCCGGCACTCGCTACGAACTCCATTTCCCCAGCTACGGCTTCGGCACCAATGCTGAGATGCCTGCATTTAAGGATGAACGTTCTTTCTGGGAATATATGTGGGCTGCTGCCAAGTACTCGGAGCAGGAGTGCTATGAGCGCGACGCTACCTATGCAGTGCCCCTAAAGGTAAAAGTGCGGCTGATGGTTAAAGAGAGCGGGGAGATCAAAGAGCAGGATGTTTTCATGGGGGACTTCCCCCTGATGACCGCCAAAGGCACCTTCATTGTCAATGGAGCCGAGCGTGTGGTGGTAAGCCAGCTTGTTCGCTCCCCGGGCGTTTATTTCACCGTCGATGAGGATCCGGCCACCGGCCAGAGGTTATGTTCCGCTAAACTCATCCCGAATCGTGGGGCCTGGCTGGAGTTCGACACCAGCAGCCATGGCCTTGTCTCAGTGAAAGTCGACCGAAAGCGAAAGATACCGGTTACCACGCTTCTCCGCGCTATAAGTGACGCTGACCATCCGTATGGCAGTAACGATGCTTTGCTCAAGCTGTTCGCCAAGGTGGATACTAACGCTGATCGCAAGTATATCCAGGCAACACTGGAACGCGAGCCGGCGATTAAGACCGAAGAGGAGGCGTTAATAGACTTCTACAAGCGGCTGAGGCCTGGAGACCCCCCTACACTCGATAACGCTCGCGGATTGGTGAACTCCCTCTTTTTCAACTCGCGGCGCTACGACCTAGGCAAGGTGGGCCGCTATAAGCTCAATAAGAGGCTCGGTCTCAACCTCCTGCCTGCTCAGAGAGTCCTTGCCAAAGAGGACCTGGTAGAGATTGTGAAGCACATAATAAAGGTAAACAACGGCGAGGATACCCCCGATGACATAGACCATCTGGGCAACCGCCGGGTGCGGGCAGTCGGGGAGCTTTTACAGAACCAGATTCGCATCGGGCTGCTGCGTATGGAGCGCGTCGTCCGGGAACGGATGAGCCTGCTTCCTCCAGAGTCAGCGACCCCCAGCACTCTGGTAAACAGCCGCCCTGTGGTGGCTGCCATCAGGGAGTTCTTCGGCAGCTCGCAGCTCTCTCAATTCATGGACCAAACCAACCCTCTGGCTGAGCTAACCCATAAGCGCCGACTTTCGGCGTTAGGCCCCGGAGGCCTCTCCCGGGAGAGAGCTGGCTTCGATGTGCGCGACGTGCACCATTCCCACTATGGCAGGATATGTCCTATTGAGACCCCTGAAGGGCCCAACATCGGCCTTATCGGCTCTTTGGCCACCTATGCCCGCGTCAATGAATATGGTTTCATAGAGACCCCTTACCGAAAAGTAGTCAAAGAGTTGGGCAGCAAATCGCCCGAGCTTCCTGGCAAGTCCGTTGCTGAGGACGTGATCACTTCCAAGAAGGAAGTTGTGGCTAAGGCAGGCACAGTGATAACCCAGGAGGTAGCGCGCAGGCTTGCCAGTCTCTCTTCACGCCATATTAAGATTAAACCTTTTGTCTCGGAGGAGGTCAAATATCTCTCCGCCGATGAAGAGGAGAACTTCATAATAGCACAGGCTAACACACGTCTGGATAAGAAGAACCAGTTCGCCGCCGATAAAATCGAGGTCAGGCATGGCGAAAAGTTCTTGATGGAAGCGCCGGACAATGTCGACTTCATGGATGTATCGCCGAGGCAAATCGTTAGCGTAACCACCTCGCTGATACCTTTCCTTGAGCACGATGACGCTAACCGGGCTCTCATGGGTTCTAACATGCAGCGCCAGGCTGTGCCCTTGATTCAGCCCCAGGCCCCATTGATCGCCACGGGGATGGAGAGAGAAGCAGCCCGCGACAGCGGCCAGGTGCTCTTCGCTCCCAACGATGCCGAGGTAATATCCGTCTCGGCCAATGGGATTGTTCTCAAAGGTGATGGGGGAAAGGAACAGTCTTTCTCGCTGAGCAAGTTTGCCCGCTCCAATCAGGGGACTTGCATAAACCAGAGGCCGTTGGTGAGTAAGGGGGATCGGGTCAAGCGGGGTCAGGTCCTGGCAGATGGCTCTTCCACTGACGGCGGGGAGTTGGCGCTGGGGCAGAACGTCCTCTGTGCCTTCTTAAGCTGGGAAGGATACAACTTTGAGGATGCCATCGTGATCTCTGAGAGCTTGATCAAACAGGATAAATTCAGCTCAATTCACATCGAAAGATATGAGGTAGAGGCCAGGGATACCAAATTGGGCCCTGAGGAGATAACCAGGGATATACCCAATATCGGCGAGGAAAGCCTGCGTAACCTTGACGAGCATGGCATTATTCGCATTGGCGCCGAAGTTGGGTCAGGCGATATCCTGGTGGGGAAGATAACCCCCAAAGGTGAAAGAGGGCTCACCGCTGAAGAGAAGCTCCTGCGGGCTATATTTGGAGAAAAAGCCCGCGAGGTCAAGGATACCTCTCTCAGGGTGCCTCACGGCGAATATGGCAAAGTCATAGATGTTCGGGTTCTCACCCGCGACGATAACCATGACCTCCCTCCTGGGGTCAACCAGATGGTGCGAGTCTTCGTGGCTCAAATGCGAAAGATCAGCGAAGGGGATAAGATGGCTGGGCGTCACGGCAATAAAGGGGTGGTGGCCCGCATCCTGCCCGGAAGAGGATATGCCTTTCCTGCCTGATGGCCGTCCGGTCGAGATTATACTCAGTCCGCTGGGTGTCCCTTCCCGAATGAACATCGGTCAACTCATGGAGACGCATCTGGGGTGGGCAGCAAGCACCCTTGGCTTTAAGGCCCTGTCCCCCGTCTTCGATGGTGCTGACGATGACTCTCTTGAGGATGCCTTGGCGCGGGCCTGGATAGCGCGCAAGGCGGGAGCAATCGACTGGGAGAGGGATGGAGGCAGCATTAAGATAGAGGAAGTCAAATCTTGGCTTAACGAACATGGTTATGATGGTGAAAAGATATTCAGCGACAAGGTTAAGGGCGAGGCAAGACGGGTCTGTCTTGAGCTCTGGATGGAGGAGATCGGCGTAGACGTCTCATCGCTGAAGGCCGAGGAAATCGATAAGATGGTGGAGAAGCTAGGCCAGGAGAAGGGGCTATCGCCTCCTATCTTTGGCAAGACGGTTATCTATGATGGACGCTCTGGCGAGCCCTTAGACCAGCCGGTGACCGTAGGCAACATATATATGATGAAGCTCATACACCTGGTCGAGGATAAGATACACGCCAGGTCCACGGGGCCTTATTCATTGATCACGCAGCAGCCCCTGGGTGGCAAGGCACAATTTGGTGGGCAACGCTTCGGTGAGATGGAAGTGTGGGCGCTGGAGGCTTATGGCGCGGCCCATAATCTTCAGGAAATGCTCACCGTCAAGTCCGACGATGTGGTGGGGAGGGTCAAGACCTATGAGGCTATCGTCAATGGAGAGGACATATTGGAAGCAGGCGTACCGGAATCATTCAAGGTTCTGGTCAAAGAGCTGCAAAGCCTGGGCTTGGCTATAGAGGTGCTAAATGAGGACGAGGAGAGGGTGACGTATTTGATGGAATCTGCGGCAGAAGCACCAAGGCTGGGAATAAATCTGGCCGGTTTTGAGGAGCGTGAATAATGCTCGAGGTCAATGACTTCACTACTGTTCGAATCTCCCTGGCATCACCGGAACAAATCAGGGGCTGGTCCTATGGAGAGGTGACCAAGCCCGAGACTCTCAACTATCGTACTTTGAAGCCCGAGAAGGACGGCCTTTTCTGCGAGAAGATATTTGGCCCGACCAAGGACTTCGAGTGCTATTGCGGCAAATACAAGAAGATACGTTACAAGGGTATTGTCTGCGATAAGTGCGGCGTCGAGGTGGCTCGCTCCAAGGTGAGAAGAGAGCGCATGGGGCACATCAATCTGGCTGCCCCGGTTAGCCATATCTGGTTTGTAAAAGGTACCCCCAGCCATATGGGCCTGCTTCTTAATATCTCGCCTCGCAACCTGGAGCAGGTAATCTACTTTGCCAAATTCATCATCACCACTGTAGACGAGGAGAAGAGAAACCAGGCCTTAAAACAGCTTCGTGATGATATGGCCCAGCAGTACTCGGAGAAAGAGAAGGCACTAACGGATAAGATCGAGAGCTTAAAACCTCAGGGAGGAGCAGAGCCCAGCGATGAGAAAGTGCAGCAAGAGATAAAACAACTGCAGCAACATAATGCCGAAGAAAAAAGGAAACTCGATAGCGAACTCAGGGAAAAGATTGACGATCTGGAGAGTCTTGTGCCGTTAACTCTGCTCAGCGCAAGTAGAAATCGCGAGCTAAGGCAAAGATGGGGCGATGTTTTCAGCGCAGGTATGGGGGCGGAAGCCATACTCGAGATACTGGGCACTCTCGATCTAGAACAGATGCGCCAGGACCTTTATCGAGAGGCAGCCTCTACGTCAGGGCAAAGAAGCAAGAAAGCGATCAAAATGCTGCGGGTTGTTGAGGCCTTCCGCAAGAGCGGCAACAAGCCGGAGTGGATGGTCCTTACCGTTCTTCCGGTTTTGCCCCCGGAGCTGCGTCCCATGGTGCAGCTCGATGGCGGCAGATTTGCTACCAGCGATTTGAATGATCTCTACCGCAGGGTTATCAACCGCAATAACCGCCTGCGCCGGCTGCTGGAGATTGGCGCCCCCGAGATAATCACCCGCAATGAGAAGCGCATGCTTCAAGAAGCAGTCGATTCCCTGATCGACAACGGGCGACGGGGAAGGGCGGTAGTCACCGGGAACAACCATAAACTGAAGTCCCTTTCGGATATGCTCCGGGGCAAGCAGGGCAGATTCAGGCAGAACCTTCTGGGTAAACGCGTGGACTACAGCGGCAGGTCTGTTATTGTAGCTGGCCCTGAGCTGAAGCTGCATCAATGCGGATTGCCCAGAAGAATGGCCCTCGAGCTGTTCAAGCCGTTTATTATGCGGCGTCTGGTCGGAAGGGGACTGGCCCTCAATATCAGGAGCGCCAAACGTATTGTGGAGCGTGGCAAGCCTGAGGTCTGGGACATTCTCGAAGAAGTGGTGAAAGAGCGCCCGGTCCTGCTCAATCGTGCGCCAACGCTTCACAGGCTAGGCATTCAAGCCTTCCAACCTGTGCTCATCGGCGGCAGCGCTATCCAGGTGCATCCGTTAGTCTGCGTGGCTTTCAACGCAGACTTCGATGGCGACCAGATGGCAGTCCATGTTCCCCTGTCGAAAGCAGCGGTTGAAGAGGCCAACAAGGTAATGCTCAGCGTCTACAATATGCTGCTGCCCAGTTCCGGCGAGCCTGTGGTGGCGCCAACCCTGGATATTGTCCTTGGCTGCTACTATCTGACTATGATGAAGCCTGGGATGAAGGGCGAGGGGATGGTATTCAGCAGCTTCGATGAGGCCAAGCTTGCCTATGAAATGGGCATCATCGATAGCAGCGCTGAGATCGAGGTCAGGGACCCAAACGATGCAGCCAAGAGAATCAAGACCAGCGTCGGCCGCATCATTTTCAACGAGGTTCTGCCCAAGGAGCTTGGCTTCCGTAATCAGCTTATGGACAAGAAGGTGCTGAAAGCTATTGTTGCTGAGTGTCATCGGCTCCTGGGCAATGAGGGCACTGCTACCATGGTCGATAACATCAAGAGCCTTGGCTTCCACTACGCCACCAAGTCGGGCATCACCATCGCCATTAACGATGTCAAGGTCCCTAAAGATAAGGTGAAGATATTGGAGCAGGCTGATGGCAGAATTGCCGAAATAGATAAACAGTATCAAAGGGGCTTGATAACCGATGATGAGCGCTACAATAGCGCAGTGACTATATGGACGCAGGCGACCGAGGAAATTCAGGCCGCCCTGGAACGCTCTATGGATAAATACGGGGCAATCTTTATGATGGCCTCCTCGGGCGCTAAAGGTAACATCTCCCAGATCAGGCAGATGGCTGGGATGCGAGGTTTGATGACCGACCCCTCCGGGCGGATTATCGACCTGCCCATTAAGTCGAGCTTCCGCGAGGGCCTTGCGGTATTGGAGTACTTCATATCCACCCATGGTGCCCGTAAAGGTCTGGCTGACACAGCCCTGAGGACATCTGATAGCGGCTACCTTACCAGGAGGCTGATCGATGTGTCCCAGGAAGTGATTGTGAGCGAGGAGGACTGCGGAGCTATAACTGGCATCTGGGTCTTTGAGCCGATCGACAAGAGTCTTCTGGCGCCGCTCACCGACCGCATTGTGGGCCGCATGGCTGCTGCTCCTATAGCTCATCCCAAGACCGGCGAGATTATCGTCAACCGCAACGAGGAGATCAACGAAGACAAAGCGAAAGAGATCGCTAAGGCTGGGGTTAAGAGGCTTCAGGTCAGGTCTCCGCTGAGCTGCCAGTCAAGGCGTGGCATCTGTCAGATGTGCTATGGCAGAAGCTTGGCTCGGGGGCATCTCGTTTCCATGGGGGAGGCTGTGGGGATTATCGCTGCCCAGAGCATCGGAGAGCCGGGGACCCAGTTGACGATGCGTACCTTCCACACTGGCGGTGTGGCCGGGCTGGACATCACCAGCGGCTTGCCGCGCGTTGAGGAGTTGTTTGAGGCCAGGTCGCCCAAGAGCCAAGCCATAATCTCGGAGATAGAAGGCATCGTTGAGATAACCCGCAGCGAAGAGGGAAGGAAGATCAGGGTCACGAGCTCAGAGGTCTACCGCGATGATTACAGTATACCCAAAGGCTATGAGGTGATGGTGGAAAACGAGCAGTGGGTTGATGCTGCCACTGTGCTGGCCAGGCCCGCCACTCCTGCAGAGGGAAAGGGAGGAAAGGCGGCAAAGGAAGGGAAGGCGGCAAAGGAAGGGAAGGAAGCCCCTGTTGCGCAGCCGCTTATCGCTCGAGTAGGGGGCAAGGTGGAAGTGCGCAAGAACCAGCTCTCCCTGCTGTACGAGGAGAAGGAGAGTCGTGAATATCTGGTGTCTCCCGTGACCCCGATTTTGGTGGAGAAGGGGGCCAGGGTGAAGGCGGGGGACAAGCTTACCGAAGGCCTGATTCACCCACAGGATATCTTGCATATACGGGGACGCGAGGCTGTGCAGCAGTACCTGGTGGACGAGGTACAAAAGGTCTATCGTTCCCAGGGCGTAAATATTAACGACAAGCACATCGAGATCATAGTCCACCAGATGTTGCGCAAGGTCAGGGTCGATTCCCCTGGTGACACGGAGTTCTTGCCCGGCGACCTGGTGGATGGCCTGTTGTATGAGGATATAAATGCCAAGGTGCTGGCTGAAGGGGGCGAGCCGGCAACTGCCAAGCCTGTGCTCCTGGGCATCACCAGAACAGCGCTGAGCACTGACAGCTTCCTGGCAAAGGCCTCCTTCCAGGAGACAACGCGGGTGCTTACCGAGGCTGCCATCATGGGCAGCACCGATAGATTGACAGGGCTTAAAGAGAACGTTATCATCGGCAAGCTCATTCCAGCCCGCAGCGAGTTCTCCCTGGCTGCCAAAAAACGTCCGGCATTGCCTGTAGCGGAAGCTGAGGGCGAAAAGGAATCTGATACGGAGGCCAAGGCGGAAGCCAAGGATGACTCTGTTGACTCGAAGCCGGATACCTCCGAGTAGTTGTCTGGCGCCTGTTTAAGCAAACCGTCGATAATCTAGCTGAGCGGCGGTGGGGATGTCTAAGTGCGAAGATACCGTGCAAAAAGCCAGTCCTTCACTTTGTGAAGGACTGGCTTTGTTTATGTTGTTATTGTATGCCAATCCAGCGCGAAGCCATTCTAGTTGAGGCTCGTTATCGGAAGCAAGGCGGGTGAAAGTAATGCAAGAGGGACTTGTGAAAACGGGAATAGATGTCATAGGCGGTGTCCCCTGGGGCACCCACTTCTGCCAGTTCTACCAGTCCAAACAGGACTTACTCGATATTCTGACCCCTTATTTCAAGGCAGGCCTGGAGAACAACGAGTTCTGCATGTGGGTTACAGCCGAGCCTTTAAATGAAGAGGAAGCCCGAGCAGCGATAGCGAAGGCGGTACCCGATTTCGCTAAATATCTAGCCAAGGGCCAGATAGAGATATTACCGCACGATAAGTGGTACCTCAAAGACGGTGTTTTCGACCTACAGAGGGTGCTTAATGGTTGGGTTGATAAGCTCAACCAGGCCCTAGCCACGGGCTATGCAGGTATGAGGGTAACCGGCAATACCGCCTGGCTCGAGAGAAACGGCTGGAAGGATTTCACGGAGTATGAAGCCGAGATAAACAATGTCATCGGCAAATATAAGATGATGGCTTTGTGCACCTACTGGCTCGATAAATGTGGCGCCTCTGAGGTCATAGATGTAGTTAATAATCATCAATTCGCCCTCCTCAAGAAACAGGGCAGATGGCAGATAATCGAAAGTGCCATCTATAAACAGACCAAGGAGGCTCTGGCAGCAAGCGAGGAAAGGTTCAGGGACATTTTCCAGGAGTCCCCTATTGGGATTGAAATCTACGATTCCGAGGGTGTTTTGATAACTGCTAACAAAGCCTGCCTGGAAATCTTCGGAGTATCTGATGTCAATGAGGTAATGCGGTTCAAACTTTTTCAAGACCCAAATCTGACGGATGAGATAAAGAAGAGGCTGCAAAATAGTGAAACCGTAAAGTATGAAGGCCCCTTCGATTTCGAGAAAGTCAGGCAGCATCACTTGTACAGGACCAGCAAGACCGGAGTTATTTATCTCGATGTGTTAATCAGCCCGTTAGGCGCGTCGGCAGGGAAAGTTCATAGTGGTTATATGGTTCATGTTCAAGACATCACGGAGCGGAAGGAGGTGGAGGAGACATTACAGCTCGAAAGAGATAATTTGTTCTCTATTCTGGAGGCGATGAAAGACGGCGTATCCATCGTCAATGACCAATACACTATAGAGTATATCAATCCAGAGCTTGAGAATGACTTCGGGCCGCTTGAAGGCAGGAAGTGCTACCAGTATTTTCACGGTCGGGAAGAGCCATGTGCCTGGTGCAAGATCGGGGAAGTCATGGCAGGGAAGACGGTACGCTGGGAATGCTCTTTCCCTAAGAACCAGAAGACGTATGACATCATTGGCACATCGACTACTAATCTTGATGGCAGCGTGTCGGCGTTAGAGATATTCCACGACATTACCGAGCGCAAGAGAGTGGAGCAGTTGAAGGATGAATTCATAGGGCTTGTTTCCCATGAAATGCGCAGCCCGCTGACCGTGATCACCGGTGCCTTAAATACTGTCCTGACCGAAGAAGCAAATCTATCTCGCCAGGAAAAGCGCCAACTGCTTGAGGATGCCGCCTGGGAATCGGAGACGCTGTCTCATATACTGGGTAACCTCCTCGAGCTTTCCCGAGCCCAGGCTGAGCGCCTCTTTCTAAGCTTGGAGCCTGTAGATGTCAAAGCCATTATCAGGAACGCTGTCCAGAGGGCAAAGCGGCAGTCTTCAGTGCACAGGTTTGTGACAAGCTTGCCCAAAGAGCTTCCGCCCGTTCGTGCCGATGTGATGAGACTGGAACGTATCCTGCATAATCTATTGGAAAACGCGGTCAAGTATTCGCCCGATGGCGGCTTTATACGAGTTACTGCCAAATCGGACACGGACCATCTGGTTATCGGCGTCAGCGACCAGGGGATAGGCATATCGACTGAAGACCAAGCTAGACTCTTTGCTCCTTTTCAGCGCCTGGAAAACGCCAGGATCGAGCGAGTGAAAGGGATTGGGCTGGGGCTTCTGGTCTGCCGGAGGCTGGTGGAAGCCCATGGCGGCCGGATATGGGTGGAGTCGGAACTCGGTAAAGGGGCTACCTTCTTCTTTACCCTGCCGCTAAAGGGGAAAGAAGAAAGTAGAAACATAGACGAGTTTCTGCGTTGACTCGGATGGCCGCCTTAAGCAGCATCTGACTCAACCTGCTTGTCGCACTTCAGCATGCATCCCGGGTTCAATATACAGTTGGGGTCGAAGACTTGCTTGATGCCCTGCATCAACTCCAGTTGCTTCCTGTCCAGAAATATGTCGACATCGGGGATTCTGATTTTTCCCAAACCGTGCTCGCCTGTCATGGTCCCGCCCAATTTAAGGGCTTCTTTGTATATCTCCCTTTTTGCCTTCTTGAGATTACCCCGCGCCATGTCTTTCACCAGCGTAGGATGAAGATTACCGTCACCTGCGTGTCCCACCATAGGAATGACCGTACCGAACTTAGCTGCAATCCTGTCTATGGCATCCATGAGTTTCCCCAGGCTGGCCGGGGGC
This sequence comes from uncultured Chloroflexia bacterium, assembly GCA_963847595.1. Classification (GTDB taxonomy): domain Bacteria; phylum Chloroflexota; class Dehalococcoidia; order SZUA-161; family SZUA-161; genus JACWAE01. Next base: position 1,696,754 of record CAWKAJ010000002.1, read on the forward strand.
ACGGCTATATCCAGGGCATCTGCCACCAGGTCGCGCTTCGACGCCGAGTAGATATTGCTTCTTATCTTGAGAACCTTCTCCTGCTCCTTCTCGGTTTCCCCTATTACAGGCTCAAGCCCGTGATAGCTCTGGCAAATCTCAGAAATCCTCTCGCATTGTGCGTGCACATCCTCCTGGTTCTGCCCCTCCAATATGAACATCAGATACCCTATCCCGGTCTTACAGGGCCACTCCATGCTCAGGCTCGCGGCCGAAATCTCGACCACCAAACGGTCCATGTACTCTATGGCTAAGGGTATAATCCCGCTCTGCAGCACTTTGGGCACTGTGTCGATGGCATCGTGGCGGTTATCATAGGGGACAATCATGGTAGCGCTGCCAGCAACTCTGGGGTATAACCGTAAAATCACCCTGGTTATCACAGCCAGTGTCCCCTCGCTGCCTATTATCAGGTGCATCAGGTCGTATCCGGTGTTATCTTTAAGCAGCTCTCCGCCCAGCTTAAGTACCTCGCCTGTAGGCAATACAGCTTCGATGCCCTTCACATAGCTCCTCATCACGCCGTATTTCACTGCACGCGACCCGCCTGCGTTGCAGGCGACAAGGCCGCCCACCTGTGCGCTCTCATCGCCCGGATGCGGCGGGAAGAACAAGCCTGCCTCCTCCACCTTCTCTGTCAGCTCCTTGAGCGTCACCCCGGCCTCTGCGATTGCCATCAGGTTATCCTTGTCTACCTCAATGCCTTTTAGCCTCTCCAGCGACAGGATGATGCCGTTCTGCGTAGGGATGGCGCCGCCGCACAAGCCTGTGCCTCCTCCCCGAGGGAAGACGGGGATTTTCTTGCGGTTGGCGAGCTTTAGGATCTTGCTCACTTCCCGGGAGTTGGCGGGCTTTACCAAAATGAGTTCGCTCGCTGGCTTGGGCTTAACTGCTGCTGCGGTCTCATCCGTCAGGTAGTCTATCATCCGCTCTTTATCCGTTATCACCCAGCGCTGTCCCACAATGGTTTGCAACTTATCTACTAGCATCATAGGAGTTCCTTCAAATCTGAATTTAACTCTATTTTACCATTGCGGTCAAAGGTTTTGGGGTATAGCACGGTCCGACTTTTATGGCGCATGAATTATTCAATTTTGGGGTCGCCGGACGCCGGGATTTCGCAGGCCGTGATCAGCTTCAGCCGAACGCAGCGGGGACCGCTTGGGTAAAAAACGTCCCTACGTTGATGAGTAATTTCCCCAAAACTGAATCCCACGAACGAAACCCCACATATTCAATTTTCCGAGGCTTACCAAGAGCTTTACGCAACCAGCAATCAGCTTAAAGCTATCAGCCCACAACTGTGCGGCTCAGTAGATGCTGGCTGCTGCTCTTGAATTTGGTCGGGAGCTGTGTACATGCAGTCCCGATGTTATGGGGCCATTGTAGAACATTAGTTCTTGTGCTGTCAAGGGGAAGATGTCGCGGGGTGACTACATACAGATGAGGTCGAGTTAGGCGGCTTCCTCACTGCTCCACCCAATAATCGGCCAACGCTTCAGCCTGTTTGAGCACTGTATCAACGGCTTTTTGTTGTTTGTCAGGCGGGTATCCGTATTTATTTAAAGTACGCCTCACGATGACCATGAGTTTTGCTCTGGCGCTTTCTTTCATTGCCCAGTCTATTGTTGCGTTTTTACGAACCTTATCCGCGATTTCACGGGCTATATTTTTCAGTGTCTCATCGCCTAATACTTTTACTGCGCTATCGTTGATTTCCAACGCGGTGTAGAATGCAAATTCGTCTTTCTTTAATTTTAGCTTCTCCGCCAAACCGTCTACGGTTCGGATTTGCCTGGCGATCGCCACTAATTCTTCGATAATTTCAGCGGTTGTCAAAAGGTTATTCTGGTACTTCTTGATAGATGCCTCAAGCATCTCCAGAAGATTCTTCCCTTCTGTGATATTGAATTTCAGCCGTATCTTGATTTCATCATTAAGAATCTTCTTCAAGAGTTCTATGCCAAGGTTCTTGTGCTTCATCTCCTTTACATCTTGAAGGAATTCTTCAGATAGTAATGAAATGTCCGGCTTTTTAATTCCTGCCGCATCGAAAATATCCACAACTTGGGTTGATTCAACCGCCTGATTCACAATCTGCCGGATAGCGGTTTCATAATCCTTTTTATGGCCGTTATCACCTTCGCCTTCAAACTTGAGCAAGCGTGCCCGAACGGACTGGAAGAAGGCGATTTCATCGGTCAAAGCAAGTGCATCTTCATGCGGGACGGCCAGAGCAAAAAGCTTTGAAAGCGCGGTAGACTCATGAATGAAGCGCTCCCGACCTTGGTCTTTTGAAAGTATGAATTCCTCGGCTTGAAGTATGATGGAAAGACGCTCAGAAGTGCCTGCGCTGAAAAAGTGCATATAATCGAATCCATGGAACATCTGACGCACGACTTCAATCTTTTCAAGAAGCATTTGTAATGCCTTTTCCTGCGTCTCCACAGCATTTCCTTTCCCCCCGGAGCTCGCATAAAAAGCCATTGCATCTTTCAACGCGGTAGCTATGCCGATGTAATCAACAATAAGCCCGCCCTTCTTATCATCACCAAAGACACGGTTCACCCGTGCTATTGCCTGCATGAGGGTGTGTCCTTTCATCAGCTTGTCAATATAGAGCGTATGGAGACAGGGGACATCAAAGCCAGTCAGCCACATATCCCGCACAATAACCAGCTTCAAAGAGTTCTGCGGGTCTTTCATGCGTTCGGAAAGTAAGCGGCGGTCTTCTTTATTCGTCCTATGATATGCAGGAATCACCAGACTATCAGGGTCTTCCGGGTCAAACTCCATTTTATCGGAGGATGAGGAAGTCATGACCACTTTTAAAGTACCCTCTTTGAGGTCTTCATTATGCCATTGGGGCCTTAGAGCAATGATTTCACTGTAAAGAGCCACTGCAATGCGGCGGCTCATGGTGACGATCATGGCCTTGCCGTCCAGGGCTGCCGTGCGCTTTTCGTAATGCGCAACAATATCACGCGCCAGGTTCTTCAAACGCTCCGGATGACCGACAATGGCTTCCAGTTTCGACCATTTGGCTTTAGCCTTCCGGGTTTCGGGAGTGCCGTCATCAGCCATTTCCCTGTCATATTCTTCTATAAGTTTACGGCCCTCTTCAGTCAGGTTAACTTTAGCCAGGCGGCTTTCGTAGTATATCTTTACCGTTGCGCCGTCTGCCACGGCCTGGGCGATATCGTATATGTCAACATAATCGCCGAATACTCTCGGAGTGTTTATGTCGGTGCTTTCTACGGGCGTGCCGGTAAAACCGATGAAGGTCGCATTGGGGATAGCGTCCCGCAGATACTTGGCGAAACCATAGGCAATGCGCTTTCCGTTAATCTCGCCGGTATCATCCTTTTTATCAACCAGCTTTGCCTTAAACCCGTATTGCGTGCGGTGCGCTTCGTCCGCGATGACGACAATATTACGGCGTTCGGACAAGCGGTCGTATGCGGCGCGGTCACCCTCAGGGAAAAATTTCTGAATGGTCGTAAACACAATCCCGCCGGAAGCCACTTTGAGCAGTGATTTCAAATGCTCGCGTGATTCGGCCTGCACCGGAGGCTGGCCGAGCAAACCTGCCGATCCGGCGAAGGTATCAAAAAGCTGCTGGTCGAGGTCATTGCGATCGGTGATGACGACTATGGTCGGGTTATCCAGATCATGTATCAGTTTCGCCGCATAGAAGACCATAGAAAGGCTTTTGCCCGAGCCCTGTGTGTGCCAGACAACACCCGCTTTGCGGCTTCCATTCTCGGCGGCAGCTAGGCGGGTGCTCTCCACGGCCTTATTCACCGCGTGGTACTGGTGGTATGCCGCGATTTTTTTCACGGTCTCAATCTGCACGAGTCCAGTCTTGGTATCGGTCTTTTTCTCTTTTTCAAAAACAATGAAGTTCCGTATCAAATCAAGCAGCGTTGCCTTGTTCAGCATGCCCTTGATGAGCACTTCGAGCTGGCTGATTCTGTCCGACTGGTCCGACTGGTCAGACTTCTTCCAGGCATGGAACCTGCTGAAGGCAGATGAGATCGTCCCCGCCTTTGCTTCCAACCCATCGGAGATGACGCAAAAAGCGTTGTAGAAAAAGAGGGAAGGAATGACAACCTTATAGGTCTGTATCTGGTCGTAGGCTTTGCGGATGGAGGCGTGTTCATCGGCGGGATTCTTAAGCTCTATCACTACCAGCGGCAGGCCGTTTACAAAGAGGATTACATCGGGCCGTTTGTTCTGGTTGCGTTCGGCGACGGTAAACTGATTTATGGCAAAGAAAACATTGTGCTCCGGGTTCTGAAAGTCAACCAGCCAGACCCGCTCGCCGCGTTCCTGTCCGTCTTTTTGCGCCGTGACCGGAACCCCTTCGGCAAGCATTTTATGAAAGGCTTCATTGGCATCAATAAGCTGTGGGGAAAACACGGACAGAGCCGCTTTAAGGGCCTCCTGCTGCGCTGTTTCCGGCAGCGCAGGATTCAGGCGGTTTATGGCCTGTTCCAGGGTATGCCTTAGAACAACATCGCCATAGCTTGCGCGCTTTTCCGGTTCGCCGTAGGGAGCCCGGGATTCAGCCACCATTGAACCCTGAGCGGCTTCAGCATCGGGCGCAAGGGATGGCCCGGGGATGTAGGAAAAGCCAAGCCGCTTGAGTTCGTCAAGGGAGAAGATTTCGATTTCCGATTCGGTGAAACTATTCACTTCACTTAATCACCATATGTTCAGGTTTAACTTTTAATATGTTCGGTGTAAGACCTTATCAATTTACTTTTTGGGTTTGAATTCTCGTTCCCGTTTTCTAATCCAAACCATTCCTTGACAGCCGCGCCCAGGGTCATATTGGTATTATCGAGGGTATTTTCTCTGCCGATAACTCTTAAGTAATCTTGCAGGAGTTTTTTGTCATTCTCGATATAGCAGAAGAATATGTCGGTAATTTCTTTGGTGAACTGTGACAATGCTTTTTGCTGAAATTGGTTTAATGTCATAATAACCTCCTGATATTTATATCCTCACCCTCACTTCGCCGGACATCAGCTTGGGTAAAAGTATATCTCGTTGTCGTTTGAGAGTTTGAACGGCTTTGAGATTGTGTTGCATTTTACTGTAGATGGGTGTCACAACCGCATTGTACTCTGTCAAGGTTGTATCATCAGGTAAGAAACATTTGAAATTAAATATTACTTCAGGGTCAATCCGTTGGTGACTGCCACTTGTACCACCGACACCGGCTGCGATTTCGTCGTAGTTTTCGGGATGGCCGATGAAACCATAAAGGAAGAAAAAATATTTCTCAGCTTTTGGATTCATCACTTGAAATTCTGTTGAACATACGGAGTTTTCAGCTATTGAACTGGGAATAAGCCAGACTCGCTTGTCTTTGTGGGGATTCAATTTGGAAAAAAGAATTGTGTTCCTTATTACTTTGTATTTATTGCTTTGTATCAATGAGCCAAGCTCACGAGTTGGCATGTGCGATTCATCGAACGCAGGGATACTATAATGATAAAAAAGGGTATCTGGATTTCTATTAGGATGAATGCTTGTCTTCTCATGATGGGCGAGTCTGCTTACAGTGCATTCTTGCCAAGTGGCCTTACGATTATCAACAAAGAAATGCCTGAACACCGCCTCGGTCATTCCTTCCAGCGTTTTGTTCTGTTGGTGTAGGAGGTCGATCTTGTCGTCAAGGCTGGAAAGCACACCGGCAATGGCTCTCTGCTCGGGGAGCGGGGGGAGGAGGATTGATAAGCTCTCTATCATCTCTTTTGTTAAGGCTCGTCTTGTACAACCAATCTCTGCAATTGAGTTTAGCTCTGGCTTTATTGAATGCAGATAATAAAACACATATTTGTAATCAGCATCCTTGCCTATCGGACGAATAATGGACACATGCTGATTCACTCGTGCAGGTAAATATTCTTTGGGTGCAAGGCAACATCTTGTGACTGATTCCCCAGTTATGTTCATCAGAATATCATTTGCTTCAACGGTAACATTGTTCAGTAAATTCGCCTGCTCCTCATCAATAAAAGCTAGACCACCAATATCGAAGTGGAAATCATACACATTCTGACTGCGGATCAACGTTATCCCCGAAGATTTATATGAGTTTTCACCGCCGTTAGGCGTTGCGCCACTACCAATTTTACTAGTGATATCGCCCAGCTTGCATTCCTTCCACTCGCTCATCCCTTTATCTCCAGCTTCGCCGCTATCAATCATCGGAACAGCCCCAAATAGTCTTCAAAGCTAAAAACACGGTTGCGCTGGTAGCCGGTCGTCTCTTTAAGAATGCCGGCTGTCAAGAAAGCCTGCACCAGGTCATTTGCAGCTTTGGGAGAAAGCCCGGTGATATTCTGCACATCTTTAATCGTCACAACCGGCTTGGAAAAAAGCGCATGCAGAAAAACCAAGCCCTGTGGGGCGCGTTTACCCATCGTTGGAATTTTATCTCTCTCGATAGTTGCCTTCAAATCAATAATTTTATGCAGGGTAGATACTCCGTTTTCCGCTGTCTGGATAACCCCGGTCAAAAAGAATTTGAGCCACTGTCCAATATCGTTCTTTGTCCTGACCAGTTCCAGATTATCGTAATACAGGTTTTTATTCTTCTCAAAAAACTCGGATAGATAGAGCAAGGGCTTATCTAACACACCCGTGCTTACCAGATACAAGGTAATCAACAAGCGCCCGATTCTACCGTTACCATCAAGAAAAGGATGGATGGTTTCAAACTGGTAATGGGCAATGGCAATGCGAATCAAATGCGGAATCTTAATTTCCGTATTCTGCAGGAATAGTTCAAGGTCTGCTAACAGTTCCGGTAGCTCTGTATGAGCCGGCGGAATGAATACTGCATCCGCCAAGCTGGCACCACCAATCCAGTTCTGCGATTCCCTGAATTCTCCCGGATTCTTATGTTCCCCGCGTCCGCTCGAAAGAAGAATCTTGTGAGTATTCCTGATCAGTCGGTTCGAAAGTGGCAGAGTTTTCAATTCTTCGATGGCGGTATTCATTGCAGTAACGTAGTTATTCACTTCTTGCCAGTCATCTCTCTTTTCGGGGTTAATTTCTTTTTTCTCAACAATGGCTTCTTCAATATTGGTATGCGTTCCTTCAATCCGGCTCGATATAACCGCTTCTTTAAAGACATGCATTTTGATAAACATATCCGGGTCAGGAACAAACCTTGAAAAGGAATTCAGTTCTCCAAGCTTTAAAGAAGCTCTTTCCAGGAGTTCATTGATGTCCTCGTCTGTCCAGATAAACAAATGGTTAATCTGTTCCGGCAGAAAGTACTGATATCGGTAACCTTTCCGCCATGTTCCTGCCTTAAAATCAGAGATATTCATTAGTGCCTTTTCCCTAAAATATGGATTCGCCTATTTTACTTTATAATGATAAGGTAAAATATACATTATCTTATTTTACTTTGTCAACCGTTTCCAGTTACTGTTTTATATCCAATCGGGATAGATTCTCCCGAATGAGTTCATTCAACCGGTTTTCCTCCTTCATCTGCTCATCAAGTTCTGCCTTAAGCTTCCCGAACCGTTCCGTAAAATTAAAATCATCCTCGTCTTCGGGCAGGCCGATGTAACGGCCCGGCGTGAGCACATAATCTTTCTCTCTGATTTCATTGAGCGTCACCGATTTACAAAAGCCCGGCACATCTTCGTAATTGTCTGTCTTGTTGTGCCAGTGGTGGTACGTCTCGGTTATTTTGGCAATGTCTTCAGCGGTAAAGTCTTTGGTCCGGCGATTAATAAGATAGCCGAGATTGCGGGCATCGATAAACAGAACTTTATCAAGGCGGCCTTCTTTCCGGCGCGACAGGAACCAGAGACAGGCTGGTATCTGCGTATTCAAAAAGAGTTTTGCCGGAAGGTTGACGATACAGTCAAGAAGTCCGGCTTCAATAATAGCTTTGCGTATTTCGCCCTCGCCGCTGGTTTTGGAAGTAAGAGAGCCCTTGGCGAGCACAAAGCCTGCCATGCCTTTGGGCGACATGTGATAGATGAAGTGTTGAATCCAGGCGTAATTGGCATTACCGGCGGGTGGGATGCCATACTTCCAGCGAGCGTCATCTTTTAAAAGGTCACCCGACCAGTCGGAGTCGTTGAACGGCGGATTGGCCAAGATGAAGTCGGCCTTCAAGTCTTTGTGCGCGTCATTGAGAAACGAGCCTTCGTTGTTCCACTTGATATTTGAGCTATCGATCCCGCGAATGGCAAGGTTCATTTTACACAAGCGCCAAGTCGTTTGGTTTGACTCCTGGCCGTAAATGGATATCAGGTCGGCAGGATTGAGGCTGATGCCGTTACCGTTACCTTTCTTTTTATAGTGGTCCTGGTGAGCGGCAATAAACTTCTCGCTCTGAACAAACATGCCGCCCGACCCGCAGCAAGGGTCGAAAACGCGGCCTTCGTATGGTTCAAGCATTTCAACCAGCAGCTTGACCACGCTTCGGGGCGTGTAGAACTGACCGCCCTTTTTCCCTTCAGCAAGAGCGAATTGACCGAGGAAATATTCATACACCTGGCCGAGCACATCCTTGCTTTGCGCTTGCTCGGTCCCGAGCGCAATCGTGCCGACAAGGTCGATAAGACCGCCTAAACTTGCCCGGTCAAGGTTCTGACGAGCGTAAACTTTGGGAAGAACGCCCTTAAGGGAAGGATTCTGGCGTTCAATAGCTTCCATGGCCTCGTCCACATAACCGCCAATATCTACTTTCTTGCCATTATCAAGAAGGATTTCGGTCTTCTTGGCGTTAGCCGAAATGGGCTTCCAACGGGCGATAGGCGGGACAAAGAAAACCTTTTCCGCCGTGTATTCGTTCGGGTCTTCCGAGTCAGCCCCTTCGTATTCGCCCTTGCCGTTTACAAGTTTGAAATGCAGAACTTCAAAGGCATCGGATATGTATTTCAAAAAGATCAAGCCGAGGACAACATGCTTATATTCCGCGGCATCCATGTTTTTGCGCAGTTTGTCGGCGGATTGCCAGAGTGTCGTTTCGATGGATTCCTGCTTGTTATTCTTCTTGTCTGCCTGCTTGACTTTAGGCATTTTGTCTCCGTCCTGTATCGGATGTCTCAATCCTATGTTGAATTCTAGCTCCAACTTAGTTTAACAGAAGATAGTCATGCTGGATTATATCACATACCTTCAGACTATAGTATGACGCGGAGATTGCTTCGTCGTCCGCCGAAGGCGGACTTCTCGCAATGACATTTGATGGGCTCTTTCCTTCCGGGAAGGACTCGGAGCGAACGGTTTAATTCCCCCTCACTTTTATTCTCTCCCGCAAGGGGAGAGAGGATTTGGGCGGTGAGATTGCCACGGCCTCCTGCGGATGGCCTCGCAATGACATACGGAAGGGCACAGCACGCTGTGCCCCTACGCTGAGTAACGAGATTCTTCGCTAAAGCTCAGAATGACATTCTTAGGGGGCGAGTGGCTGTGCGCCGTACTTTGACGGGGAAGCGAAGCTAAGGTACAATGTAGGGCAGTATCCGGAAATCGAGAGGGCTTTTGGTACGATGGCACAAGAAAAAAAAGAGATATCGAAGAGCTACGACCCTAAACAAATCGAGGGCAAGTGGTACCAGTTCTGGATGGAACGGGGCTATTTCACTCCTAAGATAGACCACAAAAAGAAGCCCTTTGTCATCATCATGCCACCGCCTAACGTCACCGGAGAGCTGCACCTGGGCACGGCGTTGACCGCAATCATCGAAGACACCATGACTCGCTGGCACCGTATGAAAGGTGACCCCACCCTGTGGCTGCCGGGGAGCGACCACGCAGGCATTAGCGGGCAGCTTGTGGTGGAGCAGCTCCTGGCCAAGGAGGGGCTCACCCGCCACGACATCGGCCGTGAGAAGTTCCTGGAGCAGATGTGGCTGTGGATGAAAAAGTACAAGGGTATTATCGCCGAGCAGCACAAAAAGCTCGGCTCCTCCTGCGATTGGACGCGCGAACGCTTCACTATGGACCCGGGCCCGGCCAGGGCGGTGCGCACTACCTTCGTCAGCCTCTATAATAAAGGCTTGATATATCGCGGCGAGCGCATCATCAACTGGTGCCCCCGCTGTTCTACCGCCCTCTCGGACCTCGAGGTTGACCACAGGGAGATGCAGAGCCATCTTTACTACGTGCGTTATCGGCTGGAAGAAGGGAAAGACCAGTATATCACCGTAGCCACCACCCGTCCCGAGACTATCCTCGGCGATACCGCCGTGGCGGTGAATCCTAAAGATAAGCGCTATAAAAAACTCCTGGGCAAGAAGGCTATCCTCCCTGTAATCGGTAGAGCAATCCCCATTATCGCCGATGAAGCTGTTGACCCCGCTTTCGGTACGGGAGCGGTGAAAATCACTCCGGCCCACGACCCGGTAGACTTCGAGGTGGCACAACGGCAAAACTTGCCTGCGATTAATATATTGAACCTAGATGCCACCATGAACGACAACGCAGGCCCCTATGCAGGCCAGGACCGCTTCGCCTGCCGCAAGGCACTGCTTGCTGATTTAGAGAAAGAGGGCTTGCTGGTCAAGATAGACCCCTATGTGCATGCTGTGGGACACTGCCATCGCTGCCGCACTATCGTGGAACCGCTGGTATCGAAGCAGTGGTTTGTCAAGGGTGCGCCTCTGGCTAAACCGGCGATCGACGCCGTGGTCGAGGGCAGGATAAAGATTATCCCCGAGCGCTTCACCAAGGTCTATCTCAACTGGATGGAGAACATCCGCGACTGGTGCATCAGCCGCCAGCTCTGGTGGGGACACCGTATACCTGTCTGGTACTGTAACGACTGCGGCGAGCTCACGGTGGCTATCGATGACCCTAAAGCCTGCGCCAAGTGCGGCTCGAAGAATATCACTCAGGACCCCGATGTGCTGGACACCTGGTTCAGCTCCGGGCTGTGGCCTCATTCCACTCTGGGCTGGCCCGATAAGACCGAGGACCTCAAGTATTTCTATCCCACCTCGGTGATGGAGACCGCCTACGATATCCTCTTCTTCTGGGTGGCCCGGATGATTATGATGGGGCTGGAGAACATGGGCGAGGTGCCTTTCCACACGGTCTACCTGCACGGTCTGATACGTGATGAGAAGGGCGAAAAGATGAGCAAGTCGCGCGGCAACGTGGTTGACCCGGTGGGCATCATCGAGAAATACGGCACCGATGCGCTGCGCTTCGCCCTCTCTACGGGCAACTCGCCGGGCAACGATATGAAGCTCAACCCGCAGAAGCTGGAGGGCAGCCGCAATTTTGCCAACAAGCTGTGGAATGCTGCCAGGTTTGTGGTGGGCAACATGGATAATGTAGAGATGAAAATCCAACCTGGCGTTCCTACCACGGAGGACCGCTGGATACTGAGCCGGCTCAACCATCTGGTGGCTGAGGTCACCGAGCTTAACGAGGACTTCCAGTTCGGCGAGGCGCTGCGGCGGATTTACGACTTTCTGTGGACGGAGTACTGCGACTGGTATATCGAGATTGCCAAGATAAGGCTTCGCCATAATCAAGGACCTAACTCTCCGCTTCCGTTACTGGTCCAGGTTCTGGAGACATCCCTGCGCCTGCTTCATCCCTTCATGCCGTTCATCACGGAGGAGCTGTGGCAGAGCCTCAGGGAGCGCCAGCCCGAGGGCAAGCCCGACTCAATTATGGTTGCGCCTTATCCAACATCGGATAGCAAGGCCTTCGATGATGGCGCTGAAAGCGAGATGGAATCGGTGTTCGAGATAGTGCGTTCCATCCGTAACGCCCGTGTGGAGAGCGGCGTCGATCCCGCAAAATTTATTAGAGCCTTCATTATCGCGGGTGAATCCAAACTCGGACTTGAAGCCCATATAGAGGCGATTCATACTTTGGCCAGAGTGCACCCCCTGGATATCGTGAATACTGCGGATAAGATGAAGCTGAAACAAGACCAGGCTAAGATACTGGTGCTCAAGGGTGTGGAGGTTATCCTGCCCCTGGAGGGCATGGTTGACGCTGATGCCGAGAGAAGCCGTTTGCTCAAGGAGGTTGAGGCAAATCAGGCTGAGATAGCGCGTATCGAAAAACTGTTGCTGGATGAATCTTTTACCACCAAGGCTCCGCCTGCGGTAGTGGAGAGAGAGCGCCAGAAGCTCAGCGACCGCAAAGACAAGCTGGCTAAACTGAGCGAGCGGCTCGGACAATTGGGATAACGAGGGTTTGACTTTCAGCTTCAAAAAAGCCTGTTGATTTTTCCAAATTAATGGTGTATAGTCACACCGGAGCATGACCTCGTGACACGGTGTTTTCAAGTCGGCACCCTAGGAACCGAGAGTCCTCATTACTCATCAGGGAGAACTCCTCTTGCTTTGTCCCTCCTTGGAACTCCAGAGTCTCACATAGTTCTTGGGCCGCGAACACGTCGAAGACGAGGCCTGGCTTATCAATCAGGAAAGGAGGTCTAGCGATGGCGTTTGCGGATAAGACCCTGACTTGCCGTGACTGCGGAGCGCAGTTCACATTCACTGCCGGTGAGCAGGAATTCTACCAATCGCGGGGCCTGGAGAATGAACCTGGCCGTTGTCCGGATTGCAGGTCAGCCCGGCGACAAGGGCGCTATGGAGCTGCCAAAGGACCGCGCGAGAAGACAAAGGTAACCTGCGCTTCCTGCGGCAAAGAGACTGAAGTCCCCTTTCAGCCCAGGAGTGGACGTCCCGTATACTGCGATGAGTGCTTCGCTAAGGTAAGAACTCAGCGCCCGTCAGACAGAGGTCCATCAGACAAGGCGTAAGGCCCAGAGAGCGAAGAAGGTAGGATAATTGAGGCGTCCTTCACCGTAGGTGAAGGACGCCTCTTCTTTGTCTTAAAATGTCACAAATTTTCAACTTTACCGCGCCTAATTTAATGACTTTTTTATCCCTCGCGCGCTAGCATAGTACCGCCTGTTGAGCAACCCTTGTCTCAAACAAGCTTTATAACAACGGAGGAGCCAGAGGAGTGGAGGCACTATGTCATTGCGAGTCCTTCGTTAGAAGGACGAAGCAATCTCATCGCTCTGTCGGTATCTACGGGCCACGAGGGGATTGCTTCGTCGTCCGCCAAAGGCTGACTCCTCGCAATGACATTGAAGTTTGGGGAATCAAGGGGGTTGAAAAAAGAGCAAACCTGATGCTTCTCAACGATTAAGGGGGCAAATATGAAGAAAGAGCGTCTTATCGTTATCGGCGGAAACGGGGCAGGGATGAGCGGCGCCAGCAGGGCCCGAAGGCTCAGACCCGATATGGAAATACTGGTATTCGAAAAAAGCGGCCATGTATCATACGCGGCCTGAGGGATGCCGTACCTGAGTTCAGGTAAAGTGAAGTCGGCGGACAGCCTCGTGGTCTATGATGCCAAATTCTTCAAAGAGAAAAGGGATATCGAGGTATACCTTCATCACGAGGCCACGCGGATATTACCTCAGCGCAAAGCCGTGATGATAAGGGATACGGCAACAGGCGAGGAAAAGGAGTACCCGTATGACAAACTGCTGATTGCCACCGGAGCAAGGGCGTTTGTTCCGCCCATAAAAGGCATGGACAGCAAAGGGGTCTTCACGTTGCGTCCTCTGGAGGACGGCATAGCGATCAAAGAGTACATCGGCAGCAACTCGCCGAAGAAGGGCCTCCTGATTGGAGCAGGTTACATCGGAATGGAGATGGCGGAGTCCTTCGCTGAAGCGGGCATGAAAGTGACGGTCGTGTAGAAGATGCCGAGTATCGTGGGGACAATGGACGACGAAATCACCGAAATTATTGAGAAAGAGTTGAACAGGAACAGGGTAATACTGCTCAAGTCCAGGGCTGTGGTGGAGTTTGCCGGTGAAAACTCTCATCTGAGCAGGGCAATCCTGGACAGCGGGGAGACGATTGATGCTGATATCTCGGTCGTGGGCGCAGGACTGAGGCCCAACTCGGAGATCGCAAGGGAAGCGGGCGTGGAGCTGGGGCGGACGGGCGCCATAAAAGTCAACCAGCGAATGGAGACCAACATTCCCGATATTTATGCAGCGGGCGACTGCACTGAAGCTTATCATCTTGTTCTGGGCAGAAATGTATATATCCCGCTGGCCCCTACAGCGAACAAGCAGGGCAGGGCTGCCGGGGAGAATATTGCAGGCGGGAACACCTCGTTCCCCGGCATTGTGGGCACTGCCATCTTCAAGGTCTTCGACCTCGAGGTAGCGAGGACAGGTATCACCGAGAAGGAAGCCAGAGTCGAAGGCATTGACTATATAGCCAATGTCATCGAGCAGGGCTCGAGGGCGCCTTACTATCCGGGAGTCAGCAAAATAAGAGTCAAGGTTATTGCCGACAAAAATACCGGCAGGCTTCTGGGCGCCCAGATGGTGGGCAAAGAAGGGGTTGCCAAACGAATAGATGTTTTCGCGACTGCGATTACGGTCAAGATGACTGCTCAGGAAATGAGAGACCTCGACCTGGGGTACGCCCCTCCGTTCGCGCCGCCTTACGACCCGGTTCTCATTGCGGCAGACGAGCTCCAGAAGAAGGTCTCGGGCAAGAAGTGACATCTTCGAGAAGACTCTTGTTTGACTGTGGCAAAGATTAACGCTATACTTTCCCTCGCTCCGGGTTAATAGGAAGGTGTTCGCTTGATAACGTCTCTGTGTTGTGTGGCACTCGCCTATCTGCTGGGGTCTATTTCTTCAACCTGTATCGTCGGCTATCTGTTCGGACGCACGGATATGAGGACTGAGCCGGACGGCAAAATCAGCGCGGCCGCTGTGTTTCGCAGGATCGGCCTGTTCCCCTTTTTATGTGTCGTGCTCATGGATATCGGCCTGGTGGTTACAGCTGTTATCATTGCCAAGCTCCTGACCCATACGCCCAATATTATGATGCTTGCAGGCTTTGCGGCTGTCATGGGACATAACTGGTCTATTTTCATTGGACTCAGGGGAGGCCTGGGGGCAACCGCAATATTCGGTGCTCTGGTCGCGGTCATGCCACTGCAGGTCTGTTACGGGTTAATAGGTGGCGGGATTATCTGGCTCTTGACCGCTAGGCCAAGCGTAGGCACTGCTGTCGGTATTCTGATTGTTTCCGGCACGTCATTTCTCCAAATGGGCATGGGGACATTAGTCATGTACCCGTTGCTGCTGTTTTTTTTAATGCTGCTAAAGCAGTTTCAGGTAGCCCGGGTGACTCGAACTGCGCACTAGGCAAACCATGGTAGCGGTCAAGATGACTGCTCGCGAAATGAGAGACCTCGACCTGGGTACGCCCATCCCTTCTCGCCGCCTTACGACCCGGTGCTCATTACGGCAGACGAACTCCAGAAGAAGCTCGTGGGTAAAAGGTGATATCTTGGAAACGCCCCGTGGTTACCAGTACAGACTTCCGGGTATTGAGTTGAGAACAAGAAAGGCCAATGCGTAGAGGGGGTCTCCAAAACCACTTGATTTTGAAGAAAAAGGTGACTATGGGTGGCAAATCGACTGGTCACAAAGCTTCGAGCCAGCCGCCGTGTTCCTAAATAGCCGGATCGATCTTAGTAGGGCATAAATTGAAGTTAGGGAGCCCGAGTTGTGAAGGAGATTCCCAGTCTCTCGCTCAAATATTCTTTTAATACATACACCTTTATATTATTTGCTGCTAACACGGGTGGTGCCAATAGCATGTAGATGTTGTGCCCTTGCTTATCCTTGCTAATTTGTAGACTTCGCTCCTGTCCGGCCAAATCGCGAACTTTTGCACCATTTTCAAGATTGCATTCCCAGCACACAATAGCAGCAAGGCGCGCAAATGTATGATCCCTGAACTCATGTGTCAAAGCTTTCTTAAATTCAACATATCGCAGGTTCCCTTTTTGTAGTCCACCTGCGGTCGATTCTAATACGCACAAAGCATCGATTCCTCTGCTAGTGCTATAGTCTACAATTTTAAACTCAAAGAGATCTGGCTCCAGCGCCGCCATTACAGAAAAGATCGTCAAGACTTCAACTTCCTGACGGGGTTCTAGCAGGACTACCGATGGGCACTGCGCAGGCTTGTATTGTGCATTGCGCTTCTTCTTAGCATAATCGTACCGCTTTTCAACATCAGCTTTCTCTTCTTCTTGCGTACGATCTATTACACCTCGCTCTTTCGTGAAATCTATTTCGTCCTCATATGCCTTAAACTCAGGACTTGTCTTAATACGTGTCTCAAATAACTTCTTCACAGTATCATGTACCTTTGCTAGAAACAATTGGTCTGTATTCCCTATGCTTGCCCTATTTGCTGTTAAATCAAAGTCTTGACAATTCACGAATGAGTGATATAGCGTCCATTCGCTTTTTTCCGCAATCCATTCGCTAACCCTCTGACTTGGAGGCAGCGGTACATAATCTTTGCAGACGTAGAGCCCATATCTGCTGGATACGGTATAATGCCAGCTCTCCGGTGGCCTGCCAGGTCGGGTCAACATTGTATTATATTGTCTCTTCACTGAATCTCCTTCGAGATAGAAAACCATATTTAGGTTGCTGCTTGGGTAACCATCTATAGGTTCCGAGGATAACACCCATTTATTCACATAGTACCTTGGCCACGAGTCCTGGCATTTTTGCTGCAACTCCCTAATATTGTTGGACACCGGAGGGAATTCATGCCCGAAAGAAATCGCCTCGGGCTCATTTCTCCCGAGGCCTTGCAAGTGCAATATCTTGCCTTTATGGGTTAGTATTCCGAGCTCAAGTTCAACAGAGCCAAACTTTGTGAACCACTGAACATAGTCTTTTAATACTTCATGGCGAAAGACCTCCTTACTACGAGCATGATAACCATTGATTGTTATCTCAGTAAAACTTGGTCTGCCTTGACCGGATCCTTCTGCATACTCGTACTTAGGTATCTTTTCTTTCATGAGAGTATTAATAGGTTCTTTCATCTCCGCTATCACATTCCAATCGGTCCCGTCACTTTCCTTAGCGATGCTTTCTACCTCCAGCAGTCTACATTTCCAAAATGTCTTTGTGCCGTGTCCTTTTTCTCCTACCTTTCCACCCACTTTCTTACCAAATTTATCTCTTTGAAATCCCGGGGAGTCCGCGAGGTTCCAAAATGCGGAGAACCTTCCTCTGTTCAGTCCTAGGCCGTCATCCCATATTTTAATGACGAGTTCTTTGTCTGCCCTGTCTGCATTCTCATTCACCGTGATTCTGATATTCTTGGCACCCCAATCAAGAGCATTACTAATACCCTCCCGTAGGACTTCTCTTGGGTCTGTGAAGTTTTCAACGATCTCTCTAAATGCTCTAGCCTCCTTTACCTCTGGAGTGCCTACTCGTCTTTCAGACATCTCCATCACGTCCTCCTTACGGTGCCTTTGCGGGGGCATCTGAATAATCCATACTTCGAATTTCTTATAAGAGACATTTTTTATATCCTATCATATTATCTGCATTCAAGACAAGTACAAGCGAGACATATTTTTCGTATTTACAGCGTTCTCATATTTCTTGAATCGTTTACAATACATTGCACTGGGGAAACAGCTTTGGGGACACGAGAGGATCAATTTACTCAGCAACGAGTACAGTATACTTGTCTATGGTTCTCGACTCGTCTACTAAGGCCTCCACTGTCCAGTAACATACGCTACTATCAAACCAGCAATCACAGCAATAAAAATCCCGACAAGTATCTTCTTAGGAGTGACATATTTCCCAATTTTGGTACCTGCATTGGATTCTGTGATTTTCTTCATGACAGATTCAACATAATCTCGACCTTTTTGAGTTATGATGATATTTTTACCACTTCCAGGAATGTTTTTACCAATTCGAGCAACGAACCCGAAATTCTCCAGATCATGGACTTGTGAGTAAATAAACCCAAAACGTTCACCCGCCTTTTTCCCGAGTATCTTCTCAGGTATACCTATTAAAGAAAGTTGAGGATTCCTTTCACACTCTTGGTACAAAACTTTCAGCACTTCAAAGGATTTCTCATCCGGCTGCTCTTCATTCATGAGTGACTACTCTTGCTTTCTTTTTGTGTTCTTCTATAATTTGAGAGACATTCTAAGTCTATTGCATCCATTTAGCAAGAAGTCTATGCAAACAAATGTAGAGTGTCCCTCCCGCGTTTGACATCCGCCTCGTTGTGTGGTTAACTGAGCACGGATGGGTTAGCTTGCGGGGTTCCTCTTTTTTAACATGAACATCGGTGCCTTGAGGGTCAGGCTTCGCATCCCGGAAAACCATTCTCTCAAGGGCAAGAGAATGGTGCTCAGGTCTGTCACCTCTCAGGTGAAGAATAAGTTCAACGTCTCTATCGCTGAGATCGAGGACCAGGACATGTGGCAGGTGGCTACCCTGGGCATAACCTGCGTCAGCAACGACAGCCGACATGTAAATGAGGTTCTCTCCCACGTGATGAACTTCATCGAGACCGTCAGGGGCGATGCCGAGGTCCTGGACTATGAGATCGAGCTCCTGAATGCCCTCTAAGAGCCAGGGGAAGCGATGAGTGTATCAACCTTTCTTCCCCGCCTCAAGAAGCACTCTGCCTACCGAGACCAGATCGTCCATATCGAGCACATCGCACCCCGCGAGGCATCCCACGGCGAGCTGGACAAGCCCCTGCATCCCAAACTTCAGGAATCTCTTGAGGCAAACGGACTGTTCCCGCTCTACAGCCATCAGGCTAAGGCGGTCAACCTCGTTCGCTCGGGGAAAAATGTGGTTGTGGTCACCCCCACCGCCAGCGGCAAGACCCTCTGCTATAACATACCCGTCCTCGACACTATCCTGGCCCAGAAGGGGTGCCGAGCTTTGTATCTCTTTCCCACCAAGGCGCTGGCTCAGGACCAACTGCGCAGCCTCAGGGAACTGACCATCGAGCAAAAGATTAAGCTGAACTACTCCACCTTCGACGGCGATACGCCTCAAAACGAACGCGGCGCTATCAAGAGGTCGGCGGAGATCGTGCTCTCCAACCCCGACATGGTGCACCTTGGCATCATGCCTAACCACAGCGCGTGGAAGGAATTCTTCTCGCGTCTGAGGTATGTCGTGATAGACGAGGCGCACGTCTACCGCGGCGTCTTCGGCTCCCATGTGGCCAACGTGGTACGCCGTCTCAAGCGCCTCTGCGCCTGCTACGGCTCCAGCCCGCAGTTCATCCTCTGCACCGCTACCATCGCCAATCCTCTGGAGCACGTGGAGAGGCTGACCGGGCTCCCCTTCGAGGTAGTCGCCGAGGACGGCTCGCCTCACGGGGGCAAGGAGTTTGTCTTCTGGAACCCGCCTATCATCGACGAGGCGAAGTCGGCGCGGCGCAGTCCCAACAGTGAAGCTACCCTGCTTCTCACCGAGCTCATGAAACGCAACATCCGCAGCCTCGCCTTCACCCGCAGCCGCCGACTCACCGAGCTTATCTATATGTATGTGCGCGACCAGCTTAAGAAGGATGCGCCGAAGCTGGCGGACAAGGTCAAGCCCTACCGAGCCGGCTACATGGCCGAGGACAGGCGTCAGATAGAGCGCGAGCTGTTCGACGGGAAGCTTCTGGCTGCGGTGGCGACCACCGCGCTGGAGCTGGGGGTGGATATCGGAGATTTGGACGCCACCATACTGACCGGTTATCCGGGAAGTATCGCCAGCACCTGGCAGCAGGCGGGGCGGAGCGGGCGGGGCAAAGAGGACTCGATTAGCTTCCTCATCGGCCTGGACAACCCCCTCGACCAGTACCTCATGCGCCATCCCGAGTTCTTCTTCGGCAAGAGCCATGAGAACGCCTTGATTAACCCCGATAACATCCATATCCTCAAGCCGCACGTGCTCTGCGCTGCCTGGGAGATGCCCCTGACTGACGGCGAGGCCAGGCTGTTCGGGGACAACTTCAGCCAGGCTGTGGACGAGCTTGAGAGAACGGGTCTGCTGCGCAAGCGCAGGGGACATTGGTATCCCGCGCCGAGTGTGACTTATCCCGCCGAGGAGATAAATATCCGTTCCACCTCTTCGCATAACTATAACCTGGTGGATGCCACCAGCGGCGTCCTTCTGGAGACGATCGAGGAGGCCAATGCCTTCTTCCAGATACACCCCGGCGCCATCTATCTGCATCAGGGCGAATCGTACCTGGTTACCAAGCTGGACCTGCTGGGGCGCACCGCTTCGGCAGTGCCCACAGATGCACCGTACTACACCCAGACCAAGGATTTGACCGACATCAGCATAGTCAAGACCAGGCTCAGAAAGACTGTGGGTGGGCTGGGAGTGTATCTGGGCGAAGTGGAGGTCACCACCACCGTGGTCGGCTTCAAGAAGAAGCGCATCTTCACGGAGGAGGTGCTGGGCGAGGAGCCGCTGGATTTGCCGCCGCACACTTTCCCTACGGTATCGCTGTGGTTCGACATACCTCCAAACATGCAGAACAAGCTGGCGAAGCAGGGATTGGACTTCGCCGGAGGGCTGCATGCCACGGAGCACGCCGCTATAGCCCTGCTGCCCCTGTTTGCGCTCTGCGATAGAAACGACATCGGCGGCGTCTCTACACCATTGCATCCGGATACCGGCGAGCCCCAGATATTCATTTATGATGCTTACCCCGGAGGCATCGGCATCGCTGAGAAGGGGTTCGATATAATCATGGATCTCTGGGAAGCTACGCTGAAGACGCTGAACGAGTGCCCCTGCCAGGACGGATGCCCCGGCTGCATCCAGTCGCCCAAGTGCGGCAACAACAACGAGCCCCTGGATAAGAAAGCGGCGAAGATTATACTGGAAGAGCTTTTAGGTAAACCCTAAACTCTAAATCCGAAATCCTAGACAAATTCAAAACACAAAAACTCCAAACATTTACAAAATTTGAATTTGGGAAATTCAATATTGTTTAGAAATTAGAAATTCGAATTTAGAGCTTTTACGAGATGTCGCCCAAATACTACGTAGGCACCAGCGGCTGGCACTATGAACACTGGCGGGGGCGGTTCTATCCTGTTGAACTCCCCAAATCGAAGTGGCTGGAGTTCTATGCCCGTTCCTTCACCACGGTTGAGCTTAACAACAGCTTCTACCATCTGCCCTCGGAGAAGGCGTTCGCTAACTGGCGTGACTCCTCACCGCAGGGCTTCGTTTATGCCGTGAAGGTGAGCAGGTTTATTACCCACATTAAGAAGCTGAGGAACGTCGAGGAGGCGCTGGACAAGTTTCTGGAGAGAGCGAGGCTTTTGGCCAAGAAGCTGGGGCCTTTGCTTTATCAGCTTCCGCCCGGTATGCACCGCAACGATGCGGTGCTGGAGGCGTTTCTGTCCATGCTGCCCCGCGACCTGAGCCACGTTTTCGAGTTTCGCCACGAGTCCTGGCTGGACAAGGGGGTATTCGGCCTGCTGCGAAAATATAACGCAGGCTTCTGCATCTACGACATGCCTGACCTCACCACGCCGCTCGAGGCCACCGCCGATTTTGTCTATGTCCGCTTCCACGGCAGCACCTCGCTCTACGGCGGCTCTTATTCCGATGAGGAGCTCAGTGGCTGGGCAAAGGATATCTCAAAGCTATCGCGGGGCAAAAAAGCAGTCTACGTCTACTTCAACAACGATGCCGAGGCCTTCGCAGTACAGAATGCGCTCACGCTAGGGCAGAAGCTGAAGGAGCTATAAAAAGTAGGGGCGGTTCGCGAACCGCCCAAAAAGATTATCTTTAGAAGACGTTAAGCAGCCACTCTCCCAGGGCTTTCTTGCCCACAATCTCCTGTTTGTGATACCAGCTTCTGACAATGTCGGCGACCCCCTTCGGGGTGTCACAGACCCGGAGCAGGTCGAGGTCCTCCGGGGAGATGTATCCTTGAGCTAAAGTGTAGCTCTGCAACCAGTCCAGGAAGCCCTTCCAGTAAGCGCTGCTGAACAGTATCACGGGGAAGGGCCTTATTTTGTGAGTCTGCATCAGGGTCAGGACTTCCGTCAGCTCGTCCAGTGTCCCCAGGCCGCCGGGCATTATCACAAAAGCCAAAGCGTATTTGACCAGCATCACCTTGCGTACGAAGAAGTGATGGAAGGTTATGGACTTATTAGTATATTCATTGCAGAACTGTTCCTCGGGCAGTTCGATATTGAGGCCGACCGACTTGGCCCCAGCGCTGAGAGCACCTTTGTTGGCCGCTTCCATAATGCCGGGGCCGCCTCCGGTTATGACGGTGAAGCCCAGCTTGCCAAGGCGGCGGGCGATTTCCTCTGTCTTGACATAAAGCTCATCGCCCGGCTTCACCCGGGCCGAGCCGTATATGGTCACCGCTGGTTCCACACTGGTGAGCGTGTCGAAACCCTCCACCAACTCTCCGATGATGCGGAACATGCGCCAGGACTCTTCTTTGGCTAATTCGTTTATCTCATATCCCTGTTCCATATTGCCCTCCAGTAACCAGATAATACCACATCGGGAGACAAAACTGCCAGGATTCGCAGGGACGTTCGAGATTCGTAGGTGCGGTGAATTATTATCAAGTTACGTTATCTTGACTCGGATGACGATGTCATCTAGGATTGCAGGTGGTACTTTAGTATGGGTACTATGGTTTTGCCGACTCAGTACGATAGGGTTAGTGCACGATGAAAGCAACGATTAGCCACCTCGATGTCCTGGAAGATACCCTGTGGGAGGGCGAAGCCCTCAGTGCCTCTCGCGAAGGCAAGAAGGGTGCGCTGGTTATCCGGGGAAGCAAGGTTAACAGCAATGCCTTAACCGCAGTCGTCACCAGCATGGTAGGAAGGCACCAGCTCACAGTCGAAATCGAGGGCAATGAAACGGGTTGTCTGGTGTGGCGGGGTCAGGTGGGCAGCGCAGAATTTCATACGTTCGGGCCGGACCAATTGGAATGTTCCCTGGTCATGCTATTGGACGACTGGTTCAGTATTGTCCACAAGTTCACCAAGTTCTCCTCTTCTTAAATGGCGCGCTCTAAGCTCCCTCCAGCCGCGCCGCAACTTTGGCCAGCTCCCAGGTGTAGTCATATAAATGCAGCCCCTTGCTTAAAGCTATCATCTCTCCGTCCTCCACGCCTATCTCGCTGGCCACGTATTCCTTGAGAAGCTGCATACCCGCCAGGTTCGAGGGGAACCCCGCCCACAGGTCCCACGACCTGAAGTATGCTATGAAGTGCAATTTCCCGTTCATGACCCTGGTGTCTATGCCTCTCAAGCAGGGCGGGTCGGAAAGCTTGATGGATTCCCTGCTGCCCACTGCCATAAACCCCTGATTGGTGTTGTAGCCGCCCTCTTTGTATATCCTGATCAGCTCCGGTATCTGGTCTGCCAGGTCCTCGCCGTAGGTGTACTGCTCCTTGTCAGCCTTCAGGGAGGTCATCAGGTACTGGAGGTAGTTCTCCACATATTCCATGGATGAAGGAGGCGGCACTCCCTGCGGCACGTCCGGAACTAGTGGCCGATTGCCCGGGTGTTTCACCTGGACAACGATGAAATCCAGCTCTTTTCTTTTATGCCCGACATTGCTGCCCCTGTCGATGGTATACTCGCGTCCATGTGTAAGCGTCTTGCGCAGGCAGAGGAACCAGGCCTCGGGCAGGTCTCTGGCTTCTACGGTTTCGATTCGCATCACAGGACCACCTTGACTACAACAAGCTGGCTAGGGGAACAGTACCTTCTCGACCTCTTTCAGCCTCTCCCAGCCCCGAAGTTCATAGGGAAACAGGGGCACTTCGACTATCGGTATGTCCCTGTACTTGTCATAGATAATGTCGAGGTACTTCTTTTGCTGCGCGGCCTTCGTTTTCAGGAACTCCGAGTCGTCCACCTTTATCACGTTATTGATTATCAACTGTTCTACCCTGAGGCCGTACCTGCACAACTGAAAGAAAACGCTCTCCAGTTGCTCTACCGCGAGGGCCTCGGGTATGGTGACCAGCACGAACTTCACCTTGTTCCGCAGGAAATCCATCTCATCGGCGGATAGCTTTTGCCATCTGCTGACGATATTCAGTATCGGCTCTTTGCTGATATTGGCGACCTTCAACCTGGTGTAAATCCGCGGAGCCAGTTTCAGATGCTCCACCAGCATGGCCGGCGTTTGAAGTAAGGTGAGCGTTTGACCCAGCGGCGCCGTATCCCAGATGATGTTGCCCCAGTCATCCTTCAGACTCAGTTCCCTGATGTAGTCGACCATGAACTCATCGCTGAGCCCGGGCAGGATGGATGTGGTGAATTCCACGAATTGCGGATAGTCGATGGCTACGAAGGTGGAAAAGACGTCGTAAACCTCTTTGCCGAACTTCTCGTCCCACATCTCCTCGACCTCGTCGGTGCCGAGTTCATTGATGTACAGAGAACCTTTAACCATCTGGGGTTTTTCAAATAGTGGCCTGGCGAAGATATGCGACAGCGAGGGGGTGGCATCGGTCGAGATAGCCAGGGTTTTCTGCCCTGAGGAGGCGAAGTGGAGGGCGGTTGCCGCAGCGCAGGTCGTCTTGCCCACGCCGCCCTTCCCCGAGAACATAGTGACGCTCGCCTTTGAAGAAGCAGAGTTACTCTTAGTATCGGCCATTACACTCACCTGTCAGAGTCCGCCTCTATTCTACACTATAACATCGTCGGCAGAAAGGCGAACCGGAGTCTGTGGTGCAGGCCGAAAGGGTGATTTTTGAGGCAAAAGTTTGAGGCTTAGCGATTCCGAGCTGTCCTGGTGAGCCGGTTCTTTAGAGTGGCGTAGCCCGCGTTCTGGGCAGCACAATTCTCCAGATAACCAGGCCCAGCAAGACTATCCCTGAGCCTATCATGGAGTAAATGGCCATCCACTCTATCCCTGAGGCGAAGGTGCCGGCGACATTGCGAATAACCTCGTTGCCCTTTTCAGCCATTACGGCTGCTACGCCCTGGTACTCCGAAGGGTGGAAAACGGGCGTTAGCCTCGGCTCGGCAACATGGGAGTATGTCACCGTCACGGCTATGTAGATAGCCAGAGATGTAACGAACAGCACCCCGAGCCCCCAGAATGCCCTGCTTGTCCAGTTACGGCCGCACAGCAGAGCGATGAGCACAAGGAAGGCGAAAGGTATCAGCCAGATAGCCCAGAGCCAGGTTCGGGCAGTGTTTATCCTATGTCGGGCTGTATCAAGATTATTCAGGTCTGCATCTGTTTTTGCGATTTTATCTCTAAGGTCGGCCTGGGTTATGGTGTAGCCGTTCTTTATCCTGTTGCGTGCATCGTTAAGCGTCTGCTGCTCGTCGCTGCTTAGCTTGTTCACCACATCGCTGTCGCTGAATGTCCAGCCGGTGGCAACCCAGTTGCGGGCTTTGTCTATGAAATCAGCGTTGTCCGCGCCCAGCGATTGCCGGAGGTCGGCATAGGTATATACCCACTGGTTCGGGAGCGAGTTTCCCACTGCCTGCTGTACTGAGTTGGCGACGTTGATGCCCAGCGCTGTTTTGGCGTCCTGGTAGGATACGCCGGAGGGACGGCAGGAGGGGATGCTGCCCGGCGGTAGAGTCTGTACCATCTGAAGGAACTGCGCCATGCTGCACACAGGCAGGCTGTTGAACTGCGCCTCCAGCTTCTGGTCTGCCAGACTCGTCAGGACATTCAGGGCTGCTGCCTTTCTATCCGCCAGGTTGACCGTTATCTGTATGGTGTTGGCTTCACCCTTTACATAAGCAGCAATGGCGTTAATGAGATCCCCCAGCCGGGCCTCTACCCACGATTGGGGCAGCACCTGCTTGACGGCCGAGACGACCTCCGCCTGACTCAAGGTGACCCCGTAACCGAGGTTAACGGACGTGCCGATGTTCTCCAGGACGATGGGCGTTATTATCTCGTCCAGCAGGTAATTGTAGGTATCCTGTCCGCTGAGCAGTTCGAGCGCAGCAGCCGCTGTGGGATCGACGCGGTCTCGCAGTGGGATGGTGATGGTGAAGTGGTCGGAATCCCCGGTCGCGTAAGGCGTCACGGAGTCTATGGCCGCCATAGCCTGCGAGGACACCCAAGCTTCGGGGGCTGCCGCCCTGAGGAAGTTTTCCACCTGCTCTTTGCTCAGCGTCAGTGAGTAAGGTAGCTTGTCCAGGTTCTCCAGCATCTGGTCAGCAGCGTAGGAGACTACATCGTCGTAGAGCCTGGCGAATGTGTCACCCTGCAGCATGTCGGTTTTGATTACCTGAGCGCCTGTAGTCACCCTGTCTTTGAGCGCAACACTGTAGGTGAAGCTGTCGGTTTTGCCCAGAAAATAGGGGATCATGGTATTCGTTGCTGTTTCGACCTGAGCCTGAAGCCACTCGGGCGGCACTATCTTCCTGGCGGAGGAGACTATCTCATTCTGGATATTCGTTATGTCGAAGGGTGTCGAAGATGACTGGTCTGTTTGTATCTCGTCCAGCGCCGCAGGCAGGGCCTTATCGTAGACAAAGTTGTACATATCAGCCCGCCGCAGTTGGTCGTTGTAAAACCCCGGGTTGGCAAACGTGCCGTTTACCTGTGTGAGGACGAGCACCAAGATGAAAATGACAACGAAGATGATGATGAGCGGGATGGCAAATATCCGTCTAACCCAGATCATGGCGGTTCACAGCTTTGCTGATGCTAATCTGCCCCAACATTAGCACACCCGCTATCGGTTATGCAATAGTCACTTCGATGGGTTGTCGATAGGAAAACGTAGGGGCGTTCAATTGAACGCCCTAAAAACTCCCGCAGATTGGGGGATTGCGTAACCTAATAGGAATTGCCCTTGGCTGGACTTGGTGTTATCATTTTGACACTCGAAGGGGACTATTGTTTTGGCAGCGAGGGTGGTGAATCTATGGATGATAAGCAGAAACGAGTTGACCTTTTCCCCAGGATGACCGTGGGAGTAATGGGGTCGGCAGGCGGGACACTGGACGAAGAAGTGCGCCTGCCGGTGCGTCGCCTGGGCGCTACCATAGCCAGGCGCGGCTATGTGCTCATAACCGGGGCCTGCCCGGGCATGCCCCATGAGGCTGTCAAGGGGGCCAAGGAGGAGGGCGGGATTGTGGTGGGGGTATCCCCGGCCCTCAACCTCGAGGAGCATGCCACGAAGTATCACTCACCTACGCGGGGCTACGACGCCATAATCTACACCGGGAGCGGACTCATGGGCCGTGAGGTGGAGAACATCAGGAGCTGTGACGTGGTTATCTTCGCCGGGGGACGCTCGGGTACACTCGGCGAGTTCGCCATTGCCTATGACGAAGCGAAGGTGATAGGAGTCCTGGAAGGCACCGGCGGGGTCACCGAGCATTTGAAGAAAATAATCAGCTTTGTGAAGAAGGATACAGGCGCTGTGGTATGCTATGATGCCGACCCGGAGCGCCTGCTGGACAAACTGGAGCAGGTTTACCAGGAGCGCATCCTGCCCCGGCACTTGAAGGTCCTGGAGGGACATGACCCCGATGGTGTGCTCGAGCCTGATGTCATAGGCCCCGAGCATGTTCATTGAACTGTAGTAAGTACTTTTCCCAGCCAGTTGCTAATTGAGGATAACCTCGTCCTGATACTTTGGCACCGATACCTGCCAGCCCGTTCTCTCTTTCACGAAGTTGGCGAAATACTGTGCGACATCGGGCTCACCGTGTGTGACAAAGAGATGCAACGGAGGCCTTTTCAGCCCGGATAGCCATCTGAACAGCTCGTCCCTGTCGGCGTGGGCCGAAAAGCCGTTTATCTGAACAACTCTCGCCTTGACCGGATACATCTGTCCCAGTATCCTCACCTCTTTGGCGCCGTCAACAATCTGTCTACCCAATGTACCTGTTGCCTGGTATCCGGCGAAAAGTATCGTGCTCTCCTGTCTGGAGATGTTGTTCACCAGGTGATGCTTTATCCTGCCGCCGGTGCACATACCTGAACCGGCTATGATGATGACTGTGCCGCTTATGTGATTTATCACCTTGGACTCATCGGTGGTCCTGGTCATTTTCAGCCCGGTGAAATCGAAAGGCGACTTCTTCTCGCGTATAAGCTCGACCATGTCCTCGTCGAGCAGGTCCGGATAACGCTCGAAAACCTCTGTGATGCTTGTCGCCATAGGGCTATCCAGGAACACCATCAGATGCGGGATGCGGTCCTCGAGGAGCAGTTCGTTAAGATAATACAGTATTTCCTGGGCACGCTCGAAGGCGAAGCTGGGGATAACTATGTTCCCCCCGCGTTTTCGGGTGGAGTTTATGATCTCGGCAAGCGCCGTCTCTATGCCTTTCTGGTCATCATGCAGCCTGTCCCCGTACGTGGACTCCACCAGGATGTAGTCTGCCTCCTCGAAGACTGTAGGGTCGTGCAGCATCGGCTTTTCCCACCTGCCCACGTCCCCGGAGAATACCAGTGTCCTTTGCTCTCCGTTCTGGCTTACTTTGACCTTTATCATGGACGAGCCGAGCACGTGGCCCGCATCGTGGAACGTCGCTTCAATGCCCTCGCCCAACCTAATCGGCTCCTCGTATCCCACGGGCGAGAATCTGGGGAAAGAAGCTGTGGCATCGTTCGCCGTGTAGAGCGGAATCTCGGGATACGGCCCTTTTCTGCCCTCGCGCTCATGTCTTTTTCGCTTGAACTCCGCGTCCTGCTCCTGCAGGTGGGCAGCATCGAGCAGGATAATTTGAGCGATATCGTATGTGGCGTGCGTGCAGTATATCTTGCCTGTGAAACCTTCTCGAACCAGCTTGGGCAGCAGGCCGGAGTGGTCGAGATGGGCATGGGATAGGAGCACAGCATCTATGGTATGGGGAGGGACAGGAAAGGGGTCCCAGTTCCTTGCCAGCAGTTCCCTTTCCTGGTAAAGACCGCAGTCCACCAGAAGCCTGACGCCATTGGCTTCCACAAAATATGCCGAGCCGGTCACGTTCTGGGCTGCGCCCAGGAAATTCACCTTAATTCGAATGCTTGCGCCTCTTGTTGTTGTGAATCAGGATAGCCTTAGGCTGCAAGGTGGAGAGCGCCGAGTATTTCCAGGCCCTTAATCACCATGCTCACTGCGATAGCTGCGAGCAATAGACTGAATACTCTGGAGACCGCCTTGATTCCGCCCTGCCCCAGGAAGCCCGCAATCCAGTTGCCTGCCATGCAGATTATCCAGGCAATGAATAGATTTAGAGCAAAAGAGATCAAAACCATGTAGAGTGGGAACGCTGTCTGCTCGGGAGATGCCTGCTGCTTCACCAGCAGCAGCAGGGTGGTTATGGTGGCTGGCCCTACGGTTAGAGGTGTACCGATGGGGACGACACCCAGCAATTCACGTTTGTCCTCTGCGGCCGATTCTACCATATGCCCTGTTATCATATATCTGATGGAGAGGGCCAACAGGATAAGTCCTCCGGCAATGGCGAAAGAGCCGAAGGAGATGCCCATTGCATTTAGAATGAGTTGGCCCAGGAACAAAAAGGCGAGGCCGACTATAGCGGCTGTGGTGATAGCGATATTGATCATCCGGAAGCGCTCATGGCTCGTCATCCCTTCGCTCGCCGAGATGACAAAAGGCAGATTGCCGATAGCATCGATGACGATGAACAGGGGCACGAACGTCAAGACAAAGTTATGCGCTGACACTAGATTTTCACCTTATTTTGAAATGGCCTGAACTAGCCTTCGATGGTAAAGCAATCGCAATGGATTGTCAACGACCGCGTTGTAGGTGTCCCTCATGTTACCCTGAGTGAAACGAAGGGTCTCTTGGATTCTTCGCTTCGCTCAGAATGACTGGTCACCACCGACAACGTGGTAACGCCATATGGAATAGGCGAACAGGGGGGCATACTCGGGTCTTGGCTTAACGGCGGCCAGCCTCCCCTCTCTCAGTCGGACCTCCTCAAATACCTCTCTGGCCAACTCCCGCCGCTGCTCGGGGGTCACGCCGGGATGTTGCCAGAGAGCCGGCAGGGCCGAAAGCAGCTGGGCGGCTCTATCCAGGTTGGGAGTCATCAAGGGCGCTCCGGCAGCCTCCAGGGCCCTCTTCTGCCTCTCCAGCGAGACGTGCTCCGTGCGGAATTCCTCATCGGTGATGACTCCCCAGAGGTGCTGCTTCCTGAGGTTCGCCATGGCGCCCTCTATCCTCTTGACCTCCAGGCTGCAATCCGACTGGGGTCCCTCATTTGTCATGGCCCTGAGCACAGCCTGCTGCCAGCCATCGTCCCATTTAATCTGGGATAACACCCTCTGGACGAACTCCCCTTCCACCATGGGCGCCGATACCGATAGAGGCCTCATGTCGCAGCGGTGCCAACTGTGGAACATCCGGGGATAGCTCCGGGGCTTGGAGATAGTCGATATACCGTGGAAGGGCCGGCCGCAGCCATCGCAGACCAGGACCCCCGTCAGAGGGTAGACCCGGTGCTGCCTTGAGGGTGGGCTAGGATGTCCTGACCTGGCCTTCTCCGCCCTGACCTCCTGGCACTCATGCCACAGGGTTTTGACCTCTTCCGGCACATTGTGGACTCCGTCCCTGAACTCTTCGTCTTGCTTACCTCTGTGGAAGTAGAACTTTCCCACATAGAAGGGGTTGGTGACCACCTGGTTGATGGAGCTTTCGGTGAAGGGGTTGCCTTTGCTGGTCCTGTAGCCCTGGGCGTTGAGGTGTTGGGCCAGGGTCTTGAAGGAGTGGTGTCCACCGGCGTATTCCCGCAGCAGCGCCAGCAGGACCGGCATGGTTTTTTCATCGGGCGACATGCAGGCCCCTCTGCCGCTGGGGGCCTTCACCGTTTTGTATCCCAGCGGCGCATGGCCCAGGGCGTGCCCTTTGGCCGCCTTCTCCGCCTTTCCCGCCCTGACGTAGCGGGAGAGGTTGCGGCTGTACTGCTCGTCCAGCGTCTCGTTGATCCTCTCGTTGAGGAAGTCCCTGTCGCTGCCGCTGATGATGCCCTGGGAGACGAATACCACCACCTTACCCAGCCCCTGCATCTCCTCTTTATAGCGTATGCACTCCGCCTGGTTCCTGCCGAACCGGGATGTGTGGTCCACCAGAAGTACATCGAAGAGGTCACGGCGGGCATCCTCGATGAACTGGCGGAACTCTTTTCTCCCGGCCACGCTTCTGCCGCTGACGAACTCGGTGTACCACCTCTGCCCCAGTATAAGGCCATAGCTCTCCGCAAATCGCTGGATATTGTGCCTTTGGATGTCAGGGCCGGAACCGTCCCTCTGGTCAAGTGTGGAGTCCCTGACGTAGCCTTCAGCCCGCAGGCCCTTCAGACTCTCGAAGGTCAATCGGTGGCTGGTGCCTCTCCTGATCATTGCCATCGTCATGATGCTCACCTCCGCGGCGTTTTCCCGTGCGGCCATTGTATACCCCACTGCGTATGCCGGTCAACGTTTTCTCAGACCCGCACGGTGGCGGCTGGGGATGATCCTGCTCCCAGGCCAGAGCAGAGCGCAGCATGTCCGTTAGAATCGCCGTCAGACGTTCCACGGCTAGGCCCCTGTATCCTTCGGCCGTGACCAGCCCTGACGGTCAGGGACTTTGACGCCGGGAAGATGGCCCAATACAATATTGAGTCGCACATCTCTGCTCATGAGGCCCATTTTGGGGCATAGCCGGAGGGAGTGCTAGTGGTAGAATTCAGGGGAGAAAAAAACGCTGCTCAGGGCCGGGGCTGCATCAGCTCTTCCAGCCGCTTCACCCCTCGCCGGGCATTCCGGCGATCGAACTGTTTGTCTTCCCGCTCCAGGTCATGCAGGGCCCGGTCAACCGGGAGAGAGTCCCGCTTCATTCTCTCCCACACCGGCAGGTAGGTGACGGGAAAGGTGAAAGGCCGTTTGGTGGGGGGTTTCAACCGGGCCTCCAGAACCTGGTACTCTTCCAGCGTGGGGTATCTTCCCGTCGATTCTTTGAACTTTTCCTGAGCAACCCGCTGTCTCCATGTCTGCTGCACTGGCGCGATATAGTCCTTCCAGATAGACTTCCAATCATCCGGGGTGGTAAATGCGTCAATGCCCTGGACGGTGATGGTGAGCGTGTGTACCGTCACGCCGCCGGGTGTACGCTGTGGTATAAACTCTACAGACGGCAGCAGTACCGGGACATCCAGCTTCTTAGGCGGCGGGTCAGGCACCCTGGGCCCCAGGTCGCCGGCATCGTGGGAGAACAGGTAGCGGCGCACCCGCCAGAACAGGCCGGGGGGCAGGCCATACCTGTCCAGCAGCACGGCGACGAAGCGGTGCAGGGGCAGGTCATCCTGATACCTGGGCGGGCGGCCCCAGAGAAACTCTGGCTTTCCTTTCAGCCATTCAGGGGCCAGGCTCGGCCTTAGCACCGCGTCTTTGCCCCCGAGATAGGCGCGCAGGAAATGAGGTATGAAGCGCGGCAACTCGGGACCGGTGTAGGCCGTGTTTCGCGCTTTGGCAGCGTGAATGGCCTCCCACGCATTGCTGAGAAGCCCCACGTCCAGGGGCGCCTGCTCCAGCCACCACCAGCGGGTCTTAGGGATGCGCCCCGGCGGAACTGGCTCTATCCCCGCCGTGGGCAGGCCCAGGACTTGCCGAACAGCGGCCGCGTCCTCGATGAAGTAGACGTTGTGAGGAAGTAGCCTTGCCCGAAGCCCGGCTTCGTAGCTGCTGTACCTGGCCACGAAAGCACGCTTCCCTCCCCGCGTTTCAGGTGAAACGGGCGGAGCCAGCGAGCCGGTCACATAAAAGCGATATAGGCCCTTAACCTTCGCTTGCTCGATCTCGGCTTTCGCTGCCAGCTTCCTTTGCAGTGGCAGTCTCAGCAGAGCCTCAAGTCCGCGCTCCCCCAGGTAGCTATACTCCCGCCGCAAATAATCATGCAACTGCTGCTGTCGATCGTTTGACATGGCCTGCCTCCAGTTATGTTTACTATATAATACACCTCCGATAAATCCGGCGGCGAAGGCTACAACAATCACATCCCGGAGAGGGCGAGACATGGAGAAGCCAGGGTAGAGGCTGGGTAATCAAAAAAGATGATGCAATGAGGGCATGAAAAAAGTCGCTTGCAGCTGTTCAAATCTCTGGCTGCAGTATTCAAAGAATCCCTCAGATGCGTGTTCATTTGTTCATCAAAACGTTCAAAAATTTTCTGATTTCGACGCAAGTCAGAAATCAGGGAGAAGATACGAGCCACCCAGGCTTTGGAGTCCGGCCTTCCCCGCTGCTTCCCGCGTGTTCCCCAGCGTACAGAGGGATTAGACCGCTGTGAGCCAGCTCTACAGACTTATAATGATACGGGTATACAAGATAGGCAAGACACGGGAAATCGTATATCAACAGAGCGAAAGCGGTCAGATTTCGCCTATGGTAAACTACTACGGTAAACTAAATGGTAAACGCTAGGGTAATCCATAGGGTAAGTTGTTATGGCAAAGGCTATCCACAAAGCACCAGCCCGAATAAGGTATGAGCAGAGCCACCCTACTGTGTCCTGTAGGCTTGACAGAGAAAGCTTCACCTCAACTACTGTCCGATCGACTTATGGAGCAAATGACCATCCTGAACTGCCTTGAGCCCTGTTTCAGTTAACTGCGGCTCAAGCCTCGCCATACTATAGGGATTTGCAAATCGGTTCATGACGTGGCGTATAATGAAGGCGTATCCTCTGCTAGCAAGGCGAAAGGGCCGTGACGTGCAGAAAAAGAAGGCACTAAACATAGACTTGGATGGCCTGTGCTCAGCGATGGAGGATAGCTCCCCCGAACATGATTACTACCTTGACCTGAACACAGGCGAAATATTGTTTGTTTCAGACTACATGGATGACGAGGAAGCTGAGAGACTGAGGAGTAGAATTGACGAAGAGCCTGAGCACTATGAACGAATACCAAGAGTCGAATCGTACGAGGGCTATGAGGATATGGAGAATTTCACTGCCACTGTTGAAGACGAGTACCTCGCTGAGCTACTTGAAAGGGCAATAAATGGCAAGGGTGCCTTTCGCCGCTTCAAGGACGTTTTGCTTCGCTATCCTGAAGAGAGGGAGAAGTGGTTTCGTTTTAAGGGCGAGAGAATGCGGCGAAGAGCACTTGAATGGCTAGACGATATAGACACAGGTCCTATTGAAGACTGAATTGAACAAATCGATGAATTGTTCAGGTAAGGATGCTTAACTTTGATATCCCAAATGACTTTGCGCCTGTCTCTAACATTTCAACAAATAAGGTGTAGCTGACTTTTGCTACCTCTTTGCCTTCTTTCAGCACCTGCCCGATTCCTTCAGGGGCTTCAATGACTTTGCGGTCTCTTTTATGGAGTGTCATTGGGTGGTCTCCCAGCCTCTCAAGCTTTGGTTATCTAGTGCCCTGCACCAAAGAGAGGAATTCGGAGCGTGTAAGCGGGTTCTTCTGGAATAGGCCTCTCATAGCAGAGGTAATGATATTGCTCCCTGGTTTTTTCACACCTCGCATAGTCATACACAGATGTTCGGCTTGGATAACTACAGCTACGCCTTTTGGTTCCAGAACTGAGACTATTGTATTGGCAATCTGGGTGGTCAGCCGCTCTTGGAGTTGGGGACGTTCGGCCAATATCTCTAGCACCCTGCCTATCTTGCTGGCACCCACAACCCTGCCGTTGGGGATATAGCCTACATGTGCCAGGCCATGGAAGGGGAGAAAGTGATGTTCGCACATGGAATAGAACGGTATGTCTTTGAGAATTACCATCTCTTGGTGGCCTTCTTCGAAGCCCACGCGTAGCTCTTCTCCAGGGTCTTCGTAAATGCCGGCAAAAACCTCGGCGTACATTTCGGCGATTCGCTTGGGAGTGCCTACCAGGCCTTCACGCTTGGGGTCCTCCCCGATAGCCTCAATGATGGAAGCCACTGCTTTCTCAATCTTGGCTTTATTGATCATGGTGTTTCTCCTTAGGGGGGTCTATGCGTTAAGCATTAATCCGGGATTTCCCATTTCAACTCCCGATGAGGCGATATTTACCCATCATTGCACCTGGTGCCGATAATATATGACCTTTGGGCCTGGTCGTCAAGCCATCCCATAGCCGAGCCCCGCTTGCAGCCCGCAGCCTTCAGGTGAAACTGATAAAGATGGGGGGACGGATGGTGCGCCATGCCCGGCGGATTGTCTTTCAGCTGGCTGAGGTGGCGGTGCCCGGAGAGCTGTTTGCTGCCATTATCGAGCGGATAACCCGGTTACGCCTGGTGCCTGGCTAGGCCGCACACCTGGACATTGAGCGGGTCAGGTGAGCAAAGGGTGGGTATTGTCTCCCTTCAGGCGGGAGGCTCATTTTGGGCTTGCTAAACAGGTGTTTTTGGGTGCTGGAGCCCACGGCCGAGATGCCGCAGGTTGTTTGGGAGGCTCTGAGCAGGCCGTATTGCGTCAAATTAAACTGTTACCGAAGACCTCCATATTGCTTCATAATTGCGGTTACCGAACTGGCGTGCGCTCAGACAGCCGCCACAGCTGCTCCAGAGTTGAGTTTATCTGTTTCAAAAGCAGTACGGGGTTCAATCCGTGATAAATGGCTGCCAGTTCAGCCCGATTAGCCTCAGTTAGTACACCCGATTGCAGTAAACGCTGGTGCGGTGTCCGCGCAGTCTCATAGAGCTTGTATACTTTGGCCCCATGCCTGGCCTTACTTATTAGCTTCATCGTGGGCTGAAAGAAGTTCTGGTACAACCGAACCAGGCTATAAGTCCTTTCCAGACATTCGAAGGCAGATTTCGAGGCGTAGCGGTCGTATCCCACCAGGCGGCGCACCACATTCCCGTTTTTCTGCTCTACGTGGCAACTGTCGTTCTTTTTGTAAGAGCGAGAGCGGGTAAAGGTGATCTTCTCCTGGAGACAATAGGTATAAAAGTACTGGTTGATGAATTCACTGCCATTGTCCGAGTCCACACCCAGGAGTGGGAAAGGAAGATGCTGCCGCATCCGGTGTACCGCCTGACGCACCCGAAACTGACCTTTACCCCACACCGGCAGGCATTCCGTCCAGCCGCTGGCTACGTCCACAGCACAGAGGGTGTTCAGGTAAAAGCCCTCGGTACTCTCACCACAATGAGCTACCAGGTCTGTTTCCATGAAACCAGGCTTGTTCTCCTGCCAATCGGCAAAGGTTCTGATGGGTATAGCGCTCTTGAGCAAGCACCCTGGTCTGGTAGTACTCAGTGAACTTCGACCTCCCGCTTGGCGCCAGGGTCGCAGCAGCCTGTCAATGGTGGACGGGCTCATCTGGCAGAGTTGTGCTTCCGTAGAAGCATCTATGTGCTGCTCATTATGCTGCCTGAGCACCTTTACCATGTCTGGTATGAAGGGTTGCAATCGCTTGGAGCACAAACGGTCACTAGCCTCCCAGATCGCTTTCAGCGCTCCGGTAACTTCTGTACCATATTTACATGGCCGACCACGTCGCTTGCTTGCCCTGGGCTGGCTTAGCCGATTCAATAACCTGATAGCCGCCTTGCGGTGCAAGTCCGTAACCTGTGTAAATTCATCCAACATTCTGCCCTTATCTTCTCTTGATGACCGAAAATATCTGCTTTGGAGTGCCTGTGTATATTCTATAATGCTGCGTCGTGTCACCCTTACCTCCTTCGGTAACACTAATTTTGACGCAACGATACCACTTTCGGTAACAATAATTATGAGTCAATGCGCAGGCTTGACAATCAGATACGATGGGCATATCATCGGCGACAAGCCCGAAGATGGACGAAGATCAGCTCACTGCGAGTTGAAATGGGAAATCCCGGCTAAGGGGATTGGCATATAATTTAAGTGAGATGAGTACCGACGATGCAAGAATCGAATATGCGATAAGCCACACCGAGGTTCTGCGCCCACCAAAGCAAACCCTGTCTACCTTCGGCACTACCAACATTTACTATTATCTGCTTACCGAGCCATCGTATAAAGAGCTTGTGGAGGGCGAAGAGGAGACAGTGGTGAGGGAGGGTAGGGTGCGGGCCGAGAGGCCTATGGTGGTGACGCCATCGTATCTTATTAATGTCGAGGGATTCAGCGAACATGCTAAGAGATACCTTGAGATGATAGCCAGAGAATACGGGACAAACACCCCCGGCCTCTTCTATGGCTATAAGAATGAGCCCAAGGACCTGAACATCGTATCCTCAGGCATGGATTCTGTAGTGCGTAATCTCGATGAAAAAATAGACAAAGAGGGGAACCGCCTCGCTACTATCATCAGGGGCCTAGATCAGCTATGGGATCTCTCTTTGCTGAAATTCATCTTCGACATGACTAGGTATTCTGTAGGCAGCAATATAACGGAATTGGGAAGGAGGGGTCTCCTCGATGTAGACCGTAAAGGAGTCCCCATGGAGGCCAGACAATCGATCGAGCAGCTATTCGACGAGGTAAAAAATGGCGAGCTGGACCCCTCTGCTTTGAAAATGGAACTTGATAGATGGGGGCTATTTGAGGAATACCAAGATAGGTTCTTTCGCTTGTTCGGCAAATAATCAGCAGGGGTGTCCGCCTCAGGCGGATGCCCTACCTTGTTTATCTCAACAGTCTACAGTTCTTTTGTCATTCAATCCTTTGTTTTCTCCGCTAATGTCACATTCAAATCCAATTTTGTAATTGCATTCTGCACGCACAATGGTTCGTCGCTGTTAGAGGTATTGACAATCTGTTCTTATGTGAGTACAGTAAGGCCCCAACATATGAGAGATACCTGAGAATAATATAGTTGTAGTGCTGGTGTCGGGGGGGTGAGGGTGATGAAAGAAGGGCACTAGAACCGCTGAATGATATCGCGGTGGCTGGTGCCCTTTTATTTGGAGAGGAGGTAGTGCCTATGCGCGGTTGAAGTGTCCCACAGTAAATGCCGTAAGGATATGGCAAAAGGATAGCGAGAAGCCAGAATAAGGAATTCTCTTTATTCTCTTGTTGAGACCTTGGCATATGCCTTGATAGTGACGACCAGGGGTTCTACAGTAGACACACTAGTTAATATGTGAAATTGCCGTCTAGACGACGAACCAAACAGGAGGGAGGGGATCGATGTACGCGAGAGTGACGAATGCCACCGCTCAGCCGGGCAAGGTCGATGAGACAATCAGAGTCATGCGGGATTCTATCCTGCCGGCCGCAAAGAAGCAGAAGGGCTTCAAAAGTCTGTTCTTCCTAATGAACCGCAACACAGGCAAGGGTGTGGTCATCGTCCTGTGGAATACGAAAGCTGACATGACGGCTGGTGAGAGCAGCGGGTACTACCAAGAGCAGGTTGCCAAGGAGGTGCCACTCCTTGCTGGGTCACCTACCGTGGAACACTATGAGGTCAGTGTTAAAGGATGACCCCAAGCAAGTACTTTCTATACGGCAGCACTACTGGAAAGAGTGAAGTGCCAGGGGGTACTGCAGCCTTGCACAATAAATACGTTCTGCACAAATAATCGCTTGCCCTAAAAGTCAGGCAATGGCTACAACAATTATGGTCTAGTTGGCATTCAGTTGGCAGGCTCCAAACAATCGGCAGGCACCCAAGCCTGGTAGCCTTTAAGATTTCGAGTTATCCCGCCGTCGAGTTTAACAAGATATTCATCAAGGTGCTCTTTGGTAGGTAAGGCTACGACATCGCCAGTTTGATGTTGTAGCATCGGATCGGCAAGAAAATCGCTGGTTATCCTTACGTAGTCTTCCATCTTGAATTTCACTTCCCGACCTCCGTAAAAGTCAGCAGGTTGCCCCAAATGCTAATTGCTTAGCCGCCTCGTTTGCGGCTATTTCCGTTTGAATCAAATTTAGCCTCGAACCATTTCTTGTTAACCCATCGGTGCCTTTTACAGGCGCTGAGCATGGTCGCTTTGTTAGAGGCCATTGTTGAATTACAGATTGGGCAGTGCTTGTTTTCCGTTATTTTAAGTTCGCCCCGATCCAATGCTTCCTTTACCCAGCCCATAGTTGCCCTCCTCGACTTTGCCCCACTTTTCCAGAAGTCGGCTACTGTAAGTTTGATGAATTAGCATCGTGCATAATGTTAGGTCTACTTTATAAACTGTACCCTGAAAAATTTACTAGTTCTGGCCAGTATCCACTCCCTAACAGCTGAGTCCTTTTGCTTTTCCGGTAAATCCCATTTTGGATTGACTTCAATGATCACCGCTATGCGGCTGCCCTTTACCTTGGCACCTGTGACCTTGCCCCTAAACCCTGTGACACGCTCCATTTCAGACTTGGCTCTATCCAGATTATCTTTTGCCGTACCGCTAACAGGTTCTAAGTAGACAATCTAAAAGCTACCTCTTTTCCTTATAGGTGGTCTAGGCTGTAGCGTGCTTCGACATGGTTTGGGTTGATTCTTAGGGCCTCTTTGTACTCAGTAATGGCGTCATGTGGCTGGCCCTTTTCCATATAGGCAAGGCCTAGGTTATTGTGAGCCTCAGCGTAGTTTGGGTCGATCCTGAGGGCCTGTTTGTACTCAGTAATGGCCTCATCCAGCCTGCCCTGATAACGGTAGGCAAGGCCTAGGCCAGTGTGAGCCTTAGCGTAGTTTGGGTTGATCCTTATGGCCTGTTTGTACTCCCTAATGGCGTCATGTGGCTGGCCCTTTTCCATATATGCAAAGCCCAGGTTATTGTCAGCCTCAGCGTAGTTTGGGTCGATCCTGAGGGCCTCTTTGTACTCAGTAATGGCCTCATCCAGCCTGCGCTGATAACGGTAGGCAAGGCCTAGGTTATTGTGAGCCTCAGCATGGTTTGGGTCGATCCTTATGGCCTGTTTGTACTCAGTAATGGCCTCATTCAGCCTGCCCTGATAACGGTAGGCAAGGCCTAGGCCAGTGTGAGCCTTAGCGTAGTTTGGGTTGATCCTTATGGCCTGTTTGTACTCAGTAATGGCCTCATCCAGCCTGCCCTGATAACGGTAGGCAAGGCCCAAGTTGTGGTGCGCCATGGCCTGGTTCGGATCGATCCTTATTGCTTCTTTATATTCCTTTACCGCCTCATCTAGCCTACCCTGAGCATAGTAGGCGATCCCCAGATTCTTGTGCGCCATGGCGTGGTTCGGATTGATCCTTATTGCTTCTTTATATTCCTTTATCGCCTCATCTACAAAGCCCTGAGTATAGTAGGCGTACCCCAGATTGTTGTGCGCCATGGCGTGGTTCGGATCGATCCTTATTGCTTCTTTCCATTCCTTTACCGCCTCATCTACGAAGCCCTGAGTATAGTAGGCGTACCCCAAATTGTTGTGCGCCATGGCGTGGTTCGGATCGATCCTTATTGCTTCTTTATATTCCTTTGCCGCCTCATCTAGCCTACCCTGAGCATAGTAGGCAATCCCCAGATCCCAGTGTGCATCGGCGTGGTTCGGATCGATCCTTATTGCTTCTTTATATTCCTTTACCGCCTCATCTAGCCTACCCTGAGCATAGTAGGCATTCCCCCATTTCATATGCGCCCTGACATCGTTTGAGCTATTATCAGGTTTTTCCTCATGCATTCGATCAAATGTACCCATCACTCAATCCCCAATGATTTTGTTTGCGATTTTGGCCTTAAGTGGCATCCTAATCGTAGTATCGGTTTGTGCAAGATTCTACCGCGAAATGTATAATACCGCCACGCTTGGAATATAAATACCTACTCCCACAAATAGCGTAGGTTTTGGGGATGTCCCAATCCCAGCTTACTTCGGCTTCGCTTTGGCCTTGGCCCCAGTAAGTATCTCGTCAATTATCCCATACTCCATCGCAGCCTGAGCACTCATAAAGTAGTCGCGGTCGGTATCACGAGCGATCTTTTCCATAGCCTGCCCACTGTGTTTCGCCAGAATAGAGCGGATGACATCCTGCTCCCTCAATATCTCCTTGGCGGCGATAGCTATATCTGACGCCGGGCCTCTGGCACCGCCCATCGCCTGATGCATGTGGATGGTGGAATTGGGCAGCGCGTAGCGCTTGCCCTTGGTGCCCGCAGCAAGCAACACAGTGGCCATGCTGGCTGCCAGCCCCACGCAGATGGTGGAGACATCGCAGCGGCTTAGCTGGATGGTATCATAGATGGCCAGTCCCGCATTTATCTCACCGCCAGGACTATGTACATAGAGGCTGATGTCTTTATCGGGGTCTTCACGCTCCAGAAAGAGAAATTGAGCGATTATCAGGTTGGCTATCTGGTCATTGATGGGTGTGCCCAGAAAGACGATGCGCTCCTTGAGCAACAGCGAGTAAATATCGAAGGCACGCTCCCCCCGCGCACTGCTTTCGATTACGAACGGGATGACGTTACTTGGTTGGTTCTCCATTCTCTTTTCCCCCTTCCGTTTCCATTGATACTTTGGGTTCCCCCTCCTTAGTGGCCATATCAATCAAACTATCGATCGTTTTCCTGATATACAAGTTCCTTTTCAGCGATTCCCGCCCCGATGGCGAAGAGAAAAGCTGCCGCACCCTTTCATCATTATTAGCACCCTGGATCACACGCTCGACCTCAGCATCCACCTCAGAATCGCCGACCTCAGTCTTCTCCAACTCGCCAAGCTTTTCGAGGACGAGTGAACGCTTGATAATATCCTCCGCCCCAGGCTTGAGCTCGTTTCTGAACTCCTCCTCCGTCTTCTTCGCATTCTTTAGATAATTCTCCAGGCTATCTTTCTCCCCGAGATACTGTTTGCGTTCCTCAATGAGATGGTCGATCTCATCCTGCAGCAGAATATCCGGGTATTCCAGTCGTGAAATAGCGACCAGAGCCTCGATTGCCTTGTCCTCCAGCTTCCTTCTCTCAATCCGTTTCTTATCTCCTCTAATATCGGCAAGAATCTTCTCTTTGAGCGCACTCACAGTCTCTAGCCACGACCAAGGCTTTTGGCGAATTCATCGTCCAGGTCGGGGAGGTTCTTCTGCTTGATATCGTTGACCAGAACCTTAAAATTGCATTCCTGCCCAGCGAGCTCTTTAATTTGCATTTACTTTTCTATATAGCCTATTTGCAGATTCCATCACTGGAAGAGTGTTTCATGTTCTTTCTTGGATAACTGCAGTTTCTACAATAATACCTTTGATGAGGCTTTTTTATGGCCTAGCCACCTTAGTTGCTGCCAACCAAACATACCAATCATCGGGAACTGCTTTTGGGCTCCACATTTCTTGCAAATGCCGAAGCTCTTGTCATTAAGTATCCAGTAGTGAGCCTCTTGTTTGCACGCGTCACTGTGAGATGTTTCGTCCTTTTCAGTCATCTTCCCCCTCAATGAACTCATTAGAGAAGATGTCTCAGTTTTTCGGTACGTTTTGCTTATGGTCCGCTGCCGCTTACCTTTGCTGTTTGCTGCCAAGTGCCGACTCTTCCTTTTTGCGAACGGCTCGACCACCATGACCATACTTAAACTTCTTAGACGCTGCGTGGTAGGCTGCACGCTGCTCTTTTTTTCTGTCACGATTGCTTATTGGCATTGTCTATCTCAGCCCGTAGAGACTGCTCCAGCCGGTCCGCCTCTGCCATAGCTTCGTCAACGTCGCTCACGACTACCTCTCAGGCGTTCGCTCAGCTCGTTTTTGCCTCTCTTGCCAAGCATAAGTCCCTTAGGGGGGGCTGCTCATTCTGCTCCTACATCCCTTCTCCTATGCTACACTTACACTTTCTCAACAATGATTTTTACTTTGTCACCCTTCTTCAGGTCTTCAGAAGGCTTGAATGGAACTTCCTTGATCTTGTCCGACCAGGCAACCCTCAAAAGAACCTTCAGATCCTCTGTCTTTTTGACATC
The DNA here is from genome assembly GCA_963847595.1 of uncultured Chloroflexia bacterium. GTDB lineage: Bacteria > Chloroflexota > Dehalococcoidia > SZUA-161 > SZUA-161 > JACWAE01. Next base: position 1,739,411 of record CAWKAJ010000002.1, read on the forward strand.
GGCTGTCATTTCAGATTGAACTTCACCAAGCTTGACTACCATCTACATACCTCCTTTTCGTGCTATAGCAGATTATGAGCAGCCTGCCTCTACTGCGCTCACGCCTACCGCTCCGGGTGCCTGCCCAGTTCTAATTATCCTAGCCCCCCTATGATACCCCCTACGAGTTTATAGGGGTTTATCGACCGCTTCGATTGCCAGTTCGTGTCCTCTGAAGCCTTCCACATCAGATAAAAGACAACCAGCGCAAGTCCCGTGCAAAACACACAGTTAGGGCACCTTCCTTGCTCTCCAGCCATTGCTCCACCTAAGATTTAAGCTATGACGCAAACTATAATTGGTTAGACTAAGCTTGGTTCGCGTTGTACAAACCAAGCAAGTTTTCACCGTGAGAATTCTGGGTGCTCCTGATAATCAGTTTCCCCACATTTCTTTTCTAATCCGACTTTCCCACCACTATTTTACCTGTACCTTTACAATAGAGGCACTTCTCTTTCAATATCGGATGGTCATCACAGTGAGGGCAGGTGATTCTCAATCTGCTCGTATCTTCCATAGCTAAATCTTTGACTTTCCAGGATAGCTCATTATTTGACCGAATTTTGCCTCCTCCAACGTTAGTGACCAATTTACAGCCGATTTCGCGACAAGTCTCTGCTTCGGGAATATTTTCCGGCCCAGTCCTGTCACCGCCTTTGGCAAATATGTCGGGCTTGACCAGTTCCAGCGTCTTACATACAGTCTGATCTTCGTCCACAGAAGCAATAACTTCATCAACTCCTTTGATGTTTTCCAGAATTTCTTTTCTCTCCTCAAATGGCCTGAACACAAACCCCTTTCTTCTAAGCAGGAAATCGTCGCTATTCAAAATTACCACTAGCCTATCACCTAGTTTGGCCGCCTCGCGAATGTATCGAATATGACCAACATGGATAGGATCAAAAGCTCCACTTATTGCAACTGTGACAGGTCTCTGTTTCATTCCAATTGGTCCTCTGCTTTCAGATAATCACTCAAGATATGTTCTAATGATGTGCTTCACGAAAGTACCTGCATCGCCAGAACGCCGATCTTCTACATCCGTTTTCACCCCTCGAGCACATAGGAATTACCACCCTCGGGGCGCAAGTAGCTCCTTGTCAGGTATCGTCTCTATATCCAGCCCTGCCATGGCTGCCCCTATTCCCTTGAAGACCTCAGCGATCATCGCCGGGTCTTTATAGTGGGTGGTAGCCCTGACGATAGCCTTCCCCATCATCTCAGGGTTCGCTGATTTGAAGATACCGGAGCCGACGAAGACCCCATCAGCGCCAAGCTGCATCATCAGCGCAGCATCGGCAGGGGTAGCCACACCGCCGGCAGCGAAATTCACCACAGGCAATTTCCCCGTTTTGTGCACCTCTTTCACCAACTCATACGGAGCGCCCAGGGCCTTGGCCTCGGCCATCAATTCGTCAACAGGCATATTCTGCAGCTTCCTGATACCGTCCATCACTGCCCTCATATGCCTCACTGCCTCGACAATGTTCCCCGTCCCCGCCTCACCCTTAGTTCTGATCATGGCCGCTCCCTCACCGATGCGGCGCAGTGCCTCCCCAAGGTCGCGGCAACCGCAGACAAAGGGGACCTTGAATTCTTGCTTATTGATGTGATGCTTTTCATCCGCAGGAGTGAGGACCTCCGACTCATCGATGAAATCGATGCCCAGTGCCTCCAGGATCTGAGCCTCCACAAAGTGCCCGATACGACATTTGGCCATCACCGGTATACTCACCGCTTTCATGATAGCCTCTATAATCATGGGGTCAGCCATACGTGCCACACCGCCTGTAGCGCGAATATCCGCAGGGACCCGCTCCAGCGCCATCACCGCACAAGCCCCAGCCGCCTCAGCTATCTTGGCCTGTTCCGGGGTTGTCACATCCATTATCACCCCACCCTTCAACATCTGGGCGAGCCCCGTTTTCACCGTCCATGTACCTTTCTCCATCCTGACTCCTTCACCTCAGAGGCCAAAGCCTGGTTATTATGTTATTAGGGACCGTTGTGGATCTTTGCTCCATTCCTTGGAATTGCCCTTCAACGCCCTCACGCCAAAGACGCGGCAGTCAGCTAAGCTCAACGAGCTCGATATCGAAGATAAGAGCTTTCCCCGCTAGAGGATGGTTGGCGTCCAGCGTTACGCTTGATTCCGAGACTTCGATCACCTTTGCCGGGAATACCTTGCCATCCTGTTGACAGATGTCAAGTTCCAGGCCAACGTATGGCTTAACGTTATCAGGGAACTCCTTCCGATCTACCGCCACCACCATTTCTTCACGGCGTGGCCCGTATGCTTTGTCGGCCGTGACCTTGACGGTTCTCGATTCGCCTGGCTTCATCCCAACCACTGTTTGTTCAAAGGCCCGCATCAGCATAGACTTCCCGATCTTGAATTGCAGGGGTTTGGACTCGCAAGCCCTCTTAAATACCTTACCATCACCCAGTCTGCCGGTGTAGTGAATCTTTACAGTATCACCAGGTTTTGCTTGTGCCACTCTCCCCTCCTTCCAGCCAGACAGTTGGAAAATAGAATGCTCCGTTCCCAATTTACACAACGGAGTCGATCAGCTCTTAGTGCCTGCAACATCATGGTGCACACTGCCGGGTCTGGCGTACCAGGATCTTTGGATGGTGCCCCACGAACCGCAAAACTGCTTGCTCACTCCGCACTTTTTGCAGACACCGAAATTACTCTCATCTAGTAACCAGTGATGAATACACTCCTTGCCATCGTCATTGAACTGTACCCGCTCCTTCTCCATCTCAAACCTCCCCCAGGCAGAATGGGAAAAATCCTGCCAGCAACCTCGACCTATTATCTGCCTTTACCGCGACCTTCACCAAAGGCACCACGCCTTGATTGGTTCTTCAAGATTGGCAGCCACGATGTTGTGGCTATGCGAGGTCCTGGTCAAATCAGCTTAGGAGCACTTCTGGGGTAAGTGCTTATGAGCGGTAAAAGCGAAAGACATGGTGTGATGCAAACAACACGATGCATCACAAAAGAGGAATCGGGCACCATTCCCAACTGCCCGTTATCCGCAGCCCAACCCACCAAACCGATTTGGAAGAGCGGAAACTAACTACTTCCCTTGTCTCTACCGCTTCGTTTTTGAGTAGCATTCAGAGCAGTACACCGGGCGCCCCTCTCGGGGCTCGAAGGGCACTTGGGTGTTCTTACCGCAAGAGGCACATACAGCTGGATGCATTTCTCTCTGCTGTCGGTAGCCTCCGCCTCCACCACCACCATACCCGTCACCTCGCTGTACTTTTCTGGTTTCCCGGCAGTTGGGACAACGCCGGGGCTCATTGGTGAAGCCCTTAGAAGCGAAGAACTCCTGCTCGGAAGCGCTGAAGGTGAAGCTTGTGCTGCAATCTGAGCATGTGAGGGTTTTGTCTGTATATGCCATGGATGACCTCCTTTTTTATGACCTGATTGGAGTCTGATCATCCATGGCCTGGGGAATGCCTGTGCAATAGAGCAGGTCGGGGAATAGCAAACTTCTTGCAGGGTATTCAATATATATTACCACTTAATCGGAGTTTGTCAAGTCCTTGGCTTGACAAACTTAAGGAAAAGTGGTACAAGCAGTCCGTAATCTCCCCCAATTTAGACGGACTTCAAAGCATCTTCGAGTTAGTAATTGCGCTTTATGTAGTCCGTTAGTCCATCAAAGTGCCGAATTAGAGGCGGACAGGTTAGAAGTGGCTAGAAGAGCACGGCAGATAACGAGCCCTGGCTGCCTGGGGCAGATGGCCCAGAAATACTGCAAATATTGCCAGAAGACTTGTAATCAAGCAATTTTCGAAGCTGGAGAGGAGGCGCAAGGCACGTCTGCCGGGCCCCGAGGGCAGGCGGAATGCTCCCTGTCTTCCAGGTCATGTTGTGACGCTGCTGCAAGTTATGTGAACAAAATTGGCAAAAAGAGGGACATATTTCCAGCAGAGAGTTAAGAAGTGACAATGATTAAGAGACATACATTAAGGAATGGAAGGAGGACAACCTCAAAATGGTGAAACAAAGAATGGTGGCAGCTGTAGATATAGGCTCATCCAAAATTTGCAGCCTGCTGGCAAATGTCGATGCCGAAGGTTCCATCCAGATAGTCGGCATTGGCGTAACTCCCTCCGCCGGGATACACAAAGGTTTGGTCGCCGATATCGACCAGGCCAGCGAAGCGATTCGGCAATCTGTTAGAAGGGCCGAGCAGACCAGCGGAGAAAGCATTACCTCTGTCTATCTGGGGATCAGCGCAAGCAATATTAGTTCCCAGGGCAATCGTGCTTCAGTAAGCGTAGGCAGGAATGCCCGCACAGTCCGCCAGGGTGATGTTGAAAGAGCATTGAGAGTTGCACGCGAAATCAACATCCCCGAGGAGAGAAGGCTACTGCACGTGATCCCGACACAGTACACCCTCGATACCCAGATTGGAGTGCAGGACCCCAAGGGTATGCACGCCTTCAGAATGGACCTGGATACCCACATTATTACCATACCAGAGAGTTCTGCCGAGAACATAACCAAATGTGCCCACAAAGCGGGACTGACTATCGAGGGACTGGTCCTTCAGTGTTTGGCAAGTGCCCAAGCGGTGCTTCATCCTGATGAGACCGATGCCGGCGTCGTGCTGGCAGACGTTGGTGCCGGCACTACAGGCATCTCTGCCTATAAGAATCGCAACCTGCTGCTCACCGCTGTCCTTCCCGTAGGCGGCAATCAGATCACCAGAGACCTATCCGTTGGCTTAGGGATACCATTCGAGATGGCGGAGGAGCTTAAGAAAGAGCACTGCAACCTGGCAGAAAAGGAAAACCCAGACGAGAAGGAGGAACCGGCGGTACAGGTCAACTTCGATGGTGTCGGGAGGATATACAAGAAAGACATCGGCGATATCGTCAAGGCACGTGTAGAGGAGATCATGAAACTGATCGTTTCTCAACTGGTGCAGCAGGTGCAATCTCAAAGCTACCTTGCCTACGTATCCGAATTTCCCGCGGGCCTGGTATTGACCGGAGGCACCGCTAATCTGGGTGGGATAAGGACTGTCGCCCAGGATATCACTGGGCTCCCCACCCGCGTAGGAATCCCCCCGGCTATGTCCGGACTGGCTGACCAGCTTCACAACGCAGCCTATGCCAGCAGTGTCGGCATCTTGCTCTGTGGCGGGAAAAATTGGCGGCAGGAACAAAGCTGGATAAGAAATGAAGCAGGACTAAGGGACAAGGTCGTCGACAGAGTAAAGTCTGTCAAGCAGCTTGTTCCTTGGGGCAAGCCCTAGACACCCGGACTAGCGTCTCAAAAGATTAAGAGAAAAGACAGAGATTAAAGGAGGTTAGAAAGATGGCAGACAGCAATATGGTAAGTACTCCTCCGGCTAAGATCAAGGTCTTTGGCATGGGCGGAGGCGGTTGTAATGCGGTGCGCCGCATGGCGAGAGGAAAGTTAACCGGAGTAGATCTCTATGCGGTAAATACCGACGCCGTGGCTTTGGCTTACACCACGACGTCCGAGGATAAAATCACCTCAGTCCAAATCGGCCAAAAGGTAACCAAAGGCATGGGGGCAGGCGGTGACCCCAAGCTCGGCACCAGGGCTGCCGAGGAGAGCCGGGAGGAACTGCGCAAAGTTGTGCGCGACGCTGATATGGTCTTCATTGCGGCTGGGATGGGTGGAGGGACTGGTACAGGCGCCGCCCCGGTTATGGCAGACGTTGCCAGAGAGGCCGGGGCTCTCACGATCGCCATAGTCACCCGCCCGTTCACATTTGAGGGACAACATCGGCGCGACCAGGCCGAGGAAGGTATCGAGAGATTGGTGCCGGTCTGCGACACCCTCATTACTATTCCCAACGACCGCATACTAAATCTCTGCGACCGCAGGACAGCCGCAGATAACGCTTTCAAGCTGGCAGACGACATCCTGTACCAGGGCGTCTCGGCTATCTCCTCGGTTATCACCACCCCTGGTGAGATTAACCTGGACTTCGCCGACATAAAAGCAGTGATGAAGGGCATGGGACAAGCGTGGCTGTCTATAGGGACCGCCACTGGTCAAAATCGGGCTGTAGAGGCCGCAAAAGCCTGTATCACCAGTCCCTTGCTCGATGCCTCGGTAGAAGGTGCGACCGCCATACTGTTCACTGTCACGGCGGGCATGGACCTGACCCTGGCCGAGATACAAGAGGCTGCTGAGGTAATTCGTAAGGCAGCCGACCCCTCTGCCAACATCATCTTCGGCATGAACTACGCTCCTGAGATGTCCAACGAAGTCAGGATAACGTTAATTGCGACTGGCTTCAATTCCAAGCCGGGGAAGCTTAACAAGGAAGCCATGGAAAAGGAAATGAAGGAGCTACGCAAGTACTTGCTGGATGAGGATCAGATGGATATACCCGCCTTCCTGCGCAATCCCATTCAGAATCGCAGGCAGCAACTCGTATCTCGCGCTCAGAACCAGGACTCCCGAGCAGCGACTCCGAACAAGTTCAAGACTGCGCCCAGGCCTTAACAAAACTAGCATAATGGGGGGAGGGCACCTTCTCTCTGGGCCCTCCCCCTCGGAGGATAGAGAAAATGCAAAGCATAATTTCAGGGCGATTAGCCGGCCTTGAAGAGACCAAGGTCAGCATCCAACTCCGCACTGGCGAAATTAAAATATACCCCCGGAAAGACCTCAGTATCTCTCTGCAATGGGTTTTCGATAATATGGGTCAGCCTGTAGTGTGCATGTTACAGGATGGTTTCGTGACAGACATTAAGCCCGGAGGACAAAGGATAGCAGTCTAGTGTTCTAATGTTGTAAACGGAGCACTTTTTAATAATACGTGAATAAGTGTTCTGAACCAAAATCTGTAAGTAAGAAGGAGGGAGTTATGGCTGAGATAAAACTTCAAACAGGGAGCCGCGTGTTCGAGGTTTTGGCATACCTTTGTCACAGTCCGATGGAAGCACTGAAACAGTTCGTGGAGAACGGGGCTGACGCCATAGAACAGGCAGACAAAAGCGATGGCTGCATCCGCGTTCGCCTCGACCATTCCTCAGACCAGCAAAACAGGGCGGCACAGATAGTAGTCGAAGACAACGGCATCGGCATCGGCTCTGAAAAGATGAGCCACATACTTCAAAACATCGGCAACTCTGAGAAATTACAGCATGTGCTCCGCGGTGAGAAGGGTGTAGGCATTCTGGCTTTTGCACTTATAGCAGACGAGCTGCACCTGTCTTCGCTCAACGGGGGCCACACGCCGAGTTGCCTCGTTCTAAAGAGAGAGTGGCTGAGAGAGGGCAGAGCTCAGATAATCGAACAATGCCCGCAGCACCATCTGAGCAAACCTGGCACCAGGGCTCACCTAATAGGTATCCTGCCTGAGATCGCCCCCCAGCTTACTAAAGCACGGCTCAAACAGTACCTGAGCCGCGAATTCGCTAACGACTTGAGACGAAACGTCTACACCATGCAAATTAGCGATGGTCACGGCTATGAGGCCGTTGAGCCCCGCATCTTCAGCGGCGTCCCAACCCTGAGCAGCAATATCAGCCTCGGTTCCTTGGGACACGCTTCCATACAGTTATATACACTTCCTTTCGATGCCGAAGGGACAAATATTGACCTCTGTGGCCGGGCTGGTATCCGACTCTGTGCCCTGACCGACCTTGAGGAATTCAAGAAGGAGCCGTGGCAAGGACAGAGGCTGGAAGGCTATGTGCGTTGCGACAAGTTCCGGGGCACCGCCGACAAAGCTGCTGTAGTCCAGGACGAAGTCTACAAGGCACTGGCTGAGGCTCTGCATAGGCTAGAGCCCGAGATAACAGAGAAAATCGGACAGGTTACTCAAGAATATCGCCAGAACCGACTGGTTGAGATTATGAGCAGGGTAGATAGATTCATCGGCTACTTCCTGCGTTACAAAGAGACAGGCGAGCTACCCAGAAGGAAAATCATGGCCGGTGACCAGATAACTCCCGACCTTGTGCAGAGAATGGATTTGCCGCCTGTACGACCGAGCGCCAGAGTTCCCGTTAGCAGCCGCCCCCCAAGGACCAGCCAACCGTCCTTCCTGCTGGCCGACCTTTGTATGCCTCCGGAGGGCAGGTCACAATCAAGGGCATGGAGTGATAACGGGGGCAATGGTGTCAAGATCAACGTCTTGCACACTGACTTCCTCTCATCGGAAAAAGATGACAAGCGTTGTGCTTGGTACCTGTTCAGCGTTTGGGCTAAACAGCAACTGCTCAAAGAATACGGAACCGACGCCGAAGCGCTGGCCGACGAGATGGTGGGACTGTTCAGCCGGGCGGGACCACTCTTGAACCAGTTTGCAATTCACCCTCGCAGCTCTAGCCGCAATGTCGAAGCCGTGAAAAGCTAGAATCGGGACAGACCACCATGGGTAAGCATCCAAATGTGCCGAATGAGCGTTGAGGAAGAGTTTAGAAAAGAAGAAAAACCTCAAATACTTCCATGGCGAAGTGGGAACAGAAGCAGCAGGACAAGCAGCCAATGACTACGCGCCTGCCTCTATGGTGGCTGCTGGCGCAGGTGACTCCACAATGCAGTTAGGGCGACTTCAACCTGCCACAGTCTTAGCTTGATAATGAGACGATTGCCGAAACGAATCGCATCGGCAAAGAATATAATAAAGCGGAGGGAAGCCACTATGAAAAGCATGAAGTTAGCAGGAGTAATAATACTCATAGCAGTCGCCGCTGTTGTGGCTTCTGCTTGCGGTGGTGGCAGCAGTGCCAGCACAAACCCTCAACCTGCCGCTGTAGTATCATCGGGTATCAGCAAGCCAAGCCCAGCCGTGTTGTTAGTAAACGCCACCACCGCTGGTATAGAGGATAACTACTACGCTATACTTAATATCACTGCTAAGAATCAGGGTGCCGATGGTATCATAATCGTGGTAGGAAGTATCACTCAAGCTGGACAGACCCAGAGTAACGAGATACCTGTCTACCTGACCTCAGGATCAGCGCAGATTGTAAAGCTGGTGTTCCCGCTCAAGTGGAAGGGCGGAGACTGGACGCCGACTGTGCAAGCAGAGGTCCCTTGATCTCGATATAAGCACGTAACGCGTGGCTGATGCCATGG
>CAWKAJ010000003.1:0-396527 GCA_963847595.1 uncultured Chloroflexia bacterium
TAAGCACGTAACGCGTGGCTGATGCCATTGCACCATTAGCTTAGCCACCACCCAGTGCGAAGGAAGCAATACAGCTATATAACGCACCTTCCTTGGTCAACCTGCTTTTAGAGCACTCTGATCACATTTTCAGCTAATATTATCTTAGCTTCTCTCGAAAGTCCTATTATATGGGCCGCCCTGTGGTGCCTCATGCTTCTATAATCCTCTTACTGATGGCTGAGACGATGTCAAAGCTGGAGAAAAGACCAAAGACGGAGCTAATAGAATCCGCAAATGAAATGGGAATCAAATATGCAAAGCCAGACTTTCTTAATAGGATATACAGAAACGGGAGACATGCCAAACATAGTACGGCTGTACGCATCCATAATTAGTGAGACACCAGGAAACGGCTTTATCATATCAGCGAAAATAAAAGACGGCTTGATGCCATTTTAACAGTTGGCAATTAATCTATCCTAACTAATCCTGCAGGGATCCTCGGGAAGCTAGAAAATAGTCTACCTCCCCCGCAACCATCCGGGAGTGCTTCATGCTGTGCCCCCCTTCCTATGCCTCCTGCCCACAAACCCCTTAGATTTTGACTACAGTGCGCCTTGCGGCGTACCCTACTTAATCCCCAAGTTATCAAGCAGACTGAACTTCCTATGCGCGTTGATGGCATCGTCTGCATCAGGTACCCCGCCGCCGCCTGTAGTGCTTTGGGCTGTCCTCGAAGGTAAGCATGCCAGGGTTCCGTTGACTTTGATTAACATGCGTGGTACAGTCACATCATAGAATTTCCTGTAGGAATAATATGCCCCGCTGCAGGACATTTCCCCTTGGATTTTGCCCCACTTTAGGACATCACCCATTGGATCTTGCTCTGCTCTAGGACACTTTCATACATAATCAGCGTATCTGCTCGAGAGCATAGTTATAGAAAGGGAGAAGGTGGTCTGCCGTGAATTGTTTAGTCTGTGGTAAACCGTTTTTCACAAGTAGGACAGTTTTCAGTTGCTCCTGTGGGGCAATGACCCACTCCGAGTGTTGGGAGAAGCATATAGTGGAGTCCCATAAACCCGCCTACGCAACTGGGGCTTTCACCATACGGGGTGAGTTCGTTCCCAGGAGTGCTGAAACAGAGCAAAATTCACATCCTACAGAGAAAGAGCCTATTGCCGCCAAATGGCAGTTTTAAGGCAAATAGAGGGAGTAGACGATGGGTTGGAAATCTAAAATGGAGTGCCCAAAGTGTGGATCTCCATTACACGGAAATGGGAAATCATCCTCTTGCACAAACACCAAATGTGACTGGAGATATTCTGCAGGGCAGCATAGAATACTCAAGCAAGAAAAGGTCGGGAAGTAGACTGATGTGTCGACTGAAGTTCTTATTTAGGCTGCACAGGAAAAGAGATGCGTAGAGTATAGGTATACTCGCTATATCACTTTCGAAATAACTCCCCGACTTTTGCTACAGAAGGCACTTTTAATACAATCCTGGTTAGTGGAGAATAGGGTGTGTCCAGTATACAATCGCCCTTTAATTGATTTCGCTGGAGGTTAATATGCCCCCAAAAAGGTAACTGTCAAGTGCCTGTGGTGTAAATACAGATTTCTTGTACAAATTGAAGCCAAGTATAAAAGTGCTGAAGCAATCCCTCAAGGTGGAGATTTGCCAAAAGACCAAGGCGAAAACTCGTCATGCCCCAAGTGCGGACATCAGCTTTATATTATCTGGCGGTCATAGGACACTTGTCTTTAATGGATAGTTACCAAATACATTTAAGCTACAGCACACCAATTATATCATGTTGAATGCGAACTGGACTTTTGGGCAAAGCTATCTTATGCAGAAAGGGGGTGAATTATGGCGAAGGCGTGGCGAAGGCCAAGGGCTAAATGCCCTAATTGTGGGTTTAACTTGGAGGGGTTGGCCAAGGGACTGGAGAACAAGGGGTTTCGACCTGCCGAGAAAAGGGAGTTAGGGACCTATCGGTGCCCGAGTTGTAAGGCTGCTCTTGTGCCTGTTTCGTAGAGTTGCACAAAAGCCCCACTGAGGTAGGATGGGGAAAATGGACTCAAGCCCCTATCGGCTCACGGTTGCCACTCCTGGCGTCCGCTCAGCTCTTTAGCTTCTTCGATAGCCCCATCATCTTCGCGCTCGCGCCATGGCCTGCGGAAGGCGTGCGATTGGGCTTGTGGCCTTTGCCGGCAGCATGACGGCTGGAGTGTCTTCCTCGACTTTTCACTTACTTATCCACTTCCATTCTAATGGATTTCGATTAAGATTCAAACCAAGCTAGACCTTTGGTCTTTTTTGTCTTGGGGATGAAGTAGCATGATTATACACTATCAGTGCTACGTACGTCAAAGCGAATATCGCCTTTCAAGATGATACACTACCGTATTTACAACGCGCCCTATAGTGCTTCATGCTGCTATAAGCCTTTTAGAACAAGCCAAACCCCCAAACCCTCTACACTCAAATACTTAACCGCAACCCCCCCAAAGCACTACAATTCAACGTATTTGTATTTACAATACATGTGTATGCGTTTATATGGTTTGGGAAATTGAGGGGCTTTGCTTTGAATTCCAGAGCTTGGGAGGGGCGGGGTTGGACAAGTGGATAGTGTGGCGGCTGGGCTATACTACGTTAGCATGTGTAGTTAATACCTCCAGAGATATTACCCCTGTCATCGATAAGATGGTACGCGAAGCTAAGCGGTTATGATTTCCCTATTCTCTATTTCCATTCCATAACCTTCTTCTTCCAGGCATAAACAAGGCCAACCACTAGAATCAATATGAAGATAAGCATCTCGACAAAACCGAAGAGCTTGAGTTGCCTGAAATCAGCTGCCCAGGGGTACAGGAAAACAGTCTCAACGTCGAATACTACAAAAAGCAATGCATAGAAATAATAGCGGAAGTTGAACTGAAGCCATGAACTGCCTACGGTCTGCATCCCGCATTCGTAGGTGTCAGTCTTTACCGCCTCGGTGTCAGTCTTCTTCGGTTTCACGCTGATGAAACGGGCTAATACGAGGATTAATGCAGGTACCGCAATGGCAGCCACGAGCAACATCGCTATGTAGCCATAATCAGCCAGCAAGCGCTTATCACCTCTTTTCGCTGTTGGGATATAATATACCACAGCCCATAAGTCTAATACAAGTTATAATTTTACCTATAGTGCTTCATACTGTTATGATACTTTAGTAGCAGGATACGCTTGCAAACAAGATTTATTTGGTGTATAATCTGCTACTAAAGTTAAAGTTTAGGTTGTTACAAGCTTCTTAGAATCCTCAGATTCAATACAGTATTGGATAGCCCAGACTCTAACAAGAATTCTAAATAGAGAAGGGCGTCCAATGAGTTTTCAAGACGAGTCGATTCAGTGTTTCGATTGCGGCACCACGTTTACCTTCAGCACTGCAGACCGGGAGTTCTTCCAGTCAAAGGGCTTCACTAATAAACCCAAGCGCTGTCCCACGTGCCGGCAGGCAAAGAGAGTAGGTAAGCCAGATTAAATATCAAGGCGTGTCCGGGGCTGGACTGCTAACCCGCACATGCCTCTGGAAAGTATTGTTTTGTCATTAGAAGTACAAATATACGATGGTGAATCACAGGACTCTCTACTGCGTCGCTTTCAAAGAGAGATACAAACGAGCGGCATCATCCGGGAAATAAAGACGCGCAGTCAGTTCATGAACAAGCGGGACACCGCTCGTATGAAGGCTAGAAATAGCGCCCGTAGAAAGCGGAGACAGAATCGAGCAGCATAAGGTTTATAAAACCATAATTTAGTGAAAGGGGTTTCAAAATGAAGATTTATGTGGGTAACTTAGCTTATGATATTACCGAGGAGGAATTACGTCAGGAATTCCTCGCTTTTGGTAAGGTTGACTCTGTAAGCGTCATAACCGATAGAGCGACCGGACGGTCAAAAGGATTCGCCTTCGTCGAAATGCCTACAGTGTCCGAGGGGCAGGCCGCAATGACCGCTCTCAACGGCAAGATTATAAAGGACCGTGCGCTCACCGTAAACGCAGCGCGGGCCCGTGAGGAAAGAGGCGGCGGCGGATTCGGTGGCGGAAGCCGCAAAAGATACTAAATCAATAGATCATAGAATTACAGAATAATGAGTAGCTTATCCTATGTCATAGACATATAACACGGATATTTTACCGAGGAGTATTAATGAGTTTCGAAAGTTACAATTTCCACCCGAGCATCATGGCTGGTATACGGGCGCTCGGGTACGTTACACCTACACCAATCCAGAATCAAGCTATCCCCCCGATTATGCAGGGCCGCGACCTCATTGGCCTGGCCCAAACCGGTACCGGCAAGACCGCAGCTTTCGTGCTGCCGATTTTGCAACGTCTGCTGAAAAGCCCCCGGGGTCACGTTAGTGCACTCATAATATCGCCCACGCGTGAATTGGCTGAGCAAACATGTGAGACTATAAATGAATTGGGAAAACAAACCGGATTGCGGAGTACTGCTATTTATGGCGGGGTGAATATAAAAATGCAGACTCGCGAACTGCGTGATGGTGTCGAAATCATCGTGGCTTGTCCCGGCCGGTTGCTCGACCATCTTTGGCAGGGCACAATAGATTTACCGCATGTAGAAGTTCTTGTAATCGATGAGGCGGACCGGATGTTCGACATGGGCTTTCAGCCGGATATCCGCAATATATTGAAGTGCCTGACCAAGCCGCGGCAAACGTTGCTCTTCTCCGCCACTATGCCTGCCGATATACGGCGTCTGGTGCTGGAAATCCTGCACAACCCGGTTACCGTGCAGATTGGCCGTACCATGCCTGCACCAACTGTATCTCATGCCCTGTATCCGGTTGAGCAACACCTCAAGACTGCGCTGCTGACGGAGCTCTTGTGTAGAACCGACACGAAATCTGTACTTGTGTTCACTCGTACCAAGCGCCGCGCCGAGCAGGTCGCACAGCAACTAAACAGAGCAGGCTGCCGCGCAGCTTCACTGCAAGGAAACCTGACCCAAGACCAGCGGCAGGACGCTCTTGATGCTTTCCGTAACGGCTCTTGCAAAGTGCTGGTGGCAACCGATATTGCTTCTCGCGGCATCGATGTCTTAGGTATCTCGCACATCATAAACTACGATATGCCGGACGACACGGACGCCTATATTCACCGCATCGGCCGCACAGGACGAGTGGGCAAAACCGGAGACGCATTCACATTCGTGACGAATAAAGACACGGACATGGTACGCGCCCTTGATCATCTTTTCCCCTCTCCCTTGCAACGCTGCACCCTACAGGACTTTAATTACAAGGCAGGTGCCCCGGGCGGTGAACGCACTTTCTCTCCGCACAGAATACGGCGGCCCATGGCACCATTTAAGCCAAAACAGGAGCCGGTAAAACATTTAGTGCCCAGACCAGTGGGATAGGGCCCGGTTCGTGCTGTGCGTTTCCTCCAGACCAAACCGTTATTGCTCAGAACCTCTTTAACTGTGCAGCCTCGTCCTATTCCACTTACTTGACCAGCCCCCAATAGCTGTACCACTTACAGAGTTAGTGTCACGAGCATTTTAGCTTCATGAGCAGGCTAAACCTCAAACTTTTTACATTCAAGTACTTAACTCAAACCCCCTAAAGCACTACAATTCAAAATATTTGTATTTACAATACATGTGTATGCGTTTATGTGGGTTGGGAAACTAGGGGGCTTTGCTTTGAATTCTAGGGCTTGGGGGTGGTGTTGAGCATGTGGTGGTTGTGGAGGCTGGGCTGCGCTGCGTTAAGATGATCATACAGAATAGCTTATCGTTAAGTCGACACAAACACCCTGATGACTCCTTGCCGGAAGAATCGTCATAGTGAAATGAAATCAGACATTCCTATGCTGACGACTTGGTGACGTCTGAAACGCTCCCGGAGTGTGTACCTCATTAAGCCAGCGACCCGAATATTGGCTGACGTGTGCTTCAGAAACACTCCCTTATGGAAATGTCCGTGTTACTGTTTTCGGGGGAAAGGTCATATAGTGTACTTACGAAGAATTTTCCGGAAATGGAAGCCGTTGACAGCAAAAGTCATGGATATCGGAAAAGACCTAGGGTTCTTCAGCAGAGTCGAAACAAAGAATCTCCAGTAGTGCCATCTGTCTCTATCCAATACGCCCAACACCCACATGGACCTGATAAGTGCCCGAATATGCCAGAGATTTAGCTGTGATACCCTCTTTGTTCTCCTGGGCTTATACTCCTTCAGAAATATCTTGACTCTGTCGTAATAGGGTTTGGATGAATAGATAGTAGTCAGGACATGCCTGTAGCCGTTGATAAGCTTCTCCCTGCCCATTTTGGGGACGAAGTTCAGAGAGCCATCGGTATTGTCGCCAGAATAGCTGTCGCCCACCAGGCGGTTTTCGCTCTTCAGGCGCTCGTATAGCCTGGTGCCGCGCGGTGCGTTCAGCAAACCCACCATAGCAGTAACGATTCCGCTTTTCTGAATGAAGTTGAGTTGGCTTTTAAATATGGAGTCTGGATCGCTGTCAAACCCCAGGATGAAGCCCCCCTGCACCTGCATGCCGTGATTTTGAATCTTCTTGATCGATGCAATGAGGTCACGGTTTATATTCTGATTCTTGTTACATTCAACCAGGCTCTCTTCATTTGGCGTTTCAATGCCGATAAATACCGTATCGAACCCAGCCGCAACCATCAATTTCATTAGCTCTTCGTCATCGGCGAGATTTATCGATGCCTCTGTCATGAACCCGAAGGGGGACTTTCTGTCCTTCTGCCACTTAATCATCGCTGGCAGTATCTCTTCCTTAAGTTTCCTCTTGTTGCCGATGAAGTTGTCATCCACCAGGAACACGGTTTCCCGCCAGCCCCGGTTGTATATCGCCTCAAGCTCCGACAAGATTTGGTCTTCAGTCTTGGTCCGCGGTCTGTTTCCATTCAGCACGATGATATCGCAGAATTCACAATTGAAAGGGCATCCCCGCGAATACTGGATGCTCATTTTGGCGTACTTCTTCATGTTTACCAATGACCACTGAGGAACAGGGGTCTTGCTGATATCGGGCCTTTCCCTGGATGTGTAGATATGTTTGGCACAGCCCTTGATCAGGTCTTCCAGGAAGAGCGCAAGGGTGCTTTCGGCCTCATTTAGCACCAGGTGGTCTACTTCCTCGAATTTATCGTATTCGCTAGTAAAGAGGGGGCCCCCAGCAACCATCCTGGCGTTAAGTTTCTTACCGCGTCTGATAACTTCCATCACCGATTCCCTTTGCACCACCATAGCGCTGATAAACACGTAGTCAGCCCACTTAATGTCCTTGTCAGTTAGAGTGGTTGCATTCATATCCACCAGCTTTTTCTCCCACTCCTTGGGAAGCATCGAGCTTACGGTTAACAAGCCCAGAGGCGGAAAGGCCGCCTTTTTAGAAGTGACTTTTAGCGCATGCTTGAGACTCCAGAAGGTATCCGGATACTGTGGATAAACCAATAGTACTTTCAATGTAAACTGTGCTCCCTTTTGCCAAATTTAGATTATTATCATCATGGTCAAATAACTCAAAATAACTCAATTGTTATAGCGTACCATGAATCGCAGGGAAAAGCGAAATTTTGCATTCCTCGCATCTGGTGGGTTTACGGTTGTTACATACTACTGCTTGGTTGCAGAAATCGGTGTACAAATATTCAGCTTCACGCAGCTTTGGAAATTGAAGCGCGCAATTCTCAAACTAAGCAATACGCTATTCTATGCAGTTCAATAGTGTCACTTCGCACTCAGCGCTCCGGAAACACTTCATTCTGAAACGCTCGTGAGATTGACAGATAGTAATTCGCTGTTATAATTTACAAAGTAGCCTGTTTAAAGTTTGCTATTCCCCGACCTGTTCTTTACAAAGGTATCTCCCAGGCCATGGATGATCAAACTCCAATCAGGACATAAAAAAGGAGGTCATCCATGGCATATACAGACAAAACCCTCACTTGCTCGGATTGCGGCACGAGCTTCACGTTTAGCGCTTCCGAGCAGGAGTTCTTCGCTTCCAAGAGCTTCACCAATGAGCCCCGGCGTTGTCCCAACTGCCGGGCAGCCAAAAAACAAGAGCGCGGTGGCGGCTATGGCAGTGGAGGTGGAGGCTACCGACAGCAGAGGGAAATGTACCCTGCAGTATGCGCCTCTTGCGGCAAGAACACCCAGGTCCCCTTCGAGCCCCGAAACGGGCGCCCGGTGTACTGCTCTGACTGCTACTCAAAAACGAAGCGGTAGAGACAAGGGAAGTAGTTAGCTTCCGCTCCATCAAATCGGTTTGGTGGGTTGGGCTGCGGATAACGGGCAGTTGGGAATGGTGCCCGATTCCTCTTTTGTGATGCATCGTGTTGTTTGCATCGCACCATGTCCTTCGCTTTTACCACTCATAGGCACTTCCCCCAGAAGTGCTCCTAAGCTGATTGGATCAGGACCTCGCATAGCCACAACATTGTGGCTGACAATTTTGAAGA
Source organism: uncultured Chloroflexia bacterium (assembly GCA_963847595.1). Classification (GTDB taxonomy): domain Bacteria; phylum Chloroflexota; class Dehalococcoidia; order SZUA-161; family SZUA-161; genus JACWAE01. Next base: position 8,509 of record CAWKAJ010000003.1, read on the forward strand.
GCCCATCGAGGCATGGTGCCTTCGGCGAAGGTCGCGGTAAAGGCAGATAATACGTCGAGGTTGTGGGCAGGATTTTCCCTATTCTGCCTGAGGGAGGTTTGAGATGGAGAATGAGCGGGTACAGTTCAATGACGGTGGCAATGAGTGTGTTCATCACTGGTTACTAAATGAGAGGAGTTTCGGTATTTGCAGGAAGTGCGCAGCGAGAAAGCAGTTTTGCGGTTCGTGGGACACCGCGATCGTACGAAGAGGTTTGCATCTCGGGTCTGGCAAGGTGCGGCATGGTGTTCGAGGCAGCAAGAGCTGACCGACCACGTTGCATCGCTTGGGAACCGAACATTCTTGAGTGATTATCTGAAAACAGAGGACCAATTGGAATGAAACAGAGACTTGTCACAGTTGCAATAAGTGGAGCCTTTGACCCTATCCACGTTGGTCATGTTCGGTACATTCGCGAAGCGGCTAAACTAGGTGATATGCTGGTGGTAATCTTGAATGGCGACGATTTCCTGCTTAGAAAAAAGGGGTTTGTGTTCAGGCCATTTGAGGAGAGAAAGGAAATTCTGGAAAACGTCAAGGGAGTTGATGAAGTTATTGCTTCTGTGGACGAAGACCAGACTGTATGTAAGACGCTGGAACTGGTGAAGCCCGACATATTTGCGAAAGGCGGTGACAGGACTGGACCGGAAAATATTCCCGAAGCAGAGACTTGTCGCAAAATCGGCTGTAAATTGGTCACTAACGTTGGAGGAGGCAAAATTCGGTCAGGTAATGAGCTATCCTGGAAAGTTAAAGATTTAGGTATGGAAGATACGAGCAGATTGAGAATCACCTGCCCTTACTGTGATGACCATCCCTTATTGAAAGAGAAGTGTCTCTATTGTAAAGGTACAGGTAAAATAGTGGTTGGAAAGTCGGATTAGAAAAGAAATGTGGGGAAACTGATTATCAGGAGCACCCAGAATTCTCACGGTGAAAACTCTGCTTAGTTTGTGCAACCCGAACCAAGCTTAGTCTAACCAATTATAGTTTGCGTCATAGCTTAAATCTAGGTGGAGCAATAGCTGGAGAGCAAGGAGTGTCAGACAAAAGTGCCAAGGAAAAAGTTGAACGTGGCATCAGACTGCCCAGGTCATCGCGATGAACTGGTGGCGAAGCTCGAGGAGGTGGACAGGATAATCCGCGTTGAGATAAGGAGAGAGGTAGCCTCTGTAAGCCATGACACGTTCGCCTCATCTCGAGTCGCCTGTTTAATGAGGGCCCGTGCAGATGTTCAAAGCGCAATCACATGTCTGCTTGGTGCTAGCCATTAAGAACACTGCTTGACAGGCTTGCTCCAGCAAAACACATGATCTGAGTGTGCATCTGAGGCTCCGCCGCTTAGATATACTTGAACTGTTGCGGTTCAAGCCCAGTGAAGATCTGAAGAAGGGGGACACGATAAAAATCGCTATTGAGAAGGCTTAAGTGCCTGCATCCCCATAGCGGGGCCGTGGCAAATCCGGAGTTGCCTCCGCTGCATCTTGGAACGATAACTGGAGGTAAAGCGGGCCAGTAAAGCAACCGCTATATAGTGAAAAGGTAAAGCACTGTAGTCTCTGCATTAATCCGCTGTTTCCCAGCGTGGAAACTTCAAGAAAGTAGATATCCACGGGCAGAGCCCGTGGAACCCTGCCCTTCGGGTTATTGGTATCACCAGAGATCGCATCCGTCAGATCGAAGCTGAGGGTCTTTGCAAGCTGAGTCACTGTAGCAAGTCAAAGAAACTAAAAGATTACCTGGGGTAAAGTTGATTTAGCTGGTGCTGTCGCACCCAAGGTGGTGGAAATGGAAAAGCTGCAAACAATAGTAATGGCTGGGGACACGGGTGAGAGGTTGCAACCTTTGACAAGGGAGCGAGCTAAGCCAGCCCTTCCATTCGCGGGCAAATACCGGCTAATCGATTTCGCGTTGAGTAATTGCATCAACTCAGGGGTGCGCAAGATTTTCGTGCTCACACAGTATAGGTCGGGGTCATTGAATGTCCATGTCCAGGAGGGCTGGGGTATTTCAAGCTCGGGGCTTGGGGAATATATATACACCGTGCCAGCTCAACAGAAGCACGGAGCGGATTGGTACCGTGGCACAGCCGATGCCGTACGGCAGAACATGGATTTGATTGGAAGAGGAGAAGTTGAAGATATTTTGATTCTCTCCGGTGATCACGTGTACAAGATGGACTACCGCCAGATGCTGGCCTACCACAAGAGGAAGGACGCCGGTCTGACCATATCCGGGATCAGGGTAAAAAAGGAGCAAGCTGCGTCAAAACTTGGGGTCTTGGCGGTAGACCGAAATCTCAGGCTAGTCAAGTTCGAGGAGAAACCCGCCAAGCCAAAGACGGTTCCGGATTCGCCGGACCATGTTCTTGCATCAATGGGTGTCTACATCTTTAAGATGAGCGCTTTAAGAGAGGCCCTGCAAGGAACGGAAGACGACTTCGGCAAAGAGGTCATTCCCAGAATGACAGCTAAGGGTTATAAAGTCTTTGTTTACGACTACGAGAATGAGAACAGGATAGAGGATTTCGTGATCGAAGTGAAGGAAGGTAAAAGAAACAAAGTCCTGGTCAATAGAACTCGAGATTCCTCCTACTGGAGGGATGTGGGCGATATCGATTCTTATTACGAAGCCAGCATGAACCTTGTAGGTGTGGACCCGCTGTTCAATCTCTACGGAGAGAAATGGCCATTCAGGTCATATCAGAAGCCGCGCCCTCCAACCAAGTGTGTTCTGGGAGGAAGTACGTCGGATTCTCTGCTGTCTGATGGCTGTATCATCAGCGGCGGTACGGTCTGGGGTTCTATTGTGTCTCCAGGCGTGGTTGTTGAGAGGGACGCTCTGGTGGAGAGGTCAATCATATTTGATGATGTTAACGTAGAGCCTGGGGCGAGGGTAAGGCGAGCGATCGTCGACAAGGAATCCAGAATCCAGGCTGGCGCCACTATCGGCTATGACCATGAGGCAGATAAGCGTAGAGGCTGCACAATATCAGAGTCCGGGGTAGTAGTTGTTCCCAAAGGCATGAGTTTTAGATTGACGAGCGCAGCTTGAATAACGGTGGTTACGCTCTATCATGAACTTCGATGAGGTAGATGGTTAAGTGAAGGACCAACTCCAGGTGTGAGAGTATGGGCGCGTACGAAGACCTCGTTCAGACTATCAAGCAGACGGAGGTGATGCAACATGCGTTAGCCGGCCTTCAGGAGGAGCCGGTCAAGCTCCTGCGGGCTATTTGTAAAGAGTATGAAGCAAGCAATGAGCCAGTCAGCGATCATCATTTTCATCTTTCGGGATATTTGGGTGAGATTGCACTGCGGGCGCTCTTGTCAGCGGGGCTAATAGAGCGGCAGTCAGGAGATCGGTCCTCCATTTTCCGCTACAAACCGACGCCAGCAGGCATAGAACACTACAAGAGCCTAATAAGAGAAACACGTGGCAAGTAGTCTGGGGCCTAGATCACGGCACTGCTCGCACCGCAAAAGTCAAGAATTACGAACTGCCCGAACTTGCTGACAATCGTGTCTCTGGGCGTATCCCCAAGCTGAACGATCTAGCGAAGTGTTGGAGTCACACTCCGTCAAAAGGTATTGACCATCAGCCTTCTTGTACAAGTCAAGTGCCAGCTTGAGGATTTTTCTCGTCTACCCTTGACGGCTCCTAGAGCTTTCCAGATAGAGAAGGGTGGCTTTGACCCGGGCGTGGATACCCTGTTCGTGGGAAAGATGAAGCTCCTGATATATGGCGTTTATGTAGGTCTCAACCGACTTGCGGGACAGGTTCAACAACTGGGCTATTGCAGCGTTGCTATAGCCTTGAGCCAGGAGTTCCAGAACCTCCTGATGTCTGGGGTTCAATCTCGCCAGTGCCGAGCCTTGCTTGGGGCGCAGGTTCGATACCACAGCAGGGTCCAACACAACCATGCCAGCCTTACTACCCTGAATGGCACGGACAACCGTTGCTAGGTCAGGTGCTGTCTGTTTAAGAAGATACGCCCATCCCTGCATGGTCTCTAGTGGTAGGCTTGTCACATAGCGCCGCTCATTATGAACAGACAGAATTACGATACCAGTCTGGGGCCTTTCCCTCTTAATCTGCAAGGCTGCCTCGATTCCGTCCAGCTTTCCCGGGAGCTCAATATCCATAATCACTACATCAGGTTTCTCTTGCTTGGCCAGACGGATTGCTGTCTCCCCATCTCCCGCTACCCCTACCACCTGCAAACCTTGCTCTGCAGAGAGGGTTCGGCACAAAAGCTCTCTAAAAAGCGGCTCGTCATCTACCACAATCAACCTTGTTGTCTGCATAAGGTACTTCTTCCCCGCGCATCTGCCATCTCATGCTATATGCTATGAAGCATTTTGCATCAGTCGTTCTACCTAATTATGTCAGGTGATAACACTGTTGTCCTTTTTGTTAGCTGACGCTGGGCAATATAAACAATCCATCGAATGGTTTCAGGTCATAGAAAGGTGCGTGACATCTTATGGCTGGGACGGCATACCTAAACCCGCCACCCAAAATGGAACAATTCTAAGTAAGCAATTAGGCTTGGAATGGGCAACTGCACGGCGAATGCAGAGATTCAGTCACAGCCAGAAAGAAACTGGATAATTCCAACAGCATGAAGAAGGATACCATCTTGTTAGGATTCTTTCGGTTCTTCAGAAGAATCTCACTATCATGTTCTCTTTGCTGCCCTTTTTGATGCACTCCTTCAACCCCGCTACCCCAACGGAGCCCTGTAGCTCTTCATGCTATCCTGGAGGTCAGCCCCTGCGTCATTTACCACTCGGTTCGACATTCTTTCAAAAAGTTGAGCATATTTCCTCTGCGAAAACCCAGCGCACCGAAGTAGTACTCGGAGCCTAATTCTCCCAGTTGTGCTAAGGGCTTACCAGTCAAACTGGACATCGTCGGCCAGACGTTCTCAATTTATCTGCGTGCGCTTCAGGCTATGTCCGGTTACTTCAACTAGCAAGGCAGCCACATCATCGCGTCTGAACCTTCGGTCGCCCCGTGGGCCAATACGATATGCTTTTATTACCCCCTGGTCGCTCCACCGTCTCAGCGTGTTCTCGTGTACGTAGAGAATTCGGCATGCTTCTCCAACATTCAGCATGACGCTTTCGGGGTAATGCCAGTCCCTTCCACGAGGAGTCTGTCGTGCTTTGGCCATCGCTGTGGGCTCCATGCCAAATATTACCCGGTTGCAAGGACAGGCTGGATGCTGTTTGCGGCCTTGGCCGCACCAGCGCCTGTTGCAGAAGTCTGCACCTTAGGATAAGCAGAGTAAACCGACACGAGCAGATGATGGCATATTATGGAAACTTCGCGGCGGACTAACTTATACTACTAGTTTGTCGGGTTGTCAAGTTAGTTTTCGCCTTTGGACTTGGCGCACGCGAATGGAGTTCAGGACAATGACCTCTTGGTCACAAGTTAGGCATTCGATACATCGAATCTACAGCGACACCCTGATTCGGATTTGCCAGTTTGGGAGGTGGGCGCTGCTTGTATGTTGGGACCCCAGGAAATTGAGTGAAGCTTTGTCGGCGCTGCGTTAGGCGTGGGTGCTCAACAAAACGCTACTTTGTTCACATACATCGCTAACTCGGCATCAAATCGTCGGTCCCAGAGATCCGCTTGCCTCTTGATCATTGCCTGCGTGCACGGCAGAGCGAACCATCGGATTTCACGACTGATATTGTCACAATGCCTCTGGCCCAACTTGGTAGTTTTGTATCTCTTCGACATATAGCTTCAAAAAACTCTTCGCTTTCTCCCTTGAAAATAAAGCAGGCCTATAAGTCAGAGAGATACTTAGATTCCTATTGTAGATACCCACGCAGATGCTTAGTCCCATAGGAGTTACCACAGGCGCGGAGCCAATCACGTTGATAATTTTGGCGCTCCCCATGCTGGTCACTGCAGGTTCATCGGCGCCTATTTTAGGCCAGAGCACCCCCAAGTTGGTAATAAGAATACTATCGACATAAGTTCTAGTAATCATCAAGAACCTGCATATCATCCTCATGAATGCTAGAGGGAAACAAGAGCAGAAGTAGAAGAAGTAAACCAGCGAAAAAGCTATCCTATTTTTGGTCGCATATATATTGTCTGCCCTTACCTTCCTTAACAGCTTCACGGGATCAACCCTGTCCTTGGGGTATGTTACCGGAGAAAGCCAGGAGGCCTGATTTGCCACAATGTTTCGAAATCCTTTAGGGCTGATGTTCACTGGAGCCATTATGCGTATCTTATTACTGGTCTTTCCGTGCATGCTATTCCATTTCTCTATAACTCTGTAACATGCTGCCAAAAGGATATCATGTATCTCAACACCGACTGAACTTGCTTTAGACTCCATAGACCTCATCCCTTCCGAGTTTATAATCTCAGAACACAGGTGCACTTCTTTAGAGCGTCCGGATTTATCATGAAAAACCCTTGTCGGGGGAGGATAGGTGGCCAAAACGAACCGATGGAACAGGCTAAAAAACATCTTCATATAAAAGTGTTCTACCCTGGCTCTCTCCCCATTAGCGAATTTCAGCAACTCATCGCCTTTAAGGGCCATCCGTATGCCCTGCGTCGATTTGGAATTCTCGGAAGAAAGAGCGTTATTGTAGTTGTCGAAAACTCTCCTCATGAAAACAATGGCTCGGATTCCATCTGTTGAGGAGTGGTGAAAAGCGAAGGCTAGACAGGATTCAATCGCATTCTTCTTCAATAGAAGAGCCCTAACAGGGAATGCTTTCCTTAAATCCATCGGCTGATTCATCCACTGCCAGAGACATTCTTCGTAGCCTATATCTTGAAGTTGGGACAGATCCTGGACACTCAATACACCCTTTCCTAGATTGTCCTGTGCTTCGCGGAAATGTCTGAAGTATTTACTTCGTAGGAGTGTTCTCATTACGGGATACGTTTCTTGGGCACACATAATTGACTGATTTAATTTAACATGATCGATTTCACCCTCCAGATCTATAAACGCGTGGATGAGCGCGCGTTCACCTATGCTGTCAAGGGCTAACTCGCATTTGTCAACGCAGTTCAGGGGTATTATCTTGCTAGGTCTTCTTTCTTTTGTTCCCATAGCTTTAATAGACCTCAGTATTCATAGTGGTGCTTCTCCTATGTAGCGTAAAAATCCAGCCGAAGTATAGCATAAGAGAAACTGCAAAAAAACAAGCCGTAAAACTGAGGATTGTGAACATACTGGGGCTACACAATTGTCAGAATTAGTATATTGAATAACAAATGGTGATGACTCCAGCTACAATAGAACGGTGCAGCTTATAAACACCAAATCTAAAGAAGAAGGAGCCATCACAAATGAAGAGTACCGCAGCCTGGAAACTAAAGCAAGTGCCCCAGGGATACCTGATCATAGGAGTTGACCCTCACAAAAAGAGGCATGCAGCAGTGGCTATTACTCAAGATTTCACCACCCGAGACAAATTCAAGTTCGATAATACCAGAGAAGGGCTGGAAACCATGTTACGCCGAGCCAACACGGAAATGGTGAAATACAGTTGCCGAGGCATCATGTTCGCTATCGAGACAGGAGGCCACTATTGGCGAAATATCGCCTATTTTCTGGATGAGCAAGGCATTCCCTTTCGTTTCATCAACCAGTTTACCTTGAAGCGGAGGCGGGAAGGGAAGGATCTCAATCGGAGAAAGAATGACTATCGCGATAGTGAGGTAGCAGCGCAGCTCTTATGTACCGGGGAGTTTACTGAGAGCACAATCCCGCAGGGAGTTTACGCTGAACTGCGCACCGCCCATAATGCCTATCGCCGGTTGGTCAAGGAAAGGACCAGAATAATCAACCTAATAAAAGGGCTTCTGGATGCGCTTTTCCCTGAGTTCACTCTGGTCTTTAAAGATCCCTGTGGTTTGACGGCTCTGAGTGTACTCTCCACATGCGCTATCCCCAGTGTGATTGCCGGGATGACGGAGGAGGAATTTGTGGCTACAATTAAAGCCCAGCATCAGGGCCGCCTTATGCGAAAGAAACTGAGAGAGCTTAGTCATATGGCGAGAGTGTCAATCGGAATTGCGGCAGGCGCCTGGTCGATATCCTCGGAGATTTCATTCCTGGTAGAGAAACTCAAGCTCATTAGAGAGCACATTTGTATCATAGAGAGGACGCTGATCAGTCTGGTGGATGAGACAGAGGAAGGGAAATACCTGCTGTCCATAAGGGGACTCAATTATATTGCTGTGGCCGGATTACTGGCAGAACTTGGTTGCTTCAAATTATACCGGACCGCGAAACAAATGATAAAGATGGCTGGCAGTAATCCTACCGAATCAGAATCAGCAGGGAAACGAGGTAGCCATACTCCAATGAGCAAGCAAGGGCGTCCGGTATTGAGATACTGTGCCTGGACATCAGTTATTCCTATGCTACGACTGAATTCGGATTTTCGTGCCTGGGCCAAGCAGATGCGTGAGCGGCCGGCGCATGCCAATCCCCTTAATGGAAGGGAGATCGTGGGAGCAGCACTCAACAGGTTGTTTCGTCTGGCATTTGCCATGGTGAAGAATCAAACTTATTACCAGATTTCAAAACCAGAACCAACGCTGGTAGCAGTCTAGAATATTGGAGGTTATTGTAATTGCATCAGGGTGGGCAGGGAGACGCCGCTGTCAGTTTTGGGAGCTCATTAGAGCAAACCCGTGTGCACAACATGGTGCCCCTGCCTTCCTGGCCAAACCCGTATGAGGTATGATGGGACTCCGCCCAGGCGGATGAACCCGTATCTAACAGCTAAGTTGGGAGCCAGGTAAAAAGGGGCTGGGGTCTGCCCACCGATGTGAAGATAAAACAGAGGCGATATCATACTGGAGTCATTGACTAAAAAATATAGTATGTTGTTGGACGGATTGCACTTAATGGCTTTTTGTCCATTGGTGCGCATGAAACCGCGAAAGTTATCGTAACTGTACGGACAGTTAAACAGATACACCCACATCCGCTTGTAGTGCTTCATACTGTCCTGGAAGGTGTGTGGTCAGATATACCTCGACGGCAATAAAGTGGTCAGTGCAGACCGTCTTACCACTTGACAGGAACAGGCTTTCCTGGGACTCCAACTACCGCTGGACCTGCCTCTAGGTGTAACTTATCAAGCGCTTTGTCTCTCAGTGCCCTGTGCCACTTCTGAAATTGTTTCTGCTGCTCCACTGGTATATCAGATATCAAATCGGACACTATAGACCTAAATACAGGAAGTCCGTCTGCTAAGAGTTTTTCGCCCTTGGCTGTTATCTTGACTTCCGTGAAGGGATGCCCCTTCCGCTTCGGTATTCGTTGAACAAGGCCCGTCTTTTCCATTCTGTTAAGCAATCCAGCAATGGTCTGATTCTCTCTATGGGTCATGCGGGCTATCTCTGCAGGAATCAAGACCCCAGGATAGTCTCTACAAGCCCAGAGGACAGCTATTGTCTCAGGTGTCAAACCTAACTTGGCGAGTCTAGCCTCAGCTACTCTGTTGACCGCAAGCCACGCTTGTCGAAGCGTTGTGTAGGTTGTGAGAACTCGGTCGGATAACTCGAAGTCGTAAACATCAGGCGTCACTTAACTCCTCCTCTACGTGTAAGCATTTAAGCTCAAATTATACATTAAATATCTTGAATGGCAAATGGTTCTTTCCTCTCACAGTATTGTTATTCACCCAGAGGTGTTAGCAGAAGGTAACACGCTTTGGACAACACAAGCTAAGGAACTAGCTTCGGATGCTCTACTATTGCGGATGATTGTGCGACATTTCCCAGCACCTTCGCCGCCATATCCTCAATAAGTAGATTCAATGACGGCAGATAATGAATTTGATTGCGCTGCATCAGCCTGGCCGCCTTCTCAACAATGGGGCTGTTGGTCAAATGGCACTTTCTTACAGCTTCCATCCCCTTAACTATACGGAGACATTCCTCATAGGATAGTTCTGGTTTGTAGTTTTGGTCGATGTTTTGTTCGTAAGGCTGGCGCATTTCTATCTTCTAACGGATAGATTTACTCTATTTTCAGGAGATTCTTGCATTAGTATACCTTTCGCAATAGAATATCTCAAGAGGTTTAAAGATAATGAGAGTCATCTTAGAGCCTGTTAGCGGAACTGCTGAGGAAAACCTTGACCGAGCCAAGGTAGAAATAACCAGGGTGCTTGATTTCCGAGGCTCTGTGACCGGCGTGAAGGCTAAGGGGACAAGAATCATCGTGGAGTTTGATATAAACCCGAAATGGGACTTGCCGATGTCTGAGAAGGTTAGCTATCTGCAAGAGTGGATACCTGCAAAGGTGAGGAAGGTATTTGAGGTGCATGATGGTATCTCCAAGAGTCATCCAGAGGCGTAAGGGTTAATAGACATTGCTAACGGTCTAGATACAGGGTTAATGTGGAGGCTGTCCTATTCTACCTCAGCATGATTGCACTTTCTGACGATTCGTGCAATAGACAATAACCCACGTGTGCTCTGCGGATTCTCAAAACCAAGCGGTTTTGGAGCGGGGTGTGCGGAAGAAGAAGGCCAGTACGATGGTGGCTGGATTCACACAAAATGGCTTAGTGTGAATCAGGCCAATTAGAGTCCTCTCGGTCCCACAAGCTTGGGCAAGCTGCCCTGAAGAAAGCATTTCATAGGCAATCAGAGTGCCAGTTTTCAGCGCACCTCTCGGGTTTTTGACACATTGACTCTCTTACCGTCTTGCCACAGCACAACAAATGGGGGACCGGAGGCCTCTGCCTTTCAGCTGCTAACAATAGCTTAGCGCTCTGCCAATCTATTACCTAGATAAGATCCTCCAAAGATCACCACGGCAGCAGACACAAAGAGAATAATAGCAACCGCAGAAGAGATCATGCGACCAGTCAGTAGCGGAATTACCGCGCCAATGAGACCACCGCCAAGTGAATACGATGCATTGCTCATAGCACGACCTGCTGCTATATCGTGGCCGGATCCCTTCACGTGTATTAGCAGGTTTAGCATAGGTGCCTGAAACGGGTCGCGCATCCTTTGGAAATGAATGGAGCAAGTTCTCATTTTAGGCACTACCTTTGTGGCGAAAATTAATGCCTGCGAGCCGTATTTTGAGAGGACAAACTGCTGCGGCTCGACGGCCTCCACGATGTCAACCGAGCTCTCATAGACTATTGTCCTGTCTTTCACATTCTTGGGTAATATGTCATAGTTGGGCAGGTAATACTCGACCAGAATTGAAAACTTCCGGCCGCTGACCTCGTAGGCCGTTCCTGGTCTAGGGGAGTGTGTTTCGACACGAGTAGCGTCCTTTATTTCGACCCTGTAGAACAGGCTGTTTTCAAATTTCGTGCACCGGTTCTTGTGAAGCACATCCAACACCTCTCTCCAAGCCGGAAGATCGCTACCCTCTTTAAGGCCTCTCAATTCCTGAATCTGTTCTGCAAGAAGAACAAGTTTGTTGAGGGGAGTGCCAGGCAACGTGTATTCCCCGAAGACCGTTTCAAGCTTTTTTCGGAGATCTTTCAGGTGATCGGGCTTGGCAGAAGGAGCGTGCACGAATGATTTCAGCTCAAACAATATGAGCAGTATTTCGCCCTGTACCTCAACTTGTTTTATCTCCAGCCGCCTTAACGGAATAACCCTCTTATCTGTAGAGTCAAGATCGACATACAACAACAATCCCTGCTTGCCACAATAGTCCTCTGGGCGAATTCTCACGTGGTGCCAGAGATCATCCTGTACCCACTGTTTGTCATATTCCAACTGGTATATGTGCCCTGAGGGCAACGCCAACATATCGAGAAGCTCTCTATGATAGTCCTCCCTATATGAAGACTTAAAGATATATAGAAGCTCATTCCCTGGCTGATCTGACTCCTTCGTAAGAAAGCCATTACGAGCTGGAACTAACTTCTTTGCACCTTCGCCCAGCTGGACAATGTGTCTCGGCACCACTCCATAACCGATGTTGTAATGCCTCATCAGCAAGTCGTTCCATATCCTCAGATTTGTATACTTGGAATAAAGTCGGCACGGTCTAGTAGGCTGGTCTTCCCCCAGCCTTCTCTGAACTTCATTGTAGTCCATGTCATATTCGACAAGAGCAAACCGCAAGGGGAGGTTTCGATCCATGTCGTATAGAAGTCTGAAGATATTAGGAATATCCTCCGGGGGCGAGATGTTTGAGCCAAAGGTCGGGTAAATGTCTATGCCAGACTTTAAAAGGCCTTCCAAGGCAAGAAGCAGCTGCTCGAGATTGATATCATCCCGCCCAGTTATTTGGCGAATGTTGTCAATATCCAGCCCATGCAAGCAAGGATGTACTGCTAGATTCTTGTGCTCTTGTCTCGCTAGCTCCTCCAAGACCTTGCATTCCTCATTACCATGCCTAATTGTCAATTCCCCTACGAAGCTCTGTCCCCCTTCTGGGATGAACGGGTACAGATCAGTCTCGGTCCAGATAAACACCTGCTCATGTAGCCCCCGCGCTTTCAACTCCTGCAAGCATTCCAAAATCAACTCAGGCACCAGAAAGGGCTCACCGCCCGTGATCCTCAGAACATTTGAGGGAAACTCGGCTTGCCGACGGCTATCATGCTCACGTTGCTTCACAAATTCGTCGATAAGCTGCTTGGCTTGATCCAATCAGCATTTTTTGGTGAATGAAGCTTCTTATCGTTGTAGCAATGCCAGCACCTGTATGGACATGTTGGCACATGTGCTGCGATCAACATGTTGTATTTCGTCCACTCACCACCAATCTTATGCTGAATTATGCTTGGGTAGTCCATTAGCGAATCTGTGTGGAAATCGAAGCCCAGCGCGATATTGGTTCTTCTGTGTCTCTCTTCCTTCACTGGTTGGAAACGACGTAGGTACCGAGATATTATCTGCTCACTTTGAGCTTCTGCTGTAGTCCCCTCGAACGAGTTGACTAGTTTGTACTTGTACCCAGTGTCAGTCTTCTGAAGGATATCGTCGCGCAGCCTTACACACCATTAACTCATTTTGTGCAATCTGTTAAGAAGAGGCTGAGTATTCGTACTCAGCCTCTTCTTGATGATCCCGATAGCAATGATAGCGTCTTAACTCTTGCCTATTTTGAACATTTTGGTCCCGCAGGTCGGGCATACACCCTGAGTTGCTGGCTTACCATTCTTCATGGTTATGCTTTTGGGATCCTTAATCTCCCTTTTCGCGCGGCACTTCATGCAGTATGCTTGCATTAGTTCACCTCCACCTTGATTCTTACAGGTTTGCAGCGAGAATAAACCATCCAGCACCCGAATGTCAAGAATAGCCCCAGTCAGGATGATCACACAATCTGGCTTGTTCAACCTTAATGTGACGGACTATACGGTCTCCATTACAGGGCATCGAGGTTAAGGTGATTTGCTCTGGCAGCCCACATATTGTATGCTAATCAAAGCGAGACCAAGGCAGAAGCAGGTATGCAATTCAGAAACACCATGCTTTACAACAAATTAAGGGCATACATGGAGGGGATATGTAAGGATTCATCAGCTTGGAATTATCAAGCTACCAATTACAAGAACTTGGTCAAGTCTTTGCTTGATGAAGATACAGTACTGGGGAATCTAAAATGGTGGGCGCCCGACAAAGAAGTTGATGATGAAGCAGAATCGTGGTTGGCACATTTCTTAGAAGGGTATCAGGAGGAGACCCAGAACGTGCTGGCCTGGAACGCCGAGACATTTGACCGCGTATACACCAAGTTTGAAGAATTCCTATATCAAGACTCCTATGCAACACACTTCGTTAGCCCACTGGAATCATTCTCCTGCGACCTGTCCGCGTCAGTTCAATTTGAAACAGGTGTTTGTATCCGGGAGCCAGATAGCTTGCTGTCCAATATCTTGAGAAATCAACAGCTGATTATCTGGTACTCTCAAGGTGTAAAGGATTGGGTAGTGGACATTATCATCGAACAACCGAAGTCAGTGGAAAGACAGCCTAGGAATAGCTACACCACCGAGGCCAGTAAAAAATTGAATGTGGTGCTTCAATCGCTACGCCTGTTGCATAAGGGAAAGGTGTTTGTTGGCCCCCTTTATCATCTTATTTATCCAGAGTTCGCTGGTGTCAAGCACAACGTAGGCGCTTTATTGTCTACTGATATGGCCCCATTACCACCAACACATTCCAGCTACTTTAGGACTGACTACCAGCTTGTTGAACAGGAGGTAGAGGGATTGAAGAATCTCTATGGTGTGATAAAGGAATCCAGCCCTTACCCCGCCCGTTTTGAATTGGCCCTGAGCAGATTCAGTGACTACTTTCGCAGGACAAACGAATGGGACGGGCTTTTGGATTTGGTGATCGCTCTAGAGGTTTTGTTTGCAAGTGGAAGCTATAGGTTGTCCATTCGAGGTTCGTATTTCCTAGAACCGGACATCGAGGAAGAGCGGAGGAAGGTCTTTGACCGGCTAAGAGCCTTATATAATGTCAGAAACTCCATTGTACATGAAGGGTCTGGCCAGCCCAAGGAATTACGAAAATTGTGGGAGAGAGATGATGAAAAGGTTTCGGTGTCAGCAGCCGTCGATGATGCAGCAGAGTATGTTCGGCATGCAATTCGCAAGGTCATAAGTGACAAGCATCTGGACAAATTCCAGGACTCAACATGCTGGCATAAATTCCTAGACGGCCTAGTTTTGGGAGAAAGGGCTTAAAATTCAAATCTTGATTTTATGCATTGGCTAGAATCAGGCGCGGGGGAGGATATTAGCTTGTTGGAATACGAAAAACACGTCTTTCGGTCACAGAAATTCCGTAGCGTCGTTGACGAGGCGATAGCTTTCTTCCTCACAACCCCGCCACACCGCTTGCCTCAGCGTGAGCAGTTCATGGGCAGCGGCGTCTATGCTTTGTATTACGTTGGAAACTTCGGACTTTATCAACCATTAGCCGAATTGAACAAGAAGGGACCGATACAGCCGATCTATGTGGGAAAAGCTGTTCCACCCGGCTGGAGAACGGGTCGAATAAGGAAGTCCGACACCGCTGACTTACACGGTAGGCTAGCAGAGCACGCCCACAGCATCCAGCAGACTTCGAACCTAGATGTCGCCCATTTTCTGTGCCGTTTCATGATCCTGACTGATGTCGAAGGAGACCTCGTTGTTCCAGTCGAGGCTGAGTTGATCAGGAGGTACCGGCCACTTTGGAATATGGCGATTGATGGCTTTGGTAATCATGACCCCGGCGCAGGTAGGTACAATCAGGCAATTTCAGAGTGGGACGTTCTGCATCCTGGTAGGTCGTGGGTGCAGCGCATGAAGGGAAAGCCGCCTAAGCTAGAGAAAATCGTGGCTAAAGTCAAAAGCCAGCAAGAGACGCAAGAACTCTAGAGCTTTCGTAATTCAACAACAGCCTCGTACAACTGTTGTCGATCAGCGGCCTTTTCAACACGCACTTCCGACTTTATGATGCTATTACCCACACGTGCTGCCCTTGGTACATGGATGTCCACCACTTTCAGCCCAACATGCTCTGCGATCTGCGCGAAATACCGGTCAGTCGGTATGAACACCCCCTGCAGGATACTATTGCCTATCACCACCAAGCCAGTACCGCCGACTGTAAGAACCTGGTCAAGTCCCCGAGCAAACCTCAAGCAGTCGTTGAAGTACGAAGTCGCGTAGTTTGCCCAACCATTTCCGCCGTAGACGCCTTTTTCTCTGTGAATCCCCCTCAGAATACGGAGCTTGTCCAGTAAGTCCGAAGCAGAAATAGTGAAACTCAGTTCAATATTGTCCTGTTCCCGAACCGTCTGCCAATACTTCCCAAAATTGCCTTCTTCTAGCGGCTCCATATCATTAGGGTTCTGAGCATATCCCAGCCAGTATAGTTGCGGCCTGGTGTTGCGGTTGTAATGGTAGTTGTTCAGATATGGTGGCGAGGTCACGACTAGGTCAATCGATCCCGGCTCTACATACTGTTGGTATTTAAAGAA
Source organism: uncultured Chloroflexia bacterium (assembly GCA_963847595.1). Classification (GTDB taxonomy): domain Bacteria; phylum Chloroflexota; class Dehalococcoidia; order SZUA-161; family SZUA-161; genus JACWAE01. Next base: position 24,524 of record CAWKAJ010000003.1, read on the forward strand.
GGAGTCGCAGATTACCTCTGCGTAGCAGTCTTTCCCGCTCAGGAGTGCCTTGAAATCCTTGATATCCTCGGCCATTTCCTTAAGCTTGATCGAGATTGTCTCTCCTACAGGGTAGTCCAATATATCATCGCGGCCCGCACTTGCACGCCTTCCTAAACTCGGCTCATATGAGTAATTCGAGTATTGAACCATAGTGGAAGCGAACGCCAAACGGAAAAGGTTCTGGATGTCCGCTTCTCCGATAGTGTGAATGAAGTCCCAAATTGTCAGTACCTTGTGCAGCACCTTGGGGCTATAGAAAGCCGCTCTTGACCTGAAGCCCATTGGTTGGATGCTTTTGGGAGCTTGGCCAGATTGAAGACGTTCCAGGTAGAATTGCTGAAATTCTTTGATTTTATAATCAAATACTGCGACTTCTAGGTGATGGGCATTAGCTTTCATTCGGCAGGCCAGTGCCGCGTAGGGGTTCAGCTCGAAACCGACAGCATTGTGTCCGCGTGCAACAGCCTCGACGAGAGTTGTCCCAACGCCAGCAAAGGGATCCAGAACTTTACCCCCAGGCTGGAGGTACTTGTCCAAGCTATCTCTTACAAAGTTATTTGAGAACCCGGCAATCCAGGGAACCCACCGGTGAACAGGAGACAACTTGTTCTTTGCAAAGGCGGGATCACTAAAGACGGACCCATTCTTCTTCTCACTCAGGTCGGCCTGTTTGTTCTCGTCAGTGAGGAGTGCCAATCCTTCCCCGAATCTTTGTCGCGAATTTTCTGCCTGTGTCATCTAACTCGCTCTTCCCCCGCCATCGGCTCCTCCTTAACAGAAAGAGGGCCGGGGTGCTTCCGGCTCTTTCGGAGTCGTCCTTGGCAACATGGTAAGGTAGAAGGGTGTCCATGTCAACAAGCTTCGTGCTTCCCTGTTGCGCGAATATCCGCAGATGGTATAATTTGCTTACATCTTGAGGTGACGTGTGCCCTTTTTCAGGACAGTGAACGTCCGAGCAAATGTATCCATCGAGTCTGCCACCGATAAGGTGCCAGACGATGGGTATTACTATGTCTTGAGACAAGGGAAAATCGAAGCAAGGTTCCGCCGCCTTAAGCAAGCCCAAGAGCTTTACGCAGAGTTCATAGCAGAAATGAACTTGCCATCGCTGCCACAGAGAACAGAAACCCCTGTTACCAACGAGCAAATGCTCAACGAGACGATAACATACATGTCCAATAAAGCTCTACTGGGAATTGAGAAAAAACGCAAAGGGGGGAGATTCAGCGGGAGGCGGTGAGTTATCGCTGTCGCCTCGGTTTGATTGCTAGCATGAGCCAACTAAGGCCGTGCATTTAAGGTTCGATGGCATCAGCAATGGGGACACCGGAGTAGGGTAAGGAAACAGCCAAACCCTGATTTCGCGTCTCAGGTAGAGTTCGACTCTGCTTGGACTCCCTGTCCACGCCGTATAGCATTCTTAAGACGGCACTAGAAGGGCGTTAATCTACACATTCGTCCATTTTAGTGTCATACAACTCATCGTATGATTAGATTCTTTTGTTCTTGGACAATTACTCTATCTGTTAATTCGACATGCTTGCCGTGGACACATTGGAGGTTACCATCCAAAACGGCGAGGTAGGCTTCCATAACACCAGGAGCATATTTGCACTTCCGGCTCGGCGGCACCGATACTGAAACAATCTTGCTACACCTGGGGCATACCAGTAACCACACGCCATAGAGCTGTACTGGCGCCTGCTCGAGGAGAAGGTGCTTACCCTTCTTGGTCAGAGACAATAGCTTCCGATGATAGGTTTGGCGCGGGTCCTTCTCCAGAAAGTCCATCACCCAACTCGCCCTGAACATCCACCTCGTACTACTATGCCGCCCACCGGGCACGAGTTCACCCTTCAGCCATCCCCTCTTGATGTATCTCAGCAGATGATAGTCAGCCTTTATGCCCAGCATCTGAGCGACTTGCTGCCGGGTAAACCAGGGATCTCGTTGCCACTGGTGCTCAACTAATCTCCTATAGTAAGAGTCCGGCATATCCGGAAGATAGGCGAGCCAGGGATGATTCTTGAGCATTTCGGCTAGCGAATTATCATCAATGTTCCACATGAAATTGACGCCACAATGGGTAGGGGATTTCTTTGCCTTGAGCAGACCCTTTTTGACCCACCTCACCACAGTGTGTGAGTCCGGTATGCCGCAGATCTCGGCAACGGATCTCGACGTGAGGATGTTGATTTTCCGGTTGATGTGCTCTCTTTTGGCCTTGAGGACTATGCTCACCCGGGTTCTGTCCAGTTTTTTGCAAAGAGTCCTGTCCGGAATCCTGCCATAGAAATCATGCAGGGCCTCGACATCTTTTTCTGTCCAGAAAGGCTCTTTAACTGTAGACTTCTTCAGCCGCTGCGCCTGAGCGGTGATGGCGTAGCGAGGTATCTTCTCCGGCCATCCCCACTTCGCCGTGAAGTAGTCTACCAGGGCAGTTATCTTCTCCGATGAGCCGTCGTAGCCATCGAACTTAGGGTAATCATCGGAGCGGAAGGGATATTTTTGTTTACCTCTAGCCATGGTTGTCTCCCACGAGGTTTTTAACTTGGTTCAGCAGCTCTTCGCTATAGCGAGTGTACCAGAGGCCTTGAGGTCTGGACCAGCGAAAGCCCAAGGCCTTGAGCCCCTCGAGCACTGAAGGCTCGGGCTTTGCCGGGAAGATGACCTCGATGCCGTTGTGCTCCTCATTCCTACGGATTGTCACCTCCCCAACCACAGAAGCCCCTCCGTTTTGTGCCACAGAAGAGCCAGGCTTTTGTGGAACGGCTACAATACCCGGGTAATCTTTGTACGCCAGCATGGTCCCCCTCGCATGGGGGTTGAACTGGATCTCGTACCATACGTTGACCTCCTCACGGCCATCGTAGGCGTGTTGCTTCTCTGTACCGAAGGCGCTGGACTCGAGGTAGTTGCCATGCCCCATGGAGTAATTCTCCGTGTGCCACTCCCATTCCAGCTTCGCAAGTTCGGGATACCTCTCGAGCACACGGCGGGCTAACGCCTGCTTTTCAGCCTGCTTCGGCACTATGGCCAGCAGCATATTAGGACCGATGCCATGATGGTAATTGAAGTAGTCTGTCATCAGGTCGGAGTCGTTGAAGTTGATTTCCATGTAGACCGCCATCATGCCTTCGGGTATCGGCACCTCTTCAGGCTTGCACCAACGCGCTCTCCATGCCTGCGCTTCCAGGTCTCGCTCATGCTCTGCAGCTATGACAGCAGCTTGCTGGACTAAAACCTCCTCTTTTGTCTTGCGGTCGTCCACCACCGGCATGTGCTTGTGGCAGATCTCGGCGGCCTGTATGAGGTACGCTTTCATGTTCTCCTCTGTGATAACGGCCGGCAGCGTTTGAATGTAAGCCTGCATCGCCACTAAGTAGCCTGGCTCGTCAGTCAAAGGCTTATCAGGTCCAAACATGCTCATCAGGACCGCGGAGCTCTCCTTTTCTCCCACTACGCCGGTAATTTCCCTATGATAGCGACGCAGTCTTAGGGGCATCATTAGCTTGGAGCCGATAGCCTCGGCCATCTCTTTTGTGGCCTTGATCCCCACGATCTTTTCAATTCCATTGTATTTGAACGTCATGCTATAGGTGTGTAAAGACATCTTTCTCACCTCCTTTCCCAAAGGCAGGGGCTGGGGGTGTCCCCCAGCCCCGTCAAAACTTAGAGCGTTAAGGCCTCATGCTCTTCTTCAGTGGTCTCTTCCTCAGTACCTTTATCCTCATCACCAGGCTCGTCTGCTTCTTCCTGTGTCTCTGTTCCCGTTATCTCCGCTGCGGGTGTCTCCGCTGCGGCTTTTGCTTTGGCGTCCTCTATTTCCTTGAGCTTAAGAGCCTGATCAGGCCATATCACCTGCATGGGCATGATCGCCACCACCGGCGAGCGGCTGTGGGTGAAGACAACCGGCGCTGTGGGACTCGTGCAGGCCATCGTTATCAGGCCTTCCTTATGGTAGGCATACTCCTGGAGGTACTCCATGTTGACCGCTATCCTGCTGCCGCCATTGAAGGTATGCACTGGGATAGTGGTTTCAACGTTGCCCTCCTTGGTCTCGCAAGACAGCACCATCTTGTCTTCATTCCACACCATGCGCACGGATGTGCCTTTGTCCTTAGACGGCACCTCGATGCGCCGCAACGCCCTCTCGAGGTCCGCTCCGAAGAGCTGCACCTTCTGGGCCGTGCTCGCTGATGCCGATTTAATGAACTCCTTGAAGTTGGGCGGCGTGCCCTGGGTAGTCTTAGCCAGCATGGAAACGGTGCCGAACTTCACCAGGATAAGTATCGGGCTTACCTCGATATCCATGTTCCCTTTGTTCACGACCAGTTCGGCAATGCCCCCTACCTTGGAGAGGTCATCCGGCATCGGTCTTGGGGCTTTCCGCCATAGATGGGCCAGGGTGTCAACGACCTTTGCCGGCAGCAGGATGGAGCTTATGCCATCTGAAGACGGCCACCCTACCGTTAGGGTCTTGAACGCCATCCTGAAGCCATCTCCCGCGCCAACTTCAAGCGGGCTACCCAGGAAGAGGATAACGCTGCTGAGCACGGGCTTAGCTTCTTCCTGGGCACAGTAATCCAGCATCGACACTAAAGCAGGGACCAGTATGTCGGCAGAGACGGAGTGCCTCATCACGGGTTTAATTTCCGGTATCACGGGGTAGTCATCGACACTCTCTGTACCATACGTGGCGCTGCCTTCCGGCCAGGTCAAAGACACGGTATTGCCCTGCATCTCGATCGTCACCTCTTGGTTCCCCGGGACATACGCCAGGAGCTTGGATACCTGCTTAAAGGGCAGCAAGTACCGGCCTAATGTAGCCTCAGGCAGGTCCACCATCACGGCTATGTCCAGGTCAGTGGCTACAGCCCGCCCATCCTGCAGCATGACGTTGCGCAGAACAGGCCAGGTGCGCTCTTTCCTCGTGGAAGTTTTGCTGCGACCGCGTCTGTCCTTAACCGTGGTCTGTACCTTCTCTACCTTCGGCTTAGTCAGCCCCTCCAGCAGCCCCAGGGCATTACGGAGTTTTAGAACTTCTACTTGCATCTCTTTCACCCCCTTTCTCGGGCATAATTCTTTCCACAAAAGCGGAGCCCAACCCGCCTTTTTGCACAAAATCAGTAGACTAATATGCCAGAAAATATGCCAGTTTGAAGCTGATTTATTCGTCGAACCACTTGGGTTGCTGCGATTTGGGCGCTTCATCCTTGGCCTTAGACCTGGACCCTCCGCCAGTGGCGGATCCTGCGGGCAGCGCTGCAGCCGGCGGGGGTTCGATGATGGGGGCTTTGGGGTTCTTGGGGGCTGTGCTCCACTTTACCTCTGCCAACTGGACCAACGCCGGCAGCTCGGCAGAGACCGACACGATATCCCCCTCTACAGTGGAGAAGACGGGGTCGCACTCCGGGCTCTGAATACCTACTGTTCCGCGGCCATCTTTAAGCACAATGACCACTTTGATCTCGGACGCCATGGTTCACCTCCTCTCTTTTGGTTTTCTTTCATAAGTCAATCCTTTGACATTTCTCCTCAGCATAGCGGCCACGTTTTCAGGGTTAGCGAGGGTAGGCGTCAGCGTGCCGGTGTCCATATCGAGCGCGAGTTGCATCCAGGGGCATGTGCCGTTGAGCACGCGCCGCACCACCTCGAGCGCCAGGGCGCCCATGCACTGATTTATGGTCGGACTTTGCTCATCCCGCGCCACAGCTTCAGCGCACGCGGGCGCCGCCGGCAACTCCAGTAAGAGGTCAGGATATTGCTCGGTGGGCAGAGGCAGGGCATAGCACACCTCTGAGGTTGTTTCGAAGGTCTTGTTGACATATTCTCCGGGACAGTTACCGATGATCACCTGCCCGAAGTTGCGTCCATTTCCTGCATCTATCCACCAGCCGTGGGGATTGTTGTCATTTGCCCGGTATCTCTTCGTTAGCTTATCCGCGATATCCCTGCGGGCCAGGCCGTTGTCAACGCAGCCCACTATGATCTCCGGCACGGTGTCAAGTGTGGATATCGGTTGCGTGAGGTACGCTATGCGGCGATGGTATTTCGTGCATAAGCGCCTAGCCAGGGCCTCGCTTTTCAGCATCCCGAGCTCATTCTTGTAGAAATTCTGCCGCACCAGGTTCTGCTCCTCGACGTGGTCGTGGTCGACGAGCAGAATCACGACATCGCTCTCCAGGAGCCGACACAGGCCTTCCGCCACGAAACCGCCCGTGCCGCCACAGCCTACGACGCAGACCTTGAGGGGCAGGTTAGTGTACTGGGGCAGTAGATGATTATTGAGCTTATACATTAGCGAACACCTCATTAAGGCTCATGTTATCGTAGTAGCCGTAGACGCCGATGCGCACCTCGATATCCGGTATCATCTGGTTGAGATTGCCCACCACGGCGTAGATCTGGAGCCCCAGCTCGTCGCGGTTATCTATCCCACTGAAGAAAGAGTGCATCAGGCCGTGGCTGTGCAGCTCCATGACGGTATCGGGCACGCGCTCATACAGGCAGGAAGCGGCATCCCCTACCTGCTTGGGGTAAAGCAGTTGATATCCGTCATGCCACGCTACCGCCAGGTATTGTTCGCGAAGGGCATCATTCATCATGTGCGATATGGCGGCGTGATAGATGGCCCAGGGGATTTTGCCCTGCTTCAACACCACCAGGGACCGCATGGGCTGGAGACCTCTGACCCGGCCTTCGCCCACGCAGACGGTAGCGTTGATAAAGCGGTTCTCAGCCCTGATGAAGACGCCGTTGGCGCCCACTACATAGTCATAGTACAGGCCAGGCTCACCCACCAGGCCTTTGTCTGTGAAGTACCGGTACCCCACTTCATTCATGCCGTTATTTCCTACTCTTCAGCATCGGCTATCTCCCATTCTTCACCCTGGGGCAGCTCATTCACTAAATCGAAAGTCTGCTCAGCTCCATTTACCTTACGGTTGGAGAAGACATCCCGCAGGGTGCCAATCGGCATGAGGTCATCGAGGGGATATTTTTTCTTGCCGTCCAGCTCTCTCCACAGCTTCATCATGTCATTGCCGTATTTCTTGGAGCGGCTGGCTCTATCCGTAACGGCCGTGAAAAAGCTGATCATGAAGGACTTTGGGATCTCCTCTATCTTCGCCGGGTACTTGTTGGAGCCTGCGCACGTAGTGCCATCAGCGTAGGTGTTGAAAAATGGCGCATGGTAGACGAGGGCCTTCATGTTGATAGGCCTTCTCTTGGCCGCATACACGCGTGGCGCCTGGCTCGGCCGGCAGACGAAGATGAGGCCCGGCATGGGTACCTGGAATCGGAGCGCAGGCTTAAAGGCGTCCGGCACCAACGCTACAGGCCATATGCGGGCATCTTGCCATAGCGCTACCTGGCCCGGGCCCCAGCACAGCGTGTCGCGCGGCAGCAGCCCCGATATCAGGCTTGTCTCTCCCAACATCGCCAGCGCAACGTCCCGGGCAGAGACTACGCGCGTGGAGATCACGCCGTCGCCGCAAAAGTGCGCCACAACAGTAGTGTCATAGAAGTCTAATCTGACCCTCAGCTGGTCCGGCGCCACCTGTAAAGGCTCCGGCAAGCTCCATTGGAGCGCTTCGGGTTCGTTTGTTAGCGTCATCGCCACCTCCAATCATTTTCCCGGGGCAGCCCATCATGATTTCCTCCAGCACGTCCGTATCGACCTGTATGCCGCCCTCTTTACCTGTGAGAACGGTGCGGTTAACGACCTCTATGGCGTCAGCTCGCAGTTTGGGGCTGCTGCTGGCCTTCAACAGGCGCAGGTGGTTCTCCCCCACCTTCTCAAACGTGAAGCCCAGCGGGGCTGTCCAGAGTCCTCCGATGCTTAAATTACGCACCAGGCTCACCAGCCAGTCCACGTCTGACCTGCGAGGCTTAAATACCGGCTCGGGCCTGGCTTTAGCAGGCTTGGTGGTGCGCTTCTTCTGCCTTTCCTCCAGGAAGTCTACCAGCTCCGCGAAATGAGCCGGCATATCCTCTTCGAGCCAGTAGTAGAATGCGCTTACCTTTTCCTCTATGGCCTGCGCCTTAAGCCAACCCTGCCTGATGGCATCGACGTTTTCCCTTGTCCATTCCAAATCAACGCCGCCCTGCATCACCTGCTCTTCGTCATTGTCATGGAAGCAATCTCCACAATCGAAGTTCAGAATGTTGCTAACGTCGCTGAGGGCCTCAAAGCGCGTGCTCTGCACCAAAAGGCGTACATCATCATGGCTAATGCCACCAGGTGGGACCCGGGCGAGATATTCCCTGCGCACAAGCTTGCTGCAGGCGTCCGCCAGGGCCACCCGCTCTCCCTCTGGCGAGGCGACAGTTCCATACGGGTCAGCCAGCATGTACGCCGCGAGCATTAAGCCTTTGCGGTAATCACCTTCTGCTATCTCATGGTAAGCGTCCCAGTTGATCGATAGCGTCACGACGGGTATTTGGCTGCAAAGGTCGTAATAGTCGTCGTGCAAGCCATCGATGAAACCAGGATGCAGAGGAAAGTACCGCGGCTCGAACGCGTTGGCGAACAGCATCATCTTATTCGCTGCGCCCGCCCTGCTTCTTACCTCGGCCTCTATATCGGGAGTGAATTCCTTCACTATGCGCATAAATTCCGCATAGTTTTCGCTGGTCAGCAATAAGTCCCGGAGGTCGCGGAGAGAGGGCGGGGCAGCACGGCGGATGAGCTTCTGGCTTAAGGTTGCAAGTGCAGAAGTTGCCACAATAACGCTACCGCCTTCTTAGTGTCTTCCGCATATACGTCGGCTGCCCTGGCTGCGTCCTGGATCTCTTTCATGTTCAGGCTCATGAGGTCGTCGTCGAGGGAGCCATCGGGCTTAGCGAACTTCCTGGCCAGCTCGATGATTTCGATGTGGTGCTCCGGCAGCCGCTTTAGGGCTTCGACGTAGTTTCCCATAAATTAGCCTTCCCTTTATGTTTGGAGTACCGGCACCGGGATACTTACCAGCCTGCCATTCTCGTAGGTATAGTTAACAGGGTCTTCGCTCTCCGTTATCCGCGACTCCACCGCGGCGGTCCAGCGCTTGGCCAGGTCACAGGCATACATAACCGCCTCTTCCTTTGTAGCCAGGCGTATGCCATTATCTACCCAGTCCGGGTCTTCAGCGGTTGCGATCTGAACCTTCCAGGAGCCTGAGCCTTTAGTGCCCACCCGGCGCTTGAACTCGTAGGACGAGGTTTCTCCCGTCTTACGCTCGATGGTCTCAGCATTGGCCAGCTCCGGAAAGAAGCTCTCCATCATGCGCTTGACCTCTTCCACAGAGCGGTTCGGATCAGGGTCGGGGAATGTCCTGCCGTCTACAATGAATTCACGAGCCATGATTCACCTCCTTTCTGTTTTGGAATCCTAGACTCCCGACAAGGCGTAAGTGGTGTCTTGCGCCCTGTTCGGCAGCCTAGGTTACTGCTTAGAAAACTCCATGCCGCAACTCTGGCAACGGAACCATTTGAGTACCCCCAGCTTACCCAGAAATACTCCTATGCCGCCACAGAGAGGGCATCGTGGATTAGCTCTCGGCATATCTCACCTCATTTCAGGCACATAGATGACAGGGATGCTTATGGTCCGACAGCACCTTGACTGGGGACTGTATGGGCGCCGGCTCCTTACCTTCAGCGTAGGCGATGCATTTCTTGATGCACTCCAGCGCCTCGTCATGGTTGCACCAGCTGAAGGTAATACTCTCCACCTGGATCTGCTCAGGGCCATCTATGACAGCTGCATATTCCTGGGCACCATCTTCGGAGAAGGCATCATTCAGGAACAGCAGTTTGCCCAAGCGGAAAGCGGTGCAGCGAGTCCAGGTGTGCTCGGTGAGCTTCTCCGCCAGGTCTTCAGGGGTTGTAACATCCGTGATACAAAAAACTCTCTGCTTATGCACCATAAACGCTATCACCTCCTTTCATTTGGCTTCATGGTGGAAGCAATAATCTTAAACGCTTCGCTTATTGAGATTCCCATCCTGTCGTTTTTCGCATCGGCAATGGCGCAGGCAGTAGCGAAGTCCGTGCCCCAGAACCAGTCAGTTGTGTAGTATCCTTTCGTTCCCTCTGCTGCTATCAGCGCCCTGAATTCGCCCTTGTCGTTAACCTGGTTCTCGAGCACGAAGAAAGCTATGCGCTCGTGTTCCATGAGTACCTCCCTATTTGATATTGGTCTCAAAGTCGGAAATAGCTTTGTCAACCGACTCTTTGCCAACGCTGTCCGGGGCGGATACCTGGTGGCTTTCCTCGTCAGGCCCCCATCCGGCCACATCTGAATCCAAGACGTGGACTTCAATGGGGATATCGGAGTGTATAGCTTGCACCAGCCCACCCCATATGACAATTACAACTCGGGGTGGCATAGTTCACCTCCACTTTATTTCGCTGAGAAGAACGATCTGAATCTCTTTGTCGTTCACTTGACTTATTCTGGCTGGATTTCAGATGAAGATGGGGATTCGGCGACCGCGGCATCATTGAAGCCCTTCAGGAACGTCAACATCTTGTGCCAGTAGGCTTCTACCGAGAGGCAATCGGTCAGAATGTGGATATCGCCGCAGTCCACGGTTATGGCTGGGAAGCCGCTCTTGTGCTCCCTGGATTTAACGGGAACACCATTGAGGTGTCTGTTAGTGATCTCGTCATAGACGGTCAGCTTTTCCTCATCGGGCTTGCCCATGATATCCCGTCGCTCGAGACGAAAAGGGTCCTTCTTCCTGGACATGGAATCACCTCCTCCTAGCGGTTATTTCTTAAGAAATATGCGGGTTGACAACCCGCGGAGTCCCAGGTGGAAATATAGGGGGTTGCTATTTTTCCTTGACAACCAGCTCACCCAGGCAGGTGAGGTTAGGGCATGGGCAGATGCCTTTTGGCTCTACCCCCTCGGCTCGGCAACTCTCGCCCCAGGACTTGCTCAGCTTATTCGCATACTCGAAGTCCTTGGGGTCTGAATACTCGACCCCGCACACGTTGCACTTGAGCTTTTTCACGGAGTTACCTCCTTTCGTGCATGGTTATGCCGTTGAGCCTTCTTATTTCAAGTTCATGGCTGAGGTGTCGAATAAGTTGGCCAGCGGATCCGAAGGACATGAAATACTCCTCAGTGGGTTCTTGGTTATGAAGTGCCCTGTTGAGGAGCGCAATACGCCGCAGCTGTTTGGCATTTGCGGGAGTGGCGTCTCGGGGGTTCATCTCAATGCCCTCCTGGTGGTGATCGGACACCTTTGCCGACTCCCCAGGGGGAGCCCGGGTTGACTATGAGCTTCTCCGCTAGAAGAGCGGTGAATTTGCTGACCAGTTCCCGTCTCTCCCCTGGCACATGAGGCGGAGCGCGACTCACTCTGCCCCAGGATGCCAGGGCGAAGATGCCTTATCCCGATTGCATAGCTATAGTAAATTCCTCCGTCGCACTTTCGGCGCACTTGTGGTCAGGGAGATGCTCAAGGCAAAAGAATTTACCGCACTTGCCGCACATACCCTTGTCCCTGGCGGTTGTCAGGTCTTTGCCACAGGTGTCACACGCCTCACAGTCTTGAAAGAGGTCTGTGATATTCAGCCCTATGCCATAGGCTTTCACTCGGCTCACCCCCTTCCTGGCCTTATAAAGCAAAGAGCCTCTAACGCCATTGGTGGCGGGCAAGGCTTCGCCCAACCCCCGACCTCAGGTGCGTTAGAGGCTCTTAATAAGCAAAAAGACTCTCAACAACCGAGAGTCTTTCTGCTTTCGTTAGATACTTGACCTTGATGGGTTTTAACTTAACTGAGATAGTGTGCGATTGCTTTATTGCACGTTAGTTCAACCTCTTTTTGTACTTCTATCGGCAAGCCCTTGCCATAGCGGATATACTTCCGCTTGCGGTTTTTTGATACGTTCGTTAAAGGTACTTTTAAGTCCACTAGCAACCGAGTGTAACTCGAAGCTATCCGCACTTTTGCGAACGGATTAAAGGTTAGGCCACTAATCCCCAAACACTCAACATAGTATTGCGGTTGAGAGTCTAGGTATATCTCCCTGCCGATTGCCGAGAATTGCCCTCTGAGCTTCCCAACTTCGGGGATAGTGTGCAATAGTCGAGAGATTGCTTTACGCTCAAAAGCCCTTGATTGCCTATCCTCTCTTATCCAATCCTCTATGACTTCCGTTATCCGTAAATCATAGAGGCGGATAACTTCGGGGTTATCTCGCCGAGTTACCCAATAGGGGATAGACTTATACTCAACAGTCATTAAGGGCTTGCCCTCGCTGTCAAGTATGGGCACTCCGTTTTTTTCGCAAGTTTTGAGTGTGGGCAATACTCCAAACAAGGGCTTCGGCCTATGATAGAGGTAATGCTCGAAGTCATCGCAAGCCCTATGGCCTAGTAAACACCGATTGCCATAGATTGCCCATAGTTCGAGTAGTTGAGCTTGACGCTCAGGGTTTACCCATTTGGGCATATCCCCCCCTCTCTCTCAAGCCCTAATGGGGGATATACGCTTATGTAGTGTTACTGGTTCGCTATCGGTTCGGGTTATGCTGGTACTGGTTCGGGTTGGGCTTCGGTTTGGGGGGCTTCGCTTTGGGCTTCGGCCTTGTCTTGACGTGCTAACGCTTCGGCCATAGCTTCGGCCATAGCGTTATTGATGGCTACTCTATCGGCCTCTCTGATGGGCTTGCCAGCCTCTATACTAGCACTCACTTCGGCCTTGTATGCTTCGGGTTCGGACTTGCGGACTGTTGCGCTGAAGTGCTGAAGGTTCGCTATAAAGTTCTCCCGAACCATCTTGACACCTTCGCCCAGTTCCTTCGCCACCCTAATAACGGGCTTGCCCGTATTGGGGTTAAACTTCGCAACTCCATCCTTGCCATACGCTAACCGAAGCGGTGCGCCTAAAGCTTCGGGGGGTATCACGGTTTTACCCATCACGTTAGAGGCGGTGAAAAATGGTAGCCAAACAGTCTCAAGGTCAACACTCCAAACCTTGCGCCCTTGCGGTTTGCTCGGTGCAGGATTGAGCAACATCGCAATATATTCGGGGGTTGTTATCTCCATACGCTTTACCTCTCTCTTTTAGATTTAAGCGTATATCCCCCCCATTAGGGCTTGAGTATGAATGACTCACTAACTCACTTTCAGCCTATCCCTTGCCAGTTCTAGGGGCTTGTGCCCTATTCCTTATAAGGGATTGACCTAATCGTTCGGGTTAGCTACCCATCAAGGTCAAGTCATTTTTTGTTAAGGTTCTTTGCTATGCGAAGCTATTTAGCTTCTCAATTCATAGCTTTGAGGATAGGATACTTTACAAAAGTACCTTTTGTATATGAAAAGAAGTAGCTAGTTCTTCAATTGAAGCTAAAAATGCTATTTTTTGTGAAAGTTAGCTTCGGAAGTTGGGAAATTGAGGTAGATTCAGTTAAAACCTTGTCAACGGAACTCAGGATGAGCAGCAGCTATCGGCTCTGCCCAGGCCAGCGCCCCCGCTCGCCCCTGAGAGGTCAACGAGTGAAACACTCGCTGCTGGAGAGAACCATACCAAGCGGGTTTGCGCTTCGCTCCGCGCCGCACCAAACCGGGGATGGGGAACCAGTGGCCGGTGATTCAGTCAGCAGGCCCTTCTTCTCAAGGCTCTGTGCGATTTGGTCGAAGTCTTCAACGGGGTCCCGCTGCAAGAACTTCTCACGGGGCAGCCTGGGAATGATGTTCACGATGCCCATCAAAAAATCCCATCCATCCATGTGGGACTCCTGTTTTAAGCCTACCGCTTTTTAACCGATGTCAAATAGCCTCCTGTGGTTCGCCGAAATGCGCCGTCCAGGAGCGTCCAGATTTCAAAAGAATGGGCAAATGACGACTTCACGACTTGGACACAGAAACTGAAAAGTCCTAGGACTTTCGACTCCCAAAAGTCCAAAGTCGAAAAAGTCGTCATGAACGTAGGGGGCCGCCGAAATGTCGTTTACCATGCCCGCAAACCCACTCAAATGGCCAACAGAGGTTTGGACTTTTAGCTTCAATTACGACGTCGTCAAGACATCTACCACGACGTCGTCAGTAGTAATACCATCCTCCCCATGGCAAGTATAGTTATCCCTTGAAGCTGTGGTTTGCCGAAATGCGCCGTCCAAATGCGTCCAAATCCGTTCAAATGGCGGACGGATGAATAGCGTGAAAATTGCTGATATCATAATGATTTTCGCCTAAGATGCCCACCAATATGTGGAAATCCGCGTAAATATGCTGGAAAATAGCTTCAAATTTTAATAAAAATCCAACAAAAATGTAGAAGAATTTGGGGGAAATATCATGATATCAGATCATGAGATCAGGGCGGATAGGGTCGTGATATCAAGTATGAAATCAGCGGAGGCAAGGGACTGATATCAAACCATGAAATCAGCACAGGCAAGGGCATGATATCAAACCATGAGATCAGCATAAAGGAGGTCATGATATCAAAAATAGGTCGCTTGACATCGTCAAAAAGTAGGTTAAGCTAAAAGCACCGATCTAAAAATACAAGTTAAAAAGGGGTGGCACTTCCTCGGACAGGTAGTTAGGCCAGCCCTTTCTTTTTGTCCGGGGGGGCCGCCGGAGGAATAAATCAAAGCTATGTGATATTCAGTGTGATATCACAAGGAGGCCACCATGGCAACGTGGATGATTCAGGGCACAGACAAGAAAGAGGAGATGACCGAGAACGGCTACAGGCGCCTCAACGCGGCCAGGAACAAAGAGAAGGCACTCAAGGATAAACCCATTGTCTTTGTTGACGACCAGGGCGACGTCCATGAGGACGTCCATAAGCTCACAGATGCCAGATAAGCCGGACTGCTGGCGAAGGAAAAGGAAGCCCAGGGGCCGGTCCCCAGCTCGATTTCCCTTCAAGTTTCTGCGGTTTGCCAAACGACCTGCTGTGGTGCGCCGAAATACGCCGTCCAGGAGCGTCCAGATGTTAAAAGAATAGGCAAATGACGACTTCACGACTTGGACATAGAAACTGAAAAGTCCTAGGACTTTCGACTCCCAAAAGTCCAAAGTCGAAAAAGTCGTCATGAACGTAGGGGGCCGCCGAAATGTCGTTTACCATGCCCGCAAACCCGCTCAAATGGCCAACAGAGGTTTCGACTTTTAGCTTCAATTACGACGTCCAAAAGTCGAGTCCATTAGCCCACTATTTCCTCCATGTGGCAGGTATAGTTGTCCCTTGAAGCTGTGGTGCGCCGAAATGCCTGTTCAAATTCGTCCAAATCCGTTCAAATATCAAATGGACGGACGGACAGACGGACGAAATCACGTTCAATTTCTGGATAATTTCTGATATCACACCATGACCTCGTCACGATGCCCGGCCACCATGGCAAATGATAGGGGCACCCTAGCAACGATGTTCACGATGCCCATTAAAATATCCCATCCATGTGGGCCTCCTAGGCCTAATTTTCCTTCTTTTTCGTCATTGTCAACTCATGATAAATTAGTACCGATAGGTCATGATAAATACGTTCGGTACGACCTTTGCAGGTCAGTGACTCATAAAAAGTATGCCATACGTTCACGCCGATAAAAGGGTTTCGAACCTGACAAACCGAAAAAGTGCGTTAATCTGAAAACAGAAGGGCTGATGTCATGGGCTGACTCATGCTGAGTCAGAGGAGGTAGCATGTCGAAATGGCTAATTTTTGGCACAGATAAGACAGAGGATGGTACCATGGAAGGATTTCAGCGACTGAATGCGGTCAGGAATAGAGAGAAGCTATTCAAGGCGAACTCCATAATCTTTGTTGATGACAATGGCCTGACTCATGATGACATCAATACTTTCAGTGCAGCCAGGAAGGCAGGTCTGATTAGCAAAGAGGAGGAGAAGGAACCCGCAAGGCGAAGCCTGGTCCTTACCTCGCGAAAGAGCAGGTTAAAGAGCGCGGCAACCCACAACCCATGAAAGTCACAATAGAGCCTATTTCATAAAGCGAGTTCTCTGAGAAAGGTGGCAAAGAAGGCTAGCCTAACGAGGTAGCGGGCTAACCTTTTCTGTGCCGTGAAATACACTATTCTCTAAGCGACGGCAGCGAGTCGCTTGACCCAAAGTTCGACTCCGAGTACTATGATACCGGATTCTAGTGTTATTGTCGGTGGCGATTGCTCATCCCAGAATGACACAGAGACGTAGGGATGTGCCCAGACATAGTAGTGCTCCCACGATTGGGGATGCAGGGCGTTGCAAAGAGATGCAGGACACTTCCTGCCGGGGGTTTGGGGGATACCCCCAAACCCCAAGTCCCCCAAGACTGGGGGATACAGGGGGTTGAAATAAGTTGCTAAACGCTCTCGTGTAGAGTGTATGGTAATTTAGGTGTGGGGGAGGTGTTGAATGGGTAGTATTCAAAAATGCTCTATATTTTCAATCCCCGCTTTCTCCAGGATATCCTCTATACGGTCAACGTGCTCGAAAAAGATACTGCTCCGCACATAGTCAAAGCGGGGCCGAATCTCTCGATTTCGTTCGCTTCTTCTTAAACCGCCTTCGGAGCCTCTTTCGGTACCGACCTCAATTGCTCTTTGGTCAGTGTTTTCGAGAGAAATGGCCAAAACCATTATGTAGTTAGTTGATTGGTAATTGCGTCACCCGATTGACATCTAGGTTAGGTCAACTCAATGTTAGGAAGCTTCAAGTAAGAGACTGGCCATTGAAAACTTGAACCTGATTTTTGAGCTATTGATATTCCCTCGATTGTGATAAAATACAGTGAAACAATCAGGAGAATAAGAAATGGTCCTATCTGATAAAAATTCAGGGGAAAAACAATTGAATATAAAAACAGTTACCTGGGGGGACTTAACCTGGGTTGACATTATCCAACCGACAAAAGATGCGACAGCATATCTGGCGGAGCATTATAATTTTCATCCTCTGGACCTCGAGGATTCCCTCAGCCCGAGACAGCTCGCCAAAATAGAAGAATATCCACAGTATCTGTTCGTAATCTTTCATATCTCAGTATATGACAAAGCGACGCGGATAAGTACAAGGAGGCAGTGGTCAGCATTCATTGGCGACAAATTCCTTGTTACGCTCCATCCTTCGGAGCTCAAGGCCCCGGACGAGTTGTTCCGGGAGTGCAACGTCAGTGAGGAAGCCCGGCAGGAGAATTTAAGCCATGGCTCTGGATACCTGCTGTATCAAATACTTGACCGAACAGTGGACTCTTACTTCCCGGTCCTGGACAAAATAATGGGCTTGATCGATGATATTGAAGATAATGTCTTCAAAGAGGAAGTCGAAACAGGTGAGGAGCTGAGTATTCTGCGGCGGGACATTATTACCCAGAGGGGCGTTATGTTCCCGATGCGCACACTCCTAGTGGAACTGGAAAACAAGCTGAAGCGATTTACCAAAATTGATTTGGCCATCTATTACAGTGACCTTATGGACCACGTGAACAAGATATGTCAGGCCTTGGACGAATATGAAGATATTATTGAAGTATTTAAAGACGCGGATTTTCTTCAAAGCAGTTATCGTGCCAACCGGAGCATACGCACCCTAGCGGTCTTATTTGCCGTTGGTTTGCCCTTTTTGGTTATCACTGGTATTTACATCATGCTACCCGGAAGTGTGGAGAAAGGCACTCTTTGGATTTTCTTGTTGCTACTGTTGGTTATTTTTATTATTATGGGGGCGACGCTATATTTCTTCCGCCGTAGACGTTTAATATAAACACGCTTGAAAAACTCCACGAACACGACCAACTATCACCTTTTAGAAGCGCCTATGGTAGTATATGGTCGATAAAACAATGCCTTCAATTGAAGTCTGAGCCATTAAAGATGCGGATTACCAGCTCGGTGGTCATCGCGCCAAAGGAACCGTCCGCACCCTGCTCTTGTTCGCAATAGGCTTGCCCTTTAGGGTTACTAGCCATATATATTATGCTACCCAGCATCATAGATAAAGGCAGTCTCCATTTTCCCATTCTGCGGCTTACTAATACTCTCATCTACGTTAGGGTGATGCCATTTGTCTCCCGCCGCCTGCATTTACTTCAGTCTGCCAGGATCTAAGATCTAAGCTGACTTGACCTCATTGGCAAATTTGCGGTAGAACCACATTTTCATGAGTTCCACCATTCCCAAATAGATTACGATAAAGCCTGCCGTTATGAGCAAAAAAGTCACCGGCAGGGGCACTAATTTAAAAATGTGACCCGGGCTGAATAAATGGCAGCACTATAGCCACTAACAGAATAATGGCGATGTTGATTACCAGTAATTTATTGGGCTTACTCCGGAAGAAAGGTATGGTTCGGGTTCTGATGACAAAGATGACCAAGGTTTGAGTGAACAGGGATTCCACGAACCAAGCAGTTTGAAACAAGGAGGCATCAGCCTTAAAGACGTAGAGCAGCACAAAGAAAGTGGCAAAGTCAAAAATGGAACTAATTGGTCCAAAGGCAAGCATATAATTCCGGATAAAGGAAATCTGCAATCGCTGCGGATGCTGCACATAAGTCCGGTCCACATCATCGGCCGGAAGAGCCAACTGGGCAAAGGAATAAAGAAGATTATTCAGGAGTATCTGGATAGGCAACATGGGGAGGAAAGACAGAAATAACGAGGCCCCGGCCGCACTAAACATATTGCCAAAATTAGAGCTTATTGCCATCTGAATGTATTTCATGGTGTTGCCGAAGGTTTTGCGGCCTTCAACCACACCCTCAGCAATTACCTTCAAATCATTACGCAAAAGTATGATATCGGCCGATTCTTTGGCAATGTCTACAGCATTAGTAACTGAGATACTAACATCGGCTACTTTCATAGAAGGGGTATCATTTATGCCATCTCCAATGTAGCCCACGACGTGTCCGTTGGCCCTCAAAGCATTCATGATTCGGTTCTTCTGGGCAGGTGTTACCCGGGTGAAAATGTCTGCCCCTTCCACAATCCGGGCCAGGGCATCATCATGGATATTTTCAATTTCGCTGCTTTGTACCATATTAATAGGTTCCACTTCGATGGTGCGTGTAAACGAGCCAGTTTCCTGGTCGTATTTCCGGCCGCGGCGATATTGATAGACCTGAAAGCCGAGTTGTTCACAAACCTTACCAGTCACAACTTCGTTGTCACCGGTTAGAATCTTGAGCTTGACACCAGCATGCCTTAATAATTCCAGGGATTCGCCGGCGGTTTCCTTAATCGGGTCCGTAAAAGCGATAAATCCTAGAAAAATCAGGTTGTTTTCGTCAGCTACTACATAAGCTGGTTTGCCCTCTACCTTGCGATAGGCCACGCCCAGGGCCCGGAATCCCTGTGAACCTAAATCCCGATATTCATGTTCAATTTTCTTTCTGGCATCACTTGTTAATTCATAGATATTTCCATCAACCTCATAATTCGAAATGATTTTAACTACTTCTTCCGGAGCCCCCTTGGTAATGAGAAGGTTTTCCTGATTCTCTTTAACCACGATAGAAAGCCGCTTGCGAATGAAATCAAAGGGTATTTCATCAATTCTTTGATACTGGTCGGTATTAACATCCTCGTGCTTGAGGACAGCCTCATCAAGCGGACTGCGCAACCCGGTCTGATAACGGCTATTTAGAAGGGAGTACAAAAATACTTTCCCCGATTCTTTGCCTTCCATGTCCACATGCCGGATCACAGCTACCTTATTTTCCGTTAAGGTTCCAGTCTTGTCGGAGCATAAAACATCCATGCTGCCAAAGTTTTGGATGGCGGCTAACCGCTTGACGATGACCCCCTTCTTGGACATGTCGGTAGCACCCCGGGAGAGATTGATGGAAAGAATTACTGGTAACAGCCCAGGCGTTAGGCCAACAGCCAGAGCCACTGAAAAAAGCAATGAATCAATGATGCTGTGCTTATACAGGGCGTTGATAGCAAAGACCGCAATAACAAGGATAAAGGTTACCTGCATAATGAGATAACCAAATCTTTTCAGTCCCCCTTCAAACTCAGTCTCCGGCTTTCTCTCTGCGCTCTTCCGGGCGATTTCCCCGTATTCTGTGGAACTGCCAGTCTTAACAACCACTGCCACAGCCGTACCGGCTGTGACTGAAGTACCCATAAACAGATAGTTATTCCATTTGCTTGAATCTGTGGCCCCTGTGCTGTAAACTGAGTCAGTAGTCTTTTCTACTGGGAACGATTCTCCGGTTAAAGCGGACTGGTCGACAAAGAAGTCCTTAGCGTTGATAATCCTGGCATCCGCCGGGACAATATCTCCGGCTGACAGTTGGATGATATCTCCAGGGACCAGTTCCGAGATTTCGATATCTTGTTTAGTACCATCTCTAAGAGTGGTGGCGGTAGTGGCTACTCTTTTTCGCAGGGCCTCAGCGGCTCTTCCCGCCCGGTATTCCTGGGTAAAGTCGAGGATGACGCTTACCAGGACGATGATAATGATAATACCAGCATCCAGTGGTTCGCCCAGAAAACCGGATACGATAGCCGCTATGATGAGGATGATAGTGACCGGGCTTCGGAAATGAAACAGAAATTCGAGGGGGGCGGACCGTTTTCTTGTGCGGGCTATCTCATTGGTTCCATAAATCTCGAGGCGCCTGGCCGCCTCTTCAGAAGTAAGTCCCGTTGACAAAGTACTCAGTCGGCTCAGAAGTTCATCTGAGGGCAGGGATAAAATCTCTTCGGTGCTCATGAGATTCGTGTCAATAGGTAGCTTTTTGGTATCTTTTTTACTTAGCATTAGCGCAAGCTTCTTTGAAGTCAAAAATCGTCTCAGATATTCCTAGCTTTTTCGAGATAACGTGGCTGCATCCCATAGCTTTGAAATTCATTTTTCGCCATATCGTACTCCCTGATTGACTGATAGTCAATAGTGTCTTGTGATGAAATGGGCGTCAGGGTAGAATTACAGCGGCACTAAGATCAGAGGTATTGAGATGAAGAGAGTTGTATTGGAGAAACTTCCCCGGAAGACATTGATCGAGCTGGCAAAGATGTACTCTCGAAACTGGCAATCTCTGGATGGAAACTGGTTCGGCCTCGTGGAAGCCGAGTTCGGCCTGGAAACTGCCGTCAGATTGGATTTAAAAAGCTGGGAGAAACAGGCTGTCCTGGAAGCGCAGAGGATAGTGAAAGTGCTCGAGCTCGATAAAGGCGGGCTGCCCTCGGTTCTGACTGTACTGAGCTTCATGACCTGGCAGCTTGCCTCGCCCCTTTTCGAAATCGAGGAGGAGAGTCCTGAAAAGATCGTTTTCTACTACCCCCGCTGCGCTATCCATGAAAGCAGGAACAGGCAGAATAAACCCGTATTCCCCTGCAAAACTATGAAGTTGGGGCTGCTCTCCAACATCGCCCGGGTGGTGGAGCCGAGGGCGGCCGTGAGATGCCTTAATTGTCCTCCCGACCCGCATCAACAGGGATTCTGGTGCAAGTGGGAGCTCAGCCTTAAATAGTGCTACCAGGGATGAGAATACGATGTCATTCTGAGGAGTCCGCCTCTGGCGGACGACCGAAGAATCTCTGATAATAGGTTATGGGTCAGTACCGAGATTCTTCGCTTCGCTCAGAATGACACGGGCAAAGGCTGTTGTTCTAGGAGAATGCCTCGCAGTCTCACTCTCGGATAATGGTGGCTTTCATTTGTGCTTGAGGTAGTCTGCCAAATCCTTTTCGTCCTTGGGAACAAAGGCCTTGTATTTGAGGGCGAATTTCTGTTTAAGTTCGTCTGTAGCCAGAAAAGCCACTGCCGGATGCCCCACAATCTCGAAGCAGCCCTCATCGTCCTCGCTGTCCCCGAGGTATGCTACTTTGCCTGCATCCAAATTCTTGTCCTTGAGCAGCTTCAGCAGAAACTGGGGCTTCTTCTTATAGATATCAAGCCCGAATCCGATGGCTTCTCCGCGGTTCGCCTTGAGTTTATCGGCCTCAATAAAATCAAAACACTCGGCATAACCAGCAACTGCCAGGATCCTTTCGATGCCATACCCATATCCGGCGGAGAAGATGCCGGTGGTCTTGCCAGCCTGATGGCACTCCCTGATTGGCCTCAGAACTCTGTGTTCGAGCTTGGCCTGGGTTTGCCGCTTGCGGGCATATTTCTCAATGGAACGCAGTATTACCGAGACTGGCACACCTTCTATTATGCGCTCGTTGTAGACCCGGAATAGCGCCCTGATGAAGTCAGGTTCAGCATCGCCGCGCCCTCTTTTATATAGCTCCTCTAACTCCCTTCTCGCTCTGAAGATGCGGGCCATCCTGAAGGGGTGGAAGGGAAAGGAAGCCTTGAACACATCCCTTGCTGTGTTTTCCAGCACAGGCCTTTCATCCGGGTACTCGATCAGCGTACCGTTCCAGTCGCATATTATGACATCAAGGGGCATGGCGAGCGCTCCAATGGCCACGATTGCACTTTGCCATAAACATCGGGATGTTTGATTTGTTTGTACTATGACCATGCCACCCGCAGAGAGTCATTGGGTATCCTACCAAACGCATTTCTCACCAATTCACGAACATAGGGATGTTTGCCCTTTCATGCGTATGTTTCAGTCTGATATCTGGATCAATATTCCGTTGTAGATGTAGCTACATTTGCGGCAGCTTGTGGGATCACGTCCATTTCGTGAGAATCTCTTCCCTTCGGAAAGTCTTCGTGCTGATAAAGAAGAGAATCACATCAACCAAGAGGATAACGGCAGACATGATAAAAAGGTTGTTCGCGTTAAGAGATATTGAGCGTATTTCGCTCGCAACGTAAATTGCGGCAAACGGAAGTATCATGAGTCCCCCCAAAAGCTGGGCGGAACGCACGTCGCTTGCTCTGGCCGATATGATAACACTAGCCTGGACAGAAAGAATGGCCGACAGTGGCGCAACCAGTAGGAGTATTATCCCCATGGTCCAATTCGGGAAATAAGAATAGCCCAACGTCTGGTGAGTAAACTGATTTATAAGCGCCATAAAAACTCCGGCGCCAATATAGATTGCCACAATGGACGGCAAGAAGGCTGCAATGCTTTTGCCCAAAAGAAGCTCGCCATCCGTTATGGGCGTTGCCAAAAGCGGCTCAAGGCTCTTCTCGACCTTTTCGCCTACCAAGCTGTAAGAGGCTATGGCCGTGGGCAGGTATGCTGCCACGATGATAAAGAAGAATGAGAATGCGTTCAATGTTGACGGCAAGACAGAAGGCGAAAGGAGGCCCGCATGTTTGTGCCCGGCAAAATGAACCACCAGCGGCAGACCAATGGAAACAATAAGTGGGAAGATGATGACTGAACGCAGGACGCTCTTGTTCCTCCAGAATATTCGGAGGTCTTTGACGGCAATGATCCACGCTTTTGAAAGCCTCATATTATCTACTTCACCGTTTTCAGGTAAACATCCTCTAAAGTCGGGTTGAGTTCAGTAACCGACTGTATGCGACCACCGGCAGCGACGATGGCTTCAATAATAGTAGGAATAGCCGTGTCGATATTCCCCACATCTATGATCAATTTGTTGCCTTTAATCTCGACCTTATGTGTTGTCACCTTCTTGACTGCGCTGACAATAGCATCGTCAACCTGGGCAAGCTGGATTTCAGTCTTGACTCCCCCGAGAGATTCCTTCAGCTGTTGCGGAGTGCCTATGGTCAGCAATCTGGTCTTCAATATCCCGATTCGGTCACATATCCTTTGCGCTTCATCAAGGTTGTGGGTATTGAGAAAAATAGTCCTGTCTTCCTTCTTAAGCTCGAGAATAAAATCTCTGACTGCTTTAGATGCTTCCGGATCCAGGTTGGCCGTAGGTTCGTCCATGAACAAAACTTTGGGCTCGTGAATAAGGGAGCGCGCGATCGCCAGTTTTTGTTTCATTCCTTTGGACAGTGTTCCGGCGGCGACATCTTTTTTCTCCCACAGTCCCAGCATCTTCAGGAAATGCTCGATATTTTCCTTCCTTAACTTTTCAGGGCATTCATACAGCTTGCCATAGAAGTCGAGGTTCTCGTAGGCGCTTAGTCTGTCATAGAGGCCCACATTATCGGGAACCAACCCGATCATCCTCCTGATCTTCAAGGAATCGGCGGCGTTACCAACATCATAATCTGCTATCCTGGCTTGTCCACCAGTCTTTGATATGAGGCAGCAAAGGATTCTAACGGTGGTGGTCTTTCCCGCACCGTTAGGCCCGAGGAAACCGAAAACCTCTCCTTCATCGATATGGAAGGTTAGTCCCTCTACCGCGGTGACCTCACCAAACCTCTTAGTAAGATTCTGAGCGTCGATCAAAGTGCATCAACTCATCCCGTATATTCCGGCGAAAAGAGAAAGGACAAACCCAAATATATTGTAGCATAATTTGAAACGCCAGTTATTGTTACCTTATTTGGGATGAATATTATACCATTTCCGCTCGTAGTGCGTGCCATCGGTAGGGGCGACCCGCCTTTGGCGGGTCGCCCCTTTGTACTTTTTAACCTCTGGCCTAATGCTGGAGGCCGATGGCTGAAGCCTCAACAAGAATTGTGGTAGGAAAAGTGAGGAAAGAGTACTTACAGTTAGCTGATTAGACTCAGCACAGCCGTTGTGTGGAGCCTGCTTTCCCGGATTGCCGTACTATTTTCGCATAAGGTTCTGAACGAAATTACTATTTATACCAGTTGGCAGTCATGCTAACGTGGAATTGGGGCAGTGCGCTAACAATTCTCTGCATGAGGTAGACCGAATGGAAGAGCCCAGAGGAACGATACTAATAGTAGACGACGAAGAGCCCAGCAGGGCTACCCTTTCCCGCAAATTACAGGCGGATGGCTATACTTGTGCCGCAGCTAGCGATGGCGAGGGGGCTCTATGGAGGACGTCTGTACAGGAATTTGACCTGGTGCTTCTGGATTTGGATATGCCTGGTCTGTCGGGGATGGAGATATTGCCTCGCCTGGTTGATGCACATCCTGATACCTGTGTTCTTATGATGACTAACATGGAGAACATGCCGTCTGCTGTGGAAGCAATGAAGGAGGGGGCTTATGATTACGTGTTTAAGCCCCTGAATATGGATGACCTGGTCATGAGGATAGAGAAGGCACTTGAGAGAAGGAAATTGGCGCTGGAAAACAGAGAGTATCAGCTTCATATGGAGCAGAAGGTTGAGCTTCAGGTGTCTCAGATACGAAAGTATCTATATGAAGCTGTTGAGGCGCTGGGACTCGAGCAGATGTCGCTGGATACTCCCGACGCTGTGCGTCAGGCGCAGCGGTATGCCAAAAGGATGTTTCAGATAAGCGGCACCGTGGATGAGGCGGACATGCAGCGGACTTATTTGCAGATGGCACGGACGCTGGCTTCGATAGCTGAGGCGCGTGAGCCGTATGCCGTGGGACATGCAGATAGAGTGGGTTTGCTGGCCAGCGAGATCGCTATTCAACTGGGCTGCTCCGATGAAATGAAAAGGCAGATAAAGTTTGCCGCCATACTCCAGGATATCGGCAAAATCGTGATACCGGACAGTATTCTCTCTAAACAAGGCAATTTGACACCGGCCGAATACAGGGAGATAAACAGGCACCCCACAGCGTCAGTGGAGATAATCCAGCACGTTGAGTATTTCAAAGACATACTTCCCCTGGTGGAGAGCCACCACGAATGGTACGACGGAAGCGGCGGCTATCCCAAGAAGTTGAAGGGGGAGCAGATACCTCTGGGCGCACGCATCCTGGCTGTGGCCGACGCCTACGATGCCTTGACCTGTCAGCGTCCTCACCGCCCCTCCCTCACCACTGACCAGGCAGCCCAGGTTCTCAAAAGGGGAGCAGGGAAGCAGTGGGACCCTATGATTGTAGATGCTTTCCTGAAGAAACTCGGCGTGGCAGCCAAAAACGCTGCATAGTCTACTGCCAGAGCTCCAGCGAAGTCCCACTTCTGTCTAATCTAACTTGCTGAACGACTCCGTACTAACCTCATTTCGAAGTCCCTCGCTGCATAAGTGGCAAACTATTATCACTCGTAACCAGTGTGCTATACTTATATTCACAACGTAGAACGTAGGGCAATCGGCGCTGGATAGGGGCAATTCATGAATTGCCCCTACGAGGTGCAGTCCGCCATAGGCGGATGGTGATTTAGAAGGTTGAAGACAGTTCTCCAATGAATTTTAAGTCTGATATTACCATCATCGGGGCCGGTGTGATCGGTCTTGCCATTGCTGCGCAGGTGGCTGGCCACAACAAGGCAGTCTATGTCCTGGAGAAGAACGAAAGGTTCGGCCAGGAGATAAGCAGCAGGCAAAGTGGCGTCATCCACTCCGGCATTTATTACCCTTATGGTTCTCTGAAGGCGAAGCTGTGCGTCGAGGGCAACCGCCTGCTTTATGAGCTTTGCCGGAAACACGGTATAGGCCACAGAAGGCTGGGTAAGCTCATAGTAGCAGCCAGCGATGAAGAAACCGCGCAGTTGCAGGAGCTGAAGGAAAGGGGGCAAAGAAACGGCGCAGAGGGCCTGCAGATACTATCAAGGCGTGAGTTGAAGAAGCTGGAGCCTAATGTGGAAGGCGTGGCCGCGCTCCTCTCGCCATCGACCGGTATTATTGATGCGCACGCCTTAATGGAATACTTCGCTGCCAGGGCGAAGGAAGGCAGGGCTGGGATAACCTATCGCAAAAATGTGGTGGGCATAGAGAAGCTATCCGACGGCTATAAAGTAACGGTGGCAGAAAGCGACAAGGACAAATTCTCCTTCGCCACGCGCATCCTGATAAACTGCGCTGGACTTCAGTGCGATAGGATTGCTGAGCTTGCCGGAATAGATATAAATAAAGCCAACTACAGATTACATTACTGCAAAGGCGAGTACTTCAGCGTAGGCGGCGGCAAGAACAAGCTGGTGAATCGGTTGATATATCCTGTGCCGGAGATCAAATTCACCGGCCTTGGTGTCCATGTTACCCTGGACCTGGAAGGAAGGATGCGGCTGGGCCCCAAAGCAGAGTATGTCTCCGGCATAGATTACACCGTGGATACTGGACATAAAGATTCCTTTTATAATTCGGCGAAGAGGATGATGCCCTTTATTGAGTACGAAGACCTGGAGCCTGAAATGGCCGGTATCAGGCCTAAGCTGCAAGGGCCGGGAGAGGACTTCAAAG
This sequence comes from uncultured Chloroflexia bacterium, assembly GCA_963847595.1. Taxonomy (GTDB): domain Bacteria; phylum Chloroflexota; class Dehalococcoidia; order SZUA-161; family SZUA-161; genus JACWAE01. The sequence goes on from CAWKAJ010000003.1 coordinate 51,664, forward strand.
ATTTCGTCATCAGGGATGAAACCGACAAAGCCCTGCCCGGATTCATCGATCTCATCGGTATCGAGTCCCCCGGTTTGACTTCATCACCTGCGATAGGCCTTTATGTTGCGGGCATAGTTAAGTCTCTTTTGTGAAATACTGTATATAGATTTCAACTGGAGAGTGCAGAGGGGCAAAGCCCCTCGAGTATTAAATCCCCCCTTTCTAAAGGGGGTTAGGGGGATTACACAGCTCGTTCGCCCTGAGCTTGTCGAAGGGCCGTTCATGGTTCGACAGGCTCACCACGAACGGCGAAAATAGAGTGTCATTCTGAGGAGTCCGCCTCGGCGGACGACCGAAGAATCTCAGATAATAGCTTATAGTGAGTACTGAGATTCTTCGCTTCGCTCAGAATGACATAACATCCTAAGCATTCTATTTTCGGAGGAATGATGTCACAGGGAGATAGAAGCGACCTGAAATACTTCTTTGAGCCTGCTTCCGTAGCTGTATTCGGCTCGTTGAGAGAGGTGTTTGGACTGGGCTACGGGATGGTGCGCAACTTGCTCCAATTCGGTTATTCCGGCAAGATTTACCCGGTCAGCCCCTATCACAGCGAGGTTATGGGCAGGAAGGCTTACTCTTCAGTCGAGCAAATAGCCGAGCCTATAGATGCCGCCATTGTGATAACGCCTCCGCCCACGGTGCCGCCCATTGTGGAGCAGTGCGCACGCAAGGGCGTGAAGGTGGTCACTATAATCTCCGAAAATTTCGCCGAAGCTGGTGGTAAGGGGGTGGAATACCAGCGGCAACTGGTAGAGATAGTGCGCCGCACCGGCATCCGCATCATAGGCCCCAATACGGTGGGACTCTTCAATGCTGCCAACGGCTTCCTGACCAACCCCTATATCATCGTTCACAAAAAGATAAGGAAGGGCGGCATAGCCTACTGCAGCCAGACCGGCTACGTGGGCATGGCGGCGCAAACCTGGGGAGACCGCATCATTCCCGTGAACAAGGTGTGCGACCTGGGCAACAAGTGCGACGTCGATGAAGCCGACCTTTTGAACTATCTGGCAGACGACCCGGAGACTAAAGTTGTCTCCATGCATATCGAGGACGTGAGGGATGGCCGCAGATTCATGGAGGCGGCCCGTAAGGTGGCGGCGCACAAGCCGCTGCTGCTCTTCAAGCCGGGCGGGAGTCAGGAAGGGGCCAGGGCCGCAGCCTCTCATGCAGGCTCTCTGGCAGGAGACGAAGAGGTCTATGATACAGCTATCAGGCAGGTTGGGGCTATCAGGCTCCACAGTTGGCCGGAGTACTGGGATATGCCCCGGATTTTCGCCTACCAGCCGCTGCCTCAAGGCAACCGTATCGCCATCCTCACCCTCGCTGGCGGTGTGGGTGTAGCTGCCGTGGATACAGCGATAGCATCCGGTCTGTCTATCGCTCGCTTCTCACCCGCTACAGCCGATAAGCTGAGGAAAATATACCCCAGGCTCTCCAACAATCCGGTAGACCTGGGCCCCATACTATCCGTGTCTGACAACCCCTTCGCCGTTCAGGAAGATGTGATAGCTGCGGTGCTGGACGATGCCAACGTGGATTGTGCTGCCATCTCTGTCTATGTAGGCTTCGAGGACCTGATCGCTATCATTGTAGAGATGTTCGAACATTTGAAACCGCGCATCGCCAAGCCTCTGGCGCTCTGGATTTACGGGATGCAGTTGCCCGTGCTCGACGAGATGTACCGTCAGTTAGAGGAGCGGGGCTTGCCCACGTATCTAGACCTCGAGAGCGCTGTCAAAGCGCTGGGCATCGCCGCCAGATATTCTAATATTAAAGCGGGTCATGGATAAACGGAGGAAACGGGATGAGCAAAAAGCATACGGATGAACAGGTGATAATGACCACCTGCGCCAGCCACTGCGGCGGGTTTTGTGGTCTCAAAGTGTATGTGAAGGATGGCGTCATCACCAGAATCGAGACTGACGATGGCGAGGAGCCCCAGGCCAGGGCCTGCCTCAAGGGACGGTCATACCGGCAGAGGGTCTACCATCCCGACCGCCTGCTCTACCCTATGAAGAGGGTGGGCGAGCGAGGGGAGGGCAAGTTCCAGCGAATCTCATGGGATGAGGCGCTGGATACCGTAGCCGGTGAGATAAAACGGGTGCGTGATACCTACGGGCCGCAGGCCATACTGCTTAAGACCTCTGTGGGCGACATGAACTTCGTTCATACCGGCGCTATGGTGGTGGAAAAGCTTTTAGCCATGGCCGGCGGCTATTCCTCGCCCTGGGCGTACTTCTCGTATGAAGGGGGGACTTTCGCCGAGCTGACCACTTACGGAACCATGTCGTCTCAGAGTTCCCGCGAGGATTTTCTGAATTCCCGCCTGATAATTATGTGGGGCTGGGACCCCGCGACTACGATACAGGACACCAACACTATCTTGTATCTGGCTCAGGCCAGGGAGGCCGGCTGCAAAATCGTCTCCATCGACCCCAGGTTCACCGATACCACCGCAACCGTGGCGCACCAGTGGGTACCCATCAAGCCGGGCACCGACCCAGCCATGATGATTGCTATGGCCTATGTCATGTTGCGGGACGGCCTGCAGAACCAGGCATTCCTCGATAAATATACCTACGGCTTCGATAAATTCAGAGATTACGTCATGGGCGTGGAGGACGGTGTGCCCAAGACCCCGGCCTGGGCCGAGGCTATCACCGGAGTACCGGCAGAAGTGATTGAGACCCTGGCCAGGGAGTACGCCACGACCAAGCCTGCGGCGTTGATTGCTGGAATAGGGCCCGGGCGCTCCGCCAGAGGCGAGCAGTACCATCGAGCAGCCATAACCCTGTCCGCCATGACGGGCAACATCGGCATCCACGGCGGTAGCGCTGCCCAGAGGTCCTGGCCCGCAGGTCTGGTGCCCTTCCCCTTCATGATGATGGGCATCCCCGATATCATCGTCAACCCTGTGGAGGCCAATGCAACTCCTCCGCAAGACATGCTGCCTCTGCGTCGCATCTGGCCCTGGGGCGCGGGCAGTATACACGTCGCTCAAATGGCGGATGCCATACTCAAGGGCAAGGCCGGGGGCTACCCTGCCGACTACAAGCTGCTTTACATAGCCAGCACCGGCTATCCCAATCAATATCTCAACGTCAATAAACATGTGCAGGCCATGAAATCGAAGTCCCTGGAATTCATCGTGGTTCACGAGCAGTTCATGACGCCCGGCGCCAAGTTCGCCGACATCCTGCTGCCGTGCAGCACCTTCCTGGAACGTAATGACATCGCTCAGTGGAGCGCCACCTGGTTCTATGGATACCAGAACAAGGTAATCGAGCCGCTAGGCGAGTCGAAATCGTCATGGGATATATGCAAAGAGCTGGCGAAGAGGCTGGACATACCCCACTTTTTCGACAAAACAGAGGACGAGACGCTGAGGGATATGGTGAAAGGTTGTGCCGATATTAAAGACTACGACACTTTCAAGAAGCAGGGCCTTCATAAAATGCACCCTGCGGAACCGCATGTGGCTTTTCGTGACGAGATCGAGAACCCGGAGAATAACCCCTTCGGTACGCCGTCGGGTAAGATTGAGATATACTCCCAGTTGATTGCGGAGATGAACAATCCCGAGATACCTCCCATCCCCAAGTATCTCGAGTCCTGGGAAGGCCCGACCGACCCCCTGCATAAGAAATACCCTCTGCAGCTCCTGACCACGCATTTCAAAGGGCGCGCGCACTCGCAGTTCCACAATGTCGCCTGGATTCGGGAGGTGCTGCCTCAGACGGTATTGATAAATTCATCCGATGCAAAAGCCAGAGGTATAAAGGATGGCGATTTGGTCAGGGTGTTCAACGACCGGGGCCAGATGATAATTCCGGCCAGGGTCAGCCAGCGTATGATGCCCGGAGTAGTAGATGTCCCTCAAGGTGCCTGGTACGAGCCCGACGAGAAAGGCGTAGACCGTGGGGGGTGCGCCAATATCCTGACCAAAGATGCCTATTCTCCCGGCGGCGCGTGCTGCACCAACACTGCGCTGGTGCAGGTGGAGAAAGCTCGCTGAATAAACGGAGAAAGCTATGCTGGATGTGAAGGAAGTAGCTGATAAGATTTACCGGTTTGAGGCTGGTCTATCGGTGATGACCAGCCTGTTCACGGTATACCTCATCAAGGAGTCACAGGGTGTGGTAATAGACCCCGGCCCCGGAGCCCTGGTTCCCGGGATTCAAGAAGCTATGAAAAAGTTGGGTCTGAAGGATTTGGCTTACATCATTCCCACCCACATCCATGTTGACCATGCAGGCGGTGCCGGGAAGCTGGCCCAGCTTTACCCCGGAGCGAAAGTGCTGGGCCATCCCGCCGGAGTGAAACACGCCGTAGACCCTTCCCGTCTCATCGAGAGCACCAGGAAGGTTTTCGGAGAAGACTTCGAAGCCGGGTTCGGGCCGATTCTGCCTGTGCCGGAGTCTCAAATAAAGTCTGTAGAGGATGGCGAGATAATTAAAGTCGATGGCAGGGAGTTGCAGATTGTCTATGCGCCGGGGCACGCACCACATCATATAGCCATCTTCGACCGCAGCGTGAAGGGTCTCTTCTGCGGCGAGGCGCTGGGCCTGCCCGGGGGCGAGGACAACCGGACTTTGCTGCCTGCCGTGGCCCCGCCCAGCTTCGACCAGGAGATATATATTGAGACTATGGAGAAGCTGAGGAAGCTGAATGCCCGCATCCTATTCTATGCCCATGGTGGAGTGGTGGGCCACGATGCGGACAGGCTGATTACGCAGGCCGAGGAGAACACCCGTATCATTGGCGACATAATTCTCCAGGCTTTGAAGCAGGGCGGAACAACCGAGGATATCAACCGCCGAGTGAAGGAATCGGCTTCCAGCCGTTTTGCCATGACCTTAACCGAGATGGACCTGGCCTTGACCGTAAGCGGCTACGAAGTCTACTACAAAAAGAAAGGGCTGTTGTGAAAGGGCGTCTACTTATTAACTTGCGTAGGGGCACGGTGCACCGTGCCCCTACATTGCTCATCTGGCGGGAAACGTAAGGTCTATCCTAAGCCTAGCGAAAGACGAGAGGAGTAGGGGCGTTCAATTGAACGCCCCTACTCTTTGAATCCGTTCGCCCTGAGCCTGTCGAAGGGCGGTTCGTGGTTCGACAAGCTCACCACGAACGGAAATTGACAAACCACCGCAGCTACCGCTAAAATTCGGCTTGAGGAAAAGAGGTGCAAACATGAAATCACGTTGCGAGACTTGCGGCATGCGCAAGCGTGCCGAGAAAACCCCCAAGTCCATAATCGCCAAAATCTGGCGCTGGCACACAGGCTGGTGCCCTGGCTGGAAGGCATATCAACGGGAACTGGCCGAACAGAAGGTAGATTCCAAATCCTGAGCACTAAACCCTGGACAAATACGAATTTTCAATGGTAGGGGCACGGTGCACCGTGCCCCTACGTTGTTACGGCCAAGGGCGTCAGCTCACAGGCCTATTCCTATTACAATCCGGACATTAAAGCAGAAACGCTGAGCCAGGGCATCACAGTCACTCAGTAGGGAGCAAGTTGACACCAATCTATGGTAGATTTTAGAATATTGCATAGGTGCATAACCAAAAGAAAGGCTGTTTAGACAATATTCACGTCTAGTCGGGGGTATAGTATGTCAGATGACAATGCACAGGCAGTTCAACGGGTAGCTGAGTTGGAAAAAGAACTGGCGCATTTGAATGCATATTTGACTGTGAGCTCTGTGCTGACGCAATCGCTGGGCCTTCATGATCTGCTGGAGGCTATTTTATATTGCTCGATGGATACAGTTTCGGCGGAGGCGGCGTCGGTTTTGCTCTTGGACGATACGAAAGAGAACTTTCAGTTTTACCAGGTTGAGGGAGCGGCGAAGCCACTACTGATGAAAAGCAGCTTTCCCGTGGATAAGGGTGTGGCTGGTTGGGTATTGCAACACCAGCAATCACAGGTAGTGAATGATGTTGGTGGCGACCCCCGCTTTTACCGGGAGATTGACTCCAAATCCGGATTTCAGACAAGGAATATGATAGCCGTTCCTCTCACCGCTGGCGAAGAAAAAATAGGGGTGTTGGAAATTATTAATAAGGCTGATGCGCCGAGCTTCACTGAGGAAGAGCACCGCTTGCTGCGTTCGATTGCTGATGAAGTTGCCTTTGCTATTCGGAATGCCAAACTATTCGAGTATCTGGCTGATACCTACTGCCAGCAGCGTCAGGGGAAAGGCTCGTGTAGGGGGTGCAAGAGACCTCTTGGGTCATGGACGCCGTGCGTCAAATACCGGGAAGTTGAAATATAGTAAGTAGTGCCACACAGTAGATGTTAGGCCAAGAGAGCTCCTAATCCTCTTTGTTCTATATGACCCCGCATACTGTATCGCTCCTTAAGTTGGTGTAGTTGACATTGCTGGTAACTCTAACCCTGTAAGTGGTACTAGGTCCGGGGGCATGTCATCCGGAACCTGCTATGACGATTTTCCTCGCCGTAGTATTCTACGTGTAACTGCGCTGGGTTTCCATGTCTTGTCAACCCAAGCTTTCTTAGTAGCATTACTTATGATACCAGCAGACAGATTGAGTATTTTCTGAGGGCCAAACCATGAGGCAATATTGGTGGAAGCCAGGGGTGATATGCCTACTTTGCTAGTCAAGGCCCACCCGGATAGGGCAGAAGGGACTAGGGTAATGAGATTGGGTGCCTGCTCAATAAGCTGCAGACGCAACATATCAGGCCATATTGGTCTTTTCAGCTTGTGGTAGTCCTTGCGGAAGGCTATGAAATACCCAATAAACCATGTCGCTATGTAGCCGAAGTTACTTGCTATCGTATAAAACAGAGCGGTATCCCACGTGGAAAGATGGAACTTGTAGGTGGTAAAGTAAGCTACTGTAGTCCTGAAAGCGAAAGCACTGCAACCCCCAAGGAATTGCACTACAACCAGCTTGGCGCTTAAGTATCTTTTTGCTATTTCGACTGTTTTTGATTGTAGCTTCTTCACGTTTTTTGAACCAATTCACAATAGCTCAAGCGGGGATGAATTCTCAGAATTTCTAGAATCCCTGAAAGAACTAGCCAGTCCGTCGCATCTCGAGTTTCGATCAAGCCATACGTCAGCCTAATCGCTATTGAAAGCAATTACACCTACTGTGCCATGTCTGGCAAGAGTCATTGATAAGCCTAAAACCAATCAACTCCATTTCGTGGATGTTCACAATATACCACAAATCTTCCCATCCAGACTAACCGACGTAAAGTTCAGGTCAGCATGAAGCACAACAGGGTTGTGGTGGGGTAGTAAGTAGAGACTACTCTGTCAGTGCAGGTTTCTTAGCTAAACAATCTACGACTTGCGCCAGCCAGCGTTCCACATTTGCTCCACTCATTGGGCAGGTCGGGGATGGGTGAGAGGGGTGCAGGGGCGCCCGCCTCAGGCGGGCGCCCTCTGCCTGTCTCATAGATAGATGACCTCTTCCGAATGGCCCAGCGTCAAGAACAGGGCCATGTAGTCCCTCATGTGTCGGGTAATGAGGAAATTGTGCTTCACATGCTCTCTGCCGTTTTCTCCCAGCCACCTGGCATATTCCGGATTGCCCAGAAGCTGCTTGATGGCATAGGCCGTGCCCTCGATTCCGTGTGACAGGAGGCCGGTGAACTTGTTCTTCACCTGTAACGGGATACCCCCTACAGCAGAAGCCACTACCGGTTTGGCTTTCCACAGAGCCTCGCTCACCGTCAGTCCGAATCCTTCCTTCAGCGATTTCTGCACCACAACAGCAGCCGCTCTTTGCAGGGCGTTGATCTCTATATCGCTTCCGGGCGGGATAAGAAGAACGTGGATATCGCGGTCGCCCTCCGCTTCATTCATCACCTCCGCGTATACTTTGCCTGACTCCGGGTCGTCAGTGGCAGTGCCGCCGGCCAGAACCAGCCTGCAGTCCATGCTCTTTCTCACCTGCTTGAAGGCCTGGATCACCCCTACCGGGTCCTTGAGGTAGTCAAAGCGCGATACCTGGACTATCAAAGGTTTATCGTCCGGTATACCGTACTTCGTCAGGACTGAATCAATAATGTCCTGGCTCAGCTCTATGTTCTTGTCGCTCAGGGGGTCGATTGAGGGAGGGATAAGGAACTGGCGCATTGGCAGCGGTTTAGAGAAAGCCGGGGAGGAGAATACAGCCGCATCATACTGCATTACCCAGGGCTTGATGAAATTCCATGCTGCTTCGTTAGGCCTGGAAACATCTATGTGGCACCGCCATATCCAGTTCTTGCCGAGTTCTTTCTTCCTTTCGATCAGGGCTATCGGCTGGGGGTCGTGGATAAACATGATATCCCCGTAGAGCTCCAGAGCTTTGATATTCTTCCGGCTTGTTTCTTGAAACGCTGAGATGTCTTGCGCAGAGATTTTTTCATCCCTGCCATGGAGTGCGTTGTGCAGCTTCTTGGTTACCTGGAAGAAAGTGGCATCGCCCTTGATAACGCTCCAGCGGGCATCCACGCCAAGCTCGGACAGCAGAGGAATCATGCGGCTTAGCAGCTCAGCCACCCCTCCGCCCGTGGATGTGGAGTTTACGTTCTGGATCACCTTGCCCGAGAGCTTGCTTGCCAGCAGCCGCAGTTCTTCGATGCCGCTCTTACCGATCAGGGGCTCGTAGTCATCCAGCTTCACTCGATGCGTTTTGCCATGAGTTTTATGAGCTGTGATCTTACCCCCTCCAGGGTATAGGTATATGGGTCGAGCTTGGCTACAGCTTCTGCCAGTTCCTGCTCTCCCAGAGTGTCTGCCAGCCAGACTGAGAAGTCGTTTGACATCTTGCCCAGTCGCAGCCTTGACTCGATGATATGGAAGTACAATGAACCCGGGCTCAGCGTGCCCAGTGCTTCCCCGAATTCCTTGAGGTCTCGGGCCATATGCGGTGTGGGCAGGATTATGCTCACCCACTTTATAAAGTAGAATTCTTTCCCTTCAGGCGCTTTCCGCAGTTCCTGTCCTGACGATATGTGTTGCCCTATGACATTGACTATCCTGTCGCGCAGCGCACTCATCGCGGGGAACTCTAAGATGTCGATGCTGGCCAGCTTTTCCCCCAATATCTCTTCCACCAGTACATCGTTTGCCCACACTGCGAAGTCATTGGCCGGCTCGGGCGTGAGGTAGTGGTGTTCTTCCAGGAAATGGTGCGCGTGGTAGTGCACGATGGAATCCGGGGCATTTTTCAGGATATCGACCAGCTCCTTGAGGTTCTTCGCCTTAATGCCGGTCAATTCCTTGAGATGCACCTGATCGACAAAACGAAAGGGTTCTCGGGCCTTCTTCACAGTCTTCACAGTATCCTGCCTTCCCGCTGATAGTCTACAGCATTTCCGTGCATCAAGACAGCCCCTTCCTGCTGTGGACATAGACCGCAGCGGCATGGTGCACTGTGCCCAGCTTTCAAGGAAGTCAATGTTTGTCTCTAGGACAAACCGCCTTTACCTTGACAAACGTCCTGCTATCGCATATAAAAGCCTCAAATGAAGATTTGTCTCCTGACCTACAGGGGAAATATGTACTGCGGCGGGCAGGGGGTCTATATATGCTACCTGGCCGGAGCGCTCCAGGAGCTGGGGCACGAAGTCCACATAGTATCAGGCCCGCCTTATCCCACGCCTCCTGCAGGCGTCAAGCTGCACAAGGTTCTAGGGCTCAACCTGTACGAGACCAGCAACCTCTCTTCATTGTCGAGCCCTGTTCAGGCCTTGACCCCGCTCAATCTCTATGAGATTGCGGCGGTGCATATCGGCTTCTTCCCCGACATATTTACCTTCAGCATGAGGGCATACTTCAAACTGCGCGAGCTCATGTCCCGCGAGAAGTTCGACGTTATTCACGATAACCAGACCCTGGGCTACGGATTGCTTCTGATGAAAAGCCTCGGCGTGCCCATCGTCGCTACCATACATCACCCCATCACCGTCGACCTCGCAGCCTCTCTGGCCCAGTCCGATACATTCCGGCGCGGCATCAGATGGACCATGTTCTATTCCTTCCTCACTATGCAGGGCATTGTGAGCAGGCGCATGGAGAGGGTGGTCACGGTTTCCCAGTCCTCGGCAGAGGATACCGCCCGCGCCTTCAAACTGCGCAAAGACAGGGTCAGGGTGGTCTACAACGGCATAGATACCGATATCTTTAGAAGGCTCGACGGCGTCGAGAGAGAGCCCAACAGCCTGGTCGTAGTGGGCAAAGTCGAGGACAAGACCAAGGGCATTCCCTATCTGCTGGAGGCGGTGAAACTGCTCAAGGGTGACCTCGATGTCAAGGTGTATGTGGTGGGCAAGCAGGAAGCCAGCGAGGGCTATGGCACGAATCTGGCGCAGCAGTTGGGCATCTCCGACAGGGTTATTTTCACCGGTTACATCGGCACGGACGAGCTGGTCAGGCGCTATTCTTCGGCGGAGATAGGGGTCACTGCCTCCATATATGAGGGCTTCGGATTGCCTGCTGCGGAGGCGATGTCCTGCGGCACCCCTGTTATCGCCACCAGGGCCGGGGCATTACCCGAGATAGTGGACGACGGCGCAGCCGGGATTCTGGTGCCGCCCGCAGACCCACCAGCGCTGGCAGCAGCGATAAAGCGCCTTCTCGCCGACAAGCCCCTGAGGCAAAAGATGGGGCAGGCAGCCCGCAAGAGGATCGAGGACTCCTTTAGCTGGCAGGCCGCAGCCAGGAAAACCGTCGAAGTCTACCGCGAGCTCTTATAGGCCGAGCCTGCCGAAAAGCTAGTCTCAATGTCATTACCTTGAAAATAGCCTCTTCAAGCAGCCATAGGGTAGGTGCTCTGTCACCTACCCTGGAATGCGGGTAACGGAGCACCCGCGCTATTTTAATCCTTGGTGGTGGCGATTATGTAGGGGGCAATTCATGAATTGCCCCTACGGCGTGCAGTCCGCCAGAGGCGGTCTCCTCGCAATGACATTGAATTCCTCATTGAGCCAATTCAACCATTGGCGAAAATGTGATAACTTTTTAACCTTTCCTTCCATCATTTTATGACTTCGTTATCCCGTATGTTTATCATGGTATCTGATACCATAAAATTGGGCCAAAGGAGGTTGAATCATGCACGACATGACAGCGGCCAATCTTCGCAACGCTTATGGCGGTGAGTCTATGGCGCACATGCGCTACAGGACCTGGGGCGACAAGGCAGAGCAGGATGGCTACCCCAACACCGCTCGCATGTTCAGAGCGATCCACTTTGCCGAACAGATTCACGCCAACAATCACTTCAGGGAGTTGAAGGATATGGTAGGCGGCTTTGGTTGCAACTCCGGGGCCATCTTTGGCCTGGGTAGCACATCGCAAAATCTCCAGGGGGGCATCGACGGCGAGACTTTTGAAATCAATGAGATGTATCCCACCTATCTGGAGACGGCAAAGTTCCAGGGCGAGAAGGACGCCCAGCAAAGCTTTTTCTATGCCCTCTCCGCTGAGAAGACCCACGCCGCCTTCTTCCAGAAAGCGAAGGCGTCCGTTGATTCGGGCAAGGATGTGAAGCTGGGGCCCATGCAGATATGCACCGTCTGCGGCTACACTTTAGAGGGCGATGCCCCTGACAAGTGCCCTATCTGCGGATCTAAGAAGGAAAAATTCCGGACGTTTGCTTAATCCTGAGCGCCGGGTACATTCAAGAGGAAAGAGGACAAATGAAACTTGAGAAGTATGCCAAGAAGGTGCCGGGCAAGAGGAAGGGAGATATACTATTGTTCGCGCTGAGCACCTGCGGATGGTGCCGGAAGACGAAGAATCTGCTTGATAGCCTGGGCGTGGGCTATAGATACATAGATGTCGACTTGTTGGATGGCGAGGCCAAGAAGGAAGTGGTAGCAGAGCTTGACCGCTGGGACCCGGGCCATTCCTTCCCGTGTGTGGTGATAGACGACGACAAGTGCATAGTGGGCTTCCAGGAGGACAAAATCAGGCAGGCGGTAAGCGGTGGAAAAAACTGAGGTCAGCGATAAGGCAGTAGATGCCCTGTACCAGAGGCTGAATAGGGAGGCGGAGGAAGGCGGTTATCACCTGAATCCCGAGGTGAGCTTCACCAAGGACCTGGTCAGAAGCCTGCTGATTAACGAGAAGCGGTACGGCTACTGGGCGTGTCCCTGTCGGCTTGCTTCAAGTGTAAAGGAAGACGATCTTGACATAATATGCCCCTGCGACTACAGGGACGCCGATGTTGTAGAGTACGGGTCATGCTACTGCGCGCTGTATGTGTCCACAGAGATACTAGAGGGCAAAAAGGTGGCTGGCTCGATACCCGAGCGCAGGCCCCCTGAGCAGGAGAGGAAAAGGCTGAAAGAGGAAGCCGCGAAGCCAAAAGCCCGGGGAGCTGCACAGCCTGCCTCGTTGCCGGTATGGCGCTGCAAGGTATGCGGTTACCTGTGCGCCAGGGACGGGCCGCCTGAGATTTGCCCTGTTTGTAAGGCGAAAAAGGACAGGTTCGAGAAATTCATCGACACGGGAGCCGCATTTTCTGTTCCGCTGCCCGTGTGGCGCTGCAAGGTGTGCGGTTACCTGTGCGCCCGAAACGAGCCGCCTGAGCTCTGTCCTGTGTGCAAGGCCAAGAAGGACAGGTTCGAAAAATTCATGTAGAGAGCTTCTCCCCACCAAAGTGCCTGCTTTGAATATCCGCTGAACGGAAGAACGCTCGCTTCGGATTTCTGTTTTTTGTCTAAAAGTCCTATTGTCTTGAGTACGAAATTACCATTGTCGCTCAACGCTATTTACATTAAGCTCATATACGAAAAGGAGTAGAGTCTGCGGGGATAATGTAGTTATGTCTACGACAAATGATCGAGTTAAGAAGAGCAAGGCACTGGAATTAGTTCCGGCCAGGGATGGCCAGGATGGCGAGTTGATGGCTTTCATCGACAGCCTCATAGAGCAGAATGCCGAGCTTGCCGGAAAACTCGAGAGTATAGATTCCCTGATGGAACTTGCAGAGAAGACTGTAATCGAAGCTGGCAAGGAAGCCGAGGGAATCAGGGCAGAGGCTGAAAGGGAAGCAAGCGCCAGGTCTGCCGCTATCGTGGCCAGGGCCGTAGAGAAGGCTAAGGCTGCGGCGCAAAAAGTTGTTGCCAGGGCTAAAGAGAAGGCGGAGGCAGAAGGCCAGAAAATCATCGCTGAAGCCCATCAAAAAGCCGAACAGCAGGCTCAAGAGATAACGAAGGCGGCGGAGGAGGAAGGCTCCCAAATTATAGCTGAAGCGCGGGAGAAAGCTGAGGAAGAGGCGCTGCTGATTAAAAAAGAGGCCGAGCAACTCCTGGCATCAAGCAAAAAAGTGGAGGAGTGCCCGGCGGTAAAGAATCCCTGGGATGTTCCTGACGAAATATTCTGGCAATATCAGGTCGTCCAGAAAACAAAGGCCATATCGATGAAAAAGGAGGAGGTACCTCCTGAGCCACCGGTGCCCAATGCTGCTGTATCCGTAGCACCGGCCGAAAAACCTGTAGAGCAGCCCTCACTCAGTAAGGAGGAAGGGGACAAGAAGGAGAGCCCCGCCTCATACGATGATACTGTAGAATTGGCGCTTCCGCCTCCCGTGGCGCTGGATCGAATACTCCAACTGCATAAGCACTTAAAGAAGGATTCCCGGGTCAAAGTTGTTGCCCTGAGCGGTTCCCTGGATAAAGGCGTGAGGATTAAACTGCTGGTGCAGTCTCATACCCCGCTTCTAAGTATGCTCGCAGCTCTGCCCGAAGTGGAGAAAGTGACCGACGAACTCATTGAGGCCGGGAAGACATCCTCTGCTCATCGCAAGGGAAACGGAGCGCGTCCCAGGACCATAGCCGTAACCATGAAAAAGTAGACTGCTGACTCCCCTTTCTACTCAAACGTCCCCGCAGCTTCTCAAATTGTCTCAGTGCAAGGTAGCCTTCATCCAGTCTACAATCTGCTTGACCACATCTGCGGAGATAGGCCCTCGGTCCTGATAGTAAAGGTCTAGGCTCGGCTGGCCTGGGGTTGGCCTGAACATATGGTCGAGATTGGGGAAGTTTACCAGCTTCACCCTTTTATCCCCGCCTTCCTGAAAGGCTTGCTTCAGCATTTGCGATTCCTGCGGTATTACTGTGAACAGGTCTTTGTCTCCTTGTAGAATAAGGGCAGGACATTTGACTTCTTTGGCGTAATCGGCGCCGGATACATCCATAATCGCTTTCAAGAACTCAAGCTGGGAACGCACGGGCTCGGGGTACGACTCGGGGTCCAGCCCGCCTGAACGAAGCTGCCCATAAACTGCATTCTGCCGTTGAACCGTGTCAGCAATCTCAGTATCGTTTGCTCCCTGGAGCTTCAGCAGCCCTTCGATCTGCTCAATTAGCACTTCGCTCATGGGCTTGGCTGGCGTGGCCATAAGGCATATGGTGGCGATATCATCATTTCCGGCTGCTTCCATGAGAGCCCACAGGCCGCCGAGGCTGTGGCCGATAAGCGCGATGCGTTTTGGGTCAACCAAGGGATTGGCCTGGAGAAAAGCGACCGCCGCCTTCAGGTCTCGCAGCGATGGTTCAGGGAAATCGCCACCGTCTCCGGTGCTGTTCCCGATGCCTCGTTTATCGTAGCGCAGAGTGACAAAGCCCTCTCGGGAAAGAGCCTGCGCTATGTCCTTGTAGGTGGAGCTCAGCGCTATGACAGGTTGCCCCGTCTCGTTAGCCGCTGCTACCACCCTGGCATCTTCATCTCCATTGCGGTCAAACGGGCCGCTGCCGGCGAGTATTATTACAGCAGGGAAGGGCCCCTTCCCGTCGGGGATGGCAATGGTGCCCGCAAGCTGGGAGTCCGCGGTCTGGAAAGTCACCTCGGTTTCAGTGAATGTGCCGGGGACTTTAGGCCCGCACCCGCCCAGCAAGACCAGTGCCAGCAGCACACAAAGTAGAGGAGAGGCTATCCTGATGAATTTCATGTAAGTGTCCTTTCCTCCTCTATTCCTTTCCCATAGTTGGTGAAGAGGATTATCACCGGGTTCTTTTCCTGAACTCGGAGTAATCGGCAAGCCTGGATAGAGCCCTCACGGCATCATCGGGAATGGAGAAGACCGCAGCTCTGCCCGCATCCTCCAATACGTCCTGCAGGTCTCGGGAATGGATATCGAACAGCCAGCCATCGTAGGGGCACCAGGCGATGGGTTTATCCGGGAAGGCATCCGCCGTCTCTTTCATAACATCGGTGATGAGCGGCTTGAAGCCTTGAAACCAGGCGCCGGCAAATACGACGATGGCATCTATGCGCGGATCTCTGAGCACCTCGGTCATCGCTGCTCTTAAGGTCTCTCCGAAGGGGCGGGTCGAGTTAATGACGAGCGGCCATATATCCAAGGGGTTGCCTGCCCTGTACCAGGTCGGCGACATGGCATTCAGCCTCCGTTTGGTCTCCGGCGTGAGCTCCGCTACCTCGAGCTTGTGCTTGGCGCAGGCGTCCAGAGTCATAATCCCGATGCCCCCGCTTGCGGTGACCGCGCCGATCCTTCTGCCTTTCATCGGAGGCAGATAGCTGAAGGCACGCACCAGGTCCGCCAGGTCATCGATATCGTCAGCCCGGATTATGCCGCTCTGCTTGAACACGGCATCCCAGACCTCGTCCTTGCCCACCAGGGAGCCGGTATGTGATTGTGCTGCTTTAGCCGACCTCTCGCTCCTCCCCGTCTTCAAAGCCAGAACGGGCTTTTTCTTAACTACACGCCGCGCTGCCTCCCGAAACCTCTGGCCGTCTCCCCTTATGCCTTCTATGTGCAGCACGATGACCTTCACCTGAGGGTCATCGGCGAAGTATTCCATAGCTTCGGCAACGTCTATGTCGCAGGAGTTGCCCAGGTCCAGCCCTTTGCCCAGCAGCCTCAACCTGCCCACGGTGCCGAAGAATAAGCCGGATTGGCAGACCACACCCACGGGCAGCTTCCGTATGTCGGTCTGCTTCAGAAAAGAGGTGGTGAAGTCGATGAAAGCGTTCGCCGAACCTACGGTATTAGGCCCCAAAATCCGCACCCCGCTCTTGCGAGCAGTTTCAATTAACTCCTGCTGCAGCCTCTTGCCTTCATCGTCGGCAGCGTCAGCGAAACCCTGCCCTACCACTATCGCTGCTTTGATGCCTTTCTCTCCGCACTGTCTTACAATCTGGGGGACCACCTTGCGCGGGGTCACTACTATGGCGAGGTCGACATCTCCCGGGATTTCTTTCACCGAAGAATAACATTTCTGGCCCAGGATTTCGGTATAGTTCGGGTTGACGGGATAGACCTTGCCCCGGTAACCGCAGTTGGCGAGGTTTTCCACTACGTTGAAGGCTTTCTCGCCTGAGTTCGGGTTAGCTCCCACAACAGCTATAGACCCGGGTTCGAGGAAGGGCTTAAGTTGAGAGACAGAACTCATCAGATTTTGTCTATACGATTCAACGGATTGGCTTTGCTCAGCAATTCGTTTTCTATTTTAGGCTTATCAGTGCTCAAAGTCCAGACACATGCGGATTACAAAACTTAGTACTCCCACTCGGGGATTTAGGTGGTTGAAAAGATGTTTGTAAACATCCTCTAATAATATGCTATACTACTAGGCAAGCTGGGTACATCCTTGGTCTCCACGGCTATCTATCGATACGGAGGTAATAATGGCCAGGAAGCTGACTGCCAGAGAGGTGAGAAGAGTCTGTAACCCGAATACCCTGGGCTTTGAGAGCACGGAGGGCTTAAAGCCTGTGCAGACTATCATCGGGCAAAGCCGCGCCCTTCAGGCCCTTCAGTTTGGCCTCGGTATACAGAATTCGGGTTTCAATATCTACGCTGCAGGTTTGCCGGGCACAGGGAAAAGCACGGCCATCGTCGCCTTCCTCGAAGCTGTGGCTCGTGAGAAGGATGTCCCCCCGGACTGGTGCTATGTCCACAACTTCAAGGACTCCTATACGCCGAAGGCCCTCAGGCTAAAGGCTGGCATGGGGAGCCAGTTCCAGAAAGATATGAAGAAGTTCATCGAGACTGCTCAGACTGAGATACGGAAGGCATTTGAAAGCGAGGACTATATTAAGCGGCGGGATGCCATCGCTCACACTTTCAATGAAAAAAGAGAGGCAATCTTCAACCAGCTCAACCAGATGGCCCATGACAAGGGTTTTGCCATTCAGACATCAGCTATGGGCGTGATACTTATACCTATCATCGAGGGCAAGCCTCTCTCCGAGCAGGATATGTTGGCCCTCAATCCCAAAGAGAAGGAGAGGTTAGGCAAGCTGCGCGAGGAAGTCCAGGAGCAGATCAAGGATGCCATGTCCCAGATGAGAAATTGGGACCGGGAGGGTAGTGAGCAGGTCGAGAAAATGGACGAGGATGTGGTGAAGTTTGTCGTGGGAGCGCCCATAGAGGACTTGACTAAGAAATATGGTCAGGACAACACCGATGTAGCCGAATACCTGAAGGCGGTGCAGCAAGATATCGTCGAGAACAAGGCCGTCTTCCGCGCACCGCCCGAGGCAGACGCAGTCAATCCTTTCGCCAGGCTGGCAGCAGCGCAGTCCTTCAGGAAATACGAGGTGAATGTGCTGGTTGACAACTCGGGCCTGAAAGGAGCACCGGTCGTCATAGAGACCAACCCTACCTTCAATAATTTGATGGGGCGTCTTGAGAAAGAGGCATACTTCGGCGCTATCTCAGGCGATTTCACTATGATCCGCCCCGGCTCCCTGCACAAGGCTAACGGCGGCTATCTGGTGGTCAGGATAGATGATATACTGCGTAACCTCATGTCGTGGGACAGCCTAAAGCGTTCCCTCAGAGAGAAAAAGATCATCATAGAGGACCTGGCCGAGCGCTTCGGATTCATCAGCATGAAAAGCATATTGCCCGAGCCCATACCCCTGAGTATTAAGGTGGTGGTCATCGGCGAAAATCTGTATTACCAATTGCTCTACAGCCTCGACCGCGAGTTCCCCGAGCTTTTCAAAGTCAAGGCCGATTTCGATAGCCGGATGGACCTGAATGCCGAGAACCTGAAACAGTACAATAGCACGCTCTGTGCCGTCTGCGGCAAGGAGAGCCTCCGCCACATGGATAATAAGGCTGTAGCCAAAATCATCGAGCACAGCTCCCGTCTCGCCGAGGACCAGAAGAAGCTATCCACAAGGTTCGCGGAGATAGCCGATATCATCAGAGAGGCCAGCTACTGGGCAGGTGCGGAAGGCGAGAGGCTGATTGGCGGCGCTCATATCTCCAAGGCGATTGAGCAGAATGAATATCGCTCGAATCTTATCCATGAACGTATCAAGGAGATGATAGAGCGCGGCATTCTGAGGATAGATACGGATGGCAAAGCAGTGGGGCAGGTGAACGGCCTCTCCATAATTGCCCTGGGCGATATCAACTTCGGCAGGCCCTGCCGTATCACCGCCAGCATAGCTGCCGGCCGCGAGGGGCTCATGGACATCGAGCGGGAGGCTAAGCTGGGCGGGCCAATTCATACCAAAGGCGTGCTCATCCTCAGCGGCCTTATGGCGGAACGCTATGCCATCAGTATACCGCTTTCCCTCAATGCCCGCCTCGTTTTCGAGCAGAGCTACGAGGAAGTGGAGGGAGATAGCGCATCCAGCGCCGAGTTCTATGTGCTTCTGTCCGCCCTGGCGGATGCCCCTATCAAGCAGGGCATTGCTGTTACCGGCTCCATCGACCAGAAGGGCGATGTACAGGCCATCGGCGGAGTGAACCAGAAAATCGAGGGCTTCTACGAAGTGTGCAAGGCCAAAGGCCTGACCGGCAAGCAGGGTGTCATTATCCCTGAGAGCAATGTGGAGAACCTGATGCTCAAGGAAGAGGTGGTGGAGGCCATAAAGAAGGGCAAATTCACAGTGTACAGCGTGAAAAATGTAGACGAGGGCATAGAGATACTCACCGGCATCAAAGCGGGCAAGCGACTCAAGAGCGGCAAGTTCCAGAAGGACTCAATCAACGGTCGTGTTCAAGAGCGTCTGGAGCAGCTTGCCAAGGGTATGAAAGAGTTCGAGAAAAAGGAAGAGCCGAAAAAGAAAGACGCAGCAAACAAT
Organism: uncultured Chloroflexia bacterium; assembly: GCA_963847595.1. Taxonomy (GTDB): domain Bacteria; phylum Chloroflexota; class Dehalococcoidia; order SZUA-161; family SZUA-161; genus JACWAE01. Next base: position 70,755 of record CAWKAJ010000003.1, read on the forward strand.
AACAAGTCATCCTGACAAAGGCGTTTCCCATTGATTGGGGGATTTGTGGGCGACCCGCTGAGGCGGGTCGCCCACCTTCGTTTTGAGGGGCTCTCTAGGGAACGACCGAAAGCATAACCGCAAGTCCTCGGACTAAGGGTGTTGACAACTGAGCCTCAATGACTTAAAATTATTATGAATAAGGATTCATAACGATGGCCAGACCAAGAGCATGCAGATGCGTGGGCTTCCTTCCTGATATAGTTTATTTCAAGCCCAGGGGAATACCTCTCGTTGACTTGGAAGAGGTCTGCCTTCTGGTAGAGGAGTTGGAAGCTCTCCGCTTGAAGGACGCTGAACGTTTAGGGCAGGAAGAATGCGGCCGCTTGATGAATATTTCTCAGCCAACGTTCCATCGTGTTCTTGAATCTGCGCGGAGGAAGGTAGCCGAAGCTTTAATCCAGGGCAAGGCTATTCGAATAGAAGGGGGTGATTTTGAAATGGCAGAGCGAAAGTTTTCCTGCCGAAGCTGTGGGCACTCTTGGGAAGTTCCCTTCTGCACGGGGCAAAGGGGTATAGATATGACCTGCCCTAAGTGTGAGAGCCGCGATATCCACCGCACCGGCCAGGGTGGGTCCGGTCTTGGGAATAGACAGTGTAGACGACAACGTGGGAAAGCCCAATCGGAACCAGGAGTCGCAGGTAAATAACAAATAATCTCGTGGAGGTGATGATGATGGAGAAGAAACATGTCGTAATAATAGGCGGTAGCGCCGCTGGAGCTGTGGCGTCCAGGGTTGCCCGCCGGCATCCCATGGTGGGGAAGGTGACTGTAATTCGCAAGGAGGCCCGGGCGCTCGTCCCCTGCGGCATACCATACATATTCGGCACTCTGGGCAGCGTGGACAAGGATCTTATGCCTGATGCTACGCTGGGTGGCTCGGAAATTATCGTGGATGAGGTCACTTCGATTGATCGCAAAAACAAAACAGTCAGCACCGCAGGAGCAAAGACTATAGGCTACGATAAACTCTTGTTGTGCACTGGCTCAAGGCCTGTGATACCGCCTATACCGGGCCTTGAAAAAGCAAACGTCTTTACAGTCTGGAAAGACGCTGATTACCTTCAAAAGCTTATGGAAGCTTTGAAAGGCGCCAAAAGCGTGGTGGTCATCGGCGGCGGATTCATCGGTGTAGAGTTCGCCGATGAGTGCCGCAAGCGGGGCCTGGAGGTCACCCTGGTAGAGCTGTTGCCACACTGTCTTCAGTTGGTTTGCGATGACCCGCTATGTATAGACGCTGAAAGTGCTCTTAAGAAGCAGGGAGTGCGGGTAATCACTGGCGATGCAGTGCAGTCTATAGCTGGCAACGGCAAGGTGGAGTATGTACACCTTAAGAGTGGAGAACGGGTGAAGGCGGATACCGTGGTGGTGGGCATAGGCGCAGCACCCAACACAGAACTGGCTCAGAAGGCTGGATTGCAGATGGGGGAAAAGGGCGGCATAAAGGTGGATGAGTATATGAGGACATCCGACCCTGATATATTCGCTGCCGGCGATTGTGCGGAGAAGTACTCCTTCTTCAATGGCAAACCAGTAGCATTACGTCTTGCTTCCATAGCTACCAGGGAGGCCAAGCTTGCGGTCATGAACCTGTTTGAGCCAAAGATAAAGAACACAGGGACTATGGGGGCTTTCTCCACCACAATCGGGGATACAGCCATAGCGGTTGCCGGGCTTACAGAAAGGGCCGCTCATGAAGAAGGCTTTGACTTCGTAGTTGGAGAGGCTAGCGCAGTGGACAAGCATCCCGGCTCGATGCCCAATGCTAGGGAGGTGAAGGTCAAACTCCTCTTTGATAGGAGTTCCAGGAAGATACTGGGCGGGCAAGCGTGCGGAGGACCGACCACTGGTGAAATAGCAAATGTCATAGCAACTCTAATAGCCGGCGGTATGACTGCTGAACAGGTGGCCACCTTCCAGATTGGCACGCACCCTATTCTCACCGCCTCGCCTATAGTGTATCAGATAACAAACGCTGCTGACCAGGCTCTGGCTAAGATGTCGTGAGGACGATTTTAATTGCTGTTTGCTTGGTCAGATCTTTTGTAAAGGCGGGACGGGCATATGGCATGGAGTTTAACTAAACAATTCGAGAGGAGAATAAAATGAAGATAGCTGCTGTATCAGACGATGGCTTGAACATCAGCCAACACTTTGGGAGAGCGCCTTACTACGTGGTGCTTACTGTGGAGGAAGGAAAGATTCTGGATAGAGAGAAGAGGCCTAAAACCGGGCATCATGACTTCGCTGCCAGTGAGCATGCTCATATCGCCGTTGGAGGGCGACATGGTTGTGATGCCGGCTCCGAGCCTCGGCATGCCAGCATGGCTGAAACCATAGCAGATTGCCAGGTGCTGCTGGCAGGAGGCATGGGCTGGGGCGCCTATGAGAGCATGAAGAGCCGTAATATCGAGACTATCGTTACAGATGTGGAAAATATAGATAAGGCGGTAGAGCTCTATATAAAGGGTGAATTGCCTAACTTGGTGGACCGATTGCATTAATGCAGGCGGCGATTCCATTCGCTATAATGATTCGGTGCCGGGCAGACAGAGTTACCGGCATAATTATGCTGGAGGAAAGCCTTTGACAATCGAAGAACAGATAAAAGAAAACCTTGAAGATGTACTTGTGCCCGGGGCGATGCGCAGCCTGACTAAACTCAACCTGGTCCGCAATATCTCAGTCTCCGACGGCAAGGCAGGCATCAGTCTCGCCTCCACGGCGCTCAGCCCGGAGTCTCAAGACTGGCTCAAAGCCAAGGTGGGTGATACCGCCAAAGGGATACCGGGAATAAAGAAGGCCACCATAGATTTCGTCGAGGCTACGCCCAAAGAGCTCAACGAAGTCAAACATCTGGTCGCCATTATGAGCGGCAAAGGCGGTGTGGGCAAGTCCCTGGTGACCAGCCTTATCGGGGTTTCCCTGGCCCGTCGTGGCTACGAGGTAGGCATTCTCGACGCCGACATCACCGGTCCCAGCATACCCCGGATGTTCGGCATAGACAGCCGCCCTGCCGGCAGCGATAGTGGAATCATACCTGTGCTGTCACATCTGGGTATCGGCATAATGTCCATCAACCTTCTTCTGCCCAATGAGGATGACGCAGTCATCTGGCGAGGCCCTCTTATCGCCAAGACCATCACCCAGTTCTGGGAGGACGTGCTCTGGGGCAAGCTCGACTACCTCTTGGTTGACCTGCCGCCGGGGACCGCCGATGCCCCGCTGACCGTAATGCAGATGCTGCCTCTCTCGGGCGTGGTCGTAGTCTTCAGTCCCCAGGAGCTGGCAGCCATGGTAGTGAGGAAAGCGGTGCAGATGGCTCAAAAAATGAACATCCCCATAATAGGTGTTGTGGAGAATATGAGCTACTTCCTGCTGCCCGATAGCGGGAAGCGGATAGAGCTTTTCGGCAAGAGCAAAGGTGATGAGATGGCGAAGGCAGCGGGCGCTCCGCTTTTGGGGCAGATTCCCATAGACCCCGACCTGGCGCGGCTCTGTGACGAGGGCAGTATTGAGCGCTACGACTCCGCAGTGCTTAACACCCTGGCCGATGCCTTCCTGAAGGCGATGTCGGCTAAAGGTGAGAAATAGGAAGGAAGCCGTAGGGGCGAGATTTCCTCGTCCTCCCTCTCCCTTGACGGGAGAGGCAAGAGCCTGTCCTGAGCCTGTCGAAGGATGAGGGTGAAAGACTTGTCCTTCTTAATTAAGAGATTAACATGGTAGACGAGCCGCAAAAGCAAGACTTCACAGGTTTCAGTCAAACAGTTATAGACCACGCTCGGAACCCCAGGAACGTGGGCACCATCCCCAATCCCGATGGCTATGCCAGCGCCGTCGGCTCCTGCGGGGACATCATGGAGATATGGCTCAGGATAAAGGGAGACAGAATCCAGAGTATTGCCTTCTCCACCACTGGCTGCGGCCCTACAGTCGCTGCCCTGAGCCTGGTCACCGAGCTTGCCAAGGGTAAGACCATAGCCGAGGCCAGGAAAATCACGCCGGAGTATGTACTGGATGTCCTGGGGGGACTGCCCGAGGAAAACATTGAATGTGCTGTTCTCTCCGTAACAATACTGAGGGAAGCTATCAGGGACTATCTCGCCTTCAAGAACGAACCCTGGAAAAGAATGTATCGGCAGCAATACTGAAAAGAGGCCAAATTGGCAACCCGAATCGAGCTTACCCCCACCCTGGACCTCTGCATCGAGGGCACCGCCAGACAGGAATACAAGAAGAGTGCCGATGAGTACATGCAGAAGGGTCAGAAAGACAGGAAGCTCGAAGCGAGGATAGAGCTGCTCAGGATGTTTCTCGAGACTATGGATTTTCGAAAACTGCGAGCCGAAAGCGAGAAGCACCTGATAGAAGGCAAAAAGGTCGAGTTTATTTTGACCTCGGAAAAAGGAAAGCCCAAGTACGAAATGAAAATCGAGGTGGTGAGACCTACTTGATTACGTCTACTCCCACAAAGGGTCGCAACACCTCAGGCACTACGACACTGCCATCGGGCTGCTGATAATTCTCCAGCACGGAGATAAGGATGCGGGGCAAAGCCAGCCCCGAGCCATTGAGAGTATGCACGAACTCGGGCTTGGCATTGGGCTGGGGGCGGTAGCGTATATTTGCCCTGCGGCCCTGGAAATCGCCGCAATTGCTGCATGAGCTTACCTCGAGCCACTCTGCGCAGCCGGGCGCCCACGTCTCGATGTCGTAGGACTTGGTAGCTGCGAACCCCAGGTCGCCGCTGCAAAGCTGGATTACCCGATAAGTGAGTCCCAGCTTTTCGCATACTTCCGAGGCATCCCTGACCATTTTCTCAAGCTCTTCATCCGACTTCTCAGCTTCGACGAACTTGTATAGCTCTACCTTGTCGAATTGATGCCCTCTCTTGATTCCGCGCGTATCCTTGCCCGCAGACATCTTCTCGCGGCGGAAGCAGGCGGTATAGGCAACGTAGTAGAAAGGCAAGACGCCTGGTTCCAGTATTTCGTCTCGATGCAGATTGGTCAGCGGTACCTCGGCGGTGGGCACGAACCACAAATCGTCCTCCTCATCGTGGTAGAGGTTGTCGGCGAACTTGGGCAAATTCCCCGACCCCACCATGCACTCGCGCTTGACCATGTACGGCGGATAAATCTCCTTGTAACCATGCTCTCGCGTGTGGAGGTCGAGGAAAAAGGCGATAAGCGACCTCTGCAGCCGTGCTCCCAGCTCTTTGAGCACATAGAAGCGAGTGCCTGATATCTTGACCCCCCGCTCGAAATCTATTATGCCCAGCTTCGATCCGATATCCCAATGGGGGAGAGGGGTGAAATTGAATTCTCTAGGCTTGCCCCACTCCCTCACCACCACGTTGTCGTTTGAGTCCTTGCCTACGGGGACACTGGGGTGAACTAAGTTAGGGATGCGAAGCAATAGCTCGTTCAACTCCGCCTCTGCGTGCTCGACCTCAGCCTCGAGGGACTTGATGGAATCGCCTACCTCTCTCATCTCGGCGAGGAGCTCTGGCGGCTTCTCCTTCATCTTTGCGATATCCTTGCTGACCTGTTTCCTCCTTGCCCTGAGGCTCTCCGCCTCTTGAATCAGGCGGCGGCGTTCCTCATCGATACGCAGGACTTCATCGAGACCCGAGGTCTCGCCGCGTTTGGTGAGGGACTCCCGCACAAGCTCCTGGTTTTGACGGATGAACTGAATACTAAGCATCGTCCTTACCCTGTTTAGTCTTCAACTGCGGGAACAGGATAACCTCCCTAATCGACTGCTGGTTTGTTAATATCATAACAAGGCGGTCAATCCCCATGCCAAGCCCACCCGTGGGCGGCATGCCGTACTCCATGGCTGTGAGGAAGTCCTCATCGAGACGCTCTACCTCCTCATCACCCATCGTGGCGCGCATACGCTCCTGCTCCTCGAAGCGCTTCCTCTGCTCTACAGGGTCGTTTAGCTCAGTGAAAGCATTGGCGATCTCTATGCCGCCGATAAAGCACTCAAACCTCTCCACCAGCCGCGGGTCGCCGGGCTTGGCCTTGGCTAGAGGCGAAATCTCAACGGGATAATCGAGGACAAAGGTAGGTTGGATCAACGTGGGCTCGACGAATGTGGAGAAGAGATTATCAAGTATCCGTCCCCAGGTCATTTCGCCATCCGCCGGCACGCCCAATGTTTTAGCTTTCTCCCGTAAGGTATTCAAATCCCGATATTGCTCGTCGAGGAAATCAACACCGCACTTGCTGTGAAGCTCATCCCGCAGGTTAACCCTCCTCCAGGGAGAAGAGAGGTTAATCACAGGGGAAGAGGGGTCAAACACATTTTTACTAGGCAGCTCCAGTGTACCAGTGACTTCTTGCGCGACGCTACGCACCATTTGTTCCACCATAGCCATGACATCGTTGTAGTCAGCGTATGCTTCGTAACTCTCAAGCATGGTGAATTCAGGGTTATGTTTGACGGAAAGTCCCTCGTTGCGGAAGATACGCCCGATCTCGTAAACCTTATCCAATCCGCCGATGATGAGGCGCTTGAGATAGAGCTCTAGGGCAATCCTCAGATAAAGGGTCTGCTCCAGTTCATTATGATAGGTGGAGAAGGGGCGGGCCATTGCCCCCGCAGCCACGGGCAACAACACCGGCGTTTCTACTTCTATGAATCCGCGCCCATCGAGGAAGCGGCGTATGGCGGTGATGATGCGGCCGCGCGTAACAAAGACATCTCTTGCTTCCTCATTAGAGATGAGGTCGAGATACCTCTGGCGATAGCGTTTCTCCACATCCGTGAGGCCGTGCCATTTCTCAGGCAAAGGTAGAAGAGACTTGGAGAGCATAGTGAAGTCGGAGACCTCCAGAGTGATTTCACCGCTCTTTGTCCTGAAGAATTTGCCGCGAACACCTATAAAGTCGCCGATGTCGAAATCGCGCAGATATTGGTATTTCTCATCGCCCAGCACATCACGGCGAAAATAGGCCTGTATCTTACCCGTGCCCTCCCTGAGGTCCAGAAAGGTTGCTTTACCCATAGAGCGTTGGGCCGTGATGCGGCCAGCGACGCTTACGTGAGGGGCCTCGGCATTACTTCCTTCTTGTTGCTGAAAAAGAGCTATCGCTGCTTGTATGGTGTGGGTGCGTGGGTATCGGTGGGGGTAGGGGTCAATGTTGCGGCTACGAATCTTGTTGAGTTTTTCCAGTCGTTGTCCGGTTATCGCTTCTTTTCTATCCGCCATCTCATGAGCCTGAGCGAAATTATCAAGGTGCCCCTTTTATAATTAACTTATTCTATGGCGATTATCTTCATTTTGCGCGCGCCTGCAGGAGCACGCACTTCAACCTCATCACCCACCCGCTTGCCCATCAACGCCTTACCGACGGGCGACTCATTGGAGATCTTCCCTTCATTGGGATTGGCCTCAGCGCTGCCCACGATACTATAATATTCCTTTTCGCCACCCTTGCTGCGAACCGTGACCTTGGAACCAAGTCTCACCGATGAAGAGGGTGACTTCTCTTCATGAATTATGCTGGCATTCTTAAGCATCTTCTCCAGGGTAAGAATCCGCCCCTCAACAAAGGCCTGCTCGTTTTTGGCGTCATCATACTCGGCGTTGTCGACAGTGCCACCTAATTCCTTAGCTCGGTGAATCTGGTCGGCAACCTCCTGGCGGCGGACAGAATGCAGGTGCTCGAGTTCTGCTTTGAGTTTTTCCAGCCCTTCGGGCGTGAGAAAGACCTCTTTCTGCGCCATCTTCCTCCCTCTCCATCCAGCAAGCCTATTAAAAAAGACTGAGAGCCAGGTAACCTGTAGTCATCTGCCTCTCGAGTATCGGATATTATAGCGGAAGTTTGCCTAATTGTAAAGCCTGCGCTTAATTCTACTTTAATATCCGACAGTCTCCCTCCCTGTTAGATAATGGAGGTGTCATTCCTCGTCCCATATGTGGCCTGTGGTAATGATACCGCCTCAGAAAAATTTCTGCCATATCCCGGCATTCTGATAATTGCGATACTCTGTACTTAACCCATCCCAAGCATTCTTTTCTTACGGTTCGGTTAAAACTCTCGATGTAGGATTGCTCATTCTTCCGGTAAGGTCGAGCGACACGGTGTCTATCACAGAACAATGGCGCATTACTTTCAAATGCCGCTTTAAACTCAGGCCCGCCGTCTGTTTGAAGCAGCTTAACGTGACCGTCAAACCGGCGTCTCATACTCTGATGCAAGAACTGACATCCCAGATCAGCAGTCAATTCAGTTGCGATGAGTATATCTGCTTCTCTAGTAAAAATGTCGATCGCGGTAAAGGCATAAAGCTCACCAAAGTCGATAGTATCCATCTGAACTACTTCTCTCGGCATTGATGCTTGGGGTACTTCTCCTCTTACTTTGTTTTTCTTCCACCTGGGACGGATAATGTACTTCTCTGATAGTATTTCATAGATTTTAGGGACAGACAGGTGAATGCCATGCTCAAGGTTGAGGAAATACTGAATCTTTTGCCCGCAACAATCGTATTCCCTTTCACGTATCTCCCAAATCCATCTTTTGACTATGGGGTCAGCCTTCCTTTTCGCTCTTTCTCCTTTCTTAGCCTGGCGGTATCTGTCGAGAAATTCAATGAGACCATACTGTTCTATCCCCTTAATCCAGATATGAATCGTTTCTCGATTCTTTCCCAACCTCTGGGCAATGTGTGATTTGGGCAATCCCTGTTGGTGGAGTTCCTCGCATAAAGCTATCAGTGTCTCATTAAGCATGTCCATATTTTATATGGACTGTCGGATTTTTAACTGAACAATGCGGCCTGCGCATTGACTCATAATTATTGTTACCGAAAGTGGTATCGTTGCGTCAAAATTAGTGTTACCGAAGGAGGTAAGGGTGACACGACGCAGCATTATAGAATATACACAGGCACTCCAAAGCAGATATTTTCGGTCATCAAGAGAAGATAAGGGCAGAATGTTGGATGAATTTACACAGGTTACGGGCTTGCACCGCAAGGCGGCTATCAGGTTATTGAATCGGCTAAGCCAGCCCAGGGCAAGCAAGCGACGTGGTCGGCCATGTAAATATGGTACAGAAGTTACCGGAGCGCTGAAAGCGATCTGGGAGGCTAGTGACCGTTTGTGCTCCAAGCGATTGCAACCCTTCATACCAGACATGGTAAAGGTGCTTAGGCAGCATAATGAGCAGCACATAGATGCTTCTACGGAAGCACAACTCTGCCAGATGAGCCCGTCCACCATTGACAGGCTGCTGCGACCCTGGCGCCAAGCGGGAGGTCGAAGTTCACTGAGTACTACCAGACCAGGGTGCTTGCTCAAGAGCGCCATACCCATCAGGACCTTTGCCGATTGGCAGGAGAACAAGCCTGGTTTCATGGAAACAGACCTGGTAGCTCATTGTGGTGAGAGTACCGAGGGCTTTTACCTGAACACCCTCTGTGCTGTGGACGTAGCCAGCGGCTGGACGGAATGCCTGCCGGTGTGGGGTAAAGGTCAGTTTCGGGTGCGTCAGGCGGTACACCGGATGCGGCAGCGTCTTCCTTTCCCACTCCTGGGTGTGGACTCGGACAATGGCAGTGAATTCATCAACCAGTACTTTTATACCTATTGTCTCCAGGAGAAGATCACCTTTACCCGCTCTCGCTCTTACAAAAAGAACGACAGTTGCCACGTAGAGCAGAAAAACGGGAATGTGGTGCGCCGCCTGGTGGGATACGACCGCTACGCCTCGAAATCTGCCTTCGAATGTCTGGAAAGGACTTATAGCCTGGTTCGGTTGTACCAGAACTTCTTTCAGCCCACGATGAAGCTAATAAGTAAGGCCAGGCATGGGGCCAAAGTATACAAGCTCTATGAGACTGCGCGGACACCGCACCAGCGTTTACTGCAATCGGGTGTACTAACTGAGGCTAATCGGGCTGAACTGGCAGCCATTTATCACGGATTGAACCCCGTACTGCTTTTGAAACAGATAAACTCAACTCTGGAGCAGCTGTGGCGGCTGTCTGAGCGCACGCCAGTTCGGTAACCGCAATTATGAAGCAATATGGAGGTCTTCGGTAACAGTTTAATTTGACGCAATACGGCCTGAAGCTGGGGCAAGTATTTGACCCCCTTTTGCACTCCGGGCCCTCAGCCTCTGGAGACCTGAAGCAGGGGTTTGAATTACCTGATGGCAAATAGAGTTGTGTCCCCACTATCTGACTTGGGCGAGTTGGACTCTTCCGGGGTCTTGGATTCAAAGGTTGGAATTTGATGCAACCCGGTTCTTTGCGGTAAACCCGATTACGATCCTTTTAACCGGTGAAACTTCTTCCGGGCTGCCGGAGGTTACATTAACAGCATCTTGGGAGCCATCTGATATTTCTTCTACCTCAGGCAATACTTTAAGTATCTTGATCAGCGGTGTGGGAGTTCCCAGGAGCAGTTTGATTGTGACGTCTTTGTCCACTAAGCCTGACACATCCACAATATCAACTTGACGCACATATTTCAGAGTATTGTAGAATTGTACAATCTGCTGTAAACTCGCAGGACGAGAGAACGACAATTCCACTGACCCGTTGTAAAGGACGGGGTTCTCCTCTTTCTCATGGGTAATATCGACTTGGGGTACTCTGTCTGCTGTCCGTGTCTGTGCAGATGAAGCATCAACGTTTACATCCGACAAATCAGGTGTCCCTCTGCTGAACAACTGAGACAACTTCTTGGCGAAGTCCCTGACTGAGCCTGATGACTCGGGATGCTTAACGGCAACTTCTGCCCCAGGCGTACCTTCTCCCTGTTTTGCCATGCTTCCGTTCTGCGAACTTTCAAGAGCCATCTGTTCATGTGACAGTGCTTCAACTGCTTTACGGTAGTACTCCTGTATTTGCCAGGCCTGCTGATGTACCTTTTGCTCCAGTTGAAGCTGATGGTCTCTGTTTTCTAATACCAGCTTCTTTCTTTCCAGAGCCTTACGCACCCTCATGCCGAGGTCATCCAGGTCAAAGGGTTTAGTCACATAGTCGTATGCTCCAAGTTTCATGGCTTCTACAGCTGTCTCCGTATCCACCACTGCAGTCATCATGATCACACAGGTATCAGGATGATTAGTTACTATTTGGGGCAGTGCCTCCATACCCGACAGCCCCGGCATCTTTATATCCATAAGCACAAGGTCGAAGTCCTTCATGAATGCTTTCCACAAAGCTTCTTTGCCATCGGCAGCCACTTCACAATTGTAGCCATCCGACTCCAGCTTACGGGAGAGAATCCCCCGGATTGCCTCTTCATCATCAACTATTAGTATTATCCCTTTGGCTTCTTCCATTTTACACCCCTTGACCCCGGATTTATTAAAGCTGCTTCGGCAACAAGCTGGTCTTCGAATACTATCGGTATCTCTACCACAAAAGTGGCACCTTGTCCGAGTTTGCTCCTGGCATATATACGTCCGCCATGAGCTTCCACAAGCCCATAGCAGATGCTCAGACCCAGCCCTGTCCCCTTGCCTACCTCTTTGGTGGTAAAGAACGGGTCAAATATCCTCTTGATGTTCTCCTCTGAGATACCCGGGCCATCGTCAACAAAGCTAATCTGGATCATATCTCTGACCTTTTGTGTTTTTACCACAAGCCTCCCCTTCCCATGCGCCTCTACCATCGCCTGCTCAGCGTTATTGATAATGTTTACGAATACCTGCTGCATCTGGTGGAAGTCAGCCAGGGTTTTGGGAAGATCAGGGGCGAGTTCCACCACTAGCTCTATATTGTTGACCTTCATCGGATGAGCTTGCAGTTCCAGAGTCTTTTCGACAGCTTCGTTAAGCGAGATAAGGTGCTTCTCAGGCTCGTGTCTGCGAGCAAAGGAAAGCAGGTTCTGGGTTATTTTGGCGGCACGCTGCGACTCTCGGTAGATGGTATCGAGGTCTTTCCTGGTGGTCTCATCCAAGTCTTTCCTTGCTGCCAGGAATTGGGCAAAACCCTGGATGGCTGCGATGGGATTGTTCAGCTCGTGGCCAACACCCGCTGCCAACTCGCCAACCGCAGCCAGACGGCTGGCAAGGCGAAGCTGTTCCTCCATTTTCTGCTTCTCGTCTTCCATCCGCTTGCGCTCGGTGATGTCAGTTAAGAAGTTCAGTGTAGCCGGCTTGCCCTCCCAGGTGAACGCGACCGCGCTGATGTCCACCCACCTGAGATTCCCTGTTTTGTCTACAACCCTGAAAGAGTAAACGGGCGGCACTTCCTTCCCCTCCAGCCTCGCCATATGGCGTCCTACTACCATGGCCCGGTCTTCAGAGTGTATAAACTCAATGAAAGGTTTGGAAGCTAACTCTTCGCGAGAGTAACCAAGAATCTCTATTACTCTGGTGTTGAAAAACCTGAGCATGCCGTCCTGAGCCACCAAAATGGCTTCACTGGCGTTCTCTACAAGCAAACGATACCTTTCCTCTGATATTCTGAGCACCTCCTCAGCCTTTTTACGCTCGGTAATATCTCTGATTGAAGACAAAACAGCTGGTTTGCCTCCGTATTCAATTCTGGTGCCTATGCCGCTTACCCATATCTCCCTGCCATCTTTCGTGATCACCCGAAATTCGTGGACCTCTTGTTCACTTTCCCCCAACGCGTCTTCCATAAGAAATCCGAGGACTTGTTCTCTATCGTCGGGATGAACCAAATCTAATGGATTTATTCCGATGGCATTTTCTGCAGAAGCAAACCCACACATCTTTGCGGCATTTTGATTGGCTAGCACTATCTTCACCGTTTCTATATCGGTAACAAACATACCGTCAATGGTGCCCTCAAACAAGACTCTATAGTTGTGCTCGCTCTGTCTCAGGGCATTCTCCATCCGCTTGCGCTCAGTTATGTCACGGACAACCGCCATATACCCTATCGGTTCTCCGCTTCTATCCTTCATCACTGAGACGTTGGCCTCAACAAGAATCTTTCTACCATCCTTTGTAACGCAATGATACTCTACATATATTGAACCGCCTTCTGCCATTCCTTTTGCTATCTTCTCAGTCAGCATCTCATGGTCTTCAGGGGCGATTAATTCCAGGGCTAGTCTTCCAATTAAATCTTCTCTGTTATCCATCCCATGCATTTTCAGGGTTGCCTCGTTTGCTTCTATAATTCTTCCTTCCAGGTCGCTGATAACAATGCTGTCCTTAGACATTTTCACTGCGTCCGAAAGGAGGCGCAATTCCTGCTCCATCTTCTTGCGCTCGGTAATGTCGCGAGTGACTCCCAGAATACCCACAGGTTTCCCCTCTGCATCGCGCAGCAGATTCACCATCATCTCGACAGGAACTAAGTGGCCATCCTTATGCTTTGTCTCAACTTCCAACACAAGAGACGTGGGCAAGCTTCTGTCTCCCTCTTTCTCCGCAGCCATCCCCTCTGCAAAAGCCCTCATAAGTTTCTCGTAGGAAGCGGGCGTCAAGCCCTCCTCCAGCGTTATGGCCATTGCCTCCTCAACGCTGTAGCCCAGCAAATGAGTGACAGATGGACTGACATAGGTTAAACGCAGATTCATATCAATGACTGAGATAACATCCTTCACATTCTCAGCCAGTAAACGGTATTGCGCCTCACTCGCTTGCAGGGCCTCCAGTGCCAGTTTACGCCCACTGATGTCTCTCAGGCTGCCAACTATCGCCACTGGCATGTTTGCGTCATCGTATACCGCCGAACGGTTATCGTTTACCCAGCGATAGCCTAGCTCTTTGTGTTTAACCCGATACTCAACAGATAGAACTTGGGTCTTTCCTTGCGTGATCAAATCGATGATATTCTGTTGCAGCTTTTCTGCATCGTCGGGATGCACCAAAGAGATTAGTTCATCTGAATCAAGTGCTTGGAACTCCTCTGGACCATATCCGAGCACTTGCTTCGATGCTGGACTTACATACTCATATCTACCGGTCTGGAGATTCATGCTGTATATCATGTCGAGAGAATTATCGAGAACGTTGCGGAATTTCTCCTCGCTTTCCCTTAGTGACTCCTCCATCCGCTTGCGCTCGGTTATATCTCTCATGACAGCAACAAGGCCAAAGAGTTGTCCTTTCAAAAGGAAAGGCCCAACATTGATTTCAAGGCTCATTTTCGTGCCTGATTTAGTACACACTTCGCATTCAAAGGCAGTGACCTCTTTGCCTGACAATATCATGTCCCTGGCAGAGGCCATTCGTTCAATGCTCTCTGGGGTAAACATCTGGAGAAGGTCAAAGGGTTTGCCAGAGAGCTCCTCTGTGTCATAACCGCCTACTACCAACACTCTCTTATTAACCCTGACAAGTCTACCCTCAAGATCCAACAAAGCTATACCATTCATCGAAGAATCGAAAATCGCTTGAAGCTCTTCCTGTGATTCGCGCAATGCCTCCTCGGCCTTCTTGCGCTCGGTGATGTCACGGGTGACGCCTAGAAACCCGGTAGGGTGACCGTCCGGGTCGCGCAAAAAATTAACTTTCATCTCGACTGGCACTATAGAGCCGTCCTTGTGTATTAACTCAACCTCCAGCACGGTCGCCGCAGACAGATCCCTTTGCCCCTCCTCTGCAGCTATTACCTTTGAAAAAGCGTTCTTAACAACCTCTAAAGAGGCAGGAGTCATGGATTCCTCCAGACTCGAGGACATCACTTCCTCAACACTGTAGCCTGACATTTGTGTCACAGAGGGGCTGACATACGTCGTACGCAGATTCATATCACGAATCCAGATGATATCCTTAACATTCTCAGCAAGCATACGATAGCGCTGTTCACTCTGGCGTAGCGCCTCCTCTGCCTTCTTACGCTCGGTGATTTCGCGTGTCACTCCTAACACTTCACTGAGCTTTCCGTCTTTATCCCACAAGAACGACAACATGACCTCAGCCCAGAGGGTGGAGCCGTCTTTACGCACGTGCTCCAGGGTCAGAGAAAGCGATGGATGTTGTGACCCAGGAGTCATGATATCCATTTGATTCCGGATGAACTTGCTGGCCTGCTTAAGTGAATCCGGGGTTAAAATATCCGTTATCGCCAGCCTCTTCATCTCTTCAACCGTATAGCCCAGCATGCGCTTGACAGACGGGCTGACATAGGTTATTTTCCATTTCATATTAGCAGTCCAGATTAGGTCTGCAGCGTTGTCGGCAAGTAGCCGGTAACGGGATTCACTCTCACGCAATGCTACTCGTAGGTGTTGCCGTTCGATGGCGTAGTGCAGGGAACGCACCAATAAGGCGCTATCAACACTGCCTTTGACCAGATAATCTTGCGCACCCTCCTGCACTGCATTGATCGCAACCGCCTCGTCGCTTAGGCCGCTCAACACCACGACCGGCACTTTGGGCACTTGCGTACATATCTTGTTGAGGCCCTCAAGACCATGGCTGTCCGGCAGCGAGAGATCCAATAGAATCACATCTACGCCCCCTTGGGCAAGTCGAGCCAGCCCCGTCGAGAGATGGTCAGCGTGTTCTAATAAGAATGAAGCGCCCTCTTCTGTGCCAAGCAACTCCCCTATAAGACGGGCGTCCCCGGGATTATCCTCTATCAGCAATATTCTGATTTTTTCATCTTCCACTTCCATCACCCCCTGTTGGCAGCTTCACAATGGTGAGCCAGAAGTCGCCGATCGACTTGACCACTTCAAGAAACTGGTCCAAATCAACCGGCTTCGTAACAAAGCAGTTCGCGTGCAATTCATAGCTCTTCACGATATCCTCTTCAGATTTTGAGGTGGTCAGTATCACGACCGGTATATGCCTGATTTTTTCGTTAGCCTTAATCGACGCCAGAACCTCACGTCCATCCTTTTTAGGTAGATTCAGGTCAAGCAGAATCAGGTCGGGCGAAGGAACGTTGGCGTACTTACCATCCCGATTCAGGAAAGCCAGAGCCTGTATTCCATCGAACACTGTATGTATCTGATTACAAACCTTAGCCTCACGAAAGGCTTCCACGGTCAGACGTACATCGCCGGGATTGTCCTCAACCAATAAAATCTCGATAGGTCTGCCCAGTTCTAAGATGTTCATGTCTTCTCCTCACTTCCGATAGGTAGTGTGAAATAGAATGTGGCGCCCTTTCCAGGTTGTGATTCAACCCAGATACGCCCATTGTGGCGCTCTATGATTTTCTTGCATATTGCTAGCCCTATCCCTGTGCCAGGGTATTCCCCTCTGCCATGCAGGCGGTGGAAGATAACAAAGATGCGATCAAAATACTGGGGGTCTATGCCAATGCCATTGTCGCGTACCGAGAAAATCCACTCGGTACCATTACGCTCTGCTTTTACGTGCACTGTAGGTTTTTCATCGCTATGGAACTTGATGGCGTTGCCCACCAGGTTCTGGAACAACCTAACCATCTGGCTGTCATCAGCCATAACAGTCGGCAAGTTATCATGGGTTACCGTTGCATCATTTTCTTTGATAGAAGCCTGTAAATTAGCGATTGCTTGATTAAGGCTTTCCTCACAACTGGTCGGGCCGAAGGGTTTGCCGCGTGTGCCCACCCTCGAGTAGTCCAGCAACGCATTGATGAGCTGCTGCATTCTGGTAGCGCCGTCCACGGCATAGCCGATAAACTCATCGGCATCGGCATCGAGTTTGCCTTTGTAGCGACGCGCCAGGAGCTGAGTATAGCCAGCTACCATGCGCAACGGCTCTTGTAAGTCGTGAGACGCCACGTAGGCAAACCTCTCCAGTTCGGCATTGGAGCGCACCAGTTCCGCCATTGTCTGCTTCAACAGCTTCTCCACCTGCCTGGACTCGGTGACATCTCTCAATGAAAGCAAGACCGCGACTCTTCCCTGAAATTCAATCCTTGTGGCAAGGGAGCTTATCAATATTTCTCTGCCGTCCCTCGTCTTCGCTCTAACATCGTATGTCTGACGCCGGTCGTGCTGATATAGGTCTTCTAAAAATCCCTTTATAACTATCTCTCTGTCCTCAGGGTGGATATAATCAAGTAGGTTTACCCCGACTCCGTCGTGTAGTACGGGATCGAAGCCAAACATCAGCGAAGAACGCCGGTTACCAAAGACGACCTTCAGCGTCTCGGCATCGACAACGATGATGCTGTCATGCGTGCTTTCCAACAAGATTAGATAGTCTTGCTCTCTTTGGCGCAACTCTTCCTGCACCAGTCTGCTTTCATTGATGTCTCTCAAAATGCCGACGAGTAACACCGGACTATTTGTTTCATCGTATATCACTGAACGGCTGTCACTAACCCAGCGATACCCTAGCTCCTTGTGCTTCATCCGATACTGGATACTGGAGCCCGTAGCTCCTTTGGAAGCGAGCAATTCGATGACATTTTCGTCCATCTTTTGCAGATCATCAGGATGCATAGCAGCCCTGGTCTCTTCGAGGCTCCGTTGCATCACCTCTTCTGGAGTGTAGCCGAGTATTTTTTCCGATGACGGACTCACGTACTCATATCTGCCAGTTTGAAGGTTCAAGCTATATATCAAGTCGACAGAATTGTCGAGCACGCTGCGGAATCTTCCCTCGCTTTGCCGGAGTGCCTTTTCCATCTGAACTCTCTCGGTGATGTCATGCATGATGGCACTGAATCCAAGGGTCTCATTTTCCTGCACCAGCGCAGTAGGGCTTGAATATAGCCACAGAATGCGCCCATCCCTGTGAGTTGTCCTAAACTCCAGGGTAGGATGTTTATCTTGACCTGTGAGTCCCTCCACGAATAGCTCGAGTAATCGCGGTCCGTCATCGGGATGCACGAAGTCGGCGAAGTTCCTGCCTATTAATTCTTTTTGAGAATACCCGACCATATTACAGAGCGCTTCATTGACAAGGACAAAGTCTCCTTTCAAGTCTATGATGGCCACTGCACTGCTTGCCGTCTCAAATAGGCTTCGATATCTGGCTTCGCTCTCAGCGACTTCTTCCTCGATACGCTGGCGCTCTGTGATGTCTCGGGCGACCGCTATCAACTCAATCGGCTCAGTGCCCTCTATCTGCGAGATGGTATATTCGACGTCTACAAGGCTTCCGTTCTTTCTCTTTACTCGGTGTGCACCACGGAAGTATGCTTGTTCCTTTATTGCCCCGGCGACTTCTTCAATGAATTTCGAGTGGCTCACACCCTCGGGGAAAAGGAAAGTTACTTCCTTGCCAATAAGTTCATCTCTCTTGTAGCCGTATATCTCTTCTACCCTGTCGTTGCACCAGGTAATTACTTTACCTTTTAACTTAAAAACCGCGTCAGTGAGGCTTTTAACCAGCGTGGAGTAATGCTCCTCGGATTGTCGTAGGGCCTCTTGGGCCTTTATGCGCTCGGTAATGTTACGTACTATAATAAGGTCAGCAGGCCTTCCCCCGTATGTAATCACGCCTGCGTTTAGTTCAACGTCTACTCTGCTGCCGTCACTGTGCAGAAGCGCTGTCTCATATATCGATTCGACAGGCTCACCTGCCATCCGTCGCTCGTAGCGATAGATATCTCTCTGAAGCTCGTCGGGGTGAACATACTCTGTGATTGGAGTGCCAATCATCCGATTAGGCGGATACCCGAGCATTTCTGACGAACGAGTGTTGATATATTTGATAATCGTGTCCTGGACTATGGCAATCATGTCGTTAGCTCGCTCGACTACATCGCGATATTTTGCCTCACTCTCGCGCAGTGCTTCCTCCATCTGCCTGCGCTTAGTGATGTCCCTCATAACCACAGAAACCGCAGGCCTACCTGCATAATAGATGCGCCGGGATCCAAACTCGACTGTAACTGTTGTTCCGTCGTTCCTGGTCAATGTTGTCTCATATTGTTGAGGCACAGCTTCTCCGCGGAGTCTCCTTGTATACCACTCTGATAGCACTTTTACGTCTTTAGGTGGCAGGAGTTCCTCGACAGTTCTGCCCGTTGCCTCTTCGACAGAATACCCGAACATCTCGGCGCTACGGGCATTGGCAAAGACTACTCTGAAGTTCTGAACCACGAAATACGCATCGTTCATGTCTTCTACCAAACGCTTGAACTTCTCCTCAGATTCCTGCAGCTCATCATGGGAACGCTCTAACGATTCCAGCATACTGTTGATCTCGTCTGCTAAACTAGACAATTCGCCCTTGCCTGCCGCCGACACTCGCACTGACAGGGCTTTGCTTTTGCCTATACTGCTGACACTTGAGCCGAGGCGAGATAGCGGAGACAGTACCAATTTGTCTAATAGGACATTGACTACCCCGATAAATACCAGACCGGCTCCCAGGAGGAAACAGAAAAAATAAAGCAGGGTGGCTTGTCCTTGGTGAGAGGCGTTTCTTAGAAAGATGCTTTCCGAGACTGCAAACATAATCAAGAGCAGTCCAACCAGGGTTGCCCCGATGATGACTAGAGTCTTCCTACGCAGGGTCATAGTTTGCCCTCTTAGTCTTTGTTTTACCAGTCATTCGTTCTCTAACCACTTAAAATCTATGGTTCACGAGCTTCTATTTCGGCACGTTAGAATCCGATACTTGAATACGCGACTGTCTCGTTCAAACATTAGCTCACTCGCTATCGTATGTATATGGTTATTTAGTGGCGTTAGTGATGGGAAAATAGTACCTGAATCGAGCGTTTGGGATTTAGGGCTTTGAGATTAGGACTTATTGCAGGGGATGCAGGCAATGGACTAGAGGCACGTGGCGTATCCGATTAGCTTGTAGGCTAGTTTGGCAGCGAGAAAAGCGCATGAGGTTGGCCCCTCTTGAGGGCAGAGCTCCATCAGGTCGAAGCCGATGATTTTTTTGCTGGTAGCTACCGCTCGCAACAGGTCCAGCACCTGCTGCCAGCTCAAGCCCCCGGGTTCGGGGGTGCCCACCGCTGACATGATCGAGGGGTCGAAGACATCGAGGTCGACAGATACATATACTTTAGATGATAGTGCAGAGATCACCTTAGGTATAAAATCAGGGCTGTTCGAAGCTTCAGCATAGAACGGCTCCTTTTTCTGCTGTTGCAGAAACTTATGCTCCTCCAAACTAAAGCTGCGGATGCCTGCCTGCACGACAGGGCAAATCTCCCATACCCGGCGCATCACGGAAGCGTTGCCGTACCTCGTCCCTTGGTACTGGTCGCGGAGGTCAGCGTGTGCATCCAATTGCAGCACTGAGAGCTCGGGGTACTTTTCGTGAAAAGCCTTGACCGCACCCAGGGTCAGCGAATGCTCACCACCCAACATAGCCCACAGCTTGTCTTTTTCAATCAGATACTTCGCTATTCCGTAAACCCGCTCCACCATAAACTCTGGGCCGCTCACCAAAGGTTGTAGTTCAGGCAGGGTGTGGATACCTACCTCACTGATCTCTCGATCCAACTCAGCGTCGTATAGCTCCAGGTATTGTGAGGTATCGATGATAGCCTGTGGCCCCTCTCGAGCTCCGCTCTTATACTCGGCGGTGCCGTCGTAGGGCACCGGGACAATTACGACCTTCGCTGTATCGAAGGGCGCAACTTGGAGAGGTATGCCAGCAAAGCTGCGTGGGGGTAAGAACAGCTCATCAGTCAATTTGTATACCTAATACAAGCGGAGTATCTCACCTGCTGCTTGCCGAGTCCAAGACCAGAGAAGGCTGCTGATTATTGGAAAATTCGAGGCCTCGGTTGAGGATATAGCTCCTTACCTCGGTCAGACCGAAATTCTGTTTGAATCCCTTGATAGCTCGTTCTGCGTCGAACTCTTTGCAGGAGAAAACATCGATATTAATGTAGAATTTCTCAGGAAAGGTGTGTATGCTGATATGGCTCTCGGCAATGAGAACAAAGCCGGAAACCCCCCAGTCCTCGGGTTTGGAGCCAACATATTTGGAGACATGCGGGGTTGAGATTTTCGTCATCCCGATTTCAGAAGGATAGCCGTCGAGTATTTTATAGATAAATTCGACATCCTGCATCTTCTGGGGATCGCCTCCGTAACCATCGATAATCAGGTGCATTGTTCCCACCCCCTTCTAGGTTATCTAGACAAAAAATCACCACCTTCCCCTTGCACGGTGGTTGAAATCTAGTTTTTTTCCTTCTGTTTGAGATTTAAGAAGCCTACCGCTCAGCAGCTACTTTGTCCAGGAGCTTCCCCTCGTACCACTTGTCGAGGTCCTCTTTTCTGATCCGATATGCTTTCCCAATCTTTGCCGCTGGGAGTCTGCGGTCGCGACACCATCTTTGCGCAGTACCCTTGCTTATCCTCAGTATCTTCGTTATATCATCTACCGATAATAATTCAGTTTCCATAATGTGGAAACCACATCACCTCCCTTGCTCACCTCAAAAGATTAGCGGTCGAAGCATATCATATTTTAATTGACAATGCAATACTTTAGCTGTTCTTTATGCTCAAAAGATTGGTATGGGTGCTTATAGAGGCTAATTGCTGCTACAAGGCTCGATCTCGGAAAGCGGCAACTCCAATACTGCTTCGCTCTCGAGCTGTATCGTGACCGTTTCTTTAATGGGATTGCCGCCTATCACTTTGCCTACGCCCAGGCGGGTGGTGATGGTGTCACCCACAGTGGGCAGTTTCTGCTTCATGACGCGGTATTGTTCATTCTCGTAAGATAGGCAGCAGAGCAGTCGGCCACACACACCGGAGATATTTGCCGGATTAAGAGGCAAGTTTTGTTCCCGTGCCATTCTCATGGAGATAGTTTCGAACTTGCACAAATGGCTGGCGCAACACAAAGGCCGTCCGCATCTGCCTATGCCGCCCACCAGCTTAGCGGCATCGCGAGTACCTACCTGGCGCAGCTCTACGCGGGTTTTCAAGGTGCTGGATAGCTCCCGCAGCAAAGCCCGAAAGTCAACCCTCTTCTCAGACTTGAAGTAGATGGTAAGATAGCCGCCATCGAGGTTGTACTCCGCTGAAAGGAGCTTCATGGGAAGACGGAATCTCTCCACGAGTTCCGCACACTTGGCTAATGCCTCATCCTCTTTTCCCTTCATTCTCTTCATCTGCTCAAGGTCATCCGGCTGGGCTTTGCGCAGGACTGGCTTCAAAGGCTCGCTGAGCTCTATAGAAGTGACCTCCTTCGGAGCGATGACGATTTTCCCAATTGACGGGCCACGAGCGGTATCGACCACCACGTCATCGCCTATGGCAAGGTCTATATCTGAGGGGTCGAAATAGTATATCAATCCTGCTCGCTTGAACCTGACACCTACTACCTTACTCAATCTGCAGACTCCAGGAGCTGTGGCACCTTATCCTTTTTCTCGCCCCTATTCGGGATGCTCAGCATCAGGACTTCCAGTACCAGTCGCGGATTTGCGTTTTGCTCCAGTTGCCCCAGGGCCTCTCGAATAGCTTCGATAAAACCCCTGATGCTGGTCACATCGTAACACTCTGCGTGATTACGCAGCACTGCTTCTTTATCAATGTTGATAATGAACTGGATGCATCCCTCCTTAGCTAAAATGACGTCTCGCCACCACCCCAGCCATAGCTCAAGCATCTCCTCGACCGAATCCCGGTTCTTGTTAAATTGAGCCGCTAATCTGGCGGCGAAAGCGAACTGCTGTTCAAGGCTGGTGTCATTTAGACTCACAAGCTCATCCAACTTCTGGGAGCGTTCCTGAACAAGACTCTCATTATTTGAGGCGGAAACCGCCCATCCGATAGCGCCGCGGCAGAGTCTGCTTAACTTCAAGGCTTTCTCAGGCGCTGTCTGCCAGTGTTCAATCAGCGACTTTTCTATAGCCAAAGCGGGGAGCGGGAAAAGTTCAACCCTCTGGCATCGAGAGACAATTGTGGGTAGCAATCTCCCATCGTTAACCGTCAGCAGTATAAAGAGCACCTTGGGCGGCGGTTCCTCCAGCGTCTTGAGCAAGCAATTGGCTGACTCCTCGTTTAGATACTCGGCGCCATCTATAATAAACACCCTGTGCTTGCCTTCATAGGGTTGCAGCCCGGCAGACCGTTGTATCTCCTTTATCTGTGCTATGCTTATCTCCTTCTTGGTTCCGGCATCGCCGGAGTCAGCATTTGCCATGCGGCTGATAAACTGAACGTCCGGGTGGTTTCCAGCCGCTATATGTAGACAGGAGCGGCATTGCCCACAAGGTCGTACCTCTTGTTCGCAGTTGAGTGCCTGGGCGAGATTGATGGCCAAAGTCATTTTGCCCACATGAGGCTGGCCCACAAAAAGGTAGGCATGAGAGAGGCGCTCGCTATTCAAGCTGCGCCTCAGCAACTCTACCGCCCTGGATTGACCAATCACCTGCCACATCGCCTTGTTAACCGGGTACCCGGCAGCCCTCTATTTTATCCGTGCCGTCTCTGCCACCTGGTCTTCTTCAACATCTTGCGATGTTTGTGCTTGGCCATCTTCTTGCGTCGTTTCTTGACGACCGAACTCATAAGCTTACCTCAGTCTCTACTAATATGTAGGGGGAGCCCCTATCTGGCTCTTATCGAACTTGTCTTTGGATACGATCTCCGAAAGCTCCTTCCTTCTCGGGGCTATCGGCTGTGTATCGGGATAACCTAGCGGAGTCATCTCCACCACCACGGCTCCATCGGGCACGTCGAGTATTCTCGCCACTTCTTTGGCATCGAACAGGCCGAGGTGCACAGTGCCCAGGCCGAGGGCATGAGCCGCCAGTGTCAGATTCTGCATTGCCAACGCCGTATCGAACATAAACCAGTCGCCCTTGTCTGTCTCCAGCTTGCCCCTGCGGTATCCCGACTTCCCCAGTTCGGCACAGGCAACGATTACAATCGGAGCATCCCTGACAGCCATAGCCCCCCGGTTCTCCTTGAGCTTCAGGGTATCCGACAGCTTTGCTTTCAACTCGGGGTCTCGCACCACAATGAACCTCCAGCACTGGGTATTCGCCCAGGATGGAGCCCATCTGGCAGCCTCGAGGACTGTCTCCAAATCCTGGTCGCTCACCGGGTCAGTCTTGTACTTGCGAACAGCCCTTCTTCCCTTTATAGCCTGCATTAAATCCATAGCCATCCCCCGCTTAACACCACCTTGTCAAGACCCGACAAAGCTATATTGTGCCTCACTTTGCGGAATGTGTCAAGGTGAACAGAAAGTTGGTAGTGTATCATTTTGAAAATAGCGATGCGCAAATGGCAGTTAGAAAGGGGGATGCAGTAAGAAAGTCAGACATGATGACCAATTGGGCTAGCTATATGCCTATTTATAAACTCTGAAGCTCTGAAGTATATTGTAGAATGTCTCCTTATAATAGCTATAATTTTCGGGCACCGTTGCGCAGCTAATCGTCCAGTGATTATTAGCCTTCAGCAAATTCATCGAGATGCAGTGAAGCTTACTAATACTAGTATTATTGGTTACGTTTCCGATTTTATTGGGCACCGCTATCTCACATTCGTCAATTATTGCTTCTTCTCCTCCCACAGTTATTCTTAGACTGGGATAGTTCATGAAAATTTGGATACAAAGACTTCTCTGTGCGAATTGCAGCATCTACTATGCTGTCAAGTGTCTGCAGATTCGCAGGTATTGGTTCCACACTGATGTCCATGCTGGGGAATCCTCCATAGTTCGTTGGGTCATGTGCCCAAAATACTACTTGGAGACTGTCTACAGGTGCGTGCGAACTGAGGCTAGTGAGATAGTCCTTTGCCTTCTGCTCCAACTCCGGCAGCATCGAGAGGGGAGTCTCCCAATCTGCGGGGTAAGATATAGAGAAGGTTCCTGTATCGTCAGTGTAAGTGGTGAAATTGGGGGGGATTGTCGGCTCAGGTATAGAACTTTTCCCCGAACAGCCTATGCCACCTACAGCAACAGCTATGGTTAGCCAGATAACCAGAAGAGTAGTTAGCTTGCGCATGTCCGCTTTTCCTTATGTATCCAAGGTTACGACATTCTACCACGAAATATGTTGCTAGCGCAAGAACTGATTACTTGGCTTCAGAGGCTTGGTCGGTCAATCTCACGATTTCTTCTATACTCCAAACGTGGTCTGTCAATCCTGTTGCCATAGCTGGTGTTCTCGGATAGGGATTAGCCAATTTCAAAATACTACAAAAGCGGGCGATTCGCCACTGGCGAATCGCCCGCTATATGCCTCGATGTTTATTTACGCTCTATAGTCCGATGATGAGCACGCTAACCGTGTTGCTGACCGGGATGCCGCCGAGATTATGAGTTAGGCCGAGCTTCGGGTTCTTTATCTGGCGCTTGTCGGCCTTGCCCTGTAGCTGGAGATACATCTCAAACAGCATCCTTACGCCGCTGGCTCCGATAGGATGCCCGAAAGACTTCAAGCCTCCGTCGGGCTGCACTGGCAGACCTCCGGTCAGGTCGAAGAACCCGGACTCGATATCCTGCTTGACCTTACCCTTGGGGCTGAACTTGAGGTCTTCGCAGGTAACAGCCTCGGTTATGCTGAAGCAGTCGTGAAGCTCAGCCATGCTTATCTCTTCGCGCGGGTTCTTTATCCCGGCCTCGGCATAAGCAGCTTCACCGGCCCTTACGGTTGCCTTCACGGTGGTGAAGTCGTAGTCGGCCCTGAGCTCGCCCTCGCTGGGGCACACGGAAATCTGTAATGCCTTGACATAAACAGGGTCGGGCCTGTATTTTTTCGCCATGTCAGCTCTACATACGATAGCGGCTGCTGCTCCGTCGCTGACGCCGCAGCAGTCGAAAAGTCCCAGCGGCCAGGCAACTATGGGCGCGTTCATTACCTGCTCAATAGTCACCTCTCTGCGCAGGTGCGCTCTCGGGTTCAGGGTGCCGTTGTGATGGCTTTTCACCGAGACCAGACCTATCATCCTCTTGCCCTCTTCGGGGCTCAGCTTGTACTTGGAGAAATATGTTGTAGCCATCAAGGCAAACATGCCCGGGGCGGTACGGTCGGGATACCTGTTGCTGGGCAGACTCTGCTGGTCGGGGAGTCCGCTCCAGCCGGAGTCCTTCAACTTCTCGAAGCCGACGGCGAGGCAGATGTCATAGGCGCCGGCTGCTACTGCGTAGCAGGCGTTTCTGAAAGCATCCGACCCCGAGGCGCAGGCGTTCTCCACCCTGGTGACGGGTATGTACTGCAGCTTCAAGGGGTCAGCCAGACAGCGCCCATCGAAGCCGGATACCCAAGTGCCTCCCCAGGCGGCCTCTAAATCCTTAGTCTCCAGCTTAGCATCTATCAGCGCATCCCTGACCGCCTCATAAATTAAGTCATTTTTGCTTTTATCCCAATGCTCACCGAACTTGGTGCAGCCCATGCCAATGATTGCAACTTTGTCTCTAATACCTTTGATGCTCCCCATTTACCCTCCTTAGTAGTCTATAGCAATTCTGGTTGCATCTCTGTTTTAGCACCTGATGGGTGCGCACTTCCACCAGTAGTTGTGAATCCCCTCCCAGTAGTGGACCTGTCTGAATACCATCTCTAACGGCATGCCTGTCTTCACCTCTTCGGGGTCGCGGTCGGTCATATTGAATATGATTCTGCCGCCCTCCACGAAGTCAACCGCTGCAATGGTCGTCGGCGGGTCTATGCTGGCTGCCAGGTTGTCATGGGAGAAGGAAGTGAGCGTGGCCTTCACATCGGTGAAGTGGTAGGGCTCAAAATTGTCCTGCGCCTGGCAGATAACGCATACGCGCTGAGGTGGATACTGGGGAGTCTTGCAGTTCTTGCATCGCTGGCCGGTGAGTGAAAGTCCCCACTCGCGGTCTCTCCACAGCGCCGGCACAGATATGTGGTTTATGGGAGGGCGTGAGGGCGGGTCTGTTTCCATCAGCCCGCGCCAGAGCACGTATTTCAGGTAGTTGGGTATCATCTTCTTGGCTTCGAGGTGACGCTTTATGCCTCTTCTGTCCTTGATCTTCTCGATGCCCTCGGTTGTTTTCATGATTAAAACATCGCAGCCATCGCCGTATCCCACGCACATCAGCCTGTCGCCGGCCTTGGCGTCTTCCATAGCTGCCACCAGCATCATCAGAGGAAGCGCTGCGCCAGTATTGCCCACCGTCATGAACATGGGGTCTTGAAGCTGTGCCATGGGGTCAAACCCTATTTTCCCTGCCACGTTTCCCAGCAGCCTGGGGTCGGCGGCGAAGATAGCGGCCTTGGTAATATCTGCTGCGGCCACTTTGCACTGCTTCATGGCTACGCCAATAGCTTCGGGAACGAGCTTGGTGTACCCGGCCTCGCGAATGAATCGCTCTTCCCAGGAGCGAACGAAGGTGTCTTTGTCAGAACGCCAATTCTCGTGAAATTCCTGGAAGATGGCATAGCTGCCTTCGATATTGGCCGCTACTCCGGTGCTCGTTACCAGGAAAGCGGCGGCACCATCACCGAAGGTTATCTCTTTATCGCCCTTAGGAGCCCCCAGTCGGGTCTCACCGCAGGTGACCAGAACGCATTTAGCTGCCTTAGCATCCACAGCATCTATAGCTGCTCTCAGGGCATTTGTCCCTGCCCTCAGAGAGCCGGCGAAGTCCATGGCGTATAAATCCCTGCGCAGTCCCAGCGCACCGGCCACGATAGATGCCGCCATCTTCTCCTTGTAAGGAGAGGTTGTAGAAGCAAAATACAAACGGTCAACCTTGCTGCGGTCGACACCTTTAAGGCAGTCCCTGGCGGCTGCGACGGCCATCGTTATGCTGTCTTCGTCATAATAGGCAACCGCTTTTTCGCCCGGGACTGGAAACATACCACCCCACGCGGTGTTAATTTCGGCTCGATTTAATCGGTATAGTGGTATGTATGCACCATATGATGCAATCCCTGCCATTTGCCCTCCTTTTAGCAACTTTCGCCGTTCATTATAGCATTTTGTGCTTTCGTTCACAATGCCTTGTATGTGTAGCGTCGCCCGCCTCAGGCGGGCGACGCTACATTTTGGCACGTTTAGGGGCGTCCTTCCCATTTGGGAAGGACGCCCCTGCAATATTCCTGGCTGTTTTCGGCTAGTGCCCTACGATGATTATGCTGACTACGCTTCTGTAGGGGATGCCGCCCAGATTATGGGTGAGGCCATACTTGGGATTTTTCAATTGTCTCTTGTCAGCCTTGCCCTGAAGCTGTTTGTACATTTCATAGATCATGCGAATCCCGGAAGCGCCGATAGGATGGCCGAAACACTTCAGACCCCCGTCGGGTTGACAGGGCTGCGCCCCGTCCAGATTGAAACGGCCCCCCATTATATCGTCCATCACCTTACCCCGGGGGCTGAACTGCAAGTCCTCCATGGTCACTGCCTCCGTGATTGAGAAGCAATCGTGGACCTCGGACATGCTGATCTCTTCGCGAGGGTTCTTTATCCCTGCCTCGGCGTACGCTCTTGCTGCGGCGCGTGTAGTAGTTTCCACGTGGGTATAGTCGTAATCCGTGAACATCTGCTCCTCACCGGAAGTTGCAGCGATCTGGAGGGATTTAACGTAGACAGGATCGCTCCGGAACTGCTTTGCCATATCCGCGCGGCAGACAATAGCTGCTGCCGACCCGTCGCTCACGCCGCAGCAGTCAAACAATCCCAGGGGCCATGCCACAATGGGGGCATTCATTATTTGTTCGACAGTGACTTCTCTACGCAGGTGAGCCTTCGGGTTCAAAGCACCGTTATGATGGCTCTTGGCTGATACTGCAGCCAGCATTTTCTTGCCATCCTGTGCGCTGATGCCATACCTCATGAAGTATCTGGTAGCCAGCATGGCGAACATCCCCGGCGCGGTCTGGTTGGCTCCAATAATCCTGTTTTTGGTGCCTATGGTGGAGTAGTGCGAGAATTCTGGAAGTCCCCCATAGCCCGAATCCTTGAGCTTCTCCACGCCCAGCGCCATGGCAATGTCGCAAGCACCTGCAGCCACGGCATAGCAGGCAGCTCTGAAGGCTTCCGAGCCGCTGGCACACATGTTTTCGACCCTGGTCACGGGAATGTAGGGCAGCTTTAAAGTCTCAGCCAGAGGGCAAGCGCTATCTCCTACGCTAACTGCAACGAATTCGGGGCCGCCCTGCCAGGCAGCTTGAATGTCCTTTTTCTCTATCTTGGCATCATCAAGAGCTTCTTTAAAAGAATCGACCATCAGGTCTTCCGGGCCCTTGTCCCAGAGTTCCCCAAATCGAGTGCATCCCATTCCGATAATGGCGACTTTATCTTTTATTCCAGGAGCCACCTTTACCTCCTTCTTATCGTTCTAATTCCCACCGTCACTATGCTCTCGGTGGCACTGCTTTCCAGAAATAGCCGTGAATGCCTCGTACCGCATCAACGTATTTCCTGCGAAAGGACATTTCCATCAGCATATCCACGGCCAGCGAATTCATTTCGCAATCCGTGATATTGAAGGCGTACCTTCCTCCTCCCTCGAAGTCCAGGACGCCGTACATTTCAGGAGGGCTGACGCTGTAGGCCAGACTGTCGGCGGTGTAGCTGAACAGTTTAGCCTTCTTGTCGGAGAAGCGGTAATACTCCATTTCGTCAATTTTCCCGCACTTCGGATTTACGCACACCCTTTGATAAGGATACTGGGGAGTGCCGCAGTGCTTGCACTTGCATCCATTGAGGGCTAATATGACCCTTCGTTCCCGCCACGCCAGCGTCAACCTGGTGGGGCCGACCTCGCCGCGGAACCCGGCCTCCATGGGGATAACATCGCGGAAGGATAAATATCTCTCGTAGTTGGCCAGGTCTTTCCGGGAAGCAAGGTGCTTCTTAATTCCTCTCCGGTTCCTCGCCTTCTCTATGTGGTCGGTCACCTGGAAGAACATAGTGTCGCTGCCGTTGCCATAGCTCGTCACAAGGATTTTGTCGCCCGGCTTGGCGTCTTCGAGCGCGGCGACCAGCATCATCAGTGAGTTGGCGGTGCCGGTATCGCCTACGGTGGTCAGTATCTCTTTCTGGACCTGCTTCTCGTCGAGTTGCAGTGCCTTCGCTATCCCCTGGTGCTCCCTGAGATAGACGCAGGGAATAACGACCTTGGCGAAATCCTTGATGTTCAGCTTGTATTTCTTCAATAAGCCGTTGATAGCTTCAGGGATGAACTTGGTGTAGCCTTCGTCTCGAACCCACCTATCTTCCCACATGCGGTTGAACTTTTCGCCGTCCGCTCGCCACTGGTCCCCGAAGTCATATGTAAGGGAATAAGAACCCTCCAGGGTGGCGATGACGTCGCTATCGCCTACCATCAAGGCTGCACCGCCTTCCCCGAAAATGACCTCCTGGGCACTG
Source organism: uncultured Chloroflexia bacterium (assembly GCA_963847595.1). GTDB lineage: Bacteria > Chloroflexota > Dehalococcoidia > SZUA-161 > SZUA-161 > JACWAE01. The sequence goes on from CAWKAJ010000003.1 coordinate 100,928, forward strand.
CCCGGCCTGCCCAGACGGCAATCGGAGGCACAGACTACAATATTTTTCTCCGAGCCCGCTTTTACGGCATCGCAGGCTGCAAGCAGAGCATGAGTGCCAGCTTTGAGGGAATCCGCGAAATCCGCGGCCCGGACATCGGGGCGGAGGTCGAGAGCATTGGCGATAATACCTGCACTCTGTCTCTCCCTGTAAGGTGGAGTGGTGGTGGCGAAGTAAAGTCCGCCCACCTTGTTCCTATCCATGCCGGTGAGGCAATCTATGGACGCAGCCACTGCCATGGTTACGCTGTCTTCGTCGTAGTTTGCAACTGCCTTTTCACCGGGCAGAGAAGTTGCGGAGGCTGACCATCCTGTAGCGTTAGAAATAATTTTGCGGTTAATCCGTTGCAAAGGGATGTAAGCACCATAAGAGGTAATCCCTACCATTGACCCTCCTTTCGTCGTAAAAATTATACCATCTTGAACGCTGGGCCGCAAATGACATTGTGATTTTAAGCACAAATGGGGTTGTGGATTTTCCGTAGGGGCAGACCCATGTGTCTGAACTACAAGCTGTTATTTTTTTGAGGAGACAAATTCTTGGATGGCTTGGAAGTATTGCTCCATGCCTATGAGCATGATGTCGTTGTGGCCGGCGTGGGGTATGCGCAGCAGCCTTTTGTCTTTGGAGCCTATATTCTGGTAAAGGACTTCAGCCTGCTCGAAGGGGATAATCTCGTCCCGTTCTCCGTGGATTATCAGAATGGGCATGGTGATGGAGCGAAGCCTTTCCAGGGTCGCCTTTTCGAAATCCTCCAGGCGGGGGAATGAGATAAGAGTCCCTAAATACATCAGCAGCTTTCCCGCGCTGGCGAATCCGCTCTCTAAAATCAAACCCTTCAAATCTTGTGGGTAACTCACAGCCAGCTCCACGGCCGATAAGCTGCCCAGCGACCTGCCCATGACGAACAGTGCCCCCGGGTAGCCGCGGGCTTTCAAGGTATCGCGAAAGTATTTGAAGATGACATGAGCATCGGCGACAGCGCTGGAAAATGAGGGCGTGCCGCCGCTTCGTCCGTAGCCGCGGTAATCTGCCACGAAGAGGTTGATGCCTAACCTGTTGTAGAGAGTAGCGATGTCGTCATAGTCGTAGACCACCTCGCCGTTGCCATGGAAATACAGGATGGAGGGCGCTTCTTTGCCTGAGGGATAAAATCGGCAGCCTATGGAGATGTCCTTCTCTACAGGCACTGAGTGGTCGACGGCGTTGCGCGGTAGGGGTGAGTAGTCCTCCCTGGGATAGAACACGAATCTGAGGAGGTGCGGCTGGTCGAGCAGGGAATAGTCAATATTTTTGGACATGGGCAAGCCTATTTTAACATTCCAGTTTGGTGCGTCAACTGTAGGGGCGTTCAATTGAACGCCCCTACAGCAGATTGACCCAATAGCCAGCCGCAATTATAATAATGCCTCGGAGACTCTATTTTCAGGAGGAAATGTAGATGGCATCTGAGGAAATCCTTGTTGAAAAAAAGGACGGCGACAGGATATGGGTTGTCACTATCAATCGTGCCGATAGGGCGAATTCTCTCACTCTGGATATGATGTATGAGCTAGAGGATACCTGGAAGGCATATCAGGATGCCGAGGAGTCGCGTGTCGCAATTATCACCGGCGCCGGCAGCAGGGCCTTCTGCGCCGGAGCCGACCTGCTGACACCGCCTAAGATGGTGAGACCTGGCCCATTCAAGATTCCTGCCTTCGGCCCGGAGGATGTGTGGAAGCCGACCATCGCTGCCATCAACGGACACTGCATCGCCGGCGGCGCTTTGATCGCCCATGATTGCGATATCCGCATCGCCGCCGAGAACGCCGAGTTCGGCATAGCCGAGGCCCTTAGGAACATGCCGGCGAGCTGGGTGCGCGACCTGCACCTCCATTTGCATTTAGGCCACGCCATGGAGCTCGTGCTCTGGGGTGACAAGAGGGTCAGTTCGCAGCGGGCCTATGAGATGGGCTTCTATAACAAAGTGGTGCCTGCAGACAAGCTCATGGAGGAAGCTATGAGCTGGGCGGAGCGCATGGTCAATCTGGCGCCTCGCGCGGTGTGGAACTTCAAGGAGATTATCAAGCGGGGTGCTTACATGGAGCCCAAGCTGGCCAGGGCTTTCGGACAGGCGCTGGAGCAGAACCTGAAGGGCATGGAGGATACCCAGGAAGGCGCGGCAGCCCTCCGGGAAAAGAGGAAACCCATCTTCAAGAACCAATAGCGGACTTTGGGCAACCGTGGAGTGGAGAGGGGCTAGAGGTTGGAGAAGCATATCTGGGTGGATTCAGCAGCTTTGCCCTGGCACTTCGGGCAGAAATAAGTACCCCGGTTGCGCACAGTGATGCGTTCAATAGGGGTGGCGCAAACCTTACAGGTTTGGCCACCCCTGTGTGCTGCATAGAAATCGTTCTGCTGACTTCCCTTTTCGCCGGTGGGACGGCGATAGTCGCTGATGCTGGCCCCACCGTTGCCGATGGCCCTGATGAGCACCTGGCGTATTACCTTATGTAGCCTCTTTATTTCCTCGTGGGAAAGGCTGTTCGCTTCCCTCAGGGGATGGATGCGGGCAAAGAACAGCGCCTCGTCAGCGTACATATTCCCGATGCCGGCGATGACTTCCTGGTCGCAGAGTACAGCTTTGATGGGCGCTTTGTGGCTGCTTAACCTCTTAATGAGGACCTGTGGGGTGAAGCCGGGATCAAGCGGCTCGGGGCCGAGCTTGCCGATTTCCTCGTTTTCGTCTTTTACCAGCGAAATTGTGCCCAGCTTGCGTCTGTCTGTGAAGAGAAGCTCCGTGCCGTTGTCCAAGCCGAAAACGGCTCGTACGTAGGGAATGGGTTCAGCAGGTGGCTCGCCCTTTCGCTTCAGCAGCAGCGAGCCGGTCATCCTGAGATGGATTATCAGTGCTTCTCCGCTGACCAGGCGGAAGATAAGGTATTTCCCTCGCCGAGCTATCCCTTTTATCGTTTGACCGGGGAGGCGATGGCGAAGCTCGCTGACCGATGTATGGTGCACCATCTCGGGGCAATAGCTAGAAACTCCGGTGAAGCGGCGGCCCTCTATCCTGGGGCGCAGGTCATTGACTATGGTCTCTACTTCAGGTAACTCGGGCATTCTTGCTCTTCTCAACCCCCTAAATCCCCCATTCTTGGGGGACTTTTTAAGCTGGGGGATACCCCCAGACCCCCAGCAAAGGGGCAAAGCCCCTCTGCACTCCCCAATTTTTAGGCCACATCGCTACTCCATGTCTCCCCAGCTTCTACCTGTCTTGATGTCCACCTTCACAGGGACGCTGAGCTTAATTGCATTAGGCATAATCTTAAGCACCAGCTCCTTCAGCTTATCCAGTTCCTCTCGAGGCAGCTCGAAGAGCAGTTCATCGTGCACCTGGAGTATCATCTTCGCCTCCAGCCTCTCCTTATCCATCTCATGCTGAAGCTGTATCATCGCTACCTTGATGATATCTGCCGAGGTGCCCTGGACCGGCATGTTTATCGCCATGCGCTCCGCTGACATCCTCACCTGCGCATTGGTGGAGTTGATCTCGGGTATGTAGCGGCGTCTACCTATTAGGGTCTGTACGTAGCCCTTCTCCGCTGCCTCCTTTTTGGTGCGGTCGAGGTATTCCTTGACCCCGCTGTATTTCTCGAAATAAGCCTTGATGAATTGCGCTGCCTGCTCTCGGGATAGCTCGGTGGCCTGCTCCAGTCCGTACTCGCTCATACCGTAGATGACTCCGAAGTTGACCGTTTTCGCGAGTCGCCTCATGTCCCTGGTGATCTCTGAAAGTGGCACGCCGAATACCTGCGAAGCAGTTGTAGCGTGAATATCCTCACCGTGCAGGAAAGCGCTGACCAGCTTGGGGTCCTGGGAAAGATGCGCCAGGACTCGCAGGTCTATCTGGGAGTAATCTGCAGCGACGAGCAAGGATGACTCCTTCTCGGCAATAAAGGTTTTTCTGACTTGTCTGCCCTCCTCGGTGCGAATTGGGATGTTCTGCAGATTGGGGTCGCTTGAGGAGAGCCTGCCGGTGACGGTGCCGGTCTGGTTGAAGCTGGTGTGTACCCTGCCGGTGTCGGGGTCGATAAGTGCGGGCAGGGCATCGATATAGGTTGACTTCAGCTTGGTCAACTGGCGGTATTCGAGCAGAAGCTCGATAATGGGATGGACGCCTTTGAGAGCTTCCAGCACCGACGCCTCTGTGGAGTAGCCGCTCTTGGTTTTTCTGGTTTTGGGGAGTCTAAGCTCCTCGTAAAGTATGGTTCCCAACTGCTGGGTTGAGTTTATATTGAAGGCATGGCCTACGCTCTTGTATATCTCGTTCTCCAGTTTAGCCATCCGCTCGCTCATGCTCCAGGACATCTCGCGGAGTTTGGCCGTATCCAGAGCTACGCCGTTAGTCTCCATGCGCAGCAGCACGGGGAGCAAAGGCATCTCTACCTCAGCGAACAGCTTCCACAATCCCTGAGCCTTAAGCTCTTTCTCCAGCAGCTTGCTCAGCCTGAGGGTCATGTCGGCATCGGCGCAGGCGTATTCGGCAGCCTTTGATATATCGACCCAGGCCATGGAAATCTGTTTGGCTCCGCTGCCGATTAAGTTGGTTATGGGCGTCATCTCGATGCCCAGCTTGGAGAAGGCCAGAGGTTTGAGCCCGAGCGACTTCTCTCCCAGGAGGTAGGCGGCGAGCATGGTGTCAAAGGCGAGATTTCTCACCTTCCCCCCATACTTTTGCAGCACAGTCATATCGTATTTGCCGTTGTGGGCTATCTTGGCTACTTCAGGATTTTCCAGGAGCGGTTTGAGTTTATCAACAACCTGCTGCAGGGGAAGCTGTTTTCCTGAATTGTGTCCTACGGGTACGTACCACGCCTGCCCTGGCACTGTGGACAGTGAGATGCCCACCAGCGACGCCTGCCTGGGGTTCAGGCTGGTGGTCTCGACATCGAAGACGAAGGATTCGGCATGAGATAACGTGCTTACTATCTTGTTGAAAGCCTCATCTGTATCCACAATCTGATAATCTTTGGCTTCTCCGCTGGTTTGACTCTCAACAACGGCAGGCTTGGCGTCCTCGCTCATGGTCTCGGGAAGCTTGGTCAGGAGACTGGAGAACTCAAGCTCGCGGAAAAGTTCGGCCACCTTGCCTCGTTCGTAAGTGCTGACGCGGCAAGCATCCAGGTTGAAGTCTATGGGCACATCTGTGTCTATGATGGCGAGCTCCTTGCTCTGCCGTGCTGCCTGCTCGTTTTGCCGCAACGTCTCTTGAGTCTTAGGTGGAGTTACCTCGTCTATATGCTGGTAGATGCCTTCGATGCTTCCGAAAGCATGTATCAGCTTTGTCGCGGTCTTCTCGCCTATGCCGCGCACGCCCGGTATATTGTCCGAGGGGTCACCTTTCAGGCCCTTGAAATCGGGAAGCTGCTCTGGCGGCATTTCATAGCGCTGCTGCACCGCTGCCTCATCGTATATGATGGTGTCGCTGAAGGGCTTCCCTGGCTTGGGTGTGAGCACGCGAACGTGTGGTGAGACTAGCTGAAGGGTATCTGTGTCGCCGGTAACAATAATAATGTCGATGCCCTGCTCGCTGGCTTTTTTGGAGATAGTGCCGATTAAGTCGTCGGCCTCGTAGCCTGGCACCTCGAAGGAGGGTAGGTTGAATGCTTTAATTAGCTCCTTCACCCTTGTGAACTGGATTTTGAGCTCATCCGGGGCCGGAGGCCGTTGCGCCTTATATGCCTCGAACTTCTCGTGTCTGAATGTCGGGCTTGGGCTATCCATTGTCATGGCCCAATGGGTTGGCTTGAACTCTGCCAGAACCTTGAGCAGCATGCTGGCGAAGCCGTAGACTGCTCCTATAGGCTCGCCTGTCTTGGCCACGGAAAGCGAAGGCAGGGCGTGGAAGGCACGGTGAACGAGGGCGTGTCCGTCGAAAAGCAGAAGCAATTGTTTTTGTTCAGGCATGGTCTTTGTTAACTCAAGGCCTTTGACTCAGTGCGATGAATGGATAATTATTGGGCTGACTCCGAAGGCATTATATCAGAAGAAAAGGGAGAGGTGCTACTTTGGCGAAAGTAGATAACTTCAGCCTTGACCCGACTATGGTTGATGGCAGGAAATACCGCCGCGACCTATCCTTCCGTTGAGGCAGTCAAGAAATCTGAGAACCTGGTAGAGGAACATACGAAAGTAACCGCGCTAATACATATAACGAGCTAAAGCAAGCGGTCAATCTCGCTACAGTGGATTTTCTGGGGGCGACACACTCGTCGCCCCCGTCTCATTGCGGAATACTGGTGGCTGTTGACTAGAAAGTGCCCGGGGCTGGTTTCTCGCCGGGATGCAGTTTCTGCCACTTTTCCAGCAGATGCTTCTTGTCCTCTTTATGAGCGTCGTCGGGGACGCAGGCATCTACCGGGCAGACCTCTTTGCATTTGGATGACTCATGGGCGCCCACGCACTCAGTGCATCTATTGTGGTCGATAACGTAGATTTTCTCGCCTTCGCTGATTGCCTGGTTCGGGCATTCGGGCTCGCAGGCACCGCAGCTGATGCACTCGTCGGTAATCTTGTAGGCCATCTCTCTTCCTCCTAATAAATGTTCTTGGTCAAGCTCCTATTTCTTAACCTGTTTTTGTGATTGCTGGAATTTCTTTTTCAAGGCAGCGGCAACGTGCTTGGGAACGAGACCGGTGATGTCCCCGCCCAGTTCACAAGCCTCCTTGAGTAAACTGGAGCTGAGAAACTGAAATTCAAGGCTGGTCATGAGACAGACCAACTCTATCTCGCGGTCCAGCTTCTTGTTCATCAGCGCCATCTCGAACTCTCTCTCGAAGTCGGAGCTCATCCTCAGTCCGCGCACCATGACCTTGGCTTTCATCTTGCGGGCGAAATCAACAGTGAGCTTGTCATAGGCCGCTACCCGCACATTGGGCAGATGGGCAACCGCCTTCTTAACCAGGTCTACTCTTTCCGCAGTGCTGAACATCAGGTGTTTGGACGGCCTATCGTACACACCGATGATCAGCTCGTCGAAAAGGGCTGCCGCCCTGTTGGCTATATCGAGATGTCCATTAGTCACGGGGTCGAAACTGCCTGGATAGATAGCAATGGTCAAGGTTCACCCCCAGCATATTGATACACAGAGACGCAGCTATCGCCATGTCGTAGATTCTTTATTTGTTTGAAATCACCGTACCTTTCCTGAAGTGGAACACGCCGGGAGTGCTCGATGACTATGGTCGAATCCTCTCCAACCAGGCGTGAGCATGAGAGCTTCTCCGCCGTGGCGGTGACGGAGGGGTCAGCGTAAGGGGGGTCGAGAATCAGTATGCCGTACCTCTCTTTGAGTATGGATAGAGCCTTATTGGCAGTCATACAAAGGACAGCTCCCTGTGAGGCAAGCCCGGTGTGCCCCAGATTCTCCTTGATGACGGCGCACAATTTCGGGTTCCGTTCCACGAAATCTGCCCATTCAGCGCCGCGGCTCAGAGCTTCGATGCCCAGCGCACCGGTGCCGGCGTAAAGGTCAAGCACCCTCGACCAGTCAGTGGCTGTGGATTCCAGCATATTGAAAATTGCCCCTCGGAGCAGGTCGGATGTGGGACGGAGCCCTGAACTTCTCAGCGATTTCAAACGGTGTCCCTTGGCTTCGCCTGCAATCACCCTCATTATTATCGTGCCACAATCCTGTATTATATCAGCGCTCGCCGTTGCGTCAAGTGTGGGGCGGGCCAGGTACTGCTCGGTTGTGGTTGGTAACAAGGTCAGGCAATTATCCTTAAAGACAAGCAGTCTATGGAGGGGAATCACTGTCTATGCCAAGAACAATTACAGGAATATCTAAATCGGCTATTCCTCGTGTTTCGAGGTCGCCCTTCATCTGTTCAAAGTAGGAAACGCCAGTAGACATTTGGCCTTTTGCAGTCATTCTCCTCATTGGCACAATTTCAACGCCCGCATCTATACACTCTCTATTGTGAAATACCGTCATTTTCGCCAGGACATTATAAACCATGAACGCATATTTCCCGAACTGGACTTCAACCCCCAACTTATTCTTGGTGAAGTCTATTTCACGAAAACCCTTGTGGGTTGTAGTGTATTTGGCGATAATATCTGGTGGTATCTTCGCTGAAAGTTCTACGGAGGTTACCATCTGTATCCTAGCCTTTTCCCATCCTAGCTTGGCAAATTCTGCCTTAAATGCTTTATTTAGGGCCTTGGGTGAATAAAGCATCCGCCTACGCATTGTCTTTTCTTTGCTCTTCTTAGTACGCAGACTTTCGGCATCAATCGCCGAGATAATATTGAAGATTTCCTCCAGTTCTTTGTGCCAGTGTTTCCTGATAACACCCTCACCGTTCTTGTGAGAATAGATGCTTATAACTCGCATTATTGCCACTCCACGGGAATTTTAGCAACCTTTTCATGCCCTGTTGCAACATAGATGGGTTTTCCAAGTGGTCTTACCCTTAGCGTACCACTAAAGGACTCCAATATTCTTTCTCTCGCTATCTGTATATATTTGGTTTCTTTGTCACAACCAATTACTTTCCTATTGTGCCTCAAACCAGCTATTAAGGCTGAGCCCACACCACAATAGGGGTCAAGCAGCCAATCATCGTCTTTTGTAAGTGCCAGAACGCATCTTTCTACCAGTTCTATAGGAAACTGACACGGGTGTATAGTCTTTTCAGGATGATTGGCTTTTACGTTGGAGATTTCCCATATCTCCCTTTCCCATTCCTCAGCTATAAACTCCCACACATCGGAAGGGTTTTTGCCTAGTGGGTTTCCTGATGGCTTGCCTTTGTTCGGGCCTTTGAAATGTGTTTTGCCTGGGTACTTGGCGGGGACACGGACAGAATCGAGATTGAAAATGTACCTATCACTTTTGGTAAACCATAGGATTGTTTCATATCTACCAGAAAATCTCTTTGATGCGTGTAGACCATGCCCGAAGTGCCATATTATCCTGTTTCTCAGCTTCAGCCCTTTATTCTTGAATATGTTATAGTAGAATATATCTAGCGGGAATACCTCTGAATCTTGCACAAAGTTTCCTACCTGCCAGCACAGACTACCATCACTTCTCAATATCCTTACCAATTCGCCTATTACTGGTTCTTGTTGCTTCAGATATGACTCAATGCTAGTTTTGGTCTCATATTCCTTCCCGATATTATAGGGGGGGGAACTGATTATTAGGGTGGCTGTATCATTTGGGACATCTCTCAAAAAATCGTAGGAATCACCAAGATGTAAGACGATTCTTTTTTCTAGCGAGAAGCTATCGCTTATTTCAGGAACGCCGAATAACGGTAGCCCTATCTTTGTCATTGCTTTCACCGAGCATTGCTCTTTGCCTATTATACACAGTTTTTCACCTTTGGCTATACTCGAAAACCGCTATTGGCTAAGAACCCGTGTTCTGCTATTCCTCAAGAATCCTACCAACCAAGACCGAGCAGTACCGTGGGCTAGGTCATAGGTGCGTTCGTCCAAACGCCCCTATAATTTTCCCTGGGGTTTCATGAATTGTATGCCCAAACATCTCTATGTTATACTTTGTCGTAAATTCTAAGTTGGAAATAGGTCATGGTGGACAAGAGATCCAGGGTTCAACTGTATGATACCACGCTTCGCGATGGTGCGCAGCGGGCTGGTATATCTTTCTCTGTGGAGGACAAGCTCAAAATAGCAAAGCGCCTCGCCGAGATAGGCATACATTTCATCGAAGGCGGCTGGCCGGGCTCCAATCCCAAGGATGTGGAGTTCTTCGCTCGGGCTCGAACTCTCGACCTCAAACGCGCTGCACTGGTCGCCTTCGGCAGCACGCGCCGCGCCAACATCAAGGCGCAGGAAGACCCCAATCTGAATGCCCTGAAGGAGTCCGGGACAAGGGTAGTTACTCTCGTGGGCAAGTCCTGGGACTTGCATGTTACCGATGTACTGAACACCGCGCTTGAGGAAAATCTGAGGATGATCGCTGATTCCATCCGCTATCTTAAATCGGGCGGGCAGTCTGTTTTCTTCGATGCGGAGCACTTCTTCGATGGGTATAAAAGGAACTCCAAGTATGCCCTGCGCACAGTCGAGGTCGCGGCGGAGGCTGGGGCAGACTGCATCGTGCTCTGCGACACCAATGGCGGTGCCCTGCCCGGTGAAGTAGCTGCCGCAGTCAAGGCAGCGAAAAAGGTCGGTATCTCTCTAGGCATCCACGTCCATAACGACGGTGAGCTGGCGGTGGCGAACACCCTGGCTGCGGTTCAGGCCGGGGCTATCCAGGTTCAGGGAACCATCAATGGCTACGGGGAGCGCAGTGGCAACGCCAATCTCTGCTCCATCATCCCTGCGCTTAAGCTCAAGATGGGCATCAACTGCATCAGCGACAGGAATCTGGCCAGGCTAACCGAAGTCTCCAGGTATGTAAGTGAGCTTGCCAACATCATCCCCGACCCCAATCTTCCCTATGTGGGGGCCAGCGCCTTCACGCACAAGGCAGGGCTTCATGTCTCAGGGATGATGAGGCACGGGGAAAGCTATCAGCATATAAATCCCGACCTTGTGGGCAACCGCAGCCAGGTTTTGGTATCGGAGCTTTCCGGCCTGAGCAATATAACCTATAAGGCCAGGGAGTTGGGATTGGACATCCCCAAAGGCGAGCGGGCCAAGGCAGTGCTGGAACAGATAAAGGCCCTGGAGCAGCAGGGATTTCAATACGAAGGCGCCGAGGCTTCGTTCGAGCTCTTAGTCAGGCGAACCGCTCCTGACTACCGGTCTCCCTTCGAACTGGTTGATTTCATGGTGGTAGTGGAGAAACATCGCCGCGCCCCCATTGTCTCAGCCCGGCAGGAAGATATGCTCTCGGAAGCAATGGTCAAGGTCAGGGTGGGGGATAAGGTGATTCATACGGCTGCTGAGGGCAACGGCCCGGTCAATGCTCTGGATGCTGCACTGCGCAAGGCGCTGCTCCAGTTCTACCCGAGCCTGTCAGCGGTGAAGCTGATGGACTACAAGGTGCGCATACTGGAGGAAAGCGACGGCACCAAGTCCAAGGTGAGGGTGCTTATAGAATCCAGCGATGGCGAGCACGACTGGCGCACGGTGGGCAGCTCTACTAATATTATGGAAGCTAGCTGGGTAGCCCTCGCCGATAGTCTGGAGTACTGGCTGCTGCGCCATAGCTCAGTTGCTCCCAGGAAGGCGACCAGGAGGTCAGGCTGACTCGTTTTATTCTGGTGAGGCATGGGCAGACGGAATGGAACCGGGTGGAGAGGTTCCGTGGCAGGGCCGATTTAGCATTGGACGATACCGGGAGGAGACAGGCCGGGGCTGCAGCGCTCAGGCTGAAAGCCGAGCATGTGGCAGCCATCTATTCCAGCCCGCTCAAGCGCGCCCTTGAGACAGCCGGCATCATTGCGAAGCAACTCAACATCCCTGCGCAGCCCCTGGAGGGGCTTATTGACATAGATTTTGGAAGCTGGCAGGGCCTTTCTCCGGAGGAGGCAGCGAAGCAGGATAGCCAACTCTACAAGAAATGGCTTGAGCACCCTCATCTGGTGCGTTTCCCCAAGGGGGAGAGTTTAGATATTGTGCGCCAGAGGGTGCTGGCTGCGGTCGATGAGCTTGCTGCCAGGCACAAAGACGAGACGGTGATACTGGTCTCTCATAAAGTGGTCTGCCAGGTACTTATGTGCGCCATGCTGGGATTGGACAACTCGCATTTCTGGCAGGTGAGGCAGGATGTGAATGCGATAAACATCTTTGAGCTGAGAGACGGCGCCCCTCTGGTGAACTTGGTCAACGATACCTGCCATCTGAAAAGCCTGGCTACAGGATGAGCCCCTTGAGCATCACCGAGATTATAGATTTGCTGGCAAAGGAATACGGCAGTATCACCTGGCGCTCTCGCACAGACCCGCTCTCCGAACTTATCCTGACCATCCTTTCCCAGAATACCTCGGACCATAACTCGAGGCGTGCCTTCGAATCTTTGCTCACCAAGTTCGGTAGCTGGAAGGCTGTGGCTGAAGGCAGCGTGGAGGATATAGCTGAAGCCATAAAACTCGGCGGCCTGGCGCAGGTCAAAGCTCCCAGGATTAAGCAGGTGCTCCAGCAGATTCAAACGCAGCGAGGCTCGCTTGCCCTCAAGTTTCTCAAGAAGATGCCTGTAGCCGAAGCTAAAGAATGGTTGCGAAGCCTGCCCGGGGTTGGTCCCAAAACCGCTGCCTGTGTGCTGCTGTTCTCCCTGGGGAAGCCTGTGCTTCCCGTTGACACTCATATCAATAGGGTGGCTAAGAGACTCGGGCTTATCGACTCCAGGGTCTCGGCGGAGAAGGCGCACGAGATTCTGGGCGATATGGTTCCACCCAGGTATGTTTACCAGTTTCATATTCATATGATCGAACATGGGCGAAGGGTATGCAAGGCGCAGCGGCCTCGGTGTCGGGAGTGTGTGTTGCTGAAGGTTTGCCCTGCAGGCCAGCTGTTGCTTGAGGCAGAGATGTGAATAAGGGTGAAGAGATAATCGCCTATGCCCGTTCTCTTTTCGATGTGGTGGGCGTGGCTCGGGACCCGTCGACCGTAGACACTATTTTGGTTCTGGGTCTGGTAACCACTCCTGAGAGGGACCTGGATGATTTCGTACTTCAGGAGATGGTAGGCAGCAGGGAATCGTTCTGGCGCGGCTTCGTTCGCTATGCCAAACCCAAACTGGATGCTTTGCTTGAATTCCTGCGCAAGCAGGGTTTCTCTGCTGAGCTTGTGGGCAAGCTGGGCTATTCCCCAAGTGGAAGGCCTAACCTCAAACATCTGGCCGTAGCCGCCGGGCTGGGGAGGCAGGGCAAGAATACCCTGGTTATCAATCCTAGTTTCGGCCCCTGGCTGAGGTTTATGGCTATCAGGACGAATGCGCCTTTGGCTGTCACTGGCCCCGGGGTATATGCCAGGGAAGAAAATCCCGACTGCAAGGCTTGCCAGAAATGCATCGAGTCCTGTCCTGTCAGAATATTACAGCCATATCGCTTAGCTGATACTGACCGCTGCCTGGCAGCTATCTCGGGAGAGCGCCGCGGGGAGTTGGCAATTTGCGACAAATGTGTGGTAGTATGTCCTGTGGGCGAGCGGAGGTCGCCGCAGGCACCGGGATTGAAAAGGAAAAGGGGAAATTGCCAAATGTAGGGGCGTTCGGCCGAACGCCCAATTGAGGTATGATGTCATTACGAGGAGTCCGCCTTGGCGGGCGACGTGGCAATCTCCTCGTGTCTGTTAGTACATAGGGGTACGATGAGATTGCTTCGCTTCGCTCGCAATGACAATGAGTTTAAACTCGGCTAATCCAAGTAGAGGTGCTCCAATGTCAAAGGTGAATGTAGGAATTATAAACGTCACAGGCTATATCGGCATGGAAGTCGCACGGCTGCTGTACCAGCATCCCAAGGTCAAGATAGCCACGGTCACAGGGCGCAGCGCCAAAGGCCAGAAGCTGGGCGAGTTCTTGCCCCACCTGAGCGGCATTGACCTCACTATAGAAGCTGACCTTGATAAGGTGGACTTTGTGTTTTCTGCCTTGCCGCATGGTGAGAACGTGGCTCCGATAGTGGCTGCGCTGGAAAAAGGTGCCAGGGCGGTTGACCTCAGCGCTGACTTCAGGCTCAATGATGCTGCGGAATATCAGAAGTGGTATAAAATAGCGCATCCTGCGCCGAAATATTTAAAGGAGGCGGTTTATGGCCTGACTGAGTTGAACCGCGAAGCAGTCTCCAAGGCTCGGCTGGTGGCTAACCCGGGCTGCTATCCCACCGGCGCTATCCTGGCAATGGCACCTGCCCTAAAAGAGGGACTCATCGAGCTTGACATTATCTTTGATAGCAAGTCCGGTATCTCCGGCGCGGGCAGGACATTGACCTTGAACACCCATTTCGCCGAGGCTAACGAGAACGTCTCCGCCTACGCGCTCGATGGACATCGCCACCTGCCCGAGATAGTGCAGGAACTGCAAAAATTAGCTCCGAAGTCTAAATTGTCGGTTACCTTTCTGCCACACCTGATACCGATGAGCCGGGGGATACTGACTTCGTGTTACGCTACGTTGAAAGCGGGGAAAGTTGCCAGTGGGGATAAGGGTAAAGAAAAAATAAGGAAGCTGTATCAGGATTTCTACCGGGACGAGCCTTTCGTCAAGGTGGTTCCTGTACCGCCGCAGACCAAACAGACCTGGGGCAGCAATCACTGCCTGCTATATCCCACAGTTGACATAAGGACAAACAGGCTCATCGTGATAAGCTGTATCGACAACCTGGTCAAAGGGGGAGCGGGGCAGGCAATTCAGAATATGAACCTCATGCTGGGCTACCCTGAGACTACAGGGCTGGATACGCTGGCGGTCTATCCGTGACCGCGCCTTGAATTGCGCCTAGCTGCACTTCTTTATCCACTCCCAGGCTTCCCAGAGGTTGCAGGCGCAGAAATCCGCCTCGTTTTCCGTCTCGGAGTTCTGCTGCGGGTTCCTGTTGACCAGTATCGCAGCGATGCCGGCTTGCTTTGCACCCTTGACATCTTTCCTCGGGTCGTCGCCGATGTATACGGCCTGCGCCGGCGGTATATCGAGCAGGCTGCAGGCGATCGCAAAAAGCCTGCGGTCCGGTTTCCTGAATCCGAACTGTGTGGATATGACAATATGATCGAAGTACTGGTTCAGTCCCAGCATTTCGCCTTCTTCCAGACAGAACACCTTCTGGGCATCGGAGACCACTGCCATAGGGTATCCGCTTCTCTTGATTTCCTTTAATACGGGAATGCTGTCCGGGAAGAGCTGAAATCGTTCCCTGCTGAGAAGGCGGAAGAGCTTGCAGCATGATTCTGCTGCAAGCGGATTGCAGATACCCTCTTTCTCCAAAATGTTGCTGAATACGACCTCGAGGTCTATTTCCGGATATGCTTCGTCTACTGCCTTGAGGGATTGCTTCTTCTCATGGTCAAGGGCAGCCCGCAGGTTCTGCTCGTTCATGCTCAGGCCGTAATATTGCAGGTACTGCGAAAGGAAGTGATAGACCTCCGACTTATCTTCGTCGGTTCTGATGTCTATCAAAGTGTTGTAGTAATCGAAGATGACAGCCCGTATTTTAGGCATAGCTCAGCCTCGTTTATCAGATTCTTTCTGTGCGGGTCATCGAGCCAGGAGTTTCTGGAGATCCTTAGCAGCCCCAGGGCCATGTAGAGGGGTATCTTGCGGGTTAAAATAGTGAAGAACTGACTGTCCTCGTAGCTGGCTGCGTACTGCCATAGGAAATGGCCTATGAAAGGCTCGGCGGCCCACCTGTCGCCCATACGCCACATAAAGTGGTGCTTCAACTCGGCGACGATGAACCCCAGGTCCCAGCAGCGGTCGGCCCATTTCATTTTCTCCAGGTCGATGCCGGTCACCTCCCGGCGATTGATAACGAAGTTGGTCGTGGTCGCATCGCCATGGACGATTACCTCTCTATCTGTCGTCCAGACCTCGTCTCTGTCCCACCATCGTGCCGCATATGCCTCAATTGCAGCTCTTTCCACCGGGTCCAGGCTCCACTCGCTGAGGGAGTCCAGCAACTTAGTGAGATAAGACTGCGGTAGAGCGGGAGAAACCCGCTTGTCGCTCTCGGTGTTGCGATGAAGCTTGGCAAAAAACCTGGCAAGAGAGGTTAGCTTGTCGAAAAGCTGCTGTGATTTGCGCTCATAGATGGCTTTTGCTATATAGTAATCAAGCACTTTGCCCGGGGCTTTCTCTGTGACCAGAAGTGCGGAAAGCTCTCTGTTTTTCCCCAGCGGGGCTACCACGTGGCAATAGTCATTGTTCATCCCGAATCTGTGGCGCAGGAGATTTAGATTGAAGTACTCCTTTTCCGCAGATGGCCATGCCTGGTCCAGGGTTGTGGTGCCGTGTTTGAATAGTTTTCCCACCACCATGATATTTTGCTGCTTCTCCAGGAAGAGGTAAACAGGTTTCTGTTGAGAAATACTTCTTATTTCTATTTCTCCGAAGGGAGGTGCAGCAAGCTGGGGGAATATCGCCTGCCTCATGTATTCCTCAAGTGCCCCTGTGTCGCTTAGCGGTAATTCCGGCGGCTCTGTTGAGATTATGGGTGATGGATAGAGTATCGCATAGTCGCGCAGGGCAATTCTGTCCTGTGTTGTATATCTTGCAAGTAGCTTGTTCACCATCGTAACACCATCGGTCGGGCATGTTTTCTTAAATACAGGCTAAGGCATCTGGAAAAGCAGGGATAGTTGAGGTTATCGAACCTGTGTGCTGAGTCCCCGCTTCAATAAGACCCGCCGCCGCAACCCTTCCCGGCCACTATGCATAACGGCAGTATTTTTCTCTAGTATCATTATAGGGGTTGGCGGTGAATAAGTCATCAAATTAGCAGGGCAAAAGGTTAAAAAGTTATGACATTTCCCGTATGTCATTGCGAGGAGTCCTTCTTGAAGGAAGGATGGAGATACAGGGGTTGATTAAGAGGTGCAGGATACCTCCTGCCGGGGGTCTGGGGGTGTCCCCCAGCTCCCCCCAAAAGGGGGGATTTAGGGGGTTGAAAAATGGTTAATAAACGAGCTCCTCCACTTCATAGTGGAAGCTTCTTGGTGAATTAGCTATAATTCATTTAGCGGACATTCACCGCTGATAGGGGATAATAGAATGACTGGACAATACGGCTACGCCGGAAAGATTCTCAAGGTAGACTTGTCCTCGGGGAGCATCACCCATGTGCCGACGAGCGGTTACGCCGGCCTCTTCCTCGGTGGAAGGGGGATAGCTGCCAAAATCTACTGGGATGAGGTGCCGCCGAAAATCAATGCTTCTGACCCTGACAACAGGCTGATTTTCATGACCGGCCCTTTGTGTGGCGTGCCCGGCTTTGCCAGCCGCTTCCAGGTTTGCGGGAAATCCGTTGCCACTAACCTGTTCTCCTTCTGCAATATGGGGGGCTCCTGGGGTGCTTATCTCAAGTCAGCCGGTTATGACGGCGTGGTGGTCTGTGGTAAAGCGGACAAGCCTGTGTATCTTCAGGTCGCTGGCGATAAGGTCGAGATAAGGGACGCATCTCATCTCGCAGGTAAGAGCGCGTTTCAGCGCGAAAAGATAGTAAAAAATGAGCTGGGAGATTCCGTCCGCGTGCTCACTGTAGGCCCGGCGGGCGATAACGTGGTGAGCTTTGCCACCTTCCTGGCGTCGGACGACTCGGTGGGTGCGGGCGGATTGGCCGGGGTGATGGGCTCCAAGAACCTCAAAGCCATCGCGGCAAGGGGGGATAAGAAGGCTCAGGTGGCTGCTCCGGAAAAGATTACCAGGCTCAGGAGCAGGATACGCGAGTTGAGCTCGGGCTATACTGAGTCGCTGCTGGCAATGGGGATGTTGACGCCCCGGGACAGGCTGAAGAAGAGTTTCTGCCAGGGCTGCCCCACGGGATGCGTGCGTGCTACCCACCGCAATGCCGATGGCTCTCAGAGGAAGTTCATGTGTCAGGCGGCCATGTTCTATGAAGCTCGTGCTCAGCGCTACTATGGAAACACCGATGCTGCGCTCAAGGCCACCGAGCTCTGCGACGACTTGGGGCTGGATACCCGTGCCACTGAGACCATGATTATGTGGCTGAGCAGATGCCATAAGTCGGGGATATTGACGGATGAGGGGACCGGGATCCCGCTATCCAAAATAGGGAGCTACGAATTCATCGAGACTCTGCTGCGAAAGATAGCCCATCGCGAAGGTTTCGGCGACACGCTGGCCCGGGGCACTCATAAAGCTGCCCAAAGCCTGGGGAAAGAAGCTCAGGCTTTAATCAAAGACTACATGGCCAAGACCGGCGACAACGAGCTCTATGGCCCGCGTTTATATATTACTACGGGCATCTTCTGGGCAGTTGAGCCGAGATTGCCTATCCAGGAGCTTCACGAGGTCAGCGTGCCGGTGATGCTGTGGGGTGCCCGGCAGAAGGGCCTGAAAGAGGTGCCGGTCACCACTGAGGTACTTCGTGCCATGGCTAAGCGGTTCTTCGGCAGTGAGCTGGCGGCGGACTTCTCCACGTACGATGGGAAGGCGCTGGCTGCAGCCAGGATTCAAGACCGCGAGTACGCCAAAGAGAGCCTGATTCTGTGCGACCTTTTCTGGCCTATCTACTTTTCGGAGTCCTCCCCGGACGGTGTAGGCGACCCCTCTCTGGAGAGCCAGATTTGTGCTGCGGTAACGGGCAGGGAAGTGGATGAGGCGGGTCTATACAAAGTAGGGGAGAGGATATGCAACCTGCAAAGGGCTATCCTGGCCAGGGAAGGACACCAGGGCAGGGAATATGACGTCATAGACGAGTACAACTTCACCATGCCTTTGAAGGGTGACTTCGGCAACCCCGACTGCATAGTCCCGGGCAAGGATGGCGAGCTCTTCTCCAGAAGAGACATTGTTGTTGACCGCGAGAAGTTCGAGAAGATGAAAGGCGATTTCTACGCAATTCGTGGCTGGGATGTCCCCTCCGGCCTTCAGAAGCGAGCCAAGCTCGAAGAGCTTGGCCTGAACGACGTTGCCCAAACCTTAGAGAAGGAAGGCCTTCTCAGATAAAGGCTCGTCTACATTATCACGAAGGGAACCTTTTTACCGTTCGCCCTGAGCCCGTCGAAGGGTGAACGTCCACTCATGGTTCGACAAGCTCACCACGAACGGAATTTTCACAGGGCTCCTTCCTCAAAATCGCTTCTTTGGTTAATGTCATTCTGACCCTGAACGCAGTGAAGGGGAAGAATCTCATTATGTCATTCCTGCGTGCCCTGTCCCCGACCCGATCGGGGAAGGAATCCAGGAGCCTCTTTAGGCATAAAACACTTGCTCAATTACCTTCCACAAGCTGGATCTGCACCACTCAGACTTAATTTGGGCCTCTTACCCCATTGGCTTGAACAAAGCACTGAAACTGTGTATTATTGGACAATCGTAGCCTACAGCAACCATGGAGGGGCACCATATTTCATGAGCGTATATGACATATTTGAGATTTGTCTGGAGGCGGGTAAGGTTCGGGTCGAGCATACTGCTGGAATGGGCGAGGTTAAAAGCCACAAGTTGCGCCTGCCGCTAGATGCTCCCGAATTCAAAGAAGCTCTACGACTACTACGATCTGAAGCCGAGGGCCGAACTGAACCAGAGCGCCGTCAGAACCTTAGCGAGATGTTAGCCCGAATTGACTCTCTCGGCGGTTTTTCTGGTGTCATGCGCATAGTCGGTGAACCCCTCTTCAACGCAATCTTCCCCAAGGGTAGCGAGATGCGCTCCCGTTACGCTTCTGCTCTGGACAGCGCTGAGAAAATGGGCCATGGCTTGCGCATTGTCCTTGTTATCGGAGACAAATTGGAATCCGAGGCACTGTCCTATTTGACTATGCCCTGGGAATACATGTGCGACCCCGAGCACGGGTTTTACCTGGGATGTTCAGGGAGGACCATGCTTGTCCGCAAGATAATGCTTCCTCAGGCTGTTCAGCCTTTTACCACCGAGTTGCCCTTGAGGGTGCTCGTGGTGATCTCCGAGCCCCATGACCAGCATCCATTCGGTAGGGAAGAGGCGTGGTGTGGCGTGGAGCAAGGGCTTAAGGATGCCTCGACTCAGGGAAGCATTCTGTACAAGCGGCTGGCACAGCCCACATTCGAGTCTTTGCAACGCGAGTTGCAGGCGTGGAAACCCCATGTGCTCCACTTCATTGGGCATGGCAACCTCTACGAGGGGAAAGGTGGTGCCCTGGCCTTCGAGGACGACTACGGGGCTATGCATCTTGTCTATGCCAATGATTTGCAGCAGGCCCTTGGAGGAGAAGGCCTAAGACTCGTTTTCCTTACCTCATGCCGCTCCGCGGAGACCGACCCGACGGATGACTTCTCAGGGGCAACTCAGGCCCTGATTAAAGGTGGCATACCTGCAGTGCTCGCCATGCAGTTCGCGGTGCCGATAGTTTCAGCTAATATCGTTGTCCGGGCTTTCTATTCCGCCCTGGCTCAAACGCAGACCATTGACGAAGCAGTCACCGCCGCTAGAAAAGGGGTCTTCGCCAGCGCTGAGTCAGCTACAGCCAGGGACTGGGGCATCCCTGTTCTGTACCTGCAATCTGAGTCGAAGGTTATCGCCCGCCGAAACAAAAGGTCCCCGGTTCCACAGCCCGCCAGGGTACCCGTTCCTAATAACTTGGAGCGCGCTTCCCATCTTCGTTGTGCCAACTTACTGGGCAGGGGGGAGGACATGATAAGGCTGGCCCAGGCGCTCAGAGAGCCTGGAGCCAAGCGCCGATTCGTCACGCTTACCGGTTTGGGAGGCATCGGTAAGAGTTCTCTGGCTATTGAGTCCGCATACTGGCATCTCGAGCGTGAGTGCTTCCCCAAGGGTGTGTTCTGGGTCAGTGCGCGCGATGCGAGCCTGGAGATTCTACTCAACAGCGTAGCTGCTGCACTCGGTATAAGAGACTTCGATACCCTGGATAACGACGCCAAGGTTGCCGTTCTTAAGCATGTTCACGACGAAAACGACCTACTGTTTGTTATCGACAATGTTGATTCTCTGAGGGATGATAAAAGTTTGCGCGACTTTCTCAAAGGCCTTTCTCCAACCCCGAGGGGGCGGATTCTGCTCACATGTCGTCGACCTATAGGCTTGGATGGCGAGAAAGATGTTGACGTCGGCGTAATCGATCACCGCTCGGCCATAAGCCTCTTTTTCTACACTTGGGGGGTTGATGACCCTACGCCTGAACAAATTAAGCAGGTCGCGGCTATCTGCGGTCATGGCATGCTAGAAGGCTACCCCTTAGCTATAGATATTGCCGCAAGCCTGGCTAAAAAGGAGAGAAGCAGTGACCTGCGCTCACTGAGGCAGAGGTTGATGGAAAGCATGGTGCAGACGTTGCGCGACCAGCGCACCAAGGAGGAACAGGTGAGCGTGGAGGCGTCGCTCAGGTTATCCTGGGACTCCCTAGGTGAAACGGCGAGGAATCTGCTCGCTCATTTGTCAGTGTTCAAGCTTCCTTTCGGGGAGGAGGCTGTTGCGGCGATGGCCGCAGAGCTAGGTGACTGGCAATCCGTAATGAGAGAACTGCTTCAGTATAGGCTTGTATTAAGGGTTGATGGTCGCTACTACTTGCACCCGGTAGTGCAGAGCTTCGCGCAGAGAGGGCTTGAGCATCCGGGAGAGGTGCATCTAAGGGCAGGTGAGTTTCTCATTGGCACGAAGTATCTTGAAGAACACTTGGAGGGCATAGACCACTTGGAAATCGCTGGAGCTTGGTGTGGGGTCAAGGAGGGGGTGGCTGAAATCGTCAACCTACTCCATCTTAGGGGTCTCTGGGGCTTGGCCGGTGTCAAGCTGGAGCAGGGTTTGAGGGCAGCACGTGAACTGGGTGACAAGAATAGCGAAGGCAGAATGCTTGGGGACCTGGGCTCCAATCGCTTAAGGATGGGTAGATATAGAGAAGCCATAGAGTACTACGAGCAGGCCTTTTCCATAGCCAGAGAGAACGGCGACAGGCAGGGCGAGGGTGGCAATCTAGGCAACCTGGGCATTGCCTATGCCAGTCTTGGCGATAATAGGAAGGCCATAGAGCACTTTGAGCAAGCCCTTGCCATACACAGGGAGAACGGCGACAAGCGGGGCGAGGGTGGCAATCTAGGCAACCTGGGGCTTGCCTACGCTGACCTTGGTGAGGTGAGGAAGGCCATGGAGTACCATGAGCAGGCCCTTGCCATATCCAGGGAGATCGGCGACAGGCAGGGCGAGGGCAACCACCTGGGCAACCTGGGGCTTGCCTACACTGACCTTGGTGAGGTGAGGAAGGCCATAGAGTACCATGAGCAGGCCCTTGCCATACACAGGGAGATAGGAGACAGGCAGGGTGAGGGCAACCAGTTGGGCAACCTGGGGCTTGCCTATGCCAGAATTGGCGAGGTGAGGAAGGCCATAGAATACCACGAGCAAGCCCTTGCCATATCCAGGGAGATCGGCGGCAGGGGGGGTGAGGGCAAGAGCTTGGGCAACCTGGGTACTGCCTATGCCAGAATTGGCGATAATAGGAAGGCCATAGAGCACTTTGAGCAAGCCCTTGCCATACACAGGGAGATAGGAGACAGGCAGGGTGAGGGCAACCAGTTGGGCAACCTGGGGCTTGCCTACACCATTCTTGGTGAGGTGAGGAAGGCCATAGAGTACTATGAGCAGGCCCTTGCCATACACAGGGAGGTTGGAGACAGGCAGGGTGAGGGCACCAGCTTGGGCAACCTGGGGCTTGCCTACACCATTCTTGGTGAGGTGAGGAAGGCCATAGAGTACTATGAGCAAGCCCTTGCCATACACAGGGAGATAAGTTACAGGCTGGGCGAAGGCAGCGCCCTGGGCAACTTGGGCAATTCATATATTGAGGCGGGAGATGACGAGACTGGACTTACTTATCTCCTGCAGGCGGAACAAATACTGCAGTCTATCGGGTAACCGAACGTGGGAGTTGTCAAGAGTCTCGTCGACAAAATGCGTAAAAGGCTGGGGAACGCCCAGTATCGTAAGCTCGAGAAGTCGGTGCGTGATAAACTAGCCTAAAAAGATTAGTAGTTATGGCCGATTGTGTGGGCTAAAACAGGTGGAATAGGTTCTCTGCACCCTCTGCGGTCCCCCGTCTCTGGTCTTCAGACTTCGGTCTTTCTGCGACATTTTCCTCTTGACAGTCTGAGAACCGATGTTCTATTATTGCCAGCACTGAGACCTTCTGTAACGACTTGCGGTAATTCACCGTTACACCTACAATGTATCTTGAGGGGTTACATAAAATCGGAGGAGGAGTGGAATGGAAGATAGACTTGTCACAGTTGCCATAAGTGGAGCTTTTGATCCTATCCATGTTGGTCATGTTCGATACATTCACGAAGCGGCTAAACTAGGTTACAGACTGGTGGTAATTTTAAATGGCGACGATTTCCTGCTTAGAAAAAAGGGATTTGTGTTCAGGCCATTTGAGGACAGAAAAGAAATTCTGCAAAACATAAAAGGAGTTGATGAAGTTATTGCTTCAATAGACGAAGACCAGACTGTATGTAAGACGCTGGAACTGCTGAAGCCCGACATATTTGCCAAAGGCGGTGACAGGACAGGACCGGAAAATATTCCCGAAGCAGAGACTTGTCGCAAAATCGGCTGTAAATTGGTCACCAACGTTGGTGGAGGCCAAATTCGGTCAGATAGTGACCTATCCTGGAGAGTCAAAGACTTAGGTATGGAAGATCCGAGCACATTGAGAATCGCCTGCCCTTACTGCGATGACCATCCGATATTGAAAGAGAAGTGTCTCTATTGTAAGGGTACAGGCAAAATAGTGGTGGGAAAGTCCGATTAGAAAATAAATTTGATGAGACGGACTATCATAAGAGTACCCAGGTTTCTTGCGCTGAACACTCGCTTAGTCAGTTATCTTCGATTATTGTCGACAAAGAATCGGTCTGCCTAGCAGCTCTTCAGGTTTGCTGCAAAAGGGCAATGCTTCCTCAGCCGTGACTAGATGCGTTCTGACAAGGTTTTGCAGTGCCTGGTCCATAGTCTGCATGCCGAATTGACTGCCGGTCTGCATATAGGTAGGCATCTGCTCTATCTTGCCTTCGCGAATGATATTCCGCACAGCGTCGGTGCCGAGCATAATTTCGACCGCCGCCACTCGTCCCTTTCCAGATGACCTCCGCAGCAGAACCTGCGCCAGCACACCTTCCAGCACCAGTGATAGCTGCAATCTTATTTGCTCCTGCTGGTGAGGCGGGAAAACATCTATCATACGGTCAATCGCCTGGGCTGCGTTCGTGGTGTGCAGGGTGCTCAGCACTAAGTGTCCTGTCTCGGCAGCTGTGATCGCTGTTGCTATCGTCTCCAAATCCCGCATTTCTCCAACGAGGATTACATCAGGGTCCTGACGGAGCACGTGCCTTAGAGCATTGCCGAAAGACTTGGTGTCAGAGCTGAGGTCTCGCTGCGCTATCATGCACTTCTCATCCAGAAATACGTACTCAATAGGGTCCTCAATGGTTATTATGTTCCGTGCTTCGTTCTTATTTAAGTGGTTGATCATCGTGGCTAACGTGGTGGATTTGCCAGTTCCGGTCCTCCCGGTTACTAAAACCAGGCCTCTGGGCTTTAGTGCCAGGGATTTACAGATCGCAGGAAGCCCTAATTCGTCTATGGTTGGCACTTCGAACGGAACTCGCCGAATGGCTAGACTGATGGTGCCGCGCTGCACAAACACATTGATTCTGAAGCGAGCCAGCCCTCGAATGCTGTAGGCCAAATCTAGTTCCAGGTCATTTCTGAAGGTCTGTCTCTGGCTCTCGTTGGTTACGTGTTCAAATGCTTCTTTCAGGTCGGATGGCGTGATATGGGGCATGCCTTCCATCACTTTGAGCATACCGTCTATACGGAGAATGGGCGGCCTCATGACCCTTAGATGCAGGTCGGAAGCTCCCTTTTCTACCATTAAGCGGAGCAATTCTTCCATTCTCATGCTTATACTCCTCCGTTATGTTACTGAGTAACTAGTTCGCTATTCTCTCATAATTTCTTTGAGTCTCATGGCCAGCTTTGTCTAACATAATGATTCAATCTCGGTCATTGGCCTTGAATACGAATCACGCTCGTTTGCACTGTTATCGGTCTTAGCCGGGATCCAGCCTTCGCGTGCTGCGATGAACACGGCATGTGCTCTATCGTTTGCATTCAACTTGCGCAGGATCGAACTGACTTGATTCTTAATTGTCTGCTCACTGGTGCCCAGGATATCTCCGATCTGCTTGTTTGAGTTGCCCTCACAGATGAGCTTCAATACTTGGAGTTCTTTCGATGTTAGAGATTCCAAGGCATTCTCTACGTATTTTCTATTCAAGGCAAACTCCTGGAACTCTCTAAGCACGCGCCAGCTTAGCTTAGGTCTGTTGGTTACGCTGTCATTTATAGGATATTCACCGTCTGCGCATCGGCTTATAGTCTGAATCAAAAGTTCGGAGGTGCAGCGTTCGGCGTTAAGGTAGGCCGCTGCTCCGCTCTTGACCACCTGGAAGAGTTCTGCATCATCTTCCGCATTCTTGCTGCTTATTGTTACCACCTTAATGCCTCGAAAACTGCGTGTGATCTTTCTGGTCAACTGAAGGCCTAACGAGGTGTGATGACCCTGGTCAAGCAATACTATATCCGGCAAGCAGTTTGCGATTTGTGTGATTAAGTTTGTCTCTTCCTGGTCCAAATCGCACTCTACAATGTCCAACATCTGCAAGGCGTTTTGTTCCGCTAACGACTGCTTGATTCCGGACCGGGCGAATGTATTGCTGCTTACAATCAGTACTTTTATTCTACGCATCCGCCCTCACTTCACTGATAGGTTTCACTGGTACCCCCTATCCAGATTGATGATTCTTGTGCAACTCTTGAGTTTCTTGTCTCAACTGCTATATTGAACAGCACCAACTTGCTGTATCGTATCTGCCAAACGACGATAAGCTTCGTCCACGAATATTGTAGTTACAGTACCAATCTAGCGTAAGTTCAACGTAGTCACAATAGTACCTTTGTTATAATCTCTAGTTTTTGCTATGATTCTTTAGTTTTAATCCCGAAAAGAGAAAAGTACTACCTACATACATATTGACCCAGTGTGAGCCAGACTCAGATATCAACCCGCCCGATATGCTGAGGATGCATCCGGCAACTGAACTGTCGTGTGCTGTGTAGGCAAGACTGGGTAAGTTGACATCTTATTGGACGGCCGAATTGGTCAATGTGCGGCAATTCAGTGGCTCCCAGAGTGCAGCAAATGCTCTCACTATTTCGGGATCGAAGTAAGACCCTGAACAGCGCACAATTTCCTCTAGAGCTTCTTGGTGGTGCAGTACGTTGGATCGGTAAGGGCGTGGCGATGTCATGGCATCATAGGCATCAGCGATGGCCAGAATACGAGCATCCAGGGGAATATTTTCACCTCTTAATCCGGCAGGATAACCCCTTCCATCAAAGTGCTCGTGATGATGTTGAATAACGGGCAGGCACCCCCCCAGGCTTTTAATATGCTTGAGTATTGCGACACCGAACTTGGGATGCTCCCGGATAGCCATCCATTCGCTATCCGTAAGGGAGCCAGGCTTTAAAAGAATGCTGTCGGGGACTCGAATCTTACCGATGTCATGCAATAACGCTGCTGCTTTAAGCATGGCTATCTTGTCACTGGAGTAGCCGAGTGCATTGGCGATTTGTGCGGCGTATTCGGCAGCCTTTTTGGAGTGTCCGTAAGTGCGATGATCCTTGGCATCGACGGTGGCTGCCAGCGCATTGACGGCATTTAGGATTTGCTCTTCTCTACCAAGGTCAAATTCCAGGGCAGACATTCCGGCAGAGGCCAGAGATACCTGATTCCTCCCTGCCTGCTTGCTCCAGTATAGGGCACTGTCCGCCGCCGTAAGAAGAGCTTCTTTGGTGACTCCGCTGGTGGGCCATGAGGCTACACCTATGCTGCATGTTATTGCTATACCTTTGGAGTCCATCTCGGTTTCCACCTTTTGTCGCATCCTCTCAGCGACGTTGTAGGCATCGTCAAGCGACGATTCAGGCAGGATGACGGCAAACTCATCGCCACCATAGCGGCATGGTATATCTATTGACCTGATTGAACCTTTGATATGGCGTGTTATCTCTCTCAGGATGTCATCGCCTGCAAGATGACCAAATGCATCGTTATACGATTTGAATAGGTCGACGTCCAAGAAAAGCACCGAGAATATGTTGCCAAAACGGGAACATCGTGAGATCTCCTCGTCTACACGCCGGTGAAAATAGCCGTGACTAAGCAGCCCCGTCAAATCATCGGTATGGACTCTATCTCTGGTCACGTTGTAGAGTTGAGCATTTGCCATAGTCACAGCCAATTCCTGGCTCACCTTTGTGAGCAAGGTGATGTCAGTCCTGGAGTACGAGCCCTGTTGTTTGGGGCCCAGTGCAAGGATTGCGATTATTCTGTCGTTGTTCCACATAGGTACAAGCAATCTGATGTCACAATCTTGGATTGCGCTACTTTCATCCTGGGCAAGCTTCTTGAACTGTGGCGCTGTATCTAGTGCCTTAGTAAAGAGAGGCCCATTATTTTCTTTGAGCCACTTAACTATTGGGCTGTCTTGGCGCAGTCCCAAAGCTGATGGCCGGTTTACTCCGATAAGCTGGTTATTGAACTGCGAAACAAAACTCCCGTTGTGGGGGAGAAGAAGACTCACGTAAGAAGTATTCAGGGCTCTGGGTATGGGGTGCAACAATTCCTCAGCAAGCTCGCCGACGCTGAGAGTACTTCTCATCCTGGTAGGGAGACTGAGCATGGTTTCTCGGTAAGGTAACCTCCATCCATAGAAGATTTGGTCCAATCTTTTCTGAACAGGGCTCCTCAACGCCATCATAATCCAGGGGAAAATAAACACCATGACGACTATAGTGGCAATGCCGGAGGGCCCAGTCCAATTGTTTAGGAAATGGCTCAGAGCAAAAAGTGCGATTACGTACAAAGGAGCGACTATTAAGCCCACGGAAAGGTATGTTAGAATTTTCCTTGCCATGAGCTTGAAATCGGTCGTCCTGTACCAGGTTGAGATAGAGGTCATAAGTAAAGTAATATGTGGGCGGCCAGCTTGTATGAATTGGAGCCTGTCCATATGTGCCACCCCATTCTCCCACTCTTGAACTTATTATGCTACGAAATTGCATCGAATCAATACTACGGCCGTAACAGTGACGAAGTTACTTTTGCGTTGCTTGAACCTCATCAAACCACCCGCTGCGATGTGACTCACGAATGACGTCCTCAGTGCAATATTGACTGGGGCGAGTTTCATGCGATGAATGACAAATAGCGATTTAGTTGGTGTACTCGAATAGTTAGCAGCCAGTACTACAGGGGACTTGCAGGTACGTGATACTGCAAAATATGCGCAGGAACTAAGGGAAGCCGGGATCGCGGCTTACAATCTGACTTGATGCTATTTCATTTGCCCATGATCTCCAGGAATGCCTGAACTCTTGTCCTCAACTGGCCCGTGCCACTCAAGACATATTCCCTGTCCAACTCCAGGAAGGGGATCCCCGCTTCTTTAAAGTCCTTGCCTTGCATGAAGTGCTCGACAAGCCACTGGTCGCAAAATATGAGTCGCTCGCCAATTACACCATCCACCCTGAACTCACGGATCATGTCCCTGACGAACTTAGACCTTCTCGGTTGCTCTCCGAACATGCGGGGGCACGAGGGACGGTCTGCTACATAGTATCGAGCAAGCGCTGCCATCGGGTCACTTTCTCGTTCGTCGATATCCTTCCACATAGTTCTGGAGCCGAAGCATAGTGAATCGGTAACCACGAGGCCCCCTACGTCCTCGACAACCTTGATGAATTCGGGGTTATCGAGGATGCCTCCTGTTATCATCAACCTCGCCCTGTAATTCGTATTGCCTTCTTTTTGGCTTATTTCATCCAGTAGTTCTTTGAGCAACTGATTGTACCGCCTCTTGGGCATGGCGGTGCTTGCTACCATGACGGCCAGCGTTTCGGCCCCTGTGATGGGCGGGTTTACCTTTTTCCTGAGGTTGTAAAGCTTTCTCTGTAGCTGTCTCGTATCGTTGTGAAGTTTTATCGCTTCCTTGAGCCGCTCATCTGTGATTTTCACTCCGAAATGCTGCTCCAGGCGCTTTCTAAGGTTTGCTAGCTCATCACAGTACCAGCCTACCTGCAGTTCGTCTGTCTTTCGGGGGAGGCTCAGCATTTCCAGGAAAGGTGATTTCACATAGCGCTTCCAGTTGTCGTAGATGCGGCGCAAATGGTCGCAACTATTGATGCAGATAACCCCTTCGAGAAATTCATACTTGCCTAAAAGAGCCATGTTAAAGCAGTGACGTGGAAAACTGCAATTGATGTTGCTGAAATAGGCGTCTGACAGCTCTGTACCCTCGCTGCCTGTTGCTCTCATGCGGAAAGGCATAAGGCCAGCGGCCGTGATTATTTCTTCAGGCACAGCCGAGCAGAAATACCCTACGACCTTGCCTCCCTGTTTCCTCCAACTATCTATCTCAGGATTAACCAGGGTATCTGCTGTTTCGGTGAACTCTTGAAGTACTTTCGATTTGATTCTCTGCGCAGTCAATTCATCATCCTATTCTTGTCTGGGTAGCCCAGTCTCACCTCTCGGATTCACAGTTCTCGTGGCTACAATATTTGCGCCGCTGCCCGCGATATCTTTAATTATCACCTCAGAAATGTGCACCGGTGCCTGCAGGTCAATGCTTGCGAGTTCCTCAATCGCCTGTAAGAACAATCGTTTCGGGATCGGTTTATCAGTGCGAACTGGAAGCATGGCCCACTTTGCACCTTGAATGCGAACCGTCGTGGTCAGTACACGCATGGGCTCTTTCAATTCCTGTAGGACGAATTCCTTCACCTTATCGCACTTGTTCCCTTTCATGGAAAGGATGCTGCCGTCCTGAACTTCGACATCGACCTCGCATCCTACAGGACAGGTAACGCAGGTAAAGTGCTTTTTCTCGATGGTCATGTCTATCTTTCCCTGATACTTACCTCTATGGGGCCGGTAACTTTCTCCAACTTTTCCCTGGCCACTTTCACTCTTATCATCTCGTTTGGCCTGGCGTATAGTCTCTTAATGGATATGTCGACTGGAGCAATGCTCAGCGCCACCGCTTTCTCAACCGGCTTTGCCGGCCTGATATAGAGAATGAGATCGTCTCTGAAACAGTACCGCTGAGGGAAAACGACTCTCACATTTTCTCCCGGAATCACCTCGACTGACCTTCCGTTTTCCTTCCAGTCACCTATTGCGAATCCCGCAGCGTTCCTGCCAGCGGACATGCCGGTTTGGGCAACGTAATCCACCAGGTCAAATACGGTGGAGACATTGCCACATGAGAATATGCCCGGCACCGACGTCTCCATCGTCTCTGCGGTAACGGGTCCGTTTGTAGTTCGGCTCAGTTCTACCCCCGCGCCTTTTGACAGCTCGTTTTCCGGGATCAAACCGACAGAAAGGAGCAGGGTGTCGCATGGTATGAATTTCTCGCTGCCCCTGATAGGCTGCATCTTCTCGTCCACTTTAGATACGACGACGCCTTCTACGCGCTCCCTGCCCTGTATCTCAGTGACAGTATGGGATAAATAGAGAGGTATGTCGAAATCATTGAGGCACTGAACGATGTTTCTCTTTAATCCGCCTGGGTAATTCATTATCTCATACACGCCCTTGACCCGGGCCCCTTCCAGAGTAAGCCTTCTCGCCATTATGAGGCCAATATCCCCCGAGCCCAGGATAACGACCTCTTTCCCGGGAAGATAGCCTTCGATGTTTACCAGCCTCTGCGCTGTTCCGGCGGTGAGAACTCCGGCAGGACGCGTGCCCGGGATACCAATGCTGCCTCTGGCACGCTCCCGGCATCCCATAGCAAGAACAATGCTCTTTGCCTCAATCTGGAACACACCATTCTCAGAATTCACCGCAGTGATTGTTCTGTCAGGCAAGACGCCGGTCACCATCGTGTTCAGGAAGCAGCGGACGCCTGTTTTTCCCAGGTCTTCGATGAGACGCTCCGCATACTCAGGACCGGTGTAGTCTTTCTTGAACTGCTCCAGGCCAAAGCCGTTGTGTATACACTGTTTCAGGATGCCGCCGAGCTCTTCTTCTCTCTCTAGAAGAAGGACATTCTTTGCGCCGCTTCGATACGCCTCTATGGCAGCAACAAGCCCGGCAGGCCCGCTGCCAATTACAGCTACGTCAGCTTGCATTCACGTCTCCCACCAAGCGCACGAGCCGATATGTACTGCATCATTGCGTCATTTCACCTTCGGGTATCCTGTGATCTCCGCTATTTTATAGTGCAGCGGGGTAAGCGCAGGATAGAGCTTTTTGTATACCTCATTGAACAGCTTGTCATAGATTACGACGTTCTCCTGGCGCGGAGTGAAGGTCTTCTTCACCCTCACCATATTGGCTGCGGCCTCAGCGAAACTGCTATAGATGTTTTGGGCAACGGCGGCATCCATGGCTGCGCCCAACGCTGCGAGGTTGCCGGTGTGCATTCTGCAAGTTGGCAGGTTGAAAATGTCCGCTGTAATTTGCATTACCTCGTCGCTCTGCGAGCCTCCGCCGCCGACCCTCAACTCCTTTACCTTGCTTCTCGAACGCTTTTGTATTATCTCCCCCAACCTGCGCAATTCGTATGCAATACCCTCAATAATCGCCCTGTACACATGCGCTCTCGTGTGCTCTCCGGAGAATCCCACAATCGCACCTTTGGAGAGGGGGTCATTCTCGAGCGGGTGCCAGTAAGGTTGAAGAATCAAGCCCATCGAACCGGCAGGTATCTTTGCCATCTCCCTGTCCAATAGCTCCTCTGGAGATATGCCCAGTTTCTTAGCCTCTTCCTCCACATGTTTAGCGAACTCTCTCCTGAACCACGAGACCATCCAGTATCCCCTGCCGACAAAGCCTTCAAGTGCCCAGTGGTTCGGAATGGCTGCGCCCCAGGTGAAGAAATCCATCTTGGGATGAGTGACGTACTTGCTGGAGAGCATTTCGATAACAGCGGCCGTTCCGTAGCTGATTTCAGCGATGTCGGGACCTACGACGCCAGCTCCCATCAGTTCGGATTGTTTGTCCCCGGCGCCTATGATTATCGGGAGCCCTTGCGGGACGCCGAAGCGCCTTGCGCCATCCTCCGAAACCCTACCTGCAATTTCAGTGGGCGAAACAAGTGAAGGAAGCTTATCTCTCTCAACCCCGAAGACCTCGTATACCACCTTCCAGGGATGCCATTTAAGTCCTTTCAAATCGATGGGGAAAAGCCCGACTATCATCGAGGAACAGTCTTTGAATTCGTTGGTCAGCGCGTGAAAGATATAAGACGAGATTGTAAGGAATACATGTGTTCGGTTATAGCTTTCCGGCTCGTACTTTTTCAGCCAATTGAACTTTGACCTTCTCTGGTACTCCTTCAGCTTCGTCGACATCCCCGAAACCCGGAAAACCAGCTTTAGCAGAGGGCTGCCGGGGAGCCTGAGTCCCTCCGTCTTGCGCTCATCGAGCCACGTTATCGCAGGACGAACAGGTCTCCCATCCTTATCAACAGGCACAATTGTGCTCCTGTGGCTTGTAATGGCAAGAGCGACGAGTTGGTCTCTGGGGACACCAGATTTCTCCACAACGCTCTTCGTCACCTCTTGGGCTATCCTCAGATACGTTTCAGCATCCTGCTCGGCGAAATTGGGCTGAGGGGAAGAGTACGGGTTTACCGGAACTCCCATGCCATATACCTCGTTCCCTTTCTCATCGAAAATGAATGCCTTAATGTTCTGCGTTCCCCCATCGATGACAACAAAGTACCTCATTTTCTCACCTGCTTCACCTTGCCGTTCAGGATAAAGGACTTCCCACCGTTCTTCGTTACCGTCTGCTTGCTGATATTCGACTCTCTGCTGATAATCTCCAATACCCTGGGCATGCAGAAACCGCCCTGGCATCTCCCCGAACCTGCCCGCGTCCGCCGCTTGATTGCATCGATGCTCTGTGCCGCAACACCGCCGTGCAACGCTGTCACAATCTCACCTTCGCTCACGTGCTCACAGCGGCAAACGATATGACCGTAAAGAGGGTTGCTGCGGATGAGTTCCATTCTTTCCCTCTGGTCCAATTCGCTGTAATGCTTGCTCCTTTTTCTCTTCGGTTCGAATTTCATATTGTCGGCGGAGTGCCAGTTCTCCACTATGATTTCCTTCGCCCTCTCGGCAACTGCCGGTGCCGCTGCAAGTCCCGGAGACTGTATGCCGGCAACGTGCACCAAACCCTTAACTTTTTTCGAAGGCTCGATAATGAAGTCTTCCTTGTAGGTGGCTGCCCTGCATCCCGCGAAATGGGTGATGATAGTGCCCCTATCGGGCTTCGTGTAGTGAGGCTTGACCCGCTCCAGCGCCGGCGCGAACCGATTGAACAACGTCTCGCGCGCCACGGCGGTAGTGGAGACATCCTCCCTGTCGAATACCTCCTCGGCTGTCGGCCCGAACTGAAGATTGCCATCGACCGTGGGGATGAGGCCTCCCCCTTTGGAATACGCGCTTCTTTCCCCCACCATGCTGAACGTAGCCAGAACGGTTTGCACCGGCCGGTAGGATTTATCGAAGATAATCGTCTCGCCTTTTCTGGGATGAAGTGTGAAGAACCTGTCTCCTGCTAACTCCGCAATCTTGTCACTGTAAAGTCCTGCGGCGTTAATCAGGATGCGCGTCTTGAGCGTTCCCCTTGTTGTCTCTACCGCCTTGATGCTTCCATCCTCGACCTGAACCCCTATTGCGCTCGTATTGAGAAAGAACTTCACCCCGTTTGCCCAGGCGTTCTCCGCGTAGGCTATGATGAGCTCAAACACGCCGATGACCCCCGTGTTCCACACCAGCACGCCTTTGCCGATGTTCGGAGCAAGCCCCGGTTCAATTCTGTCCAGCCCTTCCCTGTCCAGCACCTTCGGCTCCGGGTCTTTCTGACTTCTGGCGAGTTCTACTACACCGGGAAGGAACAGCTCTTCATCGGGGTTCTCGGCCACCACAAGCGTTCCTATTCGCTTGAAATCGACGTCGAGCTGGCTGGCAACCTCGTCCCACATCGCATTTCCCTTGTAGTTCATCTCCCATTTCAGCGTGCCGCGTTCCGTGAGTAAAGCAGGATGTATCATGGCGTTGCAGTGTGCCGTCTGGTCCATTCCCAGGTCATGATGCCTCTCAATGAGCGCTATCCTCAGGTCGAACCGCGAAAGCTCTCGGGCTATTGCCAGGCCTATTACACCGCCGCCGATGATGACAACATCGAACTCTCTCCCCGTTAGCTCATCAGATACTTTGGACGGGAGGACAACGGGTATCTTCCCGGGGTAATCAATCTCGTTCACCACTTGCCTGACCTGCTCCGAGCCAGCCGCTATGTGTCCGGCGTCCACAGCGTTTTGAAGCGAGCCAGACCGCCCGCTCAATTCGGCGATGCTATCTCTAACCGAGACTGTTGCCTCGTCACCGGTCGCCTGCGTTATCTCACCCTTTATTGTTCGCGCCAGTTTCTCATTTTCCATGAACCATCTGCTCAGAAATGAGTTCGGCTATGTCCTTCATGGCCAGATCTGATAGAACGGCCTTGCAGCTCGGGCATGATGAAACGTAGATGTCCGCACCGGTCTGCTTGAGCTCGCTGATGCGCATCGACTTTACCTGGTCGGCCAGCTTGCTGAATCCGAGCCTCGCCCCTGGAGATGCCCCGCAGCAGTGCGTATGCTCTTTTGTGTACACTGGCTCTCTTATCTTATACCCCAGCGCGGTGAGGATCCGCCTCGGGGCTTCAGTAATATTCATATCGTTGGCAAGTATGCAGGGGTCGTGGTAGGTTGCCGTGCCCTTTGCCTTTTTTACCTTTATCTTCCCTTCATCAAGAAGAGAAGCCAGAAATTCACTGGTGTGCGCCAACTGCACGTTCAGCTTAACTCCTGCCTCAGGGTAGATCTCTTTCATCATCTTCAAACAATTGGGACACATCGTGATGACCTTCTCCAATCCCCGCGCCTCGATCTCCCTCTTTAATTTCCTCGCTACCCTCTTGATTCCCTCATTGTCTCCGGCATAATAGAGAGGCGCGCCGCAGCAAACGTCGGCGCCGCCGAATTGCTGTACCTTCTCCTTGCTCGCCGACAGAATCCTGTCCATAGCCTTGAGCAAACCTTCGTCCTTGTATGCGGAACAGGAGACGAAATAGCCGACACTCCCAGAGCCCTTTTGAATGAGGTGGCGCTCGCCCTGGGGATTACCATATTTTGTGAACGTGTCTACACGTTTTTTCGTCTCTTCCGGCAGTAGGCCTTCTTTGAAGGCTACGCTTCGCCCCATCTGGATGAATTTCCTCAGGTCGTAGTCGCTGTAGATGCAGTGCCGTTTGCATGCCCCGCACATGCAGCTCTGAAACATCACGTCGGAGAAGCCTCTCCTGTCCTCAATAAACCCCTTGTCCTCATATACAATGAGACGGGCTATCTTCTGCGGGCTGATTGTCTCATTCCCCGCGGCAAGATAGGTGGGACAGCTATATTTGCACATGTCCGCGCATAGCGCGCAGTTGGTTAGCTGCTGCAACTCCTTCTTATCTCGCATTTTCGATGAGCTTTCCTCTGTTCAAGATACCGTTCGGGTCGAAGGCGGACTTGATTCTCCGTAGCAATTCCACCCCTTCTTTGCCTAGCTCCTGCTCCATGAACCGCATTCGCCACATTCCAATCCCGTGATGATGGCTGATAGAGCCGTTGTTTCTTAGAGTCGCTTCCATGGCCGCTTTCCATGTGTCCTCATAATAGCGATATGGGTCAGTGGGAAAGCCGGCGAAGGTGATGTACAAGCAGGCACCTTCCCGGTAGAAATGCGAGAAATGTCCGGAGACAAGCAAGGAACCTGTCACGGCCCTCATTGAGGTCAGCATGTCCTTGTAGAGGTTTGCGGCATCTTTGTGCAGCGACACTACCTCAATTGTGTCCACAATTCCCCCCTGCTGCATTATGGTGGGACCCAGGCCGATGTCGAAACGTTTCTTAAGCCATATCTCAACCGGGTTCTCTCCCTGTGGTGACCCTCCGTGCTTCTCCGCAATCCTTGAGATTAATCTGCTTTCAGGGCGGACGAAATCCGCCTCACCCTCCGAGATAAAGATAGCTGTAACTTCCTTTGCTCCGAAATACCTTTCGGCTTCGAGTTCATCGAATATCCTGACTACCGCCGGCCTCGCATCATCTCTCAATATCTTCCGCACAGTTTCCAGCGCCATTTCAATTGAGGGGAAGGCGAACGATTGTCTGGAGCTAAGCGCCGGTATAGGGTGCACCGATACCACCGCCCTCGTCACGATCCCGAGAGTCCCTTCTCCACCCAGGAACAGGTCCTTCAGCGAAGGCCCTGTAGACCGTCTTGGGACCGGCCTGATGTTGAGCAGGCTCCCGTCTGGTAGCACGACCTCCATCCCTAATACCATGTCCTCGATCTTGCCGTATTTGGTCGAGAACTGACCCACAGCGCGGGTCGAAATCCATCCTCCGAGAGTGGAACAGTAGAGCGACTGGGGGATGCTTCCCATGGAGTAGCCTCTGTGATTAAGTTCGAGCTCCAGATTTGCGCCGATTATGCCGGATTCGAACTCAGCAACTAGTGACTTTTCGTCCAGAGAAATGAACCTGTTCAGTCGCTGCAGGTTGAGGATAGCGCTCCCGTTTAGCGGTATGGCCCCACCGAGAACGCCGGAACCACCGCCGAACGGAGTTATTAGCACCTTGTATTTGTTGGCGCATTTGAGGATAGC
Organism: uncultured Chloroflexia bacterium; assembly: GCA_963847595.1. Lineage (GTDB taxonomy): Bacteria > Chloroflexota > Dehalococcoidia > SZUA-161 > SZUA-161 > JACWAE01. Next base: position 137,386 of record CAWKAJ010000003.1, read on the forward strand.
CTGTATCTCTTCCCGATTGCCCGGCGAGATTACTACGGAAGGTAGCGACGGCAGAGAGCCATACTGTGACAGGAACACCCCGTACATCCAGTAGTCCAGGCTGTACGCGATGAGGTCGCATTCCTTGGCAGAAACGTTGTCTTTTCCTACAATACGTTTTGCTTCATTTATAAAAGCGGGAGGTGCATTTCGCCTCTCTGAGAGCCAGGTTTTTACATTCATTGTTGCCCTTTACCTGCTGTAAGTGCCAGGCCGGATAGTGGCTTTTCCTGACGCTGATGTTATCTGCGACTCTAGGTTATCATCTTTCAAGAATATTGACAACTGACGCGGAGGTGATGTGTTTCTTAGACCTGTGTGATACGTTAATCCGCGAAAGCCAGGGTCTGCATGCGGGCAGGAGAGGCTATGTTAATAATGTGGCTGAATCCTTGATTTAATTACTTGACAACGTCAGCATGTACCATTCCACCTAAACGGGTCACCTTTCTAGTAATTCCTTTGCTCCGAAAATAGGTGTTCTCAAGAGATTCCATGCTAACGCTTTTCACTTGATAGAATCCTCTCTTGGAGAGGAACTCCTCGACCTCATCCTCTTTTAATGCGAACTTAGGAGGCTCGCCCCTCCGTTCATAAGCTTTCCGCCATTTCTTGGCCTCTTCACTATCGGAAGTTGCATCCAGAGCGAACTGAAACGCGTAGTCGAAAATGATAGAGCTGCCTTTGCCTGAATTCCCGGCCACGAAAGCCAGGGTCTCATCCACAGCCTCCGGGGTAAGGTAGACGGTTACGCCCTCCCAGATAAAGAGAGTCTTCTTGTCCGTCCTATAGCCGGCCTCCAGAAGCCCTTCCCCGAGCTTCTTTTCATCGAGGTCCAGGCCAACATAGGTAACATGGCTTGGCAGAGAGCCAAATATCCTTTTGACTTTTTGTATCTTGGCCCGCTGTGTGTCTGGATGGTCTACTTCAAAGACCCTGACCTTTCCCTTAAGTTCATCAAACCTGTACGCTCTGGAATCGTATCCAGCACCCAGAATAACCAGTTGCTCTATCCCATCGGCAATGCACTGCTTCAAGTAATCATCGATATATCTGGTTCGAGCCGCCAAACTATCAGCAGCGCCGGGTAAAATCCGTTCAGCGTACCACAACGCAATCCTGGTGAGTAATCTGCTCCGGACTATAACACCGAATCTGAGGCCGAGAAACCGTCTTGCGAATTGGTCATAACATACTCGCTCATCTTCTGGTCTCAGCCATTCGGCAGCCCTAAGGGCAGCGTTCCCTTCTGCAGTAGCACTTGGTTTACCTTCTTTCATAGCACCATCCGTTTCCAGGTCGCTTTCCACCTACAACACGTTACCCTTGCAGCTTGACAATATGCGAACATTGCCACTATACTCGACCATATAGTCTCATACTCAATTCAATAGTTTTTTCTCGTGCCAAGTATTATATCATGTCGTCGTAAACCATGAACAAAGCAAAGAGACTCAGAGAGCTATTCAACGGGGACGGCGTAGTAAGGATAGTAGGCGCCCATGATGGGTTGACGGCCAAATTGGTGGAGCACCACGGTTTCGATGGCGTATGGGCCAGCGGCTTCGAAGTATCGGCTTCGCATGCTGTCCCCGATGCAAACATTTTAACCATGACACAGTACTTGGAAGCAGCCTCCATTATGAATGAAGCAGTTTCCATTCCAGTCGTTGCCGACTGCGACACTGGCTATGGAAATTCGAATAACGTGGCACATTTGGTTAAAAAATATGAGGCTGCCGGCATCGCTGCTGTCACGTTAGAAGACAAGAAGTTCCCCAAGGTTAACAGCTACATACCGGGGCGTCAGGAACTGGCTTCAACAGCCGAATTCGTAGGCAAAATACTGGCGGCCAAGAATGCACAGCAGTCAGAAGCCTTCATGGTTATTGCAAGAGTTGAAGCGTTGATTGCCGGATGGGGCCAGGAAGAAGCACTACGACGAGCCCATGCCTATGTAGAGGCTGGTGCGGATGCGATCCTTATCCACTCAAAGCAGCCCACCCCAATTGAGATTGTGCAATTTGCGCAGGCATGGGATTTCTCGGCACCTTTGGTTATTGTTCCTACAACATATCCCACGATTACCCTGGACGAGATGAATCGCCTGGGCATAAAGATGGTCATTTATGCTAATCAGGGAATCAGGGCTTCCATAAAGGCCGTAAACAAAGTGCTTGCCAAGATCAAAGCAGAAGGATTGCAGGCTGTAAACGATGACATTGCCCCGATGAGCGAGGTCTTTAGACTCCAGGGCATGCCTGAAATGAAGGAGCGAGAGAAAATCTTCCTGACATCGGAGCAGGAACCTGTCCAGGTAGTCATCCTGGCAGCAGGTGCGCCACATAACCAGGAATCGCTTGAACCACTGCTCCGCGATATCCCCCTTGCCTGCTTGGACATTAATGGAAAGCCGCTCCTTCAGAGAAATATTGAGACTTTGAACAAGTGTAAGTTGTACAAGATTTCGGTAGTTAGAGGGTATAAGAAGGAGTTGCTCAATATTGAAGGAGTAGACTACGTCGATAATCCAAAGTACCGGTCAGAGCATGTATTGAGTTCGATTATGTGTGCCGAGAGCGTCTTGCAGGGCAAGACTATCATCCTATATGCGGACATACTGTTCGATGGTTCACTCATTGACCGCCTGAAATCGCTCGAGGCTGATTTTGTGATTGTCGTAGACAATTCGTTTAGCAAATCTCTCCAGAGAAACAAGAAACTCGAGCTGGTTGCGACCAAAGAGGCTTTACCCCGCGGAGATCGAGTTCTGACCTACGACCGCTTGTACAATGTTGAGCGGATGGGCTGCAGACTACCCGAGGAAACGAAATGCGCGGAGTTCATCGGCGTGGCCATGTTTTCCAAGAAGGGCATCGAGATTTTTAAGAGAGAATATCGAAAGTCATATGCTGAGTACCGAGATAAGCCTATGAAAGAGGCGTCAAACATTCTACGGGCAACCTTGGTGGATTTCCTGCAGTATCTGATAGAGCTGGGTTACAATGTCAAGGCATTGCAGGTAAACTCGGGATGGATGGAAATCCATACTTTTGAGAACTACAAATACGCCTGTTCTATGGTCTCGGCTATTTAACCTCCTGTGATGTACCGGGTTCGTTCAGAGCATGGAGGACTTATGATGGTCAGCGCCAGCCAGTTCTGCGATTTGCTGAAAAAAAACGGGTTCAACTTTTGTACCGGGGTACCCTGCACCATTTTGAAAGACATCATTTTATGCCTTTCGTCAGACCCTGACCTGCCGTATCTACCGGCGACCAGAGAGGATGAAGCTATGGGAATAGCAACCGGAGCTTTCCTGGCAGGGAAGCAGCCCATCGTCATGATGCAAAACTCGGGGCTGGGCAGCTCTATTAACCCGCTGGCTTCGTTGGATATTTTATATAGGATTCCCATGCTACTATTGATCAGTTGGAGAGGCTACCAGGGGAAAGACGCTCCAGAGCACCTCATAATGGGTGAGGCCATGCTGAAGCTGCTTGACGCCCTTGGTGTTCCATATCAGGTAATATCCGAAGACAACCCTGAGGCTGCAATATCAGCTTCAGTTAGGACGATGAGAGAAAGAGGAATACCCACTGCTGCAATCCTTAAGAGCGGTATCGTGCAATGAAAAGATTCGACGCTATACGTGCCGCAGTCCAGGCACTGGACGGGAGCGAATTGCTGATCTCCTCCAACGGTATGATCAGCAGGGAGCTAATCACGGTCAAGGATTCGCCTCGGAACTTCTACATGCTTGGCTCGATGGGGCTTGCGTCCTCGATAGGGTTGGGTCTGGCAATTTCGCTGCCGAACGCACAAATCGTGGTCATGGAGGGAGATGGTAATGTCCTTATGAACATGGGCTCGATAGCCACCATAGGGCATTTCGCTCCCAAGAACCTGATCCAGGTTGTTCTGGACAATGAGTGCCATGATTCAACCGGCGGCCAGCCGACCGTCTCGAACACCGCGAGGTTGGAGGAGGTGGCACGTGCCTCAGGGTATCGCGTGGCCGCTAGAATTACAACCGAGGCCGAAGTGGGAAAGGTCGTTAGAAAGTCGTTAAGAGAGGGGCCTGCTTTCATCCTGGTTAAGGTTGACAAGGGTAGCGTCAAGGGGATAGCAAGGGTTTTGCATTCCCCGGAAGAAATCAGGAGTCGGTTTCAGCAGGCAGTCCGAATGCTTTCCGGATAGCTTGAGTAAGGTCACGAATCTGGAGTTTTATGAGTTTCAGCTTTGTATTGCCTCAGAAGGTTATCTTCGGCGCGGGCTCAATCGCGGTAATCGGCGAAGAGGCGAAGAGGCTGGGCGGCAGGAAAGTCCTCATTGTTACCAGCCCAGGGATGGTACACCGTCCGCACCTAAAACAGGCCGCTGATTCGCTGAAGAAGCACAAACTGCGGTTTGAGGTCTTCTCAGAAGTAACACCGGAGCCTCCGATTGACGATGTTTATCGTTGTGTTGCGGTCTCCCGAAAGAAAGGGCTTGACCTGCTAATTGGTCTGGGCGGAGGCAGCGTTATGGATGTAGCTAAGAAAGCAGCGGCTGACCTGTCATTGCCCAAGATAATGGTGCCCACTACTGCCGGGACAGGGAGCGAGGTTACTCACGAGTCGGTGCTCAAGGTTGATGGTAAGAAAAAGGCCTTCGTAGAGGCTAGACTGACCGCTGATGTGGCGATTGTTGACCCGAATTTGTGCCAGACTATGTCAAAGCGGCTGGCCACTAGCTCGGCGATGGACGCGCTGGCACACGCAGTCGAGTGCCACGAGTCTAGGAAGAGCAATCCCATAGCCAGGACACTGGCCCTAGAGGCCTACAATCTCGTCAAGGACAACTTGATGCAGGCGGTGAAGGGCGATACTCAGGCCATGGGCAACTTGTCTCTGGGAAGTCTGATGGCCGGCATGGCCTTCGGAAACTCTGGGACTACACTGGGTCACGCCCTTTCCTATCCCCTCTCAAATCGAGGGATACCACATGGCGAGGCGGTCGCTATGACTTTGCCCTATGCTCTTGAGTTCAACGGCTCTGACCTGGTCTTCGCCAAACAACTGAGAAAGCTGGTGCGAACCATAGAGTTCCAATGGAATCCGAGGTGGGATGTTAACGAGATGGCTCTGGAGGTTATGCAGGACGAGAGGCACCTGGGGAACAATCCCGTTGAGGTAACCTTCGAAGACGTCCTCGGCATCTTCGAGAAAATGAAGAAGTGGTCTCACAGGCGGTAATGAAAGCCATAATACTCGCATCCGGTGTAGGTAAGAGGCTTCGTCCTTTGACCGAGCGAAATCCGAAATCTTTGCTAAGAGTCGGCGGTAGAACTCTCATAGACTACCAGTTGGAAGCCCTGGCGAAGCATGGAATTTGCGACATAGTGATAACCACGGGTCATCTCGGCAAGAAGCTCGAAGAATACGTTCGAAAGACCAGTGCTATCCCGGTTCAGTTTGTTTATAATCCGGAATATGAGCGCACGAACTACATATACAGCCTCTGGCTGACGAAAGGTCTGGTTGATGACGACATCATATTGCTGCATGGCGACATTATATTCGACAGTGTCCTTATCCAGAAACTGCTGGATGCGCAGGGAAATCGAGTTCTGGTAAACCGATACGTGCTCTCGCCGGAAAAGGACTTCAAAGCTTTAATCAAACGTGGAAGGGTATCAAGAATCGGTGTGAACCTATCAGGCCCCGGAACTTTTTTCTGCGCCCCGATGTATAAATTCTCAAAAGCTGATTTCCTGCTCTGGCTCGATAAGATAGAGGATTTCGTAAGGCAAGGCAAGGTGGATTGTTACGCAGAGGATGCCCTCAACGAGATATCTGACGATGTGCTACTTGGCCCCTTATATTTTAAGGAATTTTGTATGGAGATTGACACCAGGGCTGACCTGGAGAAAACGAGGAGGTACCTTCAGAGAGAAGGTGGACGGGCAGGGCTATGGCCAAACTCAGGCTAGAGTGTCGTCCTTCTTGCCGCTGCTGGCCTTTTGAGAGCGATTCTTCAGAAAAGTCTTGGCTGCCTTCCAGAATACGGGCAGGGCAAAACATAACCCAACGAGGGCTGCTGCAATAAGATGGAGGCTGGAACTGCTATTTTCCTGACTGGAGCTGTCAGCCGCCTGAGCGAGGGTTGGATGAAAGAGGATGAACATGACCGGGACCGATGTCAATAGCGTGAAATGTCTCATTCCGATTCCTTACGCTTGGGCAATGTTAATTCCATATGCATTTACCATAGACTGTGGGGATTGTACCATACAGCCTTCAGCCTTGTCGAGTTGCAGACATCACGAACATCGCTACCCAATCAAGATTTGGAGAGTGCGCCGATGAAAGCATATATCGTGCAAAGCAATAAGAAGATCGAGCCTTTCGGTGACTCCCCTCGCGATTGCCTTATCGCTAACCGTAAGCTGAGTGAGATTCAGAGACAGGTGCTGCAAAGCCTTGGCATGGAGCCTAAGGCGATACCGGATGCTGCTCAGATAGAAGATCCGGATGAACATATTGTCTTGGGAGACAGCCTATTCTTCACAAAAGAGTTGATGAAGGAGTTCGTCTATAGGTCAAGAAGGCTGAAAAGCTGCACCACATGTGCCATCAAACCAGGCCTTGTTACCCGCCATGGCATGGTTGCGACTCAAGATGTGAAGATACATGCCGATAGGGTCGAATATGACCTCCGTTATATGCCTGCCCAAAAGCTGCGCGGAGAGCCTGTGCCTGTAGTGATCGACGCGGAGCAGTTCTCGCAGGTCATTCCCATGCCCGAGCATGTACGTGGTCCCCAACCGTATCGCATACCCATAACTGACATATTGCTGATCCAGATAGACCACTGGACTAACCTGTGGGTGGCCAATATGGCTACCCGGTCGGCTGAAGTAGCCAGGCTTATGAAGGCTCCCAAACTGAAGCTGTTGGGGTTGGCAATAAAAGCACGCTCATTGAACAAATGGAAAGTCCTCCATCAAGTTAATAAGATTGGCAAGAATTGCGATATTCATCCCACAGCATACATAGAGGGCAGCACTATTGGAGATAATGTGCTTATTGGCGCCGGCTCTGTCGTCAGGCTCTCCGTTATCGGAGACGGTTCCGCCATCGGTGGCAACGCGACTATAGAATCTTCTATACTCGGGGAGGAATGCACCATAAATTCGGGGTGTACCGTTTTCTTCTCTGTCCTATATCCTCGTACCATATCATCATCCAGACTGCTCTTAATGAGCACGTGCGGCAGGGATACGTTTATCTCAGATTTAGTCGGCCTGGCCGACTTTCGCTTCGATGGGAAACGAATAGAAGTCATGAAAAACGGTGTTCTTGTAAACACAGGCGTTCTCAACCTGGGTGCGTGCCTTGGGCATGGTGTATACCTGGGTGGCGGCTGCGGGGTCGCCCCGGCGACAGCTATCCCCAATGGATTACGAATTTTACCAAAGAAACCATTGATTGGCGAAGTCGGTCCGGGCGGGACAATTCCCGGACATCGCGTAATCAACGCGGAACATATTTATCAAAGCCCTGATGCTTCTTCAGCTAGTAACGACAGCCCTTGATAGATAGAGTATCGCTGGCATGTATTTATACCATCCCTCAATGATAGCGTCTCTTCTTGAAAACCTGGGACCTCCAGATTAACCACCAGATTAACCAGCCATGGTTCAGTCTGGCTGTCCCTGGATGTTTGCAGTCGTTATCTGGGTAATCTCTTGTACATTTCCTCCAAGTCTTCAAGCCAGAGTTTTGCGTCGGCATCTGAGGGCATTCTCCAGTCCCCCCGCGGAGACAGACTTACTGAACCGATCTTGGGACCTTCGGGCAAACACGTCCTCTTAAACTGGTTGGCGAAGAACCTCTCAATGAAACTCTTGAGCCATTTCTTTAGCTCTTTTGGAGTGTAATGACCTTCAAAAAGCCCCTGTTTCCTTACCTCATTTGCCAAATAGAGAATCTTGCCGGGTCGCATCCCGAAACGAACGAATGGATAGAGATAAAAGTCCGCAAGCTCGACTGGCCCGATTGTCTCCTCGCTCTTCTGAGTGATCTCGCCGTTGCTGGGCCGCCGTAATTCCGGAGAGATGGGCGTTTTGAGGACATCGTACAATACCTTTTGTGCCGGGGAATCGGCCAGCTCTTCGTCCGCGACCCACCTGATAAGAAAGCGGACAAGCGTTTTGGGCACTGATACGTTGACGTGGTAATGCGAAATGTGATCCCCGGAGAACGTGGCCCAACCCAACGCGACCTCGGTGAGGTCACCTGTTCCCAGGACAATGCCGTTGAGCTCATTTGCTTTGTTGAAGAAGAATTCTGTACGATAACGTGCCTGTACGTTCTCAAAGACCACGTCTTCCTGGCTATCATGGCCCAGGTCTTTGAGATGCGATGTGCAGGTCCTCATTATATTCACCTGTCCGAAAGTCACTCCTAACGCTTTGCACAATTTAGCAGCGTTATTCTTAGTTCTCTGGGTAGTGCCGAAAGCGGGAAGGGTGTAGGCATGAACATTAGTTCGTGGCAAGCCCATGAAATCCATTGTCTTCGCTGCTACCAATAGAGCGAGCGTGGAATCAAGCCCGCCGGAGACTCCCAATATTATGAGACTCTTGTTGGCCCCGGATAGCTTCTCGGCCAGAGCAGCAACCTGCATGGAAAAGATATCGCGGCATCGTTCTGCTCTTCTGGTGAGATCCGCTGGCACAAAAGGATGAGCGTCGAGGGTCCGCAGCAACCTATTGGAAGACAAGTCCGGGACTTCTGTTTCAACGATTCTGAAAGCTTGCGATTTTCTGGGGACATCGTTGAAGCTCGTGGTGACCCGCCGGTCGTGTGCAAGCCTTTCCAGGTCTATGTCTGCGATCAAAAGCTGCGAATCTGCTGACAATCGTTTCGATTCCTGGAGTATAACCCCGTTCTCTGCGATGATGGAGTGTCCTCCGAATACAACATCGTTAGACGACTCCCCGATACCCGCCGAAACGTAGCAATATGCCGCGATGCATCTGCCGGACTCTGAAGATACCATCGTTTTACGCCAGTCTGCTTTCCCAATCATCTCATTGCTGGCTGACAGGTTGAGCAGCACTGTCGCGCCGGCCTGTGCCTGGTACTCGTGAGGCGATAGGGGTATCCAGAGGTCCTCGCAGATCTCGACCCCGATGATGGCTGAGGCAACCCCCCGCAGTTCAAAGAGGACGTCTGTGCCGAAAGGGACTCGCTGCCCGGCTAATTCGATAGTATCCTCGCAGGCATCTCTGCCTGATGTGAACCATCGGTCCTCATAAAACTCTCTGTAAGTAGGTAAAAGAGTCTTGGGTATTACTCCGAGAATGCGGCTGTTGCTTAATACGACGGCGCAGTTGAATATCTTTTGCTCATTAGATAGCGGCATCCCAACTATCACCACCATGCTGCTTCCGGCGCTTTCGTCCAATATGCTGCCAAGCCCCTTTTCTGCTTTCGACAGCAATGCCTGGTGTTGAACCAGATCGCCAATGGTATAGCCGGTTACAGCCATCTCCGGGAAAGTCAGTATCTGCACTCCTGCATTCCTGGCCTTTCTTATGGCTTCGATGATGCCTCCAACGTTGAAATGAACGTCGGCCACACGAAGGACAGGGACTGCAGCACCGATGCGCAGAAATCCAAGGTCCTTGCTCAAATCCACACTCTGGCCCACTTCCTACCTCCTTTCAGATGCATCAGCCTCGATTGTCCAGCATCACGGGCTAACTTGAGTTTATATTAATTAGGAAAGGCGCAATACTTTCGCTATTGTTGCTATTATAGCCTTTTTGCTCCTTGTAGTCTTCTTTGCAGACCCGTTCCTTCCCACAATACGTCGCGAGAGGAGGTTCTGATGGCCTGGGATAATGGTTGCCTGGATAGGCATGTGGAAGAAATGTTTCGAGGTTCTGATTGATGAGTGTAGTGGTCCTGAATTGAAGGAGCCCACGGCTATGTAGCCGTGGGCTCCTTTAGGCTGGCCGTCTATATATCGTAGTATAGATGGAACTCGAAGGGGTGGGGGCGTAAAGCCACAGCATCCGCTTCATTCTTTCTCTTGTAGTTAATCCAAGTCTCGATGAGGTCTGAAGTGAAGACGTCGCCTTCTAGCAAAAACTTCTTATCTTTCTCCAATGCATTGAGGACCTCACCCAGCGAACCAGGAGTGGATTTGATTTTAGTCTTCTCTTCCGCAGGTAACTCGTAAATGTCTTCATCTATGGGGTCACCGGGGTTGATTTTGTTCTTGACACCGTCAAGCCCGGCCATCAACATGGCAGAATAGGCAAGGTAAGGATTGCAGGTGGCATCCGGACACCGGTACTCAATACGCTTTGACTTTGAGCTCTTAGAATAGACTGGAATACGGACACAGGCACTGCGGTTACGCTGCGAATAAACGAGGTTGATAGGGGCCTCATAACCCGGTACCAATCTGCGGTAGGAATTAGTGCTCGGGGCGCAGAAAGCTAGCAGGGCTGGTGAGTGAGCTAGCAGACCACCGATGTAGTACTTGGCAAATTGGCTAATCAAGCCATAGCCCCTGGCATCGTAGAAGAGATTTTTGTCATCTTTCCAGACGCTTTGATGGACGTGCATACCGGAACCGTTGTCCTGAAAGAGGGGTTTGGGCATGAAGGTGGCGGTATATCCTCTTCTAACGGCAACGTTCTTGCATACGTATTTATAAAGTAATGTCTTGTCCGCCATACGAACAAGGGTATCGAACTTCATGCTGAACTCGGCTTGCCCACCAGTGGCCACTTCATGATGATGTACCTCGAGGTCGATACCGCTCTTCATGAGGACCAGGCCCATCTCGGAGCGAAGGTCTTGCTGTTTATCGGTTGGAGGGACGGGGAAATAGCCTTCCTTGGTCCTTGGGCGGTAGCCCAGGTTTCCTTCGTTTTCATCTTTACCGCTGTTCCAGATACCTTCGCTGGAATCTATGTGGTAATATCCCTCATGCATATTCTGATCGAAGCGGATACTATTAAATATGAAGAACTCCAGCTCCGGCCCCCAGTAGCTGACATCGCCAAGGCCGCTCTTTTTCAGGTAGGCCTCAGCTTTTTTTGCTACATAGCGGGGATCGCGTGAATACGGTTTGCCGGTGACGGGGTCTTTTACATCGCAGATGATGCTGAGGGTGGGAATTTCACAGGCAGGGTCAACAATCGCTGTCGTGGCATCCAGTACCAAGAGCATATCGCTCTCATGAATTTTTTGGAAACCCCGGATGGAAGACCCATCGAAGCCGATGCCTTCAGTGAACATGTCTTCATCGAGATAGCTGAGGGGAATGGAGAAGTGTTGCCAGACGCCCGGCAGGTCGACAAATTTGAGGTCTATCCACTGGCAGGCATTGGTCTTTGCCAGTTTTACCACATCCTGGCAGGTATTGACTGATTTGGTACTCAATTTATTATACTCCTTAATTCATTTTGTAAAACCTACTAAAATTACTCCTTATATAATCAGAATTTTAAGTCCACAATTTGAATCTTGTTCCTCTTCACAAATTCAAGGATTTGTTCTGGCGTCATGCTTTTCTCCTTCATACTTTCCTCGTTGTGTAGCTGTCCGCTAAAGTTCCTGCGGGAGTTGCCTTAACGTTCTGCATTTTAGCAAATTTTCGTTTCTCCAAAGTTACAGCCGAATTGAGCTTGAGCTAAAAAGCTGGAAAAACCTGCTCTTTAAACTTGTAGCCCGCGCCTCTCACAGTCTCGATAAAAGAATGGCGGCTGTCCTCTATCTTGCTTCTGAGCCTTCTAATGTGTACGTCCACGGTCCGGGCTCCTCCGAAATAGTCGTGGCCCCAGATTTTGGAAAGCAGGGCTTTCCGCGAGAATACCAAGCCCTGATTGTGGGCCAGAAAGCAGAGCAGGTCATATTCTTTCAAGGTAAGCGCTATCAGCTTGCCCGCCAGCCGCACCTCGTACCTAGAAGGGTCTATGACCAAGTCTCCGCATTTGAGCAATTCGCTGTTGGTGGCCTCGTCCCGGCGCCTGACGAGCCGCTCCAGGCGAGTGATCAACTCTGCGGGCTCATAAGGCTCCAGTACAAAGTCGTCCAGACCCAGCGTCGAATCATAGTCGATCGCGGTCTTTTTATTCATCAAGCCCAGGAACTGCGCGCGTTTTGAGGCATTGGGTATATCAAGCAGATGACGCAGTTCCTGATGACTGCCCTGCTCGACAGCCACTATCACAGCATCCGGGCGATACCTCTCAATCATGCTGAGAGCCTCCTCCCCACCCTGAACCTTGTCAGCGCTATATCCCTGTTCAGCCATGAGTGACATGAGGTTGCCCGCTTTCTGTTTGCTCTTGGTCACTACCAGAATCCGCACTAGCGTCAAGCCCTCAAAACATGTTTAATTATTTGAAGCACTAGCCAGGATCTACTTTGCCATTGGATGAAGTCACCGTAGTGCTATTGACGGGATGCTCGGATCGGGAGCACCACCCAAGCGCCCACGAGTAGCAGGAATGCCACCAGGGCAAAGATTAATTCACCGCCCATGGGTCATGTCCTCCTTTCTGTTAAACAACCTTATCGCCACGCTCACCGGTACGTACTCGGATAACCTGACTGACGGGAATGACAAAGATTTTCCCATCGCCTATATTGCCGGTGCGGGCAACATTGAGAATGATGTCTATCACCTTCTCGGTGTCGGCCTCGCGCACCACAACCTCGAGTTTAACCTTGGGCAACATGTCCACCGCCATTCTCTCTCCAGTTCTCCCCACATAGGCCACGCCTTTCTGCACACCTCGTCCCAGCACATTGACCACGTTCAAACCGACGAAACCCTGCTCAGCCAGAGCATTTTTCACTGCATCCAGTTTCTCAGGCCTGATTATCGCTTCTATCTTGTTCAACTTCGTCTCCTTGCCTAAGTCTCATAAGCCCTTTCACCATGCTGTGCGACATCGAGTCCAGTTCTTTCTTCGGCTTCGGTGACACGCAAGTGAATAAACTTATCAATGACCTTGAGCAGAATAAACGTCATCCCAAAAGACCATGCCCAGCTAGCTGCCACAGCTTCCAGTTGGATCACAACTTGTCCGGGATGTCCGTGGAACAGCCCATTGGCTCCTCCGATGGCTGCTGTGGCAAACAGGCCGGTGGCTATAGCGCCCCAGGTGCCTCCCACGCCATGACACGCCCAGACATCGAGAGAATCATCTAACTTCGTCCGGTTCCTCAGTCTCACAGCGAGGTAGCAGAATATGCCTGCCCCCAGCCCAATGATTATCGCTGCCATGGGGGTAACGAACCCTGATGCCGGGGTAATTGCCACCAAGCCAACCACGGCTCCGGAGGCTGCGCCAATAATGCTTGGCCGCCCACCAAAAAGCCAACTCATGGTCATCCATGTCAAAGCTGCCATAGCTGCCGCCGTATTAGTTACTACAAAGGCGCTAGTTGCCTGACCACCGGCAGTTAAAGCACTACCAGCGTTGAAACCGAACCAGCCAAACCACAGAAGAGCAGCTCCCAGGACAATAAAAGGAACGTTACCCGCTTCCATAGGCTCCTTACCAAATCCCAGGCGCTTCTTGAATACCATCGCCGCAGCCAGAGCAGCAACCCCTGAGCTTATGTGTACTACCGTGCCGCCGGCGAAGTCCAACGTGCCCCGATCGCGTAGCCAGCCCCCCACACCCCATACCCAGTGGGCAAGCGGGTCGTAAACAATGGTTGCCCAAAGGACGATGAAGATTAGGAAAGCTTTAAAGTTGATCCTCTCAGCGAAGGAGCCGATGATCAGGGCAGGAGTGATGATGGCAAACATACATTGGAAGATCATGTATGCTTGGGCGGGCACAGTGGCTGCGTAAGCAGGATCCGGCGTAAGGCCCACACCCCTCAAGCCTACCCACGCCAGCGACCCGATGAAATGACCCTTATCAGGGCCAAAGGCTAGGCTGTAGCCCCAAAGCACCCACTGGACACTAATCACAGCCACTACAATGAAACACTGCATTATCGTGGCAGCGATGTTCTTCCGTCTCACCATGCCCCCGTAAAAGAAGCCAAGGGCGGGAGTCATGATCAAGACCAAAGCAGCGGAAGTGAGTAACCAGGCCGTATCTCCAGCACTAACCATTTCCATTACTCCTTAACCATTCATGCGTTCACTATAACATCCTGTTATTTCCACAATATTGCGCAACTGTTAAGTTTGTGTTACATTTTCTCCACTTTTGAACTGCTCCAATAGGATCTCATCCAGAAACGCTCTTGAGCTTGACAAATCATAATTCGCTGTTATACTTCAAATAGAAACCTGTTCAAAGTTTGCTATTCCCCGACCTGTTCTACTACACAGGCATTCCCCAGGCCATGGATGATCAGACTCTCTTCAGGTCCAAAGAATAAATAAGGAGGTCATCCATGAGCTATGCGGACAAAACTCTAACTTGCTCAGATTGCAACACAAGTTTCACATTCAGCGCATCCGAGCAGGAGTTCTTCGCTTCCAAGAGCTTCACCCATGATCCAGGGCGTTGTCCTGACTGCCGGGCAGCCAGAAAAGTACAGCGCGGCGGTAATGGGTATAGCAGCGGAGGCTACCGACAGCAGAGAGAATTGCATCCTGCTGTTTGTGCCACTTGCGGCACCAACACCCAGGTACCGTTCGAGCCCCGAGAGGGGCGCCCGGTGTACTGCTCTGACTGCTACTCAAAAACGAAGCGGTAGAGACAAGGGAAGCGGTTAGCTTCCGCTCTATCAAATCGGTTTGGTGGTTTGGGCTGAGGATATAACGGGCAGTTGGGAATGGTGCCCGATTCCTCTTTTGTGATGCATCAAGTTGTTTGCATCACACCATGTCCTTCGCTTTTACCGCTCACAAGCGCTTCCCCTAGAAGTGCCCCTAAGCTGATTTGACCAGGACCTCGCATAGCTACAACATTGTGGCTGCCGATTTTGAAGAGCCAATCGAGGCATGGCGCCTTCGGCGAAGGTCGCGGTAAAGGCAGATAAATAGGTCGAGGTTGTGGGCAGGATTTTCCCCATTCTGCCTGAGGGAGGTTTGAGATGGAGAATGAGCGGGTACAGTTCAATGACGATGGCAAGGATTGTATTCATCACTGGTTAATCGATGAGAGGAATTTGGGTGTCTGCAAAAAGTGCGGAACGAGCAAGCAGTTTTGTAATTCGTGGGGCACTATCCAAAAATCCTGGTATGCCAGACCCGGCGGTGTGCACCATGATGCTGCAGGCGCTAAGAGTTGACCGACTCCGTTGTGTAAATTGGGAATAGAACTTTTTACTTTCTAACTGTCTGGCTGCAAGGAGGGGATAATGCCACAAGCAAAAAGCGGTGATACTGTAAGGATTCACTACACTGGCAGATTGGATGACGGCACGGTATTTAAGACCTCTTGCGGATGCAACCCTCTAAAATTCAAGATCGGGAAGTCCAGTCTGATACCGGCCTTTCAGGAAACAGTGGTCGGGATGAAACCAGGCAACTCGAGAACCGTCAAGATCGCGGCCTGTGAAGCATACGGCCCACGCCATGAACAAATGGTGGCGGCAGTTGATCGGAATAAGTTCCCCGAGAACATCAAGCCATCCGTCGGCCTGGAACTTGATATCTGTCAACAGAATGGCAAGGTATCCCTGGTAAAGGTGATCGATGTCTCGGAAAGTAGCGTGACGCTGGACGCAAATCATCCCCTGGCGGGGAAAGACCTTACATTCGATATCGAACTTGTTGAGATTATCTAACCGGACGGGTTCACTGAGTCCGAGGCCCGCGGGAAATGGGCAAAACGGTGTCAAATATACTTTACTGCCTTAGGTTACATAGAGTGGGCAAATCAGACATTTTATGGGGTGGGTGAGGCCGAACTTGTTCATTTGTTCTCCTGGAGGTAAAATTGATGGTAAGCATAACTAGAGTCAAAGAAATAGGAGGCAGGAAGCAGATGAGCCGAAAGCACAGGGCTGTCGTCTGGTTCGATGAAGTCACCAAAAATGATTTGCGCCTCGTCGGTGGTAAGGGGGCAAATCTGGGTGAAATGACCAAAGCCAATATCCCCGTGCCCCCGGGCTTCATTATAACCACCGATGCCTATTTTACCTTCCTGCAAAGAACTGGAATCGAGAGGAAAATCTACGATCTGCTGGGGCCGCTGGATGTTGATAATATCAAACAGCTCCAGGAAGTATCTGCCGAAATTAAAAAGATATTCTCGGAAGCACCGATGCTGCCAGAAATAGCCGCTGAGATTCGCAATGCCTATAAACAAATGGGCAAGGGCCTGGTTGCCGTTCGCTCTTCAGCCACTGCGGAAGACTTGCCCGAAGCTTCATTCGCCGGCCAGCAGCAGACATATCTCAATGTTGAAGGTGAGGATGATGTCCTGTGCGCCGTTATTAAATGCTGGGCCTCTCTCTTCGAGGCACGCGCCATCTTTTATCGTGCGCATCACGGTTTTGACCACTCTACAGTAGGCATCGCCGTTCCGGTACAGAGGATGGTTCAGTCTGAAGCTGCCGGAGTGATGTTCACTGTGGAACCGATAACGAGTGACCGTAATAAGATAACCATAGAAGCCATCCATGGACTTGGCGAAATGATCGTCTCGGGTGATGTAACTCCTGATTACTTTGTTGTCAGCAAAGATGAGCTGAATATTATTGAAAAAGAAGTCAAAAAGCAGGAATGGAAACTTATCAGAAACAAAAACGGCAGAGGCGAAGACGCTAACATGAAAGTTGTCCTCACCCCTGAAGAGCAGGCGCAGCAAAAGATAAGTGACGAGGACATTATTGCTCTGGCCAAAATAGGGAAGCTTTTAGAGGAACATTATCAATTCCCCCAGGACATTGAATGGGCAAAGGAGAATGGCAAAATCTATATAGTGCAAACCCGGCCGGTAACCACCATCAAGGAAACGGCTGAGGCCGGGCTTGAGATTCCAGCGGAAGCGCTTTTATCAGGAGCACCCGCCAGTCCTGGTATTGCCTGTGGGCCTGTGAAAATAGTCACCGACCCCTCTCAAATAGACAGGGTTCTTGAAGGCGATGTGCTGGTTGCTGAAATGACCACGCCCGACTACGTTCCGGCTATGAAGCGAGCAGTCGCCATTGTTACCGACCGTGGCGGTAGAACCGCCCATGCTGCCATTGTCAGCCGTGAGATGGGTATCCCCTGTGTTGTCGGCACCGGAAAGGCAACGAAGACGCTGAAAGACGGACAGATGATTACTGTGGATGGCAGAAACGGCAAGGTCTTCGCGGGTAAAATAGAAATTGCCAAAAAGGAAGAGGCTAAAGCCAGAGCTAAAGTAAAGACCAGGACCAAGCTTCTGGTAAACTTGGCACAACCAGAGCTAGTTGATAGGGTTGCTTCTCGTGACGTAGATGGCATAGGTCTGCTGAGGGCTGAGTTTATAGTAGCTCAGATCGGCGAGCACCCCAGTTACATGATTGAACAAAATCGAGGTCAGGAATTTGTTGATAAGCTTGCGGCAGGGTTAACCGCCTTTACCAAGGCATTCTATCCCCGCCAGGTAGTCTACAGAACTACTGATTTCAAGACTAACGAATATAGAGCTTTGAAGGGTGGCGAAAAGTACGAAGAAACTGAAGAAAACCCGATGCTTGGCTACAGAGGGGCCTCGCGGTACATTTTCAATATTGATACATTCAAGTTGGAGTTAGCCGCAATAAAGAAGGTGAGGGAGAAATATAATAACCTCTGGGTGATGATTCCCTTCGTCAGAACCGTCCAGGAGCTAGCCAGAACCAAAGAGATTATGGAAGCCGAGGGGCTGAAGCGCTCTGACGACTTCAAGCTTTGGATGATGGTTGAAGTGCCGTCTAACGTCATCCTGCTGGATAAGTTCCTGGCTGTGGGTATCGACGGCATCTCCATCGGCTCCAATGACCTGACCCAGCTTGTCCTGGGTGTTGACAGGGACAACGCCAAACTGGCCAAACTCTTCGATGAGCGGGATGAAGCTGTCATGATATTCCTGGAGAGAGCCGTTAAGGTAGCCAGGAGCATGGGTGTTACCTGCTCCATCTGCGGGCAGGCACCATCAGTTTACCCTGAGCTTACCGAGAAGCTCGTGGAATGGGGTATCACCTCGGTCTCTGTAAGTCAGGATATGATTGACACTACCCGCGAGATAATTGCTAAAGCAGAGAAGAGACTGGGGCTCGGGCCCGGATGAAGGTATGATTCACTCCCTGATTTTAACTCATTAAATGGGATGTTCTAGAAAGAATATAGGAGGTAGTCAATGCAAGCATATTGTGTGAAGTGTCATACAACAAGGGAAATAAAAAATGCCAAGAGCGTAACCATGAAGAATGGAAGGCCGGCGACTAGGGGTGTGTGTCCGGCGTGCGGGACTAAGATGTATAGAATAGGCAAGAACGGAGCCAGAGCGGTTCGTGTGGGGACCACAGCAGTAAGCAAATCGTGTCTATCAGATGTTGCAGCAGACAAAGTATTCTGGTGCCACGATGGCCGCGTGATAAAGAACATGGATGAACTCAGTGCCGCTCTGCGGGAAATGTCGGAGGATACCTTTCGATACCACGTCACTGTGGATAGGAATGATTTCAGCAAATGGGTTGAGGATGTAATCGGAGACCACGAGCTTTCAGCAGTCCTAAAAAACAGCAGCACTCGAAGCCAGGCGGGTAAACTCATGGCCGACAGGAGATAGCCTGTCTAAAGGAGCAATGGGGTCCTCTTCTTCCTGCCAACTATAAGGAAGGGAGGGGAGGACACTTCTATTTTCAGGAAGGGATGGAGGTTAAGTAATGCAAATCGAAGAGAAAATCATTGTGGTTCGTAGAATGGTCGACGACGATATGCCTAAATTAGAGGTAGTAGGCAGGTCTTTGATTGGCCTCCCACGAGCTATGCCATGGCAAACAGAAGCTGAAGCTGAGGATAAGGTATATCGTCCGACTATGAATTTTGTGGCAGAGCTGGATGGAGTGGTAGTGGGCTTTCTTTTGGGAGACATACGTTCACTTTGGTACGGGAACGAGATGGGAGGGTGGATACACATGGTTGTAGTACACCGTAGTTATCGACATTTGGGTATAGGTCGAAGGCTGGTTGAAGCCTTTTGTGAGGTGTGTGAGCAAAAGAAAGTCGGTGCGCAAGTACTTTTAAGAGATGGCGACGAGCACCTGAGGAGCTTCTTCAAATTCCGGGGTTTCGGAAATGGAGACATGGTTACCCTTGAAAAAGAGTGTGGAACCAGGAAATAGAGAAACCAGAATTAACCCTTCTCAGAGCAAAGCGGGAACAAGCACCAAAGTGCCAATTGCGTTATGTCTTCAGTGTGTCCCATTTCTCTGACGCTGAACTCTTTACGTCTGCTGAATCCTCCCTAAGATAAGGAACATCTATTCTGCAGAGCGAAACAGGACGATCTCATGAAGTGCTGTCCCTGTTTCCTTGTTGGTTTTTCCCTCACGAGTCACATTTATCTCGAAATTAGATGAGAGCCTGAAATAACCCGGTCTCAGCCGCAATAAATACTTTGCGATGAGCCTAAGAGGCAAACTGAAGTTCTCGAGCATGTCCTGGCTCTCTAAGATATCTCTGACACCGAGGTTTACCTCCAGTTCATTCGGGACCCTGATGACAAGCTTCTTGGGATAGCTGTGTTTAGCTTTCGAGTTGTATTCAAAATCCTGCTTGATGAAGTCGAACTCTCCCGTGCTGAGTACTACTTCTCTTCCGTCAGCCATCATCAGGACCTTGACCGCATGGTTGCCCATCTTAGTATTGCACTGGATGAAAGCATAGGATACGGTATAGTGCTGTGAATAGATTCGCCCCCACATCCAGTAGTCAATTATTCTCGGGAACTGGAAATCCAACCAGTTGTGATCATGGTAGCCAACGCCCTTAACCTGTAGAGTATTATTTCCGTCTGTGACTGTTCCCTCTACAGAAGCCCTCGCAAAGGGAACTACCCAGGCAAAGTAGCCCATATTCCCGAAGTGAGAAATGCCTGTTCCAGGTTTCCAACTATTCACCTCGGCTCTGTATGTGAGATGGCAACCAAGGTCTTTCTCCTTCACATAGACCTCATAAAGAGGTAGCTCTCCAGGCAATTGCTGAACCCTCAGATAGTTCCCGCCAATCTTGACATCAGCCTTGTCGCTAGAAGCGGCGAAAACCGATTTGCTGTAAGGCACGAATTTCTGGGTCTTGCTGCCATCCGGTCTGAGCAGGGTGATTTCAACACCGGTTTTTCCTGCCGCCCCGGGGTTGGGGTTTGCTGCGTGGAAAAAGACCACGATCGTGTGACCGGTTTCCAGATGTGCGTCGAAGTACCACCACTCGTACATGCCTTTTTTGCGCATGTCGATATGAAGGCCGTCTTCCTCAGGTTTAAGCGGTGTTATCGTAGAATCGCGTCTGCCGGGACCTGTCCACCCTTCTTTGACCAGCGGGCTTTCTTTGTCAGCCATGGCTTTTCTCTCCTTTTAATCGGATGCCATGAAATCTATCATGACTTTTGCCCGTCCTCGGGCTCAGCGTAGAAGAAGGGGTCTGAGGCGGTATTGGGGTCTAATGCCTTCTTTATCTTGCTCATATATTTGGGATAGTTGCGGCATGCCGGGCCGAAGCGCTTATTCATCCCGCAGCCGAAGGCAGCAATGGGGATTCCCATTGCCTGTTCTATCGCCGCATTGCAGCCGTCTTCTATTATTTCTGCAGAGGCTTTTACCGCTTGGGGGTCTCCGGAGGCGTACAAGTAGATACCTTCCAGATAACCGAGATGAGCATTTTCAAATGTGCCACCGCACCCCAGATCACCGCCATCATCGAGAAAGATGCCCTTTTCTATGTACTTCTTTTTCGCTTGAGCGATCCATTCTGCTTGAGCGACTCCCATATCCCAGGTATCAAACGAACCCAACATTGTGGACATCCCCTGAGAGGGACGGAAGGTTGCCTGTGTGTTGACGGCATTCCGCACCAGCAGCCAGAACAACCTGGAGTCCTGCACCAGCTTTTGCTGTTTTCCTATGGGTATACTGTGGATAATATCCTGTAAAAAGGGGAAACGGCGCATAATTGCGAGCGGGTCTTTCACAGGTTTCAATAGAGGGCCGGCCACACGTAAAAGTCCCGGGGTTATTTTTAAGTACATAGGTATCTTTACGCCGCCTGTTTCCTTCATGATCTGTTTCATCGCTGCCATTTTCCACTTGAATTCGCCCTCCGAGTAACCGATAACCGTGTTGACCAGCACATGGTGCATTGCTTTATGAAAGACACCGCTCTCCAACGCAACCTTGAGCTGTTCATTATTCTCGGTCATACCCAGAGCTGTGAAGAACATGGGGGTGCGGAAACAGGCGAATTCAATCTCAGCCTCACCGAGTTTGTAGCCAGCGTCCCTCATAGCTTTGCCTGATGGGAACGCGTGCACATTCATCGCCATTCTTTCCGGCAGTTTATCGAGAACGTAGACCGGGGATTTTCCATGGACTTCCCATTTCGCGGGCCCATTCCACTTATACAGTTTCACAGCACATTTGGTGAAAACTCCGAGTCCTCCGAAAGTCCCTTGAAAACCACGCATGATGCCTCGCAGCGAAGGCCCGGGGCCATCGGCCGTAAACCAGCCTGCGCCAACACCACCGCTGCCCAGGGTCAGCACTTCGCCGGTAGGTAATACCCATTCTACGCCCAGCAGATTACGACCGCTGTAGCTGGTCGATGGTCCGCTTTCTCCGTAGCCCCATGCGGCTGTGGTTGATGCCAGAATAGAATGATTGGAGCCTGATGATACGATGTGAACAGTTAGTCCGTGCTTGAAAATCTCCGTCTGCAGGTCAATGGCGCGCACATAGGGCTCGATGATGGCGACCTGGTTCTTAGTATCAATGTCGATGATTTTATTCATACGCTTCAGGTCGAGAATTATCACGCGGTCCCTTGAGGCAGCGCATACAGCGTGAAATCCTGTCGACAGCGGCTTGACCATTAAGTGATTTGTATTGCAGAAGCGCATGATTTGCTGAATCTGTTGAGTGGTCTCGGGCAGCACAACGGCGACGGGCCGGGGGAGCCACTTCGAACCGTCTGTTACCACGGTCTCCGGATTCATGTACAGGGAGTAGGTATCCATCATGCAGGGAGCGGTGGACACCCACTCTCGGCCGACTATATCCTGAAGTGCTTTAGTCTCTTTTTCGGTTATCATTCCGCCACCTTCTCTATCGCTCCCACTTCCATGAGTAAATCATATCAAAGCCCCCACTTGCCGTTGTTCAATACCCTGTTGGGATCAAATATCCCCTTCACTTTCTTCAACACTTCGTAGTTCAGAGGGTTTTGCTTGAATACTACTTCGCCAGCCGGTCCGTACGGCCTGCTGAAAAAGGCCCCAGTCTCTGCCAGCTTGGTAACAGCTTCCTTTTCGAGTTTACGCATAACCTCGATGGCGCTTGGTACTCCGGGATTGAATGGGCACATGAGCTCCACATGGCAGGCGTGATTTTGAACAACAGGCTGGATATATAATCCGATAGACTCTTTTTCTACGGCATGTTTTCCAGCCAGTTCCGTGAAGGTATCGACAAGTCCAGGCGCCCTGTCAAGGGTCGTCAGGAAAAATAATGAAAGACAGTGTCCCTTCAAACGGTGACGCCAGTCTATTTCCCCACATGGGCGCGTTGCTATGTCCAGCAGGGCCTTCGCTGCGATTTTACCCTGAGACGTGGTCATGCTCAGCTTGTTCTTGCTGGCAATAGACTCGATGTCCTTGCGCTGATATTCGAGCCGTTTTTTAGGCATTCTTGCGAATCCCGCTATGTTTTGCAGACAGAGATATCGAGGCAGCGAGCTGCGTACAGCTTCGAAGTCACCATCGCCCTGCGCACTCATGAGCATAGCCGCCGCAGTGCGATTGAGAACAAACGAATGCTCCCCTAACCATTGCCGTTGAACCTCGTAGATAAATGGAATCAATTCCAAAAGTGAATCGGCACCGAGAAGGAAGGTTTGTTCCACGGTAGGTCTCAGCTCTGCGCGCAGTGTAATCCACGTAACAACGCCCATAGTACCCTGGGAACCCTGGATAACACGGTGAAAATCCGTCTGAGATGGCCCCAAAGGGGATTTCTGAGCGCCGCCGACAGCACGCTGCTGCTCAAGTGTTCCAGGACCGCCTGCAGCACCAGTGCGGAAGATATCTCCGTTTCCGAAAATAAACTCCGTGCTTGCTACAGGGTCGCTGATGTCCCACTGTCTATTGGGCCATGAGGTCGGTTCCCGGTCCATCACCGATGCGATGACGCTCTTGCCGCTGCGGGGTGATAACGGTATGGGGACAGTCATTCCATGTGGCTCAAGAGCCTGCAGTAGCTCTCCGTAGGTAACGCCGGGTTCGATCAGGCAGACCCTGTTTCGCCTGTCGATCCAGGGAATCCGCTTCCATGGAGACAGGTCTATTAAAATATTTTCCTTCACTGCTGCGAACCCACCCTTGCAATGCTTGCCTGTAGATGAGGCCACCGTCAGATTCAGACCGGATCCATTAGCGAGCCGTAATAGTTCCTGTAGCTCGTCCACTTTTGCAGGGCGCACTATAAAGGAGGGATTTGTGGCTGAGTCCGTAATGGGATTGGATAGTTGAAAAGCGGCGATATCTTTGGGATCGCTACTGGAAGTGCCCTCACGTAAAACAGACCGCAGGCGCTCGCCAAGTTCAGAACCAGGGATCAATCTTCAACTCACCTCACTTGATATCCGCAGCCTCGTACACCAGGTCAATGATATCGATAACCGGAAGCAGCGATTTTTCCAAAGACTTCTGTGATTTAGACAGATTCGCTCTGCAATGATGGCATGCGGTGACAAGATATTCCGCCCCTACGTCTATAGCTTCTCCCAGCCGATCGAGGGCTGCTGAGCGCGCTAAGTCTGGATATGCCAGGGGGACTCCCCCACCTCCACCGCAGCAATACGAGTATTCACGAATCCGATACATCTCGACAAAATCGAGCCCTTTTATGGCACGGAGTATCTGCCGTGGCGGGTCGTATACTCCATTCACGCCCCGGTTGATCTCCTTGGGGGGGTCGGTGTAAGTCATGCACCCGTGGGTTACTTTGTACTCGCCTGCCCAGGTGAGAGGTGGTTCACTCTGGCGGCCAAGGTAGCAAGGGTCGTGATATGTCACCTTACGCCTGACCGGCCTGGGCAGGCGCAAGCGGCCGTCTTTTATCAATTGCGCCAGGAACTCAGTTGCGTGCAATACCTGGGCCTTGGGAGCCCTGGCATACTCAGGATACTTTGAACGTAAAGCTCCCAGGCATGAACCGGACAAAGTAACTATTGTCTGGATTTTCATATCGTCAAGTTGATTTACGAGACGGTTTGCTGTTTTTGTAAAAGTGTCTCGGTGTCCGGTCCAGTAAGCCGGCATACCGCAGCAAGTTTCGTTCCGCATGATGCCGAAATCAACACCCGCGTGCTTCAGAATGTGTGCAAATTTCCTTGCGACATCGGATGCTCCAGGGTCGCTTCCCGTCATACAGCCCGCGAATAGGAGGACCGGCGCCATTTCGTCCGGAAGTATCTTCACTCCCAGGTCTTTGGCCCAACTTAAATCTGGACTCTCTATTTTCCCTTGCGGATGGCCGTACTCTTCCAGATTCTTAATCATCGCCTGATGGGCAGGCATGGCGAAACCTTCGTCCACAATGTGCTCTCTAAGCGCCATGTTCACAGCGTGGCGCTCCGCCTCCATAATGAATTTGCAGGAAACGTCACAGAGTCCGCATGCGGTGCAAGCGAAGGTGATATCTGCCAGTGTTTGATCGACTTTGATGCGACCATTGACTAAGGAGAGAGCCATGATGTTCTTACCAGACCCGGAGTATCCGTGAAAATGGAATTGGCGGCTGGATGGACAACCATCTGAGTACTTAGGATTCAGCACCGTTGGTAGCGGCACCATTTTACATAAAGAGCATCTGAAGCATTTCTGCATCTCTGCTTCGAGCTCTTTTAGTCGAGATAAAGCCATCTCACCACTCTTTATTCTGAATATCTTGAAAACAAATCGGAGGTCGACTTCTGCGGCAGAATGAACCCTTTCATACAGACGATATTTGAGAGTTACGTTTGCTCCTGCTTAATTTCCAGGTTATCATGCGATTTGCGCAATGTCAAATACAGTTAAAACCTGAGTCTCTTTTTGGCTACCTTTAGAAGGTCATCTCTAAACTTGGGATGTGCAATCTCGATAAGAGCGAGGGCACGCTCTCTCTCATTCAACGGCGCAAGATTCGCAATCCCGTACTCGGTAACTACATACTGCGCGTAATGCCTCGGCACAGTCACCCTGGCTCCCTCCGTCAGGTAGGGCACGATGCGAGATATCGTTCCATTGTGTGCAGTGCTGGGCATTATGTTGATCGCCCTTCCCCCTTCCGACCAGTATGAGCCGATCATGAAGTCAAGCTGTCCGCCCGTGCCGGAGCGCATCGAATCGCCGAAAGACTCCGAGGCGATGGTTCCCACAAGGTCAATTTCGACGGAGCCGTTGATAGCCACCACGTTTTTCTCCTGGCTCAGCAAGGGAATGGAGTTGGAATATGAAGCACAATAGAACTCGACCATGGGATTGTTGCCCAGGAAGTCGTAAAGCTCCTGGTCTCCGACGGTGAAAGCCGTGATAATCTTATTCGGATGAGTCTTTTTATATTTACAGGTGACGATGCCCTTCTCCACAAGCAGGTGGGTGCCCTGGGGAGCCATCTCAGTGTGAATCCCCAGGTCCTTGAGGTCACTATCTGCAAGAAGCTTGGATATCTGGCCCGGGACTGCGCCTATTCCTACCTGGATGCAATCCCTGTCCCTGAGCAAGCTCACCACGTTCGCGGCAATCTTCTTATGTACCTCCGACGGTTCGGGCAGCGGAGGCGAAAAGAGAGGCTCGTCTACCTCCACGAATTTCTCGAACCTGCTGACGTGGTAGTGTGAATTGCCGTAAGTGTGCGGCATCTTGGGGTTAACCTCGGCGACAATCACAGCGCCCTGGTCAATGATGTCCGGCGTGAAGAATAGATCAAGGCCAAGCGAAACATAACCGTGGTCGTCCGGGGGACTTACCTGACAGAGAATAACCGTCCTCCGTGGGTCGATCTCTTGTCGTCTTTTCTGCCAAACACCCACTGTGGAGCTTTGTATCGGAACGAAAGTCGTAATACCTTCTTCATGCTGCCACATGGTAAGCTGGTTATAGAAGCCGCACATCATATCAAAGGTTTTCATGTACTCACGTGCAAAAATCTTATATGGGTGAAATACAAGTGCTGATATATACTGAACGTTCTTCAGTTCATCTTTGCGGTCCGCGACTGCGTCCATCATTGCCGTCGTGGGCTCACCCAGGCCCAGGGGATTTGCCATCCGGTCGCCTGATTTGATGACTTTCGCTGCCTTTTTATGATTGCATAGCTTCGACCGGTATTCATCTTTCCAATTCATTTGAAGCTCCTTTCTTTAGCACTAATTCACATAAAAGGCGATGACTTGACTGATGGTAGATTCTACATGATTTCGTCCAGAAACAGGTTAAAATTCAGCTTGATACCATTACGTTGCGGAAGGCTTTCTTTGCGGTACAGATGGTGGCCGAGCCGTTTAGTATCTCCACCGTATGCTGCCTGTATAATAAACCCATTACACGGGGAAAGGCAAGTCTTCACTGAAACATCGACAAATTTGGCTTGATTATCGTCAATGCCTCAGTTAATATAGTGACAATCGCTACAATGCTCTTGATTGCAGTATTACATGCAGTAATATCGATTCCCCAAAACCATGACTAGCCTTTAAATCTGTTGACGTGGAATATGCAGCGATGGAAAATGACAGGCATAATGTGTCCGTCAGCGGCGACTATCCGCCGCTGCATCACATGTTGCGAGATCTTCTGATCTCAGTTGAGTTTCAAGAAAAGAACCAATGTGTCGCACGAGCACCAGTTGTGCCCCAAATCTGTACTGATAAAGGTGGTGTGCACATTGGTGTCGTAGCTACACTCGTGGATGTTCTTGGTGCAACTCTGGCAATCAGGGCGGTCTATCCCGACTGGATCGCTACAGCCGGCCTCTCGATATACATGAGCAGACCGGCTACATCAGGCACTATCGTTGCATCTGGCATAGTCATCAGAGCAGGCCAGAGCATAAATGTCATCGACGTGGATATCAGTGAAGAATCAAGCAGCTCTACCCATCCCGGTACATCAATCGGATGCGCAATTATGACTTTCTCAAGGCTCCCCCGAAGAAAGGATACCATCGAGGTCGAGGCAGACTCGGTCAACGGTGTCACGTTCGCCGTTGAGGGGTCAGGGCTCTCCAGACGCTATCTGGATGAAGTTGGGCTCCAGATTCTGGATGACACGGCAGGCATTGTCGAAATCAAAATGACTGATTACATACGCAACAGTTTCGGTGCGATCCAAGGTGGGATTGTGGCCCTTCTTGCTGACATAGCGGGACAGTGCGCGGCTCGTGCAGCTACAGGTCAACCCTTGATAACGAAGGACTTGACCATACACTATCTGTCTCAAGGGAAAGTTGGCCCATTCCGAACCAGGGCCAGGATGCTTCGCAAGACTAATGATACAGCCTTGACCCGCGTCGAAGTTGTGGATAGCGGGGCCAATGATCGGCTTCTAATGGTGGGGACGAACACCGCAACGCTGGACTACAACTCATTTTAGAAATAGTCGCAAATGACAAGTTGGATGCAGAGTATCTTCGATGATGCATTTGTAGACAGTAGACAGTTGACAGTCAGATGACATGGGAATATTATAATGTCCTCTAAGACAAATCCAGAGAGCCATTCTCAGTCAAAGTCAAAACGGGAAATCCTAGAAGCAATAACTAACCCAAACGATCAGAAACCTTAGAAATCAGAGCGTTGATTTCTTGGATTATGAGGAGGCAAAAATGAGGAGAAGAGTAGCAATAGTCGGCTATGCTCAATCTCATCATCAGCATAATATGCAAAAAACCAGAGAGGACATGGTCTTTGAAGTCTGCAAAGAGGCTTTGCACAATGCCGGCATCCTCAGAGAGGATCTGGATACCGTGGTCACCGCCTCTACGGATTTTCTGGATGGAAGGACGATTTCAAGCGTCTTTCTCAGCATGGCTGTTGGAGCTTTTATGAAGGATGAATCAAAGGTAGAGGAAGACGGGACTTTTGCGCTCTACTATGCTTTGATGAGAATCCTTGCCGGCAGCCATGATGTAGCCCTGGTAGAAGCGCATACCCAGGGCTCGACTTTAAATCCCCATCAAGTAACCTATTATACCCTTGATCCCTTATTTGATCGGCAGATAGGCGTACTCAATGATATTGCTGCTGCCGCTCTTCAGGCGAGGGTGTACATGAACAGGCACAGTGTGTCGGAAAAGCATCTGGCAATGGTAGCCGTTAAGAACATCACCAATGCCGCCAAGAATCCTTATGCTCACAGAAAGATGCCGGACTTAAGTGTGAAAGAGGTAATGAGTTCAAAAGTCTTTTACGATCCCATCAGAGAGCTGACGATGTCCCCCATCAGCGATGGTGCATGCGCTGTGATACTTGCCTCTGAGGAGAAAGCCAAGAAGTTTACCGACAGACCGGTATGGATAGAAGGAGTCGGTATTTGCCAGGACGCCTATCTTCGAGATAGAAATATCGAGAACCTCGATTCCCTCCAGGCGGCTGCCAGAACAGCCTACAAGATGGCTGGCATAAAAGACCCCTTGTCTGAGCTGGATGTTGCCGAGGTTTCCGAGAAATTCGCTCATGAGGAATTAATGATTTACGAAGCCCTGGGTTTATGCAAAGAAGGTCAGGGGAAAAACCTGATTGAAAGGGGCACAACTCGCAGAGATGGCAGTATGCCCGTAAATCCGAGTGGTGGGGCGCTGGGTGCTGACCCTATCTGTGCTACCGGGTTGATCAGAGTGATAGAAGCGGCAAAGCAGATAAAGGGTGAAGCAAATGGGTATCAGGTGCCCGGTGTTCGTAAGGCTCTGGCCCATGGACAATTTGGGATTTGTGCCCAGAAGAATACAGTTTACATATTGGGAGGCAACTGAACATGAAGAGAAATGTGGCAATAATCGGTTGCGGGCAGACCAAACATTCGAGCAGGCGCAGAGATGTCAATGTGGCTGAACTGGTATCGGAAGCGGTCTTTAATGCGCTGGAAGACGCCAAGGTAAGTTTGCGTGAGGTAGACGCCTTTGTTGTGGGCAATATGCCGGGGTTCGGTGGTATTGCTCAGCCAGAACAATGGTTAGGTGACTGGATTGGTGCTGCTGGGAAACCGGTCCTAAGGATTGCCACTGGTGGGACGACCGGGGGCTCGGTTGGACAGGGTGGTTACTATACCGTTGCCTCGGGACTTCACGATGTGGTTGTAGCCGTTGCCTGGGAAAAACATTCGGATAGCAAAGAGAAGGGGGCCACGACGGGGCTCATACATGTCGGACTGGGCAATCTCTTCCACGCCAGCGCTTACGGGTTGAATCTTAAGAACCTGGTTGCCACCTCTGTGGTAGGAGCCGCTGCTGGCGTTGCCGTCTATCAGGCAACATTCTACATGCATAGGTCGGGGTGCAGCATCAAACACTTCGATATGGTAGCAGCAAAGGCAAGGCGAAATGCTGCCAAGAACAAATATGCGCATCTTCAGTGGCCGGGGTGCACTCCAGAGGATATTGCCAAAACCGAGATGATCACGTATCCCTTCAGATACGGCCATGTCTGCCCGGCAAGTGACGGTGCCTCAGCAATTGTCGTGGCTGAGGAGACCGTGGCCAAGAAGAAAGCCAAGCAACCAGCCTGGTTCAAGGGACTCGCCTCCTATTCGGACGAGGAAAACCAGTTACAGAGTGAGAATTTCGGTGGCGTTGGGGTAACCGATCCCTCCGAACAAAGGGGAGCCTGGCTATCGGCAATGAAGGCATACAGGATGGCGGGAATAAGGGATCCCCAAAAAGAGATTGACATGGCGGAGATATACCAGCCGTTCCCAAGTCAGGAGTTGATATTTGCTGAGAGACTGGGCTTCTTTGACGAAGGCACGGCCTGGAAAGCTCTTGAAAAAGGCGAGACCGATATTAATGGAAGAATGCCCCTGGATCCGTCAGGCGGCGTCAATGCCACCAACGCCATCGGATCCTCTGCTATGCAGCGCATTCTTGAGTGCGCTTTGCAGATAATGGGCAAGGCGGAAGAGCATCAGGTCCCGAAGAAAGTGCGCAACGCCGTCGCCCATGGCTGGGGGGGCGTAACCAATTACACCACAGTCACAGTTTTAGGGGATTCCCCCGGGAGGTAAAAAAGATGGCATATATAAAGGACGAACGACCGCAGACAATCGGGGTCGAAGGTACATGGATTCTGAGTGCCTATCACTATAAAGGTCCTAGACTCATAGAAGAATACGTTAAGGGTCTCAAGCGGAAGAAACTGATCGGCTCATTCTGCCCGGGTTGTGCCAAGGTGATTGTGCCGCCCAGGAACTTGTGCGGAAGATGTCATCAGATAATGGATGGACGAAAGACCGTTAGCGATAAGGGGACCATTACCTGCTTCGTAGTCAGCCCCCCCATATTTAAAGGGCAATTGAAGGTCATCGGAATGGACCCGGTGGAAACAGGCTTGATAAAGGATGGTGAAGTGGTCATACCGGTGTTCGTTAAGTTCGATGGGTCAGACTCAAACACGGATACAATATTGCTGAACGCGGATCCGAAGGCCGTTCACATAGGGATGAGGGTCAAAGTTATCTGGGCGAAGAAGCCGCAGGGTGCGCTAAGCGATTTTGAAGGCGTTGAGCCTCTTTAAGGGACAACGGATAGCATTGTCAACTACCTGGGGAGGGATAGAAACGATGAAAGGCAAATCGGAGATCGTTGAGGTACAGGCCCTGCCATTTGTTGCTAACTTCAACTGGGCAACAGGCTTCCTGATGCAGAGGTTTATCAAAGAACTTGCCCATAAAAAAATCCTGGCAGCAAAATGTCCCGGATGCGGATATACTTATGTGCCCCCAAGGTCCAGATGCGGAAAATGTTATGCCAAAATAGAAGAAAAAAACTTGATAGCTCTCTCCGGGAAAGGTGCTCTAGTGAGCTATACCACAGCGTACGTGAAATTGGATGGCGAGGGAAACTTCCTGGATTTGGAGAAACCAGAGATAATCGGGGCAATCAAGTTAGATAATGCGGATTCAACTATCTTCATGCCCCTTGAAGGGATCAAACCTCGGGATGTAACTGAAGGGCTCAAAGTTAAGGTCCAGTGGCGAGAGGAGACGAAAGGGGAACTGTCAGACATAAGGTCTTTCAAACCTGCTTGAGTGGAGAGGTAATGCTCAAGAGGGCTTTGACAATAAAAAGAAGCGAGGCATAACAATTCGAAGCGATATAAAGGAGGTTGGACAGCATGGCCAGAATGCCAAAATTGATAATTACCTGCGCTTTGACTGGATCTGCGGTAAGTCCATCCCAAACGCCCTATTTACCGATAACGCCGGACCAGATAGCTGATGAAGCGTACAGAGCGTACAAGGCAGGAGCGGCAGTAGTCCACGTCCATGTAAGGGATCCCAAGGAGGGTGTTCCAACTGCTGATTTGAAGATATGGAGGGAAACACTCACAAAAATTAAGGAAAAATGCAACGTGGTAATTTGCACCACGACAGGTGGCGGCATGGGGATGACAGCAGAGCAGAGAATAGCCGTTGTTCCAGAGTTTGAACCTGAGATGTGCTCCTTGGACGTTGAAAGCATGAACTTCAGCGTGTTTCCCATCGCAGAAAAGATTAAGGAATGGAAGTATCCCTGGGAGAAACTGATGGTGGAATTGTCCAGGGATTTCGTTTTCAAGAACACGTTCGCAGACCTGGAAGTCTTCGCCAAGACCATGAAAAAACACAACGTAAAGCCAGAGGTCGAAATCTATGGTACAAATGGACTCTACAACACTGGCTTCCTTGTTAGAGCAGGCCAACTGGACTTGCCAGTACATATACAATACGTCCTTGGCGTTCTAGGCGGTACATTCTCCACGCCATACGAACTCATACATCTTCAGACAGAAACGCACCGATGGTTGGGCGCAGATAACTACACATGGTCTGTCATCGGTATCGGCTATCCTGCAGAGTTCCACCTGGGGGCTGTAGCGATGACCATGGGGGGCCATGTAAGAGTTGGAATGGAAGACAACATATTCGTCAAATATAAGGTACTGACAAAGAGCAACGCGGAGTTGGTCGAGAAGGTCCGTAAGATAGCTGATATCTTCGAGAGAGAGATTGCTACACCTGATGAAGCAAGGAAAATGCTTGGTCTTAAGGGCATTGACAAGGTGAAATATTAGGACGCCTAGGGTGTTCAAGCAGGTTTGAAAGGCAGCATTTACAACTGACGACCATTACAAACGGAACTAGGGCTAGCTCGCTGGCTTCGCAGACTGGGACCTCGCTCAATCCTCCAGTATGGCTACTACCCGGCTCCAGGCAGCACTTCCGCCCGTGAGTTTCACCGGGAAGCAGGCTACTTTAAAACCGAAGGGGCGTGGAAGACGGTCTAGATTAGCAAGCTTCTCTATATGACAATATTCTTTTTCTATGCCCGCATAATGTGCGCCCCATAGTAAATTCTTATTGCCTGTACGAGCGAATTCTTCCTTTAATGCCCAGAACGGCCTATCCCACCCCCAGGCATCAATTCCCATAACCCTGACGCCCTTATCAATTAACCAGATAGTAGAATCCCTGGTCATACCGCATCCAGCTTCGAAGTATTCCGGTTTCCCCCATAATTTGTCGGCGCCGGTTTGTATCAGGACAATGTCCCAGGGCTTAATCTTATATTTGATTTTAACCAAGGCTTTCTGAAGGTCATCAACGCTGACGCCCGAGCCACGCGGCTTATGTCTCATGTCCAGTACTACGCCGTCGTTATAGAACCATTCCAGTGCCATTTCATCGATGGTTCTGGACTTTTCTCCCTCAGAGAGAGGAGAATAATGCCAGGGTGCGTCAATGTGGGTTCCGGCGTGGGAAATCATGTTTACCGTATCATTGGCCCAGCCTAATCCCTCAGGCAGGTCACCTTGGGTGCAGCCGAAGAACATCTTCATCAACCCGACGCTCTGCTTGTGTTCCTCATGACTCACCTTCACCGGAATGGGTTCGCTGGGGCTGTCTTCTGTGGGTACGCTCAAATCAATTAATCTTTTCATCTCGCATCCTCCAAGTTTCCTCGGCAGTTTAGCGCAATTATAATGTAGCAGAATACCAAAACCAAGCTTTTGGAATACCTTGATATTCAGAAGCACTTGTTTATGAGACATGTTGGCACTAGAATTAGAATGTTCGTTGCAAGAGTTGACTGTAAAGGTCAGGCGATATATATTCTCCATGTGGAGGCAAGAGGTACATGGCGCTGGATTTCGATCTGACAGAGGAGCAAAGCCTCACACGCCAGGCTGTGCGAGATTTCGCCGAGAAAGAGATTCTACCCGTAGCCCAGCAGTTGGATGAGAGTGAAGAATTCTCAGTGGAACTCACACAGAAGATGGCCCAAATAGGCCTTTTGGGCTGCTTTGTGCCGGAGAAATACGGCGGAGCAGGCATGGGATATATATCCTACATCATTGCGGTTGAGGAATTAGCCAGGGTAGATGGCTCTCAGGCTGCCACGGTCGCCGCTGCGAACTCGCTGGGAGTAGGGCCGATCTATCAGTTTGGCAACGATAAACAAAAAGAGGAATGGCTCCCCAGAATTTGTTCAGGGAAAATGCTTGCCGCATTTGGTCTAACGGAGCCCGAAGCTGGCTCTGATGCGGGGAATTCCAAAACCTCAGCGAAATTAGAGAGTAAAAATTGGATTATAAATGGCAGGAAAATCTTCATCACGAACTCAGCCTGTGCACTAACGGGCGTCATCATTGTGCAGGCTGTTACGGGGCGCCGCTCCGATGGCAAACCGGAGTTGAGTTGCATTCTGGTTCCGGCTGGCACCGATGGCTTCACTGCTAAAGAAATGAAGAGGAAGATGATGTGGCGGGCATCCAACACGGGTGAGCTCTTCTTTGATGATTGTAGGGTGCCGGAAGAGAATCTTCTGGGGAGGAGAGGTGACGGTCTACACCAGATGCTTGCTACACTTGACAGGGGACGGCTGAGCATTGCCGCAGTGGGGCTAGGCGGCTGCCAGGGCGCTTACGAACTGGCGTTGCAATATGCCAATGCACGAATTCAATTTGGCAGGCCAGTGAGTTCGTTTCAGGTAAATGCGTTTAAGCTGGCAGATATGGCTCTCGATATTGAAGTGGCTCGAAATTTACTGTACAAGGCTTGCTGGCTCCTGGAGAAGAATCGCCCCTTCAGTACGGAAGCAGCCATGGCAAAGCTTTACTGTTCTGAGGCGATGCACAGGTGCGTTCATCAGGCGGTGCAACTGCACGGAGGCTATGGCTTAATGAAGGACTTCAGGGTCGAGAGGTTCTATCGGGATCAGAGACTTCTCGAGATTGGCGAAGGCACTTCGGAAATCCTGCGGATTGTAATTGCTCGAAATATCGGTGTTATGGGAAGAGGAATATAGGAGGGGGTGAAGATGGAAGACAAGAAAAGGAAACGAGGCAGCAAGACAAGAAGAACGGGGCCACATCGAGATTGGTCCCACAAATCTGTCGACTTTCTCACACACACCTCTCCCAATCAACCTGCTGGTTTGGAAGAAAAGGAGTCTCTTGGTGACAGGCTCAGAAAGGCTCGCGAAAGACGCGGGCTCACACTGCAGGAACTCAGCAGCCGGACAGGCACTGACCTCAATAATCTGAAACGTATGGAGGCAAATGAAATTATTCCCCCTCTTGGTGACTTGGTAAAGCTGGGCAAGGCTCTGGATACCAGAATGAGCTACTTTATTTCCCCCGGGGTCGACAAACCTGTAACCGTGGTGCGTGCAGACCAACGTCGACCTGTATCGCGCAATATTAAAGCAGTGAGCGAGAGATACGGCTACTTTTACGAATCGCTAGCCCCGGAGAAGGCTAATCGCAGGATGGAGCCGTTCATAGTAACGCTTGTACCCTGTGATGTTGTAGAACCTTCGACACATGATGGACAGGAGTTCCTCCTTGTTCTGGAGGGACAAATGGTTGCAAAAATTGGAGATCGAACCGAGTCTCTTGGGCCAGGCGATGCTCTTTACTACGATTCTAGCGTGCCTCATTATGTCAGATGCGCCGGGGGGAGCAAGGCCAAGATTCTGGCAGTCATCTATCCTGGAAGCGAATAGTTATGGGCCATCGCAGGAAATCACCCGATAATTATGTCGTCCAATGACCGTTTAGGGACGTGGTGAATTCCGTTACTGTCACGCCAATATTTGATGTCCCCATCCGAGCCAACGGTCTCGATCACCACTTTTTCCTTTGGTTTTCCGAGAGCCAAGACTAGAATGATTTCGTACCTTGCAGGTATTTTCAGAGCGTCGCGCAACTCTCGCTTTTTGATCGCGCCGATAATGCAGCCGCCGAGACCCTTCTCAGTTGCACCCAGGAGTATGCTCTGGGCAGCTATCCCGTGATCGCAACGCAGAGGATAACTGATTTGTGTGTCCTCGAGTATAATAATATAAGCGGAGGGCCTTTCACCCGCACTGGGCCCGGGCCAGTCCTTTAAGTACATAGCCCAGGCTGTGTTCGAGAATATAAGGGCATTCTTCTTAGGGTCGCACGAAAGCATATATCTGAGCGGTTGCGAATTGGCTGCTGACGCAGACAATCTGGCGAGGTCGACAAGCTCTCTTAATGTTTCATATTCTATAGGTACATCTTCATGGAAGCGCCGATAGCTTCTGTTCTTTGCTACTAGTTCTTTTATCATCATGGTATCCTCAGTTGCGGTATTATTGCGTTAAATAGAGATTTGGTGTAAGATTCTTTCCCCGACACCATGATACAACTTTGGTGATGATTTTATCAAACAAGTCAAGCCCGACAAAGTGATAAGGAGGATGACCGTGAGAGGTAAGCAGGCAATTCAGGAGACCTTGGGGAGACGACTTCTTCTGGGCGAGATGATGTCTCGCAACGCCCGCAAATTCCCCGACAAGGAGGCTCTGGTACACGGCGAAACGCGCTTGACTTACAAGCAGTTTAATGCCCGCATTAATCGCCTGGCGCATGCCCTGATGGACCTGGGCATCAAGAAAGGTGACAAGGTATCAATACTGGCGTTCAACTGTAATCAGTTCATGGAGACATACTTTGCTCTTGCCAAGATGGGTGGTGTGGCTGTACCAATCAATTTCCGCCTCCACCCTGAAGAGATGACGTACATCATAAACCAGTCTGATGCCAAGGCTCTGATCATGGGCGAGGCTTTCCTAGACCTTGCCAGAGGTATCCAGAAAGACCTGCCTCAAGTCAAGAACTACGTTTCAATCAGTGAGAAACCTGCTAAGGGCATGTTGCACTTCGAAAAGTGGATTGATAAGTATCCCGACAAAGAGCCACTCATTCTGGTGGATGAGGATGACCCTTTATTCATCATGTACACAGCCGGAACCACGGGCAGGCCCAAGGGGGCTGTGATAACCCATAAGAATGAGATGGTGCTCTGGATGCTGGGCACAGCATATATATTGACAGAACCAGATATGACCGACCTTTGGCATTTCAGAGCCTTTGGCGCACCTCCGATATTCCATCTGGCATCCTTCGGTTTTTGCCAGTTCATGTTCTTTTTGGGCGCCACAGTGGTATTGCCTACTGAAGTATTCGACCCTGTTTACATTATGCAGACGATCGAGAAGGAAAGAATCAGTGCCCTGGTTCTCGTGCCTGCCATGACGAATTTCGTCCTAATGGTGCCTGATCTCGATAAGTATGATACTCGTTCCCTGAAAGTTTGGGGGTCTTCCGGAGCAATTTTGCCGGTTGAGACGAGGACAGAGATTAAGAAGTACTTCCCTAATGTCAAAATCTTTGACCTATTCGGGCAGACTGAAATGAGTGCATTGATCTCTGGTCTTCTACCCAGCGAATCTAAAGGAAGAGAGACCTCGGTCGGTAAAATCCTTCCTTTCAACGAAGTACGAGTGGTGGACGCCAACGATAAAGATGTACCTATAGGACAAGTGGGTGAAGCAGTTTATCGTGGCGCTACAGTAATGAAGGAGTATTATAAGAATCCTGAGGCAACAAAAGAGGCAATGAGAGGTGGGTGGTTTCACGGGGGTGACCTGGTCAGGATGGATAAAGAGGGATACATCTATATAGTTGACCGCGTGAAGGATATGATAATCAGCGGCGGGGAGAATATTTATCCGGCTGAAGTCGAGACTGCTCTGGCAAGCCATCCCAAAATCATGGAAGCCGCTGTCATCGGCGTTCATGACAAGGAGTGGGGCGAATCTGTTAAGGCCATAGTCGTCCCCAAGCCGGGAGAAGTACTTACCGAGAAAGAGGTGATAGACTTCTGCAAGAAGCATCTGGCCAGCTACAAGAAGCCCAAGTCAGTGGACTTCATGGAAGCTCTCCCACGCAATGCGATGGGGAAGGTGATGAAGATAGAGCTCAGGGAGAAATACGGGAAATCTGTTAAATACTAGGCTGCTGCCTTGCTGACCAGCTCTACTGGATAGTAGCGCGGGCGATAGCCAGCGCGTTCTAACATCTTTCTTGCCTGTCCTTTGCAGGTTGGAATGCACACACCGCAGCCGTAGCACTTGGCCAGATTTACCTGACAGACACCATCGACCAAGGTATTTGCACCGAAGTGGCAGCGCTCAACGCACGTACCGCACCCAATACATTCTTCACTGTTCAAAGATACTGTATCTGGCCCGGGGTACATCACCGCTCCCGCTGCCTGATGC
This sequence comes from uncultured Chloroflexia bacterium, assembly GCA_963847595.1. GTDB lineage: Bacteria > Chloroflexota > Dehalococcoidia > SZUA-161 > SZUA-161 > JACWAE01. Next base: position 175,407 of record CAWKAJ010000003.1, read on the forward strand.
GCCCTAAAGGGGAAACATATCTTACCTTCGCAGTTGCAGATAGCATAGATCCATCCACTGGAACGCAGGCAAGAGTAAAAGGTAGGCATTAGACCTTCCTCTTGAAGTTTGTGTAGAAGTTCTTTGGCTTCATTGGGGCTCAGGTCCTTGTACTCCGGATATGCCATTTTGTATGCTTCTGCACCATAAAGGATCACCATATCTTTGATATATGTCCCATTTCTTTTTTTCAAAGCCTTCTGGCACATACAGGGGCCCACGGCGATCTCAGTTTTATCCAGCACCGATATGGCGTCTATGAAATCAATTGCCCGCTCAGTGGTGACCACCTCTCCGGTTGGAAAAACTGTACCTAGCAACCGCGACAGCACCCAGAGAACGGGTCTCGCCTTTATCTTCAAAAGAAAGCGGGTTGTAGCATCTAACACCCGCAGGATCAAGGGTTCATTTCGGGCGTAGAAGTTATCGATCATCACTTGGAGTCTCGAGGCACGAACCAACTTTCCATTTTCCACCTTATGATGAGCCACTCTGCACTCCTCAACCGGCTGTATTAATATTGTATCACATACCAGTGTGCGGGATTATCATTCCGGAAAATGGTGAAGATGAAGTATTTATAGCGACTTACCGGCGGAGTCTAAGCCCAGTTTTGTAATTGTCTCTCGGGTTAGCTGGCCTGTTTTTAGGACTACCTCCCGATAACGTATCTGTAGGGGTCTACCTCTTCTCTAAGTATGCATAACTCCTGCTCACTAGGAGCTTTGGTCTGTACGATGTTCGATGCCTGGAGTAACTCGAAGCCACAGTTGTCTTGAAGATGTTTGAATGAATATCCCGGGTTAATGGATATTACACGCATACGCTTGCTATGTGGTTCAAAATCCATAATCCCCATGTTGGTGATAATTCTATAAGGACCTGTGCCTGCTGGCAGTCCTGACTTAGCCCTGGAATCCCCTCCTGTAAGCCAACCTGGTGAAGTTACAAAATCAACCTTTTCCACGAATCGCCTCGTGTCCTGAAGGGTCATCACCATAGTTTTCCAACAGAAAGATGCGAAATCATTTGCGCCACCACTTCCGGGAAACCTCACTTTAGGCTTCCTATGGTTCTCTCCTATTATTGTTGAGTTCAAGTTGCCGTACATATCGATCTGGGCGCCACCTAAAAAGGTGTAGTCCACGAAGCCTCGGCTGCAAGTCTCCATAATGTCGCACATGCTCGAAGCCATGACGGCCTTGTAGAACGTCCTTGAATCTCCAACCGAAATCGGCATTTCCGGCAACAGCGGACTTACTCCGCCTGCCTCGAACATTATCACTAGGTTGGGAGAATTCGTCTTTTGAGCGAGCATGGCCGCAGCGCAGGGCGCCCCTGTGCCGACACCCACCGTGGCGCCATCCTCCAGTTCCCTGGCAGCCACGCAAATCATAATCTCCATCGTGTTATAGTCGGCCATCTGTTATCTCCCTGTGGAGCAGAAGTTCCTTCTGCCTCAGCATGTTCATCTTTTCTATGCCACCATTTCGCCTTATATACTCGTAATGGTCGGGGCACTCGTAGATGTTGCGAGCAAGAAATCTGCGGAACTCTTCAGGGTCTTTTTGTACGTTTAACCATTCTCGAAGATGCTCTTCGTCGGAGAAGTACTCGTAGGCCATCGTGCCCGGATACGCACCGTAGCGTACTTCGCATACCGCATCAACCAGGTAAAAAGGAATAGAAGTGCTCGTAGGGTCCCTTCGGATTTCGTCGTTGGAAATCAGGCGTTCGGTGGTGATGATCAGGCGCTTTGCGGCTTTGGACAGGTCACCATCCATAATCAGGATGCCTCTAATCCTGGCATTGCCATACACATCCGACTCATGTACATGTATTACGGCTACATCCGGATATAGGGCAGGAAGCAAAGTCAGGCGCTTTCCCGTAAACGGGCATTCCACGATTTTGGCGCCGCTGTATTTGAAGGTATCGGTGCCCAGCATGTTGCGTGCCGGAACATAAGGAACACCCATGGCAGCAGCCTTAAACCTGGCCGCAAGGCCGTAGTTGGTCCACTCGCATACTTCGACTTTCCCGCTCTCCATGTATCTTCGTGAACAGAGAGATAGGCCTCTCGCTTCCAGCCCTACAATGTAGGCTACATCCAATCTATCGAAGACCTCGCCGGCTGCCAAAATCTGAAAGTCATGCGTTGCTGTCTTGCCGGCAAACCCCATATTTTTCCTGCCCTGCCGCACTATCTCGTGGCATGCTGCGATGGGAGTCCGATTGGCCCCGAATCCACCCACCGCAAGATAATCACCATCATGCACAAATTTCGCTATGGCCTCCTTGAGGCCCATTACCTTGCTCTCCATTTTCCGCGACTTCTTCTTAAAGAACTCTCTCGCTTTGTCAGGGTCGGGGTCGGTGAAGAGCCGTCCTTTACCTTCCTCTAATACAATCACAGGTGGGTCCCTCCGCTATTTCTCACTTGGTAATAACCATATTGGATTATGAGAACATCACTATTCAACCAAAGCCTGATAGTATGGGTTGCCTATTTGGCTTTCCACCTTTTTTCAATCTCTGCTTTTTTGATGCCGAACCGTTTGTTCAAAAAGGCGTAAGTATTTTCCATATCTCGATTCAAATGCTCAATATTTTTGTTGTTTCTGTGGAGACAGGAACTCTCAGGAATAGTTTGTCCCTTAGCCGGAACAGCATAGATATCCATAAGGTCGCCCTTCCTGTTTTCCCTGAACTTTATCCTGACTTTCTGTCCTACGAAAACATCAGTCGGCGCAGTTACTATTTGGATTGGCAGAGCCGTATCAGCACCGTCAATTTGAACGTATCCCAGCACGAATGGCAGCATCTCCAGAAAGGCATCCGCCGAAAAAAGCATCACCGAAAATGTGTGCACCTTGCCCTTCAGAGGTAATTCTATCCACTTCGTTTCGGCGACCCTGCATTTTGGATTCCAGCAGTGGACTCTGGGCGGGCAATACACTGTGTTGCATACAGGGCATTTCGTGCCGAACAGCGTTTTATCTATCAGCCCTTTAAAGAACTTGGAAACCAGGCCGTAGCTGTGATGATAGAGCACGCCGTGGGGCCGGTATATCACCATGAAATCTTCCTCTTTGGACTTTTCAATTCTCCCCGGGCCGGAAAGAGCCCTCACTATTTCGTAACCTTTAACAGTCCAGTTGCCTTTCCTGGCGTACTCTTCCCACTCTTTCTTAATGGGTGTAGCTTTATCTTCTATTATTTTGGGCTCGTCTGCCATTTTCCCACCTCCGAAACTAATCCTTTGAGTAGATAATCACTCCGCCCTGACAGCCTGTTCCACCGTGCCCGGTGGTGATAGCCTTCTTGGCTTTCTTCACCTGAAGCGTTGGATCACCTAGTTTCTTCGAAATCAATCCCGCCAGTTGCCAGTATAGAAAGAGGGTTTGCAGCAGCGAAGTCGCGCCCACCGGATGTGTGAAGGCGGTTAAGCCGCCACTGAGCTGACAGGGAAGTTCACCACCACGCTCTACCACACCCTCCCGGATCAGGGTCTTGCCCTCTCCACGGGGACAGAACATGAGGTCTTCATAGAGGCAGAGTTCCACACCGTCATACGGGGCAAATAACTCTGCCATATCAATTTCCTTCAATGGATTTTTAATGCCCGCCTGGGCGTAAGCTTGTTTCGCCGCCTCCCTGGCAAACCCGAAGTTAGCCATCTCGGGGTAAGGTGTAATAGGTTTTTCTATGTTCTTCGGATATCGTTTTTCGTCGGCCTTGTAGACGCCGTGATACGGCCAGTCCACTAACCTGTCTCCAGGCCTCATCGAATCTGTCCCCAGGCCTACCCCGTCTATCCACATAGGATTGTTACTCAATCGTTTCGCCACCTTCTCTGAACCCATCAGAAGGCAGCAAGCGCCCTCGCTGATCAGAGCGCAGTCCCATCTACGATAGGGCCAGGCTATTATCCTGTCCTTGTAGTAGTCATCAAGCGTCACATAGCCTGTACCATGTTCCGCCCTCCACTGGGAAAAGGGGTTATGCACGGCATTGTTCCGATTTTTGACTGCAATCCTGCCCAGGTCCTCTATCGTCTCACCATATAGCTGCATGTGGCGAGTCTCCAGCGCAGCATAGTAGCCGTTGTAGAAACCGCCAACAGTGAAATCCCAGTCCGTATCTGAAGCAGAAGCTATGAACTCGTTGGTAGTAGCGGTATCTACTTCGGACATCCACTCCCAACCTGCCAGCAATATGAGGTCGAACTGCCCTGACTTTATGAGGAAATATGCATTGATTAGAGCATCCAACGGGGTACTTCCCCCTGCCTCAATCCGGTAACCACCCTTTCTGTGTTGTCCGATGTAATCCTGAACGATCCATGCCATACATAGTTGCTGATTCAGGTGGTCGCTGAAGTAACTGCTTTGGACGAACTCTATGTCTTTAGGGTCTAGGTTGGGAAAGTCGTCAAGCATGCTGCGGTAAGCCATGGCAACGCCTTCCTCGGCATTGTCATACCTCACCCTGCCTGGGCGATAAAGGCCACCTCCTAGAATAGCTACCCGCCTATCATTCATAAGTCACCCCCTCATCGTCGATGGTATCTTCTAGAGACCTAACTCACGTGCAACAATGGCACGCTGGAAGGCGCTGTCACCAAACATTATATCGCCCGCCTTAGCTCTTCTGTAATAGAGGTGCAAATCGTGATCCATGGTGAAGCCTACAGCACCGAATATCTGATGGGCCAGCAGTGTCACCCGGCTATAGGCAGCACCCGTCCAGGCCTTGGCAATGGCTACGTCCATGGTGGCAGGCAGCCCCTCTGATACTTTCCACGCTGCCTTGTACGTGACGAACCGCGAGCCATCGACATCGCTCACCATATTAGCACAGTAATGCTGAATCGCCTGGAAACTGCCTATGGGGCGATTGAATTGAACCCTCTCTTTCGCATAGGCGACAGCCATATCCAGCGCCGCTTGCGCCCCGCCAACCATCTCGGCGCACTTGGCCACTACAGCCTTTTGTAGAGCATCCTGAATGATTTGCCAGCCCCGGTTCAGACCGCCCACTATGTTTTCTTTGGGTACAGCTACATTGTCAAACACTACCTCGCACTGCTTATCGCGGGCTAAAGTCTTCAGCAGGGTATATTTGATTCCAGGAGTCTTGGAATCGACCAGGAAAATTGTGACCCCGTTTTCCGGTTTCCCTGTTGCCTTTGTCTTCGCCACACACAGTATATAATCAGCGACATTGGCATCCTGGACAAAAAGCTTTGTGCCATTGATAACGTATTTGCCGTTGCGAGCAGCCGCAGTGGTCTTGACAGATGCTGCATCATCATATTTAATGCTGGGTTCAGTCAGCGCTAAAGAAAGAATAAGCTTGCCGTTGGCAATTTCAGAAAGCAATTCCTTCTTTTGCCCTTCGTTCCCGGCGGCCAGTATGGTCATGCCACCAAGGACAACGGTTGAGAAGAATGGTCCCGGGACAACGTTATATCCCATAGCCTCGAGCAGTACCACCAGGTCCAGGAAACTGCCGCCGCCGCCACCGTATTTCTCTGGAAATGGCAATCCCATCCATCCCAACTCTGCCATCTTGCGCCATAGCTCGGGTGAGTAACCTTCATCGCTCTCATCGAGTTGCCTTACCAGTTGCTTGGGGCATTCTTTCTGCAAGAAATCGCGTGCCGATGTCTTCAGCATTTCCTGTTCTTCGCTCAATCCGAAGTCCATCTTCTGCCTCCAGTGCAAGAATCAAAAGGTCAAAGTGTGTGTAATGCTCAGCTAGCAGCCCAGGGCAGTCCTAACCCCCTGATGGCGACGATGCTGCGCTGGATCTCAGACGTGCCAGCACCAACGAGCGCGGATATGCAATCCAGGTATCCTGTGCAAATCCTGCCTTTCAAGGGTGCCCATTTGGCGCCTCTCTCCAGTTCACCATAAGGCCCCATGACATCTACTGCCGTGTTCGCCAGTTTGCGGCTAAGCTCGGTGGTAACCAGTTTGAGCACAGAGGCCTCGATATTTGGTATCAGGCCTCTGTCAAGCATCCAGGCGGTCTGCCAGAAGAACATGTAGGCTACGTCAATATCTATAGCTATATCAGCTAACTTATCGCGTATAAGTGGCTCAGCGGACAATGCTTCTCCATCGCGCTTTGTTTCCCCAGCCCACTGCACCAATTCCTCGAAAGTTCGCTTGAAGCCCCCTACAGGGACTACAAGCCTCTCAAAGTCCAGGGCTGCCATGGCATAATACCAACCCCGGTTCCGTTCACCGATAATATTGCTTTTGGGTATCCTGACATTATCGAAGAAGACCTCATTAAAGGAATGGAAGCCACAGATATTTATCAGTGGGCGAATGGCGATACCCTCCGACTTGTTATCCACGATAACCAAAGAAATACCTTTATGTGCGCGCGCATCAGGGTCTGTCCGAACAAGCATCCAGGCATAGTCCGAAACGTGCGCGCCGCTACTCCACGTCTTCTGCCCATTGATTACCAGGTAGTCACCATCTTCCACTGCGCGCGTTTGAATTGCAGCCAGGTCAGAGCCTGCATTTGGTTCGCTGTAAGCAAGCCAGAACCTGATATCCGCCCTCGCGATTTTGGGCAGCCATTCTCTCTTAGCTTCATCGCTTCCGAATAGTAAAATAGTTGGGCCTGAGATCAATGTAGCTACGCCGGGGCCGGGCGCTCGATAGTAACTCAAGCGTTCCTGAAAAATTGCTTGTTCAATATTAGAGCGTCCCTGACCACCGTACTCCTTGGGCCATGAGAGAGTCAGCCAGCCTTTCTCCGCCAACCGATGTCTGAACCGTTCTGCCGCGGGGTCCAGTCCCTCGAAATCCGGTATCGTGCCGTATCCGCCAGGCCAGTAATGGCTCTCTTCTGCCCAGTTTGCCGGCAGTTCTCTCTTTATGAAGTCATCGACTTCTTGCCGAAATGCATTTTCCTGGCTGTTAAACCCAAAATCCACGTTCTACCTCTCACCAAGCCCAACGATGTTAGACCCGGACTATTGCTGGCGGGGCAATCCCAGACCCCTCATAGCGACAATGTTGCGTTGAATCTCATTAGTACCGCCGCCTACACCTATGGAGATGCAGTTCAAATAGGTGCGCATTGCCCTGGCACTAAAGACAGCCCATTTGGAGTCCTGCGCCAGCTCCCCGTAGTGACCCAGAACTCGCATTCCTACATTTGCTATGTGTCTCAGCAGTTCGCTCGAGAATAACAATGACATTGAGGACTCATAGCTAGGGTGGAGCTCTTTGCTGTACATCCAGGCAATGCGGTAGCACATCATACGCAGAACCTCGTTCTCCACCGCCAGCTCTGCCAATTCGTCTTTAATCAATGGGTCATCGCCTGGACTATTGCCAGAGCGTTTGGCTTCCTTCACGTACTGTATTAGTTCATCGATGAGCCGTTGGTTTGCTGCGGCTGTGCCGATCAGGGAGCGCTCAAAGTCCAGCGCCATAGCAAGCTGATACCAGCCATTATTCTTTTCGCCGATCAGGGCATCTTTAGGGACACGTACATCGTCGAGGAAGACCTCATTAAAGGAATGTCGGTTCAAAATATTTATCAGAGGCCTGACAGTTATACCCGGCGTCTTCATATCAATAATGAACATGCTGATGCCCTTGTGCTTGGGCACGTTGGGGTCGGTTCTGGCTCCCAACCAGCAATAGTTAGCGTAATGCGCGAAGCTGCACCAGGTCTTCTGTCCATTGATTACCCAGCTATCGCCATCCTCTACGGCTCGCGTTTGAATAGAGGCGAGGTCTGAGCCGGAGTTGGGCTCACTGTAACCGAGGCAGAAGCATGACTCTCCCTTTGCCACCTCTGTAAGATATTTTTTCTTTTGCTTCTCAGTACCAAAGAGCGAGATGGCACCTCCCACCCAGTTCACTGATATCTCCATCTCAATGCCTACCGGAGCCCTGTGGTAATACAACTCCTCAGCAAGGATCAGCCGTTTCACGTGGCTAATCTCCGCGCCCCCGTACTCCCTGGGGTATGCCGGTGCCAGCCAGCCCTTCTGTCCCAATTTGCGCTGGAACTGACGTAAAAGGGCCCAGGACTCCTCGGTCTCCTCCCACAACCCGGCATCAATCTCAGTCCACCTGGGCGGGATTGCTTCCTTAAGCCATTTTCTTACCTCATCGCGAAATGCCTCTTCTTCTTCCGAGAATCTAAAATCCATGCGCACCCCCATGCTTTGAGGCTGTCTTTACATACCCTTGATGATCCTGAAATGGTCGATATCGTGGAAATAATCGCCTGTCCTGTTATCGCTAAAAACTGCCTGCAAGCGCATGCCAGCTTTTATCTTCTTCTCGTCAGTCTCATCCAGACGGTGCACGATGTTGGAATCAGCGCCGTCAAGATTAATAAATGCTGCGGTGAAGGGAATCTTCTTCGGTTCGCCAGTTGTGGTATCGGTATAGAGAAAGTTGGTTACTGTAAAGGCGAGCAGTGTGCCTTTATCGCTAACAGGCACAAACTCTTCCATCTTTACGAAGCAATCTCGACACACAATACGCGGAGGCACATAGACCTTCCCACACTTGGGGCACTTCACCCCTACTATCCGTTTGTTGTCCCTCAACTCACGGAGAAATCGGCTGTAATAATAGCCAGCATGGTATTTATAGGGCATATCTGCTATGTATGCTACGCTGAGCGGTTTTAAGCCTTCCTTCTTTCCTTCCATAGCTTGCGCTCCATTCAATCCAATCGAGGCAGTGAGCTGAGCACGGTAACATCCGACCAGAAACAGCCGCCGAATCCGGTGGCTACAGCTACCTTTGCCTCGTCAACCTGCTTCTTCTCCGCTTTCCCCATTACCTGCAAAGCGGCCTCACCGATCCTCAACAGCCCTGTCGCACCGATGGGATTCGTCGCCAGCACGCCGCCTGAGGGATTGATCGGCAGTTTGCCTTCCATGTTTGTGACACCGCTCCGGATTAGTTTGGGGCCTCCTCCCTCCTCACAGAGCCCCAAAGCCTCCATCCAGCTAACCCCTGCTGTTGAGGCAGGTATGTATAATTCCGCTACGTCAATCTGATTGAATGGGTCGGTGATGCCAGCCATCTCATAAGCCTGACGCGCGGCGATCTCCAGTGATGGCAGGTTTGCCAGTCCAATCCCATCTGCTAGATGAACGAGGATATGACAATCGCCAACGCCAAGTATCCAGGCAGGCCGGTCTGTTATTTTCTTGGCTTTTCTCTCGGAGGCAAATATAACGGCGCAGGCGCCATCGCTTCTGGGACATATATCGAGCAGCTTGATAGGATAAGATATGTAGGCAGATTTCATCACATCTTCCACACTAATGGTTTGGCGAAGATGGGCGTATGGATTGTACAATGCGGCATTATTATGGTCTCTCATCGAAACGAGAGCTGCATCTTCTTCAGTCGCTCCATATTTGCTCATATAAGCTGTGTAATGAGCTGCCAGAGGGCCTATCGCTCCGGCGGAGTACTCTCTCTCGGTGATAGGGTCGAAGCAGGTCGATATCGCTGCCGTAGTGTCTGATTCGGAATTTTGCTCCCAGCCGATGACTAGCACTGTGTCGAACAATCCTGAAGCCGCATGGTAAAAACCTGCATGTCCTATGGCGCTACCGGTTGTTCCTCCTGTAGTCACCTTCATGATCGGCTTCATGTATCCACCGGAGCCATCCACGCTCCACATGTCCACATAGTTGATCGATTCGAAGTGGTCCATGTTGCCAATGACTATCGCATCTATATCGGCCATGGTCAGTTCTGCGCTCTCCAGAGCCCTCTTAACAGCAATGCTGATCAATTCCTGACCATTGCAGTCTGTGTTCTTGGATCTGTGATGGGTTTGCCCTACCCCTACTATGCCCACGAGCCTTTTCACTGATTAAAGCCCCCTTCAATCCAATTGGCAGCGATGTCCTATTTCCCGAGAATAAACACGCAGTGTCCCTGTCCGCACGCACCCTCGATGCCATGCGCCAGAGCTGTGCTGGCTCCATCGACTTGTCTGCCGCCAGCTTCACCCCTAAGCTGGAGCACTGCTTCCGCAATCCGGGCCAGCCCTGCTACCTGAACCGCGTGTGCCGATAAGACTCCCCCGGACGGATTTACAGGCAAAGCGCCGTTCATCTCAGTCAGACCAGAATCGACCATAGCACCGGCCTTGCCCCGATCGCAGAAGCCCAGCCCTTCCATCCACATAAGTTCCATGTACGAGAAGGCATCATAAACCTCAGCCACATGGATTTGCTTCAACGGGCTTCGAATCCCAGCCATGCTATAGGCCCGCTTAGCTGCTGAGGCTAGCGCATCCACTTCAGCAAGATCGCGATCTCCCAGGTGATATGCATCGGCACAGTGTCCGACCCCCTTTATCCAGACGGGCTTTCCGTGTTTCCTCTTCGCTGTTCTCTCCCGCGCCATGATGATGGCGCAAGCTCCGTCTGAGATAGGGGAGGCGTCGAGTAGCTTTATGGGGTCGGCCAGCACCCTTGATTTCAGCACGTCATCGACTGTAATATCCATGGAAAGATGTGCGTAGGGATTAGCCTTGGCGTTTTTGTGATTCTTGACCGAGACCTTCGCGCATTGCTGCTCAGTAACCCCGTATTTGGCCATGTAGCTCCTCATTTGAAGAGCTGCAGAGTTTATTGCATCGAGCCCTAACATGCGCTCGTAGATAGGATCAAAGATAGCATTGGTAATTACTGACGGTATTCCCTCCGAGATTTTGCTTTGTGCCACAACCAGGGTTATCTCGTGCAGGCCGGAAAGGAGACGCATGAGTCCCATCAATGCGCCATACGTGCCGTCTCCCTCTACATTCGTGGTGGGAGATTTGTGAGAGCCGGTAGCCTCCGTAATGGTCATAGAGGAAATAGTTCGGCCATCCCAAAAATCGTTGCAAACAGTGATAGTATTATCTATATCATCGATCGTTAGTCCTGCGTCTTCTAGAGCCTTGCTGGTAACTTCGTAAGCCAGCTCAGCATGAGACGCCGGATTATACCTCTGGTACTTGGTTTGAGCTACTCCTATGATGCCGACCTTCTCCAAACTCTCGCTCCAATTTCAATCTTGCACTGCTTAGGTTCTGAACGGCTTGAAATACTTGATGTCAAGGTAATCACCCCGCCTCGTTTCGCGAAACACTGCCTTCACCCTCATACCGATGGAGATATCGTTCAGGTTGACTTCTCCGAGCAAATGCACAAGGCCACTGGTCGCACCGTCCAACTTTATAATACCCAGAGCGAAGGGTGGTTCTAGAGGCTGGATACCTGGAACGGCGTACCTTGTTACGGTATAAGTCAACAATGAACCAGCATCACTGACCTCTACCCATTCAGACATATCGCGGTAGCATCGCGGGCAGGTTTCTCTAGGAGGCACAAACACCCATTCACATTTGGGACATTTAGTACCGAAGATTCTGCAATTGTCTCGTATCTCCTGATAAAATCTGCTTCCTGCCTTCCCTACGTGCCAGGTATAGGGAAGCCTTATCCGACTCGGATAAATCAAAGTCCCCGTGTTGCCAAGTTCTTCACTTTTTACTGCCATTACTTACAACTCCTGGTGTCAGGCTGCAGGCCGTTTGCCAATCAATACTTTCATTGTTGCGATTGCCACGCTTTCGCCTCTCTGGTTCTTGACCGATTGCTTTAGACTTACTACTCCGCCTATGTCGCCTTTGTCTTGTTTTTCCATAACTTGTAGCTCCACATGGATGGTATCGCCGATCTTTGTGGGTGCGGTAAACCTCAACTTGTCCATGCCGTAGAAGGCAACAATTGCCATCTCGTACAGAGGCATTAGCCCGATAGCAAAAGAGATCACCAACATACCATGAGCTATTCTTTCTCCAAAAGGGCCTTTTTTGGCATATTCAACGTCGGTATGAAGTGGATACCAGTCTCCGGTCAAAGCAGCAAAATTGACTATATCTGCTTCAGTGACAGTCCTGGCTCTGGTTACTGCCACATCGCCCACATTAAAGTCCTCGTAGTATTTCATTATAATCTCCCTTCACCCATTCACGTTGTCAGACCCTTGAGCCCTAAAATCCTTCTGGCTTCATCGGGAGTCGCTGGTTCGAGGCTCAACTGACTCGCAATTGCGACAAGCTTCTCTACAAGTTCTGCATTGTTGGTTGGTTTTATTTCCGGTGCAGCCATATCTACGAATGCAGGTGAATAATTTGCCACCATCGGTCGGCGGCCACACAATAATATTAAAAAACATGTTAACTGTCAATTGTAAACAGGATAAATTGGCTTAGCTGAAGACAAAAGAGTGATTACCAGTCTCCATTTTTGCTGTTGTCCCCCTTACGCAGCTTAGAGCAATATATCAGTGGGCTCAAACTGAACTAGAGGTTATAGCTATACGACAAGCCACTAGGTGCAATGATGCCATTAAAACTTGATTAGTTGCCTCAGAAAAGTTCTATGACAAGTATTTATTGAGGGTGTCCCTCTCCGGTCATTCGTTCATTACATAGGTATCCTTTAACGCATGAACGTGGTTGGTCCAGATGTTTTCGTAGCGCCGCTTGTCTGCTGCCGACTTCTTTATCATTTTCAGACAATACTCCATTTGCTTTGGGGTGGAAGATTGCTTGCCATAGAGTTCGACCGCGAATTTTGAGAAGTCCCGGACCATAACATCGAAAATCTGGTCGATCAGGTCGGCTTCTAGTTCCTGGAGCCTGGCTTCCTCCAACATAAGCTGTCCATACACGACCAGGGTGAAGATTTCCCCCAGGCTCATCAGGAAATCGATGTCCTTTTTCTGCTCCTCATCTGGAGTGGCTGTCGCCAGAAACTGCTTGAAGACCTCAATCTGCTCCTGGAAGACGTTGACGTTGGGGATGTCGAACTGGTCGAAGACATGTCTATAATCGTGAAACTGAATCCTGCCCAGGCCACGTGCCGGACCCTGGTTGAACAGGAATTCGTCTGACCTAGTGTGCATAATCTTGCCAATCTCCGGGAGCTTGCCCGGGTTGAAGAAGTAGTTGTCCATGAACTTGACTATCAGTGCGATATTGACGTGGACAGTGCCCTCCAGCCGCGGAAGCGCGCGGATATCGCGGGCTGCCATCTCGAAATAGGTGTCCTTTTCAAATCCCTTAGCCGCGATCACGTCCCAGAGCGTGGTGATGACGTCCTCGCCCTGGCTGGTTACCTTCATCTTCACCACCGGGTTGTAAAGCAGGTAGCGCCTGTCATCGATTGAGGCAGTGCGCTGGTAGTCCGATGTCCTGAGCGCCACTAGCTTCATGGCGACCAAGCGGCAGTAGGCGTCGGTGAACATCTGTTTAACGTGGGGGAAATCTGTTACGTGCATGCCGTAGAGAACGCGGTTGGAGGCGTGGTTGATGGCCTCATAGAATGCATGGGTGCAGATCCCGATTGAGGCCCAGCCCAGGTTGTACTTGCCCACGTTGACCGTGTTGAGGGCGGTATGCAAGGCCTCATCGCCCCTGACCAGGATCTCTGCGTCTGTGACAGGGTAGTCATGAAGCGCATAATTGGCAACATAGTTCTGCGAGTCGCAAACGTTCTTTTTCAGCTCGTACTGGGGCCTTTTAAAGTTGGCAATGAAGAAGGCGTATTCTCCTGTACCTGCTATCTTGGCGAACGTGCTGACCATGGCAGCCTCGTTGCCGTTGCCTATGTAGTACTTCTCCCCGTTGGCTACATATCTCCCTTCGCCCTTGGGCGTGAGGGTCATCTCGGTGGAGTATACATCAGCTCCATGGTCGCGCTCGGACAGACCGAAGGCAAATATCCCCCCTTCCTTAAGGGCCTTTGCCGCTTTCTTCTTGATCCCCTCGTTCTTGCTCATCCAGATCGGGCCCAGGCCCAAAATCGAGACCTGCCAGGTATACCAGTAGCCGAGCCCGTAAAAGGAAATGATCTCGTTGAACTCGCAGTTGCGGTACGTGTCCCAGCGTGCATCCGGGTCGTCGCTGTACTTTGAGGGGGTCAGGAGAGTGGCAAAAATCTTGTTCTCTTTGATAAAGTCAAGATACTCCCGGTACCAGATCCTTTTATGATCGTCATCCTTGATGCTCCTCAGTCCCTTGTTTTCAAAAAACTCTATGGTTTTCAGCATTATTTCCCGTGACTTGTTATCTGAATATTTGCGCACGTGTTTCTTGGGATTCAACAGAATCATGATAATACCTCCTTGTTTGGCAGAAACTGGTAGACCACCCCCCGATTATTGTAGCACTTCTAGAGTTTGAGTTATCGTCGTAGAAGCAAGATCCTAGCTATCGTTCCACAATCAAGCCCGTTTAGAGTGTCATTTTACTCAGCGACAGTCGAAGCTATTTCAGTTATTCCCGTTTTAGAGCAACATTGGCAACTATAGTCAGACTAGGGGAATGTGTGGGATATGGCTACCTCAAAGTAGGTCTCGACTTTGTGGTGGGGAAAGTGTTGATAGGTGAGCCCCGCGGTGTTCAATGCGTGATGAGGAAGGATTGAGCTGGAGCGGGGCGGAAGGGGGGATAGCAATGAAAGGTCTACTTTACGACAGAAGTACTGAGGTTCTGGCGAGAGAAAATGAGGTAATTCTACAGCCCGGGAGCCAGGGGCTTGTGAAAGAGCAAATCGATTATGCCGCTATTCTAAACAGCACAGGCCAAGTTCTATACGGCTACTCTGTTAATGGAAGCAGGATACATAAACACCAAAAGGTTAAAAACAGGCCCTAATCCTCGTAGTTCCTATTTTCTTATTCCACATGCTGGGTAATTCTATCTACTAGCTCTCCCTTGCTGTTGTAAATAACTACCTCCAATGGCATCTGCCCTGGCAGAGTATGAGTAGCGCAAGCCATGCATGGGTCGTACGCCCGGAATGCCATCTCGACCATGTTCAACAATCCTTCACTGGCAGCCGTACCTTTCTTAATCAAACCCTGGGCCGCCTTCTTGATTGACATGTTCATGGCGGGATAGTTGTGCGCTGTGGCCACAATCAGGTTAGCTTTGGTGACCATGCCGTTCTTGTCTGTTTGGTAATGATGAATAAGTGTGCCCCGAGGTGCCTCGACCACGCCGACTCCCTCGTCCGGTGTGGCAGTTATCTCGGCTCTGACTTCCGGGCTGGTTATTTCGGGGTCCTGACAGAGCTCAAGCAGCCTCTCGGAAGCGTACATGAGCTCGACCAGCCTGGCCCAGTGGAATACCAGCGTAGCGTGAACAGGCTTGCCGCCGAGCGTCTTGTACATTTTGTCATATTCGACCTGTGCCAAGGGGGTTGCCATGCCGTCAGCCACATTGAGCCGCGCCAGCGGGCTGACTCGATAAACGCCACTGTCCTTCCCCTCGACAAATCCCTTCCACCCGACCTTCTTCAGGAAGGGGAACTTTAAGTAGGTCCAGGGCTCTGGATGCTCTGCTACATAATCAAGGTATTGGGCAGGCTTGAACTTGGCGAATTCTTTGCCATCTTGGTCAACCACACGGACATCTCCGTCGTAGAAGTTCACCCTGTTTTTGCTGTCCACCAGGCCCATGTAGTAGCTCTTCATGGTATAGATGTTGCCGGTGATTATATTCAGATAATCCTTATTAGCCAGGACGACATCGTTGAACAGCTTCATGCTGAATTTGGCGAACTCGACGCATGACTTGGCTTTTTCCTCGAATTCCTCTCTCTGTTCCTCAGTGATGGGTTTGCTCATGCCGCCGGGAATGCCGCCTACGGGGTGGGTTGCCTTGCCGGCGATGGAGGCCTGGATACTTTGGGCGTAGGCGCGGTGCTTTATCACCTCACCGCCGACCTTAAGCCCGACCTTGGATATCACCCCCAGGATATTTCTTTGGGCGGGGTCGCTGGTAGGCCCCATGACGAAATCTGGGGCAGCCAGGGCATAGAAGTGAGCGATATGGGAGTGGATCATATGTGAGCAATAGAAAGCCTCTCTCAGCTTTTTGGCTGCAGGAGGAGGGTCAACATGGAACACAGCGTCTGTGGCCTTGCACGAGGCCATGTGATGTGCCCCCGGTCAGACACCGCATATTCTAGGTACAATCCGCGGCATCTCCTCAACAGGTCTGCCTTCACAGAACTTCTCGAAGCCGCGCAGTTCAGGTATCTGAAGGTAGGTATTGGCGACATTGCCGTCGTCATTGAGGAAGATCTCTATCTTGCCGTGACCTTCCAACCTGGTTATGGGGTCAATAGTAACCTTTTTCATCGCGTCCCAACCTCCGTTGTCGCCGGGCGCTTGCGGCGCAGCAGCGATTTTGCCATACCGAACCTGTAGAAAGTACCAGCCGGATCTGCTACCTCTTTCAGCAGTCGGGCTACTCCTTCATCTTCCTGGGCATCGTAGATAGATGCCAGGGCGCTCAGCATCTTAGCCCCCTGGTCTCTCACCCCCGGCGCAGGGCCATAACAGCCGCGGCAGGGCATGTTTACCTTGACACAAAGCGCGCCGCAGCCGCCTCTGGTGGCGGAACCCATACACAGAAGCCCTTGCTCTAGAAGACACCGGTCGGGGTCCGGGGTGATTTCGTGAACCCGATATATCCTGCTTATCTTCTTGTTTTCTTTCTTACGTGTGCACTCGTCACACAGCGTCTTATCCAAAGCGATAACCGCACCGGGAGGTGGTAGACTATTGGTGGCCAGGGCATTTACCACTTTCAGGATGGTATCTACTGTTGGCGGACAGCCTGGAACAAAATATTCCACGGGAACTACCTGGTCGAGCGTGAAGACTGTGTCGTAGAACGATGGCAGCTCCAACTCCCCTTCCGGTACCTTCGTTTTTATCTGCGGCACTGTCTTCTGAGGATTATCGGTGGAGGGGGTCTCCAGGTAGACTCTCTGGAAGATCTCCTGCTCGTTGTGAAAGTTAGCGAGGGAAGGGATGCCTCCGGTGTAGGCGCAGGAACCAAAGGCGACCATTACCTTGGACTTGCGACGGAGCAGAAGAGCGAGCTCCTTCTGTTCCGAGTTACGCACCGCGCCGTTGAAAAGAGTGACATCAATGCTCCCGTCGGGCATGGCCTCGACATGATGATATTTAAAATCAAGAGCGATAGGCCATAGAACTATATCAGCGAGGGCGGCTACGTCGAGGATTTTCTCGTTAATGTCCAGTACAGCGACGTCACAACCGCCGCAGCTAGCTGCCCAGTAGAGAGCCAACTTCAGTTTAGCCATGCCTAACCCCCTTCGACTATTTAGAAGTAGCAGTAACCTTATTGTCTTTAGCGTTCTCTTGTCGTAGAGCCTCTACATTGTTTTCAGCGCGGAAAGGCCCCAGTTCCTTGATCTGAGCCGTCATCTCTCTTACAATTGAGGCGAATTTCTCCCCCTCGGAGGCTGAGACCCACTCCAGACGAAACCGCTCAGGCTCAATGCCGAAAGTCTCAAGCATTGCCTTAAGCAGTGGCATGCGCCGGGCTGCCTTATAGTTGCCCTCGGAATAGTGGCAATCGCCCGGGTGGCAGCCACAGATGAGCACACCATCCGCCCCTAGCTCGAAAGCCTTGAGTACGAACGTGGGGTCCACCCTTCCACTGCACATCACTCTTATAATATCCACGTTTGTTGGATATTTGAGACGCGATGTCCCGGCAAGGTCTGCTCCGGTGTAGGCACACCATTCACACAGGAATCCTACAATCCTGGGCTCAAAATCTGCCGCCATATCTTGTTCCTCCTAATTTATCTTGCTAGCACGCCCTCGAGTTCGGCGAGGATTTGCTTGTCAGTGAAGTGTCTGGGAATGATGGCTCCAGCGGGACATGCTGCAGCACAAGCACCACATCCTTTACAAAGTGCCTGGTTGATCTCTGCCAGACGCTTATCCTTGTCACCATTCAGGCTAACCATACTAATAGCCTGATACGGACAGAGACCGACGCAGACCAGACAGCCCGAGCAGTGCTCTTTGTCAACCTCGGATACCACAGGCTCGATAGTCACTCTGCCTCGTGCTAGAAGTGAAAGGACTTCAGCGGCAGCCGCACCGGCATGCGCCACTGTATCCGGAATATCGCGCGGGGCTTGGCAGGTTCCGGCCAAGAAAATGCCTTCGCTGCTCGAATGGGAAGGTTTGAGCTTGGGATGGGACTCCATGAAGAAACCATGCTTGTCTCGAGAGATGTGGAGAATGCGGGACATCACATCGCTGTCGGTGCGCGCAGTCATGCCTGTGCTCAAGATAACCAAGTCAACCGGAAGCGTGATGGGGCGTCCCAGCCCTGTTTCCTCCGCCTTGACCACCAGTTTATCTCCTTGCATAACTACCTCGGCGCCTCGTCCCCTGATAAACATCACTCCTTCGCGCTGTACTCGCTCGTAGAACTCCTCATATCCCTTTCCGGCTGCGCGGATATCCATGTATAGCTCATAGACATCAGCGCCGGTCCTTTCTTTTACCAGGTGAGCCTGCTTCATGGCATGCATACAGCACAACCTGGAGCAGTAGCTATTGGTATGGTAATCGCGGCTTCCCACGCAGTGGATGATGGCGACTGACTCTGGCACCTTTCCATTGGCCAGAACGAACTTGCCTCCCGTCGGCCCGCTGGCTGAACAGAGTCGTTCAAACTCCATGCTTTCGATAATGTTGGGAAATCGCCCGTAGTTGTATTGAGGCAGTAGTTCTGCGTTGAAGAAATCATGACCTGTAGCAACCATAATCGAACCTACTTCGAGCTCCACCATCTCCTCTTTCATATCGTGGTGGATGCACTTGGGAAGGCAGGCTGCTTCGCATTGCCGACATTCTGAGCAGACAGCGCAACTGAGGCAGCGCTTGGCCTCGGCGATAGCCATCTCCTCGGTAAAGCCCAGGTCCACCTCTTTGAAGTTATTATTTCTTTGTTTGGGTGGAAGCTGGGGCATCCTTGCGCGTGGTGCCTTTTGCGTCCCGGCTGGGACAGAAATCTTGATATCGCGCGCTTTTGTTTTCTCTACAACTCGCCCTTCCTTCAGGTCAACGCCTTGCAGGTATCGGTCAATAGATTCCGCTGCTCTCTTGCCGCCGGCGATGGCCTCAATTACCGTGCTCGCCCCAGTAGCCACGTCGCCTCCCGCGAAGACTCCGGCTACTCCAGTGGCAAGGGTGTCCGCATCAACGGCGATATTTTTTCGTTTGCCTTCAGCTAGACCCTTAGCGATGGAAAGCACCCGGGGATCCGGCACCTGACCTATAGCCTCGATGACTGTATCTACATCCACTCTGAAGGTAGAGCCAGGGATAGGCTGAGGAGTGCCGCGTCCGCTTGCGTCGACCTCCTTCAGTTGAGTGCGGACGCACTCCATGCGGGCAACCTTGTTGCCTTTGGCAAGAATCTTCGTGGGGAGGGTGAGACAGTTAACGCGGATTCCCTCTGCCTCTGCGGCTTCAATCTCTTCGGGCAAAGCCGGCATGTCTTTCTTTTCTCTCCTGTAGAATATCTGTACTTCCTTAGCGCCTTGTCTTAGAGCTACTCTGGCAGCATCAACAGCAGAGTTGCCGCCGCCGATAACGGCTACTTTCTCGCCCAACTGCACTTTTTCTCCCAGGTTGGCCATCCGGAGAAAGTCAATGGCGTCGTAGACTCCCTGCCATTCTTCGCCGGGGATCTTCATCGTTTCCCCTTTGGGAGCACCGGTAGCGAGGAACGCGGCCTGATAGCCGTTTTTCAACAAGCTTTCTACATTGTCTACACGTGTGTTGAGCCTGATATCTACCCCAAGCACTCGGATAGCGTCGATTTCCTTGTTGAGGACATCCTTGGGAAGGCGATATTCGGGGATACCCCACGCTAACATCCCACCGGCCACATGCATAGCCTCAAAAACAGTGACCCCATACCCCATCCTCACCAGGTCGTAGGCGGCAGCCAAGCCGGCGGGCCCTGCTCCCACAATTGCGACTTTCTCCTTCTTCGTCCTCGGAGCGGGGCCGAGCGGCTTATACCCGGCGGAGTGGTCGGCCGCGAATCTCTTGAGAGCAGCTATGGCGATGGGCTCATCCACTTCTTGGCGCTTACATTCCTTCTCGCAGGGATGTGTGCACACTCTGCCGCACACTGAGGGGAAGGGGATTTCTTCCCTGATCAGGTTTAGAGCTTCCGTGAATTTGCCTTGAGCAATGAAAGCTATGTATCCCTGAACCTTTATGTGAGCGGGGCAAGTGATCTTGCAAGGTGATTTTCTCTTGTCGATGACAAATGCGCTTGGTACTGCTTGAGCGAAGGGTCTGTAGATGGCTTTTCTCTTGCCCAGCCCCATGTCAAATTCGCTGGGAACTTCCACTGGACAGACCTTGGTGCATTCATTGCAACCAGTGCACTTCGTCAGGTCAACATATCTGGGCTTTTTTCTGACTTTGACCTTGAAATTACCTACATACCCTGAGACGTCAACGACCTCACTGTAGCTGAGGAGGCTGATATTGGGATGACGGCCTACCGTCACCATTTTGGGTGTCAAAATACATGCTGAGCAGTCGAGAGTTGGAAATGTCTTGTCAAGTTGAGCCATGCGTCCGCCTATGGAAGCATCCCGCTCCACCAGATAGACGTGATAGCCAGCCTCAGCTATATTGAGAGCTGCCTGAATGCCCGCAATGCCTCCTCCCATGATCAGGGCTTTAGGTATTACGGGTACCTCCCGTGCTTCCAGAGGCTCCTGCCATACGACACGGGCTACAGAACCTCGTACTAGCCTCTTGGCTTTCTCCGTTCCTTTGTCACGGTCATTGGTAATCCAGGAGCAGTGCTCGCGTATGTTGGCCATGTCAAAGAAGTAAGGGTTGAGCCCGGCATCCTTGAGCACTGTTCTAAAGGTGGGCTCGTGCATTCTCGGTGAGCAGGAGGCCACTACAACGCGATTAACCCCGAGCTCGCGTATGTCCTTTTTTATTAGCTCCTGACCAGGCTCCGAGCACATGAATTGATAATTTCTTGCTACTGCCACATTATTTAGGGTGCCGGCATAAGTACTTACCGCTTCCACATCCACTGTGTGGCTGATGTTAATGCCGCAGTGGCAGATATAAACCCCTACTTTGGCTTCCTTCTCATTCATTTCTTGCCCCCTAACTTATACTGGCTGGAGTTGACGAAGCAGGCCCCTGACAGAAGCTATATTCTGACCCAGCAGGAGGTCCTTTTCCGGAAGATTAAACGCAAGCCCCATCAATTGGGTGAGAAATAGTACTGGTATTCGTACTTTCGTGCCAAGCTCTGCTGCGGCCTCACCCTGGTAAGCATCCAGGTTCATTTGGCACATGGGGCAGACGGTTACAATGCAGTCGGCGCCTTTAGCTGCGGCTAGAAGGTCTGCCACTAGCTTCCTTCCGATGGATTTCTCTGTTGTCATCAGGACACCGCCGCAACAGATAGTTTTCCATAGATAAGGATAGGTCTCAGCCCCTACTGCTTCAATTAGTTTATCCATAGAATTAGGCAAATAAGGGCCATCGTATTCACCATAGGGTCGGACTGTCTGACAACCATAGTATGGTACTACCTTTAGACCGGAGAGCTTTCTGTCCACCCTCTTGGCTACCGCCTCAACTCCAATGTCGTTTGCAATCACATCCAGGAGATGGCGTACCCGCGCTTTTCCCTGGTACTTCAAGCCCGCCGCTCCCAGTATTTCATCCAGCTTCTTGCGCAGCTCGGGTTCCCTTTTAAGGCGGTGATTGACCTTGAATAGGTTGAGGAAGCAAGAGCTGCAACTGGTTACCAGGTCTCGATTTGTCGCCTCTGCCAGGGCGAGATTGCGGGCTGGCATCGCCACCGAGAGCAGGTAGCTGACTGACTCCAGAGCATTGGCACCACAGCAATTCCAATCTTCCAGTTCAATAAGTTCAGAGCCTAGCTCTCTTACCACCGCTCTTGCAGATGTATCATAACCACGCGCCGTAGAAAGAAGACTGCATCCAGGCATATATGAGTACTTCATACCTTCGCCTCCAACTCTTCAACCTTACGGTAAATAGCCTCTACCTGGTCTAGGCGTTTGATATTCGCTCCGGCATCCAGAGATACCTTTCCTTTGCGCCATAAGGTAAATCCCAGGCGGCTGTAGCCTATTGCCCCGAGTTTCTTGGCTCTGCCAAAATATGTGGTCATCAGCTCGACTTCGTGAAGGCGACCATGACGGCGCACAGTATCCCTGAACGCCTCATAGAAGCGTGCACTGGAGCTAAGCTTCTCCATTCCCTCGGCCACCGACATCCGCTTCAAGGCAGACATAGTCTCAGTGCATGCAATTCCCCGGAGGCAGCGCAAGGTGCAGGCGTAACAAGCAGTGCAGAGCCAGAAGCTGTTGCTGCCCAGTACCTCTTCTTTCAATCCAAGCTGGACCAGCCGCCATAGCTGGCGTGGGGTGTAATCCATGGCGTATGCAACTGGACAGGAAGCAGTACAGGTTCCACACTGAATGCAGGTTTGAAGCTTCTCTCGGTCCGGCGCAACTTGGGCAGTGAAATTGTGGTCGAGCATATCCCGGGTCAGTTCATAAACTTTTTGACCTTGAGCCATCCTTACCCCCTTTTCCCGGAGAATTTTTCTCAGTTTCCTCGGTAACGGTTAAGCAGCAATAACCGCAAAAGGTAGTAGTTTCCGTGATTAAGAAGACGCAAGACTCTCGGAAAGAACCCCTCTATTTGCAGTATAATGCTGCCAATAGCCTTTCTAAATGGGAGCAAGCACCCATATTTCTGGAGAAAACCACCCCAATTATGAAGATAAAGCGTTCCATGACGAATGAAGAAGGGCCGCCTCCCTCAGGGAGGCGGCCCTTTATTGCTCCTGCCTCTTAGGTTTTCTCAGCCAGTTTCTATTTTGCGCGGTATCTCTATCAGCCCTTTGCTGATGGCATACTTTATCAGCTCGGTTCGGTTATGGAACCCCAGTTTTTCCATGATGTTTGTCCTGTGCCTGAGGACTGTTTTCACACCTATGACCAGCCTGTCCGCTATTTCGCGGTTTGTCTGTCCCTCAGCAACGAGTTGGAGTATTTCCCTCTCCCTGCTGGTAAGCCGTTCGTACCCATTCTTTTCCCCGCCAACCCGTCTCAGATATTCCTCAACCAGGGTCTTGGCAGCAGAGGGATAGAGGAAGAACTCACCCGCATTGACAGCCCGGATGGCGGAAATCAACTCCGAGGCTGTAGCTGTCTTAGAGATGTAGCCTCTGGCTCCTGACCTGACCAGGGATAACACATATTCGCTGTCATCGTATTGGGTAAGCACCAGCACTTTGCTGTTGGGAGCCTCCTTCTGTATGCGCCGCGTAGCCTCAAGTCCACCCATGATGGGCATGGCAATATCCATGAGCACTACCTCGGGAGAAAACTCGCGCACTTTCTCAATGGCTTCTCTTCCCTGCTCTGCTTCCCCTACTACCTCGAAATCTTCGTAAGAGCGGAGCAAAGCACAAATTCCCTGTCTGAACATGGCATGGTCGTCTACTACGAGTACTTTGATCTTAGGCATGGTCATTCTCCCAATTCACCTGAATTTCTACCTCTATCCTGGTTCCGCGGCTAGGTCTGGTGATGATTCTCAAGGTCCCTCCCAGAAGCTCAGCTCTCTCCTTCATACCAAGCAGGCCCGCCCCGCGTCTGCTGACATCGGTTGAGCTTGACTCTTCGGATAGGTCGAAGCCGATACCATCATCTTCAATCTGAAGAGCGACGCTCTTCTCCTTGAACTCGAGACTGATATATGTGCTATCCGCTCTTGCGTGGCGAACAACGTTGGTCATAGCCTCCTGAGCAATCCTGAATATGGCTATCTCCAGCTGGGGCGTTAGTCTTCTCTCCTCACCTACTATTTCCACGTGAACCTCAATGCCTGCCGTCCCCAACGAGTTAGCGGCACAAGACCGCAGCGCAGCGGGCAAGCCGAGGTCGTCAAGCACAGTGGGCCTGAGGGCATAGATCAATCTGCGTACTTCATCCGAGGTTGTAGCAAGCAAAGCTCTTGTCTCCTCTATTTTGCTCGCCATCTCCTGGACATTTGTCCCTCGCACAGCAGCAAGGGCTTCGAGGCGAACGGCAAGAGTCGCCAGTGCTTGACTCGTTACATCATGAAGCTCTCGTGCCACCCGTCGTCGCTCATCTTCCTGGGCGGAGATTATTTTCCTCAAAAGTTCAGCCCGCATCTGCTCCTTGCTCTGGAGTTCCTGGTACAACCGGGCATTCTCAATAGCAGTGCCCAACTGATGGCCAAGCGCACTCAAAAGTTGAATCTCCTGCTGTGAGAAAGAGCGAGGTTTTCGACTAGCTACATTCAGCACACCAACGACTCGGCCTTTGGACATCAAAGGCTGACTGACAAACGCTTTTAGATTTTCTTCGGCGACCACAGGCCGAGTGACTCTGTGGTCTTTTGAAATGTCACTCACCACCAGAGTCTGACCCATTTGGGCAGCTTTCCCAGCGATGCCTTCACCAGGGGCAAGGCCGGCGATACCCTGCACAAACCTCTTTGATAGACCGCGGTGGACTCCGTACGAAAGCGTTTGCGATTTCTCATCGAGCAGCAATATGCCGCCTACGTCGCAGTTTATCAACTCCAGGGTCTTATCCAGAGCGCTGTTAAGGATGACACCAAGGCTCAGTGATTCGCTCACCGTGCCAGCAATGGAGTTCAGAGCAACAAGCTGACGGTTGGCCTCAAGGATCCGTTTTTCGGCCTCAGTGCTCTCTGTGATATCTCGAGTCAGCTCTACTATCTGGCTGATCTTGCCATTGCTATCGTATATCGGCGATGCGCTCACCTCTAAATACTTTTCGCTGCCAGCGCCGTCATGGTTAGTATTCAGCACATGGACAACACGGACAGATGTCCCTGTCTGCTTGACCTCGTTCAGGGGACATACGTAATTTGGTGGGCGACAGGGATGGTCGAATCCGTGACTGACCTCGTAGCAATAGCGTCCCACAATCTCCTGGTCCTTATACCTCAGGCGCAGCCTCTTGTTCGCCTGAGTTATACGCAACTGGCTGTCCAGGACCATTAATTCGTCGTCAATGCTGTCAATGGTGGTCTGCAAAAAATCTCTAGACCTTCTCAGCCGTTCTCTGGACTCTTCCAAATCTATGTTTTTCTGTTCTATCTCGCGTAGAGATTCTCTCAGGCGTTGCCGCATAATCTCGTAGGTGCTCGTTAGCAACTCGGTATCCGCCCGTATAGGGGAAACTATATGAAACGGGCGCGCCAAAAAGTTACGAACTGCTCTGGCTGTGGCGATTGCTGCGCCGATGCAGATTAGGAGAGCCAAATTAGCCAGCAGTCGAATCTTGCGCAGAAGACTAGCGGGTCTCACCACCTTACCCCCTCACCCTACTCCTACAGGAATTCTATCATATGTTATCAACTAAGCAAAAAAACATGGCCCTGGCTGTCATCAAAACTTGGGGTGTTTTTTGGCGCAAAATGCGACTTTTTCTAATACCAGAGTTTCGAATTGGCTTTCTGGTAATCGAGATTTGAGTATGTTCCGATCAGTGACGTCAGTTAGTGCCTAAGGCTTTGCTTTGGCGGGTTGAGTAACATCGTTCGGAAGGCGCTTGCTGAACCTGGTGAGCGGTGTGGGACTCGAACCCACGACACCCTCATTAAAAGTGAGGTGCTCTTCCACTGAGCTAACCGCCCATCCTGCTTCTGTAGAAGGCAAATGGCTGTGCCTTCTGTCTGATTTTACTCGACTGCTCTATCTACGTCAATGTTGAGCAACTTCTACCGAACGTGTTATGATACGAGGGGCTTACTCAAACCAGGGAGAGGGCTGAGCTAGTCGCAAGAGTGAGCAGGGCCGGAAAGGCAAACGAAGCCATGAACGTTGTCGAGGTCTCAGGGATAAACAAGTCCTTCAAGGACATCAAGGTAGTAGATAATGTCTCCTTTACCATAGGGCAGAGCGAGATATTCGGCATGGTCGGGCCCAACGGCGCCGGCAAGACAACTACTATCAGGATGCTCATGGACATCATTAAGCCGGACTCCGGCGAGATAAAAATATTGGGTGAGCCTATAAACGAAGAGGTCAAGAACCGCATAGGATATCTACCTGAGGAGAGGGGACTCTATAAGAAGCTCACAGTCTCCCAATCACTGTCCTATCTGGCGGCACTGAAAAACATGAAAAAACGCCTGGCAACAGAGAGAGCGGAGGAACTTCTGAAGCGGGTAAATATGCTGCCCCACAAGGATAAAAAGACCGAGGAGCTCAGCCACGGCATGGGGCAGCTAATACAGTTTGTTGCCACCATTCTGCACGACCCCGAGCTGGTGGTCTTCGATGAACCTTTCGCCGCCCTTGACCCCGTAAATACCCAGCTCTTGAAGGAGCTCATCCTCGAGCTGAGAAGCCAGGGCAAATCGGTGATATTGAGCACACACATGATGAACCAGGTGGAGGAGCTTAGCGACAGAATCCTGATGATAAACAAAGGTCAGGCTGTGCTCTACGGCAGCTTGGCCGAGATAAAGTCGAGATACCGGAATAACTCCGTATTTCTGGAATGCGACAGCTTGCCGGATGGGCTCCCGGGGGTGGTCGGGAGTAAGGCTCATGGTAAGTATACGGAGATATTTTTGGACGGACGCGTATCGCCTCAAGAGATACTGAGCGCCTTGGTAAACAAAGGCGTCAAAGTTGACCGCTTCGAGGTGTCGACGCCTTCTCTTAATGAGATATTTATCCAGGTAGTGAAAGAGGGACGATGAATAAGGCTTTCATTATCCTGAAGCACGAGTTCTGGCAGACTGTGAAGAACAGGTCTTTCATCATCTTGACCTTATCCTTACCTTTGCTGGCAATTTTAGGACTTGGGATTTATTCAGGGGTGCATCACTGGTACCATCCCGGCGTGCCGCAGCAGGAGAAGATCGGCTATGTGGACTATACCGGGATGTTCGGTAACCCCACCAGCGAGCCCGGCGTTCAGTTCATCCTGTACACCGATGAACAAACGGCCAAAGGCGCTCTCCTGGCCAAAGACGTAAAGGAATACCTGGTGATACCCGCCGACTATCTTTCCACCGGCGCCATCACAAGATATACCCTGTCCCGGGAGGTAACTCCTTCCACGAAAACCACAGGGCAGATTACCGACTTCCTGGTCTCCAACCTGCTTGCTGAAAAGGTCAGCCCCCAGGTATTGCAGCGGGTCGAGACGCCGGTGCTGCTGGCCTCGTTTCGCTTGAACGAATCGGGGGAGATAGCCCCGAACCAGAATGTAGTCAGCAGCTACGTCGTGCCCATAGTCTTCGCTGTGTTGTTCATGATATCCGTCTTTTTCGCCTCGGGCTTCCTGTTCCAGAGCGTCACCGAGGAGAAAGAGAACAGGGTGATGGAGATACTGCTTTCATCCGTATCCTCGTGGCAGTTGCTGGTAGGGAAGGTATTGGGGCTGGGCCTAGCCGGCCTTTTGCAGGTGGGTGTCTGGCTTGTCACTGTCGAGGTCTTCTTTCGGGTCGCCTCCGGCATCATTCCTGCTTTCAGTGGCCTCTCTATTCCTGCCGGCATCATTGGCTGGGGCATCTTGTACTTTATTCCGGGTTATCTTCTCTTTGCCGCTGTGTACGCAGGCATTGGCTCTGTCGGCGCTACTGCCAGGGAAGGGCAGGGCTGGTCTACCATCTTCGTCCTGCCCGCAATAGTGCCTTACTATCTTAGCTACTTCATAGTCAGCAACCCCGAGGGCGCGGTATCGAGGACTCTCACCTTCTTCCCCCTCACCAGCCCCTTAACCTCCATAATCAGGCTGGCTTCCGGTGCTATCTCTGCGTGGCAGATTGCGTTGAGCCTTATTCTCCTGGCCGGTTCCGCCGTGTTCATCATGTGGCTTGCGGCCAAGATGTTCCGGGTGTTCCTCCTCATGTATGGCAAGAGACCTGCTCTCAGGGAGGTCGTCAGGTATGTCAGGGAAGCATAGTGATTGGGGAAGCATCCGTGCATGGTTCGATAAGCCTGTCCTGAGCCTGGCGGAGGACGCTCCCCCTTTTGTAAAGGGGGATAGGGGATATAGGGGGATTTAACTATGTGTCATTACCTTGAAAATAGCCTTTTCCCGTTCGCCCTGAGCCTGTCGAAGGGTGAACGGTCATATCTGTCCCGTTCAGGGTTCGATAAGCCTGTCCTGAGAC
This sequence comes from uncultured Chloroflexia bacterium, assembly GCA_963847595.1. Lineage (GTDB taxonomy): Bacteria > Chloroflexota > Dehalococcoidia > SZUA-161 > SZUA-161 > JACWAE01. Next base: position 203,588 of record CAWKAJ010000003.1, read on the forward strand.
TGACGGAGGGCGCTCCCCCTTTTGTAAAGGGGGATATAGGGGGATTTAACTATGTGTCATTCTGAGCTTTAGCGAAGAATCTCGGTACTTAGCCTTGCGCTACTATTTTCATTCGATGAACAAGACCTTCATTATCCTGAAGCACGAGTTCTGGAAGACTCTGAGAAGCGCGTCTTTTATCATCTTGACCTTATCCTTGCCCGTGTTGGCGATTCTGGGAGTTGGAATCTACCAGGGGGTGCATTACTGGTACCACCCCGGTGCCCCGCAAGAGGAGAAAATCGGCTATGTAGACCATACCGGGATGTTCGGCAACTTCACAAGTCAGCCTGGAGTTCAGTTTGTCCTGTACACCGATGAACAAACGGCCAAAGATGCCCTCCTGGCCCAGGACGTTAAGGAATACTTCGTGATACCCGCCGACTATCTTTCCAGCGGAGTCATTGCGAGATACACGATGTCCCACGAGGTAATTCCTTCTGGTAAAACCACAGAGCAAATTACTGACTTCTTGCGCTCCAACCTGCTTGCCGGAGAGGTCAGCCCCCAGGTATTGCAGCGGGTCGAGACGCCGTTGCAGCTCACCTCGGTTCGATTGAATGAGACCGGGGAGATAGCCCCGAACCAGGATGTAGTCAGCACCACCGTCGTGCCCTTAGTCTTCGGCACATTGTTCATAATTGCTATCATTGTCTCATCCGCCCGCCTGTTCCAGAGTGTCACTGAGGAGAAAGAGAACAGGGTGATGGAGATACTGCTCTCCTCTGTATCCTCAGGGCAATTGCTGGTGGGGAAAGTGCTGGGATTGGGTGCTGGGGGACTCGTTCAGGGCGCTGTATGGTTTATCACTTTTGCAATCTTTGCCCAGGTGGCGCATGGTATCATACCGGCCTTGAGCGCTCTCTCCGTTCCGGCCAGCCTTGTTGGCTGGGGCATCTTGTACTTCATTCTGGGTTTTCTTCTGCTCGCTGCCTTAGCTGCTGGCGTCGGCTCCATTGGTGCTACTGCCAGGGAAGGGCAAGGCTGGACGACTATATTTACGCTTCCTGCGATATGCCCGCTCTGGTTCGGCTACTTTATAATCGGCTACCCCGAGGGCGCCGTATCGAAGGCCCTGACCTTCTTCCCGCTGACCAGCCCCGTAGCCTCTATGATGAGACTAGCTTTGCATGCCATCTCTGCCTGGGAGATCGCGCTGAGCCTCATCATCTTAATAGGCTCGATTGTTCTGACCATGTGGGTTACTGCCAGGATATTCCGGGTGTTCCTCCTCATGTATGGCAAGAGGCTTGCCTTCAGGGAGTTCGTCAGGTATGTGAGACAGGCCTAGCGCTTGACATAAAGCATGGCCTGACTCACAGACTGTAGCCAGATAGCGTTCTTTCTGCTATACTTCTTATCGGATTGAATCCGCAGTATAGATTGACAGTGATACCACAGCGAATCTGCGCCCCCATAGTCTAGTGGCCTAGGACACTGCCCTTTCAAGGCAGAGACAGGGATTCGAATTCCCTTGGGGGCACCAACCCCTGAGCTTCAGATTTTACTTGGCGCTAGCTATGAACCACGTATTTTCCAGATATTAGCGAGAGCTTCTTCTACATTCGTTTGTAACCACATTGTCGCTTTGAATGAAATTTCCAATCCTTTTTCCCATGAGCCAGGTTTATATTTTAATACCTCGATTTTACTATTGGTTAGACTCTTTTGGTTGCTTTTCCAGATTTCATCCATCTCTCCAGTCATGTTTGGATGTATTCGTCCACCAAATCGTACTAAGAATAGCTGTGACAGAAAATGAGGAAAGACGGTGAATATTAGGTATGGGGTCATTTCTATTCCCGCAGCATACGTCTTGTTAGATAGGTTAGCATCAACGGCTTTACACTCACAATAGCAACCCCAATCATTTAGCAGTTGACCTTCCCCCGGTATTAGTATCACCGGCTATTAGAGCCCAGCCGCTGTTTCAGCATACTCCATGGGAGCCCTACCGTGCAATGAGCTGTGTGGCCTGACCTCGTTGTAATCCCTCCTCCAGTCTTCGATGATGTCCCGGGCATGCTTCAGGTTCATAAACCAGTTCTCGTTCAAACACTCGTCCCTGAGCCTGCCGATGAAGCTCTCGGCATAGGCATTCTCAATTGGCTTTCCCGGCCGGATGAAGTTCAGCTTCACGCCCTTACAGTATGCCCATTCATCGAGTGCCCGCCCTGCGAATTCCGGCCCATTGTCCGTGGTAATTACGTTAGGCAATCCCCTCGTTTCAGCTAGCCTTTCCAGCACACTCACCACTCTGGCACCACCCAGTGAAGTGTCCACCTCGATGACGGGACATTCCCGGGAGTAGTCATCCACGATGGCAAGGGCGCGAAAACGCCGCCCGGTGACGATGCTGTCAGTAACAAAATCCATGGACCAGCGCTGGTTTGGCCTCTGCGGTGATGGCATGATTACCCTCAACCCGGCAGCACCTTTCCTACGCCTCTTTCTCCTCAGCGCCAATCCCTCTTCATGATAGATCCTCTCTGTCCGCTTGTGATTAATCACCAGCCCCTCCCTTCTCAGCAAAATGTGGAGCCGGGGACTGCCAAACCGTTTTCTCTGTCCTGCCAGCTCCCGTAAACGCTGACGCAGGGCAACATCACTATCCGATTTCGGCCTATAGCGATATACCGAAGCCGAAATATTGACCAGCAGGCAGGCTTTCCTTTCGCTCAGCCCAAGACTCTCCCTGGCATGGGAAACTGCCAGGCGTTTGGCCCCGGGCTTTAGAAGTTTTTTGATAGCAGATCCTTGAGCGCTCTGATGTCCAGTGCTTGCTCGCCCACGATTTGCTTGAGACGCCGGTTTTCCTCTTCTAAGGCTTTCAACCTTTTCAGTTCACTGACGGTCAGTCCGGCATACCTGGCTTTCCAGTTGTAATAGGTGGCATCGCTCATCCCATATTTACGGCAGAGATCGGTTACTTTAGCTCCGGCCTCTGCCTCCCTGAGCACGGCGATGATCTGTTCCTCGGTGTACCTCTTGCGTACCATGATGAGCCCTCCTCTTTCGTTTTATTATAGCGGAGGACTCTAAATGGCGGTGCTACTGTTTTCGGGGGAAACGTCACTCTCCCCAAAGTGGGACTAAAGTACCGCCTCATAAGGTACATAAATGGGATTGTTATGCTCGCTTCATCGCAGCAGAATATGCGCTGAAAAGTCTTGCTGAGGAAGCTTGCTATGAATCATGAAACTTGTCCTGAGTTATACAACTGCCACAGGGTTAAAATGACACCCTTGATCAGGGTCCTGCTGCGCTGCACTGCCGCCGAGGCTATGGAATCGATCTGTGCTACCTGCGAGCAAGAGCACGGTCAGGGTGAACAGGATAATAACTATGTGGCTCCTTCAGGCCGAAAGGTGAAGGTAGTGGTCGGAAATGACGCCGGGGAGATGGCAGGGGCGCCGGCAGGTTCCAATACAGCGACAGGATTTCTTGCGAGCTAGAGAGGCTTTAGTGAAAGAATCAACTCTGGTACTTACATATGCGGGCATGGGACTCGCAGTGATGATGCTGGGGCTGCTTATTTTCATCCAGGGCATGGTTTTGGAGAACCCCGACCAGCACGTAAAACTCGGCCGTCGAGTGAGAACCATAGGCACGGGACTCTTCGCCATCGGGGTAGCTTATGTCATTGGCTGTCTCGCCATGGCGATAGCCCACTTCTAACTTCCCGGAAGGAGAATCGAAATGAAAACGCGAGCTATTACGACTGAGAATACTGTGTTCGTAATAGTCTCGTTCGAAGGCCGGGACCCCTACTCCCTGGCCGGCGGGCTGGGGGTCAGGGTAGCGAATTTATCCGAGACACTGGCAGACATGGGCTTCCCAGTCCATGTCTTTTTCATAGGCGATCCTAAACTACCCGGCGAGGAAGTATCTCAAGATGGAAAGCTGGTCCTGCACCGCTGGTGCCAGTGGATAAGCCAGTACCACCCCAGGGGCGTCTACGATGGCGAGGAGGACAAGCTCAACGACTTCAACCGGTCCCTGCCGGACTACGTGGTGGAACATGTCGCAGCGCCGGCCATATCCCGGGGCAAGCTGGTGGCTATCCTGGGCGAGGAGTGGCATACTACTGAGGCGATGTGCCGTATCAGTGACCTACTCCATCAGCGGGGCCTGAGGGACAAAGCGATATTATTCTGGAATGCCAACAACACTATGTCTTTCAACCGCATCGACTGGGGGCGGCTCAACTTTACCACACGACTCACTACAGTCAGCCGCTACATGAAGCACCTCATGTGGGGCATGGGCTTGAACCCACTGGTCATCCCCAATGGTATCCCCAGGAGGCTGCTGGAGCCTGTGGAAAGCGAGAAGGTCCAGCGTCTGAGACAGTGTCTATCCATTGATGGGGGCACGGTGCTGGCCAAGGTGGCCCGCTGGGACCCCGACAAGCGCTGGCATATGGCCGTGGAGTCTGTCGCCAGGTTGAAGCAGAGAGGCTTGAGGACAGTGCTCCTGGCCAGAGGCGGACTCGAGCCCCACGGGCTGGAGGTGCTGGGCAGGGCCAGGGCATTGGGCCTCACTGTGTGCGAGGCCAGGACCAGCGACCCGCCAGAGGCGGGCCTGGAGTCCTATTTCTGTGCCCTGCAGAATAGCTGCCAGGCTGACGTCATCGACATCAAGTTCCACCTGCCGCAGGACTTCCTGCGCATCATCTACCGGGCTTCTGATGCAGTACTGGCGAACAGCGGCCACGAGCCCTTCGGCATAGTCGGACTGGAGACCATGGCCGCCGGAGGCATTGCCTTCACCGGCAGCACCGGTGAGGACTACGCCATCCCGTACCACAACGCCTTCGTCCTGGAGACCTCCGACCCCAGGGAGATCGAGGGCTATCTCATGTACCTCAGGGAGTGCCCCGATGAGGGCGTCAGGATTAGAAGCGAGGCCCGGCGCACTGCCGCTTATTTCACCTGGGAGGCTGCTGCGGAGAACCTCGTCAGCAAGCTGGAGAACCAGGCACGCCTTCAGAGGGCTCCGGTGAGGCGACCTCCTGCGGTACGGTTTGAGCTTGGAGAGGCTGCCGAAAAGAAACTGCTGCAGACCGTGGGCAGCCGAAACTAGGAATATTACTCAACCCCCCCTTAGCCCCCCAATCAACATTTAGCCACTTTCGGGCATAGCCCTTCGACCCCCTGAAAATGTCATGACTTTTTGACTTTTTTAACCTCCATTTTATGACTTGTTTATCCCAAGGCGTTATTATTGGAATCAGGCCCCCCGCTGACGAACAGCTAAACTGGTTTTAGTCGGTCACAGGGCTGCATCTGAATATGGGGTATCGGGCAGCGAACTAAGGCGGTAGTAACAGACATGAGTCAGGAGACGCGGAGCGTTGTTCCGGATGCGCGGAAGACCGGCGTATATTTGAGGCGGATAGCTCGAGCCAGCGCCTGGCTTATGCTGATTACGATTATTGTTTTATTAATTTCCGGGTGGGGCATTACCCATACCGAAATAATTTACAAGGCTTCGTTGCACCTGATTGATCGCGGTGCGGCGGATTCCATTCACCATGCGATTCAAGTCCCTGCGGCTGTGTTCTTTACCATGCACGTGCTTTTAAATGTAAGATTAAATTTGCGGTCTCGGCGCGGGCGAAAAGCCTGGCTGTTCGACGGCCTGCTTATCGCTATCGGAGTTTGTGTTGTGGGCGGAGTTGTCTACATGGAATATTTTGCGTAGGGAGGCAAAAATGAATAGAAGGAACGTTCCGCGGCTGACATCACTAATACTTATTGTTACGATGCTTGTTCTGACGCTAGCCGCTTGTCGCCAAACTTTCACACCGCCGCCGGGAGAAACCGAAGCCACGGAATATTTGGGACAGAAGCTTACCCCCATAAGTGCGCAGCCAAACAACGCTCTGGCAGGAACCCAGGTCATAAACAAAGACACCTATACATTGACCGTTGACGGTTTGGTGAACAAGCCTCTCACTTTGACCTACAGCGACTTACAGGCGTATCCACAGATATCCGAGCTGGCAACGCTGCCTTGTGTGGAAGGGTGGAAGTTCATCGCTAAATGGACAGGGCCTACATTAGCCTCGATTCTGGATGACGCCGGAGTCAAACCCGAAGCTACAATACTGATTTTTTACACTGCCGATGATCCCTCCGGCTATACCTCGCTTGACCTGAGCTATATCATGGAGAATGATATTATTATTGCGCTGAAGCTAAACGATATCACTTTGCCCGCGGATAGAGGGTTTCCTTTCCAGGTGGTGGCGCAAGGAAAACTCGGCTACAAGTGGGCGAAGTGGGTCACGCGCATTGAGGTATCAGACAACGAAAATTTCCGCGGATACTGGGAAAGCCGTGGCTACAGTAACAGTGCCGACGCGCCGACGCCAACTGACTCGCCTTAGGCGAGCCGCCTTTTTTATGTCATTGCTTTGAAAATAGAAGGCTGAGGGCTCAATGTCATTCTGACCCTGAACGGAGTGAAGGGGAAGAATCTCATACGGGTAGGTCGGAGCATCCGCTCCAACCTTTCTTCCAGGGGCGAGAGGATAGTTTTGCTTGACACCTTTTCCCTCTGAACCTATAATCCAGACGCTCAGAGAACAGGTTCAAATAGCCCGCCTCTGGCGGGTCAGGCCGCTCGTATTCGCGAAGACAGTTGTTACTATGACCACTATGAAATCTCCCGCAATTCAGGTCCAGAATTTGCGCAAGGTCTACATCGTCAGCGAGCAGGAAACTGGCACGATGGCTGCGCTGGGAAGCCTGGTGCGCCGCCGCAAGGTGGAAGTCGCTGCCGTGGATGGCATTTCGTTCGACCTGGCTCCCGGCGAGATAGTGGGCTTTCTGGGCCCCAACGGCGCGGGCAAGACGACCACGCTCAAGATGCTTTCGGGTCTGCTGCATCCCACGTCGGGCGAGGTGACCGTGCTTGGCTACGTTCCCTGGAAGCGTGAGAAGTCGTTCCTGCGGCAGATTACTCTGGTGATGGGGCAGCGCAACCAGCTGGTCTGGGATATCCCCGCTCTGCACTCGTTCGAGTTGAACCGCGCCATCTATCGCATCCCGCCCGAGGACTACCGCCGCATGCTTGACGAGTTGACCGAGCTTCTGGAGCTGGGGCCGCTTCTGCACAAGCCGGTGCGCAACCTCTCGCTCGGCGAACGGATGAAGTGCGAGATTGCGGCAGCCCTGCTGCACCGCCCCAGTGTGGTGTTTCTGGACGAGCCGACCATCGGCCTTGACGTGACGATGCAACGGCGCATACGCGGCTTTATCACGGAGTACAACCGCCGCTTCGGGGCGACCGTCCTGCTGACCAGCCACTACATGGCTGACGTGGAGGCGCTGTGCAAGCGCGTCGTGGTCATCCATCACGGGAAGCTCCTTTTCGATGGCGATCTCTCGGTTCTGGTGCAGAAATTCACCGCGCACAAGACCATCGTGGTGCAGCTAGGGGACTGCCAGGCCGATCTGAACTCCTACGGCGAAGTCGTATCTTGTGCCGACGGCCGCTTCACCCTTCGAGTGCCCAAAGCCGAAACGGCCCGCGTCACCGAGCGGCTGCTGGCGGACCTGCCGGTGATCGACTTGCTGGTGGAAGACCCTCCCATCGAGGAAGTGATCGAGCGGGTCTTTGCTCAGGAGAGTCCATGAAAGCCCTGGCGGAGCTCTACGTACAGCAGTTCAAAACCACCATGGCGACGATGTTCCAGTACCGCGCCTCGCTGTTCATCTGGATGATCGGGCAGGTGCTGGAGCCGCTGGTCTATCTCATCGTATGGTCGGTAGTATCGAACAGCAGCGGCGGAAGCGTCGGCGGCTACACCACCAAGGAGTTCGCCGCTTATTTCATCGTGCTGATGCTGGTCAACCAGGTCACCTATACCTGGATAATGTACGAGTTCGAGTACCGCGTCCGGGAGGGAATCCTTTCCTTCGCGCTGTTGAAGCCCGTGCACCCCATTCATTCGGACATTGCCGACAATGTGTCCTCGAAACTGATAACACTGCCTATCATGATAGTCATCGCAGTCGGACTGGCTGTGGCCTTCCATGCCTCCATTTCTCCCCCGCTGTGGGCCATCGGAGTATTCATCCCGTCGTTGCTGCTCGCCTTTCTGGTCCGGTTCCTCCTGGAATGGACCCTGGCCCAGGCGGCGTTCTGGACGACACGCGTCAGCGCCATCAATCAGACCTACTTTGTGCTGATGCTGTTTCTCTCCGGGCAGATCGCCCCGCTGGCACTTCTGCCCCATCCGGTGCAGATTGTGGCTGCGATTCTGCCCTTCCGCTGGTTGATCAGCTTTCCGGTGGAGGTCCTGCTGGGCCAGCTCACGCCTGTTGAAGCGTTGGAGGGCTTGGGAGCGCAGGTGGCGTGGTTAATCGTAAGCATCGTGCTGGTTCGGGTGGTATGGCGTGCGGGCCTGAGGGTGTACTCGGCGGTGGGCGCATGAGCTACCTTCGATTGTTCGGGGCGTTTTTCCGGGTCAGCGTGAGGGGCGAGCTGGCCTACAGAGCCAACTTCTTCATACAGCTGTTCCAGTCGCTGCTCAGCCTGGGCATCTCGCTGGCGGGACTGGCTGTGATTTTTTCCTACACCGACACTCTGGGCGGCTGGCGGCCTGACGAAGTGCTGGCGCTTGTGGGCGTCTATTTTCTGGTCGGCGGAATGATCGGCCTCATAATTCAGCCCGGTATGGAAGAGCTCATTGATTCGGTGCGCCACGGTACGCTGGATTTTACGCTGACCAAGCCGGAGGATGCGCAGCTCATCATCAGCATACAGCGCGTGGAAATCTGGAAGCTGATAGATATTATGCTGGGTTTCGGCGTGCTGGCGGCTGCGCTGGTCCGGCTGGGTGAGAGGGTGGGGGGATGGGAGGCGGCTGTGTTCGTTCTGATGCTGCTTGCGGGCGGGGTCATCATCTACAGCTTCTGGCTGATCCTGGCCACGCTTTCGTTCTGGTTCGTGCGGGTGGAAAACATTCTGACAGTGTTTCAGAGCATGTACGAGGCCGGACGCTGGCCGATAAGTCTGTATCCGGGATGGCTGCGTTACGGTCTTACCTTTATCATACCGGTTGCCTTCGCCACCACCGTACCCGCCGAAGCGCTGACCGGCCGCCTTACTTGGGTAACCCTGGTAATAGCGGTAGCGCTGGCCGTAGCTCTTCTCATGCTCTCGCGATTATTCTGGCGGGCTGGCTTGCGCCACTATTCCGGGACATCGGCGTGACGCAAGTTCTCACTTTTAAACCCCCAGGCTAAGGACATCAACCTCACCACCGCCACCAAAGGCTAGTACGTTCTAAAGATCGGCTTGGCGGGCGCCTAGCCATTTCCCTCTCCCTTGACGGGCTTTGCCCGACAATATAGGCTTGTCCGATAATTGAACGGGCTGCCCGACAATTCCTTGTTGACTAGCAATTGAATAAATATCAGTCTTAAGAATCAGCGTAAAATGACCTATTCTCTCACCTTTCAGATTCCCGCTCTTTAGCCATCTTCGTATCGTTATCCTGTTTACATCCAAATATAAAGCTGCTTCCCCAATCGTCATATACCTTGTTGACAATCTATCATTGTTCATCTTTATGCTCCAAACATAGACTATTGACATTTAGATTCAAATATGTTAGTATAACTCTATCACGAGGCTGTGGGCTATCGACAAAGGAGGAAAACATGGAAAAGGAACTAGAGCAATCAGTTAAAGATTTCATGAGAGCAATCGCTAATGATGAACCTAGGGACGCATTATTGATCCTCGCACGAAAAGCAAAGATTCTTCTCTCTTTAGCTTGGTCTGAGTGCCAGCAAGCCCTTAATGTAGTTGACACGATGGAAGGTGCATACATTGGAGAGTCCGATTGGGTTATAGGATGGTGGAGTCCTGAGGAATCAGCCAAACAATTAGGAACCCCAACCCCTAGCACTTCTGCCGCTCGTCCCCAAAAGAAGCCATTAGATAGGTCTGAGAAAGTGCTGGCTATCGCGGAAGACCTAAAGGCGAAGGGCGATGGTAAAGTTACCGTTAAGGAAATTATGCAACAACTAATAGCCCAAGGCGACAATAGACCAGCAAAAAAGATGGCTATTAGCGCTGGCAACATACTCTCCTGGTCAAAGAAATGGTCAAGGGTAGCCCCAGGGGTATATTTTGCTATCGAGAAAGAGGAGGCGAAATAAGGAGAAAAGGCTAGCGACTCGTTGTCGTCGGCAAACGTTGAACGAGTCGCTAGCTGATGATTGTGCCGAGGTAGCTTAATCACAGAGCAACCACCTGTTAAGTGGGACGTTGTGGGTCGAAGTCCCACCCTCGGCACACCTTCTACATAAGCATTATAACACGGATGGGAAGAACCTATTGTACTAGGTAGAGTCTGCCAGCGTAGGCTGCGTTCCAATCTCGTAGAAAGCCAATTCTTGAAGAAAGGAGGTAGCCTACCATGAAGTTTGTAGCAGAAGTTATCGGGATAGTGATACTTCTCTACGTACTGGGCGTTGTCGTTGTGACACTCGCTCAGTCTCCCTTGTAGTACCTTTCGGCCTACGCTGGCAGGGCGATTATCAAGCCTTCTTGCTAAGTAACTTCTTTGGTCTGTCCCAATTCGGGCTTTTGCATTTTGGGCAGACTCTAGGCTCATTGCCTTTGTCTCTGGCAAGCCATTCATGCCCACATCGGCAACGATAGCCTGGGAGTAGGACTTTCCCAATAGGTGATTCAGTATTGACCATACATCACTACCATTAGTATTTACTAAGATTATATACCAAACCCCTTGACAAGTCAATACCTTTTGGTATATACTATAAGTAGATACAAATAGGGAGGTACTACGATGGGAATATGGCAAGAAAGAGGACTGGCAATAGCGAACAGCAACACAGTCAGAAAGAACAAGTTGGGATGGCAAGTACCAAGTCAAAGTGGGCAAGGGACGTACGTTGTGAGCCTTGACCACGGAGAACCGTTCTGTACCTGCGGATACTTTGAGGCAGAACATAAGAAGTGCCAGCACATCTATGCAGTAGAGTTCATCGTCCAGAGGGAGACCAAGCCCGATGGGACAGTTACAGAAACCAAGACGATGAGAATCACATACACCCAAGAGTGGGCTGCTTACAACGAAGCGCAGACTCACGAGCAGGAACGATTTCTTGAACTTTTGAGCGAATTGTGCAAGGGCATAGTTCAGCCAGAACAAGAGGGTGCTGGGAGACGCAATCACCCCCTGTCTGATATTGTCATGGCAGTTACTTGGAAGGTCTATTCTACTGTATCTGGACGGCGGGTAATGACAGATTTGCGGGAATTGGAGACCAAAGGTTTCATGGCTAAAGCACCATCTTACAACAGCATCTTTGATTATTTGGGGAATCCCACTCTCACTCCCTTGCTCAAATCTCTCATTGAGGAAAGTGCAAGTCCACTTAAGACAATCGAGACTGATTTTGCTGTTGATTCCTCTGGCTTCGCTACTACCACCTACAATCGCTGGTTCGACCATAAGTGGGGCAAGGAACGAAGTGAGGCGAAGTGGATTAAAGCCCATTTGATGTGCGGTGTTAAAACCCATGTCGTGACTAGCGTTGAGGCTACAGCGTTCGAGTCTGCTGATGCTCCCCAACTTCCCGAACTGGTTAATGCAACCGCTAAGACATTCAGTATCAATGAAGTATCGGCTGACAAGGCATACTCTAGCCGTAAGAATCTTCATGCAGTCGAAGCTGTCGGCGGAATCGCCTATATCCCTTTTAAGAATAGAACGAATGGGGTTGGGAGCAAGCAAGACGGGTTTGACAGTCTGTGGAATCGCATGTGGCACTTCTACAGCTTTAATCGCAACACTTTTATGGTGCATTACCATCAGAGGTCTAATGTTGAGACTACGCTGAGCATGATTAAGCGCAAGTTTGGGGCTTCGGTTAGAGCAAAGACCCCTACCGCTCAGGTCAACGAAGTTCTTTGTAAAATCCTTTGCCATAATATTTGCGTCCTGATACAATCTCTTAGTGAATTAGGGCTTGAGCCTACCTTCTGGAATTGTCGGGCAGAAATGGCATCTGCCCAGCAATTACCTCTATTTAACTAATCATCGGGCAAAGCTCCCTTGACGGGAGAGGTTAGGTGAGGGTGAGACATGATTAAAAAGGTATACTCAAATCTTTTAATTGTGATACCTCACTAGCCTCTCTGCCTCAAGCGCCCTGGTCTCTCTACCGTTGGTACTGGTACTGACGTAGCTTCAAGGCAGCGAAACGAAAGTCAGGCGAAAGTAGGAATAGATTGCGATTGTCAGCCTCCTGTATCGGGGTGATAATGTTAATGGAAGACAGGAGGAGGACGGATGGGGCCGGAGAAAACAGCGGTCAAAAGCTGCGAGCGGTGTCTGCGCCAGGCAGTTTGCATACTCTATCACGGGTATAGCCAACTGGAGCTGCGGTTCGGCAACCCCTGCCCCGCAGACCCGGAACAGCTTATGCATAACCTCAGCGAAGCGCTCGCTTTGAAGTGCGGGCATTATCTGGAATCGGATGGCCGGGAGCAAGAGGACTGATGGGATACGGTTTACCAGAACTCGATGTTAGGCTTAAAAACGATCTGGGTATCTTTGAGGGTGGCCTCGACACGCTTCTTGGTGGCCTCGTCTGTGATGGGCTCTACCTCGGATACCGTTCGGCCCAGCTTGTCCTTCTTACCTTTCCAGGTCACAAGGTAGCCCGGCACTAGAGCGTACCTGAAGCTGCGGTTGCCGCAACACGAACCGTCAATGATGCATATCCCGATTATGCAGAGTACCTCCCTCCCGTCGAGCTTGAGCCTGAGCTCATCGGTAACAGCGTAATACCCGGCCCGAGCCTGGACCTCTTCGCCTAACTCCTGATGAACATAGTCAGTAGTCATAGTTCCTTCTCTCATAGAGGCTTTTTATGAACCCCCTAAATCCCCCAGTCTTGGGGGACTTTAAAAAACAGGGGACACCCCTTGACCCCTGGCAAAGGGGTCTGCCCCTCTGCACTCCCTAGCGTCCTGAAAGCTTGCACTTGGAATTGACGCACACGCCCTGGTTGGTGCATTTGTCCCAGAAAAGTGTGATCTCTCCGCAAGCAGGACACTTCTGGAGATGCGAAGCCCCTTTCCTTTTTTCTCCCGGGCTTGAACCTTTTTTCGCAGGCATTGGTAAGTCTGTCTTCCCTACATTTATTGTAGTCCCCAGGCAGTTAACGGTCAACGGCGTGGACCGGGGGTTACCTGTTGGGGGTAATCCTTTCAGGCCGGTCGTGGGGAAATTCGGCCTATATCATGGTTATCATACCAGCTTCGGCAGAATTACTCGAAAGGGTGTTGTTAAGCTGGCGTCGGCCTGCCCTATACTGATTCTGAGGGGAGCAGGGCAGGACAGGAGGCGGCGCGCTGGGGAGGGAGAGAAATGTTCGACGAGGAGTTCCCCTGCTCCCCCCGTTATGTTTAAAGCTAGGTCAGCCTCGCAAAAGAAGGACGTAAGTACCCTGCAAAAAGGTACATAAGTGGGATTGCCACCTCTCATCGACAGGGGGTATAAGGAGGTATGAGGATGTGGGGATGCGGCGGGTCGCCCATATTTGGTGACTGGCTTGAGGAGAGAGAGGTTGGATATGAATCCTGAGTCCTGCCCGAAGCGAGATACCTGTTCCAGGATTAAGAGAGCACGCCTTAGCAGAGTCTGCCTGTGCTGCCCGGGCATGGAGCCTGTGGAATCCACCTGCGCCCGGTGTGAGGAAAAGGAGAAAGCAGGGGAAAGAAAGCCCGTATTGATGGCGTGATAAATTTATGACTTTTTGATAAGGTACGGGCTAGTATAGGCGATGTGGAACGTTTTAGGCCGGCAAAACGTCCTTAAATATTGAAAGGAGGTCGATACCAAATGTTGTAGCCGACGAGAAAGGAGAAGGAGATGAAGAAGCCAGATGTGTGTATGATGAACGTAGAGATTTGTGAGAATTGCCGGAACTGGGAGCCGATACCCTTCCACGATAAGGGCGGGGAATGCATACCGCCAGCGGAAGTGCCGGTGATGAGGTTAGCTCCCCTGGCAATACAGAAAGAGACTGAGAAGGTTCCCGTAGCCGCATGAAGGATTTATCGCAGGTCATCTTTCATATTTTTTCGAGCGTCTTAACATAGATGCAATAGTCACATGTCTAATCCAGGGTAAGGGCGTCCTTCTTGGAAGGACGCCCTTACTATATCTGCTCCGCTCCTCATCCTGTAATCGCCCTCACAGCCGCAGGCAGGTACTAAAGTACTCCTGAAATGAAGTACCCAAGTAGGATTGCTGTTCTCCAGATTCGAGGCAGAATAGAAGGAGGAGAAGCGAATGTCTGGTGCATTATTGGACACACCTATTTACATATCGGTCGGCGCTCTGTTCCTGGTGCTGGTGCTGGCTGTGGAGTATCTTTACCAGCGCAGACGCGGAAGGCAGAGGGACTAGCCGCTATTCTCTAGTTTGAGCGATTTAATATCGGATTTCACGACGGGGCGTTCTCTCGAACGCCCCTTTTTTATTCCCTGCACGCGGCTGATTCCGCTAGATTTTTCCTCTTAGGCGACTTATAATTGGGTTCAATCATTGGGGAGTGCAGAGGGGCAGAGCCCTCCTTCCTCGGAAGGACTGGGGGTTTGGGGGCCTGTCCTGAGCCCGTCGAAGGGTGTCCCCCAATTTCCTAAATTCCCCCCAAGAGTGGGGGACAGGGGGTTGCTAAAGAGAAATTCAATTATTAGGTGAAAGATATGCGTGATGAAATTGAGAAAGCATTAAAAGGGCACAAAGCTGATTACATCGAAGTTCGTATCGAGGAAGGGGATGCCACCCGCATCCAGTACCGCGGGCGCGAGCTGGAGGACATCGGCAGGACCACCAGCGTGGGGGGCAACGTGCGTGCGCTGGTCAAAGGGGGCTGGGGCTTTATCTCGTTTAATAACATCTCCGGCCTGAGGGAGAAAGTGGCGATTGCGGAGAAGCAGGCCCGGCTGGTAGGCAGGGAGGAGAGCAAGCTCGCCTCTGTCGAACCGGTGGTGGACATAGTGCCGCCCCAGGTCAAGAAAGACCCCGCTTTAATACCGCTGGCCCAAAAGAAAAAGCTACTCGATAAGTACAACGAGGTCATCTGGAGCGTGCCTAATATCCAGACCTCGTCCATCGGCTACGGCGACGGACGCAAGAAGGTGATTTTCTCCAACTCCGAGGGGAGTTATATAGAGCAGACCAAGGTGGACCTCACGGCTCGGTTCAATGCTGTGGCGCGCGACGGCTCTAATGTGCAGCAGTCAGGGCTGAGCCTGGGCAGCAGCGGCGATTACGGCTTTATGGAGAACCTTAATAAAGACATTGAGCAGATGGCGCGGCGCGCTGTGGAGCTGCTCAAGGCTCCGCAGCTCAAGGGTGGTGAGTACACGGTTATCTGCGACCAGATACTGGCGGGGGTGTTCGCCCATGAAGCCTTCGGGCATCTCTCGGAGGCGGACCATGTTTACGAGAACGAACGTCTGCGCGAGATAATGGTGCTGGGTCGCAAGTTCGGCGGCAAGCACCTGAATATCGTAGATGGCGCGGCTGTGCCGGGGCTGCGCGGCAGCTACAAGTACGACGACGAGGGCGTGAGAGCGACCAGGACGTATCTCATCAAAGAGGGCGTGCTGGTAGGTCGGCTGCATTCCAGGGAGACGGCGGCGAAGATGGGCGAGCCCGTCTCGGGCAATGCCAGGGCGCTCAACTACACCTTCATGCCTATTGTGCGCATGACCAACACCTTCATTGAGCCGGGCAAGGCCTCGTTCGAGGAGCTTATCTCCGATATCAAAGAGGGCGTCTACTGCAAGAACTGGTACGGCGGCATGACCAGCATGGAGATGTTCACCTTCTCCGCCGGCGAGGCGTATATGATACGCAACGGCAAGGTCGCTGAGATGCTGCGTCCGGTGCAGCTCAGCGGCAATCTGTTCACCACGCTGGAGAACATAGACGCCATCGGCAACGACCTGGACATGAACCAGGGCGGTGGCTGCGGCAAGGGAGGCCAGATGCCTCTGCCCGTCTCCAACGGCAGCCCCCACATCAGGATCAGGAAGTGTCTGCTGGGGGGAGGGTAGGGGTATATTATAATCTATTGGTTGTGTATGTTTGGTTCTTGCAGACTTGCTTCAGTTTGGCAAAGCTGCATTTATTGAGGAACTCTACTGATATAGAATGTTACCAACATTTTTGTATGTGTGAATAACGTTGAAAGAAATTGCTTAGATGGGGTGAAATCATGAATCAAGAAAAAAGGATACGAGATATAGTGAAATCCGGGGATCTTTCAGAGGTGGAAAGCTGTATTAGTCTAAATATATCTCTTTTCGATAAACACCTTGAATTTATACGTATAAATTTGAATTTGAATAGGACAGAAAGAGATCTGGTGTTATTTAATCTGTTGGGTAAGGCTAGACTTTATTTGCATTGCTTAAGATGTTCTCTGAGTGAACCTACGGAACTGCTTGGATTTTTGACAAGAAGCCTTTTTGAATTAAACATAATTACTCGATATGTACTGATGAGTGAGGAGAATTTGAAACGATTTGGGAGTGAATTCGTAGTAGACAAAAAACAGATTCTTCAAGGATTATTGACATTGGGTGAAGACTCTTCTAGGGAAGCAGTGCAGACATTAGAGAAAGAGATAGCAAGGATAGAAGAAATTGCCAAGAAACATAATCGGGCTCCACAGAAATCTGAGTTTATTAAGGATAAAGCAAGAGAAGTTGGCCTCTCCGAAGATTACGAGGCTTTGTATAAGCTATTTTCCAAGTATGTTCATCCGTCTTCATATACTATAAATGCGACTCCCGAGGAAATTCACAGTAACGAAGTGCGAAATATTTTCTTGATCTACTCTCAAATATATGCCGATGACATGTTTCAACGGATTAAAGGCGTGACAAGCAGTTGATAAAATGCATAATTGTGGAAGTATAGCTTGGCTACCTGTGGTGCATCTTATCACGCACAGGGTTCCTGTAAGTAGATAGGACTCCACTATCTATGTAACGTAGCTAGAGGAGGACTCGATGTCGATATGGCGCATGTCGTTTAGATGTGGGGACAGAGGGCCTGAAATGTGGCCTCAATGTTTCAAGCTAGGAGTGGCAGCAATTTATTATACTCCTCTTGCTGAAGTCGATCTCTCGAAATATCCTCAGCGGGAACCAAAACATCTGTGGGCACAGCTGAAACCAACTCAAAACGCCAGTCTTCGTAGGGTAGCTTACGAGATGAAAAAGGGCGATGTAATCTATGTCAAGCAAGGGACGAAGATTGTCGGTAGGGGAATTGTAAAACGCCGGTATAAATTTGACTATGAAGATCGTATGCTTGACCCGGATGGTAACCCGTGGGCTCATCAGGTGCCAGTGAAATGGGAGCTTGGATTCCAGCCTATAAACATTCTTCTTGGTTCAGAACCTATGACTGTTCTGCCATTGCGAGAAGAGAGATTACGAAAACTAGAAAAAGTTATTGATAGCACTAAGAAATCTGTCGCGAAACAGGAAGCGCTTGAAGGGGAGAAGCTCAAGGCTGAGACCACTTTTCGGAAAAGAAATCGTGCGTTAATCGAGGCCAAGAAAGCCAATTCCAACGGGAGGTGTGAAGTCTGCAATTTTAGCTTTGAAAAGGGTTATGGTGGTATCGGAAAGGGTCATATTATAGCTCACCATATCAATCCCATTGGTGGTAGGAAGAGAGCTTCGAGGACAACGCTTGATGATATAGCTTTGGTCTGTTCTAATTGTCATGACATGCTTCATAAGAAGAATCCCCCTATGAGCATTCAGCGGCTTCGCCGCAGACTAAAAGTTAAGTGGCTAGAAGTTTGACATTGAGCGCGGCATGGTCGCGGTTGGAGCGGATGCTCCAACCTACCCAATAAAGGATTAGGCTTATGGACACATTGCTAGTCGGTATTCTTATCTTCTTCGTGGTCGTGCTCTTAGTCGCGGCGGTGGTATTGTATCTGAAGCTGCGCAAGCCTCAGAATAGTGCTGATATTTCGACACCACTTCAGAATCTGACTCAGGTTGTTCAATCCGGACAGACTCAGACCGCAGTACTGGCAGAAAAGATCTCCCATATCGAACCTGTAACCCAGATCGCCGGCGCAGTCCAGCTTGAACTCAAGGGGCTATCCGATCGCGTTGCTCAGGTGGAGCAGAATCAGAATGCCGTCGGGCAGAACATCCAGGCGCTGGGAACAGGGTTAGCTCAGGCTGGTACGGCCACCAGCAGTCTTATCGAGGCAACTGCAGCAATGCGGAATGAGCTCTCACGGGCAAAGGATGGCCTGACAGAGCTGCAAACATTTGCAAAGGCCCGCCAGGAGATGGAGCAACGCACTGCTGAATCTGTAAAGCGGCTGGAGACGATTATTGCAGGCACTCAAACCAAAGGCGTTGCGGGAGAGAATATCCTCGAGTTCGTGTTTGCTAAACTTCCGCCTGAGTGGCAGGTGCGGAATTTTAGAGTGGGAAACAAGACTGTCGAGTTTGGGCTCCGGTTGCCCAACAATCTGATTCTACCGATTGACAGCAAATGGGCGGCGACTAACCTTATAGAGCAGCTTGTTAATTGCGATAATCCTGATGAGCAGCAAAAACTTAAGGCCCAAATCGAGTCTGCTGTTCTGAACAAGGCCAGGGAGGTCAAGAAATACATAGACCCCGGTTTGACAGTTAATTTCGGCATCGCGGCTGTCCCTGATGCGGTTTATGATGTGTGCTGCGGCATTCAGACCGATGTTTTTCGGATGAATGTTGTGCTTGTCAGTTACAGCATGTTTATCCCTTATCTGCTGCTGGTTTTCCAGACGGTGCTTAAGACATCGCAGAACATTGACCTGGAAAAGCTGGCTGCCTATATAAAGACTGCCCAGGAAAACATCAGGAAATTGCAGGAGGAGCTTGAAGGGCGATTCCCTAAGGCTATCACCATGCTGAATAATTCGCGCGGCGATATGAGTACATATCTGAGCAAGGTCAGCAGCAGTCTTACAAGCCTCCAGAGCGGCGCTAATGTACTTGAGGTTCCAGCAGTGTTGCCTGAACCAGGTTCCGCGAGCGAGCAGGGGCCGCTTCTCTAGTATGCCATTAGAGATGTTTATCCTGGACATCCTGCATGGTTGGAGCGGATGCTCCAACCCACCCAAATAAGTGATGTAGGGGCGCGGTTGCCGCGCCCGATTTGTTTTTAAGGGGCACAGTGCACTGTGCCCCTACGTTAGATTTACCTCTCAGGCCAGTTATAAATGGGCTCAACCTGGATACTTCTGTAGGATTTGTACAAGGGCGAACGCACAGGTTCGCCCCTACGTATTTGGTCTGGCACCTCAGCATATATTGACAATAGGGCATTGTACTGTTAGAATAATGACTGAATGTTCATTCATTATGGAAGGGAGGGGATAATGGCCAGGAGACAGGAGAGGAAGGAGCAAATCACGGAGTTCCGCCGCAAGCAGATCCTGGACGCTGCGCTAAATGTTTTCTGCAGGAAGGGATACGGCGAAGCGAGCATTCCCGTCATAGCTCGCGAGGCGGGAGTGGCTGTGGGCACCATCTATAACTATTACGAGAGCAAACGCGACCTGCTGGTGTCGCTCGTCGATACCTATGTGGTGACTGAGTCCTTCAGAGAGCTTCTGGTGCAGTCGGGAAAGGCAGATGAGAGAACGTTTCTGCGCTCGCTCATAGAGAACCGCCTGGATTGGGGCTCGGAGAACTTCGAAAGGTTCCTTTTCGTCTTCACCGAGATACTGCGCGACCCTGAGCTGAGACAGCAGTTCGCTGAGCAGGTTCTGGCGTCGGTGCTGCAATTCCCGGAGAAGTTCCTCAAGGAGAAAATCTCATCCGGCGAGTTCCGCCGCGTGAACCACAAGGTTATCGTGCGAGCCCTGATCGGTATGGTCATGGGCTTTCTGCTGCTGCGCCAGTTGGAAGGGGAGAAAAGCCCGGTGAAGGGGATGCCTCAGCCTAAACTGGCTGCTGAGCTGGCAGACTTCGTTTTAGAGGGTCTGCAAAAGAGAGGTAGCTGATATGAAGAATGGATACCCTATCGAGACGAGTAATCTGACCAAGAGGTTCGGGATGTTCACGGCGTTGGACAGCTTGAATCTGAGGATTGAGAACGGCACCATCCACGGGCTGCTGGGTCCCAACGGCGCGGGCAAGACCACCGCTATCAAGATACTCTGCGGCCTGCTCAAGCCTACCTCTGGCGAGGCTTATGTCTTCGGCAAGAAGGTGCCGGATAGAAGCATTCTGCCTCAAATCGGGTATATGCCGCAGGAGACCGCGCTCTATCTGGAATTGAGCGTGCACCACAACCTGGCGCTTTACGGCGAGCTGTACGGCATGTCGGGAAGCAGGATTGCGGAGAGGGAGAAGGAGCTGCTCAAGTTCATAGCGCTGGAGAAGTGGAGGAACGAGCCGGTGTCGAACCTAAGCGGCGGCATGAAGCACAGGGTGTCTCTGGCGTGCAGCATGATTCATGAGCCGAAGCTGTTGTTTCTGGACGAGCCCACGGTGGGCGTGGACCCGGAGTTGAGGGCGTCGTTCTGGGAGTACTTCAATGCGCTGAAGCGGAAGGACATAACCATTGTGCTGACCACGCACTATATGGACGAGGCGCAGCACTGCGACAAGATAGGGCTGCTCAGGCTGGGCAAGCTCATTGCGGAGGGCACGCCGTCTGAAATCACACGCCAGACCAATACCGCAAGCCTCGAAGATGCGTTCCTGGCGCTGTCGAGACAGGAGGTAAAGGCATGAATATTCGCAGGGCATTTAGCGTAACCAAACGGATTTTCCGGGGCTTGAGGAATGACCGGCGCACGGTGGCACTGATGTTCATAGCCCCGATTGTTGCCATGTTTGTGTTCGGCCTGGCGTTCAGCGGCGATGTGAAAGACGTGCATGTGGTGGTGGTGAACCAGGACGAGGGGTACCAGATACCGCCTTCTCCCGTCCCGATATCCATTTCCGACAGGATTATTGCTAACTTCGACACATCAGTGCTGAAGGTGGACTATGTGGACACGGAGGCGGAAGGCATCCAGCGCGTGCAGAGCGGCGATGCATACGGGTTAATCGTCTTCCCGCAGAACTTCACCAGCGACATATACGCCAAGATGCAAAATCCGTCTCTGTCTATCAGCACCACGATACAGGTGAGGCTGGACAAGAGCAATGTTAATGTGGCGAATGCCGTAGCCACGGCTGTGGGCGATGCTTTGCTGAAGACGATGAATCAGGCAGGGCTGCAATCTCCTGTGACCGTGGATGCAAGCAACGCCATCTATGCCAAGGACGCGAGGTTCATAGACTTCTTTGTGCCGGGCATTATGGCGTTCGTGGTATTCATGCTCACGACCCTGCTCACCCTGATTTCCTTCGTCGGGGAACGTACCTCGGGCAATTTGGAGAGATTGCAGGCAACGCCTCTGAGGTCGAGTGAGATCGTGATAGGGTACGCTATCGCCTTCAGCATAATCGGTATGTTGCAGACCGTAGTATTGCTCGCAATCGGCGTGGGGTACTTCCACATTTTGATTGTGGGGAATATATTCCTGGCGTTTCTGGTCATAGCGCTGCTGGCGGTAGTGAGCCTGAGCCTGGGCATATTGCTTTCGAGTCTGGCCAAGCGTGAGTCGCAGGCGATACAGTTCTTCCCCCTCATAGTGCTGCCTACCTTCCTGCTGGCAGGCATCTTCTGGCCTGTGGAGGCGATACCATCGTGGCTGAGGCCGTTATCGTACGCCATACCGCCGAGCTACGCCGTGGATGCCACGCGCTCGGTGATGCTGCGGGGTTGGGGGGCAGGGGGCATCTGGGTAGATATCATGGCGCTGTTCGGTTTTGCAGTGGCGTTCCTTAGTCTGGCGGTGTGGTCGCTGCAGAGGGGGAAAGGCTGAGAGGGCAGATTGCAAAGTGAGAGGTGCAGGGGGTAAAATGTGAATTGTCCCCCTTTTAGGAAAGGGGGGATTGAAATTGAGAGATACGAAGCGCAAAGTGAGAAGCGAGAATTGAAAAATGAAGTCATAGAGCCGTTCGCCTCTGGCGGACTGCGCCCAGGAGACAGTAAATGAAGATAGGTGTCTGTGGCATTGCCTGTGAGAAGTGTCCCATGATGGTTAAGGAGAAATGCCCCAACGGGAAGAAAGGATGTACTCCTAAAGAGAACAAGTTCTGTGAAATAGCTACATGCGCTTTCAGAAAAGGCGTCAAACTTTGCTTCGAGTGCGCCGAGTTTCCCTGCGAGACGACCAAGAAGGGGCCTATCAGCTACGATTACTGCAAGTTCATAGCCAGTGAAGGGTTTTAAAGGTGGTTGTTCGGCTGTAGGGGGCAAACCCGCCCCCTACAGCTTATTGACCTCACCCACGATAGCCGTGTTATGATGTGTAGGTGATATATTTTAAGGTGTTGAGGTGAATTGGAGGAGGGACTATGAAGATTTATCGGTTTTCTGTAATAATTGAAAAGAACGGCGATGGCTATTTCGCTTTTTGCCCGGAGCTTCAGGGATGTTATACGCAGGGTGATACTTATGAGGAGGCTCTGAAGAACATAAAGGACGCGATACGGCTTCATGTGGAGGACAGGCTGGAGGCCGGTGAGGAGATTCCCCGACTTGAATCTGTCAGCCTGACATCCTTGGAAGTTGCGATATGACAGAGCGGCTGCCCAGGATAACTGCTGCTGAAGCAATCAGGGCACTGGTGAAGGCTGGATTTACTCTTTCAAGGCAAAGCGGAAGCCATAAGATTTACAAGAACCGAGAAGGGAAAAGAGTAACTATCCCGCATCATCCCAGGAAAATCCTCCATCCCAAGGTCTTAAAAAGCATTTTGAAAGACGCAGATTTGACAGAGGAAAAGTTCAGGGAGTTGATGAGATAGGTCAGGAACAAGGTATCTTCGCGTCGTTAGCAAGAAGGATACATCGATGGAAGAATTGCTGAAACAGGCGAAGAAGGCGGCTGAGGAGGCGGAGGTGTTCTCGGTCTCGCGCAGCGAGACCGACGCTGTGTTTGAGGCCAACCGTTTGAAGCAGGTGGTAACCCGCGAGACCTCGGGCAGGGCGTTGCGCCTGATTAAGGGCGGCAGGATAGGGTTCTCGGCTACAAATAAGGTAAATGGCACGAAGGAGCTGGTGGAGATGGCACTGGAGATGGCCCCCTTCGGCGCTGAAGCCAAATTCGAGTTCCCCTCGCTGGAGCGCTATTCCAAGGTTGAGGTGTATGATTCCGAGGTGGAGAAGGTCACCGAGGAACAGATGGTGGAGCTAGGACAGTCGCTCATCGACAAGGTCAGGGCGCATACGTCGGAGCTGGTGTGTCAGGGCGAGGTGTCCAAGAACACCTTTTCTGTTGAGATATTGAACTCCCGAGGCGGGAAGGCGACTTACAAGAAGAGCGTGTTCAGTTTGGCTGTGGAGGGAGTGCTCATCCGGGGCACGGATATGCTTTTCGTGGGTGATAGCGAAAGCTCTTGCCATCCCATCACTGACCACAAGACTGTATCTGGTAACGCCATTGAGCAGTTGGAGCGGGCCAAAGAAACCGCTCCCTCGGCTGAGGGGAAGCTGCCTGTGATTTTCACACCGCTGGGTGTCGCCAGCACGCTGCTTATGCCTATCGCGATGGCGGTGAATGGGAAGACTGTGCTGCAGGGCGCCTCGCCGCTGGGACATAGGAAGGGCGAGCAGGTCTTCGATAAAAGGCTCTCGATCTGGGACGATCCCACTGTCGAGTACCGGCCAGGGAGCAGGTTCTGCGACGACGAGGGCGTGCCTAGTCAGCGCACACCGCTCATCGCCAAGGGAGTGGTAGCGAACTTTCTCTATGACCTCCAGACTGCCGCGCTGGCAGGCACCAAGAGCACGGGCAGCGCTTCGAGAAGCCTGGCCAGCCTGCCCAGTCCGTCGCTGAGCGCCATAGTCATTGAGGAAGGAAATACCAGCTTCGAGGACATGCTGGCTGATATCAAGGACGGGCTGGTGGTCGAGGAGCTCATGGGCGCCTCTATGGGGAATGTGCTGGGTGGTGATTTCTCAGGCAATGTGCTGCTGGGCTACAGGGTGAAGGATGGTAAGCTGGTGGGGCGGGTGAAGGACACTATGGTCACGGGGAATATCTACGAGGCCTTGAAAGAGGTCACAGCTATCGGAAACAAGGCGAGGTGGGTGGGTGGAGTGGTGCTGATCCCGCATATCTGTTGTCCCCGACTGGCAGTATCGACGAAGAAATAGGGATGAGGCGATGAGCCTGAAGCATCTGCTCGAGGCTACCCATTATCATTGCTAAGCTCAGGATAAAGGCATGTCGTCAGCTTTGGAAAACTACTTGAAAGACCTGCGCGATACCGGGAAGCCCCTGGTTGTCTCGAAGCTGGTCAATTTGTCTGACCTCTCGAGAGAGGAGATGGGAACGTTCAGGAGCACGTGGCATGGGATCGACGTGGCAAGGCGCAGGGAGATCGTAGAGCGACTGGTGGAGCTGGCTGAGGACAATTTCGAGCTGGACTACGACCAGATATTCCGTCTCTGTCTTGGCGACGGCGATGGTGAGGTGAGGGCAAAGGCTGTCGAGGGTCTTTCGGAATGCGAAGAGCGCTCCTTGCTTGACCCGTTGATCCGTCTGCTCCTGGGTGATTTGGAGGACTCGGTGCGCGCTGAGGCCGCTGCGGCCCTGGGCACATTCGCCATGCTTGCCGAATTCGGGGAGCTGAAGGCAAACGACGCTGATAAGGTGGAGAAGGCTTTGCTCACTGCCTTCAGTAATAAGAAGGAGCAGATGGATGTGCGCTGCAGGGCGCTGGAATCGATAAGTATGATGAGCAGGCCGCAGGTCGAGGTCATGATCCGGCAGGCGTACCAGAGCGATAGCCTGGAAATTCGTGCCAGCTCTTTGTGTGCCATGGGGAGGACTTGCAATTCCGATTGGCTATCTATACTTTTGCAGGAACTCAGCAGCCCCTCCGCTCAACTGAGGTTCGAAGCGGCCAGGGCCTGCGCGGAGCTTGAGGCGGATGATGCTGTTCCCAGGCTCATTGAACTCACCCGTGATGACGATGCTCAGGTCCGGCTTTCTGCCGTTGAGGCACTGGGGCGGATTGGGGGCAACGAAGCGAAGCTCGCTCTACAAGAATGCCGGGACGGCCCAGACGATGTAATGAGCGAGGCGGCAGAGGATGCATTGGACGAGATGAAGTTCTGGGAGGACCCGTTCGCCGTTTAGTACTAGGTGTTCTCCAGCACCAGCGCCACAGCCCCCAGGAGCCCGGGATTGTCGCCCAGGGCGGAAGCAGTAATACGTACTGAAATGTCTCGCATCACCCTCTTGGCGACGACACGGCGTACCGGCTCGAAGATAAGGTCACCGGATTTGGAGACCCCGCCGCCGATAATGATAAGCTCGGGGTTGAATATGTGAATAAGGTTGACCACTCCCACCCCCAGGTTGGTGCCTGCAGTATCCATGACCGCTTTAGCGACAGCGTCTCCCGCCCTCGCTGCCTTCTCTACAATCTCAGCGGTTATTTTGCTGGTATCTCCGCCTACAAGCTCGCTGATGGCACTCTTTTCGCCTCGAGAAAGCCTCTCTGCAGCGAAGCGTGCGATAGCGGTCCCTGAGGCGAGCACCTCCAGGCAGCCGATGTTGCCGCAGTTGCATCTGGGCCCGTTGATGTCTATGGTCATATGGCCTACCTCTGCGGCGAAGCCGCTGGTTCCCAGCAGCAGTTTGCCTCCCGTGATGACGCCTCCGCCGATACCGGTGCTTACTGTGATGTAGATGAGGTCGTGGCAGCCCTTGCCCGCGCCGAATTTATACTCACCTAAGGCAGCGAGTGTGGCGTCATTGCCCACACATACCGGAAGCTGGAGTTCCCGCTCAAAGATGGCTTTTATGGGGGTGTGATACCAGGCGAGAAGGTTAGGCGACATAAGCAGTACCCCTGTACCCTGTGTGACCAGCCCGGCAATAGCCACGCCCATGCCCCTTACCGTAGCGCGGTTGATGCCTGAGAGCAAGTCAGAGATAGCGTTCTTTATATGCTCTATGGTCAGCTCGGGATCGTCGGGTTTAACTGGCGCTGAGTAGCGTTTCAGAAGCTCGCCTTTGTCATTTGCCAAAGCGAGGCGGAAATTGGTGCCGCCGAGGTCGAGGGCTAAAATGAGATGCTTTCCCTGGCTCAAAATAAGCTCCTGGATTTTGTTTGTGATAGTATAACATCGCGGTGGCTGGCTGTCTAATAAGGGATTGGAGAATACCCCGACATTCTTTTGGTGAAGCTGGGAGGCCTTGGCCCTGACTCCGTTTAACTTGACTTAATGTACACTCGAATGCTATACTTTGAGTCGGCCCTTAAAGCTTTACTAATAGAGATATGACCGAGAAAGGAGCACTATAGGATGTCAGGATTTGGCTTTACTCCGGACCAGGAGACCCTGCGGGAGGAGGTAAGGAAGTTTGCCCTGAAGGAGCTTGCTCCCGGGGCTTTGGCGCGCTCTAAAATGGAGCCGGAGGAACTTCATAAAAATCTGCACCATATCGACAGGCAGATAGTAAAGCTGGGATGGAATCACCTTAACATACCGGAGAAATACGGTGGACAACATATCGACCACGTTTCTCTGGGCATCATTGTGGAGGAGGTAGCCAAGGTAGACCCCACTGTGGAGCCTGTGGGTTCCATACAGGCGACCAGCGCCTTGCTCACACAACTTCCCGAGGATATTCAGGATGAGTGGTTCCCGCCCCTGATCAGCCGTGAGAAGAGGCACTCCTTCGGCTTCACGGAGTCTGCCGCCGGCTCTGATGCCGCCGGCATTGTCACCAGGGCCGAACGCAAGGGAGACTATTACATTGTCAATGGCGAGAAGACCCCGCTACCCGGCGCTACCATAGCTAACGTGGTCACGATATCTGTCAAGACTGACCCCAAGGCCGGGTTTCGCGGCGTAAGCCTGCTCTGGATACCCACTGACCTGCCTGGGGTAACCATAAGGCCTCTGCCCTGGATGGGAAATTACGGTCTTTTCCCCAGCTTCGTGACCTTCGACGATGTAAAGGTGCCTGTAAGAAACCGCATAGGCGAGGAAGGCCTGGGTTTCTATCTGCTGATGGGTACACTGGACTGGCTGCGCATCATCGTGGCGCTTGAGTGCCTGGCTCGCGCGCAGGCCTCGCTTCAGGACGCCATGGCATGGTCTAAGGAGCGCCGGACCTTCGGCAAGCTCATAGCCTCCTATCAGGGTGTGTCGTTCCCCATCGCCGAGCATTACACCATGGTCGAGGCGGCGCGAATGCTCTGCTACCGGACGCTGTGGCTCAAAGACCAGGGCCAGATGCACACCATGGAATCAGCCATGGCCAAGTGGTTCAGCGTGGAGGTCTCGGTGCAGTGTATCAAGGACATGCTGGTGCTCATCGGGCATCCGGGCTACAGCACGGAACATCCTATTTCGATGAGGTTGAGAGATGTCCTCGGGTACCAGCTTGGAGATGGCCCCCCACAGATTCAGAAGATGATTATTGCTAGACTGCTGCTGGGCAAGTCGATTGCCGGGTAAGCAATTCAGGACTATCCATCGTAGGGGCAATTCATGAATTGCCCCTACGATGGATAGTCCTGTGTAGAGGCGCATCGCGATACGCCTGAAGTATCTTCAAACGAATGCTTCCCTTATTTGACAGTCTCTGGTATAATGTCACAAAACTTGAAGGAGGTGAGAGCAGCATAAGAAATTTGTCTCTGTGATAACAGAGGCGCCAGACAGAAAATCCTTAAGCAAAGGAGATTGATAGCCTATGATGGAGCAAGCATTAGGCTTGGGTTTAAGTTTGGTGATATGGGTGGGGTCGATGGTGGGCATGGTCATCGGCTTCGGCCTGAAACCGTTCAAGTGGTTAAGGAAAGCAGTGTAGAAGACAAAAGCTTATTTGGAAGCGAAGAGAGCCCCCGAATTCCGGGGGCTCTCTCTTTTATAGATGAGCAAAACGTGCTGATGGTAGTTGTGATGTTAAGGCGTCTTGTGCCTGGCAGCCTATCGCAGTAGAATGTGTAACCACGAGCCGGGAACAGAAGGCAAGGAGGCCGCGATGCCAAACGGAAAGAGCAGAATTGTGCGTGTAGCGGCTGTCCAGATGGAGTCGGAAAATGGCCTTGTTGAGGCCAACCTCGAGCATGCCGCTCCCATGGTCGAACAAGCGGCGCGGGAGGGTGCGAAGCTCGTCTTGCTGCCGGAGTTCCTGCCTACCGGATATATTTTCACCACAGCTATATGGGACGGGGCGGAATCAAGTAACGGGCTGACTGTCCAGTGGCTCAAGGCAAACTCTAAAAGACTTGGCATCTGGCTGGGAACCAGCTTTCTTGAAGCGGACGGGGAGCATTTTTTTAACACTTTTGTCTTAGCGACTCCAGACGGAGGTGAGGCTGGCCGGGTAAGGAAACAGACGCCCGCTGCATTTGAGGCCTTCTTCAATAAAGGCGGGACTGGGCCGCACGTGATGGACACAGAATTGGGTAAGATAGGGGTGGGCATCTGTTACGAGAATCAACTGTCATACATCCCGCAGATTATGTACAGGGAGTCAGTAGATTTGCTATTGATGCCCCACTCATCCCCCATAATAGCGCAGATGGTATTTTCTGTAGCAGAGCTTGCTCCCCGGTATGCACGATTGCTTGGAGTACCGTCGATTGTGTGCAACAAATGCGGCCGGTGGCAGGCTGCATATCCCGGCCTGCCATTCTACAAAGCAGAGTCACGCTTTCCCGGGCTGTCCGCCATAGCCGACTCCGATGGCTCCATCAAGGCGCAACTGAAGGATGAGGAGAGAGTGATAGTTGCAGATGTCCTGCTTGAGCCGGGACGCAAAACCCGCCAGGCGCCGCAACGCCACGGACGGTGGGCTGACAATGGCAAGTGGCTCAGGAACGGGGCCAGGGTGGTAGAGGCTGTGGGAGGGCTGTGGTACACGCTGAGCTTGGAACGGAAGAGAAAAGCGCTGCGAATCTCGTCGGCTGGTGATAAGAAAACAACCGCGTCGAAATGAGAGATCGTTTAGCAACTGGGGAGTCCAGAGGGGCCAAGCCCCTTTGGTGGGGGTCTGGGGGTGTCCCCCACCTTCTAAAGTCCCCCAAGACTGGGGGATATAGGGGGTTGAAAAATAGTTCATAAACAATCTCGAAATGAGAAACAAAGGAGCCGGGATTTGAGAAAGCGAAAGCCGATTATCACGGTGGTGAAGAACGGCCCGTACATAGTCAGGGGTTTGGAGCACTTCAGGGATGCGAAAGGTCGAGAGCTTCCGGTGCAGCCGGCGATGTCGCTTTGCCGCTGCGGCGTCTCAAAGAACAAGCCGTATTGCGACGGTTCCCATACTAAAATCGGCTTCATTGACGAGAAGGACCCCAACAGAGTGCCGCGCGAGATACATGAATGGAAAGGCAAGCGTATTACCATAGTGGACAACTCGGATGTCTGCTGCCGCGACCGCGCTTGCGTAAACAATTTGCCCAAGGTTTTTGAGGAAGAAAACCCGGACGCTGCCACCGTGAAGGAGATTATTGACACCATCAGGAAATGCCCCTCGGGTGCGCTGACATATAAAATGGGAGGGAGGCATTGCCAGGACTTCCACCGCGAGCCTGCTATCACAGTTGCCCGGAACGGGCCGCTCAAAGTGGTCGGGGGCATCCGGTTGAAGGACGAGATGCAGTCTCAGCCGGCCTGTCCGGAACATTACACGCTGTGCCGGTGCGGCCGCTCCCAAAACAAGCCGTTCTGCGATGGCTCCCATCTGGATGTGGGCTTCCAGGAGGGCTGAGGCCTCACAATGCCCTGGTGCTGCTCACAGAGGCGCATGCTGAGACCTGACGACTCGGGTAACCATACTTCGGGGAGCAAACCGGGCAAACCAGGGGGCGAATTTATATTCCAGCCCGGGAATCTCGATAAGCTTTCCTCTTTTCAGAGCCTTATAGCCAGCCTCGGCAACCGTGGCGGCATCCATCATTTTCCGTTTTGATACTTTACAGTTCTCCATATGTGCCCTGCTCTGGAACTCAGTCCTCGCCAGACCGACGCACAGGCAGGTAACGCTGACGCCGGTTCCCTGCAGCTCGTTTGCCAGGGCTTCCGTGAAATGCAGGACGAAAGCTTTGGTAGAGCAGTAGACCGCCTCCAACGGCGTGGGCAGGAAAGCGCATAAGGAAGCCGCGTTCAGTATATAGCCTGACTTGTCCTGCACCATATCTTTGAGGAACAGCTTGGTCAAATGAATCAGGGAGGCAGCGTTCACCTGAATCATGTCCAGCTCTTCTCGCAGGTCGGTTTCGAGGAACGGGCCGTAGACACCGTAGCCGGCATTATTGACCAGGACGTCCACGTTTATGCGTTTATCTTGAAGTTGCGAGAATATCTCGTCGGGAGCTTGGGGAACAGACAAATCCAGGGGCAGAACGATCACGCTCGTCCGGTACTTTTTAGCGATCTCTGCCTGCAGCTCCTCAAGCCGGTCTTTTCGGCGCGCGACTATGACCAGGTCCTTGCCATCCTGTGCCATGAGCCTGGCGAGCTCGCAGCCTATCCCGCTGGAAGCCCCTGTCACCAGTGCATATTTCTCTTTGCTGCCTATCATGTGTCCCCTCCCAACTCAATGAATTGACAGAAAGTATATGGTATTCTACAGAGGTATGGGGCGAAGTGCAACAAGCGTAGAATATCAGAGATTTTGAAAAATCTCCAACGTAACGTCACCGCTTGGAGATCGGGACAGCTTCCGCTTGTGTGAGCTTTGTGGTGACCAATTCGCGAGGCTATTCCAAGTTACCTGGTGGAGTGCAATGTGCGAGAATGAGTTAGCTTCGGAGCTTTGATCTCGAGGGGGAAATAGCTTATCGGCAAATCACCGGAAACCTTAAGTTCAAGGAAAAGTTGAAAGGTAACATTCTTAGTCCACAGTCACAATCCGTCAGTTTGTAACGTTACGAACCCCTGTCCATGCAGAATGCAATTACAAAACTGGAATTGAGTGTGAGATTGATGGGGAATCCTCTGAGATGGTGCGGCGGCATACTCCCTCAGACATTCACAAAGACAGCATGAAGCACTACAGTGTTCTTAATGGCTAGCACCAAGCAGAGATGTGATTGCGCTTTGAACATCTGCACGAGCCCTCATTAAACAGGCGACTCGAGATGAGGCAAACGTGTCACCGCTTACAGAGGCTACCTCTCTTCTTATCTCAACGCGGATTATCCTGTC
The DNA here is from genome assembly GCA_963847595.1 of uncultured Chloroflexia bacterium. Classification (GTDB taxonomy): domain Bacteria; phylum Chloroflexota; class Dehalococcoidia; order SZUA-161; family SZUA-161; genus JACWAE01. The sequence continues at coordinate 234,974 of CAWKAJ010000003.1, forward strand.
CACCTCCTCGAGCTTCGCCACTAGTTCATCACGATGACTTGGGCAGTCTGATGCCACGTTCAACTTTTTCCTTGGCACTTTTGTTTGACACTCCTTGCTCTCCAGCCATTGCTGCACCTAGATTTAAGCTATGACGCAAACTATAATTGGTTAGACTAAGCTTGGTTCGCGTTGCACAAACCAAGCAAGTTTTCACCGTGAGAATTCTGGGTGCTCCTGATAATCAGTTTCCCCACATTTCTTTTCTAATCCGACTTTCCAACCACTATTTTACCTGTGCCTTTGCAGTAGAGACACTTATCTTTCAATATCGGATGGTCATCACAGTAAGGGCAGGTGATTCTCAATCTGCTCGTATCTTCCATACCTAAACCTTTGACTTTCCAGGATAGATCGCTATTTGACTGGATTTTGCTTCCTCCAACGTTGGTGACTAATTTACAGCCGATTTTGTGACAAGTCTCTGCTTCGGGAATATTTTCCGGTCCAGTCCTGTCACCGCCTTTGGCAAATATGTCGGGCTTGACCAGTTCCAGCGTCTTACATACAGTCTGGTCTTCATCCACAGAAGCAATAACTTCATCAACTCCCTTGACGTTTTCCAGAATTTCCTTTCTCTCCTCAAATGGCCTGAACACAACCCCCTTTTTTCTAAGCAGGAAATCGTCGCCATTCAAGATTACCACCAGCATATCACCTAGTTTAGCCGCTTCGCGAATGTATCGAATGTGACCAACATGGATAGGATCAAAGGCTCCACTTATTGCAACTGTGACAAGTCTATCTTTCATTCCAATTGCTCCTCTGATTTTAGATTATCACTCAAGAATGTTCCGTTCCCAATCGATGCAACGGGGTCGGTCAGCTCTTGCTGCCTGGAACACCATGCCGCACCTTGCCAGACCCGAGATGCAAACCTCTTCGTACGATCGCGCTGTCCCACGAACCGCAAAACTGCTTTCTCGCTGCGCACTTCTTGCAAATACCGAAATTCCTCTCATCTAGTAACCAGTGATGGATGCACTCTTTGCCATCGGCATTGAACTGTCCCCGCTCATTATCCATCTCAGACCTCCCCCAGGCTGAATGGGATAACTCCTGCCAACAACCTCGACCTGATATCTGCCCTTAAAGTGACCTTCACCAAAGGCACCACGCCTTGATTGGCTCTTCAAGATTGGTAGCCACGATGTTGTGGCTATGCGATGTCCTGGTCAAATCAGCTTAGGACCACTTCAAGGGGAAGCGCTTATCAGCGGTAAAAGCGAAGGACATGGTGTGACGCAAACAACACGCTGCGTCACAAAAGAGGAATCGGGCACCATTTCCAACTGCCCGTTATCCCCACCCCAACCCACCAAGCTGATTTGATAGAGCGGAAGCTAACTACTTCCCTTGTCTCTACCGCTTCGTTTTTGAGTAGCAGTCAGAGCAGTACACCGGGCGCCCGTTTCGGGGCTCGAAGGGGACCTGGGTGTTCTTGCCGCAAGAGGCGCATACTGCAGGGTACATTTCCCTCTGCTGTCGGTAGCCTCCACCTCCACTGCCATACCCGCCACCGCGCTCTTGTTTTTTGACTGCCCGGCAGGTGGGACAACGCCGGGGCTCATTGGTGAAGCTCTTGGAAGCGAAGAACTCCTGCTCGGAAGCGCTAAAGGTGAAGCTTGTGCCGCAATCCGAGCAAGTGAGGGTTTTGTCTGTATATGCCATGGATGACCTCCTTTTTTATGTCCTGATTGGAGTTTGATCATCCATGGCCTGGGAGATACCTTTGTAAAGAACAGGTCGGGGAATAGCAAACTTGAAACAGGTCGTTATGTAAATTATAACAGCGAATTGCTATTTGTCAATCTTACGAGCGGGTTCTCCTCGGTTGCGGTTGGTAACTAAATTTGGCATAGAAAAGCTAAAGAGGGCAATAGGTTAGTAGTTGGGCTGCTATTATTGCTTACTTAGTTCTTCGCGGAGTATATCATTTAGTTTGTCAAAATTGAATAGGTATCCCTCAGCGCTTACCTTTATGCCGTTATTTCGTGCCCATTTGATATGAAGGTTAGGCGGGTTCCAAGTTGGGTCAAATCCTGAGAGAGCCCGCCTGAAATGCAAGAGAATGCCCCTCTCGGATGTAAATGTTTTCTTTTTGCACGCCGGACAATAGAAGCGCTTCTGAGCCATTTCCCCCTCCTGTGATTTGATATTGTCTCCTATTTATGAATTAGCATCGCGCATAAGGTTATGTCTACTTTATTGATTTCACCTTGAAAATTGTCGTAGTCCTAGCCTTTATCCACTCGCTGAGTTGTGACACCTTTTCGGCTTCGGTCAAATGCCATTTTGGATTGATGAACTTCAGTCGACACGTTAGTCTACTTCCCGGCCTTCTCTTGCTTGGGTATTCTATGCTGGACTCCAGAATATCTCCAGTCACATTTGGTGTTTGTGCAAGAGGATGATTTCCCATTTCTGGGCAATGGAGATCCACACTTTGGACACTTCATTTTCGATTTCCAACCCATCGTCTAGCTCCTCTCTTTGCGTTAAAACTGCCACTTGGCGGCAATAGGCTCTTTCTCTGTAGGATGTGAGCCTTGCTCGGTTTCAGCACTCCTGGGAACGAACTCACCCCGTATGGTGAAAGCCCCAGTTGTGTAGGCGGGTTTATGGGACTCCACTATATGCTTCTCCCAACACTCGGAGTGGGTCATTGCCCCACAAGAGCAACTGAAAACTGTCCTACTTGTGAAAAACGGTTTGCCACAGGCTGAACAATTCACGGCAGACCACCTTCTTCCTTTCTATAACTATGCTCTCCAGCAGATACGCTGATTATTTACGAAAGTGTCCTAGAGCGGAGCAAGATCCAATGGGTGATGTCCTAAAGTGGGGCAAAATCCAAGGGGAAATGTTCTGCAGCGGGGCATATTCCTACAGGAAATTCGATGATGTGACTGTACCACGCATGTTAATCAAAGTCAATAGAACCCTAGCATGCTTACCTTCTCAGATAGCATGAAGCACTACAGGGCGGTGGTCGACTGTCCTTGATAGCATTACGAACCCTGTGCGTGCAGCTACTATGGAGTACTCTTGAGACTTAATATGAGCAATCTAGTTAACAAATAGCCAGATTGTACCTCAAACAAGCCCGGTTGGCGATCCCCTTCCAAGATTTTTCAAAGTCTCTGGAATATATCAAGTGGAGAGAAGATTAATCACGTATTTACATAAGTAACGCAATTTGACTAAAATAGTTGAGTGAGCTTATGCTGTCCGTAAACAAGTGCTGGGGGAAGATGACATGAAAGAAAAGAATAAACTCGCTGCTCCCTGTGGTCTATATTGCGGTGTCTGTGGTGTATATATCGCACACAAGAACAATGATACGAAGTTTAAAGAAAGACTGCAGAATGTCTATTGGGTAGGCACAGAGGAGATTAAATGCAACGGTTGCCTATCCGATGTTTTATTCAAATACTGTTTGGAATGTCCGATCAGGACCTGTACAGCTTCAAAGGGAATCGAGGGTTGTCATGAATGTAAAGATTTCCCGTGCCAGTTCATCGATGATTTCCCCCTCCCTGTCGGCAAAAAAGTGATATTGCGGGCCATTCCCGCCTGGAGGCAACTTGGGACTGAGAGGTGGATGGAAAAAGAGGAGGAACGGTATCATTGCCCTCATTGTGGCTACAAGCTGTTCCGGGGAGCAAAAAGATGCCGGAACTGCAAACAACCGGTAGACGTGGACTAGACTATATTTCGCGTTTGCTTACTCCTGAACTCCGGGCACATGCGACACCGGCCTGACGCACTTCATGGAGATGGCCTCCTGGTTGCAGGCCATGAAACAGCACCCGCACCCGTAACAGGCCTCAGGGTTCACCTGTGCCTTGAGCTTCTTCGAGCCGGGTGATTTCGCCAGAGCTATAGCATCGAAGTTGCAGTTATCTACACAGTCCTGGCAGCCGGTGCACTTGTCCTGGTCGACCTGTGCCTCGTAGCGGCTCTTGGCGTAGTGCTGGCTGAGAGGAACATTGCCTTTTTTCAGGCTCTGGAACTCTATACAGCAATCGTTACAGCAGTTGCACATGATGGCAACTCCGGTATCATTGACTGCAGTATGTACCAACCCTGAGCGTGAGGCTTTCTCCAGTATTTCAAGCGCTTCATCGGAGGTCAGCTTCCTGCCGTGTCCGGAGGCAATATCGTATTCGGCGGTCCTGTCGAAGTTGAGGCAGACCTCCAGGGGCCGGTTACAGGCTCTGACCTCCAGGCGGCATGGGCAATCTACCACGGAGATGAGTCGCTTGCTCTTGAGTATTTCCCGCCAGTCCTCCCAGGGCTGGAGATTAGGGTCGTTTGCCACAGACTTCACGGCGGGTATAATTCTCATTATCGGGGTTGAAGCAGCAGCGTATTCTTTGCCGTACCTTCGATAACCTTCGTTTTCATCGTACTGATACCAGAGGCGGCGGAGCTTTTCGAGTTCAGGGAAACGCTTCCAGCCGGTTAGCATGGAATCATGAAGCTGCATCGGGGACTTACCGAATCTCCACTCTCGGCGGTCCTGGAAATTACGGGGGAAGGCTAGACCCTTATAAAAAAGGTCGTCCAGTTCCTGTTTTACCGCTTCTGCATCTAGACCTAGCTTCTCCGCCAACTGCTCGGCCGTAAGCGCTGGGCCGGGAGCTTGGTTTAATGCTTCGAGAATCCTCGCCTGCCGGGGCGTAGCCCCATATTCAAAAATCTTGGGTAGATACTCAGAATCAGGGTGCCCCAATTTGGCTGCCAATCGTTTGTAAATCTCTTCCATCGGCTCAACCTCCCATACATAGTCATTTTATATGGTCGAGGTGCCTTATGGCAAGGCCGTGTGTGGTGAGTTGGGAAATCAAGAAATGCTGACTATTGTCCGAATCACCTGCGAGGCTCAGATGACTTGGCCCATGGAATGTTGCTTCAAGAACCTGAGAATCACCCTGTTGGTCTCATCTGCGCCTTCGATGAACATGCCATGGCCCAGATTCTCCAGTATCACGAGCTCTGAGTTGGGTATCTTGGACGCAAGAAGTCGCAGGTTGTCGCAGGGGGTGATTCTGTCGGCGGTCCCGCCGATGACCAGGGTAGGCGCCTTGATCTCAGGCAGCCTGTCATAGGTGTGGGCGGTCAGCATTGCTTCCACCTGTCTCGTGATGCAGTGAGGGGGAGTGGGATGCTCACTTTGCCTGGCCATAACCTCATTGACCAGGTGAGGGTGTCTGTCCAGGAACTCCTGGCTGCACATGCAGCCGAGCAGTTTCCCCGACCATTCCAGCGGGGTCAACCGGGTAATCGTCTCGGGATCGAACATCAGCGCCATAATTTGAGGTTCTGGCAGGATTACATCGGGGGAACCTCCCGGGGAAGCGCAGGATAATATGAGAGTGAGGGTCCTCTCGGGGTAGGTGAGGGCGAACTCCTGGGCAATGACTCCTCCCATGGAATATCCCAGGATATGGGCTGCTCCTATGCCGATGGAATCAAGTAACCCGGCGACGTCAGCAGCCATCATCTGCATGGTGTAGGGGACATCGGGTTTGTCGCTGCGCCCGGTGCCTCTGTTATCGAAAGTGATGACATGGTATTTCATGGAAAGGGCCGGGACTTGATTCAACCATGCTGATGATGAGTCCGTTCCGCATCCGGAGATCATCACCAGTGGCTCACCGTTGCCATGAACCTCATAATATATCTTGATGTCGCCGACTTTTCTGAGGGGCATCCTTCACTCCCTTGCTTAGTCGAGTTTACCGTCCCGCAAACGGCATACATGATGCGCGAACTGCGGGCTGGGATTCACGTTGGTGAATGGATTGCATCTTATACGATGACATGAAACAACTTGCGATATTCTACAGCGAAATTTTGCCAAACGCAAGAGGCCTGCTAACTTTGACTTTGAGGAAAGAATGAGGCGATATAGAGAGGAGTTGGGATAGCAAAAACGGGTGTCGTTGCGATCCGCCTGTGGCGGATTTCACCTGACCTGCGAATCTTCTGAAAGCTGATAGCTTCTAGCGACATCTTCCCCTTGACAGTATGAGAACTAATGTTCTATAATTCCCCCATTACATCGGGACTGCATGTACACAGCTCCCGACCAAATTCAAGAGCAGCAGCCGGCATCTACAGAGCCTCACGATTGTGGGCTGATAGCTTTGAGCTGATTGCTGGTTGCACCAGGCTCTTGGCATTCCCTGGAAAATTGAATATGTGGGGTTTCGTTCGTGGGATTCAGTTTTGGGGAAATTGTTCCTCAAGGTAGGGATGTTTTTTACCCGAGCGGTCCCCGCTGCGTTCGGCTGAAGCTGACCGCGGCCCGCGAAATCCCGGCGTCCGGCGGCCCCAAAATTGAATAATTCATGCGCCATAAAAGTCGGGCCGTGCTATACCCATCCTGCTTTATCTCACCCTGGCACCCTTTTTTGAGTCTGTTTTATGTGATACAATAAATAGATAGCCACCTTAAGGGATGAGTTAAAACATGCCATTGGATGCCATAATTGTCAGCGGTGCTCGCGAGCATAATCTCAAGAATATCAATGTCACTATACCCCGAGATAAGTTCGTGGTCATCACCGGCCTCTCCGGCTCGGGCAAAAGCTCCCTGGCTTTCGATACTATCTATGCCGAGGGGCAGCGCCGCTATATGGAGTCCCTCTCCGCCTACGCTCGCCAGTTCCTGGGCAGGATGGAGAAACCCGATGTCGACTATATCGAGGGCTTGAGCCCCGCCATATCCATTGACCAGAAGGGCATCAGGCGCAACCCTCGCTCCACTGTGGGTACGGTGACCGAGGTCTACGACTACCTGAGGCTGCTCTTCGCCCGTGTGGGGCATCCGCACTGTCCGAAGTGCGGCCGTGAGATATCGAGCCAGACGGTGCAGCAGATTGTGGATGCCATCCTGGCGCTTCCTCAAGGCACCCGCTTCATGATAATGGCGCCGCTGGTCAAGGACCGCAAGGGTGAGCATCTGGCGGTTTTCGATGACCTGAGGAAGGCGGGGTATGTCAGGGTCAGGGTTGATGGGAAGCTGCACGACCTATCGGAGGAATTCACGCTGGACAAGAATAAACGTCATACCATAGAGGCGGTGATAGACCGCTTGGTCATCGGCGAAGGAGAGCAGACGGCACGCATCGCCGATTCGGTGGAGACGGCTCTGAAGCTGGGCGCCGGCGTGGTGCTGGTGTCGGTGGTGGACAGTGAGGAATTGCTGTTCTCGGAGCATTTCGCCTGCGTTAACTGCGGGATAAGTGTGGGGGAGATCGCTCCCCGAACCTTCAGCTTCAATACGCCTCATGGGGCATGCCCGGAATGCACCGGCCTGGGCGTGAAGCTGGAGATAGACCCAAACCTGGTGATACCCAATAAGAATTTGACCCTCGCTGAAGGCGCTGTCCAGCCTTGGGCCCGCGCCAGCACTGTTACCCCCTGGTATTACAGTATGCTGCACTCGGTGGCTAACAAGTACGGCTTCTCGGTGCATACGCCGGTGAGGAACCTTACGGAGGAACAACTTAACATAATACTATACGGCAGCAGAGGCAGGCCGGTGACTGTGACGCATGAGACCCAGCTCGGAAAGCATTATGAGTGGGATACCTCGTTTGAGGGGGTAATCCCCAACTTGGAACGGCGCTATCGCGATACGGAGTCTGACTATGTCCGCTCCGAGATAGAGCGCTACATGACTTCGAAGCCCTGTCCCGCCTGCAAGGGCCAGAGGCTTAAGCCTGAAGCGCTGGCAGTGACTGTGGGCGACCTGAGCATCTCCAAGGTGACCGCTATGTCCATCGAGTTAGCTCTGGATTGGACAGGGACTCTCGATGGGTCGGTGGACGGCGGCTGCAAACCGGTACTGAGTGGCAGGGAGATGCTGATTGCGCGCCAGATATTGAAAGAGATTCGGGCCCGCCTGGGCTTCCTGCTGGATGTGGGCCTGGATTATCTCACGCTGGACCGGATAGCGGGCAGCCTTTCAGGAGGGGAAGCAGAGAGGATTCGCCTGGCGACCCAAATAGGAAGCGGGCTCATGGGAGTGCTCTATATCTGCGACGAGCCCACCGTGGGGCTGCACCCGGTGGACGGCTCGCGGCTCATCGAAACGTTAAAGCGTTTGAGAGACCTGGGCAACACTCTGCTAATCGTGGAGCACGATGAGGCCATAATGCGCGCTGCCGACCATATTATAGATATGGGGCCAGGCGCTGGAGAGAAGGGGGGCTGGGTGGTAGCCTGCGGCACTGTAGAAGATATTATGGCCTGTCCGCAGTCTCTCACGGGGCAGTATCTGAGCGGCGCCAAGGAAATACGCGTGCCAGGAAGGCGGCGCAGCGGCTCAGGCAAGTCCATCACGATAAAGGGCGCACGGCAGAATAACCTGCGTAACATAGACGTCCGCATCCCGCTGGGGGTGTTTGTCTGCGTCACCGGCGTTTCGGGCAGCGGTAAGAGCTCTCTGATAGACGAAATACTGCACAGGAAGCTGGCCCAGATCCTTTACAAGGCGAAAGACAGGCCCGGCGAGTGCGATGGCGTCTACGGCGTCGAGCATATAGACAAGGTAGTGAATATAGACCAGTCACCCATTGGGCGCACGCCCCGCTCCAACCCCGCTACCTACACAGGGGCGTTCACCCCTATTCGCCAGCTATTCTCCACAGTGCCGGAGGCGAGGATGCGCGGCTATCTGCCGGGGCGGTTTTCATTCAACGTCAAGGGAGGACGCTGCGAGGCATGCCGAGGCGAGGGCTATATCGAGATTGAGATGCAGTTCCTTCCCGATGTGACCGTACCCTGTGAGGTCTGCAAAGGGCAGCGCTACAACCGGGAAGCCCTGGAGATTCATTTCAAAGGCAAGAACATTGCCGAGGTGCTCCAGATGAGCGTGGAAGAGGCGTACTCCTTTTTCGAACATTTCCCGGCGGTCAAGTCCAAGCTCTCCACATTGAGGGACGTGGGACTGAGCTATATCAGGCTGGGGCAGCCCGCTACTACGCTCTCAGGCGGCGAGGCGCAACGGGTGAAGCTGGCTACCGAGCTTGCCCGTCGCTCCACGGGCAGGACGCTGTATATACTCGATGAGCCTACCACGGGGCTCTCCTTCGCAGATGTGGCGGCCTTACTTGGAGTATTGCAGCGGCTGGTCGGTGCGGGGAACACGGTTGTCCTCATTGAGCACCATCTCGACCTGATCAAGTGCGCTGACCATATCATTGACCTGGGTCCCGCGGGGGGTGACCGGGGGGGCTGGGTGGTGGCTACAGGCACTCCGGAGGAAGTGGCGCAGGTTGAGACCTCTTTTACCGGCCAGTACCTCAGGGAGAAGCTGGGGATGCCCGGCGTGGTTAAGGAAGCCCTGACACTCAGCGATAAGCTGAGAACCTAAATTGCGGAATGGGAAGGGGCATCCGCCTCTGGCGGATGCCCCAGTTCAAAGTTTGGAGCATCTGCTCCAAACTACCCGTAAATGGGTGGGAAGCCATCAAGATTCGTCGCCACGGGAGTGGCAACGCTACATCTCAAGAGGGGAACTGCTGACAATGACCAGAGATGAAGCTCTGAACTCTGTCAGAGCCAAGGTCAAGAATAGGAACCTGATTAAACACATGCTGGCCACCGAGGCCATCATGAAGGCGCTGGCAAAGCGATTGGGGGAGGATGAGGAGGAATGGGGGCTGACCGGCCTGCTCCACGACATTGATATCGAGCTGATCGGAGACAGCCTTGCTGACCACGGCAGGCTCGGGGCTGACCTCTGCAGGGAACTGGGTGCCTCGCCGGAGATATGCCATGCTATAATGTGCCACAATTGGACTAACGGCATGCCGTGCGTAACCCTGTTGGATAGCACGCTGCTCTGCACTGACCCGTTGACCGGGCTGATCACGGCAGCTGCATTGGTTCGACCGGACAGGAAACTGGCCGGGCTCACCGTAGAGTCGCTGATGAAACGCTTCGGCGAGAGACGCTTCGCTGCCGGAGCTGGCCGTGAGCAAATAGCCTACTGCAGTGCGATTGGACTTGACCTCGAGGAGTTTGTCGGCATCGGACTTGAGGCGATGCAGGGGATAGCTGACGAGCTGGGGCTTTAGCAATCATGAAGGAAGTGCGAAGATGTGCGAGAAGAGAATCAATGAGAAGGTAGCCATTGTAACAGGAGGCGCTCAGGGCATTGGACAGGGCATCTGCTTTCGTCTTGCGGAGGAGGGCGCTAAAGTAGCCATTTTCGATGTCAATCTCGACGAGGCCAAGGAGACTGCCCAGGAGATAGAGAGGTCTGGCAGCACGGCGTTAGCTATTAAGGTTGATGTCACCAGTGCGGCGGAGGTAGAGGCTGCTGTGAAGCATGTAGTCTCGAAATTCGGCAAGGTTGACATACTTGTGAACAATGCAGGGATAAGCCTGGTATCTAAAGTGGCCGACATGACAGAGGATATATGGGACAGGATGCATAATGTCAATCTGAAGGGGGTTTTCCTGTGCTCACGTGCAGTAATTCCGCACATGAAGGAAGGGAAGCACGGCAAAATCGTAAATGTTGCCTCGATTCTGGCGCTTCGGGGGAGCACCTACTACGCTCACTACGGGGCGAGTAAAGCGGGGGTGGTGGGGTTTACCCAGGGGCTGGCTGTGGAACTGGGCCCGCATAACATCAATGTCAACGCTGTGGGGCCGGGGGTTATTGATACACCCATGGCCGACCATGATGTAGCTCCGGAGGTGAGGCAGCGTTTGCAGAAGAGAATTCCGCTGCGCCGCATCGGGGTTCCCGAGGACATAGCCAATGCCGTACTGTTTTTAGCCAGCGACGAGGCTTCATATATCACCGGGCAGTGCCTGTATGTCTGCGGCGGCTTAAGCGCTGATGCGGGGTTAGTGTAGAAGAATTTAACTACCTCCGGGGAAGGAGTAGGGCCGCAGCGGGCTGGGCCCGTACGGGTTGACAAGGTTTTATGTTGCTGCATATAATTGAAGCGCGCTTGCGGGTGTAACTCAGCGGTAGAGTATCTGCTTCCCAAGCAGAGAGTCGTGAGTTCGAATCTCATCACCCGCTCCAGCTTCAAAAATTGGGATTCCTCCGGACAAAACCCGCCTTTTGCCGACCCAGTCAGAGTGTCGTGGGTTCGAATCTTGTTCGGGGAGCCGTGGCATCCAATAGATAGAACTCAAGGCCTGATCTTCAAGGCTGTGTTTGCTTTCATATAGACATGGCCCGAGCCATACCTACACAATGCGATGTTTCGTTCAGCCCCACAACCATTCTCCCATCCAACCAGCAGGAACGGAGCCTGGTGCTCTATTTGCTTAATGCTGATACAATTAATCCAGGACTTGGCTGATGGGCACTTCCGCTGATTAACAAGGGCAGCTAGGCTGGTTTAAGAGAGGACTTGCTTGGACGACAACCACTTACTCCTGCGGGAAGCTCGGCCTTACGAGTTGGATAATGTATCGCTGTTGATCAGAGATGCTTACCAGCAGTACGAAAACTTCCTTCCTGTGGAAGCCTGGAAATTCTATATAGAAGACATGATGGACGTGCGCAGGCGTTTGAATGAATCTAAATTGATCGTGGCCGAATTGAATGGACAGTTAGCTGGCACAGTCACATTGTATTTGGATGCCAAGCACTCATCCCAGGTAGGGTGGCCTAACGGATGGGCAGGTATCCGTTTGCTAGCTGTTCATCCAGCCTATCGCGGCCGCCGTATCGGTCATGCGTTGATGGAGGAATGTATTCGCCAGTGTCGCAACCAGGGTATTGCCACTATTGGCTTGCACACTACGGAAATGATGGGTGTCGCACGCCAGATGTACGAAAGGATGGGTTTCGTTCGAGTACCGGAATTTGATTTTTATCCCAGACCTGGCGTGGTTGTAATGGCTTATCGGTTAGATTTGAAACCACCGGCTTAATGCAGCTCCGAAGCACTGCACTTTCTGGCTATATGTCATATTGATTCGCTGCCCGAGCAACTGCCTCGATAGCAATCGCCGCCAGCGCAGTACCATAGTCCAGGTCGATGTTCATCATTGTGTCCTTCGTATCGTGATAGCCGCTGCGACTGATGTCATAGTTCTCCATAAAGAGAACCACGGGTACGCCGCAGTCGGAGAATATCTGCCCGTCGGTATTGAACAGTGAACTGTGAGGGTCTTCATTGAGACGTACCTCACCCTGTAGGCGCAGGTGCTCCGCCAACTGTGGGATCTGCATACCGTCGGTACTGCGCTTGCTGCGGCCCGTTCCACGGCGTGCACGAGTGCGGTTCCACTCTGTAGCCCCGATGTTCCACAGGACATTCGCCAGATGCGCCTGCCAGGCCAGTCGCAGAGATGTCCGACCTCGACCCGGAGATATCTGGAAAACATCCCTATCGCTGTCACGGTTGTGCCCTATCATGTCCAAGACGTACACGCCCATCACGCGGACGCTGGAGAGCTCCACCAACTGCCCTTCCCTGAGGCGCGCGCTGAGCATTCCCTCCACGAGAGCCTGAGAAAAGCGTCTAGAACCCATGCAATCGGAGGGAAATTCCTCTCCGGTGAGGTGAACCAGCCAGACATCTCGCTGCAGCATGCCCTGTCGGGACAACTTCAGCAAAATGGGAGCAGCTTGCAGCAATGTCGCTGTGGCTGAGTGGTTATCATCGGCTCCGGCCGCAGCAATCCGCGCTCCGCTGCCTCCCTGTGACTTATTATATACGTCCTCCATATACGCGGTGTCATAATGGTCAGCCATAACCACGGCCTCGCTACGGTTGTTGCCCGGGATCATAACCAGAAGATCGCGTTCGTACGTATGGCCTTCCTGGTTGTTCTTCCAGCCACCATAGAAAGAGAAATCAAAGTCTGTTTTCCAGTGAAAGTGCAGTTCACCACAAATTGCTTTGCCTTCCATTCCGGCAGAGACAATCGCCTGCCGATGTCGGCTCAGTAAGTAGTCACCCAATCGCTCCAGGTCACGGTGACGGTGTGACAGGCGAGCAAGAGTCGCTGGGTCTTGTACGCAGTCAGCGTTGTTCTTATTGACATACTCACCATTGGATAGCGTGCGGATGTCATTCCACCATGCCACCTCAAAAGCGCGGCTAGCCGAATGAGCATAGGTCATGGCCGATGGCAAGTGCGCCGGCGGTGGTACCCCAGGCGATAGAGTATACGGCTGGTATCCCTGTGCAGGCTCGAGGCAACGCTCCAGTTCTTGTCGGAGCTTCTCCCCTTCCCCAGGATTGCTGGCCTTTTCTGGAAGCGAGGCTAACCACGCCTCCAGCGTTTCTCGTTCCGGCAGCCGCAAAACCTGCCGTGCCAGGCTTCTAGGCAGAGGTTTCTGCCCCCAGCGTCTCCGGGTGTCCAATAACCTCACTATGTTCAGGGCCGTCTGATGCCTGTAGTGTTCCTCAACTTGTTCGAAATTGCGCAGCGCCCACAGATATGGTTCCCTGCGCCGCAACCTAGGCCAGAGTTCCACAGGGTTGGCTAGGTCCGGTTTATCACAAGGATAGGCGGTCAGGTAACCTAGAGGCCCATCGGGCAGTAGCTCAACCTGGCCTTTCTGTGCAGACCAATACGCCGCCAGAGGACGCTGCCAGTAGAGCTCGTAAAACCCGACACGCATCGCTGGAAACTGGAAGCGATACCGGAAGGTCCCGCCCTGAGCCACAATCCTGGCGGCCCTCTCCAACTGCTCATGATTGGCATTGGGCCCGTCGAGCAGGAGGCGTGAGTCCATCGTCCAAATCTGACTATTTCGGGCCATGGGCTTGCCGTATAGGCCCATAATATCCAACTCGGTGCCAAAAAGCGTGCGCCCTACCGTGTCCTCGATAGTGCTCTGCACCACTTCATCTTCGTAACGATGGGCCCTGTCCCAACGGCTGGTGCGTTTGTAGGTATTAAGCAGCAACCTCTCGTGAACCTCTGGGGATTTGAAGTCGCTGCCCGATTCATGGAAGGAGCCTGACTGAGGAACCTTGACCTCATCGGGTCCACCATGGCGTGCTACGAGCTGCTGCAAGGGCAACTGCATCGCCATGGGTACCTCCTCTTGCAGTCGGATGTAACTTGGCATACCCCAGAAGACCAGGCTGCCAGGGAAAGGCAGAAGCACGAGCTTCGCTGCTAAATAACGTTCGCGTATTGCATCGGGTAAGAGGCCAAATGGCCTGAAGGTTAGCAGATAATGGAGGTCATCCAGCGACATGCTTTTGCTCCAGAGAAAGGACCGCGTCCATGATGGCATATCACCACCATGCCAGTAGAGGAAATGGGAGTCCATTTGCGTAGGAAGGATGCCAAAACCAATACTGTGCAGACCGGATAGGTCACTGCAGGGTTCGTTGTAGGCTGTCAAGAATAGCCGCAGCAGGAAAGAAAGCGCCTCGCGAGATGAACGCTCCTGGCCCGGAGCACAATAGAAGCTCTTCCAAAAAGCTTGCTCTGGCCCCTGCTCACTTCCGCCAAAGAACGTCCAGCGCAAGCGACCCTTATCGTCCTGTGTCTTAGATAGGGCCAGCGGCAGGAAAGCTACATAGCGCTCGTGGGACAGCTTGCCGGCCTGTGCCGCCAGGTCTGGTGGCCAGTAAGGATTGTCCACTAGGTTACATCCCTGATGCCCGGCTATGCGGTATGCCGGTTTGCCTTGGCCCAGCTCGACTACTTCATTCATTATCTGATGTGCCAAGTTCGTCAGGCCTGGTTGAAGTTCGTACTCTTCTTCCACCTCGGAGATGTACCAGCCAAAATAGTCATCGTCAGTAAAGAGGGAGGCATCTGTCTCGCCGTACGGGCGACGGCCGAGTCGTGGCGGCGGCATGAACTCGGAGTAAGCCGGGATCGGATATCGACCTTCTCCTGAAAACCAGGGATACCCTTCGACTAGCTTTCTCCATCCAATCAAGGCTGTGTTGCTCATTAGAACTCGGTCCTCTCGTTATCCGATCATTTGTCGCCCTGCCAGCAGACTTCCGATGGCGACGCTCTGGTTTGGACCGAAAGCGACATTGCTCTTAGTATGTCAATTTTAACATAGTATGCTTACGGTGGACACAGACAAGAAAGATGGAAGAGAATTCAAGATGCAGAATCACTTTTCATGATAGCACGACAAAAGTCCCCATCAGTCGCCCGGATAGGACTAGGTCTTGGAGCGCTTCAAGAGATATACACGCCGTTAGATTGTGCAACCAGGGTTCATGTACTAACATGACGATTTGTTGAGTTAAATCTTCTTGTTTTTCCTAAAATTCGACCCAATCAAGGAGTCGAAACACGAATCACCGAGTCGCCGTAGATTCGAAAATGGGACTCCTTGCCTCTTAATCATGGTGTCTAAAGCTACTATCCGACTCCCTGACTTCTGATCAAAATGGCTCTACATCCGTCGTGGCGGTTGACATAGTAGTTAATCTTGTGTAACCTAAACACACTGCGCAAAGGCACCTCGTATGGAAGCAAAAAACAAGAAATCCCAATCTGCTAATCCGAGTAGCTCTGAGCCAAAAGGAGAAGGCTTAGAAGCAAAGGCGGGCATGCCATATCGCGAGCTGCTGGCCCTGAGCAGAGTATCGGCCGCGGTCAGCGGGCTACGCGATCTTGATGCTGTCCTCAATGTTGCCCTGGATAGCGTGCTTCAGATTGTGAACGGAACCGTCGGAGGAATCCTGCTCATAGACGAACAAGCTCAAACCCTTTCCTATCGTGTGTATCGTGGCCTCTCTGACAAATACGCTCAGGAGATGCGCCTCAAGATAGGCGAAGGGATTGCAGGCAGGGTAGCCCAAAGCGGGAAATCCGTGTTACTCGAAGACATCTCCGCTGACCAGGGTGCCGCCTCTCCCGACCTCATAACCATGGAAGGCCTCAAGGCATTCATCAGCGTCCCCCTCCGAGCTAAAGATACCGTACTGGGCGTGCTGAACGTTGCCAGCCATTTGCCACGACGTTTCACCAAGGATGATATGCACCTGCTCCACGCAATCGGAGACCAGGTAGGGGTTGCCATCGAGGAGGCAGAGCTATATGACCGATTGAGAAAGGAACGGCAAAACTATCAGCGACTTGCCCGCCACATGTTGATAGCCCAGGAGGAAGAGCGGGCAAGAGTCGCCCGCGAGTTGCATGATGAGACCAGCCAGTCGCTTACCGGTCTTTCCCTTAACATGCAGGCGCTCCTGAGCATCGCTAAGGCGTCTGACTTCGGCGACGCCGCGTTCAAAGCTAAGCTAGAGAGAGCCTACAATATAACTCTTCAACTCGGTTCGGAGATAAGCAAAATAATGAAATCACTCAGGCCAACTGCCCTGGATAGCCTCGGGCTTGGCCCTGCAGTTCATCAATACGCTGAAAATCGCCTGCAGGCGGTCGGGATCAACGTATCAGTGAAACACACGGGTATGGAACAACGCCTGCCCAAAGAAGTTGAATTCGCTCTTTACCGCATCGCTCAGGGGGCAATCGCTAATATAGCCTGGCACTCCAAAGCCAAGAATGCAGTAATCAATTTACAGCACACTTCAGACGAGTTTGTAATGGAAATTGAAGACGATGGCAAGGGGTTTGATGCGTCGAAGCCAATACAGGTGGACGAAGGCGGTCACGGGCGAGGACTGCTGAGCATGAAAGAAAGGGCAAGTCTACTCGGGGGCACTTGCGATATTCAGTCACAGCCCGGGAAAGGTACCAAGATCACAGTAAGAATGCCCACATACATATTAGCACTGCTTTGGAGTAAAGCTGATGAGAAAGACAAGGGTGCTGATAGTAGATGATCACACCATCGTTAGAGATGGCATCAGCAGCCTCCTGGCATTGGCTGGCGACATAGAGGTAGTCGGCGAGGCAGCCAATGGAAGGGAGGGGCTGGAGAAGGTAAGCAAACTACTGCCGGACGTCGTACTCATGGATATATCTATGCCCATTATGGGTGGCTTGGAAGCTATACCCCGCATACGTAAAGAATTCCCGGAGACAAAGATTCTGGTTCTCACCCAGTATGATGATAAAGAGCATGTTTTTCCAGCCATCCAGGCTGGAGCCAACGGATTCATTAGCAAGACGGCAGCATCTTCAGAGCTTACTTCTGGGGTTCGAGCTGTAGCTGCCGGGGAATCGTACTTATCTCCAGCCATAGCTAAACTGTTTGTTGAGGATTACCAGCGGGTGGCACCGATAGAGGACAAGAGTGATCCGTATAAGGAGCTGACCGATAGAGAGCGAGAGACGCTCAAATTAGTTGTTGAGGGATACAAGACCCGACAGATAGCAGAGATGCTGGCTATCACCCCCAAAACGGTTGAGGCGCATAAGACCAGTCTCATGAACAAGTTGGGCATTCACAGTAATCTGGAACTAGTTAAATATGCTTTGCGGCGAGGCATCATAAGCTTATGAACTTTGTCCAAGCGTGACGATTTATATACTCCCCATAGACGCCCGGTGAAGCGGCAAACATTAATGTTTGCCGCTTTCTACATCCTTTATCACCCCAAAATTGGGCCTTTCCCCCCCTGATTTAAGGGTTAATCCTTCCATATCTAGGGGTAAGTCCCGATTCACGTACCGGAGCGGACGATATATCATGAAGCATAAAAAGTAGTTATTAGGAGGTGGGTCATGGAAGAGAGTAAAGAGAGGAAAAGACAGATCCTGATTGTGGATGACGAAGCTGATTTTGTCTTAGCTCTGCGGAACGCTCTGAAGAGTGGGATGTGTGAGGTTGTCACCGCCGACTGCATGAAAGAGGCACAGCAGGCAATAAAGACCATGAACCCGGACTTACTGATTTTGGGTACGTTGAGCCCCCGTGGAGAATCGTTCTCGTTACATCAGTGGTTGAGAGAGAATCCAAAGACCAAGGATTTACCCATTGTAGTTATCGATGCAACCCCTGAAAAGCAACTTATCAAAGGGTGGAGGCGAGATGAAGCGATGTTGATGGATGCCGAGGACTATCTGGCTAAGCCGATTGAGCCGGGCGCGTTAGCCGCCAGAACCCAGACGATTCTGGACAGGGCAACCAAACGTATAAGGGTGCTTATCGTGGATGACCATTGGGTGGTAAGGGACGGCCTTAAATCTGTACTGGAGCTGCAAAATGACATCGATGTTATAGGTCAAGCTGAGAATGGCAAAGATGCGTTACAAAAAGTCGGCGAGCTTGGCCCTGATATCGTTGTAATGGACATAGTTATGCCTGAAATGAACGGGCTAGAAGCCACTAAGCTGATATACCAGAAATATCCTCAAACTAGAGTAGTGATGTTATCTCAATACGACGATGATGCGAATATCCTTGCAGCTGAGCAGATAGGAGCTTATGGATTTATCCCTAAGCGAGCTGCTAGTTCTCAGGTAGTGAATGCCATAAGGGCTATATATTACGTAGGAAAGCGTCTGCAGAGGCCTTCTCCGGTTTCAGGCTGATCCCCGATGCTGCATGTCATCGTGTGGGGTCATTCAGGTATCTAGCCCATATCTCTCGGGGAGGCTACCCTTGGAAGCAATAACCATTACGCTCAATAGCAGGGAAGTAAGCGGACACCCTGGAATGACCGTACTGGAACTGGCAAAAGAATCAGGCGTATCCGTACCAACACTATGCTACGATGCCCATGTAACATCAATTGGGGCCTGTCGTATCTGTCTGGTAGAAGACGAACGCACGGGCGCGCTCATGGCATCGTGCGTTACCCCTATAGCGCCAGGGATGGTGATAAACACCCAATCGCCAAAGGTGCAAGAGCGACGCAAGACTATCATCAAGCTCATGCTCGCCAGCCATCCCGATTCTTGCCTGGTGTGCGACAAAGGCAATCGCTGCGAGCTGCGTAATATAGCTGCGGATATGGGCATAGGCCTGGTGGATTTCCAGAGGATACCCCTGAAAGCCACCATCGAGGAGGTCAACCCCTTTATCGAAAGGGATTTAAGCAAGTGCATCTTGTGCGCCAAATGTATCAGGGCAGACCATGAGATGGTCGTCGAGGGAGCTATTGATTATATACACCGCGGATTCGCCTCCAAACCAGCTACACTGAACGATGTGCCGCTGGAGAAATCGGATTGCACCTTCTGCGGCACCTGCATTTCTGTCTGCCCCACAGGAGCCCTTATGGAAAAGGAGCGCACCTACAGAGGAACAATTGCCACAGCCGTGTCTACGACTTGCCCCTTCTGCGGCTGCGGTTGCAGCATTAGTCTGGAGGTCGTCAATGACAGAATAGTGCGGGCCAAGCCGGGTAAGGAGAGGTCAGTAAACCACGGCACAATCTGCGTCAAGGGAAGCTATGGCTACGATTTCGTGCATAGTCCTGAGAGGCTGACAAGCCCCCTGATAAAGGGTAACAATGGCTTTGAAAAAGCAACCTGGGAACAGGCTTTGAACCTGGTGGCATCGAAGCTTAGCCAGATTAAGAATGCTCACGGGCCCAATAGTTTGGCCGTCTACGGCTCCTCAAAATGCACCAATGAGGAGAATTACCTGCTGCAGAGATTCACTAGGTGCGTGCTGGGCACCAACAATATAGACAACGGCAGCCGCCTGTACAGCGCAGCAAGCCGTATAGGATTGGGTTGGGCTGTTGGCTTCCCCGGCACAACCAACCATGTGGAAGACATGGAACAAGCCGAGGTCATAATGGTCATCGGAGCCAACCTCACTGCATCAGCACCTGTGGTGGGATACGCAGTGAAGCGTGCCGTGAAATACAGGGGGGCCAAGCTGATTCTGATCGACCCTCAGCAGACAAAGCTCTCCTCATTCGCTCACATTTGGCTGAGACCAGAAGTTGGCACCGATATAGCACTGTTGAATAGCATGGCAAGAGTAATCATCAGTGAAGATTTAATAGATGAGGAGTTCGTAACCAGAAAAACAGATAACTTCGAGGCATTCAGCAAGAGCCTAGAGCAATGTACTCCTGAGCACGTAGAGAAGATAACCGGGGTTCCTGCTCAAGATACAAGTCGTGCCGCTCGGCTTTTCGCCAGCGCAGAAAAGGCTTCGATTATTTATGGTAATGGGATAACCCAGCATATCACTGGAACCGAAGCCGTAATGGCTCTGGCGAACCTGGCGATGCTAACTGGAAACATAGGGCGCAGAGGCGGCATATATGCAATGCAGAGTGACCGCAATGGGCAGGGAGCATGTGACATGGGTGCCCTGCCCGATTTCCTGCCCGGATACCAAAGCGTAGAGGATAGCCAAACCAGGAAGAAATTCGAAGACCTCTGGGGAGCCAATCTGCCCTCCGACATCGGTTTAACCGCCCTTGAGATGATAGAACGAGCGAGAGCCGGGGAAATCAAATGTATGTACATTGTAGGGGAAAATCCAGCATTGGGTTTCCCCAATCCAAGCTTGGTCAGGGGTGCCTTGGCATCGCTCGATTTCCTGGTGGTACAGGACATCTTCCTAACCGAAACGGCGAAGCTGGCGACTGTGGTTCTGCCCGCTGCAAGCTTCGCCGAAAAAGACGGCACCTTCACCAACTTCGAAGGGAGAGTTCAGCGAGTGCGCAAAGCTGTAAAACTGGTGGGCGAAAGCCTCCCCGACTGGGAGATAATCGTAAAGCTGGCAGATAAGATGGGGCACCCCATAAAGTATCCTTCTCTTCAGAAGTTTATGGATGAAATCGAAGACTTAGTTCCTTTATATCAAGATATGGGCTATGCTGTCTCTGAAAAGAAGAGTACAGATAGAGTTGAGTTTGAGAGCAGCCTCTCGACGAAAAGACGCCTCTACAAAGGGCAATTCCCCTGCGGATTCGGCCGTTTCTCCCCTGCGGAAAAGACACAGCTAGGAGAGACAACGAAGGACGGGTATCCGCTTACCTTGCTCACAGGGACCATCCTATTCCACTTTGGCGATGGCTCAAGAAGCTCGAGGTCGCCAAGGCTGAGTAAATTCTCGCCTCACGCTTATGTAGAAATATGCGAGGTCGATGCCGAGCATCTTGGGATTGAGGACGGCACCGAAGTCCGCATTATCTCGCCCATCGGTGAGGTAACTGCCGCAGCCAGAATTACTGATACGTTGCCTGCGGGCACGCTATTCATGCCCAGCTCTTTCCCTAATACACCGGTCAACCAACTATTCGACATCGCTTTGGACCCACGTTCAAAGGCTCCTTCCCTCAAAGCCTGTAAAGTGAGGCTGGAAAGGAATGGCTCCCATGGATAAACAGAAGACAACCCCTGTGGTCGACCTTAAGCTGATAGACCGGATAATATCTCGACACAGGGGTCGAAAATGGCCCTTAATTCCCTTATTGCAGGAAATCCAGAATGAATTCGGATACATTCCCCCCGAATCCATCAAGCCCATAGCCAAGGCCTTCGGGCTATTCCCCGCCCATGTCCAGGGCGTCATCAGCTTCTATGAACAGCTCTATACCACACCCAGGGGCAAAAAGGTGGTCAGGGTCTGCCGCGGTACCGCATGCCACGTACGCGGTGGTAAGACCATACTCAAACTGGTTAAGGAGCATCTCGGAGTTGAAGAGGGACAGACCACCCCCGATATGGAGTACACCCTGGAGACTGTAGCGTGCATCGGCGTTTGCGCCCTGGCACCTAACTTAGTCATTGGCAAAGATACCCACGGACATATGAATCCCAAGAAGGTTGCACAACTCTTCAGCGAGGGAAAAGGCGGAGGTTAATATGCCAAGCCATCCCACTGTTTTCGTATGTCAAGGTACCGGATGTCTTTCGGCAGGTTCCGACGCAGTCTACGAGGCGCTGAGGGCCGAACTGGAGCGGCAGCATGTCAGAGACGCCAAGGTGGACTTCAGTGGCTGCCACGGCTTCTGCGAGCAGGGGCCCAACGTGGTAGTCGAGCCAGACGGCATTTTCTACACCCATGTCGAAGCGGGAGATGCAGTAGATATCGTAGGCTCTCATCTCCTCCATAACAAACCTGTGGAACGCCTTTTCTACCGCGACCCGGTCACAGGCCAGGCTGTGCCTCACTACTCAGATATTAAGTTCTATAAGGGACAGCAGCGCATCATCCTGCGCAACTGCGGACATATTAACCCCGAGAAAATTGAGGACTATATAGCTCACGGCGGCTATCGGGCGCTGGAGAAAGCCTTACTCAAGATGAAACCCCAGGGGGTCATTGAAGAAGTAGCAAAGGCTGGCCTCCGTGGTAGAGGCGGAGCTGGCTTCCCCACAGCGCGCAAGTGGGAGTTCTGCCGCAATGCCTCAGGTGAACAGAAATACGTTATCTGTAACGCTGATGAGGGAGACCCCGGCGCTTTCATGGACCGCTCTATACTGGAGGCCGACCCCCACGCCGTTATCGAGGGGTTGACCATCGCTGGCTACGCTATAGGAGCTACCGAAGGTTATATCTACGTGCGTGCCGAGTACCCCTTAGCAGTGAAACGCTTCCGCATTGCGCTGGAACAGGCTAAGGAGAGAGGATTTTTAGGGAAGAATATCCTCAGCTCTGGTTTCAATTTTATAGTACATGTCAGAGAGGGTGCTGGAGCCTTTGTGTGCGGAGAGGAGACCGCATTAATAGCCTCCATCGAAAGCAAACGCGGCATGCCCCGACCACGCCCTCCCTTTCCTGCTCAGTCAGGACTGGACGGTAAGCCTACTATTATCAACAACGTAAAAACGCTAGCCACCGTCCCAGTCATCATAGACCGCGGAGCTGAATGGTTCTCCAGCCTGGGCACCGAGAAAAGCAGGGGCACAGCCGTATTCGCCCTCACCGGAAAGATAGCAAACAGCGGTCTGGTGGAAGTGCCCATGGGTACTCCGCTTTCCCATATCATCTTCGATATCGGAGGCGGCATCCCTCGCGGCAAGCGCTTCAAGGCGGTGCAGACCGGTGGGCCTTCCGGCGGTTGCATCCCGGCTCAATATCTCGATGTGCCTGTGGAATACGATTCCCTGGCTAAGCTCGGCTCCATTATGGGCTCCGGCGGCATGGTGGTGCTGGACGACAGCACCTGCATGGTGGAGATAGCCAGATATTTCCTGAGTTTCACTCAGGCGGAGTCCTGCGGGAAGTGTACCCCCTGCCGACTGGGCACCAGGCAAATGCTGGAGATTCTAACCAGGATCACTCAGGGTAAGGGACAGGACAAAGACTTAGATACCCTGCTCTCCATAGCCAGCACAGTCAAAGAGTGCTCGCTCTGCGGCCTGGGCCAAACCTGCCCCAACCCCGTGCTCACCACCATCAAATACTTCCGCGATGAGTACGAAACCCATATCAAGGAGAAAAGGTGCCCTGCTGCGGTATGTGATTCTTTGATGATATCGCCCTGTCAGCATACCTGCCCTGTCGGTATCAACATACCCAAGTATGTTGCTCACATCGCCGCCGGCGAATATCTGGAGGCCATCGAAACCATCAGGGAGCGAAATCCATTCCCCGCTATCTGCGGTCGGATATGCCATCATCCCTGCGAGACGCGTTGTCGCCGCGGCGAACTCGACGAGTCTGTAGCTATAAGATCGCTGAAGCGCTTCGCCGCTGACTGGTATTTCGACCATGTTTCGGAATTGCCCGAACCCAAGCCTTTCCCCAAAACCAAGAAGCAGAAGGTGGCAGTGGTCGGAGCAGGGCCTACCGGTTTGAGCTGCGCCTACTTCCTGGCTAAGGAAGGCTACCCGGTGACGGTTTTCGAAGCCCTACCTGTGGGCGGGGGCATGCTCTTTGTAGCTATACCACAGTTCCGTTTGCCCAAAGAGGTAATTCAAAAGGAAATTGAATATATCGCCAAGCGTGGCGTCGAGATAAAGTATAACACCCCGATAAATGCAAGTCTCACCGTAGACGACCTCAAGAAAGAGGGCTACGCAGCAGTATTCATCGCCGCAGGCGCTCAGAGGAGCCAGCGCATAGGCATCCCCGGCGAGTTGGAGGACATCGAGGACTTCTACTACGGTCTGAGGTTCCTTAGAGATGTCAAGGTAGGCAAACAAGTGAGGGTAGGTCGTCGCGTAGCTGTCATCGGCGGCGGCAACGTGGCGCTCGATGCTGCCCGTACTGCCCTTCGCTTGGGCGCTGAAGAGGTCAACATCTACTACCGACGCTCTCGAAGTGAAATGCCTGTAACTGAGGTGGAGTACGACGAAGCGGTGGCGGAGGGCATCAAGGTGAATTTCCTGGTCAGCCCCACCCGCATAGTCAATAGCAACTGGAGGGCAACTGGGTTGCAATGTATCCAAATGAGTTTGGGCGAGCCCGATGGCCACGGACGAAGGCGACCTGTGCCCATAACAGGCTCAGAGTTCTTCGTTGAGGCCGACACCGTTATCGCGGCTGTAGGGCAAGCTCCCGACCTCTCCTTCCTGCCTCCTGACAGCGCCCTAGAGCGCACCAGATGGGAGACTTTGCTCGTTGATGGCAACAAGCTGGCCACCTCAGTCAATGGCATCTTCGCCGGAGGAGACTTTGTAACCGGCCCCGGCATGGTCATAGATGCGATAGCTACAGGGAGAAGAGCGGCTATTGCGATAGACAAGTATCTCAAGAACGATACCTCAAGGGTTGAGATATACGACCTGAAGCAAAGAGGAAACGGGGGAAAACCTGTAGCAATCTCAGAACCTGAGGAAAGCTGGGAGACTCAACACAGGCTGGAGGTGCCGAAGTTACCCGCCGAGGAAAGAAAAGGCTGTTTCGAGGAGATAGAGCGAAGCTTCTCCGAGGATAAAGCAAAGCTCGAGGCAAAGCGCTGCCTTAGATGCGATTTGGAAGGGTAGCACTCGGCAACCAGCTATCAGCACTGGGGAGGTGAAGCATGAAGTCCATTACCAAACAGAAATCACTCGAAGAAATTAAGCAACAACTCGAAGGCATGGAGAGGGCCTACATCGTCGGCTGTGGCACCTGCGCTACCATGACCAAAACGGGTGGCAGGGATGAAGTCCTGGCCATGAAAGAAAGCCTGCAAGGTCTGGGCAAAATGGTAACCGGATGGACAGTTATCCCCACTGCCTGCGATGGCATGACTGAGGCATCTGTAACAGAAAATAACGGAGCAATAAGGAACTCAAACTGCGTTCTTGTGATGTCATGTGCATTGGGCGTGCAGCGGGTGGGTTCTTATATAGACAAGCCGGTCATCCCGGCACTGGATACCCTTTTCATTGGCGTGGAGGATAGCCCTGGCTATTTCCATGAGGTTTGCGACCAATGCGGACATTGTGTCCTGGGCTATACAGCAGGCATCTGTCCTATCACAGCATGCCACAAGGGCTTGCTCAACGGGCCTTGCGGCGGCACCAACAATGGCAAGTGCGAGGTCGATAAAGACAAGGATTGCGCTTGGACGCTTATCTATAATCGGCTTAAGGCGCAAAACAGGCTGGACATCATGAAGAGGTATCAGCCTCCCCGGAGTTCTCAAGTAGTGCCTAGGCCTCGGATAGCCCGAATCTCGTGAGGAGGGGGTGAAAAATGGCAAAGAGCTTCAGAGAGACCCTCAAATCAGGCAAATTTATAATCACCAGCGAGATAGGCCCGCCCAAGGGCACTAACCTCGAGAAGATGTGTCACCACATCGACATCATCAAGGACAAAGTCGACGCACTCAATGTCACCGATCACCAGAGCTCTGTGATGCGCTTCCCCTCCCTCGGAGGCTGTCTGCACATAAGAGAGAAGGGCGGCGAGCCTATACTCCAGATGACCTGTCGGGACCGCAACCGCATGGCACTTCAGGCAGACCTTCTGTTCGCTTATACCAGGGGCATTAGGAACGTCCTCTGCCTCACCGGCGACGCCGTGCCCGTGGGAGATAACAAAGAAGCTAAAGGCGTTTTCGAGTTTGACTCAACGCAACTTATCAGAGTGATAAGGCAGATGGAAAAGGGCAAAGACATGGGCGGCAACGACCTCGATGGGACTGTGGAGTTCTGTGTCGGTGCCATTGTCACCCCTGAGGCGAAACCCATCGAGCCCCAGCTCATCAAGTTCGAGAAGAAGGTTCAGGCAGGCGCTGAATTCATCCAGACTCAAGCTATCTACGACCTGGATAACTTCAGCAAGTTCATGGATTATGCTCGCAAGTTACCGGTAAAGGTACTTGCGGGCATCGTACTGCTAACCTCAGCCAAAATGGCTAAGTACATGAATGATAACGTGCCTGGCATATTCGTACCCCAGAACCTGATTGACGAGTTGGCGAGCGCGCCCAAAGGTCAAGCGTTGAACAAAGGCATCGAGATCGCAGGCCGCATGATAGCCGCGCTGAAGAAGGACTCCGTTTGCGATGGAGTTCACATAATGGCAATAGGCAAAGAAGAAGTGGTGCCTGATATCCTGGCAGCCGCCGGATTAAACGGCCACGCTCAATAACAGTAATTCTCTTGAATAGTTATGAAAACGGCTGACCTTCGGTCGCCGTTCGGTTCGGCAGACTGACTTCAAGACCCAAATTGATAGTCCACAAATGCTACCTACTCCCGCAGATGCGTAGATATTGGATGCTCCGACTCCCAGTGTCTGATATTAC
Organism: uncultured Chloroflexia bacterium; assembly: GCA_963847595.1. GTDB lineage: Bacteria > Chloroflexota > Dehalococcoidia > SZUA-161 > SZUA-161 > JACWAE01. Next base: position 261,508 of record CAWKAJ010000003.1, read on the forward strand.
ACTCAGGTCACAACAGCATCACATCCACATCACAGAAATTGCAGAAAAAGCCCCTGTTTGTTATAATAGGCGAGGTCGAGAGCCCAAGTGGTGAGTCTTTGACTAGCCTGGCTCAAGGGACAGAAAAAACACAAAATCAAGGTTTCGAAACCGGTGTTTTGTGCCCTCTCTAGCTTCGAGAAGTGCCGTTTATGCTTCCCAAGCAGAGAGTCGTGAGTTCGAATCTCATCACCCGCTCCAGTTAATTCTCTGCAGGTGGCACAGTAATGATGACCAGGGCCAACCGCTCAGGGATAGCAGTCACTTTCGGGTACACCTGGAGTCCCTCAATAACGCTGGCGTAGGGGTTGACAGGGTACAGGCTTCCCTGGAAGCCTGCCTTAAAGAGGATGCGCAGGAGCCCTAGACCTGTGTATCCAGGGGCAGAAATGCCTTCGCTTCTGGAGACGCCTACTATAGCGACATTACGGGGAGGGAAACCTTCCCCTAAATTCCAATCTCGCCCCAATAATTATCCTTCCAAGTACGGATAGCTATTCCGATAAAATGATTCTAACAGTCAAACAGTTTCTTGTCATCCGTCTCACGTACAGTGTCAGTGTAAACCGTAATCTTCAAGGGGGACCAACTCTGAGAAAGCTCTACCTGATGATGTGGTTTGCTACAAGACTGTGTACTGCCGAAAGGGCAGGTGATTTTTCGGGAAGTTTAAGGATAGACTTACCAACCAGGTCGAAGGACGCTATATACTCGTCCTGAGGTATGTAACCAAAGACATTCATCTCCATCTCCCGGCCAGCTTGTTTCAATAGCTCCTCGTTGCCTTGAACTCTGTTGAAGACAAGGCCCATTTTCTTAACCTCAATGACCTTGTCCTTTTCCACCATCTTCTTTATCTGACCTGCGGTTTGTACGCCTCTGGACGTAGCATCGCTAACCACAATTAGGGTGTCTAAGCGTCGCACGACTTGTCTGTTAATTTGCTCTAGCCCTGCCTCGCCATCGATGACGATAGTATCGAAATTCTTGGATAGGGTTTCTATAGCATCTCTGAGGAGGTTGTTGACCGGGCAAAAGCAGCCCAGAGTCTCAGTACGCCCCATAGCCAGCAGCGCAAACCTGTCCGTTTCAACGAGGGCTTCCAATACCATATAGTCGAGCATGCTGTTTAATTTTTCCTTCTTCTCCTTATCGCTGCCCCTGGCCGTCTTTATTATCTCCTCCCGGACTTGCCCCATAGTTCGTTTGACTTTCATACCGAGGGCGTTAGGCAAGCCCATAGCAGGGTCGGCATCGATAAGGAGAAGTTTACCAGCCTTTCTGCTTTCGAGCAGGACTCTGGTCATCATGGCAGTGAGGGCGGTCTTGCCTGTGCCGCCCTTGCCACAAACGGCGATGAGTTTTTTGGTAGGACTGGAAGACTTATTCATTAATGCGTGTCCATCTATTTTATTAAACCTGCGAAACTTCTATAGTAGCTTGTTTTGAATAATTACTTCTTAGTGGAAGCTTGACGCTTGCTGGGTTTTTTCTTGCGCACTGTTATCACTGCCTTAATGTCATCGCAAACAGGTTTATCAGGGCAGGAATTGCAATCCCAGCCCAGGGTGCATTCAAGTATGTCGTAGCCTCTGGCCAGCCATGTTTCCCTGATTATATCCTTGCTGATTTTCTTTACCTGCTCAGCGATTTCGTCCAGCTTTCGCACATCTTCTTTGCTTGAGGTGACGAAAACGATCTCCATTGCCTCTATCTGGGGTATATGGAGCTTGTAAATAGCCATAAGTGCCTTCCCCAGTGCTTCGAAGCCGAAACCTCTCTCCGCGACAGTGTTGCTTGTTCTTGTCCACATGCGCCCCGGAGTGCTCTTTACCATGTAGCCTTCGATCTGATCGGAAATATATTGACTCTCATCCAGGGCAGAGTGCTGTTTGTCGCTGAGTTCCTTTCCCGCCGCTATGAGGATTTGAGCGAAGGGTAAACTTGCTCCTCGAGATTCAAGAATATCCGGGCCGATAAGGGTGATCCTGCCGTCTTTGGTCAGCGCTGTGTTATTGGTCCAAAGTGGGAAGGCACAGGAGCCTGCTTCGGGGCTGCCGAGCTCGGCAAAAGTGTCTCCACGCAGGACTATTCCCGAGCCTGCTCCAGGTCCGACCCTTACAGGCAGCCCTTCCAGCAATCTATCCGGAGCATCGGGGCAGTCGAAGACCCTGACCTGTCTGCCACCGCCTCGCATTACCTCAACGTAGTCGGCTACCTTTCTTATGTAGGCATCGAAGACAGCCATAAATCGAATTCCTCGGCTATGACGGTTAGTTTAAACCTAAACCCTGAGCGCAAACGAGGAGCGTCGGCCCTCGTCAACGCGCGGGGTGATTGGGTGGTTTCCCCTTGGTTATTTAACTAACCCAATCCCATAGCCCTGAAGAACTGTGATAATTTGTCCTTGAGCTGGTCGGGTGTCGTGTATCTCTTGTCGAACAGGTCGAGACCCAGGTGAATGAATGGCACGTTGAGGTCGCGGCATGTCTCTCTCATTATTCCCACAGTCGCCGAGCCGTCTTTGTGGCCCATGTGCCCAGGCCAGATTACGACGTCGATTTTGTAGTCCTTCACTATTCGTTTAATATCGTTGGCGAAGTTATCAGCCACACCTCGCGCCTGTCTCACCATAGGTGAGTCGAAAAGATTCCTCTTGGCGATGTCCAGCCACATCTGCTCTTCGTTAGAGGTATCGATCATGGTATAGGGGTAGTTGCCGAACATATCCATGACCATGACTGCTCCCCACTCCATTTCCAGCCACGGCAGAACCTCGAAGACCCAGCCAAAGGGAAGAAGGTCGAACCAGAACAGCCTTATCTTTTCCTCAGGCACAGGGCCTATGCCAGCCTTCACGTTTATCTCGGCTATCTCAACCAGCTTCTTGAACCAATCGATGCCCTCGGGAGTGCCTGCCTCGTACACCCAGGCTTGAGAGAAGCACTGTGGAGCACCTATACCCCAGCCATGAGGGCTCGGCACATTGCGCCGCAACTGGTTGTATTCGTTCCATAAGCTGAACATCTGATTGGAGCGTTCCAAAGTCTGTTTCAGCTTGTCCAGGTCAAGCTTCCTGTGCGTATGCTTCTCTATGAACTTCACCATCTTCCGCAGCTCACTGGCAAAGTAGTTCAAACTCCGCTCATCCATATAGTACGGCGGGTCGCAGCCGAACATCGGGATATTGCGCCAACGTTTATTTCGTTTGATTACCTCGTGAAGCAACGGGGCGCCGTCACATGGGTAAAGCAGGTTGAGGGCGCAGGTGGGCAGGGGCGAGAGGTTGGCCTCCACATAGTATATCGACAACCTGATGGCTGTGCAGAGATCATTCCCCAGCCCCATCGCTTCGGCAGCATCGATATCATCAAGGAGATATGGTACCGAGGATGCAAGGAACGGAGTCTGCATAACCATATAATAAGGTATATCCATTGCCGTGTAGAGTTCAGGCGCCAGACAGTAGTAGCTGGCAAGGAACGGCTTGTTATTCTCCACAGCGTCCAGTATCTTGCCATACATCTTCAGGAGAGAGTCGAGTGTCTTTACCTGAAGCTGCATTTCAGGAATTTCGATCATAGCCATGGTTTGCTCGCGGAGAAACTTGAACCACTCAAGCTCTGAGATGTAACGCGCCATCTCGGGGTGTTTGTCTATCAAAGCCATCGCTCACCTCCCTAACGTTTCCAGGAATGCCTGGACTCGGGTTCTCAATTGGCCTACGCCGCCTGTAATGTATTCCCTATCCAGCTTCAGCATCGGAATGCCTGCAGCTTTGAGGTCCTGGCCCAGCATATAGTGCTCAACTGCCCAGGGGTCGCAGAACATCAGCCTTTCTGCGATGACACCATCACATTTGAACTCACGGCACATATCCATGATGTACTTGGCTCGATTGTCATGCTCGCCGTAAAACCGAGGACACGAGGGGCGGTCAGCCACATAATATTTCGCCAGGGCTTCAGCGGGATCGCTCAGGCTTTCGTCAACCTCAACCCACATGATCCTGGTACCGAAGCAGAGCGAGTCGGCGACGACAAGGCCTCCCTGGTCTTCGATAACCTTGACGTACGCGGGATCATCGAGAATGCCTCCCACAATCAGCAGTCGCGCCCTGTGGCCACCCGAGCCTTTGGTCCCGCTTAACTCATCCAGTAGCTCACGCAGCATGTTGTTATATTGCTCCTTGGGCATGGCAGTGCCGGCGACCATGACGGCGAGCGTCTCTGCACCCGTTATCGGCGGTTTCTCCTGTTTTCTGAGCTCATAGAGTTTCTTCTGCAGGCGCCGTGTCTCATTGTGCAGCTTAATCGCCTTCCACAGAGTTTTGTTGCTAATCTTAACGCCAAAGTGCTTCTCCAGCTTCCCTCTGAGGAGATTGATCTCGTCGCGGTACCAGGCTACTTGGGCAGACTCTGTCTTCCGGGGGAGGCTCATGACTTCTATAAACGGTGTGTCGGGCACAAAGCGTGTCCAGTTGTCGTATATGCGCCGCACGTGGTCGCAAGAGTTGACGCAGATAACTCCGTCTAAAAACTTGAACTCGCCGATTAGCGCCATGTTGAAACAATGTCGCGCAAAGCTGCAATTAATACTGCTGAAAAATGCATCCGACCTCTCCGTGCTTATGCTACCTGTCGCCCTCATTCGGATCGGAACCAACCCGGCAGCGGTGATTATCTCTTCAGGGACGGTGGAGCAGAAGTACCCCACTATCTTACCACCCTGGTTCTTCCAGTTCTGCAGCACCGGGTTAAATAGCGTCTTTGTCGCTTCAGTGAACTGCTCGAATGCCTTGGACTTTATCTTCGTCTCCAATGGCTATACCTCCTTTCCTGGAATAGTCTTAATGGTTGTCTCCTCTGTCTGTGCGTTTCGCTACCCCCTTTCTAAGCAGGGTTCTTCATGGTCTGCTTACTCACTCTTTCCGCAGCAATCAGCGCTGCCCCAATTGCCCCCGCTATCTGCGGGTCTAGGGACAGCTTCTTAACGCTCATACCGAGCTTATCTTCAAGGGCCTTGGCCAGGCCGTCGTTCTTCGCACATCCCCCGGTGAGCACTACATCCTCGACCAGACCTACCTTTCGCACCATTGAGTTCAGCCTGCTGGCTATCGAAGCATGGAGACCGGCTACTATATCTGCAAGGTCAACGCCCTCGTTAACCAGGGTTATAACCTCCGACTCGGCGAACACGCTGCACTGGCTGGAGATGGTTGCAGGGTTCTTACCCTGGAGCGCCAGCTCAGACAGCCCTTGAAGTCCGCAGTCGAGAACTCTCGCCATGGCTTCAAAAAACCTGCCTGTCCCAGCAGCGCAGCGGTCGTTCATAACGAATTCCAGCACTCTGCCGTTCTCTCCGAGCGACATCACCTTGCAGTCCTGCCCTCCGATATCCACCACCGTTCTAACGGTAGGTAAAAGCCACTGCGCACCTCGGGCATGGCAGGTGATCTCCGAGATGTTCTCGTTGGCGAAGGGGACCTTAAGTCTACCATACCCTGTACCAACTATGTAATCAAGCTCTGCGATCGATGATAGGCCTGCCTTCTCCACGGCCTTATCCATAACCGTCCGCGCCGTCACCTCGGGCTTGGTTGTGGAAGGTATGATTTCATAAGAGATGATTTCCCCATTCCTCATTATGACAGCCTTGCCCGTGGCCGAACCTACGTCACAGCCTCCGACTAACATTTTGTCTCCTCCGTCGAAGCTATCTATTGACCCATTTCTGCTTCAAGGGTTTTCAGGTGAAAAGGTGTGCTGCCCAGGGTCAATGCAAAAGCCTTGGCACGCCGGAAATAGAAATGAAGGTCGTAGTCTTTGTCAACGCCGACGCCTCCGTGCAGTTGCTGGGCACCAAAGGCAACCCGCTCGCAGGCTATGTTGGCAAAGGCTTTGGCGATTGCTACTTCACGGTCAGCAGGTAGGCCTTCGCTTAAACGCCACACCGCCTGATATGTAGTCCAGCGCGCACCGTTTACATCTATGAACATATCAGCCAACTTTTGCTGCACAGCCTGGAAAGTACCGATGGGACGCTCGAACTGTACCCGATTCTTAGTGTGCTCTGCTGCCATCTCCAGTTCTTGTTGCGCTCCGCCCAACATCACAGCACATTGTATGGCAGCGGCCTTTTTGAGTGTTTCTCTAACCAGAGATAAGCCATTATGCAGGCTTCCCAAAACATAGTTTGACGATACAAACACCTTGTCGAACTTGACCTCTAACTGTTTATCTGCAGCGATAGTTGCCAGCGGAGCGATGCTGATACCCTGGGCCTTTCTATCAACGATGAAAACAGTAATACCTTTTTTATCGCCTGCGACCCCCTTCGTCCTTGCCGCCACAACTAGATAGTCTGCGATATGTGCATAGGGAACAAAGAGCTTGGTGCCGTGGATTAGGAAGCCATCATCCTTTGTCATGGCGCGAGTGGCGATGAATATGGGGTCTTCGTTTACACTTGGCTCTGCCAGTGCCATGGTCAGTAAAAGCTCGCCGGCTGCTACTCTGGGCAATAACGCTTTTTTCTGCTCCTCTGTTCCCCAATCACGAATGGGTAGCGCTCCCAGGGCTGTAGTGCAGAACATCGGTCCAGGTACGGCAGCACGCCCGAACTCCTCAAACAACACTGCCAGGTCAAGCAAGCTAAGCCCCGCTCCGCCATATTTTTCTGGCAGTGCGAGACCCATCCAGCCTAGACCTGCCATCCTTTTCCAAAGTTCAGGAGAATAGCCTAATTCGCCTTCTTCTATCTGCCTGATCAACGATTTGGGACACTCAGCGCTGAGGAAGTCCCGCGCCGATTTCTTCAGCATCTCCTGTTCTTCACTAAGGGCAAAGTCCATGTCTAACCAACCTTTCTGAATTTGGGGAGGGTCAGATTATCGGAAATGTCATCGAAAATCACTTCTACAGGCATGCCGATGTATATCTCCTCAGGTTTTACGCCTGTCATATTGCTGACCAATCGCACGCCCTCATCTAATTCCACCAGCACCACCGAGTAGGGTGACTTGAAGCTGGGATGCGGCGAATTTCTGTAGGTAACCCAACTGTACACTGTTCCCCTCCCTTTGGAAGCAGCCCACTCTTTTTCAAAGGAACGGCACTTGGGGCACGCAGGTCTGGGAGGGTGCAGCCAGGCGCCACACTGTTTGCATCTTTGAAAGACCAGTTCGTGTCTTTTAATACCTTCCCAAAAACCCATATTGTCCCAAAGGATGGGGGGCATGGGTATAGGATGTTCAGTATCATAAACCACGCTCATTATTTACCTCCTAGAATGATACCGCTGGCAGGCCCGCCTGCTCCCGAGGCAACCAGCACCAGCCTGGCGTCCTTGACCTGGGCTGTCGATATGCCCCTTATCTGACGCACGGCCTCAATGACATGGTTCATACCGTGTATGTGCCCCTCGCCCAGCGAGCCACCCGAAGTATTGACTGGCAGCTCCTCTCCTAACCTGATGTGTTTCCCTTCTCTACAGAAATCTGCGCCCTCACCTTTGCCACAGAACCCCAGAGCCTCCAACTGCATAGGAACGAAGGGACCATATGCATCATCAAGTTGAGCGCAATCTATGTCCTTAGTCATTACGCCAGCCATGCTGAAAATCTTCTTGCCTACCTGCGCTATCTCAGGCAGTGTGGATATATTTTTCCGATAATAGGAGTTCAACTCCTCGGTTTCGGCAACCAAGGTTTGGGCGGCTCCGAGTATGTAGGACGGCTTCTGCTTGAGGTCTTGCGCTCGCTCTGCTGTGGTGATAACCAAAGCAGCAGCAGCGTCCGCTTCTTCGTAATAGTCCAGCCTCCGAAGAGGGTCTACAACCATCTCAGATTTATGATAATCGTTCATCGTGATAGGCTTCTTGTAGTACATGCTGTTGGGGTTCTTGGCCCCGTGTTCTCTGCACACCACAGGAATCCAGCCGAACTGGTCGCCGTCGATGCCGAACTCATACATATACCTGCGCACAATCATGGCAGCTCTTCCCGCTTCAGACATATGGCCGAATGGTGCATTAAATGTCCATTGCAGCATGTCTGAGGTCGACATCTGTCCTGAGGTGCGCATGCTCGGTATCATTCGTCTTTTCGATGAGCCGTTCACAGCCCTGTAGACGACGATGTAGTTAGCTACACCTGCGGCAACACCCATAGCGGCGCGCATCACCATGGCGCTGGGCGCTCCGTTCCAGCGGGACTCGCCGAAATAGGTTAGATTGCCCATCCCCATAGAGCTGGTGATGGCATGTTCATCAGAGGCATCGTCTGTTTGCTTCACCAAGCCATCTACGTCGTCGGGCGTAAGTCCGGCATCATCCAGCGCTGCCTTTATGGTCTGGCAGGCAAGATATAGCTCGGTTCGCTGGGAATCTTTGGAGAAGTTGCTTAAACCAATTCCAACGATGGCTGCCTTATTCTTGATATTTCTCATCACGCTCATTGCTGCACCTTCAACTTTTTAAACTGCCCTTCGCTTGAACTTGGGAAGGGTCAGGTCTTCTGCTATATCATCGAATACCACTTCCACCGGCATCCCGATATGGATGTCCTCTCTCTTGGCGTCGTACATGTTGCTGATTATGCGTACTCCTTCCTCCATCTCCACGACCACCACTAAATAAGGGACTTTTATTCCGGGATACGCCGCATTGGCATAAACGAAATTGACCCAGCTATAGATAACGCCCCTCCCCGTGGAAGGAGCCCATTCCTTTTCCATCGAGTTGCATCTGGGACACATGGGTCGGGGACGATGTACCAGCAAGCCGCAGTTCTTGCACTTCTGGAAGACGAGCTTGTGTTGCCTGATAGCGTTCCAGAACCCCTGGTTGTCGATATCTACATGCGGGCGCAACAGCGGTATCGCTGGATTGTATTCCATTACCATCCTTTACCTCCTCAGAACTATGGCGCTGGTGGGGACACCGAGACCGCCGGTGACAAGGCATAGTTCCGCATCCTTGACCTGGGATGTGGAGGTGCCTCTTATCTGTCTCACACCTTCTGAGATTAGATTCATGCCGTGGATATATGCCTCTGAAAGATGGCCTCCAGAGGTGTTGCAGGGGAGCTCTCCATCTATCCTGATGCGGTGTCCTCCGTCGCAGAAAGCTGCGCCCTCGCCCACGCCGCAGAAGCCATATTCCTCTAACTGCATGGGGATTAAGGGGCTGAAGGCATCGTAGAATTGCACCACATCGATGTCATTGGGGGTAACGCCCGAGACTCTCCAGAGCTCCTGAGCTGTATACCACGATTCAGGAATTCCTGATATCCTGGGGCGATAGACGCTGGTCATCATCTCGCCTTGGGTAGCGATACCCTGGGTTGCACCCATGATGATGGCAGGCCGTTGTTTCAGGTCTTTTGCCCTCTCTTTGGTAGTTAAGATGATTGCCACAGCCCCATCGGTATCAACGCAGCAATCGAAAAGACGCAGCGGCTCAACTATCATTCTGGCAGTCCTATAGTCCTCCAGCGTGAGCGGTTTGCCGTAGAACATCGCCTTGGGATTCCTGCAGGCGTATTCCCTCAAAACAATACAGACAGAAGCTAACTGCTCACTGGTAGCTCCAAATTCGTGCATATACCTGGTGGTAAACATGGCTACCCATGATGGCGGAGTGGCGAAGCCGTATGGCATTATCGAGCCAAAATGGTCGTTTGGTGAAATCATGACCTGCTCAACACCGGGGATGCGGCCGTAGCGGCGCCCTGAGCGCTCGTTCATAGCGCGGTAGCAGACGACACACTTAGCTGCACCTGTGGCCACTGCTGTTGCGGCATGCACGATGGTGGCACAACTGGCACCACCGCCCCAGCCACACTCTCCGAAGTAGTTCAGCCTGGGGATGCCTAAGGCGCTGACGATGTGCATCTCGTCCGTGTAGTCCATGGCGAACTTGACCAGACCATCGATGTCTTCGATTCTTAACCCAGCATCATCGACCGCTGCCTTTATAGCTTCGCACGCCATCTGGCATTCGCTTCTGCCCGAATCCCTGGAGAATTCGGTCTGTCCGATTCCCACGATGGCGACATTATCCTTGATTTTGTAATCCTCAGGTCTCGGCCTCACTGTTGTCCGATACCTTCGGGCAAGGTACTCATCAAACAACGGCATTGATTCGCCTCCTTAACCCTTAGTGGGCAGAGCCATAGTTACGGTTCCCCACGCGTGCGGTCCCATCGCCACAGAGAGGTTGTACTCCACATCTACCAGATGCTCGTCTCCCTGTGTGTATTTCTTGACTACTTTCCCTGTGCTGGTTAGGGTGTCGCCAGGATAGCAGGTAGCACCCAAACGAATCACGATTTTCTTCAGTTGTCCCTCAGGGCCACTCCAGTCGGTCATATACTTGCCAATTAGACCACCTGTGGTAAGAATGTTCAGGAAAATATCCTGGGCCCCTGATTTCTGTGCAGCTTCGTGATCATGGTGCACCGGAGTGAAATCCCTGGTGGCGATAGCTGTGGCAATGACAGTAGTTCGCGTAATCTCACGCTTTTGGACAGGGAGTTCCTCGCTCTCCTTGACCTCGTTCCAGTGAATGGATTTCAACGACATATTAACCCTCTCTATATTGCTGGTTTAAATTTAAGAATAGTGAAGGACTGGACGCAGACCACCTCACCCTTTTGATTGGAGTAAGTGTATTCAGAGGTTAAGAAGTGACCTGTTCCCAGTCTGGTGGTCTTTTCTGGAGATACGTTGACCAACTTTATTTTGTAGTTGAGGCGGTCACCGGGTCGCATAGGCTTAAAGTATTCGTGGGAGGTGGTAGTGGCTACCACACCGGCATAGCCGGCTTCGTCCATCATCCTCACTGCCTTCGCCTGTGGGTCTGGCATGACCTTCTTGGGCCAGAGCGGTGGTATACAATACGCCTGCACCATCTGAGGAGGAGCGATGATTCCGCCATACTTGCTTTTCTTGGCATAACCCTCGTCGGTGTAAAGCGGATTGGCATCCTCCATAGCTTCGCACCAGTGTCTTATCATCGCCTTATTCACCTCATCAGCAGCCTCGAAAGGGCCTGCCTCCTCACCCACCATTGCTTGCAGCTTCTCATAAACTCCTTGGCTCATTCAAACTTACCTCCGAAAACTCTAAAATCGTGCGGCTGACATTAGTAAGAGCGTGGCATGCCCAAACCAGCCATGGCTATGATGTTCCTCTGAACCTCGATGGCACCGCCGCCGAAGATGAACACTACATCGCTCCTGTAGGCTTTTTCCACTCTGCCTCTAAGCGGCGCCCACTTGGATTCGCTCTTCAATTGGCCGTACTGTCCCATTATCTCCAACAGAGTGCCGTTGACACGCTGATATAACTCCGAGCCGAATACCTTGACCATCGATGCTTCGGCATAAGGAACGACACCCTGGGTTATCAGCCAGGCCACCTGTAAATTGAGCATCTTGAGGACTTCCACATCCATGAGCAAGTGGGCGAGTTTGGTCTTGACACCATGTTGTTCTATTACTGGCGTGCCATCCACCCTGGTCTCCTTCGCCCATTGGATAGTGTCCTTGATATTGCGCCTCATTGGTGCAGAGGGGCTCAGCATTATGCGTTCGAAGTCGAGCTGGGTGGTAATGTATCTCCAGCCCTTATTCTCCTCTCCGACCAGGCAACTCTTGGGAACCTTTACATTATCGTAGAAGGTATAGTTATTACGTTCACCCGGCATGGTGTGGAGCGGCCGGACAGTTATGCCCGATGTGTTCATAGGAATCAAGAAAACTGATATCCCGTGGTGCTTCTTGGCGGCCTTGGGGTCGGTCCGGGCAGCAAGCCAGATATAATCGGCGGTGTGCGCCAGGCTGGTGAAGACCTTCGCACCGTTGATTATGTAGTAGTCTCCATCTCTGACAGCAGCGGTCTTCAGAGATGCAAGATCGGTACCTGCCTCGGCCTCCGTGTACCCTATGCAAATCTCTATTTCGCCCCTCAGTATTCTGGGCAGAAATTCCTTCTTCTGTTCCTCGCTCCCATACCGCATCAGGGCGGGACCTACCGTATTCAATGGGAGCAGTGGCAATGGTGCATGTTCATAATGGGCGATCTCGAAGAATAGGTGCTGCTCAATTGGTGAGCGTCCTTGGCCACCGTACTCCTTGGGCCAGCCTACCCCAAGCCATCCATCTCGGCCCATCTCCTTGATGAACTCCATACAGAATTTGGATTCAGTATATGTGACCCCTCTATCCAGGTCGGCAATCAACTCAGGGGTCATGTGAGTGCTCAGATAGTTCTGGAAGTCTTTAACAAATTGTTCTTGCTCTGGCGTCAACGCAAATTCCATTAAGTCCTCCGTGTCAATTACGGTCATTAAGGTTATCTATTAATTCTCTGCAAGTTTTTGTTCAATCTCTTAGGATTGATTTTCTCTCCATGAAATAATGGCGCACTATCGGTGCTACTCTCAAACCGGAGCTTACTGCCTGATGTGTACCGATGAAAGCTCCTCCACCGGCATCGTGGCCTACGAAGAAGAGCCCCGGCAGCGGAGATTTGGGAGAAGGCTTGTGCTTTCCGCAATAGCCCACGGTCACCGCCAGGCCCACGGCCTCGCCGCCCAGACCGGGCAAAACGCTGTCCCTGCTCAGCTTCGATACTTGAGATGGGCCCACATATCCTTCTTTGGATTCGATGCATGGAACAGCTTCGGGGAACATTTCTTCGAATAGCTCATCCACCTTCTTCTGCACTGCCCTTATCTCTTTGGCATCAGGGTCAGGTGAACACCAGGCACCGATGAGCAGCATCTGCTTGCCCTTAGGAGCCATACTAGGGTCAAAGACGGCCGGACATACCCCGTATACAGATAGAATCTCCGGTATCTTGCCTTTCTTCATATCGGCAAGTCGCTCGACATCGATGTAACTGTCCTCGGATGTTGCCAGGAACATGCCATGCTTCATCATCGGCTTGCTGAAGATGTAGCGCTGGTTACAGAATCCCAGGCTGGGAACGACGTCCTTTACATAGCCCACGTAGCTCTTGTCAAAATGCTCTTCACCGACCAACTTCAGAACTGTTGGCTGAAGTCCTGCATTACTCACGACGATGCGGGATTTGTAAACTCTGTCTTTGGTAGCTACGCCGGTGATGCGGCCATGTTCGACAAGGACCTTTTCCACCCTCGTCCGGAGCTTGAGATTGCCGCCATTAGCCTTGAACACATCAACTATGTCCTCGATTACGCGCGAATAGCCGCCCCTGGGAAAGCCTGTGGTGCTGGAGCCGAAGATCTGCATAATCCTCGATATTTCAGACATGGCAACGAGTTCATAGAGACCGGTGGCCATGAGATTGGCGTGCACAGCAAAGAAACCGAACAGGGGTTTTGGTATTTCCCCTCTCTGAGCCACCCATTCTTTGACACTGACATCGTCGAGCGCATCCAATTGCTCAGGGGTCAATAGAGCTGCTTCGCTCAATACCCGCAGGGCTACCTCGCGCTCTTTAGGTTTCAAATTCCAGGAATTGAACATGTTTTCCGTGGGGTCCGTTTCCTGATGTCCTCCGGTAACAGAGGTTATCCACTTCCCGTTCGGACGTCGATACATCAGCGCATTGGTCTTCGGTATAACGTCCAGTTTGGATTCGATGCCCAGTGCTCTGAATGCCTCAACGAAAGGCCCTATCTCGATGGGAATTCCGTAGGTGGGCCACATCTCGAACTTAAAACCATTTGCCGAGAAGCCCATCTGCTTCCCGCCGGGGCGGGTATTCTTGTCAAGTATTATAGTTTTGAGCCCATGCTTGGCTAGCAGGGCACCGCAAACGACTCCTCCGAGTCCTGCGCCGACCACAATCACATCATACTTTTCTGCCATCGGTCACCCTTTCAAAAACTCTCTGTGCCGTACTTTGCGCAGTACAATTTCTAAAAGAGCGCGCGGTGAGTAAACCAGTAGTCGCGCACAATATTGAACAGGTTCATGCCGGACTCTACACACATGTGATTGCCGAAGCCTGAGCTGCCTGCATCGGCGCCGACGTAGAAAAGACCTCCAATGGGCGCTTTAGGTGATGGCTTCTGGTTGCCGCACTGCCCCACTATCTGGCCGAGACCGATACATTCTCCACCCGTGCCGGGAACCACCGAATCCCTCGACAAGCGTGATATCTGTGCCGGCCCGTAGTACTCTTTCTCCTCAATGTACTTAAAGACGTCTGGCCAAATCCTGGCAATCTCTGCCTCGACTTTATCCAAGTAATGCTTGATTTTCGTCTTGGGGTCAGCGGGGCATGTGATACCACTATAGATGAGCTGCTTGCCTTTAGGCGCCATGCCGGGGTAAAGCGAGTTCGTCGACATGAAGATATACATTTGCTTGGGCATCTCGCCGGTCTCAGCCTTTAGATGCTCTTCCAAGGAGGTTACAGTGTTGTCGGAGCAATAGACGTAAATGGGGTAATCCAGCACCGGCTTGCTCAAGAAGTACCTCGCTCCGGCGAAACCGAGGCTGGGGACCAAGTCTCTTACATAGTTCACATAGCTTTTGTCAAAATGCTCCTCGCCCACCAGCTTGAGCACTGTAGGCTGGATGCCAGCATTTGAGACCACGATAGGCGCCTGGAAAGACCCCTTGTTAGTGATTACTCCTTTAACCCGGCCGTTCTCCACTGCAATGTGCTCGACTTTTGTTCGCATAAGGAGGTCGCCGCCATATGACTGCATAACCCTAGCAATGGCCTCGTACATTCTGCCGAAGCCGCCCGATGGGTAGAGGCCACCGCCCTGGGTGTTATTCTGCTGGAAGACTCTAATGAACTCTGAGGCGCACGCAAGAGGTCCGGCGACTTCGAGAGTGCCCTCGCTTTGCAGTGTGGCAAGCATAGAGTAGAGGGACCGCGGTATTTGGTAGCGATCGAGGAATTGCACGACGCTGACTTCGTCCAGCAGGTTTTGGTCATGGCGTGACATGCCCAGTACATCAGTGAAAAGCCGCATGACTTCCGGCATATCGGCATCCTTGACACCAAGCATGTTGAATAGGTCTTGTGGGTCTACTGGTTTCCCACCTCCGGGCAGCACTAAATTCTTTATCTTGCCGGAGGGCGTCTCATAGAACATGCGGCCCATAGGGTCGGGAGCTATCAGCTCTATTTCGTTCTCCAGTCCCAGTATCCTAAGCAACGAATGGATTTCTGTGTTGCTGGATGGGCACGCTGCTATGGGCCAGTACTCATAACGGAATCCATTCTTGGAAATGGTCATCGCCTTGCCGCCGACCTGAGCATTTTTGTCTATCACGAGGGTTTTGATGCCCCACTTCGCGAGCAGAGTTCCACAGGTAATACCACCGGGGCCTGCTCCTATCACGATCACCTTGTATTTGTTCTGCACTGGTTAACCTCCATTTTTCCGTACCATATCTATCACATAGTTAAGTCAGCCTTTGAAAAAACTTACTTCGAGGCTTATGAACAAAGAGAACACGCGCCACCCCAGCCAAAGTGATGCACATCTATAATGATGCTGGTTTCCTGGAACCAGAAATTCTTCGTCCTAAAAGTCCCTGTTATCGAGATAGGAGCGAAGAACATATAACGCTACGCCAGAATCTCCCGCAGCTTGTAACAAGAATACGATTACTACAAAGGCTTGAAATATTTAATATCTAAAATGCTAGCCTCGCGCTTTTCCTTGAAGACTGCCTGAACCCTCATGCCAATCCTAAGTTGCTCAAGGTCGACCTCGCCCAACATATGCACTATTCCGGTATCGGCACCATCAAGCTGAATTATTCCATAAACTATAGGCGGTTCGACTGGCTGCACACGACTCGATTGGTTGCAAACGGTGTAGGTGAGTAAGGTTCCTTTGTCGCTCACCTCTACCCATTCGTCCAACCGGCCAAAGCAATCCTTGCAGACCGACCTGGCAGGTACATAAACACGATTGCAGGTGGGACACCTGGTGCCCATAATCTTTTTCTTGTCTCTCAGTGCGATGAGGAATTGGCTCCCCACGACGCCGGCAGCGTACGTATTCGGAATATATATCTGGCCGTGATAAATCCAGACATCCTTCCCTTCCAGCTTCTCAGTAACTGTCGCCATTTCTGTTACCTCCTATTTCTTCCCGATCTCTTTGAAGTACAGGATGTCACCCTGACCCTGCCCGCGCTCGTTGTAATCCTCTTTCCACACAGCTTTTACTCGCATTCCCTCTTTCAGCTTCTCTTTGTCTTGCTCCTCGAGAAAGTGCCTGTAGAAGAATCCATTATCAAGCTCGATAATGGCGCTGGCGTAGGGATTAGCCCACCTCTCGCCGTAGTGCGGATCCCAGAGAGGGAAAACGAGGTAAGTGTATTGATATACAGTACCTGTCTGGGGCAATTCCGCCCAGTCCCAACCCATGTCCACTTTGCACTTGGGGCAGACCGGAGTTGGAGGCAACGATATTTCTTTGCACTTGGGGCAGCGGGTACCCACAATCTTCTTGTTCTCTTTTGCCTCTGCGTAGAAATGGCCAAGGTACTTGCCTGTCGACCAGTCGTATCGCCTGGGCAGGTCGAACTTTATTCGGATATACTCTGGTTTAGGTTCCTCCTTTGCGGTTACCCCCGGTTTAGTGGTTGCCTTAGCGCTTTTCCTCACTACTTTCTTCGCCATCTATATGCCTCCTATAACGACCTCTTGAGCAGAGTCATAACAGTCCAGTTAGGGCCTCCGAGGGCGGTGGCTATAGCAGTCTTAACATCTTTGGTCACCTGATGCTCGCCGGCATCTCTGCGTATTTGAAGTGCAGCCTCAGCAACGCGAATGGTGGGTGTAGCTCCAATAGGATTTGTCGCTATAACACCGCCAGAGGGATTTACCGGAAACTCGCCTTCTATTTCGGTTATACCCTTCTCTATCAGCTTCCAACCCTCGTTCTTGCCGCAGAAGTGGAAATGCTCATAGAGATTCATCTCCTCCCAATTCGATGGCTCGTATATCTCAGCCATGTCGATATCTCTGCGAGGCTTCGTTATGCCATTTCGCTTATAAAGCCTCTCACAGGCCACATGCTGGGTGTAAGTCTCCTTGCCCGTGGGATCGCCAAATACCCCCGCTCGGAAGACCTCTTGATGCACTGTCTCTATATCGGCAATCCAGACCGGTTTCTTGGTGATTTTCTTTGCTCTCTTCTCTGAGGCGAAGACGAGTGCACAGGCACCACAAGACTGAGGGCAGAAGTCCAGAAACCTGAGCGGCCAGACCAGGTATTCCGACTTAAGCACCTCTTCCACGCTTTTGAGGCCGAGCTTCAGGTGAGCGTAGGGATTTCTGCAGGCATTCCTATCTGCCTTAAGACGAACCATAGCAGCGTGTTCCTCTTTGGCCCCTGATGTTTTCATGTAGGACAGTGCCTGCTTGGCGAACTCTCCAATGGCACCTGTGGTTGCGCCTTTGCCCCACATGGGTGTAGCAGCAGCCGTGATGGCAGCAGTCGTATCCCCGCAATCTTGTTTTTCACAACCGATGACGAGAGCCACATCATATAGGCCCGAGGCAACGAAGTAGAAGCCCTCAGCTACCACTGAAGCGCCGCTGGTGCCCCCTGTTCCCACTTTCAATCCAGGCTTTCCGAAGAAACCCGCTTCGGCAGCCATCTCAAGGTCAGGAAGATAGATAGCCTCAAAAGTCTCCATGTTGGCCATGAACGTAGCCTCGATGTCCTTGATGCTTATCTGAGCATCGGCCAGGGCTACCGTTACAGCCTCTCTCACCAACTCTGCATAGTTGACATCGGGCCGCTTGCTCGTGTGATATGTTTGTCCGATTCCTACTATAGCTACTCTATTAGGCATGTTTTTCTCCTCCAACTATCTGCTCCCAAGAATCATCACACCATGATGCTGTCCGCAGGCACCGGTGATGCCATGGGCAAGGGCTACCCGGGCATTCTTTACTTGATGGTCTCCCGCCTCTCCACGAAGCTGTAACACTGCCTCGGCTACACGTGCCATCCCTGCCACGCAGATTGGGTTGCCGGAGATGACCCCCCCAGAGGGGTTCACTGGCAGCTTGCCGCCCATCTTGGTCACACCGGAATCAACAAGTTTTCCTGCCTCACCCTTGCCGCAGAAGCCCAGCCCTTCCATCCACATAAGCTCCTGATATGAGTATTCCTCACATATCTCTGCGACATCTATCTCTTTCATAGGGTTTGTGATACCAGCCATGCTGTATGCTTTCTTAGCTGCTTTGACTAGGGCTTCACATTCTGCCAAATCTCTATCTCCCAGATAGTGTGTCTCGTAGCAGTTAGAAGCCCCCAGTATCCAGACCGGTTTCTTGGTAAGCTTTTTGGCTCTCTCCTCTGTGGTTAAAATCATGGCGCAGGCACCATCCGAAACAGGCTTGGCATCTAGAAGTCTGATGGGAGACGACAATATCTTGGAACTCAGGACATCCTCCACTGTGATATCCAGAGGCGCTTGCGCAAGGGAATTCTTTTTAGCATTGCCGCGGTTCTTTACCGCCACCTTTGCGCATTGTTCAGGGGTTATTCCATATTTGTACATGTAGCGCCTTGCCTGCATGGCAGCGGCCGAAAGGAAGTCCAAGCCCAACTGTCTGAGTAGAGCCGGGTCGAAAGCAGCGTTTTCAATAAGGCTCTTCTCAGCTTGGGATTCCTTCGTATGTGCCACAACCAGTACAAGTTTGTGGTGCCCTGATAGGATCCTCGCCATTCCCGCATAAACAGCATTGATGCCGTCCTCACAGACTTTATCCTCATCGCTCAGGTGAGCGCCCACAACGTGCTGAATATTCATGTTCGATATAGTTCTGCCATCCCAGAAATCCTGAGAACAGGACACGGCGGCATCGAAATCGTACAGGGCGAGTCCTGTGGATTCCAGCACCTGCTTTATTGGCTCATAAGCCAACTCCTCTTCGCTCGCATCCGCCCTATTCGGGTGATACTTAGTCTGGGCTACTGCTACGATACCTACTCTAGCAGCCATATGCGACTCCTTCCTTTTGCCATCGACATCGTGTTTCCCTCCTTCGGTGTTATCTGCCTTGAACTCCTATTCCTTCAGGCAGCAAGACGTTGAATATGGTGACTAAAGCCCCAATTTCCGGGCGACTACCTCTTTGTAGAAGTCCGTATCACCAAAGGCGAGCTCTCCTGACTTTGCCCTGCGATAGTACAGGCCTATATCGTGGTCTCTGGTGGTGCCGATAGCACCATGGCATTGCACCGCTCTCTCTGTCACGAACTTATAGGCTTCGTTAATCCACCCCTTAGCCACAGCGACCTCCGCGGCGCCAGTGGGGAGACCTTCAGCCAGGCTCCAGGCTGCCTTGTAGAGGATGTCTCTGCTGGTCTCAACGTTCATCCACATATTAGCGCAGTAGTGCTGAATCACTTGAAAGCTGCCGATGGGCTTGCCGTACTGCACCCTTTCCTTGGCATAAGCTAGAGTCATGTCCAAAGCTGCCTCTTCGCCGCCGACCATTTCTGCGCATTTGGCTATAGTCGCTTTTTCCAAGGCTTCAGCTACAATAGGCCATCCTTTGTGCAGTTTGCCCAGCATATTCTTGCGGGGGACTTTGACGCTTTTAAACACAACCTCACAGAGCTTGTCAGCACCCATGGTGGGTATTACCTCGCATTTGATACCTGGGCTTTTAGCATCAACCAGGAACAGGGTAATGCCATCTTCGGGAGTAGCACCCTTCTCGGTTCTAGTGACGCAAATTATGTGGTCAGCGATGTGGGCATTCTCCACGAAAAGCTTGGTGCCATCAATGACGAAGCTATCACCGTGAGCTACAGCCTTTGTCTCTACACCAGCGGCATCATATCTAGCGCTGGGCTCGATATAAGCCATGGTGAGAATAAGCTCACCCTTAGCTATTTTGGGGAGGAATTCCTTCTTCTGCTCCTCGGTACCTGCTGAGAGTATGGGCAAGCCTCCCAAAACCACCGTGCAGAAGAACGGGCCGGGAACAATGTTACGTCCCATCTCCTGAAGCAGGATGATGAGGTCCATGAAGCCCATCCCCATGCCGTTATATTGCTCGGGGAGCACCAGCCCCATCCAGCCCAGGTCGGCCATCTTGCTCCAAAGCTCAGGAGAGTAGCCTTTCTCGTCTTCTTCCAGCTTGCGAACCAGTGTCTTGTTACATTCCTTGGTCAGGAAATCCCGTGCTGATGTTCGCAGCATTTCCTGTTCTTCAGTTAAGTCCAGGTTCATAATCAATCCCTTTCTTAAGTATTACAGCTTATGCGAGTTGAAGTATTGCCAGACCATTTCAGCCGCTTTAATGCCTGAGTCCACCCGGATTCAGGGCTGCAGAAGTAGCTCGCCTGGGATCTGCTCCTATTACGATGACATCATACTTCTTTGGCATTCCGTTTCCCCCTATTTCGGCTTCCGCACATAATTCTCCCTTAGTTCAATCTCACGTACATTAGCCCTGTTAAGATGGTACAAGGGGTGAAGAGGATTAGTTAGGCTAACGTCCCTTAAATTGGGGCTTGCGTTTCTCTAAGAATGCTAAAGGCCCCTCCTTGGCATCCTCGCTCTTAAATACTTTTCCGCCTATCTCCATCTCTGTTATGAAGCCCAGCTCCCGAGGCTGGCTTATTGCTTTTAGTACTATCTCCTTGACTGTTCTCACCGCGAGTGGACCATTTTCGCAGATGCGCTCTGCTACCTTCATAGCGGTGGGCATGAGCTGTTCTTTGGGGACGACCATGTTGATGAGTCCGATGTCGAGAGCTTGCTGAGCAGTTATCCGGTCGCCGATAAGGAGTATCTCCATGGCCTTGCACCAGGGAATCTGACGGGGAAGGTTCACGCAGGAGCCGCCGAGAGGCACTAAGCTCCAGCGTACCTCCTGAATGCCTAACATAGCGTGCTCTGCAGCGATGCGGATGTCTGTTAACAGAATGAATTCAGTGCCTCCTGCCACAGCGTAACCGTTTACAGCAGCGATAATAGGTTTATAGCAATGGCTGAACCACCGCTTAGCCCGGGGTTCGAGCTTAACCTCCGTGCTGGTTGCCTTGCCTATTGCCTCCTCGAGGTCTGCACCGGCGGAGAATGACCTGTCTCCAGCGCCTGTCATAATCAGGACCCAGGCATCAGGGTCAGCCTGGAATTCCTCGTCTATTTCCTCCATCCTCAGGAAATCCTTGATGGTCAGGGCATTCCGCTTCTCAGGATTATTAAAGGTCATGATACGAATGTGGCCCTTCTTTTCATAATCTACGGTCATTAAGACCTCCTTTGAAGTGAGTCTATTACATGGATTTGTGCATAAGGTGGTACTTGTACACCATATTGGCAACATTTATGCCTGAGTCCACCGCCTGGTGAGTGCCGACACCGTAGCCGCCGGCATCGCAGCCAACGTAGAATAACCCTTGAACCGGTGCTTTAGGTGAAGGCTTGTACTTGCCACACTGTCCGATTACCTGCCCTAGCCCAATGCATTCCCCGCCTTGTCCTGGCAGCACCTGGTCACGGGTAAGGGCTGAGACCTCGCGTGTGGAATAGCCCTCTTTGAATTCGATGTATTTTGGCAGTTCAGGCAAAGCCTTGAACAACATCTCCTCCCCTTTATCCCACCATCTCTTCTTCTCTTTGTCCGACATCTTTGGGTCAGCAGGACACCAAAAACCAGTCATGAGCATCTGCTTGCCGGGAGGGGCTGCTTTGGGGTCGTAATTCGATGGGATTTCGTACCAGACAGTTACTTCTTCAGGCATCTCGCCTGACTTTGCCTTGAGCCATTTTTCAAGACTCCACGGGCTGTCTTGGGTGAATATTACTCCGTAAGGCTCTTTAACCACCTTCTTGCTCAGAAAATAGCGGGTGCCCATCATCCCCCACGATGGGACCAGTTCTTTGACATAATTCACATAGCTTTTGTCGAAATGCTCCTCACCCACCAGCTTAAGCACAGTGGGCTGGATGCCAACATTACTTACCACAATAGGAGCCTGAAAAGTGCCCTTTTTAGTGATCACGCCTGTGACTTTACCGTTATCTACAGTGATTTTCTCAACCCTGGCGCGCATCATTACCTTGCCGCCGTACTTTTCCACCGCCTGGGTGTAAGCACCAGCCAGCTTGCCGAACCCACCCTTGCAAAAAACCCCGCCACTACGCAGGAAGATGTCTTGCAAAGTCTTTATCGCTTCTGAGGCGACTAGAGCATCGACGGGCACCATGAAACATCCGTCTGCCACCGGACCAACGAGGAAAGCATAGAGGGATTTGTGCACACTGTAGCGGCCTAGCCAATCGGCGAAGCTGATGTCATGTAGAGTGTCTATCTCCTGCGGGGTCATCATTGTCAGTTCGGTGAAGAGTCTGAGGGCTTCTTCTCTATCCTTGGCCCCTACCTCCAGCCAGTCGAATATATCATCCGGATTCACTACCTGCCCCGGTGGTGGCTGGGGACCTACTACGAACTTGCCCTTGGAGTTCTTGAATCGGGTGCCCTGAATGCCCGGCGCTACTAGCTCTGCTTTGCCCTCCATACCCAATTCTTTAAGTACAACCTCCAGCAGAGTTCCCTGGGTGGGAGCGCTGATAACCACCCAGGCTGTGTAAGTGAACCCCTTCTTGGAGAGAGACGTGGCCTTTCCGCCGGCTCGGGCATTCTTCTCCAGGAGCAGAACTTTAAGCCCTTTTTTTGCCAGCAATCCCGCGCAGGAGCTGCCTCCGAATCCTGCCCCAACCACAATCACATCATATTCTGGCTTCGCTATGATATCCCCCCTTCGCTACCAACAGAGCCAAAAATTGAAGGGCGATATTGGCAGGTCTGATTAGAAATCGCCGGGATGATTCGGGTTCTTGTTACGCATTTGAGCGGGAGACAATATGAACGAAATGATGGGACGTTTGGCGCAGCTCTTTATAACCTTCGTCATGTCACGGTGGTTTACGCCGACCCTAAGCTTCCATTTTACGGGATCAATAACGTCCACATACATTATCAGGTAGTCTCCCTGACGCTTTATATCGCTGATAGACCCGGTGAGTTGGGTCTTGCCCAGACCCGTTGACCTCATCAACATGTTGAACACCCCCCTTTTGGGCCGTACTGGATGCGGCCTTTTTTGTTATCGCTTAAAGGATATAGCCCTTTTCACGCGCCTTGGTGACTGTCTCAGGCTCCTTCCACCATTTCTTTATGCCACACTCCTCTGCTATGGTGTTGGAACAGACGTACCCCGGACCCCAGATTACACAGCCTCCAGGCCAGACACATGCCCCGCCTACAAACAGGTTCTTTATCGGTGTAACATTATGCGAACACTCCTGGTTGGGCCTGAGGTATCCCATCTGCAGTGGGTGGTATTGCCCTTGCTTATAGGAGCCCCTGACCATGTTGGCGAACTTGTTCTGGATGTCAGCCGGTGTAGTTATGTTCCACCACAGCACCTTTTCCTTGGTAATATTGGGTGCATATTTCTGCAGAGTAGCTAACTGGTACTCGGCAATCTTCTCCCTGAACTTAAACTTCAGCCATCCTTCTGAGCCGCCATCCTTGAGGGCGAAGGGTGCCATCTGTGAAAGCAGACCTGTAGCTCTTCCCGGAGGTGCCTGGTAGGGGTCATGCACGCTAGGGAAGCTAGCTATATAGCCAGCAGTCTTCGGCAACTCACCTTTAGCCATCAAGTCCCATTCGTGCCGAAGTTCATCTGAGCTGTTGTAGCCCAGGACGTAAATAAAAGCCTTATTGATATCTGGATTAGACTCCGCAGCCTTGAATTTGGGTGGTTCCTCCAGAGCCAGGTGCAGGTCGCACAGGCTCCATTTCTCCCACTGCCAGACTTTGATCATGTCTACGAAGTCCTTTTGCAGCTTGTCCTCACCGACGTATTTAAGGAAGGTCTGATGTGTGTCTATGGTGCTGACCACTGCCTTGTTGGCCATGAACTTGGTGCCATCCTCCAACTCCACGCCTTTGGCTGTGCCGTTCTCCACAATGATTCGCTTTATCTGGGCACTCTGCCTAATCTGCCCTTTGTTCTCAAAGATTATCTTTAGCAAAGCGTTGGAAACCCTGTGCGACCCGCCTGCTGTGAGATAGTAGTTGGACATTCTATTGAAGTACAACGGGATCAGATACCCAACTCCCGACTGGCTGTAGTCCAAACCCCAGTGGCAGACAGCATAAAGCATGAGTGTCCTGACGTGGTCATTTTCAAATCTCTCCTTGATCACCTCATCAGGGGTTTTTTCTGCGAATTCCGTGAGCTTGCTGCCGAGCTTAGATGATGCAGCTCGTGCGGCCATGAGGGGGGCCGGCTCGGGTTTGACGAAGGTCTGAGGGCCTACCATCTCCCTCATGAGTTCGTCGCACTCGCGATAGAAATCGCGATAGGAATCGGCATCTTTCTTGGAGAACTTGGCTATCGAAGCGCAGGTCTTCTCCGGGTCTGTATAAATACAGATGCACTTACCGTCTGGCAGAGGCATTGCCCACTGGAGCTCGGGGCGGATATGCCTAACGCCGTATTGCTCTTCTAGCTTGAAGTCATGATAGATGGGAGCATAGTCCACCATCATGTGAAATACGGCATGGGTGTTGTGGAAGAAGTCCGGGAGGGTTATCTGCTCGGTGGCCAGTCCTCCCCCCGCTTCATATCTTTTCTCCAGCAGCAAGACCTTCTGCCCTGCTTTACTCAGGTAGGCACCGATGGCCAGCCCATTGGGGCCTGAGCCTATGATGATGACGTCGTATTGCCCTGACATTCTTGCCTCCTTACTTAAAGAACTCTTAGTTACATAAGCTCGATTTCATGGCATTTGGGGTCGACGACAAGCTTGGGCTCGGTTAAGACCTGCACGTCCTCAGGAGTCCATCCCGGTGCCACTTCCTTGAGAACAAGCCCCTTCTTTGTGACCTCGATAACGGCGATATCGGTTACAATGAGTTTGACACACTTGTGTGCGGTTACCGGATAAGAGCACTTTTTGACAATCCGATAGCCGCCATCTTTGGTTGTGTGGTTCATTGCGATGATTACTTTCTTAGCTCCACAAGCTAAATCCATGGCACCACCTATGGTGCCTATCTGCCTATCAGGCAAAAAGTGATTAGCCAGGTCACCTTTTTCCGCGACCTGGTAAGCTCCCATGACACTGATGTCTATATGCCCACCCCTGACCATGACAAAAGATTCATCATGACTAAAGAAAGACATTCCCGGTGCCACTTTTACTGTCTGCCCACCGGCGTTGACAAGGTCAAGGTCGCCCTCTCCAGGCAGCGTTATCTCGCCAAAGCCAAGGACACCGTTCTCACTATGAAATATTACTTCCCTGCCTGCCGGGACAAAGTTCGCCGCTAACCCCGGGATGCCTATACCGAGATTGACCACATTGCAATCCTGAAACTCTTTGGCAACGCGAAGGGCCATAATCTGCCTATCCAGTTTTTCCTTCTTGATGAGGTCGGCTTTTGTAGTCATCTGGCTCCCCTCTTCCTCGGAGCTTTCTTAAGGTCGGCCTCATACTTCTTACGGGATTCCTTGGCCTCGGTGTCAGTCGTCTCTTCCTCCATTCTGGGGGCTTCCTTAGGACGAGCCACCACTCTGTCCACATATATGCCCGGCGTCACTATGGCTTCGGGGTCCAGTGCGCCCAACTCTACTATTTCGTCCACTTCGGCAATGGTCACCTTGGCTGCGCCAGCCATAGTGGGATTGAATGTCCTCGATGTCCCCCTGTAGACAAGGTTGCCCCAGCGGTCTCCCTTATAGGCGTGTATCAGAGCGAAATCAGCCTTGATGGGCAGTTCAAGGATATACTCGCGACCATCAATAATCTTCTTCTCCTTGCCCTCCTCGACCGTTGTTCCTACTCCCACTTGCACATAGAAACCGCCAATGCCAGCCTTGGCCGCTCTGATTCGCTCTGCCAGGGTACCTTGGGGAACCATCTCGATTTCAACCTTTCCTGCCCTGAGCAGTTTTTCGAAGTTATTCACATATAGCGCGCTGACTGGGGCAGCGACAATAGCCTTCTTTATGCGCATGTTCCTGACCAGGATATCCATATCCTCGGGAAACGGTGCTCCCGCTATCCGCCACACATCGGCGCCAAAACCTGTGCTATTGGATACTGTGGTGAGATTCTTTACTCCCTTTCTATCAAGAGCCTCCAGCAAGCAACTCGGCGTGCTAACTACTGTACCGAAGCCGCCGACCATGATGACAGCTCCATCCTCTATGTCAGCAACTGCTTCATCGAAGCTGGCTACTATTTTATTTATCGGCATTCAGCATCACCTCACTCTGAATTGCAGAATATCTATCAATTGTTATCGCTAACCGGCGGTTCGCCTCTTTATGTGATATTGAAGCACCATGCGGGCGACATTGATTCCTGACTCTGCTGCCTGGTGTGTTCCCATACCGGAGCCGCCTGCGTCAGACCCCACGTAGAAAAGCCCGCGGACAGGTGCTTTCGGTGAAGGCTTGTATTTACCACATTGCCCTACTATTTGAGCCAAGCCCACACACTCGCCGCCCTGTCCCGGCAATACATGGTCTCGTGTTGCGGCTGAGACTTCGGCCGGTCCTTCGAACTCTTTGTACATGACGGCATCCATAACCTCAGGAAAGACTTTGTCCAACATCTCGTCCATCTTCTTGTACAGTTCCTTTACGGTTCCGGTTGCCTCAGGGTCGGGCAGGCAGATGGTACCGGCGATGAAACACTGCTTGCCCGGAGGCGACATTGTGGGATCGTAATTGGACGGGACGATACCGAACAGAATGACTTCCTTGGGCACCTGCCCCTGTTTCACTTTGAGGAAACGTTCTACGTTCCACCAGCTATCATCGGACCACATCATGTACATCGGAAATTTCAGCACCGGTTTGTTGAGGAAGTATTTGACAGCAGTGAAGGCCCAGCCGGGCACCAGGTCCTTGACGTAGTTTACGTAGCTCTTGTCGAAGTGCTTCTCGCCCACCAACTTGAGCACGGTAGGCTGGATTCCTGCGCTGCTTATGACGATGGGCGCTTTGAACTCGCCATCAGCAGTGGCTACGCCGGTGACCTGTCCGTCCTTGATGTTTATCTTCTCAACTCTGGCTCGTGTCTTCACCTCTCCTCGATTGGCCTTGAATGCTTTGGCTAAAGTATCCAGGAGGCGTCCGAAGCCTCCGACATAATAGCCACCACCACCGCTGAGTGCGATGTGTTGCAAAATCTTGACCTGCTCAGAGGCCGATACCAGGTCGATGGGCTCTGCCAGCGAGGCATTGGAGTGCATAGCCAGATAGCTGTAAAGGCCGTAAGGCGTATCGTGTTGAGTGATATACTCCTGGAAGGTCATGTCATCCAAGGCATCTAACTTATCTGGCGGCATCATAGCGATCTCGGTGAGTATGGCAAGGGCGCGCTCTTGCTCTTGGGCATCCAGTCCGAAGAGGTTGAAGAACTCCGCGGGATCTTGTACTCCTTCCGTTTGGTGAGAAATAGTCGTCTTGTACTTTTTCCACTGCGAACTTCTATAAGCAAGGCATGCTTCTTCCAAATAGATTGGCTTCAATTCAGACTCAATTCCCAGGAGATTGAAGGCTGTGGCAAAAGCTGGCCCCCGCATGGGCACCTGGAGTTTGGGCGCCAATTCGTATCTGAAACCATCTCGTTCTGCGCCGACTGCCTTGCCGCCGGCAGCCTTGTTCTTTTCCAGCAGCACTATCTTTAATCCCCACTTGGCTAGAAGGGCAGCGCAGGTCAGGCCTCCGGGCCCACCACCTATGACAATGGCATCGTATTGTTTTGCCATCTTCCCCCCAAATTTTCTCTATATCCTATGAATACGGCGGGGTACCCTTTATTTCGTAAAGCTGCTTTATTTCTTGCGATATGTATGATTTGGTTTGGCTGAAGCCCGCGCCCTCTTTCTTACCTTCCACAGCTCTGCTACTAGTGAGTCCGGCTCCTCTTTACCCTTTTCCTCCCATGGCTTGCCCAGCCCCAGGTCAGTAGCGATTATTTTGTAGCAGTTGTAGGACTCGGATGCGCCTGCATTGGAGCCTACATGCCAGCAGCCACCGGTGCCGTAGAGATTAGGTATAGGTGTTCTATGGTTGGCCAGCTCAGGCATAGGCCTGTTCTCGAAGACCTGGAACGGTGAGCGGTCGATCCCTGCCATCGCTCCCAGGGGGCCGAGGTTCCTCATACGAAGGTGGTCGTAGGGCGTGTTCGAGTCGACTCCAATAACGTTGTCCCAGGTCATATTGGGGGCATACTGCTGCCAGATGGTTATCAGGTTCTCGGCATAGCGCCTCTTTATCCCCAGCCATTCCCTCTCGCTGAACCGACTAACGGGCGGAGATAGCTGCTCGTTCTGGACCACGTGCTTGCCTGGGGGCGCATAGGATGGGTCAACTAGGCTATGGCAGCCCACAGTGGGGCAGTAATCCTCGAGCGGAGGTAATGTCTGCAGCTTCTCATACAGGCACTCTCTAGCGATGTGTATTGGGTCAGGGTCAGGCTGCAAACCGAGCCACTGGCACTCATGTATGTCGGGATTGAAGGCCTCGGCCTTGTACTTGGGCGCCTCATGCACGGCGAACGAGTACCACATCAAACATCCGAAGCCTTTCTGTAGAAGGTGCAGTCGCGTGGCCATGTTCTCCGGTATATGTTCTCTGCCTATTATCTCGAAGCACAGTTGCTCGGGAGATAGACCGGCGCTTACCACTATTTTTCTAGCTTTAACCTGGCTGCCATCCTTTAGACGGATGCCGGTGGCAGTTCCATTCTCGATAATTGCCTTCTCTACGTCGGCATGGGTGAAGAACTTGCATCCCATCTGCACCAGAAGCTGGTGGGCAGCATGGGCCGCCTGATGCGTGCCTCCGCGGCAGAAGCCAATCAGCGGGGCCTGGCCGGCCATGCCGAACACCATGGCTCCCTGACCCGGCTCGTTGATGTCCATGGCACCCGATACGCACCACCTCAAGATGCATGACTGGAGTTCCTTGCTCTCGAAGAACTCCAGGGCCGACCGATAGGCGCTTGCCTGAAGGATCAGGCTGTCCGGTGCGAAGCCGGCCTCGAGGAGCTTGGGATAGAGAGCCATCTGCCGTTCCATGTACTCAGGGTTGCTCAACCACTCCGAGGGGACGTAGCACCGATCCACGGTGACTCTCTGGTACTCATCGCTCTGGTCCAGGTCCCGTAGCTTAATCCACTTCTCGGCATCCTTCTCCGAGAACCGTGCAATCTCCTTTGCCGTACGCTCCCAGGTGGGATCATGCTTGTCGCTGTAGATGGCTAATGCCGTTTCATTATTCTTGAAAACAAAGCCATCGGCGCAGAGGTGCTGGTCCCACTGCGCCCCGTAGTCCCAGAACTCGGGGAAATCGCGGTACAGCGGCGTCCAGTAGAAGGGAAGTATTATATTGGCATGATCGTTGCCTCGGAAGCCTGGAGCTGCGATTTCTTCGGTGCACAGGCAGCCGCCGATTTCATGTCTTCTCTCGAAAATACCTACGCTCATACCCCCATATTTTATGAGGTATAGTGCAAGAAATAGCGCTTTGTTTCCGCCTCCCACAATCACAGCATCGAACGTTTCATCAGCCATCGTAACCCTCCTTCAGAAAATCTTCTTAAATGTTATAAGGGCAGACCTAGAACTTGATTATGCTGCGTATTATCTGTCCCTTCTCCAGCGCCTCAAAAGCATCATTGATTTCATCGAGGCTGTATGTCTTGGTAATCAGCTTATCTATGGGCAGTCTGCCACTCATGTACAGGTCAATGTATCGCGGTATATCAATCTGCGGCTTTATATCGCCCTGGACGCTTCCGGTGATGGTCTTGCCAAGGAGAAACTCATATGTAGGAATGCTAAGAGCAGTGCCCAGCGGCGCCATGCCTACAACGATAAGCTTGCCTCCCAATCTAATCGAGGAAAATGCTTGGGCCATAACATCCACGTTACCGATGCATTCCAGGGCGTAATCTGCTCCCCCGCCGGTTATCTCCATAACCTTAGCCATAGGGTCATCTTGTGAAGCATTTATTAAATATTCAGCGCCAAGCTTCTTAGCCATGTTCAGCTTCTTATCCAGGGTATCAACGGCGATGATTTTGCCTGCCCCGGCCAGCCTGGCACCCATAACGGCGCTTAGCCCCACGCCACCACAACCGAAAATAGCGATGCTTTCGCCGGGCTTTACGCCCGTGGAATTGATAGCAGCACCGATGCCGGTGCTCGTACCGCAGCCCAAGAGACACACGACATCGAGCGGGGCATCGTCTCGCACCTTCACACAGGGCGCTCATGTACCACAGTGTACTCGGCATAGCTCGCAAGGCCGAACATGTGGTTCAGTTCATCCTTACCTTTGTGCAGGCGTTTTCCGCCCCCAGGTAGAGTCGCCATTGACATTATGGGCATATTCTCTACACATTGAGTTGGTTTGCCCTCTACGCAATAGCGGCATTTCCCACATGAAAAAGAGACCATCATCACTACATGGTCGCCGGGCTGGAGAGTAGTCACACCTGGCCCCACCTTCTCTACAATTCCTGCCCCCTCATGTCCTGGTACCACCGGCATAGGTACGGGCATCTCGCCTTTCATAAAATGGAGGTCGCTATGGCATACCCCAGTAGCCACAAGCTTCACCAGCACTTCATTGGCCTGCGGCTCGTCAAGAGTGACCTTCTCTACCTTCAGTGGCGTATTGGGCTCGTACAATACCGCTGCCTTCATTATGCCTCCTATCTTTCGTTGACCTCTTTATTTAGAACATACTCTTCCCGCTGGATTGGGTATTGGCCGGATTGTGCAGTACATCTTCTTCCAGCAACTGCTTTATTTCTTCGTCCGACATTTTCAGCAGGTCACGGCATATTTCCTCTGTGTGCTCGCCCAGGAGGGGAGCTGGCCTGCTTTGCATAGGTGATGCGCCGGACATCCTGAAAGGTACGCCCGGATAAAGTCTTGCCCCGGCTGTGGGATGGTCTAGCTCCACAACTGAATCAAACCACTTGAGCTGTGGGTCAGCCAGGGTGTCTGGAGCACGCTGCACCACCCCGGCGGCAACCCCGGCAGCCTGCATCGTATCCATTACCAGGTGGGCATCTAGTTTGGATGTCCACTCCTTAATGTGCTCATCCAACTCAGCTACATTCTTTAAGCGGCTTTGGAGACTGGCAAATTTGGGGTCTTTGGTCCACACGGGATTTCCCATGACATCACAGAAACTCTGCCACTCCTCATCTGTGAACACAGTTATGGCGCACCACTCGTCAGCGCCCTTGCAGGGATAGCAGCCATGCGGGGCAGCGTATGCGCTTCGATTTCCCATCGGCTTGCCGACCCTCTTATTGAAGGTGTAGTCCAGATAGCGCTCGCCCATTAAACTGACTGCCACCTCTGTTTGAGCCATGTCTATGAACTGTCCTTTGTCCGTTCTGCGCCTGTAGTCGAGGGCAGCCAGAGCAGCCACCACGACATGCTTGCTTGCCATATGGTCGGGCAGCGGTGAATTGGAACCCACCGGATAAGGGTCATCGGGCTGAGCCCACATGGAGAGCATCCCGGAGGCAGAGGAGAGCATGGGCCCGTACGCTTGAAAATCACTGTAAGGGCCCCCGCCGCCGAACCCCTGGCTGCTAACATATATGATTTGGGGGTTAAGTTTGCGAGCACTTTCGTAGTCGAATCCCAGGCTCTTCATAACCCCGCCGCGGAAGTTCTCCAGAAGGATATCGGTCAACTTGATTAGCTTGCTGACAAGCTTCTTTCCTTTTTCTGTCTTGAGATTTACGCCGAAGCTTCTCTTGCTCCGGTTTGCCTCGTTGAACCCGGCGATATTGTTGATATCGGGGCCTATAGTCCTCATAAAGTCGAGGTTATCCTTCGACTCTATCTTGATAACATCAGCCCCCAACTCACCCAGTATCTTGCCTGCATCGGGCACAACACCGCCAGTGCCGAAACTAAGCACCTTGACTTTCTCAAGAGGTAACACTTAGCCCTCCTCGCTACAATACACTGGCCCCTCTGAGTGCCGCCAATTCCTCTTTGGAGAACCCCAGCTCTCCGCAATAGATTTCTTCATTGTGTTCACCCAGGCAGGGGGCGGGATGCTGTATCTCAGCCGGTGTCCTGCTCCATTTATAGGGCGGTCCCGGATAGTCGGCCTTGCCAGCCACGGGGTGGTCGACCTCTACGAAATACCCTCTGGCTTTGGTATGAGGACTTTTATAAAAGTCTTCCACATTCAGGATGGGCGCGATGGGGACACCTTCGCGCTTCCCTGCTTCGAAGAGTTCGATCATAGTATATTTTTGAGTTAATTCCAGCATGAGGGCGTACAGGTCCTCAGCATTGCCGATCCGATACATGAAACTACGCCAATCGGGCGACTGAAGCACCTCGGGGTTCCCCAGTACCCGCACCAGGGCATCCCATTGCCTTGGTGTCAGGGCAATCACCCTGATCAGGCCATCTTTACAGGGGTAGACAGGGTAGACGGATGCCCCCATTCGCGTCTCAGTGGTTGGTGGCGGCCCGCCTGGATTAAGAGCATAGGAATAGTTCGGCACTATCCAGGGATATAGCCCCAGACGCGAGGTCTCGTGCACAGATACGTCGATGTATTGTCCTTGCTCTTTAGTGCCGCGCATCCAGAGGGCAGAGAGTATCGCTATATTGGCATGAAGTGAAGCTGCATCATAGGCTGGCGAACCCGGACATAGGCAAGGCTCTTTCCCGGGGTAGCCGCTGGTTATCATGACGCCGCTCATGGCGAAATCTACGAGGTTGGAGCCTTTGCGGTTCTTATACGGTCCTGAGTGACCGAACTCGGTGATGCTGGCCATGATGAGCGATGGTTTTATCTCCCTGAGCGCAGAATAATCGAGGCCAAGGCTTGCCATATAGTCAGGTGGAAAGTTCTCTACCAGGACATCTGCTGTTTTAACCAGCTTCCTGAAGATATCTCTTCCATCTGAGGTCTCAAGGTTGAGTGTTATCCCACGTTTGCCAGCGTTACGATGGAGAAAGTAGAGACTTTTCTCAGAATGTGGAATGTCATTCACAAAAGGAGGAATCGTCCGTCCGAGGTCTCCCTCGGGTCTTTCAATTTTTATGACATCTGCACCGAGGTCGGCGAACAGCTTTGTACAGTAAGCACCGTTGCTATCTGTGAGATCCAGGATGCGGTACGCACTTAAAGCGCCATCCTTCTTCTTCGTCAAAGCGACACCTCACTGATAATGGGGATTGGCTAGAGTTAGCCCTTAACGATTTCTCATTTCGTCTATGTAATATGTTCGAGGTGCCCCCATTTTGTTGAAGTGGGACATCTGTTTAGAGTGTAATATTTAGGGCAAGAATACAGTTAATTATTTTTTACTCCGCAGAGTGGGGGTCGTCAATGGAGATAACCCCATGTTTTTGGTGGTGTTGTTATATGTAGGTGAGGAGAGAACTTAATAAGAGGTGTGTCTTAAGCATACACTGAGATAACATTTTACCCATGAGGACTGGATTCACGGGTTGCTGGAGGAATTCTTTAGCCCCCGCTGACTGCGACGAGGAAATAAAACTCGTCGCCATCGTTCAGCAGCTTATTCAGGTCATCGGCCGAGATTTTTTGGCCATTAACGAAAAACCATATCTGGGGCCGCAGATTGCCCTGTTTGTCATATAGCCATCGCTTAATTTTCGGGAATCGAGCTTCCAATTCGTGGAGACATTCCACAGGGGTATTTCCCGATACCTTCACGAACTCTTGCCCATCGGTAAATCTGCGAAATAGTGCGGATATCTTTACGGTGACATCCATCTTTCCACTCCCATCCAGGGTAATGGACCCGATGCCGGAAACACTTTTGATATTACCGTATTTGGTTTATCTTTGCCAGTGTTGCCTTCTATCAATAGGAGTACCTCTCCTCTGCAGAGGAGAGGTACTCAAGTCAAGGAGGGCGGGGATTGTCAGAATTACTTATACAACTTGTCGGCTAGCTCGGATAGGCCTAGGCTTACCAGTTTTTCCTTCAGCGGGCGACCCTTTGCATCCAGGCCCCTGGCCTTATAATAGTCTTTGAGCATAAGTTCAACATTGGGCACTGAGCCTGCAGCGCCTCCATCGGAGTGCGGAGTCATAATCCGCTTCGGCATCCGGTCGTCTGCGGCTGTAATCCCCATGAGATTGTTCAGACCGCGTTGAAGCATCCAGATACGCTCGCCACACTCCATGACTTCTTTAATGTCGTAGTCAAAACCGGTGGCGGCCTTCAGAGCCTCGGCCAACTCGGTAACGCTCATGGACATGAGGCCGAACTGGCACATCGTCGCTGCATTTGACAGCATTGCCACGTTTTCGCATATGGCGTTAAGTTCACCTTTGCCCTCGTCAGCCTTGGGGTCGTAACCGCCTGTTATACCAATGTCCGGCCAGGTGGTCCAGCTCGATTCAATCTTACCTATCTCGGATGCAACGTGGCAGGCGCCTCGGTTTGACATCATGAAACCGAGGCCATGACCATGGGATCCCCTCGAATCGTACAAAGCAAACTCGAGTCCTTTGATCTCCACTGTATAATCTGCCGCATTCTTGCCTATCTTCTTAGCGGCACCTCGGCTGCCCTCCGCTAACACATTGCCGAAGCCTTTGCGGTATGTTATCTTCTCCATCATCGCCAGAACATCGTCTGCATTCCCCCACCTCAACTGACCACCGTCAAGTTCCTCGGAGGTAATAAGGCCTTTCTCGAAGCACTCCATAGCAAAGGCAATAGTGGCCCCGCAGCTAATGCTATCCATACCATATCGGTTTGCCATCTCATTCATTTTGAGGATGGCTGCCATGTTTTCAATAACCATCAGGGAACCGAAAGCGCCGATTGTCTCATACTGAGGTCCTGGCCCCTCTTCAATTGCGTAGGGTCCTTCAGCCTGTTTGACTGTTCTCTTGCACGCTATAGGACAGGTGTAGCATGCGTGTGGCTTTATTAGGTAGGCACCTAGCGCACCGCCGCCGAGCAGCGGCCCCAGCCAGTTGCCGTCGCCCACGGTGTAATTCTTAACCGGCAGAACTCCGGTCATAGCATTTACGTCCACCCCCATTGCGGTACCGGCGCCTGTGAGGGCCTGCGTGATAGGACTCTCCTTGACCTTCACTAGAGCATTCTTGCGCACATTATCGAAAGCTTCCGGATCTGCAGGTTTCACTTTGCCAGTACCACTGATGACAATGGCCTTCAGCTTCTTGGAGCCCATCACAGCACCGCCGCCGCAGCGGCTGACCGAGCCCCATTTCGTATTCATTATGTTGGCAAACTTTACCAGGTTCTCTCCGGCAGGCCCTATCTCCAGCACGTCTGCTTTGACGCCATGACGTTTCTTAAGAATATCCGAGGTTTCATAGATATCCTTTCCCCACAGGTCGGATGCATCCTTAATCTCTACCTTGTCATCTGCTATTACGATATATACAGGCTTCTTGGAAGCCCCTGATATAGTAATTCCATCGTAGCCTGCTCTCTTCATTTCAGCAGCAAAGTTACCGCCGGCCGAGCCCTGTCCCCAGATACCCGTCTGGGGCGATTTAAAGGCTGCCAGGAGGCGTGAGGACGTGAAAAAGTTGGTTCCTGACAAGGGGCCACCCATAAGGAAAAGGACGTTCTTGGCTGACAATGGGTCGGTGTTAGGAGGGACGCGGTCAAGGAATAGCTTAGCTGCAAGCCCTGCCCCTCCGATGAACTTACGTATTACATCGTCTTTTATCTTAGTGGTCTTGAAAGTGCCGCTGCTCAGGTCGATATCCAAGATTTTCCCTGTATAAGTCCCCATTTCTCCTCCTCTACTCAGAGATAAGGCTTTCTCACTGAGATTCAGTCAGTCTTTAGTAGGGACCGCGCTTTAAGTGCTCCTTTAGCCTCAGATAATTAATATAGGTTATACTTTGCTTACGGTTTATATATTTCTCTAAAGGAACGAGCTGTTTCCTCTTTCGTTCAATTTGATTGCGCACAACCAAGCTCATGGCATTGCTGGCTCCGGAGCCATAGGAAGCAAGCAGTATCGTTTCATCCGGCTTCGCCTTGTCCAGAACGTTAGCCAAGCTGATAAAAGTCGAGCAAGACCCCAGATCACCTACAACCGAAGCCAGGCCGGGTGCCAACTGGCCTTTCTGCACCCCCAAATCTTTTGCAGGCAGTGTTGGAATTCTCTCATCCGGCTGCGCAAAGACTGCGTAGGTGTAGTCCTGACCCTTCTTGCCCAATTTTCCCAGGAGCCCTTTACAGGCCCCGGCCACGTGTGTTTGATAACCGAATTCGCGGTCGAACCTGGAATCACCCTGGTTTGATACCCACGAGTCTTTGACCGAGCGCCACCTATCTATAAATAGAGTGGCATAGGTATCTATACCATCAATATCTGCTATAGTACCTGTTGTCCCGATGACCATAGCCACTGCCCCAGCGCCGAAGTTGGCGTCACCTTCGGTTCCCGGAGCGGTAGCCCTATCTTCCCCTCCGAGCACAAGGCCGCACTTTATCCTTTTGGCGGCGATCGCATCAAGACATCC
This sequence comes from uncultured Chloroflexia bacterium, assembly GCA_963847595.1. Classification (GTDB taxonomy): domain Bacteria; phylum Chloroflexota; class Dehalococcoidia; order SZUA-161; family SZUA-161; genus JACWAE01. The sequence goes on from CAWKAJ010000003.1 coordinate 298,132, forward strand.
CAGAACGGCGTTGCCAAGTGCGTTCAGTGAGCCCAGATAATCTATCATGGTAGTCTCGGGACGCACGCCTAGCATTTCGCCCACAATCGGTGACACATATTGCTCAATATACGGTGAAGAAGCAGTGCCGAAGTATATCGCACCTATTTGCTCCGCGTCAATGCCTGCATGTTTCATTGCGTTGCTGGCAGCCTCGGCAGCCATGGTCACGACATCCTCATCCGCTCCGCAAACAGACTTCTCTCCGCCAGACCAGCTACCCCAAGGGATCGCAATGTCTTTTTGTTCAATCCTAAACTTCGGTATGTATACTCCATAGCCGATAATACCAGCCACATTTGCCTCCTAAAAATGTATTACCTGGAACGAGATAGAATGTTGATGGCACAGGCGCCAAACGCAGGCCCGCCTACATTCTGTTGCAGGCCGATGCCGTTCTTGAGTTTCACCTGACGTTTGTCCGCTTCCCCCCGCAACTGGGTGACGACCTCGAATATTTGCCCCAGTCCGGTTGCTGCTATCGGGTGTCCGTGCGCTTTCAAGCCACCGCTGGGGTTGATAGGAAGCTTTGCGTGCATGTCGAACTCGCCATCCTTAAGCTTTTTTGCAGCTTCACCTCTGCGCGCAAAGCCTATATCCTCAATATTCATCAGCTCGGTGTTGGTAAAGCAGTCGTGCAATTCGGCGAAGTCAACGTCTGTTGGCTTGATGCCTGCCATTTCGAAGGCTCCTTTAGCGGCCCTGACCACTGAAGGCTGCGAAACGAAGCTACTCCTATCCCAAAGCTGGTTGTGGTCTAATCCGAGATAGCTGCCCCAAACGTAGACAGGCTTATCGGTGTATTTCTTAGCCAAGTCAGCACGGCAGAGTATAGCAGCGGCTGCCCCGTCGGTCTGAGGGCAGCAATCGAACAGATGAAGTGGCCAACAGATGACCGGGCTGTTAAGCACGCGCTCTATAGTTATCTCGAACTGGTAGTGGGCATACGGGCAAAGACTTCCGTTATGGTGATTCTTGACAGCTACTCTGGCGAAGTCCTCCATAGTATATCCGAGTTCGTGCATCTGCCTGGCCGCATGCATCGCCTGAATCGCTGGCCCGCCCTGTCCCATCATCCACGATGGGTGATTGCCTGTCTCTGCGCCGCCGCCGCCGCCAGCGCCGCCGAGGGATTCAGCGGAAGGCTTGTCCCTCATTTTCTCTGCGCCGAGCGCCAGAACAACATCGAATACCCCCGAAGCTACACCGAGGCAAGCGTTCCTGAAGGTGTCGCCTCCAGTAGGACAGGCATTTTCAATTCTGCTGCAAGACATGTCAAGGTTGCCGATCATGCTTGCCAAAGATTGACCGCCCTGAGCGCCCTGACCTATGAAACCTCCGCTCCACTGTCCAAACCAGGCTGCTTTGATCTCTTTGGGGTCTATCCCTTTGTCAATGTTCTTCAGGCAGTTCAAGTATGCTTCCTGAATCATATTCTCCAGGCTCTTATCGAACAGCTCCCCGAACTTAATCATTCCTACCCCGATGACAGCGACTTTGCCTTTCATCTTATCCCTCCTCCGCCAGTCTGAACTTGTGACCGTAGACGTTGAGCCCTCTATCGGTTAACATCTTGCGGAATACCATTTCGACCTTGGTACCTATTTTAATTTCGTCTGGAGAACCGCATTCGGTCATTATCCCACCATATCTGCCGCCTCCTTCGAGGTCAACGATAACGGGCAAAATAGGTGGCTCAAACTGGGGTGGGGGTGCCCAGTTTACACAAAAGGTGTGTATTGTTCCTTTTTTGGGGAGCTTGTATTCCCCGAGGTTTTGGCTGCCACACTCATGGCAGATCTTGGTTCGAGGATAACTGATATGGCCACAATCTTTACACTTAATGCCTACCAGTCTGTGGACCTCAGCGTTAAATCGCCAGAACATCGGCGATGCGGGTGACGGTTGTGCCATTGGTAAACCTCCTAACTCTATTTTAATACTAGAACTGTCGTTAAGTTAGCCTTATCGTGGCAATTCCAGGCCTCGCAGGGCAACTACATTTCTCTGAATCTCGGATGTGCCTCCTCCTATGTTTATGCTAACACATTCCTGATAGGAGCTTTCAAACCTGCCCTTGAGTGGAGCCCATCTGGAGCCAGCCTTCACTTGGCCATAGAGACCGAGAATCCGAGAGCCGGCATAGGCCAGGCGCTGTCCCAGTTCACTTCCGTAGACCTTCCCTGAACATGCTGTAATAGCCGCTGGGATAACAAATGCTTCCCCTTTCTGCTGCAGCCAAGCTACTTTGTAGGAGAGAGCCAGTCCTACCTCTACGTCGATAGTCAGCTGCGCCAGGAGGTGGCGAACCAGAGGCTGTTCTGAAAGGCGCTTACCATCACGTGTAGTCTCCCTGCAAAACTCCATGAGGTCTTCCAGATTTCGTTTTGCTTCAGCCATGAATCCTATGCTTGACCTTTCAAAATTCATGGTCATCAGACTTACGTACCAGCCCCTGTTCTCTTCACCAACCATGTTTTCCTTGGGCACTCTGACATCATCGAAAAACATCTCATTGAACATGTGCGAGCCATTCAAACCCTTTACAGGGCGAAGCTTGAGCCCAGGTGTCTTCATGTCCACAAGGAAAAACGAAAGGCCGCGATGACGAGGCTGGTTGGGGTCCGTCCGGGCAAGCATGAAGCACCACTGGGCGCGATGCGCACCGCTGGTCCAGGTCTTCTGGCCGTTAACTACGTAGTAATCACCATCTCTGGTAGCCCTAGTAGTAAGGGAGGCCAGGTCAGAGCCTGCATTAGGTTCGCTCCACCCCTGGCACCACATAATCTCGCCCTTTGCTATAGGTGGCAGGTGTTGTTGCTTCTGCTCCTCATTGCCTGAGGCGAGGAGCGTAGGCGCGAGCATACATACCCCTTGTATGTCGATACCGGGTGCTCGATGATATGCCTTGACCTCATTAAACAGGAGTTGCTCCAATATAGAGGCTTCCAGTCCTCCATACGCCTTGGGCCAGGGGCGGGATATCCAGCCCTTCTCTCCCAGCCTTCTGGCCATATGGCAATGGAAGTCCCAGGCCTTATCGTTGTCATAGATGTTTTCTGCCCCCAGAGGTGGCGCCTTTTTCATCTCCTCTCTGAAGAAGTCGTCGAACTCCTTTCTCAACGCTTGTTGCTCAGGAGTCAGGCTAAAATCCAAAAGAACACCTCCTTTGATTCTTCAAAGGCCAACAATGCAAACACTGACCGTGGGTGCCAGAGGCTCGTGTCCCATGTTGTGAGCAAGGCCCAACTTGGGATCCTTTATCTGACGTTTGCCAGCTCTGCCTTGAAGCTGAAGGTAAAGCTCATATAGCATCCTTATACCAGAAGCACCGATAGGATGCCCGAAGCACTTCAATCCGCCATCGGGCTGTACCGGCAGGGCACCTGTAAGCTCAAAAGTCCCGGCATCGATATCTTCCTTGACCTTTCCCCTGGGGCTGAATTGGAGGTCCTCCATCGTAACAGCCTCGGTTATGGAGAAACAGTCGTGTACCTCTGCCATACTTATCTCTTTTCGAGGGTTCTTTATCCCCGCCTCAGCATACGCTGCCATGCCAGCCCGATATCCCTCCTCTACGTGGGTGAAATCGTAACCTGTGGTTACGCGGCCTGAGGTGGGGCTGGCGCATATCTGCAAAGCCTTAATATATACAGGGTCTTTCCGGAACTTTTTGGCCAAGTCGGCACGTGTGATAATCGCAGCAGCTCCCCCATCGGAGACTCCGCAGCAATCGAACAACCCGAGGGGCCAGGCGATGATGGGAGCATTTAATACCCTATCCACGGTGAGCACATTTCTCAAATGTGCCTTGGGATTAAGTGAGCCGTTATAATGGCTCTTCACTGAGATTTTGGCCAGCATGGTCTTGCCCTCTTGAGGGCTTAATCCATAGCGATGGAAGTACTTGGTAGCCATCATGGCGAACATGCCTGGCATGGTTGCCACTGCATGTGTATGAGTAAGATTGTCCATGCCCGGCAGGCCACTCATGCCCTCATCCTTGATCTTCTCGAAGCCTACTGCTAAGACAACATCGTAGATACCAGCCGCCACAGAGTAGGAAGCATTTCTCACAGCATCATGCCCGGAGGCGCAAGCGTTTACTACGTGGCTGACAGGGATGTATTGTAACCTCAGCGGCTCGCTGACGGAGCGTCCACCGTGGCCGCTGAAAATGCTTCCTGCCCATGCAGCCTGAATATCTTTAATCTCTATGCCAGCATCAGCCACAGCCTCGGTAACAGCATCTACAATCAGGTCACTGGGGCCTTTGTTCCATAACTCGCCGAACCGGGTGCAACCCATGCCTACGATAGCAACCCGGTCTTTAATGCTACCCGACATCTTTTATGCCTCCTTTAACACCTGATGGGACGGGCTTTCCAGTAATAATTGACAATGCGCTTATCGAAGTACACCTTCCTGAAGGTCATCTCCACCTTCATGCCGACTTTGACCTCATCTGGTTCACGGTCTGTAAGGTCGAACAACATCCTACCGCCATCTTCGAAATCGATCAGCACTACTGATGATGGCGAGTCAGCAGCCGGTGCCAGTTGGTCATGTGTGTAGCTGAAAACGGTAGCTCGCTTCCTGGAAAAGTCGTAGTCATCGAAATCATCCACTGCTCCGCACACCGCACATACGCGGATAGGCGTGGTGGTGATGCCGCCATTGTCATACTGAGGTGTCTTGCAGCGTCTGCATTTTATGCCCCAAAGCCCCAAAAGGTCTTTTCTCTGTCTCCAGACTGCTGCTACAGAGATAGATCCTCTATCGGGTCGTCTGGCCTGATCCAAGGGGCAAATCTCGCGCCAGCGGAGATAATCATTGTAATGTTCCATCATGTGCTTCGACGCTAGATGCTTGGCGAATCCGCGGCGCTCTCCTAATTTCTTGATGGCGTTGGTAACCTGTAAGACAAAAGCATCGGCACCATTACCATAGCCAGCGAAGAGGATTTTTTCGCCAGGTTCAGCCTGCTCGAGTGCGCTTACCAGCATCATCAACGGCATAGCTGCTCCCAGAAGTCCCAAGTTCATGAAGATGCCTGACGGATCAGTTAATTGGGCTGACTGAAAACCCAATTCTGCAGCAACACGGCCGTGCCTTCTCACATCGCCAGGGGGATCGAAAACGACTTTAGCAAAGTCCTTGGGAGAAAGCCCGCACTTGTTCATTACCCCTGATAAAACCTCGGGCATTACCTTGGAGTAGCTTTCGTCCATGACCATGCGGTCTTCCCAGGCACGAATGAAGGTGTCGCTTTCATTCCTCCATGTTGCGGCCAACTCATCTGAGACGGAGTAACTATCCAAAATCTCAGCGATTACATTCTTCTTACCCAGAAGAATTGCTCCAGCGCCATCGCCCAGAACCTGCTCGTTGAACCCTGCCGGAGGTGCCATTCTGGTGTCTGATGCTGCTACCAGAACGTTGTTGGCCCTCCCGGCTTTAACAGCGTCCAGCGCAAATGCCAAAGCTGTTGTCCCGCAACGGAGTGAGCCCGAAATATCCGCTGTCTGGATATCCCGGCGCAAATGTAGCGCCAGAGCCATCGTAGCTGAGCATAGCTTTTCTTTGTAAGGGGAGGTGGTTGTGGCAAAGAGAAGGCTGTCAACGATAGATGGGTCTACATCTCTTATGCAATCTAGGGCTGCTTCTACAGCCATGGTCACAGAATCTTCATCGTAGTAGGCCACTGCTCTTTCACCGGGTATGGCAAAACCACCCCAGGCTTTAGTGAATTGCTGTCGGTCTATGCGGTGCCAGGGGATGTAGGCACCATAAGAGGTTATACCTATCATAAAAATCTCCTTTCAACCCCCTAACAAGGGGCTTAAGCCCCTTGTTCACCTTTGCCCCTCTGCACTCATCAATTACTTGGTATTTGGATAATCCTTATTGTAATGCCTGTTGCCCAATTACTCCATTAGAAGAATAAGGCCTGGGAACACCTCTGAGTATAGTGTTGGTACTTGTTTTGCTACACTGGCCTTTTTTGATGACTTATAAAGGCAGCACCATACATGATAGGGGGAACACCGTATAGACAACAGTGTTGGCCCCTGAGATAATAGAACTGGAGGATGTGGCGATAATCGGCGTACAATAGTAACCGACTGGGGCCGGAAGAGGAGAAGTATATGAAGACAACAAGACTGATTGTAGTGGACGATGAACCCCTTTTCAGGGAACTACTGTGCCGCACTCTTGCCGCGGAAAAGGATTTAGAGGTGGTGGGGGAGGCGGGGGATGGTGAGACCGCGGTTCAAATTGCCAAGAAGGAGAAGCCGGATGTGGTGATTATGGACATCGAGCTTCCCGGGAAGCTGGACGGCATTGAGGCAGCGCTTCAGATAAAGAGGGAAAGACCTCAAACTGGCATCGTTATCCTCTCTGCTCACAGTGAACGGCGCTATGTGACGAGTCTACCTCTGGAGGATATACAGGGATGGGCATATCTTCTCAAACAGACAGCGCCGGACTTGGCAACGGTCGTACGGGCAATTCAAGGTAGTAAGGCGGGCATGGTTGTTCTGGATCCTGCCGTAGTGTCAAACCTTCGTCCCAAGCAAGGCTCACCGGTGGCCAGATTGAACCCCAGACATCAAGAGGTTTTGGAACTCCTGGCTCAAGGCTATAGTAATGCTGCTATAGCCCAGTCACTGAAGCTATCTCGTAAGTCTGTCGAGACATACATCAATGCTATCTACCAGGAACTGCAGCTGTCCCATGAGCAAGACATCCATGCTCGTGTTAAAGCCACTCTCCTCTATCTGGAAAGCTCCAAGAGCCGTCAAGGATAAGTGAAGAAAATCGTCAGGCTGGCACTATGTTATTCGTCCTCAAAGCGGCTACCCTAGTAATAACTTATACACAACTAGAGAGTGTGCTTTTACCAGATGGTTAGTGGCAAGATTTACCGGGTTGTAGTGGCGGATGACGAGCCCGAGTTTCGCAATTGGCTTAAATCCTTGCTTGATGATAGCGAAGATTTCCGGTTGATAGGCGAAGCCAGCAATGGGGCAGAAGTTGTCAATCTTATTCCGTCACTATTGCCAGATCTAGTGATTGCCGATATTTATATGCCCGAGCCGGACGGGCTGGAAGTGGCGCGATACGTTCAGCATAACTTCTCCGGCGTTAAAGCAATACTTGTCAGCGCATATGAGGAGCATGTCTACGAAAGGTTAGCAAGGGATGAGGGCGCCTTGGCGTTTATTCCAAAGGCGAAGCTTTCTCTGGATGCTCTGCGCCGGGCCCTGAAAGGTGATGGGTAGCTGAGGCAGCGCTCGCGTCATACTCGAATCTGAACTCACAAAAAGGTGCGCCGGTAGCCATAGTATCACTTCGTTTCCATTGACATCCTGATTTCACCAATGACCTGGAGATGTAGGCATCATCTCCATAACAAGTAGAAGGATAACAAAGATACGGGTCGCCAAATCCTTTGGCCACCTCATGCCAAGCACAATAGGTCACCTTAAAAGCAAACGCGGCGGGGCTGTCTTCAATTATCGTCATCTCATGCAGTCCGGCCCGGATATTTGCTGCGTAGGTAGATTTACTATATTTTTTGAATGCTGCAAAGTAGTCGCCACATGATTTGTATTCTTCGGTTGAGGGGAACAGAGGGACCATAAGATCGTACATGGACATATCTAACAGACTGCATTGAATTTCTGTGGCTTTTTTCATTCCAACCATGTCTGCTAAAGCTTTCATAAATGCAATACGCTGTATGATACTCTCCAGATATTTTACGTTGACAAGGCCATGCCCTCTGAGAACGGACCAATCAGCGCTCTTCATGGCCTTGGTCAGACTCGCTGTCTCTTTGTTTAGTATCTCTGTTCCTTCGATGCCTAATTCTTTGCGTAATTCTTTCTGTATAGATTCTCTTACGACTTTCCAGCGTTCCAGACCTTTGGGATCAGGAACACTGTCCATCAATCCCTTTCCGTAGTTTCTAAGGTCCTCTACCCTCATGATTCAATGCCTTTCTTTCACTCAGTGGAAATCGAAGCCCGGCATAGCAATTCTATATTCCCATGCGGTACAGGTCAAATTAGCATAAGATATGAAACAAATCAGTGAGGAATCCTTCAATGCTTGTGGAAACATCTTGGCTATTTGCGTCGATTTGACATTTTTGATATTATGAAATTTACCCGCTTTGGATTTCGCGTGGGAACTACGCAACAGTACACCGTGAATGGTCGAGCAGGCTAATGGCTAAAGAATCAGATAAAAAATATGTAGGGAAGGCCAAGAAGCGGCTCATAAAGGAGCTAGAGGCGCTTTATAAACATGTCGGGGAACTCGAGAACACAGTTGGTGGGGGAGAGTGGATAGATGAGGCACTGCTAGAACGCAAACTGGTGAGGTCAGCAGCAATTGAAGAAATGCCCGATGGAGTCATGCTGGTAGACACAAGCGGCAAAGTAGTCCACGTCAACAAATCCCTCGAAAGGCTGCTTGGATATAAAGCAGATGAACTGGTTGGAATATCTGCACTCGAGCTCCCGACTTATCGCGGAGAGAGGGATAGGGAAAAGGCGAAGGAAGCTTTGAAAGAAGTGCTGGAGAAAGGCAGCGCTGAACATATAGACATCGGTGCTATCACCAAATCCGGTGAGGAAATTGCCATCAATTTTGCTGCTTCAGTCATAAGAGATGCTCAGGGAGCCCCCAAAACCCTGGTTGCCGTCATGAGGGACATCACCAAGCGCAAGCGAGCGGAGGAGGCACTGCAGAAGAGGGAGGAGAACTTCAGGGTCCTGGTCGACAACTCTATGGACATTAGCCTGATTACGAATGCGGACTTGACTGTCCGTTATGTAAGTCCATCGGTGGAACGAGTCCTTGGCTATAAGCCGGAGGAGATAATTGGCAGAAACGCTTTTGAATTCCTTTCCCCCGAAGACATAGACTACATCACCCGTAACTTCGATATTCTGGCTGAAAACCCCGGTCGGCCTGTAGCACTGGAGGTACATTTTCTGCACAAAGATGGCGTGCGGCGTGTAGTCGACAGTATCACAAATAATCTTCTCCACGACCCCACAGTTTTGGGTTTTGTAGTTAATGCCCGTGATGTCACAGAGCGCAAGCGTGCAGAGGAGGCATTAAAGGAAAGAGAAGAGCACTTTCGGGCGCTCATCGAGAACTCACTGGATGGCATTGCCATTGTCGATAGCGACTTGACGATCCGGTATGAAAGCCCTTCAGCGGAGAGAATAGTTGGTTATAAGCTCGAAGAACTGATTGGAAGAAGCCTACTTGATTTTATTCACCCGGACGACAGGGAAAACGTTATCAAAACATTTAAGAGGCTGGCCAGACATCCGGCGCAGGCTGTACCTGCGTCAATTAGGTTCTTGCACAAAGACGGTACATGGCACGTAATGGAAGGCAGCGCAAATAATCTTCTCGATAATCCTGCGGTTAAAGGGATCGTTATTAACTATCGTGATGTGACGGAGCGACAACGGGCTCAGGAGGCGCTTAAACAGAGAGAAGAACATTTCAGGGTGATGATAGATAATTCTTTGGATAATGTGGTTATCCTGGATAAGGAGGGGGCTCTTCTGTACGAAAGCCCGTCTATCGAGCGTGTATTGGGGTATAAAAGGGAACAGTTTAAGGGCAAAACTACTTTTGAATTTGTTCACCCTGATGATCTGGCTCGTGTAACCAAAGCATTCACCAAGGTGGTCAAAAATCCCGGGTCAGCATCAAAAGGTGAAGTCCGTGCACCTCATGTGGATGGCTCATGGCGCACTCTCGAGGTAATAGTCAGAAATTTCCTTGATGACAATCTGGTAGGTGGCATTCTAATTAATTTCCGCGATATAACCGAGCGTAAAATAGCTGAAGAGGAGCGTGTTCAACACGCAACTGCACTGGCCAGGGCAGAGGAGCTGCAACTGTCTCTGCAACGCATTGTAATAGCGCAAGAGTCGGTACGAAGGGACATAGCTCAGCAACTCCATGGTTCTGTTCAGAACAGGCTCATTATTCTGCTGCACAGGCTCGCAGAGCTAGAGCGCAAAGCCCCTCCAGGGGAGCTGGCCCAGGAGCTAGGGGACCTGCGCCAGAAACTGGAGGAATTGTTAGATAACCAGGTACGCCCTATCAGCCACCGTCTCTATCCCTCCATATTACGACGCGGGCTAATTGCGGCGCTGCAATCTCTAGGAGACCAGTTTGAGGCGTCTCTGGATATCGAGAGGGAATTTGATGAGGAGCTCACGCGACGCGAGAAAGGTGCCCCGCAGTCGATCCAAGAACATGTGAGACTTGCAGCATATCGGATCGCAGAGGAGGCTTTGACCAATGTCGTCAAGCATACAAAGGCCAGCAAAGTAAATATAAAGTTGAGTCTGTTACCCGAAGAATGGCTCTGTTTGATATTGCGGGATAATGGTCAAGGATTCGACCTCGCAGGTGGTTCCGGTGGACGAGGCCTCATGATGATGCAGGACTATGCTGAAGTGGTTGGCGGTAGGTGCATTATACAGAGTGCCCCGGGCGAAGGCACGGAGGTCACCGCTTTGCTGCCTTTTTCAGAGCCCGGTGCAAATCGTCCAGAGAAAGCCTTGTCTTTGGAACAAATGCTAGCTCATCCTCTTCTTCCGTCAGCTTCTCATAAACATGCTCTCGGTAATGAATAGGTCAGCAGAGGTAGAGGCTGCCGTGAAGCAGGTGGTCTCGAAATTCGGCAAGGTCGGCATGTTAGTGAACAACGTGGGGCTTGAGCCCCTGTTTCGTCTACTGGAGTAGGCGCTCCCGACCTAGTCTGTGAAGGACACAGTGCATTATATCTATGTTTTTCTATAGAAACGAAGTCGCGCGACATGCCAAGGCGTGATAGAAGGATGACAAGAAACGTTTTGACTGTTAGAATTAGGGAATTGGAATGTTCTCATGTTATGTTTGAGAAGGATGGATATTGGAGCGAGATTGGAATTTTGGGGAGGGTTTCCCTCCCCGTAATGTTGCTATAGTAGGCGTTTCCCGAAGCGAAGGCGTCTCGGCCCCTGGCTACTCAGGTCTGGGGCTCCTGCGTATTCTCCTCAAGGCCGGCTTCCCGGGCAAGTTATATCCTGTCAATCCCTACGCCAGCGTTATAGAAGGCCTCCAGGTCTACCCGAAGATGACTGCCATCCCAGACCGATTAGACCTGGTCATTATTACGGTGCCGCCTGCAGCGGTGCCACAGGTCGTTAGAGACTGTGTGGAAGCTAATGCGCTGAATGTGCAGATATGCACCTCTGGATTCGGTGAGACCGGGCTAGAGGAGGGGAAGAGGCTGGAAGAAGAGATAAAGAAAATAGCTCTGGAGGGAAATATCCGGGTCATAGGACCGAATTGCATGGGTTTCCAGATACCGTCGGCGCATATGCAGATGCATATGGACACGCCGCCTCTCCCGGGCCCTGTGGCTTTTGTCTCTCAGAGTGGCGGACATGCGCGCATATTCTTGATTCGGGGTCCGGAGATCGGCTTCGGTTTCAGCAAGGTGATAAGCTATGGGAATGCCCTGCTGATGGACGCTACAGATTTTCTGGAGTACCTGGGAAACGATCCGGAGACACGCATTATCTGCCTATATCTGGAAGGGGTCAAGGACGGCAGAAGGTTCATGGAGCTGGTGCAAAGATTGAACCGAGTGAAGCCAGTTATCATCTGGAAGGGCGGGCTCACGACCTCGGGGGCTAGAGCAGCCATCTCCCACACTGCTTCTTTGGCAGGGGATAGAAGAATCTGGGACGCCTTTTTCAAGCAAACAGGAGCAATAGAGGTTGGCTCGATTGATAAGATGGCTGAGGTGGCCATGACGCTTCTGCGCTTGAAGCCGTCGCCAGGCAAGCGAGCGGCAGTTTTGGCTGCTGGCGGGGGCAGCAGCGTAGCTACCGGCGACATCTGTGCCCAGGAGGGCATTGAGCTGCCCGCGCTCTCTGAGAGAACAAAGGCTGGGCTACTTGAGTTTATCTCCTTGGTGAATCAGGGGGTTTCAAATCCGATTGATGTACCCAGCGTGGTCGTCGATTACTCCAGCATAATTCGGACCTATGAACTTCTGGCTGCTGACCCCATGATAGATATGGTTATCTTTCATCTGGGCGCTGAGTTCTTTCTGGGCCCGACCCTCAATGCGATGGCTGAGGTTCAGAAACATATCTCAAGTTCAACTGAGCTGCAATCAAAGTTCAAACCCGTGGTGGTCGCTTTGTCAAACGAGGGGCAGGTTCGCGATACTGAAAATTATGCGCGGCAACTGAGAGAGTTCGGAGTACCTGCGTACAGTTCCTTGCGCACCGCCTGCCGCGCACTTAACCGATTCGCCAACTATTACAGGTTTCTCGATGAGATTAAGTCACGCGTTGATTCCTGAATACTATCCTCTTTGATCCGAGTCGAAAGGGAGTTAGAGTGACCGGTGGTGCCTGCGGGCATCATGCAGGGTAGAACTTCGAGTTCGCCTGGTATTTTTGAAGGTGTGCCAATATCCCTGATATGTTTTATAATAAACAGGTGCTCTGACGAGTGCTAGACTATTTCGTTATCACAAAATTCGGTTCAGATATAGACTGGAATAATGCCCGATCAAGCGTTAAGTCATCTTACTGTTATTGAATTCTGCAGCCTGGTGAGTGGTCCTTATTGCACCAAGCTTTTGGCTGATTTCGGGGCTGAGGTAATCAAGATTGAGCTTCCTGGAATCGGCGATTGTGCGAGGAGACACGGCCCCTTTCTACACGATGTCTCTTCCCAAGAGCTAAGCGGTCTTTTTTTGCACTTGAACACCAACAAATTTGGTATCACTCTGGATGTGACAACGGAGACAGGGAAAGGTATCTTAAAAGAACTGATAAAGAAGGCAGAGATCTTCATTGAAGATAACCCTCCCGGGGTGATGGAAAAACGAGGATTGGCATATAACGACCTCGAGAGATTGAATCCACGTCTGGTAATGACGTCGATCACGCCTTTCGGGCAGACAGGGCCTTATCGCGACTACAAAGCTTATGAACTAAATTCCCATCACGCTGGGGGGGAGGGTTACCTTCTACCTATTCATTCTGATGACCCTGATAGAGAACCGGTCAAGGCAGGGGGTATTGTGGGGGATTGTGTATGCGGTCTCAGCGCTGCCCTGGCAACCCTGACTGCGGCTTACTTCATGGCCGAGACGGGTGTAGGGCAACACATAGATATTTCGAAACAGGACGTGTTAATGTCGCTGGTTCAAAATCATGTGTGCACCTTTACCAATCTGGGCGAGGTGCACAGCAGATTATTGAAAGGTATGTTGACGGTATTACCGTTGGAATGCCAGGATGGTTTTATAATAATAACGATCGTGACCGATCGCGAATGGCGCAGCCTCGCGGAATGTATGGGGAATCCTCCCTGGGCCCTCGATGAAAAGTACTTGTCATGGGCAAATCGTCATTGGTATTCCTATGAAATAAACCCCAGAGTGCAAGACTGGGTGCGTCAGTTCAAAAAAGAAGAGCTTTTCCACAAGCTACAGGCCAAGGGTGTGTCGGCTGCGCCTGTCAATACGGCTGAAGACCTGGCCCGCTCCGCTCAACTGAAGGAACGGGGATTCTTCGCTGAAATTGACCACGCTCTGGCAGGTACACTTCGGTATCCTACAGTTGCGTATCAGTTCAGCAGGACTCCCTGGGCAGCGATGCGGCCTGCTCCTCTTCTAGGCCAGGACAATGAACAAGTATATTGTGACCGTCTGGGATTCAGCAAGATTGAGTTAACCAAACTTAGAGAGGCTGGTGTGATATAGATAAGGTCTCAGCCGGTACGAACAGGACTGCTTTGCAGGGAATACGGGCAGCTGACTTCACCTGGTTGTGGGCGGGTTCCTACGCAACCGGGCTCCTGGCGCTTATGGGCGCTGAGGTCATAAAAATTGAGAGCATGACCGCTGTTGACCAGACCCGTGTAATGAGTTTCACTATCGGAAAGGCGTTCGATGGTGTAGAGAGCTCCTTTGTATTCAACGCTATCAATTTGAGCAAGCTTTCTGTGAAACTTAATCTAAAGAAACCGCAAGCGATTGATCTGGCTAAAAGGATAGTACAGGTCAGCGATGTAGTCGCCGAAAATATGCGGCCCGGTATTATGGAACGCCTGGGACTGGGTTACGACGTGCTTAGAGCCGTGAAACCTGATGTTATTATGCTTTCCTCTTCGGCTTTTGGTGGGAAAGGGCCCCAAAGAGCCTATGGAGGCTATGCTCCCAGCTTCGCCTCTGCCAGCGGCCTGGCTAATCTGACAGGATATAAAGATAGGGCTCCCAACCCGATGACTGGCTCGACTGATCTCATGGCAGCGATTAGCGGTGCATTCTCCTTGATTATGGCCCTGAGCTACAAGCAGAAGACAGGTCTCGGGCAGTACATAGATTTGTCATCGGTAGAGAGTCAGGCAATTCTGGCTGGAGATACAATCATGGATTACATTATGAATGGGAGGGTACAGTACCGCGACGGCAATAGGGACAGGATAATGGCGCCGCATAATTGTTACCGCTGTCGTGGTGATGATAAGTGGGTTAGCATAGCGATATCGACTCCCGACGAATGGGATTCCTTCTGTGAAGCATTAGGCAATCTACCGTGGACCAGGGATGAAAGATTCGCTGATGCATATGAACGTTGGAGAAACCAGGAAGAGCTGGACAAGCTGGTAACAGCATGGACAATCAATTATACGCACTATGAAGTGACTGATATGTTACAAAAAGTCGGCGTTGCAGCGATGCCTTCCTTAAACAATGAGGAGATAGTCAGCGACCCTCATTTCAAGCAACGAGGAATGACTACTACTGTGGAACATCCCGTCATGGGCGAGGTGGTCGTCTTCGGGGTACCCTGGAAATTTTCCAAAACTCCATCCAGGATTACCAAGGCTGCTCCCGTCATGGGCGAGAGCAACGATTATGTTTTCCGCGAACTTCTAGGGCTATCAAGCGATGAGATTGGTCGATTGATAGACGAAGGTGTTATCCAGTAGGTCGGCTTGCGGGGGATCTGTTTCGCTAGCAGTCGCCTATTCTCTTCCTGCGATTCCAGGTCTCGTCAGCTATACCGTATAGTTGCAGAAGGTTGCTTACTATATGAGTCGAGCTCATACCGGATGAAGAGCTCAGAACGAACCCACCACCTTCCCCAAGTTTAGTTACAATCTTGCTAAATTGCTGTCTATGCCGGGACGAAATAGTTGTGCTATCAAGCAGCTCCCGGCTAACCCCGGTGAACAGCGTAAGCTTAGCGCCATATTCTCTCTTCAAAGATGACAAGTCCATGCACTCTGCCTGACACGATAGCCCGTCAACTCCCAGCGAGACAATGTCAGGGATTACGCCATTGATATCTCCGCATGAGTGGTAGACTGCGAAAGCGCCGCAGTTGTGGATGGTATCCATCAGCTTCCTGTACGCTGGGTACAGCAAATTGTGGAACGTGGTAGGACTGAAGAAAGTCCCTCTATCGTAGGCTATATCCTCTGCTATCATGACAACATCAGCCCCGTTGGAAATACATACCTCTAGAAGGGAACTAACCTGCCTTGCTTGATTGCTCACAGTCCTTCTTATTTCGTCTGTTTTCTTTGCTATGTCTGTCAGGGCACGGCGCAGCCCGATTCGGTTCACTAATATCTGAAAAGGGCCATCAACGACAGCCGTCACGAAAAAACCGCTTCTAGCGAGTTCTTTAATTTCCGGGGGTTTGAACATTCGATAGCCGAAATCGCTGCTATCCGACGAGGCTACCGGGATAGAGATAAAGTCCATCCCCATTTCGCGGCACAGAACAACGTGACCATGTATAGTATCCTCTATTTGGCGCTCAGATAAGACGCGGGTATCTATCCAAAACTCGCCGCGTGGGATGCGTTCTGGCGAACAATGTTCAAAGGCCGCTCTAATATGCTCAGACATTATTCACTGAATTGCACCAATATAATTATTGGCAATATTTGCCGTGTGCTTGAAATCTTAGTTTCCATCAATCGATTTTCTCCCTTTTGCCGTTTGCAATACGGTATTTGCCTAGATAATTCGATTGAGCAAAGGTTTGTGAAAACTTTGGAGCAGTGGCCAATTCCACGTAGTCAACTTGACTGGCTATAGCATCGGCTTCTGCGCGTTTAACCTTTGATATGAGGGCAAGCTTAGCTCCCATGCCGGCAGCGTTACCCACCTGTCGGAAACGATTTAGAGAAAGCGGTGGCAGCATCCCAATAGTCACAGCGCTAGCGATGTTCATATAGCTTCCAAAAGCCCCGGCGATAACGACTTGTTCAATCTCATCTTCGGTTCGCCTATTATGCTCCAAAAGCACCTGTATACCTGTCCTGATTGCTGCCTTGGCCAATTGGACTTGCCTTACATCTTTTTGAGTAAAGCTAATCGCTTGCTCTCCATCATTTTCCTTCTCACTCACCAGAACGAACTCGGGCTCGTCCTGATAAATGCGCACGCGCCGGTGGTTCTTCAGCATCCGTCCATTGGCCTCCAATACTCCGGCCGTGTAGAGCTGGGCAATTGCATCTAATACTCCAGAACCGCATATACCAACCGGCGGTTCACCTCCGATAGTCTGGATTTCAACCTTGTCGCCGACAACGCGTATGTGTTCAATTGCTCCCATGGCACCCCGCATACCATGCTTGATATGAGCCCCTTCAAAGGCTGGGCCTGAGGCGCATGATACGCTGCTCATTTTGCCATTGTCCACCAGACAGACCTCAGTGTTTGTGCCAATATCCAGCGCTATCAGCAATCCCTTAGCCTGCCGGATATCCGTAGCAAGCAGCATTGCCACGTGGTCGGCACCCACGAACCCGGCTATATTGGGGAGCAGGTGCACATAACCCCCGGGGGCCATACATATCCCGATATCGCGAGCTTTAATATCCAGAGCTCTTGTAACGGCAGGGACAAAGGGTGAGAGAGCAAGTTGTTCTACAGGCAAGCCAAGAAAGAGATGATGCATAGCAGTATTACCTACGACGACTGCCTCCACAATATCCCGTGTCTCTGCTTTAATCTCGGCGCATAAATCTAATGCCAATTGATTCAAAGCCGTCGCGGAAAGCTGCTGCAAACGTGCGGCTTCGTCAGGTGAGCTTTGAGCGCGAACGATGCGGCTTATAACGTCTTCACCGTAGGCGATCTGCGGATTCATAACGCCCTTGCTACCCAACACTTTACCGGTGTCCAAATCCAGAAGATAGCCTGCTATTTTAGTAGTGCCGAGGTCAATTGCCAGACCGAGGTGACAGTCTGACCATGAACCAAGGGCAACGATTTCATCTTCTCGCACAGAAGCCTGCACCCTCCATCCACAGGCCCGCAGCTTTGTGGAGAACTCACGCAATACATGTGTGTCAATACTTCGGCAACTTACCTGGTGCTGCCGTTCGAGCGCTTCCACCACGCGTTCGGCATCCGCTTCATAGTCCGATAGAGATGGAGGAGACAGCTCAAGGTTGTAGGAGCGGACCGGCGGGTCTGGGGCAACATCTACCTGGAGACCTTCTACTTGTGCCCGTTGCGGGGTTGTGAGCGACTCCGTCGGAACGCTTACTTTGCAGTCGCCCAGGAGGTAGGTCTGACAAGCCAGTCGATAACCTGCTTCCAATTCATGTCTGGGAAGTGCGTCTTGCTCAGCGATGGTTGGCCCAGATGTGGCGCCACTAAGTATTTGTACTTTGCATTTTCCACAGGTGCCTTTGCCTCCGCAGATGCTAACCAGCTCAATGCCAAGCTTCTGTGCACAATCCAGAAGCGATTGCCCCTCGCGGCACTGTCCGCGCCGTCCAATAGGCTCGAAGTCGATGCTATATGTTTTCTTACGTGCCCTGCTCAAAGCATCCTTTTTCTAGGTGAATCTCTTAGCTGACAAGCAATTCTTTAATACTATGCCAGATAATGCAAGGGCTACGCTATATGATATGTGTGTCCAATTTTGCCACAAACAACACGTTAAATAAAGAGTTGAGGGTTACGTCAGAATGACATTGAGCACCCAGCATTCTATTTTCAAAGCAACTGACTTAGCCTATTGACAAATGCTTGACGATATGTTAAGATATATCGTGATGCATAGAAACATATCTAAAGGCGATTGGCGTTATATTGGATGCGATAGCACCAGACTAAACTAGGAGGAGGTGAGTTATGTTTGCCAGACATCCATTTGAATCCGAGAGGCGGGGGCGCATGTTCGAGAAAGGCGATTTCAAGTATGTAATCCTGGACATTTTGAAAGAGAAGCCGAGTCACGGTTACGAGATTATCCGGGCGCTGGAGGATCGCTACTACGGTTTCTATACTCCCAGCGCTGGCACGGTCTATCCCACGCTGCAGATGCTTGAGGATATGGGCTATGTGAAGTCCTCAGAGCAGGATGGGAAAAGGATATACACTATCACGGACGAAGGCCTCAAATTCATTGGTGAGCGCGAGCCAACCATGGACAAGATAAAAGAACATATGAAAGGCTGGTGGTGGGCAGAAAATCGCGATGAGATGAAGGAAGTTGGACGTGAGCTGGGGCGGATAGGCCGTCTTATTGCTCGTAAGGCCCATCGCATGGACCGCAAGAAACTGGTGCAGATAAGGGAGATTATCTCCCATGCCGGCAATGAGATTGAGGCTGTTCTCGAACAATAGGGTAAACCTTTAATGAATAGAGTAAAGGAGGTCTAAAATGGTTTACTTCTCCATACCTGCGGCCACCGGAGGATTCTTCTTCAGTTCCTTTCTCCTGATGATTTTCTGGGGAATTATCGCTCCGAATTTCGGCGTGGAGACTGTAGGGTACAAGATGGCTATGCTCATCACCATAGCCATATGGCTCGTGGTTGCTCCCCTGGCTGCCGCTATAGCCAGGAAACGCTTTTGGAAATGGCACGCAAGACACTGGACTTCTTATCAGTAGCCGGGGTAAAAAGGCAATGGCCAAGCTACGGGTAATCACATCAAGACCCGATCACCCCTTGCGGCGTTTTCTCGGCCACCTTCGCCTGTTTCTTACCCGGCGCGCCGACAACAGATGCCGGCGGCTTGAGATGAATCAGCCTGCGGCAAATGTCCGAACCGGTGGTGAGGGGACTTTCCAATAAGTCAACCTGCACCGGGTGTTTTACTACAGCCTCCCACATGGCTTTATTGAAGTAGTTGCCGCAGGTGCACCAGTCAGGCGTGGGCTCTATGTGGCCCATAGTGATTATGGGGCACGAGCACTCGCCCTTAACATCGGGGTAGAAGTCATAAATGATGATGTCACCTTTTCTTTCCAGCTTCCTCGCCCCGGGAAAGGCGTCCATCAGGTTCTGTATGAAGGTATCTATGTCGACCTCCGTGTTGAGCTGGGCAAAGGGCATAAACAGGGAGTTGCACTGCCTGCCTGTGCATTCAAGGCACATCTCCCTGGCAGTCTCGTCGAAATCGGGCTGAAAGATTCGTTTGAAGACTTCACTTTTTTGTAGTCCTGCAAAAAAATCGCGCTGTGCTTTCTCTTCTTCGGTTAATTCCTTAGGCATTCCCCCTCCTCAAAGCATTCAGTCAGAGCATCCTGCAATCTAGGTGGCAAAATCCGCAGCTCAACTCTTACGCTTTGCCTTTTTCTTGACTGCCTTGGCCTTAGGCTTAGGCTTCATCTCATGTTCAGGCGTCGTGTGTTGCGGTGCCCTAAGATGTATCACGTACTGACAAGCGGGCTCGCCTGTGGTATTGGGGCTGCCCATCAATTCGGTCCGAGCAGTCGGCATGCCGATAGTCTCAAAATAGTATGCCGCCATGTTGGCGCCACAGGAGCAAAGCTCGGGGAATGGCTCCATGATACCCATTTTGACCACCGGACACTCACAAATCGGCTTGCCATCATCGCTTATACTGCAATGATAGGTCGAGTGGATGATATTACCGACTCGCTTGATGGTTCGGGGACCCATGGGCGGCTCCATATCTGTCAGGTGTTTCTCCAGTTCCGCATAGGTCATTTCGGGCCTAATCCCCAGAGCCCACACAGCCATGTCGGCGCAGGTCTTAGACATCTTCATCATCACATAGTCCCTGTGCTCAGGCGGCAGCTCCCTCACACCCTGCAGGACTCCTGCCAGGATGCGCGGCACCCACTCCTTGTAAATCAAATCCTTTATCTCAGGGGTAAATTCGTGTGCCATTTGCCCTCCCTTCTCTGATTCCACCTTAACTCATTGCGGTTACTATTGCAATTTCGCTCACTTTGACTTTTTGCGCCGGGTGCTGGCTCTTGCCTTCTTAACGGCTTTAGGCTCTGGTTTCGCGGTGGTGAAACGAGAGGGCTTGAGATGCACCAGGAAGCGGCACTCGTCCGTGCCATCCACCTGGGGGCTGCCCAGAGTCTCTACGGAGTCCACCTTTTTATCGGTGTACTCCTCTATATAGGCCCTCACGCTGTTTGCCGAGCAGCCGCAAAGCTCCGGCCTTCCTCTCATCATTCCGTACATAGCAAGGGGACACTGGCATATCGGGCGTCCCTTCTTGTCTTTGGGTGGAACGTAGGTCCAGTGAACGATGTCGCCTACCTGGGTGATCTTCCTGGGGCCAAACGGAGGCTTCAATGCTCCCATTTGCTTCTTGTAAGCTTCCCAACTCATACCCGGTTTGCAGTCCAGCACCATCTTAGCTTGGTCGCTGCAAGCCTTGGACATTTTCATCAACATCGTATCTCTGTGCTCTGGGGGAAGCTCGCTGATCCCCTGGTAGGCTGCGTCAACTATACGATACAGCCAACTGTGGATCAGGTCTTTTATCTCCGGGCTCATCTCCAGATAATACTCATCGATCGACTCTTTTAACTCGTCAGGCAGTTCTTCGGCCATTTCCTTCCCTCCTTCTTAGTTAATATGAGACTATGGTGCAACAATCTCTTATTTCCATTCCACCTCGGGCATAGCTACGGTTCTCACCTCCTCTATCGCCGTTTCCGGCAGGAATGGGGTGCGCAAAGGCGAATAAGGAACCAAGCCATATAGGAATCTGTAAACCACCTTGGGACGCCATCTTCCTGCCCTGACCTCCCATCCCTTATACGCAGGGTCATTCAGAGAAGCCTCGCGGATTTTGACCCAGTCGCCATGCACATTTCCTGCAGTCCAGATGTTGATGACCTCACCGCTGGAAGCAGTGCCTGCGATGGCTTTGTAGCATCCTACCAGCTTCATGCCCCAGCTTTTCGCCATAGGCACGAGTTCCTTCCCCACAGCTTTTATGTATTCATCTTCTTTGCCAGGGAGAACCCGCGCCAGCGTGTGCAGGTATATGGTGAACTTATAGTCGCCCTTTTTGAGCTTAGCCAGCGTGGGCGAGAAAGGCGCGGGCTCCAATACCTTGCCCGTTGAATCAGTGATGTAGTCAACAGCTTCTCGCTTCCAGGCCTGTATCCAGGGATGCTTATCATGAAGCTCCTGTATGCGGTCCAGCGTTGCCCAGTCATCCAACTCCCAGAGCGCCAAGTTCTCGTTGTAATGGATGCCTATCATGAACATCCCGACCAGGCGTAAGCCGCTCTGCTCCGCCTCGGGCAGATAGTCGCTGCCCATCACCTTCCAGAATTCCTCTTGAAGCCGGGGTACGATCATTATGCTGTCATATAGATAAAGCATGTTTAATCCCTCCTGATTAGTGAAGCAAGGAGTAAGGAGCAGGGAGCAGGAACTTATAGCTCCACTCAGCACAAAGGCCTGAAACCCTGTTCATCCACCGCTGGTACTTCGGGTCCTTGAGCTGCGCCTCACGCATCTTGCCCCAGTGCGCCCAATCTTTCACTGCCCACAGGCTAATAATCTCGCCGGATTCTCCACAAGCGCCAAACCAGAGGTAGCAGCCAGCCAGTTTCATACCCCGCTTTTCTTCGAGGGGCAGCAGTTCCTTCTCAAACGCCTTCAGGAACTCGTCTGTCTTTCCGGGAAGGACGTTGTAGATTAAACGGTAATATAGCGTGTTGCCCGTAAAGTCACCCTGTTTCTGGCGCTTTTTAATTTCTGCCGCCGTGGGCGAGAAGGGGAGGCCTTCCAGCAAGCTGTCGAACCACTCATCCCGGTATTTGAGTCCTTCGCGATGCCAGAGCAGTCCGTCGCGCTCATGGATGACGAAATTGGATAAGCCTTCGAGGGAATCTACGCCTTGGGGAAGCTCAGACAGAAAGAAGCTCTCGCGGTGCTTGAAGGCGACTCTGAAAACGCCCAGAACAGTCATGTGGCGCTTCAAGCCAGGGATCAAATCGGTGCCCATGACATCCACATACTCATCCATCATGCCAGGGTACGGGTAAGTGGTCTCATACAGGTAAAGCATAGTTGCTGCCCTTCCCTTCTATCCCTTGTAGCTTATTTCAGGGGAGACCAACTCTCTGTACGCAGGAGCTTGCTCTCCCAACGGTCGCGGTACTTCAGCCCTTCCTGCATCCAATCTCCGGGCTGCGATGGTGGCACGCCATGGGGGATTATGAGGGACAATAACTCCCAGTTATGAATCTTGGAGAGCACAATTGCCTCATGCCAGCGTCCGCTGCCCGGGCAGGTGCGCCAGCCTGCCACAACGGTGATAACGGGCGGTTGTATGGCTGCAACCTGTGCCTGATACACTTTATGCAAAGCCTTGAGATAGTCCTCCATTTTGCCCAGATAAGGCCAACCTGTGTCAAGTAGGTAGAGGCCGGGCGTGCCATCATCCGGAGCAGTCCCTACGGAGGCAAAGTCAACTTCTTGGAGCGGTGACAAGGGATTGGGTAGAAGCATCTTTGATACAACCTCTCTGCGGTACTCGAGGACATCACGATTCCACTTCTTCCACTTGCGGTCACTCACCATGCGATTCACTAGGGTGCCCCACGACAGCCAATCTCGAACAGCGGTGATAGAAACCACCGTGTAGCTCACATTTGTCATCATGGTGAGATCCCAGAACCAGAGCACCCTGGCAAGTCCGCCCTGCTCTATGAGCGGCTTCCAGCGGTCTCGCATCGCCTCAGAGAACTCCTCCATCTTGCCGCCGATAACTTCGTGGATTTCCTGCAGAAAGATCATGGTTCAGGCTCCCTTCAGGGCTTCACTTGTTCGCTTCATATTTAATGTGGTCGTCATAGTATCCGGCTATGAGCTTCCGGGTGAAGCTTTCTACAGGTCTCTCCATCCAGAAAAAGTAAAACGGCAGCTTGAGATGCACAGTCTCTGCGATCTCTGAGCCTCCGGGAGCCTCCTTCAAGGTAACCGTCTCAACGGTGCCTTTGCCGAAGCCATCGATAGTCTCGTTGACCATCTTCAACTCTTCCGGATAAACCGTCTGCAGTTGTCTGAAGGTTCTGGTGACGCCAAGTATTTTCATAGACCAGAGGCATATACTCACATCGCCCTTTTCATACAGCGGCTTAACCTTGACATTCCTGTGTCCGTGCAGCTTCTCGACATGCGTGTACTCCGCGAAGGCGTGGAGCAGGTAGGCAGGCGGCCTGGGAATAACCGCGTTTACCGTAAATACCCTCATTCGTGCCTCCTCTATCTTGCCTACTTGCCCTTGAATGTCGGCTCTCTCTTCTCAAATAGAGAGTTCATGCCCTCCTGGAAATCCTCGGTGCCAAAGAGAATGTTCATGATATAGACCTCATAGTCCATATGCTCTGCTAGGTCAGGTTCGTGAAGTCCTCTGTACATGGCGGCTTTCGTCATGGCTACCGCTAGCGGGGCATTCCGGGCTATCTTGGCAGCCATCTCCCTGGCCGCATTCACCAATTCTTCGTGCGGCACTACTTTGTTCACCACGCCAATCCTCTCCGCCTCCCGAGCATCCAGCATGTCGGCGACAAGCGCAAGCTCCAGGGCTTTGGTCAGACCCACAGCGCGAGGCAGAAGATAGGTGCCACCGCCGTCCGGGATGAGTCCCCGCTTCACCTGAAGCATGCCGAATTGCGCGTTCTCCGAGGCAATTTTCAGGTCGCAGGCTATGGCTAGAACGAAGGCGCCACCCAGCGTGATGCCGTTTATCGCAGCTATGACAGGCTTGGGCATGCTCTGTATCTTAAGCACAAGGGTCAGGAGGCTCCTCTCGCTGTAAGTGACAGCGCGTCCCCTGACCGTGCTGGCCATGGACGGCAGATTCTCAGTATCCATCGTGGCTGCCCAGTTGAAGTCGAGCCCCGCGGAAAAGACTTTGTCGTAGCCTGTCAGGATAATCGCCTTGATTTCCTTATCCTGGGCTAATTCTTCTAATGCCATGTCCATCTCGCCCATCATCTCCATATTGAAGGCGTTGCGTTTATCTGGGCGGTTCAACGTAATCGTCCCTATCCTATCTTGCCTGCCCAGGAGAACCATCTTGTAAGGCATCTACGCCTCCCTTCCGACCAATGGCTAATCTTTTGCTGCCAGTATCCGTCCCAGGGGGCTGTCACCCATCAAGAGCTCCTCTGCTTCCCAGATGATATTGTCTATCAATTCTTTAACTGTGACGATTTTGGTGATTGCCCCCACTGCCATCGAGCCGCCCATGACAGGCATGGGACGCGAGGTAGAATGCGGCTTCGCGTCGCCCACCAGTTGATAGACTTCTTGCTTCCTGGTCAACTCGTCCAGCCCCGGCGGCGGTGGTGCGAATACCCTGTCTCTGATCTCGGGGTCGTAGGGGCTGGCATTCACCAGGGCCTGCTTGTGACGTTCAGCGATGGGGCACTCCTTTGTGGCCATGAAGACTGTGCCCAGGTACACCCCCTCAGCTCCCATGGCCAGCGCTGCCAGGAAGGTACGGCCGTCTCCGATCCCTCCGGAGGCTATCACTGGAATCTTGAGCATCTTCGTGGCCATGCTGACGGTGGTCATGGTGGTCAAATGATTGGCGGCTTTCTCACCCTCACCTTCGATGCCCACTATGACCAGTGCATCCGCGCCTTGGCGCTCGGCAGCTAAGGCATGCTTTATCGTGCCCACTTTATGAATCCAGGGTATGCCCGCCTCTTTGATGCGTTTGCCATGCTCTTCGGCTTTGTAAGCTGAGGTGAATATGGCTGCCACCCGTTCCTCGATGGCGACATCACGTAGTTCGTCTATTCGGGGATGGCCTATGAGCGACAGGTTCACGCCGAAGGGCTTATCGGTCATGGATCTGGCCTTGTGTATATCCTTGCGCAGTTTCTCAGGGGTGCCCAGCGCGGTAGCTTCGATTATGCCAAACCCCCCAGCCTCGGAGACGGGGGCTGCCAGAACAGCCCTGCCGAATCCACCGAAGGCGCCCTCGATAATGGGATACCTGCAGCCCAATAGCTCGGTAACCCTGGTTTTCCACTCCATGCTTAGCATCCTTCTGATTTCGTCAGTCGTCCCCCTACCAGCTTCTGGGCAGACCCAGCCCCATGGCGCAGATGAGGTTTTTCATAATCTCAGAAGTGCCCCCAGCCATGCTCAGGCCCAGGCATTGCTGACATTCCTTCTCGTACTTGCCCTTCAGGGGCGACCATCTCGATTCCTTTACCTGCGCATAGGGCCCTATGATCTGGTAGGCGCTAAAATTGAAGCGCTGCACCATCTCGGTGGCCAGGATCTTCGCCCCTGCGGCCAGGGGCGCGGCCATTACCAGACCGCCCTTAATCTGGTTCCAAAGCACCGAGTAAGAATAGGTGCGGCCTATATCGATTTCGATTGCCATCTGAGCCAACCTGTGTCTGATAAGAGAATTTTCAGACAGTGGCCTGCCATCACGTTTCGTCTCCTGGCAGAACTCCACTAGCTCCTCCAACTCACGCTTCAAATAGGAAAAGAGGGCAATCATGGAACGCTCGAAGTTCGAGGTCATCTGAGAAGCTATCCAGCCCTGGTTCTCCTCACCCACCATGTTGCGCGCGGGAACGCGAACATCATCGAGAAAGACCTCGTTAAACAGGTGGGAGCCGTCCAAACCCAGGATGGGCTTGATTGTAATACCCCGGGCTTTCATATCGACCAGAAAGAAAGATAGCCCCCGACTTCTCTTCTCATTGAGGTTTGTCCGGGCGAGCAAGAAACCCCAGTCGGCACGATGGGCGCCACTGCTCCATGTTTTCTGGCCGTTGACGATGTAATCGTCTCCATTCCGTACAGCACGAGTGGTCAGGGAAGCCAGGTCGGAGCCAGAGCCCGGCTCACTCCACAGTTGAGTCCAGAACCGCTCAGCCCGCGCTATGGGAGGCAGGTGTTCCCTTTTCTGCTCCTCATTGGCGCTTACCAGGAGAGTGGGAGCCAGCAGTGTTATGCCCCAGTGGTCAACCCCTGCTCCCCGGTTGTAGCCCATAACTTCACTGAACAGAAACTGCTCTACCAGTGAAGCATCCTGCCCGCCATATTCTTTAGGCCAGGGACGCGAGATCCAGCCTTTTGCAGCCAGCTTCCTGGCCAGCTTTCTATGGAACTCCCAGCAAGCATCTAACCCGAATATAGCCTCCATGGATGTGCCCCACTCTGGGGGAGCATACTTCATCTCCGCCTTGAAGAAATCGTTGAATTCTTTTCTTAATGCCTCTTCTTCTGGGGTGAATCGGAAGTCCATCTCGGCTCCTCTCTGCTATTTCACGGTGTTGCTTTCTCTAGCTTCTCCAAGAAGGCAGAACGACCTTTCCAATAGTTCTCTCTTTCCACAAGTATCGCCGTCGCCTGCCCTGCTCCCCCGGGTATGGATGCCAGCCCATATCTGGCCTTTCGACGATTCATCTCATGGGCCAGGGCCCCAAGCAGCCATACTCCGCTGGCTCCCACGGGGTGGCCAATACAGCAGGCGCCACCATTGACATTTACTCTCTCCGGGTCAATGCCCAATTCTTTTACCAAGACCAAAGGAACTACAGCGAAGGCTTCGTTGGTCTCCCAAAGGTCTATGTCGCCCGGGGAAAGGCCTGCCCTATCCAAAGCCTTCTTAGATACTGAACAGGCGCTGCACGGCGCAAGCATAGGGTCGCACCCTGCCCAGGCGAGTGATTTTATAGTAACCATCGGCTTCAAGCCTAACTCCCTGGCTTTATCCTTGGACATGAACATCGCTGCGGCAGCTCCATCGACCTCTTTAGAAGAACTGGCGGCGTTTATCTTGCCGTCTGGCTTATAGACAGGCGGCAGGGAGCGTATCTTCTCTATGGTTGAGTCAGCCCTCACGCATTGATCGTAGTCGCAGAGCGCTGACGTTCCATCGGGCAGCTTTATCTCAATAGGAGTTACCTGGTATTTGAATCTCCCTTCCCTCTGAGCAGCGGCAGCCCTTAAGTTGCTTCTCAGCGCCCATTGATCCAAATCCTCCTTAGAGACTTCGAACTTGTCAGCAACATACTCAGCGCTGAGGCCCAGGCCCATGACTGCGCTCGGGTCAATTCTGTCAAATATCTTGGGATTGGCCTGCCAGCGCGCGCTATATTCTTTAGCAAGCTCCATTAAGTCTGCATCAGGGGTGATTACGGGATTAGGGAAATGCGACAGGCTCTCTAGGCCGCCGGAGATAATGATGTCAGCCTGGCCTGATTGAATGGCCATCGCAGCGATTTGGGCGCCCGCCATACTGGAACAACAGGCTCTATCAACGCTTATGCCCGGGACTTCGAGGGGGAAACCGGCTGCCAGAGAAATATCTCTAGCCACATTTGCTTGCTCACCAATCTGGGTCGGTGTACCGATGATAATATCATCGATTGAAGCAGGATCGACCCTGGTCCGTTTCATCAGTGCCTGGACTACAATGATTCCCAGGTCGTCGGAGCGAATGTCTGCAAAGAAGCCTGGTTTCTTCTTGCTTGCCCGCCCGAAGGGGGTTCGCACGAAATCCACTATTACTGCTTCCCTTAATCTAGCCATCCCCTTGCTCCGAATTCTACTTACCTTTGAAGACTGGCTCCCGCTTTTCTAAGAATGCGGTGGCTGCCTCCATGAAGTCCTCGGTGTTGATCAATACCTCCTGGGTTTTCTCCTCACGCTTCATCTGTTTAATAAGGTCCTTCTCTTCCATCGCTTTGTATATGTCAGCCTTGGCCATCGCTACAGCCAGCGGGGGATTCTTTGCTATCTTCACAGCCAGCTCCCTGGCTGATTTCATCAGGTCATCGTGGGGAACGACCCTGTTCACCAGCCCTATTCGTTCTGCTTCAGCAGCATCGATCATGTCACCGGTCAAGATCATCTCGCACGCCTTGGCCATCCCAACTGCACGGGGCAAGGTAAATGAGCCTCCAGTGTCGGTGGCAATGCCTCTCTTGACGAATATCATGCTGAACCTGGCCTTGTCGGAGGCGATCCTGATGTCGCAGCCCAGAACCAATGATAACCCAGCGCCAACGGTTGGGCCATTTATGGCGGCGATCACAGCTTTATTCATGCTGCGCATCCTGATTACTGCGCCCACGACGGTGCCTTTACCGTAAGTCTGATCGTCATCGACGGTAGTCTTGTCCTCAACTCCGCCATCTTTCTCGACCATACCCTTGGCGTCCGTGAACATGCTGAGGTTTATCCCTGTCGAAAAGTATTTGCCGGCCCCCGTCAGGATCACCGCTCTGACGCTTTTATCCTTCGCTACATCTCTCATCACAGCGTCGGTCTCTTCCATCAGCCTGAAATCGAAGGAATTACCTGCGTCGGGACGGTTCAGGGTGATGATTGCGACTGGGCCTTCCTTTTGCAGAATGAGCGCTCTGTAAGCCATTTAAAGCCTCCTTGTTTCTATGCGTGACAGGTTAAATCGAATGGCCTGACATCAGACAAAAGCGACCAGCTCTTGTACTCACACTAGCACTAATTAAACCAATTACTTCCTGGCTTTTTTGAATGCGTGCAAGGTTATCTCATCTGAAACTTTTTCGTAGTCCACCTCCACGGCCATGCCGATCTGCACCTCCTCTGGAGACATAAGCCCGTGAGTCACCAGGCGAGGCCCTTCCTCCAGCTCCACCAGCAATACTGGCCAGGGGTAAGGCATAGTAGCGTGCTGGATGGTATAGCTATGTACCGTGCCCTTGCCGCTGCAACGAGCCCATTCGTAGTTGAAAGAGTTGCAGAAAGGACACATCTCAATGGGCCAGAAGCGGAATTTGTTGCAGTCTGTGCACTTCTGGAGCAGCAACTCATGTCTATTCAGACCATCGTAGAATTCCTGGTTAATCGGCCCCGGAACTGGGGCTAATCTAGCTACTTCTTCTGTCATCTAACTACCTCCTTTAGGCTGAGCGTAGAACCAGTGCGCTGGTGGGGATACCGCTGCCGCTGGTCACCAGCACATGCTTGCATTTGGGCACCTGTACCGGCGAAGTGCCTCTCAACTGGCGCACCCCTTCAACAACCTGATTCATGCCATGGATGTAAGACTCAGAGAGACAGCCACCGCTGGTATTTGTAGGCAATCTGCCTCCTATCTGCAGAGCGCCGTTCCTGACAAAGGGGCCGCCCTCCCCAGGTTTGCAGAAGCCGAAGCTCTCCAGTTGCATTATCACCAGCGGAGTGAAGGCATCGTAGATTTGGGCACAATCGATGTCCTTAGGCTCTATCCCTGCCTCTTTCCACAGATGTGGGGCGAGGCGTGTATATTCCTCAAGGTCGGCAATGTCTTTGCGCTGATAGCTGGTCATCATCTCCATCCAGCTGCCAGTCCCCTGCTCAGCAGCCATGATGTACACAGGCTTCTGCTTAAGGTGCTTAGCCCTATCCGGTGACGTCACTATGACGGCGCAGGCGCCATCGCTCTCCTGACAGTAATCGAAGAGGCGCAGCGGATAGGCTATCATCCTGGCGTTGGCATGCTCTTCAAGCGTCAGCGTTTTTGAATGCATCATCGCCTTGGGGTTCTTGTTGGCGTGCTTCCTGAAGGCAACAGCCACCTCGCCGAAATCTGTGGTCTTGGTTCCGTAGAGGTGCATATGCCTCACCGCCATGACGGCGACCATGGAACCGGGCGCCATCAAGCCGAACGGAATGGAATACTGAAAGTGTCCCATCATTGGCATAGCCATAGCCATCTGGCCATAACGGAATCCAGAGCGCTCGTTGAGTGCCCGGAAACACGCCACGTATTTAGCTTTGCCCAGAGCCACTGCCATGGCCGCCATCTGTACTGTGCCGCAACCTGCACCTCCGCCGAAGTAGACTTCCGGGAAGAACCTCAGGTTTTCCAGACCCAGATTCCTGGCTATCTCGTCGACCTGATTGCTGTCTACCGAGAACCTTACTATGCCATCGAGCTCCTTGGGGCTTATCCCGGCATCATCGCAGGCCGATTTTATAGACTCCAGCGCCAGGCGCATCTCGCTGCGGCCGGAGTTCTTGGAGTATTCAGTCTCGCCGATGCCGACAATACAAGATTTGTCCTTTAAACTATCCATTTCTTAACCCCCTGATATTAGCTATGAGCTTTCTTAGACGGCAAAGCCACGATAATCTGAGCATCGCAGAAAGGATTGCCGCTCGCCGTAGCGTTCACCTGCAGGTCCACCAGATGCAGGCCTTTCATGTAGTTGTCTTCCTGGCCGATATGTTTTTTAATGACATTGCCCGAGACTACGAGGGTATCGTCAGCATAGCAAGAGCCCTGGATGTTGAATCGGATTCTCTTCAACTCGGCTGTGGGACCGCCCCAGTCAGTGGCCAGCCTGCACAACAGGCCCTCGGAGTGCATGATGTTTACGATGATATTTTTCTGACTACCCCTTTCCGCAAAGGCTTTATCGTGATGTATGGGGTTGCTGTCTCTGGTGGCCCAGGCGCCACAGCTAATCTTAACTGCGTCCATCTGCATCTCGTAAGAACCGATATCCTGCCCCTCCGTCACATCCTCCCAGTAAACCTTTTTCCACTCCGGCATTGTTTTACCTCCTTTGAAGATAACTTTTATTGACTCTTTTCAACCCCTTAAATCTCCCAGTCTCCCGCCAGAAGGGCGAACCCCCCTGGACTTCCCTGTGCCAAATGGCTTTTTGTTTATTTTGTCGCTTTGTACTTCAACACAGTGCGGATTTCCTTACCAACCACCTCACCTCTCTGGTTGCGGTAAATCTGGGTAGTGGTGATGAAGTGACCCTTGCCGATACGCGTCTTTTTTTCCTCCGACACGCCGTCCAACTTCATGGTATAGCTCAGTATATCGCCCGGGCGCACTGGCAAATAGAATTCAAAACTCATGTCTGTGGCAACATAGGTATCATAGTCGCCCGGCAATTCGAGTTCAGCCATGGGAACCCAGGGGAACTCAGGCCAGGGCCACATGCGCGGCATGCACCACACCATCATCATCTGGGGAGGAGCGATTATGCCGCCGTACTTGCTGCCTCTGGCATACTCCTCATCGGTGTAGAGCGGATTTGCATCCTCCACAGCTTCTACCCAGTGCCTGATCATCGGC
Source organism: uncultured Chloroflexia bacterium (assembly GCA_963847595.1). Classification (GTDB taxonomy): domain Bacteria; phylum Chloroflexota; class Dehalococcoidia; order SZUA-161; family SZUA-161; genus JACWAE01. Next base: position 329,591 of record CAWKAJ010000003.1, read on the forward strand.
TTGCACACCTCATCCGGGGCATAGATAGGCGCAGATTCTCTCCCAATCAACCCCCTATCCTTTTCGCTTAGAGCCATGTAACCCTACCTCCTTAACTTTTATTATTAGAGCGCCTTCGACGCTCGCTGATACTCGATGTTCAACCAACGGCTGATACCTTCTTCAGTCTCTTAATTTCCTTCTGGGAATAACCCAAGTCCTTTAGAATCTTTACCGTGTGTTGTCCGGGTAGGGGAGCTGTGGTTCTTATCCTACCGGGCGTCAATGAGAACTTAGTGGGGATTCCAACTTGCTTGACCTTTCCCAGCCTGGGATGATTTACCTCTTTTACCATTTGACGATGAAGTACATGGGGGTCGGAGAAGACCTCGTCGAGGTTATATACCGGGGTAATAGGGATATCTCTGGGCGCGAGAAGCTGGAACCATTCATCCTTAGTCTTCGTCATGAAGATGTCTGTCAGTTGGGAGATTACTCTCTCCTTTTCATCGCCTGTGGCGAATTGATATGGGATAAGGTCTCCTCTCCCCAACGCCTGGCAGAGATTCTCCCAGAACTTGGCCTCGAAGCAACCGAGGCTGATAAAGCCTCTGCCTCTGGTCTTGTAGACCCAGCCGCAAGGCACCGAGCCAGTCAATGGCGTATCACCCCACTTGGGCACACCGCCTCCGGCAAAGAATAACGAGCCTTCCCAGGCCAACAGGGAAATTACACCATCGACCATAGCTACATCGACGAACTGCCCTTTGCCGGTTCTCTCTCTGTAGAGGAGAGCTACCATGATGCTGAAAGCAGCTTGCAGCCCACCCCCTGCATTGTCACCTACCAAGTTTAAGGGGACAGCTGACTTGCCATCCCTGATAGCTAGGGCGCTGAGTGCTCCGGCTACCGAAATATAGTTGATATCGTGCCCTGGCAAATCATGGTAGGGCCCATCTTGGCCATAGCCAGTTAGCGAGCAGTAGACAATTCTGGGGTTTATCCTTTTCACTGTCTCATAATCGATCTTGAGTCGTTTGGCTACCCCCGGCCTGAAGCCTTCGAGAACGACGTCTGCTGTTTTCACCAATTCGTAGAAGACCTGGCATGCCTCCTTCATCTTGAAGTTGAGAATGATGCTCTTCTTATTGCGGTCTAAGGCATAGTAGGCAGCCCAGGTCTCCTCATCGACAGGCAGGGGTATGATGCCAAATCCCGGCTGCTCGATTTTGATTACGTCAGCCCCGAGGTCGGCTAGAAACATAGTGCAGCAAGGGCCGGGTCCCATTCGAGACAAGTCCAGGACCTTTATCCCGAGCAGCGGTGGCGCCATGAGGATTCCTTAAGTAATTCTTGTCTGGAGGGTTCTCTCTGTCACTGCATTGGCCAGTGCTTTAGAGTTCGCCCTCAACTGAGCTACTGTTAAAGCAGCAGCGTAATCTTAAATACCTGGCTCCGCTTTCCGCTTCTTATCGAAGGTTCAGACGTATTAAATCCTTGATGACTTCGCTGGGTATACGGATGCCGCGGGGCAGCTTGATGCACGGCAGTTGCCCCTTCCTGACCCAGCGGCGCACAGTCTCTTCGCTCACCCTTAGCTCGTTGGCGACCTCTTCAACAGTCAACATCTTGGCTTCAGGGAGCTGATTGAGTATGCGTTGCACAGCCAGTGCAATCTCAGTGCTTTTGCCCAACGCAGTGGTGGTACCCCGCGCCATTCCCACAACTCCCACAGGCTTACCCGCGCCGTCTTTGACCAGGACACCGGTTAGTCGAATGCCCACAACATCGCCGTTACTCTGAGTGACACTCAGTTCGGTTTCAACATATCCTTTGGAAATGATACGAGAAATGATCGACTCTGCCATGGCACGGTCAGCTACGAAATCTTGAACGCGCTTGCCAAGAAGCTCTTTTTTTGATTTATTGGTGAAGTCACAACCGCGTTGATTGACGAATACCATGGTGCCATCTGGCTCAAACACGGCGACAGCGGCGGGATAACTCTCGAGGAAGCCTTGCAGGAACTTGCCGGATAGAATAGAAGATGACATAAGACAACTTTACGCTCAGAGTACTACATAGGATAATGTAACAGGTAACCCTTGTCAATGCTCCAGCGCTTGCCTCTCATTCGTAAGGAAGAGTTTTGAGGCAGACTGCGGGATTGTACTAAAGAGGCTTTTGACAAATGTGCTAAAATTTTAGCACTCGATGGCGAAGACGAGTCTGGTCTAGTAATTATACGGGGAGACGATGGCGATGAATCTTAGACAGCAGTTGGATTATTTATTCAATCCCAGCTCGGTGGCATTGATAGGAGCTTCCAATAATGTGGCGAAATGGGGTTTTCATGTCCTGAGCCTCCTCATCGCCAAGGGTGGGCGTCCTATCTATCCCATCAACAAGAATGAGGGTGAAGTGCAAGGTTTGAAAGCTTATCAGAGCGTAAGTCAAGTGCCAGGACCAATAGACTTGGCTGTGATAACGGTGCCTTTCAGCGAGGTACCCGCAGCTATGAGGGATTGCGCCAGGAAAGGGGTAAAGATTGCTGTGGTCATCCCGGGAGGTTTTGCCGAAACAGGTAATGAGGGGGCAAGAATTCAGCGGGAAGTGGTAGAGATCGCCAGGCAGGGGGGGATACGCCTTGTGGGCCCGAACGGGATGGGCCATTTCGATACTTCTGCCGATTTTTTCACTGTGCCGTATTTGCCCCCGGTGGAAAAGGGGCCTCTTGCGCTCATCGCTCAGAGTGGAAACACGAGCCAGTCGATAGTCTATCTGGCCTGCGAGATGGGGTTGGGGTTTAGCAAGTATGTCAGCAGTGGCAACGAGGCTGATTTGCACTTTGAAGATTATATGGAATACCTGGGGCGGGATGACGAGACGAAGATTATTCTGGGCTATATCGAAGGGCTGAAAGAAGGCAGACGCTTTTTTGAGCTGGCAAAAGAGATTACCAGGAAGAAGCCCGTAGTCATTATGAAGGCAGGGCGCACGGCAGCAGGAGCTAGGGCAGCGTGGTCGCACACTGCGGCTCTAGCTGGGTCAGATGTTATCTCCGAGGTAGCTTTCAGGCAATCCGGCGTGATAAGAGTAGAAGAGGTGAACGAATTAATAGATGTGGCATTGGTTCTTCTGGGGCAGCCGCTGCCTCGAGGCAGGAGGGTAGGGGTGCTTTCGGCGGGCGGCGGCGCAGCCGTGATAGCTGCGGATGCTTTGATGAAACACGATCTGGAATTGCCGCAGCTATCGCAAACCACTATAAAGAAGCTAGACTCCTTGTTGCCGTCGAGGTGGTCCCACGGTAATCCTGTCGAGACTGGCGGAGACCCGTTCAGTTACTCGTGCCTTTGGGCGCTGATTGAGGACGAAAACGTGGATGCTGCTTTGGTAATAGGCGGCGGGGGAGTGACTGGCAGCTATGCCAAATGGGTCAGTCTCCCAGCCTCGGTCAGTGGTCAAATAGACCAATGGTTAGAGGATGCAGAGGTCAGTGAATTAGATGACGTGGACAAATCGGTGGAACTGATGAAGAAATATCAGAAGCCGATAATCTTTGCGAATATGGGTGTTCCAACTCCTAGAAGAGGGAAAATCTACGAGAAGCTGCAGCAGAAATACATCATACCCTTTCTTACGCCGGAGAGGGCGGCTAAAGCGCTTTCTCACCTGGTGCAGTATAGAGAATACGTTCGAGGATGAGGAGAAAGCCTTTCGGACGCCATCACGTTTCAAAGCCTTTTTACGTTAGAATTGTGCTATAATAGCGGCAATAATCGCAAGCGTATGGCATGATAGTAGGTTCGCAGACAAGAATTATCGGTGTGATGAGATGAGGATAGGTATTCCGAGGGGGCTGCTCTACTACCAATACTTCCCGATGTGGAAGACATTCTTCGAAACATTGGGGGCGGAGGTGGTAGTGTCCCCGGCGACCACACAGGAGATGCTTGACCAGGGATGCTCGAGAGCTGTGGGCGACATTTGCCTCCCGGTCAAGGTTTTCTGTGGCCATGCACTCTCTCTGGCAGGCAAGTGCGATTACGTGTTCGTGCCATCGATTCACAGCCCGCGGCGTGGAGTCTACAACTGTCCAAAATTTATCGGCTTGCCCGACATCGTTAGAGCAGCGGTTCCTGAATGTCCTCCTATTCTTGACCCTGACATCGATGCCAACATGGGCAAGAAACCCTTCTATGAGGCCGCCTATAAGCTGGGCTCTATGTTTACACAGGCTCGACCAGAAATCGAGAATGCGATGAACAAAGCCCTGGAGGCGAATCGAGCATATTCTGCTCAAATGGAGCGCGATGGATTGACTCCGGTTCAGTCGATAGAGGCGATGTTCCCGGAGTATCGAGTTGAGACCAGAGGCAATGGCTCTAACCCTGTCATCACTGTTGCAGTAATTGGGCATCGCTATCTGCTGTATGATGAGCACGTTAGTAATCGCCTTGTGCAACGCCTAACCAAGCTTGGTGTCAAGACCGTTTTTGCGGAGATGGTTGAAGAAGCTCGGCTCAGCGCCTCGATGCTGGAACTGGTGGACAAGCCTTACTGGGGATATGAGGAGGAAATCGTCGGCGCAGGAGCCCACTATATACTGAGCGATGCCGATGGCATAATCTCTGCGGCGGCGTTTGGCTGCGGCCCGGACTCGGTAATGCTGGAGCTAGTACAGCGCGCGGCCAGGCGATTGAACAAGCCTTTCCTCAAGCTTATACTCGATGAGCACACTGCGGAGGGAGGCCTGGTTACTAGGCTGGAAGCTTTTGTCGACATGGTCCGTCGGACAAAGCGGCCGGCCGTGAAGTACGTTCATCTCGCACGTCCCCTCGGAGAAGAGAAGGACGGGATCAGCGTTCTGGGCCTACCCAACATGAGAACAATCGCTCCTGCGTTCAGGGTGCCGGCGAAGTTGGTTGACATAAAGCTTATCGTGCCCACTGTTACCAAGAACACTCTTTCTCTGGGCACGAGATACTCTCCTGAATTCGTCTGTCTCCCCTTCAAGGTCATCCTGGGCTGCTTTATCGAGTGCCTGGAGGCTGGTGCAGACACTTTGTTCATGGTCACCAGCTCCAATGCCTGTCGAATGGGATATTATTCCAAGGTGCACGAAGAAATCTTGCGTGACCTTGGATATGAGTTCAAGTTTCTCCTGCACCGGAGTTCAGACAAAGGCATACTGGGCGTTTTGAGGACCGTCAGAAGGTGCACTAACCACGCTCCCTGGCGCAACGTTGTCGCTGCCTATCTCCTGGCGACTGGGAAGATGAAGGCGCTGGATGATCTGGAGAGAAAGATAGTAAAAGTTCGTCCTGTAGCGCAGGACAAGGCGCTAACCGAGCGCGTCTTTCACGAGGCGATTGATGCAATCGATGAGGCAACAGGCATCCTTTCATTAAGGCAGGCAGTGCATACTTATCTCAAAAAGTTGGACCAGTTGCCCAGAGACCCCTCGATTGTGCCGCTTAGGGTTGGCATCGTCGGTGAGATGTATGTAGTTCTGGAACCTTTCTGCAACTTGAATCTGGAGGTAGAGCTGGGCAAGCTAGGCGTGGAAGTGATGCGGACGAAGGCGACCTATTTATCTGAGTGGACAAGTATCAAGTCTTACATGGGTGTGCTCAACAGTGAGAAGAAAAAGATGGCACACTATGCTTACCCTTACCTCAAGCGCGATGTGGGTGGACACGGACTGGAATCGGTGGCGGAGAAGGTGCGTTTGGCGCGCGAAGGATACGATGGCGTGGTGCATTTAACGCCCTTCACCTGTATGCCTGAAACCATAGCTCAGAACATTATGCCCACAACGAAGGAAAAAATACCGGTGCTGACCATAATCTGCGATGAACAGGCAACGAAGACGGGCATGCTGACCAGATTAGAAGCGTTTGTTGATCTCCTGGAACTCAGGCGACGGAGTAATTATAAGAAGCAAGTCCCAGTCTAAGGAGAACCCATGGAAGCCTATTTGGGTGTTGACGTTGGTTCGGTAACTACCAAGTTCGCCGTGTTGGATAAGGACGACCAACTCGTCACTGCTCTCTACATATTGACTCAAGGCAAGCCGATTGAAATGGTGCAGCAGGGGCTGAAACAAATTCAAGAGCTACTGCCGAAGGACATTGAGATCCGGGGAGTCGCTACCACCGGCAGCGCTCGCTACCTGGCCGGCGTAATCCTCGGCGCTGATTTGGTCAAAAATGAGATTACCACTCATGCCGTGGCCGCACTCTCCCGCATTCCTGAGGTACAGACTGTAATGGAAATCGGCGGGCAGGACAGCAAGATTATCGTCATCCGAGACGGGGTGGTAACCGATTTCGCTATGAACACGGTCTGCGCTGCCGGTACGGGCAGCTTCCTCGACCACCAGGCGCTGCGGCTGAATATGAACATTTCTGAGTTCAGTCAGCGGGCACTGGAGAGCAAGAATGCGGTGCACATTGCGGGGCGGTGCACGGTTTTCGCCGAATCGGACATGGTTCACAAACAGCAAATGGGATACCGCATTGAGGACATTATCTATGGATTGTGCCAGGCATTGGTGCGAAACTATCTCAATAATGTCGGCCTGGGGAAAGAGATCAAGCCCCCGATAGCTTTCCAGGGCGGAGTAGCTTTTAACAAGGGCATTGTAAAGGCTTTTCGAGAGGAACTCCGCACTGAGATAATTGTCCCGCCTCACCATGAGGTTATGGGAGCGATAGGTGCAGCGCTGCTGGTTCATGAAGATGTGGTCAAGGGCAGCCTTGCGACCAAGTTCCAGGGGTTCCGTGTCAGCGACGCCAAGTACCGTACCTCTTCGTTTGAATGCAAGGCCTGCCCCAACATCTGCGAGATAGCTCGACTTTCGGAGAATGGCCATGTCCTGGCGCAGTGGGGCGGTCGGTGTGACCTGTGGGAGAGAACCTCAGCGAAGCAATAGAGGGGTCGGGTTTTCGGGTATAGCGCAGCCCGAGTTTTATGGCGCATGAATTATTCAATTTTGGGGTCGCCGGACGCCGGGATTTCGCGGGCCGTGATCAGCTTCAGCCGAACGCAGCGGGGACCGTCTGAGTAAAAAGCATCCCTATGTTGAGGGGCACTATCCCCAAAACGAATTCCCACGAACGAAACCCCACATATTCAATTTTCCGGGGCTTGCCAAGAGCTTTGTGCAACCAGCAATCAGCTCAAAGCTATCAGCCCACAAATGTGAGGCTCAGTAGATGCTGTTTGCGGCTCTTGAATTTGGTCGGGATCTGTGTACATTCAGTCCCGATGTAATGGGGGAATTATAGAACATTAGTGCTGATATTGTCAAGGGGAAGATGTCGCTGGCTCCAATTCAAGAATATGCGCATATCATAGTAATGAAATTAATAGATTTGTTATTCGTAGAGTACCAATAAGTTAAGAAAGTGCAGCGGTAAGTTTAAAAATCGGCAAATGATTTATCATTCATATAATCTGGAAAAGTGTAAGCGCCAGTGACTTGTAACCAACACCTTTCGCCTTCGCCTTTTATTCTTTCCCAAGGCCGGGCTAGTCCAAGGCGGAGATACAGGCGTTCGGCGTTTTGAAGCAAGGCGACTAATTCTGTTTTAACTTCAATATTATTGCGTCCCTGTTTCCGTACCAATGCGAAACATCGGTTCCACAATGTTAAATCACTCGTAGGGCAATCAAATTTACAACCAAGGCCGTCTTTAAAAATTAATCGTGGTTTTATTTGTCTAGGTGTCAATTCTATGTTGACAATGGTAACTACCGAAAGAGTAGCAATTGACCTAGTTTTGGCACCAGGCTTAACCCAACTGTTTTCTTGAAGAAACCCCCCATAAATTTCGCTTACCGAAACATAGGAATTAAGTTGAAGCGCACTCTCCCACTCTTTGTCATTGCACAATCCCTTTCCCTTAATAGAAGCTGGATTGAAAATCATGTCTTCGATATGTGGCGATTGGCACGCAATTGGGTATAAATCAAACTCTACTTTGGCTCTAGGTCGTATTAAAACATTGCCACCAGGGTTAAAAAGGTACTTTTTGAGGAACCCCCCTTGACACACGGGACGTATGCAAATACCAGCCTCATCAATGCCAACTACACATACTTCGTTACCGTTTGGCATTTGTGTTAAATCGGTTATTATCAGCGTTTTCTTCATGTGATCTTACTTAGAGATGCACGATTCTTAAATTTAATGACTTCATTTTTTTTGCTAAATATTCGGCCGCGAGACGCCGGTGACAACGATCAGGCTTAGGCTCACTACAAAGAAGTACAATGCCCTCTTGAAGCAGTTTAGGATTAATCTGCTTCTCCGCTTGGCGTCTCTTAATTAGTGCCATATAAAGTCGCTCATAGTTTGCCCAATTGTGGGTTTTTCGATAATCATCGAGTAAGGTTTTTTCGGGTGCCAATTCTTGTATTTCGTGATACTCCATATCAAGTAATTTTTTTAAGAAATATCGCAAATCATCACGTTTAGTAAATCCTACTAGCTGTGACACGTTGTTAAGTCGTATATCTATTAGATGCTTAGCCCGAGATTCTCCTAAGATTCTGAAGAATTCCTCGGCTGACTTTTTTGTGAAACCAATAGTGTATATAGTCAATTGACGCTCACAATGGCAATATGTATTGACTCGCTATAACTCCTGCCCTTTCCTTTAAGAGTTCTTCATCAGTTTGAATTCTATCATCACCGCGAATGTGCAGTATTTGTACTCCTTCTTGACTCAAAGCATCACCAACAAGCAAACTACGATGGCAGTGAACAGGACTTTCCTCAGCACACATCAAACAAATCCTAGATTTCTTTGAGCCTATTACCAAACGAGAAATGCTGCGCTTGAAGGTCTCTTTTTGGCGTATGATTCGATAATCTACTTTACCGGTTTGTGGGTCGTAACAATCGGGGTCAGAAGGATGGCCACCTAATGTGTCACCCATGTATATATATTTAATACCCTTTGCCGTTAAGGTTTCTTTAAGATTTTGACTATTCGCGAATGAAACCCAGCCACTATTTGGGTTACTTCGTATGTCAACAAGAAATTCCACCTTGGCCATCTCAAGCAATCTGGTGAATGCTTCAGGCGAAGAATTACTGTGGCCTATTGTATATATGAGTTGCATAAAGATATCTTTTAAGATCATTATTTTAATCATAAGATAACATAAATCCTCTTTGTAAACAATCGGTGTTATGAGCGAGGGCACATTGGACTGTGCCCCTCCACGTCGTGACGGGAGTCACGATGCTACGTAAAAGGGCGAGGAAACCTCGCCCCTACATTTTGGGGCACAGAGGTTTGTGCCCCTACACGGCTTGGAGCGGATGCTCCAAGCTACCCGTCAGGGCGTTCAGTTGAACGCCCCTACGACGCTGGGGGCTAAATCCCCCTTACCCCCTTTAGAAAAGGGGGGATTGGTTTGTGGGGCACCTGGATTCCTGCGCAAGCAGGAATGGCATTTTGTGGGCCCTTCGACAAGCTCAGGGCGAACGGGTGAATCCCCCCTCACTCTTATCTCTCCCTCAAGGGGCGAGAAGATTTGGGGCGGTGAGATTGCTTCGTCGTTCTTCCTTAAGGAAGGACTCCTCGCAATGACATAGTTGGGGGCGGGCTGCTATCAAACGGGGATGCGGTCGGGGCCTGACCAGGTGTAATCGGAGGGGATGGCGCGAGGTTCAGGCTATCCGCTTGCCCGGTGACGGTGTTTGGGAAAGATAGACTTCGTCAACCTTGATGACCCCTACCTGCTTGATATAGAAATAGACCTTGCCCTTCAGAAACGGCGATTCTTTGGAAAGCGCCTGAGCCATGTCGTATAGCGGCCCGGACCTTTGAAATCCTTCAAATGTGCCCTTTACCTGATAGGATGACCAGGGGGCTTTAAAGACTGTTGCCGCAACCTTCCCTGTGCTAATCAGGTTTTTCTTGGTCTTGTTCATCAGCAGGTCTGCGAATATGAGGACATCCTCGCTCGGTGCCGTGAGCGAAGCGATAAGGGCGCAATTGGGCTTCCCTGCGGCGTCAACGGTAGCCAGGAACTTGACCGACTCGGGGTCGTTTATGAGGTCCATAACCTGCTTGGGCATCTTAGCCATGAGTTTCCCTCCCTCCATCTACCAGCTATTTCGACACCGTTTTGGCCTGTAACCCAAATGATGCTACGAGCCGCTTAAGCTTCTGCATATGTTCGTCGGCAGGGGGTTGAGTGCCTTCAAATACGTAATTGCGGCCCAGTTTCTTGTATTTGGGCTCTCCCAGCCGATGGAATGGCAATAGGTCTATTTTGGTCACGCTCTCCAAATTACGGGCAAATTGCAGGATACCCCTGATATTATCCTCTCCATCCGTGTATCCAGGGATAACAGGAACTCTAACAAACATAGGAATTCCTTTGCCAGATATCCTCCTCGCGTTCTCCAGGATCAGCTCAGGGGAAACCCCAGTGTACTCCGCATGTCTGGCAGGGTCTATCTGTTTCAGGTCGTAGAGTACGAGGTCGACATGCTTCAGGATTTCCTCCAGTTCCTGCCACTTTACATAACCACTGGTATCCAATGCTGTATGTATGCCCTGTGCCTGACATTTTCCGAGGAACTCTACGAGGAATTCGGGCTGCATCGTGGGCTCACCACCACCCACCGTAACACCACCACCTGAACTTCGATAAAACAAGGTATCCCTCTCAACCTCGGAAAATACTTCCTCAGCGGTCATGTATTTTCCGATAAGCTCCCTCGCCCCGGTGGGGCATGCCTCGGCGCACTTCCCGCAACTCCGGCACTTCTTTCTGTCGGTCCGCGAGCCATCCGCAGTGAAGTTGATCGCCCCCTGAGGGCAGGCAGCCACACACCCTTTACATCCAATGCACCTGCTATCGTTGAATGCAATCTGGGGGGAAAATTCCTGTCCCTCGGGATTATGACACCACAGGCATCTCAACGGGCATCCCTTCAAGAAGACCGTGGTTCTGATACCCGGCCCATCCTCTGTGGAATACCTCTGGATGCTGAATACCAGGCCCCTTTTTCCCTGCGCTTCGCGCTTCACTTTCCCTTCTATCCTCAGAGTCTATGTTCCGTTCTAGCTATGACTTCATCCTGCAAGGCCCGACTCAGGCCCACGAAGTAGGCGTTATACCCGGTGACCCGCACCAGCAGGTTCCGATAGCTTTCCGGATTACTCTGGGCATCCCGCAGAGTTTCCGCATCTATGACGTTGAATTGAAGGGAGCTGCCACCGAGCTCATTATACGTTCTCAGTAGAGCGGCAAACTTTGCCAGTTGCTCATCGGTCTCCAATACAGTAGGATTTACGGTCATGGTGTGGGAAGCTCCCGAGGGGAGCAGGTCGAAACCCAACCTTGCCACCGATTTCAGGGCAGCAGTGGGCCCTTTGACGTCGCAACCCTGGGAGGGACAGGCGCCGTTTGAAAGTGGTTCGCCGGCCTTCCTGCCATTAGGAGTCGCTGCGGTAAAGGCTCCATCATGGATGAAATGGTTCCAGGATAGGTATCCTGCCCTGAACCTTTTTCCGGTCGGGGTTACATACTGGCTCACCTCGCGACACCAGAAGCGGAATATTTCCCTGGCAATGGAATCAACGTAGTCGTCATCGTTGCCAAACTTGGGAGCCTTGTTAATCAGCATCTGGCGTACATGCTCTTTTCCCTCGAAATTCTCGCGCAGAGCCTGTAATAGCTCTGCCATAGTCAGCCTTTTGTCATCGAAAACGAGCTTCTTTATCGCTGCCAGAGAATCTGCGGCTGTGGCTATGCCCACCCCATTGAAGGTAGTGAAGTTGTAAATCGCCCCCCCATCCCTGATATCCTTTCCCTTCTGCACACAGCCATCTATGACAGCAGACAGGAAGGGACAGGGCACGTATTTGCCCCTCAGGGCATCGCAGGCCGATGTTATTTTGGTCACGCGCTCTACGGTCGCCTTGAGCTGTTTTTTATATGCCTGCATCACCTGCTCGAAGCTGGCAAATCCCAAGGGGTCTCCGGTCTCTGCCCCCAGCCGCTCGCCAGTACGCCAGTCCTTGCCGTCGTTCAGGGCCAGCTCCATGCTCTTAGCAACATTGAAATGGACATCCACCGTCCCCGAGGTATCCTTGCCCTGGGCCGTGTTCTCGAGACAACCGACCACGCCATAATCAACTGCATCCTCATGGGACATGCCCTCGCCCTCTAGGGCCTTAATGACTACGTTATCGAAGTTGAGGATGAAGGGAGAGCCCTGTGTATCGCGGACCATCCGGCAAACCCTAAGCAGGAGCTCCTGCGGAGTCCCGGAATGAATCCTCAGGTTTAGCTTGGGCTCGAGCATGTTCAACTCCTGGAATGACTCCAGGACGAGATAGGTCAAATCGTTGGTAAGGTCCTCTCCATTGGGCCCCTGACCCCCAAGTGTGATCAACTGGCCAAACCCTGCGTTTCGGCCATGGGGACCTCCGGTCGTCTGGTAATCATAGGCATAGTTATGCTTGATGGAAAAGCACTGAAAAAGCTCTTTCGCTTCCTGTCTGCTCAACGACCCCTGTTCCAGGTCATTTTTGTAGAAAGGATACAGGTACTGGTCAAGCCTGCCGTAGGAGATGCCGGGGCCAGGGTATGACTCGGCAATCATCTCAACCATGTGGGAAAACCAGGTAGCCTGCAGGGCCTCGTGGAATGTCCGGGCGGGGTTATATGGCACCCAGTCGCAGACCCCGGCGATCTTTAATAGCTCTGCCTTTCTTCTGGCTTTGGTCTCAGCTTGGGCCAGCCTTCTCGCCTCCTCGGCATAGCGATGGCTGAACTCAGTTATTGCATCGCAGCAGATGATTACCGCCTTTAAGAGCTCCTTCTTCGCCTCCGATGTGGCCTGCTTAAGGTATCTCTGCGCCTCCTCCTTAATTCCCCTGAAGCCCTCTTGCAGCACCCTGGCATGGTTCTGGATGATATGGCCAGGGGTTATGCCGCCGCAGGAAAGGCCCACGCTGAGTACCTTCTCCGATTTATCAATGAGCTCAGCTTCAATTCTTGTGAATTCCTCAGTCTCTTCTGCGGTGAGGCAGGTCGACAGGGAGGTACAGAACCTACCCCCGACAATGAGTTCGCCGTCGAGGATATCAACCGGTATCTCGTGAAGTACTTTCTGAAAGAACAGCGCCTTTCTGACGACCAGATGTTGCTCCCAGAAGTCAGTGGGCAGGTCCAACTGGTATGCCATCGCTGCCAGCCCGTCCCTGGTTGCCTGCAGCACGCCTCCCAGCATATCGGGCACCGAAACAAAATCCAGCGTCTGATAGACCACATCGTTGGGTATGCCGGTGGTGAATGACATTACGTTATTCTGAAACTCACGCTCTTCGTCCATAAAATAGTAGTCTCTCAGGCGTCTTATCCTCGGTGATAGCTTCTCTGATACTTCCCAGAGTTTTGGCTCAGCCATGACCTTTGCCCCCCTTCCCCATTATCTAGAATTTTTGAGCTTTCAACCACTGGACAGTGATATTAAAGGCTTCTTCAGCGGTAAAAATCGGCTTGTAGCCGAAATCCCGTGTCGCCTTGTCGTGGACGAAGGTGTGGTCCACGCAGACACAATAGACAGTGAACCTATTGAAGTTGGACTTGGCACTGAATTTCTCAACGGACCAGCCGAGAACGTTTGCCAGACCACGGGGTATAGATCTCTTGGGCACAGGTATACCTAGCTGTTCTAAGAACGGATTCATAAAATCGAAGAAATTCCCTGTGTGATGGTCGGTAATGAAATAAATCTGCCCTGCCACAGGCGAATTCGGCGCTAAATGTTCGGCAGCTAGGATATGAGCATGAGCAGCGTTCCCAGAAAAGATATGGCTAAATTGAGCCTTACCGTTTCCCATCCGTATGTTAATACCGCTCTTAGCGTTTTTCACTATATTAGGCAGGTGATACTTATCGCCAGGACCGTACATGCCTACGAGGCGCAAGGCACAAGTGGAGAAGGTTGGGCTGTTTGCCTTGATGACGGCCTGCTCTCCCATCATCTTACTATAGGCGTACCGGTTCATTTTCCTCGAATCAGCGGGATAGGGGAGAGATTCATCAGCTAAACAATGGCCATGTTTACCATCCATAATTACATCCATAGAGCTGGTATAGACAAGCCGTGGTACTCCTAGCTGGATGCATGTATCAATGATAAGCTTAGTACCCACTACATTGGTTTCCTCATATATCGTCGGGGGCAAGTTGGGGTCCCAGACCGCTGCCGCTACATGAAAGACTGTGTCCACACCATCACAGGCCCTTCTGACAGCCGCAGCATCCCGGATATCACCCACGATTATCTCGGCGCGGTCATCTTTTGCGGGCTCGATATCTATAATGCGGACAGTTTTTCCCTGCTCCAGGAGTTGAGAGACAATCGCTCGCCCCAGCATCCCTGCACCACCCGTCACGAGATATACTTTCGATTGCCACGAACGAGATGAACTTATTTCATTCATCATACGCCCCCTGGTTTCTTAATTATGCACATTTAACTTCAATATTATGAGGGTTTTGCCTTCTACCGTTCATTGTATCATTTCTAAACCAGGGCTATCGGCTATCAACCACTGTGCGGGGGCAGGGCTGCTGTTAAGCGGGGATGTGCTCGGGCGGCCTCACCAGGTGCATTCGGAGGGCCCGGGGTTCGCAGATAATGGTGCAGACTCCACAGCCCCAGCACTTCTCAGGGTCGACGACAGCCTTCAATTGCTCGGAGCCTTCTACCTTGCGCATCTCGATTGCATCGAACTGGCATCGCTCCAGGCAGTCCTCACATCCCATGCATAGGTCTGCTTCAACTCGAGCTTCGTAACGACTTTTGGCGAATACTGCATCGTTGGGCACGCTGCGTATGTCAGCAGCATGCCAGATGGTACAGCAGCAGCGGCAGCAGCTACACAGTGCGTAGGGTTGAGCGGCTTCGATTTTAGAGTGGTTCATCCATTGATGGACAAGTCCATCATCTTCATTCCTGTCAACGATAGCCAGAGCTTCATCTACGGAGATACGCCGCCCATGCCCTCTGCTCAGGGTGTATTCGGCCGATTTGGCGAACTGCAGGCAATTAGCCTCGGCTTGTGATTTGCGGCAGGGGTTGCCTATCATTTTCTTGTGCTTGCGGCAGGAGCATGAGACAACCGTGATGAGGGGCTGAGCCCTGACAATCTCACGCGGGTCTTCGCAGGGCAAAATCTGCGGGCTATCCAGTATCGCCTTGTATGCCGGCACAATCCTGAGGCCGTGGATGCCCATTGCCTGCAAATTACGCCACCGTTCAGCGGTCATATCGGCGTAATCGGTCTTCTTCCAGTCTTCCCAGAGGGAGAAAAGCCTCTTCATTTCCTCTTCAGTATATATGTCCACGCCCAGCAAAGACTCGCTCACTTCCCATAGCCGTTCGGCATACTTGCAGAACATGTAGGAGCTGGGATTCTTGTAGTCTGTGGGAACGATCACGCCCTTGCGATGCAATATCTCGATGTTTCGCTTTACTGCGGCCAGGCTAATACCACTCTTTTGAGCCACTTCTTCGGGAGAGCCTGGCAACAGGGTTACCATCTCAGCCTGCTCGGGCGTCATGAGAAACCGAAGCACACGGAGATATGACCGAGATTTGCCGAAGCCGTGCTTCTCGGCCAGTACAGTATAAGCGTCGCTGTGTGCATTCACGGGTTTCTCCGTTCCCGCAATAGGGCTGCAAGAGGGATTTCACAGGTATTGTATAACAGGCCAGCCATGTATACAAATGTGGCGAGGGAAACTGCGAGGAGATTGCTTCGTCATCTTCCTAAAGAAGGATTCCTCGCAATGACATGGGGGGCGGTTCACCGAACCGCCCCCCATGTTTTTGGGCACGGCATACCGTGCCCCTACAGGCGGGATTGGAGCGGGTGCTCCAATCTACCCAGGGGGGGCCTGGATTCCCGCTTGCGCGGGAATGACACGAATGCTGTGAATGATAACATCCACAGCAAGCAAGAAAGCAAGGGCAAGTTGAGGGCAAAGTAAGGCACGAGTTTCCCCCTCACTCTAACTCTCTCCCGCCAGGGGCGAGAGGATTTGGAGGAGTTGTTCACTCACTTCACAGATTCAACGCAATGTGTTAGCATTGCTACAGGCGTTCAAAGATAAGGGTAACTCGCTACATATTTCTGTCATGTCAGATAACAAGCAACCTCATAATATCCTGTTTGTTTGCGATGCGAATACTTGCCGCAGCCCCATGGCTGAGGCAATGCTCAAGAAGATGCTGGCTGATTCTGAAGGACAGGCAAGGGAGATCAAGGTCAAATCTGCGGCTATAGCACCCCGCGCTCGCGATGGCAGCGACATTACGTTGGATGTGAAATGGCTGTTGAAGGAAGAAGGGATTTACGTTGAGAACTTCCGCTCCAAAGACCTGAAAAGGCATGGGGAGCTTCTGGAAGAAACGGACCTGGTACTGACTATGAGCCAGGAACAGAAGGAGAGAGTGCTCCAACTCCCAGGAGCTGATGGCAGAGTCGTATGTACATTGAAAGAGTTCATCGGGGAAGCCGGCGACATCAGTGACCCCTTTGGGGAGGGAGATGCAGCGTACTCCCAGTGCAGGGACGAGATAAAAAGGTGTCTGCAGAAGTTGGTCACTAAATTACTTCGCGCTTCACAATAGTGTTAGTGGATGAATACACGCTTCCGAAATTTTACGATATTTTAACCTTTTTCGCTTTCATGTTATAACTTCTTCACGGCAAATGTTTAACATGAATATCGTATTTTCGTTGAATATTGTTATCTATTTCGAAGGTCTAAGACGAAGCCGTGAGTAAGAAGATAGAGAAGGGTAGAAAGCGAAAAGGCAAAAAGGCGGAGCAGCCTGAAGGAAGCGCCAAAGCATCCCAAGCCAAGGCTCTTCAAACTCTGCCGATGTCCGAACTGCTGAGTCGTTTGGGCTCTTCTCCGAATGGGCTCAGCAAAGCCGAAGTAGAGAACAGGCTGGCTCAGTATGGCTACAACGAGCTTGCCGAGAAGAAAGTCAATCCTGTCCTCAAATTCCTCTCCTATTTCTGGGGACCCATCCCGGGCATGATTATAGTGGCTGCAATTCTGTCGGGGGTGCTGCGTCATTGGCCTGACCTCGGCGTCATACTTGTCCTGCTGGTAATGAATGCCGTGGTGGGCTTCCGCGAGGAGTACCAGGCAGGCAACGCCATCGCAGCGCTCAAAGCAAAGCTGGCGCTGCAAGCTCGTGTGAAGCGAGACGGCGCATGGACAACCACACCGGCTCGTGAGCTTGTGCCCGGCGATATCGTCCGCTTGCGTATCGGAGATATCGTGCCTGCAGATGCGAGGTTGATGGAGGGGGACCCGGTAGAAGTAGACCAGTCGGCTTTAACAGGAGAGTCACTGCCGGTGGAACGCAAGCCGGGCGAGGTCGTCTACTCAGGCTCTATTATCAGGCAAGGAGAAATTGACGCACTGGTTTATGCCACGGGCAAAGACACTTACTACGGTAAAACTGCGGAACTGGTGGAAACAGCTCAGACACGCAGCCATTTTCAGCAGGCCGTAATGAGGATTGCTGACTACCTTATCGTTATTGCAGTAGTTTTGGCCATCATAATATTCGCTGTAACCGTTTCTAGAGGCGAGGGCACGCTGGTCGTGCTTCAATTCGCTCTGGTCCTGACCATTGCGGCTGTGCCCGTAGCCATGCCAGCGGTATTATCGATAACAATGGCGCTGGGAGCCAGAGTTCTGGCCACGAAGCAGGCTATTGTTACACGACTGGCCTCTGTTGAGGAGCTAGCAGGAGTCGATGTGCTCTGCTCCGATAAGACAGGGACACTGACCCAGAACAAACTGACTATGGGAGAGCCTTTTACCCTGCCCAAGATCGAATCGGGGCAATTGATTCTCAGTGCGGCGCTGGCTTCCCGAGCTGAGAATCAGGACCCTATCGACTTAGCTGTGCTCAGCGGAGTGAAGGATGGCCAACAATTGGGTTCTTACCAGGTGGTGCATTTCGTGCCGTTCGATCCAGTGCATAAGCGCACGGAAGCTACGGTGAAGGGGAAGAATGAGCAGGCTTTCAAGGTGACCAAGGGTGCCCCTCAAGTGATTTTGGCTCTTGACCCCAACGCAGACCAGATTAAAGCCCAGGTGGATAAAGCTGTTAATGAATTTGCATCACGTGGCTTTCGCTCACTGGGGGTAGCCAGGGCCGAAGACGAAGGCCAATGGCAATTTCTGGGCGTAATCCCGCTCTATGACCCGATTCGTGAGGATTCCAAGGCTACTGTTGATACTGCAAAAGAGATGGGCCTCAACGTCAAGATGGTAACCGGGGATCAGGTTGCCATCGCCAAGGAGATCGGACGCCAACTGGATCTGGGCAAAGATATTATTGATGCCACCCTCTTCGACGAAACCAAACCTCAGCAAGCTGGGCAATTGGCCGATGCCATTGAACGTGCTAACGGCTTTGCTCAGGTCTTCCCCGAGCATAAATATCACATCGTCGATGTTCTCCAACAAAAAGGACACATTGTAGGCATGACCGGTGACGGCGTTAATGACGCACCGGCGTTGAAAAAGGCCGATGCCGGGATTGCTGTTTCCGGAGCTACTGACGCTGCTCGAGCAGCAGCCGATATAGTGCTCTTGCTTCCCGGCCTATCCGTGATTATCGATGCCATTAAGGAGGCCCGCAAGACCTTTCGGCGCATGACGAGCTACGCTATCTATCGCGTTGCCGAAACAGTCGCTTTGCTGGCGTTCCTTACCATAGCCATATTGATATTTAATTTCCGACCTGTAACAGCGATCATGATAGTGCTGCTGGCCATACTCAACGATGGCGCTATCCTGTCCATTGCCTATGACAATGTCCGCTACGGCAACAAGCCGGAGGCATGGAACATGCGCACGGTGTTGGGAGTGGCTACAGTAATCGGCGGCTTTGCCATGCTTCGCTCCTTCGGCATCTTTTACCTGGGTAATAATGTGTTTCATCTCAGCCATGATGTCGTTCAAACCCTAGTATATTTGAACCTATCCGTGGGAGGCCATCTCACCCTTTTTGTGGCACGAACTAGATGGAACTTCTGGTCCATCCGACCTGCGCCGATTCTACTGATAGCGGTGGTAGGCACGCAGATTGCGGCTACGTTCATCGCAGTATATGGCCTATTCATGACCCCTCTGGGCTGGGGTTATGCGGGAATAGTCTGGGGCTATTGCCTGGGCCTGTTCCTTGTTCAAGATTGGGTAAAACTGCTGGCGTACAGAATCTTCGACAGACAACGTCCAGCCTTGCAGGCAAAAGAAGCAAAAGCATAGACAACAAGCGATTGTGCGATATTGTTCGGGTAATGATTATCAAGATTAAGGGAGAACAAACCGAGGGGGAGACATGCAAGAATCGGAGGAACAGGCAAGCGATGCCAGCACAAACCAAGCTATCAACACTGATCCAGATACCATCAGCTTATTAATCGCTAAATTAGCCGAAAAGGAGGGCCAGGAACGCGAGAAAGCACGCTGGTCCTTGATAGCTATCGGAAGTCTTGCGGTGACTCCCCTGATTGAATCGTTGGAAGCCCCTGACAAACAGGTTCGCTGGGAGGCGGCGAAAGCGCTAGCCGCCATCGCTGATCCGGCAGCAGCGGATGCGCTGGTAAAGGCTTTAGAAGACAAGGTATTCGATGTTCGCTGGTTAGCGGCTGAGGGGTTGATCAACCTGGGGCAGGCGGTCATTGTGCCTTTGCTGAAAGCTCTCGTCGAGAGTTCAGATTCGCCGTGGTTGCGTATTGGTGCTCACCATGTACTCCACGATCTTGTTGCCGGAGACCTTAATCTTAGGGAGTTGCTCCAGCCTATAATAGACTCATTAGAGGATGCTGAGTCAGCGATAGAGACTCCTCTTATAGCAAAGGCTATTTTAGACAGGGTGGTATCGGAACAGCCTGAGAGTGGATGAGAATTTCTGTAGCTGAGACACGCGGAAACGTAGGAAAGGAGGGCATGGTGCCAATCTCGAGAAGCCAATTTGACAAAGCCATAGACAGACTGTCGGAAAAGGTTCTGGAATTCTTGAACTCACATCCTGATGAAGCTTTTGAGATCGGTGAGCTGGCACAGTCTGTGGGTGGAAGGCAACTGGAAGTACAGGCTGTTTTAGATGAGCTAAAACAAGAGAAGGTGGCAAAGCGAAAGTGTATCAAAGGAAAGAGCTATTATTGTATCGGCAGGGTGTGAACCGGCGAATACACAGTATTTAGGGCGTTCTATCGAAAGATGGTAATTAGAATCAAGATTGGGTGATGTTGCAAAATCTCAGCTTTGACGGTACAATCTCATGGTAAATACACCTGGAGGACCTTATTTATGACAAGAGCAAGAATACTCTCAGTAGGCCACTACCTACCTGAACGACGCGTGACCAATTTTGACCTGGCCAAGATGTTTGAGACCAGTGACGAATGGATCCAGCAACGCACAGGCATTGTAGAAAGACGTTATGCCGATGAGGGGGTTTACTGCTCGGATCTAGCGCTCGAAGCTTCCAGGGAGGCCCTGAAGAATGCCGGGATGAAAGCTGAGGATATAGATTTCATCATCTTTGCTACCCTGAGCCCTGACCACCATTTTCCAGGCACTGGAGTTTATCTGCAGAGAAAATTGGGTATTACCGATATCGGCTGTATGGATATCAGAAACCAGTGCACCGGTTTCCTTTACAGTCTCGCTGTTGCCGATGCCTTTATCAGAATCGGTATGTATAAGAGAATACTCGTTGTCGGTGCGGAGGTGCATTCCAGCGCACTGAATTACACCAAAGAAGGGCGCGATGTGGCGGTGTTATTCGGTGACGGCGCAGGCGCAGTGATCGTAGGGCCCTCAGAGGATCCGTCACGGGGAATCCTTTCTGTACATCTTCATGCAGATGGACGGTATGCAGACATCCTGAGGCTAGAGATCTGGGATATAAGCAAAAAGCCCTACATTACACATCAGTCTTTGGACGAAGGACGACAGTACCCTAAGATGGTGGGCAAGGAAGTCTTCAGGGTGGCGGTGACAAAGATCCCGGAGGTAGTTCAAGAGGCATTACAGGCAAATAATCTCAAGGTCGAGGACATAGATTTCTTCTTGCCCCATCAAGCCAATCTTCGTATAAACCAGTACGCTGCTCAGCAGTTAGGGGTCGCGCAAGAGAAATTCCGCAATAACATTCAGCGCTATGGGAATACGACGGCAGCATCGCTTCCTCTCCTTCTGAGCGAGTTACTCGAGGAAGGTGCTCTACGAGAAGGCAATCTCATTTTGATGGTGGCCTTCGGGTCCGGTTTCACGTGGGGAGCAAGTGTGATTCGGTGGTAAACCACCTGGGATAAAAGCAAGAACCCTCTGTGGAAGCGCGAAGATTGCTCAAAGCTGTTCTCTTCGACCTCGATAACACTCTAATCCGTTTCGATGAAAGGGAATTCTTCGAAGCCTACATACCCAGGATTTCCAGGGTATTCTCAGACATGATGGCCCCCGAGGCGCTGCTCGAAAGGCTGCTTTTGTCCACCCAGATGCTGGTGAATAACAACGGGCAAATGTCTAACGCAGAATACTTCATGTCTTTTTTCTCTCAGGGCTACGAAGGATACAAGGAAGAGATGTGGAAGCGGTTCATAAAATTCTACGAGACCGAATTTGACGAATTTCGGCCGTTAGTCTCGGTTATCCCAGGTGTGCGTGAAGCCTTTATGAAACTTAAGAAATTAGGCGTGAAACTTGTGATTGCCTCCAACCCCATCTGGCCGCAAATAGTACAGATGAAGCGCTTGTCATGGGCAGGCCTCGGCGATTGGAATTTTGAGCTGGTCACCCATATCGAGAATATGTCCTACTGTAAACCGCACATCGAATATTATCTGGAAGTGTGCAAAAAGATTAACGAAAAGCCCGAGGGATGCCTGATGGTGGGTAACGACCCGGTCAATGACCTGATTGTAGCCAAAATAGGGATGAAAACGTTCTTGGTTACGGGCGGCCCCGAATTCGACGGTTCGGAGCTCGAACTCAGCAAAAGCATTCGCGATGACACCGCAGCAGAGCTAATCGCGCCTGATTTCCAGGGGCTGCTGTCCGACGTGCCCGGCGCAGTGAAGATTCTGCTTAAGGGATGAATTTGGCAAACCGAATAGAGCTTTTCGATATACAACTCCCCTCTCATCCTGAGCAGCGCCCTCTCGATATTTACAACCACGAGGGGATTGCTTCGTCGTCCGCCAGAGGCGGACTCCTCGCAATGACATATGGTAAATGTCATAACTTCTTAACTTTTCCCTCACCTATTTTATGACTTCTTTATCCTCTGTTGACTATCATAAGCAATTGACGAATCGAAACGTTTTCGGTTTGGCCCACCTTTGGTACTTGTATTTGAATTGCTCAGCAAATGACCTGGACTATAGTGGCTCTAACGCTGCCACAATTGAACGAGTGGAGGATTACGCAATGCCAACGAAACAGGTTCCGCCGAAAATAGGAGACATCGGGCCGGATTTCGCGCTCAGAGACCATAACAGTCAGGAGGTGAAGCTGTCAGAACTGAGGGGCAAGAGGGTGCTCTTATCTTTCCATCCCCTGGCCTGGACGGAGGTGTGCGCGAAGCAGATGCAGTCGCTGGAGGCGAACAAAGAAGTTTTCGCTTCTCTGAATACGGCCCCGCTCGGGTTCAGCGTAGACTCAGTTCCCTGCAAGAAAGCGTGGGCTGATTCCCTGGGAATCAAGACTGTACCCCTAGTATCGGATTTCTGGCCGCACGGGGGAGTTGCAATTGCCTACGGTGTTTTCAGAGAGAAAAACGGGTTCTCGGAAAGAGCCAACATAATACTCGACGAAAAAGGCAAAGTCGTGTTCTTCAAAGTCTACGAGATACGACAGCTTCCGGATATTAACGAAATCATCGGGTTCATCAAGGGGCTCTAAGTGGATAAGACAGAGAAGCTGTTAAAAGAACTGACGGAAGCGAAGGGAGTGGCGGGATATGAGAGAGAGGTGCGCAATGTAATCCGGCGGTACCTCGAGCCGATAGGCAGCATTACCCAGGACAAGATAGGCAGTTTGATCTGCAAGAAAAGCGGCGATGCAGAAGAGCCGAGGGTAGTGCTGGCCGGTCACATGGATGAGATAGGCTTTATGGTGAAGCATGTCAGCAAAGAAGGATTCATTAAGTTCACTTCCCTGGGCGGATGGTGGGACCAGGTCTTGCTGGCTCAACGGGTATTAATCAGCACGTACAAGGGCGATGTCGTGGGGGTGGTCGGCGCCAAACCTCCCCATCTTCTTTCGGATGAGGAGCGTAAGAAGTACGTCGAGAAGAAAGAGATGTATATAGACATTGGCGCAAGCTCACAGCAAGAGGTCGAGGAGGCCGGAGTACGTGTGGGCGATCCCATCGTACCCATCAGCGAATTCACTATACTGGCCAACCCGAAGACGTATATGGCCAAGGCTTTTGACGATCGTGTGGGCTGTGCTTTGACCATAGCAGCGATGCAGGGATTTGCTAACAGAAGCCATCCCAACACGCTCTTCGCCGTGGCCACGGTCCAGGAAGAGGTCGGAGCGAGAGGAGCTATCACAAGCGCTGAGCTTGTCAACCCTGATGTAGCCCTTATTCTCGAGGTGGACATCGCCGGCGATGTGCCCGGGATCAAACCGGAGGAAACGCCGATTAAGCTGGGAGGCGGGCCGGTACTGCTTGCCTACGACGCGCGTATGATACCCAATCTCAAACTCCGCGATCTGGTCATAGACATCGCAAAAAAATCCGGCATACCACTGCAAATATCGGCTCTGGAAGGTGGCGCGACCGACGGGGGCCCGATACATCTTCACAAAAGCGGTGTTCCCACTGTGGTGATCGCTGTGCCGACGCGGCATATACATTGTCACAATGCTATCTTGCACAGGGATGACTTCGATCGTGCGGTCGAACTGGTAACTGCGATAATTGAAAAATTGGATAAGAAGACTGTGACTGGCCTTACTTCCTGGTAAGGCTGCTCACGGAGTTCGACTGCTTTAATGGTCAGAATCGTGTGAGCACGCCCTATTAGGCGGAGGGAAAGGGGGAAACGATGGCTACTTCGGAGAAAGGTGTTACCGGAAATGTCAGCAAGGCGGATACTGAGGGCAGGACAGTTAAGCATTCTGCGGTAACCATGTCAGAGTTGATTCTGCCTCATCAGGCTAACCAGCTCGGCAATGCTCACGGTGGAGAAATAATGAAGCTCATGGATACCGCTGCGGGGGTGGTGGCGTTGCGACATGCTCACTCTGCTGTGGTGACAGCTCGGGTGGACGGCATAAACTTCTACCATCCGATCAAGGTAGGGGATCTAGTTACCGTGAATGCGTTCCTGACCTTTGTGGGGCGTTCTTCAATGGAAGTGGAAGTGGAGGTGATAACGGAAGATATCCTGACTGAGAAGATAACGCATGCACTGCAAGCATATTTCATAATGGTTGCCTTGAATGACAAGGGTAAACCCACAGAGGTTCCTCATCTAATAGTCTCCTCTAAAAAGGAGAAAGAGCTGTGGGAAAAGGGGAAGCAAAGGTACGAAATGTGCAAACATGAGCTGATGGCGGGCGATGACAATTACAGGGTATGCAGGGAAGAAAAGGTCATTTGACCAGGCGCGATGCTATTAAATGCCGGAAGAGAGAAGGAGGGGATCATGGCTGGATATGTTGAAGTCCTGAAAGCGGGCGATTTGCAAGATGGGCAAATGAAATCTGTGAAGGCAGGTGGACAAGAGGTTCTGGTGGCGAAGGTGGGGGGCAAGTTCTATGCGGCTGAGAATACCTGCCCACACATGGGCGGGAAACTGGCGCAGGGCAAACTGGAGGGCACTGTGGTTACCTGCCCTCTACATGCTTCCCAGTTCGAGCTTAAGGACGGCAGTGTAGTTCGCTGGACTAACTGGCCGGGGGTAGTTGTTGCGGTGACGAAACTGATGCGTCGCCCCAGGGCCATCAAGACGTACCCGGTGAAGGTCGAAGGCGACAAGGTGCTTGTGGAAGTCTAACATCGGCTCATTCGCTATCTCCCTTGCGAGGCCTTCGGGCTGGCGGGAGATATGGAGTGGGTATAAATTCCACGGAGGGCCTGCGCAGGCCGGATTGGGGATAGAGGTCCATCAAGTAATAAACTTCCGGCGGCAACTGACTGTTTACAGGTAAGCCCATCTCTTTTAGTTGCCCGAAGCTGATGGGGTAGTCGTGCGTCCAGTGCCCGTCGCTAAGCTTTTTAGCTAATTCCCGCGCCTTCTCCTCCGGCATCTTATCTTTAATCAAGTCATAGACAACATCGTACACCTGGTTCATTGCCTTTTTCGCCATATCGCCCATGATGAGGGTCTGGTCGTCTCGATTGGGATTGGGTTCTTTCAAGGCGCTAAGAACCGAGGCGGCAGGGTAGTACCCGCCCTGTTGAGTGCCCAACTGGGGATCAATCGGCCCGAGCACAGCATCGGGGTCCATCACGATTTCGGCGGCAGCCAGAGCTATTAGAGTGCCGCCAGACATGGCATAATGAGGCACGAAGATGGTGACCTTGCCGGGATGGCGCTTCAGCGCACAGGCTATCTGCTCCGAGGCCAGTACCAATCCACCGGGAGTATGCAAAACCAAATCCAGCGGCATTTCCCGAGGTGTAAGCCGGATTGCTCTGAGCACCCGTTCTGAGTCTTCAATATCTATGTAGCGATAGATGGGAAAACCGAGAAGGGTCATGGTCTCCTGCCGATGGATTATGGTTATCACGCGTGAGCGCCGTTTCTTTTCGATGCGTCTTATAGCTGCCAGACGGTCGCCTATGATGCGTCGCTTCTGCAAATAGGGGATAAGGAATACTGCCAGAATGATAATCGCTATTAAAATCCATATAATGTCGGCTGCGTCTCCCAGATGAAGCATATTGGCCTCCTCAATCTAAACATTCGTGAGATGGGGTTCGCCAAAAGGCCTGTCCAAAGTCTTAGAGAATTAATAGTAACTGATTGAATGTTGCGAAGTCATAAAATTCGAGGTGAAAAGATTAGAAACTTATGACATTTTGGGATGGCGGTTTGCTCAGGCTGACCTAAGGGGATGTGTAGCTTCGTGCCACTCTGGGCACAAGACAAAATGTGATAACTTCTTAACATTTTGCCACTCAATTTTATGACTTATTAACCCCAGTGGGCTATTGTGTGTCTCACATTGATTAGTCAAGAAAGGAGCCGCACAATGGCATCGAAGCAGGTAAATCTCTACGTTAATGATGCGCTGATAGAGATAGACTACTTTGTCCAGGGATTTATCGACCATGTTATAAGCGGAATACTTACAGCTCTCAGGGGTACGTGCCGCATCAAAAATCTGGATTTCTCACTAGAAGAAGATACTGTCAATATCGACCTTAATGGCTCGGCAGTGCCTATCAACGCCTTCGTCAACAAGATAATCCGAAATACTGTCGTGGGGATGGTTACCTCGCTTAAGGGTGTGGGGGAGGTGGCGAAGATGAGGATTGTAGTCAGTAGATGACGCTTCGGGTAGCTTGGCATTTGTAATGGGGGCGAATCACTAGGAAAATCACGGACTGGAGGAGGCGGCCATGGAGGAAAGACCTTTTGGAAGGACGGGTGAAAAGTTTCCCATACTGAGCTTTGGCTCACAGCGTATCGTGGATGAGCACGGGTGCTCGGAGAAAGAGGCCTTGAGAATTGTCAATCATGCCCTGGACAAGGGGATAAGATACTTTGACACGGCCTGGATATATTCATTGGGCCAGTCCGAGGAAAGGCTGGGCAAGGTAGCTCGCAAGCGCAGGAAAGAGATGTGGATTGCGACAAAGGTATGGTCGCGGGAGCGTGAAGAAGCACGCAGCCAGCTTGAGGAGAGCTTACGAAGGCTCCAGACGGACTATGTAGATGAGTGGCGCATGCACAATGTCTGGTCTCTGGAAGAACTGGACAAGATAACGGCTCCGGGTGGGTCATTAGAAGCAGCGGTCAAGGCCCGCAAGGATGGGCTGGTGCGCTATATCAGCATCAGCGGCCATACCAATCCCAGGGTGCAACTGGAGGCTCTGAATCGGTTCCCCTTCGACAGCGTGCTCTGCGCGGTATCCGCATTAGACCATTTCATCTTCAGCTTTGCCGAGGAGTTCTTGCCGGTGGCTAATGCCAAAGGCGTGGCTGTAGTGGGCATGAAGGTGATGGGATTGGGTGCTCTGGCTCCTATGTACGATAAGGCGCTGCGATATACATTCGGCTTGCCCATCAGCACAGCAATCGTGGGCATGGAAAGCATGGAGCAACTGGAGAAGAATCTGGCGGTGGCCGAATCGTATCGACCGCTGAGCGACGAAGAACGGCTGCAACTGTTCAAAGAGGTGCTGCCTATGGTTACCCCCAAGGCTATGCCCTGGAAGGCCAAGGAATGGGGAGACGCGTCTCGCTGGAGAAAGCGATAGCAGCGCTGCTCGGGGTGCAAGTATAGGGCTTGTGGTTCTTATGCTCGCCGTTTATGCTATCATAGTGGGAGCGATGAATCCCTGTGCGTGCCGAATGCAATTACTCTAATCCACTGCTCTCTAAAAGGGGAATAACCACAGTAGTTTATAGGACTGATTGCCCCGCCACTGCGCTGTAGGGCTTCATGCTGCCCTCAAAGGTGGTCTGGTACAGGCTTCTTGTGCTCCATTAGCCATCGTCATAGCCGTGAAGTACTAAGCAGTTCGGTACGTTAATGGGATTGTTGCCGCTCTTAATCTTTGTCAGAATGTCTTATAAGCAGAGGTAAAGGCAGTTCGCAAGGCTTTGGGGGACAAAGAGCTTGAGCAGACGCCCGGCGAGGCAGCAGATTTGGAGAGGGGATAATGTTCTCATGAGAAAAGTAGTGCTGTTCCTTACTCCGCTGATGATGTTGACTCTAATTCTTAGTTCTATGGGTTGCAGCCAGCAGAGCACGAATACATCTGTGTCGACTCCGTCTCCGAATCCTACACAAACCATAGTTAGTCCAGCTGGCTGGGAATGGCAAAACCCTTTGCCTCAAGGTAATACCCTTAATGGTGTCTGGGGCAGTTCCTCCTCCGATGTCTTCGCTGTTGGTGAAGGGGGAACTATTCTACACTACAACGGCAGTGCCTGGAGCGCCATGAGCAGCGGCACCACGAACGGGCTTAGCCGTGTCTGGGGCAGCTCGCCCTCAGACGTCTTCGCCGTGGGGGATGGCGGCACCATTCTGCACTACAATGGCAGTGCCTGGAGCGCCCTGAGCAGCGGCACGACCGATGACCTTCGGGGTGTCTGGGACAGCTCGCCCTCTGATGTCTTCGCAGTGGGATATCATGGCGAGATTCTGCACTACAATGGCAGCGCCTGGAGCGCCCTGAGCAGCGGCACGACCGATGACCTTCGGGATGTCTGGGGCAACTCCCCCTACGATGTCTTCGCCGTAAGACTGAATGGCAGCATCCTACACTACGACGGCAGCGCCTGGAGCGCCATGAGCAGCGGCACCTTTGCTCGGTTTAATGGTGTCTGGGGCAGTTCCTCCTCCGATGTCTTCGCTGTGAGTGAAGGGGGTACTATCCTGCACTACAACGGCAGCGCCTGGAGTGCCATGAGCAGCGTACCCGTAAACGACCTTCGGGATGTCTGGGGCAGTTCCTCCTCCAACGTCTTCGCAGTGGGAGGGGGTGCTATCCTGCGCTACAACGGCATCTTCTGGAGCGCCATGAGCAGCGGCACCGTAAACTACCTTTTTGGTGTCTGGGGCAGTTCCTCCTCCGATGTCTTCGCTGTTGGTGAAGGGGGAACTATCCTACACTACGACGGCAGCGCCTGGAGCGCCATGAGCAGCGGCACGACCGATATCCTTAGCGATAGCCTTATGAGTGTCTGGGGCAGTTCCTCCTCCGATGTCTTCGCAGTGGGTGGAGGGGATAAAGGGGGAACTATCTTGCACTACGACGGCAGCGCCTGGAGCGCCATGAGCAGCGGCACAACCGATATCCTTACTGGTGTCTGGGGCAGTTCTCCTTCCAATGTCTTCGCCGTAGGTTTCAGCACAGAGACTGGGGGGGGCACCATCCTGCACTACAATGGCAACGCCTGGAGCGCCATGAGCAGCGGCACCACGATCGGGCTTAGTGGTGTCTGGGGCAGTTCCTCCTCCGATGTCTTCGCTGTTGGTGAAGGGGGAACTATCCTACACTACGACGGCAGCGCCTGGAGCGCCATGAGCAGCGGCACCACCGATAGCCTTGATAGTGTCTGGGGCAGCTCCCCCTCCAACGTCTTCGCGGTGGGTGAAGGGGGTTGGGGAACTATCCTGCACTATAACGGCAAAGACTGGAGCGCCATGAGCGGCACCAAACACTGGCTTAGCGGTGTCTGGGGCAGTTCCTCCTCCGATATCTTTGCCGTGGGGGTAGATACTATCCTGCACTACGACGGAAGCTCCTGGAGTGTCATGGATAGCGGCACCACAAATATCCTTTATGGTGTCTGGGGCAGCTCCCCCTCCGACGTCTTCGCCGTGGGGGTAGGTACTATACTGCACTACGACGGCAAAGACTGGACCGCCATGGGCAGCGGCACCGTAAACCACCTCTATTGTCTCTGGGGTAGCTCCGCCTCCGATGTATTCGCCGTAGGAGAATATGGCACCATCCTGTACTATTGAGGGAAAGCACGGGCTACAATAATCTTTGCTGGCACCACCCTTGCCACCTCCCTGTAGTGCTTCACGCTGTCCTGAATCATACCGCACCATATTCCTATGCCGTCGCCGTCCTAAGCCCTTCCCCGCCTACTTACCGTAATGTCAGGGATTTTGAACCTGAGAGCTATTGGTTTATTGCATCCACTCTGATATAGTAGTTAATAATGTCAGACAATACCAGCCCCGCAGCAAAACGAGGCATTGAAGCTAAATGGCTTATATTAGCGGCAGTGATGCTGGGCGCCTTTATGGGGCCTGTCGATGCCAGCATTGTTAACACTGTCCTCCCAAATATCACCAGCTACTTCAAAACAGACATCTCGATAGCTCAATGGGTACCTACTGTCTACCTGGTGACCATAAGTTGCCTTATCCTGCTCTATGGCCGCCTGGGAGACATGGTCGGATACAAAAGGATATTCCTCACCGGCCTGGCCGCCTTCGTAGTCGCCTCAATTCTCTGCGGTTCTTCGCAGAGCATCTGGATGCTCATTGTATTCAGAGGCCTCCAGGGTCTCGCGGCGGGGTTGCTGATGGCTGTAGGCTACGCCATCATTACTGCAGCTTTCCCGCCCTTCGAGCGCGGCAGGGCTATGGGCATTTATGCCGTTAGCATCGCAGCGGGCCTGGGCCTCGGCCCAACTTTCGGCGGCCTGATCGCGCAATACCTGAGCTGGCACTACGTCTTCTTCATAAACGTACCCATCGGAATCGCCGCTCTAATCTGGGGCTCGCGTGTCATACCAAAAAGCACGGCAAAGCCCGGACAGAGCCTGGACGTGGTCGGGGCTTTAACAGCCCTTATCTTTTTGAGCAGCCTACTGCTCTACGCCAACCAGGGAGAAACGTGGGGATGGGCCTCGCCCAGGTCCCTTGCCCTTGTGGGAACTGCGGTGGTGTTCGGCGCATTGTTCGTCTGGATAGAGCGGACCTCTGCGCAGCCTATGCTTAACCTGACGCTTTTCAGCAATCGGCGGTTCCGATTCGCCAGTATCAGCACGCTGCTGAGCTTTGTGGCCTTATACGCAATTGTGTTCCTGACGCCGTTCTATCTGACATTTGTGCTGCATTTCGACATACTCAAGGTGGGACTGGCACTGATTGCTTCACCCTTGGCGACTATGTTTGTAGCGCCTGCGAGCGGGACAATGTCAGATCGCTTAGGCACTAGGGTGTTCGCGGTCCTGGGAATGTGTATCACTGCCGCGGGCCTTTACCTCATGAGCGGCCTGAATGCGTCCGACGATGTGTGGGATGTTGTATGGCGCCTGGTTATCATCGGCGTGGGGCTGGGGATGTTTCAAAGCCCCAACAACAGCGAAATCATGGGAAGCGTGCCGCCATGGCACCTGGGGATCGCCTCCGGGATAATAGCCGCTATGCGCAATGTGGGAATGGTCCTGGGAATAGCTATCGCCGGAGCCGTGCTGTACAATTTGGCTCCTTTTGCAGCCACTGCGCAGCCGGGTTCCTTCAGCCCCACCGAGATGCAGGAATTCCTGCGAGGCCTGCACTGGGCCTTCGTAGCCGGGGCAGCCATAGCCGCCGCTGCTGCTTTGACCTCTCTTCTTGCCGCTAATCGAAATAACCAGCAGGCTAAAGCGGAAGGGCCACCGCCTTCGAGTCTGGGAGTACCGCCGACCAGGTGAAGAGAACGATACATGCGTATTTGACGATACGTGGGCGTCTTGATTTTTGTGGGCAATTCATTTAAAAGATTCTCAAGCGGGAGAGGTGAGGCAGGCGCAAAGATAGGGCGACCTCTTCTGCCTGAAGTGAGGACATGCCGAAAATCTTAATTGTCGGTGCCGGTATCGCTGGCGGCTACCTATGGCGGCTGCTGGTGAAGAGGGGTATGAGCGCCGGGGACATGGAAGTCGTGGATCCGGGTTCACGAACGCGCTGTGGTATCCCTTCTTGCGGGTTTGCTACAACCAGGCAATTCTTCGCTCTCTGCCGGGAAGTCGGGCTTGAGCCCGAAAAGTATATCCTGGCTAGTCTGGATATAGGGTATGCGAATAGCACGAAATTCAGTGTCAAAGGCTATATGTTCTCCATCGACAAACCAGCCTTTATTAAAGCCCTGCGGGAAGGAGCTGTTGTGAATTCAAGGCCAAGCAGTATGGCTGTGGAGAGGATAATAGATGCTACGGGCACTGCGAGAGCCTATATAGGGAAATATGAGCACGATGCACTTCATCCATGTATCCAGAGGAAAGTGGAATTCCCTGAGCAGCCTGTGCTGGCAGAATATGCTCACAATGTAGGCTATGCCTGGGTAATCCCGCTGGAGGGTAGCAATGCCCACGTCGGGATAGGGTCGAACACGTACGATGCTGAAGCTATGAAAAAAGTTGTCGATGGTCTGGCGCAGGGGACTAAAACAATATGTGCCTGTCAGGGACTTATCAGGGGAACCGGCCCTATTCTGCCACTGGTGCGGGGTAATGTATGGGCAGTTGGGGAGGCTGGGGGAATAGTCGACCCTCTCAGCGGTGCGGGGATAATCCCCGCCATGGTCTCGGCGAAGCTTCTGGTCGAGCACTGGGATGACCCCAAAGGATACGAAGCTGCCATTATGAAGAAGTATGGATGGTTCAGGAAATCGGCCAAGCTGGTTGAGGAGTGGCAGGAAAGGGATAGTCTGAACATCAGGAAGTTGCTGGGCTTGTGGAGAGAGTACGCTGACCTCGCTGGCCTTGACTACAGGGTTCTCAGTCTGGCGCGTATCAACCTGGTACGCAACATGCTAGGCATATCGCTCCGGGTCCCCAGAGTACGCCGTCATCGGGAATGAAGCAGGAGAGTTAGGATTTTGGTTTTTTCAACCTGCGTTGAGTTGTGGTTTGGTGGTATTGCTATTATTCTTGAGACCTGATAGAATCGGGAGCGACTTGAATATTGAATAGCCCCCGCTCGCTTCAGGGTAGGAAGGAAAGAGGACCCACCCAGCGAGCGGGGTTGGCTGGGGCAATCCCCAGCATTTTTTATATCACTTTTTAACCTACATTACATAATCCTAGTTCCGACAGTCTGCGCAGGTGCGTAGGCTGTCTGCAATCCCCGGAGGTGTCGAACGAAGTCGCATCTTTATCCACCTTCCCCCGCAATCCAGACTTGACAGCCTGAGAGCGGGCGTTTTAACATAGCCACACTGTTGATATTGAGAGATTACGAGCTCCGCTACGGACAATGGGCATGAAAACATTGCTGATAAATCCCCCCTATCCTTTCTCGGAAAACCCGGTCATGCCCATGGGGCTGCTCTATGTCGGCGCGGTACTGGAACGCAGCGGGCACGAGGTACAGGTGCTCGACCTCCTGGTATCCCGGTATTCCAGGGAGAAGATAAAGAATAAAATCGAGGAGTACCAGCCGGATATAATCGGCACAACCTCGGTCACACTGAACTACCCCGTTGCCTCCGATATCCTCAAGTATTGCAAGGCTGTGAACAAGGACATTATCACAATCATCGGGGGCCCTCATGTCACCTTCACTCCTGTGGAAACGCTCACCGAGGCTCCCTGGATAGACATCGTGGTCAGGGGAGAGGGCGAGCAGACCATACTGGATATTGTGAGCGGCAGGAAGCTCTCAGAGATAGACGGGATCGCATATAGAGATAAAAAAGATGGCATAAAACTTACCGGAGAGCGCCGTTTGATGGAAAACCTGGATGAACTCCCCATGCCGGCCAGGCATCTCTTCCCTCTGTCTCGATACCATGCCCTCGATACCTCGTGCACCGTAATCACGAGCAGGGGCTGTCCTTTTAGCTGCATCTTCTGCGTCGGCTCCAAGATGGGCGGCAGGAGGATGAGGTATCGCAACCCGAAGCTCGTCCTTGATGAGATAGAGCAGGGCCTGGCTCTGGGGTTCAAGGAAGTGGACATTGAGGATGACCTGCTCACGGTCAACCATAAGCATCTCTTCGCCATTTGCGATGGGATGATGGAACGAGGCCTGAAATTCAACTGGAGAGCATTCTCCAGAGTAGACACTGTGAATATGGAAGTGCTCAGGAAGATGAAACAGGCGGGATGCACCGGCCTCCTGTACGGGGTGGAGAGCGGAAACCAGGAAATCCTGGACAGGATTAAGAAGAAGATCACCCTGGACAAGGTGAAAGAAGCTGCAAAGATGGCTAATGCCGTGGGAATCGATGTCCAGGCTGCTTTCATCCTGGGGCTGCCTGGTGAGACCAAGGAGACCCTGACTCAGACTCTGGACTTCGCTCAGGGGCTCAATGTTTTCTATGGAGTACATGTCTTGTCGCCTTTCCCGGGCACTGAAGTGCGGGAGAAGGCGGAGGAATACGGAATCGAGATATTGACCAGCGATTGGTCGAAATACGACTGCAACAGGCCGGTAACCAGGACTAAGGATGTCAGCCCGGAGGAGATAACCGCCTTTCTGCACAGATACTACAGGGGGCTGAGGCTGACGCCGGAGGACCTGGTGGGCATTAAATCGAATCACTCACAGGAGAGGGAGAAAAGGCGCAGTCCGCTGGTATGGGCTATTCTTCACGGTGATGTAATCGAAAGCCTGGGAACGATGAGGCGGGAAGGCGATCCGGTAGAAGGCCTGATACGCAAGCTTGCGGAGATAGTGCCCTATCCACTGCAGCAGATTAGGGAGAGCGTTACAAAGTGGGTCAAGGATAGTCTTCTGAGGTATGAAGTCAGGGATGGACGTCTGGTGTGGAGCTGGCACTGATATCGTTGAAAATGTTATCTGAGGAGAGTTTTTGATGCCGTCGTCAGACAAGTATTTGAAGTGCACGGAGATTATTGATTGCGACAACAGGTCGGTGAAGCGGAAAGCCCGGTCTTTGACCAAGGGCTTGAAGACAGATAAAGAGAAGGCGATAGCTCTTTACTATTTCGTCAGGGATGAGATCAAGCACAACGCCTATGCCCCGCTCTACGACTTCAACCGCTATAAGGCGAGCGTGACCCTCGAGGAGAAGAACGGGTTCTGCCAGCAAAAAGCAATCCTTCTCGCCGCAATGGCGCGAGCTGTGGGCATACCTGCGCGGCTGGGCTTCGTAGATGTCTACGACCACCAACTGTCTGAGAATTTCAAGAAGATGATTGGGGGAGTGAACAAGTTCCCCTTCCACGGCTTCGCCGAATTGTATATCAACGGGAAGTGGCTGCATGTCAGCCCCGCTTATGACAAGGGAATCTGCCAGCGCAAAGGGTTCGTCCCGGTGGAATTTGACGGCGAGCACGATGCCAAAGACTCGCCGTACACTAAAGGCGGTAAGCCTCACATCGAGCATGTCGAGTACCACGGTCCCTACGATGATTTCCCCTGGGAGGAAGTTCGAGATTATTACAGGAAGTGGCTGGCAGGGATGGGCTTTGACTACGATGAGATGGCGAAGATGGGGGACCAGGTCCGGCAACAGAAGCTAAAGGGGTGAGGGTAGGTTTTACGCTGCGAGCCTGGCCTGGCAGTTACGCTTATTCTCACACTTCCGACACAAAGTAGCGTCAAACTCGCCTTTGGAGATGCATTCCCAGCAGGGCATGGCTTCCTCGCCGCACATAGGGCAGCACATTTCGTTGAGGTTGCCTTTGCCTGTGTCCATAAACATATAGCCGCAGAAAGGGCAGTACCAGAATTTCGGCCTCATCTCTAAAATTTTTCTTGTTTGGCTCATAGCTATCAGCTTCCTTGGTTACTTATACAATTATACACTGGATTAGCGTTCCTTGGTTGACCATGATATTTCTGATGTTTATACTAGCACATAGCCTTTAAACCTCTATGCGAAGATAGCCATGCCCAAAGTGAATGACGAATTCTATATGAAGCTGGCTCTAGCCCTAGCGCGTAGGGGGCTGGGCAAGACCAGCCCCAACCCTATGGTGGGCGCGCTGATTGTCAAGGGTGGCAAGATAGCCGGTCGGGGCTATCATGAGCGCTTCGGCGGGCCACATGCTGAAATCAATGCCATCCAGGATGCCAGAGGCGATATAAACGGGGCAACGCTCTACGTTACGCTGGAGCCCTGCTGCCACAAGAAGAAAAAGACGCCTCCCTGCCTGGATACCCTGCTCAAATACAAATGGAAAAGGGTCGTTATCGGGACTTTAGACCCTAACCCGAAGGTGAACGGCAGGAGCGTCGGAATCCTGAAACAAAAGGGGATTGAGACAAGGGTCGGCGTGCTCACGGAGGAGTGCCAGAGGCTCAATGAAGCTTACTTCAAATATATTCAAACCGGGATACCCTTCGTCACACTGAAGTTCGCCCAGACATTAGACGGCAGGATTGCCACTTGGACGGGGGATTCCAAGTGGATAAGCTCCGAGCCGTCCCTGAAGTGGGCACACAGGCTGCGCAGCCTCCACGACGCGGTCCTGGTGGGGGTGGGGACGGTTATTGAAGATGACCCCCAATTGACGGTGCGCCTGGTGAGGGGGAGGAATCCCCTGCGTGTGGTCGTGGACAGCAGGTTAAGGATACCTCTGAGCTCCAAGATTTTGAAAGACCTGGAGAATGCCCCCACCATCATTGCTGCTATCTCGCAGGCTGATATTGAGAAGGCCTTCGCTTTAAGCATCATGGGCATCGAGGTTTTGACAATAGGGGAAGATAGCGAAGGCATGGTAGACCTTAAAGAACTGCTCCAGAAGCTAGGGAAGAAGAATATTTCCTCCGTTTTAGTTGAGGGCGGAGCGACGACTATCACCTCTTTCATCCGGCAGGGGCTGGCAGATAAAATCGTGGCTATTATAGCGCCGAAGATTATGGGGGAAGGGGTTGAGGCGGTGGGAGAGCTGGGAATACTGAAAGTAGGCCGCGCCTTGAAGCTGTCATTCGACAAGGTTTACCGCAAAGGGGAAGACGTAGTTGTAGAGGCAAGCATCAGTAAGTAAAAATTTCGGTAGCGTCGAAAGGTTATTAATAGCCGATTGCCATATAGCTGAGATTCTTCGCTTCGCTCAGAATGACATTTAATACGTGAGTCGAGGTGGAATATGGTGCAACCAGAGCAGGCTCTGTCGGGCGTTCGGGTGCTGGATTTGACCCATTACATCGCCGGGCCTTACTGCACCAAGATGCTGGCTGACTACGGCGCCGATGTAGTCAAGGTCGAGAAGCCAGGAGCGGGCGACGCTGCCAGGTCGCTGGGGCCCTTCCTCAACGACGAGCCTCATCTTGAGAAAAGCGGCCTCTTTCTATATCTCAACACCAATAAGAAAAGCATCACGCTCAACCTGAAAAGCGCTACCGGCGTGAGCATTCTTAAGGAACTGGTCAAGCAGTCGGATATCCTGGTGGAGAACTTCAGCCCGCGGGTGATGCCCGGCCTGGGACTGGATTACAAAACCTTGAAGAAGATAAACCCCGGCTTGGTGATGACCTCCATCTCGAACTTCGGGCAGACCGGCCCCTACCGGGACTACAAGGCGACAGACCTCAACATCTGGGGGCTCAGCGGCATTCTCTACGAGTGCGGCGAGCCTAATCGCGAGCCTCTGAAGATGGGCAACAATGTATCCGAGTATGTGGCCGGGCTCTATGCGGCACTGACTACATTGTCTGCTCTTTATTATCGGGACGAGGGTAGTGCGGGGCAACACATAGATGTACCGATGTGGGAATGCTTTCACACCATGCAGCCCTCAATGACGCTGGTGTATTCCTATGCCGGGTTCATCAGGAAGAGGGCGGGGGTGCGTTTCCCCTGGGGCATTCTCCCATGCAAGGATGGTTTTATCGGGTTCTACCTGCCCACCCAGGTACACTGGGAATCGCTGTGCGCCCTAATGGAAATGCCCGAGCTGAGGGAGAAGCCCGAATATGAGACGCCGATGCTGCGCGAGGAGCGAAGAGAGGAAGTAACAGCCATCATAGTCTCCTGGCTCAAGGATAAGCGCATGGATGATGTGTTCCATGCCGCACAGGAGCTCAGGCTGCCTTTGACTATCGTCCCCAACCCGGAGCAGTTGCTGGATACGCCGCAGCACAAGGAGAGGAAGTACTTCGTTAAGATTGACCATCCTGAGACGGGCAAGCTCACCTATCCGGGTGCTCCCTTCAGGCTCGACGAGACGCCCTGGTACGCCGGGCGCGCCCCGCTGTTAGGCGAACACAATCGTGAGATTTACAGCAAACGGCTGGAATACGGTAAAGATGATTTGGTGATATTGAAGGAAGAGGGCGTTATTTAAGGGGGTTAGATATGGCTGAGTTACCGTTACAGGGCGTGAGGATAATAGATGCCTGCATCTACTGGGCAGGACCCATGGCCACCTCGCTGCTGGGGGATTTGGGCGCCGAGGTCATCAAAGTAGAGTCCATTCAACGCCTGGACCACCTCAGGCTGCTGGGCGGGTGGCCCAGTCCTGACGGATACGAATGGTCTGCCGTATTCAACGGCGTCAATCGAAACAAGTACGGCATCACCCTCAACCTGAATCATCCCAAGGGCAAAGAAATCTTCAAGAAACTGGTGGAGATTGGAGATATAGTAGCCGAGAACTTCAGTCCCCGCGTGATGGAGAACTGGGGCTTATCTTACAAGGAACTGAAGAAGATCAATTCCAAGATTATCATGCTCTCAATGCCCGGCTTCGGCACCACCGGC
This sequence comes from uncultured Chloroflexia bacterium, assembly GCA_963847595.1. Lineage (GTDB taxonomy): Bacteria > Chloroflexota > Dehalococcoidia > SZUA-161 > SZUA-161 > JACWAE01. The sequence continues at coordinate 367,977 of CAWKAJ010000003.1, forward strand.
CCCTGGCGCAATTATGTCACCTTCGGACCCAATGTGGAGATGGTATCGGGTATGCCTATCGTCAGCGGCTACAAAGACGGCCCGCCTATGATGACCGGCTATATCGCAGACCCGGCTGCCGGCTTGATGGGTGCAGTGGCTGTGATGATCGCCCTGCGGCGCCGTCAGAAGACGGGCAAGGGGCAGCATATCGACCTGTCGCAGATCGAGGCATTCACCGGCTTCATGGGTGGGCCAATCATGGACTACACCATGAATAAGAGGATGCAGCCGCGCAGGGGAGACCGCCATCCTTCCTTCGCTCCGCATGGCGCATATCGCTGCAAAGGCGATGATGAATGGGTTACCATCACCGTGTCCTCCGATGAGGAGTGGGGCAGGTTTTGTCAGGCCATGGGCGATCCTGCCTGGACTCGCCGGCCCAAGTTCTGCGACGCCCTGAGCCGCTATGAGAACCATGACGAACTGGACAGACTCATTGAAAAATGGACAATGCACCGCGGTAAGCGCGACGTCATGCAAATACTGCAGCAGGCGAACGTAGCTGCAGCACCGGTCTTGAACTATGGAGAGGTTTTAAGCGACCCTCACATTGAGGCGAGAGGTTTCTTCGAGACAATAACCCGTTCTGTCACGGGAACTCATCCTTACCCCGGCTTTCCCGTCAAGCTCTCACAGACCCCTGTTAGCATCCGTAAGCCAGCACCAACCCTGGGCCAGGACAATGAATATATCCTCAAAAAATACCTGGGCATGAAGAAAAAGGAGATCGCAAAGCTGGCCGAGGAGGAGATAATCGGCACCAAGCCGCAGGGATGGGCCTTCGGCATGGAAGCCGAGGAAGCGATCTCGAGGCTGAAGGACATTCATAACAAGGCGGAGTAACTGCAGTGAGGGAAGCTGGCTTTTCTCGATTCTTGAGACTAAAGTCACATACAAATATCCTGGCTAGCGATATTTTATAAGATAAAAGATAGGACAAGGAGGTGGGAACGGTTCTAAGATCAGGGCTCTTGCCAATGCGTAAAACCCAAGGAGAAGATGAACACCGGCAAGGGTTGAATAGGATCCCGAGCCCTTCAGGTTATTCAGACAATATAAAGGGCACCGATGAAGATGGTGACCAGGCAAGTTCAGACATTAGCTGAACGGAAGGGTAGTGGAGTTGAGATACGGTCTCTAAGTAAGAGAGAGCTTCTACTTCTTGAAGCGCTCTCTTTTTGCGCATTTGATTTATAGCAGCAAGGGTGTGGAGGAGGTGCATGATGGACGTCAAGGTTTATGTCACACAGACTTGACCTTATTGTCATCAGGTCAAGAGGTTTCTTGGCGAGCGCGGTGTCAAATATGTTGAGCACGATGTATCCCGCGACCGGGCAGCGGCAGACGAGATGGTGCGCCTGACGGGGCAACTGGGCGTGCCGGTAACCGTCATCGATGGCCAGGTGGTGGTTGGCTTCGACAGGCCTCGCCTGGAGCAACTGCTCGCAAGTGGCGGCGGCCAGCGGCCTCATCTCGGGTTGAAGGTAGCGGATGCGAGCAAGGTGGCGCAGAGAACAGGCGGAGTGCCGGTATTCGGGGCACTGGTGGGAGCCGTGGCTCCGGGCTCATTGGGTGAGAGGGCTGGCTTGAAAAACGGCGATATAATCACTGAGTTGAATCTGCGGCCGATACGCGGTGTGGACGACCTGGAGCGTGCCATGGGTGAGCTAACCCCTGGCGGCCGAGCGGCAATTGTCTACCTGCGAGGGCAGGAGACCTTAAGAGTGGAGATCGTGGTGTAAACGAAGCATTACGTGGGAATTTCTAAGTAATCTTTCATGTCAATTTGCAATTGGCGCCACTGAGGAACGAAAATAGTAGGCATCGCGAAGTACTGAGATTCTTCGCTTTGCTCAGAATAACTGGTCGCCACCTACAACGTGGTAGCGCCATATGGAATAGGCGAACAGGGGGGCATACTCGGGTCTTGGCTTAACGGCGGCCAGCCTCCCCTCTCTCAATCGGACCTCCTCAAATACCTCTCTGGCCAACTCCCGGCGCTGCTCGGGGGTGACGCCAGGATGCTGCCAGAGAGCCGGCAGGTCCGAAAGTAGCCTGGCGGCTCTATCCAGGTTGGGACTCATCAGGGGCGCTCTGGCAGTCTCCAGGACCCTCCTCTGCCTCTCCAGCGAGGCGTGCTCCGTCCGGAACTCCTCATCGGTGATGACTCCCCAGAGGTGTTGCTTCCTGAGGTTTGCCATGGCGCCCTCTATCCTCTTGACCTCCAGGCTGCAATCCGGCTGGGGGCCCTCGTTTGTCATGGCCCTGCTGACGGCTTCCTGCCAGCCGTCGTCCAATTTGATCTGGGACAACACCCTATCGGCGAACTCCCCTTCCACCATTGGCGCCGATACCGATAGAGGCCTCATGCCACACCGGTGCCAGCTGTGGAACATCCGGGGATAGCTTCGGGGCTTGGAGATAGTCGATATACCGTGGAAGGGCCGGCCGCAGCCATCGCAGACCAGGACCCCCGTCAGGGGGTAGACCCGGTGCTGCCTGGAGGGCGGGCTGGGGTGTCCCGACCTGGCCTTCTCCGCCCTCTCCTTCTGGCACTCATGCCACAGGGTTTTGACCTCTTCCGGCACATCGTGGACTCCGTCCCTGAGCTCTTCATCCTGCTTACCTTTGTGGAAGTAGAACTTCCCCCCATAGAAGGGGTTGGCGACCACCTGGTTGATGGAGCTTTCGGTGAAGGGGTTGCCTTTGCTGGTCCTGCAGCCCTGGGCATTTAGGTGTTGGGCAAGGGTCTTGAAAGAATGGCGTCCACCAGCGTATTCCCGCAGCAGCGCCAGCAGGACCGGCATGGTTCTTTCATTGGGAGCCATGTAGGCCCCTCTGCCGCTGGGAGCCTTCACCGTCTTGTACCCCAGGGGCGCATGGCCCAGGGCGTGCCCTTTGGCCGCCTTCTCCGCCTTTCCCGCCCTGACGTAGCGGGAGAGGTTGCGGCTGTACTGCTCGTCCAGCGTCTCATTGATCCTCTCGCTGAGGAAGTCCCTGTCGCTGCCGCTGATGATGCCCTGGGAGACGAATACCACCGTCTTGCCCAGCCCCTGCATCTCCTCTTTGTAGCGAATGCACTCCGCCTGGTTCCTGCCGAACCGGGATGTGTGGTCCACCAGGAGCACATCGAAGAGGTCACGGCGGGCATCCTCGATGAACTGGCGGAACTCTTTTCTCCCGGCCACGCTCCTGCCGCTGACGAACTCGGTGTACCACCTCTGCCCCAGTATAAGGCCGTAGCTCTCTGCAAATCGCTGGATATTATGCCTCTGGATGTCGGGGCCGGAACCATCGCTTTGGTCAAGTGTGGAGTCCCTGACGTAGCCTTCAGTTCTAAGGCCCTTGAGATTCTCGAAGGTCAATCGGTGGCTCGTGCCTATCCCGGTCATTGCCATCTTCATGATGCTCACCTCCGCGGCGTTTTCCTGTGCGGCCATTGTATACCCCGCGGCGCATGCCGGTCAACGCTTTCTCAGACCCGCACGGTGGCGGCTGGCCATGATCCTGCTCCCAGGCCAGAGCAGAGCGCAGCATATTCGTTAGAATCGCAGTCAGACGGTCCACGGCTAGGCCCCTGTATCCTTTGGCTGTGACCAGCCGTGACGGTCAGGGTCTCTGACAGCGAGAAGATGACTCAATAGAGTATCGAGGCGCACATCTCTGCTCATGAGGCCATTTTGGGGCATAGCTGAGGCTACCGCTAGTGGTCAAATTCGGGGAAGAAAAAAACGCAGGTCAGGGCCGGGGCTGCATTAGCTCTTCCAGCCGCTTCACCCCTCGCAAGGCATTCCGGCGGTCGAACCATTTGCCTTCTCGCTCCAGCTCATGCAGGGCCCGGTCAACCGGGAGAGAGCCCCGCTTCATTCTCTCCCACACCGGCAGGTAGGTGACGGGAAAGGTGAAAGGCCGTTTGGTAGAGGGTTTCAACCGTGCCTCCAGAACCTGGTACTCTTCCAGCGTGGGGTATCTTCCCGTCGATTCCTTGAACTGTTCCTGAGCAACCCGTTGCCGCCATCTCTCCTGCTCCGGCTCGATATAATCCTTCCAGATAGACTCCCAATCATCCGGGGTGGTAAATGCGTCAATGCCCTGGACAGTGATGCTGAGCGTGTGCACCGTCACGCCGCCGGGTGTATGCTGTGGTATAAACTCTACAGATGCCAGCAGCACCGGGACATCCAGCTTCTTGGGCGGCGGGTGAGGCACCCTGGACCCCAGGTCGCCGGCATCGCTGGAGAACAGGTAGCGGCGCACCCGCCAGAACAGGCCGGGGGGCAGGCCATACCTGTCCAGGAGCACAGCGACAAAGCGGTGCAGGGGCAGGTCATCCTGATACTTGGGCGGGCGGCCCCAGAGAAACTCTGGCTCTCCTTCCAGCCATTCAGGGGCGAGGCTCGGCCTGAGCACCGCGTCTTTGCCCGCAAGATAGGCGCGCAGGAAACAGGGTATGAAGCGCGGCAGCTCGGGACCAGTGTAGTCCGTGTTTCGCGCCCTGGCAGTATGAATGGCCTCCCACGCATTGCTGAGAAGCCCCACGTCCAGGGGCGCCTGCTCCAGCCACCACCAGTGGGTCTTAGGGATGCGCCCCGGCGGAACCGGCTCTATCCCCGCCGCAGGCAGGTCCAGGACTCGCCGAACAGCAGCAGCGTCCTCGATAAAGTAGACGTTGTGAGGAAGCAGCCTTGCCCGAAGCCCGGCTTCGTAGCTGCTGTACCGGGCCAGGAAAGCACGCTTACTTCCCCGTGTTTTAAGTGAAACGGGCGGAGCCAGCAAGCCGGTCACATAGAAGCGATATAAGCCTTTAACCTTGGCTTGCTCGATCTCGGCTTTCGCTGCGAGCTTCCTTTTCAGTGGCAGTCTCAGCAGAGCCTCAAGCTTACGCTTTCCCAGGTAGCTATACTCCCGCCGCAAATAATCATGCAATTGCTGCTGTGGATCGCTTGACATGGTCTGCCTCCAGTTATGTTTACTCTATAATACACCTGCTATAGATCCGGCGCGAAGGCAACAACAATCTCGTCGCGGAGAGGGCGAGACCTGGAGAAGCCAGGGTAGATGGCTAGTCAACTAAAAGAGAGGATGCAGGGAAGGCATGAAAAAAGCCCCTGGCAGCTGTTCAAATCTCTGGCTCCAGTATTCAAAGAATCCCTCAGATGAGTGTTCATTTCTTCATCAAAACGTTCAAAGATTTTCTGTTTTCGACGCAAGTCAGAAATCAGAAAGGAGATACGCACCACCCACGCTTTGGAGTCGGGCCTTTCCCGCTGCTTCCCGGGTGTTTCCCAGCGTACAGAGGGATTAGACCGCTGTGAGCCAGCTCTACAGACTTATAATGATACGGGTATACAAGATAGGCAAGACACGGGAAATCGTATATCAACAGAGCGAAAGGGGTCAGATTTCGCCTATGGTAAACCACCATGGTAAACTAAATGGGAGACGGTATGGTAATCCATAGGGTAAGTTGTTATGGCAAAGGCTATCCACAAAGCACCAGCCCGAATAAGGTATGAGCAGAGCCACCCTACTGTGTCCTGTAGGCTTGACAGAGAAAGCTTCACCTCAACTACTGTCCGATCAGGTTATGGAGCAAATGACCATCCTGAACTGCTTTGAGCCCTGTTTCAGTTAACTGCGGCTCAAGCCTCGCCATACTATAGGGATTTGCAAATCGGTTCATGCCGTGGCGTATAATGAAGGCGTATCCTCTGCTAGCAAGGCGAAAGGGCCGTGACGTGCAGAAAAAGAAGGCAGTAAATATAGACTTGGATGGGCTGTGCTCAGCGATGGAGGATAGCTCCTCCGAACATGATTACTACCTTGACCTGAACACAGGCGAAATATTGTTTGTTTCAGACTACATGGATGACGAGGAAAGTAAGAGCCTGAGGAGTAGAATTGACGAAGAGCCTGACCACTATCAACGAATACCGAGAGTCGAATCGTACGAGGGCTATGAGGATATGGAGAATTTCACTGCCACTGTTGAAGACGAGTACCTCGCTGAGCTACTTGAAAGGGCACTAAATGGCAAGGGTGCCTTTCGCCGCTTCAAGGACGTTTTGCTTCGCTATCCTGAGGAGAGGGAGAAGTGGTTTCGTTTTAAGGGCGAGAGAATGCGGCGAAGAGCACTTGAATGGCTGGACGATATAGACACAGGTCCTATTGAAGACTGAATTGAACAAACACGATGTTCTGTGACCTTGGAATAACAATTCAAGCAAAAGTGACCTTACACATTTGCACGTTTGTTCAACCCCAGACTCTTGTCTGTGCAGGTGAAGGAAAACAAGGATACAATTGTAGAAATGATCACAATAGAGAATCTGATGTTAGGAGCTCCTGGGCATTATACTTGGCATTCCTCTCCCCTACATGCTTGTGGCATATTCCTTCTGTCTTGCAGACCGATATGCTGTCTCACAGTCTGGTTATACTTCCGCGAATGTACCTGGAAGCTGTAGTAGTCATATTGATCATGGTTATTTCACAGATACCAGCGATTCGGCACTTGAACCATCTGAACTTGGCTACCGTATTAGATGAGCAAACAACGTAGGCCGTAAACACTGCAAAGCGCTGACTTTTCACAATGTGCAAGTGCTGCTTACCAACAGCTCTTCCATTAAGAAGTCTGAATAGGGCGGGTGTTAGCCTGACTGGCGTGGCAGATTAGGATGTTCTACCGCCGCACTCCTACTAATTGACAGGAACACCTCAACGATTCTGGGATCAAACTGCGTGCCGGCACAGCGCTTTAACTCTGCCAATGCCTGTTCGGTGGTGAATTTCTCCTGTCGGTAGGGACGCAGCGAAGTCATGGCATCATACGAGTCGGCCACCGCCATAATTCGCGCATCAAGCGGGATATTCTCACCTTTTAGACCCGCAGGGTAGCCACTGCCATCGTAGCGTTCGTGATGATACTGAATTGCCGCCAGACAACCACTCAAACTCTCGACATGTTTGAGTATGGCCACACCCAGCTTCGGATGTGCACGTATCGGCTCCCAGTCTTCGTCACTCAACGGCCCGGACTTCATGAGCACTCTGTCGGATACCCCTATCTTGCCTATGTCGTGCAACAATGCCGCGGCTCGCAGTGTGGCTATCCTCTCCTGGGAGTAGCCCAGTGCCTCGGCAATGTCGGTAGCATACTTGCTCACTTTCTTCGAATGACCGTACGTGTAATGGTCCTTGGCATCAACTGTAGCTGCCAGAGCATAGATTGTGCTGAGAATTCCAGGCTCCCTCTCCGGCTTCGCCCCCGCTGTTAATACATCGGATGCCATTATCTCCGATGCCAGGCATATCCGATTCCTCCCCATCTGCTTCGCATAGTATAGTGACGCATCCGCCGCCTGGATTATCTCTTCTCTCATAACTCCATCTGTTGGCCAGGAGGCTATGCCAATACTGCAAGTCAACGGAGCACCCTTCGAATCCAGCTCTACCTCTATCCTCTTCCGTATCCTCTCGGCAACTTTGCAGGCGTCATCGAGAGATGCCTGGGGCAGTATGACAGTAAACTCATCCCCGCCGTAGCGGAAAGCCATGTCTATGCCTCTTATCGAACTCTTAATGTATTGCCCTATTTGCTTGAGCATGTCATCACCGGCTAGATGACCGTAGATGTCGTTATAGGCTTTAAAGAGATCCATATCCAAAAACAGCAAGGAGAATATATCACCGAAGCGAGAGCATCTGGATATCTCCTCATTAAGGCGCTCGTGAAAATAACGATGGTTAAATAAGCCGGTCAACTCATCGGTATGAGCCCTCTCCTTGGCTTTACCATAAAGCTGGGCGTTTTCCATCACTACCCCTGCCTCACTAACTACAGTCACGAGCAGGTCCATATCGTCCGTCGAATATGATCCTCCCGATTGCTTCTTGCTCAATGCCAGAATGCCAATCAGGTTACCTTTGCTTTTTATCGGGCAGAGCAGCTCTATTTCTAAAGCCTCAAGGCTCTTCCTTTCTACCTCCGACAGTCCCTTGAATTCCGGAGCCACATCTATTAGCTCCCGGGAAAGAGGCTTTTCTTCTTTAGTGAGCCAATTAATTATTGGACTATCCTTAACCAGCTTTATCGAAGTGATCGGCTCTCCTTCAACTAGCCTCTCGGCATATCGAGAAGTAAAATCGCCATCGCTGGAGAGCAAAAGGCTTGCTTGGCTCGCTCCTACAGCTTTTGTTAACGGTCGCAACATCGCCTCCGCTAACTCTCCCAGGTCAAGAACGCTGCCCATCCTCTGAGCAAAATGAAGCACTATTTGCCTGTAGTCATAGCTTTCCCCGTAAAACATCCTGTCCACAACTCGCTGGAGTCGCATCCTCAATGGATTGAACAGCCAGGCCATGAAAAGCGCCATCGCGAAGATAGCCGCCAGGTTGGCGGAGGTGTTCCATCCCTGGAGGAAGTAATGCACGACGTAGAGCACAAGCAGGAATGAAGCGGTGACAAAAATGCTTACCAGTGAGTACACAAGTCCTTTCCTTGCAAGAAGCTTCATATCGAGTAACCTATATCTCGTGACGGCATAGCTAATCATCAGGGCATTGCCTAGATGACCAATGAGCTCAATGGGATATTTTGGGAAAGGAGGAACGGCACTTCTAATGCTGAAAATCGTTAACAGAGAAACACCTACCAACAGGTAAGCAACTCTATTCCTGCTTAAGGGATCCTTCAAAGCACGATACCTTTGTAATAGGTAAAATATTGATAATCCCGTAAACAATGCGCCGCCGATACTCATCAAATATATCCACTGCCCATAGTTAACACTTAGTTCTCCACTCTTCAACAACTCGAACCTCTGAGGGATATAGCCTAAAGCGGCCAGAATGCCAAGACATACAACAAACAAATATCCCAATTTCTGCCATCTGTCTGCGTTTTTGTGAGTAAATGAGCATATGAAGCTAAAATAGGCTACAACCGACCACAAGCCTGATACAGGCAGCAATCTTGTCCACATGGAAAATAACTGCGGAAAGGGATTGAGGTACACCATGAAGCTACTCAAGCTCCAGCATGTAGCCGCAATTAGATATACTAAGAAGAGCTTCCGCATCCTTAGCCGCATATCACGAAGAAGAATGGTGATAAGTGAGAGGTAGATGATTAAACTTATCAATGGAACCAAAGAATAGGCATTCATCTTCTAATTGAACCTCCCCAAGGCCAGAGCCTCTTGACACTTCACATTCACTTCCGATTATCCAACCAATGAGAGCATGTTCAATCCTACAATGGTAACAGTCTTGGCAGTACTTCAGACGTGGAAAAACTGCACTTAAGTCATTCAGATTACGATAATGACCACCGGAGTACCCTTTACCACACGAGACATAATCTAACTCTACTAAACAAACCCGAAAAGGCTACTGGCCATAGGTTTCTGAATGCATAATCGGGGCGAGAAAGAAGGCAACGAATTTTTATCACTATATTTATGTTATGAGTGTAATGAAGATTTGGAGGTTCTTAGTAGGACATATGTAGAGATACTCTAGGAAGGACAGCACGAAGGCAGAAGTGGTGCAAGACGGTATTCGAACAGGTCTAATTCGGGGAACGCTTTCACGCGTTTGCTAACTTATATGCACTATTCAGGATTCCCTGACCTGAATAGACCAGCTTCGTCTCCGAAACCCGACAAAAACCAACAGCTTCAAGCAAAACCCTCTGCTCCTCAAACCCAAACCTGTGGTGTTGACTCGCTCTCCGAAGGCTCCAGTTGTAGTACGCCATCTTCATCATGTCCGGCATTAAAGCTACCATCTTCCTCGCCGTTGTCGTAAGCCCCTCGGCTCGGACGTTATCTCTCATAACTCTTATGGAGGTCACTAAGGGACTCGTTCCCGCTCTCAGGTTTGCTAGGACTATTTTACCTCCAGGCTTTAGAACGCGATGAAGTTCTTTTAGCGTATCCTTTCGATCCTCCCTAGGCACCGTATACAGTGTGTTATTTGATACTATCCTATCAAAACAGTTATCCATGAAAGGTAACTGCTTTGCCAAATCCGCCAATATCCAGGTAGAATTACTATCCTTACTCCTATGCCTCTGGAGCGCTCCACAACAGTAATCCAGCGCGACCACATGGCATCCTGCCTCTTCTAGCCTCATAGATAAGTTACCTGTGCCGGACCCTGCGTCTAGCACCAGCTCGCAGGGCTTTGCGCCCAACTCCTCGCATACGTCGGAGAGCAACCGCCCGTACGTTGGCAGAAGATTGAGCACATCATAAACCTTGAAGTATCTCCTCCAGAATTCTGGATCAATCATGCCCAAACCCTGACAGGAAGGAGCCTTTAAGCAGTGGGTTATAGAGCCGGGTTCAGCAGCCTCTCAATCACTTCATCTGATGGGTTCATATGCGGAGGTTTCAGGTGAGCCAAGTCAGCACCGGCTGCACGCTGTCTTGCGGTATAGGCCTTAAATGCGCCTTGGGGCAATACGGTAACCTCCAGCGGTACTCGATCCATTAAGTCCACATGGGCAGCATAATAAGTGTCCAGCCTCTTCAGTTGCTCGTGTATAGCAGCAACGATCTTACCATTAAGTCTCTCGGCACCTGGTTTTAGCTCAAGGTACAGATGCAAGTTTGGATTTGCCCCAACTACCTTTCGCGCGGCCCATTCCTTATAAGGCAATCCGGAGTTCTCTATCGCCTGCCAGATGATACTCTCGGAAAGGCGGATAAAACCGGCGAAATCTATAACGCCGTCTATTCTAGAATCAAACACCATCTGAGGTATATTTACATTGAGCTTTTCATTACGCAATGATGTTATCTTGATTATATCGCCGAGGAAGTACCTGACCAAGGCACCTCCATAGAAATTTGTGATAACTATGCCGTAATTGTGCCCTGCTTCGAGCTCATCCAGCGTGAAGACATCCGGCCGATAGGTTTGATCAGCTAACCACTTGCGACACTGATCCTCAGATATAAACTCCAAGAAGTTGATATGGGGGAGAAATGTCATCGCACCGTAGTCCCAGAGCTGCGCGGCTATCATGACTGTCTCGGTAGAACCATACACATTCAGAGGATACCTTCCCCAGGACCTTTTGATCCTCTCCCGATACACCGTGGCATCTGTTCCTGTTGAAACCACTGCCTTAAGTGGCCACAGGTCTCTGGGAAAGATCGGGCGACGAGCTAATTTGCTCTTCAGCACTGCCCCCAATATCCGGGGCTGCCCATGCTTGACTAGTAAAGAGACAGCACTTTTAGGCCCCAAACTTCGACCTAACCGCTCTCCCACCGATATCAGCACACTGGACATTGCCATCACAAGGTCTATCCCCTCAGATAACCCCATCTCAAACCCTTTTCCTACCCTCTCCTCAAAGGGCATCTTTTCCGCTTCATCAAGCGGAGGTAGGAAATCGAAGATACCCTCCTCTGCCGCCCTGCGCCCCCACGAACCGCTGGCATAGGGTGGTGGGGCTAGGCCATAGAGGAACTTGTCATGCTCTTCGAGAACCACATCACCTCTTTTCTTACATGAGGCGAAGAGCAACATCGCTAAGCATGTATCTCCCAACTCTTGGTATATCCTGCTGGTTACAGGAACCCACTTGAACTGGTACTCGCCCGAATAGCATCGCAAGCCTGCGGTATGCTGCCAGAGCAAAGGCTTCTCAGGCAGCGCATCATCTCTTCGCTCTGGGAGATAAGGGACATAATCATCGTAGGTGGTAATTGGCGCTAGCTCCCGAAACTCCTCTACGGTTCGAGGCTTCCGTCCGCGCATCACCTTCTTGCCCAACTCGCATCTATTCAGTAACTCGAGCTGCTCCAACAGCAGCCGGCGCTGGATGCCCATAAACTCCTCCATGCTGAGGTCGATAAACCCACAGCATTTTTGCCACAGCTCTTGAGTTCTTCCTTCCCTCAAGAGTTCATTAGCGCTTGGCATTTTGCATCACCCTCAGCCTATAGGTCACGACGCAGTCCCAACTAAAGACCCGCGGCAGAGCAGATCAATGTATATATGTTGGGGAACACTCACTATCTCTTTTTCTCCCCAGAAAATATATTGACTGTGCAGTTAGTAGTAAGCTCTTAATCAGTTTAACTATTGTCTAAATTCTCTGGAATCCTGCTGTATTACTAAAGTACTATGCAGAGTAGGTATATACTACAAATTTAAAAATATGTCAAATTTCACATAAAGAAAAAGCCTTCCGCGAAACGGCGATAGTACGCGATGACATGTGTGTAATAGGTGATATCAACATCGTTGTTTAAAGGGCATGGAGCCGAGGGAAGTCAAAATGCCGACCCGGGAGACTATGGAGTGGGTGTTATCCGACCGTTTTCTACTAGAAGATTAAGGGGTAAATGTCCCTGCCTTTATCCTTTTCCCCTACGTGCAGTTGGGTTTCGCGGAAGGCTTTTTAAGACCTTCTTGCACTAGTATACATGTCGTGGTAGAATCTCGTAACTGTGATTAGCTCAGGGAAGAATCAAAAGAGAAAGTCCACTCACGAATTCTTTGTGCGCAAAACCACAATATGGCAATGAATGCCATTTGATGCTTTAGGCAACTCGCTGATTGCGAATTCTGAAAAGGAGAGACTTCGATATGGCCAAGCCAATGAGCAACATTCACTTCAGGTTAATGAGTCTTTCCCTGCGATTTAGAGATTTCTTCTGGTCGCAAATGGATGTGGTGATGGAAGCGGGCGTAAGGCCGGGTTTTCAGGTACTGGATTTTGGATGCGGGATCGGCAGTCATTCAATAATCGCCTCCGAGCTCGTAGGAGCGAAGGGGAAGGTATATGCTCTGGACATTCATCCGCTTGCGCTAAAGAAAGTGTGTGAGCTGGCTGCTAAGAAGAAACTGTCTAATATCCAGACTATATGCTCAAACTGTGCAACAGGATTGAAGGACGGAAGTATAGACGTTGTGCTGCTGTACGACGTGTTTCATGGGTTAAGTGACCCCAATTCGGTTCTGCAGGAACTGCACAGGGTACTGCGGCAGAATGGGCTCCTCTCATTTACTGATCATCATATGGACGATGGTGAAGTAGTGTCCAAGTTGACGAATATGGGGTTGTTCACGCTGTCGAAGAAACTCCATACAACATATCGTCTGTTGAAAGCTGGATGATAGTAGATGGTCAGCCAGTGAGACGCTGCATTATCCGGTAGATTGGAGTCGCATATGAAGGTTGTCATGAAGCACGTCAGTGGTACTGCTAAAGGTAATCTGGAACGTGCCAAAGAAGAACTGACCAGGGTGCTCAGTTTCAGAGGCGATGTGGTCAGAGCGAGGGTACAAGGGTCGAAAATCATAGTGGAAATCGCCATAAATCCCCAATGGGATGTGCCATCTCAGGATAAGGTGAGCTACCTAACGGACTGGATACCAGCGAAGGTTAGGAGCGTTTTTGAGGTAATCAGTATATCTGAGGGAGAACCTAAATAGAACCATCTGAGCTGGCAACTATTGCTTGCCTAGCTGGGCAGCAGAGTCACACTTGGTGTCATTCGCATCCCTTGACATCGCCTTCTCACTGAACAACATGGACGATTGTATAAGCTGAGTTACTGAGCTAAGGTTTGCGAAATGTGAGACAATACAAATCCCCTTTAGCGACTTCTCGAACATTTATCTCTAACATATTTTGGGGTACCATATCCACTGGAGTTGTAATCGTTTCTGGCCGCTTTGAATAGAAGCCATCTGAAAAAGGCACCTTCTCAAATTTTCGAGCAACTCTTTCTGTTTCATCTACTATGAGCAACTTGGTACCTGATTTGGAGACCCGAATCATCTCTCGGATAGCAGCGGATTTATCATTAAAGAAGTTAATACCGCCAACATGGTAAACGACGTCAAAAACTGCATCCTTAAAAGGTAGATGCTCGGCTTCACCCTGAAATAAATCGGCTTCCAATTTCCACTTCTTGATGTGCTTCTGACATTCATTTAGCATTCCTCGAGAAATATCCAAGCCAAAGTAACGTGCCGTGCGAGGAAGAATGCGCCAGTTTCCCCCGGCACCCACTGAGACCTCAAGGACTTTGTCACCGGTTCGAGCCTCTAATTCTTGCAAGTACTCCAGACGTCTCTTGGTGTCTCCTCCGCTTTTAAATAAAGCAAATATACTAGTTGAAATGGTATAAAATGGAGCCGTGCGGTCATAAAGTCTTTGGTATTTTCGATTTTGGCCTGAAATCTGCTGAAACATTAAGAAGTTGGGTGACGTTTCCCCCGAAAACAGTAACGCCGTCATTTAGAGTCCTCCGCCCGTTGTCTAATCCTTATAGGAAGGTGGACAGGTCACTGAGGTAAATCTTTCTTAATCATTGTAACGAAATGCAGGTTGTTACTAAATTCCCGAGCTTCAACTGTCTTTATCTGATTGTTGACAGAGGCAAGCTTGTCGGCAACTTCCAAACTCGGCTCCATAAGTATCAATTTCTTTAAGTACTCCAAACCGACAATAGCCATATTCTGTCATTGAGGAAGACAAGTCGATTATTGTCCACTAAAAAAGACCTTTAACCGCTTGTACTATGTCCTTCACCTGGGGTACCAGCAATGCCTCAAGTTTCGCATCATGTGGCAATGCAAAATCGGCAGCTGCTACTTTTTTTATCGGAGCATCTAGATCCTCAAAGCACTTTTCCATTACAATCGATATTAACTCATTAACGTATCCTGCTCGAGACATGGATTCTTGCGCAACTACGAGGCGGGTAGTCTTTTTTACTGACTCTATCAATGCTTCTTCATCGACCGGGACTAATGTTCTAAGATCCAGTACCTCTACATCGATCCCATCGTCGGCTAACTGATCAGCGGCGATCAGGGATTTCTGTACCATTGCTGAGTATGTCGCAACAGTAACATCTTTTCCCTTGCGCTTAACCTCGGCTTTTCCAATTGGAATGCAATACTCATTAATTGGAACATTTCCCCGCTCCCTATATAAGTTCACGTGCTCTAGGAAAATTACTGGGAAGTCCGCACGAATTGCGCTTGTAAGGAGTCCCTTGGCGTCATAGGGCGTGGACGGTGCAATGACCGTCAAGCCCGGAGAATGAGCTAGCAAGGCTTCGGGACACATAGACTGCTCCAGCCCACCACCTACTGCTGCACCCATTGCCATTCTAACTACTACTGGCAATGGTAAATTGCCTCCTTGCGTCTGCTGCCATGTACCGAGTTTCATATATAGAGCATCGAAGCAGACACATACGAATCCACCAAACATTATTTCTGCTATAGGACGAAGCCCAGTCCGGGCAACTCCTATTGCACTTCCAATTATTGCTGCTTCAGATATTGGAGTATCAATGATCCTTCTATCACCAAACTCATCCAGCAAACCACGCGTTACTCCAAACATACCACCATATATTCCAATATCTTCACCAATAATAAATACTGTCTCGTCCCGCACCATCTCCTGTCTTAAGGCTTCATTGAGTGCTTTTCTATAGGTCATTTCCACAACTTCGTTCATCTCGTTACTCCATCTATTCGTCTGGTTACACCAGGCGTCATCAGTATCTTCGAGTTCGAATTCAGGTAGGCTAAGCGCTTTTTCTACCTCTGTAGCGACTTCCTTCGCAGCTTTGCTTTCCAGATTTTGCAATTCTTTTTTAGATAATACCTTGCTATCAAGTAAGAATTTCTTGAAACGTAGAATAGGATCACTTGTTTGCCATTTCCGTACTTCAGCCGGACTTCTATATACCTGAGGATCGCCTTCCCAATGGCCTCTCATCCTGTACGTTTTAGCTTCTATAAGACTCGGGCCTTCACTCCTTGCTCTATCAATGGCGTCCGCCAGCACCTTATAACACTCCAGTACATCATTTCCATCTACCGCCCTGCCAGGAATCCCGTAGCCGACAGCCCTAGCTGAAATATTTCCTCCTGCGGTTGATTTGCTTACATGCAGAGAAATACCATACTCGTTATTCTCACATATAAAAACTATTGGTAATTTCCAGAGTGAGGCCATGTTTAGTGATTCATGGACAGGGCCGCGATTAGCTGTTCCATCACCAAAGAAACAGACGGTCACCTGATCAGTGCCTCTTATTTTTGACGAAAGGGCGGCTCCAACATAAATAGCTATGTCTTCTCCCAAGGTATTGCTTATTCCCAACAAACCATAACCCGGGGCAAACCAGTGTCCCTGGAAAGGGTCACCGCTTTTGACCTTTCTGTTGAAAAAGGAGGCGAGAACGTTTTGCAGAGGAACTCCTTTCGCTATGGCAGAGCTTATTCCACGATAATCAGCCTTCATATAGTCTTCTTTGCGCAGCAGTGAACCTGCCGCGACTGGCATGGCCTCCTGACCACTACCGAGATGAAATAGTCCCGTTATAATACCCCCAGCGGCTAATCCTCGAATTCTATCATCTGCTTGTCTACACAGGACCAGCCTATAGTACATATCAATCATGTCCTTTTTTGACGGCCTATTAGACTTCTTCCTCATGTCAAAACAATTCCTTTCACTGAAAATAACCTCATATGCATTTAGGGCAAACCTGCCAGCTACAATTTACATACCCTACTCGGAGGGTGCAGTTCGATACTCCATTCTGGCGTGTATTGTAATATTGTCGGTGTTCCAACAAGACCCAACTCGCTAATGTTTTCCCCAAAAGGATGATTACCCACTACGAAAGAGGCCCTGCCGGAACTGCTAACCCCTAACAAGCCGCTACCGCGAACTAGGGTTTTCAACAATTGACTATTTTTAACTGTATAATGATATACATCGGACGTTTTTTTGCTGGCGTCGACCTTCTCTACTTCTAGTGTCAAAATACAGTTATCATCAATCTGAACTTGGCAGCTACGGCACTCATATGTGTCAAGAAAGCTAATATTTGCCAAGAATTTAGGGTAACCATAACCCTTTATACCAATATACCAAATTCAAGTGCGGGGTAAGTAGTTACGGGCATATACGCTACGTAGTATGCGGAAGGCCCAGCTTTTTCCTTTTCTAAATCGTATATAACAGGTATCATGACCGCGAATTCGTTGTAAGGCTCAAGTCCATTGATAACTCGATACTGCATTCCCCATAAGAATACAGAAGCCTTATCTCCTGCATAGCGAACTGGTCTCAATTTGGGAGAAGGCATTAATCTTGTAATCCTGTCCCAAGGTGCTGGGAAACTCGCTCCCAATTACAGTCGTATAATGGTAAATTATGGGAAAGTACAAAATACTACCCCGATTCCAACGAAAGTGCCTTTACTATGTATATCACTTGCCACGGAAATGAGGTTTCCTTTTTTCTAAAAATGACGATAATCCCTCCCGTGCATCTTCAGTCGTGACCACTTCGCAAAAGAGCTCAAGCTCATTGTTTATCGCATCTTCTAATCCTGTCTCCAGACTTCTGTTCACAGATGCTTTAGAGCATTTCAATGATATAGGACTTCTGGATTTTAATTTATGGGCCAGTTTATAAACAGTGTCGTTCAATTCACTAGGCGCAACTACTTCGTTCACTAAACCAATTCTATATGCCTCATTTGCGTCAATAGGATCGCCGGTTAAAATCATTTCCATCGCCTTGAGCTTGCCTACGAGCCGAGTTAGCCTAACACTACCGCCTTCTCCCGTCATAATTCCCAGATTTATTTCCAGTTGTCCGAACTTAGCATTATCTGATGCTATTCTAAAATCACACCCTAGAGCAATTTCACACCCCATACCAAAAGCATATCCGTTTATGGCCGCAATAACTGGCTGGGGCAGTCTTTCCAGCATGGTGGGACTGAAAGCGTTTTTGAATACTTCTCTTACATCGTCACGGCTCATCCGCGTCCATTCAATAGCCATATTTATATCGGCGCCCGACATAAACGTGTTTACACTTCCTGTGATAATAACCACTCGTATCCGTTCAGAATTGGAATCTATGTACGTTACTATTTCTTTTAAATCATTAGACATCTGAGAGTTGAATGCGTTTCGGACATTGGGTCTATTAAATGTAATGGTTGCAATGCCTTCATTTTCCTCATATCTTATGGTCTCAAAGTCCAATTTAACCTCCTGAGAAGCTTCTTATGATTTTCTTGGAACGAGCTGGTAATATACAGAAGCATCGTAGGAACTACGCACCAAAGGGCCAGCGGCAACTACTGGGAAACCTAGTTTCTCTGCTATAAGGCGATACTCGTCGAACTCGGGTGGCTCAACATATCTGTTAAGCTGATAGTGAGACGGCGAAGGTGGTAAGTATTGCCCGATAGTAATTGAGTCACAATGTACATGTCTCAGATCTTCCATTACGCATAAGACTTCGGCTTTGTCTTCTCCTAGTCCCAACATCAGCCCGGACTTGGTTACTATTTTGCTGTTTACCTGTTTGACATGCTGCAACAATTTCAACGACCTGTTATACTCAGCCTGTGGTCTAACCTTGGAGTACAGCGATGGTACGGTTTCAAGGTTATGGTTAATCACGTCCGGTTCAGCAGCAATAACGGTCTCCAAAGATTCCACCGAACCATTGTAATCGGGCACTAATACCTCAATTTTGACGTCAGTGCCTAATGATCTAATAGCACCTATTGTATCCGCGTAATGTTGAGCACCCCCGTCAGGAAGATCATCCCTGGTGACAGAGGTAATCACAGCATGTTTTAGCTTCAATAAATATACCGCTTGAGCGATATTCTGAGGCTCCCGGCTGTCCAGAGGAACCGGCTGTCCTGTTGTTATGGCACAGAATCTGCAGTTTCGGGTACATATATCACCCATTATCAGAAACGTGGCTGTACCTTTTGAGAAACAATAGCCCTGATTGGGACAGCACGCTTCCTCACAAACGGTATGAAGGTTAAGGCCATCGAGCAGCCCCTTCATCCTCTCAAGGCTCGCTACGTCGGGCGCCGGTATTCTTAACCACTCAGGGTGTTTCCCCACTCTGGTATTCATGATATGGGTCAAGTCGCTTTTAATGTAATATTTAAATCGAACACGTCGCTGAAATGGCGTACCATGGCATTCATTACCTCTCCCATGGAGATTTCCTTACTTAGCAACTTCTCTATGGAGGTAACATCCCTTTGTGTACCACAGGGATTAATATACGAGAATGGAACAAGGTCAGCAGTTACATTGAGCGCCAGGCCATGCTTGGTTACCCACCTCTTCATTCCAACACCAACGCTGCAGATTTTTGCCTCGCCGACCCATACCCCTGGGTATCCCTGTTTTCGTAAAGCTGAAATCCCATAGTCGTGCAGAACCCGGATGACAACTTCTTCCAATCTGCGCACAAAAAGGTGCACATCTCTATCCCTCCGACGCAAATCGAAAATGGGGTATACAACCAGTTGCCCCGGGCCATGATAGGTGATCTTGCCACCACGATCGGTGCGAACTACATCAATCCTCTTTTCTTTCAGGAAAGCGTCGGTGACCAGGATATCCTGCGTACTCCCCGATGCGCCCACAGTGATTACCGGGAGATGCTGAACAAACAATAAGCAATCTCTTTCTCCTCTAGAGATGATACCTTCCCTCAGTTCTTCCTGTAGGGCAGCCAGTTCTCTATAATCGGCTGCGTCGTACTTGTACACGCTACAGGTAACCCTCTGGTGAGTTGAAGTTATTGTCATAAACAGCAACCTTAGATATGGATACTCCTGTTTTGGGCCCGCAGCGAAGCTTCCATTATCGCTTCAGACAGGGTTGGATGGGGATGAATTGCCGTCGCGATGTCATCGATTGTTGCTTCCGCCTGGATAGCCAGCACCACCTCCATTATCAGTTCCGTGGCCTGAAGCCCCAGTATATGTACCCCCAGTATCTCACCATACTTCCGTTCGGCGATAACCTTTACCATACCGGCTGTATCTCCATAGGTTACTGCCCTTCCGTTGGCCATAAAGGGAAAACGCCCCACCTGGATATCGCCATATCTTTCCCTGGCCTTCCTTTCCGAAATACCTACCGCTGCCATCTCCGGCGATGTGTAGATACACCGGGGTATGGCCCTATAGTTCATACGCGTGTCCATCCCCATGGCATTTTCAGCAGCGCAGGCGCCCTCCTTCATGGCAACGTGAGCCAGCATAAATCCGCCGGTGACATCGCCCACTGCATATATACCCGGAACGGTAGTCTCCATGCTTGCATTTACCCGTATTCCACTACCTGCTATGTCTATGCCGATTTCCTGTAATGCCAGGCCACCCGTATCGGGCTCTCTTCCTGCGGCGATAACGATACTATCAACGGCCTTCTTTAATTGGCCATCTTTTGTAGTGATCTGGACGTTCTTTTTTTTACTTTTACCCCTGGCTTCCACTCGATCAACACAGGCATCGGTAATCACTTCCATGCCCCGGTTAATCAAAATTTCCTTTATAGCAGCTGCCATCTCTTCGTCTTCGCGGGGCAGCAGCTGTGGCGTCATTTCCACAACCGTTACTTCAACACCCATCCCGTGTAATATCTGTGCATACTCCAGTCCCACTACACCGCCCCCCAGCACCAGTGCACTTTTGGGAAGAGTATTCATGGCCAGAAATTCGTCACTGGTCAGCACGCCTGCATGATCGATTCCCGGGATATCTAAATTACATGCTCTCGAGCCGGTAGCGATTATGAGCGCATCCGCCTCAATAGTTTCTCCCGTTTCAGCGATCCGGACCCGCTTTGGCTCCTGAAGTTCCGCTGTCCCGGTAATTACCTTGATATTGTTCTTTCTCATCAGGGATGCCACACCATTGCGCAACTGCTTGACTACCGCATCCTTTCTTTCAGCTACCCTGGCATAATCGAGGGAAACATCACTCGCCTGTATACCATACTCGGAGGCGGTAGCTATGCTGGTCATGACTTCTGCAGACCGCAACAGTGCCTTGGTAGGTATGCACCCCCTGTTCACGCATGTGCCACCGAGCATGTCTTTTTCAATTAATGTAACGCGTGCGCCCAGCTGTGCGGTCCTGATCGCTGCCACATACCCGCCAACTCCTCCACCGATTACCGTGATCTTCTTTCCCTGTTCAGCCATTTCGCCTCCAAATTAACGCAGTTCTTTAGCTTTTATAGAGATTTATGCCTCCCAGAAATAAACAAAAGGGCTTTCTATCAGGTCCTTCACCCTGGTCAAGAACCTGGCACCCATTACCCCATCGAGAGCGCGGTGGTCTATCCCCAGAGTCATGCTGATCATCGGTCGGGGCACTATCTCCCCATTCATCACCACTGGTTTCTCGATAATCCTGCCAACAAAAAGTATGGCGACCTCCGGTGGATTGATTATCGAGTCTCCGCTGTCAATGCCGAACATGCCCAGGTTCGTGAAGGTAAACGTGCCACCTGAGATATCGTCGGGGAGCAGTTTTCCGTTCCGGGCTTTGTTTACCAGTTCGGCCCGGCAGCGAACGAAATCTGCGAGGTCTCTACGATCAGCATTACGGATTACAGGTACAATAAGTCCCCTTTCTACTGCCACTGCTAGCCCAACATTCACATGGGCGCGCAGTAGAATGCCCTCTTTAGTAAAATTAGCATTTATATGTGGGTTTTCCCTGAGGGCTCGAGCCACTGCCTTGACCATCAAGTCGCTGAGACTGAGCCGTTCTCTCGTTTCCTCTTCAATTTTCGAAATCAACTGCGCCCGGGCTTTGGACAATTCGGTGGTATCGGCCTCTACCGTCTGCCAGAAATGCGGGATATCGTGAAAAGCCTGAGACATGCGGCGGGCAATAGTGGCCCGCATGCCTGTTAGTGGGACCAGTTTGTCCTCTGCCTCTCTACTTTCTAGTGCATCTCCTCCGACTGCTGCCGCTCCAGTTCCTTTTTCTGCTGCCTGTTCTACATCTTCCCGGATAATTCTACCGCTAGGTCCGGTCCCGACAACTCTGGAAATGTCGATACCTTTTTCGCGGGCGACCCTCCGTGCCAGAGGAGATGCCTTGACCTTTGCTTCTTCACCTGGCTGCTCAGGCAACTCCCACTCCGGCTGTTTCGATACCTCCTCAGATGGCGCGGCTTCAACTGCAGGCGCCTTAGCCAGTATGCTCTCATCGAGGGTTTCACCAGGCTGAATAATATATCCAACGACCGTACCAACCGGCACTGTCTCGCCTTCAGGAACAGTTATCTTACCCAGTATACCAGCCGCATTCGCCTCCACCTGATAGGTTATTTTTTCGGTTTCAAGTTCATAAAGGAGGTCTCCCAGTTTAACTGTATCCCCTTCTTTTTTCAGCCATTTAATTATTTTTCCATCTTGCATGGTAAGGCCAAGCTTGGGCATGATTACTTCAGTTGCCATGTGCCCTCCTTAATAATGCTTCACTATTCTGTAACCCCTGTTATAAAAAATTAAATTGCTATGATGAAGAAATTATTAAGATAAACTAAAGATACTATTGCGGATTTCGGTGAAATCGGACACCGGTTTCGCTCCAACGCGGACACCGTCACGGCCAAATCGAACACCCCCGGTGGGTGGAGCCGCGCCAGGCTTAAGCCAGTTTAGCTCAAGCCAGTATAATTTGCAACATGTCATCCTTTCCCGTTTTTCTGAACTTTGGCTACGTTATTGGTGGTGGGAATATTAACCTTCCTGAATGCATCCTGGTCAGCAGTGAATCTGAAATCCATAACTAAGGCCGCTTCTCACAGGATATTGTCCGGCACGGCCGGGCGGGCGCCGAGCATCACACAGGGATTTAGCCGACAAGGATCGCCACACAAATATGGAGCCCGCCTCCCGGCGGGCTCCATATTTCTTATCAGTATGTCTGCATACCGCAGATTTGAGCTAGTAACCTGGCGGGGCTTCGGCCGTCATGATGTAAGAGTAGATGCCATCTTTGTACTGGCTGAGAACAGCGGTGGCGCCCAGGTGTCGCTTCAGTCCTCCGAAGATTGACGCCCCGCTACAGGTCCACGTGCTATTGTCGCAAGCGGTAAATGAGACGTTTTCCAGAGCGTTGATAACGTCCGGCACCGCCAGGCTGTTGGCATTCTGGATCGCCTGCGTGAGGGCAATCATCATGTCGACGTAAATCCACAGTGCCACCGGTTCCGCGCCGTACTGCGAGATGTATTGCATGCGGATGTCCTGCGCGAAGGGAGCCAGCTGGACATCCTCCGACGAAGTGCCCTGGCTATACGTGTTCTGGGCATAAGCGTCGCCGGTAATACCGCTAACATCCTTGCCATCTGCTTCCCAGAGCAGCATTGGACCGTTGAAGCCCAGCTGCCTTGCTTGCTTCACGATCACGGCGGCATCAGAGAGTGCCGAGGTACCCAGGTCGATCATGTCGGGCTTGGTCGCGAGGACCTTCGTGAGAATGGGGACGAAATCTGTGGTGACCCCGCCCGCTTGGTAGGTTTCCGTATCAACCATTTTAACGCTGGTGGCGTTGGCGGCAGCGACGGCGCCATCTAGGCATTGTGTCCCGGCTATATCGTTTGGATCAATGGATGCTACGCTCTTTACACCTTTGTTGGCCGCAAACCAGTTGAACCACTGAGTGTATGCCTGTTGCGGGGGCAACACTGCCATGACGAAAGAATTGGGGTTAGACGGCCCGAAGATTGTCGGGTCTGCCGTCGCGCCGGATATATCCAAAAGGCCATCTTGATTGATGATGGGAGCAGTGGCCGCCGCACAAGACGCTGCAACCACGCCCACGAACTTAACGTTTTTCTCGCTTACCAGGTAATTGAGCTGGGTCACTGCCTGGGCGGGGTCGTACTGATCGTCAACGATATCCAATTTCCAGTTGTATCTCTGTCCCTGGACCGTGAATCCGCCGGCGGCAGTGTTCTGGTCTATCCACAATTGTATGAGCCGGCTCATACCGATACCCCAGGGAGCCGCGGGCCCGCTCATGAAGGTGACGAGACCGAAATCCACTGTCTTGGCTGTAGTTGTTGATTGTTGTGTAGGAGTTGGGGTCGTTGTGACCTTCCCGCTGCATGAAGCAAGCAACGGAGTGAGGATTATTGCCAGAAGCAGGACAAATACCAGAGCTCTTTTCATTTGTGACTCCTCCTCTTTTACATACCATTCCGCAATACACTCGGCATGGGCACGAGATATTGCTTACAAGTCAGATTATACTAAAAATATGGCACATTATCAACCATCTGTCAAGCCCCTCACCATCCCTTTTCCGAGACTGAAAATCGAGGAATCGGCAGGCAGTTCTCTCACTATGGTGGAGCAGTAGGTAGATACGACCGTGAACTAATTGCTGAGATTCACCTCCTTTCCGTTTGATCGTTTCCTCTTGGCAACGTATCATCATGCGTTCAATCTGAATCTATCGAAGGTTATTCCCCCAGGAAATTCAAGAGCGCCGCATCAAATGATGCCCTCAAGTGGTTGGCCCCGGTCGTCTTCGACAGATCCTTTAATAGAGCCAAGGTCAGCGTGTCCTTGTTCGTCCCGGAATCCAATACGTTTTCAGCCAGCCGTGGCAGATCCTGTGTCTTTTTTGACAGGCTTTCAGGTACCTGTGCCATCCGCTTCTCGTAGAGGTCGAGGAACTCCGGTATGGTCCGCTTCAACATATCAGAATGGTCCGATTCTTTGTGAATAAGGTAGCACAATATCGCAGTCACCTCAGCAATAGCGTAAGTATTGAAGGCCTCGGAAAACAACTGCTCTATTCTGTGTTTACCTTCCGGGGAAAAGAGATTGTCCATATCCTTCATGCCCCGGGCAAAGGTCTCTAATGAGTCGGCAAAATGCTCACGCGCCGCTGTCATAACGTACACTACCTGATCAACCATCTGTGCGGTATTCTCTTCGGCAGACATTCTCGAGCTCTCCTTCAACGAATAATCATGGCGGCAGGATACTCAGTATGCTATGTCCTCAAGGCCTGTGATGTTCCATGCGACCTCTGCCTTTGCCCGTCACTCTTTCTCCAAGTACTGTTATGTCCGCGTCATAGTCAAACCGGTACCTGAAATACGCAGGCCGACCGAAAAACGTCTCGGCATACCATTTCTGGAATGGTCTGTAGCGAGCGTGCAGGTCCCAGCACTCAAGCAATTGGGTCACTGTCAAATCGATATGTCCCTCCACTAGCCCTGGCTCATTGTAGGTTATGCGGATATTCCTCGGTCGCATGAGCCCATTGACCGTGCCTTCAGTGGTGTAGTTGAACCCCATGCCACCGCCCTTGTAACTGATGGCTACCAGCTTCTGTTCCTTGTAACACAGAATCCGACCGGTTCCTTTGTCGCCATCTCTTCGCAGCGTCCTTCCGCCGGTCCAATTGAAAGTCCATTCCCCGACATGAAGCCATCCCCACATAGTCTCCCCGACCATTGTGCCGTGACCAAGCGGAAAGTCCTCCCAATTATGGTCTTGGTAACCTTCGCCAACCACATTCATGGTCTTGCCCTCCCACCTCAGTGTGCCGGTGACTTTGGCCCGACTCATGGGGAGGGTCCACTTCGGAATGGCTCCCGGGCCGAAGATGGTCTCTGGAACTGCGGGATCCATGGGCGGCCCATCCAGGGGCTGAATATATCCCTCGACCTGTCCCTCATAAGTCAGGTCGAAGCCCTGGTCGCCCTCTGACATATAGAAACGGTATACGGGGTGTTCTCCTCTGATAGAGTTCGGGCCGATAGCGACATCGCAGGTCTCGGATGAGAAATGACATTGCTCTTTTGGATAGCGCTTCCGGACCAGCCTTTTGTGACCTTGTGGGTCGTATATCGAATTCTCTATGTACCGCACCTCTGAGTTGGCTGGTGGACGTGGGCTTCCGCAGTTGTATGTCCCAGCAACTGAATACCCATTGTCGAAGTCGGCATCAAAATACCACCATTCCCACGCCCCGGACTTGGAGTTGGGATCAATGTGAAGGGCATTGTCTTTCGTGACGAACTTCCGGGTCCATTCTTTGGCAGGCATTATACTTGGAACACTCCTTTCCATCTTTCAATGCCCGAGACATGGGCGGTCTCTGGCCTGGGCCAAGACTACTCGACCTCGATAACTTCTTCGATAACCAATCCTGCTATCTCCTCATCCGACATGTTGAGGATCTCCTTCAAAACATACTCGTTGTGCTCTCCCAGCAAAGGAGCGCGTTTAAGCTCACATGGCGTTTTCGACAGGACAAAAGCCGGGCGAGGCGCACGGTACTTGCCTGCCTCCGGGTGGTCTAATTCTGAGAAGAAGCCTCGGTACTTCAATTGAGGGTCATGCTCCATCAGATCCTCACCTGTTTGCAGTACTCCTGCTGCCACTCCAGCTGCTTGCATTGACGTCATCACGTCTTCGGCCGTCCGGCTGATTGTCC
The DNA here is from genome assembly GCA_963847595.1 of uncultured Chloroflexia bacterium. Classification (GTDB taxonomy): domain Bacteria; phylum Chloroflexota; class Dehalococcoidia; order SZUA-161; family SZUA-161; genus JACWAE01. The sequence continues at coordinate 394,346 of CAWKAJ010000003.1, forward strand.
ATTGTTCAATCCATTTATCCAGCTCATCCTCGTTGTTCTTCCTCGCAGAGAAACTGGCAAATCGCTCATCCCGACTCCAGTCCGGATTACCGACAACATTACAGAATCTCGCCCATTCGTCGTCGGTTGACACGCAGATGGCGCACCATCTGTCATTCCCCAGGCATCGATATGCGTTGTGAGGCACAGCGTCTAGAGAATGATTCCCCATTCTGCCGGCCTCCCGCTTGTTCAGGAGATAGTCAAGGACCAGAGGCGCCATGAATTGCGCCCCGCTCTCATACTGCGAGATGTCGATATACCGTCCCTTGCCGGTTTGCTGTCGATATTCAAGGGCTGCCAGGATGGCCAGCGTGCTGAAACGTGGGGCTATGTAGTCTGTATAGGGTCCGTCGGGGCCAATCGGTTCACGGTCCGGCCACCCTGTGATCTGGTTCATCCCTGAAAGAGCTGTCAGATGGAACCCTGTGCCCGGGTGATTTGCATAAGGCCCGGTTTGCCCCTGCATGCAAGAGCTTAACATGATCACTCCGGGGTTGACTTTCCTTAGTTCCTCGTAACCCAGTCCCATTCTCTGCATTACCCCGCCTGCGAAGTTCTCCACTACTATATCAGCCCATGCCGCAAGTCTCTTGGCCACGGCGATGCCTTTCGGCTTGGAGAGGTTGAGAGCGATGCTGAGTTTGCCGGTATTGTACTGGTTGAATATCCCGCTGCGATTCATCCCCGGAATATCATCTTTGTATGGCGGCGTGGATGAACGGATAGGGTCGGCCCTGCTTCTGCCCTCCACTTTTATTACCGTCGCGCCGTAATCCGACAGAGGCTTGGTAGTAAGCGGGCCCGCGATGAGCCAGGAGAAATCAAGGACCTTGACTCCCTGTAACGGGTTTCGGGCAGGATTTGGCTGTGCTGTTTCCGGCTGACTCTTGCGCGGTTCCAGCGAAGAGGGTGTCCCTGCCGAACTCCCTAATTTCTCGAAAACTTCCGAATTATGCTCGCCGACCAGCGGGGCACGGAGCGATATGTTAGGAGTGGATTCGGAGCTCCTGAAGAAAAGGCCGGGGTATTTGACAACAGCCCCCACTTCAGTATGCTCTATTTCAACCCAGAACTTCCTTGCTGCAAGCTGGACACTTTCGACAATATCCTTGGCAGTGGCCACGTGATACAGCCTCGCCCGGTGTCTCAATGCACCTTGAAGCAGTTCGGACTTGGTGCGAGCCAGAAAGAACTTCGCAATCGGCTCTTCGAATCGGTCAACGGCCTCCTGATTCACTTTAATTGGGTCAACTGTCCATTCAAATGAGCTCAGGAAGGGGTCGCTCGCTTTCTCTTCTTCCATCCACTTGATCAAGGGCAGGTTCCAGGAGCCCTGCAGCCCAAACCAGTAGATGAATATCACATAGCCATCCTTGCATCTCCAGAGCGTCCGCGACCGGAGGTGTTTTTGGTGTTGTGATCCCCTCCCTCTGATGCCTCTACGCATATCCCATTCAGGTGTGACGATATACGTACTGTTGTGCACCGATTCCTGAATTGAGGTGTCCACATGTTGTCCCGCCCCCGTTAGTCTACGGTTATGGAGGGCGATTAAGGCTCCTACCGCGGCATCGACCGAAGCATTCAGGGATGACTGAGAATGGTGGCTCATTCTGACCGGAGCGCTGTCAGCATGGCCTGACACGTACATTTCACCGCCCATAGCCCAGGTAACGATATCGGAGGACTTATAGTCACGATATGGTCCTGTCTGTCCAAAGGGAGTGATTGAGACCATGATGATGCTGGGGTTTATCTCCTCCAGCGCAGCGTACCCTAGGCCGAGCTTATCCATGTATCCTGGTGAGAAGGACTCGACAACGAAGTCTGACACCTTTGCCATTCTCTTGAATACGTTCCGGCCCTTGACCGTCGACAAATCGAGCGTTACGCTCTTTTTGCTGGTATTGAAAGCCCACCAGAAAAGGCTTTTTTCGGGATCGACCTCATCGTGGTAGAAAGGGCCCCTCAGTCGGCTCGGGTCGCCACCCGGCTTCTCCACTTTGATGACCTCAGCGCCCAGGTCACCAAGCAATTTACCGCACAGAAGCCCATTTTCATCCGTCAAATCGAGTACTCGATACGGAGCCAGTATTCCTGCACTCTGATCTTGGTTTACCATCTCAGAACTACGCCTCCC